>NZ_JBBOYP010000001.1:565000-3007500 GCF_038050295.1 Bacillus sp. FSL R5-0603 | reverse complement strand
GGCACCACTTTTATATGATATAATATTCAAGTCTCTTGTAAGAAGAGCCATTAGCTCAGTTGGTAGAGCATCTGACTTTTAATCAGAGGGTCGAAGGTTCGAGTCCTTCATGGCTCACCATTTACATGTTGCGGATGTGGCGGAATTGGCAGACGCGCTAGAATCAGGCTCTAGTGTCTTTACAGACGTGGGGGTTCAAGTCCCTTCATCCGCACCATTTCTGCGGAAGTAGTTCAGTGGTAGAACACCACCTTGCCAAGGTGGGGGTCGCGGGTTCGAATCCCGTCTTCCGCTCCAACTATACCATCCACGCCGGGGTGGTGGAATTGGCAGACACACAGGACTTAAAATCCTGCGGTAGGTGACTACCGTGCCGGTTCAAGTCCGGCCCTCGGCATTAAGTGTTGCGCCCGTAGCTCAATTGGATAGAGCGTTTGACTACGGATCAAAAGGTTAGGGGTTCGACTCCTCTCGGGCGCGCCATGATCTATATGAAATCGGGAAGTAGCTCAGCTTGGTAGAGCACATGGTTTGGGACCATGGGGTCGCAGGTTCGAATCCTGTCTTCCCGACCATTCTTGGGGCCTTAGCTCAGCTGGGAGAGCGCCTGCTTTGCACGCAGGAGGTCAGCGGTTCGATCCCGCTAGGCTCCACTTGATTTCAAAAAATATTTGGCGGTGTAGCTCAGCTGGCTAGAGCGTACGGTTCATACCCGTGAGGTCGGGGGTTCGATCCCCTCCGCCGCTACCAATGGACCTTTAGCTCAGTTGGTTAGAGCAGACGGCTCATAACCGTCCGGTCGTAGGTTCGAGTCCTACAAGGTCCACCACTATACGGAGGAATACCCAAGTCTGGCTGAAGGGATCGGTCTTGAAAACCGACAGGGGTGTCAAAGCCCGCGGGGGTTCGAATCCCTCTTCCTCCGCCATACATATTCCTAATCATCGCGGGGTGGAGCAGTTCGGTAGCTCGTCGGGCTCATAACCCGAAGGTCGCAGGTTCAAATCCTGCCCCCGCAACCAAATTTTAAAATGGTCCGGTAGTTCAGTTGGTTAGAATGCCTGCCTGTCACGCAGGAGGTCGCGGGTTCGAGTCCCGTCCGGACCGCCATTTAAATACTTAGGCTCGGTAGCTCAGTTGGTAGAGCAACGGACTGAAAATCCGTGTGTCGGCGGTTCGATTCCGTCCCGAGCCACCATTTATCAATATATTTTGGCGGTTGTGGCGAAGTGGTTAACGCACCAGATTGTGGCTCTGGCATTCGTGGGTTCGATTCCCATCAATCGCCCCAAATAAAAATTGCGGGTGTAGTTTAGTGGTAAAACCTCAGCCTTCCAAGCTGATGTCGTGGGTTCGATTCCCATCACCCGCTCCATTTCTATATCGTCATGGGCCTGTAGCTCAGCTGGTTAGAGCGCACGCCTGATAAGCGTGAGGTCGATGGTTCGAGTCCATTCAGGCCCACCATGACTTTTGTATTCCACAGTAGCTCAGTGGTAGAGCTATCGGCTGTTAACCGATCGGTCGCAGGTTCGAATCCTGCCTGTGGAGCCAAATGGAGAAGTACTCAAGTGGCTGAAGAGGCGCCCCTGCTAAGGGTGTAGGTCGTGTAAGCGGCGCGAGGGTTCAAATCCCTCCTTCTCCGCCATATGATTACAGATATAATAATTATCGGCCCGTTGGTCAAGCGGTTAAGACACCGCCCTTTCACGGCGGTAACACGGGTTCGAATCCCGTACGGGTCATCCAGAAGCCTTGCATATCCTGCAAGGTTTTTTTGTTTTCTAAATCATGATATGTCTTGGATTTTGTTCTTTATTTTAAAAACAGACTACAAATATCTCCATATATTTCGTTTTTCTTCAGAAAATGAAGTTAATTGTCTATAAGTATAAGCGCTTTCAGGAAAGGGCTTTTTTTTATTTCTTCGAATAAATACTATAAATGAAAACTATGATGTCAGAAAGGATGATTACATGGCCGCTGCCAGCCCGACAGCACATGATGTTTATCTTTTTCACGAAGGCAGTCTGTTTAAAAGCTATCAGCTGTTTGGCTCGCATTACCGCGAGCTGAATGGCAAAAGCGGATATGAATTCTGTGTGTGGGCGCCTCATGCGTCGGAAGTACGAGTGGCTGGAGATTTTAACAGCTGGTCTGGAGAAGAGCATGTGATGCACAGAGTGAATGATAATGGCATTTGGACGTTATTTATTCCAGGTATAGGAGAAAAGGAACGATATAAATATGAAATCGTGACGAATAACGGTGAGATCAGGCTGAAGGCAGATCCATACGCTATTTATTCAGAAGTCAGACCAAACACAGCGTCACTTACTTACAATTTGGAAGGGTATAGCTGGCAAGATCAAAAATGGCAAAAGAAACAGAAGGCTAAGACGCTGTATGAAAAACCTGTTTTCATTTATGAACTGCATCTTGGGTCTTGGAAGAAGCATTCTGATGGCAGGCATTATTCCTATAAAGAATTAAGTCAGACGCTTATCCCTTATATCAAGGAGCATGGGTTTACCCATATTGAACTGCTTCCGGTGTATGAGCATCCATATGATCGTTCATGGGGGTACCAAGGAACGGGGTATTACAGCCCGACAAGCAGGTTTGGCACGCCGCATGATCTGATGAAGTTTGTTGATGAATGTCATCAACAAAATATCGGAGTCATTTTGGATTGGGTCCCCGGACATTTTTGTAAAGATGCACATGGCCTTTATATGTTTGATGGAGAACCGCTTTATGAATACAAAGAAGAACGTGATCGGGAGAACTGGTTATGGGGCACGGCAAACTTTGACCTGGGGAAACCGGAAGTTCATAGTTTTTTAATTTCGAATGCGTTGTACTGGGCGGAATTCTATCATATAGATGGATTTAGGGTTGATGCAGTGGCTAATATCCTGTATTGGCCAAATCAGGATGAACGCCACACGAATCCATATGCTGTTGATTTTTTAAAAAAACTCAATCAAACCATGAGAGAGACATATCCCCATGTGATGATGATTGCAGAAGATTCTACAGAATGGCCTCAAGTGACAGGTGCCGTTGAGGAAGGGGGGCTTGGTTTTCATTATAAATGGAATATGGGATGGATGAATGACGTACTGAAATACATGGAGACGCCGCCCGAAGAAAGGCGGCAATGTCATCAGCTTATCTCTTTTTCATTACTGTATGCGTTTAGTGAACATTTTGTATTGCCGTTTTCTCATGATGAAGTCGTATACGGAAAAAAATCACTTCTTAATAAAATGCCTGGCGACTACTGGCAGAAATTTGCCCAGTATCGGCTTTTGCTGGGCTATATGACAGTGCATCCCGGAAAGAAATTGATCTTTATGGGATCAGAGTTTGCCCAATTTGATGAATGGAAAGATACAGAACAGCTTGATTGGTTTTTGGACTCCTTCCCCATGCATCAGAAAGCCAGCGTTTTTACGCAAGATCTTCTCCGCTTTTACCAAAAAAGCAAAATCCTTTATGAGCATGACCATCGTGCACAATCGTTTGAATGGATTGATGTCCATAATGACGAACAATCAATCTTTTCTTTTATTCGTTATGGCAAAAAGCACGGTGAGGCGCTTGTCATCATTTGTAATTTTACACCCGTGGTCTATCATCAATATGATGTTGGAGTTCCTTTTTTTACTCAATACATTGAAGTGCTTAACAGTGACAGTGAAACATATGGAGGCTCAGGGCAAATCAACAAAAAGCCGTTATCGCCTAAAAAGGGAGCACTTCATCATAAACCGTGTTATATCACGATGACCATCCCCCCTTACGGCATCTCGATTTTACGGGCGGTTAAAAAAAGAGGAGAGATAAAAAGATGAAAAAACAATGTGTAGCCATGCTCCTTGCCGGCGGGAAGGGCAGCCGTCTCAGCGGATTAACAAAAAATATGGCCAAACCGGCTGTATCTTTCGGGGGAAAATACAGGATTATTGATTTTACCCTAAGCAACTGTTCTAATTCAGGCATAGACACAGTCGGGATTTTAACGCAATATCAGCCGCTTGAGCTGAATTCCTATATTGGGATCGGCAGTGCATGGGACCTGGATAGATATAATGGCGGCGTGACGGTTTTACCCCCTTATGCCGAGTCATCAGAAGTCAAATGGTATAAAGGGACGGCAAGCGCCATTTATGAAAATCTCAATTATTTGAATCAGTATGATCCTGAGTATGTACTGATTTTATCAGGAGATCACATATACAAAATGGACTACGGCAAAATGCTTGATTATCACATTGAAAAGAAAGCAGATGTGACCATCTCTGTCATCGAAGTGGGCTGGGAGGAAGCAAGCCGGTTCGGCATCATGAAGGCCAATCCAGATGGGACGATCACACATTTTGATGAAAAGCCCAAATTCCCTAAGAGCAATCTTGCCTCAATGGGGATTTATATATTCAATTGGCCGCTTTTGAAACAGTATCTTGAGATGGACGATCAAAACCCTTATTCTAGCCACGACTTCGGCAAAGACATTATTCCTCTGCTTTTGGAGGAGAAAAAGAAGCTTTCTGCTTATCCGTTCAAGGGATATTGGAAGGATGTCGGAACGGTGCAGAGCTTGTGGGAAGCCAATATGGATTTGTTAAAAGAGGACTCGGAGCTGAAGCTGTTTGAACGCAAATGGAAAATTTACTCCGTCAATCCAAATCAGCCTCCGCAATTTATTTCATCTGATGCGCAGGTTCAAGATTCGCTTGTGAACGAAGGTTGTGTTGTATATGGAAATGTGTCTCACTCCGTTCTTTTTCAAGGTGTGACTGTTGGTAATCATACGACTGTTACATCATCCGTCATAATGCCGGATGTGACGATTGGGGAGCATGTAGTCATTGAAAATGCCATCGTTCCTAATGGGATGGTGCTGCCGGATGGCGCAGTGATTCGCTCCGAAAAAGACATTGAAGAGGTGCTGCTCGTTTCAGAGGAATTTGTAGAAAAAGAATTGATTTAATTACTGAAGAGGGGGCAGAGTCAGTGTTCAATAATCAAATGTTAGGTGTTATAGATGAAACCACATATAAGCATTCTCTTCAGGATTTAACAGCACAGCGGTCGCTCGGGGCGATCCCTTTTGCCGGCAGGTACCGACTGATTGATTTTATGCTTTCCAACATGGTGAATGCGGATATTAGGAGTGTTGCAATTTTTCCGAAGTATCGTTACCGTTCGCTCATGGATCACCTTGGGGCGGGTAAGGAATGGGATTTGCACCGGAAAAAGGACGGCCTCTTTTTTTTCCCGTCTCCCCATCTTCATCACGAATACGATGAATTCGGGTCCTTTCGCCAGTTTTCGGACCATCTAGATTACTTCCACAGAAGCACGCAGCAATATGCTGTTATCTCCAACAGCCATACCGTATGCAACATTCAATTTCAATATGTGCTGAAACGCCATCAGGAGGTTGGCTGCGACGTCACCGAGGTATTTCAGGACGGCCAGTCGCTGCAAATCTATATCATGTCAACAACGCTTTTAAAGGATCTGATCTACGGACATAGCGAAAAAGGCTATAAAACCATTCAGGAGGCTGTTGAAAAGGAATCTTCCGCCCTGACCATTTGCCCTTATGAATATTCAGGTTATGCCGCTGTCATTGATTCGGTGGAAAAATATTATACCCACAGTATGGAGCTCATTCAGCCTCGTTTTTGGCAGCAGGTGTTTTTGCCGCAGCAGCCGATCTATACAAAAGTGAAGGATGAGCCGCCTACGAAATACGGAAAGCACAGCACTGTCAAAAACTCTTTGGTGGCAAACGGCTGTGTGCTTGAAGGAGAGGTTGAAAACTGCATTTTGTTCCGGGCGGTCCATGTCGGAAAGGGTACGAAGCTGAAAAACTGTATTATTATGCAAAAAACGCAGATTGGCGAGGATTGTCTTCTTGAGCAGGTCATTTCGGATAAGGACGTTAAAATCGGCAAGGCGACGGAAGCTGCAGGAACAGCTGAGCAGCCGCTTGTATTAAGAAAAGGTTTGGTGCAAGGAGAGCTGATGAATTCTTGAAGATATTATTTGCTGTGTCAGAATGCACCCCATTTGTTAAATCAGGAGGTCTTGCCGATGTAGCAGGTGCTCTGCCAAAGGCACTTGCACGATTAGGCAATGAAGTAGCTGTGATGCTGCCGAAGTACAGCCAAATACCTGAACCGTGGAAAAAGCGTATGAAAAAACAGGCTGAGTGTACGGTAGCTGTCGGCTGGCGTCAGCAATATTGCGGAATTGAACATATGGACGAAGATGATGTGAATTATTACTTCATCGACAATGAGTACTATTTCAACAGGGATTCGTTGTACGGGCATTATGATGACGGTGAGCGGTTTGCCTTTTTTTCAAGAGCTGTGCTGGAGGCTGCCAAAGTTGTGAATGTTCAAGCCGATATTGTTCATACTCACGATTGGCATACAGCGATGGTCAATTATTTGCTGAAAGAGGAGTACAGAAAACATCCTTTTTATGAACGGATGAAAAGCGTGCTCACGATCCACAACCTGCAGTTTCAAGGCATATTTCCTCCTGATGTCACACATGACTTGCTGGGTCTTGAGATGGATCATTTTCATTATGAAAGGTTAGAATGCAACGGATTTGTTAATTTTATGAAGGCGGGCATCATTGCGGCTGATCATGTGACAACTGTGAGCCCCACTTACAGAAATGAAATATTGACTCCGTATTATGGTGAGCAGCTGGAACAGGTTTTGCAATATAGGGAAAATGATGTAACCGGCATATTAAATGGCATTGATGATACGTTCTATCAGCCGAAAAGCGATCCTTATATAGAGGCGCAATACGATTCAGGGGATCTTGCATGCAAGTTGGAAAACAAAACGAAGCTTCAGCGGCGGATGGGGCTTCCAGAGAAAAACGATATTCCGCTGATCAGTATGGTGACAAGGCTCACTAAACAAAAGGGGCTTGATCTTGTCCGCAGAATTATGCATGAACTTCTTGAGGAGCAAGACATACAGCTGGTTGTGCTGGGCACAGGAGAACGTGAATTTGAAGATTATTTCCGGTATGCAGAATTTGCTTTTCATGAGAAGTGCCGGGCTTATATCGGGTTTGATGAGCCGCTAGCCCATCAAATTTATGCGGGCTCTGATATGTTTTTGATGCCGTCGAAATTTGAGCCGTGCGGTTTGGGGCAGCTCATTGCTCTTCAATATGGCGCCATTCCGATTGTCAGGGAAACGGGCGGTCTTTACGACACTGTCCGTGCCTATCAGGAGAAAGAGGGAACGGGCAATGGCTTTACGTTTTCCGCCTTTAATGCGCATGATCTGAAATTTACGATTGAAAGGGCGCTGTCGTTTTATCGCCAACAGGATGTATGGCAGAGCATCATGAAGACCGCAATGAATGCAGATTACAGCTGGGGGAAGTCGGCTAAAGAGTATCAGCGTATTTTCGAGCAGGTGACAAGGAGTGGACGGGATGTTCTCGAGTAAAGAACGCTTTGCAGACTTATTTTTAAAGCGTCTGGAAATGACGTGCGGAAAAAGCTTTAAAGATTCTGCCAAGCTGGATCAATATAAAACGTTGGGCAATATGGTCAGAGAGTATATCAGCGCTGATTGGATCGAAACGAATGAAAAAAGCAGATCAAATTCCGGGAAGCAGACATATTATTTATCAATCGAATTTCTGCTCGGTCAGCTCCTTGAGCAAAACTTAATGAATCTTGGTGTTCGTGATGTTGTAGAAGCTGGTTTAAAGGAAATCGGCATCAATTTAGAGGAGATCCTTCAGATAGAGAACGATGCAGGTCTCGGCAATGGCGGACTTGGGCGCTTGGCCGCTTGCTTTTTAGATTCGCTTGCTTCGTTGAACCTGCCTGGGCACGGCATGGGCATACGTTATAAGCATGGTTTGTTTGAGCAAAAAATTGTAGACGGGCATCAGGTGGAGCTGCCTGAGCAATGGCTGAAAAACGGGAACGTATGGGAAGTAAGGAATGCGGATCAAGCAGTGGACGTGCCGTTTTGGGGCGAAGTCCATATGACAGAAAAAAGCGGGCGCCTGCATTTTCGCCACGAACAAGCGACAATTGTTACCGCTGTTCCTTATGATATACCGATCATCGGCTATGAAACGGGCACTGTCAACACGTTAAGGCTTTGGAACGCCGAGCCCTATGCGCATTATCACGGCGGTAATATTTTGTCTTATAAGCGAGAAACAGAAGCGGTTTCTGAATTCTTATATCCCGATGACACCCATGATGAGGGGAAAATTTTACGGCTGAAGCAGCAGTATTTTTTAGTATGCGCAAGCTTAAAAAGCATTGTGAACAATTACCGTAAAACACATAAATCTTTATCCGGCCTGCATAAAAAAGTGAGCATTCATATTAATGACACTCACCCTGCGCTTGCGGTGCCTGAGCTGATGCGGATTTTGCTCGATGAAGAGAACATGAGCTGGGAAGAAGCTTGGCATATCACTGTACATACGATTTCTTATACAAATCATACAACATTGTCAGAAGCGCTCGAGAAATGGCCGATTCATTTGTTTAAGCCGCTGCTCCCGCGAATGTACATGATTATTGAAGAGATCAATGAGAGGTTTTGCCGCGCAGTTTGGGAAAAGTATCCGGGAGACTGGAAAAGGATAGAGAACATGGCGATTACAGCGCATGGTGTTGTCAAAATGGCTCATCTGGCCATAGTAGGCAGCTACAGTGTAAATGGCGTTGCAAAAATACATTCCGATATATTAAAGGAAAGGGAGATGCGCGACTTTCACTTGCTGTTTCCGAATCGTTTTAACAATAAGACGAATGGAATTGCCCACAGGCGCTGGCTGTTAAAAGCGAATCCAGGCTTGTCTGCCATCATTACAGAGGCGATCGGCGATGAATGGGTCAAACAGCCGGAATCACTGATCCGTTTAGAACCGTACGCCACTGATCCTGCATTTATTGAACAGTTTCAAAACAACAAAAGCAAGAAAAAACAAGAGCTTGCCGATTTGATTTTTTGCACGGCCGGGGTGGTTGTGAACCCTGAGAGCATATTCGACGTACAGGTGAAACGGCTTCATGCATATAAACGGCAGCTGTTGAATGTTCTTCACATTATGTATTTGTATAACCGCCTCAAGGAGGATTCGGGGTTTTCAATCTACCCGCAAACCTTTATTTTCGGGGCAAAGGCTTCACCAAGCTATTATTATGCTAAGAAAATTATTAAGCTGATCCATTCTGTCGCAGAAAAAGTCAATTATGATCCGGCGGTCAAACAGCTGATCAAAGTTGTTTTTTTAGAAAATTATAGAGTTTCTATGGCTGAGCGAATTTTTCCGGCATCAGACGTAAGTGAGCAAATTTCAACTGCAAGCAAGGAAGCGTCTGGTACAGGGAATATGAAGTTTATGATGAACGGGGCTTTGACGATCGGCACGCATGACGGCGCAAATATCGAGATCCTTGAGCGGGTGGGCCCTGACTGTATTTACACGTTCGGCTTAAAGGCGGATGAGGTTCTATCGTATCAGGAAAACGGCGGCTATAGATCGAGGGAATATTATCAGCATGACAGGAGAATCAGGCAGGTAGCGGATCAGCTGATCAATGGTTTTTTTGAAGGAGAAGCAGATGAATTTGAATCGATCTTTGACTCGCTGCTTCCGCATAATGATGAGTATTTTGTGCTGAAGGATTTCAGCTCATACGCAGATGCGCAGGAGCGAATTCAAGCTGATTATCGTGAGCGAAGGAAATGGTCTGAGCGTTCGATTGTAAACATTGCTCATTCTGGATATTTCTCCAGCGACCGCACGATCCGGGAATATGCGAAGGACATTTGGGGCATCAAGCCGATGATGTGAAAAAAGCCGCTGTATAAGCGGCTTTTTTTGTTCACAGATTCATTGAATTGATTGTAAAGGATAAGAACGTCGCAAATGCACTCCATAAAAAATAAGGCAAAAGAAGATAGCTTGCGGCTCTGCTGTATTTTTTGGCAATGATCAGTAATACGATTGCTGTGATGGCGACAAGCAGGCAGTCAAGCGATGCAGCCAGCAGATTTTTTTGCGTAAATTGGAAATAGCTGAAGGCTTGATTGAGCACGTAATTTATCAAAAGTGTAAACCAAAAGCTTTTCGCACCTTTAAATGAAAACGCAGCATATACAATGGCTGCTGAAAGGGAGATCAGGGCAAACAGGATGGCCCAAATGATGCCGATCGCAGTTCCGCTTGGCGTCCAGTCCGGTTTTTTCAATGAATTGTACCATTCTTGGTCCACAGGAAACAGGTAGCCTGCGGCTGAAAACAGCGCATATGTAATCACAAAAACGGCTAAAGCGCCGACAATCTTTTTCATATTTGCAACCTCCGCATGTATTTATTTACCCTTTATCTTATAAAGATCAAACCCCCGATATGCGGGGGAAATGATGGTCTTAAATAAGCTGCTGCAATGCGTTTGCTTTAATGCGTTCATATTCAAAAGCTGATTCTAATTCTTCCTTCGGTAAAGCAGACTTGCGGACGTATTTTTCGCGAATGACATCGTAAAGCTCGTAAGGAAACAGCATATCAATAAACATGACTTGTTTTTGTTCTTCAGTTAATGGGGCTCTGGATTCGTATGCGTTCAGCATGACATGAAATGTTTCTTCATCCCAAACGCCCGTCGTATCCAAAAGCGGAATAATCATTTTGCGCAAATCGCGAATAGGCAGATCAAATGAAACGGTATCTAAGTCAATGACCCAAATCTGTTCATTTTCCCCTAAGAGTGTATTTCCGGTTCCGTAATCCTGGTGGCAAAGGTTAGGGCTTTTTTTCAGCTGTTCAGTCCATGGAACATAGGTCGACTGCAAAAGCCGGTCTTTGATGCGCAGCCCGTCTTCAATAAAGCCATCTATCTCCTGAAGATAAAACTGTGAGAAAGGATCTTCTTTTTCCGCCTCCGCCATCAGTTTCCACGTTTCCATCTGTTTGCATCGTTTCGTGTAGTGATTCGGCCAGCGACCTAATTTGGTAAATACGGGAACGCCATTTGGCGGCTGATATCCGACGGAAGCTGTATGAAAATCAGCAAGGCCTTTCATGATAAACTCCAAGTCCTGCTTTACAGTCAGCTCAAACGGTCTTCCTTCGATCCAGTCATATACGACAAATAGAAATGAGCCGTGCTTAGAATATAGGCTACCTTTTTTGTTTGGGAGTATGCCAGGAACATTCATGCCTTTTTTTGCTAAATAGTCCTGCGCGAAAATGGAAAACAACGCTTTCTTTTCTGGCCTGTGTATTCGTTTTAGACAAACCGCGCCGGAGTCTGTGTGGACCTTCCAGACAAGCGCCATCTGGTTTCCCTGAATGACGTCTATTTTTTCAGCCTGCACATCCCATCCTTGAAGCACATTTTCAGCCAGCTCCGTTAATTTTTTTGCATCTTCTGCTGATAAAGGAAGCTCTGATGAATTCCCCTCCTCAATGACTTCATGGTTTTCTGCCATTAAAGGACACATCCTTACCTGTTTTACTCCTACCTTATGAATCAAAAGGAAAAAATGATTGAGTTATTTGACTATATTTAATAGATGAATCTGGTTGTTTACCCGTTTTGTTTTTAGGGCAGTCCCATTCCGCACAAGTTGGTTGTTCAGCCGTATCATGATTCTAACTAGTTAAAAATCATGCAGGAATGGAGGCTATGTATGAAAATAGCACTGATCGCCACAGAGAAGCTTCCTGTCCCATCGGTTCGAGGAGGCGCCATTCAAATCTACCTCGAAGCGGTTGCCCCTTTAATTGCCAAAAAACATGAGGTGACTGTGTTTTCTATTAAAGATCCGAATCTCGCTGATAGAGAGAAGGTAGACGGTGTCCATTATGTGCATTTGGATGAAGACCGTTATGAAGAAGCCGTTGGAGCAGAGCTGAAAAAGAGCCGTTTTGATCTTGTGCATGTTTGTAATCGCCCAAGCTGGGTTCCGAAATGGAAGAAACAGGCGCCGGATGCTGTTTTTATTTTAAGCGTTCACAATGAAATGTTCGCTTACGATAAAATCAGCCAGGCGGAAGGCGAGATTTGCATCGACTCCGTAGCGCAGATTGTTACGGTCAGCGATTATATCGGACAGACGATCACAAGCCGTTTTCCGTCAGCACGATCAAAAACAAAAACGGTGTATTCCGGTGTGGATTTAAAAACGTACCACCCTCGCTGGACGAATGAAGGGCAGCGAGCTCGCGAAGAGATGCGAAGCGAGCTGGGGCTTCACGGCAAAAAAATCGTCTTGTTTGTCGGCCGGCTTAGCAAAGTCAAAGGCCCGCACATATTATTGCAGGCTTTGCCGGACATCATTGAGGAGCACCCCGATGTCATGATGGTGTTTATCGGGTCAAAATGGTTCGGAGATAATGAATTAAATAACTATGTCAAACATCTTCATACCCTTGGTGCGATGCAAAAGGATCATGTCACATTTATTCAATTTGTGAAGCCAAAGGACATTCCGCGCCTTTATACCATGTCAGATGTATTTGTATGCTCTTCGCAATGGCAGGAGCCTTTAGCAAGGGTGCATTATGAAGCGATGGCTGCGGGACTTCCTATTATTACAAGCAATCGGGGAGGCAATCCAGAGGTCATAGAGGAAGGGAAAAACGGCTACATCATTCATGACTTTGAAAATCCTAAACAATATGCCGAACGCATCAATGATTTGCTGAGCAGCTCAGAAAAGCGGGAACGGCTTGGGAAATACAGCCGCCGTGAGGCAGAAAGCAATTTCGGCTGGCAGAGGGTGGCTGAAAATCTGCTCAGCGTCTATGAAAAGAACAGATAGAAGGGGTGAACAGAGTGTACCAAAAAGAGCATGAAGAACAGATTGTGTCCGAAATTCTCAGCTATTATCCTTTTCATATTGACAATGTGGCGCTGAAATCGAACAAAAGCGGACGCAAAATCTGGGAAGTCGAAACTGATCATGGCCCAAAGCTGCTAAAAGAAGCGCAAATGAAACCGGAGCGGATGCTTTTTATCACTCAGGCACACGCCCATTTACAAGAGAAAGGGCTGCCGATAGCGCCGATTCATCAAACAAAAAATGGCGGTAGCTGCTTGGGCACGGATCAGGTTTCTTACAGCTTATATGACAAAGTAACAGGAAAAGAAATGATTTACTATGATGCAGAGCAAATGAAAAAAGTCATGTCATTTGCCGGCCATTTTCATCATGCCTCAAAAGGATATGTTTGCACAGATGAAAGCAAGAAGAGAAGCAGGCTGGGAAAATGGCATAAATTGTACCGATGGAAGCTGCAGGAACTTGAAGGGAATATGCAGATCGCGGCATCCTATCCTGATGACGTATTTTCGCAAACTTTCTTAAAACATGCTGATAAAATGCTGGCAAGAGGAAAAGAAGCTCTTCAGGCGCTTGATGACTCAGAATACGAAACCTGGACAAAAGAAACGCTCGAGCATGGCGGATTCTGTTTTCAGGATTTTACATTGGCACGTTTGACAGAGATCGAAGGGGAGCCTTTTTTAAAGGAGCTTCACTCAATTACCTACGATTTGCCGTCAAGAGACCTTCGTATTCTGCTGAATAAAGTGATGGTTAAGCTTTCTGTATGGGATATTGATTTCATGGTTGCACTGCTTGCGGCCTACGATGCAGTGTATCCGCTCACAGAAAAACAGTACGAGGTACTTTGGATTGATCTCGCGTTTCCGCATTTGTTCTGTGCAATCGGGCACAAATATTATTTGAAGCAAAAGAAAACGTGGTCAGATGAGAAGTATAACTGGGCGCTGCAAAACATGATTTCTGTTGAAGAATCTAAAGATTCGTTTTTGGATAAACTGCCGGAACTGTATAAAAAGATAAAAGCGTATCGGGAGGCGAATTGACATGAGGTCATCGAGACAAAAAGCCTCTATTTCTAAACTGGATCTCGACCAATTCGTATTTACACCGCCTGGACCGATGGGGTGGCAGGCTCATGACTCAATCTCAGCTGAGAAGGAAGAAGAGGAGAAGCATTTAGATGTGGGCAGCATTCGAGAGCTCCCTCACATCAATGCACCGAAAGAATATCAAGAAGAAACGAAGGAAAAGGAAACAGATTACAAAATCGTCGATGATGAAGAAGAAACAAAATTCGAAACCACTCTGGAGCCTGAGGAGGAGCGTGATTCGAAACGCTCAGCGCCCCCATATGAAGAAGAGGATGAAGATGAAGAACCAGACTTAGCGGAAGAAGCTAGAGTGGAAATCATCATTCTTCCAAGTGAATCTAAACCAGCTCCATGGTTTTCTCAAACCGTAAAGCGCAAGGCATAAAGTCATATTTATGCCTTTTTTCATGTTCTCTGCAGCAAAAAAACAGCCCGTTTTGCAACACGAGCTGTAGGTTTTATGTTTTTGCTTTCACAAAAAGCTGATTGATAGATGATAAATCAAAATTTTGCGTCAGAAAAGGCGGCGGAAATTGTTTGTTTTTCGGAGTGAGAACGGATTGGTAAACAGTATTGAGCCTTTTGGCCGCATGGGTAAAGGTAAATAAAGCTTCTACATGCTGTCGGGCGTTTTTTGTCATTTTGCTCATTAATTCTTGATCTGTAAAGGCTCTGTCAATTGCTTTTGCAAATGAAGAAGGTTTGTTGTATCTGTCGATGACAAGGCCGGTGACTTCGTCTTTTACGACTTCTCCGTTTCCGCCCCGGTTTGTGGTAATTAAGGGCGTGCCGGCCGCCATTGCTTCATAATTCACACGGGCGAGGGGTTCGTTCCACTGAGAGCTGCACACAAATACATCTGCCATCAGAAAAAGGTTTGGGATGTCGTCAGCGGGAATGAATTTTGTAAAAATTATGTGGTCTCTGTATGGCAGCGCCAGCGTGCGCAGATAGGTTACATATTGGTTTTCGCTGTCATCGCTGAACCACTTCCCGCCTGCTATGACCAGTACTGCATCAGGGTGCTGCTGCAAAATCCTTCTCATGCTGTGAATGAGAAGGTGAGGTCCTTTTGTCGGGCTTAAGCGGCCGGCGAATAAAATAACTTTTTTATCTTCAATACCGTATTTTTTCCGGTATGTTTTTCTGACAGCCGAGCCTTTCATCGTCCAGACGGGCGGATAAGAGTTTAAATCAACGCCGGAGTACACAACTTTTGTGATGTCCTCAGCTTCAGGAAAACGTTCAATGACGGTTTGTTTAATAAATTCGCTCACAGTTGTGATCATGGAGACATTGTCGAGTACTTCTTTTCCTTGCGCGAAGGTCATCTTTTTTTCAGAAAACATTTCGTTATGCAGGCTCAGAACGATCTTGCTGTTTGGTGAGGCTTTTTTATATAAAGAGACATTTAAAGGCCTGTTGAACACATGAATGAGGTCAAAGGAAGAGGCTCGCAGCTCTTCGGCTACCGCCTCGCGGTAATGTTCTTTTGGCAGATGGATATAATGTACGCCGTCTTTTGTTTCTCTTTTTGGAAGCGCTGGATCTTCTATTGAAAAAATGGTCAGGTCGTACCTGCTGCTGAAATAGGGCGTGACACCGTCAATCATCATTTGAATAGCGCCGCCGCGTACTGCGGGCGCTGGCAGCTTTTCTGTACAGATAAAGGCAAGCTTCATTTTTATTCCCCCTGATACAGCGACGATAAATAGGCGATTTCGTTGGTCAAGCCATCCTTTAAGGATGTGGCGGGATTATAATGCAAGAGCTGTTTTGCTTTTGAAATATCCGCCCACGTGTTGCTCGGTTCCCCTGCTATTTTGTCCGAAAAGTGCAGTGTTGCTTTTCTGCCGGAAATATCCTCAATGAGAGAGACAACCTTTAAGACTGAAGCACGCTCTGCGCCGCCGATATTTACTGTTTCACCAATAAGGCGGGGTTTCCCAAGAACAGCGGTGATGCCTTTGACACAGTCGCCGATATAAGTGAAATCTCTTGACTGCTGCCCATCACCGAAGATGGTAAGCGGCTTTTGCTGAAGGTGCTGCTTAATGAGCCGGTGAAAAGCCATATCCGGCCGCTGTCTTGGCCCGTATACGGTAAAAAAACGGAGAATCACAATTGGAATGCCAAAGCTCTGTTGATACACATGGCAAAGCTTTTCTCCCGTAAGCTTTGTTACCCCGTACGGAGATAAAGGGGAAAGCGACGTGTTTTCGCTGACTTTTCCTTGTTTTTCGCCATAGACGGAAGAGGTGGATGCAAAGACGAACGTTTGAATAGAATGTTCCCGGCACGCCTCGAGGAGCCTTTGGAGCGCTTGGATATTATGTGCGGCATATGGGTGAAAATGATTGCCCCAGCTTGAGCGGACACCCGGAATGGCCGCCAAATGAAAGATGACGTCCACTTCTTCCAGTAAGGGCGAAAGATCCGCTGTCAGCAGATTTTCCTTTATGAACGTAAATCGTTTTTCTTGCAGCAGGGTTTTAAGGTTTTTTAATTTTAAGGAAAATGGAGTAGGACCGATAAAGTCATCGATTCCGATAACGTTATGTTTCTTATCTTTTAGTAATTCTTCGCAGAGGTGGGAGCCGATAAAGCCTGCTGCTCCTGTGACGAGTATTTTCATGGACGGCCAACTCCCGTACAGATCAGGCCGCAAGCCTCGATCAGTTCTTTTTTCAGTACGTTGCGCCCGTCAATCACAAGACGCCCTTTCATGATATCTGCAGCCTTTTTCCAATCAAACGCTAAAAACTCAGGCCATTCTGTCGCCAAAAATAAAAAGTCACTCTCTTCGATCGCATCAAAAGCTTGAGAATGCTGAGTTACATGCTGCCGCAAATGTTCTGGAAGTACAGCTTCAGGATCATATGCATGAACATCACATCCCAGCTCCGCCAGCCTTTCCATCAGTCTGACAGCCTGAGAATTCCTGATGTCATCGGTATTCGGTTTGAAGGAAATGCCGAGTACAGCCGCTTTCTTGCCTTGAAGTGTTTCGAAGAATGACTGTATTTTTTTGATATACAGGCCGAGCTGGGTGTCATTAATGTGCTGCACGGCTTGGAGCAGGAGGGTCTCCGTGTTTTTTTCCTGGGCAGCAAATTGCAGCGCCTGCAGATCCTTTGGAAAACAAGAGCCTCCGTATCCGATGCCTGCCTGCAAAAAGTGTTTCCCGATCCTTGGGTCTAGACCGATAGCGCGGGAAATATCTGAGATATCTGATTGATAGGCTTCACATATGCGGGCCATTTCGTTAATGAACGAAATTTTGGCCGCTAAAAAGAAATTGTTGGCATATTTGATCAGCTCTGCTCCCGCTAAGCTTGTAACGATAAAAGGGGTATCAATGTGTTTGTAAATGGATTTGACGATGGCTGCCGATACGTGATCTTCTTCCTGAACACCGATGACTGTTTTGTCAGGATGCAGCATGTCATATAAGGCATTGCCTTCCCGCAGAAACTCCGGATTGGATACGATATTAAAGAGGTTTTTAGACACTCCGGAGGCAATCAGCTGTTTTGCTATGTTTTCATTTGTCCCGGGCGGAACAGTGCTTTTCGTAATGATGGTTTTATACGATCGGATTGCCTCTCTTAAATCACCGATGACGGACTGCAGGGCTTTCGTATCAGCTGATCCGTCCGAACGCGGCGGGGTTCCGACTGCGAT
Organism: Bacillus sp. FSL R5-0603; assembly: GCF_038050295.1. Taxonomy (NCBI): domain Bacteria; kingdom Bacillati; phylum Bacillota; class Bacilli; order Caryophanales; family Bacillaceae; genus Bacillus; species Bacillus sp. FSL R5-0603. The sequence continues at coordinate 2,989,835 of NZ_JBBOYP010000001.1, read as the reverse complement.
AAAAATAACGGGACATTCCTCCATGCTCGATTTCACTTCAGAAGAAAACGAGAGATTGCCGCAACGAAGTATTGCATCTGAAAGCCCAGGCTCGTAAAAGGGAATGACTCCTTTTTTCAGCTGCTCAATTTTTTTGACGTCTTTGTCTGTGCATATCATGTCATGTCCGATGGATGCCAGTGCCGCTGATAGGGTTAAACCGACATACCCGGCGCCAACCACACAAATTTTCATCACCTGAGCTCCTTTACAAGATTACTGGTCATATATCAATATCCTATTAAAAAAGGGCTGGTTCGTGATTCCGCTTTCTGCCCAGTTGCTTCCGCCTAATTTCAGATGTACAAACATCGGGATGCGCTCTTGGAATATCATGTAATAAACATGAGCTGAGGGGAAAATACCATGATAAAAAAAGCGATCATTCCTGCAGGCGGATTCGGCACGAGAAATCTGCCGGTGACGAAGGTGATTCCGAAAGAAATGTTTCCAGTAGGATCTAAGCCTGTGATTCATTATCTTGTTGAAGAATTAAAGGAGTCAGGCATTGAGGACATTTTGATGGTTGTATCGAGCCATAAAAATCTGATTGTCGACTATTTTGATTCCTCTTTGGCACTTGAGGCTTTTTTGGCCTCTAAGAATAAACTGCATTTGCTTAGTGAGCATCCCATTCCGGATATACGGATTCACTATGTGCGCCAGCCTTATGCAATGGGTCTTGGCGACGCCATTTCTTTCGGAAAGCAATTTGCAGGCAAAGAGCCTTTTGCCGTCGTTTTGCCTGATGATCTGATTTTTTCCGCCAATCAGCCGGCTTTGGGGCAGCTGATTGAAGCGTATACGAAATATCAGTCCAGTGTGATCGGCTTAAAAGAAACAAAAACGGAGGATTTACATCATTACGGTGTGATAAGGGGGGAGTCTGTTGAAAAAGGGCTTTATCGCATACAGGATATTGTGGAAAAGCCTAATCAAAACCCTCCGTCTCATTTTGCCGCAGCAGGGCGTTATATTTTCACACCGGATATTTTTAATGAGCTGGAGGCATTAGAAGCTGATAGCGGAGGAGAAGTGCAGGTAACGGATGCGATAAAAGCTTCGCTCGGGGCATGTACCGTATACGGGAAATTGCTAGAGGGCGAGCGGTATGACATCGGCCTTGAAAAGGATTATCTGAAGCTGATTTACGATATGCTGAAAACGGAAAAGAACCCCCAATAATCGGGGGTTCAATCAGCGTGGAGATCGCCGAATGTGGTCATGATTCCCTCTTCGTCAAGTTCTTCTTCATAGCGCTCATGGGCTCTGCTTTGATAAACGGTAATTTCTTTTCCAGTGATATCTGTAGCGATGAAATTTTCGTAAGCCTCCGTATTGCCGATATTCTCTTCGGCATTCATCGTCATATCATCATAGCTGAGCGGAGGGTTTTCCATATCCTGCGGCGTTTGTGAGTTACCATATTTTTCGACATCCTGATAGGAATCCTCACTGTCATATGGCGCTCTGATTTCTTCATCATCATCAAATTCAAATTGCCCGAATGGTGTTTCTTCTTCAATCGGACGGTCTTTGGAAACCACGTCCTGTGAAGAATACTCCGCGAGGGTTGTGGCAGTCGGAAGCGCTTCAAGTCGTTCGAAAGGGATTTCCTTTCCGCTGACTTCACAAATGCCATACGTACCGTTTTCTATTGCCTTCAATGAATGCTCAATGTCCCGAAGGTGCTCTCGCTCATGCAAGTCTAGAGCGATGTCTTTCTCACGCTCGTAAAGTTCTGTCGCCTGATCGCCGGGATGGTTGTCGTATGCCGAAAGCTCACCCCACGAATCATAAGGAAAGGCTGAGTTAAGCTGAAAATGATCATTGTCTTTGAAACGGTTTAAGATATCTTTTTTCGTTTGTTCCAGTTCATTTTTTAAATGCTGCAACTGTTCTTTTGTAAGCAATATGATCGCCTCGTTTCTCTGTGATGCATATCTTTAGTATGAACAGATCGCCTGAGAACTTTCATAAATGGCGGTTGGAGGAATATAGGAGGTTTTCCTTTTATGGTAAGCGGATACAACCTTTGCTATCAGTGGAGAAAGAAATTTAAGCTTTGTTTCTTTTTCATTTCTGAAATTAGGTTTATAATAGGTAAGGCAGGCCATTTGGACTGCATGATCTGTGTTTGACACAAAGGAGACACAGGTGTATGGTATTAAAAGCATTTTAAGGATTATGGAGGAATGTCTCATGGTGACAACGGTGCAGCGTACGTTCCGAAAGGAAGTTCTACATGCATTACATAAAGCCAAAGAAGTCAACCATGCTGTCTTAATAAGCTATTCGAGACAAATCGAGTCTCTTGACCCTCTATCATTTTTCAATTACGGAGCAAAAAAATATACAGGCAATCGATTTTTTTGGTCAGATCCTGAAAGTGAATTGACAATAGTCGGTCTTGGCAAAGAAGCGGTTTTCCAGACAAATCAAAAAAACAGCGAGCGGTATCGTGAGGTTTTTGAACAATGGGAGCGCTTTAAAAAGACGGCTTTTCATATTTATGAAGAAGAAAAGCTGCAGCATTCTGCAGTGGGACCTGTGTTATTCGGAGGATTTTCTTTTGACCCTTGCGAAGAAAGAGGTTCACAATGGGACCATTTCTCGGAAGGGGATTTCTTTGTGCCTGCGCTTATGCTGACGATGACTGCTGAAGGCCCGTTCTTAACAGTTAACAGATGGGTAAGCGGAGGAGAAGACGCAGAAGCTGTTTTAGAAGGCTTAAAAGCTTTTGCGGCGGAATTTATGGTTCCCGATTTCAAGCAAGAAGATCAGGCTGTGATTGCAGCAGCCGAAGAGCTGGATAAGGATGATTGGCTGAAAGCAATTGAAACGGCCACAAGCCAAATTAAAGAGAAACAATATGATAAGGTTGTTCTTGCCCGAGAGCTGCTGCTCACGTTTGACGGTCCAATCCAAATTGAACCGGTGCTTAAAACGCTTCTGGACGATCAGCAGACAAGCTATGTTTTTGCAATTGAACAAGAAGGCAAAACCTTTGTCGGCGCGTCTCCGGAAAGACTGATTAAAAGAGACGGCGGCACTGTCATGTCTTCCTGTCTGGCAGGCTCCATTAAACGAGGCGTGAATGAAGAAGACGACCGCCGGATAGGCCTTGAATTATTAAACGATGAGAAAAACCTGCTTGAGCATGATATTGTGGTAGGTATGATTCATAACGCTTTTGTATCAAGCTGTTCAGAGGTTGAAAAGCCTGATGGACCTGTTTTGTACAAAACAAAAAGCGTTCAGCACCTGTTTACGCCGATTGTCGGACAGCTGCGCGAGTCTGCATCGATTTTTGACTTAATTGAGAAGCTGCATCCCACTCCGGCGCTTGGGGGAGCACCTCAGGAAAAAGCTGTTGACGTGATCAGGGAGATTGAACCGATGTCTCGCGGCTGGTATGCGGCCCCTATCGGCTGGATTGACAGCCAGGATAACGGGGAATTCGCGGTAGCCATTCGTTCAGGGCTCATCGAAGGAAGCACAGCAAGGCTGTTTGCCGGGTGCGGTATTGTGGAAGACTCGGAACCAATCTCGGAATATGAAGAAACACAGATTAAATTGAAGCCGATGATCTCTGCATTAGGAGGTGAGAGGCGTTGACAGTCAACCCGATTACTCATTACATCGGAAGTTTTATTGATGAATTCGCCCTTTCCGGAATTACGGACGCCGTCGTTTGTCCGGGCTCAAGATCTACACCGCTGGCTGTTCTTTGTGCTGCGCATCCCGATATCAGCGTCCATGTCCAAATTGATGAAAGATCTGCCGGATTTTTTGCCTTAGGTTTGGCAAAAGCGAAGCAGCGTCCCGTACTATTGATCTGTACATCTGGAACAGCCGCGGCCAACTTTTATCCGGCTGTGGTTGAAGCCCATTATTCAAGGGTGCCTATTATTGTGTTAACTGCTGATCGGCCTCATGAGCTGCGCGAAGTAGGCGCACCGCAGGCTATTAATCAGCACTTCTTATTCGGTAACTTTGTTAAGTTTTTCACAGACTCTGCTCTTCCTGAAGAGTCTCCGCAAATGCTGAGATACATCCGAACGCTGGCAAGCCGCGCTGCCGGAGAAGCACAAAAGCGCCCAATGGGGCCTGTCCATGTGAATGTGCCGCTGCGCGAACCGCTGATGCCGGATCTTTCAGATGAGCCGTTTGGAAGAATGAGAACAGGCCGTCATGTGTCTGTGAAAACGGGTACGCAGTCTGTTGACCGCGAGTCCCTGTCTGATGTGGCTGAGATGCTCGCAGAGGCTGAAAAAGGAATGATCGTCTGCGGAGAGCTCCATAGTGATGCGGACAAGGAAAACATTATTGCGCTGTCAAAAGCGCTTCAGTATCCAATTTTAGCGGATCCGCTGTCTAATCTGCGGAATGGTGTTCATGATAAAAGCACTGTTATTGATGCGTATGATTCGTTTTTAAAAGATGATGAGCTGAAGCGGAAACTCCGTCCTGATGTTGTCATTCGGTTTGGGCCGATGCCTGTTTCAAAACCGGTTTTCTTATGGCTTAGGGATGATCCGGCGATTCAGCAAATCGTGATTGACGAGGATGGGGGGTGGAGAGACCCGACACAGGCAAGCGCGCATATGATTCATTGTAATGCGTCTGTTTTTGCTGAGGAGATCATGGGAGGCCTTACTGCTGCTGCCAGATCCTCAGAGTGGCTGGAAAAGTGGCAGTTTGTCAATGGGCGGTTCCGCGAGCATCTGCAAACAATCAGCAGTGAAGATGTTTCGTTTGAAGGCAATCTCTATCGAATCCTTCAGCATCTTGTGCCTGAAAACAGCTCGCTGTTTGTGGGAAACAGCATGCCGATCAGGGATGTTGATACGTTTTTTGAAAAGCAGGACCGCCCTTTCCGGATTTATTCAAACCGGGGAGCAAACGGGATAGACGGTGTCGTCTCCTCTGCCATGGGGGTATGTGAAGGAACAAAAGCGCCTGTTACCCTTGTGATTGGAGATTTATCTTTTTATCACGATTTAAACGGCCTGCTGGCGGCCAAAAAGCTGGGTATTCCTCTTACTGTGATTCTTGTCAATAATGACGGAGGAGGGATTTTCTCCTTTTTGCCGCAGGCTTCTGAGAAGACACACTTTGAAGATTTGTTCGGCACACCGACAGGGCTCGATTTCAAGCATGCGGCTGCACTTTACGGCGGAACGTATTCATGCCCGGCTTCTTGGGATGAATTCAAAACAGCTTACGCGCCGCAGGCAGACAAGCCCGGACTCCATTTGATTGAAATCAAAACGGATCGCCAATCAAGAGTCCAGCTTCATCGCGATATGCTGAATGAGGCTGTGCGGGAAGTGAAAAAACAATGGGAACTGTAAACATAACGGTATCAGATGGTGTCCGATATGCAGTGGCAGACGAGGGGCCGAATGCTTCCGAAGCCGTCGTCTGTCTGCACGGGTTTACCGGCAGCAAACAATCATGGACTTTTCTTGATGAGATGCTGCCTGATTCCCGCTTGATCAAAATTGATTGTTTAGGGCACGGGGAAACCGATGCCCCGCTGAATGGGAAAAGATACAGCACAAGCCGGCAAGTTTCTGACCTTGCCGAGATTTTTGATCAATTAAAACTTCACAAAGTGAAATTGATTGGGTATTCTATGGGAGGAAGGCTTGCTTACTCTTTCGCGATGACATATCCCGAGCGGGTATCGGCACTTGTGCTTGAAAGCACGACGCCGGGGCTCAAAACACTTGGGGAACGGCGGGAACGAATTATGCGGGACCGGAAGCTTGCTGATTTTATTTTACGAGACGGGCTCAAAGCGTTTGTTGCGTATTGGGAGAATATCCCTTTGTTTTCATCTCAGCAGAGGCTGGCTGAAGATATTCGGCACAGGATACGATCGGGCCGTCTGCGGAACAATAAGATTGGGCTTGCGAACAGTTTAACCGGCATGGGCACCGGTTCACAGCCTTCCTTGTGGAGCCGTGTAGAGGAAATAGATGTTCCTGTGCTTCTGATCTGCGGGGAGTGGGACGAAAAATTTTGCGCCATCAATCAAGAGGTGCATAAGATGCTTCCTTCTAGTAGAATAGAGATTGTTCCAAAAGCAGGACATACGGTCCATGTGGAACAGCCGCGATTGTTTGGTAAAATAGTGAGTGAGTTTTTGACAAGCATCTGACTCATTCACATAGAGAATAAAAGGAGGTCATCATATGGCTGAATGGAAAACAAAACGGACATACGATGAGATATTGTATGAAACGTATAATGGCATTGCAAAAATAACAATCAACCGACCTGAGGTACATAATGCGTTTACCCCTAAAACGGTTGCTGAAATGATTGATGCGTTTGCTGACGCAAGAGACGACCAAAACGTTGGGGTTATCGTGCTTGCCGGTGCAGGGGACAAGGCATTTTGTTCTGGCGGAGACCAAAAAGTGCGTGGCCACGGTGGATATGTAGGAGACGACCAGATCCCTCGTCTTAACGTATTGGATCTTCAGCGTTTAATCCGCGTCATCCCGAAACCGGTTGTTGCGATGGTGTCCGGATATGCGATCGGCGGAGGCCATGTGCTTCACATCGTATGTGACTTGACAATTGCTGCGGACAACGCAATTTTCGGACAAACAGGACCTAAAGTGGGAAGCTTCGATGCAGGTTACGGTTCTGGCTACCTGGCTCGAATTGTAGGACATAAAAAAGCACGTGAAATCTGGTACCTATGCCGTCAGTACAACGCACAGGAAGCACTGGACATGGGTCTTGTCAACACAGTCGTTCCTTTGGAACAGCTTGAAGAAGAAACGATTAAATGGTGTGAAGAAATGCTTGAAAAAAGCCCGACCGCACTGCGCTTTCTTAAAGCTGCGTTTAACGCGGACACAGACGGACTTGCTGGAATTCAGCAGTTTGCAGGGGATGCTACCCTTCTTTACTACACAACAGATGAAGCAAAAGAAGGCCGTGATTCCTTTAAGGAAAAACGCAAACCTGATTTCGGACAGTTCCCTCGTTTTCCGTGATCAGCAATACCTAGTAAACCAACAGCTTGAGACTTTGCGGTCCAAGCTGTTTTCTTTTCGATATAGACATTTTACCTCGGAGATGATGACATGCTGACAGAACAGCCCAACTGGCTCATGCAGCGGGCACAGCTGACACCTGAGAGAATCGCTCTCATCTATGAAGACCAAACCGTGACATTTGCAGAATTATTTGCCGCGTCTAAGCGAATGTCGGCACAGCTTGCCGCTCATTCGGTTCGGAAAGGGGATACTGCGGCTATTTTGCTCCAAAACCGTGCGGAAATGGTATACGCCATTCACGCTTGTTTTTTGCTTGGTGTTAAGGCGGTGCTTTTGAATACGAAGCTGTCAACACATGAAAGGCTGTTTCAGCTGGAGGATTCGGGATCCGGCTTTTTATTGACAGATTCAAGCTTTGAGAAGAAAGAATATGAACACATCGTTCAAACGATTGATGTGGATGAACTGATGAAAGAAGCAGCAGAGGAAATTGAAATCCAGGCTTATATGCAAATGGATGCAACGGCAACGCTGATGTATACGTCGGGTACGACAGGAAAGCCCAAGGGAGTTCAGCAAACGTTCGGAAACCATTATTTCAGTGCGGTGTCGTCCGCTCTTAATTTGGGTATAACAGAACAAGACCGCTGGCTTATCGCATTGCCGCTCTTTCATATCAGCGGATTGTCCGCATTATTTAAATCTGTGATCTATGGAATGACTGTCGTGCTTCACCAGCGTTTTTCCGTAAGCGATGTGCTGGATTCTATCAACAGGCATGAAGTGACAATGATATCTGCGGTGCAGACTATGCTGGCCAGTCTTTTGGAAGAAACAAACCGCTGCCCTGAATCCATCAGATGCATTCTTCTCGGCGGCGGTCCTGCACCGCTGCCATTGCTTGAGGAATGCCGTGAGAAAGGATTCCCTGTCTTTCAGTCATATGGAATGACAGAAACATGCTCGCAAATTGTTACCCTGTCGCCGGAATTCAGTATGGAAAAGCTCGGATCTGCGGGGAAACCGCTGTTTTCGTGTGAAATCAAAATAGAGCGGGACGGACAGGTATGTGAACCGTTTGAACACGGTGAAATCATGGTCAAAGGCCCGAATGTCATGAAAAGCTATTTTAACCGGGAGAGCGCAAACGAAGCCTCTTTTCAAAATGGCTGGCTGAAAACAGGTGATCTTGGTTATTTGGACAGCGAAGGCTTTTTATATGTATTAGACAGACGTTCAGATCTGATCATATCCGGCGGAGAAAACATTTATCCGGCCGAAGTGGAGTCAGTGCTGCTTTCACACCCCGCTGTGGCCGAAGCCGGGGTTTCAGGGGCTGAGGACAAAAAATGGGGGAAAGTGCCTCATGCCTATCTTGTCCTTCACAAGCCTGTGAGCGCAGAAGAATTGACTGCTTACTGCAAAGAACGCTTGGCGAAGTATAAAATTCCGGCAAAATTCTTTGTGCTTGACCGCCTGCCGCGCAATGCGTCTAATAAGCTCTTGCGAAATCAGCTGAACGATGCGCGTAAAGGAGAACTGCTATGATCGAAATAGAAAAAATCACGCTTTACCATTTGAGCATGAACTTAAAGAAACCGTTTAAAAACAGTATCGAAACGCTTCAAGAGCGTAAATTTCTGATCGTGGAAGCCATTGATACATCAGGTGTCACAGGCTGGGGAGAAGTTTCTGCTTTCTCTTCGCCTTGGTACACCGAGGAAACCATTGGAACATGTTTGCATATGCTAAAAGATTTTTTTATCCCAAATGTCGTCGGCCGTGAATTCAATCATCCTTCAGAAGTGCCGGACAGCCTGGCGCGTTATAAAGGAAACCGGATGGCAAAAGCGGGACTTGAATCGGCTGTATGGGATATCTATGCCAAAAAGAAGGGCGTATCCCTTGCTGAGGCATTGGGCGGAACAAGAGATAAAGTCCCTGCCGGCGTGGTAGTCGGACTGGCGCCTCTTGACGATATGCTGAAGGAAATAGAGAGCTATCAAAAAGAAGGTTATCAAAGAATAAAAATTAAAATTCAGCCTGGGCAGGATGTGGAATTGGTCAAGGCCATCCGCAGCCGATTCCCAAACATCCCGCTTATGGCCGATGCCAATTCCTCTTACGAATTGAAGGATATCAGCCGCTTAAAGGAGCTTGATGACTACCATTTAATGATGATTGAGCAGCCCCTTCAATCCGACGATATCGTTGACCACCGCCACCTGCAGAAACATTTGAAAACGGCCATTTGCCTTGATGAGAGCATTTGTTCAGTTGATGATGCGAGACGGGCAATTGAGCTAGGAAGCTGCAAAATTATTAATATAAAACCTTCTCGTGTCGGCGGCTTAACAGAAGCCTTAAAAATTCATGATTTATGCAAAGAGCATCATATGCAGGTTTGGTGCGGCGGAATGCTGGAAACAGGTATATCAAGAGCGCAGAACGTGGCGCTTGCTTCACTGCCTCAATTCACAATACCTGGCGATATATCTTCATCCTCACGCTATTGGGATGAAGATATTGTAACTCCTGATATTCGTATTGATAATGGATTTATTTGTGTGTCAAAACAGCCTGGTTTAGGGGTTGAGGTAAACCAAGACATTATGCGAAAATATGTAACCAAAATGGATGTTTTCACACAGCATGGTTAAGAAAAAAGCATTTTGCTATTTTGAATAAATGACACTGTGCTGTTACAGTAAAAGTGTTCGTTGAATACATCCCTTCTCGTTTGGACCGGCTGCTGACTCAGCCGGTTTTTTTATGTAAATTAACTTGACAAAAATGGTCAAACGCGATAATTTTGCACAAGGGAAACTTTTTGTCCTGTGTAAATAAAACATGCTTTTGGCTAATTTAATGTCACATGTCTAAGAACTGACAACATAAGATAAAACAATCGGACATTGATGGCAAAGAGGAGGAGAAATATGAGACGAGGGCTGATGGCAGCAGTACTTTTTGCGACCTTTGCTTTAACGGGATGCGGAACGGATTCAGCCGGAAAAAGCGCTGATCAGCAATTACAAGTGACAGCGACAACATCTCAAATTGCCGATGCAGCAGAAAACATCGGAGGTAAGCATGTAAAAGTCATCTCTTTAATGGGACCGGGGGTTGATCCGCACCTTTACAAAGCTTCCCAAGGTGACACGAAAAAATTAATGTCTGCCGATGTTGTTCTGTACAGCGGGTTGCATTTGGAAGGGAAAATGGAGGATGTCCTCCAAAAAATCGGCGAACAAAAACAATCGGCGGCAGTAGCTGAGGCCATTCCGAAAAATAAGCTTATTCCCGCGGGGGAAGGCAAGACGTTTGATCCCCACGTCTGGTTCAGCATTCCGTTATGGATCTATGCGGTGGATGAAATTGAAGCGCAATTCAGCAAAGCAATGCCTCAGCACGCAGATGCCTTTCGGAAAAATGCCAAAGAGTACAAAGAAGATTTGCAATATTTAGATAAGTGGTCGCGTCAGGAGATCGCACATATTCCGGAGAAAAGCCGTGTGCTTGTGACTGCTCATGATGCGTTTGCGTACTTTGGGAATGAGTATGGATTTAAGGTAAAAGGCCTGCAGGGACTCAGCACAGATTCGGACTATGGATTAAGGGATGTTCAGGAGCTGGTTGATCTTCTGACAGAAAAACAAATAAAAGCTGTGTTCGTAGAAAGCAGTGTATCTGAAAAATCAATCAATGCAGTGGTGGAAGGCGCTAAAGAAAAAGGCCATACAGTCACAATCGGCGGTCAGCTTTATTCGGATGCCATGGGTGAAAAGGGCACAAAAGAAGGCACATACGAAGGAATGTTCCGCCACAATATCAACACGATTAGTAAAGCGCTTAAATAAAGAAAAGAGGTGAAGGATATGTTCCCTGTTGAACTTGATAATGTGACGGTTGCTTATCATAAAAAGCCTGTACTACAGGACATTTCGCTGCAGGTGCCGGAAGGAAAACTTATTGGCATTATCGGCCCAAACGGCGCGGGAAAATCAACCTTGATCAAAACGATTCTCGGTCTTGTGCCCCGTGCTTCCGGAGACATCTCTATTTACGGCAAAGACTATAAGGATCAGCGGACCAGAATCGGATATGTTCCGCAGCGCGGCTCGGTTGACTGGGATTTCCCCACAAGCGCGCTCGATGTCGTCCTAATGGGAAGATACGGGAGAATCGGTTTATTAAAGAGGCCAAAGAAAGCGGATGTGGAGATGGCGAAGGCCGCATTAGCAAAAGTCGGGATGCTTGATTATGCGAAGAGGCAGATCAGCCAGCTGTCAGGCGGCCAGCAGCAGCGAGTGTTTCTTGCCCGGGCACTCTGCCAGAACGCTGACATTTATTTTATGGATGAACCGTTTGCAGGTGTCGATGCAGCGACGGAGCGCGCGATTATGACGCTGTTGGCAGAACTCAAAGAAAAAGGAAAAACCGTGCTTGTCGTCCATCATGATCTGCAGACCGCCGAGGATTATTTCGATTGGATCTTACTGCTTCATTTAAGAAAAATCGCTTTCGGACCGGCGGAAAACGTTTTTACGATCGAAAATCTGCAAAAAACATATGGAGGAAGGCTTACGTTTTTAAAAGATAAAGTGCTGGCAGAAGGACATAAGGAGTGAGCGCAATGTTTGAAAGTTTGTGGCTTCAGCTTCAGCATCCGAATACACAGTGGGTGCTGGCCGGTACGCTTTTGCTCGGGACGGCAAGCGGTGTTTTGGGCAGCTTTGTGCTGCTGAGAAAGCAAAGTTTAATCGGCGATGCGATGGCCCATTCAGCTCTGCCGGGAGTGTGTCTCGCTTTTCTGTTCACCGGGCAAAAATCACTGCCTTTCTTTTTACTGGGTGCGGCGCTCGCCGGACTGCTCGGAACGTTTTGTATTCAGCTGATTCCGCGGCTTTCAAAAACAAAGGAGGACTCGGCGATCGGGATTGTTCTTTCTGTGTTTTTTGGCGTCGGGATCATTCTGCTGACATATATTCAGCAACAGGGGGCGGGAAGCCAAAGCGGGCTTGATTCTTTTTTATTCGGCCAGGCTGCTTCATTGGTCAGGCAGGATATCATCCTTATTGCAGGAATATCCGCTGCTCTACTGCTCCTATGTATTGTTTTCTTTAAGGAATTTACATTGATTACTTTTGATCTCGCGTTTGCAAAGGGATTAGGAATCCCGGTGCGTTTTTTAAACGGGCTTTTGGCTTGTCTGATTGTCTGTGCTGTCGTCATTGGGCTTCAGACTGTTGGTGTGATATTAATGGCGGCTATGCTGATTACACCTGCCATAGCTGCGAGATATTGGACCGAACGATTAACCGGGATGATCGTCATTGCCGGGATTACAGGCGGGGTCAGCGGCGTGGCCGGAACCCTGCTTAGCACCACGATGAAGGGAATGGCGACAGGGCCATTAATGATCTTATCTGCAACGCTGCTCTTTCTTTTTTCAATGATTTGCGCGCCTAAGCGGGGATTGGCTGCTAAAGCCATAAGGCTGATGAGGCTGCGGCGCAAAACAAGCAGGGAGCAAGTGCTTTTGGAGATTTATGAACAGTATGAAAAGAATAATCTTTGTGTAACTGTTGAAAGTGTAAGAAAGAAAAGACGCCTATCCCCTTCATTATGCCTTAAGGCATTAAATGACTTGGAACAAGAGAGGTGCATTGAGCGTATCGAAAATGGGATTTGGCAAATCACAAGCAAAGGGATAGAAAAAGGCTATCACACAGCTTTGAAGCAGCGGATGTATGAAGTGTATCTCATGCATGAAATGGAACTTGCCAATATAGAATCCGATCAGGACTGCTTTGACCCAGACCGTTTACCGAGAGAAACGAGAGAGCGGCTTTATTCACTCTTAAAGCTGTATGGACGGATGCCTGAGCGTCGAAAAGCGTCTCATGATGCCGAGAAGGGACAGATCGCAAATGAGTTTTGAAGCATGGATTATAGCTACCGGTGTATTAGTCGGTGTAAGCTGCGGATTGATCGGCACATTTCTTGTGCTGAGAAGCATGGCGATGCTGGCCGACGCAATCAGTCATACAGTGTTGCTTGGCATTGTCGGCGCTTTTCTAGTGACGGGAAGTCTCGACGGGATTTCTATGTTTATCGGCGCAGCCGCAACCGGTCTGTTAACGGCTTTCTTGGTTCAGCTTCTTCATAGCAAGGGGGTTCAATCAGATGCTGCCATAGGAGTTGTGTTTACATCTTTATTTGCAATCGGGGTTATTTTGCTTTCTGTGTATGGAGCGAATGTCCATCTCGATATTGAGCACTCGTTAATGGGAGAAATCGCTTTTGTGCCGTGGAATACGATGACGGTATTCGGGGTTGATATTGGGCCGAAAGCGTTTTGGATGCTGGCATCTGTTCTGGTTTTAAACGTAGTGTTGATCAGTGTGTGCTATAAGGAGTTTAAAATCGCTTCGTTTGATCCTCAAATGGCTTTAGCCTTGGGAATACCGGTTCTGCTCATTCATTACGTGCAAATGGGCATGCTGTCCCTGACGACTGTTGCTTCCTTTGATTCGGTGGGGGCCGTATTGGTTGTGGCCATGCTGATTGTTCCGCCGGCTGCGGCACATTTGCTGACAGACCGGCTTCTTTATATGCTGATTCTCAGCGCGTTGATTGGCGGGCTGTCGGCGGTCATGGGCTATTTCTTCGCAACGTGGCTTAATGTTTCGATTTCAGGAGCGATGGCGGCCATGACAGGTGTATGTTATGCAAGCGCCTTTTTGTTTTCACCTGCAAACGGGGTCATAACTAAAAAGCTGAGAACACTCAACATGCAAAAAGAAAGAGCTGGCTGACGCAGCTCTTTCTTTTAATTACAAATCATGCGGCTTAAACGTTTTGCAGTCTGTTTCCCGGCTGTTTTCAGCCGTTTCACCAGTATGGCTGACAACATAAATGGCATCAGCGGTGCATTTGTTACCTTTGCCCCAATAAGAACAGTTGTTGACCTCACATAGAATTTTCTGCTCCATGCCATCCCCTCCTTATAAAGGTTCTGGATTAGTATAGCCGGCTGGCTTGCCCTCTATTCCTCCTGGCGGATATAGCGTTTATCTCGCATAAACATTTTCCAGAAGAAATAAAAGCCCGGAAATAGAATGATAAATGCAACGATATAAGTCGCAAACAGCGCCCTGAACGTTGCTGGCTCTGTGAAGCCTGACATGACTGTCACATCAGGATAAATCATATACGGAAGATGCGCCCGCCCGTACGCGTAGCTTGCGAGAAAATACTGTATCCCAATCGCGACAAGTGCAAGCCGCGGTTTTCCAATGTTTTGCCCAAAGCTCTTATTAGGCAGAAAAAGGGCGATTCCAGCAATGACAAATGTAATAAACGATGCAATAATCCAAGTAAAATCATTCAGCATTCCGCTGTACAGCCAGTTAGCTTCATTCCGCATTGTCACCATGATGCATACAGCAAACAACAGTGAAATCGGGCCGGTAATCAGGGCGCTTTTTCTGTAGGCTCGGTACGCATCCTGTTCCTCTGCCACATTTGAAACATCTGCAAGCAGCAGCGAGGACAAAAATAAGGTGCTTAAAATCGCAAACCCGATAAATGAATAGGCGTTGGGGCTTGAAAAGATTTTAGACATATTTAAGTTATAGATTCCATCCGTTTTTTCTATAAACCCTCCGTGTGTCACAGGAAGCACCAAAATTAAAATAGCAGGAATGATAAAGCCGGAGATGCCGGAAATATATCTTAGCGTTTTCCGCTCCTTTGCTGTATTTGAAAAAACGAGAAATCCGCTTCGAATCGCTAAAAGCAGCAAAATCATGCTTCCGGGAATTAATAAAACGGTTCCGAGCACAAATGTCGCGCCGGGGAAAAAACTGAAAAGCGCCACGACGATGGCCACAATAAAGACGTTTGTGACCTCCCAAGTCGGGGACAAAAAGCGATTCGCAATATCGGTGGCCTTCATATGCTCCTTGTTTAAATAGATCATAGACCAAAATCCCGCTCCAAAATCCATTGTCGCCATGACGGCGTAAATAAACACAAAGCCCCAGATAATTGAGATGGCGATCAGAGCGTCAGTTGAAATCTCCATTTGTACGATCTTCCTTCCATTTGGTTTCCTGTTTGCGGAGCCATTACGACTCCGCTGTATTTAAATCTTCGTCAACCGGGTGCTTGCGGAAATAATACAGCAGCACGTAGACAACAGCTGCGCCTAACACGGCATAAACAAATGTGAAAAATAAGAACAGCACCCCGATCGAGCCAGTCGTTGTTACGACATCTGACGTTTTCAGCAGATGATAGATGACCCAAGGCTGCCTCCCCGTACATGCGAAAATCCAGCCGAATTCAATGCCGATGAGACTAAAAGGGCCTGCTGTCATGAAAATGACCAAAAGCCACGTTGGGAAACGGTCTTTCTTGAGCACCTTTCTCCAGATCACTCCGATAATGGAATAAAGAATAAGCAGCATGCCTACACCGACCATCGCATTAAACAGCGTGTGAATGAAAAGCGGCGGCCATTCATCTCTCGGAAATGCATTTAATCCCTTTACAACAGTGTCAAAACGGTTCGCTGCCAAAAAGCTTAAAGCCCATGGAATCTCGATTGCCCATTTTACTTTTTCTTCATTCGGGTCGGTAAAACCGCCGATAGCGAGCGGGGCGTGGGATCTTGTTTCAAACAGGCCTTCCGCACCGGCTAATTTTTCGGGCTGGTATTCGTACAGCATCTGTGCAGATTCGTGTCCGTTCAAAGCGGTCAGCAATGAAAAAATACCGCCGATCGTCAGTGCGAGCAAAAGGGCTTTCCGGTGAAAGCGATAGACCTTTTCCTTTTTCCTCGTCCGGATCATTTTATATGCTGCCACAGAAGCCACGATAAACGCACCGGTCATAAACGCGGACAGCACGACATGGCCGGCAGTGATAAAAAAGCTAGGATTAAAAAACGCAGCCCACGGGTCAACATCTGTAATTTTTCCGTTTAAAATTTTAAAACCGGCGGGCGTTCCTTCAAAAGCGTGAACATTCGTAATCAGAACAGCTGATGCTGCTGCCCCGACTAACACAAAGAAAACAGCAACAATCCTCATTGCAGGTGACAAACGGTCTGCAGCGTATACATAAATCGACATGAAAAGGGCTTCAACAAAAAAAGCATAGATTTCAATTTGAAATGGCAGGGACATGACCCGGCCGATGACTTCCATAAATCCCGGCCATAAAAGCGCGAGCTGAGTGCCCGCGATCGTTCCGGTCGGTATGGCGACCCCCAGCAAAACGGCTTGTGCTTTCGTCCATCTTTTCGCCATAATCGCATAATGGTCATCTTTCGTTTTTTGATAGATCAATTCCGCCACTAAAATCATGAGCGGGAGACCGACTCCAAGCGTTGCGAAAATGATATGAAAGCCCATTGTCGTGCCAAAGAGGCTTCTGGCCAAAACTAAATCATCCACAATCGTAAACCACCTTTCTAAAAAGACGTTCTGTATGTATTTTGGGTTTATTATTTGCTTCCTCGGTTAGATTATTCTTCCTATTCTTAAATGCCATGAGGTTTACGATGTGAAAACAGAGGGAAGGATATAAGAAGATTGACAAAACGTTTGTAAGGTTATAAAATAAAACGTAATTATTACGATTTATTGAAAGGAGATTCACATGAAAGAAGGAATTCATCCGAAGAACCACAAAGTGATATTTCAGGATGTCAACAGCGGCTACCGTTTTCTCAGCACTTCTACGAAAACATCTAATGAAACAGCAGAGTGGGAAGACGGCAACACATATCCCGTCATTAAAGTAGAAGTAAGCTCTGACACGCATCCGTTTTATACAGGCCGCCAGAAATTCAATGAAAAAGGCGGACGAGTTGAGCAGTTCAAAAAACGCTATAACATGGGGAAATAAGGCAGACCAGAGGGTTTGTCTTTTTTTATTATGACGAATAAACAAGGGTTGTGATATATTGAAGAGTAAAAAGAATAGAAAGGGACAACGAACATGAGTCTTCTAAATGATATTCTCGAATTTAACAAGACATTTACTGAACAAAGAGAGTATGAAAAGTATCAAACATCAAAATTTCCAGATAAAAAAATGGCGATTCTTTCTTGCATGGACACTCGTCTGGTTGAACTGCTGCCGCATGCGATGAATTTGCGAAACGGTGATGTGAAAATCATTAAAAGTGCCGGTGCGCTTGTGACACACCCATTCGGAAGCATCATGAGAAGTATACTCGTCGCAGTGTACGAGCTGAATGCAGATGAGGTGTGTGTGATCGGGCATCACGATTGCGGCATGAGCAAAATCAGCAGCAAAAGCATGCTTGAAAAAATCAAAGCAAGAGGGATTCCGGAAGAACGCATCGAAACAATAAAGTACTCCGGTGTAGACTTTGATCAGTGGTTTAAAAGCTTTGATTCAGTGGAAGCGAGTGTGAAAGACAGCGTAGACGTTATTAAACATCACCCGCTGTTCCCGGAAAACGTTCCGGTCCATGGCTTAGTCATTGATCCTAAAACCGGAAAACTGGATCTTATCGTAAACGGTTATAACAATTAATGTTCTTGTTTCTTTTCAGGAACGGGATCGACTCCTCCCGGATGGAACGGGTGGCATTTCAAAATCCGTTTGATTGTCAGCCATCCGCCTTTTAAAGCGCCATGTGTTTTAATCGCTTCGATTCCATATTGGGAACAGGTCGGATAAAAGCGGCATGTTGGCGGTGTCAGGGGCGAGATGAATTTTTGATATCCTCTGATCAGAGCGATGAATAGGGTTTTCATGTTTCTTCAGCAACCTTTCTGATGTAAGTATAAGAAAAAAAACACAGATTGAAAAGTTAATCAATAATTCTTATCGGAAAAGTATGTTATAATGAAATTACATTTTTAAAAAAGGGAGAGTGCCATTATGCCTTCAGTAGAAAGTTTTGAGCTTGATCATAATGCGGTTGTTGCTCCATATGTAAGACATTGCGGTGTGCATAAAGTGGGAACAGACGGCGTTGTAAATAAATTTGACATTCGTTTTTGCCAGCCAAATAAACAGGCGATGAAGCCTGACACCATTCACACACTCGAGCATTTGCTCGCGTTTACGATTCGTTCTCACGCTGAGAAATACGATCATTTTGATATCATTGATATTTCTCCAATGGGCTGTCAGACAGGCTATTATCTAGTTGTGAGCGGAGAGCCGACATCAGCGGAAATCGTTGATTTGCTTGAAGACACAATGAAGGAAGCGGTAGAGATTACAGAAATACCAGCTGCGAATGAAAAGCAGTGCGGTCAAGCGAAGCTTCATGATCTGGAAGGCGCTAAACGTTTAATGCGTTTCTGGCTTTCACAGGATAAAGAAGAATTGCTAAAAGTATTTGGCTAAAATAGAAAGGACCTTTTTGCGCTTAAGCAAAAAGGTCTTTTTTGTGACGTCTCATATTTTGTGTACCATTTGCTGTAAGCGTTTGCTACTATTTAGGTAAACGATGAAAGGGTGATGGCATGAAAAAGATGTTGGTTGTTCTGCTTTTTTCTGCTTTATTGCTTAATGGATGCGGATCTGGTGAAAGCAAAGCAAATACAGCTGAGACGCCCGAGGTTTTGGATGTCAAGCTGACCGGGCCTGAAAAAGTAAATCCCGGAGAAAGCGCTGCTTATGAAGCAGCCGTATCATATGGTGATGAAGCTGTGACGGATGCCGATGAAGTAGAGTTTGAAGTATGGAAAGAAGGGGAAAAAGACGCAAGCCAAATGTTTAAGGCGAAACAAGAAAAAGGCGTATACCGATTGGAAACGACGTTTAAGGAAGATGGTGTATACACTGTCCAATCCCATGTCACAGCAAAAAAACAGCATAGCATGCCGACCTTAAAAGTCCAAGTCGGAGACGCCGATGCTGCCAGCAATCAGTCAGAAGAGGAGCATTCACATCATCATTGATTGTGTGAATCAGAGTGATTTTCTTGTGGTGGATCAATGGTATGCTTTACATTATAGGCTTTTACAGTCGTCCAAATGGTTACAAGCAAAACAGCCAGCACAATCAAAATACTTATCGTAATGAGAAGCGTCATGACATTCCACCTCCCGTTTTTTAACAATTGTAGCATAATAGAAGAAAACGTGACAGATAAGGGTAAAAAAGAGGTTTTAGCGTACGATATTAAGGGTAAACATAGTCATATAACAAGGAGGAGATACCATGTCAGAACAATTGATTCAAGCAGTGAACAAACAAGTAGCCAACTGGACGGTCATGTATGTGAAACTACATAATTATCACTGGTATGTGAAAGGAAAAGATTTCTTCACTCTTCATGAAAAGTTTGAGGAGCTGTACAATGAAACGGCAACTTATATTGATGACTTAGCAGAACGTCTTTTGGCGCTGAACGGAAAACCGATTGCAACAATGAAGGAATCCTTAGAAACGGCTTCTGTCAAAGAAGCGGCTGGAAATGAAACAGCTGAACAAATGGTTCAAAGCGTATATGATGATTTCACAGTCATCGCGGAAGAGCTGAAAAACGGCATGGATTTAGCTGATGAAGTCGGTGACGAAACAACAGGGGACATGCTTCTTGCGATCCATCAAAATATTGAAAAACATAACTGGATGCTAAAAGCTTACCTAGGTTAAGTTCAAAAATAGAACGGCCGGATGTCTTAAAAAAGACGTCCGGCTTTTCTTTTTGTATCTTAAAAATAGGCGACAACCAGTCCATTTTTCTGAAAAATCCAATCCGTTCGGCTTGTTTACCATAGAATATCGTAAGGCCGTTTCTGTGAAAGGATGTTGGGATAAATGGATAGAGACTTTGGCATCTTTTCGTTAATAGCAGTCAGCGTTTCAGCAGCGGGTTTTTTCTTTGGAGGTTTTCAGTATTCATTTCTGATTTTGCTCTCTCTTATGGCAATTGAATTTATCAGTACGACTTTGAAGGAAACCATTATTCACAAACTGTCATTTAAAAAGGTATTTGCCCGGCTTGTCAAAAAATTAGTCACGCTGGCTCTGATCTCTGTATGCCACTTTTTTGATCAGCTGCTGAATACAGAGGGATCAATTCGTGACTTGGCTATTATGTTTTATATTCTTTATGAATCTGTGCAAATTGTTGTGACAGCCAGTTCTCTTGGCATACCGGTTCCTCAGATGCTTGTCGATCTTTTAGAAACGTTAAAAAATAAATTTAAGCGCAAACCGTAACTTTTCCCTGTTCGCGGGTCATAATAAAGCCCAGAGCGTCGGTCGCACTTTTCGGCAAAAGTATCGCAAAAAAACTGTACGAGCTAGTCTGCATGCAGAACCTGACGGCGTGCTGGGTTTCCCTTATTTTTTGATAAAAGGCTTCCGAAGAAACGTAACTGTGGTATGATGTATGGAAGATAGCTAGGAACGGATTTGAGGGATAAACATGTACGAGTTTAAAGATTATTATCAGAATACTGTTCAGCTTTCCTTTGACGATCAGCCTTTCTCGGACAGCCCGAAGCATGTCTGGGTGATTTGCCGTTTTGGCGGCAAATGGCTTTTAACAGAACATGAGGACAGAGGCTATGAGTTTCCAGGCGGGAAAGTAGAGCCGATGGAGTGCGCAGAAGAGGCTGCGCTCCGGGAAGTAAAGGAAGAGACGGGCGCGAGAGTCAAAAGCCTCAAGTATCTCGGACAGTATAAAGTTCTCGGAAAAGAAAAAGTGATTGTAAAAAATATATATTTTGCAGATATAGAAAAGCTTGAAAAGCAGGCTGATTACTTTGAAACGAAAGGCCCGGTTTTGTTTCACGAGCTGCCGGAGAACCTTTCCCGCAATAAAAAATTCAGCTTTATTATGAAGGATTCCGTACTTCCGATCAGTTTGAAAAAACTGAAAGAATCTGGATGGATTGAATAAAAAACCCGGCACATGTGCCGGGTTTTTTATGTCCTCCCCTTCGTCCATTTCTTTTCCAGCAGCTCGACGCCCTGATACATCAGAGTGGCGAAGATGGCGATGATCAGCAGGCTTAAGAAGACGAGTGTAAAATTGAAGACTTGGAATCCGTAAATAATCATATATCCTAATCCGACCTTCGAAACGAGGAATTCCCCTACAATGACGCCAACCCATGATAAACCGACGTTCACTTTTAGTGTTGAAATAATCGCGGGGGAGGATGCAGGCAGTATGACTTCTTTAAAAATAACCCACTTTTTTGCGCCGAATGTTTTCATGACTTTCGTATAGTTTTCGTCGACCTCCTGGAAGGCGGTGTAGACAACGATGGTTGTGATAATGACGCTGATGATGGCTCCCATCGCAATGATGCTGATAAAACTGGGACCGAGCGCGACAATCAGGATCGGGCCTAGGGCCACTTTCGGCATTGCATTCAAAATCACAAGATACGGATCTAAAATTCTGGCAAGTCGGTTAGACCACCATAACAAAGCGGCAAGGCACGTGCCCATAAGCGTCCCAAGCAAAAAGCCA
Organism: Bacillus sp. FSL R5-0603; assembly: GCF_038050295.1. Taxonomy (NCBI): domain Bacteria; kingdom Bacillati; phylum Bacillota; class Bacilli; order Caryophanales; family Bacillaceae; genus Bacillus; species Bacillus sp. FSL R5-0603. The sequence goes on along the minus strand of NZ_JBBOYP010000001.1, from coordinate 2,968,280 downwards.
AGCACCGTTTCAAATAAAGTGACGCCGATGTGTGACAGTAAAGAACCGTCACCAAGTTTCTCCAGCAATAATCGCCACACAGCTGAGGGAGAGCTGAAGATCAGCGGATCGATCCAGCCCTGCCTGCTGGAGGTTTCCCAGCCCGAGAAAAAGAGAATAAATATGGCAAGCTGAAAGGAATGAACCTTCCACTTTTCCTTTTTCTGTTTGAATTGATACTGCTCGTGAAGCAGATCAATGGTTTCTTTGCTGTTTCTCAAGAGAATTCAGCTCCTTCCATATCGTTTGAAACAGTGTCTGGAAGGAAGGTTCCTGACGGGCGTCAAAAGGCAACATCGCGGCCAATTCCTTAGGAATGGTAAAAATCTGATGGATGGTGCCCGGCTGATTTGAAAATAAATAGATCGTATCGCTCATCGCTATCGCTTCCCCTATATCATGAGTGACAAGCACTGCTGTTTTTTGATATTCCTTTAATGTGCGGAATACCAGGTTTTCCAAAGACAGCTTTGTCTGAAAATCAAGCGCGGAAAATGGCTCATCCAGCAAAAGCAGACTAGGGTTAGGCGCAAGTGTTCTTGCAAGCGCAGCCCGCTGGCGCATCCCGCCTGACAGCTCTTTCGGATATTTTTTCTCCACATCTATGAGGCCGAACTCCGGCAATAGACCGAGTGCAGCGGCTTTGCTTTCTTCTGTCAGCGTGTCGGCGATTTTTAAACCGAGAAGCACATTTTCCTCGATAGATTTCCAGGGAAATAAGTAATCCTGCTGAAGCATATAGCCAATATTATGTTCTTTTTGATTCGGCTCACGGCCTTCAATCAGAACTCTGCCTTCTGATGGCTCAATCAAACCGGCAATAATGGAAAGCAGTGTTGTTTTTCCGCAGCCGCTTGGGCCGAGAAATGAGATGAAATCGCCTTTTTCGGCATCGAAATGAATATCCCGCACAGCAGTTGTTTTTTCTTTAATAGAAAAATAAGTATGGGTTACATGGTCGACATGTAAGAAAGACATAGATGGCGCCTCCTATTTCTCCGAGGTGACTTTTTCAGCAATTTCTTTATTTACAAGCTGATTGTATGGAATGTGTTTCGGCAGTTCTCCCGATTGATCCATAATGGTTTGGAGAAGCTCCCATTCTTTTTCGTTAAGCAGAGGGTCTGGCGAATATGAATGCTGTTTTTTATAGCGTTCAATGGATGTTTCGATGACGTCTGGGTCGGTATCATCAAATTCATCTTTAATGGCATCTGTGATGTCCTTCGCAGAATGATTTTCAACCCACTGCTGCGCCTTATAAATGGCTTTTGTAAACTTGACGGCTGTGTCTTCATTTTTCTTCAAATAGCTTTGTTTCGCCATAAAAGTCGTATAAGGAACCTCTCCTGATTCTTCTCCGAATGAAGCCACGATATGGCCGATGCCTTTTTTCTCAAAGAGAGAAGCCTGCGGTTCAAAGAGTTGTACATACTCACCGGTTCCAGAAGCAAACGCATTGGCAATATTGGCGAAGTCTATGTTCTGGATGAGGTCTATATCCTTATGCGGGTCAATCTTATGTTTGTTCAGCACATACTCGCCGACCATTTGCGGCATGCCGCCTTTTCGCTGACCGAGAAACGTTTTTCCTTTCAGCTGATCCCAGTCGAAGTGTTCAACATCTTCTCTCGCGACAAGAAACGTTCCGTCTGTCTGAGTCAGCTGGGCGAAATTAATGACGGGATCTTTAGCCCCTTGCGCTTCGACATAAATAGATGTTTCTGACCCGACAAGCGCGATGTCGGAGCCGTTGGAAAGAAGCGATGTCATCGTTTTGTCTCCGCCCCAGGTCGTATTCACATCGACATCAAGCCCTTCTTCCTTAAAAAAACCTTTAGACTCAGCAACATATAAAGGTGCGTAAAAAATTGAATGGGTCACTTCAGCTACTTTGACTTTGGTGAGCGTTTCTTCCTGCTTGCAAGCCGCCAGGGCGAACATCAGAAAGATACTGCCGACACAGGCGAAGCCCAGCCTTAACCATCTGTTCACATAGACAACCTCCTTATTTCGCATCAAGTTAATATCCTTTTTTGCTTTACATATCGTATGATGGGTATAAAAATGTGTGAATGCCTAACCAGGTTCTCCGGATGTAATTTTGGAGTAAGGAAAGCATATAGAAAAAAAAAGGAGGCGGCTGTTTTGATTGTAGAGAAAAGAAGATTTCCGTCGCCAAGCCAGCATGTGCGTTTGTATACGATCTGCTATCTGTCAAATGGATTACGGGTTAAGGGGCTTCTGGCTGAGCCGGCGGAACCGGGACAATATGACGGATTTTTATATTTGCGCGGCGGGATTAAAAGCGTGGGCATGGTTCGGCCGGGCCGGATTATCCAGTTTGCATCCCAAGGGTTTGTGGTGTTTGCTCCTTTTTACAGAGGCAATCAAGGAGGAGAAGGCAATGAGGATTTTGCCGGAGAAGACAGGGAGGATGCATTTTCTGCTTTTCGCCTGCTTCAGCAGCACCCAAATGTCAAGAAGGATAGAATCCACATCTTCGGTTTTTCCCGCGGTGGAATTATGGGAATGCTCACTGCGATCGAAATGGGCGGGCAGGCAGCTTCATTTGTTTCCTGGGGTGGCGTCAGTGATATGATTCTTACATACGAGGAGCGGCAGGATTTGCGGCGAATGATGAAAAGAGTCATCGGCGGAACACCGAAAAAGGTGCCTGAGGAATATCAATGGAGGACACCGTTTGACCAAGTAAACAAAATTCAGGCTCCCGTGCTGTTAATCCATGGAGAAAAAGACCAAAATGTTTCGATTCAGCATTCCTATTTATTAGAAGAGAACCTAAAACAACTGCATAAGTCGGTGGAGACGTGGTACTACAGTACATTCACACATTATTTCCCGCCAAAAGAAAACCGGCGTATCGTGCGGCAGCTCACACAATGGATGAAAAACCGCTGACAGTGAAATATGTTATGATAAAGAAAAAAGAGAACGAAAGGGGATTTCACTTTGGGAATGCCTGTTGAATTTAATACACTGATTGTGACAAAAGGAAAAGAAGTTCGCATAGATGAAAATATATTCACGTTAGAGAAGGACGGATACCGAGTATATCCGATGGAGATTCCAATGGATGTACGCAAAACAAAGTTTGGCGAAAAGTCAGGCACAGCTGAAGTGCAGAAGCTTCAATGGGAAGAAGGCCGGACCATCATTACATACAAGCTGACTTCTTTGCATTCCGTCAATTAAAACAAGCCAAGAGCACAATTGCTCTTGGCTTTTGTTTTTTATACGAGAGGGCCGCCTGCCTGGGCGATGGCATCGGTATGTGCGAACTTTTTAAAGTTCTCTTTGAATTCATTTGCAAGGTAGACTGCTTTTTCTTTGTATTCTTCCTTGTTGGTCCACGTGTTTTCAGGCTGAAGGATATGATCAGGAACGCCAGGAACATGGGCCGGAATGTGCAGGCCGAAAATATCGTCAGTTATCATTTCAGCATCCTCTAATTTGCCTTCAATCGCTGCTTTGACCATTGCTCTCGTGTAAGAAAGCTTCATTCGTTCGCCTGTGCCGTAGCCGCCCCCGGTCCAGCCGGTATTGACTAAGAAAACGTCTGCGCCGTGTTCATCGATCTTTTTGCCGAGCATTTCAGCATAGACGTGGGCAGGAAGCGGCAGGAACGGTGAGCCGAAGCATGTAGAGAACGTCGTTTCAGGAGACGTTACACCACGTTCGGTTCCGGCAAGCTTACTCGTGTAACCGCTCAAGAAATGGTACATCGCCTGCTCCTTCGTCAGTTTGCTGATCGGCGGCAGGACTCCGAAGGCATCAGCCGTCAAAAATACAATTGCTGACGGATGGCCGGCCATGCTTGGAGTGACGATGTTGTCAATCATATGAATCGGGTAAGCTGCCCGCGTGTTTTCAGTATAGAAGGAATCATCATAATTGGCTTCGCGTGTATCTTCATCAACAACGACATTTTCCAGAACAGACCCGAAGCGGATCGCGTTAAAGATTTGCGGCTCCTTTTCCTCGCTTAAATGAATGCACTTAGCGTAGCACCCGCCTTCAATATTAAAGACACCTGTATCAGACCAGCCATGTTCATCGTCACCGATCAGCTTGCGGTCAGCATCTGCCGACAGGGTGGTCTTGCCTGTTCCTGACAGTCCGAAGAAAAGGGCGACATCGCCTTTTTCACCGACATTGGCGGAGCAGTGCATAGATAAAATATCTCTTTCAGGCAGCAGGAAATTCATAATGGAGAAAATGGACTTCTTCATTTCACCGGCATACTCAGTTCCGCCGATTAAGATCGTCCGCTTTTCAAAAGAGACAATAATGAACGTTTCGGAATGAGTGCCGTCTGTATTTGGATCTGCTTTGAAATGCGGAGCAGACAGAATAGTGAACGGCTGCTCAACGGTTTTCTTATCATTTCCTTCCGGACGGATAAACAGCTGCCGCGCAAATAAATTGTGCCATGCGAACTCATTTACGACAGTAATCGGCAGCCTGTATTTCTCGTCTGCTCCGGCAAATCCTTCGAAAACAAACAGTTCATCTCGCTCCTTTAAATAGCTGACAACTTTCGTGTACAGCCGCTCAAACGCTTCTTCTGAAATCGGCTGATTCACCGGGCCCCAATCGATCTTATTTTTCGTGCTTTCTTCCTCCACGATGAATTTATCTTTAGGTGAGCGTCCTGTGTAAGCGCCTGTTGTCGCGCGAACAGCACCTGTTGATGTTAAAATGCCTTCGTTTCGGGAGAGGACTTTTTCTGTTAGCTGTGCTGCTGATAAATTATGACGCACATTTGGACATGTTAATAAGGCTTGTAAATCAGCGGTCAAATCAACTGAGTTCATATGAAACCTTCCTTTATCGTTTTTTGTGTTTTGCTAATTGTGAATTAGTATAACATATATTTTCAAATAGTCTATACTATTTATTATTTTTTGTGTGTGCATTTCCATTGTTTTCCCTCAATATAGGTGCCTATTTCTTCTGAATCATATTGACATTGCAAACCCTTTTACGATAAGATATTTCATTGAGCGGATACTCTTATCCCGAGCTGGCGGAGGGACAGGCCCTATGAAGCCCAGCAACCGGTTTCTCTGTTATTTATTATGTTCAACTGAGTGAGACAACCAAGGTGCTAACCTGTTGCAAGGTTGTATGATTCCTTGAGCGATAAGAGTGAAAGGCACAAAGACCAAACCCTTTCCTCGATGGAAAAGGTTTTTTTATTTCATAAATATGCCAATTAACATTCTCTAATATAACTGTACATTGTATAAGAGGGAGCGAGTTCCGTATCATATATACAAGGTCTTTCGGGAGGCCTTGTGCAGGAGGAAGCAAATCATGAGTAAAAATCGTCGTTTATTTACATCAGAATCTGTTACGGAGGGGCATCCGGATAAAATCTGTGACCAGATTTCTGACAGCATTTTAGATGAAATTTTAAAGAAAGACCCTAACGCGCGTGTTGCTTGTGAAACATCTGTGACAACAGGTTTGGTTCTTGTAAGCGGAGAGATCACAACTTCTACGTATGTTGACATTCCGAAAACGGTTCGCCAAACCATTAAAGAAATCGGATACACACGTGCAAAATACGGATTTGATGCGGAAACTTGTGCGGTTTTAACATCAATTGATGAGCAGTCTGCTGATATCGCGATGGGCGTAGACCAAGCGCTTGAAGCCCGTGAAGGCACAATGAGCGACGAAGAAATTGAAGCGATTGGTGCGGGTGACCAAGGATTAATGTTCGGTTATGCGTGCAACGAAACGAAAGAGCTTATGCCTCTTCCAATTTCACTTGCCCATAAATTAGCCCGCCGCCTAAGTGAAGTCCGTAAAGAAGATATTCTTCCGTACCTTCGCCCTGACGGCAAAACACAGGTAACGGTTGAGTACGATGAAAATAACAAACCAGTCCGCATTGACGCGATTGTGATTTCAACTCAGCATCACCCTGAAATTACACTTGAGCAAATTCAGCGCAACATTAAAGAACATGTCATCAATCCGGTTGTTCCTGAAGAGCTGATTGATGAAGAAACAAAATATTTCATCAACCCTACAGGACGTTTCGTAATCGGAGGGCCTCAAGGGGATGCGGGACTTACAGGACGCAAAATCATCGTTGATACGTACGGCGGCTATGCACGCCACGGCGGAGGCGCGTTCTCAGGTAAGGACGCGACGAAGGTAGACCGTTCTGCAGCTTATGCGGCAAGATACGTTGCGAAAAACATCGTTGCGGCTGAGCTTGCTGATTCTTGCGAAGTACAGCTTGCTTACGCGATCGGTGTTGCACAGCCTGTGTCAATCTCAATCAACACATTCGGTTCCGGAAAAGCTTCTGAGGAAAAATTGATTGAAGTTGTTCGCAATAACTTTGATTTACGACCTGCCGGCATTATCAAAATGCTTGATTTGCGCCGTCCGATCTACAAACAAACTGCTGCGTACGGCCACTTTGGACGTCACGATGTTGACCTTCCTTGGGAACGTACAGACAAAGCGGAGCAGCTGCGTAAAGAAGCGTTAGGAGAATAATTTTATAGCCGCTTACTGGTTAAGCGGCTTTCCCTTTTTTATCGTTGTATTCATGTTTATTTTTTTACATAACTGTGAAACCAAATACTATTCACAGCGTCTATAAATAGGGGTTCAATGATGACAATTTTAATTATGGAGGCAATACTATGTGTGGATTTGTCGGGGTTTTTAACAAGCATCCGTTAGCTCAAACCGCTGATCAAGAAGAACTAATCAAACAAATGAACCAAATGATCGTTCACCGCGGTCCTGACAGTGATGGATATTTCCATGATGAGCACGTCGGCTTCGGATTCAGACGGCTCAGCATTATTGATGTAGAAAATGGCGGACAGCCTTTATCATATGAAGATGAAACATATTGGATTATCTTTAACGGAGAAATCTATAACTATATTGAACTGAGAGAAGAACTTGAAGCAAAGGGGTACACATTCAACACGGATTCGGACACAGAGGTTCTTCTTGCGACTTACCGTCACTATAAAGAAGAAGCGGCGTCCAAACTGCGCGGTATGTTTGCCTTTCTGATTTGGAATAAAAACGATCATGTGCTTTATGGAGCAAGAGATCCATTCGGCATTAAACCGTTGTACTACACAACAATCAATGATCAGGTTTATTTTGCCTCAGAGAGAAAAAGTTTAATGGTTGCTCAGAATGATATTGAAATAGATAAAGAGGCATTGCAGCAGTACATGTCTTTCCAATTTGTTCCTGAACCAAGCACGCTTGATGCCCATGTGAAAAAAGTAGAGCCGGGTTCACAATTCACAATCCGCCCGGACGGCGATATCACATTCAAAACGTATTTCAAAGCAAACTTCAAGCCGGTTCAGACTGAAGAAGACAAGCTTGTGAAAGAAGTCCGAGACGCGATCTATGACTCTGTAAACGTTCATATGAGAAGTGACGTTCCTGTCGGTTCGTTCCTGTCTGGCGGGATTGATTCTTCCTTTATTGTGTCTGTTGCGAAGGAATTTCATCCAAGCTTAAAAACATTCTCTGTCGGCTTTGAACAGCAGGGCTTCAGTGAGGTTGATGTAGCGAAAGAAACGGCAGCGGCGCTGGGCATCGAAAATATCAGCAAAGTCATTTCGCCTGAGGAATACATGAATGAGCTTCCGAAGATCGTATGGCATTTTGATGACCCGCTTGCTGATCCGGCAGCGATTCCGTTGTACTTTGTTGCAAAAGAAGCAAAAAAACATGTAACGGTTGCTTTATCAGGTGAAGGAGCGGATGAGCTCTTCGGCGGATATAACATTTACCGTGAACCGCTTTCGCTTAAACCGTTTGAACGGATTCCGTCCGGCCTGAAAAAGATGCTTCTGCACGTTGCTGCCGTTATGCCTGAAGGTATGAGAGGAAAGAGCCTGCTTGAGCGCGGCTGTACTCCGCTTCAGGATCGTTATATCGGTAACGCGAAAATCTTTGAAGAGTCTGTCAAAAAGCAGCTGTTGAAGCATTATAATCCGAACCTTTCATATCGCGATGTGACGAAGACTTACTTTACAGAAAGCAGCTCGTACAGCGATATCAACAAAATGCAGTATGTCGATATCCACACTTGGATGCGCGGCGACATTTTGTTAAAGGCGGATAAAATGACGATGGCGAATTCTTTGGAACTGCGTGTGCCGTTCTTGGATAAAGTCGTATTCGACGTCGCTTCAAAAATTCCTGATGAGCTGAAAACGAAGAACGGCACGACGAAGTATCTTCTTCGCAAAGCCGCTGAAGGAATTGTGCCTGAGCACGTATTAAACCGCAAAAAGCTTGGTTTCCCTGTACCGATCCGTTATTGGCTGAAAAATGAAATGAACGAATGGGTGCGGAATATTATTCAGGAAAGCCAAACGGATGCTTATATCCATAAGGATTATGTCCTTCAGCTTCTTGAAGACCATTGTGCGGACAAGGCTGATAACAGCCGTAAAATCTGGACTGTACTGATCTTTATGATCTGGCACAGCATCAATATTGAAAAACGGTATATGCCTGAAGAGCTGAGCCATCAGCCTAAAGAAGTCATCTTTGTGTAACAGACAACAAGGCTTTCGAGTAGTCGAAAGCCTTGTTGTTATCCTTTTATTTCTCCATCATCATTGATTTACCCGATCTATACGGAATATTCAGAAAAATGATTTAATGATATTTTTTTCTAGGGGAGAAGAAAGCATGCAAAAACAAAAACAAGAGCTGCACCGCGGATTAGAAGAAAGGCATATTTCTTTAATGTCTTTAGGAGCTGCTATAGGAGTAGGGTTGTTCCTCGGCTCCGCATCAGCTATTCAATTAGCAGGGCCTGGTATTTTGGTAGCGTATGCCGCAAGCGGCCTGGTCATGTTTTTTATTATGAGAGCGCTTGGGGAAATGGCCATTCAAAAACCGGTCGCAGGCTCCTTCAGCAGGTATGCGCGTGATTATTTGGGACCGCTTGCAGGCTATTTAACAGGGTGGAACTACTGGTTTTTATGGGTTGTCACCTGTATGGCCGAAATTACTGCTGTCGGCATCTATATGGGGTTCTGGTTTCCGGACGTGCCAAACTGGATTTGGGCATTATCGGCGCTGGTCATTATGACGGGTGTTAATTTCCTGGCTGTCAAAGCTTACGGCGAGCTGGAATTTTGGTTCGCATTGATTAAAATTGTTGCGATCTTATCCATGATTACTGTCGGTTTATTGATGATTATTGCAGGAGTCGGCAATGGGGGCATTGCAACTGGAATCAGCAATTTGTGGAACAACGGAGGATTTTTCCCTCATGGTTTAAAAGGGGTTCTATTGTCTCTTCAAATGGTCATGTTCGCCTATTTAGGGATTGAAATGATCGGGGTGACGGCTGGCGAAGTGAAAAACCCGCAAAAATCGTTAGCCAAAGCAATCGATACAGTATTTTGGCGGATTTTGATTTTTTATGTAGGCGCTTTATTTGTCATTATGTCTATTTATCCGTGGCAGGAAATTGGCTCTCAAGGAAGTCCATTTGTTCTCACATTTCAAAAAGTGGGCATTCCATCGGCCGCAGGTATCATTAACTTTGTCGTGTTGACTGCCGCGCTGTCTTCATGCAACAGCGGTATTTTCAGCACAGGGCGGATGCTGTTTAACTTGGCGGAACAGAAAGAGGCGCCACAAGCATACGGTCAGCTGACGAAAGGCGGCATCCCGGGTAAAGCTGTTCTGGCTTCAGCGGGGGCTTTATTAGTCGGAGTGCTGTTAAACTATGTTGTCCCTGCGAAGGTATTTACTTGGGTTACAAGTATTGCGACGTTCGGAGCGATTTGGACGTGGGCAATCATTTTGCTTTCTCAAATAAAATACAGGAAAAGTTTAAAGCCGGAAGAAAAGAAACAATTAAAGTACAAAATGCCTTTCTTTCCGTTTACGTCTTATGTGTCATTGGCATTTCTAGCATTTGTCGTCATTCTTATGGCTTACAGCCCTGATACAAGAGTAGCCGTGATTATCGGGCCGATATGGTTTCTCATCTTGCTGGCTGTGTACTATGGAAAAGGGTTTCACAAAAAAAATGCAGCAGCTGCCAGCGAACGAAATATCAGCTGACAAAAAGAGCTCCCAGTGGGCTCTTTTTGTGTGTGCTCATAGAAAATAGAGAACAGGAAAGAATAGGTATGTGTGTTTGCAGAGGCTGTTTACAGTTTTGTGATAAGATAAAAGTCATACGTTTCATGCCATATGTGAACGTTTTATGGAAAAATCGAAACCCGAACTGTTATGACGTCCGGGTTAACGATGGTTATTGCTTTCAAATATAATTTGAAAAATGGTAAAGTAAGACGAAGCAGGTCTTATGTTTGTTGAAGAAATTTATAATATTGGCCCTTTTCTACATATTCTGACCGTATTCTTTGCATATCTTTTCGGTCTTCTTCCGTCAAAGGGCGGATGACTTTTGCAGGGCGGCCAAAGGCGAGATGGCCAGGCGGAATGATTTTTCCGGGCGGGACAAGACTGCCGGCACCAATAAAAGCGCCTTCGCCAATTTCGGCTCCGTCTAAAATGATTGAGCCCATCCCGATTAAGGCGTTCTTGCGGATAACAGCGCTATGAAGTGTAACCTGATGGCCTATCGTGGCGTCATCTTCAATGAGCAGCGTCTTGTTCGGGCTTTGATGGAGGCAGCTTAAATCTTGGATATTGACTCTGTTTCCGATTCTGGTCGGCGCAACATCTCCCCTTATGACAACAGAAAACCAAATGCTGGACTGTTCTCCGATCACGACATCACCGGTAATTGTTGCATTATCAGCTATAAAGGCTGTTGGGTGGATATCTGGCTTGTGTTCCTTATAAGGGTAGATCATAAGATTCATCCTTCTTTCTCTATTTAAATTTCGTATGAGGTGAAGAGCATGTGGACCTGGAAAGCAGACAGACCTGTTGCAGTGATTGTAATCATTCACGGAGCAAGTGAATATCACGGACGATATAAATGGCTGATTGAAATGTGGCGGTCCTCGGGTTATCACGTTGTCATGGGCGATTTGCCTGGACAGGGAACAACGACAAGAGCGAGAGGGCATATTCGCTCGTTTCAAGAATACATTGATGAAGTAGATGCTTGGATAGATAAAGCGCGAACCTTTGATCTGCCGGTTTTTCTTCTAGGTCACAGCATGGGCGGTCTGGTCGCGATTGAATGGGTTAAACAGCAAAGAAATCCCAGGATTACGGGAATAATTTTATCATCACCGTGTCTCGGACTGCAAATTAAAGTGAATAAAGCGCTTGATCTTGCATCAAAAGGCCTGAATGTCATCGCTCCGTCACTTAAGGTTGATTCGGGATTATCAATTGATATGGCGACGCGCAATGAGGACGTCATCGAGGCTGACCAAAATGATTCGTTATACGTCAGGAAAGTTTCTGTCAGATGGTACAGAGAGCTTTTAAAGACAATTGAATCGGCAATGGTGCCGACAGAGGCATTTTTGAAAGTTCCGCTTCTTGTGATGCAAGCCGGTGATGACAAGCTTGTTGACAAAACGATGGTCATCAAGTGGTTTAATGGTGTTGCTTCTCATAATAAAGCATACAGAGAGTGGGAAGGGCTTTACCATGAGATCTTCAATGAACCCGAGAGAGAAGATGTTTTTAAAGCAGCAAGAGCGTTTACTGATCAATATATTTGAACTAGTAGGGGGTGCATGTGTTGACAGTACCGGAACATCCTTTTGGATTGATGGCAAAGGTATATCGAGATATTTTTCCGCTCGTTCATCAAGAGCTGGACATATGGAAGCAAAAATCTGAATCGATTCATAACAGTGAATTGAAAGCACAGGCAACCGCAAGTATTCGGGACAAAACGTTTCACTGTGAAGGCGGCGGCATACTGGCCTTATTGTCAGGCAGCCAAAAACAGAAATGTGTCGAGTTTATCATCGCGTATCAAACGATTAGTGATTATTTGGACAATCTGTGTGACCGCAGCACCTCGCTGGACCCGCAGGATTTTCGGATGCTCCATGCCTCAATGCAGGACGCACTGACAGTGGGGGCGGAACTGCAAAACTATTATCAATTCAGGGAAGAACAGGATGACAGCGGATATCTGCACGAACTGGTCAAAACGTGCCAGCGTGTCCTTGGTTCCATTGAGCACTATGACATGATTAAACCTTATCTGCTTGAACTGTGCGGCTATTATTGCGATTTGCAGGTGCATAAGCACGTTATTGAGCATGAGCGTGTTCCGCGGCTTGAAAAGTGGTTTACTCAATATGAATCAGAGCTGCCTGAGATGGAATGGTATGAATTTTCAGCCTGTGCAGGCTCAACGTTAGGCATTTTCTGTCTGGTTGCGTATTCGTTCCAGCCTGATTTCACAGAAAGCACCGCTAAAAAAATCCGCGACAGTTATTTTCCTTACATACAGGGTCTTCATATTCTTCTTGATTATTTGATTGATCAAGAGGAGGACTTGCTGGAAGGAGACTTGAATTTCTGCTCATATTATCAGTCTCATGAAGAGATGATGAATCGGCTTGAACACTTTATCCATAAAGCCGACGAGCATTTACAAGGCATTCCGCATGAAAACTTCCATCGTTTAATCAATCGCGGCTTGCTTGGCGTTTATTTGTCAGATGATAAAGTGGCAGGCCAAAAGGAAATGGGCCGGCTCGCAAAGAAGCTGATCAAAGCCAGCGGAAAAACCTCCCTTTTCTTTTATATCAACGGCAGAGCCTACCGGAAATTTCAAAAAATGTCCTGGATGAAAAACTCAAAGAAAAAAGCTCAAATCATTTGCTGATCTGAGCTTTTTTTTCGATGGCGACAATAAATGGCGGGTCATTTTGCTGATTGATAAATCCGTATGATAATACACGGGCTGTTTGCTGGTCCAAGTCCCGGCAAAACTCGAGCACGTCGTTTTTTTCAGCTTTGCCTTCCGGGTGGCCATGATAGACGACGAGAACAATCAGACCTTCGTCTTTCATGATGCCGAGAAGCTGTTCAATTGCTTTGATCGTAGAACTGCCGTTTGTCGTAATTGATTTGTCCCCGCCCGGCAAATAGCCGAGGTTAAATACCGCGGCCGCCACTTTGCCATGTGTTTCAGGCGGGAGGGATTCAGCGATTTTATCATGGCTTTTGTGAAATAACGTTGTTCGCGCTTGATACATGTCACCGAGCCGTTCCTTTGTATTGGCCACGGCTGATTCTTGGATGTCGAATGCGTACACATGACCGTTTTCACCAACAAGCTCCGCTAAAAACTGTGTATCATGTCCGTTGCCCATTGTCGCATCTACGACAATATCTCCTTCTCCCGCGGCCATTTTCAGCAGTTCTTTGCTGTAGGGAAGAATTTTCTTCAAAATCATAGCGCTGATTCCTCCTCAAGCCGTTGAAAGAACTTTCCTTGATAGCTGCCTCGATTTTCTAGCTCTTTATTAATGGCGCCAAGCACTTCCCATTTGTTGACGCTCCACATTGGCCCGATCATCAACTCAATCGGTCCGTCACCTGTAATGCGGTGGACGATCATTTCAGGCGGAATGATCTCAAGCTGATCGCAGACGAGCTGCACATAATCATCTTGAGAAAGAAATTCCAGCTTCCCCTTTTCATATTGCTTGACCATTGGCGTGCCTTTCAGTAGGTGAAGCAGATGGATTTTAATGCCCTGGACGTCCAAATCTGCGACGGCCTTTGCCGTATCCATCATCATGTCCCGGTCTTCCAAAGGCAGCCCGTTGATAATATGCGAGCAGACACGTATGCCGTGTTTTCTTAATTTATTGACGCCTTCCACATAGCAGTTAAAATCATGTGCGCGGTTGATCAGAAGTGCAGTCCGTTCATGAACTGTTTGAAGCCCAAGCTCCACCCACAAATAGGTACGTTCATTCAGCTCTGCCAAGTAATCAACGACATCATCAGGCAGACAGTCCGGGCGTGTGGCGATCGAAATGCCGACCACATCAACTAAGGCGAGGACGGATTCGAATTTCTCACGAAGCACCTCAACCGGGGCGTGAGTGTTTGTGAAAGCCTGGAAATAAGCGATGTACTTACCGTCCTTCCATTTTTCGTGCATGCGGTTTTTGATGTCATGGAATTGCGTAATTAAATCATCGGCCCGGTTCCCGGCAAAATCGCCGGAGCCTGCTGCGCTGCAAAACGTACAGCCTCCGTGGGCTACGGTGCCGTCCCGATTCGGACAGTCAAAACCGCCGTCAAGCGCTACTTTAAACACCTTATGGCCGAAATGTTCTCTGAGATGATAATTCAATGTATGATAGCGTTTTTCCGTATTTGAATAAGGAAAAGGATTGTTCTGCATCACAATTCATGTGCCTCCTTGCGTACGATTGCATCCTAAAATTGTAGCACGCATTACACAAGAGAACAAATGAATATCGACCATAAATTACTTTATTGAATAAAGTCAGATGAGGCTACAATATGAATGATGGATAATTTCCATTACCAAGAGGAGGGGTTACTGTGGCAACAAGACAATCAGTAGATGAACATCTCCAGCAATGTATGCAGGCCTATGATTATGCTGAAGAACAGCTGAAAATCGCTTCTAAACAAGAGCATTATAACGATCAAGAATATAGTGATGCACAAATGCAGCTAGAAGATGCGGTAAATGCCTTGAATAAACTATGGCTGTCGTCAAATGATCAGCAGAGAGAACAGCTGTACAGAATGAGACTTCAGCTTCAATCTTTGCAAAATAATATGATCCTGCAGCACCCTCTTGATGTGTAGGAAAACGGACCCTTTTAAAAGGGTCCGTTTTTTTGTAAAAAAAGGATTGACTTTGTGAGTCAAAGTATTTATTGTATTAAGTGTACTAATTGAAGTAATACACTGTAGACACTAATATAAAATCATTTATATATTGACATTAAGGGAGGCAGTTATGAAACATAAAAAACGAAACAAACGTAACGTGCCAATGCTGATTGCGGCATCTGTGATCGCTTGTTCTTTTTTTCTTGTTCTTGTGATGATCGGTTTTGAATGGCAAAAAAGTATAATTGACCATTTTTATCTATAAAAGGTTCAGATCGTATAGAAAGTAGGGAAGTAAATGATTCAAATCGATCCAAGAAGCTCAACACCCATTTACGAACAAATTATACAGCAAATGAAAGAGCTTTGTTTGAAAGGGATCATGAAGCCTGGTGATAAGCTTCCTTCTGTCAGAGAATTGGCAACGATCATTATTGCGAATCCGAACACTGTCAGCAAAGCGTATAAAGAGCTTGAGCGAGAGGGGATTATTGAGACGCTGCGGGGCAGAGGGACCTATATATCGGAGAATGCAAAAACGACACTGGTTGAAGGGAAGATGACGATGATTAAAGAGCAACTCAAACAGCTCATCATCGATGCACACTATGCAGGGGTTGAGCTGGAAAAACTGCACGAATGGATAAAGGAAATCAGTGCTGATGTGAAGGGAGGCAAAAAAAATGATTGAACTGCGGCAGCTGTCAAAAGCGATTGACGGCAATCAAGTATTAAAAGATGTTTCATTAACAATCGAAAAAGGAGAAATCTTTGGATTGCTTGGACGCAATGGATCGGGCAAAACGACGATGCTTCGCTTAATCCAGCAAATCATTTTCGCTGACAGCGGAACGATTTTATTTGACGGCGTAGAAATCAAAAAGCACCCGAAAGTCAAACAAAATATCATCTACATGCCTGTTCAAAATCCGTTTTACGACAAGTATACATACAAGCAGCTTGTCGATATCCTGAGAAGGATATATCCGAAATTTGATGTCACGTACGCGAATGAACTGATGAACAGATACGAAATTCCGGAAACGAAAAAATACCGTGAGCTGTCGACAGGCTTGAAAAAACAGCTGTCGCTCGTTCTGTCGTTTGCGGCGAGACCGGCGCTGATTCTCCTGGATGAGCCGACGGATGGAATAGACGCGGTGACAAGGCATGATGTGTTGCAGCTGATGGTCGATGAAGTGGCAGAGCGTGATACGAGTATCCTGATTACGTCCCACCGGCTTGAAGACATAGAGCGGATGTGCAACCGAATTGGTTTTCTTGAAGATAACAGCCTGACCAACGTCATGGATCTTGATGAGTTAAAAGAAGAATACATTAAAATTCAAATGGCTTTCGATACAGATGTCAATTTGGCCATCAGAGAGCAAAACATTCCGATGCTCGATCAGGCCGGCGTGTTTTACACAGTGCTGATTCCGAAAAGCGATGAGGAGAAAAAGAGCTTTTTGAGAGAGCTGAAGCCAAAAGTATGGAATGAGCTTCCTGTCAACCTGGAAGAAGTGTTCATTGCGAAGTTTGGAGGGAAGCGGAGATGGTAGACCGAGGTCTCCTCTATCGAGAGTGGAAACAGAATCAAGTGGTGATTTTGCT
Source organism: Bacillus sp. FSL R5-0603 (assembly GCF_038050295.1). Classification (NCBI taxonomy): domain Bacteria; kingdom Bacillati; phylum Bacillota; class Bacilli; order Caryophanales; family Bacillaceae; genus Bacillus; species Bacillus sp. FSL R5-0603. The sequence continues at coordinate 2,951,795 of NZ_JBBOYP010000001.1, read as the reverse complement.
GAGTATTGTGTTTTTAGTGCTGGCAAATCCGCTTTCTATTGTTAATACGTATTTGTCTTATCAAGGGTGTCTGGCTCATCAAGACCCGCAATATTGTGAATTTATTGTGAATTATCATAGGAGCAATCTAATAGATATCAACTGGGTGCCGGGGGTCATTTTGGCGGTCTGCTTCCTCGGAATGGAGCGTTCGAAAGGCACGATGGATTTTATATTAAGCCTCCCGTATAACAGAAGCCAAATTTTCCAGACGAAATTTTGGTTAGGGGGCATTGTGATTGTGATGTCACAATTGATTGGCTTTTTACTTGCGTGGCTACTAATTCTTGTTTATAGCCCTGAACACGTCTACTTTTTTGAACACAGCAGCGTTGGAGTAATTGTGATTAGTTTTATGGCTTATTGTTTGTTGATGGCTGCTGGTGCATTAACGGGGAGTGTTTTTGCCCAGTTATTAACGGCATTTGCTGCTGCGGCATTGCCATATTTAATTGTCGCATTACCGCTTGGAAACTTTGAAGTTGTTTTTGGCGTGAGTATATGGGAAATGTTCCCTTCCCCTGAGGCGTATTTCTCTCTGACAAGCAATTTATTATATCTTGTGCCCATTGGTTATGTTGATAGTGACTGGCTTATCCATAGTAAATATATTTTAATGATTCCAGCTGCCATGAGCATTCTGTTTTACTTGGTTGGTTTGATAAGCTTCAAAAAGCTTCCAAGTGAACGAAACGGACACTTTTTCTTATGGAACAGATTAGACCGTCCGGTGCAAATTCTGGTTATGGCTTTTGGTATTCTTGGATTTGGTTTGTTTGGATACTCTGCCGGACAATCAATGATTGGTTATATTTTAGGAATGATCATTGGGGCAGTTGTTGGATTCTTTGTGAGCTACTTCGCTATTAATAAGAAAATGAAACATTAAGGAATACTTTCGGTTTGGAGGGAAGTGGTGTGCCAGATTCCGGGCTATTTTATAAAGAGTGGAAGCAAAATAAAGCTCTGCTAACCACGGTTTTTTTCGTACTTATGCTTAGCAATCCTTTTACCGTTTTAAATACGTACATCTCATATCAAGGCTGCGTTGATCATCAGAACGAGTGGGTCGGAAACTGCGTATTTTCGATTAACTATTTAAACGGTACATTTATCTCAGTGTTCTGGATTTGGGGTGTCGTTTTAGCGGTCAGCCAGCTTGGAATTGAACGAAGCAAGGGCTTGTTTGATTTTACATTTAGTCTTCCTTATACACGCGGACAGATATATAATACGAAGTTCTTTACCGGCGGAATGGTGATTGTGGTGCCGCAACTCATAGGTTATGTTTTGTCTGTTTTCCTGATTTTGCTTTTGAAGCCGGAAAAAGTGATTTATTTTCATCATCTTAGTATAGGGATGATGCTTATCAGCTTAATGGCGTATTCGCTAGTCATGGCCGCAGGTGCTTTAACAGGAAATATTTTTTCGCAGCTGCTGGTTTCATTTACTGTCACTATCTTGCCTTTTCTATTGATTGCTTTACCGGCCGAAAATTTAGAGATTATATTTGGACATAATGTCGCGTTTTTAAATACTGATATACCTGATTGGCTTCAGTATATTATCCCAATTATGTTTGTTAATCCCGAATGGGTAATGGATTCAGCTCAATATCTTTTCTTTCCGGCAGCCTGGAGCGGTATATTTTATATCATCGGTTACATCAGCTTCATCAAACTGTCAAATGAACGAAACGGATATTTCTTTTTGTGGAAAGCATTGGATCGTCCGGTGCAATTGGTCGTCATCATCATTGGTATTTTAGGCTTTGGCTATTTTGGTTTTACGGCCAGCGAGAGCTTTGCAGGCTATCTCATTGGCATGGCTGCAGGCGCGGTAATCGGTTTCTTGATTAGTTATTTTGCGATTTATAAAAAAACGAAACTTTTGTAAGGGAGAGAGAACATATGATTGATGTTCAGCATATCGACCATTCTTTCACGATCGGAAAAAAGGGCCGTGAGAATGAAGTTCCAGTATTGAAGGATGTTTCATTACGTGTGGCGAAAGGTGAGATCGCCTGTATTGTCGGGCGAAGCGGCTCAGGGAAATCAACGCTTTTGAATTTGATTTCCGGCTACATATCGCCGACAAAAGGGCGGATTGTCATTAATGGCACTGATGTTACGGGGTTTAATGAAAAGGAATGGGCGCAATTTCGGCTTGATCATTTCGGGTTTATTTTCCAAAGCTTTCAGCTCATCCCGGGTTTAACGACGTATGAGAATGTTGAAATGCCGCTGGCGTTAAAAGGAATCAAGCCCTCTGAGCGGAAGCAAAAGGTGCAGGACATGCTGAAACGCGTCGGTCTGGAAAACCACGCCGCTCATTATCCGAATGAACTGTCAGGCGGCCAGCAGCAGCGTGTCAGTATTGCTCGAGCGTTGATTTTAAATCCTTCGATTATCTTAGCGGATGAGCCGACGGGAAGCCTTGATTCAGAAACGGAACATGAAGTGCTGGAATTGATCCAGCAGCTGAATCGTGAGCGTGGCATTACATTTGTGATCATTACTCACGATGATGAAGTCGCTTCTATCGGACATTCAAAATTTCAGCTTCATGATGGTGTGCTAAAAGGAGGAATTACCGTTGAGGTTTAAGGATCAGGTTCATTTTATCAGAAGAAATATGAAGAAAAACAGGCTTCGCGTCTTTATGACGATTCTGGCGACAACAATGGCGTGTGCGTTTTTGGTTGTGCTGTCGTCCGTTGGATTTGGGATTCAAAAGACGATTACAGATATGACAATGAGCCAGCAGATTGTAACGAAAGTCAGCGTAATGGGCAAGGAAGGAGACAAGCCGATTAAAAAAGCTGATTTAGAGAAGTATGATCACGTAAGGTCAGTTGTAGAAAGAACGCAAGTGTATGAACCAAACAAAGCTACTTTAGGCAATCGTACAAATGAAAGCTCAAATCTCATTTTTACTAATATGAATGATGAATTAAAGGCCAATATGGAATTGGAAAAGGGAAGAGTCGCAAAGTCGGAAAATGAAATCGTAGTAGGATACGACTTCGCAAAGAGATTATTGACGAAAAAAGAATCGGAAGAATATAATAAAAAAATCGAAGAAGCAAAAGGAAATCCAGAAGATATAAAAGAACCAAAGGGCTATACGAAAGATATTCTGAATAAAACAATAGAACTAAGTGTATCGAAGACAGATCCTAAAACAGGGGATGTTACAAAAACAAAAACATATGACTTTAAAATTGTCGGTATTACAAAAAAACCATCTCAAGACTGGATGGAGGACTCAAACATTTTTATCAGTGATCAATTCAAAAAAGATTTTTCGGAATTCTTAGATTTCAAAGGCGGAAATGTTGAAACGAACATTGGCGTTTTTGCTGATAAGTTTGAGAATGTGGAACAGCTGACAAATGATCTAACAGATGACGGGTACTATGTCACATCAGTGACTACCGAACTTGAGGGAGCCAATACCTTCTTCATGGTCTTCAAAATCGGACTGATCTTTGTCGGATGTATCGCAGTTATCATTTCAGCGATCGGCATTTTTAACACGATGACGATGGCGGTGACAGAGAGAACGCAAGAGATCGGCATTATGAAAGCGATTGGGGCGAGCCCGTCAATCATTCGCCGAATGTTCTTGATGGAAAGCGCGTATATCGGAATTTTAGGCTGTGTGATTGGGATTATCATTTCTTACGGCGTGAGCTACCTTGTCAACCTGGCCGTTCCGATGATTCTTGCGGCCACAAGCGGAAGCGATGCGGGCGACTTGAATTACACATTCTCCTACATCCCGGCGAGTCTTGTGATCATTGCCGTTGTGATTTGCGGAGGGGTCGCAGTCATTTCCGGAATGAACCCGGCGAGAAAAGCAACAAAAACCAACGTGCTGACAGCGTTGAGAAGAGAACTATAATGCGAACGAGCCGGCTGAGACAGCCGGCTTTTTCTATAGCGCATGATAGCGTTTTGCTATACACTTGATAAAAAAGGAAAAAGTGCGGTGAGTTGATTGTTTAAACTTTTGCTGATTGAAGATGATGAATCGCTGTTTCATGAAATCAAGGATCGTTTAACGGGATGGTCCTATGATGTATACGGCATTCAGGATTTCAGTCAGGTGCTGCAGGAATTTGCGGCAGTTAATCCTGATTGTGTCATTATTGATGTACAGCTGCCTAAATTTGACGGCTTTCATTGGTGCCGGCTGATCCGCTCCCGGTCAAATGTTCCGATTCTCTTTTTATCCTCCCGGGATCATCCTGCTGATATGGTGATGTCCATGCAGCTCGGGGCAGATGACTTTATTCAAAAGCCATTTCATTTTGATGTGCTGATCGCGAAAATCCAAGCGATGTTCCGGCGTGTGCACCATTATAATACGGAGCCGAATACGATTAAAACGTGGTGCGGCGCTGCTGTAGACGCGGAGCAGAACCTCGTCAGCAATGACAAAGGATCTGTTGAACTGACCAAAAATGAAATGTTCATTCTAAAACAATTAATAGAGCAAAAAAACAAGATCGTCAGCCGGGAAGAGCTGATCAGAAGCTTGTGGAACGATGAGCGTTTTGTTAGTGATAATACGCTGACCGTCAATGTCAATCGCCTGCGAAAAAAACTGGACGTCCTGCAGCTTGGTGCATATATCGAGACAAAGGTGGGCCAGGGCTACATCGCGAAGGAAGAGGACAAGTTCTATGATTAAAGCATTCCTTATCGAAAGGCGGAGCTGGATTGCAGCGTTTTTGTTGCAGCAGGCTTTGATGCTGTTCATTGCTTTTGTCGATCCTTCCATATCATTTGGGAATGTACTTTATATGGTGTATTTGTGCATCTTGTTTTTTATCATATTCCTTTGGTTCCGCTATCGGAAAGAAACAGCGTTTTATAAAAGCTTGAAAACATGGGAGAACAATCTCGATGTGACAGCCATAAATGAACCGGAAACGCCGTTTGAAGCAATGGTTGAAAGAAGCATTGCCGGGCAAACAGAACACTTGAAGCAGACCGCAGCACGGCATCGCTTAGCATTGGAAAATGAAAAAGATGAGCTGATGGCATGGATCCATGAGGTCAAAACCCCATTAACAGCGATGCATTTAATCATTGATAGAATGGAAGAAAAAGCACTGAAATCCCAGCTGTCATATGAATGGCTGCGTATTCACCTGCTTCTTGATCAGCAGCTTCATCAAAAACGGATATCATTTATTGAAAACGATCTGTCTGTAGAATTCATTCAGCTTCAGCCTTTGATCTTTAAAGAAATCAAAGATTTACAATCGTGGTGTATCCAAAAAGGGATCGGTTTTGACATACAGCTCGAGGCCAAAGAAGTGCTGAGCGATGCAAAATGGCTGGCGTTTATCATCAGGCAGCTGCTGACAAACGCGGTGAAATACAGCGCAGCCTCTGAAATCGAGATCAAAAGCTTTCAAAAAGGGGAACAGACGCAGCTCCAAGTGAAAGACTGTGGCAGGGGCATTGATCCAAAAGATGTACCGCGTATTTTTGATAAAGGGTTTACATCCACAACGGATCACCATGATCAAGCGTCAACTGGCATGGGGCTGTACTTGGCAAAAAAAGCAGCGGCGCCGTTATTGATCCTTATTGATGTTGAGTCGGAGTTCGGTGCGGGGACAGTTTTTACATTAACCTTTCCAAGACGGAATCAATTTGAACATGTCATAAGCGTGTGACGAAAATGTCACATGCTTTTCTTTTTTGTTCGCCGTATCGAAGGAAAAGCCCGGCATTCCTTTTTATAATGAGATTATCCAATATAAAGGAGACTGCGTAAATGGTGATTTTAGAAGCGAATAAAATTCGAAAAAGTTATGGAAACAAGCTGAATAAACAGGAAGTGCTGAAGGGCATTGATCTTCACATTGAAAAGGGCGAATTCGTCAGTATTATGGGTGCTTCCGGGTCGGGAAAAACCACTTTGCTCAACGTTCTGTCCTCAATCGATCAGGTCAGTCACGGAACCATTCATATTAATGGAAATGACATGACGGCTATGAAGGAAAAGCAGCTGGCTGAATTTAGAAAACAGCATTTAGGCTTTATCTTTCAGGATTACAATTTGTTAGACACATTGACAGTGAAAGAGAATATCCTTCTGCCTTTATCGATCACGAAACTATCAAAAAAGGAAGCCAATCGCAAGTTTGAGGAAGTTGCAAAGGAACTGGGAATATATGAATTGCGGGATAAGTACCCGAATGAAATTTCCGGCGGCCAGAAGCAGAGAACATCCGCCGGAAGAGCGTTTATTCATGACCCGAGCATTATTTTTGCTGATGAACCGACCGGCGCGCTTGATTCGAAATCGGCCTCTGATCTATTAAATAAGCTGAGCCAGCTCAACCAAAAACGCAACGCCACGATTATTATGGTCACCCATGATCCTGTCGCGGCCAGCTACTGCGGCAGAGTCATTTTTATTAAGGACGGGCAAATGTATACACAGCTGAATAAAGGGGGCCAGGACAGGCAAACGTTTTTCCAGGATATTATGAAAACGCAAGGCGTGTTAGGCGGGGTGCAGCATGAACATTAATCAGCTCATCCTGCGAAATTTGAAAAAGAATCTCCGGAATTACTATTTGTATGTGTTTGCGCTCATCTTTAGTGTGGCGCTTTATTTCGCCTTTGTCACGCTGCAGTATGACCCAGCAATTAACGAAGTGAAGGCTTCAATCAAGGGAGCCGCGGCTATTAAAACCGCTTCGATTTTGCTTGTGGCTGTAGTGGCGATCTTCATTTTATATGCCAATACGATTTTTATTAAGAGACGGAGTAAAGAAATTGGGCTGTTTCAATTAATTGGAATGACGAAGCATAAAATTTTTCGCATCTTAAGTGCAGAAAATGTCATGCTGTATTTCGGTTCATTAGCGATCGGGGTAGCGGCCGGGTTTTCGATATCGAAGCTTGTCTTGATGATTCTGTTCAAAATTGTCGATGTCAAAGCGGATGCGAAACTGCATTTTTCTGAGCAGGCCTTGGTCCAAACGGTCATTGTGTTCTGCGGCATTTACCTTTTGATCATGATCATGAATTATACGTTTATCAAAAAACAGAGTATTTTATCTTTGTTTAAAGTAACGTCCTCCACTGAAGACAAAGTAAAGAAAATATCATTTTTCCAAATGATAATCGGCGCTTTAGGCATCGTGTTGATTTTGACAGGATACTATGTGTCTTCTGAGCTGTTTGGCGGAAAATTTAAGACCATTAATGAACTGTTTGTTGCGATGAGCTTCATTCTGGGGAGCGTCATTATCGGGACGTTTTTGTTTTATAAAGGATCAGTTACGTTTATCTCGAATATCATTCGAAAAAGCAAGGGCGGCTACTTAAATATTTCTGAGGTCCTGTCACTGTCATCGATCATGTTCAGAATGAAATCGAACGCCTTGCTGCTGACGATTATTACAACCGTTTCAGCGCTCGCCATCGGGCTGTTATCTCTTGCTTACATCTCGTATTACTCGTCAGAAAAGACCGCTGAACAAAATGTAGCGGCTGATTTTTCATTCATGAATGAGAAAGATGCCACGTTATTTGAAAACAGATTGAGGGAAAGCAACATCTCGTTTGTAAAAAAGGCAACACCTGTCCTGCAAGCAAATGTTGACATTGCAAATATTATGGATGGAACTCCGAAAGAGATGCAGGGCGATCCCAGCAATATGCAGCTTGCTGTTGTTAGCGACAAAGATGTAAAAGGAGTCGATGTGGCGGCTGGAGAAGCCGTTTTCTCAGGATACACCGACTTGCTGCAAAAAATAATGGTTTTCAAGGACTCTGGTGTTATTAAAATAAAAAGCAAACATGAGACGCAGCCATTAAAATATAAAGGATTAAGAGAAGAGTTTCTTGTATCCTACACGTTTACAAGCGGGGGCATGCCCGCTGTCATTGTGGATGACAGCCTGTTTAAACAGCTGAACAAGGATAAGGACCCCCGCATTCAGCTGGCGCAATCTACCTTTATCGGCGTCAATGTGAAACATGACGATCAAATGGAAAAAGCAAATGAGCTTTTTCAACAGGTGAACAAGAAAAACGAGCATTTATCAAGACTGGATACAAGCGCTGCGCAAAAATCACTGTTTGGTATGGTGATGTTCATCGTCGGCTTCTTAGGGTTAACGTTCCTGATTACATCAGGTTGTATCCTTTATTTTAAACAAATGGGTGAAAGTGAAGATGAAAAACCGAGCTATACGATTTTAAGAAAACTCGGTTTTACGCAGGGCGACTTGATAAAGGGGATACGCATCAAACAAATGTACAACTTCGGCATTCCGCTCGTTGTCGGCCTCTTCCACAGTTACTTTGCCGTCCAATCCGGCTGGTTCTTATTCGGATCAGAGGTATGGGCGCCTATGATTATGGTGATGGTGTTATATACTGCGCTCTACTCCATTTTTGGTTTTCTGTCAGTTCTTTATTATAAGAAGGTCATTAAATCGTCGTTGTGAAATAGAAAAAGCTCCAGACATTCTGGAGCTTTTTGTTTATCGTTTTGGCGCCCGATAACCGGCGGCTTCAGCTTCTTCAACTGAGCAAAACATTTCAGCCGGATCGGTTGTCCGGTCGTAGTATGTACTGCCTGGCGTGTGGTAGATGCCGTTTTTGCTTCCTTTGATATTACAGCCTTCTGCTTTGTCAGCTGTTTTGGTTTCATCACTTTCACTCGTATTGCTTGAAGAACTTCCAGTGTCTACATGAGAACTGGCGGTTTGTCTTTCCGTCTCTTTTAATTGATTTTCAAGCTTTGTTTTATCTTGTCGGAGTGTTTCGTTTTCAGCCTTTGCTGTTTTTGCATCTTCTTTGAGCTGCTTTTGATTTTCTTGAAGCTCTTTAATCTCAGCTTTTAATGATTTCTGAGTCTTTTTTAGATCGCTATTTTCGTTTTTAAGCTTCTCAAGCTTGTCTTGATCTTCTTTGTTGTCTTTTAATTTCTTTGCTTCAGAGCTGATAGATTTATATTCTTTCTCAAGTTCTTCATGCTCTTTTGTGAGGTTTTTATATTCGGCGTTTAGCGCTGAATATTCTTTCTCGGCATTTGCTGCGGAAGTGTCAGGTTCTGCCAATGCTGCCCCGGTAAAGAGCAGCACAAGGCCTCCAATGAAAAGCGGCCAAAAAAGTCTCTTGGAGAAACGTTTTTCCTTTTTCAGTACATATCTGACAAGGTGATATAATCCATAGCCCAGTGAAATGAGACATGCCAGAAAACCTAAGAATGCTAATACCATTTCCATAATATGACCCCTTTTTCTATTTATTTTACATTTTTCAAACAATATTTGTTAGATTTTTTCACGCTCATCAGTTGAAAACTGTGAGAGAGACAGATAGAATGAATGTGCTATGATAACTGGATTCGTACGGAGCCGTTTTAGGTTTCGTTTTTTTCATGAGCTTTTTTAGGTAAGAAAGGGGGATGAGTATGCCGCGTGCTCTTAAAATTTTAGTCATTGGAATGTTTATCAATGTGACGGGTGCTTCTTTTTTATGGCCGCTGAATACGATTTATATCCATAATCATTTAGGAAAGTCGTTAACAGTAGCCGGACTTGTCCTGATGCTGAATTCCGGCGCCAGTGTGGCTGGTAATTTATGCGGAGGTTTTTTGTTTGATAAAATCGGCGGTTTTAAATCGATTATGCTTGGGATAGCCATTACGTTAGCAAGCCTGATGGGTCTTGTCTTTTTTCATGATTGGCCAGCCTATATTGTGCTGCTGACGATTGTGGGCTTTGGCTCCGGTGTTGTTTTTCCGGCCAGCTACGCAATGGCGGGATCAGTATGGCCTGAAGGGGGGAGGAAGGCATTTAATGCGATATATGTCGCGCAAAACGCGGGTGTGGCCGTCGGTTCAGCGCTTGGCGGTGTCGTGGCATCTTTCTCGTTTTCATATGTATTTTTGGCGAATGCCGCGCTGTATCTGGTCTTTTTCTTTATTGTATATTTCGGATTTCGAAATATTCAGACGGGCGATGCATCCCAAACATCCGTGCTTGATTATGATGCTGTGAACAGCAAAGCAAAATTTGCCGCGCTCATCATTTTAAGCGGAGGCTATGTACTCGGATGGCTGGCTTATTCTCAATGGTCCACCACAATTGCTTCGTACACACAAAGCATTGGAATATCTCTTTCCTTATACAGCGTGCTGTGGACGGTTAACGGAATTCTCATTGTGCTTGGCCAGCCGCTTGTCGGTTTTGTGGTGAAAAAATGGGCCGAGTCGCTAAAAGCGCAAATGGTCATCGGCTTTATCATTTTTATTGTGTCTTTCAGCATGCTGCTGACTGCAAAGCAATTTCCGATGTTTCTCGCTGCGATGGTGATCCTGACGATCGGAGAAATGCTTGTTTGGCCTGCTGTGCCGACAATTGCCAATCAGCTTGCCCCTAAAGGGAAAGAAGGCTTTTATCAAGGCTTTGTCAACAGTGCGGCGACAGGCGGCAGAATGATTGGTCCCCTGTTCGGAGGAGTGCTTGTCGATCATTACGGCATTAAGGCCCTTGTTTTATCTCTGTTGGTATTGCTGCTGATCAGTATTGCCACAACGCTTCTATATGACAAACGGCTAAAATCAGCTAAAGAAACAAATAAGCAGGCATCAATCTCTTCATAAATAAAAGATCCCGCTGGGTGAGCGGGATCTTTCAGCGTGTCGACAAACCCTCGCATTCGTTGTCAGGCCTGCGCTTCGGTGCTCACGAATTAGAACATTCGCTCCGCTCCTATGCTCGTCCTTCCTAGACTTCAAGGGTTTTCAATCACGCTGAAAAGATGACAAAATCCTAAAATGAAAACCATTTTAGGATTTTGTCAACAATCTGAAAGATCCCGCCGGATGAGCGGGATCTTTTTACATAACCGGAAGCACTTTAACGGCATCCTTTACATTTGAATATGTTTTCAGCGACGAAAAATTGGCATCTAGTTTATTCATTTTCATGGCCAATTCAGGCTTAATGCCGGTAATGATTAACTCAGTTCCGGTCAATTTCAGCAAATGGCTCAGCTTGAAAATTTGGTCGGCCGTTTGTTCGTTCACTTGGGCCAATCCGGATAAATCAATGATCAAATAATCATCTTTGGATGTTGATAAGATATTCGTCAATGTGCAAACAATGGAATTAAATCGCTCCTCTGTCAGATTTCCGACTAGCGGAAGAGCTGAAATGCCATTGCGAATCGGGACAATAGGAGTTGAAAGTGCAGTAATTTCCGTGAGGGAATCCTCGAGAAGCTTTTCATACTCTTTTTGCTTGGTGATGTCTTTCTGAATTCCGACAAAATACGTTTTATCCTCTATTTCCATTGGATCAATATTTAATTCATTCCAGAACATCGTTCCGTCTTTTTTGTAGTTTTGGATCTGAACGGTGACCGGTTCTTTATTTTGTAAAGCGGTTCTGATGTTGTCCACTTCTGCAGGATCTGTGTGTTTTCCCTGTAAGAAGCGGCAGTTCTTTCCTAAAATTTCCTCGGTTTCGTAGCCGGTCATTTGAACAAAGCCTTGATTTACATAGACAATAGGATTATCTTCAAGTGCGGGATCTGTAATTACCACACCGACTCGCACGTGATCAAGCGCTTTTTTGATGACTTCCAGCTGTCCTGGTATCCCAAATGATTGAAAACTAGCCATATAAATCCCCCTTAGGCCGTCAGCTTGCTATGCGAAAGCCTGATATTCCCCTTTTTTAAAATGAATTCTACAGTAACCGTAGCACAACACATGTTCTGATTCAAGCAAGTGCAGTTTGTTGTTTGTCATTAGGGCTTGTCCTCGTATACACTAAAAATAAGAACAGAATATGAACATATGAACGGAAAGGTTTTCTACATGCTAAATAGGTGACTAGGTAAATGTCACTGGGTGAAAAATGAATCCAATGCATCAAGCTTACCGATCATGTGTTCACATATAATGGAAGAAACAAGCTTTTTACAGATTTGCCGGTATGTAGATATCGAAAATCATCGGAATCGTTTAAGGGGGCTGGATGGCCTGAAGTCGCTTTACGAAATAAGGGCTTTAGGAAGGTGATGATGAAGATGCTGCATCAGGTACTTATTGCTTGTGTAATTGGAGGAATCATGGGGATTCTCGGTCATGTGAAAAAGAGAGGCAGGCTGGAGAAGCCCAGAATGACGAAGCGGTTTATCTACCTTGGATTTTTGGAAGATTGGTTTATCGGAATGACAGCTTCCATTTTACTTGTATTATCCGCTGACCCCGATTCAGGAATTCAACTTGTCATCTTATCCATTATCTCAGGCTACGGCGGTGAAGCTGTTCTCAGAAGTTTTGACTTTGTGAGAGAACTGAACAGCGGCGGCGAACCGGCCGAGTCCAAACGTCAAACCAAAACTCCACCCGAATAATTGTCCTCAATCTTCGCCCGTTCAGGGTACATTCCCATTGTATACAAACCTGCTTGCACTTATGAACAGAATTCTATAAAATACAGTTAGATTACGGTTGCGATAAGAACAATGAAGAGGAGCAGTAAGAAACAGATATTGTTGCAGAGAGTTGACGGCTGGTGAAAGTCAATCAAGTTTGTTTCCGAACTCACCTCAGAGTTGCAGCGGTGAAAAGCCGCTGACGCATAACTGCGTTAAAAGTATCAAGTGAGTGCGGCGTATGCCGCGCTAACGAGGGTGGTACCGCGGGAAAACGAAAGTCTCTCGTCCCTTTTTGGGATGAGGGAGTTTTTTTTAGTTTGGGAATATTCTGAATATAATCCTCTCCTTCCCGTCAATACTTGAACCATACACGCCGTATTCAATCAGAAGGAGGTTTTTACTTTGAGTTTTCAGCACAAAGAGATAGAAAAGAAATGGCAAACATATTGGCTTGAAAACAAAACTTTTGCCACTCTTGATAATAATGAAAAACAAAAATTTTACGCGCTGGACATGTTCCCTTATCCGTCTGGAGCTGGGTTGCACGTCGGCCATCCTGAAGGATACACAGCTACGGATATTCTGTCCCGCATGAAGCGCATGCAGGGCTATGATGTCCTTCATCCAATGGGCTGGGACGCATTCGGCCTGCCAGCTGAACAATACGCGCTTGACACAGGGAACGACCCCGCTGTGTTTACGAAGCAGAATATCGATAACTTCCGCCGCCAAATTCAAGCGCTTGGCTTCTCATATGACTGGGATCGCGAAATCAATACGACTGACCCTGAATACTATAAATGGACGCAATGGATTTTCTTAAAGCTATACGAAAAAGGCCTTGCTTACGTTGATGAAGTGCCTGTAAACTGGTGCCCTGCGCTCGGTACTGTTCTTGCCAACGAAGAAGTCATTGACGGCAAGAGCGAACGCGGCGGCCATCCGGTAGAGAGACGCCCAATGAAGCAGTGGATGCTGAAAATCACCGCTTATGCGGACAGGCTCCTTGAGGACTTGGAAGAGCTTGATTGGCCGGAAAGCATTAAAGATATGCAGCGCAACTGGATCGGCCGTTCGGAAGGCGCTCACGTTCATTTTGCTATAGATGGACATGATGAATCCTTTACGGTGTTTACAACAAGACCAGATACGCTGTTTGGCGCTACATACACTGTACTTGCCCCGGAACACGCATTGGTGGAAAACATCACAACGGCTGAGCAAAAAGAAGCTGTTGAAGCTTATATCAAAGAAATTCAATCAAAGAGTGACCTAGAACGCACAGATCTTGCGAAAACAAAGACAGGCGTATTCACAGGAGCGTATGCGATCAATCCTGTAAACGGAGAAAAACTGCCGATTTGGATTGCAGATTATGTTCTTGCATCATACGGAACAGGTGCTGTCATGGCAGTTCCAGGCCACGACGAGCGTGATTTTGAATTCGCCAAAACATTCGGCCTTCCGGTGAAGGAAGTCGTAAAAGGCGGGAACGTTGAGGAAGCAGCTTATACTGGCGACGGCGAGCACGTGAACTCTGATTTCCTGAACGGCCTTCACAAACAGGAAGCGATTGAGAAAGTGATCGCTTGGCTGGAAGAAACGAAAAACGGTGAGAAGAAAGTGACGTACCGTCTTCGTGACTGGCTCTTCAGCCGCCAGCGTTATTGGGGCGAGCCGATTCCGGTCATTCATTGGGAAGACGGAACGTCAACAGCTGTCCCTGAAGAGGAGCTGCCGCTGATTTTGCCGAAAACGGATGAAATCAAACCGAGCGGAACGGGCGAATCACCGCTTGCGAACATTAAAGAGTGGGTGGAAGTCACAGACCCTGAGACAGGGAAAAAAGGAAGAAGAGAAACGAATACAATGCCGCAATGGGCGGGAAGCTGCTGGTATTTCTTGCGCTATATTGATCCGCACAATCTGGATCAGCTGGCATCACCAGAAAAATTGGAAAAATGGCTTCCGGTCGATATGTATATCGGCGGTGCAGAGCATGCCGTGCTTCACCTTCTGTATGCCCGCTTCTGGCATAAGTTCCTTTATGATATCGGCGTAGTGCCGACGAAAGAACCGTTCCAAAAGCTGTACAACCAAGGAATGATTCTCGGCGAAAATAACGAAAAAATGAGTAAATCTAAAGGGAACGTTGTCAACCCTGACGAAATCGTGTCCTCTCACGGCGCTGATACGCTGAGATTGTACGAAATGTTCATGGGACCTCTTGATGCTTCAATCGCCTGGTCTGAATCAGGATTAGATGGTGCGCGCCGTTTCCTTGACCGTGTATGGCGCCTGTTTATTGAAGACAGCGGTGAGCTTAATGGCAAAATCGTTGAAGGCGCGGGTGAAACATTGGAGCGCGTCTACCATGAAACGGTCATGAAAGTCACAGACCATTATGAAGGCCTTCGTTTCAACACGGGTATTTCCCAGCTGATGGTCTTTATTAATGAAGCTTATAAAGCATCAGAACTGCCGAAAGAATATATGGAAGGCTTCGTGAAGCTTCTTTCTCCTATCGCGCCACACTTAGCGGAAGAGCTTTGGGAGAAGCTTGGCCATTCCGGCACAATTGCCTACGAAGCTTGGCCTGTATATGATGAAACAAAACTTGTGGATGATGAAGTTGAAATCGTTATTCAGCTGAACGGAAAAGTAAAAGCGAAATTACAGGTTCCTGCCGATGCAACGAAAGAACAGCTGGAACAGCTTGCTCAAGCAGATGAAAAGGTCAAAGAGCAGCTTGAAGGCAAAACGATTCGGAAAATCATCGCGGTGCCTGGGAAGCTTGTCAATATTGTGGCAAACTAAGCCTAAAAAAAATCCCCTTTGCCAAAAGGGGATTTTTTTCATCAGTCTCAGAATAGCAATCGTTCAGCTGACTTTGATATACTGAACATGATCACTGTGAATAGGAGTGTTTTCTTTGGAAATAAAAGAAATCAGCACAGCCGCTTTGAAAGAAAAAATTGAGGCGGACGAAGAATTATATTTAATTGATGTCAGAGAAGATGAAGAGGTAGCGGAAGGCATGATCCCGCAAGCCGTTCATATTCGCATGGGGGATATTCCTGAAAAAATGGAAACCCTTGATAAAGACAAAGAGTATGTATTTATCTGCCGCTCAGGAATGCGCAGCATGAACGTCTGCAAGTACCTGGATGAGCAAGGCTTTAAAACAGTCAATGTTGAAGGCGGCATGATGGCCTGGGAAGGCGAAACAAAACCAAAAAACTAGGGGGGAAGCGGTCCCCTAGTTTTTATTTGTATTCCGGAAGCCAATCGCCGTGTGCTGCAAATAAATCGTCGCACATGGAGATGATGTCTTTCATGGAAAGCTCCGCGCTTGTATGCGGATCAAGCATTGCAGCTTGGTAAACCGCTTCTTTTTTCCGTGTGACAGCCGCTTCGATTGTCATCAGCTGTGTATTAATATTCGTCCGGTTTAAGGCTGCAAGCTGCTCAGGCAGTTCTCCGGCGAAACACGGTGTAATTTTTTTTCTGTCGGCGACGCATGTCACTTCCACAACCGCTTTTGAAGGAAGGTTGGTGATCAGCCCTGTATTCAAGACGTTTCCTCCGAAGGTGAATGGTTCGTTTGTTTCCATTGCTTCTATAATTCTTGAACCATATTCTTTTGAGCGTTCGTGCGTAAGGTTTTTATTGTTGACGATATCATCCCGCATTTTCTCCCAATTTTCAATTTGCTTGACGCACCTTCTCGGATATTCGTCGAGCGGGATTTGCAGCTCGCTGATCAGTTCAGGGTAATTCCGTTTAATAAAGTATGGGTGATACTCTGCGTTATGTTCGGACGATTCCGTGACATAATAGCCGAACTTATCCATTAATTCAAACCGCACCATATCATGATGCTTTGTTTTTTGTTTTTCTTTCGCTCTCCTTTTGATTTCTGGATATAAATCTGTGCCGTCTTTTTTGACTTCCAAAAGCCAAGCCATATGATTAATGCCTGCGATGCGTTCCTCAATTCCGTCATGCTCCATTTCGAGAGCTTTAAATAAATCCTTCGTGCACACTTGAACACTGTGGCAGAGCCCGATTGTTTTGATATTGGTATAGCGGAGCATGGCGCCTGTAAGAGTGGCCATTGGATTTGTATAGTTTAAGAACCATGCATCAGGGCACATTTCCTCCATATCTTTTGCGATATCAAATAAGACCGGGATTGTTCTGAGAGATCTGAATATCCCGCCGATGCCGACTGTATCGGCGATCGTCTGGCGCAGCCCATACCGTTTAGGAATCTCGAAATCGATGACTGTGCTTGGTTTGTATCCTCCAACCTGAATCGCATTGATGACATAGCCTGCGTTTTGCAAGGCGAGTTTTCTGTCATCATAGCTGTTGATGGCCACACTTGGGTTATAACGGTCTCTTAGATTTTCGAGCATGAGCTGGGATTCTTGCAGGCGTTTGGGATCAATGTCGTAAAGAGCGAACTCAAATCCATTCAGTGCCTCTGTTAACAGGCAGTCTCCCAAAACATTTTTGGCGAAAATCGTGCTCCCTGCACCGATAAATGTAATCTTTTTCATATTGCTTCCTCCTTTAGTGTTAACCCTTTACCGCTCCGGAAGACAGGCCGGCAATAAAGTATTTTTGCAGCGCCAAAAACAGAACAACCATCGGCAGCATTGCCATAAGTGCCGCTGCGGCAACTAAATGAAGGTTGTTTGCGTTTTCTCCGAAAAAACCTGCCATGGCTACTGTTAATGTCTGAACCTTTTGATCTTGTAAAAAGAAAATGGCAAATTGATAGTCGTTCCAAATAAAGACACAAGAAATAATACAGATGGTCGCAGTGATCGGCTTCAGCAGAGGAAACACAATCGTAAAAAAGATTTTCAGCATGCCTGCGCCGTCAATTCTTGCGGCTTCTTCAAGCTCTTTTGGAATGGTCGATCGGATAAAGCCTGAATACAAGAATACGGTTAACGGCATGTAAGCCGCTGTATTGATGAAAATGGCGATTGCGTGTGTATTGACCATTCCGGCGTCCACAACCATTCGGTACAAAGGAACCATGGACGTTAACGGAGGGATGATCATAATGGAAATCAGCAAGGCAAAAACGGCTTTATTCAGTTTCGTTTCCCGCCGGGCAAGCGGGTAGGCGGCAAGTGAGCCGAATATAATTAATAACAAGGCAGAAAAACCTGTGATGATCATGGTGTTTATAAAAGAGTTTCCTAGCGAAGCGCGCTCCCACGCCTCTGAAAAATTATGAAAGGAGATGTCGGCTGGAAATATCCATTTCGAACTGTAGTCTCCTTTTGCTTTCAATGAAGTGGTCAGCAGGATATAAAAAGGAATAAAATGCGCACAGGCCACAATGGCTGCAAGAAGCGTAATGATCCGCATGCTTTTTGTACGGGCGGCTCTCATGACATTTCCGTCTCCTTTCTTTTAAAGTACGCAAGCGCGCAAAAGCTGATGATCAAAATGACAAATGCCATAAATATGCCTTGCGTTGCGGCATAGCCGGCATCCTGCCGTTTGAAATACAAATCATACATAAATGTGGACATGGATTGTGACGCATTTCCGGGGCCGCCAGCGGTGAGTGCAATAATGACGTCAAACAGCTTTAAGCCTCCGATAATGTTGATGACCATATTAATGGTAATGGAGGGCATTAACAGCGGCAGCGTGATGGTAAAAAACTGCTGGCCTTGTTTCGCGCCATCCATTTGCGCCGCTTCATAGTAGTCTTTCGGAATGCTTTGCAGACCGGCTAAGTAGACAACCATAGCGATCCCGACATATTGATAGGTGTTAATCATGACAATGATCCATGGATTGAGCGATGGACTGGCGAGCGCATTAATAGGGCTGATGCCGAAGACCCCGAGCAAATCGTTGAGCGCGCCTCCGTCATAGGAGAAGAAAAAGTACCAAATGTAACCCATAATGAGCGGGCTGATCATCACCGGCAAATACACAATTGTTCTTGTTACCGCTTTCGTTTTAATGCTTTGATTTAATAGCAGAGCGTACAGAAGCCCGACCACATTTTGAAAAAAGGTGCTGCCAAGCCCGTAAAGCAGAGTGTTTTTTAAGATATGCCAAGTGTCAGGATCAGAAAACAGCCTTTCATATTGCGCGAATCCAACCCATTGGTAAACTTGTGAAAAGCCGTTCCAGTTTGTAAAGGTAATCAATGTGCCTTTCACAAACGGATAAATCATAAAGACCAGAACGGAGAGCAAAGCAGGAATGTACATCCACCAAAGTGAGGACTGCTTTTTTGGCTTAACCTGTTTCACATGAACGTCCCTTGCGATCTCACTCATTGTTTTCAGCTCCCTGTGTTTCCGATTGCTCCCGGAGTCGTTTATATTCTCTTCCCAGCTTCTGCGAAATGTCTTGAGGCGCCAAAATGTCAGCCGCCAGCTCCTGTCCGACCGTGCCCAGGACATCCCACATTCCGTTTGGCAAGTATAAACGGTCGAAGTAAGGCTCGACTTTGACATCTTGATAATGCTCATAATCGTTTGCGTAGAAAATATCAGCTTTCACATTGGTCAGCCCTGAAGGAAGCGATGTGGCTTCAGCCATTTGTTTAGCATTGGCCGGGCGGGCCATAAATGTGATAAATTCTTTTGCCTCTTTTAATTGAGGCGAATCTTTCCATGCTGCAAGGGTGTAGCGTTCACCGCCGATCCATATCGGGTCATCACCGGGATGGATGGCAGGTGTCGGGATAATGCCGACCTTGACGTTCGGGTTGATCTGGGCAACGTCTTGGCCGAGTGTGCCGCCTTGCATTGTAAAGGCGATTTTGTTTTGGGCCATTAATTCAATGAGCTGTGATTTTTTTGCCGTGACGGCGTCGATATTGATCAATTTTTCTTTCTGCATTTGTTTGAGGATTTTTGATAAGTAAGTGAATTTATTCCATTTAAAAGAACCGTTGATGAGCTGTTTTTTTTCATTATGGGCAGGGTCTGTGATGAGAAGAGGTGTAGCGAATTGGTCGTAATATTGAGCGAATGAGCTTTTGTCATAGCCGGCAAACCAGAAGGGAACAATGCTTCCCTTGCTCTTTTCTTTAATCGTTCTCAGTGCTTTGATAAAGTCATCCATGGTTTCCGGCGGAGCAATGCCGTAACGGTCTAAAATATTGCGGTTATACGCCAGACCGTCTTTTGCCTGATTGATCGGATAGGCATACACCTTTCCGCTTTTATTTTTGAGGATGCTGTTTAAATTAGGATCAAGATCTTGAGTCCATTCCATATCCCGGAGATCCGCTGTATATTCTCCGTACCTGATTTTCCCCCAGCCATGTGTATCGAATAGATCTGGCAAATCATTGGCCGCCATTCTGACACGCATCATATTTTCATAGTCATTGCCTGGGAAATGAAGGCTGACATGAATGTCACTGTGTTCCTTTTCGAATGCTGCCGCTAGTTTTCTGAACGTATCTCTTTCACTGTCGGTTGACATTGTAGAATAAATGGTTAACGTCTTTTTTGCGGTATCTGCTGAGCTTTTCTCTGCTGAACACCCGGGCAGAACAAGCAGAATAAGAGAGAGAAATAAAACAAAAGTGTGTTTCATCTTTTCCTCCTTATCATCGTGATGAATCTTTGCTTATGTCACCTCCTTTGCTATACATCCGCAGCTTTGTCTTACGATTAATGTTGTGGGCAGGGTGACATGGTGAGGAAGCGTTCGGCCATTGAGACGGTCAAGCAGCAGTTTTACGCCTGTCCGGCCCATTTCCTCTGTGTATACCTTCACCGTTGTTAAAGGCGTGCTGGCAAATTCAGCTTCCTCAATGCCGTTAAAGCTGACGATTGCAGTATCCCGCGGCACTTGCAGTCCGGCTTCCTGCAGCGCTTTTAATGCGCCGATCGCCATAGAATCGCTGGCAATAAAGAATGCTTCCGGCAGATGGCCTTGATCGATTGCTTTCTTCATCAGGCGATAGCCCTCACGCATGCTGTATTCTCCGATCAGCACATGCTCAGGCTGGGGGGCGACTGATTTCAAAAAAACGGTCAGGCGTTTGTCTTCAATCGTTCTGCGAATGCTTTGGCCGTCCTTCAGCGTATGCTCTTTTTCTTGTCCGCCAATGTAGCCTAACCGTTTGTAGCCTAAGTCGAAAAGGTGATCAATCGCCTGGCGTGAAGCCGATTCAAAATCGATTCCAATCGAATCGTATGCTTGCGGATCTGGTGAATGATTGATAAATACGGCATGCTCCAGCCTTCCGCTGATATGCTTAACCGCTTCATCATGAACACGGCCGATGACAATGACACCATCCAATTCCCGAAAGATATGTTCCTGAAATGAGCCGAGATGAATCGAATTTGTAATAAAAATTTCCTGTTCAAAGCATTCCTTTTCAATGCCTTTCCGAATGGAAGAAAAATAAGGGTCCTGCCTTTCCTGATCAGGGGACAGACAGCTCAGCACACCGATCAGCGGCTGAGCCCGCTGTTTTTGCCCGCGGGATTTTCGGCGTTTGGCAACGGTTTGATAACCAAGCTCTTCAGCGATGTTGATGACTCTTTGTCTCGTCTCGCCCGCAACAGAAAGCGACTCATCTTCATTTAAAATTCTGGACACAGTTGCGCTGGAAACATTAGCTTTCAAGGCGATATCTTTAATACGAACCATGGGTATCCCTCTCATCTATTTAGTAAAATATTAACTCATCTGTTTTTGATAAATTGATACTATCATATAAAAGTAAGCGGTTACAATAATTATTTTCGGAATATTTCGTTATATTTACTAAATATTTAGTAAATGATGTGATTTATGTTGGAAAAATAAAGGGGAACCCAGATCTGTCTCGTAAATGTGAAGTAAGCGAATTAGGAAGGGTGATGGGATGAGAGCCGAAAGAAGAAAGCAACTGTTTCGATTGCTTGGTGATTTGCCTGATCGGAGGCCAATCAGTGTTGAGACATTACGTATTGAAGAAAGAGAAGAAAATATCGTTGAAACGCTCCTGCTCGATTTAAATGGACATGAAAAGGTGCCCGCTTATTTTGTGAAGCCGAAGAAAACAGAAGGACCGTGCCCAGCCGTATTGTTTCAGCATTCGCATGGGGGCCAGTATGATAGGGGAAAAAGTGAGCTGATTGAGGGAGCGGATTATTTGAAAACGCCTTCTTTTTCTGATGAGCTTACTTCACTCGGATACGGCGTTCTTGCGATTGATCATTGGGGATTTGGAGATCGGCGGGGAAAAGCGGAAAGCGAGATATTTAAAGAAATGCTTCTCACCGGAAAAGTGATGTGGGGGATGATGATTTATGACAGTTTAAGTGCGTTGGACTATATGCAGTCACGCTCTGATGTTCAGCCTGACAGGATCGGAACCATCGGCATGTCTATGGGAGGTTTGATGGCGTGGTGGACAGCGGCGCTCGATGACCGGATTAAGGTGTGTGTGGATTTGTGCAGCCAGGTGGATCATCACGTGCTGATCAAAACACAGAATCTTGACAGGCACGGCTTTTATTATTACGTCCCATCGCTTGCAAAGCATTTTTCCGCATCGGAGATCCAAGGCCTGATCGCGCCGCGCCCGCACCTTAGTCTTGTTGGTGTACACGATCGGTTAACGCCGGCCGAGGGCGTGGACAAAATCGAAAAAGAATTGACAGCTGTCTATGCTGGACAGGGAGCTTCTGATTGCTACCGAGTGGTCCGTTCTGCTTCGGGACATTTCGAAACAGCAGTTATGAGGCATGAAGCTGTCCGGTTTTTGCAAAAGTGGCTGTGACTGTTAAAAGAAATCGAAAAAGACCGTTTTATGTGAAAACGGTCTTTTTGTTTCCTTTTCACCAACTGCCATAAATCGATGCTTTCTTCTATTGACAGAAACAGGAGAGAATAATATATTCTAATTGTTAACCTTTAAAAATGATTGGTTAACAATTAAAGTGAGAAGCACTACACGTTCTTCAGTTATCAGTGAAAGGGCGAGAAATGATGCAAGAAGAAACTTTTTATAGTGTCAGAATGAGGGCTTCTATGAATGGATCTCATGAAGACGGCGGAAAGCATATATCCGGCGGAGAACGGCTTATTCCTTTCCATGAGATGAAGCATACAGTCAATGCTTTATTAGAAAAAGGGTTATCCCATTCAAGAGGAAAACCTGATTTTATGCAAATTCAATTTGAAGAGGTATATGAATCGATAAAAACCATTCAGCCATTGCCTGTGCATACGAATGAAGTGAACTGCCCGGAAGAAGGACAAAAGCTGGCCCGATTGTTATTGGAAAAAGAAGGCGTTTCACGAGACGTGATTGAAAAAGCATATGAACAAATCCCTGAATGGTCAGATGTCAGGGGTGCGGTGTTGTTTGATATTCATACAGGCAAGCGAATGGATCAAACAAAAGAAAAAGGGGTGCGGGTCTCCAGAATGGACTGGCCGGACGCTAATTTTGAAAAATGGGCGCTTCACAGTCACGTGCCGGCTCATTCAAGAATAAAAGAGGCCCTTGCGCTCGCTTCAAAGGTAAGCCGGCACCCGGCAGCCGTTGCAGAATTATGCTGGTCGGACGATCCAGATTACATAACAGGCTATGTTGCGGGTAAGAAAATGGGCTATCAGCGTATTACAGCAATGAAAGAATATGGGACTGAAGCGGGCTGCCGAGTCTTTTTTATTGATGGCTCCAAAGATGTAACCACATACATACATGAGCTGGAGAAGAAGCCTATTTTAATAGAGTGGGAGGAAGATCATGACTCATGATTTGATAGAAAAAAGTAAAAAGCACCTCTGGCTGCCATTTACCCAAATGAAAGATTATGATGAAAACCCCTTAATCATCGAAAGCGGGACTGGAATCAAAGTCAAAGACATAAACGGCAAGGAATACTATGACGGTTTTTCATCAGTTTGGCTTAATGTCCACGGACACCGCAAAAAAGAACTAGATAACGCCATAAAAAAACAGCTCGGAAAAATTGCGCACTCCACGTTATTGGGCATGACCAACGTTCCAGCAACCCAGCTTGCCGAAACATTAATCGACATCAGCCCAAAAAAGCTCACGCGGGTCTTTTATTCTGACAGCGGCGCAGAAGCGATGGAAATAGCCCTAAAAATGGCGTTTCAGTATTGGAAGAACATCGGGAAGCCCGAGAAACAAAAATTCATCGCAATGAAAAACGGGTATCACGGTGATACGATTGGCGCCGTCAGTGTCGGTTCAATTGAGCTTTTTCACCACGTATACGGCCCGTTGATGTTCGAGAGTTACAAGGCTCCGATTCCTTATGTGTATCGCTCTGAAAGCGGTGATCCTGATGAGTGCCGTGATCAGTGCCTCCGAGAGCTTGAACAGCTGCTTAAGGAACATCACGAGGAAATTGCCGCGCTTTCCATTGAATCAATGGTACAAGGGGCTTCCGGTATGATCGTGATGCCGGAAGGATATTTGGCAGGGGTGCGCGAGCTATGTACAACATACGATGTCTTAATGATCGTTGATGAAGTCGCTACAGGCTTTGGCCGTACAGGAAAAATGTTTGCGTGCGAGCACGAGAATGTCCAGCCTGATCTGATGGCTGCCGGTAAAGGCATTACAGGAGGCTATTTGCCAATTGCCGTTACGTTTGCCACTGAAGACATCTATAAGGCATTTTATGATGATTATGAAAACCTAAAAACCTTTTTCCATGGCCATTCCTATACAGGCAATCAGCTTGGCTGTGCGGTTGCGCTTGAAAATCTGGCATTATTTGAATCTGAAAACATTGTGGAACAAGTAGCGGAAAAAAGTAAAAAGCTCCATTTTCTTCTTCAAGATCTGCACGCTCTTCCTCATGTTGGGGATATTCGGCAGCTTGGCTTTATGTGCGGTGCAGAGCTTGTCCGGTCAAAGGAAACCAAAGAACCTTACCCGGCTGATCGGCGGGTTGGATACAAAGTTTCCTTAAAAATGAGAGAGCTGGGAATGCTGACAAGGCCGCTTGGGGACGTGGTTGCATTTCTTCCTCCTCTCGCCAGTACTGCTGAGGAGCTCACGGAAATGGTTGCCATTATGAAACAAGCCATCCACGAGGTTACGAGCCTTGAAGATTGATTCTTGGTTAAACGAGCGGTTAGACAGAGCAAAGGAAGCCGGCGTACACCGTAACCTGCGGTCAATGAATGGGGCACCGGTTCCAGAGAGGAACATTGATGGCGAAAATCAAACGGTCTGGTCCTCAAACAATTATTTAGGGCTCGCAAGCGATAGACGTTTGATCGATGCAGCCCAAACAGCATTGCAGCAATTTGGGACAGGAAGCAGCGGTTCACGTTTAACGACAGGCAATTCGGTCTGGCATGAAAAGCTAGAAAAGAAGATTGCCAGCTTTAAACGGACAGAAGCGACCCTGCTGTTTTCGAGCGGTTACTTGGCCAATGTCGGTGTCCTTTCATCCTTGCCAGAAAAGGAAGATGTCATTTTAAGTGACCAGCTCAATCATGCCAGTATTATCGACGGCTGCCGACTTTCTAAGGCTGATACAGTTGTTTATCGGCATAGTGATATGAATGATCTTGAAAACAAGCTGAATGAAACACAGCGTTATCAGCGCCGTTTTATCGTAACAGACGGGGTATTCAGCATGGATGGCACGATTGCCCCTCTTGATCAGATCATCTCACTTGCGCAACGCTATCATGCCTTCGTGGTCGTTGATGATGCCCATGCAACAGGAGTTTTGGGTGATTCGGGACGAGGAACGAGTGAATACTTTGGTGTTTGTCCTGACATTGTGATCGGCACCTTAAGCAAAGCTGTTGGCGCGGAAGGAGGTTTTGCGGCAGGATCAGCGGTCTTCATCGACTTTTTGCTGAACCATGCCAGAACATTTATCTTTCAAACCGCTATTCCGCCAGCCAGCTGTGCGGCTGCTCATGAGGCTTTCAACATCATTGAAGCCAGCAGGGAAAAACGACAGCTTTTATTTTTTTATATCAGCATGATCAGAACCAGTCTGAAGAATATGGGTTATGTGGTGAAAGGAGATCACACACCGATTATTCCTGTAGTCATTGGCGATGCCCATAAAACGGTCATATTTGCTGAAAAACTGCAGGGCAACGGAATTTATGCTCCTGCCATTCGGCCGCCAACCGTTGCGCCGGGTGAAAGCCGTATTCGAATTACAATCACGTCTGACCACAGTATGGGTGATATTGATCATTTGCTGAAAACATTTCATTCAATCGGAAAGGAGCTGCACATCATTTGAGGGGTTTTTTTGTGACAGGAACAGATACAGAAGTGGGGAAAACGGTTATATCCAGCGGTCTTGCTGCTTTATTGAAAGAACATAATAGAGATGTTGGGGTGTATAAACCATTTTTAAGTGGGATATCACGTCATCATCCAGATAGTGATACTAGTCTGCTGAAAGACATGTCGCAGACCAGTCTTTCTCATGAAGACATTACGCCTTTTGCCTTCAAAGCGCCGCTTGCACCATACGTTGCAGGGAAACTTGAGGGAAAGACTGTCACCATGGAAGAGGTTTTAAGCCATTGGGGACGGATTAGAGAAAAACATGAATGCTTCATCGTAGAAGGTGCAGGCGGTATTTCTGTGCCATTGGGAGAGGACTATTTGGTCAGTCATGTCATAAAAGCGTTGCAGCTTCCCATGATTATTGTGGCACGTCCTCACCTTGGAACCATTAATCATACCTTTTTAACTGTCAAATATGCAGAAAGCATGGGGCTTCCAATTGCCGGAATTATCATCAATGGAATAAGTGACTCTCCTGATGAAGATGAAAAAACCAATCCTGAGATGATTGAGCGCTTATGCGGTGTTCCGATTTTAGGGGTTACGCCAAAGCTTGCCAACGTTACGAAAGAAACGGTTCTACATATGGTAAAAGACCATATCAATCTATCATTACTGATGAATCAAGTGGGGGTATGAGAATGAATCAATGGATGGAACTCGCAGACCGGGTGCTGGCTGGAGCAGAAGTGACTGACGAAGAGGCGCTATCAATATTACATTGTCCTGATGAAGATATTTTGCTATTAATGCATGGAGCTTTTCATATCAGAAAACACTTTTATGGAAAAAAAGTAAAGCTCAATATGATTATGAATGCGAAATCCGGGCTCTGCCCGGAAAACTGCGGCTATTGTTCACAGTCTGCGATTTCAAAAGCGCCAATTGAGTCTTACCGGATGGTGAATAAGGAAACGCTGCTTGAAGGCGCGAAGCGGGCGCACGATCTGAATATCGGCACATATTGTATCGTGGCAAGCGGCAGAGGGCCGTCTAACAGAGAAGTGGATCAGGTCGTAGATGCGGTTCAGGAAATTAAAGAGACGTATGGACTGAAGGTTTGTGCGTGTCTCGGACTGTTGAAGCCAGAGCAGGCGAAGCGTCTCAAAGATGCCGGAGTAGACCGCTATAATCATAATTTGAATACGTCACAGAGAAACCATTCAAACATCACGACCTCACATACATACGATGACAGAGTCAATACGGTTGAAATCGCAAAAGAATCGGGGCTGTCTCCGTGTTCAGGCGCCATTATCGGGATGAAGGAGACGAAACAGGATGTCATTGACATCGCCAAAAGCTTGAAGGCTCTTGACGCGGATTCCATTCCTGTGAATTTTTTGCATGCAATTGATGGCACGCCATTAGAAGGCGTCAACGAATTAAACCCGCTGTATTGTTTAAAAGTGCTGGCGCTGTTCCGTTTTATCAATCCATCAAAAGAAATTCGCATTTCCGGAGGAAGAGAGGTCAATCTCCGCTCATTGCAGCCATTAGGGCTTTACGCCGCAAACTCCATTTTTGTCGGAGACTACTTAACAACTGCAGGGCAAGAGGAGACGGAGGATCATAAAATGCTGAGTGATTTAGGCTTTGAAGTTGAATCAGTCGAAGAAATGAAGGCCAGTTTAAGTGCGAAAAGCTGAAAGAATCAATAAAAGCAATCGGTATGATGTCGATTGCTTTTATTTTTGAACAGAAAGGAGAAAATCACGTGACAATTGCATCGTCAACTGCATCTTCTGAGTTTTTGAAAAACCCATATTCTTTTTACGACACATTGCGAGCTGTTCATCCTATCTATAAAGGGAGTTTCTTAAAATACCCGGGCTGGTATGTCACAGGATATGAAGAAACAGCTGCTATTTTGAAAGATGCGAGATTCAAAGTCCGCACCCCGCTGCCCGAGAGCTCAACCAAATATCAGAACCTTTCACATGTGCAAAATCAAATGATGCTGTTTCAGAACCAGCCTGATCATAGACGATTGCGGACGCTTGCCAGCGGAGCGTTTACGCCGAGAGCGACAGAGAGTTATCAGCCGTATATCATTGAAACTGTCCATCATTTGCTTGATCAAGTGCAAGGTGAAAAAAAGATGGAGGTCATTTCGGACTTTGCTTTTCCTTTAGCAAGCTTTGTCATAGCTAACATTATAGGTGTACCGGAGGAAGATAGGGAGCAATTAAAGGAGTGGGCTGCGAGTCTCATTCAAACGATTGATTTTACCCGGTCAAGAAAGGCATTAACAGAGGGCAATATTATGGCTGTGCAGGCTATGGCATATTTCAAAGAGCTGATTCAAAAGCGAAAACGCCACCCTCAACAGGATATGATCAGCATGCTCTTGAAGGGGAGAGAAAAGGATAAGCTGACGGAAGAGGAGGCGGCATCTACGTGCATATTGCTGGCGATCGCCGGACATGAGACAACGGTCAATCTCATCAGCAATTCAGTCCTTTGTCTGCTGCAGCATCCAGAACAGCTTTTGAAACTGAGAGAAAATCCAGATCTTATTGATACCGCAGTCGAGGAATGTTTACGCTATGAAAGCCCCACGCAAATGACAGCCAGAGTTGCGTCAGAGGATATTGACATCAGCGGGGTGACGATCCGTCAAGGAGAACAAGTCTATCTTTTGTTAGGGGCGGCTAATCGAGACCCAAGCATTTTCACGAACCCCGATGTCTTCGATATTACGAGAAGTCCTAATCCGCACCTTTCATTCGGTCATGGCCATCATGTTTGTTTAGGGTCCTCGCTGGCACGATTAGAAGCGCAAATTGCGATTAACACTCTTCTGCAGCGAATGCCCAGCCTTAAGCTCGCGGATTTTGAATGGCGGTATCGGCCGCTTTTTGGATTTCGGGCGCTTGAGGAGCTGCCGGTGACTTTTGAATAAGCCTAAGAATATGAGTGCCAAAAAAGTGTCAGCCCCGCCGAAAATGGGCAATCTATAAAAAAGGGGAGTGAACATCGTGAAAAAAGTGCTGATCGCCGGCGGAAATGGTGTGATTGGGAGACTGCTTGCTGAAGGGCTGATTTCAGACTATGAAGTGACTGTGCTTGATAAAGATCATTTCGATGGCAAAGCCTCTTCCATTCAGGCTGACGCGGCAAATTATGAGGAGCTGTTGAAGAAGATTCCAAAAGATACGGATGTCATCTTGAATTTACTCGCTGTTAAAATCAAATACGATATTATGGACATCGCTGAGTTTGAAAAAATGACGGATGTTTTCTATAGGGCAAGCTATTATCTGTGCCGTGCGGCAGCGGAACTCGGCATTCAAAAGCTCGTGTTCGCCAGCAGTAATCATGTCACAGATGTATACGAAAAAGACGGGCGCTCGCTCTTAGGACGGGAAATCACAACAAGCGATTATCCGCTGTCAAAAAACTTGTACGGTGTATTAAAGCTGACCTCTGAACAGATCGGCCATTTGTTTTATTTGGAAAATAAGCTATCAGTAATCAACCTGCGAATCGGAACAGTCGTCACAGATGAAATGGATACGCTGCATGAAAAAGAACGGACGAAAAAGACACTGCTTTCTCACCCCGATCTGCTGTCGATTTTCAAAGCCGCTATTGAGACCAATATCCGGTACGGCACTTATTACGCCGTCTCTGATAATCCGGGCCGGCCATGGTCCATTGAATCTGCCGTGAATGAACTTGGGTTTTCGCCACAAATCAATACGGCTGAACTTTTGAACGAGGAGGAGAACGGAGCATAATCATTTTCTAAGATTATGCTCTTTTTCTTTTGTTATCGGTCTCAATTCGCGGCAGCCCCCGCCCGGCCGGGGACACTGTTCAAATGATTATAGACATGGCAATCACAGATTTGCTACATTTTAGACACGATATCGTCACATGCTGAGCTCGGTTTCCAAAATATGATAACGCTTACAAAGAGAGGTGGGAGCTATCGCACATTCACTGAAAAACCGTCTGTTTGATATGTTGATTTATGGTTTCTTGCTGATGTTCGCTTTAATATGCGTACTTCCGTTCATTCATGTTATCGCAGCATCCTTTGCCACAGTAGAAGAAGTCGTGTCGAAAAAATTTATTTTAATACCGACCACTTTTTCGCTAGATGCTTATCGCTACATTTTTTCAACAGATATTATTTATAAGAGTTTGCTTGTTTCTGTGTTTGTGACAGTGATAGGCACTGCGGTCAGCATGTTTCTTTCGTCACTGATGGCTTACGGGTTATCCCGCCGTGATTTAATCGGCCGGCAGCCGCTCATGTTTCTCGTCGTATTTACGATGCTGTTTAGCGGCGGCATGATTCCGACTTTCCTTGTGGTCAAATCGCTTGGATTGCTCGATTCTTACTGGGCGCTTATTTTGCCGACTGCCATTAATGCCTTTAACCTGATCATTCTGAAAAATTTCTTTCAAAATATCCCGTCAAGCTTGGAAGAGTCCGCGAAAATTGACGGGTGCAATGATCTGGGCATATTCTTTAAAATTGTGCTGCCGCTGTCTCTTCCTGCGATCGCAACGATTTCACTATTTTATGCGGTCACGTATTGGAACACGTATATGACAGCGATCTTGTACTTAAATGATTCAGCAAAATGGCCGATTCAGGTGCTTCTGCGCCAAATCGTCATTGTATCAAGCGGTATGCAGGGGGATATGTCTGAAATGGGGTCGGGCAGCCCGCCGCCTGAGCAAACTATTAAAATGGCGGTCATAGTGGTGGCGACCATCCCGGTTCTGCTTGTCTATCCGTTTATACAAAAGCATTTTGCAAAAGGAGCTTTGCTGGGATCTGTCAAAGGATAAAGAAATATGAAACGGAGGGGTACGATGGGAAACAAATGGAGGGTGCTTTTGATTGTGCTTGTACTGGCACTCGGCGGAGTGCTGGCGGGCTGTAAAGGGGCTGATCAGTCTTCGGCTGAAGGCAAAGCTGGCCCGGATTCAAAGGTAAAGCTGTCTTGGATGGCGATTTTGTATCACCAGCAGCCGCCGAAAGACAGGGCGATTAAAGAAATTGAAAAGCTGACAAATACAGAACTCGACATCACCTGGGTTCCAGACGCGGTGAAAGAAGACAGGCTGAATGCAGCGCTTGCAGCCGGCAATCTTCCGCAAATCGTGACCATCCAGGATATTAAAAATTCGTCAGTCATGAATGCCTTCCGGTCAGGAATGTTTTGGGAAATCGGCGATTATATCAAGGATTATCCCAACTTAAACAAAATGAACAAACTCATTAATAAAAATGTGACAATTGACGGCAAGCTCTACGGGATATACAGAGAGCGCCCGCTTTCCAGACAGGGGATCGTCATTCGGAAGGACTGGCTGGACAATTTAAATTTGAAAACCCCGAAAACGTTGGATGAGCTTTATGAAGTGGCCAAAGCATTTACGGAGGACGACCCGGACAAGGATGGGAAAGATGATACGATCGGGCTGGCAGACCGTAATGACTTGATTTACGGCGCGTTTAAAACGATTGGCTCGTATGAAGGCATGCCGACAGATTGGAAGGAATCGGGCGGCAAATTCACGCCTGATTTCATGACACTGGAATACAAAGACACGATGAACTATATGAAAAAGCTGCGTGATAACGGGTATATGAATAAGGATTTTCCCGTCACAAGCAAAACCCAGCAGCAGGAGCTTTTTTCTCAAGGAAAAGCCGGAATTTATATTGGCAATATGGTAGATGCGGTCAATCTGCGCGACCATGCCTCTGATAAATCGATGAAGCTCGAGATCGTCAACCGTATAAAAGGCCCAGATGGGAAAGAGCGGGTATGGGCATCAGGAGGCCATAACGGCGTGTTTGCTTTCCCGAAAACGAGTGTGAAAACGGAAGCTGAGCTTAAACGGATCTTGGCGTTTTTTGACCGAATTGCCGAAGAAGATGTCTATAGCCTGATGACTTATGGCATTGACGGCGTTCATTACAACAAAGGTGAGGACAAAACGTTCACACGCAAAGAAAGTCAGGTAAAAGACTGGCAGACTGATATTCAGCCGCTGTCCGCCTTAATTGCCATTGATAAAGCCTACTTAAAAAACACTGGAGATCCGCTTCGGACGGCGTACGAGGAGCTGACCGAGGACAATGAAAAGATTATCGTCTCAAACCCGGCTGAAAGCCTGTATTCCGCATCGGAGTCGGAACGGGGGGATGAACTGAAGAAAATCATTGATGATGCGACTTATAAATATATGATTGGAGACATCACAGAAAGCCAGTTCGATAAAGAAGTGGAAAAATGGGAGTCAAGCGGAGGAAAACAAATTATTCAGGAATACGAAGAAGCATTTAAACAAACAAAATAATGTTGGAAAAACCCAAAACGCGCAAGCGGTTTTGGGTTTTTTACATGCTTCTTTTTTGCTGGCGGTAGTTTCCCGGTGTAATCCCCTCCAGCTTCTTAAATGATCTGATGAAATTTTGCGAGTTTTTATATTTCAGCTTTTCGGCAATGTCCTTGACCGCCATGTCTGTTTCGGCAAGCCAGCTTTTCGCCATATGGTGTCGGTAGCTTGAGACATACTCGCTGAATGAAATACCCATTTCTTTTTTGAAAATGCTGCTTAAATAATTTGGGTTGTAATGCAGCCTGCGCGCGATTTCGTCCAGTGTCAATTCGGATTCAAACTCATGATGGATGATATGAATGATGTTGTCGGAAATATTTTTGTACTGGGCATCCGCGCGGGCGTTCACTTTGTCTGTCATCGGATCAATAAACTCATTCTTTAGCCAGTTTTCGGTATCCTCGAACGTTTTCAGCTCAAAAATTTGGTCATACAGCATTTTGTTTTCTTCAAGCTCAAACAATTCGATCCCGAGCACATGCATCAGCTCAATCACATGGTTCAAAAAACGGGCGATGGCGATTTGAAATTGATACGGGTTGGTGTTCTGGGTGAAAATGGCTTGCAAAATCGCGTGCAGGCATTTATCCGCTTTCTCCTTGTCTCCTGCTTTAACGGCATCGAACAGCTCATGCTGAAGCTGCTTTGGAAAATGGGTTTTGAAGGTTTTTTTCTGGTCAAGGTCTTCGTAAAAGATGATCGACTTGTTTTCCGCTTTAAGCCGGTATTTCAACGCTTCTGAGCCTTCCGCATAGGCTGTTTTCGCTTTTGTCAGCACATCAAACGGCTGGCTGATGCCGATGCTGACAGACAGCTGCAGTTCAGCTTCCGCTTTTTCCTGAATCATCCTTGCAGTCTCATTCAGCTCAGCCATGAATTCTTCCTTTGTCCCGCTTTGATTGATTAAAATCGTCGCCTGCTGTTTGTCAACTACAGCGGGGGCAAGATGTTTGTCCGTCGGAATGTTGCGCTCAATCATGCTGTTGACGGCAAACAAAAGCAGATCCATATCTTTTTTCTCATAAGGCGTATGATTCAGTGTGTCAATTTGGAGCACAAGCAGGGCAAGGTGCCGCCAATTTTGCTTTAAGCCGAGGCTTTCAAAGCGGTTATCGACCTCCTCATCCGTCAGTTTTCCGAGCATAAGCCTGACCATAAAATATTGCTGCAGATGAGTGGCCTGCTGCTTCATCGTTTCTTCAAGGTCGTCATTTCTGTCCTTCAGCTGCTTAAAGCTCTGTTCAATTAACTCAAATTCATTTTGAGGAGGCTGTTGTTTCTCTTGTATGGCTCCATGTCTTGCGAATGATTCGTAAAGCACCCTGATCGGCTTGTAAAAATGGCGGGAGCCCAGCCAAGAGAACAATAATGAAAGCGTTAACAAAATAAGGCATACTGCAAAAGTGATCCAGCCAATTGATTTGGC
Source organism: Bacillus sp. FSL R5-0603 (assembly GCF_038050295.1). Lineage (NCBI taxonomy): Bacteria > Bacillati > Bacillota > Bacilli > Caryophanales > Bacillaceae > Bacillus > Bacillus sp. FSL R5-0603. The sequence continues at coordinate 2,918,203 of NZ_JBBOYP010000001.1, read as the reverse complement.
TTCTTTTTTTAGCTCAGGCAGGGAAACGAGAGAAAAATAAGTCCATGTATTATAGTCAGATTTTTGATAGGTGACTTTATAATGAATCCGGTCAATAACTGTTTCAAACTGTCCGCTATTGGCGGTTTGCGCCAGCACTTGTTGGACAAAGGCGTCGTTATGAAGAGATTCACCAATGTCAGACATGTTGTTATGAAGGATGATGCGGCCTTTTTCATCGATGATAAACAGGTTGTTGGCGTTTGAATAGCCAGGCATATTTTTGACAAGCGAACAGCTCGGGATGCTTGCGGCGGCCAATCCCTTTGTATTTGTGCTGTTCAAAGGAAGCTGCTTAATTAAATTGATATTGTAGCGACAGTTGTCTGATGTGCCTTCTTTGGTTGAAATCAAATGATTGTTTTCCTCAAGCGTCCAATAGGAGCGGCTCGCTTTGTGTTTCGTGTACGCTGAGGCTGCTTCATGAAGAGTGTCTGTATTCAAACGGTACAAACCGGAATTGTTCATGTACCATTTTTTCGTATAACTGACTAACGTCATGTTGGACAGATCGGTATCAAAGCTTTGCAGATAATTGAGCTCTTGGTTCACTTGGTTATAGATTTGAAATTGGTCTGAGTGCAAAGGCTCGGACAATGTGCGAAGGAGAGGCGGCGAACTCACATAGTGGGTTAAAGAGTGATCGACGGTTTTCAATATATGCTCGATGCTTTGCTGGGTCTGCTGGAGTGTGTCGAATTTTTCCTCCGAAACGTTGGAAATAGCCGTTTTCTGAGAGTGCTCGTACGAAAACAATCCGACCAAAATAACCGGAATGGTGCTGAGCAGGCAGAAAAACGTGATCAGTTTGTAGTAAAACTTGTATTGGCTTCTTTTCATAAAACCCCCCATTTCATAACATCCACTTCACCTTAATACAATTAATCCAAAGATTGATAGATATTGTCAATAATCATTTTCTAATATCGGTGTCTTTTTTTCAGGTGGACCTGCTGAACCCTTGATTATAAAGGGATAAAACAGGATGTGATCATATGATTGTAGACGGGCTTTTGCCTGCTGCGCTACAGTGAATGCAAGAACCCGTGAAAGGAGGCTAAGAAAAAATGAAAACAGCAGAAGCGCAAGCGCCGGCTGTTGATGCAGTCATTTTTAAAAAAGAAAAAAGAAAGCGCTTACTAAGCAAGCTGATTCAGCAAAAATATTTGTACTTGATGATTTTGCCAGGGTGTATTTATTTTTTGCTTTTTAAGTATGTCCCGATGTGGGGAATTGTGATTGCGTTTCAGGATTATCAGCCGTTCCTCGGCATTTTGGGCAGTGAGTGGGTGGGGCTGAAGCATTTTATCAGGCTGTTTACTGAGCCTACATTTTTTCTCTTGTTAAAAAACACGCTCGTGTTATTTGCTTTGAACCTGGCCATATTTTTCCCGGTGCCGATACTGCTGGCGCTTCTATTGAACGAAGTGCGGATTGCTCTCTTTAAAAAATTTGTTCAGACGCTGATTTATATCCCGCATTTTATGTCTTGGGTCATTGTTGTATCGCTTTCGTTTGTGCTTTTAACGGTAGACGGAGGCTTGATTAATGAACTGATTGTGTTTTTTGGCGGTGAAAAAATCAATTTTCTGCTGAACGAAGAATGGTTCCGGCCCCTGTATATTCTTCAGGTTATCTGGAGGGAAGCGGGCTGGTCGACGATCATTTATCTGGCGGCCATTACAGCGGTTGACCCCCAGCTGTATGAAGCGGCGAAAATGGACGGAGCGGGACGGCTGCGGCAAATGTGGCATATTACGCTGCCCGCCATTAAAAGCGTTATCGTCGTTTTGCTGATTTTGAAAATCGGAGACACGCTGGAGCTTGGCTTCGAGCATGTGTATCTGCTGTTAAATGCGACTAACAGGGAAGTGGCGGAAATTTTTGATACGTATGTTTATACTGCAGGGCTGAAACAGGGCCAATTCAGCTACAGTACAGCAGTCGGCGTATTTAAAGCGGCGGTCGGGCTGATTTTGGTCATGCTTGCGAATCGTTTGGCGAAGAAATTTGGCGAGGAAGGAATTTATTAAGAAAGGGATGGGATCAATGGATCAATCAATCGCTGTAAAATCGCCTCTTACGTACGCGGAGGCATTGGCAAACACCATTATGAATACGTACACAGTCGAGGAGCTGCCTCCTGCAAACCGCTGGCACTACCATCAGGGTGTTTTCTTATGCGGTGTATTGCGGCTGTGGGAAGCAACCGGGGAAAAGCGGTATTTTGAGTATGCGAAGGCCTATGCAGATCTCTTAATCGATGATTATGGCAATCTATTATTTAGAAGAGATGAACTGGACGCCATTCAAGCGGGTCTCATTCTTTTTCCATTATACGAGCAGACGAAGGATGAACGGTATGTCAAAGCGGCAAAAAGGCTACGCGGCTTATATGGAACACTGAACCGGACGTCTGAGGGCGGTTTTTGGCACAAAGACGGTTATCCTTACCAAATGTGGCTTGACGGCTTATACATGGGGGGGCCGTTCGCACTGAAATATGCCAATCTGAAGCAGGAGCCGGAGCTGTTTGATCAGGTCGTGCTGCATGAGTCATTAATGAGAAAGCATACGAAGGATGCAAAAACCGGACTTTTTTATCACGCTTGGGATGAAGCGAAAAAAATGCCTTGGGCCAATGAAGAGACAGGCTGTTCACCGGAATTTTGGGCACGTTCCATCGGCTGGTACGTCATGTCTCTTGCTGACATGATTGAAGAGCTGCCGAAGAAGCATCCAAACCGTCATGTGTGGAAAAACACGCTGCAGAACATGATGGAAAGCATCTGCTGCTATCAAGACAAAGAGACGGGGCTATGGTATCAGATTGTTGATAAGGGAGACAGGTCTGATAACTGGCTGGAAAGCTCAGGATCCTGCCTGTACATGTACGCATTTGCGAAGGGAATCAATAAAGGCTATCTAGACAGAGCTTACGAAACAACACTACTAAAAGCGTATCAAGGCTTGATTCAGCATAAAACCGAAACATCGGAAGACGGAGCGTTTCTCGTCAAAGACATATGTGTCGGAACGTCAGCAGGTTTCTATGACTATTATGTCAGCCGCGAAAGAAGCACAAACGATCTGCACGGAGCCGGCGCGTTTATTTTAGCTATGACAGAGCTGGAGACTCTTTTTAGGTCAGCGGAGAAATGATAACAGGTATACGTACGGCTTTGTGTGTGATTGTCTCAGTCCTCTTTTTGGCATCATGCTCAAGCAGGCCGGACGGAATGCATGTCATTCTCTTTTCTGATATGCAGGCTGGCGTAGAGGAAAAAATAAAAAAGGCCGCCGAGCAGAATGCCGGGAAGGTCGATATCTTTCCAGCTTTTCAGGAAAAACTGCTGACTGAAATTACTGCCCATGAGGGAGATGTTTTCATCGTGCCTGAAGACATGTTTCAAGCTTACGATGATCCGGAAAATTTTCAGCCGTTAAATGGATTGCCTCCTGGAAAAACATCTCCTTATACAACTGTTAATAAAAAATCAGGAGAAAAAACGATCTATGCCGTTCAGATCGAAAAAGGGAAAAAGCAGCTGAACGGCTATTCTTTTCGATTGAATCGCGATATGGCGGCGTTTATCCCTGTGTATGCTGAAAAAACAGAGGAAGCGCTGCAGCTGATTTCTCAACTAACTGAAGCCCGATAGAGGTGAGGATATTGAAGAACATCGTCTTTTGCGGATTGAGCAGCAGAGCATTCAGTATGTTTATCAAACCGCTGATGGAGCGGTTTTCAACTCATTATGAGATTACGGGACTGCTGGATGCCGATCCGAAACGTTTTGCCGTTTGCAAAAAGAAATTTCCCGAGCTGGCCCACGTGCCCGAGTTTAGCGAGGATGCTTTTGACGAGATGATGCGCGTGTCAAAGCCTGATATCGTCATTGTGGCAGGCAGGGACGATACGCATGTCACATATATTGTAAAAAGTCTTCAGTGGAATACAGATGTGATTACTGAAAAACCAATGGTGACAACAGTGCAGGATGCGAATCGGGTGCTTGAAGCTGAGGCCAAAAGCGAAGGGAAAGTCACCGTCGCGTTTAACTATCGCTACAGCCCGTTTCATCGGAAAATAAAAGAAATGATTCTGGACGGAAAAATAGGCAGGGTCACCTCCGTTGATTTAAATTGGTATATTGATACGTATCATGGCGCCAGCTATTTTAAACGCTGGAACAGGTCGAGACAGTTTTCCGGCGGTCTTTCTGTCCATAAATCAACACATCACTTCGATCTCGTTAATTGGTGGCTCGGACAAAATCCGGAAGAGGTATTTGCTTATGGCGCCTTGAATTACTATGGGCCGGACAGTGAGTGGAACCCCTTGCCCGAAGAAGACGGGCGTTTTTGCGGGACGTGCCGTGTTAAAGAAAAATGCCACTACTATTCAAGGTGGCATCCCCGTTCCTCTAAAGCTTCTATAAAAGATGATCATCTCGAAGCAGGAGACCAGTCTAGCTTATATACTGCATACAGGCCTGACGCGTGTATTTTTGACGAGGAAATTGACATCGAGGATACGTACGTGGCGGCAGTCAAATATGATGGCGGCGCACTGTTAAGCTACTCGATTGTTTTTTCGGCCCCGTATGAAGGCTACCGGCTGACGATCAACGGCACAAAAGGGCGTATTGAATCAAATGAATTTCACGAACCTTCCAGAATTCCGTTTGCTTTTCCTGAGCAGACAATCGAATACTATCCGCTTTTTGAATCAAAGCAGACGATACAAGTAGTCAAAAATGAAGGGGGGCATGGCGGAGGTGATCCGCTTTTGCTTGAGGATCTTTTTTTAGGGAAAGACCCGCTGCGCCGCTATGATATTTTAGCCGGAGCTGAAGCTGGAGCCTACTCCATCGCGGTTGGTGAGGGAATGTGGCGCTCGGTTGCCGAAAAGAAGCCGATTGGCATGAAAGAGCTTTTTCAGATGCAGAATGTATAATGCAAAAAAGGAGGGGGCGCCATGGAACATGATAGTTCACTGGGGCGGATGCTGCGCTTTTGCGAATGGATTATGAGATTTGCGTATACAAACTTGCTGTGGCTGTTTTTTACGTTGCTCGGTCTCGGTGTGTTTGGCATCATGCCCGCGACCACGGCTTTATTCGCTGTCATGCGGAAGTGGATCCAGGGGCAGGACAACGTTCCGGTGCTCAAAACGTTTTGGCAGGAATACAAGGGTGAATTTTTTCGTTCAAATCTGCTCGGCGCTGTACTGGCGCTCATCGGAGTGATTATTTATATTGATTTGGCCTTCATTTATCCAAGTCATTTCCTTCTGCACATCCTGCGCTTCGCCATTATGATATTTGGCTTTTTGTTCGTATCCATGCTTTTTTATGTGTTTCCGCTGCTTGTCCATTTTGACTGGAAAAAACGTCTGTATGTGAAATTTTCGCTCTTGCTCAGTGTGGCGTATTTGCAATATACGCTTGCTATGCTTGCGCTGACTGTTGCTCTCTTTTTCTTGCTTGCTTACCTGCCCGGCATTGTCCCTTTTTTCAGCGTCAGCCTTATTAGCTACTTCCATATGCGGATTGTTTATGCCGTGCTGCTGAAAGTGGAGCAGCAAGGCGGCGAGCCACAGAGGGAATCCCATATACGGAAAGCTTTTTATCCGGAAACGAGATAATCATCATTTCTCTATCATAACGCTGTTCCAAACGGAATAGATTGATAGAGAAAGGAGAGTGGATAAAATGCTGAAGGTAGCGGTATTTGATGAAGAGCATGAAAAAGACTTACAAACGGAAATCAATTCATTTTTAAAAGGGATATCGGAGGAGCAGCTGATTGATATCAAATATACGGTTTCGGCAGCGTGCGACCCAGACGGCGAGCAGCTTTACTGTTTTTCCGCCCTTATCTTATATCGCAAATAAAAAGATCTTTCCGCAGGCACGGAAAGATCTTTTTTGTTAATATGCTTTTTTCACTCTTGGACTTCTCGGTTTATCGAGTTTCTCCGCTTTTTTGATCTCTCTTCTTTCTTTTGAGAGCGATTGATAGAGAGAGGCAATCATCAGCAGGATAACGATAGAAAACGGCAGCGCTGCCAGAATCGCTGTGTTCTGCAAAGCGGCAAGCCCTCCGGAATATAGGAGCACAGCCGCCATGGCAGACTGAATGATGCCCCAGCTGAGTTTCACAGAATTCGCCGGATTTAAAGAACCGTACGACGTCTGCATGCCCAGCACGAATGTAGCTGAATCTGCAGACGTGATAAAAAATACTGCGATCAGAATCAATGCAAGGATCGATGTCACCATTGTCAGCGGATAGTGATCAAGTGTTCCGAACAGCATCGTTTCAGTGGACAGCTTTGCTACATTGAACGTGCCTTTTTGCTGGAGATCCATGGCTGATACGCCGAAAATGGAGAACCATAGAAATGTCAAAATACAAGGTGTCACCAAGACGCCGATTAAAAATTCGCGTATCGTCCGGCCTCTGGATACACGGGCGATGAAAATGCCGACAAATGGAGACCAGGAAATCCACCATGCCCAATAGAAAATCGTCCAGCTGTTAATCCATTCGCGTTTTTCAGGGTCATTCGGTGTCAGTCTGAAGCTCATTTGAACAATATTTTGAATGTATTGTCCGATAGAATCTGTAAATGAGTTCATGATCAGCACTGTAGGCCCGACAACGAGCATAAACAACATTAACAATCCGGCCAATACCATGTTTGTGTTGCTTAAATACTTAATTCCTTTTCCGAGTCCGCTCCACGCAGAAAGTAAAAAGAGCACTGTCACAATAATGATTAAAACCAATTGGACGATAAACGCATTCGGAATGCCGAACAGGTAATTCAAACCGCCGTTAATTTGGGTTGCGCCAAGACCAAGACTTGTTGACACCCCGACAACAGTGGCGAAAACTGCAATACAGTCAATGGCCTTTCCGATCGGTCCGTTTACTTTATCCCCGAGAATCGGTGACAGTGTGCTGCTGATTAACCCGGGTGCGCCTTTGCGGAATTGGAAATAGGCAATGCATAATGCCACAATGGCATAAATGGCCCAAGCGTGCAAACCCCAGTGGAAAAACGTATAGCGGAGTGCATCTCTGAAGGCTTGGGGGGTTTCTGTTTCACCTGATGGAGAGCTAATTGCGTAATGGCTGATCGGTTCAGCCGCACCGTAGAATACTAAGCCGATTCCCATGCCTGCGCTGAACAGCATGGCAAACCATGATAATAACCCGAATTCCGGTTTTTCATCAGGCTTTCCGAGTTTGATTTTTCCGATCGGGCTGAAAATCAAAAAGAGACAAAACCCGACAAACAAAGAGACAACTAAAAGATAATACCAACCAAATGAATCGGTAATAAATGCTTGTGCCGATTGAGACACATTTTGCAGGCTGTCAGGAGAAATAACACCCCATAATACAGCTGCAGCTGTGATTGCAATCACAATCCAAAATACACTAGATATATGTTTCAACATTTCTCACCCTCTAATTTTTTGTGTACGCCTATATCTTGCTCGCAGGCTTAGTATGGTCGTACGATGGCAGCTCATTCCTCTCTTAAAATTACCCCGCAATCAGGTGAAACAAAACAAGTCTCACCCTAACATGAATGCGGGGAATGTTCAAATATTCGGCCTTTGTGGCAAGTGTTCAAAAGCAATGGTTAAGAACGGGCGTATTGCCCGGCATTTAGCCCTGCAAGCCTGCCTGTGACAAGGGCGGAGGTAATATTGTATCCGCCTGTGTAGCCGTGGATATCCAGAATTTCACCGCAAAAATAAAGCCCCTCCATTTTTTTAGAAGCCATCTTTTTCGGGTCAATTTCTTTTACAGATACCCCGCCTCCCGTGACAAATGCCTTATCAAGCGACAGTGTGCCATTTGCAAGTACAGTAAACTGCTTGCAGTCCTTTACAAATTGTCTGAAAGGATCCTTCGGCAGCTCAGAAAACGATACGTTCGGAGAGATGCCGTTTTTTTCGAGCAGGAATAGGAGATAGCGCTCCTGCATCCAAGGCTTCAGCACGTTTTTAATGGTTTTTTTCGGTGCTTCCTTCAGTTCTTTATACATCTTTTGGAAAAGCGTTTCTTCATTGATATCCGGATACAAGTCGATTCTGATAGGCACTTGAGGCTGTTTTTTCAGCTCTTTTACGACAAATTGGCTGCATCTGAGAATGGCAGGTCCTGAGAGGCCGAAATGGGTAAACAGCATGTCCATTTTATGTGTGATAATCGGTTTGCCTTTTTTATTTAACACACTGACGGCTACATCTCTTAGTGATAAGCCTTGAAGTGTTTTTTGCTTAATGAACGGTTCGCCAGAAGTGACGGGAACCTCTGTCGGAAACAGCTCTGTTATGGTATGGCCCGCGGCTTCAGCCCATTCATAGCCGTCTCCCGTGCTTCCGGTATGAGGCACGCTTTTACCGCCGACAGCGATAATGACTGCCTGGCTATGGATCATTTCGCCATTATTCGTCACAATCCCTGCTGCCTGTCCATCTTCATATAAAACAGATTTAATTTTCTCGTTCGTTCTGATTGTTACGCGGAGCTGCTTCAGCCTGTTTAACAGCGCGTCAACGACACTTTGGGCTTTGTCGGTCACAGGGAACATCCGGCCGTGATCCTCTTCCTTCAATTGAATGCCGAGGTTTTCAAAAAACTTGATAATGTCCTCATTATTAAATTCAGAAAACGCGCTGTATAAAAAACGCCCGTTGCCGGGGATGTGCTTGATAATTTCTTCCACAGGAAGGCGGTTCGTCACATTACAGCGGCCGCCCCCGGAAATCGCGAGTTTCCGTCCTAATTTATTTCCTTTATCTATCAGCAACACGCCAGCGCCCTGTTCTCCTGCTGCAATCGCAGCCATCAAGCCTGAAGGGCCTCCGCCGATTACGATTACGTCATATTGTTTCATCTTTATCATCAACTTTCTTTTCATTTCGTGTGCGGACACCCCATCCGCAGTACTATTATAGCGAAAGAAAGCCGCTCCTTAAACGTCTTTTGCCGCGGACATGAATGTTCACAGGATTGCTTTTGTATTTATTACCGTCTAAATGCCCAGTTGTGGTAAAATAGAAAAGTTGAATCTTCGTAGAAAATGGTGATGAAGAAACATGTCAAGCAAACTGTTAAGAGGCACGTTTGTATTAACGCTCGGTACATATATATCGCGGATTCTGGGGATGGTCTATTTAATTCCCTTCAGCATTATGGTCGGGGCGACAGGCGGTGCATTATTTCAATACGGATACAACCAATACACTTTATTTTTGAATATTGCTACGATGGGCTTTCCGGCCGCTGTTTCTAAATTTGTTTCCAAATATAATTCAAAAGGGGATTATGAGACAAGCAGGAAAATGCTAAAGGCGGGCATGTCGGTTATGCTCGTCACAGGAATGATAGCCTTTTTCATTCTGTATCTATCGGCTCCGATGTTTGCGGAAATATCGCTGGGAGGCAAGGATAATAACGGCCTGACAATTGATCATGTCGTTTATGTCATCCGCATGGTCAGCTTAGCGCTTTTGGTCGTACCGATTATGAGCCTTGTCCGCGGATTCTTTCAAGGGCACCAAATGATGGGTCCGACAGCTGTATCCCAAGTCGTTGAACAGATTGTCCGCATCATCTTTCTATTGAGTGCGACATTCTTGATTTTGAAGGTTTTCAACGGCGGCCTTGTCATCGCTGTGGGCTATGCAACCTTCGCAGCGCTGATCGGTGCCTTCGGAGGGCTGGTCGTGCTTTATATTTATTGGAACAAACGGAAGGGCAGCCTGCTGGCGATGATGCCGAATACGGGTCCGACAGCAAACCTAAGCTACAAGAAAATGTTTTTCGAGCTGTTCAGCTATGCTGCTCCGTACGTTTTTGTCGGACTAGCCATCCCTTTGTATAACTATATTGATACAAATACGTTTAACAAAGCGATGATTGAAGCCGGTCATCAAGCCATCAGCCAGGACATGCTTGCGATTCTAACCCTGTATGTTCAGAAGCTCGTGATGATCCCGGTTTCCCTAGCAACTGCTTTCGGACTGACATTAATTCCAACGATTACTGAATCGTTTACAAGCGGAAACTATAAGCTGTTAAATCAGCAGATTAATCAAACGATGCAGACGATCCTGTTTTTAATTATTCCGGCTGTTGTCGGGATCTCTCTATTGTCAGGACCGACGTATACGTTCTTTTACGGGTCAGAGAGCCTTCATCCTGAACTGGGGGCAAACATTTTGCTATGGTATTCGCCAGTCGCGATTTTGTTCTCTTTGTTTACAGTCAACGCAGCCATTCTGCAGGGCATCAATAAGCAAAAATTTGCGGTTGTCAGCCTTGTGATCGGTGTCGTGATCAAGCTTGTGCTGAATGTTCCGCTGATCAAGCTGATGCAGGCTGACGGAGCGATTTTAGCGACGGCGCTTGGATATATCGCTTCCCTTTTATATGGGTTTATCATGATTAAGCGCCATGCAGGCTATTCGTATAAGATACTTGTTAAACGAACTGTTTTGATGCTGGTCTTATCAGCCATTATGGGTATTGCCGTGAAAATCGTGCAGTGGGTATTAGGCTTCTTTATTTCCTATCAGGATGGCCAGCTGCAAGCTGCGATTGTTGTGGTGATCGCGGCTGCTGTTGGCGGAGCTGTCTACCTGTATTGCGGCTACCGATTAGGATTTTTACAGAAAATTTTAGGCCGCCGTTTGCCAGGTTTCTTAAGGAAAGGCAGACATGCAGGCTGATGAACTAGATATGATGAAACTGAGGGCTCGCATGCTGCGGGCTTTCTTTTATAAAGGAGAGATTGGGAATGAGACTTGATAAGCTGCTTGCCAACAGCGGGTATGGTTCCAGAAAAGAAGTCAAAGCCGTTGTGAAGGCTGGAGCCGTGATGATCGACGGCAAACCTGCCAAAGATGTAAAGGCGCACGTTGATCCTGATACGCAGGAGGTGACCGTATACGGGGAACCGGTTGATTATCGAGAGTTCATTTATCTTATGATGAATAAACCGCAGGGCGTGCTGTCGGCGACTGAGGACAGCCGGCAGCAAACAGTGGTCGATCTGCTGACGCCGGAGGAGATGAGATTTGAGCCATTTCCAGCCGGCAGGCTTGATAAAGATACAGAGGGCTTTTTGCTGCTCACAAATGACGGGCAGCTCGCACATCGGCTTCTTTCTCCTAAAAAGCATGTTCCAAAAACGTATGAAGTCCATTTAAAATCACAGATTTCTCGGGAAGACATCTCCGATTTGGAAACGGGTGTCTACATAGAGGGCGGCTATAAAACAAAGCCGGCAAAAGCGGAAATCAAAACAAACGACAGTGGCAATACCGTTATATACCTGACAATTACAGAAGGAAAATACCATCAGGTCAAGCAAATGGCAAAGGCAGTCGGCAATGAAGTGGTTTATCTGAAGCGGCTTTCGATGGGACGCGTTTCCCTAGATCCCGCTCTGGCACCCGGGGAATACCGTGAGCTGACAGAGGAAGAGCTTCATTTGCTCAATGAGCCGCAAGCATGACAAAAACCCCGCATACCGAATGCGGGGTTTTATTTATAAGCGCACAAAAACAAGGCTCAGTAGTTTCTTCGCCCTGTTATCTATCGGGCCGCTCTCAGGCGGCCCTATGTAATTTTTCAATTTATGAGGTAATCTTTACTTTCTTTCTCGTTGTCTCCCACTTGCCACGGCTTGGACTATGAACAAGATCATTATATGCCAACACATTTAAGTCTCTTTGAATCGTTCTAGGTGTAATGCCGAATTCGTCAACCAGTTCCTGTGTTGTCACAAGACCTTTTTCTTGGATAAACATGTAAACTGATTTGATTCGAGTTAGCATACGGTTTGTTGAAGGTTTCAAAAAACCACTCCCTATCATAAGATCGGATGGACTTGACTAACCACAACTCACGACTATCAACTGCGTACGAAATAGCAACAAAGGCAGACATCTGTAATTGTTAAAATAATTCGCCCTCATTATACACGATATTGCAGTGATGAATCTAGGGATAACTCCTATTAATTTTTTCCAATTCGCGTTGGGCAGCCATCCTTGTTGGATTACTATGTATTTCGGCTCAATATTATTATGGTTAAAGAAACTTTTTTTATTCTGTTTCGTAGTAAATTTTGGAGGTGGGTGAGTTTTGACAAATTTGCTTGAAGCTACAATAGAACAGGCCGGGTATACAAGCCGAAAAAAAGTGCTCACCGATGTTTTTCTGGAAGTCAGAAAAGGGGAACTAGTTGGACTGATCGGAGCTAACGGCGCCGGAAAAAGCACCGCAATCAAGGCGATACTCGGCCTTTCAGAAGATTTTAAAGGGCATATTGCCTGGAACGACTGTTCATTTGCATATATTCCGGAGCATCCGTCCTTTTACGAAGAACTGACGCTGTGGGAGCATTTGGATCTGATCAGCACACTCCACGGCATTGAAGAGAGAGAATTTGCGCATCGGGCCCAAAGCCTGCTGCAGACGTTTTCGCTTGATCATGTCAAACATGAGCTGCCTGTCACCTTTTCGAAGGGCATGCAGCAAAAACTAATGCTTATCCAGGCCTTTCTCTCTAAGCCGGATATGTATGTGATTGATGAACCGTTTATCGGCCTTGATCCGATATCGACGAAACGCTTTGTGGACATGCTTAAGGCTGAAAAAGAACGTGGAGCCGGAATTCTTATGTGCACGCATGTACTCGATACCGCGGAAAAAATCTGTGACCGGTTTTATATGATTGAGAAAGGTTCATTATTTCTCCAAGGCACGTTAAAAGATATTCAGGACAAGACCGGATTAGAGGGGCAGTCATTGCTTGACTGTTTTTATAAGGCAGTTCAAGGTGATCGGCCATGAACGGGCGTACGCTCTTTTTTCGAAGGCTGTTTGACTATTACAAGTATCAGTTTAAAGTGTTGCATGCGGTCATTGACTGGACAGTCGCTCTCTATATTGTTTTGCCGGCGATTGCTTTTGTCATCTATCAGTATATTGATTTGATGAATGGAAGAGGTCTTCTTTATGAGTGGTCTGAAGTGGCGGAGTGGAGATGGCTGTACGCTGTGTGTGGGCTGATCATGTTTACAGGCTCGATTCGCACATTTTTAATGGAAGCGGACAAAGTGTTTTTGCTGCAAAAGAAGGAAATCATCTATCAGCTCAAACGGTACGCGCTTTTGTATTCTTTTCTCGTCACGAAGGCTAAGTGGCTGCTTCTCTTTTTCATTGTCCTTCCCTTGATCAGTCATTCTGTTCACATCACATTCGCAGAAAGCACTGCTCTATTGTGTTATTTGTTTGGCCTTCATATATTCTTTTTATCCTTAAAGCAAGACAGGATCAGAAAGCCGCGCTCCATTTCGAGATGGATTGGCGATATTTTTGTCAGAGCTATATTTTTTGCTGGTTCTGCTATCCTGATTGTTTTGACTCAGTGGCACTTGCTTGCGCTTTTTGGCATTTTATTTTTGCTTTTCTCAGTTATCCGCAGTTTGAAAAAGACGGCTTCGTTCAAGGCTTTTGAAGCTGAGGTGACTGAAGAGAAAAAAAGCAGGCTTGCTCTTGCAGGACTTGTGATGATGATGAGTCAGGAGGCGGGAATGCCAAAAGTAAAAGACAGGATGAGAAGAAAACCGTTATTATACCGAAATTCAAAAAGGATATTTAAAAGACGAACGATCTGCACAGGCTATAAGGAATTGTTTTTTAAAGTCATGCTGAGGAATGGCGAGTATGCGAGGCAGATGTACATGCTATTGTCAGCTTTCACCGTTCTCATATTTGTTTCCCCAATTTGGCTGAAGGTGATTGCGCTGCTGGTATATACAGGGGTTTGCCGTTATATCCTGACGCTTATTTTTGACAAGGTCATGGATGCCCCTTTTTTAATTGGCACCGATAAGGAAAGTGATGAATATTATCGGGCCAGAAAAAACTGTATCAACATCCTGCACTATGCGTTTGCCGCCTGTTGTTTTTTAGCGGCCGCTGTCTCTTTATTGTTTACATAAAAAACCCAAACGGCGACGTTTGGGTTTTTAGGTCTATGTTATAAAATAAACAGCTGGATGAAAAACAGAATGGCGAAAACGATGACGAGCGGATGAATCTCTCTCCATTTTCCCCGCGCCGCTTTTACGATCGGATATGAAATAAAGCCAAGCGCAATTCCTGTAGAAATGCTGGATGTCAAAGGCATGGCCAGAATGACGAGAAACGCTGGAAATGCCTCGTCCATCTCTTTCCAGTTCATATTGGAAACCGAGCCCATCATCAAGCTGCCGACGATAATCAAAGCAGGCGAGGTGATGGCGGCTATACCGGACAAGGCGCTGACAAGCGGACTGAAAAACATTGAAGCCGCAAACATCACCGCGACAGTCAAAGCCGTAAGCCCCGTTCTTCCCCCGGCTGCGACACCGGCGGAAGACTCGATAAATGCAGTCGTTGGACTTGTGCCGAAAACAGCTCCTACTGTCGTCGCGGTTGAATCAGCAAGCAGCGCTTTTCGCACGTTCGGCAGCTTGTTGTTCTTCATCAGCCCGGCTTGCTCGGCAACTCCGATCATCGTGCCTGTCGTATCAAATATTGTGACTAATAGAAAAGAAAAGACGACAGCGTACAGGCCGTGATGAATGACATCGCCAAAAGCAGTAAATGGATTTGAGATCATCAATCCTTCCGGCAAATGAGGAAGCGACATAAATCCCTTTGAAAAATGGAGCTGACCGGTGAAAAAGGCGATCAAAGCGGTAGCTGCCATTCCGATAAATAAAGCGCCGCTTACATTCAGCACCATCAGGACCACGCTGATCAAAAGGCCAACCAGCGTTAAGATAACACCAGGTGAATGCAGATTGCCGAGAGTGACCAGGTTTGACTCATCAGCTGCCACAATGCCCGCTTGACGCAAACCGATAAAAGCAATAAACAGCCCGATCCCAGTTGTGATCCCGTATTTTAAATTGTTTGGAATCGCTTCTATAAGTTGTTTTCTTAAAGGTGTTAACGATAGAATAATGAAGAGAACCCCTGCTGTAAATACTGCGCTGAAAGCTGTTGCGTACGTAATGCCGCCATCGCTTGCGCTTACGACATGAAAGGCTAAATAAGCGTTCAAGCCCATGCCGGGCGCAATAGCAATCGGATAATTTGCTGCCAGGGCCATCCACAGCGTTCCGACAATGGAGGCAATAATCGTTGCGGTGAACACCTGGTCGAAAGGAACCCCGGCGTTAGCCAGAATGACCGGATTGACCACGACGATATAGACCATTGTGAAAAAGGTCGTCAGCCCTGCTATGATTTCTTGCTTTATGGATGTTTGCTGCTCTTTTAGATGAAACATAGTATCCTCCAATTACGAACGTTTTAACAAAACACCATTAATATTATTCGTTTTATTTGGTTTTTGCAAGTCATTTCTTGCGGAAAGGGGATCATTATGAACTGGGAAGTTGAAGTGATCAGAAAAAAAGAGGATTTAATTCGTGATACGCAGGAATTTTTGAGAATCAACAGTGTCATGGACGAAACAACCGCCGGACCCGGTAAACCGTTTGGAGAAGGGGTAAACGCCAGCCTGACTTCATTGCTGGAGCTTGGAGAAAAAGAAGGCTTTACAACAAAAAATCTTGACGGCTTCGCAGGTCATATTGAATGGGGGGAGGGCGATGACATTATCGGCGTACTTTGCCATGTTGACGTCGTGCCGCCGGGAGATGGGTGGACGAGTGATCCATTTTCAGCTGAAATCCGCAACGGACGGATTTATGCAAGAGGCGCCATTGATGACAAAGGCCCGACAATGGCGGCATTCTACGCGCTGAAAATCGTGAAAGACATGAATCTGCCCCTGTCCAAGCGAGTCAGAATGATTATCGGAACAGATGAAGAAAGTGATTGGAGATGCGTAGAGCATTATTTCAAGCATGAAGAAATGCCAACAATGGGCTTTGCGCCTGACGCCGATTTTCCAATCATTAATGCGGAAAAAGGGATCATCGATGCTTCTTTACTTATTCCGCACCGCCCAAATCAAGCAGAACCAAAGGCAGTGCTTGTCTCGTTACAATCAGGCCTTCGCTTGAACATGGTGCCTGACGCTGCGGAAGCTGTCATTGAAGGGCCGAAAAAAGAAGAGATTCTGTCTTCATTTAAAGACATGCTCCGCACGACGGATCAAAAAGGAGAAGCTGAAATAGAGAACGGACAGCTCATTTTGCGTATGTACGGGCTTTCCTGCCATGCGATGGAACCGAACAATGGGATCAATGCCGGCATTTTATTGTGCGAATTTCTCCAGCAAACTGAGCTTGACGATGCAGGAAAGCGGTTTGTGCAAGTTGTGACAGACAAGTTCTCAGGTGATACAAGAGGAAAGAAACTAAACATCGACTGTGAGGATGAAATCAGCGGTGAGCTGACATTAAATGTCGGAACACTGCGCTATAAAGAAGGGCAAGGAGGCGAGCTCGGGATCAATATCCGCTATCCTGTGACAGCGGAAAGCAAAGTGATCCGCGATGCATTCGAAAGTGCATCAGAATTTGAGCTGGGAGAATTCAAAGACAGCAAGCCGCATCACGTGTCCGCAGATCATCCGTTAGTCAAAACCCTGCAAAAGGTTTATGAAGGCCAGCTGGGTAAAAAAGCTGACTTAATCTCCATCGGCGGAGGGACGTATGCCAGATCTCTAAAAGCCGGTGTCGCCTTCGGCCCGCTGTTCCCCGGACGTCCTGACAGCGCACATCAAAAGGATGAATATATCGAAATTGATGACCTGCTGAGATCGACAGCGTTATATGCGCAGGCCATTTACGAGCTTGCAAAATAAAAGGACCGGCTTTGAAGCCAGTCCTTTTTTTAAATAAATGACCATAAATCAGTTGATAAGTACCGTTCTCCTGTATCAGCTGTCATGCAGACCACAACTTTGTCAGGAGAGAGGCGTTTCGCTGTTTCGATTGCCGCGAAGCAGGCTGCGCCTGATGAAGGGCCGACAAGAATTCCTTCTTCAGCAGCAAGCCGTCTTGTTGTCGTATACGCGTCTTCATCAGAGATTTTGATAATTTCATCATACACGTCTTCATTTAAAATCGGCGGTATAAAGCCTGGGCTCGTTCCTACAAGTTTATGTGCGCCAGGTTTTCCGCCGGATAATACAGGCGAACCCGCTGGCTCAACAACATGAACCGTGATATCCGGAAAAAGCTCTTTGAGCGCCTCACCTGTTCCGGTAATGGTTCCGCCCGTTCCGGAGGAGGATACAAAAGCGCCGAGCGGTTTTCCGATTTCCTCTAACGCCCGAGCAATTTCAGGCGCTGTTGTTTTCCGGTGCGCATCAGGATTAGCAGTGTTATCGAACTGCATTGGAATATAGCTGTTCGGAATTTGTTCGGCAAGCTCCTTCGCTTTTTTGATGCTACCCGGCATTCTTTCCTCTCCGGGAGTTAATACAACCTCTGCACCGTAAGCTTTAAGTAGGTTGATCCGTTCCTTCGTCATCGTATCAGGCATCACTAAGATTGCTTTATATCCGCGTGCTGCCGCATTCATGGCGAGCCCGATTCCGGTATTTCCGCTTGTCGGCTCTATAATAACTGATCCCGGCTTGAGTAAACCGTTTTGTTCAGCTTCTATGATCATTTGATAAGCGGCTCTGTCTTTCACACTGCCGCTCGGATTGAAAAATTCAAGCTTTAAATAGACTTGTGCCGCATTTTCCGGCTGAAGCCGATTCAATCTCACTAGCGGTGTATCTCCTATCAGATCAGCTGTGTTTGCAACGATTTTCAACATTGTCATTCCTTTCTGAATAAAACAAGTGTCATATAATATCCTAACATGATAAACGTTTGTGCGAGAGTGTTTTCATACACTGTTCCTCTATCCGCACAGCCTCTTTATTGATAAAATAATAGCTGTCAAAGAAGGGAGTGTCAGACGGATGCCAGATATACGGCCTCATTATTTCATCGGCGTTCCCATACCTGAGGGAATTGCAAATCCGATCTACCAGGCTGCGAAAAACGAACCGGTATTGACGTTTCAAAAATGGGTGCACCCGCTTGACTATCATATCACGTTAATTTTTCTCGGAGCGGCGGATGAGACACAAATAAAGAAGCTTGAAGGTTCGCTAACAGAGATTGCTTCAGAAATTGACCCATTTTCAATTAAGTTTGACAAGATAGATGTATTCGGCGACCGCAGAAGGCCGCGCGTTTTACATCTGGAGCCAAAGAAAAACAAAACGCTTGATAGACTGCGGGAACATACGAAGCAGGCTGTACTTCAGGCCGGCTTTCAAGTGGAAAAAAGACCGTATCATCCTCATATGACACTGGCAAGAAAATGGACAGGAGAAGAAGGATTTCCGGCTCATGTTCCGTTTGAAAGCGGCGAGGTTTCGATGATGGCTGAACGATTTTCGCTCTTTCAAATACACTTGAACCAATCACCAAAATACGAGGAAATATTCAAATTTCAATTATCTTAATTCATTGCGGAGTGGAGAAACAAACATGGCACAAATCATCAAAATTCATGATTATATATCGAGGTATGAGCTTGATCCGTACCATTATATCAACCAGTTTGTACGTCTGAAAAAAGAGCGCTGGCTTTCACTAGTAGAAGCAGCGGAGCGCCAGCATGAAGAAAGGCAAGCCAGAGCTGAAGAACCGGAACCGGTGCAGAAACGAAAAAAATTTTCATTGAAAAGAAGAAAAGAAGAGAAAAAAGCCGATATACAAGAAGAGAGACACCGATGGTTTGAGGACGAAGAAGATATTCATGTAAGGCTCCCGAAGAGCAGGGTGGCGCTTGCTTCTTTTTATAAAAGACATTTATATGATTTTCAGCTCAAATGGGCAAGCTCTACTCTTTCAGAAATATCTCAACTCTCAAACCAGGTGAAGCAGGACCGCATTTTGCGTTATCTGACCCAGCAGCTGCCTGATTCTTATTTTATTATGTATAAGCCTGTGCTGAAAATTCAGCAGGCGGCGGTTGAATTAAGTATTGTGATTATTTCTCCTCTGGAAATTTATTGCGTTTCTTTTTTAGAGGCTGAGGAAGACAGTGTCTACATAGGGTCTAAAAATCGTTTTTGGGACAAGAAAACAGCCTCTCAGACTGCATCAGTGTTAAATCCAGGGCTTAGCCTGTTTCGTACGGACTCGGTTGTGTCAAAGATCGTAAAGGAAAAACAGGCTGAGATTCCGGTTCGAAAATTGCTTCTGAGCAGAACGTCGTACATCGATTATCCGGAGCCGCCATACGGCTTAGAAATAGCGGATAAGCGGAGCGCGGAAGAATGGATTGAGCGGCAGAAGAAAAACACTGCTCCGATCAAACATCATCAGGTAAAGGCTGCAAAGGCTCTCTTGTCTTACTGCATGTCTGACTCCTATCGCAGACAGGAGTGGCTGGAGTAAAAGAGAACGATTTGAGCGGTTTTCTCATAACATAAGCAGGTGAGAAAGATGAGCCATTGGTTTTTTATTATTAATCCGACAGCAGGACATCGAAACGGCCTGCGTGTTTGGAAGTCCATTCAAAAAGAATTGATCAAACGAAAGGTTGAGCACCGTTCATTTTTAACTGAACATCCGGGACACGCCGAGGTGCTCGCCAGACAGATTTCAACGATACAAGAATATAAGCTGAAGCGCCTGATCGTCATTGGCGGAGACGGAACCATGCATGAAGTTGTCAACGGGCTGAAAGATGTTGACGATATTGAGCTGAGCTTTGTGCCGGCGGGCGCGTATAATGATTTTTCGCGAGGATTCTCTATTAAAAAAATCGATCTGATACAGGAAATCAAGAAGGTAAAGCGCCCGTTAACAAGAACCTTTCATTTAGGAAGCGTCAATTTCCTTCAGGATAAATCACAGATTCTTTATTTTATGAATCATATCGGGATCGGGTTTGACGCATATGTCAATAAAAAGTCGATGGAATTTCCGTTGAGACGGGTTTTTCTTTTTCTCCGCCTTCGATTTCTTGTGTATCCGCTTTCTCATTTGCACGCTTCGGCAACCTTTAAGCCGTTTACGTTAGCTTGTACGACGGAAGACGAGACGCGCGAATTTCATGATGTCTGGTTTGCCGTTGTATCCAACCATCCGTTTTACGGGGGAGGCATGAAGGCGGCGCCCCTAGCAAATCCGCGCGAGAAGACATTTGATATCGTAATCGTTGAAAACCAGCCGTTTTTGAAAAAATATTGGCTTTTATGTCTCATGGCATTTGGAAAACATACAAAAGTGGATGGCGTTACGATGTTTAAAGCGAAGGACATTACATTTTACACGAAGGACAAAATCCCGTTCCATGCTGACGGAGAAATCATGGGCACTACCCCGTTTCGTCTGGCATCTAGTCCTTCACCCCTAAGGATCAAAACATAAACGTGTTTGAAGGAGAGAGCTTCCGATGGTCAGCATCCGCCGCAGCTTCGAAGCGTATGTCGATGACATGAATATCATTACTGTTCTGATTCCTGCTGAACAAAAGGAAATCATGACACCGCCGTTTCGGCTTGAGACAGAAACAACAGTTTTTCCTCTGGCTGTCAGGGAGGAATACTCCCTTGAAGCAAAATACAAGTACGTCTGCGTATCCGACCATCCTGTGACATTTGGAAAAATCCATTGCGTCAGAGCATCCAGCGGCCACAAAACGGATCTCCTAATTGGCGCGGTCATCCGGACGGCTGCATTTGATGACGAATTTTATTATGACGGAGAGCTGGGCGCCGTTTATACTGCGGATCATACCGTATTTAAAGTATGGGCGCCTGCTGCAACCTCAGCTGCTGTCAAGCTTTCACACCCCAATAAAGGCGGGCGCACATTCCAAATGACTCGCTTGGAAAAGGGCGTCTATGCTGTTACGGTCATGGGTGACCTCCACGGGTACGAGTATGTGTTCTGCATCTGCAACAATTCAGAGTGGGCGGAAACCGTTGACCCGTATGCAAAGGCCGTGACAGTAAATGGAGAGAAGGGCGTCGTCTTGCGCCCGGATCAAATGAAATGGACTGCTCCGCTTAAGCCATTCTCAAACCCTGTGGATGCCGTCATCTATGAGACGCACCTTCGCGACTTCTCCATCCATGAAAACAGCGGCATGATAAACAAGGGACAATACTTAGCGCTGACGGAAACGGATACACAAACCGCAAATGGCAGTTCTTCTGGACTGGCGTATATAAAAGAGCTCGGTGTTACACACGTCGAGCTGCTGCCGGTGAACGATTTTGCCGGAGTTGATGAAGAGAAGCCGCTTGATGCTTATAATTGGGGATATAACCCGCTTCATTTTTTTGCCCCGGAGGGAAGCTATGCCTCAAACCCTTATGATCCTCAAACGAGAAAAACAGAGCTGAAACAAATGATCAATACCCTGCATCAGCACGGTCTGCGAGTCATTCTGGATGTTGTTTTTAACCATGTGTATCAGCGCGAGAATTCACCCTTTGAAAAAACAGTGCCCGGTTATTTTTTCCGGCATGACGAATGTGGGATGCCGTCAAACGGCACTGGCGTTGGCAATGATATTGCATCAGAAAGAAGGATGGCGAGAAAGTTCATTGCGGATTGCGTGGTCTATTGGCTTGAAGAATACAATGCCGACGGCTTCCGCTTTGATCTGCTCGGCATTTTAGATATTGACACCGTGCTTTATATGAAAGAGAAAGCAACTAAGGCAAAGCCCGGGATCCTGCTTTTTGGAGAAGGATGGGATCTGGCTACACCGCTGCCGCATGAACAGAAAGCTGCTTTGGCAAACGCACCAAGAATGCCCGGTATTGGTTTTTTTAATGATATGTTTCGTGACGCTGTAAAAGGGAACACCTTTCACCTCATGGCAGCAGGGTTTGCACTCGGCAGCGGTGAATCAGCGCAAGCTGTTATGCACGGGATTGCCGGTTCTTCCGGATGGAAGGCATTCGCACCGATTGTTCCGGAACCAAGCCAGTCCATCAATTATGTTGAATCACATGACAATCACACCTTTTGGGATAAAATGAGCTTCGCGCTTCCTCAAGAAAATGACAGCCGAAAGAGAAGCAGGCAAAGGCTTGCAGCCGCAATTATTTTGCTTGCCCAAGGGGTGCCGTTTATTCATAGCGGCCAGGAATTTTTCCGGACGAAGCAGGGAGTGGAAAACAGCTATCAATCCAGTGACAGCATTAACGAGCTGGACTGGGATCGCCGTGAAACGTTCAAAGAAGATGTTGACTATATCCGCAGGCTGATCTCGCTGAGAAAAGCGCATCCTGCATTTCGTCTCAGGTCCGCTGCAGACATCCAGCGCCATCTTGAATGTTTGACGCTAAAAGAACACCTTATCGCATACAGGCTTTATGATCTTGACGAGGTTGACGAATGGAAAGATATCATTGTTATCCATCACGCGAGTCCAGACTCCGTCGAGTGGAGGCTGCCAAACGACATACCTTATCGGCTTTTATGTGATCCATCAGGATTTCAGGAAGACCCGGCAGAAATCAAGAAAACGGTTGCAGTAAACGGCATCGGAACGGTTATCTTATATTTAGCATCAGATCTTAAGAGTTTTGCTTGACGAAGTTTGTGCTATAGCGCTAAAATTTAAAGGACGGCTATTGATTAGCATATGAGACTCTCAATAGCTGTCTTTTTTATTTTTATACGATTCGTACGAAAAAGGCATTCGCTGGATAGACTAGAAACGATTAGCCTTAATTCTAAAATATTTTAAGAAATGATGGGTTGAACATTGATATGAACTGGTTGGGACAATTACTAGGTAGCGATTGGGAGATCTTCCCCGCCGGAGGAGCTACAGGAGATGCATATTATGCGAAACATAACGGGCAGCAGCTTTTTTTAAAACGTAATAGCTCACCTTTTTTAGCTGTTTTATCCGCCGAAGGCATTGTTCCGAAGCTGGTTTGGACAAAACGGATGGAAAATGGGGACGTCATTACGGCCCAGCACTGGATGACCGGCAGAGAGCTGAAGCCTAAAGACATGAGCGGACGGCCCGTTGCTGAATTGCTTCGTAAAATACACACATCAAAAGCCTTGCTGGACATGCTGAAGAGACTTGGAAAAGAACCGCTGAACCCGGGGGCTCTTTTGTCTCAGCTGAAGCAGGCTGTATTTGCTGTGCAGCAATCTTCGCCGCTGATTCAAGAAGGGATCAAGTATTTGGAAGAACACCTGCATGAAGTGCATTTCGGTGAGAAAGTCGTTTGCCATTGTGATGTCAATCATAATAACTGGCTATTGTCTGAAGACAACCAGCTGTATTTAATTGACTGGGACGGCGCCATGATCGCTGATCCGGCGATGGACCTCGGGCCTTTGCTGTACCACTACGTCGAAAAGCCAGCTTGGGAGAGCTGGCTGAGCATGTACGGCATAGAGCTGACAGAAAGCCTTCGGTTGCGAATGGCTTGGTATGTGTTATCTGAAACAATTACTTTCATTGCCTGGCATAAAGCAAAAGGCAATGATAAAGAATTTCATGATGCAATGGAAGAGCTGCATATCCTCATGAAACGAATTGTTGATTAATCAGGAATACGAATCCATTTGCTCTACCCATTGAGACAGGCTGTTCTGATGCTCTTGTATGTGTGAGTCGATGGATTTGGACGATATTCCTGATTGGCTGTAGCGGTAAACATCTTCAAGCACGTTTTTGAAATTTGAATCAAGCTCGGTGTTTGCCATCAGTGATTTAATCACACGCTCAAGCTGCTCGTACTCTGCGACTGTTCCGCAGCAGTCCAATTGATGGTCAGTCAATATATCCTTCAATAAATGAACTTGATGCTCATAATGTAAACCCATAACGGTACACATCCCTTCAGTATCATACGGGTTAAATTGTTCAAAACAGAGCGTTTTTATACATGTGAAAGGAGTGTTCCAGCAGACGGGACCCTCTTTTTTTATGCGCTCGGCCTTAAGAGAGATACACTGGAAAAACGAGCTTGCGGGTCTTTTTAATTCATGGTATGTTGTTAGTCGAAATAATAGATAGAGGTGTCAATCATATGAGAATGCGCCACAAGCCTTGGGCTGATGACTTTTTGGCTGAAAACGCAGATATTGCCATCAGCAATCCTGCTGATTATAAAGGGAAATGGAACACAGTGTTTGGCAACGACAATCCGATCCATATCGAGGTTGGTACAGGAAAAGGCCAATTTATTTCTGGTATGGCCAAACAAAATCCCGACATCAATTATATTGGTATTGAGTTATTTAAAAGCGTCATCGTGACAGCCGTCCAAAAAGTAAAAGACAGCGAAGCGCAGAATGTAAAGCTTCTGAATATAGATGCGGACACGCTGACGGATGTGTTTGAGCCGGGGGAAGTGAAACGGGTCTACTTGAACTTTTCTGATCCTTGGCCGAAGAAACGGCATGAAAAACGCCGCCTGACATATTCCCACTTCCTGAAAAAATATGAAGATGTAATGGGCAAAGGCGGAGCGATTCATTTTAAAACGGACAACCGAGGTTTGTTTGAGTACTCTTTGAAGAGCTTCTCTGAGTACGGCCTCCTGCTGACATACGTCAGTCTCGATTTGCATAACAGCAATCTGGAAGGCAATATTATGACAGAATATGAAGAAAAATTCTCTGCACTCGGCCAGCCGATCTATCGGGCTGAGGTTGAATGGAGAACGTAAAGACAGACTCTGACAGGAGTCTGTTTTTTTTATGGGCCGTTTGCTACCATGATGACAGGGGGGATGAAAATGGAAACAATGAAAATTGGAAACATCACGTTGACCTGGCTTGACGGAGGCGTGACGCATATGGACGGAGGCGCCATGTTCGGCGTTGTGCCAAAGCCGCTTTGGTCTAAAAAATATCCAGTCAATGAAAAAAACCAGATTGAACTAAGAACAGACCCTATTTTGATTCAAAAGGATGGGCTCAATATCATCGTTGACGCCGGAATTGGGTCCGGCAAGCTGACTGATAAACAAAAACGAAACTATGGCGTGACACAAGAGTCGAATGTGAAACCCTCATTAGCTGCACTCGGATTAACGGTTGCCAATATAGATGTGATCGCAATGACACACCTTCATTTTGATCATGCATGCGGTTTAACGGAATATGAAGGTGAACGGCTCGTCTCTGTCTTTCCGAATGCAGTGATTTATACATCTGCTGTTGAATGGGACGAAATGCGCCATCCGAATATCAGGTCGAAAAATACGTATTGGAAAGAAAATTGGGAGGCTGTAGCTGGCCAAGTCAAAACCTTTGAAGACACCTTAACGATCACAGAGGGTATTACAATGCATCACACCGGAGGCCATAGCGACGGACACAGTGTCCTGATATGCGAGGATGCGGGTGAAACTGCCGTACATATGGCAGATCTGATGCCGACACATGCCCACCGCAATCCGCTATGGGTGCTGGCTTACGATGATTATCCGATGACCTCTATCCCGCAAAAGCAGAAATGGCAGGCGTTCGCAGCAGAAAAAGACGCTTGGTTTATTTTTTATCATGATGCCGAATATCGCGCGCTTCAATGGGAGGAGGACGGAAGCATCAAAAAGTCAGTTAAGCGAATGAAGCAATAGCATATTTTTATGTTTACCCTGCATGTTTTCCGGCTAATAATGCAAACCTAGTACTAATTATGCTCAGAAAGGAAGAGGCAGGGTGAAACAATTCAGAGTAACAAACGAAGGAGACATTCAAACAACATTAAGAGGCCTTGAAGTGCTCTCTGTTCCTTTTTTGAACAAAGGTGTTGCTTTTACTGAGGAAGAAAGAAAAGAACTTGGTTTAAAAGGCTTTCTGCCGCCCAAGGTATTAACAATTGATGATCAGGCGAAAAGAGCGTATGAACAATATTCCGCACAGCCTGACGATTTAAGCAAAAATGTCTATTTAACGGCGTTGCACGATCGGAATGAAACGCTGTTTTACCGCCTGTTAAATGACCATTTAGGGGAAATGCTCCCGATTGTCTACACACCGACAGTCGGAACGGCAATCCAGAGATACAGCCATGAATACAGAAAACCACGAGGGCTCTATCTGTCAATCGATGACCCGGACGGTATGAAAGAAGCATTTAAACAGTATAAAGATCAAAGCGATACGATCGATTTAATTGTTGCAACTGATGCGGAAGGAATTTTAGGAATCGGTGACTGGGGCGTCGGAGGAATCGCGATTTCTATCGGCAAGCTGGCGGTTTATACAGCGGCTGCGGGCATTGATCCGAGCAGAGTGCTGGCTGTTGTATTAGATGCGGGGACAAATCAGGAGAGCCTCTTGAACGATCCGCTTTATGTCGGCAACCAGCATTCTAGAGTGCGCGGAGAACGTTATGACCAATTTATTGACGACTACGTTGCGCTGGCGAGAGAAACATTTCCGAATGCATTGCTGCATTGGGAGGATTTCGGGGCGAAAAATGCGCGAAGCATTTTGAAACGCTATAAAGATAAAGTGTGTACCTTCAATGATGATATCCAAGGAACTGGCGCTGTTTCTTTGGCCGCAGTCTTATCCTGTGCAAAAGCGTCTAAAGTTCCGCTGAGGGATCACAGAGTTGTTATATTCGGAGCGGGAACGGCAGGAATCGGAATTGCCGAACAGCTGCGGGAAGCATTGGTGCGCGAGGGACTGAGTGAAGAAGAATCATACAAGCGCTTCTGGTGCATAGACAGAAACGGGCTGTTAACAGATGATATGGATCAGCTTCTTGATTTCCAAAAGCCGTATGCCCGTTCGGCTGATGAAGTGAAGGATTATAAGCGGAACGGAGACGGCGGAGGCATTGATCTTCTTGAAGTGGTCCGGCAGGCGAAACCAACGATCCTGATCGGCACATCTACAGTTTCCGGCGCTTTCACTGAAGAAATTGTAAAAGAAATGGCGTCACATGTGAAACGGCCGGCGATTTTGCCAATGTCAAATCCGACAACCCTTTCTGAAGCAAAACCGGAGGATTTAATCGAATGGACAGAAGGCCGTGCGCTGATCACGACAGGAAGCCCGTTCCCGCCAGTTGAATATAACGGAGTTACGTATCATATCGGGCAGGCAAACAACGCGCTTGTCTTCCCTGGTCTCGGTCTTGGAACGATTGTTACAAAATCAAAATTAATTACCGACGGCATGTTTGAAGCATGTGCCCGGGCAATCGCAGGTATGGTCAATGTCGGGGTGCCTGGCGCGCCGATGCTTCCAAAAGTTGAAGATTTGCGCACTGTTTCGGCAACCGTTGCTGTTGAAGTTGCAAAAACCGCAATGAAGGAAGGCGTCGCTGCGGAAGAGCCTGAAGACATTATACAGGCAGTGCAGGATGCGATGTGGTATCCGGTATACAAACCGATTCGCGCGATATAATAAAAAAGAGCCGCTGCATAGGCAGCGGCTTCTATTTTTTGCTTGTCCGGTGTTAAGAGGCGATTGTATCAATGACATCAACAATTTCTCCCGTTTTCGCATCCACCATGACTTCATACTGTTCTAATTCTCCGAAAGCTGATCGTGTAATGCCGGTTTTGTATACCTGTACCGTTTCTCCGTTAATATTGTAAGGCTCCGGCTGGGTGTAAATCCATGATCCGTCAATCGGGCCCCGCTGCTTAAAAGCAGATTTTACAATTCGAAGCGCTTTTTCTGAAGAAATATAAGGCTTCATCACATATTGTTTCACAACGACAGCCGTACAAATTCCAAGTCCTGCTCCTAAAAGAAGATGACGCAATTTCAAAATAAAGCACCTCCTGGTTGATCGTACTTTTCATTATACAGAAACAGCCAAATCCTGTTAAGCAATACGCGGCTGATCGAGCAGATTGGGTCAGGGTGCTTGGAAAACTTCATTGTTTCTAATAAAATAAAAGGACTACATAGAAATGAGGGGAAAACATGAATCAAGAAACGAAAGCGCTTTTCCAAACACTGACGCAGCTTCCCGGCGCGCCGGGCAATGAGCATCAGGTTCGTGCTTTTATGAAGCAGGAGCTAGCCAAATATGCCGATGACATCGTTCAGGACAGACTGGGAAGTGTTTTCGGAGTCAGACGAGGCGCAGAGGACGCACCGAGAATTATGGTAGCCGGGCACATGGACGAAGTCGGCTTCATGGTGACATCCATTACAGACAACGGGCTGCTCAGATTCCAGACGCTCGGCGGCTGGTGGAGCCAGGTTTTGCTTGCGCAGCGGGTTGAAATTCAAACAGATAACGGGCCGGTTCCGGGTGTGATTTCAAGCATACCGCCGCATTTATTGACAGATGCGCAGCGAAACCGTCCGATGGATATCAAAAACATGATGATCGACATTGGAGCGGATGATAAGGAAGACGCCATCAAAATCGGCATTAAACCGGGACAGCAGATTGTGCCTGTTTGTCCGTTTACGACGATGGCGAATGAAAAGAAAATTTTATCAAAAGCATGGGATAACAGATATGGATGCGGCTTAAGCATTGAACTTCTGAAGGAATTACACGGTAAAGAGCTTCCGAATACACTCTATGCTGGTGCAACGGTTCAGGAAGAAGTAGGGCTAAGGGGCGCGCAGACGGCTTCTCATATGATTAAACCGGACTTGTTTTTCGCCCTTGACGCCAGCCCGGCAAACGATATGAGCGGAGACAAAAATGAATTCGGCCAGCTTGGAAAAGGCTTTTTGCTGCGCATTCTTGACAGAACGACAGTCATGCATCGCGGAATGAGGGAATTCGTTCTTGATATGGCTGAAACGCATGATATTCCATATCAATATTTTGTATCCGGCGGGGGAACAGACGCAGGCAAGGTTCATATTTCGAACAGCGGTGTGCCGTCAGCGGTTATCGGAATATGTTCCCGCTATATTCATACAAACGCTTCTATCATTCATATTGATGATTATGCTGCTGCTAAAGAAATGCTCATCAAACTTGTAACAGCCTGCGATAAGCAGACGGTGGATGCGATTAAAGAAAATATGTAGGTTTCATAAAAGCTTGTTGAACGAGCAGTAAGCCCGGATCGACAAGCTTTTTTCTTATTCTGTTTCAAATAGATAGGAAAGGGCCTTAATGGCTTGGTTAACGGTTTCAACCGTTATATTCGCTTTATTGGAAAGCTCTTTTAAAGGATGGTGAAGCGATTCCGGCCGGATGATAATCAGGGGTTTTCCTTTTGCGATCGCATATGATGCATCCATTGCCGTGTTCCACTGTTTGTACTTTTCGCCAAACAGGGCGATCACAAAGTCTGCTTTATTCATCAGGACGGCGGTTCTGAAGTTGTTGATGTCAGAGGCTTTGTCATCGTTTAAAACGGCATTTGGCTGTACGCCCATAATTTCTTCACCAATATTGTCTGAGCGGTCATGATTCTCCATCGGGCCAACAAACGTAATCGGCAGCTTCAATGATTTTGTTTTTTCTTTAATTTCCTCGCGCCAATTGCTGTGGATTTCTCCTGCTAAATAGACGATAAACTCCATATTAAAAATCCCTCCTTATGTATGTCAATCTGTGAATTTTACCCTCATGTACACGATGTTAAACGAAACGAGCTTGATAATGCAAATAAAATATGATAATGATAATGGGAAAGCCAATCTTACATATTCATTCGTTGCATATAAGTGGTTTTGCCTCAAGCAGTTTGGTATGATCCAAATGGACGAGTATCGATAAAAAAACATGTAAGAACATAAACAACTGGAGGGATATGAAATGAAAAAAATTGAATCAACTCAAGAGCTGGAAAAAGCGGTACAGGATGATTGGGCTGTATTTATGTTTTCTGCCGATTGGTGCCCGGATTGCCGTTTTGTAGAGCCTTTCCTGCCTGAACTGGAAGCGAATTTTCCTGAATTCACCTACTACTACGTAGATCGTGACAAATTCATTGATACATGTGCAGAGTGGGAAATTTACGGGATCCCAAGCTTTGTGGTGTTTAATGAAGGAAAAGAAGTAAATCGTTTTGTCAGCAAAGACCGCAAAACAAAAGAAGAAATTGAACAGTTTTTAACAGACTCTCTCGCTAAAGCGTAAAGGAGGACATCGGTTTGAAAATGACCTCAAGGAAGCTGTCAGATATACTGAAACAGCGCCTTCAGCACGAGAATCGCTCCTTTCTGTTTGACAGAGAAAAAGACACCCTCCGTGTTGAGGATCAAACGACTAAAAAAGGGATTACGCTCGATTTGCCGCCGATTATTGCAAAATGGGAACTGAAAAAAGACGAAGCCATTGATGAGATCGTGTACTATGTCTCCGAAGCGATGACGGCAATGGAAGGGAAGGCTCAGGAAATGACCGGGAAAGAAACTCGCATTTATCCGGTCATCCGCTCGACTTCCTTCCCGGACAAGTCCAGCGAAGATATCCCGCTCATTTATGACGATCATACCGCAGAGACAAGAATTTATTACGCGCTAGATCTCGGGAAAACCTACCGTTTAATTGACCAGCGCATGCTTGAGAAAGAAAACTGGACAAAAGAGCGGATCAGAGAGACGGCCGCATTTAATCTCCGTTCCCTGCCGACGGTTGTCAAAGAGGATACGGTTGCAGGCAATTACTTTTATTTTTTCAGGGCAAACGACGGATACGACGCAAGCCGGATTTTGAACGAAGCGATCTTAAATGAATATAAGCAGCATGCAGAAGGGGAGCTGGCGATCTCTGTTCCTCATCAGGACGTTTTGATTCTTGCTGACATCCGGAATGAATCGGGGTATGATATTCTAGGACAAATGTCGATGAGCTTCTTTGCAGGCGGCACCGTCCCGATTACCGCCCTATCATTTTTGTACAATGAAGGAAAGCTGGAACCGGTGTTTATCCTGGCGAAAAGCCGTCCGAAAAAGGATTAGAAAGGATTTTTACTTATGAACGCTTTTTATAATAAAGAAGGTGTGGGAGACACGCTCCTGATCTCTCTTCAAGATGTGACACGCGAACAATTAGGCTATGAAAAACACGGCGACGTCGTCAAAATTTTCAATAACGAAACAAAAGAAACAACGGGCTTCAACATTTTCAATGCGTCTTCTTACTTGACCATTGATGAAAACGGCCCTGTTGCGCTCTCAGAAACATTCGTGCAAGATGTGAATGAGATTTTAAACAGAAACGGCGTTGAAGAAACATTAGTCGTTGATTTATCTCCGAAGTTTGTTGTGGGGTATGTTGAATCAAAAGAAAAACATCCGAATGCGGATAAATTAAGCGTATGTAAAGTCAACGTAGGAGAAGAAACGCTTCAGATCGTCTGCGGCGCGCCTAACGTTGACCAAGGCCAAAAAGTTGTCGTTGCCAAAGTCGGTGCTGTGATGCCTAGCGGACTTGTCATTAAGGATGCAGAGCTTCGCGGCGTTCCGTCAAGCGGGATGATCTGCTCAGCGAAAGAGCTTGATTTGCCGGATGCCCCTGCTGAAAAAGGAATCCTTGTGTTAGAAGGAGACTATGAGGCGGGAGACGCATTTCAGTTTTAGACTCCCATAAATCCGCCAAAAAAAACGAATCATGTGAAAAGCCGCTAAGCCCTTGTTTAGCGGCTTTGTTTCTGCTGATAGCTTAATCTTTTCTGGGCCGACCAGCAGTGGTATACTAAAAACCGTCCCAGAAAACTATAAGGGAGTTAGAGATAAATTATGAGTTGGCTTCATAAATTTTTTGATTTGTTTTTAGGCGAAAGCGAAGAGGATGCTGAACGGGAGACAAAACCCGCTCAAATTACGCAGCAACAAGAAGTACATCATCCTGAAGGACAATTAAAAAGATTGGAAGATCCTAAAATATATTATGAATATCCAAAAGGCAAATTCCGTTTTCCAGTCGTGCCAGACGGATACAAAAATCATGACCTGAGAAAGCGCCGCACACCATCGGACGAACCGAAATCCGCGCCTCGTCCAAGTGCAGCACCTTACAGAGAGCGTCCCAGAAATGAAGAAGAGCAGCATACATATCAAGCATCAGAGCCGGCGAAGAAACCGTTTAAACCGACAAATATCCCTTCGCCTGTCTATGGATTCAATCAAAAACCATCTGTTAAAAAGGATGTGCCGAAAAAGCCTTCTGAAACATTGAACGAACCGGATAAATCGGTAAAAGAGAAGGTAACACTGCTGTCAGAAGAGATCGAACGTGAACGCGGCTATCCTGCTTCAGACACACAGGCGCATTCCAAAAAAGAAAGTCCTTTCTTCCCGGATACCCAATTTGAAAAACAGCCTTCTGGCGTTTTAAACAGAAAGGATACGGAGCATGATGAGGCGCTGGCGAAACGGCCAGCCGAGCCGTCAGGTAACAAAGTGCCATTTGAGTCAGGCGTTCAACAGCCGGAAAAAGAGGAGCCTTTCTTCCCAGCTGAACAAGCCGAAGAGCAAACACCGCCTGAGATGCTCACAGATACGGCGGCTGAAGGGCTTTCAGACAGTGAAGTAGGCCGCGAAGAGCCTGCAACGGCTGAGGAAGAACAAAGGGAGCAGCAGTCAGAGAAATTTGAAGAGCCTGTTTTCTCCTCTGAACTTGATGAAGAGCAAACAGCTCCTGAATCTCAGACAGAGGCAGTATCTGAGGATGAAAAAGCAAAAGAGCCGTCAGACAGCCCAGTATACAATCATCATGAAAACGCGGAAGAAGGTGCTGAGTCCCCGTTCGTTAAAGAAGAACAAATGGACATTCGTCAGGAAGAGCCTTTATTTACTGATCATGAGTATTCATCAGAGGCTCTGGCTCAAGCAGAAACTGTGGCAAAAGAATCAGAAGAGCCATCAGACAGCATAATAAATAATCATTATGACATCCTGGGAGAGGCTCAGAAAACGAAGATAGATGTTCAGCCAGATAGCCATACAGGGCTTGAGAAAACTGAACGCTTGGAGCAGGGTTCCAAATCGTTTTCTGCAGCCCTTGAAAACCGGCAGGAAATTCGCGCAGACAAACCTCGCGAAGCTTCAGAAGAGCCGAAAAAAAGGCCTGGTGTACAGGAAAAAAGGGCCGAACAAAGCGCATCTTCTCAAAAAGGGCCATCCGTTCCTTTTAATGTTATGATGCTGAAAAGAGATACGCATAAACAGCAAAAAGCAGAGGAGCGCCGCGGCAGCTATGTATTTCCGAATGTTGCACTGCTTGATGTCCCGCCAGCGCAGGTTCAAGATGATACTGCGTGGATCGAAGAACAGCGTCAGCTTCTTGATTTGACCTTGAAAAATTTCAATGTCCGCGCCAATGTGGTCCATGTAACCCAGGGTCCGTCTGTCACGAGATTTGAAGTGCATCCTGAACCAGGTGTAAAGGTGAATAAAATCACCAACTTGTCCGATGATATTAAACTCAGTCTCTCAGCGAGAGATATTCGGATTGAAGCGCCGATTCCGGGGAAAAACACGATCGGAATTGAAGTGCCGAACCGCACGAGCAAGGTGGTTGATTTGCGCCAAATGATTCGCAGCTCAGCTTTCAGGACAAGCAAGTCACCGCTCACAGCTGCGCTGGGATTAGATATTTCAGGAAATCCTGTTGTTATCGACTTGAAGAAAATGCCGCATGGCTTGATTGCCGGCGCTACAGGCTCCGGAAAAAGCGTATGTATCAATACAATATTAGTCAGCCTGCTTTATAAAGCTGACCCGAGTGAGGTAAAGGTGCTGCTGATTGATCCGAAAATGGTAGAGCTGGCCCCTTACAATAAAATTCCTCACCTCGTCAGCCCGGTCATTACTGATGCTAAAGCGGCTACAGCTGCTTTGAAATGGGTCGTTGAGGAAATGGAGCGCCGCTATGAGCTTTTTGCCCATTCAGGTGTCCGCGACATTGACCGCTTTAATCAATTAACCGCTGAACACCAAATGGGTGAAAAGCTGCCATATTTAGTTGTCATTATTGATGAGCTTGCAGATTTGATGATGGTGGCTCCAAACGATGTGGAAGAAAGCATTGCGCGGATCGCCCAAAAAGCCAGAGCGTGCGGTATCCATCTTCTCGTCGCAACTCAGCGTCCGTCAGTCGATGTCATTACAGGTCTGATAAAGGCGAATATCCCAACGAGAATCGCCTTTTCTGTTTCAAGCCAGGTTGATTCCCGAACAATTATTGACATAGCCGGTGCAGAAAAGCTTCTCGGAAAAGGGGATATGCTCTTTTTGGAAAACGGCTCGGGAAAACCGGTCCGTCTGCAAGGTAACTTTGTGTCAGACCGGGAAATTGACCGCGTCGTTTCCCACGTCAGAAGCCAAATGCCGCCGACCTATTTATTTGAACAAGAAGAGCTCGTAAGACAAGGATCAGCCCTGAAAGAAGAGGACGAACTGTTTTACGAAGCGTGTGAGTTTGTTGTAGAGCAAAACAGTGCGAGCACTTCAAGCCTGCAAAGAAGATTCAGAATCGGTTACAATCGTGCGGCAAGGCTGATCGACATGATGGAAGCGGAAGGCATGATCTCTGAGGCAAAAGGAAGCAAGCCTCGGGAGGTGCTGATCACAGCAAGTGATTTAATAAACGAATAATATGGGTTCATTTTCACACCAAACATGGTATGATAGTGTTTAGAGCATTTAACAGCTATGCCGCTTTACAGCAGCTGTGCATAGACAAATCTTGATATCTGGGTTTAATCGGAAAGAAATAACCTGATACTAAACATAACAAAACATATAAAATACGCCGCTAAGGGAGGCTTTTCAGCCGCCGCGGTCGCAAATTGAAATGAGCGTCATATACTGGGGAACAGATAGACGTTTGTTGGAGGTACAATTATGACTGTTTATCATTTTGTTGGAATAAAAGGGACCGGTATGAGTCCGCTTGCCCAAATACTTCATGATAATGGATATACTGTCCAAGGATCGGATATCGAAAAATTTATTTTTACGCAAACAGCGCTTGAAAAAAGAAATATTACGATTCTTCCTTTTAGCGCGGAAAATATTAAACCCGGCATGACAGTCATCGCCGGAAACGCATTCCCAGACACGCATCCTGAAATAGAAAAAGCGATGTCTGAGGGAATTCCGGTGATACGTTATCATAAGTTTTTAGGCGACTACATGAAAAAATTCACGAGTGTTGCCGTTACGGGCGCACACGGCAAAACGTCGACTACGGGTCTGCTGGCTCACGTGATCCAAAACGCAAAACCGACGTCTTTCTTAATCGGAGACGGAACAGGCCAGGGAAATGAAAACAGCGAATACTTTGTGTTTGAAGCGTGCGAATACCGCCGCCATTTCTTAAGCTATCAGCCAGATTATGCGATTATGACGAATATTGATTTTGATCACCCTGATTACTTTTCAAGCATTGACGATGTATTTGACGCTTTCCAAGAGATGGCTCTTCAAGTCAACAAAGGCATTATTGCCTGCGGAGACGATGAGCATCTGCCGAAAATCCATGCGAACGTCCCGGTTGTGTATTATGGCACGGGGGAAGAAAATGATTTTCAAGCCAGAAACATCGTAAAAAGCACGGAAGGGACAACTTTTGATGTCTTTGTCCGCAATACGTTCTATGATACGTTTTATATTCCTGCGTACGGCCACCACAATGTATTAAACTCATTGGCGGTCATTGCGTTATGCCATTATGAAGAAATTGATTCCAGCATCATTAAGCATG
Source organism: Bacillus sp. FSL R5-0603 (assembly GCF_038050295.1). NCBI lineage: Bacteria > Bacillati > Bacillota > Bacilli > Caryophanales > Bacillaceae > Bacillus > Bacillus sp. FSL R5-0603. Next base: position 2,882,488 of record NZ_JBBOYP010000001.1, on the reverse strand, counting down.
CTCTCAAATCCTTTGGGGGCGTCAAACGCAGATTCAATGAGAAGCAGCTTGGGGATCAAGTGCTGATCGATGACTATGCCCATCATCCGACAGAAATAAAAGTGACAATCGAGGCGGCAAGACAGAAGTATCCTGATCGGGAAATTGTCGCGGTATTCCAGCCTCATACATTTACACGGACGCAGCAGTTCCTTGACGAATTTGCAGAAAGCCTGAGCGGCGCTGACTGTGTGTATTTATGCGATATTTTCGGCTCAGCCCGTGAGAATGCCGGAAAGCTGACGATCGGCGATCTCCAGGGAAAAATTCATAATGCCAAGCTGATTGAAGAAGATGACACATCTGTTTTAAAAGCTCATGATAAAGCCGTTCTCATCTTCATGGGAGCAGGAGATATCCAAAAATATATGAGAGCCTACGAAAACGTCATGGCATAATAAAAAGCAGTGATCTCACTGCTTTTTATTTATCTGATGGGAAAGCTTATTAAAGGATTTTCTTACATAACGGAGAATAGTATGTATACAGCCCAATACACATGTTTATGATTGAAGAAAACGGGTAAACAGCAGTATATCCTGCAGCAAGGAGGTTTGAGATGATTATTATTCTTTATTTGAGCGTTGCACTCATCGCAGTTGCATTTCTCGTATTAGTGATCTACTTGTCTAAAACATTGAAGTCACTGCAGCTGACACTAAAAAACGTCGCATCCACTCTTGAAGGGCTGGAGGGACAAATGAAGGGCATCACAACTGAAACAGCCGAGCTTTTACATAAGACCAACCGCCTGGCTGAAGATATTCAGGAAAAATCAGAAAAGCTGAACACGGTCGTTCATGCTGTTCAAGGAGTGGGAGCTTCTGTACAGCAGTTCAATACATCCATGAAACAAGCGGCAGGGTCTGTATCGGCATCAGTTAGAGAAAATCAAGATAAGATCAATCAAGTTGTCACATGGAGTCAAGCAGCAATGGAAATTTGGGAGAAATGGAAGCAAAAGAAAAAATCAGCCCTGTAAGAGAAAAAAATACTAAGAGGAGGAATAATGATGAGCAAAGATGGAATTAATAGTAAAGATTTTTTAATCGGAACTTTAATCGGGGGAATCATCGGTGCCACTACAGCTCTTTTTCTAGCGCCTAAATCAGGCAAAGAACTTCGCGACGATCTCGGCAGCCAGGCTGTTGCTTTACGGGACAAAACTGATAAAATGACGGCAGATGCGAAGGAAAAAGGCACGCAATATGTCAGCATCGCAAAAGACAAAACTTCCAACATCACACAGCTTGTAGCGGATCAGTCTGGACAGATCATGAACAAGGTAAAGGATTTAAGAGACCGTTCCAAATCTGACAAAACGGATTCATCGACTGCAATGCAGGATATGAGGGAAGAAGCGATGCAGGCAGCCGATGAAACAAAAGATCAAGTCCTCCAGACGAAAGAAGATGTAAAAGACGAACTGAAAGATGCACAAAAACAGGCTGAGCAGTTGAATCGCTGAGCAGGGAAGGAAGAGCTTGAGTCATGGCTAAACAGCTTATTCAATCTGAGGAAGAATTTAAACGGATTGCAGAACAGGAAGGCGCTTTCGTCTTCTTTAAACACAGCACCACATGCCCGATCAGCCAGGCAGCATTTCATGAGTTTGATGCCTTTGCAAATCAGCATGAGGATGTGCCGGCTTACTATCTTCAAGTACAAGAAGCACGGCCGCTGTCAAATTTCATTGCAGAAACATATGGGGTCAAGCATGAAAGCCCTCAGGTATTCATCATCCAGAACGGTGAAGTGAAATGGCATACCTCACATTCACAAATTACAGAAGCCGCTATTGAGCAGCATTTGTCATAGAAAAAAGCGTCCAGATATCATCTGGCGCTTTTTTTTGTAAAAAACCCTTGAACATTGCCCTCACATCATGTAGGATAGCTTCATAGATTACTTTATCACTTAAAAGCGTTTGGGTAATAAAGTAGAGTTTTTATAAAATTTTTTGTATTTCAGTATTTCCATTTGGAATTACTTATAGTAAGATGCATGATAACTACAAAATAAAAAATGAATGTGCAGGGAAAGGATGAAAAAAATGAGCAACACAGAGTTAGAGCTTTTAAGGCAGAAAGCAGACGAATTAAACCTACAAATTTTAAAATTAATCAACGAACGCGGCAATGTTGTAAAAGAGATCGGTAAAGCGAAGGAAGCACAGGGTGTGAACCGATTTGACCCTGTCAGAGAACGCACGATGTTAAACAATATCATTGAAAACAATGACGGGCCGTTCGAAAATTCAACCATCCAGCACATTTTTAAAGAGATATTCAAAGCCGGTTTAGAGCTTCAGGAAGAAGATCACAGCAAAGCGCTGCTTGTCTCCCGCAAGAAAAAACCTGAAGATACAATTGTTGATATCAAAGGCGAAAAAATCGGAGACGGTCAGCAAAGATTCATTGTCGGCCCATGTGCGGTAGAGAGCTATGAGCAGGTAGCTGAAGTCGCTGCAGCTGCGAAAAAACAAGGGATTAAAATTTTGCGCGGTGGAGCCTTTAAGCCTCGTACGAGCCCATACGATTTCCAAGGGCTTGGTGTTGAAGGCCTTCAAATTTTAAAACGTGTAGCGGATGAATTTGATCTGGCGGTTATCAGTGAAATCGTAACTCCGGCTCATATCGAAGAAGCGCTGGACTACATTGATGTCATTCAAATCGGAGCGCGCAACATGCAAAACTTCGAATTGCTGAAAGCGGCCGGCGCCGTGAAAAAGCCAGTGCTTCTGAAGCGCGGTCTTGCTGCAACGATCTCTGAATTCATCAATGCTGCTGAATACATCATGTCACAAGGAAATGACCAAATTATCCTTTGTGAGCGCGGTATCAGAACATACGAAACAGCAACGAGAAACACGCTGGATATTTCAGCTGTGCCGATTTTGAAACAAGAAACGCATTTGCCAGTCTTTGTTGATGTTACGCATTCAACAGGCCGCCGTGACCTCTTGCTTCCGACAGCTAAAGCCGCTTTAGCGATCGGTGCAGATGGCGTAATGGCTGAGGTTCACCCTGATCCGTCAGTCGCACTTTCTGACTCTGCTCAGCAAATGGCGATTCCTGAATTCGAAAAATGGCTGAATGAACTGAAGCCAATGGTGAAAGTCAACGCTTAATTGAACAATCCAAAAGGCCGCGCCTGCGGCCTTTTTTTATGCTTTCTCGTTTATTTAGTTATAAAACCCAAGTATACGTTTTCATCATCTATAAAAACGTGTATAATTTCATGAGAAGTAATTAAATTTGATGAATAATGAAAAATAATGTACACTACTGACTTACGCTTACAAATCATAAACGACATAAATTCGGACATTATGACATTTCTCTACATAAAGTGTTTATGCTATAGATAAGGATAAGTGTATCCAGTAAAAGGAGTGGTTTTAGGATGAGCAATATTACGATCTACGACGTAGCGAGAGAAGCTAATGTAAGCATGGCAACCGTTTCCCGTGTCGTGAACGGCAACCCGAATGTAAAACCGACAACGCGGAAAAAAGTCTTGGAAGCCATTGAACGTCTTGGTTACCGTCCAAACGCGGTGGCAAGAGGACTGGCAAGTAAAAAAACAACAACTGTTGGTGTCATCATTCCCGATATTTCAAGCATTTTCTATTCAGAGCTTGCACGCGGAATTGAAGATATCGCGACAATGTATAAATACAATATTATTTTGAGCAACTCTGACCAAAACATGGAGAAAGAGCTGCACTTGTTAAACACAATGCTCGGCAAACAAGTGGACGGCATCGTGTTTATGGGCGGAAACATTACGGACGAGCATGTGGCGGAATTTAAGCGTTCCCCAGTGCCGATCGTACTTGCCGCTTCTGTAGAAGAGCAGGAGGAAACACCGTCAGTCGCTATTGATTACGAACAGGCGATTTATGATGCCGTGAAGCTTTTGGTTGATAAAGGACATACAGACATCGCGTTCGTTTCTGGACCAATGACAGAGCCGATCAACCGTTCGAAAAAACTCCAAGGCTACAAACGTGCGCTTGAAGAAGCGAACCTTCCGTTTAATGAACAATTTGTAGCTGAAGGGGATTACACATATGATTCCGGACTCGAAGCACTGCAGCATCTGATGAGCCTGGATAAAAAACCGACAGCCATTCTTTCTGCAACTGATGAAATGGCACTCGGCATTATCCATGCCGCTCAGGATCAGGGCTTATCCATTCCGGAGGATCTCGACATTATCGGTTTTGATAATACAAGATTAAGCCTCATGGTTCGTCCTCAGCTTTCAACAGTTGTTCAGCCGACATATGATATCGGCGCCGTTGCGATGAGACTGCTGACGAAGCTCATGAATAAAGAGCCGGTTGAAGAGCATATCGTCGAACTGCCGCACCGTATAGAGCTTAGAAAGTCAACCAAGTCATAAGAAAAACAAAGAGCAAGCTTCACCTTTATGGTGAATTCTTGCTTTTTTCATGGGGAGAAATGATGAAACGTTTTGATTATCTTACACCTGTTGGATTTGTGTTAGGAACGATTATTATTGTTATTGGGATTATTTCAGGATCGGGAGTAAGCGGTTTCCGCTCTTTTCTTGATCTAACCTCTTTCTTCATCGTAACAGGGGGACTTTGCGCCGCTGTTTTTATCAGTTTTCCGCCAAGAGAGCTGAAAAAAGCGCCCTCTGTGTTAAAGCAGGCATTCATCCGCCAGGAAGACAATGTGAAAGATCTTGTGAAAACCTTTGTTTCCCTTTCCGATCACGCGCGAAAACACGGGCTTTTATCATTGGATGATCAGGCTCGGGAAATCAAAGATCCATTCTTGAAAAAAGGGCTGCTTTTAGCGATTGACGGCTGGGATGAAGAAACGATTCGGCTCGTCATGGATTCCGAAATCGCAGCAATGGAGGAACGGCACCGAAAAGGGCGGCGAGTTTTTGAAAAAGCGGGAGAATTCGCTCCGGCGTGGGGAATGATCGGAACACTCGTCGGGCTTGTGCTGATGCTCAAAAACTTAAACGACCCGCATATGCTCGGACCAAACATGGCCATTGCGCTTCTGACGACTTTATATGGTTCATTACTGGCAAATATGGTCTTCAACCCGATCGCGGCTAAGCTTGAAGAGAAAACAGAAAGTGAAATTTTTATCAAGCAGGTAATGGTGGAAGGGATTATCGGTGTTCAATCCGGAAAAAACCCGCGCAACCTTGAAAGCCAGCTGGTCGTTTTCAGCTCACGGGAAGAATGGCAGAAGCAGCCAAAACAAGTAAAAACAAAAAAGGGATCTGTACATGAAGCTTAGAAGAGAACGTTTTGAAAGAAGGAATGGAAGCGCAAAAAACAGTCAATCTTCGTCCAGCTGGATGGTAACCTTTACAGATCTGATCACCTTGATCCTTGTGTTCTTTATTTTACTCTTTTCGATGTCCCAAATCGATCTGCAAAAATTCAAAGCGGCAGTGGACTCGATCCAGAAGGAAGGCAACGGGCTTCAGCCGGACCAAACATCCATAGAAAAAAAGAGTACATCCCCATCTGATACGAAGAAGCAAGAGGATCAGCAGGATCAGCTTCTCAAGAAAGTAAATACATATATAAAAGACAATCATTTGAAGGCCCAAATGACAGCCAAACGGGATGAACGCGGTGTCGTGCTCGTTCTTCAGGAGGCTGTGCTGTTTGATACAGGTGAGGCAAAGGTGCTGAAAAATGCCGAAACACTTCTTCACCAAATTGCCGTTCTTCTTCAAACCATTCCAAATGACATTCAGGTGGAGGGGCATACAGACAGCCGAAACATTTCGACATACCGATACCCGTCGAATTGGGAGCTATCAGCAGCACGGGCAAGTGGAGTGATTCAATACTTCACGTCAAAAGAGAAGCTTCCCTCCAAGCGCTTTATTGCTGTCGGTTATGCGGATACAAAGCCAGTAAAGGATAACAAGACAAATGAACACATGAAGGAAAATCGGCGTGTGGAAATAGTGATTAAAAAATCAAAAACGACCTCTTCGTAAAGGTCGTTTTTTACTTTGTTCTTTGCTGTTCAGAACGTATCGCATATAATGCTTTGCTGACAGTTTGGGCATTTTTTTCTGTAATTTCAGGCTTGCGGGGAATCGGAGGATATAAATCAGCCGGATCGCTCCAGCTCGACGGAAGGGCCACGGGGCATTGTTTTTGCCATTTAGCAATCCATTCCGGCGGGATCTCGTGACCCGGGTCAATTCCCTTCATTTCAAGCCATATTCTGGCCCAGGCGCGGGGCACGACACGCCAAATATCATATCCGCCGCCTCCGACTGCAATCCATTTCCCTCCGCAATATTGATGAGCCAAAGTATGTGCAAGACGGGGGATTTCTTCGTATATATTGATTGTTGCTGATAAATGCGTCAGCGGGTCGTAGTAATGGGCATCGGCGCCGTTTTGGCTGATAATGACATCGGGCTCGAAATACGCGGCGACTTCTGAAGCTGCTGTCCGGTAAGCCTCAAGAAAAGAATCGTCCTCTGTAAAAGCGTCAAGCGGAATATTAAAGGAATAGCCATATCCTTTTCCGCTGCCTTTTTCTTGGATCTGGCCGGTTCCAGGGAATAAATACCTTCCTGTTTCATGAATGGACAGCGTGCATACGTCAGGATTATCGTAAAATGTAAATTGCACACCGTCCCCGTGGTGGGCGTCCGTATCAATATAAAGCACTCTGGCGCTATATTTTTTCTGGATATATTGAATAGCCACAGCGCTGTCGTTGTATATGCAGAATCCTGATGCTCTCCCGCGAAAGCCGTGATGAAGCCCTCCGCCAAGGTTTGCCGCATGCAGGGCTTGTCCTGACATGACCCAGTCTGCGGCCGTTAAAGTGCCGCCGACCAAGAGTGATGCCGCTTCGTGCATGCCGGCAAAGACGGGTGTGTCTTCAGTGCCGAGCCCGTAGCTTTCTCCTTCTTCAGCGGGAAGCTTTCCGGCGCCCGCAAGCTTTACGGCCTGAATGTAATCGTCCGTGTGGACAAGGGAAAGCTCCTCTTCTGAAGCGAGTCTGGGGGTGACAATGTCTCCATCATCAAAGGCATTGATCGTCTTAAGCAAATCATATGTTAACAGAACCCGCTGCTGATTAAAGGGATGCTCCTGATGAAACATATAGGTTTGGTAGGATGGAGAATAGATAAATACACTGTCTCTCATAGCAGATCCCTTTGCTCTGACGGCCATACGACGTGGTGTCCATTTCTTTGTAATGCCTGCAAAAACGGCAGCGGATTCATCGTTTTTACACGGAAGACAAGGACTTTTACACCGGGATCGTCATGCGGATAAACAAGCACGCTTAATATTTTGACTTGAAGGTCTTGGCAAAGACTGCTGATCTCAGCGAGGCTTTTGGTGATGTCGTTTACTTTTATCTCAATTTGCGAGCCCGGCTGGTCAGCGCCTGTCAATTTGACAAACGTCCGCAGCAAATCGGTTTTTGTTAAAATGCCTATTAATTTTTGATGGTGTACCACTGGAAGGCAGCCGATGCCATGCTCGTAGAACACGGCTGATATTTCTTCGACAAAATCTAACGGATGGGCGCAGACAACATCCTTTTTCATAATTGAATCTACGCTTCGTGTGAGAAATAGGCTTCGTTTGTTTTCTTCAAAAATACTCGGGCTGGCCTGTTTCATGTCCCTGTCTGTAATCATGCCGATCACGTGTCGTTCTTCATCTACAACAGGCAGATGCCTGATATGGAATTCCTTCAGTTTGCATATTGCTGTTTCAAGCGTATCCGTCTTCGTTAATGTAATGACATCTCTTTTCATGATTTGCTCAACAATCATTATTTTTTCCCCTTTGTCAGTGTCAGTTAATACATATAACGATGATAAAAACGGAGCCTGTCAAATTGCTCAATTGATTCTTGGCTGACGTTTTTTCCAATGCGGGCCATCAGACAGTTTGCAGGGTGGGAGCTGATCTCCGGCTCATCCGTTGCAAACCAGACCAATCCGCCTGCATTCATCATCTTTTCCATGATCTTTCTGTATTCCCACACATCTTTTTTCATCCCTTTTAAATCCCAATGCCAGTAATATTCTGTCGTCATCACAATGTAGTTTTCCATTTGTTCATCCATCATGCTGACGGTCAGGAGCGTCTTTCCGACAGCGCATCCCCGATAGTCCGGCGCTACTTCGATGGCTCCGAGCTCAATCAAATCCTCCATATTTCCTTCAGACCATCTTTCGAGCGGGTCAGGATATAAATACGTGACATAGCCGACAATGGTTCGGCCGTCTCTGGCAATAATAATGCGCCCTTCGGGAAGGCCTGCAATGTCGACTAGCGCTTCATGCTGCTCGCGAGGCGGGCGAAATGCGGTTAAATCTTTATGAAACTCATAACCTGCCAAATCCTCTGGAGAGACAGGCCCTTCTATCAGTAAAGAGCCGGTTGCTGTTTTGATGTTTGCTGAATGGTATGTTTTATGATGTTCCACTAATTCACCGTCCCATCAATTCTTATCAAAAATACATGCCTTCTTTAAGAATACCAAATTATAAAGCGTTTTCAACCTGGTTTATATTTTAAAAATTGAGAAGAATATGAATATATACTATAATAATTGTGACAACTTCAGCAAAGGGGGATGTTTGGGCATGAATTTGAAAGCGTTACCAGCAATAGAGGGGGATCATAACTTAAAAAACTATGAAGAAACGTACCGGCATTTTGATTGGGCCGAGGCAGAGAAACATTTCTCTTGGCATGAGACAGGGAAACTGAATGCGGCGTATGAAGCGATTGACCGCCATGCCGAATCGTTTCGAAAAAACAAAGTAGCGCTTTATTATAAAGACGCAAAACGGGATGAAAAATACACATTTAAAGAAATGAAGGAAGAATCAAACAGAGCCGGGAATGTGCTGAGACGGTATGGAAATGTGGAAAAAGGGGACCGCGTTTTTATTTTTATGCCGAGATCACCCGAGCTTTATTTTATTATGCTTGGCGCAATCAAAATTGGCGCCATCGCCGGGCCGCTGTTCGAAGCATTTATGGAGGGAGCGGTGAAAGATCGGCTTGAAAACAGTGAGGCAAAGGTTGTTGTCACAACACCTGAGCTGCTGGAGAGAATACCGGTAGACAAACTGCCTCACTTGCAGCATGTCTTCGTAGTCGGGGGAGAGGCTGAGAGCGGCACGAATATCATCAATTATGATGAAGCAGCGAAACAGGAAAGCACAAGACTGGATATCGAATGGATGGATAAAAAAGACGGCTTTCTGCTTCACTATACATCAGGTTCCACTGGTACGCCAAAGGGCGTGCTGCATGTCCATGAAGCGATGATTCAGCAATATCAAACAGGAAAGTGGGTCCTTGATTTAAAGGAAGAAGACATTTATTGGTGCACGGCTGATCCAGGCTGGGTGACAGGTACGGTATACGGCATTTTTGCACCGTGGCTGAACGGAGCGACAAATGTCATCGTCGGCGGACGTTTCAGCCCGGAAAGCTGGTATGGTACGATTGAACAGCTTGGCGTCAATGTCTGGTACAGCGCGCCGACCGCTTTTCGGATGCTGATGGGAGCGGGAGATGAAATGGCTGCGAAATATGATCTAACTTCACTACGGCATGTGCTCAGTGTCGGTGAGCCGCTAAATCCGGAAGTCATCAGATGGGGACATAAAGTTTTTAACAAACGAATTCATGATACATGGTGGATGACAGAAACGGGCAGTCAGCTTATCTGCAACTATCCTTGCATGGATATTAAACCGGGTTCAATGGGTAAGCCGATTCCAGGAGTGGAGGCAGCGATCGTTGACAATCAAGGCAACGAGCTTCCGCCGTACCGAATGGGCAATCTCGCCATCAAAAAGGGCTGGCCTTCCATGATGCATACCATTTGGAATAACCCTGAAAAGTATGAATCGTATTTCATGCCGGGCGGCTGGTATGTGTCTGGGGATTCTGCTTACATGGATGAAGAGGGATACTTTTGGTTCCAAGGCAGAGTTGATGACGTCATCATGACCTCCGGTGAGCGCGTCGGCCCATTTGAAGTGGAAAGCAAGCTTGTCGAACATCCGGCTATTGCAGAAGCAGGCGTAATCGGAAAGCCTGACCCGGTGCGTGGAGAAATCATTAAAGCCTTTATTGCACTCAGGGAAGGATTTGAGCCGTCTGATAAACTGAAAGAAGAGATCCGCCTATTTGTAAAGCAGGGTCTTGCAGCCCATGCGGCTCCGCGTGAGATCGAATTTAAAGATAAGCTTCCGAAAACCCGAAGCGGAAAGATCATGAGGCGCGTGCTGAAGGCATGGGAGCTTAATCTGCCGGCTGGAGATCTGTCAACAATGGAGGATTAAAAGGCGGCGTTGACACAGGATTTTATTTATGTTAAAAATGATATAGCTTCATATGAAAAGGTAAAGATTGAGACAAGTAGAATATCCTTACGTTCCAGAGAGCTGATGGCCGGTGAAAATCAGCACAGACGGATATATCGAATACACTCATGAACCGCTTTTGCAAACAAAGCCGGCCAGGCTTTCAGTAGTGAAAGAACGGACCTGATCCGTTATCAGGCAAAGTGATAAGACGAATGTTTGCATTCTCTTATTAGTAGGGTGGTACCGCGATAATCAATCGTCCCTTCGTGTAAACGAAGGGGCGTTTTTTATTTTAATCAAAAAGGAGCTTTATCTTATGACTAACTTACTTGAAGACTTATCCTTCCGCGGATTGATTCAGCAAATGACAGATGAAGAAGGGTTAAATAAACAGCTGAATGAAGAAAAAATCCGCTTGTACTCAGGCTTTGACCCTACAGCAGACAGCTTGCATATCGGACACCTGCTGCCTATTTTAACACTTCGCCGTTTTCAGCTTGCAGGGCATCATCCGATTGCGCTTGTGGGCGGCGCGACGGGCCTCATCGGTGATCCAAGCGGAAAAAAAGCAGAGCGTACATTAAACACTGCTGACATCGTATCCGAATGGTCCCAAAAAATCAAAAACCAGCTGTCCAGATTTCTAGATTTTGAAGCAGCAGAAAACCCAGCTGTCATCGCGAACAACTTTGACTGGATCGGCAAAATGAATGTGATCGATTTCCTTCGTGACGTTGGTAAAAATTTCGGCATCAATTACATGCTGGCAAAAGATACGGTCAGTTCAAGAATTGAATCCGGCATCTCGTACACGGAATTCAGCTACATGATTCTTCAATCTTATGATTTCTTAAATCTTTACAGAGACAAAAACTGTAAACTGCAAATCGGCGGAAGTGATCAGTGGGGCAATATCACAGCGGGTCTTGAACTGATCAGAAAATCAGAAGAAGAAGGAGCAAAAGCGTTCGGCCTAACGATTCCGCTTGTCACAAAAGCAGACGGCACGAAGTTCGGAAAAACGGAAGGCGGTGCGATCTGGCTTGATAAAGAAAAAACATCGCCATATGAATTCTATCAATTCTGGATCAACACAGACGACCGTGACGTTGTCAAATACTTGAAATACTTTACATTCCTTTCAAAAGAGGAAATTGAAGCATACGCTGAAAAAACAGAAACGGCGCCAGAAAAACGTGAAGCACAAAAACGCCTGGCAGAAGAAGTGACATCACTTGTTCACGGACGCGAGGCGCTGGAGCAAGCCATCAACATCTCCCAAGCGCTGTTCAGCGGCAATATTAAAGAGCTTTCCGCTCAAGATGTAAAGGTAGGCTTTAAAGATGTTCCTTCTATGGAAGTTGACAGCACCCAAGAGCTTTCACTTGTAGATGTGTTGGTGCAATCTAAATTATCTCCTTCTAAACGCCAAGCGCGTGAAGACATCCAAAACGGAGCTGTTTACATTAACGGCGAACGCCAGACGGAAATAAATTATACCCTATCAGCAGAAGACCGTATCGAAAATCAATTTACTGTTCTGCGCCGCGGGAAGAAAAAATACTTCCTTGTGACGTATAAATAAGAAAAAGATCCTTTGCCACTGAAGGCAAAGGATCTTTTTGTTTACCGCATAGGAATGAAAGGAAAAGAGTATATTAGATAGGGCAAACACGACCAATCAACACCTTTTAAATGAAAGGAGCGCTAAAGCGTGAATCTCATGTGTACGATTGCAAAAGAACGGCTGCAGCGGGATTATTGGGAGCGGCAGGCGCAAGATAGTGTTGGCCAGCAAGAGGCGAATGACGAAACAGACGATAAAAAAACCCCGACCGCATAGCGGCAGGGGTTTTTAAAACGATTAACGAGAGTAGAACTCAACGATAAGCGCTTCGTTAATTTCCGGAGCAAGTTCAGAACGCTCAGGAAGACGAGTGAAAGTACCTTCAAGCTTTTCAGCGTCGAAAGTAAGGTATTCAGGAACGAAGTTGTTCACTTCAACAGATTCTTTGATGATAGAAAGGTTTCTTGATTTTTCGCGAACACCGATTGTTTGACCAGGTTTTACTAGGTAAGACGGGATGTCAACGCGGCTTCCGTCTACAAGAATGTGACCGTGGTTAACCAATTGGCGAGCTTGACGGCGAGTACGTGCTAAACCTAGCTTGTACACAACGTTATCAAGACGAGAATCTAAAAGAATCATGAAGTTTTCACCGTGTTTACCAGCTAGTTTGCCAGCTTTGTCAAACAAAGTGCGGAATTGACGTTCGTTTACACCGTACATGTGACGAAGCTTTTGCTTTTCTTGCAATTGCAAACCGTATTCTGATAATTTTTTACGTTGTCCTGGGCCGTGTGGACCTGGAGCGTAAGGGCGTTTTTCTAATTCTTTTCCTGTACCGCTAAGAGAGATTCCTAGACGGCGGGACAGTTTCCAAGATGGACCTGTATAGCGAGCCATAATGTGACTCCTCCTTTGGTTTTATTTTTGTGGAAAATAAAAACCGTCTGCTCTATTCGACCATGCACATTTTGTTTTCATGTATCCTCGCTCCAGCAGCAGAGAGTTACACGATACACCTTATTGATAAGGAACAAAATGAAAACATAGAAGCTGAACAAAAAGGCTGCAATATTTCACACAAAGGTCATTATATAATTTATTTGTTTTGAAGTCAACCATTCCTCCATTATTGCTTCACCGTTTATGATATAATAAACAAAAATTAGTGGTAAACTTTTAGGTGATAAAAACATGGTAGAACAAACTAAAGATCAATTATCCGCCTTTCATTATCATATGCTCGATTTTTTATTAACCAAATCTGAAAAAGTCACATTCACCGACTCTTTCATATGGCTGACTTCGGCTATTCAAACCTATTTTTCAACCCTTTGTGTTTCGCTTACACCGTCATCATCAGACTTTGTGACAAAACTGGCAGATGGTGAAGCGCGTTTTTCCGCTTCAAAAATAAACACTTCATGTTATCTGATTGAGGACGGCTCCGGCAGGCGTTTCCATCTTGCGTGCAGGCAGGATGAAGAGATTCCTGAGGGGCTTCCGGACGTGGTTGCTTCATTTTTAAACCAGTCGATGAAACAGGAAAGACTCTATAACAAAACGATCTACCAAAAAAAGATATACAAAATGACAGAGCTGTTCCATTCACTGCTTGATCAGACAGATGTGCTGAAGCAGCTTTTAGAAAGCTTGACCAGCACATTTTCTCTTTTTGAGTTTTCTTTATTTATATCGCACGATCAAGACCAATGTTTAGGGATACCTGCAAAAGAGCTGTATATGGAAGGGGAAAAATCCGATTCCTTTGCGCTCAAAGTGTATTTGTCCGGAGACATTTTGCGGAAAAATGAATCTGCCGCCTATATTCCGATCAAAGGACAGCAGGGCACATACGGGGTGTTGAAGGCTGAGGGAACGGGTGACAGCTTTCTTACTGATGCCTGCCTTGATGAAATGTCGCTGTTAGCAAACGCGGCGGGAAAAGCGTTTGAAAATGCCCAGCTCTACGAACAATCCAAAGCAAGCATCGCAAATTTGGAATTGATTAATGAAACATCACGCCGCCTGAATCAGCGGCTGACACTGACTGATACAATGAATGATCTGGCTGTGAGAATGGCAGAATCGTTTCAGGCAGAAGAAGTGGGATTTTTTCATATAGACCATTTTGAAAACCTAACATTGCTTCCAGGCAGCACAGCATTTTTTAAAGAAGCGAAGCCGTCAGATTTTTATAATGAGCTGAAAGAAAAGCTGTATGAAGGTGAAAAAGGGGTTTTCATCGGGAATGGCCAGTCTGTTTTTGGGAAGGCGGGGTACGGCTCGCTGATGGCTGCTCCGATGATTCAAAACGACCGGCTTCTAGGTTTTGCGGTTTTATTGAAACAGGAGCTGTACGCTTTTACATTTGAAATGTACAAGCTGTTTCAGGCGCTGATTCATCACGCGACACTGGCTGTAACCAATTCAATGCTTCGCGACCGCCTTGAGCATCTCGTGAAAACAGATCAGCTGACTGAACTGTATTCACGAGCGTATTTAGATGAAAAAATTCAATACAGCATGAAAATCCACCAAAAGGGTGTTTTTATTCTTGTTGATATTGATAATTTTAAAAATGTAAATGATACGTACGGCCATCAGACTGGGGACGAGATTTTAATTCAAGTCGCTTCAGTGATTAAAAGCAACATCCGAAAGCATGATGTCGGTGCCCGCTGGGGAGGCGAGGAGCTGGCGGTTTATTTGCCAAATGTGCCGGTTGCAGTGGGGAAACGGATTACCGAGCGACTGGTTTATGCGGTCAGAAAAAATACGAAACCCGAGGTAACCATTTCCTGCGGTATATCCTGCTGGACGACAGAAACAAAAAAGTCGCTGAAAGAGCTTGTGCATGAGGCAGATGAAGCGCTCTACAGCGCGAAACGGAGCGGGAAAAACCGCTTGATGATTCATGACTCAATAAAATAAAAAAAGCCCAAAACGATATCAGTTTTGGGCTTTTATATTACTGCGCTAACGCTTTTTCTAGCGTTTCGGCAAATTGAGTTAAGTATTTTTCATCAATTTCGTCGAAACGGTTTTTCACTGGGCTGTCGATGTCCAAGACGCCGACAATTTTTCCGTCTACACGAATCGGAAGCACAATTTCTGATTGAGACGCTGCATCGCAGGCGATATGTCCGGGAAACGCGTTTACATCCTCAACACGTTCCACTTTTCCGTTTGCGTACGCTGTGCCGCAAACCCCTCTGCCGAAAGGAATCCGAACACATGCCGGCAGGCCTTGGAACGGACCTAACACAAGCTGTCCATCCTCTTCTTTGGCAAAATAGAAACCCGCCCAGTTGACTTCAGGCAGCGAATGATACAGCAGTGCTGAGGCATTTGCATAGTTTGCTATTTGGTCTGTTTCGTCTTCGGTCATGGCTTCGAGCTGTTTTAGCAGAAGCTGATAGTCTTTTTCTTTATCTCCAGATTGTTTTTCGACATGGAACATGGAAAACCCTCACTTTTTCTATAATATAAAACAAAGTTCCGGCTTTTCTGCCGGCATTTGTCGATAAGTTCTTACAGGAACAGCGGCTTTCTGCTTGAATAGTATCAAGAGGAAGGAGTGAGCCGTATGAAAGTAAGCACCAAAGACAAAATTATTGAATCTGCTGTCATGCTTTTTAACCAAAAAGGATTTTCTGGCACGTCTGTCCGTGAAATCGCAAAGTCAGCTGATGTAAATGTTGCGCACATCTCCTACTATTTTAAAGGCAAAGGAGGCTTGATGGAACACTTAGTTTCAGAGTTTTACGAAGGCTACAGCAAAACGCTTGAAACAGCGGCAAGCAATATCTCTTCTCAAAGCACGCAGGAACATCTTCTTCAATTGGTTTTCGATATTTTATCCTATCAGCATAATCATCGTCAATTAACTCGTTTTGTCTACCGGGAAGTCACAATTGACTCCACATTAATCAGGGAAATTATGTCGACATATCTAATGAAGGAAAAGTATATCTTCCAGCTGATCATTGAGGAAGGAGAAAAACAGCGTGAATATTTAACGCTGCCGCTGCCTCATTTTATTCTCCAATTAAAATCTCTCTTGATGATGCCCTATCTCCAGCCTCAATATATTTCAGAAGTACTCTACATGCAGCCGCACGAGCCGTATTTTTATAAAATGTATTTTGAAGAAATCAAGATTTGGATCAGAAGCGTCTTCCGGACAGGAGACGTGGCGCTCACCAATTAGCACCGTTCCAAAAACGCCTCATACGCATATCCGACATCTCCCGCTTGATGGGCATCAGACCCAAACACAAGCGGGATCTTCTTTTGCTTCGCTTCATTCAACATCCAATCCTCGATATAAATACCGCCAGCGTAAGTTTTTCTTAAGCCGGAAGTATTGAAGTCGAGCTCCATTCCGTTTTCTTCAATGGCATTCAGGCACAGGGAAACGAGGCCGCGAATATGCTCAGACATGCTGTATGGAAACAGCTTGATGAATTTTTGGACGAGTGTGATGTGACCGACTCTTTTTGGCTTATAAACGCCGAGAGATGCTACAATGGAAGAATAGATACTCCGGTAATATTGTTCGTATACAGCTTCAATGCTTCCGCAGGCTGAAATGAGCTCTTTGAAGGTATGCTCGTCATAATCAAGGCATAGATAGGAAGAGTCTGTGCGCAAAAAATGAACGGATAAGATGCTGTCATCTAAATATGGCCCGTATGTGTCCAGGAATAATGTAATTTCGCCTTCAAATTCAGCGATATAATCGACTTCAAGCCCTGTCCGTATGCTAAGCTGTCCGCGATATTCTTTTTTTAATCCGGAAATTTCATGAATATAGCGTTCCAAAGAACCTTGCGCCATCGCGCTGTCTTTCAGCGGCGTGGGATCGGTAAAAGAGGGCGGCAATGGGGCGTGTTCGGTAAAAGTAATCGATTCGAACCCTTTTTTTAAGGCTTCTTCTGCATATTGTCTGAGTGTGTCATTGGAGCCGTGAGGGCAAAATGGTGTGTGAATATGTCCGTCTCGCTTTTGCATTGATGTCACCCCATGAAAAAATAGTCAAATCCTGCCGATTTTGCACAAAAAGTTTTTGATTTCTGGTCAAAAAATGTTTGTTACATGGTATCATAATAACAATGAAAACGACAGTTTTTCTCAATACATATCCTGAAATCTTTCTGAATAAATAAAACACCCTGACAGATTAAGGTAAACAGCAAGGGGGCTCATTATGGAGTTTGTCATTGGATTATTAATTGTACTGCTTGCGCTGTTTGCGGCAGGCTACTTTTTCAGGAAAAAAATCTACGCCGAAATCGACCGGCTGGAATCGTGGAAGATTGAAATTCTGAATCGGTCGATCGTGGAAGAAATGTCTAAAATAAAACATTTAAAAATGACGGGTCAGACAGAAGAGTTCTTTGAGAAGTGGCGTGAAGAATGGGACGAGATTGTCACAGCCCACATGCCGAAAGTTGAAGAGCTCCTTTATGATGCCGAGGAAAATGCAGACAAATACCGGTTTAAAAAGGCCAATCAAGTGCTCGTTCATATCGACGACCTGCTGACAGCGGCTGAATCGAGCATTGAAAAGATTCTTCGGGAAATCAGCGATCTTGTCACAAGTGAGGAAAAGAGCCGTGAAGAGATTGAACAGGTGAGGGAGCGCTATTCGAAATCTCGAAAAAACCTGCTGGCTTACAGCCACCTTTACGGGGAGCTTTATGACAGCCTTGAAAAGGATCTGGACGAAATTTGGAGCGGCATCAAACAATTTGAAGAAGAAACAGAAGGCGGAAACTATATTACTGCACGAAAAGTACTGCTTGAGCAGGACCGCAATCTTGAACGGCTTCAGTCATACATAGATGATGTGCCGAAGCTGTTAGCTGACTGTAAACAGACGGTGCCCGGACAGATTGCAAAGCTCAAGGATGGCTATGGCGAAATGAAAGAAAAAGGGTACAAGCTTGAGCATATCCAGCTTGATAAGGAATTAGAAAATCTGTCAAACCAGCTGAAACGAGCGGAACATGTCCTGATGACTGAGCTGGATATTGACGAAGCGTCCGCAATCCTGCAGCTCATTGACGAAAATATTCAATCTGTTTATCAGCAGCTGGAGGGCGAAGTTGAAGCCGGTCAATCCGTACTAAGCAAAATGCCTGAATTGATTATTGCTTACGACAAGCTTAAAGAAGAGAAAGAGCATACGAAGGCGGAAACTGAGCTGGTGAAGGAAAGCTACAGGCTGACAGCCGGTGAGCTCGGCAAACAGCAGGCTTTTGAAAAGCGCCTTGATGAAATTGGGAAGCTGCTATCATCCGTTAAAGATAAGCTTGATGCAGAGCATGTCGCCTACTCACTTTTAGTGGAAGAAGTTGCTTCAATAGAGAAGCAAATTGAAGAAGTGAAAAAAGAGCATGCCGAGTATCGTGAAAATCTGCAGGCGCTGAGAAAAGAAGAGCTTCAGGCGAGGGAGACACTCAGCAATTTGAAAAAAACAATTTCTGAGACAGCAAGACTGCTGAAGACTAGCAACATTCCAGGCATCCCGAGCCATATTCAAGAAATGCTGGAGAACGCGCATCATCACATTCAAGAAACAGTCAATCAACTAAACGAACTTCCATTAAATATGGAAGAAGCCGGAGCCCATTTGAAGCAAGCAGAAGAAATCGTCAACAGGGCAAGCTGGGAATCAGAGGAACTTGTCGAGCAGGTCATCCTCATTGAAAAAATCATTCAGTTCGGAAACCGGTTCAGAAGCCAGAATCATATTTTATCTGAACAGCTGAAAGAAGCGGAAAGACGTTTTTATGCTTTTGATTATGACGACTCTTATGAAATTGCAGCTGCCGCTGTAGAAAAGGCTGCGCCAGGTGCAGTTGAAAAAATCAAAGCTGACATATCCGCTTAGATAATCACGACCATGAAAAGAGCCCGCAGTGTAATGAGCAGGCTCTTTTTTTCATTACAAAACGCCTGCGCAATAACGCAGGCGTTCTGTGACATTAACTTATTTCATTAAGCTGTTTGGATGGTCCGATGAATAAGGTCAGCACATAGCCGATAACCGCTCCGACGATTCCTGGAAGCACCCAGCCGATGCCGAGGCTGTAAAGAGGAAGATTCGCATTTAGAAACGCATCTAAAGATCCAAGTGAAAAACCGGCTGCTTTGATACCGTCTAAAATACTGAAAAGTCCTGTACCGATCAAGCATGCGATGTACACTTCGCGTCTTTCTTTAAAGATCTTATCGATGAAGGAAAGAACGATAATGACAATGGCAAGCGGATAGATAGCTGATAAAATAGGAACAGAAAACGCGATAATTTGCGCGAGTCCGAAATTCGCAATGATCAAGCTGAATAACGTGACAATCGTAACGACAATTTTATATGATAATGCCGGAATAAGTTTTGAAAAATATTGGCCGCAAGATGTGACAAGGCCGATGCTTGTTGTTAAACATGCGACTGTAATCGCTGCTCCGAGTACGATGTTGCCTAATGAACCGAATAAATAATGGGAAGACGCAGATAAAATTTTAGCTCCTTCACCAACAGGACCGATGGCATTTGTGCTTGTTGCACCTAAATAAGCAAGGGATACATAAATGAAAGTCAGGCCTAAAGCGGCAATCACACCTGCTTTAATGCAGGCTGCAGCAAGAGCTTTAGACTGTGTAACGCCTTTGCTTTTTACAGCATTTACAACGACAACGCCAAATACAATTGAAGCAAGTGCGTCCATTGTTTTATAGCCTTCTAAAAATCCTTTAAAAACCGGTGTTCCTTTATATGCTTCTGTCACGGCGCCCAATCCGCCCATCGGCGTGAAGATGGCTTTGAGAACAATGATTAAAATAATTGTGAATTTGATGGGAGTCAGAATTTTTCCGACTCGATCCACAACCTTAGATGGGTTTAACGCTAAATAGTACGTAACGCCGAAAAAGATAAGTGTAAATATTAATAAAGAAAGTCTTTCTGGTACGCCAGTCAAAAACGGAACAGCGCCAATTTCATATGAAACAGTTCCTGTTCTCGGGATGGCGAATAATGGTCCGATTGATAAATAAAGCACGACAGTAAAGATTGTGCCGAAAACAGGGTGCGCTTTGTCAGCAAGGCCTTTAGCGTCCTTACCGGTTAATGCGATGGCGATAATGCCGAGAAGCGGCAGGCCTACCCCTGTCAGTAAAAATCCGCCGATGGCCTTCCAGACGTTGTGTCCGGCTGCTTGTCCAAGTTCCGGCGGATAAATCATATTTCCTGCTCCAAAGAATAACGCAAATAGCATGAAACCAATAATAATGGTATCTTTGACAGGCAGTGAGTGTTTCATGAAAAAAATCCTCCTAATAATTATGTTAAAATATTCTGTCAATTAATTGTCAGATAATATGACGAAACGAACAAATCTTATTATATGGTAAAAAAATTAGAAGTCAATACTAGTTTTTCGTAATTTTCTATTAAATTTTGTTATGGTAACATAAATATCATACCTTGTACCGCTTTCATAAAGGAGTAAAAAAGATGATATATTTAGATAATAGTTCAACGACGAAGCCTTACGATGAAGTCTTGAACGTGTATGAACAGACAAGCAGCCGATACTTTGGCAATCCTTCATCTTTGCACCGATATGGAGCCGAAACGGAACAGCTGCTTCAAGCAGCCAAAAATCAAATCAAAAGGTCCTTAGGCCTAAAAAAATATGATATTGTATTTACGTCAGGCGCCACAGAAGCCAATAATGCGGCTTTAAAAGGAGCGGCATTGTCAAAGATAAAAACAGGCAAACATATCATTTCCACTTCTATTGAACATCCATCCGTTACGGAATCGTTAGAACAGCTGAAAGAGTTGTTCGGGTTTGATATCACTTATCTTTCTGTGAATGAAGACGGATTTGTTTCTATTGAAGATCTAAAAGCAGCCATCCGTCCCGATACCGTGCTTGTCAGCATGATGCATGTGAACAATGAAGTCGGTTCCGTGCAGCCGATTGAAGCGGCAGGGGAAGTGCTGAAGAAGCACCCGAACATTTTGTTCCACGTCGATTATGTGCAGGGCATCTATAAAGTGCCCTTGGCAATTGAAAAGGCCGGCATTGATCTGTGTTCAATTTCCGGGCATAAATTTCACGGGCTGAAGGGGACAGGCGCACTTATTGTAAAAGAAGGAACACGCCTTATTCCGCTCATAACGGGAGGCTCTCAGCAAAAAGGCATACGGGCCGGAACAGAACATACTGCTGGTGCGGTTTCGCTTGCCAAGGCCATTAATCTTGCCTCTGCTGATTTTGACACACGGCTTGACACGATGACTGCCGCAAAGGAATTGTTTATGAAAAGGCTGAGTGAAATTGAGGGCGTCGTTATCAACACGCCTCAAATGAATAGCGCGCCGCACATTATTAATTTCTCTGTACCGGGGATTAAAGCGGAAGTGCTTTTACACATGCTTGAGGAACAGGATATTTTCGTCTCCACAACATCGGCTTGCTCGGCAAAAGAACATAAGCCCAGCAAGGTTCTCTTAGAGATGGGCAAAGGAGAGCAGATTGCCGGAAGCAGCATCAGAATCAGTTTAAATTACAGCCAGACAAGCGATGTGGCAGAACCGTTTATGAACGCGCTTCGTCCTGGCATCAAAAAATTAAGGAAAATGATGAGGTAGAACATGAATTACGATCATATATTAATTCGTTTTGGGGAAATTTCGACCAAAGGCAAAAACAGAAAAAGCTTTATTGAGCGCTTAAAACAAAACATCAGACTCGTTTTGAAAGACTATCCGAATTTAAAATACTTTTCCAACAGGGATCGTATGACGATTACATTAAATGGAGAGGATCCTGAGGCTCTTTTTCCTCATTTAAAGCAAGTGTTTGGGATTCAAAGCTTCAGCCTGGCAATTAAATGTGACAGCCGCCTTGATGATATTAAGGCAACCGCACTAAAGGCTATCAAAGATCATTATAAACCAGGTGATACGTTTAAAGTCGCGACAAAGAGAGCGTATAAGCAATTTGAATTAGATACAAACCAGATGAACGCTGAAATCGGCGGTCATATTTTGCGAAATACAGAAGGATTGACGGTCGATGTTCGCAACCCAGATATCCCGCTCAGAATCGAAATCAGGGAAGAAGCAACATTTTTGACAATTCGTGATGAAAAAGGTGCAGGCGGGCTGCCAGTTGGTTCAGCAGGAAAAGCGATGTTGATGCTTTCCGGCGGTTTTGACAGCCCTGTGGCCGGTTTTTATGCGATGAAACGGGGACTGTCGGTAGAAGCTGTTCATTTCTTCAGCCCGCCATACACTAGTGAGCGCGCAAAGCAAAAGGTAATGGATCTGGCGAAATGTCTGTCCCGTTTTGGGGGAAGCATGACACTTCATATCGTTCCATTTACAAAAACGCAAGAGCTCATCCAAAAACAAATTCCTGAAAATTACACAATGACGGCAACCCGCCGCCTCATGCTTCAGATAGCCGACAGAATCAGAGAAAAGAGAAACGGGCTTGCCATTATTACGGGAGAAAGCCTCGGTCAGGTAGCGAGCCAAACGCTTGAAAGCATGTATGCAATTAATGCGGTGACGTCAACACCGATTTTGCGTCCGCTAATCGCCATGGACAAAACAGAAATCATCGAAAAATCACGGGAAATTGGCACATATGAGACAAGCATTCAGCCGTTTGAAGACTGTTGCACGATCTTTACACCGCCAAGCCCGAAAACACGCCCTAAAAAAGAGAAAATTGAACACTTTGAAAGCTTTGTTGATTTCGAGCCGTATATTCAAGAAGCGGTAGATAACATTGAGACAATGACCCTGTATAGCGAACAAGAAGCTAACGATAAATTCGCTGAACTCTTTTAAATCAATTTTCAGCTCCTGTATACAATTACCAAAGTTTTTCTGAATGAAGCCATGTGTTTTGACACATTCTATACTCACAAGGAGGTGAGACACATGGCTAACAATAACTCAGGTAACAGCAACAACCTTTTAGTACCAGGAGCTGCTCAAGCGATCGACCAAATGAAATTAGAAATCGCTTCTGAATTCGGTGTAAACCTTGGAGCAGACACAACTTCTCGCGCTAACGGTTCTGTTGGAGGAGAGATCACAAAACGTCTTGTATCTTTTGCTCAACAAAACATGGGCGGAGGACAATTCTAATTTACAATTTCACATAATGGCTTAGGAGTGGGGGTATCCCCACTCTTTTTCATTTTTTACATATAAAAAAGGACCAGCGGCCTATAAAATCTATGTTTACAGAGGTTGCTTTTAGGCATATCCTTACGGAAAGAGCCTGTATTTATGTATAATGGGTGGAGAAAGTGAGGAGTTGTTCGTGTTAAAACGTGAAGATTTAATTGCCCCTGTGCAATATAATTTAGTGAATGAAATGGAAAAGTTCAGTGCTGCTGGACAAAAAACCGCTCTTCTTTGGGAGGACGAGTCGGGCAAGCAAGAATCTTGGTCGTATGAAAAGCTGATGGAAGAAACAAATAAAATCGGAGCGGCCTTAGCTGATCTTGGATTTAAAAAGGGAGACAAGCTGATAGTAATGGTACCGCGGGTGCTTGAAGCCTATGCTGTTTATTTGGCTATCCTGAAATCAGGAATGGTTGTCATTCCGTGCTCCGAAATGCTTCGCGCGAAAGATCTTGAATACCGGATTGAACATGCAGAGGTAAAAGGCGCCATCGTCTACTCAGAATTTATTGGCGCTTTCCGGGATGTCAGTACGGCTGACAAACTGATTACACTGTCTATTGGTGAAAATGATGCCGGCTGGAAAAACCTCTTATCAATTGAAGCGGACGGAAGCCAATTTAAAACAGCTGACACAACAAGAGATGATATGGCTTTCTTATCTTATACATCCGGGACAACAGGTCAGCCGAAAGGTGTTGTACATACACATGGATGGGCATTTGCTCATTTAAAAACTTCTGCCGGCGCTTGGCTTGATATTTCTGAAAAGGATATCGTCTGGGCAACTGCTGCCCCTGGCTGGCAAAAGTGGGTATGGAGTCCGTTTTTAGCGGTGCTTGGCAGCGGAGCAACCGGTTTTGTGTACCACGGCAGATTCAAAGCAGAAAAATATCTAGAGCTTTTAAATCGCTACAAAATCAATGTTTTCTGCTGTACGCCGACAGAATACCGCTTAATGGCGAAGGTCGAGGGCCTGGACCGCTTTGATCTTTCTGCCCTGCACAGTGCTGTTTCCGCAGGTGAGCCGCTCAACCGTGAAGTCATTGATGTTTTCCAAAAGCACTTTGGCATTAAGGTACGGGACGGATATGGCCAAACAGAAAGCACACTTTTGGTTGGTGTTTTGAAAGATACGCCTATTAAACCGGGAAGCATGGGAAAACCGACACCGGGAAATCAGGTGGAGATCATAAATGAAGACGGTGAAATCTGCAAATCTGGTGAGGTTGGCGATATCGCTGTTCACCTTAGTACGCCTGCGCTCTTTAAAGAGTATTTTAAAGATCCGGAAAGAATGAAAACACAAATTCGCGGCGATTATTTCCTAACGGGAGACAGAGCAAGAAAAGATGAGGAAGGTTACTTCTGGTTTGAAAGCCGAAATGACGATATTATTATCAGCTCCGGCTATACGATCGGGCCTTTCGAGGTGGAAGACGCGCTTGTTAAGCACCCAGAAGTAAAAGAATGTGCTGTTGTCGCGAGCCCTGATGAAATCAGAGGCTCCATCGTAAAGGCATATGTTGTCCTGCAAAATCATGAAAAACGCAGTGATGAGCTTGTCAAAATGCTGCAAAACCATGTGAAGACGATTACCGCTCCATACAAATATCCTAGAGAAATTGAATTTGTGGAAAGCCTGCCGAAAACGGCTTCTGCAAAAATCAGACGAGTGGAATTAAGAAAACGTGAAGAACAGCTCAAAGCCAATAAAAAGGCGTAAAGAAAGAGAGTGAACGTGAATGAAGGCGATATGGCACGGCGGTTTCATTTATACGATGCTCAAAGAAGGCGATCGGACTGAGGCAGTTTATGTTGAGGATGGTGTCATAAAAGGCACCGGCAGCTATGAACGTTTGAAGGAAAAGTACGGGTCGCCGGAAACAGAAGAAATCAGCCTGAACGGAGCAGTGATGTTTCCCGGGTTTGTCGACAGCCATTTACATTTGATCGGCCACGGCGAAAAACAGCTTCAGCTTGATCTGTCCGCACTGACATCTAAAGAAGCGATTGTACAGGCTGCAAAGGAAAGAGAGCGGCAGCTTCCTAAAGATGAGTGGCTCATTGGAGAGGGCTGGAATGAAAATCAGTTTGAGACACCGGACTATTTGAATAAGCATGATCTAGACCGCCTGTTTCCAGACAGGCCCGTCTTGCTCAAGCGAGTATGCCGGCATGCAATAGCCGTTAATTCTGCGGCTCTTCAAGCGGCGGGAATTTCAAGAAATACTCCTGATCCTGACGGCGGCGTCATCGTAAAAGATGCATATGGCGAGCCGACGGGCCTCCTTTTTGATAAGGCGCAGGATTTGATTCTGAAGGCTGTCCCGCCAGTCTCCCAGCACTATGTTGATAAGGCATTAACGGCTGCAATAAAGGATTGCTGGACAAAAGGCCTGACGGGCGGTCATTCGGAAGACTTGTCCTATTATGGTGATGTTTCGGTGCCGATAACAGCTTATGAGAAAGCTGCCGCTAGCGGAAAGTATCCGTTCCGCTGCCATTTGCTCGTTCATCATGAAGCGGTCGATCGATGGGAGCAGCTGGATAAGCCGTCCGGCCCGTATGTGGAGTTCGGTGCGATGAAAATCTTTGCGGACGGGGCGCTTGGCGGGAGAACGGCTTTATTGAAAGAACCATATCAGGATGATTCATCAACAAATGGTGTTCAGGTTCACGATGACGAAACCCTTGGCCGGCTCATTCGCAAAGCGAGAGAAAAAGGGATGGAGGTTGCTGTTCATGCAATCGGTGATCTTGCTTTTGAAAAAGTGCTGAACGCAATAGAAAAGCATCCGCCCCAAAACGGCCGGCATGATCGGCTTATTCATGCCCAAGTGCTTGATAACGAATTAATCGAGAGAGCAGCACGCATGCCGATCGCACTTGACCTTCAGCCGCACTTCGTTGCAAGCGACTTTCCGTGGGTCATTGACCGTCTCGGAAAAGACCGGATGAAGACTGCATTTGCCTGGAAAACACTCATATCTAAAGGCATTTTATGCGCGGGCGGTTCAGACGCCCCGATTGAGCCTGTTGATCCGCTTCTAGGGATCCAGTCCGCGGTCCTCAGGAAAAGCAGTCATGAGCAAAACGGGCCAAGCTATAATGAAAGTGAATGTTTACCTGTATATGAAGCGATAAAGCTTTATACAGAAGGTAGCGCCGGTATCATTTATAAAGAGAAGTCACGCGGAAAAATTGCGGAAGGCTATGACGCGGATTTTACAGTTCTCAGTGGTGATCCGTTTGCCATTGACCCCGCACAGCTTCATCTTTTAGATATTAAAAAAACCGTGATTAACGGCCAGATTGTATATGAGAAATCATAAAAGGACAGGCAGCAGCCTGTCCTTTTATTTTCTATAAAAAAGTACGCTTCACTTTTTCCCAAAATGAATTGTCCTTTAGTTTGACTGTTTTGATTTTCTTATTAGACAGTTTGATTTCGATCGTTTTCACATTTCTCGTGCTGAGTGCTTCATTGTCCAAGCCGATGATTGGGTGTTCGTTGCCGTCCTGCACCACACGAAGGGTCAGCTTTCGATCAGAGCTGAGGACAAATGGCGAGCCGAGTGTCCGGTAGGTATTATTGTTAAGGGATGCAAGCTCTGATACCTGCATGCATGGAAGCAATGGATCAACAACCGCTCCTGCAACAGACTTGTTATAGGCGGTGCTCCCTGTAGGCGTTGAGATAATCATTCCGTCACCTCTAAACGTTTCAAAGTGCAGATCGTCAATCAGCACGTCCATCACAAAGGTTTTGATGATGCTTGAGCGGATGGATACCTCGTTTAAGCAGTGAAAAGGACTGGCTTGATCCACTGTCACTTCAATCAGCGGGTATTTTCTCACTTCAATTTGTTCAAACGTCATTGCATCGACCATTTTTTCTCGCTCATCACTATGAAAGTCGCAATATAAATGAGCTTTCCCCTTTTTGGTAATGCCGACGTACAAGCAGTCGTCACGAAAATTCGTCTTTCTGACTGCCTGCAAAAATGTGCCGTCCCCGCCAATGCTAGCGATAATATTGGCGTCTGAGTGCTGGTTCACAACGGTAAATCCATGCTCTTCCGCCAATTGTGTTAACGAGTGGGCTTGTTCGTTCGTTTCCTGATCCTGTTTGTGAAAAAAGTAAACATTACGGCGTTGATCGGTCATATCCCATTTCCCCTTTGCTGTCATATTTAAGTTTTTCTGCCATCCAGTATTTGTGATAAAATACCTTTGGCCATAAGTGTACCACGTTTGCCGGCAGCCCGTTAAGCCGGAGCTTTCTCATGAAGTGAAACATTTTTCATATTGAATCGTATAATGAGAGAGTTTAGGAAAAAGGAGGAGAAAAAATGAATGCAAAAAGATGGGTTGCATTAGTGATTGCTCTGGGGATTTTCGGCGTGTCTATTATCGTCAGCATCTCTATGAGTTTCTTTGAAAGCGTCAAAGGCGCTCAAACGGATCTCACATCACTGACGGATGAATCGCAGGAAAAGACGCTGGAAAACGGCAGCCTCTCAAGCAAAATTGCCGTATTAGAGGTCAGCGGCACCATTCAGGATAATGGGGACTCAAGCAGTCTGCTTGGTGCAGACGGATATAACCACAGAACGTTCTTAAAAAACCTTGAGCGCGCAAAAGATGACAAGACGGTCAAAGGTATCGTTCTGAAGGTGAATTCTCCGGGCGGCGGAGTGTATGAAAGTGCTGAAATACATAAGAAACTGGAAGAAATCAAGAAAGAAACGAAAAAACCGATTTACGTGTCAATGGGTTCGATGGCAGCATCAGGAGGCTATTACATCTCAACAGCGGCTGATAAGATTTTTGCGACACCGGAAACCCTGACCGGGTCACTTGGCGTCATTATGGAAAGCGTCAATTATTCAAAGCTTGCCGACAAGCTTGGCATTTCTTTTGAAACGATTAAGAGCGGGGCCCATAAGGACATTATGTCTCCTTCCCGTGAGATGACGAAAGAAGAAAAAAACATCATGCAATCGATGGTTGATAATTCGTATGAAGGCTTTGTTGATGTCATTTCAAAAGGGCGCAGCATGCCGAAAGCAGAGGTAAAGAAAATTGCGGACGGCCGCGTGTATGACGGACGGCAGGCGAAAAAACTGAACCTCGTTGATGAGCTTGGTTTTTATGACGATACCATTACGGCCATGAAAAAGGATCACAAGGATTTGAAAAACGCCTCTGTCATTTCTTATGAGGAAAGCTTCGGATTAGGCTCACTGTTTTCTATGGGCGCGAACAAAATGTTTAAAAGTGAAATTGATTTTTTGAATATGAGAGAAATTCTATCGCAATCCGGTTCGCCGAGAATGATGTATCTCTATGCGAAGTAGGAGGGAACAATAATGGACGCGACATATGAAGAGTTAGAGCGCAATGACATCAAAGGCCCGCAAGAAGCGGAGCAGCTGACACATGCCTATGCTGGCTTTTGGGTTCGTTTCTGGGCTTTCCTGCTTGATTGGCTCGTGATATGGGGATTAAACCATTTGCTCGTTTCTCCCCTCTTTACCGTATTGGATCTGCCGAAAACATCCGGCATGTTTACCTTCTCGGCCTACAGTGTGACAACGCTTATTGTGTATCTTGCCTATTTCGCACTAATGACAAAATACTTCAGGCAGACGCTTGGTAAAATGGTGTTCGGCCTCAAAGTGGTTTCTGTGAAGCAAGATAGCAAGCTGACATGGAGTACAGTTATTTTTCGTGAAGTGGTTGGACGGTATATTGATAAGATTTGGATTTTATATATCGTTGTTGCCTTTTCACCTACAAAACAAGGGATTCATGATTACATCGCGGATACCACCGTGGTGCATGAAAAATTATACCGCAAATAACCGATAACCCGGACCTCCGTCCGGGTTTATTTTTTTAGGAATTGGCGATAATGCTCCTAGAGGAAGTGAAGAATATGGTGTATGTACTGATAGCCATTCTTATTCTCATAGGGATCGTACTGCTTCTCAGAATGAAAATCCATGTCGCGCTGGAGTATCTTCATGCCGCTGATAATGACAAATTGACCTTGAAGATTACGGCGCTGTTTGGCCTTATAAGGATCAAAAAAACAATTCCGGCGATTAAGGTGAACAAAGAAGACGGAACAGTGGATATCAAACAAAAAACTGAATCTAAAATGAAAAAAAGCAGCGGAAAGAAAAAAATTACACAAAACGATGTGCAGCAAAGCATTAATAAAATCGAAATGCTTTTGCATCAGGTTACCAGACTACGAAAAATCAGCGCGTCTTTTCTCGCGCATTTACATATCACAAAACTAGAATGGGTTACAGTAATCGGAATTCAGGACGCGGCAGTGACAGGTGTGTTAACAGGTGCTGTATGGGGTGTGAAGGGCGGTATCGCAGCAATGCTCTACGACCACCTGGACTTTGTGAATAAACCTGTCTATGAGGTGATCCCGTCGTTTCAAGTCCCTGTTTCCAAGACCCATTTTCAGTGTATATTCTTTTTTCGCTTTGGACATGCTATGCTTGCAGCTTTCAAATTCGTCAAATACGGACGGGAGCTATCCGTATTAAAGAAGAATCCGTCGGCTAGAATGACTTCAAAGAATGATTCATCAGTTTAAGGAGGAAGCGTATATGGCAGACCATCCCATCCAAGGGTTAATGAAAACCGCAATGGAAAACTTGAAGGAAATGATTGATGTTAACACCATCATCGGAGATCCAGTAGAAACGCCTGATGGAAGTGTGATTTTAACTGTTTCTAAAGTTGGATTCGGATTCGCCGCAGGCGGAAGCGAGTTTGGCGGAAAGCCGGCCGAAAAGAAATCGGAAGACGATGAGACAAGAGAACAGAAACTTCCTTTCGGAGGCGGAAGCGGTGGCGGTGTGTCCATTACGCCGATCGCGTTTTTAATTGTCGGATCGACAGGCATCAGAATGCTTCATTTAGATGAAAATACCCATTTAATAGAGAAAATTTTAGACGCAGCCCCTCAAACACTCGAACGCATCCAGCAAATGTTCAAGAAAAATAACAAAAACCAAGGCCAGGGCCAAAATCAAAACCAAATGAACAATATGAATTATTAAAAAAGGTTAACTGCGCTGGCCGCAGTTAACTTTTTTTTGGCATAAACTTTGCAGTTTGCAGGAAACTTTACTATGATAGAGACATACATACAAAAGGGAGGAATTATAGTGGCTGAAATTACATTCAAAGGCGGTCCGGTTACACTTGTCGGACAAGAAGTGAAGGTAGGAGATCAAGCTCCTGATTTCACAGTGCTGACTAACAGCCTTGAAGAAAAATCGTTAGCTGACATGAAAGGAAAGGTAACGATTATTTCTGTTATCCCTTCAATTGATACAGGTGTTTGTGATGCACAAACACGCCGTTTTAACGAAGAAGCTGCAAAGCTTGGAGATGTCAACGTCTACACAATCAGTGCAGACCTTCCATTTGCGCAAGCGCGCTGGTGCGGCGCTAACGGAATTGACAAAGTGGAAACACTGTCTGACCACAGAGATATGTCATTTGGCGAAGCGTTCGGTGTGTATATTAAAGAACTTCGTCTGCTTGCGCGTTCCGTATTTGTCCTTGATGAGAACGGAAAAGTCGTTTACGCTGAATATGTAAGCGAAGCAACAAACCACCCGAACTATGAAAAGCCAATTGAGGCTGCTAAGGCATTAGTGAAGTAAGCAGGGAAAAAAGCTCCAGGCTGCCGCCGGAGCTTTTTTCATGGCAAGGAGGAACACAATATGCAAAAAGACCATGTAGGTGCGGTGTATGAGCTGTTAAACGAAGCCGCGATTATGATAAAGAATGAATTGCAGATTTCATATATAGAGGCGCTGGCCGAAGCAGGAGAAATGTATTTTCTTGAAAAAACGGATCAGCTGAAACTGCCTGCTGATCAGAAAACCAAACAACTTCAGGCTCTGCTTGAAAAAGCGGAATTCGGCACGTATGAGCATGAGTGGGTACGCAAGGCTTTTCAGCTTGCCGTTCTTAAAGGAATGAAAGATATCTCCCATCCAAACAGACAAATGACGCCGGATACGATCGGGCTTTTCATCAGCTATTTGGTGAATAAGTTTATGGCGGACAAAAAGGAACTGACCATTCTTGATCCAGCCTTGGGAACTGGGAACCTTCTGTTTACCGTGCTGAACCAGCTGTCTGAAAAAACGGCAAATAGCTTTGGCATTGAAATTGATGATGTGCTCTTGAAGATCGCCTATGCCCAAGCGAACCTTCTGAAAAAAGAGCTTGAGCTTTTCCACCAGGACAGCCTTGAGCCGTTGTTTATCGATCCAGTTGACACGGTCATTTGTGATCTGCCAGTCGGCTATTATCCGAATGACGAAGGAGCAGAAGCGTTTGAGCTCAAAGCTGACGAAGGCCATTCCTTCGCTCATCATCTGTTTATTGAACAGAGCGTCAAGCATACCAAACCGGGCGGCTACTTATTTTTTATGATTCCGAATCATTTGTTTGAGAGCTCCCAAAGCGGCAAGCTGAAACAGTTTTTCAAAGATAAGGTTCATATCAACGCGCTGTTGCAGCTGCCAAAATCAATTTTTAAAGACGAAGCTCATGCCAAAAGCATCCTTGTGCTTCAGAAACAAGGAGAGAATACGAAAGCGCCGGGGCAAATTCTGCTTGCGAATCTTCCGTCTTTCTCCAATCAAAAGGCGATGCTTGATATGATGGCTCAATTTGATGAATGGTTTAAAAAAGAAAAGTAAATGTTTTAAAAGCAGCTTAGGCAGCCGTATGAGGTCGATGCCTAAGCTGCTTTTATTTATGCTTTTGAAGACCGGACTTGACGAATTGAATCCAGCTTTGAAACACAAAATACAGAGGGAAAAACCGCAAATTGTAAGCGTTCATCAATACAAAACCTATAGGGAATGTGTCTGAAAATAACGACTTCTTATTGTAAGCGTTATCAATACGCAAGTTGACTTGAAAAGCCGACATGACAATGTTTAAATGGAAAAGTCAGATATTTTTCGGAGAAGATGTTGATATTCACCGGGAAAAAAGTACGAAAAACGAAGTTGTTGATACAGAGTATAAAGGAGCGTCAATCATGTCCAAAATTATTGCAATTAACGCAGGAAGCTCGTCTTTGAAATTTCAGCTTTTCGAAATGCCTTCAGAAACCGTTTTAACGAAGGGTTTAGTTGAACGAATCGGTATCGCCGACAGCGTATTCACAATTTCTGTGAACGGCGAAAAAAATACAGAAGTAACTGATATTCCAGATCATGCGGTAGCTGTTAAAATGCTGCTGAATAAGTTAACGGAATTCGGCATTATTAAAGACTTGAATGAAATTGACGGAATTGGCCATCGTGTCGTTCACGGCGGAGAAAAATTCAGCGATTCTGTTTTATTAACGGATGAAACCATTAAGGAAATCGAAGATATTTCTGAATTGGCACCGCTTCACAATCCGGCAAATATCGTTGGAATTAAAGCGTTTAAAGAAGTGCTTCCAAATGTTCCTGCGGTAGCTGTATTTGATACAGCATTCCACCAAACAATGC
This sequence comes from Bacillus sp. FSL R5-0603, assembly GCF_038050295.1. Classification (NCBI taxonomy): domain Bacteria; kingdom Bacillati; phylum Bacillota; class Bacilli; order Caryophanales; family Bacillaceae; genus Bacillus; species Bacillus sp. FSL R5-0603. The sequence continues at coordinate 2,849,706 of NZ_JBBOYP010000001.1, read as the reverse complement.
CTGAGCAGTCTTACCTTTACAGCTTGCCGTATGAATACTATGAAAAATTCGGCATCCGTAAATACGGCTTCCACGGCACTTCACATAAATATGTAACTGAGCGTGCGGCAGAGCTTCTCGGCCGTCCGTTAAAAGACTTGCGCCTGATTTCCTGCCACCTTGGAAACGGAGCAAGTATTGCGGCTGTTGAAGGCGGAAAATCAATTGACACATCCATGGGCTTTACGCCGCTTGCCGGTGTAGCAATGGGCACACGCTCTGGAAACATCGACCCTGCCCTGATTCCATACATCATGGAGAAAACAGGCCAAACGGCTGACGAAGTACTGAATACATTAAACAAAAAAAGCGGACTGCTCGGCATTTCCGGTTTCTCAAGCGATCTTCGTGACATCGTTGAAGCAACGAAAGAAGGAAATGAGCGCGCGGAAACGGCTCTTGAAGTATTCGCAAGCAGAATCCACAAATACATCGGTTCTTACGCTGCAAGAATGAGCGGTGTAGATGCGATCATCTTTACTGCCGGTATCGGTGAAAACAGTGTGGAAGTCAGAGAACGCGTTCTTCGCGGTTTAGAATTCATGGGCGTATACTGGGACCCTGCGCTTAATAACGTGCGCGGCGAGGAAGCTTTCATCAGCTATCCGCATTCTCCGGTAAAAGTCATGATCATTCCAACTGATGAAGAAGTCATGATTGCGCGCGACGTTGTTCGTTTAGCAAAATAAATCGCATGAAAGCACATTCTCTTGAATGTGCTTTTTTGTTGATGCATGATAGTGACAGACAGAAAACATAAAAGAGGTGGGCCAATGAGCGTTCAAGAGCATAAACAAGAAGCTCCCGATATCGTTCGGTGCAAAGTGATTACTGTCAGTGACACGAGGACAGAGGAAACCGATAAAAGCGGCAAGCTGATGATCTCATTTTTAGAAGAAGCCGGTCATCATATTGCTGCATATGAAATTGTAAAAGACGAAAAGGATGCTTTGCAGCGGTCAGTGCTTGCGGGCTGCATGGATGAACAGACAGACGCGGTACTCTTAAACGGAGGGACAGGCATAGCAGATCGGGATGTCACAATTGAAGCCATTACGCCGCTGATTTCGAAAGAACTGCCCGGCTTTGGAGAAATATTCAGGATGCTGAGTTATACAGAGGATATTGGCTCTGCCGCAATCATGTCGAGAGCAACTGCCGGCGTCATTCAGCATACCGCTGTTTTCTCAACGCCAGGCTCAAGCGGCGCGGTAAAGCTGGCAATGAATAAGCTGATTATTCCCGAACTTGCGCATGTGGTCAGAGAAATCAGAAAAGACAAGTAAATGAATAAATACTACGAAACTTCACCTGAAATTTAGGTGAAGTTTTTTTTATAAAAGGCTTGAAAAAACGAAACGTACTTGTTAAAGTGTATACATACAAAAATGTATTTTTATTAAATATAATTTATTTTTATACAAAATAGAAACACGGTTGAGAGGGGATTATTATCATGTCAGAACAGAAAAAAGTCGTATTAGCATACTCAGGAGGTCTTGATACTTCCGTCGCAATAAAATGGCTTCAGGAGCAAGGATATAATGTAATCGCCTGCTGCCTGGATGTCGGTGAGGGCAAAGATTTGGCATTTGTTCAGCAGAAAGCGCTTGAAGTCGGCGCGACAAACTCCTACGTGATCGATGCAAAAGAAGAATTTGCACAGGATTACGCGCTTATCTCTTTGCAGGCCCACACGATGTATGAAGGAAAATACCCGCTTGTTTCGGCATTATCTCGACCGCTGATCGCGAAAAAACTGGTTGAAATTGCGGAAAAAGAAGATGCACAGGCGATTGCCCACGGATGCACAGGGAAAGGAAATGACCAGGTTCGTTTCGAAGTCTCCATTAAATCATTAAACCCTGACCTTGAAGTCATCGCGCCGGTTCGCGAATGGCAGTGGTCACGTGAAGAAGAAATTGAATATGCGGCTAGCCGCGGCATTCCGATTCCGATCAATCTTGACAGCCCGTATTCTATCGACCAAAACCTCTGGGGACGCGCCAATGAGTGCGGCATTTTAGAAGATCCATGGGCGGCGCCGCCAGAAGGTGCATACGATTTAACAGCTCCGCTGGAAAAAACGCCGGACACGCCGGAAGTGATTGAAATTGCATTTGAACAAGGCGTGCCTGTCTCCATTGATGGTGTTTCCTACTCGCTTTCTGAGCTGATCTTGAAGCTGAATGAAATGGCGGGCGCGCACGGTGTCGGACGTATCGACCACGTGGAAAACCGCCTCGTCGGCATTAAATCCCGGGAAGTATACGAATGCCCTGGTGCGATGACACTGATCAAAGCGCATAAAGAATTAGAAGATTTGACACTGGTGAAAGAGGTAGCCCACTTTAAACCGATCATCGAGCAAAAAATGTCAGAGATCATTTACAACGGCTTATGGTTCTCGCCGTTAAAAGATGCGCTGCACGCTTTCTTAAAAGAAACGCAAAAGCATGTCACAGGCATTGTCCGCGTGAAGCTGTTTAAAGGCCATGCAATTGTAGAAGGACGTAAATCGGAATACTCTCTATATGATGAAAAACTTGCAACATATACAAAAGACGATGCATTTGATCACCATGCAGCAATCGGATTTATCGAGCTTTGGGGACTTCCGACAAAAGTGAACAGCATCGTGAAAAAGAAGGAGCAGATTAAAGCATGAAGAAGCTTTGGGGAGGCCGATTTCAAAAAACACCGGAAAAATGGGTCGACGAGTTCGGCGCGTCTATATCATTTGACCAAAATTTAGTTGCTGAAGACATTACAGGGTCTCTCGCACATGCTGCCATGCTGAAAAAATGCGGTATTCTGACAGCTGAAGAAGAGCTGAAAATCCGAGAGGGCCTGAATACCCTTTTGCAAAAAGCAGAGGAGGGAGCATTGGAATTCTCAGTCGATTATGAGGATATTCATTTGAACATTGAGAAAATGCTCATTGACGAAATCGGTCCTCTTGGCGGCAAGCTGCATACCGGCAGAAGCCGGAATGACCAGGTGGCGACTGACATGCATTTATACTTGAAGAATCATGTCGGCCACATCATCGAGCTGATTGAGGCATTCCAAAGTGCGCTGATTGAAAAGGCGGAAGCGAACGTTGAAACGATTCTGCCGGGCTACACACATCTGCAGCGCGCCCAGCCGATTTCATTCGCTCACCATCTGCTTGCGTATTTCTGGATGCTTGAGCGCGACAAGGAGCGTTTTCAGGATTCGATGAAGCGGATTAACAAATCTCCGCTCGGCTGCGGGGCGCTCGCGGGAACAACCTTCCCAATCGACCGTGATTATTCAGCGGAACTGCTTGGCTTTGATGCCATTTATGAAAACAGCTTGGACGGCGTCAGCGACAGAGACTTCATTTTGGAGTTTTTAAGCAACAGCAGTATGCTGATGATGCACCTCTCCCGTTTCGCTGAAGAAATCATTTTATGGTGCTCGCAGGAGTTTAAATTCATCGAGCTTGACGATACGTACGCAACAGGAAGCAGCATGATGCCGCAAAAGAAAAACCCTGATATGGCGGAGCTGATCCGCGGCAAAACAGGACGCGTATACGGCGATATGATGGGTCTGTTTACGATTATGAAAGGACTTCCGCTCGCTTACAACAAAGATCTGCAGGAAGACAAAGAGGGCATGTTTGACACGGTGAAAACGGTGGAAGGCAGCCTGCAAATCTTCACAGGCATGATCCAAACAATGACTGTAAACAAAGACGTCATGAAGCAAGCAACAAAACAAGACTTTTCAAATGCGACGGAACTGGCGGATTATTTAGCTAAAAAGGGAATGCCGTTCAGAGAAGCGCATGAAGTGGTCGGGAAACTTGTGTACACATGCATCGAAAGAGGGATCTATTTAAGCGATATGCCGTTTGGCGAGTTTCAGCAGGCGAGCACACTATTCGAAGAAGATATTTACACTGTGTTAGACCCTTACTACGCAGTTGAAAAAAGAATGAGCGCCGGGGGCACCGGATTCAAACAGGTAAAGCAGGCGCTTGAAAAAGCGAAAGCTTGCGTGGAAGCTGGAGTTTGTTAAAATTTCCTTCATAAAATCCCGTCATTATAGCCAACCTACCTCTATAATGATGGGAGGCAGAAAGATGAAAAAAGAACCGGAACGCTATATTTATGATGAACAAGAAAGCCAGGAGACAACAAGGCTCATTTCAGAAGCATATCAAAGCGGTTATGTCGATATGCCTGATCAGGAGTCTTCATCTCCTGCAGAATAAGCTGTCTGTACAGGCAGCTTTTTTTGTATGCCAAAGTGTAAAAAGTGATATTGCAAGCCTTTTATAGTAAAGTAGAAGAAGAAACACTTTATTGAAAGCGGCGACGTTGCTTTGGGAGGTATTCATGTGCGACATGCTTTAATTACTGCCGGTTCGAAGGGTTTAGGCCGCAAAGTGACTGAAACGTTGCTTGCAAAGGGGTATTCAGTAACAGTCAATTACAGACAGGATGAGGAGGCAGTCAGCCGCCTGAAGGAAGCCTGTCCCGATTGTCTTGACCGGCTGCAATTTGTAAAAGGTGATGTCACCAAAAAAGAAGATCTGCTGCGTATTGCAGAGGCTGCCTTAAACCGCTTCGGAAGGATCGACTTTTTGATTAACAACGCGGGACCATACATATTTGAACGTAAAAAGTTAGCCGATTATACTGATGATGAATGGTATGGCATGCTGGAAGGAAATTTAAGCGCCGTCTTTCATTTATTCAAAGCGGTTATTCCTATTATGAGAAAACAGCAATTTGGACGCATCATTACGTACGGATTCCAAGGTGCGGCTCACGCGCCCGGCTGGCTTCACCGATCGGCATTTGGCGCTGCGAAAGTGGGCTTGGCTTCTTTGACGAAGACAATTGCCATTGAAGAAGCCGAATTCGGCATAACCGCCAACATGGTTTGCCCGGGAGACATTGTCGGCGACATGAAAGAAGCATCGATAGAGGAAGCCAGAATGCGAATCGGCAAAGAAAAAACGCCGATAGGAAGATCCGGTACAGGCGAGGATATCGCCCGGATTATCGCTTTCTTGTGTGAGGAGAACTCAGACCTTGTGACAGGGACTGTCATTGAAGCCACCGGTGGCCTCAATGTCATTAACAAGAATCAAACAACATAAGTTTTTCAGCTTTTTAAAAAGGGAAAATAAAAAAATCAAAATCATGTGACGAGGTGAAAGAAATGAAAGTGACATATCACGGACATTCTGTAATCACAGTGGAAACGAAGGACCATCATATTATTTTTGATCCGTTTTTAACAGGGAATTCATTAACGGATATAAAGCCGGAGGATGTAAAAGCGGATGTCATCTTACTAACGCACGGGCACAATGACCATGTCGGTGATACTGAACAAATCGCCAAGCAAAATAACGCGTTGGTTATAGCCCCGAACGAGCTCGCTGTGTACTTAGGCTGGAAAGGCTTGAATGTTCATCCAATGCATATTGGCGGCTCCCGCCAGTTCGATTTTGGAAAAGTGAAGCTCACACAGGCCTTTCATGGATCAGCCATCACAGATGAAGAAAACAAAACGATCACTTACACAGGCATGCCTGCCGGTATTTTGCTGACTGTAGAAGATAAAACGATTTTCCACGCGGGCGATACGGCTCTTTTCTCTGATATGAAACTCATTGGCGAATTGAATCATATCGACCTTGCTTTCCTTCCGATTGGCGATAACTTTACGATGGGGCCTGAAGACGCCAAGCTTGCCGCTGAATGGCTGCGCGCAAAACAGGTCGTGCCGGTGCATTACAATACATTCCCGGTCATCGAACAAGACCCAGAAGCATTCGCTGACAGCCTGCCGGGCGGAGTCGGCAAAGTCATGTCGGTCGGTGAGGCGATCGAGCTTTAAACCGTGAAACCATCTCCTGATGAATCAGGAGGTGGTTTTTATTTTTTCAGTTATCCTGTAATGGTCTTATCAGAGGTTCCTTCCAATTCTTTGCTGTGCTGCTGAAAACGTTTGGTTATCCGGGCGATCAAGTCCTTCGTGGCGCGGTCAAAATGATCTTCTTTTTGATTTGTCAACAGCCCTATGGGCGGTGTGATATCCAGGTTCAGAATTGGAATGACTTTAGTGCCGTTGAACGGTTTAGAATGTGCGGTGCTGGTAAAGATTGAAATTCCGATGTTTTCACGTACGTAATATTCATGTGACATGCTGCTTGTGAGCTCCATTTTTTTGTAGCGATTCCCGAGTTCTCTATGTAAGTGCTGTTCAATTTGTAAGCGAATGGGGCAATTGGCGGGCGTAAATATGAAGCGCTCTTCTGCTAAATCAGACAAATGGACAGCCTTCTTCTCAGCGAGCGGATGTTGATCAGATACAATCACATTTAATGTGTCATAAAAAAATGGATGGTAGTAATTTTCAAGAATCAGCTCCGGCTCGCCGCAGACTGCAAAATCAATCGTCCCGTCTAAAAGCTTTTGACTGCAAGTATTGGCGTCATCAACCTTGATATTAACCGTTATCTTTGGGTAATCCTTTAAGAAATCCTTTAAAATCTCGGGGAATATCAGACTGGCGGTTGGCTCTGAAACCCCTATGTTGATAATGCCTGCCTCTTCTTCCTTTAAGTCGGAGAGGTTGTGTTTAAGCGCCTCGTATTGCATCAAAAGATCTCCTGTTCGTTCATAAAAAAGTTTCCCTGCTTTTGTCAACTGCAGGCTTTTTCCTCTTTCAAACAGCAGTACGCCTAAATCCTGCTCCAATTGCTTCATACGCATCGATATCGTCGGCTGCGAGTAGTTGAGTATTTCTGCAGCTTTATAGAAGCTTCCAAATTTTACAATCGTATGAAACGTTTTGATTGAGCGTAACTCCAATGTGCTCCCTCCTGTTTTTCATCATTAAAAATACTGAAGTGAAGGTTTACTTTTTTTGATTAGTCAAAGATCAGAGTATGCTTTATAGTATAAACAATAAAAGCTTAGTAAACAAATAGGAATTATATATTTTGTGAAGAGGAGTGACAAAAATGAGTGAGGATATTTTTCGACTGGCAACTGTTGAAGATGCACCGGAGCTGTTGAAACTGGTTAACAGCGCATTTCAGCCCATTCGGCAGCTGGATATTGATTGGCCATCCACGAGGGCTGATATCCAAATGGTATCAGAAAATATTGAACATCATTCAGCGATTGTGCTGGAGCGGGATGGGAAGCTGATTTCAACGATTACAATCAGGTTCCCGTGGGAGAGTGAGACGCCTCCTTCAAAATATCCGTTTGTATGGTGGTTTGCGACACTGCCGGAATATAAAGGGCAAGGCGCCGGAAGTAAGCTGCTTACGTATGTTGAAGAAAAAGTGCTTCGAGATATGCTGAAGGCTCCTGCGCTGACACTCGGCACATCGGCGCGCAAGCATCCTTGGCTTGCTGACATGTACAGAAGGAGAGGGTATGAAGTGTATTTTGAGCAGGAAAAAGACGGGGACATAGGTGTGATGATGCACAAGGTTTTGATTCCGGAACGATTTAACCCAACGCTTTTAGGTGCGCCCAGCTGGGCATGATGTGAGGCAGCCTATGAATAAGCGTAAAGGATTGGTTTTGCTGCTGTCAGTGTTTGCATTACTTGGCGGGGGATGTTCGCAAACAAATAACAAAACAGATCGTCAGGCTCAAACGGTCATAGTCGGCACTGGAACGGATTTTCCGAATATTGCGTTTTTAAATGAAAAAGGCGATTTGACCGGGTATGACATTGAAGTGATGAAAGCCATCGATAAGGAGTTGCCTCAATATACATTTGAATTTAAAACAATGGATTTCTCAAATTTGCTGACGAGTCTCGGAAATAAAAAAATTGATGTGATTGCGCACAATATGGCCAAAAATAAAGAACGAGAAAAGCGTTTTTTGTATCATAAAGTCCCATATAACTACTCGCCGATGTACATCACGGTGAAAGAGGATAATCACAAGATTCATACATTAAAAGACTTACACGGAAAAACAGTCATAGTTGGCGCCACGTCAAATGCGGCAGATTATATTACAAAGTACAACAAAACGCACGGCAGCCCGATTCATTTGAAATATGCGGGACAGGGAAGCAATGACACCGCCAATCAAATTGAAACCGGGCGCGCAGATGCAACGATAGCTACACCGTTTGCCGTCGATTTTCAGAATAAAACGCACGCCTTCCGCCAAAAGACAGTCGGTGACGTGTTATTAGATACCGAGGTGTACTTTATGTTTAATAAAGGCAGCCAAACCTTGGCGGATGACACGGATCAAGCGATTAAAAAGCTGGAGAAAAAAGGAACGCTAAAAAAACTAAGCCGAAAATGGCTCGGGGCAGATTATTCAAAATCAAGTTTTGAAAAATAAATGGGGCGATGAGATGAAAACGAAAGCAGCATTCATGGCAATATTATTTTCGCTTATAACAGTTCTGTCAGCTTGCGGTGCAGGCAGTCAAACGACGGGAGCCGGGCAAAAGAAGGTACAGACAATCACGGTCGGAACTGGAACCCAATTCCCGAATATTTGCTTTATCGATGAAAAAGGCGATTTAACCGGTTATGATGTCGAACTGATCAAAGAGCTTGATAAGCGCCTGCCACATTATAAATTCACATTTAAAACGATGGAATTTTCCAACCTGCTTGTCAGCCTCGGACAGCATAAAGTCGATATCGTGGCACATCAAATGGAGAAAAGCAAAGAGCGTGAGAAAAAATTTCTGTTTAACAAGGTTGCTTACAACCATTTTCCTTTAAAAATTACTGTGCTTCAAAATAACGATACGATCCGTGGAATTGAAGACTTAAAAGGAAAACGGGTGATTACGAGTGCAACCTCCAACGGAGCGCTTGTACTGAAAAAATGGAATGAGGATAATGGACGGCCGTTTGAGATTGCCTATGAGGGCCAAGGCGCAAATGAGACTGCGAATCAGCTGAAATCGGGGCGTGCGGACGCTACGATCTCAACGCCTTTTGCAGTAGACTTTCAAAACAAGACGAGCGCTATTAAAGAAAAAACCGTCGGTCATGTGCTTTCAAATGCCAAAGTGTATTTTATGTTTAACAAAAATGAACAAACGTTAAGTGATGATATTGATAAAGCCTTACAGGAAATCATTGATGACGGAACGCTGAAAAGGCTTAGTTTGAAAAGGCTTGGTGACGACTATTCCAAAGAGCAGTATTAGGTAAAAAGAGAGGGAGCAGTGATGGAAAAAGCGTTTGATATGAACATGATTGGAGATTTTGTGCCGACGTTAACCGCTTATTTACCGGTTACATTATACATTTTAACACTGTCCTTGCTTTTCGGTTTTGTATTAGGACTCTTTCTGGCACTGCCCCGCATCTACAATATTCCAATTGTAAATCAATTGGCAAAAGTGTATATCTCATTTTTTAGGGGAACGCCTATCATGGTGCAGCTTTTCATCGTGTTTTACGGAATTCCGGCACTTACGGGGCTTATCGGGATTGATACATCAAAAATGGACCCGTTTTATGCTGCTGTCGCAACCTACGCGTTAAGCAATGCAGCCGCAGCCGCAGAAATCATTCGAGCGGGGGTGGGCAGTGTAGATAAAGGCCAAACGGAAGCGGCGTACAGTATTGGCTTAAGCGGTAGTCAGGCCTTCAGGCGAATCGTTCTGCCCCAGGCACTTGTCCAGGCGTTTCCGAATATGGGAAACATGGTGATCAGTTCCTTAAAAGATACATCTCTAGCTTTTTCAATAGGTGTTATGGATATGTCCGGAAGAGGCCAAACACTGATTACCTCAAGCAAACCATTCTCTTGAAGTTTACATTGCGCTATCGATTGTTTATTATGCTGTAGCGGTTTTATTCGAATGGTTCTTTCGAGTGGCAGAAAAACGAATCAAGAAGAATCAAACAAGGATTGTTACTGTTTTTGACATGAACATACATTGATATATTTCTTCGGATGAGGGGGGAGAAGATTGCAATTTGACTTTCCATTTATCGTTTCCGCCATGAAAGAAATGGTAAAGACCATTCCTCTGACATTGATGATGGCTGTTTTGCCGATTGTGTTTGGATTTCTCGTGGCTCTTGGAAATATAATTGTTAGAATTTTTAGAATTAAGGGCTTGGTGGCTTGCTCAAGGTTTTATGTGTCTTTCTTTCGAAGTACACCTGCAATTCTTCACATTATGTTGATTTATTTAGGGATACCTCCTGTTGCAGATCAAGTCAGCAGTTTTTTTCATCTCGGCTGGTCCGCCAATGAGATACCGGTCTCCATGTTTGTCATCATGGCCTTGTCTTTAACTGCCGGAGCTTATCTCACAGAAATCATCCGGTCAGGCATTCTGGCGATGGATACCGGACAGGTCGAAGCGGCTTATTCAATCGGCTTGACACACAGCCAAACCTTTCGGCGTGTAATATTGCCGCAGGCGCTGATGGTTTCCATCCCAAACTTCACAAATTTGGGTATCGGCTTTTTGCATACCACCTCTATCGCGGCTATAGTGGCTGTCCCAGAGATTACAGGGACGGCGACTATCGTTGCTTCTGATAATTATGCATTTTTAGAAGCGTTTATCGGAGCAGCGATTATCTATTGGGTGCTGACTCTAATCCTAGAATCCGTAAATGGAGTATTAGAGAGAAAGGCAGCCAGATTTCAAGGAGGCACTTTATGATTGAGATTAAAAATATCCATAAACAGTTTGGCATCCACCATGTATTAAAAGGGATAAATCTCACGGTACGCAAGGGAGAAGTTGTGACGATTATCGGGCCGAGCGGATCAGGGAAAACCACCTTTTTACGGTGCCTGAATTTATTAGAACGTCCAGACGAAGGGATCATTTCTATACATGACAAAGTGATTAATTGCCGCTTTCCGTCCAAAAAAGAGGTTCACTGGCTCAGAAAACAGACGGCAATGGTATTTCAGCAATACCACCTGTTTGCTCACAAAACGGTGATTGAAAATGTCATGGAGGGCTTGACGATTGCCCGGAAAATGAGAAAACAAGACGCGTATGCCGTAGCGGAAAATGAACTGAGAAAGGTCGGGCTTCAAGATAAATTGAACGCTTATCCGAGTCAGTTATCGGGAGGACAAAAGCAGAGGGTTGGGATAGCAAGGGCGCTTGCCATTCATCCTGATGTGCTGCTGTTCGATGAGCCGACGGCAGCGCTTGACCCGGAGCTGGTCGGTGAAGTGCTTGAGGTAATGCTGGAAATCGTAAAAACCGGGGCCACCATGATTGTTGTTACACATGAAATGGAGTTTGCAAGAAGGGTCTCTGATCAAGTTGTTTTTATGGATGAAGGAGTCATTGTTGAACAAGGAACCCCGGAGGAAGTCTTCCGCCATACCAAAAAAGACAGAACGAGGCAGTTTCTCCGCCGTGTTTCGCCGGAATATTTATTTGAACCAAAAGAACACATAAAGGAGCCGGTGATATGATCCGCTTAAGTATTTTAGACCAAAGCTTGATTGGTGAAGGGGAGACAGCAGCTGATACGTTACAGCATACAGTGAAATTGGCACAAGTGGCTGAAGAGTGTGGATATCACCGATTTTGGGTGGCCGAACATCACAATAATGATGAGATTGCAGGGTCTGCCCCCGAGGTTCTTTTAGGCTATCTTGCTGCAAGCACAAGAAAAATTCGTTTAGCATCAGGCGGAGTGATGCTGCAGCATTACAGCTCTTATAAAGTAGCGGAGCAATTCCATCTTCTATCAGCGTTAGCTCCCGGCCGTATAGATCTTGGAGTGGGCAAAGCGCCCGGCGGGTTTCAGCTGTCCACAGACGCGCTGCAGGCCGAATATGAAAAACCGGTGCGTCAGTTTGATGAAAAACTGGAGGAGCTTACTCATTTCGTTCGGGACGATTTTCCTGATACCCACCGCTATGCCGCATTGCGTCCTAGGCCGCAGGTTGATCGGAAGCCGGGTATTTTTCTATTGGGAGGAAGCGCAGAGAGTGCCATTTCGGCTGCAAAACTGGGAATCTCTTTTGTCTTTGCTTACTTTATTAACGGTGAAGAGGAAGTGCTGAAGGAAGCCCGCCGAGCATTTGACGCGCATCTCCCGCCAGGATCTGAGGCTGAATTTCATCTTGCCCCCGCTGTTTTTGCGGCACATACAAAAGAAGAAGCGGAAAAACATATTGTGTCGCGTGAATCGATAAAAGTGGTTTTGAAAGACGGGCGTAAGGTCAACGTCGGTTCCCGCGAACAGGCTGAGGCCTATCTGGAAAACGTCACAGAGCCCTATGACATCATCGTGCAAAAAACCGGGATTATTGCCGGAACAAAGGAAGAAGTGGCAGAAGAATTAACACGTTTATCAGGCACATACAAAATCAATGATTTTGTTATTTTTACACCGATCAAAAATGCTGTAGAAAAACAGCTGTCTTATCAGCTGCTGAGCGATGCAGTTTTAGCTGCAAAACGTTAAGGAGGGACAGAAGAATGAGTGCTGTTTTGAACATTGTGGTTTGGAGTAAAAAAGGCTGTTCGTATTTTGAGGAAGTCAAGAATTATTTGAATGAAACAGGGTTCCCGTTCCAAAATATCGATGTTTCAGAGAAAGAGGAACTTCGAGATATTTTACAGGTGAAATATGGGGTACGCCATGTGCCTGTGGTCGAAATCGGGCGCGGCAATCAGTATCAAGGGATAACTGAAATCGGCATTGAACACCTTGATCTTGCACTTGCTAATCATGCACAGATAAAGGAGTCAAAAAGATGACACGTTCAGATTTTATTCAGTTTGGAGCCATAATTCACGGTGTCGGGGGAACAACTGACGGCTGGCGTCATCCCGATATTGATCCCTCGGCCAGCACGAATATTGAATTTTACATGAAAAAGGCGCAAACAGCCGAAAAAGGCTTGTTTAGTTTTATTTTCATTGCAGACGGCTTATTTATTTCTGAAAAATCGATTCCTCATTTTTTAAACCGTTTTGAACCGATCACCATTTTATCTGCGCTGGCATCGGTTACCAAAAATATTGGTTTAGTAGGGACGTTCTCTACATCTTTTACTGAGCCATTCACTATCTCCAGACAATTGATGTCGCTGGACCATATCAGCGGGGGCAGGGCTGGCTGGAATCTTGTTACTTCTCCGCAGGAAGGAGCGGCGCGCAACCATAGTAAGTCTAATTTGCCAGAACATACTGAACGTTACGAGATCGCACAAGAGCATTTGGATGTTGTGCGCGGGCTGTGGAATTCCTGGGAGCATGACGCATTTATACACAATAAGAAAACAGGGCAGTTTTTCGATCCGGCGAAGCTTCATCGCCTGAATCATAAAGGAAAGTATTTTCAAGTAGAGGGGCCCTTGAATATCGGGCGCTCTAAGCAGGGAGAGCCTGTAGTGTTTCAAGCGGGTTCATCAGAAACAGGCCGGCAGTTTGCTGCTAAAAATACGGATGCGATTTTTACCCATTCCAATTCATTAGAAGAGACAAAAGCGTTTTATGCGGATGTGAAAAGCCGAGCTGTTGATGAAGGGCGTGATCCTTCAAGTGTGCGGATTTTTCCAGGGATCAGCCCGATTGTGGCAGATACGGAAGAAGAGGCGGAAAAGAAGTATCGTGAATTTGCAGAATTGATACCGATTGAAAATGCTGTTACTTATTTGGCCCGTTTTTTTGATGATTATGATCTGAGTGTTTACCCGTTGGATGAGCCATTTCCCGATATTGGCGATGTGGGAAAGAATGCGTTTCAAAGCACAACAGACCGGATTAAGAGAGAAGCAAAAGCCAGAAATCTGACGTTGCGGGAGGTAGCACAGGAAATGGCTTTTCCACGGCCTCTATTTATCGGCACACCAGAGCGTGTCGCATCCTTAATTGAAACTTGGTTCAACGCTGAGGCGGCGGATGGGTTTATCATTGGGTCGGATATACCGGGAACACTTGATGCTTTTGTAGAAAAGGTGATTCCGATTCTTCAAGAAAGAGGGCTGTATCGTCAAGATTATCGCGGCGGGACATTGCGGGAAAATCTCGGTCTTGGCATTCCGCAGCATCAATCCGTTTTACATTCATCACATCAATAGGTTTCGTCTGATCGAATGCGGAAGCTGAGAGGGGAGGCTGACTTTTTTGACGGTCATTGCCGGTACGGTTGTGAAAGGAAAACAATTAGGCAGAAAGCTTGGATTCCCCACGGCAAATGTAGATGCAAAAATGCATGGGCTGCGTAATGGAGTTTATGGAGTTCTGGCGACAGTCAATCACCAATTTCATTTAGGGGTTATGAATATCGGTGTGAAACCGACGGTGGGCTCTAACCTTAAAAGGACATTGGAGATTTTTTTGTTTGACTTTCATAGAGACATCTATGGAGAAAAAATCGAATGCAGCATTCTCTTTAAAATTAGAGAAGAAAGAAGGTTTGATTCTTTGGAGTCTTTAACAAAGCAAATTAAAAAGGATATTTCGTGCGTTGCAAAACGCTTTGAGCTGATTGGGATTATGGCACCGAACAAAAAAGAAAGCCTGCTTTCCCATCAGGAGTTAAATCTTCCGGATCTCTGCTTTTACAAGAAATGTAACAACCTATATGGCGTCAATCGAGGCGTATACAATGTCATTGATAACTGGTTTTTTGAGTACGGAATTACACAAGTAGCTTACAGGCGCATTTATATTTTATCTTTTTTAAGCTTTTTGAAAGAAGATAATCCGAAAGTTTCCAGCAAGTATATAAGATTTGGGGCGGGCGGTCTTGCTGATAAATTGAACCGATTTATTTCATCTTATGTTGAAGAGTCTGAAGAAAATATATTGGGATAGGGAAAGGAGCGGAACATATGTCTTTGGATTATTGGAGAAATATAGAAGGCTCCTATCCATATCAGACTACAGGAAATGACATCCTGAAGTTGAAAGAGGAGTATAATCCCGTAAATCTCTCAACGCTAGAAAAGCAGCTCATTGGCATTCGCCGGCACCTGCACCAATATCCTGAACTGTCAAAAGAAGAATTTGAAACAACTGCTTTTATAAAAAAATGCCTTAAAGAAAAGGGGATACAGATTCGCCCTACTGCTCTAAAAACGGGTGTGTTCGCAGACATAGCAGGGGAGTCAGAAGGTCCGGCGATTGCTTTGAGGGCTGATATTGACGCCTTGCCAATTGAAGAAAAAACAGGATTGCCTTATGCGTCTAAACATAAAGGGATCATGCATGCGTGCGGTCATGATTTTCATACGGCAGCGCTTCTTGGTGCGGCCTTTTTATTGAAGGAAAATCAAGACAGACTGAAAGGAAAGATTCGTTTATTATTTCAGCCGGCAGAGGAAGCGGGTGCAGGCGCTGCAAAAGTGATAGAGGACGGCCAACTGGATGGCATTGATGCGGTTATTGGACTTCACAATAAACCGGATATCGCGGTTGGGACTGTAGGGTTAAAAACAGGCCCGCTTATGGCTGCTGTTGACCGATTTAAAGTAGAGATAGAAGGGAAAGGCGCTCATGCAGCATTGCCGCATAATGGTTTTGATCCAATTGTCGGCGCTTCTCAGCTTATTGTCGCCCTGCAAACGATTGTGAGCAGAAATGTAAACCCGCTGCAAAGCGCGATTTTAACCGTAGGGAAAATCAACGGCGGCAGCACTTGGAATGTCATTTCGGATACAGTTGTCATTGAGGGCACTGTTCGTACATTTGATTCAGAGGTTCGTGATCAAGTGAAACAGCGTTTTTGGGCAGTCACAGAGCAGATTTCTGCCGCTTTCTCGTTAAAGGCAAATGTGAAGTGGCATTCCGGACCGCCGCCGCTTTGTAATGATGAGGCAATTACGGGGCTGGTGCGAGACGCTGCGCATAAAGCGAAACTTCAAGTCATTGATCCCGACCCATCAACCGCGGGGGAAGATTTTGCTTATTATCTTGAGCATATTCCGGGATCCTTTGCGTTTTTTGGAACAGACGGTGATCATGATTGGCACCACCCTGCATTTACAATTGATGAAACTGCCATTATCAACGCCTCTTATTTTTTATATGAAAGCGCCAAGAGATTGTTAGATTCGAATGAAGAGTCAAAAATATCTGATTGATATAGATGGGGTGTTCTGATGAAGAAATTAATCGTTTTTGCATTTATTGGTTTATTGTCGCAGTTAATAGACGGTTCGTTAGGTATGGCTTATGGGGTTACCTCAACTTCTTTGTTATTGGCGTTTGGCATCACACCTGCTGTGGCTTCGGCTTCTGTCCATTTAGCGGAAGTCGTAACGACTGCCGCATCGGGAGTGTCGCATATTAAATTTGGCAATGTTGACAAACAAACCGTTTATCAGCTTGTCATTCCCGGCTCTATAGGCGCTTTTTTAGGCGCGGCATTCCTCAGCCAATTACCTGGAGATGTGGCGAAACCCTATATTTCTTTGTTTTTGCTCCTTCTGGGCGGATATGTATTGATCAGGTTTTTATTTCAATATAAGCCGGCTCTTGAGAAGAAGCATGTGCCGTTAAACCGAAAACAATCCATCCCATTGGGAGTGATCGCTGGTTTTGCAGATGCCACAGGCGGAGGCGGCTGGGGGCCGGTGACCACTCCGATTTTATTATCCCGCAAAGGCTTGAGCCCGAGGAAAGTTGTCGGGACTGTAGACACAAGTGAATTTGCCATCGCCGTATCTGCAACTGCCGGTTTTCTTATTTCATTAGGATGGGAGGACGTCAATTGGTTATGGGTGTTTTCACTAATGGCCGGCGGAATTATCGCTGCCCCTATCGCAGCATGGCTGGTGCAGAAGTTTCATCCGCAATTGATGGGTGTACTTGTAGGAGGATTTATTATTCTGGTAAATGCCAGAACATTAATCAGTGAATGGATCACAAACACAGCTGTTTATCCATTGATCTATACGGTCATAGGGGCGATATGGCTATTCGCAGTTTTATTTGTTTTATCTAAAATAGGGAATCGAAATATTGTTAAGACAGCGGTTGATATCCATTTAAAAGAAAAATAAAGGCTTTTCCGCTTTACGATGTAAAAGGAATCACGAGGTCCTTGCGCTTGACTGGAACGAAATCAACGCTGTAAGAAGCCGGTCGGGCTTCTTTTTTATTTTCCAGCCTCATTGCGTATAAATCCTTTGAAACCTTATAATAAAAACAAGAAGACTGTCCTTAGAGGTGAAAGGCTTGGCAACGAAGCATGAACAAATTTTAACGTATATCGATTCACTGCCTGTCGGTGAAAAAATTTCTGTCCGAAGAATTGCAAAGGAAATGAAAGTAAGCGAAGGAACCGCGTACAGAGCGATCAAGGAAGCAGAGAATAAAGGGTTTGTCAGCACGATTGAACGTGTGGGCACAATCAGAATTGAACAAAAGAAAAAAGAGAACATTGAAAAGCTTACCTATGCAGAGGTTGTAAATGTTATAGACGGACAAGTGCTCGGAGGCAGGGCAGGGCTCCATAAGACATTGAATAAATTCGTCATCGGCGCGATGGAGCTTGACGCGATGATGCGTTACACCGCAGCGGGGAATCTTTTGATTGTCGGAAACAGAATCAATGCACACAGGCAGGCGCTTGAAGCGGGCGCGGCCGTATTGGTGACCGGGGGCTTTAACACGGATGACAGCATTGTGCAGCTGGCAGATGAGCTTGAACTGCCGATTTTATCCACGAGCTATGACACCTTTACAGTTGCCGCGATGATTAACCGGGCAATTTATGACCAGCTGATCAAAAAAGAAATTGTTTTGGTGGAGGACATCCTAACACCTGCTGACCGCACGGTATATCTTTCGCCTAAGGATAAACTTGAAAAATGGTATGAGAAAAATTTTGAAACGGGGCACGGACGCTTCCCGGTTGTCGACGATCAAATGAAAATCCATGGCATTCTGACATCAAAAGATATTGCTGGCCATGACCGAAATGCATCTATAGAAAAAGTTATGACCAAAAATCCCGTCACGGTTATTGGGAAAACATCTGTCGCTTCAGCTGCGCAAACGATGGTATGGGAAGGGATCGAAGTGCTTCCCGTCACTGACGGCCACCAAAAACTCATCGGCATGATCAGCCGCCAAGACGTATTGAAAGCTCTTCAAATGATTCAAAAGCAGCCGCAGGTCGGAGAGAAGCTTGATGATATCGTTTCAAGGGGGTTTAAAGATGAGGGTGATGATAAAGAAAATCAAACGGTTTACGAGTATGAAGTCACGCCGCAAATGACAAATCAGCTTGGAACCATTTCTTATGGCGTATTTACGACTATTTTGACGCAAGCGGCAAACCGATTTTTGCGCTCGAAAAAACGCGGCGAACTCGTCATAGAGAGCATCACCATCTTCTTTTTGAAGCCTGTGCAGATGGAATCAGTCATCGAAGTCAAACCTCGCATCTTGGAGGCCGGCAGAAAGTTTGGGAAAATGGAAGTGGAAGTGCACAGCCAAGGTCATATCGTGTCTAAAGCGATGCTGATGGTTCAGCTGATGGAAAGAAGCTAAGGGACGTTCAGGCGCCCCTTACGCGTGATCTCTTTCAGCTTCTTTGGCGTGAAGGGGATTGTAATGCCTGAAGGCCTTATAACCTGCCCAAGCGCTTCCTGCTCCTATGACGATAAAGATACCGCCGATTACTAACGTTAATACTGAATGGAATAATATCATTTGGTTGAGCCCGTAGAACAGGACTAGTGACCCTAAGGCCATGCTTGATTTTGCTGAACATATTTCTTTTGCCAAAGATGGCTTTGCCCGTACGCCTTTTACTTTATAGTACACATAAAAGCAGGCTGAAAGCCCAATCAAAAAAACAAGAACCAGCATAAATGAAATCCTCCATCGTAAAAGTTTACAAACCCATTTTATACAAAAACGGGCTTGGTTTTGACGTTATTTTTCTTTTCCGTCGGCAGAGAATGTGATTTAATGAATAAAAACAATAAAGGAGTATCAAATGAAAACAGAATTGATCAGAACCATATCATTATATGACACGATTATCTTACATAGACATGTGCGTCCTGATCCGGATGCCTACGGATCACAGTGCGGGCTTACGGAAATCCTGCGTGAAACATATCCTGAAAAAAATATTTTTGCGGTCGGCACGCCTGAACCGTCCCTCTCTTTCTTATATTCCCTCGATGAGGTGGACAATGAAACATATGAAGGCGCACTTGTCATTGTCTGCGATACGGCAAATCAGGAAAGAATCGACGATCAGCGTTATCCTTCAGGCGCCAAACTAATGAAAATCGACCACCATCCGAACGAAGATCCATACGGTGACCTTCTCTGGGTCGATACAAGCGCCAGCTCAGTAAGTGAAATGATTTACGAGCTGTATTTAGAAGGAAAAGAGCACGGCTGGAAGCTGAATACGAAAGCGGCAGAGCTGATCTACGCCGGCATTGTTGGAGATACCGGACGCTTTTTATTTCCGAATACCACGGAAAAAACATTAAAATATGCAGGCGAGCTCATTCAGTATCCATTCTCTTCCTCAGAGTTATTTAATCAATTGTATGAAACAAAACTGAATGTGGTGAAGCTTAACGGCTTTATCTTTCAAAATGTGTCTTTGTCCGAAAACGGGGCTGCTTCTGTTTTCATCAAGAAGGATACGCTTGAAAAATTCGGCACAACGGCTTCTGAAGCGTCGCAGCTTGTCGGGACGCTTGGCAATATCTCAGGTATTCGCGCCTGGGTGTTTTTCGTAGAAGAAGACGATCAAATCAGAGTCAGATTCCGTTCGAAGGGGCCTGTCATTAACGGACTTGCCCGGAAATATAACGGCGGAGGGCATCCGTTTGCTTCAGGCGCCTCTATTTACAGTTGGGATGAAGCTGATCGGATTTTAGCTGATCTGGAAACATTATGTAAAGAACACGAGTAGAGGGGAGACCCTCTCTCTTAGTGTTCATCTGTGACGGGGATGAACCAGCAGCCGAAATCAGTAAGGTCCTCGTAGACTTGGAGATTGTGTGATTGAAGTTCTTTTTTGATGAGGGAAGCGAGTGAGTTTGTTTCGGCATATGCAGAAAAACCTTGTCTGAGACGGGCTGCTTGATCTTTTGCTAACTGACGGTCACTGTAAACCTCCATTTCCCTTCCTCCTTCCTTTCGCCATTAAGCCTCACATATAGTTTATAAAAAAGAATGGGAAAAAGCGACAGAAGTTTGGAGAATTTGAAAAAAATCCATAATTATGTGGCGAAAGATATTTCAAGTTCCACTGTCAGCCTCGTATAAATAATCAATTCTCTGACGGTTGCCTCGTATTTTTTTTCATTGATCATATAGACTTTATTTTCAATTGTCCGCTTCAAGAGATCCTTTGTTTGATAGACGCTCTCTATGTCTTTTGTAATCACCTCTGAAATATCATCCTTTACATGCTCCTCGAATTTCGTTTTATCCGGCTGTGATATTTTATATTTATCCCCATTCAGCAATTTGACGCTGACGCTTTGAATTAGCAGTTTTCTTTTATTATCTTCATTCAGTTTATGGAGATCTTCCTGATAGATCGAAATTTGATTGTTCAAGTCTTTTACATGCTCTTTTTGCTTTTCGATGAGGCTGACCTGCTCCTCTTGGAATGTTCCGTAGGTAAACAGGAAAAAGAACCAGCTGATTACGGCTCCGCACATCATTCCCGCGAAAAAACGCTGCCATCCCGGTTTTTTGTAATGCTGGGGGACCCTCATGAAGAAAGATGCTCCTGGGTCAGCCATGATATAATAAGCCAGCCGCTTTGCGCGCCTCCCATGGCCGAAATAATTAAAAGAAGCTGTTTAAAGATATCTCTCGTATTGCCTTCGAGTATGCCGCGTTCAAAGCTGTATACCGCATCAAAGGTGCCTCCGATAGCTGCGACAAGCGCCCATATTTTTAACCGGTTGGCAAGCTTTGTAATGGCTGTAAGCGGGGGTTCGCCTGCCAAATATGCTCCGAGCCCTCCAATGAGTGCGCCCCCGATCAGCACCCCTAACGCAATGAAGTAGCTATTGATAAAATTCACCATAAATCCTGCTTCCTGATCCATCTTTATCACCTCACCTTTTATATCATATTGAGCTTTCAGGACAAGTATGATGATGAGTCAAAAAAGAACATTTGTTTCTTTTGGAAACCGGCCTTATAATGAAGGAAGAAATGGATCGTAATGAGAAAGAGGTGATAGCATGTCTTTTGTTCACCTGCAAGTGCATAGCGGGTATAGCCTGCTAAACAGCGCCGCGGCTGTGGAAGAACTCGTCAGTGAAGCTGACAGGCTCGGATATGCGTCTTTGGCGCTGACAGATGATCATGTCATGTACGGAGCTATTCAATTTTATAAAGCTTGCAAGGCGAGAGGGATCAACCCAATAATCGGTTTGACGGCTTCTGTTTTTACAGATGACAGCGAGCTTGAAGCATACCCGCTCGTCCTGCTGGCAAAATCAAATACAGGCTATCAAAACCTGCTGAAAATCAGCAGCGTTCTGCAATCTAAATCAAAAGGCGGACTGAAGCCGAAATGGCTTCACAGTTATCGAGAAGGGATTATCGCAATAACGCCCGGCGAAAAAGGATATATTGAAACGCTTCTTGAAGGAGGGCTGTTCGAACAGGCTGCTCAAGCCTCGCTGGAATTTCAGTCTATATTCGGAAAGGGAGCTTTTTATTTCTCCTATCAGCCTTTTAAAGGGAATCAAGTCTTGTCTGAGCAGATTCTAAAGCTATCAGAAGAAACGGATATCCCTGTTACGGCCACAGGCGATGTGCATTACATAAGGAAGGAAGATAAGGCTGCCTACCGTTGTTTGAAAGCGATTAAAGCGGGGGAAAAACTGACGGATGCACCCGCTGAAGATTTGCCTGATCTCGATTTGAAACCACTCGAAGAAATGCAAAACATTTATCGAGAGCATCCCGAGGCACTGCAAGCTTCTGTAGAGATCGCGGAACAATGCCGGGTTGACGTCAGTCTCGGGCAGACCCGTCTACCGTCTTTTCCGACCCCAGACGGAACGTCCGCTGATGATTATTTAACGGATATCTGTATGGAGGGACTCCGCAGCCGTTTCGGCAAGCCTGATGAACAATACCTTCGCCGTCTTCAATATGAGCTTGATGTCATCAAGCGGATGAAGTTCAGCGATTACTTTCTGATCGTGTGGGATTTTATGAAGCACGCCCATGAAAAAGGGATTGTTACAGGACCGGGAAGAGGTTCTGCGGCAGGTTCTCTTGTGGCATATGTGCTGTATATCACAGATGTTGACCCGATTAAGCATCACCTTCTGTTTGAAAGATTTTTAAATCCCGAACGCGTCAGCATGCCGGATATTGATATTGACTTTCCCGATACTAGAAGGGATGAAGTCATTCAATATGTTCAGCAGAAATACGGTGCGATGCACGTCGCACAGATTATCACCTTTGGAACACTTGCGGCAAAGGCGGCGCTCCGGGACGTCGGCAGAGTATTCGGCGTCAGCCCGAAGGAGGCAGATCAGCTTGCAAAACTCATTCCTTCAAGACCGGGAATGACGCTGGATGAAGCGAGACAGCAGTCACCGCAGCTGGATAAGCGGCTTCGGGAGTCAAGCCTGCTTCAGCAAGTCTATTCAATTGCCCGGAAAATAGAAGGGCTGCCAAGGCATGCATCAACCCACGCAGCGGGCGTTGTCCTGAGTGAAGAACCGTTAACAGATGTTGTTCCGCTTCAAGAAGGGCATGAAGGGATTTATTTAACGCAATACGCGATGGACCATCTTGAAGACTTGGGCCTTTTAAAAATGGATTTCTTAGGTTTGAGGAATCTGACACTTATTGAATCCATCACTTCAATGATTGAAAAAGAAGAAAATATTAAAATAGATCTTTCAAGTATTTCCTACAGCGATGACAAAACGTTCTCCTTGCTGTCAAAAGGGGATACGACAGGCATTTTCCAGCTTGAATCTGCAGGGATGAGAAGCGTCTTGAAACGGCTGAAACCTTCGGGCCTAGAAGATATTGTGGCGGTCAATGCACTGTACCGGCCGGGTCCGATGGAAAATATTCCGTTATTTATCGACCGTAAACACGGCCGGGCGCCTGTTCACTATCCTCATGAAGATTTAAGGAGCATTTTGGAAGATACATATGGCGTCATTGTGTATCAGGAACAAATTATGATGATTGCTTCCCGTATGGCGGGGTTTTCTTTAGGCGAAGCGGACCTATTGAGAAGGGCGGTCAGCAAAAAGAAAAAAGAAATCCTGGACAGAGAGCGAAGCCATTTTGTTGAAGGGTGCTTAAAAAAGGAGTATTCTGTAGACACTGCAAATGAGGTCTACGATTTAATCGTCAAATTCGCAAACTATGGCTTTAACAGAAGCCATGCGGTGGCATACAGCATGATCGGGTGCCAGCTTGCGTATTTGAAAGCTCATTATCCGTTATATTTTATGTGCGGATTGCTGACAAGCGTCATTGGCAATGAGGATAAAATCTCTCAATATCTTTACGAAGCAAAGGGGAGCGGGATTCGTATCCTTCCTCCGTCAGTGAATAAAAGCAGTTTTCCGTTTACAGTTGAAAACGGATCTGTCAGATACAGCCTCCGCGCGATAAAAAGTGTAGGCGTCTCAGCAGTCAAAGATATATATAAAGCAAGAAAAGAGAAACCATTTGAAGATCTTTTCGATTTCTGCTTTCGCGTGCCGTCAAAAAGCGTAAATCGCAAAATGCTTGAAGCACTTATCTTTTCTGGTGCGATGGACGAATTCGGCCAAAACCGGGCCACGCTGCTCGCATCCATTGATGTTGCTTTGGAACATGCTGAGCTATTCGCCGCGGACGATGACCAAATGGGATTGTTTTTAGATGAATCGTTTTCAATTAAGCCGAAGTATGTGGAGACGGAGGAGCTTCCTCTGGTGGATTTACTTGCGTTTGAAAAGGAAACGCTTGGCATTTATTTTTCAAATCATCCGCTCTCCGCCTTCCGAAAACAGCTCACTGCGCACGGAGCAGTCTCCATTCTGCAGGCTCAGCGGGCAGTCAAAAGGCAGCTTTCACTAGGCGTTCTGCTGTCGAAGATCAAAACGATTCGGACGAAAACAGGTCAAAACATGGCGTTTTTAACGCTCAGTGATGAAACCGGCGAGATGGAAGCCGTAGTCTTCCCTGAACAATTCAGACAGCTTTCTCCCGTTTTAAGAGAAGGCGCTCTTTTGTTCACAGCGGGGAAATGTGAAGTTAGACAAGATAAGATCCAATTCATCATGTCCCGGGCAGAATTATTAGAAAATATGGATGCAGAAAAAGCGCCATCGGTTTATATAAAAATAGAAAGCAGTCAGCACAGCCAGGAGATCCTGGCAAAGATTAAGCGCATTTTGCTGGAGCATAAAGGGGAAACAGGCGTTTATCTCTATTATGAAAGGCAAAAACAGACGATTAAGCTTCCTGAGTCGTTCCATATCAATGCAGATCACCAGGTGTTATATCGCTTAAAAGAGCTGTTGGGTCAAAAAAACGTCGTTTTAAAACAGTGGTAACGATTCGCTTTTTGTTATACAATTGGAGCAATTATGTGATCCTGTTTAAATATTCAGATAGATTTACTCCGCAGAATGCAGCAATCAACGCAGCAGTATACGAATCAAAAAATATCCATAAGGAGTGTTTAGGAGAATGTCATTAAGAGAAGAAGCATTACACCTGCATAAAGTCAACCAGGGGAAACTGGAGTCTAAATCAAAAGTAGAGGTCAGAAATGCGAAAGATCTAAGCCTCGCTTATTCTCCGGGTGTTGCAGAACCGTGTAAGGATATTCATGAAGACATTAACAAAGTATATGATTATACAATGAAGGGGAACATGGTAGCAGTTGTAACTGACGGTACAGCTGTGCTTGGCCTTGGAAACATCGGCCCTGAAGCGGCGCTTCCTGTTATGGAAGGGAAAGCAGTTCTTTTCAAAAGCTTTGCGGGCGTAGATGCGTTCCCGATTGCTTTAAACACAAACGATGTTGATAAAATCGTTGAAACTGTAAAATTGCTGGAACCGACATTTGGCGGCGTCAACCTTGAAGATATTGCAGCGCCAAACTGCTTTATCATTGAAGAGCGCCTCAAAAAAGAAACAAACATCCCGGTTTTCCATGATGATCAGCACGGTACTGCCATTGTAACCGTAGCAGGTCTTGTGAACGCGCTGAAACTGTCTGGAAAATCCATGTCATCCATTAAAGTTGTCGCAAACGGCGCGGGTGCGGCTGGCATTGCGATTATCAAGCTTCTTCATCATTATGGCGTTCGCGACATTGTGATGTGCGATTCCAAAGGGGCCATTTATGAAGGGCGCCCGAACGGCATGAACGATGTCAAAAATGAAGTGGCGAAGTTCACGAACCAAGATCGCAAAGACGGTTCTCTGAAAGATGTCATCGTTGATGCTGACGTATTTATCGGTGTCTCTGTAGCAGGCGCGTTAACAAAAGAAATGGTTCAAAGCATGGCAAAAGATCCAATTATCTTTGCAATGGCAAATCCAAATCCGGAAATCATGCCGGAAGATGCGCGTGAAGCCGGAGCAAGCGTTATCGGAACTGGCCGTTCTGACTTCCCGAACCAAGTAAACAATGTTCTTGCATTCCCTGGTATTTTCCGCGGAGCACTTGATGTGCGTGCCACTCATATTAACGAGGAAATGAAAATCGCAGCGGTTGAAGCCATTGCTTCACTGGTTTCAGAAGATGAGCTTAGCGCAGACTATGTCATCCCTGCACCGTTTGATAAACGTGTTGCGCCTGCTGTTGCGAAGGCTGTGGCAAAAGCTGCGATGGAAACAGGTGTTGCAAGAATCACTGTTGACCCTGAGGAAGTCGCAGAAAAAACAAGAAAACTTACGATTATTGGTGAATAATTTTAATTCATTCCAAAAATGGCAGCGCGTTGGCGGAGACCGGCGCGCTGTTCTCAAGTTAAACTGACGGCTGAAATTTTTTTAGGGGGTTAGCCTTAAAAAAATTTCAGCCGGGTTTAACATTATTTTTGAATGCGCTGTCAACCTTGTCGTTTCAACACCTTATCTGATTTCATACAAGCCTTTCCGAGCACGTCATCGAATAAAAAGTTGTCGAATTGAGGATGACAGCGTTTGACAAAAAAAGTACAATAGTTTCGGTAAAGTTATTAGCAAGTCTATCTGTTTGATGACATGCGGTGAAGAGAACCCTTCACAAAAGGGAGGTAATCATTTGTTAAAGGATATATTCACGAAAAAGAAAAAGTATGCTTCCGTACCGTCTGATCAAGCGAAGCACGATGTTCCGGAAGGCATTATGACAAAATGTCCTAAGTGTAAAAAAATCATGCTCACTAAAGAGTTGGATAAAAATATGCGGGTATGCATGAACTGCGATTATCATTTCCCAATGAACGCAAAACAGCGTATCGAAAGCTTGATGGATGAACAATCCTTTGAGGAATTCAATCAGGGAATGCTCTCGGAAAATCCGCTTGGTTTCCCGGGATATCTGGAAAAGCTTGAAAAAGATCGCGAGAAAACATCCTTAAACGAGGCTGTTGTGACAGGCAAAGGCACCATCGGCGGACACCCGGCTGTTGTCGCCGTCATGGACTCTTCATTCAGAATGGGCAGCATGGGTTCAGTCGTCGGTGAAAAAATCACGCTTGCGATTGAAAAAGCAAAAGCTGATAAAGTTCCGTTTATTATTTTTACGGCTTCAGGCGGCGCTAGAATGCAGGAAGGCGTATTAAGTTTGATGCAGATGGCTAAGACAAGCTCTGCGTTAAAACTGTTCAGTGAAGAGCAGGGTCTTATTATTTCAGTAATGACGCATCCGACTACCGGGGGCGTATCAGCAAGCTTTGCATCCCTTGGAGATTACAATTTCGCTGAACCTGGCGCGCTGATCGGTTTTGCCGGAAGACGGATTATTGAACAGACAATAGGAGAAAAACTGCCTGAGGACTTCCAAACGGCTGAATTTTTATTAAAACATGGACAGCTTGATGCGGTTATTCATCGCGACGATATGAAAAAAACGTTAGAAAATCTGCTGGATATGCATCAAACAGGAGGTGACATTGAGTGGCTCCAAGATTAGAATTTGAAAAACCGGTGATTGAACTGCAAACCAAAATCGCCGAACTAAAAAAATTCACCCAAGATTCCGATATGGATCTAAGTGCGGAAATCGAACGGCTCGAAGACCGTCTCGCTAAGCTTCAGGATGATATTTACAAAAATCTGAAGCCATGGGACCGGGTTCAAATTGCGCGTCTGGCGGACCGTCCGACAACTCTTGATTATATCGAACACCTGTTTACCGACTTTTTTGAATGTCACGGAGACAGAGCGTACGGGGACGATGAAGCCATTGTCGGCGGTATTGCGAAGTTCCACGGCCTCCCTGTAACGGTAATCGGGCATCAGCGCGGCAAAGACACGAAGGAAAACCTAGTCCGCAATTTTGGGATGCCGCATCCTGAAGGCTACAGAAAAGCGCTTCGTCTGATGAAACAGGCTGACAAATTTAAAAGACCAATTATCTGTTTTATTGATACGAAGGGGGCATACCCTGGACGAGCAGCTGAAGAAAGAGGACAAAGTGAAGCTATTGCCAAAAACCTGTTTGAGATGGCCGGCCTTCGAGTGCCTGTTATCTGCATCGTCATCGGTGAAGGCGGAAGCGGCGGAGCCCTTGGTCTGGGTGTAGGCAATCACTTGCATATGCTGGAAAACTCTACTTATTCTGTTATTTCTCCGGAAGGTGCCGCGGCACTTTTATGGAAGGACTCCAGTCTTGCTAAAAAAGCAGCAGAAACAATGAAAATCACTGCGCCGGATTTAAAAGAATTAGGTATTATAGATCATATGATTAAAGAAGTAAAAGGCGGAGCGCACCATGATGTGAAGCTGCAGGCAAGCTATATGGACGAAACCCTTAAACAATCGTTAAAAACTTTGCTGAAGCTGAGCGAAGAAGAATTAGTTCAGCAGCGCTATGAAAAATATAAAGCAATTGGCAAAGTCTCGGTTGAAGATCAATATATCGGGGTAAACTAAATAAACGTGAAGCCTTTGGCTCACGTTTATTTTTTGTGACATTCCTTAAATTTTATTTAAAAACAATTTATTTAATTGTATAATAGGTAAGGTTTCATAGGGAGGATGGAGATCCCTTTTCATTGTTTTTAGGGCAATGATCATGTTATGTTTAATCATATATGTTGCTGAGGTGAATGGAGAATGAAACGTATAGGGGTATTAACGAGCGGCGGGGATTCCCCGGGAATGAACGCAGCAGTTCGCGCAGTAGTCAGAAAAGCGATCTATCATGACGTTGAAGTTTACGGTATTTACAACGGATACGCGGGATTGATCAGCGGAAAGATTGAAAAGCTTGAACTCGGATCAGTAGGCGATATTATACATCGTGGAGGAACTAAGCTTTATACGGCAAGATGTCCTGAATTCAAAACAGTTGAAGGCCGTGAAAAAGGGATAGCAAACTTGAAGAAGCTTGGTATTGAAGGCCTTGTTGTTATCGGCGGAGACGGTTCCTATATGGGTGCGAAAAAATTAACGGAACACGGGTTTCCATGTGTAGGTGTACCGGGTACAATTGATAATGACATTCCGGGCACTGATTTTACAATCGGTTTCGATACAGCTTTAAATACAGTAATTGACGCAATTGATAAGATTCGCGATACAGCGACTTCTCATGAACGTACATATGTAATCGAAGTAATGGGCCGTCATGCCGGCGATATCGCATTGTGGGCCGGTCTTGCAGGGGGCGCGGAATCGATCTTAATCCCTGAGGCAGACTATGACATGCACGAAATCATTGCCCGCTTAAAACGCGGCCACGAACGCGGCAAGAAGCACAGTATTATTATTGTTGCCGAAGGTGTAGGAAGCGGTGTTGAATTCGGGAAACGCATTGAAGAAGAAACAAATCTTGAAACTAGGGTATCTGTATTGGGCCATATCCAGCGCGGAGGTTCTCCGAGTGCTGCTGACCGTGTGTTAGCAAGCCGTCTCGGCGCATATGCAGTTGAACTGCTGCTTGAAGGAAAAGGCGGACGCTGTGTAGGTATACAAAACAATAAGCTTGTAGACCATGATATTATAGAAATACTTGAGACAAAACACACAGTTGAGCAAAACATGTATCAGCTTTCAAAAGAACTGTCTATCTAATGTACAGCTGAAGGCTGAAGATTTCAGAAGGAAGTGAACCAAATGAGAAAAACTAAAATTGTTTGTACCATCGGTCCGGCAAGTGAAAGTATTGAAATGCTTACGAAATTAATGGAGTCAGGAATGAACGTGGCTCGATTAAACTTTTCTCACGGAGATTTTGAGGAGCACGGTGCAAGAATTAAAAATATCCGCGAAGCAAGTAAAAAACTTGGCAAGAACGTTGGAATTCTGCTTGATACAAAAGGTCCTGAAATCCGCACACATACAATGGAAAACGGCGGTATTGAGCTTGAAACAGGCAAAGAGCTCATTATTTCAATGGACGAGGTTGTAGGAACAACAGATAAAATTTCAGTGACATATGAAGGTTTAGTCCATGACGTTGAACAAGGTTCAACGATTCTGTTAGATGACGGCCTTATCGGTCTTGAGGTACTTGATGTAGATGCCGCTAAACGCGAAATCAAAACAAAAGTATTAAACAACGGAACACTCAAAAATAAAAAAGGTGTTAACGTACCGGGCGTAAGTGTCAATCTTCCGGGTATTACTGAAAAGGATGCGCGAGACATCGTTTTCGGTATTGAGCAAGGAGTAGATTTCATCGCACCATCTTTCATTCGACGTTCTACGGATGTGCTCGAAATCCGTGAGCTTCTTGAAGAGCACAACGCTCAGGATATTCAAATCATTCCTAAAATCGAAAACCAAGAGGGCGTTGACAACATCGATGCGATTCTCGAAGTGTCTGACGGCTTAATGGTTGCACGCGGAGACTTAGGTGTGGAAATTCCAGCTGAAGAAGTGCCGCTTGTGCAAAAAGAACTGATCAAAAAATGCAACGCGCTGGGCAAACCTGTTATTACAGCGACACAAATGCTTGACAGCATGCAGCGCAACCCGCGTCCGACTCGTGCGGAAGCAAGTGACGTTGCAAACGCGATCTTCGACGGAACAGATGCGATCATGCTTTCTGGTGAAACTGCTGCCGGAAGCTATCCGGTTGAAGCAGTTCAAACGATGCATAACATCGCGTCCCGTTCTGAAGAAGCTTTAAATTATAAAGAAATTCTCTCAAAACGCAGAGACCAAGTAGGCATGACAATTACAGACGCAATTGGACAATCTGTCGCGCATACGGCGATTAACCTGAATGCTGCTGCAATCGTAACGCCGACAGAAAGCGGCCATACAGCACGTATGATTGCAAAATACCGTCCGCAGGCTCCGATTGTTGCGGTTACTGTAAATGACTCTATTTCCAGAAAGCTTGCCCTCGTATCTGGCGTATTCGCGGAAAGCGGCCAAAATGCGAGCTCAACAGATGAGATGCTTGAGGATGCTGTCCAAAAATCATTGAACAGCGGAATTGTAAAACACGGCGATCTTATTGTTATTACAGCAGGCACTGTCGGTGAGTCCGGCACTACGAACTTAATGAAGGTTCATACTGTCGGCGATATCATCGCTAAAGGCCAAGGCATTGGACGCAAATCAGCTTACGGTCCGGTTGTCGTTGCACAAAATGCAAAAGAAGCTGAGCAAAAAATGACTGACGGTGCGGTACTTGTTACCAAAAGCACTGACCGTGATATGATTGCATCCCTTGAAAAAGCGTCTGCTCTCATTACAGAAGAAGGCGGCTTGACTAGCCATGCTGCGGTAGTCGGATTAAGCCTTGGCATCCCGGTTATCGTGGGTCTGGAAAATGCGACATCTATTTTGACAGATGGCCAGGATATTACAGTTGACGCTTCCAGAGGCGCAGTCTATCAAGGCCGTGCGAGCGTTCTTTAATTACAGGTGAAAATGGAAGGGGAATCCCTTCCTTTTCTCTTTATCATGCCTTTTGTTGAACAGAACGTGTTACACGTGTGGGGGGCTTGGATATGAGATTTTTGTTTTTGCTTTTTATTGTGTTTCCGGCAATAGAAATCGGCATATTCCTATTTTTAGGCAAGCTGATTGGCATTTTGCCGACAGTTCTATTCATGATTCTGACTGGCATTATCGGCGCAGCAGCTGCAAAAAAACAAGGAACCGAAGTGTATTATAAGGTTCAGCGTGATCTTCAATATGGCAAAATGCCGGGGGAAGCGATTGCTGACGGTCTGTGCATTTTCATTGGCGGTCTATTGCTGATGCTTCCGGGCTTTTTATCAGATTTGGCCGGCGCCTGTCTTCTTATCCCGTTTACCCGCGGCTGGTGTAAGCCGATTCTGTTCAAATGGCTGAGAGGAATGTCGAAGAATAAGCGGATCATCATCAAATAAAAAACGGCAGCCATGAAAAAACGGCTGCCGTTTTATTTTTGCTGAACGGTGATATAGGACCATATTTCTTTTAATGCGCCTGTTGTGATGAAAGCTTGGATGATGACGAGTACAGCCGGTCCCGCAATCAGTCCTAAAAACCCGAATAATTTAAAGCCGGCAAACAGGGCGATGAGCGTTGCCAGCGGATCGATCCCGATAGATTTACTTAGGATCTTGGGCTCTGTCAGCTGCCGCTGAATAAGAACGACGAGGTACAGGATACCAATTCCGATCGCTTGGGGCAGCTGGCCCGTAATTGATAAATACAAAATCCAGGGCACAAATACGGAGCCGGCACCTAAGTAAGGGAGAAGATCTACAAGCCCGATTAAAAAGGCGATTGTTGCGGCGTGTTCAACCTTTAAGAGAGAAAGGCCGATAAATACAATCACCATCGTGATGAAAACGAGGACGGCTTGTGCTTTGATAAAACCAGTCATTGCTTTTTTTAATTCGCTGCTGATCGCTTTGCTGTTAGCTGTCACACGATCCGGCAGAATTAAAACAAGCATGGCTTTCAGCTTATGCCAATCCTTTGTCATAAAAAAGGTTGCCAGAAGAGAAAAAATCAGAACCGCCGCCGTATTGGGAAGAAGAGCGAAAAATCTCGGGATCATCTCTAGAATGTGGGACAGCAGGAGCCCGGCATTTTTAGCGGCAGAATCACCGAGTGTCTGGATATGAGTGACGATGGAAGCCTGCTGGTTCGTTTCCAATTCTTGAAACAAAAGAGTTAACTCGTTATAGAGCGGCTGAATATGTGTTGTAAACAATTTTTCGCAATATGAAATAAACGTGCTGATATGCGGAGGCAGCGTTTTTGCTAGATAGGCTGTTCCCGTTACGATTTCGGCTACCAGAATGGTAAGGGCGCCGAAGGCTGCGAGCAGAAAAAAAGCAAGAACGCCCAGAACATTTATCGTTCGGGGGAATCCTGTCACTTTGTCCAAATAATCGACAACAGGATGAATCACTGATGAAAGAATAAGGGCGATCAGGAACGGATAAGTTAACGGAAACGAATAATAGGCCGCAGCTATCGACCCTGCGGTCATTGATATGACAAAGAGGGTTCTGAAAAAAATAGTGATATAAGATTGATTCACGAAAACGGTCCTCCTCTCGTCAGCATGTCCTATTTTTTATATGTATTCACGCTGTTGCTGAATATGAATACATTCATCTTAAAGGAGGGATGGCATGTGTTTACACAAGCGAATTTATTTTTAATTTTACTCTTGGCTATCGCACTTATCGCAAAAAACCAATCATTGCTCTTTGCTGTATCCGTCCTTTTGATCATCAAAATCGTTGGGCTTGATCAGAAATTATTTCCGACCATCCAGTCAAAAGGCATTAACTGGGGTGTGACCATTATTACCATCGCCGTTCTTGTCCCGATTGCCACGGGAGAAATCGGATTTAAGCAGCTTGGAGAAGCAATGCGGTCTTCCTACGCATGGATCGCCCTTGGAGCGGGGATCGCAGTGGCGCTGATTGCAAAAAACGGCCTGACCCTGCTTGAAAATGATCCACATATTACAACTGCTCTCGTGATCGGGACCATTCTTGCAGTCGCGCTTTTTGGAGGAGTTGCGGTGGGACCGCTGATCGGAGCGGGGATTGCTTATTTAGCCATGCAGATCGTAAAACTGTTCACTTCATAAAAAAAAGCGGCCCTAAAGCCGCTTTTTTTTATGCAAAAACCCGCAAATAAAGGCGTTTTTTCGGGAAAATCACAGAATGAAAAAAAAAATTATAGGTAAACATTTAACAAATGTCTGATTATTGTTTATAATGAGAATAGGCTTAAACTTAAATAAGCTTATAAGAATTTGTTATGTTCTTTCATAAGCAAAGGGTTTTAGTTCCAGCAGCCAGTAAAATGTAAGCATTTTCTTTTTGGGGGAGAGAAATACTTGCATCGTGCTTTTTAAGTAAGCCTCATGTTTTTACAACACTCTTAAAGGGGAAATTTATTGAAAAGGAGATGTTATATATGACAGCGACACGCGGTCTTGAAGGGGTTGTAGCAACAACATCATCTGTTAGTTCTATTATTGATGATACCCTTACATATGTGGGGTATGATATCGATGATTTGACAGAGAATGCAAGTTTTGAAGAAATCATCTACTTGCTTTGGCATCTAAGGCTGCCAAACAAAAAAGAGCTTGAAGAGTTAAAGCAGCAGCTTGCAAAGGAAGCTGCGGTTCCGCAAGAAATTATTGAGCACTTCAAATCTTATTCCCTCGAAAATGTTCATCCCATGGCTGCTCTTCGGACAGCAATTTCATTACTAGGCCTGCTAGACAGCGAGGCTGATACCATGAACCCGGAAGCCAACTACAGAAAGGCGATCCGCCTTCAGGCAAAGGTGCCTGGCCTGGTTGCAGCGTTTTCCAGAATTCGCAGGGGTCTTGAGCCTGTTGAACCGAGAGAAGATTACGGTATTGCGGAGAATTTTCTTTACACATTAAACGGTGAAGAGCCTTCACCAATTGAAGTTGAAGCCTTCAACAAAGCATTGATTTTACATGCTGATCATGAGCTGAACGCGTCAACGTTCACAGCGAGGGTCTGCGTCGCAACACTTTCTGACATCTATTCAGGCATTACTGCAGCAATCGGCGCGCTGAAAGGGCCTCTTCACGGCGGAGCGAATGAAGGCGTTATGAAAATGCTGACAGAAATCGGTGAAGTGGAAAACGCTGAGCCGTACATCCGCGCTAAACTTGAAAAGAAAGAAAAAATCATGGGATTCGGCCACCGTGTGTATAAGCATGGTGATCCGCGCGCGAAGCATCTGAAAGAAATGAGCAAGCGCCTGACCAACTTGACAGGCGAAAGCAAATGGTATGAGATGTCGATTCGTATAGAAGACATCGTCACATCAGAGAAAAAGCTTCCGCCTAACGTTGATTTCTATTCGGCTTCTGTATATCACAGCCTCGGTATTGACCATGATTTGTTTACACCGATTTTTGCTGTAAGCAGAATGTCCGGCTGGCTGGCTCATATTCTTGAGCAGTATGACAACAACCGTCTGATCCGCCCGCGGGCAGATTACACAGGCCCTGACAAACAAAAATTCGTTCCGATTGAAGAAAGAGCCTAAAGAACCATTGGAGGCTGGCTTGCGTCAATGAGGTTAGCCTCTTGTTCAGAACATCAAAATTGGGTTACACTTTAAATTGAATGTTAGGAAAAATCATTTTATTTTCTATATAAGAAAAATAAAATGTTTTCTAAATATGAATTACATACTGGGAGGTTTTTATTGTGGCACAAGGTGAAAAAATTACAGTCTCTAACGGAGTATTAAACGTACCAAACAACCCGATTATCCCATTTATCGAAGGAGACGGAACCGGTCCTGATATTTGGAACGCGGCTTCGAAGGTTTTGGAAGCAGCAGTAGAAAAAGCATACAAAGGCGAAAAGAAAATTACATGGAAAGAAGTTTACGCCGGAGAAAAGGCTTATAATAAAACAGGTGAGTGGCTCCCTGCTGAAACATTAGATGTGATCCGCGAATATTTCATCGCGATTAAAGGCCCGTTAACGACACCTGTCGGCGGCGGTATCCGTTCTTTGAACGTAGCGCTCAGACAAGAGCTTGACCTATTCGTCTGCTTAAGACCTGTAAGATACTTTACTGGAGTGCCGTCACCGGTAAAACGCCCTGAAGATACTGATATGGTCATCTTCCGTGAAAATACAGAAGATATTTACGCAGGCATCGAGTATGCAAAAGGCTCTGAAGAAGTGCAAAAGCTTATCAGCTTCCTTCAAAATGAGTTAAACGTCAACAAAATCCGTTTCCCTGAGACATCAGGTATCGGCATTAAGCCTGTTTCAGAAGAAGGAACAAGCCGCTTGGTCAGAGCTGCCATTGATTATGCGATCGAGCATGGCCGCAAATCTGTAACACTTGTTCACAAAGGAAACATCATGAAGTTCACAGAAGGCGCATTCAAAAACTGGGGCTATGAACTTGCTGAAAAAGAATACGGAGATAAAGTCTTCACATGGGCTCAATATGACCGCATTGCTGAAGAAGAAGGAAAAGACGCTGCCAACAAAGCGCAAAGCGAAGCGGAAGCAGCAGGAAAAATCATTATCAAAGACAGCATTGCTGACATTTTCCTTCAGCAGATCTTAACGCGTCCAAACGAGTTTGATGTCGTTGCGACAATGAACTTGAACGGAGATTACATTTCTGATGCTCTTGCTGCGCAAGTCGGCGGAATCGGCATTGCTCCTGGAGCGAACATCAACTACGAAACAGGACATGCGATTTTCGAGGCGACGCACGGAACGG
The DNA here is from genome assembly GCF_038050295.1 of Bacillus sp. FSL R5-0603. Taxonomy (NCBI): domain Bacteria; kingdom Bacillati; phylum Bacillota; class Bacilli; order Caryophanales; family Bacillaceae; genus Bacillus; species Bacillus sp. FSL R5-0603. The sequence continues at coordinate 2,813,811 of NZ_JBBOYP010000001.1, read as the reverse complement.
CTCCTAAATATGCAGGCCTTGATAAAGTAAACCCATCTTCGGTTATTCTTTCAGGCGTTCTGCTTCTTGAGCATTTAGGATGGAACGAAGCGGCTGATTTGGTTATCAAATCTATGGAAAAAACAATCGCTTCTAAAGTCGTAACTTACGATTTTGCTAGATTAATGGACGGCGCGACTGAAGTGAAATGTTCAGAGTTCGGAGAAGAACTGATCAAAAACATGGACTAAGCAAGGAAAAAGCCTAAAACTAGCCATAAAGGAGAAGAGAGACATGGGAAATACTCGTAAAAAAGTTTCTGTTATCGGAGCAGGTTTTACCGGAGCTACAACTGCATTTTTAATCGCTCAAAAAGAGCTGGCAGACGTTGTTCTTGTTGACATTCCGCAATTGGAGAACCCGACAAAGGGAAAAGCGCTTGATATGCTTGAAGCAAGCCCGGTTCAAGGCTTTGACGCAAAAATTACGGGAACATCCAATTACGAGGATACAGCTGGCTCTGACATTGTTGTCATTACAGCCGGTATCGCAAGAAAACCTGGTATGAGCAGAGATGATCTGGTCTCTACAAACGAAAAGATTATGAGAAGCGTTACGCGGGAAATCGTGAAATATTCTCCTGACTCTATTATTGTTGTGCTGACAAATCCTGTTGATGCAATGACATACGCGGTGTACAAAGAATCAGGCTTCCCTAAAGAGCGTGTAATCGGCCAGTCCGGTGTGCTTGATACGGCAAGATTCAGAACATTTGTGGCAGAGGAATTAAACCTGTCAGTGAAAGATGTGACTGGTTTCGTACTCGGCGGACACGGTGACGATATGGTGCCGCTTGTGCGTTATTCTTATGCTGGCGGTATCCCGCTTGAAACTCTTATTCCGAAAGAACGGATTGACGCAATTGTGGAGCGCACTAGAAAAGGCGGAGGCGAAATCGTGAATCTTCTTGGAAACGGAAGCGCGTATTATGCGCCTGCGGCTTCTCTGACAGAAATGGTCGAAGCGATCTTGAAAGATCAGCGCCGCGTCCTTCCTACAATTGCTTATCTTGAAGGGGAATACGGCTATGAAGGCATCTACCTTGGTGTTCCTACAATTGTAGGCGGCAACGGTCTTGAGCAAATCATTGAACTTGAACTGACAGACTATGAAAGAGCGCAGCTGAATAAATCAGTTGAATCTGTCAAAAATGTCATGAAAGTATTATCCTAATAAAAAGAGAGAAAGGCTTGCTTAATACAGCCTTTCTCTTTTTACTATAAATGAAAGCGCTATCATACACATCTTTATTTCTTTTAAAAATGATGTAAAAGGCGAATTGTCGGAATGTCCTGCTTTCGCTAAAATAAAATCATGAAACATGTTAAGATGACATAAAATAGAGAAATAGGATGTCGGGGAATTATAATACTGGAGGCACAGCATGAACAAGAAAATTTTAGTTGTGGATGATGAAGAATCTATTGTTACTCTTTTACAGTACAATTTGGAACGGTCAGGCTATGATGTTATTACCGCCGCGGATGGGGAAGAAGCACTCAAAAAAGCGGAAACAGAGAAGCCTGATTTGATTGTGCTTGATGTGATGCTTCCAAAATTGGACGGAATCGAAGTATGCAAGCAGCTGAGACAGCAAAAACTGATGTTTCCCATTTTAATGCTGACAGCGAAGGATGAGGAATTCGACAAAGTATTAGGGCTTGAGCTCGGTGCTGATGATTATATGACCAAGCCGTTCAGTCCAAGGGAAGTAAATGCGAGAGTCAAAGCGATTTTAAGGCGTTCGGAAATGGCTGCGCCCTCTAGTGAGATGAAGAACGATGAAATGGAAGGCCAGATCGTAATCGGCGATCTGAAAATCCTGCCTGATCATTATGAAGCGTACTTTAAAGAAAGTCAGCTTGAATTGACACCGAAAGAATTCGAACTGCTGCTCTATTTAGGCAGACATAAAGGCAGAGTTCTGACAAGAGACCTGCTGCTGAGCGCAGTCTGGAATTATGATTTTGCCGGAGATACGAGAATTGTTGATGTGCACATCAGCCATCTTCGCGACAAAATTGAAAACAATACCAAAAAACCGATCTACATTAAAACGATTAGGGGATTGGGGTATAAACTGGAGGAGCCAAAAATGAATGAATAAATACCGTGTGCGCCTTTTTTCTGTATTCGTTGTCTGTATGATTCTGGTGTTTTGTGTCCTCGGGCTGTTTTTACAGCAGCTTTTTGAAACATCTGATCAAAGGAAAGCAGAGGAACACATTGAAAAAGAAGCAAAATACTTGGCTTCGCTTCTTGATGCCGGCAATCTGAATGATCAAGCAAATGAGAAAATCATTAAAGATGCAGGCGGCGCACTTGATGTGAACGCATCCGTTATCGATACAGACGGCAAGGTGCTGTATAGGTCAAACGGGAGAGCGGCTAATTCCCAAAAGGTGCAGGCGCTTGTTTCTGGACATGAGGGGATTCTGTCAACAACAGATAACAAGCTTTATTACGGACTTTCACTTAGAAGCGAAGGTGAAAAAACAGGATATGTGCTGCTTTCCGCCTCTGAAAAAAGCGACGGCTTAAAAGGCGAATTGTGGGGGATGCTGACGGCCAGTCTTTGTACCGCATTTATCGTCATTGTTTATTTTTATTCCAGCATGACCTCACGTTATAAAAGGTCAATTGAGTCAGCGACAAATGTAGCCACAGAACTTTCTAAGGGCAACTACGATGCACGGACGTACGGCGGCTATATTAGGCGTTCTGATAAGCTAGGACATGCGATGAACAGCCTTGCCATTGATCTGATGGAAATGACGCGAACGCAGGAAATGCAGCGGGATCGGCTGCTGACAGTCATTGAAAACATTGGCTCCGGGCTGATTATGATCGACGGAAGAGGCTTTATTAATCTCGTAAACAGGTCTTACGCCAAGCAGTTTCATATCAATCCGAATCATATGCTGCGCCGTCTTTATCACGATGCATTTGAACATGAAGAAGTGATCCAGCTTGTCGAAGACATTTTTATGACGGAGACAAAGAAATGCAAGCTGTTAAGACTGCCGATCAAAATAGAACGGCGTTATTTTGAAGTGGACGGCGTTCCGATTATGGGGCCGGACGATGAATGGAAAGGAATTGTGCTTGTTTTCCATGACATGACGGAAACAAAGAAATTAGAGCAGATGAGGAAGGATTTTGTGGCCAATGTTTCTCATGAGCTGAAAACGCCGATTACGTCCATAAAAGGGTTTACGGAGACGTTATTGGATGGGGCGATGGAAGACAAAGAGGCGCTTTCTGAATTTCTCTCTATTATTCTTAAGGAAAGCGAAAGGCTTCAGTCTTTGGTTCAGGATTTGCTCGATCTCTCAAAAATCGAGCAGCAAAATTTCACGCTCAGTATCGAAACGTTTGAGCCGGCCAAAATGCTTGGTGAGATTGAAACGCTTCTGAAGCATAAGGCGGATGAGAAAGGCATCTCCTTGCACCTGAATGTCCCGAAAGACCCTCAATATGTATCTGGTGACCCGTACAGGCTGAAACAGGTATTTCTTAATCTCGTAAACAATGCGTTAACCTACACGCCTGAGAGGGGCTCCGTGGCTATCAATGTAAAACCCAGAGAAAAAGACATTCAAATTGAGGTTGCCGATTCTGGAATCGGAATTCAGAAAGAAGAAATTCCGCGCATCTTTGAACGCTTTTACCGCGTAGATAAAGACAGAAGCAGGAATTCGGGCGGAACAGGGCTGGGCCTTGCGATTGTCAAGCATTTAATAGAGGCTCATGAAGGGAAAATTGATGTCACAAGCGAGCCTGGACGGGGAACTGTCTTTACCGTGACGCTGAAACGGGCCGCTGAAAAGTCCGCCTAATGTTTACAAAGGTTTAACAATATCTTCATGCACTGTTAAACCTATGCTGGTAGGATGTAGTAGAACCCCTTCATCCAAGGAGCCAATTTTGACGGCGGGAACCTATTTGTGTTCCCGTCCTTTTTTGTGTCTTCTCTTATAGTTCACGTATTTTCCTTTCAAATTGAACTTTGTTAAAATAAGAGGAGCTAATGACTATGTAAGAGATGAATGGAAGCCTGAGGCTTCTTAGGAGGAAATTGAATGACGGAACGAAAAAAATTAGTGCTTGTAGACGGAAACAGTCTGGCTTACCGGGCGTTTTTTGCATTGCCGCTGTTAAGCAATGATAAAGGTGTTCATACGAATGCTGTATACGGCTTTGCGATGATTTTGATGAAAATGCTTGAGGATGAAAAACCGACGCACATGCTGGTTGCGTTTGATGCCGGGAAAACAACATTTCGTCACGGCACATTTAAAGAATATAAAGGCGGCAGACAGAAAACCCCGCCTGAGCTTTCCGAACAAATGCCGTTTATTCGCGAACTGCTGGATGCCTACCAGATCAGCCGCTATGAACTGGAACAATATGAAGCGGATGATATTATCGGCACACTGGCCAAATCGGCTGAAAAAGACGGATTTGAAGTTAAGGTTTTCTCAGGAGATAAGGATTTAACACAGCTGGCAACGGACAAAACGACAGTTGCCATTACGAGAAAGGGAATTACCGATGTTGAATTTTACACACCGGAGCATGTCAAAGAGAAATATGGGCTTACGCCTGAACAAATCATTGACATGAAGGGTCTGATGGGCGATTCCTCAGATAATATTCCGGGTGTGCCCGGCGTCGGAGAAAAGACTGCGATTAAGCTTTTAAAACAATTTGATTCCGTTGAAAAGCTGCTGGAGTCCATTGACGAGGTGAGCGGAAAGAAATTGAAGGAAAAGCTTGAGGAGTTTAAGGATCAGGCATTAATGAGCAAGGAGCTTGCGACAATTATGACGGATGCTCCGATTGAGGTATCTGTTTCCGCCCTAGAATATCAAGGCTTTAATCGTGAACAGGTCATTGCCATCTTTAAAGATCTTGGCTTCAACACGCTTCTTGAACGGCTTGGAGAAGACAGTGCAGAAGCAGAACAGGATCAATCGTTGGAAGACATTAATGTCAAAACAGTCACAGACGTGACAAGCGATATATTGGTTTCTCCATCCGCATTTGTCGTTGAACAGATTGGCGATAATTATCATGAAGAGCCGATCCTCGGATTTTCGATCGTAAATGAAACGGGAGCTTATTTCATTCCGAAAGACACTGCCGTTGAGTCTGAGGTGTTTAAAGAATGGGTGGAAAATGACGATCAGAAGAAATGGGTCTTCGACAGCAAGCGGGCTGTTGTCGCTTTGCGCTGGCAGGGCATTGAGCTGAAAGGAGCCGAGTTTGATACGCTCCTTGCGGCTTATATCATCAACCCGGGCAATTCATATGACGACGTTGCGAGTGTGGCTAAGGATTACGGCCTGCATATCGTTTCAAGTGATGAATCAGTTTATGGAAAAGGAGCAAAACGAGCAGTGCCGTCAGAAGACGTACTGTCTGAGCACCTTGGCCGAAAAGCGTTAGCGATTCAAAGCCTTCGGGAAAAGCTCGTTCAGGAGCTGGAAAACAACGACCAGCTTGAACTGTTTGAAGAGCTGGAAATGCCTCTTGCGCTTATTCTCGGCGAAATGGAATCAACTGGCGTCAAGGTCGATGTTGACCGTTTAAAACGGATGGGTGAAGAACTGGGTGCGAAGCTGAAGGAATATGAAGAAAAAATCCATGAGATTGCGGGAGAGCCGTTTAACATCAATTCTCCGAAGCAGCTAGGCGTCATCTTATTTGAAAAGATCGGCCTTCCTGTCGTAAAGAAAACGAAAACAGGCTATTCTACGTCTGCCGATGTGCTTGAAAAGCTGGCTGACAAGCATGATATTGTCGACTATATTTTACAGTACAGACAAATTGGCAAGCTTCAATCAACTTATATCGAAGGGCTTTTAAAGGTGACGAGACCGGATTCGCATAAAGTGCACACGCGATTTAACCAGGCCTTAACGCAAACTGGCCGTCTCAGCTCGACTGATCCGAATCTGCAAAACATTCCGATCAGGCTTGAAGAAGGGCGGAAAATTCGCCAAGCTTTTGTGCCGTCTGAAAAAGACTGGCTCATTTTTGCAGCCGATTATTCACAAATCGAGCTGCGGGTGCTTGCCCATATTTCAAAGGATGAAAATCTGATCGAAGCTTTTACAAATGATATGGATATTCACACGAAAACGGCAATGGATGTGTTCCATGTCGCTAAGGATGAAGTGACATCTGCGATGAGACGCCAGGCGAAAGCGGTCAACTTTGGCATTGTTTACGGGATCAGCGATTACGGTCTGTCACAGAACCTCGGCATTACCCGGAAGGAAGCGGGAGCATTTATCGACCGCTATCTGGAAAGCTTCCAAGGCGTAAAAGCGTACATGGAAGATTCAGTACAGGAAGCGAAGCAAAAAGGATACGTAACAACGCTTATGCATCGCCGCCGCTACATCCCTGAGCTGACGAGCCGGAACTTTAATATCCGAAGTTTTGCGGAGCGGACGGCCATGAATACGCCGATTCAAGGAAGCGCCGCTGATATTATCAAAAAAGCCATGATTGACATGGCTGCCAAGCTGAAAGAAAAACAGTTGAAAGCAAGGCTTCTGCTTCAAGTACACGATGAATTGATTTTTGAGGCGCCAAAGGAAGAAATTGAAATTCTTGAAAAGCTTGTTCCTGAAGTGATGGAGCATGCGCTTGCATTAGATGTGCCGTTAAAGGTGGACTTTGCATCAGGCCCATCTTGGTACGATGCGAAATAAACAGAGATAGGAAGTGATGGATGTGCCGGAATTACCAGAGGTTGAGACGGTCCGGCGCACTCTGACCGGGCTTGTAAAGGGAAAAACAATCAAATCGGTAGAGATCAGATGGCCGAATATCATCAAACGGCCTGCCGAACCGGAGGAATTTGCGCGAAAACTAGCAGGAGAAACGATACAGTCCATCGGAAGACGGGGAAAGTTTTTACTGTTTCATTTAGATCATTATGTTATAGTTTCTCACCTTCGAATGGAAGGAAAATACGGTCTTCATCAAGCCGAGGAGCCTGACGATAAACACGTGCATGTCATATTCACGATGACGGATGGAACCCAGCTCCGGTACAGGGATGTGCGGAAATTTGGAACCATGCACTTATTTAAACCGGGAGAAGAAGCGGGCGAGCTTCCGCTTTCTCAGTTAGGTCCGGAGCCGGATGCAGAAGAATTTACAAGTGCGTATTTAAAAGAACGGCTTGCGAAAACAAACCGCGCTGTCAAAACTGCCCTACTGGATCAAAAAACGGTAGTTGGATTAGGGAACATTTATGTGGATGAGGCTCTTTTCAGAGCGGGTGTCCATCCCGAGACAAAAGCAAATCAATTATCAGATAAAACAATCAAAACCCTTCACGCTGAAATCAAAAACACTCTGCAGGAGGCGATTGATGCGGGCGGAAGCACAGTCCGTTCATATATCAACTCCCAAGGGGAAATCGGAATGTTCCAGCTGCAGCATTTTGTGTACGGAAAAAAAGACGAGCCATGCAAAAATTGCGGAACGATGATTTCGAAAATTGTCGTTGGAGGAAGAGGCACGCATTTTTGCGCAAAGTGCCAGAAAAAAAAGTAGCATAATGCTTCATCGTCCAAGCTGTCGGTGCATATATCAGTAACTCTGTAATGGAGGATGCCTTTTTCGAAACACGGATTTTTCACTTTCCCATATATATGATTGTGATGAATCCCGGGCATTTCACATCTGATACAAGAGCACCAACAGAAAGGAAGAAACGGATATGCAAATGGTTTCTATACTGCTCCTGGCGTTGGCTGTCAGCTTGGACAGTTTTTCAGTCGGATTTACGTACGGATTGAGAAAAATGAAAATACCGTTTAAAGCGATTTTGGTTATCGCCTGCTGTTCCGGTGCTGTCATGTTTATATCCATGCTGATCGGAAGCTTTCTCACGAAGTTTTTTCCTGTATATGTGACGGAGAAGCTTGGCGGTTTGATATTGGTTGGAATCGGTGCGTGGGTTCTGTACCAATTCTTCAAACCGGCAAAAGATAAAGAATACCTATTGCATGAAAAAACACTGCTTAATTTAGAGGTTCGGTCATTAGGGATTGTGATTCATATTTTGAGAAAACCCATGAGTGCGGATATCGACAAATCGGGTGTGATCAATGGAATTGAGGCGGTCTTATTGGGATTTGCCTTATCGATTGATGCCTTTGGAGCAGGTATAGGCGCAGCCATTCTCGGTTTTTCGCCGATTGTGATGAGCATCGCCGTGGCAATCATGAGCTCGCTGTTTGTATCAATTGGAATCAATGCCGGCCATTTTCTGTCTAAGTGGAAATGGATCGATAAAATGGCGTTTTTGCCGGGGCTTCTGCTGATCACGATTGGGCTCTGGAAATTGTAAAAAGGAGTGGATCTCTTGACCTTAGTCATTGGTTTAACGGGAGGAATAGCTAGCGGCAAAAGCACGGTAGCCAATATGCTGATTGAAAAAGGAATAACAGTTATAGATGCAGATATCATTGCAAAACAAGCGGTAGAAAAAGGGATGCCGGCCTACCGGCAAATCATTGACGAATTCGGTGAAGACATACTGCTCTCAAATGGCGATATAGACCGAAAAAAGCTTGGAGCGCTGGTATTTACAAGTGAACAAAAGCGTCTCGCTTTAAATGCAATTGTTCATCCCGCAGTCAGGCAGGAAATGCTCAATCGCCGTGATGAAGCCGTTGCAAATCGGCAGGCATTTGTTGTATTGGATATCCCGCTATTGTTCGAAAGCAAATTGGAATCATTGGTTGATAAAATTATTGTGGTCAGTGTGACAAAAGAGCTTCAACTGGAACGTCTGATGAAGCGCAATCAGCTGACGGAAGAAGAAGCAGTCAGCCGTATCCGCTCTCAAATGCCCTTAGAGGAAAAAACAGCAAGAGCAAATCAAGTCATTGATAACAGCGGCACGCTTGAAGAGACCAAAAGGCAGCTTGATGAAATCATGAACAGCTGGGCATAATCAAAAAACACCGTTCATATTGAACGGTGTTTTTTTGCCATTAAAAATCAAAGTTGTCCGGATCAGGACCGACGCGCAAGTTTTCATTCAGTGCATCGATTCGGTTCATGTCATCCTGCGTTAATTCAAAGTCAAATACGCTTGCATTTTCTTTAATACGGTGTTCCTTCGTTGATTTAGGAATCGTAATAATGCCATGCTGCAGATCCCAGCGCAAGATAATTTGTGCGACAGATTTGTTATATGTTTGAGCGATGTCAGCCAATACAGGATGATCCAGAAGCTGTCCCTGCATTAAAGGTGACCAAGCCTCCATCTGGATGCCCTGATTTTGGCAGTATCTTATCAACTCTTTTTGTGTGAGGCGCGGGTGAAATTCCACTTGGTTAATCATAGGCTTAATTTCAGCTGCCGTCATCAGATCTTCAAGATGGTGAATTTGGAAGTTGCTTACGCCAATCGCTTTGATACGGCCTTCTTTATACAGCGTTTCAAGCGCTCTCCAAGCTTCTTTATACTTTCCTTCTACAGGCCAGTGGATGAGGTATAGATCCAAATAATCCAGACCGAGTTTGGACAGACTTGTTTCAAACGCGGCGAGTGTTTCTTCGTAGCCTAAATCCGCATTCCATACTTTCGATGTGATAAACAGATCCTCTCTTGAAATGCCTGCTTCTTCAATGCCTTCCCGAATCCCTTCTCCGACTCCAGCTTCATTTCCATAGATTGCTGCAGTATCAATACTGCGGTACCCGTGAACAATGGCAGTTTTAACTGCGTTTACCAGTTCAGATCCTTCTTCCACTTGGAACACGCCGAGGCCGAACCAAGGCATTTCTACCCCATTATGAAGTGTTGCTTTTGCTTGTAAATGTGTTGTCATGTTCATTTCCTCCTTTAAAATTGTCAGGCTTCCTGCCGATCTCGTTTTTCCATTAAGCGGCTCCAGCCTGTTAAAATGACTGCACCGACCACCATTAATCCGCCTATCCAAGCGGTATGAATCAATCCGATTGAATCGGTGATCACACCGCCAAGGTATGATCCAAGCGCGATCCCTGCATTAAAAGCAGCGATATTCATCGCGGATGCGACGTCAACTGCACTCGGGACAAAACGCTCAGCCAGCATGACGACATACACCTGAAGGCCGGGCACATTCATAAAGGCCAGCAATCCCATACAGAGAATGGTAATGAGCCCAGCTGCTTGATACGGGGCTGTAAATGTCAGTACGAATAGAACAATTGCCTGTACGATAAACATATAGAATAAAGCGGCAATCGGATTTCGGTTTGACAGCTTTCCGCCAATCATATTGCCGATAGCAATAGCTATTCCGTATCCGAGCAGAATCACTGCAACAGTCCCGGCTTTGAAGCCTGTTACTTCCTGAAGCAGGGGAGACAGATACGTGAACACAACGAATGTTCCTCCGTATCCAAGCGCTGTAATGACAAATAAAAGCAATAACCGGCTGTTTGTCACAAGCTTCAATTGATCCCGCATCGTTGTTTTCGTCCCTTTACGTAATTTGGACGGTACAAGAATGCCATTTGTAATGAAAGCAATGATTCCGACGGCGATTATGACCATAAAGGCGAAACGCCAGCCGAACTGCTGGCCGATAAATGTCCCAAAAGGAACTCCGGTTACAGTTGCCACAGTGAGGCCGGTAAACATAATTGAAATCGCGCTAGCCCTTTTATCCTCCGGGACAATATCCGCTGCGATTGTCGAACCGATCGACATAAACACACCGTGCGAAAATGCCGATATCACACGTGCTGCTAGTAAAATCCCGATGCTTGAAGCGGTTGCTGCCATCGTATTACCGGCAATAAAAATAAACATGATCCAAAGCAATAGTGTCTTACGTGACATGCTTGAGGTCAATGAAGTTAATATAGGTGCCCCAAATGTAACGCCGAGCGCATAAAGGGAAACGGTTAATCCTGCTGTCGTGACTGGAATATGCAGGTCATCAGCAATGAGCGGCAAAAGGCCGACACTGATAAATTCAGTTGTCCCTATTGCGAATGCACTTACGGCCAAAGCCAGTAGTGCAGGAATACTGCTTTTGGCTGAAGTCATGATGTTCCTCCTTTGTAAGATGTGTTGTATGATTGAAATTCTGCCGAGTAAGCTATATAAATAAAAAAGAGCAGATTCAAATCAGCCGGCAAATGTGATTATGAAACATATCGTTAAGAAATAAAAGTACGTACTTTGAAGTGCTATAGTCACTTTTTGGTGCCTGTGAGGAGAATGGATTGTATGGAGAAGAAAAAATATAACATTTCTGTTGAAGCGACTCTTGAAGTGATTGGAGGGAAATGGAAATGCGTCATTTTATGCCATCTGACGCACGGAAAAAAACGCACAAGTGAATTAAAACGCCTAATGCCCAATATCACGCAAAAAATGCTGACTCAGCAGCTGCGCGAGCTTGAAGCAGACGGTGTCATTAACCGAATCGTATATAATCAAGTTCCTCCCAAAGTGGAATACGAGCTCAGCGAATACGGCCGCAGCTTAGAAGGGATTTTAGATATGCTGTGTGCTTGGGGAGCGAATCATATTAACAGAGTGTACGGGGATACATTTTCTGTGCTAGAAGAAAGTGTGCTCAATGATAAGTTAAAACAGGAATCATAAAGCATGAGGGCAGTCAGTGCGGAGCGCTGGCTGCTTTTTGGTTCTTACGCCTGATATTCTGTGCAAGAAAACATAAGATGTATCATAAATTAGCGTTATAAACGTTGATTTTTATCAATATGTACTGGCGAATTTGTTTTAATGTGTTATACTAATTTTAGATAGTAACAAATTAGGATGGCATAATTGATAAGGGGTGTCCAACATGAAGGTAAAAGTAGCGATCAACGGGTTTGGAAGAATCGGAAGAATGGTTTTTAGAAAAGCGATGTTAGACGATCAAATTCAAGTAGTGGCCATTAACGCCAGCTATTCCGCAGAAACGCTGGCTCATTTAATAAAGTATGACACAATTCACGGCAGATACGACAAAGAGGTTGTGGCTGGTGAAGACAGCCTGATCGTAAATGGAAAGAAAGTGCTTTTGTTAAACAGCCGTGATCCAAAACAGCTGCCTTGGCGGGAATATGATATTGACATAGTCGTCGAAGCAACAGGGAAGTTTAATGCTAAAGATAAAGCGATGGGCCATATAGAAGCAGGGGCAAAAAAAGTGATTTTGACCGCTCCGGGAAAAAATGAAGACGTTACCATTGTGATGGGCGTAAATGAGGACCAATTCGACGCTGAGCGCCATGTCATTATTTCAAATGCGTCATGCACGACAAATTGCCTTGCGCCTGTTGTAAAAGTGCTGGATGAAGAGTTTGGCATTGAGAGCGGTCTGATGACTACAGTTCATGCGTATACGAATGACCAAAAAAATATTGATAACCCGCACAAAGATTTGCGCCGGGCGCGGGCTTGCGGTGAATCCATCATTCCGACGACAACAGGAGCGGCGAAGGCGCTTTCACTTGTGCTGCCGCATCTGAAAGGAAAACTTCACGGCCTCGCCTTGCGTGTCCCTGTTCCGAACGTCTCATTGGTTGATCTCGTTGTTGATCTGAAAACGGATGTTACGGCTGAAGAAGTAAACGAGGCATTTAAACGCGCTGCCAAAACGTCGATGTACGGTGTACTTGATTACTCAGATGAACCGCTCGTTTCGACTGATTATAATACGAATCCGCATTCAGCGGTCATTGACGGGCTTACAACAATGGTAATGGAAGACAGAAAAGTAAAGGTGCTGGCGTGGTATGACAACGAATGGGGCTACTCCTGCAGAGTTGTTGATCTGATCCGCCATGTAGCGGCACGAATGAAACATCCTTCTGCTGTATAAAATAAGGTCATGGACACATTTTAAAGAAAAAACCCTTAACAGCATATTTCTGAAAAAACGCACCTTGCAAATTAGACTTAAACACAGTATACTATTTTTCGTGAACTTCTTGCTTGAGACTGTTTCGGAATTACTTAAAGGGTTAGGACCTCTCCGGACTAACTTTCCCCCGTGGTAAATGGCCGACCCAGTTGTTGGAATTTCACTTTTTAATTCTTGTTAAGGGGGGTCCATGACTATGGAAACAATGGGGCGTCACGTTATCTCCGAGCTATGGGGATGCGATTTTGATAAGCTGAATGACATGGATTTTATTGAAAAAACGTTTGTAAATGCTGCTCTAAAATCAGGTGCTGAGGTGCGCGAGGTTGCATTTCACAAATTTGCACCGCAAGGCGTAAGCGGAGTTGTGATTATTTCTGAATCACACTTAACGATTCACAGTTTTCCTGAGCACGGATATGCGAGCATTGATGTTTATACTTGTGGAGACTTAGACCCTAATGTCGCTGCTGATTACATTGCAGAGGCATTACATGCTGATACAAGAGAAAACATTGAAATACCAAGAGGAATGGGGCCTGTGCAAATTAAACAGGCGCAAGCGAAAGTACTATAAAGTAAATTGCGAACACAAAGGGAGCTGAAGCTAGAAAGCCATTATGCGCTTTTTAGCTTATGCTCCTTTTATTTTTATAAAGAAACGAGAGTGTCAGCTTTTTCTTTTTTCATTTTTTTTGTAAAATAAGAAGGAGATTTTCACAAACCACCTAATGCTAAAGAAACAAATTTAACACCGGCTCTCCCGACAGATGCTGTCACATCTATTTTTAAAAGGCGGAGGCTGCCGAAAATACATTGCAGGGAACGATATAGTTGGGAGCTGATTTTATTGAAATGTCCTTCATGCCAGCATAACGGAACACGAGTCCTTGATTCACGGCCTGTGGATGACGGAAAGTCGATTCGCCGAAGACGCGAGTGCGAATCCTGCCACTACCGGTTTACGACCTTTGAGAAAGTGGAGGAAACCCCGCTCATCGTCGTGAAAAAAGAAGGTGTGCGTGAGGAATTCAGCAGAGAAAAAATGCTGCGCGGCCTCATAAAAGCATGTGAAAAAAGGCCTGTTTCACTCAAAACGCTTGAAGACATGTGCTTTGATATTGAAAAAGAGCTTCGCAATCAAGGCTGCTCCGAGGTGAAGAGTGAGCTCGTCGGAGAAATGGTCATGGACCGGCTGGCTAAGATTGACGAAGTCGCATATGTGCGGTTCGCGTCCGTCTATCGGCAGTTTAAAGATATAAACGTCTTTATCGATGAATTAAAAGACTTAATAAAGAAAGAGCGTTAAAAGAGCTAAGAGGATTCTTCTAGCTCTTTTCTCATGTGCAAAATTGGCATTTGATAGATATAAGAAACGGTGTAAAATGAAAGGTAGAAACAAATTCGGAAGGTTTGAGAATGTATGGCTGACTATTGGAAAGATGTACTGCCTGTAGACCCGTATGTGGTTAAAAGCAGATCGATGCTGCAGGATATTGACAGACAAATTATTACACAACTGTACCAGCCCTTAATCGGCCCTGTTGCATTCTCTCTTTATATGACATTGTGGGGAGAGCTTGAACAAAACCGTCTGTGGGGCGGAGAGTCCACACATAGACAGCTGATGGGGATGACACAGTCCAACTTAAAAACGATCCATCAGGAACAGGGGAAGCTCGAGGGCATCGGATTGCTGAAAGTATATATGAAAGAATCCGAGCGGCAGGAGCGCCTCTTTATATATGAACTCCTTCCGCCGCTCAGACCAAATGAATTTTTTGAAGACGGAATGCTGAATGTTTTTCTGTATAATAGGGTCGGAAAAACGAAATATCAGCAATTAAAACAATTTTTTACGCACCCGGCCATTTCAGAAGATGCGAAGGACATTACGCGTCCGTTTAATCATGCGTTTGAATCGCTGCAGCCGAGTGAATGGAAGCTCACATCCGATATGGAGGAAACGGTAAGGCTTGCCGAGGGGTCCGAGTATACTTCTGTCGGACAGTCTCCGTCCTACACCATAACGGAGGATGTGTTTGATTTTGATTTGTTTTTAGCGGGACTTTCTGAGACGATGATACCGAGAAAAGCGATGACCCAGCAGGTGCGGGACACAATCAAAAAGCTTTCTTATCTGTACGGAATTGACCCTTTGCAAATGCAAAATGTTGTGATGAGCGCAATTGATGAGCGTGACGTCATTACGACGGAGGCATTAAGAAAAGCGGCGAGCGACTGGTATCAAATTGAAAGAAACGGACAGCTGCCCGATTTGGTGGAAAAAACACAGCCGGTGCATCTGCGTGAAGGCGAAAAACCGGCAGAAGAGGATTCTCTGGATGGGAAGCTGATTGCATTGCTTGAGGCGATTTCCCCGAAGAAGCTTCTGCAGGACATTGCTGACGGAACAGAGCCGTCAAAAGCTGATCTGAAGATCATAGAAGAAATTATGTTCGAACAGAAGCTCGAGCCAGGCGTCACAAATGTGTTAATTTATTATGTCATGCTGAAAACCGACATGAAGCTGTCGAAAAACTATATCCAAAAAATCGCTTCGCATTGGGCACGCAAAAAGGTGAAAACGGTCAGGGAAGCGATGAAGCTCGCAATAGAAGAAAACCGCCAGTACCTTGAATGGGCTGAGGGAAAAACAAAGTCTTCGAAACGAAACCAAAAAGTGATTCGTGAAGAAAAGCTTCCTGATTGGATGACAGAAAAGGAAACAGCGTCTGACTCAGAATCCGGACAGCAGAAGCTGCATCCGCAGGATTTGGAAGAACAGAAGAAAAAGATGATGGAAGAAATGCAAAAACTGAAAAAATACTCTGCCTATTAAAGACAGAGATGCGGGGTGAAGGAATAGATGGAACCAATCGGCCGTTCCCTGCAGGGCGTAACCGGCAGGCCGGATTTCCAAAAACGTCTTGAACAAATGAAGGAAAAAGTCATGAAAGATCAAGATGTTCAAGCATTTTTGAAGGAAAACGAAGAAGTGATTGACCAAAAAATGATCGAAAAGAGCTTAAATAAGCTTTATGAATATATCGAACAAAGCAAGAATTGCTCCTATTGTTCGGAAGATGAAAACTGCAACAATTTGTTGGAGGGATACCATCCAAAGCTTGTTGTCAATGGGCGGTCTATTGATATCGAGTATTATGAATGTCCAGTCAAACGGAAGCTTGACCAGCAGAAGAAACAAAAGTCTCTTATGAAAAGCATGTATATCCAGCAGGATCTTCTCGGAGCGACGTTCCAGCAAGTTGATATCAGTGACCCAAGCAGGCTCGCGATGTTTCAGCATGTTACAGACTTCCTGAAAAGCTATAATGAGACGGGAAAAGGGAAAGGATTATATTTATACGGGAAATTCGGGGTAGGAAAAACGTTTATGCTCGCTGCGATTGCCAATGAGCTGGCAGAAAAAGAGTATTCCTCCATGATTGTCTATGTGCCTGAATTTGTGAGAGAGCTTAAGAATTCGCTGCAAGACCAGACATTGGAAGAGAAGCTCAATATGGTAAAGACCACACCCGTATTGATGCTTGATGACATCGGAGCAGAATCAATGACAAGCTGGGTAAGGGATGAAGTCATCGGAACGGTGCTTCAGCACAGAATGTCCCAGCAGCTGCCTACTTTCTTTTCTTCTAATTTCTCACCTGACGAGCTGAAGCATCATTTTACGTATTCGCAAAGGGGGGAAAAGGAAGAAGTAAAAGCAGCAAGATTAATGGAGCGGATATTATATTTGGCTGCTCCGATCCGCCTTGACGGAGAAAACCGCCGCCATCCGTAATTGCTGTGGTTCAAAGGGGAAGGAACTGAGGGTATGAAACGAAAAACGGCTGTCAAATGGCTGGCAGTGCTGGCAGGTGCAGGTTTAATCTTTTGGGGAAATAAAATATATTTGAATGTATCGCCGAAAGAGATCAGGGTATGGGTATTGTCGTTCGGAGTCTTTGCACCTCTGATGTTTATCGGGATATCCATCGTCAGGCCACTTGTTTTATTTCCGGTGTCTGTTATTTCAATAGCTGGCGGACTTGCGTTTGGCCCGCTTCTCGGCACGTTTTATACGTTAGTCGGTTCAATGTGCGCTTCAGCTGTTTCGTTTTTTGCGGCCGGTTTGTTTGCGGCGAAAAAGCACGGGCATTACGAAAGGCTTGAAGCCATTCAGAAGCAAATGGAGGATAACGGATTTTTCTATATCTTTCTATTGAGAATCCTGCCGATCAATTTTGATTTCGTCAGCTATGCGGCAGGCCTTTCCAATGTCAAAGCGCTGCCGTATTTTGCGGCGACGGCTGTGGGAATCATCCCTGGGACGATTGCGCTGAATGTGCTGGGAGCAAGCTTTTTGACTGGCAATCTGCCAGCTTTCTTTCTTGTCCTCGCTCTGTATATCGTGTTTATCTCGCTGCCATTTATCTTCAGAAAGAAAATGCAAAACTTGTTCCAAGAATCAAATTAAGATTTGCCAGTGACCTTTACGTCTATTTTAAAAACATCCCCCATATACTTGTAACAGATGCCGTAAGGGGGGACAAACATGCTTGAAATAATCTTTGAAGATGACCATGATGCAGCCGCTTTTTTACATCTCATTCAGCATTCGGACGATCGGAACAATATCATTGTCCGTGAAGGCATACGAAAAATCGGGATTGAAAAAGCGAATCCGGCTTTTCCTATTCAGCGTTTTATGGAGCCGATTCTGGTCAAATTTTTTTTGGAATGCAAAGAAGACGAGCATATGCTGTCATTGATTGAGGAAACTTATTGTTTCACGGACCAGGATGAACAGCAGCAAATCCTTCAGCTCGCACACAGTATTATTGAAGGTGAAGCAGACGATCTCCCGTTTGAGCCGCTGAAGCTTTCACGGAAACAATCTATTTTGGATGAACTCCAAACGATCTGTTTAGAGGAAGGAGTATTTTACATTCGCTCCTTTCAGACCTTCCGACTTGGATCATACTATAAGCAGCTGAGAGATATTACAGAAGCAGCGATTGATGAATATAAGATGGAACAGGAATATCAAAACTTTATTCAAACACTCAGAGACTATGTGAACGCCAAACAGCCGCGAATCAAAAAAGTGCATATTGTCCATGATGGTTCCTTTACATTATGGGAGCTGCGCTATTTGCCGGAACGGGAAAAAATGAAATACATAGACAGAAGATTTGTCCGGGATCATCCTATGTATATTGATTCTCATTTGCTCGCGCCGCTGATTTCCATTGCGCCTGATGAAGTCGTGCTTTATACCGACCAGCCCGAGCACATGATGGCAAGGACCATTCAAAACGTATTTCAAGAGAGAGTGGAAATGCTCCCGCTGCACGCTTTTTCAGATGCAGAAATACCGGTGAAGCACTCGGAAGGATGAGGGCCGGCAGCCTGTCTATATAAGGCTGTCGGTTTAAAAAAAGGAAACGCGATCGTGTTGATTTTTTGGATTGAACAATTTATAATACATAGGAGATTAAGAAAGACACACGTATTGATAAGGACACGAAGGAATGATACCGGCTCAAAGAGAGGGAAGCCCTGGCTGCAAGCTTCCCAGCTAAGGACCATTCGCTTTACCGCCTTTGAACTTCAGCTGTGAACCTCTTGAAAAGGAACAGTAATGGCTGACGGGAACTCCCGTTACAGAGCTTAGAGCCGCAGGTGCCGTGTATTGGCTTTGCGGAAAAAAGGGTGGAACCACGATTCCGTTTATTCAACCTCGTCCCTTTCATAGGGGGCGGGGTTTTTATATGCAAAAAAAGGAGTGACAAAGATGTCAGATATGGTAAAAATCACATTTCCTGATGGAGCAGTCAAGGAGTTTGCGAAAGGAACAACAACAGAAGATATCGCGGCATCCATCAGTCCGGGATTAAAGAAAAAATCATTAGCCGGAAAACTGAACGGAAAAGAAATCGATTTGAGAACGCCGATCAATGAAGACGGTACAGTGGAAATCATTACAGAAGGCTCAGAAGAAGGTCTTCAAATTATGCGCCACAGTACGGCTCACTTGCTGGCTCAAGCGATTAAACGCATCTACAAGGATGTTAAATTCGGCGTCGGTCCGGTTATCGAAAACGGGTTTTACTACGATGTAGAAATGGACGAAGCGATTACACCGGAGGATCTGCCGAAAATCGAGAAAGAAATGAAAAAAATCGTTAATGCGAACCTTCCGATCGTTCGAAAAGAAGTCAGCCGTGAAGAAGCGAAAGCCCGTTTTGCGGAAATCGGCGACGACCTGAAGCTTGAACTATTGGATGCGATTCCTGAAGGAGAAACCGTTTCGATCTATGAGCAAGGCGAATTCTTTGACCTGTGCCGCGGCGTCCATGTTCCTTCAACCGGAAAAATCAAAGAATTTAAGCTGTTAAGCCTTGCAGGCGCATACTGGCGCGGCGACAGCAAAAACCAAATGCTTCAGCGCGTATATGGTACAGCTTTCTTCAAAAAAGCTGATCTTGAAGAGCATCTTCGTATGCTAGAAGAAGCGAAAGAACGCGACCACAGAAAGCTCGGCAAAGAATTAAAGCTGTTTGCGAACTCTCAAAAAGTCGGACAAGGCCTGCCGCTTTGGCTGCCAAAAGGCGCGACAATCCGCCGCGTCATCGAGCGTTACATTGTCGATAAAGAAATCAGCCTCGGCTATGAGCACGTATACACACCTGTGCTTGGGAGCAAAGAGCTGTATGAAACATCAGGACACTGGGATCATTATCAGGAAGGCATGTTCCCTCCGATGGAAATGGACAATGAAACACTTGTATTGCGTCCGATGAACTGCCCGCACCATATGATGATTTACAAACAAGACATTCACAGTTACCGCGAGCTTCCGATTCGTATTGCGGAGCTTGGAACGATGCACCGCTATGAAATGTCAGGTGCGCTGTCAGGGCTTCAACGGGTACGTGGGATGACGTTAAATGATGCACACATCTTTGTGCGCCCGGATCAAATTAAGGATGAGTTTATCCGTACAGTCCGTTTAATCCAGGATGTATATGAAGACTTCGGTTTAAGTGATTACACATTCCGTCTGTCTTACCGCGATCCGGAAGATACAGAGAAATATTTTGATGATGATGAAATGTGGAACAAAGCGCAATCCATGCTGAAAGAGGCAATGGACGAAATCGGCCACGACTATTACGAAGCAGAAGGTGAAGCGGCATTCTACGGCCCTAAACTTGATGTTCAGGTGAAAACTGCGATCGGAAAAGAAGAAACACTGTCTACGGTTCAGCTTGATTTCTTATTGCCGGAACGTTTCGACCTGACATACATCGGTGAGGACGGCAAGCAGCACCGTCCGGTTGTCATTCACAGAGGTGTCGTTTCAACAATGGAACGCTTTGTTGCCTTCTTAATCGAAGAACACAAAGGCGCGCTGCCGACATGGCTTGCTCCGGTTCAGTTCCAAGTCATCCCGGTTTCTCCGGCTGTGCATTTAGACTACGCGAAAAAAGTGCAGGAACGCCTGCAGCGTGAAGGCCTGCGTGTTGAAGTCGACAGCCGCGATGAAAAAATCGGCTACAAAATCCGTGAAGCGCAAATGCAAAAAATCCCTTACATGCTGGTGGTCGGTGACCAAGAAGCAGAAAACAGCGCGGTAAACGTGCGTAAATACGGAGAACAGAACTCTGAAACGATTTCTCTTGAAGAGTTTGTGAAAAAGGCAGTAGCTGAAGCGAAAAAATAAAATAAAAAAGCATGATCTCATTGAAGAGATCATGCTTTTTTATTTCTCTAATATAGGAAACAAATCATGAAGGCTGCTGATGATGTAATCAGGCATTACGTCAGTTTCGTTTTTCTTATCCGTCCTGTTGATCCAAACGGTTTTGATTCCGGCTCTTGAAGCGCCTAAAATATCAGTATTCAAATTATCGCCGACCATGATGGCATCGTCTTTTTTAATATTCATCAGCTTAAGGCAGTGTTCAAAAATTGAAACATCCGGCTTGCCCTTGCCGAATGCGCCCGAAATGACGATTTCATTGAAGTAAGGAGCGAGCTCAGGTACGCCGGCAAGCTTCTCCTTTTGCAGACTCGGATCGCCATTTGTCAAAAGCAATAATTCATACTTGCCTTTTAATTGATCGAGTACAGCAAAAGTTTCATCATATACAAACGGGCGTTTTCTGCGCTCTGCCGCAAAAAACTCTCCCAAGTATTCGCCATATGCAGGATCATCGATTCCAAGCGCTTTCAGTCCGTTTGTCCATGCATTTTTTCTGTACTCCGGCACAATCTTGTTCAGCTTTTGAAAGCCTTCACTGATTGGCTCTGAGAAATTGGACCACAGTCCTTCAAACGGGTTAATGCCGATCATCACTGTATATGGATACGTCTCATATGACATGTACAATTCTCTTGCCGCTTCGCGAACAGCTGCTTCGAATTCCTCAGGGTCAAGGCCATATTTTTTCTCCGCCTGTAAGCAAGTTTCTGCAAATGTTGTTCTGACGCTTTTTTCGTCCCAAAGTAGTGTATCATCTAAATCAAAAAATACGGCTTTCATGATCTTCTCCTCTGCTTCAGATTCAAATCTTTCTGCCAAAAGGCTCATGTTTTATTTTACAATAGATAAAAGCCTTGTGAAATATGTTTTCAGACGATTTTAAAAAAACAGTCAGCCGTAAAACGAAAACATGCTAGAATGAAAACGGAAAGAACAGGTGACATGAATGATTCATTTAATGATTATGATGCTGGAAAGA
This sequence comes from Bacillus sp. FSL R5-0603, assembly GCF_038050295.1. Lineage (NCBI taxonomy): Bacteria > Bacillati > Bacillota > Bacilli > Caryophanales > Bacillaceae > Bacillus > Bacillus sp. FSL R5-0603. Next base: position 2,792,105 of record NZ_JBBOYP010000001.1, on the reverse strand, counting down.
GTGGGGATTATTGTTATATTGGGGTTCATTCTCGCCCATACGAAACTTTTCAGACAAGCTCTTCAGAATCAGGACGGCTATAAAGGAAAAGCGATTTTAATTTCAATTTTTTCTCTTTTCAGCATCATCAGCAATTATACAGGCATCGAAATTCAAAGAAATATGATTGTAAACAATGACTGGGTGTTTACGATAGATCCATCGGGCTCTATCGCGAATACCCGTATTTTGGGCGTGGAAATCGGGGGCCTTCTCGGAGGTCCGTTTGTAGGAGCTGGGATCGGCATACTGGCGGGCCTGCATCGTTTTTCACTCGGTGGCAGCACGGCTTTAAGCTGTGCCGTATCATCTATTTTAGCGGGTGTTCTTGCAGGCTTGATCGGCAGGTATTTTACGAAGCGATATCGAATGCCGACACCGCGCATCGCCGCTCTTGTGGGAATCGGCATGGAGTCACTGCAAATGATCATTATTTTGCTGATGGCAAAGCCGTTCAGTGACGCTTGGGAGCTTGTCAGCATGATCGGAATTCCGATGATACTCATCAATGGAACAGGCAGTTTTATTTTTCTGTCTATTATTCAAGCGATCATTCGCAAGGAAGAACAGGCAAGAGCTCTCGAAACGCATCGAGTGCTGACGATTGCTGATCAGACACTTCCATTTTTTCGCCAAGGATTAAATGAAAACTCCTGTAAAAGTGTAGCGGCTATTATCCATAAGCTGACAGGAACAGATGCGGTGTCTCTCACTGACAAAGAAAAGATCCTTGCGCATGTCGGTGCGGGAATGGATCACCACATCCCATCGAAAAGTTTGATCACCGGCCTGTCCAAAAAGGTGATTAAAACAGGGCATATTATGAAGGCGATTTCGCAGGAAGAGATTGAATGCACGCATGCTGAATGCCCTTTGCACGCTGCAATTGTCCTGCCGCTGACATCGAACGGCAATACAATCGGCACCTTAAAAATGTACTTTAAAAGCCCGGCAGGCCTGAGTCAGGTAGAGGAGGAACTTGCCGAGGGGCTGGCCATGCTGTTTTCGACACAGCTTGAGCTTGGGGAAGCAGAGCTGCAAAGCAAACTTCTCAAGGATGCTGAAATTAAAGCGCTTCAAGCACAGGTGAATCCGCATTTTTTATTTAATGCGATCAACACGATTTCTGCGCTATGCCGTACAGATGTTGAAAAAACCCGTAAGCTCCTATTGCAGCTCAGTGTTTATTTTCGTTCAAACCTTCAAGGAGCGAGACAGCTGCTGATCCCGCTCTCAAAGGAGCTGAACCATCTAAACGCCTATTTGTCATTAGAACAGGCGCGTTTTCCCGGGAAATATAAAATTGAGCTTAAGATCGACACAAGACTGGAGCAGATTGAAATCCCTCCGTTTGTTTTGCAGGTGCTTGTCGAGAACGCGCTTCGGCACGCGTTTCCGAAAAAACAAGACATCTGCAAGGTTACAGTCTGTGTCTTATCTGATGATGCATCCGTCTATATGAAGGTGGCGGATAACGGACGCGGAATTCCGCCGGACGTCTTGCCGGAACTGGGAAAGAAACCGTTTCCGTCTAAGGAGGGAACCGGTACAGCGCTTTATAACCTAAATCAGCGGCTGATCGGTTTATTCGGACAGCAGGCTGCACTGCATATCAGCAGTGAGGTTCATAAAGGGACAGAGGTTTCCTTTCAAGTGCCAATGCAACAGATGAAAGAGGGAGAAGAACATGCTCAGGGTGTTAATAGTTGATGATGAGATGCTGGCAAGAGATGAACTGGCTTACTTGCTTAAGCGGACCAATGAGGAAATGGAAATCAATGAAGCGGAAAATATCGAATCCGCTTTTGACCAAATGATGGATCAAAAACCTGATTTGCTGTTTTTAGACGTTGATTTATCCGGAGAAAACGGTTTTGATATCGCAAAGCGATTGAAGAAAATGAAACATCCTCCTGCTGTTGTGTTTGCTACAGCGTATGACCAGTATGCGCTCAAAGCGTTTGAGGTGGACGCTCTTGATTATTTAACCAAGCCTTTCGATGAAGAAAGAATTCAGCAAACGCTGAAAAAATATAAAAAAGTCAATCGGGATATTGTAGAAACAGAGCAAAACAGCCATGCTGGCCAGCACAAGCTCGCGCTATCTGTGGGGGAATCGATTGTGATTGTGGATACGAAGGACATTATTTATGCCGGAACAGAAAATGGTCATGTCAATGTAAAAACCTTCGATCATTCTTATACGGTCAGCGATACACTCGTTGTGATTGAGAAAAAGCTGCCGGATTCTGATTTTATCCGCGTCCATCGGAGCTTTGTCGTGAATACCGAATATATTAAAGAAATTCAGCCATGGTTTAATTCAACGTATAATCTGATCATGAAAGACGAATCGAAAATACCGGTCAGCCGGACATATGCGAAGGAATTGAAAAAGCTGCTCCATATTTGATGGGCGGCTTTTTGCATTTCAGCCATTTGATTCTGCAACTCAGACCCGCTATTCGGCAAGTTATCTTGTAAGCGCTTTATAACAGAGAATTCTTATTTATAATGAGGGTACCAAAGAGAAAGAGGTGAAGAAAATGAGTGCTAAAAAAGTGTACGGGTTTTTAACACAAGCATTTATTTTTGCCGTCATTATGCTGGTTTCGAATATGATTGCCGCTATTGTCCCAATACCTATCCCGGCATCGGTTGTAGGGTTGGTCTTATTATTTCTCCTATTATGTTTGAAAGTCATTAAACTGGAACAAGTGGAAACGCTCGGAACGTCTTTAACCTCTCTGATCGGATTTTTATTTGTTCCGTCAGGTATATCTGTTATGAATTCGCTTGGTGTGATGCAGCAATACGGCCTGCAAATTGTTCTTGTCATTCTGCTCGCAACGATTATTTTACTGGGGGCTACGGGATTGTTTTCTCAGCTGATTCTTTCGCTGAGCGGAAAACGCAAAACCGCAGCGGACATGAAAATAAAAACAGTGCAAAGCCCGCAGAACAATAACGAACTCGTTCACCATTAAGGGAAACAGGAGGTTCTTCACATGGAAAGCACAATGAGTCCTTATTTTGGGATTGTCGTATCACTTGCTGCATTCGGCATCGGCACCTTTTTATTTAAGAAAACGAAAGGCTTCTTCCTTTTCACTCCTTTGTTTGTTGCCATGGTGCTGGGGATCGCATTTTTAAAAATCGGCGGTTTTTCCTACGCGGATTATAATAACGGGGGAGAAATCATTAAGTTTTTCCTTGAACCGGCAACGATCGCATTTGCAATTCCTTTGTACAAACAAAGAGATAAGCTTAAAAAATACTGGTGGCAAATCATGGCCTCCATTATTGCCGGCTCTATCTGCTCTGTCACGATTGTTTATTTGCTCGCTAAAGGAATTCATCTCGATTCGGCCGTAATGAAAAGCATGCTTCCGCAGGCGGCTACAACGGCAATTGCGCTTCCTTTATCAAAAGGCATCGGGGGCATCAGCGACATCACAGCCTTTGCGGTCATCTTTAACGCTGTCATCGTATATGCGCTCGGGGCATTGTTCTTGAAGGTGTTTAAAGTGAAAAATCCGATTTCTAAAGGCTTGGCTCTTGGAACATCCGGACATGCACTTGGTGTAGCGGTCGGGATTGAGATGGGAGAAGTTGAAGCTGCGATGGCAAGTATTGCTGTTGTCGTAGTAGGAGTGGTAACGGTTCTGGTCATTCCTGTGTTCGTGCAGCTGATCGGAGGATAAGCCAAGGCTGAATGCCTTGGCTTTTTTTATTTTATGGTGCGTCTTCGGGATCGATATACCCTTGTTTAATGCCCCATTCTACTTGATCGTCATGCCACTTTTTTCGTTCTTCATAACCATAACCATCGCCATCAGGAAGCTCTGAAGCTGGCTGTTGAATGGTTTTATCTGTCTGACTCGAGGAAGATGGTAGATTTTTACTATTAGATGAGGGTGCCTCGGTCTGCTGCCGTTGTGCCTGTGATTGCCGCTTTTTCTCAGCGTTCGCTTTCTGCTCTTTTTGGATTGCTGCCTGCCGCTGTCTTTCAAGTTCAGCTTGTCTTTTTGCTTCCGCTAATCGCTGATTCTCCGCCGCCTGCTGCTCTGCTAATCGCTGTCTCTCTGCTTTTTCCTCCTGCTGTTTCTTTCGTTTCGCCTCCCGCTCTTTTTCAAGCTTTTTCTCTGCGGCGATTTGTCTTTGCTTTTCAGCTTCTTCTTTTGCCTTCCGCTTTCCTAACTCAGTAGCAAGTGGACTCTCGAACTTCATGTCCAATGAAATGGGTTTTAGTTTTTTTAGCTCTTTCTCCAGCCCCTTTTGAGGAAATGCTGCAGTTGTCTTAACAGTTTCGACTTTTGATTCGGAAGATGTGCTGATATTCGAGCAACCGGTTAATATCAATGTGAAAAATAAAGCAAGCTGTATCAGTTTGTTCATGTGTCAGGCTCCCTTCTGCTTCTTATATCGGTCAAAGATTAACTTTGTTTTACATTTCTTCCTGTCGGTGGTTTTGTTGTAAATTGCGAAATAAGGGGGAATTGTTGGTTCTTTGCATCTTGGTGAGGCTGAAAGATTTTCTTTTTCTCTCTTGCGCTCATAGAAAACCCATGTTACAATGTAAAAGTTGTTCCGGATAAGTCGTCCTTGACTAAAGATCCGGTATTGTGTAGAATAGTTATTGAATTGAATATAAATCACAAGCAGAAGCACCCGCTTCTCACCTGATTGACACAAGCATGTAGTTGGCAGGTTGACCGTACATTTTTATTGATACAGATGTTCGTAGTGTGGGTGTTTTTAATGCCCACACTTTTTGTTTGCCTGCAAAATGCATTCAAAATGAGTTGTGAATCAATTCGAAGAAACTATGGAGGTGGCTCATTATTAGCAAAGATCAATTGGTTAATGAGGGTATCCGTGCACGTGAGGTCCGTTTAATCGGACAAAATGGCGACCAGCTTGGAATCAAGTCCCGTCAGGAAGCACTTGAAATCGCCGGCCGCGCAAATCTTGACCTTGTGTTAGTTGCAGCGAATGCAAAACCGCCTGTCTGCCGAATCATGGACTACGGTAAGTTCCGATTTGAGCAGCAGAAAAAGGAAAAAGAAGCACGCAAGAATCAAAAAATCATTAACTTAAAAGAAGTTCGGTTAAGTCCGACAATCGATGAGCATGACTTTAACACGAAATTGCGCAATGCGATTAAATTCCTTGAAAAAGGCGATAAAGTGAAAGCTTCTATCCGCTTTAAAGGACGCGCAATCACTCATAAAGAAATCGGTCAGCGTGTATTAGACCGTTTCTCCGAAGCATGTGCTGAGGTTGCGACAGTCGAAACAAAACCAAAAATGGACGGCCGCAGCATGTTCTTAATGCTCGCACCGAAAAACGAAAAGCAATAAGGAGGAAATCCCATGCCAAAAATGAAAACTCACCGCGGATCTGCTAAACGTTTTAAAAAGACAGGTTCTGGGAAGTTAAAACGTTCTCACGCGTACACAAGTCACTTATTCGCCAACAAATCTCAAAAGCAAAAGCGTAAGCTTCGCAAGAGTGCTGTTGTAAGCGCAGGAGACTTCAAACGTATCAAACAAATGCTTGCTAACATCAAGTAATCGGATAAGGAACAATTAGGAGGGAAATTCAATGCCAAGAGTAAAAGGCGGAACTGTTACACGTAAGCGTCGTAAAAAGGTTCTTAAATTAGCAAAAGGTTATTTCGGTTCAAAACATACATTATACAAAGTAGCTAACCAGCAGGTCATGAAATCTGGAAACTATGCTTTCCGTGACCGTCGTCAGAAAAAACGTGATTTCCGTAAACTTTGGATCACTCGTATCAACGCAGCTGCTCGCATGAACGGCCTTTCTTACAGCCGTTTAATGCACGGTCTTAAGCTTTCTGGTATCGAAGTAAACCGTAAAATGCTTGCTGATCTTGCTGTAAACGATCTTACTGCATTCAATCAGCTTGCTGATGCTGCTAAAGCTCAATTAAACAAGTAATCATATAGAGCCGCTCTCCAGCAGAGCGGCTTTTTCTATATAAAGGATGAGGCAACATGATTATTGCTGCTTATTTGGTGTTGATTAATCTGTGCGGTTTTTGGGTGATGGGCATTGACAAACGCAAAGCGCAGCAGCACAAGTGGAGAATTTCTGAAGACCGGCTGTGGATGATAGCCATCGTGTTTGGAGCGCTCGGTGTCTGGCTTGGCATGCAAACCTTCAGACATAAAACGAAACACGCTTCTTTTAAGTATGGAGTACCGCTTCTTCTGGTAATTGAAGCGATTCTCATCGCTATTTACTACAGCCCGTTTGATTTATAAAAAGCAGAAAAGCGTTTAACGCTCTTCTGCTTTTTTTGCGAGTTTAATGGGCTGGTCCCAGTCAATCTTACAATTTGGATATCGTTCCAGCACTTTTTCTTCAATGTTCTCAAAATCTTTTGCAGAGAAATGTTTCAGCTTCTCAGGAGATTCTGTCCAGACAAAGATCGTGTGAATAAACAGCGGATGATCCTTGGAAGGAATATGCTTTTCTCCCTCAAAAAGCACGCCTTTATACGTCAGCTGAAAATTCTTCCGGGTATTGTTTTGTTCATCAATAATATAAAAATGTTCTTTTGATTGGGCCAGCTTAAGCCTTCTCTTAGGATTCGCGACATATTTGACCACGGCATAAATACAATAAGCAAAAAGTGCAAGCAAAATAATCCTTAGAACCATGACAAACATTGTGTGAAGGCACCTCCCTTATTGTGATGATCTGATGTAATACGAAAAGCATAGAAAAAGGTTTCACTTTTTCTAAAAGAAAGCTGTAAAACATATACCCGATTTTCAAGTGAAATAGTCGTATGGTTAGCGCCATGTTTTGTATAATAAGAATGCAGGACTGATGAAGGAGGGTTTGGAACATGGCAAAATTAGATGAAACATTGACCATGCTGAAAGATTTAACAGATGCAAAAGGCATACCGGGCAATGAAAGAGAAGTAAGGCAAGTGATGAAATCATACATAGAACCATTTGCTGATGAGGTGACAACAGATCGCCTGGGCAGTTTAATTGCCAAAAAAACTGGTGCAGAAAACGGCCCGAAAATTATGATCGCCGGACATTTGGATGAAGTCGGCTTTATGGTGACACAAATCACAGATAAAGGCTTTATCCGTTTTCAAACCGTTGGCGGATGGTGGGCTCAGGTTATGCTTGCCCAGCGCGTCACCATTGTCACAAAAAAAGGAGAAATCACAGGGGTTATCGGATCTAAGCCGCCTCATATTTTGTCTCCTGAAGCAAGAAAAAAATCAGTGGAAATAAAAGACATGTTTATTGATATTGGAGCTTCAAGCCGGGAAGAAGCCTTGGAGTGGGGTGTACTTCCGGGAGATATGATCGTTCCGCATTTTGAGTTTACGGTCATGAACAATGAAAAATTCCTACTCGCAAAGGCCTGGGACAACCGCATCGGCTGTGCGATTGCAATTGATGTGTTAAGAAACTTACAAAACACAGATCATCCAAATATAGTGTATGGCGTCGGAACCGTGCAGGAGGAAGTCGGCCTGAGGGGAGCGAAAACGGCTGCACACACCATTCAGCCTGATATTGCGTTTGGTGTTGATGTAGGGATAGCAGGAGACACGCCTGGCATTTCCGAGAAGGAAGCGCAGAGCAAAATGGGCAAAGGCCCGCAGATTATTGTTTACGATGCATCCATGGTCTCTCACAAAGGTTTGCGCGATGCAGTTGTAGCCACTGCGGAGGAAGCCGGCATTCCGTACCAATTTGATGCCATTGCCGGCGGCGGAACTGATTCGGGTGCCATCCATTTGACGGCAAATGGCGTTCCTGCGCTGTCCATTACCATTGCAACCCGCTACATTCATACGCACGCGGCCATGCTGCATCGTGATGATTATGAAAACGCGGTAAAGTTAATTACAGAAGTCATTAAGAAGTTAGACCGAAAAACGGTTGACGAAATTACGTACCAATAAAGATACGGAAGAATCCGCCTATTGAGGCGGATTCTATTTTTTTGTCTGTACAAATTACAGCATAGTGACTACAATAAAGGGGATACCGAAAATTTCCTGAACATGACGATATACGATACGCAGCTCGATTTGACAGGAAGGGAGGATAAACAATCTAATTTGTAAGCGCTTTCTAATATAAAGGAGGTTAAACAAAATTGAAAAAGAAAAAAACATGGAAACGCTTCTTACATTTTTCGAGTGCCGCTCTGGCTGCAGGTTTGATATTCACTTCCGCTGCTCCTGCAGAGGCAGCATTTTGGGGTGCATCCAATGAGCTGCTTCATGACCCGACTATGATTAAAGAGGGGAGCTCATGGTATGCGCTCGGAACAGGGCTTAATGAAGAACGGGGACTGCGGGTGTTGAAGTCTTCAGACGCTAAAAATTGGACCGTACAAAGATCTATTTTCAGTACACCGCTATCGTGGTGGTCCAATTATGTGCCGAATTATGGTCAAAACCAATGGGCGCCGGACATCCAATACTATAACGGCAAGTACTGGCTGTATTATTCCGTTTCTTCTTTTGGAAGCAATACATCTGCCATTGGCCTGGCATCTTCAACAAGCATCAGTTCGGGGAGCTGGAAGGACGAGGGCTTGGTGATTCGTTCGACAAGCTCAAATAATTATAACGCCATTGATCCGGAGCTGACATTCGACAAGGATGGCAACCCGTGGCTCGCGTTCGGCTCGTTTTGGACCGGCATTAAGCTGACCAAGCTCGATAAGAGTACGATGAAGCCTACAGGTTCGCTCTATTCGATTGCAGCCAGACCGAATAATGGCGGTGCGCTGGAGGCCCCTACTCTGACGTATCAAAATGGTTACTATTATTTAATGGTTTCCTTTGATAAATGCTGTGACGGGGTAAACAGTACGTACAAAATTGCTTACGGAAGATCCAAAAACATTACAGGCCCTTATCTTGATAAAAGCGGAAAAAGCATGCTTGAAGGCGGAGGTACTATTTTGGATTCGGGCAATGACCAATGGAAAGGGCCTGGAGGCCAGGATATTGTAAATGGAAATATTCTTGTTCGCCATGCCTATGATGCCAATGACAATGGCATTCCGAAGCTTCTCATCAATGATTTGAATTGGAGCTCGGGCTGGCCGTCCTATTGAATCAAAAAGCCGGGCTCTGCCCCCGGCTTTTTTAAAAAGAAAAGATTGACAGTATAATAGTCAATTACTATAATAAAATTGTTCGTACAAATATTTATTTATAGGTTTATTTTCTATCATTAGTACGTATCTTTTGTATTTGAAAGCGTTTTATTTTATGAGAAAGGGGCAGTTTACATGCTTCAGACAAAGGATTATGAATTCTGGTTTGTGACAGGAAGCCAGCACCTATACGGGGAAGAGACGCTGGAACTCGTAGATCAGCATGCTAAAAGCATTTGTGAGGGGCTCAGCGGGATTTCTTCCAGATATAAAATCACTCATAAGCCCGTCGTCACTTCACCGGAAACCATTAGAGAGCTGTTAAGAGAAGCGGAGTACAGTGAGACATGTGCTGGCATTATTACATGGATGCACACATTTTCCCCTGCAAAAATGTGGATAGAAGGCCTTTCCTCTTATCAAAAACCGCTTATGCATTTGCATACCCAATATAATCGCGATATCCCGTGGGGTACGATTGACATGGATTTTATGAACAGCAACCAATCCGCGCATGGCGATCGAGAGTACGGTTACATCAACTCGAGAATGGGGCTTAGCCGAAAAGTCATTGCCGGCTATTGGGATGATGAAGAAGTGAAAAAAGAAATATCCCAGTGGATGGATACGGCGGCTGCATTAAATGAAAGCAGACATATTAAGGTTGCCAGATTTGGAGATAACATGCGTCATGTCGCGGTAACAGACGGAGACAAGGTGGGAGCGCATATTCAATTTGGCTGGCAGGTTGACGGATATGGCATCGGGGATCTCGTTGAAGTGATGGATCGCATTACGGACGACGAGGTTGACACGCTTTATGCCGAGTATGACAGACTATATGTGATCAGTGAGGAAACAAAACGTGACGAAGCAAAGGTAGCGTCCATTAAAGAACAGGCGAAAATTGAACTTGGCTTAACCGCTTTTCTTGAGCAAGGCGGATACACAGCGTTTACGACATCGTTTGAAGTGCTGCACGGAATGAAACAGCTGCCGGGACTTGCCGTTCAGCGCCTGATGGAGAAAGGCTACGGGTTTGCCGGTGAAGGAGATTGGAAGACAGCGGCCCTTGTACGGATGATGAAAATCATGGCTAAAGGAAAAAGAACTTCCTTCATGGAAGATTACACGTACCATTTTGAACCGGGAAATGAAATGATTCTGGGCTCTCACATGCTTGAAGTGTGTCCGACTGTCGCTTTGGATCAGCCGAAAATTGAGGTTCATCCGCTTTCGATTGGCGGCAAAGAGGACCCTGCGCGTTTTGTATTTAACGGCATCAGCGGTTCTGCCATTCAAGCCAGCATTGTTGATATTGGCGGGCGTTTCCGCCTCGTGCTGAATGAAGTCAACGGCCAGGAAATTGAAAAAGACATGCCGAATTTACCGGTTGCCCGTGTTCTCTGGAAGCCGGAGCCGTCATTGAAAACAGCAGCGGAGGCATGGATTTTAGCCGGCGGTGCACATCATACCTGCCTGTCTTATGAACTGACAGCGGAGCAAATGCTTGATTGGGCGGAAATGGCGGGGATCGAAAGTGTTCTCATTTCCCGTGATACGACAATTCATAAACTGAAACACGAGTTAAAATGGAACGAGGCGCTTTACCGGCTTCAAAAGTAGAGGGGGATGTCACATGGCTTACACAATAGGGGTTGATTTTGGAACTTTATCAGGAAGAGCGGTGCTCGTTCATGTCCAAACAGGGGAGGAACTTGCAGCTGCTGTAAAAGAATACAGGCATGCTGTCATTGATACCGTCCTTCCAAAAACGGGTCAAAAGCTGCCGCGCGACTGGGCGCTGCAGCACCCTGCTGATTACCTCGAAGTCTTGGAAACAACCATTCCGTCTTTACTCGAACAGACGGGCGTTGAACCGAAAGACATTATCGGGATTGGAATTGATTTCACGGCATGTACGATCCTTCCTATTGACAGCAGCGGGCAGCCGTTATGCATGCTGCCTGAATATGAAGAGGAGCCGCACAGCTATGTGAAGCTCTGGAAGCATCATGCGGCCCAAAAACATGCTGATCGGCTCAATCAAATCGCGGAAGAAGAAGGAGAGGCTTTTTTACAGCGGTACGGAGGAAAAATTTCATCAGAATGGATGATTCCAAAGGTCATGCAAATTGCCGAGGAAGCGCCTCACATTTATGAAGCGGCTGACCGGATCATCGAGGCTGCGGACTGGATCGTGTACCAGCTGTGCGGCTCGCTCAAGCGAAGCAACTGTACCGCAGGGTATAAAGCGATGTGGAGTGAAAAAGCGGGGTATCCGTCAGATGATTTTTTTGAGAAATTAAACCCTTCAATGAAAACGATTACAAAGGACAAATTGTCAGGTTCTATTCATTCAGTAGGAGAAAAAGCCGGCAGCCTGACTGAAAAAATGGCAAAACTGACAGGGCTTCTCCCGGGAACGGCTGTTGCGGTTGCCAATGTGGACGCTCATGTTTCCGTACCGGCGGTCGGCATTACAGAGCCAGGGAAAATGCTGATGATTATGGGAACCTCAACGTGCCATGTTCTTCTTGGTGAAGAGGTGCATATCGTTCCAGGTATGTGCGGCGTTGTGGACAACGGAATTCTTCCGGGTTATGCGGGATATGAAGCCGGGCAGTCCTGTGTCGGCGATCATTTTGACTGGTTTGTGAAAACATGTGTCCCGCCAGCTTATCAAGAGGAAGCAAAGGAAAAAAACATTGGCGTTCATGAGCTGCTGAGTGAGAAAGCAAACCATCAAGCGCCAGGTGAAAGCGGCCTGCTTGCTTTAGATTGGTGGAATGGAAACCGTTCAACTCTTGTTGATGCAGATTTAACAGGGATGCTGCTTGGAATGACACTGCTGACGAAGCCTGAAGAGATTTATAGAGCGTTAGTTGAAGCGACAGCTTACGGAACCCGGATGATTATCGAAACATTCAAAGAAAGCGGTGTTCCGATTGAGGAACTATACGCAGCGGGCGGAATAGCTGAGAAAAACCCGTTTGTCATGCAGATTTATGCGGATGTGACAAACATGGACATTAAAATCTCTGGTTCACCGCAAGCCCCAGCCTTAGGATCTGCCATTTTCGGCGCGCTTGCAGCAGGCAAAGAAAAAGGCGGCTACGATGACATCAAAGAGGCAGCGGCGAACATGGGAAAACTGAAAGATATAACTTATTCGCCAAATGCCGAAAACGCCGCGGTTTATGAAAAATTGTACGCTGAATATAAAGAGCTGGTTCATTATTTCGGAAAAGAAAACCATGTCATGAAACGTCTGAAAACGATCAAAAATCTTCAATTGTCATCTGCCGCCAAAAAGAATTGATAAAGGGTGATGGAGCATGCTTGAAACATTAAAAAAAGAAGTGCTGGCTGCCAACCTGAAGCTTCAAGAGCATCAGCTGGTAACCTTTACGTGGGGAAATGTCAGCGGCATTGACCGTGAAAAAGAAAGAATTGTCATCAAACCTAGTGGAGTCGAATACAGCGACCTTACAGCAGATGACTTGGTTGTTTTGAACCTTGATGGAGAGGTCGTCGAAGGCTCGCTTAAGCCTTCTTCAGATACACCTACCCATGTTTATTTATATAAAGCCTTTCCGAATATCGGGGGAATTGTCCATACCCATTCTCAATGGGCGACAAGCTGGGCGCAATCGGGTAGAGACATCCCTCCGTTAGGCACGACCCATGCTGATTATTTTGACAGTGCGATTCCATGTACTCGAGAAATGTACGATGAAGAAATCATTCATGACTACGAACTGAATACAGGAAAAGTCATAGCGGAAACCTTTCAGCATCATAATTACGAACAGGTGCCGGGTGTGCTCGTGAATAATCACGGACCGTTCTGCTGGGGCACTGACGCCTTAAATGCCATTCATAACGCAGTTGTATTAGAAACGGTTGCCGAAATGGCCTATCACTCCATTATGCTGAACAAGGATGTAACCCCAATCAATACAGTCCTGCATGAAAAGCATTTTTATCGAAAACACGGAGCAAATGCGTATTATGGCCAGTCATGATACGCCTGTGTCACCGGCTGGCATTCTAATTGACTTGGACGGTACTGTATTCAGAGGAAATGAGTTGATCGAAGGAGCAAGAGAAGCGATCAAAACGCTTAGGAGAATGGGAAAGAAAATCGTCTTTTTAAGCAACCGGGGGAATATCTCCCGTGCCATGTGCAGAAAAAAACTTCTTGGCGCGGGGATTGAAACGGACGTAAACGACATTGTTCTGTCATCAAGCGTGACAGCGGCTTTTCTGAAAAAACATTATCGTTTTTCAAAGGTATGGGTGCTTGGGGAGCAAGGCTTGGTTGACGAGCTGAGGCTGGCCGGTGTGCAGAACGCGAGCGAACCGAAGGAAGCGGATTGGCTCGTGATCTCCCTTCATGAAACGCTCACGTACGACGATTTAAATCAAGCCTTTCAAGCGGCTGCCAGCGGCGCTCGTATCATTGCTACAAACAAAGACCGCTCTTTTCCGAACGAAGACAGAAATGCCATTGATGTGGCTGGAATGATTGGGGCGATAGAGGCTTCCGCTCAAGCGAAGACTGAACTTGTTGTCGGAAAACCGTCATGGCTGATGGCGGAGGCTGCCTGTACAGCGATGGGGCTGTCCGCACATGAATGCATGATTATAGGAGACAGCATTGAATCTGACATTGCGATGGGGAAGCTTTATGGCATGAAAAGCGCCTTAGTGCTTACTGGTTCTGCGAAACAGGGCGAACAGCGTTTGTACACGCCGGATTATGTGCTGGATTCTATTAAGGATGTAACCAAATTGGCTGAGGAGGGGATTCTGATATGAATCGTATCGCAGCTGACGTTCAGCGTGCTTTTGAACACGCCGGAGAAAAGACGTTGCCTATAAAAGTTGAAGAAATTGTTCTCGGTAAACAAGCAGCTGATTCGCTTTTGGATTATGTGAAACGAAAAAACAATCAACATATTGTCCTTGTCTGCGACGCGAATACACACCGCATTGCAGGAATTGATCTGGAAAATCAGCTGAATCAAGAAGGATTTCAGGCCGAGTGCCTGATCATTCCAGAAAATGAAGCCGGAGATGTGACAGCTGATGAACGATCGCTCATTCATGTGCTGATCCATACGAAACAACCAACGGATGTCATGATCGCAGTCGGTTCGGGCACGATTCATGATATCGTCCGCTTTGCGGCGTTTCAAAGAGATTTGCCGTTTATTTCTTATCCGACTGCTCCATCTGTAGACGGTTTTACATCAGCAGGGGCGCCGATTATTTTATACGGCACGAAAACAACCATTCAAACGAAGGCCCCATCTGCGCTGTTCGCTGATCTGGATCTATTAAAAGCGGCACCGCAGTCAATGGTGGCGGCTGGCTTTGGTGACATGCTCGGTAAAATCACGTCTTTAGCAGATTGGGAAATATCCCGGCATCTTGCCGGTGAGCCTTATTCGCCTGCAGGAGCTAAGATCGTTCAGGAGGCGCTTGCTGCCTGCATTGAACACACAGAAGACATTGCGATGAAAACGGAAACTGGCATACGGGTTTTGATGGAGTCTTTACTTGTATCGGGGCTTGTCATGCTGGCATTAGATCATTCCCGCCCGGCATCAGGCGGAGAGCATCACATTTCACATTGGATTGAGATGGAATTAATGGAGAAAAAACGGCCACAGATTCTTCATGGGGCAAAGGTGGGCTGTGCAGCTGTTTTATTAACTGACACATACAGAAAGCTCGCTCAGGATGACGGGCTGAACGAATTTTCACCGAGCCGGCGGCAAGCCATCCAATCGGCTTATCAAACTCTCCCGGAAGGAGAAGTGCTGGCTGATTGGCTGAGATCAGCCGGAGGCCCTGCGTATTTTGACGAAATCGGTGTCGGGCAGGATTCCGTCAAGAATGCCTTCAGACATGCGCACACCTTAAGAGACCGCTGCACCGGATTAAGAATCATTAATGAAAACAAAACGCTGATCAACCATGGTCTATATGAATAGCCCGCACCTCGAATGGAAGGGGTAACGCAGATGAAAAAAATGACTGTCTGTTTTCTTGTGCTCATGATGCTGCTGACATTAGTCATTGCCGGGTGTTCAGCAGAAAGATCATCCGGGAAGTCGGGTGAAACCGAGCTGACCTTTTGGACATTTAACGGACTTCATGAGCAGTTCTATGTAGAAATGGTGAAGGAATGGAATGAAAAATATCCTGACCGCAAAATTAAGCTGAATACGGTCGTTTATCCGTATGGACAAATGCACGATAACTTGTCGATCTCCCTAATAGCGGGAGAAGGCGTTCCTGATATTGCAGATGTCGAATTGGCCCGTTTTTCAAACTTTTTGAAGGGCTCTGACATACCGCTTGCCGACTTGACTCCGCTGATTGAAAAGGATCGCGATAAATTCGTTGAGGCGCGGCTGACATTGTACAGCAAAAACGGAAAGCTTTACGGACTCGATACACATGTAGGGACAACGGTCATGTTTTATAACATGGATGTGATGAAAAAAGCCGGCGTCAATCCTGACGATATTAAAACATGGGATGATTACCATAAAGCCGGACAGAAAGTGCGCAAAGTGACCGGGAAGCCGATGGGAACGGTGGAAACAAATGATTCCGCAACGTTCTTATCTATGATTTCACAGCAAAACTCAGGCTATTTTGATAAAAACGGCAAGCTGATCCTCAATAATGACACCAACGTAAAAACACTTCAATATTTAAAAGACATGATCAATGATAAAACGATGATTCCTGCGCCGGGCGGCGGGCATCACAGTGAAGAATACTACGGCTTTATGAACCAAGGAGGAGCTGCTTCAGTCCTCATGCCGATTTGGTATATGGGAAGATTTATCGATTATATGCCTGATCTGAAAGGGAAGATTGCCATCAGACCGCTCCCGGCATGGAAAGAGGGGGGCGACCGCTCGGCAGGTTTGGGCGGTACGGCAACTGTTGTACCGAAGCAATCCAAGCATGTTGAGTTAGCAAAAGAGTTTTTGGCCTTTGCGAAGGGCTCTAAAGAAGGAAACAAAAAGCTCTGGAGCGTACTAGGGTTTGACCCGCTTCGCTGGGATGTCTGGAGCTCCAAGGAATTGAAAGAGAAAAACAAGTACACGGATTACTTCCAAAACGGAACAGGCATTTTTTCCGTGCTGCTCGATATCAAGGATGAAATCAATCCGATTTATTTACATGAGGATTTTGCCAAGGCTTCAGACCTTGTCAACAGAAGCGTGTTGTTCGATGCACTTAAATCTCAGCAAAAAACGCCTAAACAAGCCTTGGACAGAGCGGCAGGTGAACTGAAACAGAAATAGAATCCCATTCAAAAAGTGAAAGCGGGGAGGTTCTCATGAAACCTGTGAAAACAGGAACGGTTCATCCCGTTCCTTCAGCTGCGAAACAATCAGGCTGGCGAGATCTATTTTATTCAAAAAAAGCGGCGCCCTATCTGTTTACAGCGCCATTCGTTTTATCCTTTCTCGTATTTTTTCTATACCCCATCATTAGTGTCTTCATCATGAGCTTCCAAAGAATTTTGCCGGGAGAGGTGTCCTTTGTCGGATTGTCTAATTATACAGCGCTAAACAACCCGACGTTCTATACCGCCCTTTGGAATACGCTGGAATACACCTTTTGGACGCTGATCGTGCTGATTCCTGTCCCATTGCTTCTGGCCATATTCCTGAATTCAAAGCTGGTCAAATTTAGAAATATATTTAAATCAGCGCTATTCATCCCGGCATTGACCTCCACCATTGTCGCGGGGATCATTTTTCGGCTGATCTTCGGAGAAATGGAAACGTCTCTGGCCAATTCCATCCTACTCAAACTCGGCTTTTCACCTCAGAACTGGATGAACAATGAACATACCGGCATGTTTTTGATGGTGCTGCTTGCTTCATGGAGATGGATGGGAATCAACATCCTTTACTTTTTAGCCGGTTTGCAAAATGTGCCGAAAGAGCTGTACGAAGCCGCTGATATAGACGGCGCGAATACAATGAAAAAATTTCTGCACATCACGCTGCCGTTTCTCAAGCCTGTAACCGTATATGTGCTGACCATCAGCATCATCGGCGGCTTCAGGATGTTTGAGGAAAGCTACGTCCTTTGGCAGAATAATTCCCCGGGTAATATTGGTCTGACGCTTGTCGGATATTTGTATCAGCAGGGGCTTGCCTACAACGAAATGGGGTATGGAGCGGCTATCGGCATTGTGCTTTTGATTGTGATCCTTGTTGTCAGCCTGATTTCATTAAAGCTGTCAGGCTCGTTTAAGGGGGAGGGATAAATGTTGCGGCACAGTCCTCAGTTCAGCGTGTATAGAATTGCGCTAACCCTGTTTTTTATTATGCTGAGCCTATTGTATCTTTTTCCGATTTTCTGTTTGCTTTTAGGATCATTAAAGCCCTCATCTGAACTTTTGCGTGTGGGGCTCAATCTCGACATTGATCCTAAAGTAATGAGCCTTGATAATTATACATTTCTGTTTAACGGCGGAAGCATTTATTTCAAATGGTTTTTTAACAGTCTTGTACTTGGGCTTTTCACAACCGTGCTCACCCTGTTTTTTTCTTCGATGATCGGGTACGGGCTTGCGGTTTATGATTTTAAGGGCAGAAATATCATCTTTGTTCTTGTGTTGATTATCATGATGGTTCCGCTGGAAGTGATGATGCTTCCTCTGTTTAAGCTTACCGTCGGACTGCACTTGATCGATTCATATACGGGTGTCATATTGCCGTTTATCGTTTCACCTGTTGCCGTTTTCTTTTTCAGGCAATATGCCCTTGGCCTTCCAAGAGATCTGCTGGACTCTGCAAGGATGGACGGCTGTACGGAATTCGGCATCTTTTTCAGGATTATGGCACCGCTGATGAAACCGGCTTTCGGTGCGATGATTATCCTTCAGTCCTTAAACAGCTGGAACAACTTCTTGTGGCCGCTGATTGTGCTTCGGTCGAAAGAAATGTTTACGCTTCCAATAGGGCTGTCCAGCTTGCTGAGCCCTTATGGAAATAATTACGACATGCTTATATCCGGCTCAGTATTTGCGATTTTGCCGGTGATTATCATTTTCTTGTTTTTCCAAAAGTACTTTATCTCCGGCCTGACGGTAGGGGGAGTCAAAGGTTAATGAAGGAGGAAACGTGTGATGAAAAAAGCGCGAATGATTGTAGACAAAGAATATAAAATCGGTGAAGTAGATAAACGGATTTATGGCTCGTTTATCGAACATATGGGTCGTGCGGTATATGAAGGCATATACGAGCCTGATCACCCTGAAGCGGATGAAGATGGATTTAGAAAAGATGTCCAGTCGCTGATCAAAGAATTACAGGTTCCCATCATCCGCTATCCGGGCGGAAACTTTTTATCTGGATACAACTGGGAGGACGGTGTCGGACCAGTCGAAAACCGCCCGAGACGGCTTGACTTGGCATGGCAAACGACAGAAACCAATGAAGTGGGAACAAATGAATTTTTATCTTGGGCAAAAAAGGTGAACACTGAGGTCAATATGGCCGTCAACCTTGGCACAAGAGGCATAGATGCCGCCCGTAATCTCGTTGAATATTGCAACCATCCGAAAGGCTCTTACTGGAGTGATTTAAGAAGATCGCATGGCTATGAACAGCCGTATGGCATCAAAACATGGTGCTTAGGAAACGAAATGGATGGACCGTGGCAGATCGGCCACAAAACAGCTGATGAATACGGACGGCTTGCCGCAGAGACAGCAAAGGTCATGAAGTGGGTTGACCCATCAATTGAACTGGTTGCCTGCGGCAGCTCAAACAGCGGCATGCCGACCTTTATCGATTGGGAAGCGAAGGTGCTTGAGCATACGTATGAGCATGTCGACTATATCTCTCTTCACACTTACTACGGAAACCGGGATAACAATCTGCCAAACTACTTGGCACGTTCTATGGATTTGGATCATTTTATCAAATCAGTCGCTGCGACCTGTGACTATGTAAAAGCAAAAACACGCAGCAAGAAAACAATCAATCTTTCTCTGGATGAATGGAACGTCTGGTACCACTCAAATGAGGCTGATAAAAAAGTCGAGCCGTGGATCACTGCGCGTCCGATTTTAGAGGATATTTACAATTTTGAAGATGCCTTATTAGTCGGCTCTCTGCTCATTACGATGCTGCAGCACGCAGACCGTGTGAAAATTGCGTGTCTTGCACAGCTTGTCAATGTCATCGCGCCGATCATGACGGAAAAAGGCGGAGAAGCATGGAGACAGCCGATTTTCTATCCATACATGCATGCTTCTGTTTATGGAAGGGGCGAGTCACTGAAACCGCTTATTTCTTCTCCTAAGTACGACTGTTCTGATTTCACTGATGTGCCATATGTTGATGCTGCTGTTGTGTACTCTGAAGAGGAAGAAACACTGACTATTTTTGCGGTAAACAAGGCTGAGGATCAGATGGAGACGGAGATTTCGCTCAGAGGCTTTGAATCCTATCAAATCGCAGAGCACATCGTACTTGAGCATCAGGATATCAAAGCGACAAACCAGCATAACAGAAAAAATGTCGTTCCGCATTCCAACGGATCATCGTCTGTCAGCGAAAATGGCTTAACTGCTCATTTCACGCCGCTTTCCTGGAATGTGATCCGCCTGAAAAAACAGTCATAAGAATAGCAAAGCCGGAGAGAAATCTCCGGCTTGTCTTTCAACTGCCACGAGCCGGCCCGTTCAAGCCGGCTTTTTGTATAGGAAAAAATGACCGCTTTTCACCATGAAATTATGATATATTTATGAAAAACAGCAAAGGGGATGGGAGAAAATGAATGCGGTTACAATTGTGATAGCATCAATGTGTATTTTGGCTATTGCCTATCGTTTATACGGAACATTTATGATGGTGAAGGTTCTCAAAGTAAATGATGACAAGCCAACACCTGCTCATGCGCTTGAGGATGGGAAAGACTATGTGCCTACAAATAAATGGGTTTCGTTCGGCCACCACTTTGCCGCGATCGCAGCGGCCGGGCCGCTGGTCGGACCAATTCTGGCGGCGCAGTTTGGCTATTTGCCGGGATTATTGTGGCTGTTAATCGGGGCGGTAATTGGGGGAGCCGTCCATGATATTGTGGTGCTGTTTGCATCGATGCGCAAAAACGGAAAATCGCTGTCGGAAGTGGCGAAGGATGAGCTTGGCCCTGTTGCAGGATTTTGTACAGGACTGTCCATGCTGTTTATCATCACGATCACAATGGCGGGCCTGTCGATGGTTGTCTTGCATGCGCTTGAACGTAATCCATGGGGAACATTTGCGGTAGGGATTACGATACCGATTGCGATGGGTGTGGGCTTATTTTATAAGAAAACGGGAAATTTAAAGCTCGCTTCAACGGTCGGCTTTCTCTTTTTAATGGCAGGAGTCTTTATCGGTCCATGGGTACAGACTACCGCGCTCGGTGACTTTTTAACGCTAGATACGAAAACGCTTGCAATCGCGCTTCCTGTTTATGCGTTTTTTGCGGCTGCGCTTCCCGTTTGGCTGCTTCTTGCTCCGCGTGATTATTTAAGCAGCTTTATGAAAATCGGTGTTTTTATCGCTT
Organism: Bacillus sp. FSL R5-0603; assembly: GCF_038050295.1. NCBI lineage: Bacteria > Bacillati > Bacillota > Bacilli > Caryophanales > Bacillaceae > Bacillus > Bacillus sp. FSL R5-0603. The sequence continues at coordinate 2,771,276 of NZ_JBBOYP010000001.1, read as the reverse complement.
TGATTGTTGGTGTGTTTGTCGTCAATCCGTCCATTCCGTTCCCTGCGTTTACAGAATTCGTAAAGGGCGGCGGGCCGGTGCTGGCAGGACCTGTCTGGCCGTTCATCTCAATAACCATTGCCTGCGGGGCGATCTCTGGGTTCCATGCCTTTGTCGGCTCAGGAACGACACCGAAAATGCTGAATAAATGGAGTGATATGAAGCCGGTTGCGTTTGGCGCAATGCTTGTTGAGTGTCTTGTCGGCATCATGGCGCTGATTGCAGCGACCGCTTTACAGCCTGCTGATTACTTTGCGATTAACAGCACGCCTGAGGTTTTCCGTACGCTTGGCATGAATGTCGTACATTTGCCTGAATTGAGCAGGGAAATCGGTTTGGACTTAGAAGGAAGAACAGGGGGAGCCGTCACACTTGCGGTGGGAATGACTTACATTTTTACCGGAATGCCGTTTTTCAGCCATTTGGCCTCATACTTTTTCCAATTTGTCATTATGTTTGAAGCGGTCTTTATTTTAACCGCGATTGACGCCGGCACACGCGTCGCCCGTTATTTGATCCAGGATTTCTTCGGGGAGGTGTATAAGCCGCTGAAGAAAACAGACTGGATTCCGGGCTCTGTATTTGCCAGCGCGCTTGCCTGTTTGATGTGGGGGTACTTGCTGTATTCAGGAGATATCGGTTCCATTTGGGCGCTGTTCGGCGTTTCTAATCAGCTGATGGCTTCAGTGGGGCTGATTATCGGAGCGACCATCGTGCTGAAAATCGCCGATAAACGCCGATACATTCTGACATGTCTTATCCCGCTTGCCTATTTATATGTCACTGTCAATTATGCGGGCTATTGGATGGTGCGCAATGTGTATCTCAATCCTGAAGCAGCAGGATATAGTGTATTGAATGGCGTATTATCTATCATCATGCTGGTGTTAGGCTTCATCATTATCGTGGCGGCTGTGAAAAAATGGGCGCAGATGTGGAAAGATCCGAGCTTAAGGATGGAAGCGTCTATACCGGGCTAGAAGGACTATTGAAAAATGCTGAGGGGGGTTGGCAATGAATCTATCAATGAAATATCTTATTCTATACGTATCGGACAGCCAGCGGGCTATTCATTTTTACCGGGATATTTTAGGACTGCCGATTCGTGCTGAACACGGCACGTATGTCGAATTTGATACAGGGTCTACGATATTGGCGCTTAATACGCGGGAAAGCGCCAGAGACATCACGGCGCTGGACATTCCGGATACATCTGCTTCAAACACATTTGAAATCGGGTTTGTTACTGAAAATGTAGAAGCGGTCATCAAAAGGATGAGAGAACAAGGCGTATCGATTATCGGGGAGCCGAAAGTGAAACCATGGGGGCAGACGGTCGCCTATATCGCTGATCCGGATGGACATTATATCGAAATTTGCAGTCCGATGGAATAACGCACAAAAGCCCAAAACAATGTCTGTTTTGGGCTTTCTCATGATGTTTTGTGCCCGGCTGCTTCCAATAGCAGATCAGCCAGGTGAACGGCTCTGACTTTACCGCTTAGTCCTTCGCGTTCAATGCCGAGCTTCATCTGCAGCAGGCAGCCGGGATTTGCTGTTACAATGAGGAGCGCTTCGGTTGCTTTGACGGCAGCCATTTTGCTGTCCAGTATTTTCATAGACATTTCAGCTTCGACGATGTTGTAAATTCCCGCTGACCCGCAGCAGCTGTCTGCTTTCTCCATTTCTTTGAATTCAGCCCTTTTGATGCTTTTAAGAAGCTGGCGGGGCTCAAACGACGTATGCATTACATTTCTTAGGTGGCATGAATCTTGATAGGTAACGACCTGAGGTGTCTCGAGCGCTAAGTCCATTTGATGGAAATCGAGTTCAACCAAAACAGAAGAAAAATCCTTCAGCTTTTGAACAAAAGCGGCGGCCCGCTCCGACCATTCCGGGTCATCCTTCAGCAAATGATCATATTCGGTAAGAAAGGCTCCGCATCCTCCTGCGTTTGTAATGACTGCATCCACGTCTAATGCTTCAAAAGCAGCGATATTTTGTTTCGCGAGCTCTTTCCCTGTGTTTTTTTCACCGCTGTGTCCATGAAGCGCCCCGCAGCAAGCCTGTTCAGGCGGAATGATAATGTCGCAGCCTGCCAGCTGTAAAAGCTTCAATGTGGCGTTATTGGTCGGTAAAAACATTGTATCCATTAAGCAGCCCGAAAAAAAGGCGACCCGTTTTTTCATGGGGCCAATGGAAGGCAGGAAACGCGGCCGATGTTTCATGTCTTTGCTTTTTGGAACATCAGGAAGAACAGCTTCCATCGTCCGCAAATGCTCAGGCAGGACCCGAAGCATGCCTGATTTTCGCACAGCTGTTTGCAGCCCTGACCGCTGATATAAACCGATAAGGCTTACAGCTGAGCGCATGCGGTTTTGATGCGGAAACAGCTCGTGAAAAGCCGCCTTTCGCATGACACGTGCGCCGAGCGAGTGTTTTTTATTTTGGTGGATAATATCTCTGGCTTCCTCAAGCAGCTGCCCGTATTTCACGCCAGACGGGCATACAGGCTCACAGGCGCGGCAGCCGAGGCAGAGTGACAGCGAACGTTCGACATCTTCATCCGGTTCAATCATACCGTCGGCTACGGCTTTCATTAAGGCGATGCGCCCGCGCGGAGAGTGTGTTTCCTGAAATCCCGATTCGATATAGGTCGGACAGGAAGGAAGACAGAAGCCGCAGCGTATACAATTTAATAACTCGCCTTCATCCATACGCTCTTTAAATTCATTTTGGATCTGTTTCATTTCTTTTTCTGTTGTCATCTTTCCGCCACCACACGTTTTCTGGCATCTTTCGCAAACACTTTGCCCGGATTTAATATGTTCCGGGGGTCAAATGCCGCTTTCAACGCTTTCATCGCATCAATGCCTTCTTTTTTCAGCTTCATTTCCAAGTAAGGCGCTTTCATTGCCCCGACTCCGTGCTCTCCGGTTATCGTCCCGCCAAGTTCAATCGCTTTCTCAAAAATCTCGGCAAAAGCCTGTTCGACACGTTCCATTTCATCCTCATTTCTTATGTCTGTCGTGCATGTCGGGTGAAGGTTCCCGTCTCCCGCATGGCCAAAGGTGCAGATGGAAATATCATATTTAGAAGCAATATGATTAATCGCTTTAACCATATTGGCGATTTCTGAGCGAGGAACGGTCGCATCCTCTAAAATCGTCGTCGGCTTGAGGCGGGCTAGGGCAGAAAGTGCAGAACGCCGGGCTTCAGTCAGGGCAAACGCTTCCTCCTCTGTTTGTGCGGTCTGAACGGAAACGGCGTCGCCTTTTTTGCAAATCGCCTCAATCTTTTCCATATCCCGTGCCACGATTTCAAGCGGTCCGTCTTGCTCAATTAATAGAACCGCCTTTGCGTTTGTCGGCAGTCCGATTTTGGCATAATCCTCAATCACCAATAGTGTAGGCTGGTCGAGAAATTCAAGCGTGGCGGGTATGATTTTTGCGGCAATGATGTCTGATACCGTTTGAGCAGCGGCATCGATATTTTCATATAGGGCAAGCAGCGTCTTTTTTGTTTCAGGCTTTGGAACAAGCTTGACGATTGCCTCTGTCACAATGCCGAGTGTTCCTTCTGAGCCGACAAAAAGACGTGTGAGATCGTATCCGGCCACATCCTTCGCGAGTTTTCCCCCGGTGCGGATGATGTCACCATTTGCGAGCACAACCTCCAGTCCAATCACATAGTCGCGGGTGACGCCGTATTTTAATCCGCGGAGCCCGCCGGAATTTTCATTGATGTTTCCGCCCATGGTTGATATTTTCATAGAACTCGGGTCAGGCGGATAAAACAAACCCTTGCTTTCAACCGCGCGGATCATATCCAGCGTAATGACGCCCGGCTGAACTGTGGCAGTTAAATTTTCTTCATCAATCTCAAGAATCTGGTTCATGTGCTTAAAGAGAAGCACAAGTCCGCCTTCAGTCGGGCACGTGCCGCCGCACAGGTTTGTCCCTGATCCTCTTGGAACGATCGGCACTCGATGTTCGCTGCAAATTGTTAAAATGCGTGATACTTCATCAGTATTCCTCGGAGCAATCACGGCATCAGGCATAGACTGATACTGAGGCGTCGCATCATATGAATAGACGAGACGGCCGGCATTCGAGTCATCAAAGTTTTCTGGTCCGGAGACCCGAATCAGCTGCTCCTTTACATCCTTGGTGATCATTTCACCCATCCCCCTGTCAAAAAACGCTTCCAATCTATTGTAAAAGAAAAAAAGCAAAGCCTTCCATGGAGAAACATACAAAAAATGAAACTGAAACTCTCTCTATTTTGTATCTTGATCTAAAAAATAGAGTGCGACGTACATCGTGACGACGTCCTCGGTACGGTCAAAACGTAAACCCGTCAGCTGTTCAGCCTTAGACAGACGATAACGCAATGTATTGATGTGTATATGCATGTCTTCAGCGGTTTGTTTCAAAGACAAATCGTGATGAAAGAAAGTCCGTATCGTATTCATAAGTTCCTGATGCTCTAGCGCCTCTCCTAATACTCTTTGCGGAAATTCGTTTCGGGTTCCCGGGCTGATCTCCGTCAGACACATATCAAGCTTCAGATCCTCTTCAAATATGGGCGTTTTTCGCTTAAGGCTGACAGCCAGCGCTTTTTCCGCTTGCTCGTATGAATCTGTCAGGCTGGAGCTTGCGACAGCCCTTCCGGCGCCGGCTGCTGTATATTGGCTGCTTGCGGTATTGGCAAACGAACAAATGTGAAGGATTTTCCGTAAAAGCCGATCCCTTTGTTCATGCTGCGGCACTTCATGATTAATCAAAATCCGTTCATTTCCCCACCTGATGAACAAATCCGCAGGGTACGATGATTTCCAGATGCGTGCCATTTGTTCAATATCATGACGTGACCACTCATACCCCTGAATAAGAATCATTTGGCGCCGGGAGGAAAGGTCAACACCAAGAAGCTGAGCTTTCTCAAGAAAACTGGGAGACCACTCCTTTAGTTGCAGCCAATCGATCATAAAGGACTCCAGCATTCTCTCACGCCACTGGGATTGCTCTAAGTGCCGCGATTCCTTAATGAACAGCTCTGTCATTTTTCGAAGCAGTTCTCCGAATGGCTGAATCTCTGCAGGCTCACCTGTCAGCCCGAAGACGGCGATCACATCATGGTCAAAAAATACAGGGAGGTTTATGCCTGCTTTCACTCCTTTTAACCTTGTTTCATCTTCTTTTGTAATAATCACGCTGCGTCTTTCTTTTGCGCAGATAAGCGCTCCCTCATGAAATTGTCCGACACGCTCATCGTTTGTGCCTGCCATAATAAGACCGTCCGTGTTTACAATAATGACTTCACGTTCGTACATTTTTTTAACTTCAGCAATAATTTTTTTCGCTAATAACGGCTGTAAAAACATGGCGTTCCCCCTCATCATGTTTTTATTATATAAGAAAAAAACCGGGCGCTGTCACCCGGTTTCATGTCTTATTCAGCGGGTTTTAATCCGCCTTCAAGCGTTTTCAGCATTTCGTTTTTCTCACTTTCGGATGCGTGCTGCCAAATGACTTCGAATAAAACGCCGAGCCCTGGAAGCATTTTTTCTTCACCGCTTTGAATCGCATCTACGATTGTATGCTCAAGCTGCTCCTGATTATTGCCGGTGACATTGGAGATGACGGCATGACGTAAATTAAGATCCATGTAAAACGCTCCTTTTTCTAAAATGTAATACGTATATTCTAACCCTGCACCTGGTTTATTATGTGCTGTTCTTGCGATATAATAACATCATGTTAAAAAAAGGAGCGCCACATAGACAGTGAAACAAATAGAATCGGCAAAAAACCAAAAAGTGAAGGATTGGAAAAAGCTTCACACAAAAAAAGAACGAACAAAAACAAATACATTTCTGATAGAGGGAGAACACCTCGTTGAAGAGGCGTTGAAAAGCCCGGGCATTGTGAAAGAAATCCTTGTAAAGGATGAAACGAAGATTCCTTCAGATCTTGAGGCGAGTATCCAGTGCTATATGCTGAGTGAAGATGCGTTTTCAGCTGTGACTGAAACCGAAACGCCGCAGCAGATTGCCGCTGTGTGCCATATGCCTGAAGAAAAGCTGGCAACGGCACGCAAGGTGCTGCTGATTGACGCTGTTCAAGATCCGGGAAACCTTGGCACAATGATTCGAACGGCTGATGCGGCTGGTTTGGATGCGGTTGTACTCGGTGACGGCACGGCGGACGCCTTTAACGGAAAAACATTGCGGTCTGCGCAAGGATCTCACTTCCATATTCCTGTTGTGAGAAGAGACCTGCTTTCATATGTGGACGAATTGAAGGCAGAGGGCGTAAAAGTGTACGGCACGGCGCTGCAAAACGGAGCGCCTTACCAGGAGATCCCTCAGTCTGAATCCTTTGCGCTCATTGTAGGAAATGAAGGTGCAGGGGTGGATGCTGCATTGCTGGAAAAAACGGATTTGAACCTGTATGTGCCGCTTTACGGACAGGCTGAATCACTAAACGTTGCGGTTGCGGCTGCCATCCTCGTGTATCACTTGCGAGGATAGTGTTGCGCCAAGCGTTGGATTTCTCTATAATAGAACATAATATTTCAAAAACCGTGACAGAGGACCTCAATTTCTGATCAACTGCTTTCCAGGGAGAAAATGCCGCTGACTGAGAGCATTTTTAACGCAGCCGGAAATTGGCTTCACCTCTTGAGTTGTCGCCGGGACCGCGTACACTGCGCGTAAAGGTGAACCGGAATCTGATTCCGTTATGTCAATGAAGCTGACGACAGCATCAGTCTGTCTGAAATAAGGGTGGTACCGCGGCCACAACTCGTCCCTTGTACAAGGGACGGGTTTTTTTTATTTTCCAAAGACATATGAACGGTTTGTTTACATAAAAGGAGGATGCAAAATGGAAGAAAAGCTAAAACAGCTGGAACAAGAAGCTTTAGAACAAGTAGAAGCGGCAAGCTCATTGAAGGTTGTCAATGATATTCGGGTGCAATATCTCGGAAAAAAAGGGCCGATTACAGAAGTGCTGCGCGGAATGGGCAAGCTTTCTGCTGAGGAACGTCCAAAAATGGGGGCGCTCGCGAACGAAGTAAGGGAGCGTATTGCCAATGCGATTGCTGACAAAAACGAGAAGCTTGAAGATGAGGAAATGAAGCAGAAGCTTGCAGGACAGACAATTGACGTCACGCTGCCGGGGAACCCTGTTGCAGTCGGCGGCCGCCATCCGCTCACTGTTGTCATTGAAGAAATTGAAGATTTATTTATCGGGATGGGCTACACAGTCGAGGAAGGGCCAGAGGTTGAAACGGATTACTACAACTTCGAATCGCTCAATCTTCCGAAAGAACACCCAGCGCGCGATATGCAGGACAGCTTTTACATCACAGAGGAGACTTTGATGAGAACGCAAACTTCTCCTGTCCAAACACGGACGATGGAAAAGCATGAGGGCAAAGGTCCCGTTAAAATCATTTGCCCGGGTAAAGTATATCGCCGTGATAACGATGATGCGACGCACTCTCACCAATTTATGCAAATTGAAGGGCTTGTCGTTGACAAAAACATCAGCATGAGTGATTTAAAAGGAACGCTTGAACTCGTTGCGAAAAAAATGTTCGGGCAAGACCGTGAAATCAGACTCCGCCCAAGCTTCTTCCCGTTTACTGAGCCTTCAGTAGAAGTGGATGTGACATGCTTTAAATGTGGTGGGAACGGCTGCTCAGTATGTAAAGGAACAGGCTGGATTGAAATCCTCGGCGCCGGAATGGTTCACCCGAACGTGCTTAAAATGGCTGGCTTTGATCCGAAGGAATATCAGGGCTTCGCATTCGGAATGGGTGTTGAGCGCATCGCGATGCTGAAATACGGCATTGATGATATCCGCCACTTCTATACAAACGATGTCAGATTTATTTCGCAGTTTAAACAGGCGTAAGAGGAGGATGCAAGGATGTTTGTTTCTTATAAATGGTTAGAGGATTATGTTGATTTAAAAGGCATGGACCCGGCTGTTCTTGCTGAAAAAATTACAAGAGCCGGTATTGAGGTTGAAGGAATTGAATACAAAGGAGAAGGCATCAAAGGCGTTGTCATCGGCCATGTGCTGGAGCGCGAGCAGCACCCGAATGCTGATAAGCTGAATAAGTGCCTTGTGGATATCGGAGCTGAAGCCCCTGTACAAATCATTTGCGGTGCGCCGAATGTGGATAAGGGACAAAAAGTCGCAGTTGCAACAGTCGGAGCGGTACTGCCGGGCAATTTCAAAATCAAAAAAGCCAAGCTTCGCGGTGAAGAATCAAATGGCATGATCTGTTCCTTACAGGAGCTTGGTATCGAAAGCAAACTTGTGGCGAAGGAGTATGCAGAAGGCATTTTCGTATTCCCGAATGACGCTGAAACAGGAAGCGATGCCTTAGCGGCTTTACAGCTTGACGATGCGATTCTTGAGCTGGGTTTAACGCCAAACCGCGCCGATGCCATGAACATGCTTGGTGTTGCTTACGAGGTTGCCGCGATTTTAGACACTGAGGTAAAGCTTCCGCAAACGGATTACCCGGCTGCTTCAGAACAAGCGTCTGATTACATTTCAGTCAAAATTGAAGATCAAGAAGCGAACCCGCTGTACACTGCAAAAATCATTAAAAATGTCACGATTGCTCCGTCACCCCTTTGGATGCAGACAAAGCTGATGAATGCAGGCATTCGTCCGCACAACAACGTCGTTGACATCACAAATTTTGTCCTGTTGGAATACGGACAGCCGCTTCATGCGTTTGATTATGACAGATTTGGCTCTAAGGAAGTCGTAGTAAGAAAAGCAGCTGAGAATGAAATGATCGTAACTCTTGATGATCAAGAACGTAAGCTGTCCGCCGATCACCTTGTCATTACAAACGGAACGAAAGCGCAGGCCGTTGCGGGTGTCATGGGAGGAGCAGAGTCAGAGGTTCAGGAAGATACGAAAACGATTTTGCTTGAGGCTGCGTATTTCAACGGGCAGACGGTTCGCAAGGCTTCCAAAGACCTTGGTTTGAGAAGTGAATCAAGCGTAAGATTTGAAAAAGGAATTGATCCGGCGCGCGTACGTCTTGCAGCAGAACGGGCTGCGCAACTGATCCATCTGTATGCCGGCGGTGAGGTGCTTGCAGGAACAGTTGAGGAAGATCACCTGACAATCGAAGCAAATAACATTCACGTATCTGCTGACAAAGTGAGCAGCGTTCTAGGCCTGACGATCAGTAAAGAAGAACTGATCAGCATTTATAAACGTCTCGGTTTTACGGTCGGTGAAGCGGGTGAACTTCTCGTTGTGACCGTCCCATCACGCCGCGGCGACATTACAATAGAAGAGGATTTAATCGAAGAAGCGGCAAGACTGTACGGCTACGATAACATTCCGTCTACGCTTCCTGAGACAGCGGGAACTACAGGCGGATTAACGCCATACCAGGCAAAACGCCGTAAAGTCAGACGCTTCCTTGAAGGCGCAGGCTTATCACAAGCCATCACTTACTCACTGACAAACGAGAAGAAAGCGGCAGCGTTTGCGATTGAAAAATCACTGAACACTGTGCTTGCGCTTCCAATGAGTGAAGAAAGAAGCATTCTCAGACACAGTCTTGTTCCGAATCTGCTTGATTCTGTTTCTTACAACCTTGCGAGGCAGACTGACTCAGTTGCACTTTACGAAGTTGGCTCCGTTTTCCTGACGAAGGAAGAGGACACAAAACCTGTTGAAACAGAACGCGTAGCAGGAGCTGTTACCGGATTATGGCGCAAGCAGCTATGGCAGGGTGAAAAGAAACCAGTTGATTTCTTTGTTGTCAAAGGAATTGTGGAAGGGCTGTTAGACAAACTCAACGTCCTAGACAGCATTGAATTTGTACAGTCTGAACGCAAACAGCTGCATCCGGGCAGAACAGCGAACATTTTATTGAATGGTTCTCTGATCGGCTTCATCGGCCAAGTCCATCCTTCATTGGAAAAAGAACTGGATATAAAAGAAACATACGTATTTGAGCTCGATCTTCATGCGTTGCTCGCAGCAGAAACAGCACCTCTTGTTTACACGGCGATTCCGAAATATCCGTCTGTGACACGTGATATTGCTCTTGTAACAGATAAAACCGTCACAAGCGGACAGCTCGAGAGCGTCATTAAAGAGGCTGGCGGAAAGCTTCTGAAAGAGGTAACCGTCTTTGACGTATACGAAGGAGAGCATATGGAGGAAGGCAAGAAGTCAGTCGCTTTCTCACTCCAGTATGTCAACCCTGAACAAACACTGACTGAAGAAGAAGTGACAAAGGCGCACAGCAAAGTGCTGAAAGCGTTAGAAGACACATATCAAGCTGTTTTAAGAGGCTGATAAAAAAGCTTGCAGAGAAATCTGCAAGCTTTTTTCTATGAGCGTTTTTTATCAGCAAGGCGCTGCGCTTTTTGCGTATTGGCGAAATGGAGTTTTGTAAAGGTTCTGAGTGCAGATGCCCCTTTTTTGAGGATCAGCTTGGCGGCCGCTTCATCGACGTGAGGACCGGCCCCTTTTGGAAGCGTCATTCCTGCCTCGCGTGATAGTTTATCCATTTCCATTAAAAATGAATATCTTGCAATGATTGAAGCAGCGGCGACAGCCAGGTGAATACCTTCAGCTTTTGTGCTAAAATAGGTCCGCTCCTTCACAATGTCTCTGCCCTTTAAATGATTGAAGTAGACGCCTGGCTCAGCGAATTGGTCAATCAAAATGGCTTCAGGCTTTACTCCATCCAATTTTCTTAATAAATGTGTGATCGCCTGATTGTGCAGCAAAGCTTTCATTTTCCCTTGGCTCATGCCTTTTTCCTGCATGCTGTTATACTTTTCATTTTTTAAAACCAGCAGGCTATATGGAATAGTTTTGATCAGGTTTCGGGCAATCTCGATGATTTGCGGATCTTTTAAATCTTTAGAATCCTTAACACCGAGTTCCTTCATTAAAGGAAGCATGGTTTTGTCGACGTACGCGCATACAACCGTCATTGGGCCAAAGTAATCTCCGGTTCCGACTTCGTCAGAACCGATTACAGACATTCCGGCGATATCTGCCGGAGGGGCATAGCGGGGATCAGCCGGCTTTTTGGCCATTTTCTTCTTTTCCGGCTCTGCTGTTCCCCAGCGCGCGGATTCTGCCGCTGCGTTTTTGCCTTGAAACAAGACCTTGCCTGATTTATATGCTGTAATGGTACAGCCGGGCGGTTTCGCCTGAAAAACGGCTCCCTGCGGAACAGAGGCTGTAAGCGAACCGCTGTATGTCATTTTCATTTGGTCAATAGCAGACAACGATACTTTTATCACTGAATGGGACACGTAATAATCTCCTTTTTTTACACTTTTCGCTGTATATACCAGTGTATCATAACAGCGGGAGGCTCGTCTTTCCATTCATTTAATAAACGTGTTATGATAAGAACTAGGATTCTCGCGGAATGGAGGAGAAACGTTGTCTGACGGCAAAAAAACAAAAACAACCGTTGACATTTACGGCCAGCACTTCACGATTGTCGGTGAAGAAAGCAGAGCCCATATGAGGTATGTCGCCGGAATTGTTGATGATAAAATGAGAGAAATCAATGAAAAAAATCCATACCTTGATATAAATAAACTTGCAGTGCTGACAGCGGTAAATGTGGTGCACGATTATGTCAAATTACAAGAGAAATGTGAAAAACTGGAGCGTCAGCTTAAAGAAAAGGATTGAACAACTATGCTAGATATCATCATCTTAATCTTGCTCCTGATGGGGACTTTACTGGGGTTGAAACGCGGTTTTATCCTGCAGTTTATCCGCTTGACGAGCTTTATTTTATCAATTGCCTTTGCGGCTTTATTCTATAAAAACGTGGCGCCGCATTTACATTGGATTCCCGCACCCGATTTTTCAGCGGGGCAGCCGGCTCTTTCTTTTTTTACGGGGGATTTGGAAGCAGCGTACTATAATGCGATTGCGTTTATCGTTTTATTTATAATCGCTAAAATCTTACTGAGAATCATCGGCTCATTCCTGAGTATTGTAGCCGGCATTCCGGTGATTAAACAAATCAACCAGATGCTGGGCGCCGTTCTCGGTTTTCTAGAAGTCTATTTATTTACATTTGTGCTGCTATATGTCGCATCCGTTCTTCCGATAGATGCATTGCAGCAAATGATGGGGCAATCGTCTCTCGCAAATGTGATCATTAACCATACACCATACTTGTCAGGGCTCCTCCAAGAGCTGTGGACACAGTACGGGGCATAAAAAAACTTCTCTTGTCCGGAGAAGTTTTTTTCAAGTATGATGGAAACATATGTGAACGTCTGGGGGTTATGATATGCATAAAAAAGATATTATCCGGCTGCTTGAAACCATTGCAGTCTATATGGAACTAAAAGGGGACAACCCGTTTAAAGTATCCGCCTTCCGAAAAGCGGCGGCAGCCCTGGAACAGGACGACCGAAGCTTATCAGAAATGGACGATATGATGTCGCTGTCCGGCATTGGAAAAGGAACGTACAGCGTCATTAAAGAGTATATAGATGAAGGAAAGTCAAGCACGCTCGAATCGCTTCAGAAAGAAGTGCCGGAAGGACTCGTGCCTTTATTGAAGCTGCCGGGGCTCGGCGGCAAAAAAATCGCAAAGCTGTATAAAGAGCTCGGCGTACACGATGCAGAATCTCTAAAGGAAGCCTGTGAACAGCAAAAGGTGCAAGGTCTTGCGGGCTTTGGCAAAAAATCAGAAGAGAAAATATTACAGGCGCTCGGGGAAGCCGGAAAACAGCCTGAACGGTTCCCTATCGGCTACGCCCTCCGGATCGCGCGGGAAATTGAGGAGCATCTTTCTCAATTTACGCATATCATCAAATTTTCTCGTGCCGGAAGTCTCCGCAGAGCGCGGGAAACGGTGAAGGATCTGGATTATATCATTGCTACAGATCATCCGGCTGAAGTAAGAGAGCAGCTTCTTGAGCTGCCAAACATCAAAAGCGTGATCGCAAGCGGAGATACGAAGGTGTCCGTCATCCTTTCCTTTGAATATGAAACAAGCGTCGATTTCCGTCTTGTGACGGAAGAGCAGTTTCCGACAACACTCCATCATTTTACGGGATCAAAGGATCACAATATTAAGATGCGCCAAATCGCCAAAGAACGCGGCGAGCGGATCAGTGAATACGGCGTTGAGACAGTTGAAACCGGAGAGATCAAAACATTTCCGAGTGAACGTGAATTTTATGCGCACTTCGGCCTGCCGCTGATTCCGCCGGAAATTCGTGAAAGCGGACAGGAAGTGGAAACCTACAGCGACAGCATTGAACTGATAGAGCCCGGGCAAATCAAAGGTGATCTCCACATGCACTCAACGTGGAGCGATGGCGCATTTTCGATCAGAGAGATGGCGGAAGCCTGCATCAAAAAAGGCTATCAATACATGGCGATCACCGATCACTCACAATATTTAAAGGTCGCCAACGGCCTTACTGCAGAAAGACTTAAGCAGCAGGCAAAAGAAATTGACGCGCTGAATGCAGAGTTTGAAAACTTCCGTATTTTGAAAGGCGTTGAGATGGATATCCTGCCTGACGGTACGCTCGATTATGATGACGATGTGCTTGCGGAAATGGATATCGTTATTGCATCGATTCATTCAAGTTTCAATCAGCCGGAACACGTGATTATGAAACGGCTTGAGACGGCACTGACAAACAAGCATGTTGACATTATCGCACACCCGACCGGGCGCCTTATCGGCAGACGGGCCGGTTACGAAATCGATATTGATCAGCTGATTGAGCTTGCGAGGAAAACAAATACGGCGCTTGAACTCAACGCCAACCCTGCGCGCCTTGATCTGCGCACAGAGCATTTAATGAAAGCAAACGAACAAGGGGTTACATTGGTGATTAATACTGATGCCCATAATATTGAGATGTTAGACGATATGAAAACTGGCGTTACTGCCGCGCGCAAAGGATGGACGGAAACGAAAAACGTTCTGAATGCCCGGTCGCTTAAAGGCGTAGAGGCATTTCTGAAGCGCAACGATTAAGTAAGGAGGCTCACACAATCGTGCAGCAAAAAGTATTATCAGCTCTAGAATTTCATAAAGTGAAAGAACAGGTTATTGGGCATGCCGCTTCATCGCTCGGAAAAGAAATGCTTCTCGAGCTTAAGCCTTCTGCTTCTATAGACGAAATCAAAAAACAGCTGGATGAAGTAGACGAAGCTTCTGACATTATCCGGCTGAGAGGCCAAGCGCCATTTGGCGGCCTTGTAGATATCAGAGGAGCGTTAAGACGGGCGGAAATCGGCAGCGTTCTCAGTCCTTCTGAATTCACTGAAATCTCAGGCCTGCTTTATGCAGTTAAACAAATGAAACATTTTATCACCCAAATGGCTGAAGACGGTGTCGACATTCCGCTGATCCATCAGCATGCTGAACAGCTTATCACGCTGTCCGATTTAGAGCGGGACATTAATTCCTGCATCGATGATCACGGAGAAGTGCTTGATCATGCATCGGAAACATTAAGAGGAATCCGCACACAGCTCAGAACACTCGAATCAAGAGTCAGAGACCGGTTAGAGTCGATGCTGCGTTCCTCTTCCGCATCGAAAATGCTGTCTGATACGATTGTTACGATTCGGAATGACCGCTTTGTGATCCCGGTCAAACAGGAGTACAGATCCAGCTATGGAGGAATTGTGCACGACACCTCATCCTCTGGTGCGACACTATTCATTGAACCGCAGGCGATTGTAGATATGAACAATTCCCTTCAGCAGGCGAAAGTGAAAGAAAAGCAAGAAATTGAACGGATTTTGCGTGCGCTGACAGAGAAAACGGCAGAGCATACAGAGGAGCTATTTCTAGATTTGCAAGTGCTGCAGACGCTTGACTTTATTTTTGCAAAAGCTAGATATGCAAAAGCGGTTAAAGCGACAAAACCGATTATGAACGACACCGGCTTTATCCGTTTGAAAAAAGCCCGCCATCCATTGCTTCCGCCTGATCAGGTCGTTGCCAATGACATCGAGCTTGGCCGCGATTTTTCAACAATTGTCATCACAGGGCCAAACACCGGGGGGAAAACAGTCACCCTTAAAACGTTAGGCCTGCTAACCTTAATGGCGCAATCAGGTCTTCATATCCCGGCAGATGAAGGGTCAGAAGCGGCAGTATTTGAGCACGTATTCGCTGATATCGGTGATGAACAGTCGATTGAGCAAAGTTTAAGTACGTTCTCATCCCATATGGTGAATATTATCGGCATTTTAGAACAGGTGAATGAAAACAGCCTTGTGCTTTTCGATGAACTTGGTGCAGGGACAGATCCGCAGGAGGGGGCGGCCCTCGCCATGAGCATCTTGGATGACGTGCATCGCACCAATGCACGAGTGTTAGCTACGACGCATTATCCGGAATTGAAGGCGTACGGCTATAACAGAGAAGGCGTCATGAATGCCAGCGTTGAATTTGACATCGAAACGCTGTCACCGACCTATAAACTTTTAATTGGTGTGCCGGGTCGAAGCAATGCTTTCGAAATTTCAAAACGCCTCGGGCTCCCGGACCATATCATCGGGCAGGCGAAGTCAGAAATGACGGCCGAGCATAACGAAGTCGATACGATGATTGCGTCGCTGGAACAAAGCAAAAAACGTGCGGAAGAAGAGCTTTCTGAGACAGAATCAATCAGAAAAGAAGCGGAAAAACTGCATAAAGAGCTGCAGCAGCAAATCATCGAGCTTAACAGCAAAAAAGACAAAATGCTTGAAGAGGCAGAACAGCAGGCTGCTGAAAAAGTAAAAGCGGCAATGAAAGAAGCCGAGGACATTATTCATGAATTGCGCTCCATAAAAGAAGAACACAAATCCTTCAAGGATCACGAGCTGATTAACGCGAAGAAACGGTTAGAAGGCGCTATGCCGGCTTTTGAAAAGTCCAAGAAACCGGAAAAGCCAAAAGCGCAAAAACGCGACTTTAAGCCTGGCGACGAAGTGAAAGTCCTCACTTTCGGGCAAAAAGGAACATTGCTCGAAAAAACAGGCGGCAATGAATGGAATGTTCAAATCGGTATTTTAAAGATGAAAGTAAAAGAAAAAGATCTGGAGTTTATCAAATCAGCTCCGGAGCCAAAAAAAGAAAAAATCATTACAGCGGTCAAGGGAAAGGACTATCACGTATCGCTTGAACTTGATCTCCGCGGCGAACGCTATGAAAATGCCCTCAGCCGGGTTGAAAAATACTTGGATGATGCGGTGTTAGCCGGATATCCAAGAGTGTCAATCATCCACGGAAAAGGAACCGGCGCTTTAAGAAAAGGCGTACAGGATCTTCTGAAAAACCACCGCAGCGTCAAAAGTTCCCGTTTCGGTGAAGCAGGTGAGGGAGGATCAGGCGTTACGGTTGTTGAACTAAAATAAAAGGGAGTATGGCCATGAGTGATTTTTGGGAAAACGAGCTTGTGGAAATCGCGGCATATTACAGTGTCGCGGTTCTCTGCCTCGTCCTCTTTTTGACTGTGTTTGAGCTGGTAACGGCTTATAAAAACTGGGAAGAGATTCAAAAAGGAAATCTTGCGGTGGCAATGGCGACCGGCGGAAAAATTTTGGGAATCGCAAACGTATTTCAGCATTCCATCTCCCAGCATAATTCGCTGCTGCAAATGATCGGCTGGGGCGTTTACGGGTTTGTTATGCTTCTGATCAGCTACTTTATTTTTGAGTTTTTGACTCCGCGGTTTAAAATTGATCAGGAAATCGAAAATGATAACCGGGCTGTCGGCTTTATTTCATTTGTCATTTCTGTCGGGCTTTCTTTTGTGGTGGCAGCCGGAATCTAAGGGGACGGAGAATAAATGGAAAAGCTTGCGAAAATACTGCTCGCCGCGGCGGGAATCTTTTTGTTAATTGGTCTTATATATCTGTTCATATTATGAGAAAAAGAAAGATTTACCTTTCTTTTTCTTTTTTTTGCCGTCCATCTGCTATAATGATAAGGTGGATCTCTAAAATCGAAAGGGGAGGTTTTATGCAGTCTCAAAAGCCGTGGCTTGCCGAGTATCCCAACGATATCCCGCATGAGCTTCCGTTGCCGAATAAAACCCTGCAATCCATCCTGACAGACTCCGCCGCACGATTCCCTGATAAAACCGCAATATCGTTTTATGGAAAAAAACTCACCTTTCATGACATTCTGACGGATGCTCTTAAACTTGCAGCTTTTTTGCAGGTCAATGGCCTGCAAAAAGGAGACAGAGTGGCTGTTATGCTGCCCAATTGCCCGCAAACAGTGATTTCTTATTATGGCGTCTTGTTTGCCGGTGGCATCGTGGTGCAGACGAATCCGCTTTATACCGAGCATGAGCTTGAATACCAGCTTAGAGATGCTCAGGTAAGTGTAATCATCACCTTAGATTTGCTTTTCCCGAAGGCAATAAAAATGAAAACGTTATCAACAGTTGACCAGATTTTGATAACCAGCGTAAAAGACTATTTGCCTTTTCCGAAGAATATTCTTTACCCGCTGACGCAAAAACAAAAAGTGCATATCGACTTTGACAAAACAGCTAACATTCACACGTTCGCTTCCAGTATGAAGCAGGAAAAAACTGAACTCCTGACAATCCCGAAGATCGATCCTGAGCATGATATCGCTGTCCTCCAGTATACCGGAGGAACAACCGGAGCTCCAAAAGGGGTCATGCTCACGCACCAAAATATTTTGGCAAATACTGAAATGTGCGCCGCTTGGATGTATGACGTGAAAGAAGGCGCTGAAAAAGTGCTGGGCATCGTCCCGTTTTTTCATGTCTATGGACTGACGGCAGTCATGAACTATTCGATTAAACTAGGCTTCGAAATGATTCTTCTTCCTAAGTTTGATCCGCTCGAAACACTTAAAATCATCGACAAACACAAACCGACGCTCTTTCCTGGCGCACCGACAATTTACATTGGCCTTTTGCATCACCCCGAATTGCAGCATTATGATCTGTCATCCATTAAAAGCTGTCTTAGCGGATCAGCCGCGCTCCCCGTGGAGGTAAAGCAGAAATTTGAAAAGGTGACTGGCGGAAAGCTTGTGGAAGGCTATGGTTTGTCTGAGGCATCCCCAGTGACGCACGCCAATTTTATCTGGGGAAAAAACAAGCCGGGCAGTATCGGTTGTCCTTGGCCGAGTACGGACGCTGCGATCTATTCTGAAGAGACGGGTGAGCTTGCCGCTCCGTATGAGCATGGAGAAATCATTGTAAAAGGTCCGCAAGTCATGAAAGGATACTGGAATAAACCAGAGGAAACCGCCGCAGTGCTGAGAGATGGCTGGCTGTTCACCGGGGACATGGGCTATATGGATGAAGAAGGCTTTTTCTATATTGCTGACAGGAAGAAGGATATCATCATTGCCGGCGGTTACAATATTTACCCGCGTGAGGTAGAAGAAGCGCTTTATGAACATGAAGCCATCCAGGAAATTGTTGTCGCAGGCGTTCCCGATTCCTACAGGGGAGAAACAGTAAAAGCATTTGTCGTATTAAAGAAAGGCGCAAAAGCCGATGCAGAAGAACTGGATGCCTTTGCGAGATCTCGACTAGCTCCCTATAAGGTGCCCAAAGCCTATGAGTTCAGAAAAGAGCTGCCGAAAACGGCGGTGGGAAAAATTTTAAGAAGGCGTTTACTTGAAGAAGGAACCGAAAATCATCATATCAAATAAAAAAAGAGAACGTCTATGAATAAACTTGACAAACCTGAAAATCCTTCTTATCATAAAATTATGAATGAATAGTCATTCATTTCTATAGGAAGGAACGATGAACATTGAAGCAAAAACGGCCAAAGTATATGCAGATTATTGATGCAGCAGTAGAAGTCATTGCAGAAAACGGCTACCACCAGTCACAGGTATCCAAAATTGCCAAACAAGCCGGGGTAGCGGACGGCACCATCTATCTCTATTTTAAAAACAAAGAAGATATTTTAATTTCTCTTTTCAAAGAAAAAATGGGTCAATTTATTGAGCGGATGGAAGAGGACATTAAAGAAAAAGCAACAGCGAAAGAGAAATTGGCGCTTGTGATTTCAAAGCATTTTTCCCTTTTAGCAGGTGACCATAATCTCGCAATTGTCACGCAGCTTGAGCTCCGCCAATCCAACTTGGAGCTGCGCCAAAAAATCAACGAAATATTAAAAGGCTACTTGAATATTTTGGATGGCATTTTGACCGAAGGTATACAATCAGGCGAATTAAAAGAAGGCCTCGACGTCCGCCTCGCCCGGCAGATGATTTTTGGAACGATTGACGAAACCGTGACAACATGGGTGATGAATGACCAAAAGTACGATCTCGCTGCGCTTTCAGACAGCGTTTTAGAATTATTGGTGTCCGGAATTCATAATAAGTAAAGGAGTTCTGTCCTATGAATGCAATATCACTGGCAGTTGATCAATTTGTGGCAGTTTTGGCGATTCACAATCCGCCGGCAAATGCGCTTTCCAGCCGGATATTAGAAGAGCTGTCTTCCTGTCTTGATCAATGTGAGACAGATGCAGGCGTACGAAGCATTATCATTCACGGCGAGGGAAGATTTTTCTCAGCCGGCGCTGATATTAAAGAATTTACATCGCTTAAAGGCAATGAGGATTCCTCATTGCTCGCTGAGCGCGGCCAGCAGTTAATGGAGAGAATCGAAAGCTTTCCAAAACCGATTATCGCAGCGATTCACGGCGCTGCTCTCGGAGGCGGGCTGGAGCTTGCGATGGCCTGTCATATCAGAATTGCAACAGAAGATGCTAAGCTGGGGCTTCCGGAGCTTAATCTCGGTATCATTCCAGGTTTTGCGGGGACACAGCGCCTTCCGAGATATGTCGGTACAGCCAAAGCATTAGAGCTCATCGGATCAGGAGAACCGATATCCGGAAAAGAAGCGCTTGATCTCGGACTTGTCTCAATTGGAGCGAAAGATGAGGCAGAAGTGATTGAAAAAGCAAAGGCACTTGCCGCTAAGTTTGCAGAGAAAAGCCCGCAAACGCTGGCATCTTTGCTTGAGCTTCTTTATTCCAACAAGGTGTATTCCTATGAAGGCAGCTTAAAGCTTGAAGCAAAGCGATTTGGGGAAGCATTTGAGTCAGAGGACGCCAAGGAAGGCATCCAGGCATTTCTCGAAAAAAGAAAGCCTCAGTTCAAAGGCGAATAAAAGGGGATATGATCATGAATCTATTTGTACTGATGAAACGGACGTTTGACACAGAAGAAAAAATCGTCATTGAAACAGGAAAGATTCAGGATGACGGAGCGGAATGGATCATTAATCCATATGATGAGTACGCGATAGAAGAAGCCATCCAGCTGAAGGAAAAGCATGGCGGCACGATCACCGCCGTCACGGTCGGCGGTGAAGAAGCGGAGAAAGAATTGCGTACGGCGCTTGCCATGGGTTGTGACCAAGCTGTTTTAATCAACATAGAAGATGATCTCGAAGAACCCGACCAATATTCCATTTCTCAAGTTTTATACCACTATATGAAGGATCAGGAGTTTGATTTGATTCTCGGCGGAAATGTTGCCATTGACGGAGGATCAGGACAAGTGGCGCCTCGGCTTGCCGAGCTAATGGACATTCCGTGTATCACTACGATCACCAAACTCGAAATCAACGGCACTGATGCAGAAGCAGAAAGGGACGTCGAAGGGGATGTTGAAAAAATCAAAACGACGCTCCCATTGCTTGTCACAGCTCAGCAGGGCTTAAACGAGCCGCGCTATCCATCGCTTCCGGGAATTATGAAGGCTAAGAAAAAGCCGCTTGAAGAGCTTGAACTTGATGATCTTGACCTGGACGAAGAGGATGCTGAACCAAAGCTGAAAACCATTGAGCGTTTTCTGCCGCCGAAAAAAGAAGCCGGGAAGCTTCTCCAAGGTGAGCCTGCTGAACAGGCAAAAGAGCTTGTCTCATTGCTCCGCAGCGAAGCTAAAGTCATTTAAAGCTTGGACATTCAAAGAAACAGGGGGATGTTAGAATGGGAAAAAAAGTGATCGTGCTTGGAGAAATACGCGATGGGGAATTGCGGAATGTCACCTTTGAAGCAATAGCTGCAGGAAGAACCATTTCAGGAGATGGAGAAGTCATCGGTGTTCTCATCGGTGAAAATGTACAAAGCATTGCACAAGAGCTTATTCATTACGGAGCAGATAAAGTTCTTACCGCTGAGGACCCGAAGCTGAAAACATACACGGCAGACGGTTACAGCCAGGTCATGAGAGGTGTTATCGAGCAAGAAAATCCTGATTCAGTCATATTCGGGCATACGGCAATGGGCAAGGATCTTTCACCGAAGCTTGCTGCCCGGCTGCAAACAGGCTTAATTTCTGATGCTATAGATGTAAGCGTTACCGGAGGGAATGTTGTGTTCACACGGCCGATTTACTCGGGGAAAGCTTTTGAACGCGTCATTTCAACCGATCCGATGATCTTTGCAACAATTCGCCCCAATAACATTCAAGCTTCAGAAAAAGACACCAGCAGATCGGGAAGCATCGAAAGCATGAATGTCTCTCTTACTGACCTTCGCACCGTGATTCAAGACGTCGTGAAAAAAACGGCGGACGGTGTTGATCTCTCCGAAGCGAAAATTATCGTTGCGGGCGGCCGAGGAGTCAAAAGCAAGGAAGGATTTCAGCCGCTGCAGGAGCTAGCAGAGGTGCTAGGGGCCGCAGTCGGGGCTTCTCGCGGGGCATGTGATGCTGATTATTGCGATTACGCTCTCCAAATCGGACAGACCGGGAAAGTCGTCACTCCGGATTTGTACATTGCATGCGGCATTTCCGGCGCCATCCAGCATTTGGCTGGCATGTCAAACAGCAAGGTGATCGTCGCCATCAATAAAGACCCCGAAGCCGATATCTTTAAAATAGCGGATTACGGCATCGTCGGTGATTTATTTGAAGTTGTCCCGTTATTAACTGAGGAATTCAAACAATTGAATATACACTCATAAAGGAAATCCCGGACTTTAAAAGTTCGGGATTTTTTCATATTTATAAATACATACGTACAAATATAAAAACAATAGAAAATGTCGTTGACATGTACGAACATATATAATATGGTTACTTTAAAAGCGCTTACATTCATGCTGACTCCTCAGGCGAAAGACAGATTACATATTTGACTGTGGTGCTTTTCATATCCGTATGAAAGGAATGATCAGAGGCATGTCTGAACATCAAGCAGTGATTCAAACAGATATCGTAAAAGGAACCATTAACAAAAATATATACGGTCATTTTGCTGAGCATTTAGGAAGAGGGATTTATGAGGGGATCTGGGTCGGAACGGACTCAGACATCCCCAATATCAACGGGATACGAAAGGACGTGCTGGAGGCGCTCAAACAACTGCACATTCCTGTCCTCAGGTGGCCGGGCGGGTGTTTTGCGGACGAATACCATTGGGCAAACGGTGTCGGTGACCGTAAGACAATGCTGAACACTCACTGGGGCGGTACAATTGAATCAAATGAATTCGGAACGCATGAATTTATGATGCTTTGCGAGCTGCTTGAATGCGAGCCATATATTTGCGGCAATGTCGGAAGCGGAACCGTTCAGGAAATGGCGGAGTGGATTGAGTATATGACATTTGAAGAAGGCACGCCGATGTCAGACTGGAGAAAACAAAATGGAAGAGAAGAGCCTTGGAAGCTGAAATATTTCGGCGTGGGCAATGAAAACTGGGGCTGTGGCGGCAACATGCATCCCGAATACTACGCAGATCTGTACCGGCGTTTTCAGACTTATGTCCGCAATTACAGCGGGAATGAAATTTATAAAATTGCAGGCGGCGCAAATGTGGATGATTTTAATTGGACGGACGTGCTTATGAAAAAAGCCGCTGGCCTGATGGACGGGTTGAGTCTTCATTATTACACGATTCCGGGGGATTTCTGGAAGGGCAAAGGATCAGCCACAGAATTCACGGAAGATGAGTGGTTTATTACGATGAAAAAAGCCAAATACATCGATGAATTGATTCAAAAACACGGCACGATTATGGACCGGTACGATCCGGAGCAGCGGGTCGGGCTGATTATTGATGAATGGGGCACTTGGTTTGATCCCGAGCCAGGCACGAATCCCGGTTTCTTATATCAGCAAAACACCATTCGTGATGCACTGGTGGCGGCTTCTCATTTCCACATTTTCCATCAGCATTGCCGCCGGGTGCAAATGGCCAACATCGCCCAAACAGTAAACGTTCTACAAGCGATGATTTTGACTGAGGGCGAGCGGATGCTTTTGACACCGACGTACCATGTATTCAATATGTTTAAGGTGCACCAGGACGCTTCTCTTTTAGCAACAGAGACAATGTCTGCCGACTATGAATGGAAGGGTGAAACGCTTCCGCAAATCAGCATTTCAGCGTCGAAACAAGCTGAAGGCGATATCAATATCACTATTTGCAACATCGATCACCAAAACAAAGCGGAGGCGGAAATCGAGCTGAGGGGCCTACACAAGGCAGCGGACCATTCCGGAGTCATTCTCACGGCAGAAAAAATGAATGCGCATAACACGTTTGACGATCCTCATCATGTCAAACCGGAATCCTTCAGACAATACACGCTCAGCAAAAACAAACTGAAAGTAAAACTCCCGCCAATGTCAGTCGTCTTACTTACGCTGCGTGCCGATTCTTAATCGCGCAAGAGCGCCGGAGCTTCATGCCGGCGCTCTTTTTCAGGTTTTAAAACAGCTCCGGCAGGGCATGGTAAAGTACATGACAGTGAAGAGGAGATGTGATCTTATGCTTCGTACCATTTTAATGATTATTGGGGCAATTGTAGTGATCGGGGCCATTATCAGATTTGTGTTTTAAAAAAAGAGCATATCCCATTCAATCATATAAAAATGAGTAAACCGGCTGTGATCAGGAAAAAATAATTTGTAAGCATTAAAATAGCGTGAACGAATGGGAGATGCTATACTAAAAATCATCATTTCACATTGGAGGAATTCAATAATGGCTATCGTAAAAGCAACTGATCAATCTTTCTCAGCTGAAACAAGCGAAGGCGTCGTACTGGCAGACTTCTGGGCTCCTTGGTGCGGACCTTGTAAAATGATTGCACCTGTTCTTGAAGAATTGGATCAAGAAATGGGAGACAAACTGAAAATCGTAAAAATCGATGTAGACGAAAACCAAGAAACTGCCGGAAAATACGGTGTTATGAGCATCCCGACTCTTCTTGTGTTAAAAGACGGCGAAGTAGTTGAAACTTCAGTCGGCTTCAAACCAAAAGAAGCGCTTCAAGAGCTTGTAAACAAACATCTTTAATTTTCCGCTGCTTAGATGCCAGAGCGATTCCGATTGAGGGATCGCTTTTTTTATTCGCCAATTGTGAACCATAGAGAAAAACAAACGTTCGTGTTAAACTGGAAATAAAGGATTAAATATAAGGAAGGGTACCATATGAACAAACAACTGAAAGAAAAACTCGCCCTCCTTCCCGATCAACCGGGTTGTTATCTCATGAAGGACCGGCAGCAGACTGTGATCTACGTAGGGAAAGCAAAAGTGCTGAAAAACAGAGTGCGCTCCTACTTCACCGGTTCTCACGACGCGAAAACCCAAAGGCTTGTGACGGAAATCGAGGATTTTGAATATATCGTGACGTCCTCCAATCTTGAAGCGCTTATTTTAGAAATGAATCTGATCAAAAAGCATGATCCGAAATACAACGTCATGCTCAAAGACGACAAAACCTATCCTTTCATAAAACTCACCCATGAACGCCACCCAAGGCTGATTGTCACCCGCAATGTCAAAAAAGACAAAGGGCGCTATTTCGGGCCGTATCCGAATGTACAGGCAGCAAGGGAAACAAAAAAACTGCTCGACCGTCTGTATCCTCTCAGAAAATGCTCCAAGCTCCCGGACAGAGTGTGCCTTTACTATCATCTGGGCCAATGCCTCGCTCCGTGTGTAAAGGATATTTCCGAAGAGACGAACAGAGAGCTGGTTGAAAGCATTACACGTTTCTTAAGGGGCGGCTATAATGAGGTCAAAAAAGAGCTTGAAGAGAAAATGCATGAAGCTGCTGAGAATCTTGAGTTTGAACGAGCAAAAGAGCTTCGTGACCAAATTGCCCATATTGAATCAACAATGGAAAAACAAAAAATGACGATGAACGATCTAGTCGACCGTGATGTATTCGCGTACGCGTACGATAAGGGCTGGATGTGCGTGCAGGTCTTTTTCATCCGCCAAGGAAAGCTCATTGAACGCGATGTCAGCATGTTCCCGCTTTATCAGGAGGCAGATGAAGAGTTCCTCACGTTCATCGGGCAGTTCTATTCAAAAAACAACCACTTCCTTCCGAAGGAGATTTTAGTTCCGGACAGCGTAGATCAATCCATGATCGAGCAGCTGCTGGAAACAAACGTTCACCAGCCGAAAAAAGGCCCGAAAAAAGAACTGCTCATGCTTGCCCATAAAAATGCGAAAATCGCATTGAAAGAAAAATTCTCTTTAATCGAACGGGACGAGGAGCGTTCAATCGGGGCTGTGCAGAAACTAGGTGAGGCATTAAATATTTATACGCCGCACAGAATTGAAGCGTTTGATAACTCAAACATACAGGGGACAAACCCGGTTTCCGCGATGATTGTGTTTATCGACGGCAAACCATACAAAAAGGAATACCGCAAATATAAAATCAAAACCGTTACAGGGCCGGATGATTACGGTTCTATGAGAGAGGTTGTCAGAAGACGCTATACGAGAGTGCTTCGTGAGAATCTGCCGCTGCCCGATCTGATTATCATTGACGGAGGAAAAGGGCAGATCAACGCAGCAAGGGATGTCATTGAAAATGAACTCGGCTTGGATATCCCGATCGCCGGTTTAGCGAAAGATGAAAAACACAGAACCTCAAATTTACTGATCGGTGAGCCGCTGGAGGTGGTGTATCTGGAACGAAACAGCCAGGAATTTTACCTCCTGCAGCGCATTCAGGACGAGGTGCACCGTTTTGCAATCAGTTTTCACAGGCAAATCCGCGGGAAAAGCGCGTTTCAATCCGTTTTGGACGACATCCCGGGTATCGGAGAGAAAAGAAAGAAAATGCTGTTAAAGCATTTCGGTTCCGTTAAAAAAATGAAGGAAGCAAGCCTTGAGGACATCAAAAAAGCCGGTGTTCCCACAGCGGCGGCTCAGCTCCTTTACGACAAATTGCAAAAATAATGTTGTCCTTTTAAATAAGATCTGATAAAATGTGAACTAATTTCATAGTTAGATCGTGTTATATGGTGAAGATAGAGGTGCGAACTTCAAGAGTATGCCTTTGGAGAAAGATGGATTCTGTGAAAAAGGCTGAAAGGGGAGCGTCGCCGAAGCAAATAAAACCCCATCGGTATTATTTGCTGGCCGTGCATTGAATAAATGTAAGGCTGTCAAGAAATCATTTTCTTGGAGGGCTATCTCGTTGTTCATAATCATTTATGATGATTAATTGATAAGCAATGAGAATATTCCTCTCATTGCTTTTTTTATTGTGGACAAAGCGCTCTTTCTCCTCACCCGCACGAACCAAAATGTAAAGGGTGGTAATACATGGGTCTTATTGTACAAAAATTCGGAGGCACTTCCGTCGGCTCAGTCGAAAAAATTCAAAATGCGGCAAACCGCGCAATTGCAGAAAAACAGAAAGGCCATCAAGTCGTTGTCGTCGTTTCAGCAATGGGAAAATCCACTGACGAATTGGTCAGCCTTGCAAAAGCTATTTCTGACCAGCCGAGCAAACGAGAAATGGATATGCTGCTGGCGACAGGCGAGCAGGTCACGATTTCACTCCTTTCAATGGCATTGCAGGAAAAAGGCTATGACGCTGTGTCTTATACTGGCTGGCAGGCGGGAATCCGTACGGAGGCCATTCACGGAAACGCCAGAATTACAGATATCGACACTTCGGGTTTAGCAGACCAGCTTGAAAAAGGAAAAATTGTCATTGTTGCAGGATTCCAAGGCATGACAGAGGATTGTGAAATTACGACATTGGGCCGGGGCGGTTCAGATACAACAGCAGTTGCTTTGGCTGCCGCTTTAAAAGCTGATAAATGTGACATATACACAGACGTGCCAGGCGTGTTTACAACTGATCCGCGCTATGTGAAATCAGCGAGAAAACTTGAGGGCATCTCATACGATGAAATGCTTGAGCTTGCCAATTTAGGCGCCGGTGTTCTTCATCCGAGAGCAGTTGAGTTCGCGAAAAATTACCAAGTGCCGTTAGAAGTGCGTTCAAGTACAGAAACCGAAGCGGGAACATTAATTGAGGAGGAATCTTCCATGGAACAGAATTTAATTGTCAGAGGCATTGCATTTGAAGATCAAATCACAAGAGTAACCATTTACGGGCTGACTAGCGGCCTGACAACTTTGTCTACTATTTTTACGACACTTGCCAAAAGAAACATAAACGTGGATATCATTATCCAAACGCAGGCCGAGGACAAGACTGGAATTTCCTTCTCTGTCAAAACAGAAGATGCAGACCAAACCGTTGCGGTGCTTGAAGAGTATAAAGACGCGCTGGAATTTGAGAAAATCGAGACAGAAAGCAAATTGGCTAAAGTATCTATTGTTGGATCCGGCATGGTCTCAAATCCCGGTGTAGCGGCTGAAATGTTTGCTGTACTGGCGCAAAAAAACATTTTAATCAAAATGGTCAGCACATCTGAAATCAAAGTGTCAACAGTCGTAAGCGAAAATGACATGGTGAAAGCAGTCGAGTCGCTTCACGATGCATTTGAGCTTTCAAAACACCCTTCAGCTGTGTAATGACAATCAAAAAGGCGGGACTATGCAGTCACCGCCTTTTTGATTACACTGGGTCTTTCATATCCCATTTCACGGTCAGAACCACTTTATCGGCTCTCTTTTTCACTTGTTCATATGATTCGGCAATCTGATCATTCATCAATTGAATTTGTTCAGCGATAAAACCAGCCTCCAGCTGAAAGCAAGGTTCTTTCTGATGTTTAAGCCGGTTGGAAATGATCGGCCCTTCAAGTTCAAATTCAAGCTCCTGTTTTTTAGCGCTTACGTTGGTGAGGGTTCCCCAGCCCGCTTCTTCAAAGAAGGCCGGAAATTCCTCCCATGATTCAAGAGGAAACTTACGGGCGAGATGTTTTCCTGCCCAATACATCATGGAAGAGTAATCTTGGCCAAGCATATCTGGGAGAACGATCTCTCGTATTAGTTCGTAGGCATAGGCGTTCATTTCAATTTCTTTTAGGTTGTCAATAGATGCTTCAAATTTAGACTTCATATCTGTCTCCCCTCTCTCCTGCGTATATTATAGCTCAAACAGGGGGGAGGATTACAGAATGATCCTGTAATTCTTATGAAAAATTAAGCAAGAAATATATATTGATAAAATAAAATTTTTCAATCAACTAATCAATTCGGAAAATTATAATTTATGTACGCGTTTTCTTGACGCCCTTTTGAGGGAGGAGTAAAATGAAATTGTCAATAAATCTTAATAAAGTGCTTACAATTGAAAGAAGTGGGGGAAGAGATTTAGCACATTTCGCACTTATCAAACAGGGGGTAAAGTAATGTCTGGGAACAGAGAGTTTTATTTTCGAAGATTGCATTCCTTGCTTGGCGTCATACCGGTCGGCATCTTTCTTATTCAGCATTTAGTCGTCAACCAGTTTGCCGCAAGGGGCGCTGAAGCATTCAATAGCGCTGCTCATTTTATGGATAGTCTGCCTTTCAGGTATGCCTTGGAAATTTTTATTATCTTCTTACCATTAATTTATCATGCAGTTTATGGTGTGTACATAGCGTTTACTGCGAAAAATAACGCAGGCCAATACAGCTACATGAGAAACTGGCTATTCGTCCTGCAGCGTGTAACCGGTATCATCACCCTCATTTTCGTCAGCTGGCACGTGTGGGAAACCCGCATTGCTGCACAAATGGGCGCTGAGGTCAATTTCGACATGATGGCGAATATTTTGAGCTCTCCGGCTATGCTTGGTTTTTACATTGTCGGTGTTTTATCAACAATTTTCCACTTCTCGAACGGTTTATGGTCTTTCGCTGTTACATGGGGCATCACGGTAACGCCTCGTTCTCAAAGAATTTCGACATACGTTACGCTGATTATTTTTGTTGCACTGTCATACGTAGGCTTAAAAGCGATTTTTGCATTTGTTTAAGAGTACTAGATTACTAGAGGGAGAGGGGCTATCATGAGTCAATCAAGCATTATCGTAGTCGGCGGGGGTCTTGCCGGCCTCATGGCGACAATTAAAGCAGCGGAATCAGGAATGGCGGTTAAGCTGTTTTCCATCGTTCCTGTCAAACGTTCTCATTCGGTTTGTGCGCAAGGCGGCATAAACGGAGCGGTCAATACAAAAGGGGAAGGTGACTCTCCGTGGGAACATTTTGATGACACGGTATACGGGGGAGACTTTCTTGCCAACCAGCCGCCGGTCAAGGCGATGTGTGAAGCGGCGCCTTCTATCATCCACTTATTAGACCGAATGGGCGTCATGTTTAACCGGACGCCTGAAGGCCTGCTTGATTTCCGCCGATTCGGGGGTACACAGCACCACAGAACTGCTTATGCTGGTGCGACGACGGGACAGCAGCTGCTTTACGCACTGGACGAGCAAGTGCGCAGATACGAAGTTGCGGGTCTGGTCACAAAATACGAAGGCTGGGAATTCCTTGGCGCTGTTTTAGATGATGACAGAACCTGCCGCGGAATTGTTGCACAAAACCTGACAAACATGCAAATTGAATCCTTCCGTTCAGACGCTGTCATTATGGCGACGGGCGGACCGGGAATCATTTTTGGAAAATCAACGAACTCCATGATTAATACAGGATCTGCTGCATCAATCGTTTATCAGCAGGGAGCGTATTATGCAAACGGAGAATTCATTCAAATCCACCCGACAGCCATACCGGGCGATGACAAACTAAGACTGATGAGTGAATCAGCGCGTGGAGAAGGCGGGCGCGTGTGGACATATAAAGACGGCAAACCGTGGTATTTCCTGGAGGAAAAATATCCGGCATACGGAAACCTGGTGCCGCGTGATATTGCGACACGCGAAATATTTGATGTGTGTGTGAACCAGAAGCTCGGCATTAACGGTGAAAACATGGTATATCTCGATCTGTCTCATAAAGATCCGAAAGAGCTTGATATTAAGCTTGGCGGCATCATTGAGATTTATGAGAAATTCATGGGAGACGACCCGCGTAAGCTTCCAATGAAAATCTTCCCTGCGGTCCATTATTCTATGGGCGGTTTATGGGTGGATTACGATCAAATGACAAACATCCCTGGACTGTTTGCGGCTGGGGAATGTGATTATTCTATGCATGGCGGCAACCGCTTGGGAGCGAACTCCCTGCTGTCTGCGATTTACGGAGGCATGGTGGCCGGACCGAATGCGGTGAAATATGTAAACGGCTTAGAATCTTCAGCGGAAGACATGTCTTCATCCTTATTCGACGCTCACGTTAAGAAAGAAGAAGAAAAATGGGCTGATATTATGAGTATGGACGGAACCGAAAATGCCTATGTTCTTCACAAAGAGCTCGGTGAGTGGATGACGGCGAACGTAACGGTTGTCCGCCATAATGACAAGCTTTTGAAAACGGATGACAAAATTCAGGAGTTAATGGAGCGCTTCAAAAAGATCAACATCAATGACACGACAAAATGGAGCAACCAGGGAGCGATGTTCACACGCCAGTTCTCGAACATGCTTCAGCTTGCGAGGGTGATTACCCTTGGCGCATACAACCGTAATGAAAGCCGGGGCGCCCATTATAAACCAGATTATCCTGAACGTAATGATGACGAATGGCTCAAAACAACAATGGCTAAACATGTAAGCCCGTATGAAGCGCCGGAATTTGAGTATCAGGATGTCGATGTATCACTGATAACGCCTCGGAAACGGGATTACTCGAAGAAGAAGGTGGCGAAATAATCATGAGTGAACAAAAAACCATACGATTTATTATCACACGTCAAGATACAGCCGACAGCACGCCTTACGATGAAGAATTTGAGATTCCATACCGCCCA
The DNA here is from genome assembly GCF_038050295.1 of Bacillus sp. FSL R5-0603. Classification (NCBI taxonomy): domain Bacteria; kingdom Bacillati; phylum Bacillota; class Bacilli; order Caryophanales; family Bacillaceae; genus Bacillus; species Bacillus sp. FSL R5-0603. The sequence continues at coordinate 2,740,113 of NZ_JBBOYP010000001.1, read as the reverse complement.
AATCTGAACGTCATTTCCGCTCTGATGGAAATCCGCCGGAATCCGGTTAATGTCAAAGGTGAGAAGACAACCCCTGTCACATGGGATATGAACTGTCTTGAGGAAGTATGCGGCGCATGTTCAATGGTCATAAACGGAAAACCCCGCCAGTCTTGTACGGCGCTTATTGACCAGCTTGAACAGCCGATCCGTTTAAAACCAATGAAAACATTCCCAGTCGTTCGTGATTTGCAGGTTGATCGCAGCAGAATGTTTGATTCATTGAAAAAAGTTAAAGCGTGGATACCGATTGACGGTACGTACGATTTAGGACCGGGACCGAGAATGCCGGAAAAACGCCGTCAATGGGCATATGAATTATCAAAATGCATGACATGCGGCGTCTGCCTCGAAGCTTGCCCGAATGTGAACAGCAAATCGAAGTTCATGGGGCCTGCACCGATGTCGCAAGTCCGCCTGTTTAACGCGCATCCGACAGGCGCCATGAATAAATCTGAACGATTAGAAGCATTAATGGATGAAGGCGGCCTTGCAGATTGCGGCAACTCGCAAAACTGTGTTCAATCCTGTCCGAAGGGGATTCCGCTTACCACTTCGATTGCAGCCTTGAATAGAGATACAAACTTACAAGCGTTCCGCAATTTCTTCGGAAGCGACAGAGTATAAGAAGAAAAAACCTCTTCCGCATGGGAGAGGTTTTTTTAAACAATAAGGAGATGAAAAAAGATGAAGCTTCCCGCTTATATTGATATGCCGTTTCAAGAATGGAAAACATCCTTTTCTTTTTTCAATGAGGTATCCGTAAGATTTTCCGAGACAGACATGTTTGGGCATATGAATAATGTAACCCCTTTTATATATTTTGAGGAGGCGCGGATTTCTTATTTTAAAAAGCTGAATATGATGAGTGAAAACAAACAGACCATGACAGTCGTGGCAAGCCAGCAATGCGATTATTTGCGCCAAGTCATGCCTTATGAAGAGTTGCGTATCTATGTGAAAACAAGCGCAGTCGGCAGTTCATCTCTTACCTTGCACTATCTCGGAGAGAACCTCGAAGGCGAGCCCTGCTTCACCGGGGCAGTCGTGATGGTTCAAGTCTCAAAGGAAAGTGGCAAAGCTGTCAGCTGGACGGATGAGGAGAAAGAAACGCTTCTTCATACACGATAAACTAATTATCTTGTAAACGTCACCTCCTGCGCCCTTCTTACATATGATATCTCGACTATATCAAAACCCATTCGTTTCTGATTCGCTCTCACCTTAGCAAGGAGGGTTACAATACTTGAAGGAGAAAGAATTTCAATCGAAGCCGCTGCTAACGAAAAGAGAAAGAGAAGTGTTCGAATTGCTCGTTCAAGATAAGACAACAAAGGAGATTGCAAGCGAGCTATTTATCAGTGAGAAAACCGTTCGAAACCATATTTCAAATGCCATGCAGAAATTGGGTGTGAAAGGGCGTTCGCAAGCCGTTGTTGAGCTTCTTAGAATGGGTGAGCTAGAGCTTTAATCCTTGCCGGTATTCCTTCTTTTAGGAAGGAGCCGGTTATTGCTGTTTGTTTGAAACATTCGAAATCATTTTTGGAATGCTTTGCAAAACGTAGGCAAGTCATAAAATAAATTTTATTTCTTGATGTTGTTTGACTAAAGTCCTCTATTTCTCTCCTGCGAGTCTTGCATTTTCTTCAAAAAAGAAGGAAAATAGACACGGAACGCTTTTGTGCGTAAGAGATCCTTGAGTGAGGGATGGACAAATGACATCAAAACCTTTGGAGCATGTTGCGGATATTGAAAAGTCACTCCGCCACATTGCCGCGATCATTAAGCAAAAAGGACGAGAAATCCTTAACCAATATGCGATTACGCCGCCGCAATTTGTCGGCCTGCAATGGCTTTATGAATTAGGAGATATGACAATCGGTGAATTATCGGGCAAAATGTATCTGGCATGCAGCACGACAACGGACTTAATCGACCGCATGCAAAAAAATGAGCTTGTGGAGCGGGTCAAGGACCCGGCGGACAGACGTGTTGTCCGGATACATCTGCTGCCTGAAGGAGAACGGATTATCCAAGAGGTCATTACAAAAAGACAGGAATATCTGCGTGATATGTTCGAATCGTTTACAGATGAAGAAATAGCCATCTTCGAAAAATCTTTGATGAAACTGCAGCATGAAATGAAGAGAAAATGAGGCGATTTTGTTGGAACAACCAATAGGAGTCATTGATTCCGGGGTTGGCGGTTTAACCGTTGCGAAGGAAATCATGAGACAGCTACCTAAAGAAAATATTATCTACGTCGGGGATACGAAACGGTGTCCTTATGGGCCGCGCCCTGAAGAAGAGGTGCTTCAATATACGTGGGAGCTGACGAATTATTTACTCGAAAACCACCACATCAAAATGCTCGTGATCGCCTGTAACACAGCAACAGCGATCGCATTGGATGACATCCAGCGAAGCGTCGGTATACCGGTGGTCGGAGTGATCCAGCCTGGTGCGAGAGCAGCGATAAAAGTGACGGATAATCAGCATATCGGTGTCATCGGCACAGAGAATACGATTAAGAGCAATGCATATGAAGAGGCGCTTTTGGCATTAAATCCTGATCTGAAGGTTGAAAACCTTGCCTGCCCGCTGCTTGTGCCTTTTGTGGAAAGCGGGAAGTTTCTCGACAAAACAGCAGACGAGATTGTTAAAACCTCGCTGTATCCGTTAAAAGACACATCAATTGATTCGCTGATTTTAGGCTGCACCCATTACCCTATTTTAAAAGAAGCCATTCAAAGATATATGGGAGAGCACGTAAACATTATTTCGTCCGGCGATGAAACAGCCCGGGAAGTCAGCACAATTCTCTCTTATAAAGGGCTGCTGAACCAGTCTCCGATTGCCCCGGATCATCAGTTCCTGACAACAGGGGCGCGTGATCAGTTTGCGAAAATCGCAGACGATTGGTTTGGCCATGAAGTCGGGCATGTGGAATGTATCTCACTGCAAGAACCGATTAAAAGATAGTTTTTCCCGCAACGGAATGTTGCGGGTTTTTTTCTGTTTTGACGGAATTCTTCGGTCTATTTCCTAAAGAGGCTCGTATACATAATAGTACAAACATCCTTAGGAGGGAAAAGTATGCTGAAAAAAGGACCTGCAGTCATTGGTGCCACTTGTCTCACCTCTGCCTTGCTTTTATCCGGATGCGGTTTGTTTCAATCTGATAAGGCAGCCGAGGAAATTGATCCGCCTCAAGACGTTACATTCGTGAACGATGAAGCGGGTGCCAATTCAAATACAACAGCAGCCAAAAAAACAGAAAGTGAAAAAAGCGATACCGCAAAAGCAGATCAAGCCTCATCTACTGTCATGAGGGAGCTTTATCTCATTGATAAAAACGGGTATGTTGTTGCGCAAACGCTGCCTCTCCCTAAAAGTGAGAGCACGGCTAAGCAGGCGCTTGAATACCTTGTACAGGGCGGGCCTGTGTCTGAAATTCTTCCGAATGGCTTCAGAGCTGTATTGCCGGCTGACACCACCGTTAACGTTGACATCAAAAAAGATGGAACCGCGATAGCTGATTTCTCTAATGAGTTCAAAAATTATAAGAAAGAAGACGAACAGAAAATCGTTCAATCTGTGACGTGGACGCTGACGCAATTTAGTTCGATAGATAAAGTGAAGCTGAGAATAAACGGGCATGAACTGAAGGAGATGCCTGTAGGAGGGACGCCGATCTCAGATGATTTAAGCCGCAAAGACGGCATTAATTTGGAAACAGCCGGTGTAAATGATCTCACTGCTACCCATCCGCTGACAGTCTACTATTTGGCGGAAAATGAAGACAGTGAATACTACGTGCCGGTGACCAAACGAATCGACAATTCGGAAAAAGACGACGTTACGGCAGCCATCAATGAATTGGCTAAAGGTCCAAGCAAGGTGAGCGGGCTGTTAACAGACTTCAGTGAAGATGTAAAGCTTGTCAGCAAACCGAAAATCAAAGACGGGCGCGTGACGTTGGATTTCAATCAATCTATATTCGGCAGCGCCGATGAGAAGACGAAAATGATTTCTTCAGAAGTGCTGAACAGCATTGTGCTGACGTTAACGGAGCAGCCGGATGTAAAAAGCGTCTCTGTTAAAGTGAACGGAAAATCAGAGCTTGTAAATGAAAAAGGCGAAAAGCTCACAGAACCGGTCTCCAGACCTTCTCAAGTGAATACGGGTAGTTTTTAAATTGGGATTTTTGATATACTAGAAAGAAAGAGGTTAGCGTTCCGGCTGCCTCTTTCTTTATTCAATTCCGGGACAAAAATGGTTTATGTACATACAATCGGAGGTAAAACATGAGACATGACGGAAGACAACACGATGAGCTGCGTCCAATCACATTCGATTTGGATTTTATCAGCCATCCGGAAGGTTCTGTTCTAATAACAGCAGGGAATACAAAGGTAATCTGCAACGCGTCTGTTGAGGACCGCGTACCGCCGTTTTTGCGGGGCGGAGGGAAAGGCTGGATTACAGCAGAGTACAGCATGCTGCCGCGGGCAACAAACCAAAGAACAATCAGAGAATCTTCTAAGGGGAAAATTTCCGGCAGAACAATGGAGATCCAACGCCTGATCGGCCGAGCGCTTCGAGCTGTTGTAGATCTGGAAAAGCTCGGTGAACGGACGATTTGGATTGACTGTGATGTCATTCAAGCTGATGGAGGAACTAGAACAGCTTCCATTACAGGCGCATTTCTTGCTATGGCGATTGCGATTGGCAAGCTGATCAAAGCAGGAACAATCAAGACAAATCCGATCACTGATTTTCTTGCTGCGATCTCTGTTGGAATTGATAAGGAACAGGGAATTTTGTTAGATTTAAATTATGAAGAAGATTCCTCCGCTGAAGTTGACATGAATGTCATCATGACAGGCAGCGGCCGTTTTGTGGAACTGCAGGGAACCGGGGAAGAGGCGACTTTTTCAAGGGAGGATCTGAACGGTCTTCTGGGTCTTGCGGAAAAAGGAATTCAAGAGCTGATTGACAAGCAAAAAGAAGTGCTGGGTGATTCTCTGCCAGAACTGAAATAAAGACAAGAAAGGCTTGATCATCATGAAAGAAGCAATTATTGCAACACATAATCCGGGAAAAGTGAAGGAATTCAAAGAAATTCTTGAGCCAAGAGGCTATGATGTCAAATCTTTAGCTGAAATTGGATTCACAGAAGAAATTGAAGAAACAGGCCATACATTTGAAGAAAATGCCATTCTGAAAGCGGAAGCTGTTGCCAAAGCAGTGAACAAAATGGTGATTGCGGACGACTCCGGTCTATCCATCGATAATCTTGGCGGCAGACCCGGGGTTTATTCAGCCCGCTATGCAGGGGAACAGAAAGACGACCAGGCAAATATCGAAAAAGTGCTCAGCGAGCTGAAAGGTATCGAAAAAGAACAGCGCACCGCCCGTTTCCGCTGCGCACTGGCCGTGAGTATTCCCGGAGAGGAAACAAAAACAGTCGAAGGCCATGTTGAAGGGTATATTGCTGAAGAACCGAGAGGAGAATATGGCTTTGGCTATGACCCAATTTTTATCGTGAAAGATAAAGATAAGACAATGGCTGAACTGACAAGTGATGAAAAAAATAAAATCAGCCATAGGGCTGACGCGCTTAAAAAGCTGTCTAAGCTTTTGGAGGCATAAGGAGGAAGCTTGTACATGAACGTGCTGATTATCAGTGACAGCCATGGGCTTGAAGAAGAACTCCAAACCATTGCGAAACGGCATGAGGCAGAAGTTGATCTCATGATTCATTGCGGGGACTCTGAGCTTGAAACGAGGCATCCTGCATTGGAGCCTTATGCGGTTGTAAAAGGCAATTGCGATTTTGCCGGCGATTTTAAGGACGAGCTTCTTCTGACTGCCGGCTCAAGAAAAATACTGGTCACACACGGCCACCTTCACGGTATAAAACAGACCTTGTTAAACGTATACTATCGTGCAGAGGAGCTCGGAGCGGATATTATCTGCTTCGGGCATTCGCACATCGCGGGAAGCGAAGTGCTGCGGGGCAAACTGATGATTAACCCAGGCAGCATCCGGCTTCCGAGGGTGCGCAGGACAGAAAGCTATGCTATACTGACATTAGAAAATGATGCTGCGACAGTCCGTTTTTACGACCAAGCAGGCAATGAAATTGAGGATCTGCAAAACCGAGTCACACTATGAAAATGTCATGAGGAAGAAAATTTTCTTCCTCATGAAAAAAATTCTAAAAAACCGTTGACTTATTATTGCATCCCATATATAATAAATCTTGTCGCTGATAGTTAAAGCGAAAAACAAAAAACAAAAAACAAAACGTGTCCCAGTAGCTCAGCTGGATAGAGCAACGGCCTTCTAAGCCGTCGGTCGGGAGTTCGAATCTCTCCTGGGACGTACCAGAAGAAAAACCTCAAATCCATTTAGGATTTGAGGTTTTTTGTTGTCATCTTATGATTTTCATTTGTTATTTAACGGATCATCATCCAAGCCGTCAACTTTTCCTTCTTTATTCAGACGAGGTTCTTCTTTTTTCACAGTTTCAGAAATATGTTCATTTTCTTCAACAGTGCGTTTGCCGACAACCACTTCATCAGTGACAACCGGTTTTTTAGTCACTTCCAGCTTTTCCTCAACGATTGGAACTCTGATCTCTTCCGAATCGTTGACGGGAGCAGCGTCCGTTTTATTTTCATCCACTGGACGGCGTTCGACATAAATTTCATCATGTCTCACCGGGATGTCCATATCTCTTTTTTCTGTTTTCACTTCTTTTCCTATTTCTACTTCGCCGGTTTGAACGTCTTCCTTATCGACTTTCAGCTGTTCTTCCCGGAGCGGCATCGTTTTTTCTTCTTTCGTTGTATAATCCAATTCATTTGTGCTTGAAAAGCCGCCTGAAAGGGCATTGCCGTTATCAATAGGAGCATTTACATCTGCATCTGTATCGACGGCTACCAGAAGTTTTCCGTCATCCAAATCTTCTTGATATTTGTCTATTTCATCAGTTTTAATATCCAAGTCGGATAATGCTTTGCTGTGTGTAGCAGTATCATCCATTGTGAAATAATCTTTCAGTTTATCGAAAAAAGATTCAGATTCGCCCTGATGTGCATCGATAGCTTGATTGACTTCTGTTCCTGTACGTGACTCCAAATAATCTGTATCTCGCCGGCTTGTCACAACAGAAATGTCATCAGAATCATAGCCTTTTGTGAGTAAGCCTTCAATCGCTGCGATGGTTTCCTGCGGAGTTTCGTATACACCAACTATGCTTTTCATATCAATCTCCTCCTTTATGAATTTGCATGATATCGTTCATGTGGTTTGTAATTCCCGCTGTTCTTTGAATTAAACAAAATTGAAAACATCCGAGTTTTTTAGAGAAAACTTTAATTGGAATTTCCTGGAAAATGAATATACAGGAAAAGATATGAAAAAATTCATAGTCATGCCGATATTTGTTATGTGAAACAATTAAATAAAGGAGTGTTTTCTTTTGAAAAAATGGTTCGTTGTTTTTTTCTTATTCGTTATTACGCTGTTTCAATCGCTCCAAACAGTTAGCGCGGAAACAGTTGAATGGAAAGAAAGAGCAGATTTGCCTGAGCCGCGTGTCGGTGCAAGCAACGGTGTAGTAGATGGAAAGATATATGTGATAGGTGGAGGAACTGTAAAACCTGGTACTTATGGGAATCAAACGTTTGTCTATGATCCTAAAACAAATGAATGGACAAGAAAAGCCGACATGCCCACGGCGAGGGGGGGAGCTGCATCAGTTACTGTAGATGGGAAAATTTATGTCTTGGGCGGAATGTCAAACGATGGAGCTGTCAACACAATAGAAGTATATGATCCAAAAAAAGACATGTGGGAAAAATTAGATGATCTTCCTTTTGAAAGAAAGGTTCCAGCCTATCAAATATACGCTGAAGTTATAGGAAAGAAAATTTACGTGGTAGGCTTCGAAAATAGGTTTGATGGAACCACTTACAGTTATGATCTAGAAACGAAGAAATGGGAGAAAAAACAGACATTAAAAAATTATGAAGTAACTGGAGCTTCTACAGCAGTGATTGATAATAAACTATATTTACTTGGCGGAACGCATTATATTCCCCAAATCGTTTATGTTTATGATCCAGAAAAAGATACGTGGGTAAAAAATGGTACCGGATTCACAGCAGGGTATTATTCTGCGCTTGCTTACAAAGGAAAAATTCTGATGACTGGAGGTGTAAACCGAATTAAGGTGTACGATCCTAAAAGTCAATCAGCTACAGCAGTGACAAATCCGAAAGCACTATACAGAATGGCGCATTCTTCTGCCATTATTGATGATACGCTTTACGTCATCGGTGGAAGGGAGGAGACATCAAGTTTTGTTGGTGGATATGCAAATGCTAAAATTAAATCAGTTATATCTATTTCGTTAAAAGATTTAAACATACCATCCGATTCAGAGGAAACTCCGGGAGATAAGGATAAAGGATCAACAACACCTTCTGAAGGCAATTCAGGAGATAAGGACAAAGGATCAACAACACCTTCTGAGGATAACTCAGCAGAAGACGGAGACGCCCTTCTTGTTGTCACCATGGTAAACGGTTTGCAAAAAGAATATCAGCTGTCTATGAAAGAAGTGAACGGATTCCTCAAATGGTACAAGCAGCGTGATGCCGGAGAGGGACCAGGCTTTTATGAAATAGATGAGCATGACAACAACAAAGGGCCTTTTGAAAGTAAAAAGGATTATGTTGTGTTTAAAAACATCTTGATGTACGAAGTAAATAAATATAAATAAACCACCCAAAAACCATCCAATGCTGGATGGTTTTTGTTGACTTACTCTATTAAATTTTAGAAGGGAAAACGGTAAGAGATAGACAGACCTTCCTCTGTACTTATCTATCCTTATAAAGCCGTCTCACAATTCCTTCGTCATAAACACACTGTTTGGATCTTCAACATAGTCTGCAAACGGTTCACAGTACTGAAAATCGAAGCTTTCATACAACTTTCTTGCCGGTTCAAATGAAGCCATTGAACCCGTTTCTAAGCTTAACCGCTCATAGCCTCGCTTTCCAGCTTCTTCAATGATATGCTGGAGAATTTGTTTGGCAACGCCTTTTCTTAAATGTGATGCAGATGTTCGCATTGATTTGATTTCTCCGTGCCGGCTGTCCAGTTCTTTTAGCGCTCCGCAACCGGCTAGTTCATCACCCTCCCATGCACTCCAAAATGTTATTCCAGGCCCTCTTAGTTTCTCTAAACCTAAGGCATGGATGCTTTCCGGCGGGGACATAAGCGTCATGCTATGTAAATGCTCATTCACCAGTGAAACCACCTGATGTCCAGTTAAATCATCTGTTTTTATATACATTTTATTCCTCCTCAAACATTCATCTTAACCATAATCCATCCTGTTTCCAACTATAAAGACAGATAATCTGACAGTATTGAAGCCTTTTTGGAATGTATGAGCTGCAAAAGATGCTTGAAAGCAAAAAAGAGGCCGAAATCGTGTTCGGCCCTTGCAGTTTTCTTTAATATCTAAAGCCTCCATGCACACCGGCTGTTCCGCTAAAACCGCCGACATGTGTCGCCGGAATACTGAACCCGCCGCTATGGCCGCTGAAGCCAGTGCCTGAAAATTGCTGCCCGAAAAAATCTGAAGTGTATGGATAAGAGGAGTACATAGCAGAGGGAGTGGTTAACGGGCTATATGCCTGGCTGAACGGCTGTCCGTATCCGTAGCCTCCAAATGGCTGATGGCTTTGCTGGTAAAAGGAAGGGACAGCAGGATAGTACTGCTGTGGAAAGCTCGGGAAGCTTGGAAAGCCTGCAGGGAATCCTTGCATGTCTGCTAATGATTTATTCATCGTATCACCTTTTCTTTGCAAGATACCATTAATGTATGCCGGGGAATAATAGGGGTGCCTATCCGAAATTGAAATGGATTGCAAGATGATCTGTCAGACTCAATCCATATACGAACCATAGCGTGTTATAAAATCTTACATGTTTATATAAAATGAAATAATTCTGGTGTATTCTTGATAGATTAATAAAAAAATTATAAAAACTTTTAACATTTGCAATTCCCTTTGTACCAATAATGAAAGCGTATACAATATAGATTGATTAATCAAAATTGTCTAATAATTTTAAAAAATGCTGTTGACACTGCGTCCAAAGCGGCGTAATATGAGTTCAACAAAAGATAAACGCAAGCTTCACAAGCGAAAATCATCGCAGTATGATTCTAAAAAAATGAAAAATAAACGACCTTCTTGAACAGCTGGAAAGCCGTTCCGAAGGCTGAATATGAAAAGCGCAGATGAGGATAAGTAGCCTTGAAAAAGCTTTCCACAGAGAACCGGGTTAGCTGAGAACCGGCGAAGCTTTACAAGGTGAACTCGCCTCAGAGTGCCAGTCTGAAATGACAGTAGGACTTGGCCGGGTGAACTTGATTCACTCGTTACTAAAGCGGATAGAAATATCCATGAGACGGCCGATTAATAGGCCGTAAACAAGGGTGGTACCGCGGAAAGAAAAGCCTTTTCGCCCCTTTTAGCTATCGCAGTTACTGCGCGGCTGATTGTGGGCGGAAGGGCTTTTTTTATTGAATAATCAGCTATCTAGCTAATGAAAAGATGATCTTTAAAGGATGAAAATCCAAAAGGAGGAACTAAAATGGGGACTAATGTACAGGTGGATTCAGCATCTGCCGAATGTACACAGACGATGAGCGGAGCATTAATGCTGATTGAATCATTAAAAAAAGAGAAAGTAGAAATGATCTTCGGTTATCCGGGCGGGGCTGTGCTTCCGATTTACGATAAGCTATACAATTCAGGGTTGGTACATATCCTTCCCCGTCACGAACAAGGAGCAATTCATGCAGCGGAGGGATACGCAAGGGTCTCCGGAAAACCGGGTGTCGTCATTGCCACGTCAGGGCCGGGAGCGACAAACCTTGTTACAGGCCTTGCTGATGCCATGATTGATTCATTGCCGTTAGTTGTCTTTACAGGGCAGGTAGCAACCTCTGTAATCGGGAGCGATGCATTTCAGGAAGCAGACATTTTAGGGATTACGATGCCAGTAACAAAACACAGCTACCAGGTTCGCCAGCCAGAAGATCTGCCGCGCATCATTAAAGAAGCGTTCCATATTGCAACAACTGGAAGACCCGGACCTGTATTGATTGATATTCCGAAAGATGTAGCAACAATTGAAGGAGAATTCAGCTACGATCATGAGATGAATCTCCCGGGATACCAGCCGACAACAGAGCCGAATTATTTGCAGATCCGCAAGCTTGTGGAAGCCGTGAGCAGTGCGAAAAAACCGGTGATCCTGGCGGGTGCGGGCGTACTGCACGGAAAAGCGTCAGAAGAATTAAAAAATTATGCTGAACAGCAGCAAATCCCTGTGGCACACACCCTTTTGGGACTCGGAGGCTTCCCGGCTGACCATCCGCTTTTCCTAGGGATGGCGGGAATGCACGGTACTTATACAGCCAATATGGCCCTTCATGAATGTGATCTATTAATCAGTATCGGCGCCCGTTTTGATGACCGTGTGACAGGAAACCTGAAACACTTTGCCAGAAACGCAAAGATTGCCCACATCGATATTGATCCAGCTGAAATCGGAAAAATCATGAAAACACAGATTCCTGTAGTCGGAGACAGCAAAATTGTCCTGCAGGAGCTGATCAAACAAGACGGCAAACAAAGCGATTCAAGCGAATGGAAAAAACAGCTTGCCGAATGGAAAGAAGAGTATCCGCTCTGGTATGTAGATAATGAAGAAGAAGGTTTTAAACCTCAGAAATTGATTGAATATATTCATCAATTTACAAAAGGAGAGGCCATTGTCGCAACGGATGTAGGCCAGCATCAAATGTGGTCAGCGCAATTTTATCCGTTCCAAAAAGCAGATAAATGGGTCACGTCAGGCGGACTTGGAACGATGGGATTCGGTCTTCCGGCGGCGATCGGCGCACAGCTGGCCGAAAAAGATGCTACTGTTGTCGCGGTTGTCGGAGACGGCGGTTTCCAAATGACGCTTCAAGAACTCGATGTTATTCGCGAATTAAATCTTCCGGTCAAGGTAGTGATTTTAAATAACGCTTGTCTCGGAATGGTCAGACAGTGGCAGGAAATTTTCTATGAAGAACGTTATTCAGAATCTAAATTCGCTTCTCAGCCTGACTTCGTCAAATTGTCCGAAGCATACGGCATTAAAGGCATCAGAATTTCATCAGAAGCGGAAGCAAAGGAAAAGCTGGAAGAGGCATTAACATCAAGAGAACCTGTTGTCATTGACGTGCGGGTTGCCAGCGAAGAAAAAGTATTCCCGATGGTGGCTCCGGGGAAAGGGCTGCATGAAATGGTGGGGGTGAAACCTTGAAAAGAATTATCACATTGACTGTGGTGAACCGCTCCGGAGTGTTAAACCGGATCACCGGTCTATTCACAAAAAGGCATTACAACATTGAAAGCATTACAGTTGGACACACAGAAACAGCCGGCGTTTCCAGAATCACCTTCGTCGTTCACGTTGAAGGAGAAAATGATGTTGAACAGTTAACGAAACAGCTCAACAAACAGATTGATGTGCTGAAAGTCACAGACATCACAAATCAATCGATTGTCCAGAGGGAGCTGGCCTTAATCAAGGTTGTCTCCGCACCTTCAACGAGAACAGAGATTAATGGAATCATAGAACCGTTTAGAGCATCTGTCGTTGATGTCAGCAGAGACAGCATCGTTGTTCAGGTGACAGGTGAATCTAACAAAATTGAAGCGCTTATTGAGTTATTAAAACCTTATGGCATTAAAGAAATCGCGAGAACAGGTACAACGGCTTTTGCGAGGGGAACCCAGCAAAAGGCGTCATCCAATAAAACAATATCTATTGTATAAAACATAACAAGGGAGAGATTGAAATGGTAAAAGTATATTATAACGGTGATATCAAAGAGAACGTATTGGCTGGAAAAACAGTAGCGGTTATCGGGTACGGTTCGCAAGGCCACGCACATGCCCTGAACCTTAAAGAAAGCGGAGTAGACGTGATCGTCGGTGTTAGACAAGGAAAATCTTTCACTCAAGCCCAAGAAGACGGACATAAAGTATTTTCAGTAAAAGAAGCGGCAGCCCAAGCCGAAATCATCATGGTTCTGCTTCCGGATGAGCAGCAGCAAAAAGTCTACGAAGCTGAAATCAAAGATGAATTGACAGCAGGAAAATCATTAGTATTCGCTCATGGATTTAACGTGCATTTCCATCAAATTGTTCCTCCGGCGGATGTAGATGTATTCTTAGTGGCGCCTAAAGGACCGGGACACTTGGTCAGAAGAACATATGAGCAAGGAGCCGGCGTACCTGCATTGTTCGCAATCTATCAAGATGTGACTGGAGAAGCAAGAGACAAAGCCCTCGCATATGCAAAAGGAATCGGCGGCGCAAGAGCGGGTGTATTAGAAACGACATTTAAAGAAGAAACAGAAACAGATTTGTTCGGTGAGCAAGCAGTTCTTTGCGGCGGATTAAGCGCGCTTGTCAAAGCCGGATTTGAAACATTAACTGAAGCAGGTTATCAGCCTGAACTTGCATACTTCGAGTGTCTTCATGAGCTGAAATTAATCGTAGACCTTATGTACGAAGAAGGACTTGCAGGAATGAGATATTCAATCTCTGATACAGCACAGTGGGGAGATTTCGTATCAGGTCCTCGCGTTGTGGACGCTAAAGTAAAAGAATCTATGAAAGAAGTATTAAAAGATATCCAAAACGGAACATTCGCAAAAGAGTGGATCGTCGAAAACCAAGTAAACCGTCCTCGTTTCAACGCTATCAATGCAAGCGAGAACGAACATCAAATCGAAGTAGTGGGAAGAAAGCTTCGTGAAATGATGCCGTTTGTGAAACAAGGCAAGAAGAAGGAAGCGGTGGTCTCCGTTGCGCAAAATTAATTTTTTCGATACGACGCTTCGTGATGGTGAACAGTCCCCTGGAGTGAACTTAAATACACAGGAGAAACTTGCCATAGCTAAGCAGCTCGAAAGACTCGGGGCAGATATCATTGAAGCGGGATTTCCCGCTTCGTCCCGAGGTGACTTTTTAGCTGTTCAGGAAATCGCAAGAACCATTAAAAATTGTTCAGTAACTGGTCTGGCCCGTTGTGTAAAAGGTGATATTGATGCTGCTTGGGAAGCGTTAAAAGAAGGTGCTCACCCGAGAATTCATGTTTTTATTGCCACATCGGACATTCATTTGAAGCACAAGCTGAAAATGACACGTGAGCAAGTCATTGAAAGAGCGGTTGAAATGGTGACATACGCAAAAGAACGTTTTCCGATTGTGCAATGGTCAGCTGAAGATGCCTGCCGCACTGAACTGCCGTTTCTAGCAGAAATCGTCGAAAAAGTGATTGACGCAGGCGCCAGTGTTATCAATCTTCCGGACACTGTCGGCTACCTGGCTCCGGCGGAATACGGAAATATCTTTAGATATATGAAGGAAAACGTTCCGAACATTCACAAAGCAAAGCTTTCAGCCCACTGTCATGATGATTTAGGAATGGCAGTCGCAAACTCTCTTGCTGCGATTGAAAATGGCGCTGATCAAATCGAATGCGCTGTGAACGGAATCGGTGAAAGAGCCGGAAACGCGGCATTAGAGGAAATTGCCGTAGCCCTCCATACCAGAAAAGATTTCTACCAAGTCGAAACAGGTATTACGCTGAACGAGATTAAGAGAACAAGTGATTTAGTAAGCAAACTGACAGGCATGGCTGTCCCGCGCAACAAAGCGGTTGTTGGAGATAATGCATTTGCTCATGAATCAGGCATCCATCAGGACGGCTTTTTAAAGGAAAAATCGACTTATGAAATTATTTCACCGGAGCTTGTCGGCGTAACCGCAGATGCGCTTGTCCTAGGTAAACATTCCGGACGCCACGCATTTAAAGACCGGCTGACTGCTTTAGGATTCCAATTTGACAGTGAAGAGATTAATAAATTCTTTACGATGTTCAAAGAGTTGACTGAGAAGAAAAAAGAAATCACTGATGAGGATCTTGTTTCTCTTATTTTAGAAGAAAAAGTAACAGATCGCAAGATTGGGTATGAATTTCTTTCTCTGCAAGTACATTACGGAACAAGTCAGGTCCCTACGGCTACTCTATCTTTGAAAAATCAAGAAAACGCACAGCTTATTCAGGAAGCTGCAACTGGAGCTGGAAGCGTGGAAGCAATCTACAATACGCTTGAGCGCTGCATCGATAAGGATGTGGAGCTCTTAGACTACCGCATTCAGTCTAACAGAAAAGGCGAAGATGCATTTGCCCAGGTGTATGTAAGAGTTTTGGTGAACGGAAAAGAATCAACAGGGCGGGGCATAGCGCAAGACGTATTAGAAGCATCAGCGAAAGCCTATTTGAACGCAGTAAACCGTCAATTGGTTTTCCAGTCGAATATGAGCGGATTGAAAAACCACACAGCTGTCGGATCATAAAAGAAAGGAGAACGGTAAACTTGAAGAAACGTATTGCTCTATTGCCCGGAGACGGGATCGGCCCTGAAGTATTAGAATCAGCGACAGACGTACTGAAAAGTGTTGCCGAACGCTTTAACCATGAATTTGAATTTGAATATGGCCTGATTGGAGGGGCGGCTATTGATGAACATCATAACCCCCTCCCGGAGGAAACCGTTGCTGCTTGTAAAAATGCAGACGCGATATTGCTTGGCGCTGTCGGCGGACCGAAATGGGATCAAAATCCTTCGGAACTGAGACCGGAAAAAGGGCTGCTCAGCATCAGAAAACAGCTTGATTTGTTTGCGAATTTACGGCCTGTGAAGGTATTTGAAAGCCTTTCTGACGCTTCGCCTTTGAAAAAAGAATATATAGATAATGTTGATTTCGTTATCGTTCGTGAGCTCACAGGCGGCTTGTATTTCGGCCAGCCGAGCAAACGCTATGTAAACACTGAAGGTGAGCAGGAAGCAGTAGATACACTGTTTTATAAGCGAACGGAAATTGAACGAGTGATCAGAGAGGGCTTCAAAATGGCGGCAGCCAGAAAAGGCAAAGTGACCTCTGTAGATAAAGCGAATGTTCTTGAATCAAGCCGGCTGTGGCGTGAAGTGGCTGAGGACGTTGCACAAGAGTTTCCTGATGTGAAGCTTGAGCACATGCTTGTGGATAACGCGGCCATGCAGCTAATCTATGCACCGAATCAATTTGATGTCGTTGTGACTGAAAATATGTTCGGTGATATTTTAAGCGATGAAGCGTCCATGCTTACAGGCTCGCTCGGAATGCTCCCGTCAGCCAGCCTATCAAGCTCTGGTCTTCATCTGTTTGAACCTGTTCATGGCTCCGCGCCTGATATTGCTGGTAAAGGGATGGCAAATCCGTTCGCAGCCATATTGTCAGCGGCAATGCTTTTGAGGACATCTTTCGGGCTTGAAGAGGAAGCGAAAGCTGTAGAAGATGCGGTAAACAAAGTCTTGGCTTCCGGAAAAAGAACAAGAGACTTGGCACGGGGTGAAGAGTTCAGCAGCACTCAGGCCATTACAGAGGAAGTTAAGGCAGCAATCATGAGTGAAAATACAATTTCTAATGTGTGACAGCTTACGTTAAGCGGTCTTAGCTCTAGGTAGAGGGAGGAAATAAAAGATGATGCCTCGAACAATCATCGAAAAGATTTGGGATCAGCATATTGTAAAACATGGTGAGGGAAAGCCGGATCTTCTCTATATTGATTTGCACCTCATTCATGAGGTGACGTCTCCTCAGGCATTTGAAGGCTTGAGACAAAAGGGAAGAAAGGTCAGAAGACCCCAAAACACATTTGCGACAATGGACCACAACATCCCGACTGTCAATCGTTTTGAGATAAAGGATGAAGTTGCGAAACGCCAGGTAACGGCGCTTGAAAGAAACTGTGAGGAATTTGGCGTGCGTCTTGCCGATCTTCACAGTGTGGATCAAGGGATTGTCCATGTCGTCGGACCTGAACTAGGCTTAACGCTTCCAGGGAAAACGATTGTGTGCGGGGACAGTCATACATCAACACATGGCGCTTTCGGCGCTCTTGCATTTGGAATCGGGACGAGTGAGGTTGAACATGTCCTTTCCACACAGACACTTTGGCAGCAGCGTCCAAAAACACTTGAAGTGCGCGTAGATGGAACGCTTCAAAAAGGGGTAACGGCAAAGGATGTCATCCTTGCTGTCATCGGCAAATACGGTGTGAAATTCGGCACAGGCTACGTCATTGAATACACTGGGGAAGTATTCAGAAATATGACGATGGATGAACGAATGACCGTTTGTAACATGTCAATTGAAGCAGGAGCAAGAGCAGGTTTGATTGCGCCTGACGAGGTGACGTTTGAATATTGCAAAAATCGCAAGTACACGCCAAAAGGCGAAGAATTTGACAAGGCCGTAGCTGAATGGAAGGCGCTGCGCACAGACCCGGGCGCTGTTTACGATAAATCTATTGTCCTTGACGGCAACAAAATTTCCCCTATGGTGACATGGGGCATTAACCCGGGAATGGTTCTTCCTGTCGATTCTGAAGTTCCTGCGCCGGAAAGCTTTTCTGCAGAAGATGATAAAAAAGAAGCGATTCGTGCTTATGAATATATGGGACTGACTCCTCATCAGAAAATTGAAGACATTAAAGTGGAGCACGTATTTATCGGTTCCTGCACAAATTCCCGCATGACTGACCTTCGACAGGCTGCTGACATGATCAAAGGGAAGAAGGTAGCTGACAGCGTAAGGGCCATCGTCGTGCCCGGATCCCAAAGCGTGAAGCTTCAGGCTGAAAAAGAAGGGCTTGACCAGATTTTCTTGGAAGCTGGATTTGAATGGAGAGAGTCAGGCTGCAGCATGTGTTTGAGTATGAATAATGATGTTGTTCCTGAGGGAGAGCGCTGTGCATCAACCTCTAACCGCAACTTCGAGGGCAGACAAGGAAAAGGTGCAAGAACACATCTCGTCAGCCCGGCAATGGCTGCGATGGCTGCCATTCACGGACACTTCGTTGATGTCAGAAAGTTTTATCAGGAAAAAACAGTTGTGTAAGGAGTGCGCGAGATGGAACCTTTGAAATCACATACGGGGAAAGCAGCCGTATTAAATCGGATCAATGTGGATACAGACCAGATTATTCCTAAGCAATTTTTGAAGAGGATTGAAAGAACAGGCTACGGGCGTTTTGCATTCTTTGACTGGAGATATGATGCGAATGGTGAACCGAACCCTGAATTTGAATTAAACCAGCCTGTTTATCAAGGAGCTTCCATTTTAATAGCAGGAGAAAACTTCGGCTGCGGGTCATCGCGTGAACACGCTCCGTGGGCACTTGATGATTATGGGTTTAAAATTATCATTGCGCCGTCATTTGCTGATATTTTTCATCAGAACTGCTTTAAAAACGGCATGCTTCCGATCCGCATGCCATATGACAATTGGAAACAGCTTGTCGGCCAGTATGAAAACAAGTCATTGCAAATGACTGTTGACCTTGAAAATCAGCTGATTCATGACAGTGAAGGCAATCAAATTTCATTTGAAGTTGACCCGCATTGGAAAGAGATGCTGATCAACGGATATGATGAAATTTCATTAACGCTGCTGCTGGAGGATGAAATCAAGCAATTTGAATCACAAAGAAGCTCTTGGCTTCAAGCCTGAAAAAGCGGCCGGTATTTGTCCGGCGGCTTTTTTTGCCTGATGAAACCTTTCATTTCTTGTGTTTGTTCACAGGTGTTGATACACTTGAACAAAATAAATGCCTGAAAGGAATATAGGTATGACGCATGACAAGAAGAACGCAAAAATTATTCCTTTTCCTCATCTGAAAGACCGCCTTGTGGAAAAAGGAATGTCATCACTAAAGGAAAAAAAGTATCAAGAAGCGCTTGAACTGTTTTCAGACGCGATGAAATATGATGATACTGAAGCCGATCTTCACTTAGGGATGGCCATCTGCTTTTTAGAGCTGGGCGAGTTGGAAGAGGCAAAAAGCGTGTGCGAGAAGATGCTCAAAGAAGGTTATGGCCATTATTTTACGGTTTTGCAGGTGTACATGACCATCTTAATTCAGCTCAAAAAATACGAGGAAGTCAAAAGCACCATTGAAGCCGTTTTGGAAGAAAATCAGCTGCCGGCAGAAAGCGCCGAGCAATTTTATAAGCTGCTGGATTTCAGCCGGAAAATGACCGATCCGGATCGTGAGGACGAGGCTTGGGCCGAAGAATATGAGGATACAATTGACACCGAGAAAGTGCTGGCAAGCCCTGAGGAGCAAATGAATCTCATTCATTCCTTAAAAGACCGTAACGTAGCAAAGTATACAGGATTGCTTAAAACAATCCTTCAAGACCCCTCAGCCCATCCGATTATCAAAACGATGATTGTCATGCTGTTGGCTGAGCATGAGTACAGTAAACCTGTACACATTAGTAAATTTGGCGAGTCGTTGACAATTGAACCGTCTGAGATTGTTCCGCCTGATGCCGCGCCGATTCTGCACCGTGTTCTCAGGGTGCTGGATGAGACACTTGGAAATGAAAATCCAACCTTATATGCAGCAGTAGAAGAATTGTGGAGAAGACATTTGTACGTTTTATATCCGTTCCAGCCGAAATTGCTGTCGGCTGACCTTTGGGCGGCTGCCCTTCATAAAGTCGGTTACGAGATGCACGGGATTGAAATTGAAAGCGAAGAACTTCATATGATGTATGAATTTACCGACAGAGAACTCGATGAAGCTTGCACAATGTTAAAAGATATTGAAGAAATTTCTTATTTGTAAATCGCGCCATATAGTTGAAAGCGCTATGTGTTATGTTATAATATAGTGGTTGTAT
This sequence comes from Bacillus sp. FSL R5-0603, assembly GCF_038050295.1. Taxonomy (NCBI): domain Bacteria; kingdom Bacillati; phylum Bacillota; class Bacilli; order Caryophanales; family Bacillaceae; genus Bacillus; species Bacillus sp. FSL R5-0603. The sequence continues at coordinate 2,720,174 of NZ_JBBOYP010000001.1, read as the reverse complement.
TTGTGTATAACGGGTTATAAGAAATACGGTTGGACAGGCTTTGCAGTTCATTATTAACATCTATACATAATGATTCTGATCTTTGGCAGCTTTGTTTTTGTTGGACGAAGCCGAATGATTGCTTTAGAATGGAAGACCGACACAACCTGAATAGATTTTTGGAGGGAAACACATGTCTGTAAAATGGGAAAAACAAGAAGGCAACGAAGGCGTTTTAACGGTTGAAGTTGATGCTGAAACGTTTAAAACAGCACTTGATGATGCATTTAAAAAAGTAGTAAAACAAGTTTCAATTCCTGGATTCCGTAAAGGTAAAATTCCTCGCGGATTATTCGAACAGCGCTTTGGCGTAGAAGCTCTTTACCAAGATGCTTTGGATATTCTTCTTCCTGTAGAATACCCTAAAGCGGTTGAAGAAGCTGGAATCGAGCCTGTAGACCGTCCTGAAATCGATGTTGAAAAAATCGAAAAAGGCGAAAGCTTAATCTTCACTGCGAAAGTAACAGTAAAACCTGAAGTGAAGCTTGGCGAATACAAAGGCCTGGGCATTGAAAAAGACGACACAACTGTAACTGACGAAGATGTTCAAAACGAACTAAAAGCCCTTCAAGAGCGTCAAGCTGAGCTTGTTGTAAAAGAAGAAGGCGCCGTTGAAGAAGGAAACACAGTTGTTCTTGATTTCGAAGGATTCGTTGACGGCGAAGCTTTCGAAGGCGGAAAAGCTGAAAACTACTCTCTTGAAGTAGGATCTGGCTCATTCATCCCTGGCTTCGAAGATCAGTTAGTTGGTCTTGAAGCAGGCGCTGAAAAGGATGTTGAAGTGACATTCCCAGAAGAATACCACGCTGAAGAGCTTGCAGGCAAACCAGCTGTGTTTAAAGTGAAAATTCACGAAATCAAAGCGAAAGAGCTTCCTGAGCTTGACGATGAATTCGCAAAAGATATCGATGAAGAAGTGGAAACACTTGCTGAATTAACTGAAAAAACAAAGAAACGTCTAGAAGAAGCAAAAGAAAACGAAGCTGACGCTAAATTGCGTGAAGAGCTTGTTCTGAAAGCTTCTGAAAATGCTGAAATCGATGTTCCGCAAGCAATGGTCGACACTGAGCTTGACCGCATGCTGAAAGAATTCGAACAGCGTCTGCAAATGCAAGGCATGAACCTTGAGCTTTACACTCAATTCTCAGGTCAAGATGAAGCTGCGCTTAAAGAGCAAATGAAAGAAGATGCTGAAAAACGCGTAAAATCTAACCTGACTCTTGAGGCGATTGCGAAAGCGGAAAACCTTGAAGTATCAGATGAGGAAGTTGATGCTGAGCTTACTAAAATGGCTGAAGCATACAACATGCCTGTTGAAAATATTAAACAAGCCATCGGTTCTACTGACGCGATGAAAGAAGATTTAAAAGTTCGCAAAGCAATTGATTTTCTTGTAGAAAACCGTTAATATGGTGCATAATAATAGTACTAATAAAACAGGGCGCGAATCATTCGTGCCTTGTTTTGTACAATTATGAGTTATCTCTTTTTCTTGGGGCAATATAGTTAATGCAGGGCTGTTTTTTGTCATACATATAGAATGTGCAAGTCAGAAACACATTGTTACCGTCTTTTTGGAAAGTATGGTAAAATGCAATACATACTCGTTCGTTTCAAGAATCATTTTCTTTTGCTCTGCCGGTAAAAGAAAAAGTGAGACAAGATTAAGGGGTGAAAGAATGTTTAAATTTAACGAGGAAAAAGGACAATTAAAATGCTCGTTCTGTGGAAAAACACAAGATCAGGTTCGTAAGCTTGTAGCTGGACCTGGTGTATATATATGTGACGAATGTATCGAACTCTGCACTGAAATTGTAGAGGAAGAACTCGGAACAGAAGAAGAAGTAGAATTTAAAGACGTACCAAAGCCTCAGGAAATTCGTGAAATTTTGAATGAATATGTCATCGGCCAAGATCAAGCGAAGAAATCACTTGCTGTGGCTGTGTATAACCACTATAAGCGCATTAACTCTAACAGCAAAGTTGATGATGTTGAGCTTTCAAAAAGTAATATTTCATTAATCGGTCCTACGGGAAGCGGTAAAACCCTTCTGGCGCAAACATTGGCTCGCATTTTAAATGTGCCGTTTGCAATTGCAGACGCTACATCTTTGACTGAAGCTGGATACGTGGGTGAAGATGTAGAGAATATTCTCTTGAAGCTCATCCAAGCTGCTGATTATGATGTGGAAAAAGCCGAAAAAGGCATTATCTATATTGATGAAATCGATAAAGTGGCTAGAAAATCTGAAAACCCGTCTATCACACGTGATGTGTCAGGTGAGGGTGTACAGCAGGCATTGCTTAAAATTCTTGAGGGTACAGTGGCAAGCGTGCCGCCTCAAGGTGGACGTAAGCATCCTCATCAAGAATTCATTCAAATTGACACAACAAATATTTTGTTCATTTGCGGCGGAGCTTTCGATGGTATCGAACAAATCATCAAACGCCGTTTAGGCCAAAAAGTGATTGGATTCGGTGCCGACAATAAAGCTGCTGATCTTGAGAAAGAAGATCTTCTTTCAAAAGTGCTTCCAGAAGATTTGCTCCGTTTCGGGCTAATTCCTGAATTTATCGGACGTCTTCCGGTTATTGCAAGCCTTGAAAAGCTTGACGAAGAAGCATTGGTTGCGATCTTAACAAAACCGAAAAACGCTCTTGTTAAGCAATTCAAGAAAATGCTTGAGCTTGACAACGTTGAGCTTGAGTTTGAAGAAGAAGCGCTTTCTGAAATTGCTAAAAAAGCAATTGAACGCAAGACTGGAGCACGCGGACTCCGTTCTATCATTGAAGGCATCATGCTTGATGTGATGTTTGAGCTGCCTTCTCGTGATGACATTGAAAAATGTGTAATTACCGGGGCAACTGTGACACACGGAGAGCCTCCTCGCCTCTTATTAAAAGACGGCACTGAGGTAAGTCAAGATAAAACATCTGCATAAAGATAAGCACAAACCTCCTGAGTGGTAACACTCAGGAGGTTTTTTTGCATGCAACTCTTCTGGAAAAACGTTTATTCCCGTTTTCTATGGGAGATACTAGCAATCAGAGGAATGAATTGGATACATAAATTGTTTTTCAGGAGGGACCACCATGAGTTGGACAGGGATCGCGTTATTTATTCAGCTGTTTTTTGGGATCATTATCGGTTTGTATTTTTGGAATTTGCTTAAAAATCAAAGGACACAAAAGGTCACGATAGATAAAGAATCAAAGAAGGAAATGGAGCAGCTTCGGAAAATGCGCGCTATCAGCTTGTCCGAGCCATTATCTGAGAAGGTCCGCCCCAAAAGCTTTAAAGATATCGTCGGACAGGAAGACGGCATTAAAGCATTAAAGGCGGCTTTATGCGGGCCAAATCCTCAGCATGTGATTGTCTATGGGCCACCGGGAGTTGGGAAAACGGCTGCTGCGCGGCTTGTGTTGGAAGAAGCAAAAAAACATAAACAATCACCGTTTAAAGAGCAGGCTGTTTTTGTGGAACTCGATGCGACAACAGCCCGTTTTGATGAAAGAGGAATTGCCGATCCGCTCATCGGCTCTGTCCATGACCCGATATACCAAGGGGCCGGAGCGATGGGACAGGCTGGGATTCCGCAGCCGAAGCAGGGAGCTGTCACCCATGCCCATGGCGGTGTGCTGTTTATTGATGAAATAGGGGAGCTGCATCCTATTCAAATGAATAAAATGCTGAAGGTGCTTGAGGACAGAAAAGTCTTTTTAGACAGTGCGTATTACAGTGAGGAAAATACACAAATTCCGAATCATATTCATGATATTTTTCAAAATGGGCTGCCGGCTGATTTTCGCTTGATTGGCGCGACCACGAGAATGCCAAACGAAATTCCGCCAGCTATCCGGTCCCGCTGTTTGGAGGTTTTTTTCCGCGAGCTTGAAAAGGACGAGCTGAAAACGGTTGCTAAAACAGCAGCGGATAAAATTGAAAAAAATATCTCCGAAGAAGGACTGGATCTTTTGACCAGCTACACGCGGAACGGGCGGGAAGCCGTCAATATGATTCAAATCGCAGCGGGGATGGCTGTAACGGAGAATCGGAAGGACATTACGATTGAGGATATTGAATGGGTCATTCACTCCAGTCAGCTTACTCCAAAGCACGAGCAAAAAATCGGTGTTGAACCACAGGTTGGCATTGTAAATGGGCTTGCAGTCTATGGGCCTAACAGCGGATCGCTTCTGGAAATCGAAGTGAGTGTAACCGCGGCTCAAGATAAAGGATCAATTAACATCACAGGAATAGCTGAAGAAGAAAGCATCGGCAGCCAATCAAAATCAATCAGACGAAAAAGCATGGCGAAGGGTTCGGTTGAAAATGTATTAACCGTGCTCCGGACAATGGGAATGAAGCCTTCTGATTATGATATTCACATCAATTTCCCAGGAGGGATTCCGATTGATGGTCCGTCAGCAGGCATTGCGATGGCGGCGGGGATTTTCTCGGCGATACACAAAATTCCTATTGACAATACCGTTGCGATGACGGGCGAAATCAGCCTGAACGGTCTTGTGAAACCCATCGGAGGCGTCATTCCGAAAATAAAAGCGGCCAAGCAGTCCGGTGCGAAAAAGGTGATTATCCCATATGAAAATCAGCAGGCCATCTTAAAGCAGATTGACGGGATCGAGATTATTGCAGTGAAGACATTCCAAGAAGTGCTTGATGAAATTTTAGTGAATCCGCCAACGGAACAAAAACCGTTTCATATTGAAATCAATAAAGAATCTGTTTAAACCCTATTTTGATAATAGGGTTTTTTTCATGAAGGACATCTTTTCCTTTTTCATATCAGAAAGAAAGGGTATACTACGAGGAGACTGTTTTATAGAAAATGGAACCATGCCGTTTATTGTACAAGGATGAAAAAGTTGTATTATAATGGTTCATACTAAAGTCACGGAGGTGTCAGTCACATGGCAGAAGAATTAAAACGCAGCATCCCGCTCCTCCCTTTAAGAGGTTTATTAGTGTACCCGACGATGGTTTTGCATTTAGATGTAGGACGTGACAAGTCGGTTCAGGCTCTTGAACAGGCAATGATGCATGACCATATGATATTTTTAGCCACTCAGCAGGATATTTCGATAGACGAACCTGGTGAAGACGAGATTTTCACTGTCGGCACCTATACAAAAATTAAGCAAATGCTGAAGCTTCCGAACGGTACGATTCGTGTGTTGGTGGAGGGCCTCAAGCGCGCCCATATCGTCAAATACAATGAACACGAGGATTACACGTCGGTCGACATTCAACTTATTCATGAAGATGATTCAAAAGATACAGAAGACGAAGCATTGATGCGGACTTTGCTAGACCACTTTGATCAGTACATAAAAATTTCTAAAAAAATCTCGGCCGAAACGTACGCCGCGGTTACTGATATCGAAGAGCCGGGGAGAATGGCAGACATCGTTGCTTCTCATCTGCCCCTTAAACTAAAGGATAAGCAGGATATTTTAGAAACGGCTGATGTCAAAGACAGGCTGAACAAGGTCATTGATTTTATTAATAATGAAAAAGAAGTGCTGGAGATTGAGAAAAAAATCGGCCAGCGCGTCAAACGTTCGATGGAGCGTACGCAGAAGGAATACTACTTACGAGAACAAATGAAGGCGATCCAAAAAGAGCTTGGCGATAAAGAAGGCAAAACTGGCGAAGTTCAGACGCTGACGGAAAAAATCGAAGAAGCAGGCATGCCTGATCATGTGAAGGAAACAGCGCTTAAAGAATTGAACAGATATGAAAAAATTCCGTCAAGTTCTGCGGAAAGCTCCGTGATCCGCAACTATATCGACTGGCTGGTTGCTCTTCCGTGGACGGATGAATCAGATGATAAGCTTGATTTGAAAGAAGCAGGACGTCTCTTGGACGAAGAGCACCACGGGCTTGAAAAAGTAAAAGAACGTATTTTAGAATATTTGGCTGTCCAGAAGCTGACCAAATCTCTGAAAGGCCCGATTCTCTGTTTGGCAGGACCTCCAGGTGTCGGAAAAACGTCTTTAGCCAAATCAATTGCAAAAAGCTTGGGACGCAAATTCGTCAGAATCTCACTCGGAGGAGTACGGGATGAATCAGAGATACGCGGACACAGACGGACCTATGTCGGAGCAATGCCTGGACGTATTATTCAAGGGATGAAAAAAGCGGGCAAGCTGAATCCGGTCTTCTTATTAGACGAAATTGACAAAATGTCATCTGATTTTAGAGGAGACCCATCATCCGCTATGCTTGAAGTGCTTGATCCAGAGCAAAACAGCAGCTTCAGTGATCACTATATTGAAGAAACCTTTGATTTATCCAAAGTGCTGTTTATCGCAACGGCGAACAATTTGGCCACAATCCCGGGTCCGCTCAGAGACAGAATGGAAATTATTAATATCGCAGGCTACACAGAAATAGAAAAACTTGAAATCGTAAAGGATCACTTGCTTCCAAAGCAAATCAAAGAACACGGGCTGAAGAAAAGCAACCTGCAGCTGCGTGATCAGGCGATTCTTGATATTATCCGCTACTATACGAGAGAAGCTGGTGTGAGAAGCCTTGAACGCCAGCTTGCCGCGATTTGCCGTAAAGCTGCAAAAGCCATTGTTGCTGAAGAGCGAAAACGGATTACGGTTACTGAGAAGAACCTTCAAGACTTTATCGGAAAACGTATTTTCAGATATGGACAAGCTGAAACAGAGGATCAGGTTGGTGTAGTGACAGGGCTTGCTTATACAACCGTTGGCGGAGATACGCTGTCGATTGAAGTATCGCTTTCTCCGGGGAAAGGGAAATTAATCCTGACAGGAAAGCTCGGAGATGTTATGAGAGAGTCTGCTCAGGCTGCATTCAGCTATGTGCGATCCAAAACAGAAGAACTTGGCATTGAACCTGACTTTCATGAGAAGTATGATATTCATATACATGTACCAGAGGGTGCGGTGCCAAAAGATGGTCCGTCAGCCGGTATTACGATGGCAACAGCGCTTGTTTCTGCTTTAACGGGACGGGCGGTTTCGCGTGAAGTTGGCATGACTGGAGAAATCACGCTTCGCGGGCGCGTGCTGCCGATCGGCGGCTTGAAGGAAAAAGCGCTTGGCGCACATAGAGCGGGATTAACGACCATTATTGCGCCTAAAGATAATGAAAAAGATATAGAGGATATTCCGGAAAGCGTCAGGGAGGGGCTGACATTTATATTGGCGTCCCACTTAGACGAGGTTTTGGAACATGCCTTAGTAGGAGAGAAGAAATGAAAGTCACAAAGTCAGAAATCGTGATCAGTGCAGTAAAACCGGAACAGTACCCTGAAGGGGGGCTTCCGGAAATCGCATTGGCCGGAAGATCGAACGTAGGAAAATCGTCTTTTATCAATTCATTAATCAATCGTAAAAATCTTGCGAGAACGTCATCAAAGCCAGGAAAAACACAAACGCTTAATTTCTACATTATCAATGATGAGCTGCATTTTGTGGATGTGCCGGGCTACGGTTTTGCCAAAGTGTCAAAGTCTGAGCGTGAAGCATGGGGCAGAATGATTGAAACCTATATCACGACACGCGAGGAATTAAAAGCTGTGGTGCAGATCGTTGATTTGCGGCATGCGCCATCTAATGATGATGTACAGATGTATGAATTTTTAAAGTATTACGGCATTCCTGTTATTGTTATCGCTACAAAGGCGGATAAGATCCCGAAAGGCAAATGGGACAAACACGCGAAGGTTGTCCGACAAACATTAAATATTGATCCGGAAGACGAGCTGATTCTCTTTTCCTCGGAAACGAAAAAGGGAAAAGACGAAGCTTGGGGAGCGATCAAAAAAATGATAAACCGGTAGAGGATCCTCTACCGGTTTTATTTATCGTATAGATTTTTTTCGTTTTATCAATAATAACAATAAACTGATCCCAATAAAGACAAACGGCCAATACTCCTTCAGAAGCGCTGTTGGAATATGCGCAGACTCAAGCCATGCCATAATTTGTTTGAAAAAGTACAAAAACAGGGAAAAACAAATCATCGACACAGCTTCATATACATATTCTTTTTTTTGAACGGTTGAAACGAGAAGTGAGAAGCCGATCATAAAGAGGAGCATTTCAAAATCATCCGGCCACCATACCCACTTCGGCTTGGCAAAAAAGTGTAAACCGATCCCGAAGAGAAGCAAACCAATAAAAAAATGGGGTGTGACGGCTTCTTTTTTTCCTTGATATACAAAGGCTGCGCCTAACAGCATGAGGAGAACAGGCCATTGATCCTGCCTTGAAAACAGTTCGGCTTGGCCGCTTTCTAGCCATGCATATACAGAAGCGGCAAGCAGCAGACAAGGGAATAAAATTGATTTTTGTTTCATGATATCACCTTCTTGTTTTTTAGAGCTGATGTGTAGTAAATTTCTGCTGTTTTTGGTATTGTCAATAGGAATGCTTCTTTTCCCTGAAGCTTTTTCTAATATAGCATAAGAATTTTAAAATCTGTTCACATTTTGTGAAAGAAACTATGTTATAATTATTATAAATAATGAGTTCTATGTTAGAATGATTATAAATTAAGATTGGGTGTTGGGGGTGTAATTAGAGCGATGCATATACTTGTTGTGGGAGTAGATTATAAATCCGCCCCTATTGAGATACGTGAAAAAGTAAGTTTTCAGCCGAATGAGCTGGCAGAAGCAATGGTGCAGCTGAAAGAAGAGAAAAGCATTCTTGAAAACATCATTGTCTCAACCTGCAACCGCACTGAAATTTATGCGGTAGTCGACCAGCTCCATACCGGCCGTTATTATATAAAAAAGTTTTTAGCTGATTGGTTTCAATTAAGCAAAGAAGAGCTGTCACCGTTTTTAACGTTTTATGAGGGCGATGCCGCTGTTGAGCATTTATTCCGTGTAGCCTGCGGACTTGACTCTATGGTGATTGGCGAAACGCAGATTCTCGGACAGGTACGCGACAGCTTTAAAACAGCTCAGCAAGAAAAAACGATCGGGACTATTTTTAATGAGCTGTTTAAGCAGGCGGTTACAGTGGGCAAACGGACTCACGCCGAAACAGACATTGGCTCAAATGCGGTGTCAGTAAGCTATGCTGCAGTTGAACTTGCCAAAAAAATCTTCGGAAATCTTTCAAGCAAGCACATATTGATTCTCGGTGCGGGAAAAATGGGCGAGCTTGCTGCGGAAAACCTGCACGGACAGGGAATCGGCAAGGTCACTGTCATTAACCGAACATACTTGAAAGCGAAGGAGCTTGCAGACCGTTTCTCAGGTGAAGCGAGAAGCTTGAATCAGCTTGAAAGCGCGCTTGCGGAGGCTGATATTTTAATCAGTTCAACCGGTGCAAGTGAATTTGTCGTGTCCAAAGAGATGATGGAAAACGCGAATAAGCTTCGCAAGGGACGTCCGCTGTTTATGGTCGACATTGCCGTGCCTAGAGATCTTGATCCGGCGCTGAATGATCTTGAAGGTGTTTTTCTTTATGATATCGACGATCTGGAAGGCATTGTGGAAGCGAACATGAAAGAGCGGAGAGAAACAGCTGAAAAAGTTGAACTGTTAATTGAAGAAACCATTGTGGAATTTAAACAATGGATGAATACACTTGGTGTTGTGCCGGTTATTTCTGCATTGCGCGAAAAGGCGCTTGCCATCCAGTCAGAAACGATGGACAGCATTGAGCGTAAGCTGCCTCACTTAAGCACAAGAGAGAAAAAACTGTTGAACAAACACACCAAAAGTATTATTAACCAAATGCTTCGTGATCCGATTTTAAAGGTGAAAGAGCTTGCGGCAGATGCTGATTCGGAAGAAAAGCTCGCGTTGTTTATGCAGATTTTTGATATTGAAGAAGCTGCGGGCCGTCAAATGATGAAAACCGTTGAAAGCAGCCAAAAGGTCCACTCTTTTAAGAAGGCTGAATCAAAAGCGGGCTTTAGCCCACTTGTAAGTGAGTGAAAGCTGAATGATTGATACTGCAATGGCAAGACTTAATGAGGGGACAATCGTCATTTACGCGTTAAGTGTACTCTTTTATTTTATAGATTTTCTTCAACACAACCGGAAGGCTGGAAAAATGGCCTTCTGGTTGCTTTCTATTGTCTGGACTCTGCAAACCGTGTATTTGGCCTATTTTATGTGGGTGACGGGGCGGTTTCCGGTATTAAATGTGACGGAGGCGCTTTATTTTTATGCCTGGGTGCTTGTCACGCTGTCATTGGTACTGACAAAGCTTTTACGTGTTGACTTTATCGTGTTTTTTACAAATGTTATAGGATTTTCTATGATCGCCATTCACACATTTTCACCGACAGAGCAGCAGTCAGCTGCTTTTTCCGGGCAGCTTGTATCCGAGCTTTTGGTGATTCATATTACAATGGCGATTCTTTCATACGGCGCTTTCTCCCTTTCTTTCGTTTTTTCTGTGCTATATATGTTTCAATATCATCTGCTGAAAAAGAAAAAGTGGGGAAAATGGCTGTTGAGAATAGAAGATTTATCTAAGCTTGATTATATGGCGTATGTTTTAAATGTCATCGGGGTTCCGATGCTGCTGCTGAGTTTGATTCTCGGCGTCATTTGGGCATATGTCTCACTAGAAACGCTGTATTGGTTTGACGCCAAAGTGCTTGGTTCGTTTGTCGTCCTGCTGCTGTACAGCTATTATCTTTATATCAGGCTGATTAAAGAGCTGCAAGGAAAGGTCGCTGCACTGTGGAATACGGCTTGTTTTCTGGTGCTGATGATCAATTATTTCCTGCTTGGAAGCCTGTCGCAATTCCATTGGTTCAGTTAAACGATGTCCCAAGCAGATTCGGGAGGAAAGAAATGATGAGAACGATTAAAGTAGGTTCCAGACGAAGCAAACTCGCTATGACTCAAACAAAATGGGTTATTCAAAAACTGAAGGAAATCAATCCTTCGTTTGCTTTTGAAATTAAAGAGATCGTGACAAAGGGCGACCGGATTGTCGATGTTACACTCTCAAAAGTGGGTGGAAAAGGGCTGTTTGTCAAAGAAATTGAACAGGCGCTTTTAAACGAAGAGATTGATATGGCAGTGCACAGCATGAAGGACATGCCTGCTGTTTTGCCTGAAGGCCTTGTGATCGGCTGCATTCCTGAACGGGAGGATCCGCGTGATGCCCTTATTTCAAAGAATCGCGTAAAGCTTTCAGAAATGAAGGAAGGTGCTGTCATTGGCACAAGCAGTTTAAGAAGAAGCGCGCAGCTTTTGATTGAGCGCCCTGACCTTACAATTAAATGGATTAGAGGTAATATAGATACAAGACTTCAAAAGCTGGAAACAGAGGATTATGACGCGATTATTTTAGCGGCTGCCGGCCTTTCTAGAATGGGTTGGAAGCAAGATGTCGTAACCGAATTCCTTGAGCCAGAGCGCTGTTTGCCTGCTGTGGGGCAGGGAGCACTGGCGATTGAGTGCCGAGAATCGGATGAAGCGCTGTTGGCGTTGTTTTCTCAGTTTACAGATGAATATACAAAACGGACTGTCTTAGCGGAACGTGCTTTTTTAAACGCGATGGAGGGCGGCTGCCAGGTTCCGATCGCGGGCTACTCCGTGTTAAATGGACAGGATGAAATTGAAATGACAGGTCTTGTCGCTTCACCTGACGGCAAAATCATTTTTAAAGAAACCGTCACCGGAAACGATCCGGAGGAAGTAGGAAAGCGCTGTGCCGCTCTTATGGCTGACAAAGGAGCAAAAGATTTAATTGATCGTGTAAAACGGGAGCTTGATGAGGATGGAAAATGATTTTCCGTTGAAAGGAAAAACAGTGCTTGTCACCCGGAATAAGGCACAGGCAACATCATTTCAGCAAAAAGTGGAGGCGCTTGGCGGTAAAGCGGTTTTAACCTCTTTAATTACGTTTCGCCGCGCTTTGCCGAATGATGTTGCGGAACAGGTAAGAGAGGATCTTGCCGCGCCAGGCTGGCTTGTTTTTACAAGTGTGAACGGGGCAGACTTCTTTTTTTCTTATCTGAAGGAAAATCAGCTTATTCTCCCTGCGCATAAAAAAATTGCAGCCGTCGGTGAAAAAACCGCCCGCCGTTTAAAAACGCATAACGTATCGGTTGATGTGATGCCACAGGAGTATATTGCTGAACAATTGGCTGATGCTCTTAAGCAGCATGCTGAACCGGGGGAGCCCATTACCGTGATGAAAGGGAATTTGTCACGTGATGTGATAAAACAAGAGCTTGTCCCGCTCGGTTTTGAAGTAAAGGAATGGGTTCTCTACGAAACGATTCCGGATGAAGAAGGCATTGAGGCACTGAAAGACGCTGCGGGTCAATATTCCTTTGACTATGTAACATTTACAAGTTCATCAACCGTACATACGTTTATGCATGTCTTGGGAGAAGAATTAAAAAAGTGGATGGCGAATGGGACGGCCTGTATCAGCATTGGGCCTTTAACAAATGATGCCCTTCTGACGTACGGCATCACATCGCATACGCCTGATACATTTACAATAGATGGCATGCTTGACTTAATGTGCAGCATGTCAAGAGAGGAAGAGAGAATATGAGTCAATCATTTAATAGACACCGCCGCCTGCGGACATCAAAAGCAATGAGAGAAATGGTAAAGGAAACACGTTTGCATCCATCAGATTTTATTTATCCGATTTTTGTCGTAGAAGGTCTGGAAGGCAAAAAAGCTGTTCCGTCAATGCCTGATGTTTACCATGTATCATTAGATTTATTGAAGGATGAAGTAGCGGAGCTGGTCAAACTGGGCATTCAATCTGTTATCGTGTTCGGCATCCCGGAAGAAAAAGATGATTGCGGAACACAAGCGTACCATGATCACGGAATTGTCCAAAAAGCCATCACAGAAATTAAAGAACACTTCCCCGAAATGGTTGTTGTCGCTGACACGTGCCTGTGTGAATATACAGACCACGGCCATTGCGGACTTGTCAAAGACGGGGTCATCCTAAATGATGAATCGCTGGAGCTTTTGGCGCAGACTGCTGTCAGCCAAGCGAAAGCAGGTGCGGATATCATTGCTCCATCAAACATGATGGACGGATTTGTTACAGTGATCAGAGAAGCGCTTGATAAAGAAGGATTCGTCGATATTCCAATCATGTCTTACGCTGTGAAATATTCAAGTGAGTTTTATGGTCCATTCCGTGATGCAGCAAACAGCACACCGCAATTCGGAGACCGCAAAACATATCAGATGGACCCTGCCAACCGTATGGAGGCACTACGCGAAGCACAATCAGATGTCGAGGAAGGCGCAGACTTTTTGATTGTCAAACCTTCGCTTTCTTATATGGATATCATGCGTGACGTAAAAAATGAGTTTACTTTGCCGCTCGTCGCTTATAATGTAAGCGGAGAGTATTCAATGGTGAAGGCTGCAGCGCAGAACAGCTGGATCAAAGAAAAAGAAATTGTGTTGGAAATTTTGACAAGCATGAAGCGCGCGGGTGCCGACCTGATTATTACGTATCATGCGAAAGACGCAGCGAAATGGCTTGCGGAGTAATTTTATTCAGTTGACAGGAGTTGAGGCAGATGAGAAGCTATGAAAAATCAAAAACGGCTTTTAAAGAAGCGCAAAAACTCATGCCGGGCGGTGTGAACAGTCCCGTTCGCGCATTTAAATCGGTAGACATGGACCCGATTTTTATGGAGCGCGGAAAAGGCTCGAAAATCTTTGATATTGACGGGAATGAATATATTGACTACGTCTTGTCATGGGGGCCTTTAATTTTAGGGCATACAAATGACCGCGTCGTAGAAAGCCTCAAAAAAGTGGCTGAATACGGGACAAGCTTCGGTGCTCCGACTGAAGTAGAAAATGAACTGGCTAAGCTCGTCATTGATCGTGTGCCATCTGTAGAAATTGTACGAATGGTAAGCTCCGGAACAGAGGCTACAATGAGTGCCCTCCGTTTGGCAAGGGGCTATACGGGCCGCAACAAGATTTTAAAATTTGAGGGCTGCTACCACGGACACGGCGATTCCCTCTTGATTAAAGCTGGTTCAGGTGTTGCCACTCTCGGTCTGCCTGACAGCCCGGGGGTGCCTGAAGGCATTGCGAAAAACACCATCACCGTTCCGTACAATGATTTAGAAAGTGTAAAGCTTGCTTTCCAGCAATTCGGTGAAGACATTGCGGGAGTCATTGTAGAGCCAGTTGCCGGAAATATGGGTGTTGTTCCGCCGCAAGAAGGTTTCCTGCAGGGTCTGCGTGATATCACTGAGCAGTACGGCTCCCTGCTGATTTTTGATGAAGTGATGACTGGCTTCCGTGTCGATTATAACTGCGCTCAAGGCTACTTCGGCGTAACGCCTGATCTGACTTGTTTAGGAAAAGTAATCGGGGGCGGACTTCCTGTCGGCGCTTATGGCGGAAAGGCAGAAATCATGGAGCAGATCGCTCCAAGCGGTCCGATCTATCAAGCTGGTACATTGTCAGGCAACCCGCTTGCGATGACGGCTGGCTTAGAGACATTGAAACAGCTGACACCTGATTCCTACAAGAATTTCATCAAAAAAGGCGACAGACTGGAAGAAGGAATTTCAAAAGCCGCCGAGGCTCATGGCATTCCGCATACCTTTAACCGTGCAGGTTCGATGATCGGTTTCTTCTTTACAAACGAACCAGTCATCAATTATGAAACAGCGAAATCATCTGATTTGAAGCTGTTTGCAAGCTATTATAAAGGGATGGCAAATGAAGGGGTATTCCTTCCGCCATCACAATTCGAAGGTCTTTTCCTCTCAACAGCCCATACTGATGAAGATATTGAAAACACAATCCAGGCAGCTGAGAAAGTATTTGCTGAGATCAGCCGCAGATAAGAGTGAAAACCGGTATCAAGGACTCCTTGTGCCGGTTTTTTCGTGCTCTCCCACTCATATTTTCTCCAGTTCATACATACACCTTTAGTGACATCTAATTTTAAGGATTAGATGAAAGGAGGATATGAACTTGCCGCAAAATCATCGATTGCAATTTTCTGTAGAAGAATCGATCTGTTTCCAAAAAGGACAGGAAGTTTCTGAACTGCTTTCTATTTCATTAGATCCTGATATTAGGGTTCAGGAAGTAAATGATTATGTATCAATCATAGGATCGCTTGAACTTACAGGTGAGTACAACATAGATCAAAACAAACATACCGAAGAGATTTATACAGATAAGCGGTTTGTTGAACAAGTCAGAAAGAGAGAGGATGGAAGTGCGGAACTGACTCACTGTTTTCCTGTGGATATTACCATTCCGAAAAATAAAGTGAGCCATTTACAGGATGTCTTCGTCTTTATTGACGCATTTGACTATCAATTGACGGATTCGCGCATTTTAACAATTCAAGCTGATTTAGCGATCGAAGGGCTTTTGGACGATACGCAAGACAAAGAGCCGGAGATACCTTTATATGAAGCTCCTGCGGCATTCAGAGAGGAAGAGCTTTCAGAGCCGCCGGCACATAGTGTAGTAGAAGAACCGGGTGCATCATCGGCAGAGGAAGCAGTTCTTCAGCATGAACCGCCAGCCGAACCGCCAGAACTTTTTATCTCGAAAGCGGGGCTCCGTGAAGAACTGGAGACAGAAAAAGCAGAATCTGAGCCGCCTGAATCGGTTGCTTCAGAACCAGAAGCCAGAGAAGATGTGAAAGAGGAAGAAGAGTCAGAAGAGCTTGCTGTGCCGGAAATTGAGGTTCGTGCTGAATCGGAAACAGAAGAATCTGAGCCAGAACCTGATCCTTCAGAAATAGAGATTCAAGAGATCGTTAAAGCAAAAAAAGAAACGGCAGAGCCGGCAGCTGCAATAGCGGATGTTCGTGAAGAAGCAGACTCTCCAGCGGAGACTGAGCTTCGTGAACACGCCGGAGCAGAAGAATCGCCTGCTTTGGAAGCTGAACTTCATTCAGAGACTGTGATTGCAGAGGAAAAAGAGGAAACAACAGTGTCTCCTAATCATGAATATGCGCTGCGCCAAGAGGCTCAAAATGAAGAAGCAGCTCAATCGGATCAGGCTGATCCTGCGCTTTGCCAAGAAGAGGCGGAAGCGGATGAAGCTTTGGAGAGTGTATCAGAGGCCGCTCTCTCCATAGAAGATAGCAGAGAAACAGCTTCAGCTGTATATGTGGAGAATGACAAAGCCGATTTACATTTCCATTTCAATCAAAAAACAAGCTCGGAGGAGGTATCTCAAGAAGAATTGCCTGAACCGGCATACCGTACCTTCCTGCCTGAACAAGAAGAGGAGGATTCTTTTTATTCAGCGCCTAAGCTGCTGGAGGAGGAAGAACAAGAGGAAGAGAGCTTCGAAATTGAAGTGAGAAAAACACCATCAGCTGAAGAGCCTAAGGAAGAAACACCTTTTCAATCCTTCCAGCTGCCTGAATCTTCTGAGACTGAAAGGAAGGAAACGGATGCTGTTCCTAGGGTTGCTCCTGCTGCTGAAACGAAGGAACCTCAAACAAAGGAAAGTGATAATTCTCTTTATTTAACAAAACTCTTTACAAAAGAAGCGGATGAGTTTTCGAGAATGAAAATTTGTATTGTGCAGCAGGAAGATACGATCGAGCGTTTATGCGAACGGTATGAAATTACATCCCAGCAGCTGATCAGGATGAATTCTTTAGCCTTGGATGATGAATTAAAAGCAGGACAGATTCTCTATATTCCTCAATATAAAAATAGCCATGCGTAAACCGTAAGCGATCGGAAAATGTGGTGAATGAAATGGAAGATACCCAATCGGTTCTTCAGGAATACGGACTGACTGCTCAATTTATTGAGCCTGTCAGTCCTCTTGTTTGGAAAGTGTATACAGACTACGGCATATTTGCCCTGAAAAAATTGAAAGAGGGGCGCGGCAAGCATTTTACAGATCATATGGTGGCGATTGAGGAAAAAGGCTTTCGTTTATTCGTTCCCGTTTACAGAACAAATAGCGGTGAGTTTTTCTCAGCAGGCATACAATACGGAGATACCTACTATTTAATGCCTTGGCTCCAATTTGACCAAGAGGAAGAACGGGATCAGAAACATGCTTATTTATTTAGAGAAACAGCCCGTCTTCACGAGAGAACCGCGCAGGAACTAAAGGTTAGACGTGATGAGATTGAACGTTATTACGGGCAAACGAAAAAAAAGTGGGAACAAGATAAAATTTTCTATGAGCAGTTTGTGGATAGAGCGGAGAAGGAGTGGTACCTTTCTCCTTTTGAACTCCAGGCCATAACCTATTTTTCAGAAACCATTTCCGCGGTGAATTTTGCGCTGGAACGGTTGGAGGACTGGTATGAGTCTGCAAAGGAAAAGGACGTTTCAAGGGTTGTAATGAACCACGGCAGCCTGTCTATACACCATTTTCTGTATAATGATGCCGGGACCGGATATTTTACAAACTTCGAAAGAGCATCTGTCGGTCCGCCGCAAAACGACCTGCTCGGCTTTTATACAAAAATGTTCAGAGGCTTTCCGAAAGCTTGTCCGGAATGCGTCGAATGGTTTTATGGATATACGAAATCATTCCCTTTGCGTGAAGCGGAAGTCAGCCTTTTTCTCAGCTATATGGCATATCCGGCAGCCATGTACAAGGTGCTGAACGGTTATCAAACTGGGAAAAGACAGCATGAAAAAGAGGAATGTACACAATTATTAAAGGCTTATTGGCAAATGAAAAATATAGAGCCGTTTGTGATGAAAATTCATCAGATTGAACAAGAGAAAAAATTTCAGGCTGAAAACGAGTCCACGTCTTAATGGCGCGGACTTGTTTGTTTATATCCATTCTAAATGAAGGGCGCAAGCTAAAAAGATTAGGATTGCGAGCAGCAAAACATCAAAGGTTGTCGGAAAGAAAATGGTTCTGATTCCTTGAAAAATCGTAATGGGAATAATCACTTGTGCGGATACAAGCCGAATTTGCCTTACCCATGGCGGCAGCGAATAAGAGCTGAAACGTTTCTTCACGGTGCATCCTCCTCTACGCATTTACAAGCATCATATGTAAACTTGGGCAATAGGTGCCTGCCCATCTGTATAGAAAGCGGTGTTTTTGGAAAAGATGATTGACGAATCAAAAACACTTTTACTATAATAAAGAACATAAATAATGTATACAATGAGCTGATAAATACACCTGCTTAGAACGGGAAGAGTACAAAAAAGGCGCATGCAGAGAGAGAAGCCGTTTGCTGAAAGGCTTCTTATGTTGTCTGATTGGAAGGTCGCCCGGGAGCATAATTTCTTGAAAGAAGAGTAGAGAAATTCGGGAAACACCCGTTATCCGTTATAAGTGCATGAACTGATTGAGTTCATGAAAAAAGGTGGTACCGCGAAAGAGCTTTTCGTCCTTTTACAGGGATGAAGAGCTCTTTTCTCGTTCTCAGCCATTTTTAAACATGCTGGAGGGTTATAATGGAAACGAATGAACAAACAATGCCGACGAAATATGATCCGGCAGCGGTTGAAAAAGACCGATATGATTTTTGGCTAAAAGGCAAATTTTTTGAAGCGGGCAGTGACCAGACAAAAGAGCCATACTCTGTTGTCATCCCGCCGCCAAACGTAACAGGAAGACTTCACCTTGGCCACGCATGGGACACAACGCTGCAAGACATTGTAACAAGAATGAAACGCATGCAGGGCTATGATGTGCTGTGGCTTCCTGGCATGGACCACGCCGGCATCGCGACACAGGCTAAAGTAGAGGCGAAACTTCGTGAAGAAGGCAAATCCCGCTACGATTTAGGCCGTGAAAAATTCCTCGAAGAAACGTGGAAGTGGAAGGAAGAATATGCTGACTTTATTCGCAGCCAGTGGGCGAAATTAGGTCTTGGCCTAGATTATTCCCGTGAACGTTTTACGCTGGATGAAGGCTTGAGCAAAGCGGTAAGAGAAGTATTCGTTAAGCTTTATGAAAAAGGCCTGATCTACAGAGGCGAATATATTATTAACTGGGACCCAGCGACAAAAACAGCCCTATCCGACATAGAGGTGATTTACAAGGATGTTCAAGGCGCGTTCTATCATATGAGCTATCCGCTTGCTGACGGTTCAGGCTCAATAGAAATTGCGACGACACGTCCTGAAACAATGCTCGGTGATACAGCTGTTGCCGTTCACCCTGAAGACGAGCGCTATAAACACCTTATCGGAAAAACGGTGATCCTGCCGATTACAAATCGTGAAATTCCGATTGTCGGTGATGACTATGTTGATATGGAATTTGGTTCAGGTGCCGTGAAAATTACGCCTGCTCATGATCCGAACGACTTCGAGCTTGGCAACCGCCACAATTTAGAACGCATCCTTGTCATGAATGAAGATGGCACGATGAATGAAAATGCTCTGCAATATCAAGGTATGGATCGTTTTGAATGCCGCAAAAAGCTCGTGAAAGATTTACAGGAGGCGGGAGTTCTCTTCAAGATCGAGGATCATATGCACTCTGTCGGCCATAGTGAACGAAGCGGGGCTGTTGTGGAGCCTTATCTTTCTACACAATGGTTTGTGCGCATGCAGCCGCTTGCTGATGCAGCGATTGAGCTGCAAAAGAAAGAAGAAAAGGTCAACTTTGTGCCTGACCGTTTCGAAAAAACGTATTTACACTGGATGGAAAACATCCGCGACTGGTGTATCTCCCGTCAATTGTGGTGGGGCCATCGTATTCCTGCCTGGTATCATAAAGAAACAGGCGAGCTATATGTCGGGCTTGAAGCGCCGGAAGACAGCAAAAATTGGGAACAGGATACAGACGTACTGGATACATGGTTCAGTTCTGCGCTATGGCCTTTCTCCACAATGGGCTGGCCTGATGTAACGGCTGAAGACTTTAAACGCTACTATCCGACAGATGTTCTCGTGACAGGGTACGATATCATTTTCTTCTGGGTATCACGCATGATTTTCCAAGGCATTGAATTTACAGGCGAGCGACCGTTCAAAGATGTTTTAATCCACGGCTTAATCCGTGACGAGCAAGGCCGGAAAATGAGTAAATCTCTTGGCAACGGTGTCGACCCGATGGATGTGATTGACAAGTACGGAGCCGATTCTCTGCGTTATTTCCTTGCGACTGGAAGCTCTCCTGGCCAGGATCTGCGCTTCAGCTATGAAAAAGTGGAATCGACCTGGAATTTTGCCAATAAAATTTGGAACGCTTCCCGTTTTGCATTAATGAATATGGATGGCATGACGTACGATGAGCTTGATCTGTCAGGCGAAAAGTCAGTCGCTGACAAGTGGATTTTAACGCGATTAAATGAAACGATCGAGCACGTGACCCAGCTTGCTGATCGATATGAATTTGGTGAAGTAGGACGCCATTTATATAACTTTATTTGGGATGATTTCTGTGATTGGTATATTGAAATGGCGAAGCTTCCGCTCTATGGAGAAGACGAAGCGGCTAAGAAAACTACCCGTTCCATCCTTGCTTACGTACTTGATCAAACGATGCGTCTGCTCCATCCGTTTATGCCATTCTTAACGGAGGAAATTTGGCAGCATCTTCCTCACCAAGGGGAATCGATTACAGTAAGTCAATGGCCTGTAGTAGTGCCGGAGCATACCGATACTGAAGCGGCAGCTGACATGAAGCTTCTTGTTGAGCTGATCCGTTCTGTGCGCAATATCCGCAGTGAAGTCAATACGCCAATGAGCAAGCAGGTTGAACTGTACATTAAAACAAGCACAGACGAAATAGCAGCCCGCCTCGAAGCGAACCGTTCATATGTTGAACGCTTTACGAATCCGAGCGTGCTTAAAATCGGCACCGATATTGAGGCTGTTGATAAGGCGATGACGGCCGTTGTCTCAGGAGCAGAGGTTATTCTTCCGCTTGAAGGCTTAATCAATATTGATGAAGAAATTGCCCGTCTGCAAAAAGAATTTGATAAACTGACAAAAGAAGTTGAGCGTGTCCAAAAGAAACTTGGAAATGAAGGATTTTTGAAAAAAGCGCCTGCACACGTAATTGATGAAGAACGTGAAAAAGAAAAAGATTATGTGGCGAAGCGTGACGCTGTTCAAAAACGAATGGCTGAGCTGAAGGGTTAATGAAAAGCCGGGGCGGTTTCTAGAGAAACCGCCTTGTCTTATAAAAGAGGGGATTATCATTGTTTACTGCATATCAAGATGCGCGCAGCTGGATTCACGGGAGGCTAAAATTCGGGGTGAAGCCCGGACTTGGTCGAATGAAACAGCTGATGGCGCGGTTAGGACATCCTGAAAAAAAAATCCGAGCGTTCCACGTCGCAGGAACAAACGGTAAAGGATCAACTGTCGCTTTTATCCGTTCTATGCTGCAGGAAGCCGGATATACGGTTGGAACATTTACATCGCCTTATATTATTACGTTTAATGAACGGATCAGCGTAAACGGGATACCGATTTCAGATGAGGAATGGACAGCACTCGTCAATCAAATGAAACCGCACGTTGAAGCCCTTGATCAAACGGAATACGGACAGCCGACAGAATTTGAAATTATGACAGCTTGTGCATTTTTATATTTTGCAGAGTTTCATAAGGTCGATTTTGTTATTTTTGAAACAGGTCTGGGCGGTAGATTCGATTCTACTAATGTGGTTGAACCGCTCTTAACTGTGATTACAAGCATCGGACACGATCATATGAACATTTTGGGAAACACCATTGAAGAAATTGCAGGAGAAAAGGCCGGCATTATTAAAGAAGGTATTCCAATCGTTACAGCAGTTACCCAGCCGGAAGCTTTACAGGTCATCCGCCATGAAGCTCAACGGCATGCTGCGCCGTTCCAGTCATTGCATGATGCATGTGTTATTTTCAATGAAGAGGCTCTGCCTGCAGGAGAACAGTTTTCATTCAAAACGGAAGAGAAATGCTATGAAGATATTCGGACATCTCTGATTGGCACCCATCAAAGACAAAATGCTGCTTTGTCCATTTTGGCTGCGGAGTGGCTCAATAAGGAGAATATCGCCCATATCAGTGACGAAGCGTTAAGGAGCGGGCTTGTGAAGGCTGCTTGGCCGGGACGGTTAGAGCTTGTTCAGGAGCATCCTCCGGTATATTTAGACGGTGCGCATAACGAAGAAGGTGTCGAAAAGCTGGCGGAAACGATGAAGCAGCGTTTCGCCAATTCACGCATTTCTGTGGTGTTTAGCGCGTTAAAGGACAAACCGTATCAGAACATGATTAAAAGACTGGAAACCATTGCTCATGCGATTCATTTTGCTTCTTTTGATTTCCCGCGTGCTTCTCTTGCAAAAGATCTCTATGATGCAGGTGAAATCAGCAATAAAAGCTGGAGTGAAGATCCAGACGATGTGATCAAATTCATAGAAAGTAAAAAGGGCTCAAATGAAATTGTGCTGATTACCGGATCTCTTTACTTTATTTCTGACATTCGCAAAAGGTTGAAATAAAAGCATCCGGCTCCGGCAGAATCAAAAAAAGATTCTGCCGTTTTTTTTATGTGTAAAATTGAATATCCCCAATTGGAGCTTAGGATGCTCATTTTGCTACAATCCATACCAGAACTCAGTGAGTAAAGGTGTGTTGTCTATGCTATCCATTCTTTTTATCTTCGGGCTTATTCTTGGTTCTTTTTACTATACGGCCGGGTGCCGTATCCCCTTACATCTATCTATTATTGCGCCCCGTTCATCATGCCCGTTTTGCCGGCGGACATTAACTCCTGCAGAATTAATTCCCATCCTGTCATTCCTATTTCAAAAAGGTAAATGTAAAAGCTGCGGGCATAGGATTTCTTTTATGTATCCCGCAGCAGAGATTGTGACAGCGTGTTTATTTACCGCCGCAGGAATTCGCTTTGGCACGTCGCTGGAACTGTTCCCCGCTGTGGTGTTTATCTCTCTTCTCATTATTGTTGCAGTGACAGATATTCATTTTATGCTGATTCCAAATCGAATATTGATTTTCTTTCTTCCCTTTTTGGCGGCCGCGAGATTGATTTCTCCGCTTGATTCCTGGTATGCAGGCCTGTTAGGCGCGGCAGCCGGATTTCTGTTTCTGGCTGTAATTGCCGCAATCACCCATGGGGGAGTAGGGGGAGGAGATATTAAATTATTTGCGGTGATTGGCTTTGTGCTTGGTGTGAAAATGCTGGCAGCTGCCTTTTTCTTTTCTGTTTTGATAGGTGCATTATATGGAGCGGCAGCCGTTCTGACTGGTAGACTCGCTAAAAGGCAGCCGCTTCCCTTCGCCCCCGCTATAGCCGCAGGGAGCATTTTAGCCTATTTATACGGTGACTCTATCATTTCTTTTTATATCAAAATAGCATTGGGCTGACTGCTGAAAAATTTGACGAACGTTTTTTGGACAAGGCGACAAAAGTCTTGTTCTTTTTTTCTTTGCCTGTGCTAAAGTGTGTAG
This sequence comes from Bacillus sp. FSL R5-0603, assembly GCF_038050295.1. Lineage (NCBI taxonomy): Bacteria > Bacillati > Bacillota > Bacilli > Caryophanales > Bacillaceae > Bacillus > Bacillus sp. FSL R5-0603. The sequence goes on along the minus strand of NZ_JBBOYP010000001.1, from coordinate 2,696,755 downwards.
CATGAAAAGCCGACAAGAACGGTCAAGCAAATGAAGGGAGGAAGCGGAATTGAAAAAAAGAAAGAATAAAAAAAACAGTAAAGCCGCAGAAAAAGCCCTCAAGGTGACGATTAATGGAAAAGAAGAGACGGTTTACGAACAAGAGACGCCTGAGACAGAGGCGGATAAAAGCATGACATTTTCAAATTGGGAGGAAAAAAGACAGGCAGAACAAGAGGTTGCGGCATCCAAGGAACATCCTGATGAAGATGAATTCAATTGGGATTCCGAGGAGGACAAGGTGTTTAAAGAGGATCCAAAAGTTGTTCCTCCTTTTCAAAAGAAAAAAACAAAGCTTTATGCAAAAGGAAAGACCGGGGCTGCCAAACCGGTAAAAAGAGTGGCCGCGACGATTGCCTTCGCGGCTGTCATTGGCACTGGATTAGGGTTATTCGCGTTAAACATATCGGGGAATAAAGAAGCGTCAGCACCGGCCTCTTTAGAGGATTCTTTAGGCAGCCAAACGGCAAAAGCAGGGGATACTTCAACTGAAAAACAAACTTCAGGCGCAGAAAAACAAGCGGCGCAAACTGAAGGTACATATAAAACATACGCTGTACAAGCCGGAAAATTTTCAAATGAAAAGGGTGCCGAAACGTTAACAGATCAATTGACCGAAAAAGGATATTCCGCCGTGTCACTGTCAAAGGATGACGGGTATACGTATGTTATTGCAGGCTTAGCAAGTGAAAAGGAGGTCTCACAGCAGTTAGGACAGGTTTTAATCGACAGTGATTTTGAAGCCTGGGGAGGCAAGGAGCTTTCCTTATCAATAGAGTCAGATATGACAGATTCTTTTAAGGAAACAGCTGAGCTTGCAGCAAAGGCGATTCTCGGCGAAGACATTACAAAAGCGAGTGTAGAGAAAATAGAAAAGTCGCTTGGTGAAACAAAAGCGTCAGAAACAGGAGAGAAAAAAGCGATTTTGCAGGCTTTAAAGGAATTAGAGGATCCAAGTGCTGAAGCCGGGTGGAAGGCTCAGCAGGAGCTGTTAGCCGTCGTAAAATAAGAGATAGCACCCTGAGCCTTCGTCCTTTAGTGACAGGCTTTTTTTATTTTGTCATGAAAAAGTTATTTTTCTGAAATTGTGACAAGCCTCGTGATTTGGTAGGATAAACGAGTATCTTTTTTTCTTAAGCAAACCCTGAAAGGATGACGAACATGACAAAACCGCTAATACTTGCATCACAATCTCCGCGCAGGAAAGAACTCCTCGATCTTCTCCAGCTGCCCTACTCCATTATTGTCAGTGAAGTAGAAGAAAAATTAAATCGAAACTTTTCACCAGAAGAAAACGTCCAATGGTTGGCAAAACAAAAAGCTAAGGCTGTAGCTGATCTCCACCCGCATGCAATCGTTATCGGTGCTGATACAATGGTATGCCTTGACGGCGAATGTCTTGGCAAACCGCAGGATCAAGAAGAAGCTGCTTCTATGCTGCGGAGGCTTTCAGGCCGAAGTCACTCAGTAATAACCGCGGTCAGCATTCAAGCTGAAAATCACAGCGAGACTTTTTATGATAAGACAGAAGTTGCGTTTTGGTCCCTCAGTGAAGAAGAGATTTGGACATATATTGAAACAAAAGAGCCGATGGATAAAGCAGGTGCATACGGCATCCAAGGAAGAGGCGCGCTTTTTGTAAAGAAAATAGACGGAGATTATTATTCAGTCATGGGCCTTCCTATATCAAAAACAATGAGAGCTCTTCGCCATTTTGATATAAGGGCATGACGGTTCTATAAACGGGAAGGGAAAGAAAAGGAGTGCTTGGTCATACACGATCTGCCATTAAAACTCAAAGATTTCCCAATGAAAGAAAAGCCAAGAGAACGGCTCCTGAAAGTCGGAGCCGAGAACTTAGCGAATCATGAACTTTTGGCTATATTATTGCGGACAGGAACTAAACACGAATCTGTTTTGGACCTGTCAAACCGGCTGCTGCGCTCATTTGACGGGCTGCGCCTGCTCAAGGAAGCATCGGTTGAAGAGCTGTCAAGCATCCCGGGAATCGGTATGGTAAAAGCGATTCAAATACTGGCTGCAGTTGAGCTTGGAAGCCGGATTCACAAATTAGCCAACGAAGAACATTTCGTTATTCGCTCCCCGGAAGACGGCGCTAATCTCGTCATGGAGGATATGCGCTTTTTAACCCAGGAGCATTTTGTCTGTTTATACTTAAATACAAAAAATCAAGTCATCCATAAACGCACCGTATTTATCGGAAGCCTGAATTCATCTATTGTCCACCCGCGAGAGGTGTTTAAAGAAGCGTTTAAACGATCTGCCGCTTCCTTTATCTGTGTTCATAATCATCCTTCTGGAGATCCGACGCCGAGCAGGGAAGATATTGAAGTGACAAGAAGGCTGTTTGAATGCGGAAACCTGATTGGCATCGAGCTGCTTGACCATTTGGTGATCGGGGATAAAAAATTTGTGAGTTTAAAGGAAAAAGGATATTTGTAACACTTTTTTTTTCGTCGAATTAAGCTATAATAGAGTTTATGAGTTTTTCCCTTTAGGGTATTTTTGCTTTAAGAAAGGAAGATACATACATATGTTTGGAATTGGTGCTAGAGACCTTGGTATAGATCTTGGAACTGCGAATACGCTTGTTTTTGTAAAAGGAAAAGGAATTGTTGTGAGAGAGCCGTCAGTTGTCGCTTTGCAGACGGATACGAAATCGATTGTCGCTGTCGGAAATGATGCGAAAAATATGATTGGACGGACACCGGGCAACGTGGTGGCTCTTCGCCCGATGAAAGACGGCGTTATCGCTGATTATGAAACAACGGCGACGATGATGAAATATTACATCAATCAGGCCATAAAAAATAAAGGCATGTTTGCCAGAAAACCATATGTAATGGTATGTGTCCCATCAGGCATTACAGCTGTTGAAGAACGCGCTGTTATCGATGCGACAAGACAGGCGGGAGCGCGTGACGCGTATCCGATTGAAGAGCCTTTTGCCGCAGCAATCGGAGCCAATCTGCCAGTTTGGGAACCGACTGGAAGCATGGTTGTTGATATCGGGGGCGGTACGACAGAAGTTGCGATTATTTCCCTCGGAGGCATCGTAACGTCTCAGTCAATCCGTGTAGCCGGTGATGAGATGGATGACGCGATTATCAACTACATCAGAAAAACGTACAATCTGATGATCGGTGACCGTACGGCTGAAGCGATTAAAATGGAAATCGGATCTGCAGAAGCTCCTGAAGAATCCGACAACATGGAAATCCGCGGCCGCGATTTGCTCACAGGTCTGCCGAAAACAATTGAAATTACAGGAAAAGAGATTTCTAACGCTCTACGCGACACTGTATCTACAATTGTCGAAGCAGTGAAGAGCACACTCGAAAAAACACCGCCTGAGCTTGCAGCAGATATCATGGACAGAGGTATAGTGTTAACCGGCGGCGGAGCGCTTTTGCGCAATTTGGACAAAGTCATCAGCGAAGAAACAAAAATGCCGGTCCTTATCGCCGAAGACCCGCTTGATTGTGTAGCGATCGGAACAGGGAAAGCACTGGAGCACATCCATCTTTTCAAAGGGAAAACTAGATAATCGGGAGTTCAATAGAAGAGGTGTAACACGATGCCGAATAAGCGGTTAATGCTATTACTTCTGTGTATTATCATATTGGTGGCTATGATTGGATTTTCGCTGAAGGGCGGCCGCAATACCACCTGGCCTGAGAAAGTGATCGGCGATACGACGGGAGTATTTCAAAATATTTTTCATACGCCTGCCGAATTTTTTGCAGGAATATTTGAGAACATCAATGATTTAAAAAACACATACAAAGAAAACGAGCGTCTAAGAGAAAAACTTGACGGACAGACACAATATGAAGCCAAGCTTCAAGAGCTTGAAGAAGAAAACAAATCCTTGCGTGACGAGCTTGGCCATGTCAAATCGATTAAAGATTACAAGCCGATTTTAGCAACGGTCATCGCCAGAAGCCCTGATAATTGGGCGAAACAGGTCACCATTAACAAGGGGACTCAGCAAAACGTAGCGAAAGATATGGCCGTTACAAACGAAAAAGGCGCATTAATCGGCAAGATCAAAAGCTCCGGACTTAACAATTTTACGTCTACTGTTCAGCTTTTAAGCGATACTGACCGCAATAACAGAGTTGCGACAAAAATTTCCGGAAAAAAAGGCAGCAAAGGCTACGGCTTGATCGAAGGATATGACAAAGAGAAAAAACGTCTTAAGATGACAATTATTGAGCGTAAGGATAAACAAGACGTGAAAAAAGGCGATCTTATTGAAACATCAGGGACAGGCGGTGTTTTCCCAGAAGGGCTGACAATAGGTGAAGTGACTGATATCGAGTCAGATTCCTATGGACTGACAAAGGTTGCTTATGTAAAACCTGCGGCTGACCTTACAGATTTAAATAATGTGATCGTTGTTAACCGTGACGTGCCGACTGTCGATACAGAGGAGGAAGGATCGTGAAACGTTTCCTTCTCCCTTTCGTTATGATGCTTGTTTTTTCTGCGGAAAGCATTTTTACAGATTTGGTGCATTTTCCTTTCGTTACAGATGACCAAGTGCTCGCCCCGCGTTTTTTGATGCTTGTATTGATATTCATGTCGGCTTTTATCAACCAAAAACACGCGATGATTTACGGATTTATTTTTGGTTTTCTATATGACATGAACTATACAAGTCTATTAGGCGTTTACATGTTTGGTTTTGCAGGGCTATGCTATTTGGCTTCAAAAGCGTTTAAAGTGTTGCATACAAACGCATTTGTAGTGATATTGATAGCAGTTCTGGCTGTCTGTCTGCTCGAATTTTACGTATTCGGCATTCAGTCTTTGATTCATAAAGACATTATGACGTTTAACGGATTTGTGCTTGACCGGTTTATACCGACAATTTTATTAAATATTGCAGCAGCTCTTATTCTTGTTCTGCTATTTAGATTGTTTTTTATGAGTCTAAAGAAAGAATTGAGAGATGAGTAAAAAGGATTTTATCTTTTTTTGACGAAATGAGTATGTTGTTGAGGTGAATATTGTGAAGACCAAAAAGCAGCAATATGTAACAATAAAAGGAACAAAGAATGGACTAACATTGCATCTGGATGATGCGTGTTCTTTTGATGAGCTTCTCGATGGTCTTCAGAATATGCTGTCAATTGAACAATATACCGATGGAAAAGGCCAGAAAATCAGCGTTCATGTTAAGCTGGGAAATCGCTTTTTATATAAGGAGCAAGAGGAACAGCTAACCGAATTGATTGCGTCAAAGAAAGATTTGTTTGTTCATTCTATTGACAGTGAAGTCATTACTAAAAAAGAAGCACAGCAGATAAGAGAGGAAGCCGAAATTATTTCTGTTTCAAAAATTGTCCGTTCAGGCCAAGTGCTGCAGGTAAAAGGCGACTTGCTCCTGATCGGTGACGTGAATCCCGGCGGAACAGTCAGGGCCGGAGGGAACATTTTTGTTCTGGGCTCACTGAAAGGAATCGCGCATGCCGGATTTAATGGAAATAATCAAGCGGTCATCGCCGCCTCTGAAATGCTTCCGACACAGTTAAGAATCAATCATGTGTTAAATCGCTCCCCAGACCACATTCAAAAAGGGAACGAAATGGAATGTGCTTATTTAGATACAGACGGAAATATGGTCATTGAACGCCTTCAACATTTGGCTCATTTAAGACCTGATCTAACAAGGCTTGAGGGAGGAATGTGAATTGGGTGAGGCTATCGTAATAACTTCGGGAAAAGGCGGAGTAGGTAAGACAACAACATCTGCGAACCTCGGTACCGCCTTAGCCATTTTAGGGAAGCGCGTATGCTTAGTAGATACTGATATAGGACTGCGCAACCTTGATGTTGTAATGGGTCTTGAAAATAGAATTATTTACGATCTGGTAGACGTTGTAGAGGGCAGATGCAAAATGCATCAGGCGCTCGTAAAAGACAAACGTTTCGATGATCTGCTCTATTTAATGCCCGCTGCTCAAACGAGCGATAAGACAGCTGTTGCTCCTGAACAAATTAAAAACATGGTCCAAGAGCTCAAACAGGAATTTGACTATGTCATCATAGACTGTCCTGCCGGAATCGAGCAAGGGTACAAAAATGCCGTTTCCGGAGCTGATAAAGCGATTGTGGTCACTACGCCTGAAATCTCAGCTGTTCGTGATGCTGACCGTATTATAGGACTGCTGGAGCAAGAGGAAAATATTGAACCGCCGCGGCTCGTTGTTAACAGAATCAGAAATCACCTGATGAAAAACGGTGACACGATGGATATCGACGAAATCGTACAGCATTTGTCGATCGATTTGCTAGGAATCGTGGCTGATGATGATGAAGTCATCAAAGCTTCCAACCATGGTGAACCGATTGCGATGGACCCGAAAAATCGCGCTTCTATTGCATATCGCAATATTGCCCGCCGCATCTTAGGTGAATCTGTTCCTTTACAGGTGCTTGAAGAGCAAAACAAAGGAATGATGGCTAAGATTAAGTCATTTTTCGGAGTAAGATCTTAATGTGATAGAATCAAAGAGAAGAATCTGACAAAGCATATGCTGTGTCAGGTTTTTTTGTTTTTGCCTGCTTTGTTCTTGACTAAACCGAATATTTGCCATGGACAAGACATATGATGTACAAACCCAACGAATGCAAAGGATGATGGCAATGAGTCACAGAGCAGATGAAATCAGAAAACGATTAGAGAAAAGAAGAAAGCAGCTTTCCGGCTCAAAACGTTTCTCTACTCAGACAGTTTCTGAAAAGCAGAAACCCCCGTCCTGGGTGATGGTAACGGATCAGGAAAAGCATGGAACACTTCCGGTCTACGAAGATAACATGCCAACATTCAACGGAAAACACCCATTGGTGAAAACAGATTCAATTATCCTGAAATGTCTTCTGTCGGCCTGCCTTGTTCTCGTTTCAGCTATAGCCTATAAAACAAACATTGGACCCGTCAGTCAGATTAAACCCGCCGTAGCCAAAACCTTTGAAACTGAATTTCAATTTGCCTCAGCAAGCCATTGGTTCGAAACCAAATTCGGAAATCCGCTTGCTTTCCTGGCTCCTGAACACAAAAATAAGGAACAGCAGATTGAAGTAGGCAAAGATCTGATCGCGCCTGCATCCGGGAAAGTACAGCAGGATTTTCAGGACAATGGGGAAGGAATTAAAGTCGAAACAAGCAGCGATAAGATTGATAGTGTAAAAGAAGGCTATGTGGTTGAAGTCAGCAAAGACAGCCAGACGGGACTGACGGTTAAGGTGCAGCATGCTGACAACACCTATAGTATCTATGGCGAGCTCAAAGATGTGGATGTTGCTTTATATGATTTTGTGGATAAAGGCAAAAAGCTCGGTTCGATTAAGCTTGATGATCATAATAAAGGGGTCTATTATTTTGCCATGAAAGACGGCGATAAATTTATTGATCCGATTCAGGTGATTTCATTTGAATAAATGGCTCGACCTTATCTTAAAGATCCATGTGCATCCTTTTCTTTGGATTATCGCGGCGTTGGGCTTGCTCACAGGCCATATGAAAGCATTATTATGTCTGCTCCTGATTGTATTGATTCATGAGCTGGGGCATGCTGCTCTGGCCGTATTTTTTTCTTGGAGAATCAAGCGTGTTTTTTTGCTGCCGTTTGGCGGAACGGTCGAAGTGGAAGAGCACGGGAATCGGCCGTTAAAGGAAGAGTTTGCGGTCATTATTGCCGGCCCTCTTCAGCACATCTGGCTTCAGTTTGCCGCCTGGATGCTTGCAGAAGTCTCAGTGATTCATCAGCATACCTTTGAACTCTTCACCTTTTATAATCTTTCTATCTTATTTGTCAATTTACTGCCGATCTGGCCGCTGGATGGAGGAAAACTGTTATTTTTGTTGTTTTCCAAACAGCTGCCTTTTCAAAAGGCTCACCGGCTTAATCTAAAAACGTCGCTCTGCTTCTGCCTGTTGCTCGGGTGCTGGGTTTTATTCGTGATTCCTCTGCAAATCAGCGCATGGGTTTTGTTTGTCTTTCTGGCTGTTTCCTTGTTTGAGGAATATCGGCAAAGGCACTATATCCATGTGAGATTTCTCCTCGAAAGGTATTACGGAAAAAACAGGGAGCTTGAGAAACTTCTGCCGCTGACAGTAAAGGCGGAGGATAAAGTCTATCATGTGATGGCCGAGTTCAAACGTGGCTGTAAGCATCCGATTATTATAGAAAAATCAGGCCAAAAGCTCAGCCAGCTTGACGAGAATGAAGTGCTGCACGCTTACTTTGCCGATAAGCGGACGAATTCTTCCATGGAGGAACTGCTTCTGCCCTACTAAAACTGATTGACAAACGCCTTGTATTTTGGTATATTTTTTAATGTTATGGATGTAGCACCATTGCTACAACCGCTCAGTACAGGTGTTAAGAGCTTTTACAGCCCCCTGGTATCTGGCGAGTCTTAGTCTAATAGGAGGTGCAGAGAATGTACGCAATCATTAAAACAGGCGGTAAACAAATCAAAGTTGAAGAAGGCCAAACTGTTTACATCGAAAAACTTGCTGCTGAAGCAGGTGAAACAGTTACTTTTGAAGACGTTTTGTTTGTTGGCGGAGACAACGTGAAAGTCGGCAACCCTACAGTTGAAGGCGCAACAGTAACGGCTAAAGTTGAAAAACAAGGCCGCGCGAAAAAAATCACTGTTTTCAGATACAAACCAAAGAAAAACGTTCATAAAAAACAAGGTCATCGTCAGCCTTACACTAAAGTGACGATCGAAAAAATCAACGCGTAAGCATGATTCAGGCAACAATCAGAAGGTCTCATGATAAAGGCATATTGTCTTTTGAAATGACGGGCCATGCGAATTTTGCTGAACATGGACAAGATCTTGTTTGTGCCGGAGTGACAGCCGTTGTGTTTGGAGCCGTTAACGCGGTCATTGTGCTCGCGGGCTTCGAGCCGCTTCTTGATATAGGGGAGGACGGGGGTTATTTTTATTTTGAATTCCCTGAATCTCTTGATCCAGAGGCACGCCAAAAAGCTCAGCTGCTGATTGAAGGCATGATTGTTTCGCTGGAGACAATCGAACGGGATTACAAAGACAACTTGCGTGTGACCACAAACATAATATAGGAGGTGAGCTACATGCTTAGATTAGATCTTCAGTTTTTCGCTTCTAAAAAAGGAGTAGGTTCTACAAAGAACGGACGTGACTCTGAGGCTAAACGTTTAGGTGCTAAACGTGCTGACGGTCAATTCGTAACAGGCGGTTCTATCCTTTACCGTCAACGCGGAACAAAAATTTACCCAGGTGAAAACGTGGGCCGCGGCGGAGATGACACTCTATTTGCGAAAATCGACGGAACTGTTAAATTCGAACGTTTCGGCCGTGACCGCAAAAAAGTGAGCGTATATCCTGTAGCTCAATAATGATTCAAAAAACTCCGGTCGATGATGACTGGAGTTTTTTTGCAATATGCGGAGTAAACACCTAGAATGAAATGCAGAGTATGTGCGAGCAGACCCCGCCAAGAATGAGAATAAACATCTCAAACCCACTGGATATGTTCCCCAAGCAGTAATACATAAAATGTTCTGCCTGGCTGCAAATCAACCAAAGCCAGAAAAAAGGAACATGATATTTCTGGGAAAAACAATTGTTTTTCTAACAAAGCCTTCTCTGTTATAATTCATAATACACACTTATACAGACTCCTAAATAAGAAATTAAATGATTGGGAGTGCGAAAATGAAGGATGTTTCAAAAAATCAAGAAGAAAATATAAGCGACACGGCATTAACAAACGAACTGATTCATCTGCTTGGCCATTCCCGGCATGATTGGATGAATAAGCTGCAGCTGATTAAAGGAAACTTAAGCTTACAGAAGTATGACCGTGTCTTTGAAATGATTGAAGAAATGGTTATAGACGCAAAGCACGAATCAAAGCTCTCAAACCTGAAAACACCGCATTTGGCGTTTGATTTTCTTACGTTTAATTGGAAAACCCATTATATGACGCTTGAATATGAAGTTCTCGGAGAAATTAAGGATTTGTCGGCTTATGATCGAAAGCTGGCGAAACTGATGAGAAAGCTGTTTCATCTGTTTGATCAAGCAGTCAGCAGAGAGAGTGAAAATCATTTAACGGTTTCGCTTCAAACGGATCATCCTGACAGACAGCTGATTCTGTACCTTGATTTTCACGGCGCCTTTGCCGATCCATCTGCTTTTGATGATATTCGGCAGAATGGATATGAGGACGTTGATATCATGCGTTTTGAAATCACGAGTCACGAATGTCTGATTGAAATTGGGTTGGACTAGCGGAGTTTTTAACGGTTTAGAACGGAGGACATTATGTTTGTAGATCAGGTCAAAGTATATGTAAAAGGCGGCGACGGCGGCAACGGTATGGTTGCGTTTCGCCGTGAAAAATATGTGCCGAAAGGCGGCCCTGCCGGCGGTGACGGAGGAAAGGGAGGAGACGTCGTTTTTGAAGTAGATGAAGGTCTCCGCACCCTGATGGATTTTAGATACAAAAAACACTTTAAAGCGATTCGCGGCGAGCATGGCATGTCCAAAAACCAGCACGGACGAAATGCTGATGATATGGTCATTAAAGTTCCGCCGGGCACCGTTGTGACAGACGATGATACAAAACAGGTCATCGCTGATTTAACAGAGCACGGACAGCGGGCTGTCATTGCAAGAGGCGGAAGAGGCGGAAGAGGGAATAGCCGCTTTGCAACACCGGCTAATCCCGCGCCTCAGCTTTCAGAAAACGGCGAGCCGGGAAAAGAACGCTACATTGTTCTTGAATTAAAAGTGCTTGCAGATGTCGGACTTGTCGGGTTCCCGAGTGTGGGAAAATCTACTTTGCTGTCTGTTGTCTCATCTGCAAAACCGAAAATTGCGGACTATCACTTTACAACGCTTGTCCCGAATCTCGGCATGGTTGAAACGGATGACGGACGCAGCTTTGTCATGGCCGATTTGCCAGGACTGATTGAAGGCGCACACCAAGGCGTCGGACTGGGCCACCAGTTTTTGCGCCATATTGAACGGACGAGGGTTATTGTTCACGTCATTGACATGTCAGGCTTAGAAGGCCGCGATCCGTATGAGGATTATCTTACGATTAACCAGGAGCTGAGCGAGTACAATCTGCGTCTCACCGAGCGTCCGCAAATTATCGTTGCAAATAAAATGGACATGCCGGAGGCTGCGGAAAATCTCGAAGCCTTTAAAGAAAAGCTGACGGATGATTATCCGGTGTTCCCGATCAGTGCGGTGACAAGAGAAGGTCTGCGTGAGCTTCTGTTTGAGGTTGCCAATCAGCTTGAGAACACACCGGAGTTCCCTCTGTATGACGAGGAAGAGCTTACACAAAACCGTGTCATGTACACGATGGAAAATGAAGAAGTGCCATTTAACATTACACGCGATCCAGACGGTGTATTTGTGCTTTCAGGAGACAGCCTTGAGCGGTTATTCAAGATGACTGATTTCTCACGTGATGAATCGGTTAAACGGTTTGCAAGACAGATGCGCGGAATGGGTGTTGATGAAGCACTCAGAGAACGCGGAGCCAAGGATGGAGATATAATCAGGCTTCTGGAATTTGAATTTGAATTTATTGATTAATGAATGTTGGCTGAAAAGAGAGCCTGGTGTCAGGCTCTCTATTTTAAAGGGGGGATGCAAATGAAAGAGGAGACATTTTATCTTGTCCGTGAAGATGTATTGCCCGATGCAATGAGAAAAACATTAGAAGTCAAAAAGCTGCTTGATCGAAAAAAAGCAGATTCAGTAGCAGATGCCGTTCAAAAGGTCGATTTAAGCAGAAGTGCGTTTTATAAATACAGGGATGCTGTTTTTCCATTCTACACCATGGTAAAAGAACAAATTATCACACTTTTCTTTCATTTGGAGGATAGGTCAGGTGCGTTATCTCAGCTTCTTCAGGCGGTAGCTGATTCTGGAAGCAACGTTCTTTCCATTCATCAGACCATTCCGCTTCAAGGCAGAGCAAATGTGACACTGTCTATCAGTACGTCGGCAATGGAAGAAGACATTCATACATTAATGAATAAGCTCAGGAAGTTTGATTTTGTAGAAAAGGTTGAAATATTAGGTTCAGGTGCATAAGGGAGAGAAAATCGTCATGAAAGTCGGTTATTTAGGTCCAGCAGCTACATTTACACATCTAGCAGTCAGTTCTTGTTTTCAAAACGGCGCCGAACATGTTGCTTACCGCACCATTCCGGAGTGTATAGATGCAGCCGTTGCAGGCGAAGTTGATTTTGCTTTTGTTCCTTTGGAAAATGCATTAGAAGGATCTGTTAATCTAACAATAGACTATTTAATACATGAACAGCCCTTGCCAATCGTGGGTGAAATGACGTTGCCGATTCATCAGCACTTGCTCGTCCATCCCTCTAGAGAGAATGCATGGAAAGAGCTCGACAAAATTTACTCGCATTCACACGCGATTGCGCAATGCCATAAATTTCTCCATCGACATTTTCCTTCCGTTCCATATGAATACGCCAATTCTACCGGGGCGGCAGCAAAGTTTGTCAGTGACCATCCCGAGCTGAATATCGGGGTCATTGCCAATGATATGGCAGCTTCTACATACGAATTAAAAATCGTGAAACGGGATATACAGGATTATAGGGACAATCATACAAGATTTGTTATCCTGTCTCCTGATGAAAACATATCTTTTGAAGTGAATTCAAAATTGAGCTCTAGACCCAAAACGACCTTAATGGTCATGCTGCCGCAGGATGATCAGTCCGGGGCACTGCATAGAGTGCTGTCTGCATTTTCTTGGAGAAATTTAAACCTGTCAAAAATTGAGTCACGTCCGACTAAAACCGGATTAGGCCATTATTTCTTTATTATTGATATTGAGAAAGCGTTTGATGATGTATTGATTCCAGGAGCCATGCAGGAGCTTGAAGCGCTCGGCTGCAAAGTGAGGCTTCTGGGTGCATACCAGTCTTACCAATTATAAAAAAAGCCCACTAGAGGGCTTTTTTTAGTCTTTAATTAAAATGCCGGCTTCTTCGAGGGCTTGGCAGGCTTGATCGATCCGATGTTCATCAGGTGCTGTCAGTGTATGCAGGTGCACGCCGTCGGTCAGCTGTGATAAGTAGGCAGCATTCGTAGAATTGATTTTTTTGATGAAATGGCTAACTTCCTTCCGGGTGCCTACTTGGATGGCTGCAGTTAAATCTCCGTATACGGGATGCTCGATTTTTACGTCTTTTACTGTAACGCCTTCGTCGACGATGAGCTGCAGTTCCTCTTCTGTCCGTTCAGGACCGTGCAGACATGCTATGATTCTTTCTGCCTGCTGGTGCTGCTGAGCGGCTGCATCCATGTATACATATCCTTGGCTTGTGGCGATAATCGGTACATTTTTCGCTTTCAAGAGCGATATATCCTGTACAATAACCTGTCTTGAAACGTTCGCTTTTTTTGCGAGTTCTCCTCCTGTCAGCGGTGATTTAGATTCCTTCAGCCACAGAAGAAGCTGGTCACGCCTGTTGGCGCCCATTAGCTTTAATTCTTCGGTCAATATCAAATTCTCCTTTCTTTTGTTCCCAAAGCACTGTAAACGTATGTAATAACTGTTCCAGCTGTTCAGCTGTTGTATGCCTGCCAAAAGAGATACGGATAAATTGCAGAGCTTCTTGTTCGGTTTTTTTTAATGCTTTCATTGTTTCAGACGGACCGTGGTAACCTGCAGAACAAGCGCTGCCGGTTGAAATGCAAATATTACTCCGATTACATTCTAACATAACATATTGTCCTTCAAATGAGTGAAAAAAACACCCTATAATATGCGGAAGACATTCTGCTTGCGAAGTCTCTGCCGCAAGGGTTATAGGGAGAGACCGAATACGGATTTGGTCTAGAAAGTATGTTCTTAATGCCTCATTGCGGGATATCTGTTTTTCCATTTCGCTTACGATCAATTCTGCAGCGGCAGTGAAGGCACCGATCCCGGGAACATTTACGGTGCCGGCTCTGAATCCGTATTCGTGAGTAGTCAGAGGATAAACGGGTTTCCAAGGGACATCCGGACGGATATAGACCGCCCCTACTCCTTTAGGACCGTGGATTTTATGGCTGGACATTGAGAGTGCATCTACTCCCAGATTTTTTGTATTGATCGGGATCTTTCCAAACGTTTGAACAGCGTCGCAATGAAGAAGAATCCCCTTATTGTGCAGGTATGAAGACAGGCGTTGAATGGGCTGAATGATCCCGGTTTCAGAATTTGCATGCTGAATAGATACAAGGCCTGTTTCCGGCCGGATATGAGCTAGTAATATTTCCTCGGTAATAAGCCCGTATTCATTCGGTTCAATGACTGTTACATCATATCCCTGCTGTTCCAAAAAAGCAGCGCAATTGAGAATGGACTGATGCTCCATGGCAGTCGTAATAAAATGTCTTTTCGTTTTTGGCAGGCCGTTTAGCAATGATTGAATGGCCAGAAAATTGGATTCAGTGCCGCCGCTTGTAAAATAGATGCCGCTTGCTTCTCCGCCAATGATGTTGGCGATTTTTTCACGGCAGTACTCCAGTATGTGCTTTGCTTTTCCTCCTGCATCATGCAGGCTGCTGGCATTTCCGTACATATCCATACTAAGCTTCTGATATACAGTAAGGGCTTCCTCACAAATAGGCGTTGTCGCTGCATAATCTAAATAAATCATCCGGTCTTCCTCCATCCGTTCTCCATAAAAAACTCTTGAGTTTATTTTATCCTTGTGTAAATATAGGTGTCAAGACAGGTGTAAACAACAGGAGGATGGCATATGTCTAAAAAGACGATTGCAGTCATCGGTTCAGGGGCGGCGGCACTTTCCTTAGCTGCAGCTTTCCCGCCCTCATACGAAGTGACTGTTATCACAAAAAAAAGCGTCAAAAACAGCAATTCTGTCTATGCACAAGGCGGGATTGCTGCGGCCTATGCAAAAGATGACTCGATTGAAGCCCATCTGGAGGATACGTTATACGCAGGGTGCGGCCATAATAATCTGGCTATTGCAGCAGACGTTTTACATGATGGAAAAATGATGGTTCAAAGCCTATTGGAGCGTGGATTTCCATTCGACCGCAATAACCGAGGCGGTGTTTGTCTTGGAAGAGAAGGGGCCCACTCATACAACCGCATATTTCATGCAGGCGGAGACGCAACAGGCAGGCTGCTTATCGATTATTTGCTCAAGCGGATCAACAGCAAAATCAAGTTAATCGAGAATGAAACGGCAGCAGATTTGCTTATAGAGGACGGACGATGTATCGGCGTCATGACAAAAGACAGCAAAGGGCGGCTCAAGGTAAGGCACGCAGACGAAGTTGTGCTGGCTGCCGGCGGCTGTGGAAACCTGTTTCTTCACCATACGAATGATCCCACTGTCACAGCTGACGGTCTTTCTCTGGCTTACCGGGCCGGAGCGGAATTAACGGATTTGGAGTTTACTCAGTTTCACCCGACACTGCTTGTGAAAAATGGTGTTTCCTACGGGCTTGTTTCAGAAGCTGTAAGAGGGGAAGGCGGATGTTTAGTAGACGAAAATGGCCGCAGGATTATGGCTGAACGGCATCCTTTAGGTGACCTGGCTCCAAGAGATATTGTCTCACGGGTTATTCACGAAGAAATGGCAAAAGGAAATCGCGTTTATATAGACTTCAGTGAGATTTCTGATTTTGAAACGCGTTTCCCTACCATCACCGCTATTTGTGAAAAAGCAGGGGTTGATATCCACAGCGGAAAAATTCCTGTTGCTCCGGGAATGCATTTCTTAATGGGAGGTGTTTCAGTTAATCGCTGGGGAGAAACGACAGTGCCGGGACTTTATGCGATTGGCGAGACAGCATGCTCCGGTTTACATGGAGCAAACCGGCTTGCAAGCAATTCTTTATTGGAAGCGCTGGTATTTGGAAAAAGGGCAGCAGAGCATATTATCCAAAAACCGGTTTATAACAGGCAATATCAATCAGGGCTAGAAACCAGTGTCGTCTACGAGGTGCCGGATATAGAGGTGTATGAACTGCAAAGCAAAATGACAAGCCACATGTCTATTCTGCGGGAACAAAGCAGTTTGATTGAGCTTAGCATCTGGCTTCATACGCTGCCTTTTCAGGAAGTAAATGTGAAGGATATCACAATTCGGCAGATGGAACTTTCTCATCTATGGCAAACTGCAAAGCTGATGACGTTTTCTGCGCTTTTGCGGGAGGAAAGCAGAGGGGCTCACTTCCGCACCGATTTTCCTCATGCTGAGGTGAGCTGGCAAGGAAGTCAAATTGTCCATACAAAAAAAGGAACGAAGATCAGAAAAAACGAGGGGATTTGGAACAATGAATCATTTACAGCTGAAAAAATTACTGAATCACTTTTTTCTTGAGGATATTGGGACAGGGGATCTTACATCGCAGTCTATTTTTGGAGAACAGAGCTGTGAAGCGGAGATTGTTGCAAAGTCAGAGGGTATTTTTGCAGGAGCAGCGATCATAAAAGAAGGCTTTTCGTTATTGGACGAAAATGTTCAAATCATTTTACACAAAAAAGATGGGGACATGTTGCATAAAGGTGAAGTGATTGCCGAGTTACACGGTCCCGCAGCTGCGCTCCTTTCAGGAGAGCGGGTCGTATTAAATCTTATTCAGAGGCTGTCAGGAATTGCGACAATGACAAGAGAGGCTGTTCGGTGTCTGGATGATGAACAGATTAAAATTTGTGACACGAGAAAAACAACACCGGGGCTCAGAATGCTGGAGAAATATGCTGTCAGAGCCGGGGGCGGGTATAATCATCGATTCGGTTTGTATGACGGCATCATGATTAAAGATAATCATATCGCAGCATGCGGTTCTATTTTAGAGGCGTGCAAAAAAGCCCGTCAGGCCGCGGGGCACATGGTAAATATCGAGGTGGAAATTGAAACGGAGGAACAGCTGCGGGAAGCAATTGCAGCTGGAGCGGGTGTTATTATGTTTGACAACTGTCCGCCTGATACGGTCCGTCATTTTGCAAAGCTCACACCGGATCATATAAAAACTGAAGCCTCCGGCGGGATTACGTTAGAATCTTTGCCTGCTTTTAAAGGGACGGGTGTGAATTATATTTCATTAGGATTTCTGACTCATTCCGTCAAAAGTTTAGATATCAGCATGGATGTTACGTTATCAAATGAATCTGTGGAGGAATGCCGTTATGTCAATTCTTGATGTGATCAAACAATCGAATGATATGATGCCCGAAAGTTATAAAGAACTATCGAGAAAGGATATGGAAACGCGCGTTGCCGCCATTAAGAAAAAGTTCGGCAGCAGGCTCTTTATACCAGGCCATCATTATCAAAAGGATGAAGTGATACAATTTGCTGACCAAACAGGCGACTCCCTGCAATTGGCCCAAGTAGCGGAAAAAAACAAAGAAGCGGATTATATCGTATTTTGCGGCGTTCACTTTATGGCAGAAACCGCCGATATGCTGACAAGCGAGCAGCAAACGGTCGTCCTGCCAGATATGAGAGCTGGATGTTCTATGGCTGACATGGCTGACATGCAGCAGACCAATAGGGCATGGAAGAAGCTTCAGCATATATTTGGAGATACGATCATACCTTTAACTTATGTGAACTCCACTGCGGAGATCAAGGCATTCGTCGGAAAGCATGGCGGAGCAACTGTGACTTCTTCGAATGCGAAAAAAGTGCTTGAATGGGCGTTTACACAGAAAAAAAGAATTTTATTTTTGCCTGATCAGCATTTAGGGAGAAATACGGCTTATGATCTGGGCATTGCGCTTGAAGATATGGCTGTGTGGGACCCGATGAAAGATGAATTAGTAGCTGAATCCGGGCATACGAATGTGAAAGTGATTTTGTGGAAAGGGCATTGCTCTGTTCACGAGAAATTCACCACTAAAAATATCCATGATATGAGAGAGCGAGACCCCGACATTCAGATCATTGTGCACCCGGAATGTTCACACGAAGTCGTGACACTAAGCGATGATAACGGATCAACGAAATATATTATCGACACAATCAACCAGGCTCCGGCGGGAAGCAAGTGGGCAATCGGGACAGAAATGAATCTTGTTCAGCGGATCATTCACGAGCATCCAGATAAACAAATCGAATCACTTAACCCTGACATGTGCCCTTGCCTGACAATGAACCGAATTGATTTGCCGCATTTGTTGTGGTCGCTGGAACAAATTGTAAAAGGAGAACCTTCAGGCGTCATCAAAGTGCCAAAAGCCATTCAGGAAGATGCACTCCTTGCCCTGAATCGAATGCTTTCGATCACGTAGATCAGAAATATTTTCCCTTCCTTTACTCATAACTTCTTTTGTTCAGGCATATGTTGTGAAGAAACATATTGTAATCACAGCTGAACTGTTCACGTTTTGCATAGGAGGGGAAAACGTTGAAAATCCATATCGTTCAAAAAGGCGATTCGCTCTGGAAAATAGCTGAAAAGTACGGAGTCGATGTTGAGGAAGTGAAAAAACTCAATACACAGCTTAGCAATCCAGACTTAATCATGCCTGGAATGAAAATAAAAGTGCCGTCAGAAGGAGTCCCGGTCAGAAAAGAGCCAAAAGCGGGCAAAAGTCCTGCGGCCGGGAGTGTGAAGCAAGAACATCCATATGCGAAAGAGAAGCCTAAATCCGTTGTCGATGTAGAAGACACAAAGCCGAAAGAAAAGAAGTCCATGCCGTATGTCCCGCCGATGCCTAATTTGCAGGAAAATGTGTACCCTGAAGCTGATGTGAACGATTATTATGATATGAAACAGCTTTTCCAGCCTTGGTCGCCTCCTAAACCGGAGGAGCCGAAAAAACATCATGACGGAAATATGGATCATATGTATCATATGCAAGACCAATTTCCACAACAGGAGGCTATGAGTAATATGGAAAATGCAAATTATCCGAATATGCCTAATATGCCAAAGGCGCCAGAGGTAGGCGGTGTAGAAGAGGAAAACGTTCATCACACAGTTCCGAATATGCCGATGCCGGCTGTTCAGCCTTATTATCATTATCCGGCTCATTTCGTACCGTGTCCGGTGCCTGTTTCGCCAATTCTTCCAGGATCAGGATTATGCTATCCGTACTATCCGGCACAAGCTTATCCAATGCATCCGATGCATGGATACCAGCCAGGTTTTGTATCGCCTCAGTATGACCCGGGTTATGAAAACCAGCATCATGAAAACAGCCATCACGGACATTACGGTTCATACGGTGCGCCGCAATACGCATCTCCGGCTTATGGATCTCCGTATGGACATATGCCGTATGGCCCTTATTACGGCACTCCCCAAGTAATGGGAGCATACCAGCCTGCTGCGGCTCATGGTTACATGCCATACAAAGATCATGACGACTGCGGCTGTGACGGTGATCATCAGCCATATTTCTCTGCGCCTGGCCATTCGGGAATGGGAGCTTATGGAAGCCCTAATATGCCATATGGCACAGCTAACCCAAATCAAAACCCATATTCGGCAGGAGTTTCTATGCCAATGACGAACCAGCCTTCTGTAAACCAAATGTTTGGCCGGCCGGAAGAAGAAAATGAGTGATCGTTCGGAACGATGTAAATCGTTCCTTTTTTTGTTTTCAAGCAGATCACTGCCAAATGGAGAGAACTGACACGCTTAACATGCCCCCCATACGCACATGATAAAAGCGAGCAAACATGCTCAATTCGTCCACGGGGGGTTTTTCCATTGGGTAAAAAAATGACGATCGCTAGCCTGATTCTAATGACAGCCGGCTTAACAGCATGCGGAGCAAACGATAATGCTATGAATGATACGCGCAATAACGGCAATACCCGTCCAATCGGATATTATACAAATGAAAATGACGCCGATAGACAGGGAGACGGAATCGACCACGATGGTCCTGTTTCTGAATTAATGGAGGATCAGAACGACGGTAACCGAAACACCACGAATGTAAATAACCGTGACCGTGTTACTGCTGACGATCGTGTTCCTTTGGCAACTGACGGAACATATAACAACACGAATAACCGAAACATGAATCGGAATGTAGCGAACAACGGGTATGACAACCAAGAAAACAGAAGACTGGCTGCAAAAATTGCCAACCGTGTGAAACAAGTGAAAAACGTCAATGACACACAAGTTATGGTATCGGATGACCGAGTAGTTATCGCAGTCAAAAGCCACAGAGAGTTCACAAAGTCTGACAGAGATAATGTCGTAAAAGCAGCGCGCAACTATGCAAATGGCCGTGACGTCCAAGTATCAACAGATAAAGGGCTGTTCAGAAAACTTCATAAAATGAACAACCGCTAGGAAGGAAGGGCTGCCGGAAGTGATATTCGGCAGCCTTTTTCTTTGCATCAGCGAACAATTCCCATTAAAGTGTACATAGAAAATGTAAAAGAAGGTGAAAACATGGCAGGCCATTCCAAGTGGAAAAACATTCAAAAAAGAAAAAATGCACAGGATGCAAAGCGCGGGAAAATATTTATGAAGCTGGCAAAAGAAATCTATGTGGCAGCGAAAGAAGGCGGAGCGGATCCAGAAGCAAATTCAGCATTGCGTCTTGTCATCGAAAAAGCAAAAGGCGCCAATATGCCGAATGAAAATATAGATCGGGCCATTAAAAAAGCTGCGGGAGGCCAAGACGGAAGCAGCTATGAAGAAATCACCTATGAAGGCTACGGCCCTTCAGGGATTGCCGTCATGGTTGAATGCGTAACAGATAATAAAAACCGAACGGCGTCAAATGTGCGGACAGCCTTTAATAAAAATGGCGGAAGTCTGGGAGAAAGCGGATGTGTAGCCTTTTTATTTGAACGAAAGGGGTTCATTACGATAGACCGTACTGAACGGCAAATAGAAGAAGATGAGCTCATGCTTGATGTGCTTGAAGCAGGAGGAGAAGAGCTGCGAATTGAAGAAGACCTATATGAGGTTTTCACAGAGCCTGAGCATTTTGAAGAGGTGAAAACAGCCCTCGAATCGAAATATCTAATTTCTTCGGCGGAGGTGACCATGCTTCCCAATACCTATGCAGAAGCCGATGATCAGGCTGTTGAGAAGCTGGAAACATTAATAGACGTCCTTGAAGATGACGATGATGTTCAAGAAGTGTATACAAACTATCGTTCATAAAAAACCGGCACGAGGTCATATCGGGCCGGTTTTAGTATGTTCAGGAGACACGTTCACTTTCATGAGTGTATTCTTTCTCCCAGAAATCAGCGTTTTTGATACCCAGCGCTTTTGGATCAAAGACCGGGTCTAAGCCCTGCTTCTTTTGGCGCTCATAATCCTTTAAAGCAAGAAGCGCCGGTTTGGCAAGCAGCACAATGGCAATGACGTTCAGCCATACCATAATGCCAAGCCCTGCATCCCCTAATGCCCAAGCAAGTGAAGCTGTTTTCACAGTACCATAGAACGTGGCGGCTAAAATAATCAGTTTTAAGCCAAGCATTGCCCATTTGCTTTCTCTGCCTCGTGCTAAATAGGCGATATTTGTTTCTGCGATGTAGTAATACGCCATAATTGTTGTAAAAGCGAAGAAGAATAAAGCGATGGCAACAAAGCCTGCACCGAATCCGGGAAGAACACTGTCAATTGCCGCTTGTGTGAAACCAGGTCCTGCTTCTACGCCTTTAAGCTGGTGAACGATAAAGGAACCATCTGCGGTCTGGGTATTGTACATGCCGGTAAACAAGATCATGAAAGCTGTAGCGGAGCATACAAACAAGGTGTCAATATAAACAGAAAATGCCTGAACCAGTCCCTGCTTGACTGGATGAGAAACTTCTGCAGCAGCTGCCGGATGCGGGCCTGTTCCTTGGCCGGCTTCGTTTGAGTAGATGCCACGTTTAACGCCCCAGGAAATCGCCATGCCGATCAAGCCGCCAAAAGCGGAATCCAATGCAAAGGCGCTTTTGAATATTAATGAGATCACAGCAGGCAATTCAGACACATTCATGACAATAATAATCAAAGACAGCAGGATATATCCAATGGCCATAAATGGAACAATCATTTGCGCCGCATTGGCAATTCGTTTGACGCCGCCAAAAATAATGAACCCTAATAATAAAACGAGACCGCACCCTGTGACGAAAGGAGAGATGCCGAATGCATTTTGGATCCCAACCGCAATGGAGTTGGACTGTACGCCCGGCATTAGAAAGGCCATTGCAATAAGGGCAGCAGCGGCAAATAAGACGGCAAACCACTTAATGCCTAAGCCTTTTTCTATATAATAAGCAGGGCCGCCCCGATATTGACCGTCTTGTTTCACTTTGTAAATTTGAGCAAGCGTTGATTCTACAAAGGCACTCGCCGCCCCGATAAAGGCAATCGCCCACATCCAGAACACTGCACCGGGTCCGCCGAATGCAATTGCTGTCGCCACTCCCGCGATGTTTCCTGTGCCCACACGGCCGGACAGCGCAATCGATAACGCTTGGAAAGATGAAACGCCGGCTTCAGAGCTCTTGCCTTTGAACATCTGAACAATCATTTCTTTTACATGTCGGACTTGTAAAAAACGGGTCATAATTGAAAAGGCGAATCCAATTCCCAATAAAATATAAATGACGGGCGTACTCCATAAGACCGCATTCAAACTAGCAACAAAATCTGCCATCAAGCTTCCCCCTCACTTCAAATTCGAATACATGTATAAAAAGGATTTTGGTCTAATCGAACTATTTCTACAATCGATTTGTCACATTATATGACCTGTAATTATCAATAAGAAGAGGAAGGGAAAAAGAAAAAACGCGGCGTATCGACTACGCTGCGTTTTTCTACAGAGGCAAACTTATGGCAATTGTTATAAAATCCTTCAGCAACAAATAGCCTAGTTCAGTCAAACCGTATATAAAGGATAAAGCAATCACAAAATGATTGAAATGCTTTTCATCATTTGTTCCGTTCATCTTATTCATGTTTCATCACCTCACTGACGCCTGCGGCGGTTCTTCACGGATCCAATGATCATCTTTTCGCCAATCATACGTTTCATCAGTATCAAGATGTAAAGTCTGATTGCCGATTTTCACTGTATTGTGATTGATCCACGTCACTGCTGGGCGGCTGTCCGGGTAATTCCAGTAGATTGTTCTCTTGACAAGTGTTTTTTCATTTACAAGTTCACCTCTGGCTGCATCTAAGCTCAAGGTGTTTTCGGATACATAAGTGTTTAACGTATAGCTGCCGTCCGGCGATTCAACCGATTGGACGAGATTGCCTTTCGGAACGTTTTTTAGTGAAAATAACATCCAATAGATGGCGCCGCCGAAGAAGACCAGTAGGGCAAACATAATAAGCGGGATGTTGCTGCGTGTCTTAATGTGACTCTCTCCCTTTTTTTCTCTCATTTTACTATATATCGGATTCATATGATCTTTACATTTCTTTAAAATTACCTTAATAAAGCAATGATAAGATGAAATAAAGCCAATAAAGGGTGAGGGGAGACAGAAATGGAAAAAACGTATTGTCATTCCGGCGAGAAGGACCCAGAAGCGGTCTACTTAACTGTGAGAGGCTATCGAATTAAGCTGTCGCCTGAACAAATGAAACTGATTTCTGCCGTCAGAAAGTAAAAAATACATGATAAAGGCAGCCGCTTGTGCGGCTGCCTTTTTGATTTAAGAATATTTTCTTTTCCGCTGTGCGAAATGCTTTTGAAACCAATCTTTCTTATATAAAAATGCGATGATCTCCAGCCAAAAACCCGGAATCTTTTTGGGGAATATCGGTTTTTTGTAGAGTGCATGATATGCGGATTTTAAGTCGTCCCACTGCGTGCATGTTTTTGTCTGCTCAAATCTCGCAACATCAATCACCCGCACCGCCCCGGTTTCTGTCAATATCAGATTCCGCAAATGAATATCTGACGGGTTCAGTCCGGCTGCCCGGGCGTCAGAAAGCGCTTCTTCAACCTGCTGAATCATGTCATCACTGATTGCAATGCCTTTCTTCAGACAGTTATAAAAGGTTTCACCTTTAA
This sequence comes from Bacillus sp. FSL R5-0603, assembly GCF_038050295.1. Taxonomy (NCBI): domain Bacteria; kingdom Bacillati; phylum Bacillota; class Bacilli; order Caryophanales; family Bacillaceae; genus Bacillus; species Bacillus sp. FSL R5-0603. Next base: position 2,672,655 of record NZ_JBBOYP010000001.1, on the reverse strand, counting down.
TATATTCCATGAGAATAAATGAATCGCCAGTTTCGTAAATGTCAGGATAGAATGCGGACCCGGCTAATTTTTCATAGATCGCTGCTTCTTTGACTGCTGTCGCTTGATATTCCGGAAAAAATACTTTCAGCGCCATTTTTCGACCGCCTTCTGTTAAGGCAAACACATAGGCGCTTCTTCCCTTGCCGATTAGTGTTAATTCCTGGGATTTCTCTTTAACTTTATCAAATCTGCTGTTCTTGCGGTATATGACGGAATGGGCCAGTGCCTCTGCTTTTGTCAGCATTTCATTCACCTTCTTTGCTCTATTTTATGCAGCTGTTTATAGGAAAATCATAAACTGTTCAGGAAAAAGAGCCTAATTCTAGTGTATCTGGTCTTGAAGAAGAAGGCTACTTATAAGCATGAATTGTGATAAAAGAGACATAGAACGTTTAATTTCCATTCTTGAAAAGCGCTTACAAATGGGATAGTATTAATTTTAAATAAAGCGCTTTCGTGAATGATCAAGGGGGAAGAAGCCATGACAAAACAGATTGTGACAGGGATTATCGGTGCAGGCCGCATCGGCAAACTTCATGTTCAAAATATAAGCCGGATTCCTCACATGAAAATAAAAGCAGTCTCTGACATTCAGGCAAGCCGTATAAAAAGCTGGGCCGACAGTCATCAGATTGAATACATAACCTCTGATTATCGTGATTTATTACATGATCCTGATATTGATGCTATTTTTATTTGCTCTCCCACAGCCGTACATGCACAGATGATCAAAGAAGCAGCCGAGGCGAAAAAGCATATATTTTGTGAGAAGCCCGTTAGTTTCTCTCTAGACGAAACGAGTGAAGCGCTTGCGGCTGTCCGGAAACACGGGGTAACACTTCAAGTCGGATTTAACCGCCGCTTTGATCCTCATTTTAAGAAAATCAAAACGATTGTTGAAAATGGTGAAATCGGCACACCTCATTTATTAAGAATCACGTCCCGGGACCCAGAACCCCCGAATATAGATTATGTCCGTACGTCAGGCGGATTGTTTATGGATATGTCGATCCATGATTTTGATATGGCCAGATATATTATGGGAAGCGAAGTGACGGAAGTGTATGCCAAAGGGGCGGCTTTGGTGAATCCTTCTTTTGCGGAACTGGGTGATATTGATACAGCTGTTATTACACTGACTTTTGAAAACGGTGCCATGGCTGTGATTGAGAACAGCCGCCAAGCTGTGTACGGATATGACCAGCGGGTTGAGGTTTTCGGGACGAAAGGCTCTGCAGCGGCTGACAATAGCAGGCCGACAACGGTTGAGGTGTCAACAGCTGATTTTGTGATGAAGGATAAACCGCATTTCTTTTTCCTTGAACGCTATAAGGATTCATATGAGGAGGAGATTCTCCGTTTTGCAGAAGCGATCGGCACAAACCAGGAGACTCCCTGCACCGGCAATGACGGTTTACAGGCCGGAAGGATCGCCAGAGCAGCACAGCAATCGCTTGCTTTTGGCATGCCTGTCAGCATTGAGCACACTGAAAAAATCGCTTTTTAATCTAACAGGATTACAATTCAGCAAGCTTGGGTATATACTCCATTGATACTTTAAGTAGGCGGTGGAGAAAATGAATACAGTACATGCTAAAGGAAATGTTTTGAACAAAATCGGAATTCCTTCTCACATGGTTTGGGGTTATATTGGCGTTGTCATCTTTATGGTTGGAGACGGCCTCGAACAAGGCTGGCTGTCTCCTTTTCTCGTTGATCATGGTCTCAGTATGCAGCAATCCGCATCGTTATTTACCATGTACGGCATTGCTGTCACCATCTCAGCTTGGCTTTCAGGAACGTTTGTCCAAACTTGGGGGCCGAGAAAAACGATGACTGTCGGATTGCTTGCATTTATCCTCGGTTCGGCCGCTTTTATCGGCTGGGCGATTCCTCATATGTATTATCCGGCTCTCTTGGGCAGCTATGCTCTTAGAGGCTTGGGATATCCGCTGTTTGCATACTCTTTTCTCGTATGGGTGTCATACAGCACCTCTCAAAATATTCTTGGAAAAGCCGTCGGCTGGTTTTGGTTTATGTTTACGTGCGGCCTTAACGTGCTCGGCCCGTTCTATTCCAGCTATGCAGTTCCGGCCTTTGGAGAAATCAATACACTTTGGAGCGCTTTACTGTTTGTGGCGGCAGGCGGAATTCTGGCCTTATTTTTTAACAAAGATAAATTTACTCCGATACAAAAACAAGATCAGCCGAAATGGAAAGAACTGTCGAAGGCATTTACAATTATGTTTGAAAATCCTAAGGTCGGCATCGGCGGAGTGGTCAAGACGATTAATGCGATAGGACAATTTGGGTTTGCCATCTTTCTTCCTACTTATTTAGCACGATACGGGTATTCGGTTTCGGAATGGCTGCAAATATGGGGGACGCTGTTTTTTGTGAATATTGTGTTTAATATCATTTTCGGTGCAGTCGGAGATAAACTTGGCTGGCGCAATACGGTCATGTGGTTTGGCGGTGTCGGATGCGGTATTTTTACGCTGGCGGTGTATTACACGCCTCAGCTGATCGGGCATCAGTATTGGGTGCTCATGATTATCGCCTGCTGCTACGGCGCGGCTTTAGCAGGCTACGTTCCATTAAGCGCGCTTTTGCCGACGCTTGCACCTGATAATAAAGGTGCTGCCATGTCAGTGTTGAATTTGGGATCTGGTTTATGTGCGTTTATCGCGCCGGGCATCGTGAGTCTTTTCATTGGGCCGCTCGGTGCAGGCGGCGTGATTTGGATCTTTGCGGCATTGTATTTTTTCAGTGCCTTTCTGACGCGATTCTTGACAATTTCTGAGCAAAGCACAGATGTGTATACGGAGGAACGGTTTGTCAGGGAAAATGTGCAGACAAATTTTGATAAAACGGTTAAGCAGTAGCCTCTTTGGTCAAACTAATCATAAACGTGTGCAAAGAGGTGTAGAGGGTGAAACGATTCAGCACGGCGTATCTTTTGCTGGGCATTCTTTGCTCAGCGGCAGTATTTTTAATAGGAGCTCCTTCCCGCGCACTTGGCGCGGAAGTGGAGCACTATGAGCCGCTGCAGGTGCATGTGCAGCTTGAAAAGGTGTATTTGGACGGCGATGTCAGCATTGAGCATAAGCATGAAAAAGTGTTTTCTATGGATGATTTTTGGGCAGCTTATGCCGGATGGACGCTTGTGGAACAAAAAAAGGGATATGTGCTCTTCCGGAAGCAAATGGACGATATATCTCCGCTCAGCAAGGTCAACGGGTATATCGGTGTATCGGATAATGGAGTGATTTCCACTTTTCATGGGCGGCCTGAGCCAGCTTCCGAACCAATTCAGTCTTTTTTTCAAATTGATTTAGAAAGGCTGGAAAGCCATATGCAAAAAAATCTGCTGAAAGGCATTCCATTTCGGACAAAAGCGGAGTTTGAGGATGTCATCGAACATATGAAGACATACAGCGGGTAGCGTCCGCTGATTGAAGACATGTATTCATGTCTTTTTTTTCGTGAAAGAATGAGAGAGAAGCGAACATATGTTAACTTTTCTATAAGACTTTGGCTGTTTTTATGGTACAATGAAGAACAGTCAAAGAGGTGAATTTGCGTGATTGAATTTGTTAAAGGGACGATTGATTATGTATCTCCCCAATATATTGTCATAGAGAACGGCGGCATCGGCTATCAGATTTTCACGCCGAATCCGTTTATATATAAGGAGAGAAGCCAAGAAACGATTTTTACATACCATCATATCAGAGAGGATGCTTTTTCGCTTTACGGTTTTTCAACAAGAGAGGAGAAAGCGCTCTTTACAAAGCTGTTAAACGTGACCGGAATTGGCCCGAAAGGAGCACTTGCCATCTTGGGCTCGGGTGATCCCGGAGCGGTCATCCAAGCAATTGAAAATGAAGATGAAGCTTTTTTGGTCAAGTTTCCTGGAGTAGGAAAGAAAACCGCACGCCAGATTATTCTAGATTTAAAAGGAAAGCTGGCAGATGTTGTGCCTGAAATGATTGAAAATCTGTTTAATCATGAAGAAAGGCTTGAAAAGCAAACAGCGGAAACGGCTCTTGAAGAAGCACTTGAAGCCCTCAGGGTTCTCGGATATGCTGAAAAAGAAATCAAAAAGGTGCTTCCTCACCTTAAAGAAGAAATTGGGCTGACAACAGACCAATATGTGAAAAAAGCATTACAAAAACTATTAAAGTAAGGTGATGTTCATGGATGAACGGCTCGTCTCAAGTGAAGCAGACAACCATGAATCAGTGATAGAGCAAAGCCTGAGGCCGCAAAATCTGGCACAGTATATCGGGCAGCATAAGGTAAAAGAAAATTTGCGCGTGTTTATAGATGCGGCGAAAATGAGACAGGAGACGCTGGATCATGTTCTTCTGTACGGGCCGCCCGGACTCGGAAAAACAACGCTTGCTTCGATTGTTGCTAATGAAATGGGAGTGGAATTGCGGACGACATCAGGGCCTGCGATTGAAAGGCCTGGTGATTTGGCTGCTATATTAACGGCGCTGGAACCGGGAGATGTATTATTTATTGATGAAATACATAGGCTGCACAGATCGATCGAAGAGGTGCTTTATCCTGCAATGGAAGACTTTTGCCTGGACATTGTGATTGGCAAAGGCCCATCTGCCCGCTCGGTTCGGCTCGACCTTCCGCCTTTTACGCTGGTGGGAGCCACGACGAGAGTGGGGCTTTTGACGGCTCCTTTAAGAGACAGATTCGGCGTCATGTCTCGCCTTGAGTACTATACACAAGAAGAACTGGCGGATATTGTCACAAGAACCGCTGATGTATTCGAGGTTGAGATTGATAAACCGTCGGCGCTTGAAATTGCAAGAAGATCGAGAGGGACGCCCCGCGTGGCGAACCGCCTGCTGAGAAGGGTGCGCGATTTCGCCCAAGTGCTGGGTGACAGCAGGATTACGGAAGACATTTCTCAGAATGCGCTGGAGCGGCTTCAGGTTGACCGCCTCGGTTTGGATCATATTGATCATAAGCTGCTGATGGGCATGATCGAAAAATTCAACGGCGGCCCAGTAGGCCTTGATACGATTTCAGCTACCATCGGCGAGGAATCGCATACGATTGAAGACGTATATGAACCATATCTGCTGCAAATTGGATTTATACAAAGAACGCCGCGTGGAAGGATCGTGACACCGGCCGTTTATCATCATTTCCAAATGGAGGCTCCCCGATATGACTGAATTTCCTAAGATCATTATGATTCTTGGTGCTGTGTTGCTTATTATCGGAGCAGTTTTGCATTTTGTCGGCAAGATGCCGGGAGATATTTTTGTAAAAAAAGGAAATGTCACGTTTTTCTTCCCGGTTGTCACTTGTATTATTATAAGTGTGGTATTATCAATTTTGCTTAATCTTTTTGGCAGAATGAAATAACAAAAGACTAGAATAAAGGTGAAATCATCATGAAAGTCGATTTATTTGATTTTGAACTACCAGAACGTTTAATTGCACAAGTACCGTTGGAGCAGCGTGATGCTTCAAGGCTGATGGTGCTCGATAAACATACAGGAGAGCTTACTGACAGCTCGTTTAAACACATTATCAGCTTCTTTAACGAAGGCGATTGTCTTGTCCTGAACAATACCCGGGTACTGCCTGCTCGGTTATTCGGCACAAAAGAGGATACCGGCGCGAAAGTGGAACTTCTTTTGCTGAAACAGGAAACCGGTGATAAATGGGAAACACTTGCCAAACCTGCGAAACGGGTGAAAAAAGGAACTGTTGTCACATTTGGAGACGGAAGATTGAAGGCAATCTGCACGGAAGAGCTTGAGCACGGCGGCAGAAAGATGGAATTTCAATATGACGGTATTTTCTACGAGGTGCTTGAATCCCTTGGAGAGATGCCGCTCCCTCCATATATCAAAGAACAGCTTGATGACAAAGAGCGCTACCAGACAGTGTATTCAAAAGAAATCGGCTCTGCTGCTGCGCCTACAGCTGGCCTTCACTTCACGGAAGAAATCTTACAGCAGCTGAAAGACAAAGGCGTGCAAATTGAGTTCATCACATTGCACGTAGGCCTTGGAACGTTTCGCCCTGTGAGTGCCGATGAAGTGGAAGAGCATAATATGCATGCAGAGTTTTATCAAATGTCAGAAGAAACGGCTGCAGCCTTAAACAAAGTAAGAGAAAATGGCGGTCGGATCATTTCTGTCGGCACGACCTCGACACGCACGCTTGAGACGATTGCCGGGGAACATGACGGGCAATTTAAAGCATCAAGCGGCTGGACATCTATTTTTATTTATCCGGGCTATGAATTTAAAGCCATTGACGGAATGATTACAAACTTCCATTTGCCGAAATCGTCATTGATTATGCTGGTCAGCGCGCTTGCTGGAAGAGAAAACATTCTGCGTGCCTATAACCATGCAGTGGAAGAAGAATACCGTTTCTTCAGCTTCGGAGACGCGATGCTGATTATATAATTTGAGAACAGGAGGCCTCATCAAAAGTGGCTGAACAACCAATACGCTATGAATTTATAAAAGAATGCAAACAAACAGGAGCGCGGCTGGGCAAAGTGCATACGCCTCACGGCTCCTTCGAAACGCCGGTTTTTATGCCGGTCGGCACACTGGCGACAGTCAAAACAATGTCGCCTGAAGAGCTGAAAGCAATGGATGCAGGCATCATTTTGAGCAACACTTATCATCTATGGCTTCGTCCGGGCCAAGACATTGTCAAAGAAGCGGGCGGGCTCCATAAATTTATGAACTGGGACCGCGCAATTTTAACAGATTCAGGCGGTTTTCAGGTCTTTTCTTTAAGCAAGTTTCGTAATATAGAGGAAGAGGGTGTCCATTTCCGCAATCATCTAAATGGAGACAAGCTGTTTTTATCTCCGGAAAAAGCGATGGAGATCCAAAACGCACTCGGCTCTGATATTATGATGGCGTTTGACGAATGCCCGCCATACCCGGCGGAGTACGACTACATGAAGCGGTCAGTTGAGCGGACAAGCCGCTGGGCGGAACGCTGCCTGAATGCCCACAATCGTCAGGATGAACAAGGGCTGTTTGGTATTGTACAAGGCGGAGAATTTGAAGATCTGCGGACACAAAGTGCGAAGGACTTGATTTCCCTTGATTTTCCGGGATATGCTATAGGCGGATTGTCTGTAGGTGAACCGAAGGATGTCATGAACCGTGTACTCGAATTTACAACACCGCTCTTGCCGAAGGATAAACCGAGATATCTGATGGGAGTAGGTTCTCCGGACGCACTGATCGACGGAGCGATCCGCGGGGTCGATATGTTTGACTGTGTGCTGCCTACACGGATTGCAAGAAACGGCACAGTGTTTACTGCTGAAGGACGACTCAATATGAAAAATGCAAAATTTGAAAGAGACTTCCGTCCGATTGATGAAGAGTGTGATTGCTATACATGTAAAAACTACACTCGCGCGTACATTAGGCACTTGATTCGCTGCAATGAAACATTCGGCCTTCGATTAACAACTTACCATAACCTTCATTTTCTGTTACACTTAATGGAGCAGGTAAGACAGGCTATTCGCGAGGATCGTCTGGGTGATTTCAGAGAAGAGTTCTTTGAGCGTTACGGCTATAACAAGCCAAATGCGAAAAGCTTCTAAATAAAACATAACAGGCTTACAGAAAGGGGTGAAAATGATGACTGGCACTTTAGGTACATTGGTTCCTATTATTTTAATGTTTGCGGTCCTTTACTTCTTGCTGATTCGTCCTCAGCAAAAGCAGCAAAAGGCTGTACGCCAAATGCAGGAGGAACTGAAAAAAGGCGATTCAGTAGTGACAATCGGGGGATTGCACGGTACTGTTGACTCTATCGACGAAAGCAAAGTCGTAATTAAGACTGGTGATAACACACGTCTTACGTTCGACCGCCGCGCGATCAGAGAAGTTTCTGCTGCTGAATAACAGCAGGAGCTATACATAGCAAACAAAAAAGAGCGGGCAAGTGAGCCCGCTCTTTTTTATGTGGAAGACCTGTTTCCTCTCATGTTCACGCCGAAAATCCCGCCCAGCATGCACACCCCTAAAAATCCCAGATGGAAGATCAGCTGTTCTGCTGTAAATGTCTTTCCGAATCCTAAATACTGAAACAATAAGATAATCAGAGAAAAACTTATGGCAGTCAATGCGCCAATCATCCAGCCTCTTTCCTTGCCTTTCCCGCCTGAAATGAACCCGCCGATAAATAAAGAGAGAAATGAGATAGCTGTGATCAGCCAGTTAAATGATGATTCTTCCAGCGAGGTTGCGGTCAATAAAAGTGAAACCGCCAAACTTGTCAGGAGCATGGCTGAAAATATGGCGATTAAGCCGTAAAGAATGCCTTTTCCAACTTGTTTCGTTTCCTCCATGATTGTCTCCTCTCTGCCTGTATTAAAAGGCTTCTGTTCTTTTTGTTCAAAACCGTCAGACATGCTGATGGCTCGTCTTTGTAAAAATGTATTCCCTTATCCCTTGAATTAGACGTAAAAGCTTTGTGAAATGCAATCGGTTTTTCTTACATAAATTGATCATTTTGTTGCAACCTATAATGAGTTGGAGGTGCATGATGGAAGAGCTTCTCACTATTGCGTTTCGCACAGTCGTATTGTATTTTGTGATATTGGTCATTTTTCGTTTCATGGGCAAACGGGAGATCGGAGAGCTTAGTATTTTAGATCTCGTTGTCTTTATCATGATGGCTGAAATTGCCGTTTTAGCCATAGAAAACGTAGACGATCATCTATTTCATACCATTTTGCCAATGCTTGTATTAATGATCATTCAAGTGACTTTGGCATACTTTTCTTTAAAAAACCGAAAAGTCCGCCAGCTTCTTGACGGTAAGCCGACCATAATTATCAAATATGGAAAAATTGACGAAGAAGCCATGAAATCACAGCGTTATAATTTTGATGATTTAATGGTTCAGCTCAGAGAAAATAGCGTCGACAGAGTAGCTGACGTATCATTTGCCATTTTAGAGCCGTCGGGCAAACTGACTATTGTAAAGAAAGAAAATAGCGGAGAGCATCGGCAGCTCGAAATGCCGCTCATTATAGACGGCTTCATTCAAACAGAAAACCTGTCCAGAATCAGTAAAGATAAAAAATGGCTGCTTGAAAATTTGCAAAAACACGGATACACAAACCCTTCAGATATTTCATTTTGCTCGTTTACAGACGGAGAAATATATATTGATGAAAAAGATGGGCACCGCACGTGATCATTATCGGATGATCAACCGTCCGATAATGGGAATGCGGCGAAGCTCATCTTTTTTAATTAAACGGAAAACGAGCAGGAGGATCATATAAATGGCGGCGCTCGCCGCAATCCATCCGGCTAGATTGACAGCCTCAGATGCTCCAAAGCTTATATAATGTTTGATGGCGGAGCTGATGAATCCGCAAATTACAATAACAGCGAAGCTGAGCGCGTACTCCTTGATTTTGATGCTGATCGGCAGCACTTTGCTTACGGTTGCTGCGTGCAATAGCGTGACGAGCACCATGCCTGTCACAATGGCTAATGCCGCGCCCATAATGCCGAGAGAAGGCCTTGTGGCAAGGACAAAAATAAGGCCTGTTTTGACAAGCGCTCCGATTAAGCTGTTCATCATCGCAGCTCCTGCCAAATTAAGCGCCTGCAGCACAGCTTGAAGCGGGCCTTGGAAATAATAAAGCAGAAAAAACGGGGCCATCACTTTTATAAATACAGCTGCTCCTGAGGAACCGTACATCACTCTCATCAGCTCATCCGCAAATACAAATAAAATAACAACTGAAATGCCTCCGCTGAGCAGACAGAGACGCATCGCCTGTTCCAAGCGGTATTCCACCACCTGCAATTTTTTCTGCTCCATTCCTTCACTGATCGCAGGAACAAGCGCGGTCGACAAAGAATATGTAATAAAGCTGGGCAGAGTCAGCAGCGTCATGGCAAAGCCGGTCAGTTCCCCGTATTGCTTTGTTGCGGCAACTGTTGCCACACCGGCGATGGCAAGGCTTTGAGCGACGACGATTGGCTCGAAAAACCAAGAGAGGTTTCCGATAAAGCGGCTCCCGGTTGTTGGAAGGGACACGCTCATTAATTGGGTAAAGGTTTGTTTTCCGTTTTTAATTGACTGGAAAAAATGCTTTCTGATTCTAATTGTCTTTTTATACTTAAAGCAAACGAATAAATAAAGAAGTGATGCCAGCTCCCCTGCCACTGAGGATAGCATTGCCCCCGCTGCAGCATATTCAATTCCGTAAGGGAGAAAAATCGTTGTGCAGACAGCCACGAGTGAAATGCGGACGACCTGTTCAAGAACTTGTGACATAGCAAGCGGGTTCATATTCTGTTTTCCTTGAAAGTATCCCCTCAGCACACTCGATATAGCAATAATCGGCACAACCGGCGTAATGGCCAAGAGCGGATACAGTGTTCGCTTATCTGTCAGCATCGTTTCAGCCATAACCGGGGCGAAAAACAGAAACAGCGGTGTAAAGATGAGGCTGAGCACTCCCGTGATGGTCAGAGACATGACTAAAATATTTTTCGTTTTTTGATGATCTCCGCGCGCACTGGCTTCAGCGACTAGCTTGCTGATCGCGACCGGCAGACCGAATTGAGTTAATGTAGTGGCCAAGAAGAAGGTAGGCGCCGCCATCATGTAAAGCCCGACTCCTTCTTCACCGATAAAACGGGCGATAACCACCCGGTTGACAAACCCGAGCATTCTTGTAACCATTCCTGCTGCGATAAGGATAAGAGTGCCCTTTAAAAACGTCTGTTTCGCCATTTTTACCCCCTGCCTTCTCAAACTACCTGGAATCATATACAATAAAGATATGCGTATATATCGTCCAAGCATGACAAGTCTTCTTGAAAAACAATAAAAAAGGAGCGTGGAATTCGTGGAGAAGCATCCAGCCGATCTATATAAAGACCACGTCAGGCCGTTTCTTTACAGCAAACTGGAAGAGTTTAAGATTCTCGGGTATGATGATGTTGAACTCGAAAGTTTGTGGTCATACTTAACAGATAAGAAGTGGAAAAAGAAAACGGAACTGAACATTTATGAACTGGCGAGTGATATTTTATCAGTGAAAATTGGCGAATTTATGAACTATGCAACCGTTGAGTCATTTAAAACGTCTAATTGGCTGGGCAGTGAAGAGGGCCAGGAAGCATTGGAAGAACTGCTGAGATAGCAGGTTGATTCGCACAGGTTTAAGGGAGGATATACATAATGAAAAAAGGACGCTTGATTGCGTTTTTCCTTTTCGTTCTATTGATCGGCACGGGCTTGGGCTACTTTACGAAGCCTGCCGCTAACAATATTACGTTAGGATTGGATTTGCAAGGCGGATTTGAGGTGCTGTATGATGTACAGCCTGTAAAAAAAGGTGACAAAATCACAAAAGATGTTCTGGTCAGCACAGTAGAGGCATTGAACCGCCGGGCCAATGTTCTCGGTGTCAGCGAACCGAACATCCAAATTGAAGGGAATAACCGGATTCGCGTTCAGCTCGCTGGTGTGACAAACCAAAACAGAGCGCGTGAAATTTTGGCGACTGAAGCCCAGCTTTCTTTCAGAGATACGAATGACAAAGAATTGCTGAATGGCTCTGACCTCGTCGAAAACGGAGCTAAACAAACGTATGACGCCAAAACAAATGAACCGATTGTCAGCATTAAACTGAAAGATGCTGATAAATTCGGCGAAGTGACCAAAAAGGTCATGAAAATGGCGCCAAACAACCAGCTTGTTATTTGGATGGATTACGAAAAAGGGGACTCCTTTAAAAAAGAGGTTCAAAAAGAGCACCCTAAATATGTATCCGCCCCAAATGTAAGTCAGGAATTAAACACAACTGACGTTACAATTGAAGGGCAATTTACGGTTCAAGAAGCAAAAGATTTAGCCAGCATTTTAAACGCAGGCGCACTTCCTGTGAAACTGACTGAAAAATATTCGACATCAGTAGGCGCACAATTCGGCCAGCAGGCTCTCCATGATACGGTGTTCGCCGGTATTGTCGGTATCGCAATTATTTTCTTATTTATGCTTTTCTATTACCGTCTGCCGGGGTTAATCGCGGTGATTACGCTATCTGTTTATATCTACATTACACTCCAGATCTTTGACTGGATGAATGCCGTACTTACGCTTCCGGGAATTGCCGCTCTCATTTTAGGTGTCGGGATGGCTGTTGACGCCAACATTATTACCTATGAGCGGATTAAAGAAGAGCTCAAGCTAGGAAAGTCAGTCCGCTCTGCCTTCCGTTCAGGAAACAGACGGTCATTTGCGACGATTTTTGATGCGAATATTACAACCATTATTGCAGCGGTTGTGCTCTTTATCTTTGGGACAAGCTCTGTTAAAGGGTTTGCGACAATGCTGATCCTATCGATTTTGACAAGCTTTATCACTGCCGTTTTCTTATCGAGATTTCTCCTCGCTCTCCTTGTGGAAAGCAGATGGCTTGATCGGAAAAAAGGCTGGTTTGGTGTCAATAAGAAACATATCATGGATATTCAGGATACGGATGAAAATACAGAGCCGCATACGCCATTCCAAAAATGGGATTTCACGAGCAAACGCAAATACTTCTTTATTTTCTCCAGTGCGGTCACGGTTGCCGGGATTATTATCCTGCTTGTGTTCAGGCTGAATCTTGGCATTGACTTTGCAAGCGGTGCACGGATTGAAGTACAAAGCGACCATAAGCTGACGACAGAGCAAGTTGAAAAGGATTTTGAATCTCTTGGTATGGACCCTGATACTGTAGTTCTGTCAGGCGAAAAGAGCAATATCGGTGTTGCCCGTTTTGTCGGGGTGCCAGATAAAGAAACCATAGCAAAAGTAAAAACATATTTTAAAGACAAATACGGATCTGAGCCAAATGTCAGCACAGTTTCACCGACAGTCGGTAAGGAACTGGCAAGAAATGCGCTGTACGCAGTTGCTATAGCTTCTATTGGCATCATTATTTACGTTTCAATCCGATTCGAATACAAAATGGCGATTGCCGCAATCGCCTCATTGCTATATGACGCATTCTTTATCGTCACGTTCTTCAGTATTACAAGGCTTGAGGTAGATGTTACGTTCATCGCGGCCATCTTGACGATAATCGGGTATTCCATTAACGATACAATCGTTACATTTGACAGGGTCCGCGAGCATATGAAAAAGCGCAAGCCGAAAACATTTGCCGATCTGAACCATATTGTAAACCTGAGCCTGCAGCAAACCTTTACACGTTCAATTAACACTGTATTAACTGTTGTGATTGTTGTTGTGACATTGCTGATCTTTGGAGCATCTTCTATTACTAACTTCTCAATTGCTTTATTGGTCGGGCTGTTAACAGGCGTTTATTCTTCTCTATACATTGCCGCACAAATTTGGCTTGCATGGAAAGGAAGAGAACTGAAAAAAGATTCGGCGCAATAAAAAATATCAGGCTGTCCTCTGCAGGGCAGCCTGTTTTTTGAAGTTTCATTGAACTTAAAATAGACATTTGCTATAATGACATACGCTTACATTTAAACATATATATGGTGTTAAAAGTGTTTATGACTGGTTTTCAGATATGTAGGAGGGTTTATATATGAGGGTTCGCGAATCAGAGCTGCCGGGCATAGGACAAAAAGTTGAAATGATTACTAGAAACCGTGATAAAATTTCAATTATCATTCATCATGACGGACGGAGAGAGCTTTACTATTTTGACGAAAACGACCATGAGGAATGTGTTGCCTCCGTGCAGTTTGATGACGCTGAAGCAAGGCAAATGTCTGCAATTCTTGGCGGAATGGCCTATAAACCGAAAGCATTAGAACAGGTCGAGTCAGCCCTTGATGATTTGATTATAGAGTGGTGTAAAGCAGAGGCGGGAGCGCCTGCCATTCATCAGACGATTGGTGATTTGAATGTGGGTCAGGAATATCATGTGACGGTCATTGCAATTATTAAGAAGAATCAGGATAAACAACTGAATCCGAGCTCTGAAACAGTCATTGACGAAGGCGATACACTTGTGATTTCCGGTGAGGGAACCGGACTGAAGAGGCTGATTCGGGAAAAATTAACAGCGAAGGGAGCTTAACCTAGTGTTAAGCCATGTTTAAAACCAGTCTTGATGGGGAAAGTTACCTCAATAAGAAGTTTGGGGGAAAAGAGAATGAATAAACAATGGACCATTATTTTCGCACTTATTTTCACCTTAATTGTCGCTATTTTCGCAGTCATTAATGTTCGATCCGTAGAAGTTGATTACCTGTTTGGAAGATCAGAATGGCCGCTCATTCTTGTTATTTTGGGCTCAGTTTTAATGGGAGCGCTGATCGTATTTTCTGTCGGCATTTTTCAGGTAATGAAATTGAAGCGGGAAATAAAAACACTGCGGAAAGAAAATAGAACGGCAATACATAAACAAGAGGATACTCATCTTGCTGATCAGACTGACACACAGGATGCATCAGCCATGATTGAGAAAAAAGACTAGTTTTCGAATATTATTTGAAACCCCTCAGCCTGCTCTAGTATAATAGGGTGGTTGAGGGGTGAATTTATGTTAGCGTCAAAAATGCGATGGGAAATCCAGCGACCAGATCAGGATAAGGTCAAATCACTCACAGAACAATTGCATATAACACCTCTTGTTGCGTCCCTGCTTGTAAAAAGAGGCTTTGATACGGCAGAAAGCGCTAGGCTGTTTTTACATACAAAGGATGCCGATTTTTATGACCCTTTTGAAATGAAAGGCATGAAAGAAGCGGCAGATCGAATAAAACAGGCGATTTCACAACAAGAAAAGATTATGATATATGGCGATTATGACGCCGATGGGGTTACAAGTACGTCAGTGATGCTTCACACGCTGCAAAAACTGTCGGCTCAAGTTGATTTTTATATACCTGACCGTTTTAAAGAAGGATATGGACCTAATGAACAGGCGTTTCGTTCGATTAAAGAACGGGGCTTCTCTTTGATCATTACGGTTGATACAGGAATTGCCGCTGTGCATGAAGCGAAGGTGGCAAAGGAACTCGGACTGGATGTCATCATTACCGATCATCATGAACCGGGACCGGAGCTTCCGGATGTCCATGCAATCGTCCACCCGAAGCAACCTGGATGCACTTACCCGTTTAAGGAGCTTGCCGGGGTTGGAGTCGCGTTTAAGCTTGCCCACGCTCTATTGGGTGAACTTCCTGATGAACTGCTTGACCTGGCGGCTATCGGCACCATTGCCGATCTAGTCCCGCTGCATGACGAAAACAGATTAATTGCAACACTAGGACTTGAAAGGCTTCGGCGGACAAATCGGCTCGGCTTAAAAGAGCTGATTAAGCTGTCAGGCGGAGACATCGGAGAAGCGAACGAAGAAACTGTCGGATTTCAGCTCGCACCAAGGCTGAATGCCGTCGGAAGAATCGAACAGGCGGATCCAGCTGTTCATTTGCTTATGTCAGAGGATTCGTTTGAAGCGGAAGAGCTTGCCGCAGAAATTGACCAGCTGAACAAAGAGCGCCAAAAAATGGTCAGCAAAATGACGGATGAAGCGATTGAAATGGTTGAACAGCAAGGGCTCGATCAAACTGCAATTGTCGTGGCCAAAGCTGGATGGAACCCGGGAGTCGTCGGGATTGTGGCTTCAAAGCTTGTGGACCGCTTCTACCGACCGGCCATTGTTCTTGGCATTGATGAAGAAAAGGGAATCGCTAAAGGTTCGGCCCGAAGCATCAGAGGATTTAATTTATTTGAGAGCCTTTCTGAATGCAGAGATATTCTTCCTCATTTCGGCGGCCATCCAATGGCTGCGGGGATGACGCTGAAAGCCGAAGATGTGCCGGATTTGCGAAGCAGGCTGAATGAAATAGCGGACAATACGCTTACGGAAGAGGATTTTATTCCCGTACAGGAAGTCGACCTTGTCTGCGGCGTCGAAGACATTACAGTTGAAAGCATCGCAGAAATGAACATGCTGTCTCCTTTTGGCATGCTGAACCCGAAACCGCACGTTCTCGTAGAAAACGCAGTACTGGAAGATGTCCGCAAGATAGGGGCAAATAAAACTCATGTCAAAATGACGATCAGAAACGAGTCGTCCCAGCTTGATTGCGTCGGTTTTAATAAAGGCGAGCTTCAAGAAGGCATCGTACCGGGTTCAAGAATTTCCATTGTCGGTGAGATGTCAATCAACGAATGGAACAATCGAAAAAAGCCGCAGCTTATGATAAAGGATGCCGCTGTTTCTGAATGGCAGCTGTTTGATTTAAGGGGAAAACGGACGTGGGAAGACACAGTTTCCGCCCTTCCATCTGCTAAACGGGCCATTGTCTCTTTCAAAGAAGACTCAACAACATTACTTCAAACTGAAGACCTTCGCCGAGAAGTGCACGTCATCAGTTCTAAAGATCAAGCAAAGGCGTTTGACCTCGATGGTGCATATATTGTATTACTGGATCCGCCGCCTTCGCTGGACATGCTCGCACGTTTGCTGGAAGGCAAGGCGCCTGAGCGGATATATTTTATTTTTCTCAATCATGAGGACCACTTTTTATCAACTTTTCCCGCAAGAGACCACTTTAAATGGTATTATGCATTCTTGCTGAAAAGAGGCGCTTTTGACGTGAAAAAACACGGTTCAGAGCTTGCAAAACATAAAGGCTGGTCCGTTGAAACAATCAATTTCATGACAAAGGTGTTTTTTGATCTCGGTTTTGTTAAAATAGAGAATGGTGTGCTGTCTGTTGTGAGCGGAGCAAAGAAGCGCGACTTAACAGACTCACAAACATATCAGGCGAAACAGCAGCTGATGGAACTGGATCAAAAGCTGAATTATTCTTCTGCTGAAGAGCTGAAGGAATGGCTGAATAAGCTGATGAAACAAGATTCAGAGGCTTATGAAAGTACGAGGAGGACATAAAACAGATGGATTTAAAACAATACGTAACAATTGTACCTGATTACCCGAAAGAGGGCGTGCAATTTAAAGATATTACGACACTGATGGATAAAGGCGATGTATACCGCTATGCCACAGATCAAATTGTTGAATATGCGAAAGAAAAGCAAATTGATTTGGTCGTTGGCCCTGAAGCGCGCGGCTTTATTATCGGCTGTCCCGTTGCTTACGCGCTTGGCGTAGGTTTTGCGCCGGTCCGCAAAGAAGGCAAGTTGCCTCGTGAAGTAATCAAAGTGGATTATGGCTTGGAATACGGAAAAGACGTATTAACGATCCACAAAGATGCGATTAAGCCTGGTCAGCGTGTGCTTATTACAGATGACCTGCTTGCGACAGGCGGCACAATTGAAGCGACAATCAAACTTGTTGAAGAACTTGGCGGCGTTGTTGCTGGTATCGCTTTCTTAATCGAGCTTTCTTACCTTGACGGCAGAAATAAGCTGGAAAATTACGACATCTTAACATTGATGAAATACTAAGGATAACCGCATAACGAAAAAGCACTCCATGTCAGGGTGCTTTTTTCCTATTGTTTTGCATTTATTTTATATAATATTTGGCTATTTGAACTTCTGCTCTTTACATCTTTCGTTTTTTTCTTGATAATAAACTACAATACAGTTTACATTTTAAAAAAGGTGATTCCATGGCGAACGAACAAGTATTGACTGCCGAGCAAGTTATAGATAAAGCGCGCAGCTATCTATCTGATGAGCATATCGCATTTGTCGAAAAAGCATATCTGTACGCTGAAGATGCTCATCGCGAGCAATACCGCAAATCGGGCGAGCCATATATTATTCATCCGATTCAGGTTGCGGGGATTCTCGTTGATCTTGAAATGGACCCTTCCACAATCGCGGGCGGATTTTTGCACGATGTCGTGGAAGATACAGATGTGACGCTTGATGACCTGAAAGAAGCATTTTCCGAAGAAGTGGCAATGCTTGTAGACGGCGTAACGAAACTCGGCAAAATTAAATATAAATCTCAAGAGGAACAGCAGGCGGAAAACCATCGCAAAATGTTTGTCGCTATGGCTCAAGATATCAGGGTCATATTGATCAAGCTGGCGGATCGTCTTCACAATATGCGGACACTGAAACATCTGCCTCAGGAAAAACAGCGGAGAATCTCCAATGAAACGCTGGAAATTTTTGCTCCTTTGGCGCATCGTCTCGGGATTTCAAAAATTAAGTGGGAATTGGAAGATACGGCGCTCCGTTATTTGAACCCTCAGCAATATTACAGAATTGTCAACCTCATGAAGAAGAAACGTGCAGAACGTGAGCTTTATGTCGATGAGGTTGTCAATGAAGTGAAGAAACGTGTCGAAGAAGTAAATATCAAGGCTGACTTCTCGGGACGCCCGAAACATATTTACAGCATTTATCGAAAAATGGTGCTGCAAAATAAGCAATTCAATGAAATTTACGATTTGCTGGCTGTCCGTATTCTTGTGAATAGCATAAAGGACTGCTACGCGGTGCTTGGCATCATTCACACATGCTGGAAACCGATGCCCGGCAGATTCAAAGATTATATCGCAATGCCGAAGCCGAATATGTATCAATCGCTTCATACAACGGTTATTGGGCCTAAAGGCGATCCGCTTGAAGTGCAGATCCGCACCTTTGAAATGCATGAAATAGCGGAATACGGGGTTGCGGCTCACTGGGCTTATAAAGAAGGGAAAGCAGCCAATGAAGGTGCAACCTTTGAGAAAAAGCTTTCTTGGTTCCGTGAAATTTTAGAATTTCAAAATGAATCGACAGATGCAGAAGAATTTATGGAATCGCTCAAAATTGATTTGTTCTCTGATATGGTGTATGTCTTTACGCCAAAAGGAGATGTAATCGAGCTTCCGTCCGGTTCTGTTCCGATTGATTTTTCTTACCGGATTCACTCTGAAATCGGCAATAAAACAATCGGTGCCAAAGTAAACGGAAAAATGGTTACGCTTGACCATAAGCTTCGGACAGGTGATATCGTGGAAATTCTCACCTCTAAGCATTCCTACGGCCCGAGCCAGGATTGGGTGAAGCTTGCCCAAACATCCCAAGCGAAGCATAAAATCCGTCAATTCTTTAAGAAACAGCGGCGTGAAGAAAATGTCGAAAAAGGCCGTGAGCTGGTCGAAAAAGAAATTAAGAACTTGGATTTTGAATTGAAGGATGTTTTAACGCCGGAGAATATTCAAAAGGTTGCTGACAAATTTAATTTCTCAAATGAAGAGGATATGTACGCGGCGGTCGGTTACAACGGCATCACAGCTCTGCAGGTGGCGAACCGCCTAACAGAAAAAGAGAGAAAGCAGCGCGATCAGGAAGAACAGGAAAAGATCGTTCAGGAAGTTACTGGGGAACCTAAGCCGTACCCGCAAGGAAGAAAACGGGAAGCTGGCGTTCGTGTCAAGGGCATCGACAATCTCCTTGTCCGTTTATCAAAATGCTGCAATCCTGTGCCAGGTGATGATATTGTCGGCTTTATCACAAAAGGCAGAGGGGTTTCGGTCCATCGCGAAGACTGTCCGAATGTCAAAACGAATGAAGCCCAAGAGCGGCTGATCCCGGTAGAGTGGGAACATGAGTCACAGGTTCAAAAGCGCAAGGAATACAATGTTGAGATAGAGATTCTTGGGTATGACCGCCGCGGATTGCTGAACGAGGTACTCCAGGCAGTGAATGAAACGAAAACCAATATTTCATCTGTCTCTGGCAAATCGGATCGCAATAAAGTGGCAACCATCCATATGGCGATTTTTATCCAGAATATCAATCACTTGCATAAAGTCGTCGAGCGTATTAAACAGATTAGAGATATCTATTCTGTGCGCCGCGTCATGAACTAAAGGGGTTAGAAAATGAGATTAGTTGTTCAGCGAGTAACAGAAGCAAGCGTTACAGTGGACGAAGAGGTCGTCGGCCAAATTGGACAAGGCCTCATGGTGCTGGTCGGCATCACTCATGATGATACAGAAGATGATGCAGCTTATTTAGCCGATAAAGTTGTCAATCTCCGTATTTTCGATGACAGTGAAGGAAAAATGAATCTGTCTCTTGTAGATATAGGAGGAGAGATTTTATCCGTCTCACAGTTTACGCTTTATGGAGATACGAAAAAAGGGCGCCGGCCGAACTACATGAACGCGGCCAAACCTGATAAAGCTTTAGGTCTTTATGAAAAATGGAATGACCTGCTTCGTGAAAAAGGAATCAAAGTGGAGACCGGAACGTTTGGAGCAATGATGGATGTTCAGCTTACAAACTCCGGACCGGTTACGCTCATTATGGATTCAAAATAAAAAAAGCTGCCAAAAGGCAGCTTTTTTTATTGGAAGTACTTCTCTAATCCGCTTTCGATCCCATCTGTTACTTTTTCTTGGTATGAATTGCTATGTACAATGGCTTCTTCCTGCGGATGGCTTACATATCCCAGCTCGTACAGCATAGCGGGCTGTCTGTTTTCCCGGAGCACATAATAATCTCCGAATAATACGCCGCGGTCTGGAATGGAAGAACGCTTCACCACTTCTGAGTGGACATCTGATGCGAGTTCCTGATCTTTGGCAGGACTGTAGTAATATGCTGTACTGCCTCTTGTAGAGGTATCCGCATAGCTGTCATAATGAATGCTGATAAAGGCGTCAGCGTTGCGGTAGTGAGACGTAGAGACCCGTGACTGCAGGCTGACAAAGGTATCATCCTGGCGTGTCACATATACATCCGCGCCAGCCGATCTGAGTTTGCTTGCGAGCAGTTTTGCCGTTTTGATCGTCAGGTTTTTCTCGAATTTCCCCGAATACCCGATCGTTCCGCTGTCTTTTCCTCCATGTCCCGGGTCAACAATAATCGTTTTATTGTTTAGAGAGCCGTTTCCAGACGGGGAATCAGAGACTGGCGGTTCACCTGCTTCTTCTGCGCTTTTAGACGTTTGGACCACCCAATTGGCTACATAAGCAGTTTGCCCGTTATCAAGCTTTATTTCATACCAACTTCCCTTTGAACCGGTAATGGTGTATGAATCTCCTTTGGCAGCGCGCTCAACGATCGAAGCTGATGTTGACGCATCACTTCTTAGATTCGTTCCTCCGTACATGATATAGGCTTTTTTAGCGGAGGGTGAACTGCCGGCATTTGCTGAATCATCAGCTGGAACAGAACTAGTCAAAAGGTAATGGCTTGCAACCCAGCCTTTTAGCCCGTTCACCTCAATGTGAGCCCAGCCATTTTTCTCGTTGAGAACCGTCAGTTTCGTTCCGCGATCAAGTTTTGTTATAATTGCCGCGTCATGTGAGGCGGAGGCTCTTACATTTAGCGAAGAAACACCGACTGTGCCCGTCGTTGACGCACCGGAATCCTCGGTTTGGTCACTCTCATCAGACGCTGAACTGCTGCCTCCTGATGTGACATATTCAGATGATACCCATCCGGTGGCACTGTGATAGGATATCTTGATCCAGCCCGAATCTTTATCAATGACAGATGCTTGGCTGCCTTGCGGGAATTTGCCGATGACTTCGTAGGAAGTGCCCGGGCCGCTTCTCATCCGCAGATCGGGGTCTGTTGATGTCACAGTGTCACTGCTTCCTGAGGAGCTTGTGCTGGCCTGGTCTTCCTTTGTAATAAGCCAGGAGACTACCCAGCCCTTTTCTCCGGAACCAAGCTGTATCTGCACCCAGTCTCCATCTTCTTTTAAAATCGGATAGCGTTCTCCCTTTTTTACTTCCGCTGTAATGCCGTAGCTAAGCCCAGGGCCGCTTCTGACGTTCATTTCATCTGTTGCGATGACCGCTTCTCCTTGAGCAGCTGTAACGGATGAAAAGGTCGGGAATAGCGCTGCGGTGAAAATAATACATACAATAAGGACAAAGTATTTCTTGTTCATTGTGTCCTCCTTTCTGATGATCATTAAAAAAGCATTCTTGTTTAATATCGTAAAGTCCTTTCTGATTTTTAAATAAAAATAAAATGATTTGTTTATACTAAGCGTAAATACAATCAAAAAGGTGTGCAAATCATGAAATATCATCCAAAAATGGGACGTGCATTTCACGACGGTGAAGCGAATCTGCATTACAGCGATCACGCAGATCCCGATACGACTGGTTATCTTACGGAAACAGCATCTGAATTTGGTCTTATGTCCAAAGAAGCAGCGCTGAGGAAAAACAACCGGAATAAAGCTTGACAGAGAACCCCAATCCCATTATTATAATAGAAATTGAGTACATAGCAAATGATGAAAGATTTGAACCAATAATGGAGAAGAGTAGGTCAGATTGCATGATTAGAGAGGAACCCGCCCCAGGCTGAAAGCGGATCCCATTGCGTCTTTCTCGAAACAACACTCCGGAGGTTTCCTGCTGAACGCGTGAATAACGCCATTAGGCAGTGAACGTGAACCTGCGTTAAAGGATCGAGCGGGAATATGAACGTATTCCAACTAGGGTGGCACCACGGGTATAACTCTCGTCCCTACTATCATGTATAGTAGGGACGGGAGTTTTTTTCATTTTCATCATTAACGATCATTGGATATTTTAAAAGGAATACATAAGGAGGTCTACCTATGGGATATAACATTCCGAGAGGAACACAGGATATTCTGCCTGGAGAATCAGATCGTTGGCAGTTTGTTGAACAAATTATGAGAGACACTTGCCGCACTTATCAATATAAAGAAATCCGCACACCGATTTTTGAGCATACAGAACTGTTTGCCAGAGGCGTCGGAGAATCAACGGATATCGTACAAAAAGAAATGTATACCTTCGAGGACCGCAAAGGCAGAAGCCTGACGCTTCGTCCGGAGGGAACAGCTGCTGCGGTTCGCGCTTTTAATGAAAACAAGCTGTTCGCAAATCCTGTACAGCCGACAAAGCTTTATTATGTCGGGCCGATGTTCCGTTATGAACGTCCTCAGACAGGCCGTTACCGCCAGTTTTATCAGTTTGGAATTGAAGCGATTGGTTCAAAAGACCCTGCAATCGACGCTGAAGTAATGGCGCTTGCGATGAGTATTTATGAAAAAGCAGGTTTAGAAAACGTTAAGCTTGTCATAAACAGTCTCGGCGATCAAGATAGCCGCAAAAGCTACAGAGAAGCGCTCGTGAAACACTTCGAGCCTCGCATCGAAGAATTTTGTTCAGACTGCCAGTCCCGGCTGCACACGAACCCGCTTAGAATTTTGGACTGCAAAAAAGACCGTGATCATGAGCTGATGAAATCGGCACCTTCGATTTTGACATATTTAAATGAAGAATCAGCCGCTTATTTTGACAAAGTGAAACAATACTTAAATGATCTTGGCATTTCGTATGAAATCGATCCGAACCTTGTGAGAGGGCTGGATTATTACAACCACACCGCATTTGAAATTATGAGCAATGCGGAGGGCTTTGGCGCGATTACGACACTTGCCGGCGGCGGACGCTACGACGGGCTTGTCGAACAGATTGGCGGACCTGAAGCACCGGGCATCGGATTTGCGATGAGCATCGAACGCTTGCTTGCCGCAATTGATGCTGAAAAACGAGAGCTGCCTGTTGATAAGGGAATCGACTGCTATATCGTCACACTCGGCGAAAAAGCAAAGGATTATTCTGTTTCATTGGTGTACAAACTGAGAGAAGCAGGCATTTCCAGTGAAATCGATTATGAAAATAAGAAAATGAAAGGCCAGTTTAAAACAGCTGATCGCTTAAATGCCAGATTTATTGCGATTTTGGGTGAAGATGAGCTTGCCCAAAACAAAATCAATGTAAAGGATGCACAGACGGGCGAACAGATTGAAGTGGCACTTGATGAATTTATACATGTGATGAAGGCAAACCAAAAGGGATAAGGAGTGAAACGCATTGTTTGGAAGAACATATTATTGCGGTGATATAACTGAAAAAGCAATTGGCGAATCTGTAACGCTGAAAGGCTGGGTCCAAAAAAGACGAGACCTCGGCGGATTGATTTTTATTGACTTGCGTGACCGTACGGGAATTGTTCAAGTCGTTTTTAACCCTGATGTGTCAAAAGAAGCGCTTGCTATTGCGGAAGGCATCAGAAATGAATACGTGCTTGATATTCAAGGAAAAGTGGTGGCGCGTGAAGAGGGAACAGTTAATCCGAATTTGAAAACAGGCGCGATCGAAATACATGCTGATGGAGTGAACGTATTAAATGCTGCAAAGACACCTCCATTTGCGATTTCTGATCAAGCTGAAGAAGTGTCAGAGGACGTTCGTTTAAAACACCGTTACTTAGATTTGCGCAGACCGGCTATGTTCCAGACGATGCAGCTGCGCCATAACGTGACGAAAGCTGTTCGCAGCTTTTTAGATGAAAATGGGTTTCTTGATATTGAAACGCCGATTTTAACAGGAAGCACGCCTGAAGGCGCACGTGACTACTTGGTACCGAGCCGTGTGCACGAAGGTGAGTTCTACGCGCTGCCGCAGTCCCCGCAGCTATTTAAACAGCTTCTGATGGTATCAGGTATTGAACGATATTATCAAATTGCCCGCTGTTTCCGCGATGAAGACTTGCGTGCGGACCGCCAGCCTGAGTTCACGCAAATTGATATTGAAATGTCCTTTATGAGCCAGGAAGACATTATGTCATTGGCTGAGGAGATGATGGCAAAGGTTATGCGTGAAACAAAAGGTGAGGAACTTAAGCTTCCTCTTCCTCGAATGACGTATGACGAAGCAATGAACAAGTACGGTTCTGATAAACCGGATACGCGTTTTGACATGCTTTTGACGGATGTGTCTGACATTGTAAAGGATACGGAATTTAAAGTGTTCTCATCAGCTGTAGCAAACGGCGGCGTGGTTAAAGCCATTAACGTAAAAGGCGGTGCCGGCGATTACTCCAGAAAAGACATCGATGCTCTTGGCGCTTTTGCTGCAAACTACGGGGCAAAAGGGCTTGCCTGGGTGAAGGTTGAGGCAGACGGAGTGAAAGGCCCGATTGCTAAATTCTTTGATGAAGAAAAGCAGTCTAAGCTGATTGAAGCACTTGATGCAGCTGAAGGTGATTTGCTGCTGTTCGGAGCGGATCAATTCGAAGTTGTGGCCGCATCACTCGGCGCCCTGCGCTTAAAGCTTGGGAAAGAGCGCGGGCTGATTGACGAAAAATTGTTCAATTTCTTATGGGTCATCGACTGGCCGCTATTAGAGCATGATCCGGAAGAAGGCCGTTTTTACGCAGCGCACCATCCGTTCACAATGCCTGTCCGCGAAGACCTTGAGCTGATTGAAACAGCGCCTGAAGACATGAAAGCACAAGCCTATGACCTCGTCTTAAACGGCTATGAGCTTGGCGGCGGTTCAATCCGTATTTTTGAAAAGGATATTCAGGAAAAAATGTTCGCGCTTCTCGGCTTCTCACCAGAAGAAGCGGCTGAACAGTTCGGATTCCTGCTGGAAGCATTTGAATACGGCGCTCCTCCGCACGGCGGAATCGCACTCGGCTTAGACCGTCTCGTTATGCTTCTCGCTGGACGTACGAACCTGAGAGATACGATTGCATTCCCGAAAACGGCAAGTGCAAGCTGCCTGATGACAGAAGCGCCGGGAGAAGTAAGTGACGCTCAGCTTGACGAGCTTCATCTTTCTATCAAGAAAAAAGTTAAGAACTGAATGTGCAGTTCGATTCTTGAAAATCAAAATCGTCTGTGATATGATTTTGACAAGTTAAATAAAGTCCTGATGTGTTAGTTGTACACCTAGTTTTGACCGAACATTTTTTTGATTTGGGAGCCCGCATTTTTAAATGGCGTACATGCCTCTTTTCATTCGGTAAAGAGGACTTACAAGATTTAAAAGAGGGCACCCACCTGCTGAGAGCGGGTTCAAAACAAAGGAAAGCTGCAACGGCACTATTGGGACTTTATTTTTTGTGCGCAGAAAAACGGCTGCTCATGGATCAGCCATTTTATAGATGAAACCAGAATACGAATGTGGAGTGAGGTTCTTGTTACACCAGTTTTCACGCAATGAATTAGCTATCGGAAAAGAAGGGCTTGAAACGCTGAAAAAGAGCACAGTTGCTGTGCTTGGAGTCGGGGGAGTTGGGTCGTTCGCGGCGGAAGCTCTCGCGCGGTCAGGCGTCGGCCGCATTCTGCTTGTCGACAAAGATGATGTCGACATTACAAATGTAAACCGTCAGCTTCACGCGCTGCTTTCAACTGTCGGACAGCCGAAAGTTGATTTAATGAAGGCGCGGATCGCAGACATTAACCCGGAGTGTGAAGTGATCGCGTTAAAAATGTTCTATACGGAGGAAACGTATGAGCAGTTTTTTGACTATGATCTTGACTATGTCATTGATGCGTCAGACACGATTCATTATAAAATTCATTTAATGAAAGAATGTCTGAAACGGGATATTCCGCTCATCTCCAGCATGGGTGCTGCAAATAAAACGGATCCGACACGCTTCCAAATCGCTGATATCTCAAAAACGCACACTGATCCAATTGCGAAGGTCGTTCGTACGAAATTACGCAAAGAGGGGATCAAAAAAGGCGTTCAAGTGATTTTCTCTGATGAAAGCCCGATTGTCATTCGGGAAGATGTCAGAAAAGAAGTGGGAAATGACGAAGCGAAAATCCGTAAAGCAAAAATGCCGCCTTCCTCTAATGCTTTTGTGCCGTCAGTTGCAGGTTTGATTATGGGCGGACATGTTGTCATGGATCTTTTGAAAGACATTGAAATCAAACGTGTGAAGGATAAATAATGCATAAAAACAGCCTTGATGATCAAGGCTGTTTTTGTTTTATTTTCTTTTCATTAATTTATCGTACACCTGCTTTAAGGCGGATTCGAATTTTCCTGTCTGTTTCGGCTTATAGTATTGCTTATTTTTCAGAGGATCAGGGAGGTATTGTTGTTCGACCCAACCGTTGTCGTAATTGTGCGGGTATTTATAGTCGATTCCTCTTCCTAATTCCTGAGCCCCTTTATAATGCGCGTCTTTTAAATGCTTCGGGACATCCCCAATTTTTCCGGCTCTGATATCTGCCAGGGCCTCATCGATTGCCAGAATGGCAGAGTTTGATTTCGGTGAGAGGCAAAGCTCAATAACTGCGTTGGCCAGAGGGATTCGCGCTTCAGGAAACCCGACTCGCTCAGCGGTCTGAATAGCGTTCAGCACTCTAGGGCCGGCTTGCGGGCTTGCTAAACCGATATCTTCATAGGCGATGACAAGCAATCGTCTTGCGATGCTCTCCAGATCACCGGCTTCAATTAATCTAGCCAAATAGTGAAGAGCAGCGTTGGCATCAGAGCCGCGGATCGATTTTTGAAAAGCGGACAGTACATCATAATGCGCGTCACCATCTTTATCGTGAGAAAAGCTTTTTTTCTGCAAGCATTCTTCCGCGGTTTCTAATGTAATATGAATTTCACCGTCTGCTGACTCCTTCGTTGACAACACGGCAAGCTCAAGCGCATTTAAAGCGGAGCGGACATCTCCTCCGCATCCGTTGGCAAAATGCTCCATTGCCTGATCATCAATGGATACAGAATAGGTGCCAAGGCCCCGATGTTCATCATGGAGCGCACGTTCCAGTGCCTGTTTAATCAGATCAGGTGTTAACGGTTCCAGCTCAAAAATCTGGGTCCGGCTTCTGATCGCCGGATTAATGGCATGATACGGGTTAGCCGTCGTTGCTCCGATCAAAATGATCATCCCGTTTTCTAAATAGGGTAATAGAAAATCCTGTTTACCTTTATCCAGCCTGTGGACTTCATCCAGAATCAAAATCACTTGGCCGGACATCTTGGCTTCCTGAGCTACGATTTCCATATCTTTTTTATTGTTAATGACAGCATTCAGCTTTCGAAAAGCAATACTTGTTGAACCGGCGATTGCTGTTGCGATTGATGTTTTTCCAATTCCGGGCGGCCCGTACAAAATCATGGATGACAAATGTTTTGCCTGGACCATTCTGCCAATAATTTTATCTTCAGCCACCAGATGCTGCTGGCCGATAATATCCTCTATTTTTGTCGGACGCATCCGATATGCCAATGGCTTCATCTATCATCTCTCCTTACTTAATTACAGGGTAACGGAAAACCGTACATTAGAAAAGGGGAAAGGCCCCTTTCCTTCTGCCTCAATGAAAATTCGCTGAAGGTATGTTATAATAACAGTTGGTCTATAAGATAATAAACGGACGAAACATATAGAAATTACCATTATAAATGTGGAAAATCATGAAATAACAGAGGTGTTCATGTTGAAAATATCAACTAAGGGAAGATACGGGCTCACCATTATGATCGAGCTTGCAAAAAAGCACGGTGAAGGCCCGACTTCATTAAAAAGCATCGCACAGACGAATAATTTGTCCGAGCATTATTTGGAGCAGCTGGTATCGCCGCTCAGAAATGCCGGTTTAGTGAAAAGCATCAGAGGCGCATATGGCGGATATGTATTAGGCAGTGAGCCGGATGCCATTACCGCGGGAGATATTATCCGTGTGCTTGAGGGGCCGATCAGCCCTGTTGAAGTGCTGGAAGATGAGGAGCCTGCCAAGCGTGAGCTCTGGATTCGCATCCGGGATGCTGTAAAAGAGGTTTTAGACAGTACAACATTAGAGGATCTCGCCAGCTATACAGACGGAGAGCAAGAAGCTTATATGTTCTATATTTAGATCAGAGGTGTAAACATAATGGAACGGATTTATTTAGATCATGCCGCAACGTCTCCGATGGATGAGCGCGTGCTGGAAAAAATGATACCGCACTTCTCCGGCAGTTTCGGTAATCCCTCCAGTATTCATTCATTTGGCAGAGAATCTCGAAAATGGGTGGATGAAGCAAGAGCGCAGATCGCAGCAGAAATCGGAGCGGCAGAGCAGGAGATCATTTTTACAAGCGGGGGAACGGAAGCTGATAACTTGGCGATCATGGGAACCGCACTTGCAAGAAAAGATCTTGGCAGACATATCATCACAACAAAAATTGAGCATCACGCCGTGCTTCACACATGTGAAAAACTTGAGGAAGACGGATTTGACATAACGTATCTGGACGTTGACCAAAATGGAAGAGTCAGTGCAAAACAGGTGAAAGAAGCTCTGCGTGATGATACAATCCTTGTGACAGTGATGTATGGAAATAATGAAGTTGGAACAGTGCAGCCGATCGAAGAAATCGGTGAGCTGTTAAAGGAACACAAAGCTTATTTTCATACCGATGCTGTTCAGGCATTCGGGTTGCTGCCAATTGATGTGAAAAACAGCCATATTGACCTTCTGTCTGTTTCCGGGCACAAGCTCAACGGGCCAAAAGGGACAGGCTTTTTATATGCTAGTAAAGACGTGAAGCTTTCACCGCTTTTATTCGGAGGAGAGCAAGAAAGAAAACGCCGTGCCGGAACCGAAAATGTTCCAGGCATTGTCGGGCTGAAAGAAGCGATCAAGCTGTCAAGTGAAGAACGGGACGAAAAAAACGAGAAGTATCAATCGTTTAAAGCAATCTTTGCCGACACGCTTAGAGATGCAGGTGTGGCATTTGAGGTCAACGGGGACAAAGAGCATAGTCTGCCGCATGTTCTGAATCTTTATTTCCCCGGTGTGTCAGTGGAAGCGCTGCTGGTTAATCTTGATATGGCTGGTGTCGCTGTCTCCAGCGGTTCAGCGTGCACGGCCGGTTCAGTCCTGCCGTCACATGTTCTGACTGCTATGTTCGGCGAAGAGAGTGACCGGCTGACGTCCTCTATTCGAATCAGCTTCGGCCTCGGCAATACGGCTGAGCAAGTGAAAACTGCTGCCAAACATGTGGCCGACGTTGTCAAACGGCTGACATAATAAGGCGGCGTAGTAATTGGAGTGAATGAAATGGAAAAACGGCCGGAGGATACAAGAGTCGTCGTCGGCATGTCCGGCGGAGTAGACTCATCTGTGGCGGCCCTGCTGTTAAAAGAACAGGGCTATGATGTAATCGGAATCTTTATGAAAAACTGGGATGATACGGACGAAAACGGTTTTTGCACGGCGACAGAGGATTATGAAGATGTGATCCGCGTCTGCAACCAAATCGGAATTCCGTATTATGCCGTAAACTTTGAAAAGCAATATTATGAGAAGGTATTTCAATACTTCCTTGATGAATATAAAGCAGGCAGAACACCAAACCCGGATGTATTGTGCAACAAAGAAATTAAATTCAAGGCCTTTTTGGAGCATGCATTGTCACTTGGCGCCGACTATTTAGCGACTGGCCATTATGCAAGAGTAGACAGAAGCGGCGGAAAAGTCAGAATGCTGCGCGGCATTGATGAAAACAAGGATCAAACGTACTTCTTGAATCAGCTGACAGAAGATACGCTGAGCAAAGTCATGTTCCCGATCGGCGAACTTCAAAAAAGCCGTGTGCGTGAAATCGCCAAAGAAGCAGAACTTGCAACGGCGACGAAAAAAGACAGTACAGGCATCTGCTTTATCGGCGAACGCAACTTCAAAACGTTTCTCAGCCAATATCTCCCTGCACAGCCGGGCGATATGATGACGATGGACGGCGAAGTAAAAGGCCGCCACGACGGGTTGATGTACTATACGATCGGACAGCGTCACGGCCTTGGCATCGGCGGAAGCGGCGAGCCGTGGTTTGCGGTAGGCAAAGATCTTGAAAAGAACATCCTCTACGTGGATCAAGGGTTCCATAACCCGCTTTTATATTCTGACAAAATCACAGCAACAAATATCAGCTGGGTACGTTCGGATATCATGAAGGGCGAAGAGATTTCCTGCACGGCTAAATTCCGTTACCGCCAAGAAGATCATAAAGTAACGGTGCGCATGACTGGCGAGGGTGAAGCAGAAGTCATCTTTGATGAACAAGTCCGCGCTGTAACGCCGGGACAAGCCGTTGTCTTCTATGACGGCGAAGAATGTCTTGGCGGCGGGACAATTGATGATGTGTACAAAGACGGAACAAAATTGTGGTACGTATAAAAGATGAAAAACCTCAACACTGAGTTGGGGTTTTTTAATGAAAGGAAGATGATCGGTGGATTATAATCAACTCGGTATAGAGGCGATGCAGGAAGGCGATTACGAGAAAGCGGCAGAGGCATTTACAAAAGCGATTGAAGAAAATAAAGAAGACGCGATTCCGTATATCAATTTTGCCAACCTGCTTTCATCCGTAAACGAGCTGGAACGTGCGCTTGCGTTTTATGATAAAGCGCTTGAATTAGACAATAGCGCAGCCACTGCTTATTATGGAGCAGGAAATGTCTATGTTGTAAAAGAAATGTACAAAGAAGCGAAAGACATGTTTGAAAAAGCGCTTCGTGCGGGGATGGAAAACGGCGACCTGTTTTACATGCTCGGAACGGTACTTGTCAAGCTCGAACAGCCTAAGTTTGCACTGCCATATTTACAAAGAGCTGTCGAACTGAATGAAAACGATACGGAAGCGCGTTTTCAATTCGGGATGTGCTTAGCCAACGAAGGCATGCTGGACGAAGCGCTTAGCCAATTCGCAGCTGTGACAGAGCAAGACCCGGGGCATGCAGATGCATTTTATAATGCCGGTGTCGCTTATGCTTATAAAGAAAACCGAGAAAAAGCGCTTGAAATGCTGGACAAGGCAATCGATATCCAGCCAGATCATATGCTTGCGCTTCATGCTAAAAAACTGATTGATCCATCATAACAGGCACAGGAGGAGGGACAGCTCGTGCAGCAGCATCCGGATCAGCTTAAACTGGAGGAAGAGCCCTATTTAAAAGGGACAGTCAACACAGTCATCTATCATAATGACACCAATTTATATACGGTTCTGAAAGTGAAAGTCACAGAGACCTCCGAAGCCATTGAAGATAAAGCCGTATCCGTGACGGGCTACTTCCCTGCGCTTCAAGAAGAAGAGACCTACACGTTTTACGGAAAGATCGTAACCCATCCAAAATTCGGGCTCCAATTTCAGGCGGAGCATTTCAAAAAAGAGATACCGACGACTAAGGAAGGCATCATACAATATTTATCGAGTGATTTATTCGAGGGAATCGGCAAAAAAACTGCTGAAGAAATTGTGAAAAAGCTGGGCGACAGCGCCATTAATAAAATATTGGCTGACGCTTCAGTGCTTTATGATGTTCCCAGACTCTCAAAAAAGAAAGCCGACACGCTGGCTGGCGCATTACAGCGGCATCAGGGACTGGAGCAAATCATGATTTCCTTGAATCAGTTTGGCTTTGGCCCGCAGCTGTCTATGAAAATCTATCAAGCCTATGAATCCGAGACGCTTGAAAAGATTCAGGAAAATCCTTATCAGCTTGTGAAGGATGTAGAAGGCATCGGATTTGGGAAAGCGGATGAGCTGGGCAGCAGAATGGGTCTTTCGGGTAACCATCCTGAGCGGGTAAAAGCTGCTATTTTGTACACGCTTGAAACGACTTGTCTGTCAGAGGGGCACACGTACATAGAAACGGAACAGCTGATCATCGACACTCAATCACTGTTAAACCAGTCAGCAAGGGAAGGGCAGCGCATCACAGAAATGGATGCCGCTAACGCAATTATTGCCCTTGGAGAAAATAAAGACATTGTCATAGAAGATGGCCGCTGTTATTTTCCATCGCTGTTTTACGCAGAACAAAACGTTGCAAAGCGTGTGAAATATATCGCTAGCCAAACCGAATATGAGAACCAGTTTCCCGAATCAGAGTTTTTGCTCGCGTTGGGAGAACTGGAAGAACGGATGAACGTTCAGTATGCCCCCAGCCAGAAGGAAGCGATTCAAAAAGCCCTTTCCTCGCCGATGCTTCTTTTAACAGGCGGCCCGGGAACAGGGAAAACGACGGTAATCAGAGGGATTGTCGAGCTCTACGGAGAGCTTCACGGTGTGTCACTAGATCCATCAGCTTATAAAAAGGATGAAGCTTTTCCGATTGTTTTGGCCGCTCCGACAGGGAGAGCGGCAAAACGGATGAGTGAATCAACGGGACTCCCTGCAGTCACGATACACAGGCTGCTTGGCTGGAACGGTGCTGAAGGCTTTACTCATACAGAGGATCAGCCGATCGAAGGGAAGCTGTTAATTATCGATGAAGCCAGTATGCTTGATATATGGCTGGCGAATCATTTGTTCAAGGCGATCCCTGATCATATACAAATCATCATTGTCGGAGACGAAGACCAGCTGCCTTCTGTCGGTCCGGGACAAGTGCTCAGAGACTTGCTGGCATCCCAGGTGATTCCGACTGTGAGACTGACAGACATCTATCGTCAGGCGGAGGGGTCATCAATCGTCGAGCTTGCCCACCAGATGAAAAATGGATTGCTGCCGAACAATTTGACTGCCCCGACAAAGGACCGTTCCTTTATTCGCTGCGGCGGGTCGCAAATCAAAGAAGTAGTTGAGAAGGTTGTCGCCAATGCATTGAAAAAAGGCTATACAGCAAAGGACATTCAGGTCCTCGCTCCGATGTACAGAGGAAAAGCCGGCATTAATGAATTGAATGTGATGCTGCAGGACATTTTAAATCCTCCTAAAGAAAAACGGAGAGAATTGAAGTTCGGGGATGTTGTCTACAGAACCGGAGATAAAATTTTGCAGCTTGTCAATCAGCCGGAAAACAATGTATTCAACGGAGATATTGGCGAAATCACGTCGATATTTTATGCAAAGGAAAATACAGAAAAAGAAGACATGGCCGTCGTTTCTTTTGACGGCAATGAAATGACATTTACGAAAAAAGATTTTAATCAATTTACCCATGCGTATTGCTGTTCTATTCATAAATCGCAGGGAAGTGAATTTCCGATTGTGGTTTTGCCTGTTGTGAAAGGCTATTATAGAATGCTCAGAAGAAACCTTCTTTATACCGCGATTACAAGAGCGAAGAAATTTCTCATTTTATGCGGTGAGGAGGAGGCGCTGGAGTGGGGCGTAAAAAATAATGATGCAACTGTCAGACAGACCTCCTTAAAAAACAGGCTGTCCGTACAGGTTGAGGAAATGGATGCCGAGCTTGAGGCTCTCCAAAAAGAGCTCCCGTTCAGCGTACACGACGCCAACATTGGCATGGAAGGCATTACACCATTCGATTTTATGAAAGAAGAACAGCAATAAAATGCTCCCGTGTAAGCGGGAGTTTTTTCATTTGCAGTGGAATTGATTTCATCGTATGAGTCTAAGGCGCAAAGCAAAACCTAAGCCTGTTCAACAAAAGGTGGTTGATCACACTTTGAGAACATGCCATGAAGTAGAAGGATTCCCAGTATACTCAGAACGAACTTCTAGTTATCTTGGGACAATTTCCGATATTTGTTTTTCTCTGAAAGGAGATTGTCTTGGGTTTATTCTTGCACAAAAACGCTTTTTGCATCATCATCATGCGCTATTACGGGCGTGTGATATCTCTTCCATTCTTGATGACCGCATATTGGCTTCGGTCAGTTCAGAACAGCTTTTGCCTCTTCCGAAATCATGCTTCACATACGAGCAGATGAAGATGAAGCTTGTGAAATCGCAAGAGGGCGATATATTGGGGATGCTGGAAGATGTATACTTTTGTTTGGACAGGGGCATAATCGTAGCATATGAACTCTCGGACGGTTTCTTTTCTGACCTGGCGGGAAGCAAGCGCCAGATCCAAAGAGCGGATTCGCTTGTCGAGGTGCGGAAAGACGAGATCGTTCTGAACGGATAGAGGTGTGAGGTATGCTTATATGCCCGAATTGCAAAAGTAAGGATATCGGCAAAATCGGCGTGAACCAATATTATTGCTGGGGCTGTTTTATTGAACTGACAGTGGCGAAAGGGAAGATTGCAACTCATCAGGTGGAAGAAGACGGAACGTTAAGCAGCTTGGATGATTTGTTTTCTGAGGATGAACGCAGCATCAATTTTTAATCATGAAAGGAGATGCGCAGGATGAATCGGACGATGACTTCTCTTTTGGCAATGGGAGCCGGAGCTCTCGTGTACCGAATGGCGACTCAATCTGACATGCTGAATAATCGAAGCATGAAGCGGATGAGAAGAAGAATTACGAAAATGTTTTAATGCAAAAAGGATACTCTCCAAAGAGTATCCTTTTCTATGTTTGCCGGACCTCGAGGCATCTTGCTGCGAGTGAAAGGCTGTAGTTGACTGCGAAATACATAAGGGCCGCAAGTAAAAAGATCGGGAAAAAATAACTGCCGTCTGCGCTTTGGCCGTTAATAATTTGCGCGTTGTGAATCAGTTCAGGCAGGGCGATCACAACAGCGAGCGATGTATCTTTTAATAAAGAAATAAACTGGCTTACGATGGGCGGAACCATGCGGCGAAGCGCTTGCGGCATAACGATAAAGAACAGGGTCTGTGTATAGCTCAGCCCGGAGGAGCGCGCCGCTTCAATTTGTCCTTTGTCAATTGATTTCAGTCCGCTTCGGATAATTTCAGATAGCATAGCGGATTCAAAAATCGTTAGTGCTGTAATTGCAGCAGCTGTTATTTCAAGCTTAATACCAATTTCCGGAAGGGCAAAAAACGTAAAGAAAATAATTAACAGCAAGGGGAGGTTTCTGATCGTTTCAACGAGAACCGCAATCAATTGAGAAAGAACGGGAACTTTCGCATAACGCAGGGTGCCTGCGATTAAACCGAAGAAAAAGCTCAGAATGATGGAGATGAAAGCAACGTACAAGGTGACGAGAAAGCCATCCCATAAAAACGCTAAATGCTCCTGTGAATAAGCGCCGATGAAATCCAATGTAACTCACTCCTTATCAATAGCTTTTTTCCAGCCGTTTTTCCAGATAGTTAACACCGATGCTAAGCGGAATCGTCAGCACTAAGTAAAAAAGCGCCACAAAAATATAAACATCAAATACAACGAGTGTGCTCGACGAAACTAAATCGGCTTGGTACATAAGATCCAATCCGGCCACAACCCCAAGAATCGAAGAGTTTTTGACTAAGTTTAAAAATTGATTGCCTAAAGGCGGAATGACGATTTTGATTGCCTGCGGCAAAATGATATGGAGCATGGCTTGGCTGTAGGTAAAGCCTGACGAGCGTGCCGCTTCCATCTGCCCTTTTGAAACAGACTGGATGCCTGCTCTGATGGCTTCAGCGATAAACGCAGAGGTATAAATGGTGAGAGCAACCGTTCCCGCTTGAAAACCGTCAAGCCGCAGGCCTGCGTTTGGAAGTCCGAAATAGAAAACAAAGGTAATTAAAAGAAGAGGGATGTTGCGGATGAATTCTACATATGCGGTCCCGAGCCATTGCAGCGGCTTAAAGACTGTTATTCTCATAACCGCTACAGCAACGCCGAGGACAAAACTGCCGGCCAGCGCGATAACACTTGCGAGCAAGGTATGGTAAAAACCGTCCATATACATGCCGAAGTTATCGAAAAGAATTGACACATTCATCTGCCTATTCACTCCTTATCAAATTGGGATGAGCATCGCCTGCTCATCCCGGGATGGTTGTTATTCAGCTGGGTCTTCTTTGATCCATTTTTTATAAATTTCATCGTATCTGCCATCCGACTTCATCTTTTTAAGTGAAGCGTTGATTTCTTTCGCGAGAGCAGATTGCCCTTTTTTCACGGCGATCCCGTAAGGCTCATCTGTAAAAGGCTTTCCTGTTAATTGATAATTTTTATTTTCATCAGCCATTCCATATAAAATCGCATTATCTGTGGTGAGGGCATCGCCTTGCCCCGATTTAAGGGCTGTAAAGGCTTCTGCGTAGTTTTCAAATTCTAAAACAGATGCTTCAGGCGCCTTTTCACGAATGTTTTGAGAGGAGGTGGAGCCTTTTACTGCAAGAACTTTTGAGCCTTTGCCAAGATTCTCGACACTCTTGATTTTGCTGCCTTTTTTCACGAGAAGCGATTGCCCGGCCTCGAAATAGACATCAGAAAAGTCAACTTCCTTTTTTCGTTCTTCAGTGATCGTCATTGTGGCGACAATGGCGTCGATATCCCCGTTTTGCAGCATAGGAATCCTTGTTTTTGAGGTGACCTCTTTAAATTCAGCTTTTTTCTCATCACCTAAAATGTCTTTAGCGATTTGTTTGGCAATATCAATATCAAAACCCTCAATCTCACCTGAGCTTGGATTTTTAAGACCGAACAGTCGAGTGTCCGTTTTTACGCCGAAGACAATTTTGTCATTGTCTTTAATGGCGGCTAGCGTATCTTTTTTGCTCTCCTTTGAGGCTTCTCCGTTTGATCCCTTGCTGCCGCAAGCGGCAAGCAAGATGACAGCGAATAAAGAAATCAATGCTAAAGAAAAAATCTTTTTCATACAAGCTCCCCCATTCTGTTTTAATGATTTAAAATACGGCTTAAGAATAAGCGGGCCCGTTCTTCCTTTGGGTTCGCGTAAAACTCAGCCGGCATTGCTTCTTCTAAAATTTTTCCTCCGTCAATGAAGACAATTCGGTCGGCAACTTCTTTGGCAAACCCCATTTCGTGTGTCACGACAACCATAGTCATGCCTTCTTTTGCGAGTGTTTTCATGACATCTAACACCTCGCCGATCATTTCAGGATCAAGTGCTGATGTCGGCTCGTCAAACAGCATGACCTCCGGCTTCATCGCCAGTCCTCTTGCGATGGCAACACGCTGCTGCTGCCCGCCGGAAAGCTGGGAAGGATAGGCGTCAGCCTTGTCTGGGATGCCGACTTTTTCAAGATAGTACCGCGCCGTTTCCTTTGCTTGTTCAGGTGATTGTCTAAGCACTTTTACCGGAGCCAGCATGATGTTCTGCAGCACTGTTTTATGTGGATATAAATGAAAGTGCTGAAACACCATCCCGATATTTTGCCGCACTTTATTGATATCAGTTTTTCTGTCGTTAATGGCGGTGCCGTTTACTGTGAGCACTCCCTCATTGATCGTCTCAAGTCTGTTGATGCATCTGAGCAATGTGCTTTTACCGGAACCGGATGGGCCGATGATAACAACGACTTCACCTTTTTCGATTTGAAGATTAATTTGTTTTAACACGTGAAAATCTCCGTAATGCTTGTTTACATTTTGAAATGTGATCATCGCAATCCTCCTATCAGAAAATTGACCAAAAAAGTGAATGATCAAACTTTTTCTGAAAATTAAAAGTGAAAAAATGTCCATGACTTCTGACTGACTAAAGAAACATAAAGAATAATTCCGTGTAAACCTCAAAAGATATAGGTGAGGTGAAAGCAGATGCTCCAAAAACCGGTGCAGCTTTTGTTGTGGGTGGCTATTTGTTTGCTGGTTCTGTTAACAGTCTATGTCTTTTTTATGCTTGATATGTTATGGTCACCCTTTTGGCTCGTCATAAAAACGATCTTTATTCCCTTGATCATTTCTATTTTTATATCTTATTTATTGCTTCCGGTCACGGAATGGCTGCATGGCAAAGGATTGCCTAGGACTTTGAGCATCTTGGTCATTTATGTTCTTTTTTTTGGCGGGATTGGCTGGGCGTTGTATAAAGGGGTGCCTGTTTTAATCGTGCAGCTGACGGATTTGTCAGAAAATATACCCATGTTTGCCGAAACGTATAACGGGCTTCTTCTTCATGTGCATAACCATACGGATGACTGGCCTGATGGTATGCATCACCGTATAGATAAAATGATCCGCCAGACGGAGGCGTTTTTTGCGGGAACGATCGAGGGTGCGATCAGCGGGATCCGCAATGTGCTTGATTACTTCTTAATTGCTGCAACAATCCCTTTTCTCGTGTTTTATATGGTGAAGGACATTGAGTTAATGAAAAAGACAGTATGGTACTTGACTCCGAAGTCGTGGAGAAAGCGGGGCAGCGCCTTTTTGCGGGATGTGGATGATTCGCTTGGCGATTATATCCGCGGCCAGCTTTTGGTCTGCTTGATTCTTGGCGTGATTGCAGGCATTTCGTTCTGGGTATTTGGGCTTCCATATCCGCTGATACTCGGCCTGATCTCTGGAGTAACGAATGTCATCCCGTATTTTGGCCCTTTCATCGGAGCTGTTCCTGCGTTGTTAATTGCGATGACGATCTCAGTCAAGGCTGTTCTTGTTGTGGTGATTACGGTGTTTATTCTGCAGTTTATGGAAGGGAATATCCTCAGTCCGTTCATTGTCGGCAGAAGCCTTAAAATGCATCCGGTCGTTATCATGCTTGCGCTCCTTGCCGGAGGGGAGCTTGCGGGAATCGTCGGGATGATTTTGGCTGTTCCTGCGACGGCTGTTTTAAAAGTAATGATGATCCATTTTTTGCGGATGAGGACGGAGCATTGACATCGGCGTGCCGCTTGTCTATAATTTCTCGTAGAATACATACGAATCTCGAGTGACGGATCTGAGTACGCCGAAGCCCTGTTAAAGAGAGAAGCTCCATAAGCTGAAAGGAGCTTTATCAGAAGATCGGAGGAAGCTAATCCTGAGTGCAGTTAATCACTGCCGCTTATCCTGCGTTACAGGGTTAAAGGTGACGGGCGCATGAATGCCCGTAATCAGGGTGGTACCGCGAGACAGCTCTCGTCCCTGTGTAAACGTTGGTTTGCATAGGGGGAGGGCTTTTTTGCTGTCACTGAAGAGAATTTCGATTTTTATAGAGGAGGAAATACAATGAAACACTTAACTTCTGCGGAAGTGCGTCAAATGTTTTTGGATTTCTTTAAAGAAAAAGGACATGCGGTAGAGCCAAGCGCGTCATTAGTGCCTCATGAGGATCCTTCACTGCTTTGGATCAACAGCGGTGTTGCGACGCTGAAAAAATATTTTGACGGCCGTGTCGTGCCGGAAAATCCAAGAATCGTAAACGCTCAAAAAGCGATCAGAACAAACGATATAGAAAATGTAGGTAAAACTGCGCGCCATCACACTTTCTTTGAAATGCTCGGAAACTTTTCCATCGGCGATTATTTCAAAGAAGAAGCCATTACATGGGCTTGGGAGTTTTTAACGAGCGACAAGTGGATTGGCTTCGACAAAGAGCTTCTCTCTGTTACGGTTCATCCTGAAGATGAAGAGGCATATGAGTTTTGGGCGAAAAAAATCGGTATTCCTGAAGAAAGAATTATCCGTCTGGAAGGGAACTTCTGGGATATCGGTGAAGGGCCGAGCGGACCGAATACGGAAATCTTTTACGACCGCGGTGAAGCATACGGTAATGATCCAGAAGATCCGGAGCTTTACCCAGGCGGGGAAAACGACCGTTACCTGGAAGTATGGAACCTTGTGTTCTCAGAGTTCAACCATAACCCTGACGGCACGTACACACCGCTTCCAAAGAAAAACATTGATACAGGCATGGGTCTTGAAAGAATGGTATCTGTTATCCAGAATGTTCCGACAAACTTTGACACCGATTTGTTTATTCCGATCATTAAAGCAACAGAATCGATTTCTGGTGAAACATATGGCAAAGACAATGTGAAAGACACTGCGTTTAAAGTGATTGCTGACCATATCAGAACGGTTGCCTTTGCTGTCAGTGACGGTGCGCTGCCGTCAAATGAAGGCCGCGGCTATGTATTAAGACGCTTATTACGCCGTGCCGTGCGTTATGCCAAAACGATCAACATCCATCGTCCGTTCATGTTTGATTTAGTGCCGGTTGTCGCAGAAATCATGGCTGATTTCTATCCTGAAGTGAAAGAGAAAGCGGATTTCATCGCAAAAGTCATTAAAACCGAGGAAGAACGCTTCCATGAGACCCTTAATGAAGGGCTTGCGATCCTGTCAGAAATGATCAAAAAAGAAAAAGACAAGGGCAGCAGCGTTATCTCAGGTGCTGATGTGTTTAAACTGTATGATACGTATGGATTCCCGGTTGAATTGACTGAAGAATACGCAGAAGACGAGAACATGACGGTTGATCATGAGGGCTTTGAGGAGGAAATGAACCAGCAGCGTGAACGGGCAAGAAACGCCCGCCAGGATGTCGGCAGCATGCAGGTGCAGGGCGGCGCACTGCGCGACGTGACAGATGAAAGCACATTTGTCGGCTACTCTCAAACCAAAGCTGATGCCAATATCATTGTGCTTCTTCAGGACGGCCAATTAATCGAAGAGGCTCATGAAGGAGAAAGCGTTCAAATCATTCTTGATGAAACACCGTTCTATGCAGAAAGCGGCGGCCAAATCGGCGATAAAGGCTATCTCCGAAACGAGCAGGCAGTTGTAAGAATTAAAGATGTTCAAAAAGCTCCGAACGGCCAGCATGTGCATGAAGGTGTTGTGGAGAGCGGTACTGTTCAAAAAGGCCTGCATGTTACGGCTGAAGTTGAAGACCATATGAGAAGCGGCGTCATTAAAAACCACACGGCAACGCATTTATTGCATCAGGCTCTAAAAGATGTTCTTGGAACTCATGTCAATCAGGCGGGATCTCTTGTAACGGAAAACCGTCTTCGTTTTGACTTCTCGCACTTTGGCCAAGTGACAAAAGAAGAGCTCGAACAAATTGAAAGAATCGTAAACGAAAAGATCTGGGCGAGCATTCCGGTCAGCATTGATTTGAAACCGATCGCTGTAGCAAAAGAAATGGGTGCGATGGCACTGTTCGGCGAAAAATATGGCGATATTGTCCGTGTCGTTCAAGTTGGAGATTACAGCTTAGAGCTGTGCGGCGGCTGCCATGTCAGAAATACAGCAGAAATCGGCTTGTTTAAAATCGTTTCTGAATCCGGAATCGGAGCAGGCACAAGACGGATTGAAGCTGTAACTGGACAAGGCGCTTACGTCGAAATGAACAGCCAGATTTCTGTATTGAAGCAGACCGCTGACGAGCTGAAAACAAATATCAAAGAAGTGCCGAAACGGGTCGCGGCTCTGCAGGCTGAACTGAAGGATGCACAAAGAGAAAATGAATCTCTTCTTGCAAAACTAGGCAACGTGGAAGCAGGAGCAATCCTGTCGAAAGTAAAAGAAGTTGACGGTGTAAACGTGCTTGCGGCAAAAGTAAATGCAAAAGACATGAATCATCTCCGCACTATGGTCGATGAACTCAAAGCAAAGCTTGGCTCTGCGGTGATCGTGCTTGGTGCGGTACAAAACGATAAAGTTAATATTTCTGCCGGAGTCACAAAGGACCTCATTGAGAAAGGCCTTCACGCCGGCAAGCTGGTTAAACAAGCTGCGGAAGTTTGCGGCGGAGGCGGCGGAGGCCGTCCGGACATGGCGCAGGCAGGCGGCAAACAGCCGGAAAAATTAGAAGAAGCTTTGGCTTCTGTAGAAGATTGGGTGAAATCCGTTTTATAATTCGCCCATGTAGTGTAGAATGATGGTAAGATTAGGACCCCAGGCTGAACTTTGCCTGCGAATTTGGGAAAGAGGTGCAAAACGGTGAGCTCGTTTGATAAAACGATGAAATTTAATTTCTCCGATGATTCTGCTGAGACTAACGTAAATGAGGTGCTGATTACAGTGTATGACGCGCTTCAGGAAAAGGGCTACAATCCAATCAACCAGATTGTCGGATACTTGCTGTCAGGTGATCCCGCTTATATTCCTAGGCATCGTGACGCTCGCAATTTAATTCGCAAACTTGAAAGAGACGAATTAATCGAGGAATTGGTAAAGTCTTATTTAGAACAGCATAAAGAGGCGTAAATAAAGAATGAGAATATTAGGACTCGATTTAGGAACCAAAACACTCGGTGTAGCTCTGAGCGATGAAATGGGCTGGACTGCTCAGGGCATTGAGACCATAAAGATAAATGAAGCAGAAGGCGATTATGGTTTATCCCGTTTATCTGAACTGATAAAGGACTATACTATAGATAAAATCGTGCTCGGCTTTCCTAAGAACATGAACGGAACAGTCGGCCCGAGAGGCGAAGCCAGCCAAACATTTGCGAAAGTGCTTGAAACAACGTACAATGTTCCTGTTGTGCTGTGGGACGAGCGTCTTACCACAATGGCGGCTGAAAAAATGCTGATTGCAGCTGACGTCAGCAGGCAAAAACGAAAAAAAGTCATTGATAAAATGGCGGCTGTTATGATTTTACAAGGATATCTTGACAGCTTAAATTAAAGCCAGAGGTGAAGAAAATGGAACACGGCGAAAAAAATATTACAATTGTTGACGATCAAGGAAATGAACAGCTTTGTGAAGTGCTGTTTACATTTGAAAACGAAGAGTTTGGCAAGTCTTATGTCTTGTACTATCCAATCGAATCAAAAGATGACGAAGAAGTAGAAATTCTTGCTTCCAGCTTCACGCCAAACGAAGACGGTGAAAACGGTGAGCTATTCCCGATTGAAACTGACGAAGAATGGGATATGATCGAAGAAACACTAAACACATTCTTAGCGGACGAAGACGAAGAGTAAAACATCGCGCCAAACCAAAGCCGGAGCTATACTGCTCCGGCTTTTTTCTGCTTTATGCAGGCCTCTTTTTGTAATAAATTGCCGAAATACAATGAATCATGTAGTATAAGAGCTGATGGGAGGAGACCTAATGTATATCAATCAGCAAAAAAAATCGTTTTTTAATAAAAAAAGAATCATACTGTCTTCCATTGTTGTGCTGTTTCTCATCATTGGCGGGGCATTTTTATATGGGAAATCATTACTTGAACCTGTTGAAAAAGACAGTAAAACGACAGTTAATATTAACATTCCGAGCGGTTCGTCTGTTTCAGCCATCGCAT
Source organism: Bacillus sp. FSL R5-0603 (assembly GCF_038050295.1). Lineage (NCBI taxonomy): Bacteria > Bacillati > Bacillota > Bacilli > Caryophanales > Bacillaceae > Bacillus > Bacillus sp. FSL R5-0603. Next base: position 2,629,039 of record NZ_JBBOYP010000001.1, on the reverse strand, counting down.
CGATATTAAAGAAAAATGATGTCATAAAAAGCGAGAAGGCGTTTCAGTACTATGTGAAATATAAAGGTGCTTCCGGGTTTCAGGCCGGATTCTACCATCTGAATAAAGGTATGGATTTAGATGCCATTATTCAGAAGCTGACAAGCGGGGCTACAGGTTACGCTTTTCAAATCACAGTGACTGAGGGAGCACAGCTGACCCAAATCGCGGCTGCTATTGCTGATGAAACAAAATACTCTAAAAAGCAAGTCATAGCGAAGCTGGACGATGAAACATTTATCAATCAGCTGAAGAAAGAATTCCCGGACACTGTGACAAATGATGTTTTCAATAAAAACATTAAGCACCCGCTTGAAGGGTACCTATTCCCGGCTACATACCCTTTTAACGATCCGGACACATCACTTGAAGACATTATCAAGGCAATGATTAAGCAGACAAATTCTTATGTGGAAACATATAAATCAGAAATGAAGAAAAACAAAGTTTCTGTGCATAAGCTGCTGACAATGGCTTCTTTGATAGAAGAAGAAGCGACTGAAAAAGCCGACCGCCATAAAATTGCGAGCGTCTTTTATAACCGCCTGAAAAAGAAAATGCCGCTCCAAACAGATCCGACCGTCCTGTACGCGGCAGGCAAGCATAAAGATCGGGTTCTTTATAAGGATCTGGAAATCGATTCACCATACAATACGTATAAAAACACAGGGCTGACGCCAGGGCCGATTGCCAATGCCGGTATGTCGTCATGGGAAGCGGCGCTGCATCCGGATAAAACGGACTATCTGTATTTCTTGGCCAAATCAAATGGTGAGGTCGTATTTACAAAAACGCTAAAAGAGCATAATAAAGCAAAAGAAAAATACATTTCCTCAAAAAATGAGAAATAAAAGGAGAGCAAAAAGCTCTCCTTTTGTTCGCTTTCCGCAAGGTTTTATGATAAAATATATCGGGTTGTTTACCGATGTATCATGATGTATTCAGAGAGTGTCCTGCGCATAAGACTGGGGCACTCCTTTTTAGAACGGGAGGCTGTTTGTAGTGACTGACCGGTATGAACAAATAAATGACTATATAGAAGCATTATTAAAGCCTCGGCCGGATAACGTGAAGAAGCTTGAAGCATATGCAGAAGAACATCATGTCCCGATCATGGAAAAAGCGGGCATGGAGGTGCTGCTTCAAATTTTGTCTGTGAAACAGCCGAAAAAAATACTAGAAATCGGAACGGCCATTGGTTATTCAGCCATTCGAATGGCGCTGGAGCTGCCGTCTGCTGAAATATATACAATTGAACGCAATGAGAAACGGCATGAAGAAGCGGTAAACAATATCAAGGAATTTCAGCTTGATGACCGGATTCATGTTTTTTACGGAGATGCGCTTGAATTAGCCGACGCCGTTCATGTAACTGCGCCTTACGATGTCATTTTTATTGACGCTGCAAAAGGTCAGTATCAAAACTTTTTTCATTTATATGAACCGATGCTTTCACCGGACGGGGTGATTATAACAGACAACGTGCTGTTTAAAGGTCTGGTGGCAGAGGATTACAGCAAAATAGAACCGAAGAGAAGGCGCAGGCTTGTAGCAAAAATTGATGAATATAATCATTGGCTGATGAATCATCCGGATTATCAAACTGCGATTATTCCTGTCGGGGACGGACTTGCGATTAGTAAAAAGAAGAGGTGAACGTCATGAAAAAACCAGAGCTCTTAGTGACGCCGACGAGTACAGCGGACATTTTGCCGCTCATACAGGCTGGGGCAACTGCGTTTTTAGTTGGGGAACAGAGATACGGCTTGAGATTAGCCGGAGAATTTTCTCGTGAAGATGTAACAAAAGCCGTAGAGATTGCCCACAAAGAAGGGGCAAAAGTATACGTTGCTGTAAATGCAATTTTCCATAACGATAAAGTGGGTGAGCTTGGCGAATATCTGGCTTTCTTAGCAGAAGCCGGTGTCGATGCAGCGGTATTCGGCGATCCTGCCGTGCTGATGGCTGCCCGTGAATCTGCGCCTGATCTGAAGCTTCATTGGAGCACAGAAACGACAGGCACCAACTATTATACATGCAACTACTGGGGACGCAAGGGTGCGGCGCGTTCTGTGCTTGCCAGAGAATTAAACATGGACAGCATTGTTGAGATTAAAGAAAATGCTGAAGTCGAAATTGAAATCCAGGTGCATGGAATGACGTGCATGTTCCAATCGAAGCGTTCTTTGATTGGAAACTATTTTGAATATCAGGGCAAAGTCATGGACATTGAAAGAAAGAAAAAAGAATCAGGCATGTTTTTGCACGATAAAGAGCGTGATAATAAATATCCGATTTTCGAAGATGAAAACGGCACTCACATCATGAGCCCGAACGATGTGTGCATCATTGATGAGCTCGAGGAATTGATAGATGCCGGAATTGATTCTTTCAAAATCGATGGTGTTTTGAAAACGCCTGAATACCTAATAGAAGTCACCAAAATGTACAGAGAAGCAATTGATTTGTGCGTGGAAAACCGTGACGAATACGAAGCGAAAAAAGAAGACTGGATCGAACGCATTGAAAGCATCCAGCCAGTAAACAGAAAAATTGATACCGGATTCTTCTTCAAGGAAACGGTTTATTAATCAAAAGGAGGTTAAGCTATGACTGCCGTAAATGATAAAATATCCACAATCGTTAATGGAAAGCGTGTGATTACGAAAAAGCCGGAGCTTCTCGCACCTGCGGGTAATCTTGAAAAGCTGAAAATCGCTGTTCATTACGGAGCGGACGCGGTCTTTATCGGGGGACAGGAATACGGGCTGCGCTCGAATGCCGATAACTTTACGATCGAAGAAATTGCAGAAGGCGTTGAATTCGCAAAGAAATATGGCGCGAAGATCTACGTAACAACGAATATTTTCGCTCATAATGAAAACATGGACGGGCTTGAAGACTATTTAAAAGCGCTTGGAGACGCCAACGTTGCCGGTATTATTGTGGCAGATCCGCTTATTATTGAAACATGCCGCAGAGTGGCGCCGAATGTTGAGGTTCACTTGAGCACACAGCAGTCTCTTTCAAACTGGAAGGCTGTCCAGTTCTGGAAGGAAGAAGGTCTCGACCGCGTCGTGCTGGCACGTGAAACCAGCGCTCTTGAAATCAGAGAAATGAAAGAAAAGGTAGATATCGAAATCGAATCCTTCATTCATGGCGCAATGTGTATTGCATATTCCGGCCGCTGCGTGCTGAGCAATCACATGACAGCTCGGGATTCCAACCGCGGAGGCTGCTGCCAGTCATGCCGCTGGGATTATGATCTCTATCAAACAGACGGTGCCAACGCCGTTGCTTTGTATGGTGAAGAAGATGCACCATTTGCGATGAGCCCGAAAGATTTGAAGCTGATTGAATCCATTCCGAAAATGATTGAAATGGGGATCGACAGCTTAAAGATTGAAGGCCGCATGAAATCCATTCACTATGTAGCAACTGTTGTCAGCGTATACCGCAAAGTAATCGATGCTTATTGCGCTGATCCAGAGAACTTTGTGATTCAAAAAGAATGGCTTGAAGAGCTCGATAAGTGCGCCAACAGGGACACTGCGACAGCTTTCTTTGAAGGAACGCCAGGCTATGAAGAGCAAATGTTCGGCGAACACGCCAAGAAAACGACATATGATTTTGTCGGGTTAGTGCTGAATTATGATGAAGATACACAAATGGTCACGCTTCAGCAGCGCAATTTCTTCAAAAAAGGCGACGAAGTGGAGTTTTTCGGTCCAGAAATCGAAAACTTTACACATACGATTGAAACCATTTGGGACGAAGACGGAAATGAGCTAGATGCTGCCCGCCATCCCCTGCAAATTGTCAAATTCAAACTAGACAAAAAGATTTATCCGAGCAACATGATGAGAAAGGGGAAGTAACAGCCCATGGGTAAGAATCCAGTAGTCATTGGAATCGCAGGAGGTTCCGGTTCAGGAAAAACGAGTGTCACACGGTCCATTTATGAACAATTTAAAGGACACTCGATTTTAATGATCCAGCAGGACCTTTATTATAAAGACCAAAGCCATCTTCCGTTTGAAGAAAGGCTGAACACAAACTATGATCATCCGCTTGCGTTTGATAATGACTATTTAATCGAGCATATTCAGGATCTATTGAATTACCGCCCGATTGAAAAGCCGATTTATGACTATAAGCTTCACACACGTTCAGAAGAAACGGTTCACGTAGAGCCAAAGGATGTTATTATCCTTGAAGGCATTCTTGTTCTTGAAGACAAAAGGCTTCGTGATCTGATGGATATCAAGCTTTATGTTGATACGGACGCTGACTTGCGTATCATCAGACGGATTATGAGAGATATTAATGAGCGCGGACGCTCTATTGATTCTGTCATTGAACAATATGTGTCAGTGGTCCGTCCGATGCATAACCAATTCGTCGAGCCGACGAAACGATACGCTGATATTATTATCCCGGAAGGCGGTCAGAATCACGTCGCAATTGATCTGATGGTCACAAAAATTCAAACCATTCTTGAACAAAACGCGATTTTGTAATACCATAGCATAGACATAAATAACTCTGACCATATTATGTATAGGCAGGAAGGGAATGTGCGAATTCCCTTCTTTCCCTGTTTATAAACGCGAAATATTTGCAGAACGACACGATTCAGTTTAAGATAAACAGTACCTATATGGGAGAGAAGAACGAGGACTGCCCTGTGTTCTCATTCTTGTATTTTTTAGTTTATGCTCTCATACATAATCGAAGATGTTGAGGGACAACCAGAAGGAGTGAAGGGACATGGCACAAGAGAAAGTATTTCCTATGACTGCAGAAGGAAAACAAAAACTTGAACAAGAATTAGAATATTTGAAAACGGTTAAACGAAAAGAAGTAGTAGAGCGAATCAAAATTGCGAGAAGCTTCGGAGACCTTTCCGAGAACTCTGAATACGATTCAGCGAAAGAAGAGCAGGCATTTGTAGAGGGCCGCGTGACGACTCTTGAAAATATGATTCGCAATGCGAAAATCATTGAAGATGACGGCGGCTCTAACGTTGTCGGTTTGGGTAAAACCGTCACTTTCGTCGAACTTCCTGACGGTGATGAAGAATCATATACGATCGTCGGAAGCGCGGAAGCTGACCCGTTTGAAGGGAAAATCTCAAACGACTCACCGATCGCAAAAAGCCTCTTGGGCAAAAAAGTAGATGAAGAAGTCACAGTACAAACACCGGGCGGAGAAATGCTCGTGAAAATTGTGAAAATTTCATAATATTTGTTTAGCAGCGAAACACCTCGTCCACAATGTGGGTGAGGTGTTTTTTTATGAAGATATCGAAACGAATGAAGCTGGCAGTCATCGCATTTTTGATTGTATTTTTTCTGCTTCTGCTGAGGCTTGCAGAAATCCAGCTGTTTTTCACAGAATCATTTTCTAAAAAGAAAATTAATTTGATTCAAGAAAGCGTGAAACAGCGGACGGAGGAAGTGCTCATTTCAGATGGAAGAGGCTCTTTTTTAGATCGAAACGGGCGGGCGCTGACAGGACAAAGCGAGCCTGCGGTTGTTTTGTTCCCTTTTCTGCTGACGCAGGATTGGCCGATCAAAAAAGTTGCGGACATCCTCGGCATGTCTGAAGATGATTTGCGCCAGACACTAGGTAAGGCAAAAAAACCGGTCATTTTGCAGCAAAAGAAAATCAAAACACTTTCAAAACAATCTATCACAAAAATCAATTCTTTGAAATATCCCGGCATTTACGGCGTATATATGGAGAATGAAGACAAGCCCAGCCTTGCTTCACATACGATAGGGAGCACGAACCAAGATCCGGCGCTGCTTCGCAAGAAGTATCCTGACAAGGAGAGCCTTCCGATTACAACAGAAATCGGAACAACCGGTTTAGAACGGACATTTGACGAGTTTTTGCTTCCGGAACAAGACACAAAGCTTTTATATCATGTGGACGGAAAAGGAAACCCTTTGTTTGGCATGGACGTCAAATATACAGCTGAAGCCAATACATTTTATCCGCTCCAGGTCAAAACAACGATCGATCAAAGCATTCAAAAAGCGATGGAGGAGGTATTGGATGAACAGGGGCTGAAAAAGGGAGGAGCTGTGATGCTGGACATCGAAAATAGCAGTGTTCTGGGAATTGTAAGCAAACCAGATGCGGATGTGTCCCGGCAAAACACACTTCAAAATTATATGCTGACGCCAATCTATCCCGGATCAGTTTTTAAAACAGTCATTGCCGCAGCTGCAATCGAAAATAATATGGTGAAGCCTAGTCAAACCTTTAATTGCAATTTAAACCTGTACGGGGAACCGGGGGACGACAAAGGAACCTTGTCTTTTGATGAAAGTTTTGCACAAAGCTGTAATTACACATTTACGAGTCTTGCAGAACAATTAATGAAAAAAGACAGCTCGGTTATTGAAGATATGTCCGAGAAGCTGGCTCTCACTGATCGGGCAGGCTGGGAGGGAAAACTGTACCACGAAACCGATTTCCGCCAGCTGTATAACGAAAAAAGCGGCGTGATTTGGGGGGATGAAAAAGACAAATCAGTCAAAAAAGCCATTGCGCAAACCGCAATTGGGCAGAAAAATGTAAAGGTAACCCCGCTGGAGGTAGCCAATATGATGGCGACAATCGCCCGCGGCGGAGAAAAACGGCAGGTGAAAATTGCCGAACAAATTGAGTATAAGAACGGCACAACGCTCGTTACGTTTAAAGATCAGAAGCTCAAAGGGGAGACGATAGACAAATATACGTCACAGCAGCTTCAAAAAATACTGCGGCGGGTGGTAGAATCTCCTTCCGGAACGGGCAGAAGGTTTCAAGATCTTCCGTATACTGTAGCAGGGAAGTCGGGCACAGCCCAGACAGGCAAGCTTTCAAAAGAGAAGGAAACGCTCTATGAAAAATGGTTTGCCGGATATTTTCCCGCGGATAAGCCGAAATACGCTCTGGTTGTTTTACACATGGATACACCGGGAGATAAGGCTCTGACAAATTCGGTGTTTTATGATATTGTTAAAAAAGTACACGAAATTGAAATCAATCAGAAATAGAACAACTTCTCAGCACATGTTAAAATATATGCTGAGCCAAGAGGGATAAAGGAGTGCAGAATTATTGAGCAATAATCAATCTCGTTATGAAAATCGTGATAAACGCAGAAAAGCCAATTTAGTGCTTAACATTTTAATCGCAATCGTATCCATACTAATTGTCGTAGTAGCAGCGAATCTCTTCATTAACAGTCCTTCTAGCAAAGATGTCAGCAAGGATTCTGAAACGGCGCAAAAACAGGAATCTCCGGCTTCAGGAAAGACGGAAAAGAAATCGGATGAGGATATAAAAGACAGCAAGAAAGATACATCTGACAGCGAAAAGGATTCTGAGAAGTCTTCTGACTCTGATTCCAAAAAAGATGATTCTTCTTCTAAAAAAGATGACTCTGATTCAGATTCAAGCTCAGATTCAGCCGGTAACGGGCTTAAAGATGCAAAAGTAACAGAAGGCGGCTCATCGAGCGATGTGGAAAAAACGTATGAAAATCCTGACTGGAAAGCAGTCGGAACTGAGCAGACTGGCGAGCATGCCGCTACTTATGATTCAAGCTCACAAGACTGGGCTGAGATGCTGAAAGCCATTTCGTACGCAACTGGTGTCTCAACAGATAACATGACGGTGCTCTGGCTCGGAAATAACGGCAGCCCTCAGGATGCCAAAGGCAAGATTTTGGACAAGGCGACTGGGAATAAATATCAAGTGACGATTACATGGGTCGATGAAAAAGGCTGGAAGCCGACAAAAGTAGAAAAGCTAAAATAAACAAAAGCAGCCGGGTTACAACCGGCTGCTTTTGTTTTAGGCTTCAGCTGCGAAATGAACCACCGCGCTGTACAATATTCTTCCTTCTGCCACAGCAGTTTGGTGTGAAACAGATTTCACCCGGAGCATGATGGCTTTATTGTTTTCAATTTGTGTATTGATTTTCTTTTCAAGCTCCTGCAATGAAGCGGCTTCAAAAAATTCCACTTTGTCTTTAATCAGATCTAATTGAAAATTCATGTCTTGACCCTCCAGCTTTCACAAGTCATATGAAGTATAAGCTTTTTTGCGGTCAATGCGCAATATGAGATGGCATAAAATACACAAAGTGTTTTAGTACCTGCTTTTCAGAAGATGTGGTATTATAGGAACTGTTCCATCATTAATTCATAGTATGCTTATAGGAATTATTAAATATGGAGTGTGACAAATATGGGACGTGAATTTATCCCTCTCTTTGAAGATTGGGCAGCAACTTATGATCAAACAGTACAAGGTTTAGATATTCAGTATAAAGAAGCATTCAGAGGCTACGATCATATCCTTGATGCCATCGTCAGCAAATCTGGAACGCATGTGTTAGAATTTGGCCCGGGGACAGGGAATTTGACGGCTAAGCTGCTCGATGCAGGCAAAACTGTATTTGGAATCGAACCTTCTCCAGCAATGCGTAAACTGGCTTCTGACAAGCTTTCAGGCAGGTCGGAAATCGTTGATGGAGACTTCCTGACATTCCCTGAGCCGCCATTTCAGGCTGATACAATTGTCAGTTCATATGCTTTTCATCATTTGACTGACGAAGAAAAGCGGGCTGCCATAAAGCAATATGGCAAATACCTTCACTTGCATGATAAAATAGTGTTTGCCGATACCGTCTTTGAAAATGCGCAAGCGTATCAACAGGCTATCGATAAAGCCCGTTCTCAAGGCTTTTATCAGCTTGCAAATGATTTAGAGACAGAGCATTATCCTACATTGGATGCGTTGAAAGAAATGTTTACAGCTGAAGGTTTTGCGGTCCGATTCACTCAGCAAAACGACTTCGTGTGGATAATGGAGGCGATCAAACGGTAAAGTGAAGGGAATGTGAATAGATGAAACTAGCAGTCATCGGAGCAATGGAAGAGGAAGTTACCATCCTAAGAAACAAACTTGAAAATGCAAAAACAGAAACGATCGCACACTGTGAATTTACAACAGGCGAATACGAAGGAACTGAAGTGATTCTTTTAAAATCAGGAATTGGAAAAGTAAATGCTGCTATCAGCACGACGCTTCTGCTTGACCGTTACAAGCCTGATTATGTCATTAACACAGGCTCAGCCGGCGGATTTCATCATACATTGAATGTAGGGGATGTCGTTATTTCCACTGACGTTCGTCACCACGATGTAGACGTAACGGCTTTTGACTATGAATACGGCCAAGTGCCGGGTCTTCCGGCTGCTTATGCAGCGGATGAAAAGCTGATCAGCATCACTGAAGAAGCGGTATCTGAACTCGACGGCATTCAGGTTGCAAAAGGAACGATTGCAACAGGCGATTCTTTCATGAACGATCCGAAGCGGGTTGAAGAGGTGCGTGCGAGATTTTCTGATTTGTACGCGGTTGAAATGGAGGCTGCGGCAGTGGCTCAAGTGTGCCATCAATTTAAAACGCCGTTTGTCGTCATCAGAGCGCTATCTGATATCGCAGGAAAAGAATCACATGTTTCATTTGACCAATTTTTAGAGCAGGCGGCTGTCCATTCAACAGAGCTTGTGTTAAAGGTGATCAAACGAATTCATTAAAACGGGGAGGACGTTCTCCTCCGTTTTCTCTAAAAACAACCTCTAATTAGGAGGAGGACATATATGACAGTGATTACGGACATTACCGAGCTGATTGGGAATACACCGCTTCTCCGCTTGAAGAACTTTGATGTTCCAGAAGGAGTCGCGGTGTATGCCAAGCTTGAAATGATGAATCCAGGGGGAAGCATCAAAGACAGACTGGGAGATATGCTGATTCGTGACGCGCTCGATTCAGGCAAGGTGAAACCCGGCGGAGTGATTATAGAAGCTACGGCAGGCAATACAGGGATCGGCCTTGCGCTGAGTGCCAGAAAATATGGGCTGAAAGCGATTTTCTGTGTCCCTGAACATTTCAGCAGAGAGAAACAGCAAATTATGCAAGCGCTTGGCGCATCAATCATTCATACACCGCGTCAAGACGGAATGCAGGGCGCCATTCAAAAAGCCATTCAGCTGGAGACTGAAATTGAAAATTCTTATTGCGTTTTGCAATTTAAAAACCGAGTAAATCCATCGACTTACTATAAGACACTTGGACCTGAAATGTGGGAAGCGCTTGACGGGAATATTCATACGTTTGTCGCAGGGGCAGGATCAGGGGGCACGTTCGCAGGAACAGCTTCCTTCTTAAAAGAAAAAAATCCAGCAGTCAAAACGGTGATTGTTGAACCGGAGGGCTCGATTTTAAACGGAGGAGAGCCTCACGCTCATAAAACAGAAGGCATCGGCATGGAGTTTATCCCCGATTATATGGATAAGAGCCATTTTGACGAGATCTACACCGTAACAGATGAGAATGCGTTTAGACTTGTGAAAGAAGCGGCAGAAAAAGAAGGCCTGCTGATCGGAAGCTCTTCAGGTGCAGCGCTTTATGCGGCATTGGAGGAAGCGAAAAAAGCATCCGCTGGAACTAACATTGTCACAGTATTTCCTGACAGCAGCGATCGATATATCAGCAAACAAATATACAAAGGAGGCATCTGATATGAAGAAAAAAACATTGATGATACATGGCGGAATCACAGGTGATGAGAAAACAGGCGCAGTTTCCGTGCCCATTTATCAAGTAAGCACGTACAAGCAGCCGAAAGCAGGACAGCATACAGGCTACGAGTATTCAAGAACGGCCAATCCCACTCGAACCGCTCTCGAAGCACTTGTGACAGAACTGGAAAGCGGGGAAGCAGGCTATGCGTTCAGCTCAGGAATGGCTGCCATTACAGCGGTTATGATGCTGTTTAACAGCGGAGATCATGTCGTGTTGACTGATGATGTGTACGGCGGAACATATCGCGTGATGACAAAGGTGCTTAACCGTCTTGGCATTGAATCAACATTTGTTGATACGAGCAGCAGGGAAGAAGTTGAAAAAGCGATTCGCCCTAATACAAAAGCCATTTATATTGAAACACCGACAAACCCGTTGCTCAAAATCACCGACCTGACGCTCATGGCTGATATCGCAAAAAAAGCGGGTGTTCTGCTTATTGTAGACAATACCTTTAACACTCCTTATTTTCAGCAGCCGCTTACTTTAGGCGCTGATATCGTACTTCACAGTGCGACAAAATATCTTGGCGGACACAGTGATGTCGTCGGAGGTTTAGTTGTGACAGCTTCGAAAGAGCTTGGAGAAGAGCTGCATTTTGTGCAAAACTCCACAGGCGGCGTGCTTGGCCCTCAAGATTCCTGGCTGTTAATGAGAGGAATCAAAACGTTGGGACTCAGAATGGAAGCGATCGATCAAAATGCGCGGAAAATCGCAAGCTTTCTTGAGAATCACCCTGCTGTCCAAACGTTATATTACCCTGGTTCTTCAAATCATCCCGGACATGAGCTTGCAAAAACGCAAGGATCGGGCTTCGGCGGCATGATCTCCTTTGATATTGGCAGTGAAGAACGGGTTGATGCGTTTTTAGGAAATCTGAAACTGTTTACCATTGCTGAAAGCCTGGGGGCGGTTGAAAGCTTAATTTCTGTTCCTGCAAGAATGACCCATGCCTCTATTCCGAGAGAACGCCGGCTTGAGCTCGGCATTACGGACGGCTTGATCAGAATTTCTGTAGGAATTGAAGATGCGGAAGACTTGTTGGAAGATATCGGCCAAGCGCTTGAAAATATATAACAAATGGATAGAATTACTTTCTCTGTAAGCCGCCGGATTATATTATAATAGTCGTATACTATGAATCTGGCAGGTGATTCTTTTGAACAAAAATAGAATGAAATCTTTAAAAGAAGACTACAAGCATTTTGCTTTTACATTGCTTGCAGTCAGCACTTTTTTATATATAGGCGCAGTTCTTCCTGATCAAGGCTTAACATTAGGCCAGAAATCGACGATGTTTTTAGCGGATTGCGTATTTTTAGCCGGTGCCTTCTTTTGCGCTGACCGTTCACTTATTTACAAGAAGCGTTTGGAAGAAGCCGACGAATAAAAAAACAGCCATCATCAAGAGATGGCTGTTTTTTTGTTATTGTTCTCGAAGTTCTTTTCCCATGCCTTTTAAAAACTGAAGGCCGAAGCCGACGGCTCTGTTGATGTCAGGATCGTTCATTGCTTTTAACAGGTCGAGAACCCCGACTTTCTTGTCTTCTTTTAAAAAGCTTTGTGCCTGTTCAGTCCCAGCCATTACGCTTTCTAAAAGCTTTGCTGTAAACTCAGGATCGGCTTTTGTCAATGCGCCTCCGGCGGCCATCATCGTGTTGATGAGGTTGGTGACAGGCTCGCGGGAAACTTGGCCAAGCGCAATCTTGGCAATGTCTTCCTTCGCTCTGAGCATGCTTGTTGCCGCATCAAAAATTCCAAGATCATTGAGTTCATTCATTAACGTCATCGTTTTAGAGACGGCGTCCTCATTTTCCGCCAGCAGCTCTTTCAGTTCTTCTATTTTTTCAAGCTTAATTTGCTCGGCTGTTTTTGTTTCTTTTTTGATCGTCGTAATCGGAGTTGCCATTCGTTTTCCTCCTATCGTTTAGTCAGTCAGATGGACATAGCCAGGACGGTTCCATTTTCTTTCTGCTTCGACTCCGTTTTGCGGATGCCGTTTTTTGTTGCGCGGATTTGTTTTTGGCAGCGGCGCTGTTTCACAGCCGCCAAGCACTTCCATGCGGACCTTAGTCTGTTTATAAGCAGGCGTGTTCGTCCGTTTATCAGCTGCAGGGCCCGTCAAGAAGTTAATCGCTGACTCCTTGTCTGTCGAGTTCATTGGCAGATAGAGTTCATTTTTCCGTACCCGGTCTGTGATCAGCGCGTTCAATTTGACTGCTCCGAACGGAGAAACGAGCCGTACAAGCGAACCGTCACAAACACCTCGCTCTTGTGCAAGCTCAGGTGAGATCTCAACGAATACATTCGGCACTTTCGCTTGGATGCCTTTCGATTTATTTGTCATGTTTCCTTCGTGGAAATGCTCCAGCATCCGGCCGTTATTGATATGAAGGTCATATTCCTCCGGAAATGCCGCTGGCTCGGTCCAATCAGAAAGGGCAAAGCGGGCTTTTTTGTCAGGGAAATTAAATCCGTCTTCATACAGAAGCGGTGTGCTTTCACCTGTGAAGCTGCCCCATAGGAAGCTGTTCCAGCCTTCAAGCACCTCATAGCTTGCTTTGGCAAACAGAGGAGAAAGGCTCGCCATTTCAGAGAAAATGTCACTTGGATGGCTGTAATTCCAATTCGCTCCTAAACGGTTTGCCACCTCTTGAATAATCCACCAGTCCGGTTTTGCGTCACCAAGCGTCGGAAGCGCCTGATACAATCGCTGGACACGGCGTTCTGTGTTGGTAAATGTTCCGTCTTTTTCAAGTGAAGGAGTGGCCGGCAAGATGACATCAGCATATTGAGCTGTTCTTGACAGGAAGATGTCCTGTACCACGAAGAAATCAAGGCTTGATAAAATATCATGCACATGGTTCGCGTTTGAATCGACCAGTGCCATATCCTCACCGACAAGATACATAGCTTTCATTTTTCCTTCTTCAATGGCATGAAGCATTTGAATATTATCTAAACCAGGCTTTCCATCAATCTCGACACCATATGCCTCTTCAAATTTAGCGCGGGCCTTGTCATCTGTAATATGCTGATATCCCGGCAGCCAGCCAGGCAATGTTCCCATATCACATGCGCCTTGCACGTTATTGTGTCCGCGCAGAGGATAAGCGCCGGCACCTGGACGGCGATAGTTGCCCGTAGCGAGAAGCAGGTTTGAAATGGCTGCTGATGTATCAGAACCGCCTGTATTTTGTGTGACACCCATTCCCCAAAGGACACAAGTGCCGTCAGCATCACGAATCATTTCAGCAATTTGAATGATGTTTTCTTTTGAAAGGCCTGTGATGCGTTCTGCATAATCAAGCGTATACGTTTTAAGGGTTTCTTTATAATCTTCAAAGTAATTGACGTTCTCATCAATAAACGCCTGATCGTGCCAGCCTTGGTCGATCATATATTTCGTAACAGCCATCAGCCAAACTTGGTCTGTGCCTTGTTTAGGGCTGATGAACAGATCAGATCGCTCAGCCATCTCATTTTTACGCAGGTCGGCAACAATCAGTTTTTGACCGTGGAGCTTGTGTGCCCGTTTGACGCGTGTTGCGAGCACCGGGTGTCCTTCCGCCGGATTGGCACCGACGATGATGACGAGACCGGCTTTGGCGATATCTTTAATCGTGCCGGCGTCACCGCCCATGCCGACAGTGCGGAACAATCCGTCTGTAGCAGGAGACTGGCAGTAGCGTGAGCAGTTATCGACGTTGTTTGTTTCAAATACCTGACGCGCTAGTTTTTGAATGACGTAGTTTTCTTCATTCGTAATTTTAGAAGAAGAAATAAACCCGACAGAGCCTTTACCGTACTGTTCTTTAATTGATCCTAATCTGCTTGCGACAAGATCGAGGGCTTCTTCCCAAGAAGATTCCACAAAGGCTCCGTTTTTACGGATTAAAGGCTTTGTGATCCGCTCCTCAGAATTGACGAAATCCCAGCCGAATTTCCCTTTGACACATGTGGAAATCGCGTTAACCGGAGCATCAGAAACAGGCTGGATCTTTAAAATATCCCGTCCTTTTGTCCATACTTCAAATGAACATCCGACACCGCAGAACGTACATACAGTTTTCGTTTTTTTCGTTCTCGTTTCACGCATTGCCGCTTCGACTTCAGAAATGGCAAAAATGCTGCCATACCCCGGTTCAACATTTTTCACGAGATCAATCATCGGTTCCATGACGTCCTCTTTAATGCCTGTCATAAAGCCAGCCTGCCCTAGCATTGATTTTTCCATCAGTGCATTACATGGACATACTGTTACACACTGACCGCAGCTGACACAGGAAGATTCATTGATCGAAACTCCCTCATCCCAAATGACGCGAGGGCGTTCGCGTTCCCAGTCGATTGAGAGTGTTTCATTTACCTGAAGGTTTTGACAGACCTCAACACACTGGCCGCAGGCAATACATTGGTTTGGATCATAGCGGTAAAAAGGATGAGACATATCAACCGCGCAAGAAGGATCTTCTTTTGGCGTATATGGGTATTTTTGATGCTCGATCCCCATCATTTCCGCTGTATTATGCAGCGTACAGTTTCCATTGTTGTTATCACAAACTGTACAATACAGCAAATGATTTTCAAGAAGGCGGTCCATCGCTTCGGTTTGCGCTTCTTTCACTCGATTTCCTGAAAGATCAATAGACATCCCGTTTTCTGCAACCGTCGCGCATGAACGAACCAGCTTGCCGTTTGCCTCTACTATGCAAGTATCACAAGTTTGAATCGGGTCAACCTCTGGTACGTGGCAAATCTGCGGGTACTCAATTCCGTTTTCATTTAAAATATCTAAAATTGTGGCCCCTGCTCGTGCTTGAATTTCTGTTCCGTCTACACGGACACTGATCGACTTAACGTCCATCATATTCATATTCCCCTCCATCTTTCTTTCAAGAAGTCAAAAAAAGCCATGTATAGATACACCTGCCCTTAATTCTAAGAAGGTGTAAACACACATGGCGGAATAGTTCACTAGCAAGTCTTACTAACAGACCAATCCTTGATTTTTATAAAACGATAGACTCATAACAAGATCCTATTACAAATCCATCAACACTGCTTTTATTATAATGTGATATTTATTATAATACAATATGGCAGGAAAATTTTAACCAAGTGAAATGTCCTGAGGGGAACCGGGAAAAGCCTTTATAAGGCAATATCGGAAGGGGTAATCAGCATGTCTAAAAAAATTCATGAATTCAATGATATTATTCGAAAACTTCGCAAAGAATTGTTCGGAAAAGGGCCTGAGAGAATTCATACTGTATTTGTAGAAAACATGGCAGTTTCAACACTGTACGGAAATCTGAGTGCAAGCGAGCAGTTTATCGCCCGCACGCCTGAAGGAAGAGAGATGGTACATGCGGCCCGGACAAGCCTAATTCAAGACCTTTATTCCAAACAAACACCGGAAGGAATGGAGGAACTCATGGGAGCTAAGCTAGTCCATTTGTTTTCTGATATTAAAATTGAGGAAAACATCGCTGTATCTGTATTTGTTTTTGACCGAAAAATAGATGAGCAAAAAGAAGCTCTGCAAAGCTAGTATATTTGTCATTGACACAAATTTGTCACATTTGATATGATGTTGCTACAGTTATAGAAGGCTAAAGCAATGGAATGTATGCACGAACTGTATATATTCTCTTTCAATATCTCACATACTGCTTGATATTGTTGTATGGGTATGCATACAAGTTAGGCAGCATTCAAACGCCTGGTTTGACACAGGTTATTTGAGTGCTGCCTTTTTTATTGCCTTTCTTGCATAACTGTGAGAAAAGAAGAAGTAATGGAGGCGTTTAATTATGGCTTTTCGAAAACCGGATGAAATAGCGGAAGCAGCAATTGAAGCAGGGATGAAAAAAATAAAGCTCCCGCTGCCGTCACTGCTTGTGCTGGGGTTTTTAGGCGGTGCATTTATCGCGCTTGGGTATTTGCTTGATATCAGGGTAATCGGCGATCTTCCGAAAGAATGGGGCAGCCTGTCCAGTTTGATTGGTGCAGCAGTATTTCCAGTCGGCCTGATCCTCGTCGTTCTCGCTGGCGCTGAACTGATCACAGGCAATATGATGTCAGTTGCGATGGCGTTATTTTCGAGAAAAATATCAGTAAAAGAGTTAGCGATTAACTGGGGAATCGTCACAATTATGAACTTAATCGGCGCATTGTTTGTTGCGTACTTTTTCGGGCATTTGGTTGGATTGACTGAAACAGGTCCTTATTTAGAAAAAACGATTGCCGTTGCCCAAGGAAAGCTTGATATGAGCTTTGGCAAGGTTCTCATTTCCGCCATCGGCTGTAACTGGCTTGTATGTCTTGCGGTGTGGCTTTCTTTCGGCGCCCAAGACGCAGCAGGAAAAATCCTTGGCATCTGGTTCCCAATCATGGCTTTTGTGGCTATCGGATTTCAGCACGTTGTCGCCAACATGTTTGTGATTCCTGCTGCCATTTTTGCAGGCTCATTCACGTGGGGGCAGTTCATCGGAAACATCATTCCGGCTTTTATCGGTAATGTCATCGGCGGAGCTGTATTTGTCGGTCTCATTTATTTTATTGCATATCATAAGAAAGACCGTTCCAGAAAAGAAATGAAGCAGGTGTCATGACCAACGGGCAAATCCATTCGATGATTTGCACAATTTCCGTCCATTTTTAGAAAAAGATGTTTACAAAATGGAATTTGGTGGATATACTTACAAAGTAAGAAAAAAGCAAAGGAGGCTGAACCAAAATGACAATGAGACAACGACGTCAACCTGTACGGGATACACATGTAAAAGTTCATGGTTTATTCAGCCTGTGGAAGAGTTCGTGTCCTTCCTTAACCGATGCTTATCGCACGCATTAAATTCGGAATAGTCGGACATACGCAACTCCCCGCAGGCAGTAGAGGCATTGGTGTCTTCTTTTGTCTGCGGTTTTTATTTGCCCGCAGCAGAAGAGTGTGCCGCGGGTTATTTCGCTTGTGCGGACTTTGAAAGGGGGTGAGCGATATGACGATTAACCTATTCTTTTTAACGTTAACGATTAAAAAACGGTTTAAAAGCCAGGAAGAATTCGAACGAGAACAGCAGATTGAGCAGATTTATGATGAAATGAAAGAGTCTCAGTTAAAGCATCTTTATTTAACAAACTGGCGCTAAAAGCAACGAAAAAAACTGAAGGGGGAATGGCATATGCTTAGAATGGAACTATTGATGCATTATACTATGGAGAAGGACCAAGTTTAGCGAAACAGCTGTCAAGAAAATGCCTGCCTGCATACAATAAATCAACGTTACTGTGAGGCAGGTGATGGCATGATGAACGATTATCAAAAAAGGCTGCCGTCGATTGGCCATGGTTATGCGTCCATGCCGCATTCCTTCAAACATGGTTATGGAAATCCATTCCGACAGCAGAGGCTGATGGCAATGCAGCAGCAAAGGCTGTATGTATTCCCTTATCATTGGCATTAGAAAGAGGGCAGAAAACATTATGTTTTCTGCTTTTTTTGCGGAAAAAAATGAAAAAGTTTAGTTCTGTTGAAACATTTTTCAATACATTGCCGTCTAGTTGGTACCTTCCTTCACTTTTAGAAATGAAGATGATGTTTATTTTTTTAAGATAATAAATAAACATAGGAAACCAAAAGCAGGTGTTTAAAATGCTAGAAAATAGACTCTATAAACGATCGAATTTTTGGAAATTATTTTCTCGGAAATATAAGCTAACCAAAACAATTGAGCATATGATGATTGACTCTATAGATATACAAGGAAATGACAGAATTTTAGAAATTGGAATTGGAAACGGCACTGTCTTTAAAAGCATAACCAAGAAACTAGAAAAGGGAAGCCTAAAAAGCATTGATCCTTCAAAACGAAAGGTAAGACAGATATCACGTGCGAATCGAAAGAACATGGGGAACGGGGAGGTTTTTCATGGCTATCCAGAGGACATTCCCTTTGATGACCGTACCTTTAATAAAGTCTTTTCTTTACATACGGTTCAAAGCTGCACCGATATTAGGCTTGCATTAAGAGAAATTTACAGGGTGCTTCAAATTGACGGCCGGTTTTATATCAGTATTGACACAAAGACCGGTGAAAAAGAGAAAACGTATATTCAACTGCTGAAAGACCAGCATTTCAGGGATCTTTCTGTTATCCGGCGTGATTCCTGTCTATGTATTGTGGCTGTTAAATAAAAAATTTCTCGGGAAATATATCCAAGATCCTCGCTTTAGGATTTGGGTATATTTTCTTAATTTTTTATTTTTTGCATATACTTTATATTAAAAAAAGTTTTTTTCATATAAACTTATAACAGAAGAAAGAACAAAGAGGTGATTTCAGACAGGGCAGACATTCTTTGTGAACAAAAGGAATGAATATTCATTCCGCAAACGAATCGGAGGTTGTCAGATTACATGTTATCCGCATCCAGCAGTAAATACGACATGATTATGAAAGCGTCGGTCTCACTTTTTACGGAAAGGGGTTTTGACGCTACCACTATTCCTATGATAGCTGAACGTGCTCACGTAGGGACAGGAACGATCTATCGTTATTTTGACAGCAAAGAAACACTCGTCAACGTACTGTTTCAAGAAAGCATCCAGCGATTTACGGAAAAACTGAAGCAAGACGTTTCAGAATTGCCTGTCAGAGAAGGCTTTCACCACGTATTTTGCTGTCTCGTTCAGTTTACGAAAGAGAGCGACTATGCGCTTTTTTTTCTTGAAACCAAAAAAGATGCTCATTACTTAAATCATACAAGCAAAAAAATGATAGAAAATCTGACTCAAATGCTTGATGACTATTTTAATAAGGGAAAAGCGGAAGGCGTGATTCGCAGCCTGCCCTCTAATGTGTTAGTTGCGATTGTATTAGGGGCGTTTCTCAAGATATATCAGCTCGTTCAAACAGGTGATATAGAGATGGACACTGATTTAATTACTGAATTGGAACAATGCTGCTGGGACGCCATTAAGCTTCATTCATCACAAAAATAGGAAAGGGAGATGTTAATGAAACAGGCAAGCGCAATACCTCAGCCCAAAACATACGGACCTTTAAAAAATCTTCCGCATCTTGAAAAAGAACAGCTTTCTCAATCCTTATGGCGGATAGCTGATGAATTGGGGCCGATTTTCCGTTTTGATTTTCCGGGAGTATCCAGTGTTTTTGTATCGGGCCACAATCTTGTGGCTGAAGTGTGTGATGAAAGCCGCTTTGACAAGAACCTTGGCAAAGGCTTGCAAAAGGTGCGCGAATTCGGGGGAGATGGCTTATTTACAAGCTGGACGCACGAACCGAACTGGCAAAAAGCCCACCGCATTTTGCTGCCGAGTTTTAGTCAAAAAGCGATGAAAGGCTACCATTCTATGATGCTGGATATCGCAACCCAGCTGATTCAAAAATGGAGCCGGTTAAACCCTAATGAAGAAATTGATGTAGCAGACGATATGACACGTCTGACGCTTGATACGATTGGGTTATGCGGATTTAACTATCGATTCAACAGCTTTTACCGTGATTCACAGCATCCGTTTATCACCAGTATGCTCCGTGCCTTAAAAGAGGCGATGAATCAATCAAAAAGACTGGGCCTGCAAGATAAGATGATGGTGAAAACGAAGCTGCAGTTTCAAAAGGATATAGAAGTCATGAACTCCCTGGTCGATAGAATGATAGCGGAGCGAAAGGCGAATCCGGATGATAACATCAAGGATCTCTTGTCTCTCATGCTTTATGCCAAAGATCCAGTAACCGGTGAAACGCTGGATGATGAAAACATAAGGTATCAAATCATCACATTTTTAATTGCTGGACATGAGACAACAAGCGGTTTGCTTTCCTTTGCGATTTATTGTCTGCTTACACATCCAGAAAAACTGAAAAAAGCTCAGGAGGAAGTGGATCGCGTGTTAACTGATGACACGCCTGAATATAAACAAATCCAGCAGCTCAAATACACTCGGATGGTTTTAAATGAAACCCTCAGACTGTATCCAACAGCTCCGGCTTTTTCTCTATATGCGAAGGAGGATACTGTTCTAGGCGGGGAATATCCGATCAGCAAAGGGCAGCCAGTCACTGTTTTAATTCCAAAACTGCACCGGGATCAAAACGCTTGGGGGCCGGATGCGGAAGATTTCCGTCCGGAACGGTTTGAGGATCCTTCAAGTATCCCTCACCATGCGTATAAGCCGTTTGGAAACGGACAGCGCGCTTGTATTGGCATGCAGTTTGCTCTTCAAGAAGCGACAATGGTTCTCGGTCTTGTATTAAAGCATTTTGAATTGATTAACCATACTGGCTACGAACTAAAAATCAAAGAAGCATTAACGATCAAGCCGGATGATTTTAAAATTACTGTGAAACCGCGGAAAACAGCGGCAATCAATGTACAGAGAAAAGAACAGGCAGACATCAAAGCAGAAACAAAGCCAAAAGAAACCAAACCTAAACACGGCACACCTTTACTCGTTCTTTACGGTTCAAACCTTGGGACAGCTGAGGGAATAGCCGGTGAATTGGCTGCTCAAGGCCGCCAGATGGGCTTTACAGCTGAAACGGCTCCGCTTGATGATTATATCGGCAAGCTCCCTGAAGAAGGGGCAGTCGTCATTGTAACGGCTTCTTATAATGGGTCGCCGCCTGATAATGCTGCCGGCTTTGTAGAGTGGCTGAAAGAGCTTGAGGAAGGCCAATTGAAAGGTGTTTCCTATGCGGTATTCGGCTGCGGGAACCGGAGCTGGGCCAGCACGTATCAGCGGATTCCCCGCCTGATTGATGACATGATGAAAGCAAAGGGGGCATCGCGTCTAACAGAGATTGGGGAAGGTGACGCCGCCGATGATTTTGAAAGCCATCGCGAGTCTTGGGAAAACCGCTTCTGGAAGGAAACGATGGACGCATTTGATATTAACGAAATAGCCCAGAAAGAAGACAGGCCTTCAATATCGATTACTTTTCTCAGTGAAGCGACGGAAACGCCGGTTGCTAAAGCATATGGCGCGTTTGAAGGGGTTGTGTTAGAGAATCGAGAACTCCAGACAGCTGACAGCACGCGTTCAACCCGCCATATTGAATTGGAAATTCCGGCTGGTAAAACATATAAAGAAGGCGATCATATCGGAATCCTGCCGAAGAACAGCAGGGAGCTTGTTCAGCGGGTTCTCAGCCGATTCGGTTTGCAGTCCAATCATGTGATAAAAGTAAGCGGAAGCGCTCATATGGCTCATCTGCCGATGGATCGGCCGATCAAAGTAGTGGATTTATTGTCGTCCTATGTAGAGCTGCAGGAACCGGCATCAAGGCTTCAGCTTCGGGAGCTGGCCTCTTATACAGTTTGTCCGCCGCATCAAAAAGAGCTGGAACAGCTCGTTTCAGATGATGGCATTTACAAAGAGCAGGTACTTGCAAAACGTCTTACCATGCTTGATTTTTTAGAGGATTATCCTGCTTGCGAAATGCCGTTTGAACGGTTTTTAGCACTTTTGCCATCACTAAAACCGAGATACTATTCCATTTCAAGCTCACCGAAAGTTCATCAAAATATCGTGAGCATGACGGTAGGAGTTGTGAAAGCCTCAGCATGGAGCGGCAGAGGTGAATACCGGGGTGTCGCCTCTAATTATTTAGCAGAGTTGAATACAGGTGATGCAGCAGCTTGCTTCATTCGTACGCCGCAGTCCGGATTCCAGATGCCGGATGAGCCTGAAACGCCTATGATTATGGTCGGGCCGGGCACAGGAATTGCGCCATTCAGGGGCTTTATTCAGGCTAGATCGGTTTTGAAGAAGGAAGGAAGCACCCTTGGTGAAGCACTTTTATACTTCGGCTGCCGCCGCCCGGACCATGACGACCTTTACAGAGAAGAGCTGGATCAAGCGGAACAGGACGGTTTGGTCACAATCCGCCGATGCTACTCGCGCGTCGAAAACGAACCAAAAGAATATGTCCAGCACTTGCTCAAGCAAGATACGCAGAAATTGATGACACTCATTGAAAAAGGGGCTCATATTTACGTATGCGGTGATGGATCACAAATGGCTCCTGATGTAGAGAAAACTTTGCGATTGGCGTATGAAGCTGAAAAAGGAGCAAGTCAGGAAGAATCAGCTGAATGGCTGCAAAAGCTGCAAGATCAAAGACGTTATGTGAAAGACGTTTGGACAGGAATGTAAAATATAAAATCCCGCCAATCTGATTGGCGGGATTGCTTTGCATATGAGAAAACCGGCACGATAATGAAATCTACTGAAAAGGATGTTATAGGGAGTATCGTGCCGGCCTTATTATTCATATCGGCATGCAGAGGCAAAAGTTTAGTTCTTTTTACCTTATTTTTTAAAATAAATAGTCTAAAAGTCTTGTTTTTGATTTTCAACTCAGGCTTTTGGCATTTTGTTCTTGCTTATTCCTTAAGATCAGTCATCTGTTGAAGATTGATGCTTGAATTGCTGCTCCACATGCTTACGGTAATGAAAGTCATGAATCAGCCGAATGGTCGGCCTGATTAACAGCAGCAAACTTCCGATCGCAAACAGCCATATCCCTGCCGACATTAATCTGTCATAAAAAAAGAAAAAGCTCCCGACGAGAAACAAAGCACCAATGATAAAATCGTTTACTGTATAAAGAATCTTATATCGTTTTTTGAAAAAAAGTTCATATCGTTTCAGCTCTTTTTGGAAGTCATGTTCTTCATTTACTGTCACCATCATCCCTCCATTCTATTTTGGCTTACCCTTACGTAAACGGAATGTAAACATAAGGGCAGCCTTGCTGAAAGGAGACATAATCAACGATCAGAAACTAAAGTGAAAAAGTGATCCGCATAGGATCTCTTTTTTATGATTTCATCACCTGAACAATAAGAGCGGTCAAAGCTTTTGCCCCTTTAGGAACCAAGTGAACACCATCAGGGGTAAAATATTCCGGATGCTGAAGGGCTTCTGTATGCCAGTCAACTAACGTAACATTTTGATGTGCGCTTGCCTGGTGCTGTAAAGATTCATTAACCTTGCTTTCCCATTGGCGGGGAACCCGTGTATTGACAAGATAGATATGGGCTTTTGAGAAAGATTGAAGCAGTTGTTCGATTTGGCTGTTTGTAAAGTAGCCATTGGTTCCAAGCTCAATGATGACAGCCTTGTTCGGCTGATTAAAAGACTTGTATTCCCTTGCGAGTTCCAAAGCTTGAGACATTTGTCTTCCTACCTTTCCATCAATCGTCACATGTGAAAGTGACTGACGCAGGTGTGAAGAAATATCAAGCATGACGGAATCTCCTATAGCTAAAACTTCTTTCGCAGTGTCTGCTGGTTTTTTCTGCTGTTGGGATTGCGTGTCTTTCTTTTTATGAGTCTCTTGCCCACTATCTTTGTTTTCCTTTTGACGTTGATCGGATTCTGTTGTCTTTTGTTCAGGATAGTGTTTTTTATCTGCTGCAGCGTTCTTTTTATCCCCAGAAGCCTGGCTGGAGTCAGCATTTGTTTCTTGTGAGCTATAGGTCCATTTGGTAGGGTGTTTTTGCTCGCCGGCTAGCCCTGACAGCCCGCCTGCAAAAATAAGTATAGCGAAAATAATGAAACCAATTGACAGTTTGCTGATGACAGATGTCGTTTTCCATTCCTTGATTCTATGTATAAAAACACGGCGGAAAAATGACCTAAATCCCTGTGTCCGTATCGGCTTCTCAATAAAATGATAGGAAAGCTCGGCAAGTATACATGTCACAATGACCTTTAGCACGATATGCCAAAAAACAGGGTTTCCGATTTCTTGAACTGGCGTGCTTAACACAATAACAGGGTAGTGCCAAAGATAAATTCCGTAAGACCTCGTTCCAAGCCACCGAAGCGGCCTCCATGAAAGCAGATTGCCTAAAAAGCTGCTCGGATGGCAAACACATGCAATAAGGATTGCGGCAGTCACGCTAATGAATAGCATTCCGCCTCTGTAAAGAAAAGGCTCGTATTCATCTGTGAAATAGACACACAACACTAAAATACAAAATGCCAAAAATTCAGTGGCGTGCAAAGTGTGCTTCAGTTTGCTTGGCAGCCTGTTGGAAGACAGCCTTTTCATCGGCCATACCAAAGCCAAGGCACATCCGATGAGAAGTTCAAACGAACGAGTGTCTGTGCCATAGTAAACGCGGCTCGGATCTCCGCCAGGTTCATACAATACGCTCATCATCACGGCTGAACAAAGCGCAAGCAATGATATCACCGCAGCCAATCTGGCGCGGCTTTTCATTATGTACATTCCAACAACTAAAAACATCGGCCATATGATATAAAATTGTTCTTCAATCGCCAGCGACCAAAGGTTTTTTAGAGGTGATGGGGAACCGAAACTATCAAAATATGATAGCTTGTGAAAAATAAACCACCAATTGCTCATATAAAAGAGAGAAGAGATCGCATCTCCACGTACAGTGTGCAATAGTTCTCGATCAAACAATACGACCCACACAACAGTGGAAAAGATCATAAGGTACGCTGCCGGCAGAAGCCGCCGAATGCGGCGCACCCAAAAGTCCCGAAAATCAAGATTGATATCATTTCCATATGCCGGTAATAGAATAGATGTAATCAAATATCCGGATAAAACAAAAAAGATATCAACTCCGATAAAACCTCCGTTAGCCCAATTGAAATTTAGGTGATAAGCGATAACTGACAGGACGGCAAAAGCGCGAAGGCCATCAAGTCCAGGGATGTATCGATGATGCTGTGTCTTGTGATACATGGGAATTCCTCCAATAGTATGCAAATATTCTCGTTGTTTTTGATACGAGGTTACGACCTCGAATAGAGAAGAGAGAAAACATCCATAATCTTAGATGGATGTTTTTATTTTATCGAATATAACGTTCACCCACGAGCAAGTTTGAAATGACGCTGGTTGGAATTGTAAACTCGGTAACGCCCATATAGCCGGGGGCGACTTCATATTCGTCAAATGAGATCACAAGTTTATGGTCTTCAGTAATGTAAAACGTTTGATCAGGAAGAATCGTTTTGAACGGTTCTGCATCTTCGTCAGTGAGCCAATATATTTTATTTGGATCTTCCTTCATTTGCTGTTTCATTTGCTCTCTAATATTTTGACTGATGACTTTAATATAGCGCTCATCTTTGAATAAGCTTTTTAATGTAAGTAAAATATCATTCTTTTTGTCAATTGTAATATAACGGCTTTGTGTGTAGGAAGATGCTTGTGTTTTTTCAATATTGCGCCGGATAGAGAGTAAATCTGGCGTGTCTGTGACCGTCTCGTAATCACTGTAGATGCTGAGATGCCCTTTTTTGTTTTTGGATGTGGACTGTATAAACTCTTTATACAGCTGCTGGCTTTCTTTCAAGTATTTTTGGTTAATGCTGTTTTCCAGCTCTTTATTAGAAAGCCCGGACAAAGCAGGTGTTTTGACATCAATGCTTGATTGGTCTTTTTCCTCTTTGATTTCAATAAAGGTGATCGCTTTGACGATTTTGCCGATGACAGGGATCCTTGACATAGCCTGAGCAGCGTCAGGGTTGATATTAACAAGCGCAGTGAATAAAATAGCTGCAGCGATTGCTGCTGATGTCGGCCACATGACGATTCTTTTCTTTTTTGGTTCTTGCTGAAGGGCTTTTTCAACAATGATATCCAATTCTTTAGGAATCTGAACATTTTTATATTCTTCTCTTAATTGCTGTAATCTCTTATCCATTAAGAAAGATCCTCCTTCGTCAACTGAATGCGCATCAGCTTCAATGCTCTGTATAGGCGCGTTTTGACGGTATTCGTGTTTTCTCCTGTAATTTCCGCAATTTCTTCTAATTTGAGGTCTTCAAAAAAGCGTAAAATAATAATGGTTTTATAGCGGTACGGCAATTCGTCAAGCGCTTCATGGAGATCAGTATCCTTGTAATGGTCTTCCTTTCCTTTGCTTAAAAATTCTATCGTTTCGTCGTCCATCACTCTTATCTTTTTTTGTTTGCGCAAAAAATCAATGGCAGTCCGCACTAAAATTTTATAAAACCAGCTTTTTATCGTCTCAGGGTTCCTGACCGTTTCAACTGAGCTCAGCGCTTTTTTTATCGATTCCTGAACAATATCTAATGCGTCATCTTGATTTTTCACATAACTGAAAGCCAACCTGTAGAAATCTTGCTTATGGTCAGTTATGCATGTGACAAGCAACGCTTTTGTTGTTTGTTTTTTCTTCATTGCAATAAAGGGCTCCTTTTTGAATATACGTATATCGTAGGCTGTTACCTAGGATAGACGCGGCAGGCTGAAAAATAGTTTGCGCAGAATCGCTTTTTTTTAAAAGAGAGAAGTAAATCAGCATGGGGAGTTTTATGCATAAAAAAACACGGCTTGTTTGTACAAGCCATGTTTTGGTTAAGCGATGCGAATATTATTCCAAATAATGTTTTTTGAAATCTGAGTGAATAGAAAATTTACGGCGCAACTGGATGAGATTTTTCCCGAAGCTCTCTTCTAAAAGCTCTCTATGCTTTTTCAGAATTTCCATGAGGTACAGATCATGAATGATCACTTCAGTAATAGGCATGACTAAACCTACATGCATCGTCCATGCAGCACGGCTGTCGTTGCCAAGTGAGACAATTCCCGCTACTACTTCTGAATCATCTCCGCTATAGACAAGCCACCGTCCGTCATACTCTTCTGTAATTTCACTGCTCATATCATGAAGATAAACATTGGCAAAATCAGATACGATGTCTCCGTACGCAATAATGGTGACAATAACGCCTTGTTCTGCCGCATGTTTGAGTTCTGCTTCTATCTCCTTAAAATCCTCTTTCCATATTTCTAAGAGGATTCTTTTTTTGGCGGATAAGATACAAGCCTTCACCTTTTCAAGAATTTCACTGCGGCCGGTGATATTCCAGATGTTTTCCCGGTCATTTGCAGTCTGCTCGAACTTTTCAAAATATTTCTCAGCCTGATCAAAATGCTCTTCCGCTTTGAGCCGGCGGTTTTTAATCAGTTCTTTTGCGGGGACTGGAACATACTGAGGCGTATTTCCATGACTGACAAAAACATCTCCCCTTATGACAAGGCTTTCCAAGACTTCATAAATTTTAGAACGGGGAACTCCGGATTTTTTGGCAACGGCATAGCCTGTTAAAGGTGATTCTTGCAATAATGCCAAATACGCTTTCGATTCATATTCTGTAAAATTGAGGTTTTTTAAAATGTCTAACATAGTTTCTTTCATATATCCTCCAATATAAAGAGCAATCGCTGCCTTAGTAATCGCTATTTTAACAAACCATATTGATTTATTCCAAACGCATTGATACACTTTTATAAGTAGTTACTTTTGTAGTCACTATATGATTGAGGGGATTTTTAAAGGGGGAGAGAACAATGCACAGCTTACTCGCATACATACCGATCGCTGCCATGATGGTTATCATGCCGGGGGCAGATACGATGCTTGTGATGAAAAATACGCTTAGGTATGGCCCGAAAGCCGGCCGTTATAACATTCTCGGATTGGCGACAGGACTTTCCTTTTGGACGGTAATTGCCATTTTAGGATTATCAGTGGTGATCGCAAAGTCAGTGATTCTTTTCACAACGATCAAATATTTGGGAGCGGCATACTTAATTTATTTAGGTGTAAAAAGTTTTTTTGCTAAAAGTATGTTTTCGTTAGATGACATGCAATCCCAAGCAAAAAATATGGCAAGTTCTCCGAAACGTTATTATAAAACTTCCTTTATGCAAGGATCACTCAGTAACATTCTCAATCCTAAAACTGTTTTGGTGTATGTTACAATCATGCCCCAATTTATCAATTTGAACGGAAATATAAACCAGCAGCTCATTATTTTAGCTTCAATCCTAACCTTATTAGCGGTGTTGTGGTTCCTGTTTCTTGTTTATATTATTGATTACGCAAAAAAATGGATGAAAAACTCGAAGTTCCAGAAAGTGTTTCAAAAAATTACCGGAATAATATTAGTAGGTTTCGGCATCAAAACTGGTTTGAGTTAACACTTAAATGAAGTGAATGAAATTTGAAACCAAAGTTTAATTTAGTGTTTGGCCCTATAAAAAAGACAAGGGAGTGAGTATCCCTTGTCTTTTTTTATTTCATCTTATGTCCTCTGCGGGTTTGCACCTTATACAAAATAATCAATAAAACAAACCAGACCGGGGTGACAAACAAAGCAATACGTGTATCATTCGCCAGTGCCAATATGACAAGAATGAACGCGAGAAATGCAAGTGTTAAATAGTTGGATAATGGGTAAAAAGGCATTTTGAAATTGTTTGCTTTCGCTTCATGCTGCCTTGTTTTTCGATATTTCAAATGGCAAATCACCGTGATGCCCCAAATAAAAATGAAGCATATTGTAGAAACACTTGTAATCAGTGTGAAGACTTGCTCGGGCATTAAATAATTCAGACTAACGCCAATCAGAATGGCGACGGATGAAAAGAACAGCGCATTGCTTGGCACGTTAGAAGAAGTTAATTTCTTTAATAGTCCAGGTGCGTGATGATCCTTTGCAAGTGAATAGACCATTCGGCTTGTGCTGAATAAAGCGCTATTTGCAGCTGACGCGGCTGATGTTAATACAACAAAATTGATCAAACTGGCAGCCACAACGATGCCTACTGCAGAGAAGACCTGAACAAATGGGCTTTCGTTTGGATTCAACACATTCCAAGGATAGATACACATAATCACGAAAAGTGCGCCAACATAAAAAAGTAAAATCCGGACAGGGATTTGATTGATGGCTTTAGGGATCACTTTTTGGGGATTTTCTGTTTCACCTGCTGTCAGGCCAACCAGTTCAATACCCACGAAAGCGAAGACGACCATTTGGAAAGATAGGATAAACCCATGCCATCCATTTGGGAACATGCCGCCGTGGCTCCAAAGGTTGGTGAGGCTGGCAGGGCCGGAAGCTGCCGAAAAACCTTTCGCAATCAGGAAAATGCCAGTTACGATCAGAGCCAGTATGGCAATGACTTTGATCAATGCAAACCAAAATTCTAATTCTCCGAAAAGTTTAACGGTGGCAAGGTTCATGATCAGCAGGATAATAAGCGCAAGAAGACCCGGCAGCCATTGAGGCACATCGGGAAGCCAATATTGCGTATAAATGCCGACCGCCGTTAAATCAGCCATCGCGAGGGAAATCCAACAGAACCAGTAGGTCCACCCAGTGATAAATGCTGCCATGTTTCCTAAATAGTCCCTTACAAAATCAACAAAAGAGTGGTATCCCGCATTTGATAAGAGCAGTTCTCCGAGCGAGCGCATAATGAAAAAGCAAAATGCGCCGGTGATCAAGTAAGCAAATAAAATGGATGGTCCTGCAAAGTGGATGGATTTACCTGAACCTAAAAATAAACCTGTACCGATTGCACCTCCAATCGCCATTAATTGTATATGCCTGTTTTTAAGGCCTCTAGACAATTTCTGTTGCTGGCCAAAATTGTCTTTGCTAGAATTGCCTATCAATTTTATTTTCCTCCAGTAATAAAAAGATGATTAAAGTTTTATCGGATATTATAACATTTAAAAGAATAGATACTTTTATTTTTAAATTTTAAAACTATTTTAAGTGCTGTTACATGTCTTCTGGCTCTATTTTCACTCGTGATTCTACCTGAATAGCAGAGTAAAACAGGAAAGTCATTTGGACCATCTGACAGGCTAGTTTTAATCGGTAACGATTTGTATAATTGCATACCCACTATGAGTGAGGCCTGCAGGGGGGATCAAATCGATAGAATCGGAGATAAAGTTTTTAAGCTTACAGATTCCTTAACCTTCAAAGTGGATTGCAAAAATGACGAAGTTTTGCAAATTGTAATACTGTGGCGGTCACATAGAGTGTCCGTCTTTTTAGTTGTGAACGAACTTAAGGGGTTATATTTGGGTAATTTGTCATGATCTATAAGATTCATTTTTTGTCATTGATGATTTTGACATCATTACATTCCCCGAGAATGATAAACTGTTTACTGATTATTACTTTTGAAGGGGACTGGCCCTCCAGAACTGAGCATCTATCATACTAATATGAGATGCAAATTTATTCAAAATGTAAACATATACGCATAAAAGCCAGTTTTGTCAATCTGCTATAGAGACCTTTTTAAACGTGTATCAGCAGATAATCTCAACGCGGACTATAAAGTTTCGAAATATTCTTGTTAATGGCTTATCTAATAAGGACAAAGGATGATAGACGTGAGAAGAATAGATAAAATATACCATCAGCTCAAGCATAATTTTCATGATTCAACCTTAGATCATCTTTTAAAAATACAAGGGAATTCAGCAAAGGAGATTGCCGAGCAGCTGAAAATGGAGCGGTCCAATGTCAGCTTTGAATTGAACAATCTCGTCCGGTCCAAAAAGGTCATCAAAATTAAAACGTTTCCTGTAAGATACATCCCAGTCGAGATAGCAGAAAAATTATTCAACAAGAAATGGGATACAGAGATGATGGAAGTGAAAGACCTTCAGGCGTTTTCCGGAAATTCAAAGCAAAATCATCAACACATTTCCACGAATCCCCTAGAGCTTATGATAGGGGCAAAAGGGAGTTTGAAGAAAGCGATCTCCCAGGCAAAAGCAGCTGTCTTTTATCCGCCGAACGGTCTGCATATGCTCCTCCTAGGGCCGACTGGTTCCGGTAAATCCCTTTTTGCAAACCGAATTTACCAGTTTGCCATTTACTCTGACATATTGAAGGCCGGCGCACCATTTATTACATTTAACTGTGCAGACTACTACAACAACCCTCAATTATTGCTTTCTCAATTATTCGGACACAAAAAAGGTTCATTTACAGGTGCTGCCGAGGATAAGGCAGGTTTAGTCGAACAGGCCAATGGGGGCATTCTTTTTATGGATGAAATCCACCGTCTCCCACCCGAGGGACAAGAAATGCTGTTTTATTTTATTGACAGCGGTTCTTATAACAGGCTTGGAGAATCTGAACATAAGCGAACATCGAACGTATTGTTTATTTGTGCGACTACAGAAAATCCGAGTTCTGCACTATTGAAAACGTTTTTGCGAAGAATCCCAATGACCATTCATATTCCTTCGCTTGAAGAACGATCGCTTAAAGAAAGAGTGGATCTGACGACGTTTTTATTAGGGAAAGAAGCAGAGCGGATTAAGAAGAATCTGAGTGTGCATATCGATGTCTATAATGCGCTTATTCACTCTGCGAAATTTGGGAATGTCGGACAGCTGAAATCAAATGTCCAGTTAGTTTGCGCACACGGATTTTTGCATAACCTTGACAGAAATGAAGTTATTGAACTGACTGTTCGCGATCTGCCTGATGAAATCAAGCAAGAATGGATGTCCAGCAGCAAAAACATGCAAAGAAGCAAAGCCATTTCTGAATATGTCAATATTACAACGATTATCTCTCCGATTGTAGAAGATGAAACAACAAAAATTGACGAAGACCTCTCATTTAACTTATATCATTTGATTGAGGAAAAAGTGAAAACGCTTATGAAAGAAGGTTTATCCAAAAAGGATATTAACCAGTACATCTTGACTGATGTCCATTTGCATGTCAGAAGTTTTTTTCATCATCAAGCTTTTCAAAAAGACAACCTGCTGACATTCGTTGAAGATGATGTGATTCAAATGACAAAACAGTTAAAAGAAATAGCTGAACATGAGCTGGATTGCACATTTGACCGTAAGTTTATTTATTTCTTGAGTATGCATATTGACGCATTTTTAAAGCGAGGAAAGCAAATTGATGTTTTGAATACACAGGAGACAGATGAAATTCGTGATACTCATGTGAAAGAATATCGGGTGGCGATGATTTTTAAAGATAAAATTCAGGAATATTTTAAAGTGGCTATTCCTGAAATAGAAGTCATCTACTTAACGATGTTAATTCATTCCATCAAATCGTTAAAGGAGAACAAAAGAGTCGGTATTATCGTGGCTGCTCATGGAAACAGCACGGCGAGTTCAATGGTTGAAGTCGCGACAGAACTGCTAGGGAGTACGCCGATTGCAGCAGTTGACATGCCGCTTACTGTTTCACCTTCGGACATTCTTGAATGCGTAGCAGAAAAAATGAAACAGGTTGATGAAGGCGAAGGTGTTTTAATGCTGGTAGATATGGGGTCGCTTGCAATGCTGGAAAGCAGGCTGGAGGAAAAGACAGGCATTTCTATTAAAACGATCAGCAATGTTACGACTTCAATGGTGCTGGATGCTGTCAGAAAGGTCAACTATTTGAATTTAAATTTGCATGCGATCTATCAATCGGTCACGAAGGATTTTATCGAGTTGTGGGAGCGTCAGCCAGCGGCACCCGGCAAAAAGAAGGCATTGGTATCCATCTGCACCACGGGCAGCGGGACGGCCAAAAAGCTGGAAGACATTCTAACCACGATCGTAAACAAGGCCTCCGATACACCGATTCACATATTGACCGTATCATCGATTAAGCTGGCCAACAGCATAAAAGAAATCGAAAAAGAGTATGAAATCCTTGCGACAGTCGGAACGAAAGACCCTAAAATCAATGCTCCGCATGTATCTTTAGAAGTGTTAATTGAAGGGGAGGGAGAGAAGCTGATTCAACAGGCGATTACAAAAGGAAGCATCCCCTTGAGCAATGGATTGAACGAAGCAAATATGATTGTCAGGGAGCTTTGCGAGGATAGCCTGAAAAAATACCTTGTCTTCTTGAATCCCCACCATGTGATCGAAATGTTATTGGAGTGGCTGCAAACCGTTCAAGATGAGCTGGGGGTCATTTTCAATAATGCGGTTTTGATCAAAGTCATTATGCACACGGCTTTCGCCTTTGAAAGGGTAATTAAGCAGAATCCGATCGCTTTCTCAGAGGAAGAAGAGATCAATGATCAGCTGAAGGAATTGGTGTACGTGACAGAGCGGACATTAGCCCCTTATGAAGAAAAGCTCGGACTTCGCATAAGTGATGATGAAAAATTATTTATAGCCGCCATATTTGCTGAAGAAGTGCATGGCCAGCTGTTTTAAAAACAGTTTTTTCATATGAACCTGTATTAAATGGAACACCATTTTAATACAGGTTTATTTTTTTCGTTTTAAGTGTTTCAACAACAAATTGCTATTGGCTGAAATAACAATGAAAACGCTTAACACAACTGTGTTGGCACGATCCTTGCATTATAGATGGATGTACAAAACAGGAAAGGAGCAATAGACATGATTTCAGTTATTATCAGCGGTCATGGAGATTTTCCCATAGCATTAAAAGAGTCTTCAGGGATGATATTCGGTGAAGAAAATAACCTGATTGCAGTGCCGTTTTTTAAAGGGGAAGGAATACAAACGCTGCAAGAAAAATATCATCAGGCGCTCAAGGATATCCCGGAAGAACATGAAGTGCTTTTTTTGGTCGATATTTTTGGAGGGACGCCATATAACGCGGCAGCTTCCTTTATTGCTGAGGATCAAAGAATGGATATGGCAGCCGGCGTAAACCTGCCGATTCTGCTGGAGGTATTAAGCCTGAGAGAACATCTGGCTCTCAAAGATTTGCTGAACAACTTAAAAGCAATGAGTCAGCAAAGCTTTCAAGTGTGCAGTGAACATTTAGAAAAAGTAAAAACAGCCAATCAAGATACAAGAGAGGATGAATTATGATGAACATTGTGTTAGCAAGAATTGATGACCGCTTTATTCACGGCCAAATCCTGACAAGGTGGATAAAAGTCCATGCAGCCGACCGAATCATCGTTGTCTCCGACGATATTGCTCAGGACGAAATGAGAAAAACGCTGATCCTTTCTGTTGCGCCTTCAAATGTAAAGGCGAGTGCCGTCTCGGTTTCTAAAATGGCAAAAGCATTTCATAGTCCGCGCTACGAAGGGGTAACGGCAATGCTCTTGTTTGAAAATCCGTCCGATATTGTATCTCTTATAGAAGCAGGTGTACCGATCAAAACCGTAAACGTCGGGGGAATGCGTTTTGAAAATCACCGCAGGCAAATCACAAAATCAGTCAGTGTCACAGAACAAGATATAAAGGCATTTGAAACATTAAGTGACAAGGGCGTGAAACTGGAATTGAGGCAGCTGCCTTCAGATGCCAGTGAGGATTTTGTACAGATTTTACGGAACGTAACAAAATAATCAAGGGGATGAGAATATGTCTTCATTACAAATTATTTTGTTGTTAATCATTGCAGCAATCACCGGAATCGCAAGTGTATTGGATGAAGGGCAGACACACCGTCCGCTTGTGGCCTGTACGTTGGTTGGCTTGGTGCTCGGGGACTTAAAAACGGGAATTATTCTTGGAGGTACACTGGAGCTGATGGCGCTCGGCTGGATGAACGTCGGGCTTGCCATGGCACCTGATACAGCGATCGCCTCTGTCATCTCAACCATTTTAGTTATTACCGCTGATCAGGGAATTGGCGAAGGGATTGCTGTCGCTGTTGCTTTAGCAGCTGCGGGTCAGGCGCTGACGATTTTTGTTCGGACGATCACTGTCTTTTTCATCCACCGCGCTGATCAATATGCAAAAGCGGGAAATATAAAAGGAATTGAAATTATGCATATTACCGCGATGGTGTTTCAAGCTTTGCGCGTCATGATTCCTACATTGATTGTTGCTTTAATTAGTGTCAGCGCTGTTCAGGCGTTCCTGGGAAATATTCCTGATGTCATTACAAAAGGACTGCAAATAGGCGGAGGCATTATTGTGGTTGTCGGGTATGCCATGGTGATCAATATGATGAATATTCCTTATTTAAAGCCATTTTTCTATATTGGTTTCTTATTAGCGGCGTTTACCGATTTTAACTTAGTGGGATTTGGAGCCCTTGGTCTCTGTCTGGCGCTTTTATACCAGCAGGTGATGCAAAAACAAAGCGCTCACGGAGCAGTCGCGGCCGCATCAGACAGTGGCAGTGTTGCTGTTTATGATGACGATGATGATGATCTTGATGCCTAAACGATGAGGGGGGAAGAAAAAATGGAGAAAGAAAAACGATTAACGAAGAAAGAAATTTTCAGCATGTTTATTCGTTCAAATTTTTTACTCGGTTCCTTTAACTTCGAACGTGTGCAGGCAATGGGATATTGTTATGTCATGATACCGGCGATCAAAAAATTGTACGGTCCCGGAGCGAAAAGAAACGAAGCCTTGCAGCGGCATTTGGAATGGTTTAATACACATCCGTGGCTGACAGCGCCTATATTTGGCGTGACGGCAGCCATGGAAGAAGAAATGGCGAACAATAAAGGAATTGACGGAAAAGCGATAAGCGGAATGAAAATTGGTTTGATGGGACCAATAGCGGGCGTAGGCGATCCAATTTTCTGGGGAACAATTCGTCCTGTCTTAGCTGCGCTAGGAGCCTCCCTTGCTTTAGGAGGAAACATTGCCGGCCCTTTGCTATTCTTTTTCTTGCTGAATGCCATAAGATTAAGCACAAAATATTATGGATTAAAGTATGGCTATGTGAAAGGAATGGAGATTCTTCAGGATTTAGCGGGGAATCGCATTCAAAAGCTTACAGAGGGCGCTTCGATTCTCGGGTTATTTGTTATGGGGGCTCTCGTGTCCAAATGGACCACCATCAACATTCCAATCGTTGTATCCAGGATTAAGGATGAAAGCGGAAAAGTAGATGTTCAAACTGTACAAAACGTGTTAGACAGCATTATGCCGGGTGCGCTGCCTCTCGGATTAACGTTATTGGTGGCATGGATGCTTCGCAAAGGGGTGAATCCTCTTCTCATTATTTGCGGCATCTTTGTCATCGGGATTCTCGGGTATTGGGCTGGATTCTTAGCATAAGGTGTGTGAAGGAAAAAGAGAGAAACTGCAGCAGTCTTTTCATATATAAATCATTCGGATAACAGTGAAACAGAGGAGAATTGCCAGAAAAGGACCAGCTTGCTTAGCAGTCTCTCTTGAAAGTGTTCAAACATGAAGAGAGGAGCGAAGGAACAAATGAAAAAGAGACTTATTCAAGTCATGATCATGTTCACCCTGCTGTTGACTATGGCATTTTCGGCAGATGCAGCCGATTCAAGCTACTATGATGAGGATTACCGTCCTCAATACCACTTCACACCAGAGGCAAACTGGATGAATGACCCAAACGGAATGGTATATTATGCCGGGGAATATCACTTGTTCTATCAATACCATCCATACGGGCTTCAGTGGGGGCCCATGCATTGGGGGCATGCCGTCAGCAAAGATTTGGTTACATGGGAACACCTTCCTGTTGCGCTGTATCCGGATGAAAAAGGCACGATCTTTTCTGGAAGCGCAGTTGTAGATAAAAATAACACAAGCGGTTTTCAAACAGGCAAAGAGAAGCCGCTTGTGGCCATTTATACACAGGATCGGGAAGGCCATCAAGTGCAAAGTATTGCCTATAGCAACGACAAAGGAAGAACATGGACGAAATACGCTGGCAACCCTGTCATTCCAAACCCGGGTAAAAAAGATTTTCGCGATCCAAAAGTCTTTTGGTATGAAAAAGAAAAAAAGTGGGTAATGGTGCTTGCGGCCGGTGACCGTATCCTCATTTATACATCAAAAAATCTGAAGCAGTGGACGTATGCAAGTGAATTTGGCCAGGATCAAGGAAGCCACGGGGGAGTATGGGAATGCCCGGATTTATTTGAGCTTCCGGTAGACGGCAATCCGAATCAAAAGAAATGGGTCATGCAGGTCAGTGTCGGAAACGGAGCGGTCTCGGGAGGATCAGGCATGCAATATTTTGTAGGGGACTTTGATGGAACTCATTTTAAAAATGAAAACCCGTCAAACAAAGTTCTCTGGACGGATTACGGCAGAGACTTTTATGCGGCTGTATCCTGGTCCGATATTCCATCAACAGACAGCCGCCGGCTATGGTTAGGGTGGATGAGCAATTGGCAATATGCGAATGATGTTCCGACATCCCCATGGAGAAGTGCAACGTCCATTCCAAGAGAGTTAAAATTGAAAGCGTTTACCGAAGGGGTTAGAGTGGTCCAAACACCAGTGAAAGAGCTGGAAACCATTCGCGGGACCTCTAAGAAGTGGAAGAATCTGACCATATCGCCTGCAAGTCATAATGTGTTAGCAGGGCAATCTGGAGATGCCTATGAAATAAATGCAGAATTTAAAGTAAGCCCTGGTTCAGCTGCTGAATTTGGTTTTAAGGTCCGAACAGGTGAAAATCAATTTACGAAGGTCGGCTATGACCGAAGGAACGCCAAATTGTTCGTTGACCGGAGCGAGTCGGGCAACAACACCTTTAATCCGGCCTTTAACACCGGAAAAGAAACAGCCCCATTGAAGCCGGTAAATGGGAAGGTTAAGATGCGCATTTTTGTTGACCGCTCTTCGGTTGAAGTATTTGGGAATGACGGAAAGCAGGTCATAACGGATATTATTCTCCCAGACCGATCAAGCAAAGGGCTTGAATTATATGCTGCAAATGGCGGTGTAAAGGTAAAATCTTTAACGATACACCCTTTGAAAAAGGTATGGGGAACGTCACCTTTTATGTCCAATTTGACCGGCTGGACGACTGTAAATGGCACATGGGCCGACACAATTGAGGGGAAACAAGGGAGGTCGGACGGAGATTCCTTTATCTTGTCTTCAGCATCCGGGTCAGACTTCACTTATGAATCTGATATCACCATTAAGGATGGAAACGGAAGAGGGGCAGGAGCACTTATGTTTCGCTCTGACAAAGATGCCAAAAACGGTTACCTTGCCAATGTGGATGCGAAGCATGATCTAGTGAAATTCTTTAAATTTGAGAACGGTGCTGCTTCTGTCATTGCTGAATACAAAACACCGATAGACGTTAATAAAAAGTATCATCTGAAAACAGAGGCCGAGGGCGATCGCTTTAAAATCTATTTAGATGATCGTCTTGTGATTGATGCACATGATTCCGCATATTCTGAAGGCCAATTTGGCTTGAATGTGTGGGACGGGACTGCTGTCTTTCAGAATGTAAAGAAGGAGTCTTAATTTTAAAAAAGGCACAGACCCGAACAGTCTGTGCCTTCTCGTTATTTTAACAAGTTTAAAGATTCGCGGTTAAATGCTTCCAAATCATCAGGTGTTCTGCTTGTGACAATGTTGTGGCTGACGACTACTTCTGCATCTTTGTAGTTTGCACCGGCATTGATTAAATCTTTGCGGATGCTGCGGTAGCCTGTGATATCTTTGCCTTTTAGAAGATCCGTATCAATCAGTACTTGCGGGCCGTGGCAAATTGCGAAAACAGGTTTTTTGTTTTCGACAAATGCTTTTGCGAATTCACCCGGACGGTCATCTGCACGAAGCAAATCCGGAGAGAATCCCCCAGGAATTAAAAGTGCATCAAAGTCACTTGCATCCACATCAGAGATGGCTTTGTCAATCTTTACTTTCTCGCCATGCTTACCGGTAACTTCTTTGCCGGCTTCCAAATCGATAGCCACAACACTGTAGCCAGCTTCTTCGTATGCTTTTACCGGACTTGTATATTCGATGTCTTCGAATTGGTCTGTAACAAGAACTGCAATTTTTTTGCTCATAAAAAACCCTCCTAATAACTCTCTATTCATAGAATAACAGGAAGATTGACCGGCCTTCAAAATATTTGCTTAACGAGATCGTTTTTCGTGAGTTTCATTAAAAGCGGGTCAGCCCATATAAGGACTAACCTATTACAATGTGGAAATATCAATCACAAATCGATAACGGACATCGCTTCGGAGGATACGTTCGTATGCTTCGTCCACTTGGTCAGCTCCGATGACTTCGATTTTAGGTTCGATGCCATGCTCAGCTGCGAAATCCAGCATCTCTTGAGTTTCTTGAATCCCGCCGACTAGAGAACCTGCAATGCTGCGGCGCCCCATGATTAGGGAAAACACACTGTATGTGTCCGGCTTGGCAGGAGCTCCAACGTTTACAAGTGTCCCGTCTATACGAAGCATTGATAAATAGGCATCTACATCGAGATTTGTCGATACCGTATTTAAGATCACGTCAAAACGCCCGGCCAATGCAGTGAATGTGGCTGGGTCACTTGTTGCAAAGTAATGATTTGCCCCGAGTTCCAGAGCTTCCTCTTTCTTATTCATGGAGCGGCTCAGAACGGTTACCTCTGCACCCATCGCATGTGCAAATTGAATCGCCAAATGTCCAAGGCCACCCACGCCTACAATCGCAACCTTTTTACCAGGGCCAACATTCCAGTGTTTCAGCGGGGAATAGGTTGTGATACCTGCACACAACAGCGGACTGGCAACATCCATTTCCAAACGGTCTGGAATTCGAACAACAAATCTGTCAGTGAC
The DNA here is from genome assembly GCF_038050295.1 of Bacillus sp. FSL R5-0603. Classification (NCBI taxonomy): domain Bacteria; kingdom Bacillati; phylum Bacillota; class Bacilli; order Caryophanales; family Bacillaceae; genus Bacillus; species Bacillus sp. FSL R5-0603. Next base: position 2,588,981 of record NZ_JBBOYP010000001.1, on the reverse strand, counting down.
AACGATTTTTTGGCTGTATCCGCCATAAGTGGGGTTTCCGTCGTAGTCTACTGAGTTATACGTTTGAACAACACCCTTCGTGCAGAACTGTTCCTCTCCGCTAAGACAGTATTCGCATTCTCCGCAGGAGTCAACAAAACAGCCGACACCAACGCGGTCCCCGACAGCAAACTTTGTGACTTCTGCTCCAACGGCTGTTACGACACCTGCTATTTCATGTCCTGGCACCATTGGGAAGATGCCACCGCCCCATTCATCAAAAGCACTATGAATGTCTGAATGGCAAATACCGCTGAATTTAATATCGATTAAGACATCGTGCGGCCGTAATTCTCTTCGCTCAATCGTCGTTTGTTCAAATTTGGCTTTTGCATGTGACACGCTTAATACACGGGTTTGATGTTGATTACACATATGAACCTTTCCTTTCTTCATCATAAGTGTTGTAAAAAAACATGCACTTATTTATGTTTTATGGTGTCTTCAACATAACGATAAACCTTAAAGTCTGCTTTAAGGCAAGGGTTTTTTAAAAATAACATTTAAAATGAACCTGATTTATAAGCTGAGAAACAGTCAGTAATTAATACAGAAACTGTAATCATGCTGCGATCCCGGGGTGAAAGTTGTTCCTCTCTTGCCCAAATGTCACCGAAACATCATCATTAAGTTCAGCAAACTTTGGCGCAAATTCTCCTAATTGTTCTCTTCCGGCAGTTTGTTTATTTGCCATTCAGCAATCCCTCCATCTAAACTGTTTTTATTGCATGGAGAAGTATAGAGCTTAAAGTGTGCTTTAAGGCAAGTCCCGAATATATAAACTCAGATTCAGCAGCTAACCACTTGTTTTGAGCTTGACTTAAAGTTAACTTTAAGTGTTACCTTCACAACATGCAGAATAGAGAGGTGAAGATCATGAATATTGCGCAGGTGGCAAAGCAGTTTGGCCTGACAGCCGCAACACTCAGATATTACGAACGTGTAGGATTAATCCCGCCAGTAAAACGAAAAGACAGCGGCATTCGCGACTATGATGAAGAAGATATCAAATGGATTGAATTCATTAAATGCATGCGAAATGCGGGACTATCGATAGAAGCGCTAATTGAATATACAACATTATTTACCGAAGGTGACCGTACGGTAGAAGCTCGAAAAAATATCCTGGCTGACGAACGACAGCGGCTGATAGAGAAGCGGAAAGAAATTGACGAAACAATTAAAAGATTAGACACAAAAATTAAAGATTATGATGGGAAATTGCGCGAAAATGAGGCAAAGCTCAAAAGCAGGCCTAAAACGGAAAGTCTTCACGGATCAGTGGAGCAAAGAAGGTAGCATTCTTTGCGTGTGAAGAGGGCAGGTTAAAAACGAAGGATTTTGTTTCTGGCCTGTTTTCTCCATCAAGAAATCGCATAAAAAGAGGTGGTTACGAATTCTTATTTGATTGGAGAATTTGCAAACATTATCGGAGATCAGATGGAGAAAAGCGGTTAATCTATTTACGGTCATAGGACCCGAACAAACAGTGCTCATTTTGAAGCTGAGGAACAGTTGTGGCCAATCAATACTGTTCCTCAGCAAATCAGTCATTGTATGTTAAAGGGTTGGCAATTGAATGGCTGTATCAATATTTTTTAAATTCAGCTTGACTTGTTCGTCAGGGTTCCAAGGATGGTACCAGCCTTTTTCCATCATATAGCTCGAGAGTTGTTCGTGCATATCGAGTGCTTCTTCCAAATGGCGGATAAGGACCTCTTTTACTTCAGGCGTTCCGGCTTCAGTGGCTGCCATTGCATAATTTCTGACTCCGTTTTTTGCTGAAATTAATAAGTCCATAGCAATGATTTGGTCTGTTAGAACATTCATGCCAGTCAGATATTCTATGATAGGATTCATGATTTATTCATCTCCTCATTCGTGCTTTGCATTAGATAAAATAGAGGCAAATTCCTGCAGCTGGCGTGTGGTGATATCAACATCTTGCTGCATGATTTCTTTAAGCTTCGGATCAGATACCAGTGCTTTCATTGTTTTAGATTTCGTCAAACAAAGTGTCTTGAAAGCAGTCATTTCCTGAACCTCAAGCACTTCGTGTAAGGCGTATTCCATTTCTGTAACCTCCGTTTTTTAAGGCTTTAACACAACTTTGATACAATCATCCATTTTTGAATCAAAAATGTCATAGCCATGCTTGGCTTCACTAAGCGGCAGGACATGGCTGACAACATCTCCCGGGTCAATTTTGCCCGTTGATACTAGTTCAAACATGTACGGCATATAGTGGATCACAGGAGCCTGTCCAGAGCGTATATTGACGTTTCGCTGCATGATATCTCCTAGTGGAAAACCGTTATATCTGCCTCCGTACACACCTGTAATTTGTATGGTTCCTCCTTTGCGAACAGCTTGAGAGGCAATGACCAATGCACTCATTGTTCCGCCATGAAGCTTTAATCCGCTGGCAAGGAACTCGAGATCGCTCATTTTACCATCCATCCCAACAGCGTCAATGACTACATCCGCTCCGCCTTTCGTGATTTCCTTTAAATAATTCCCTGTATTCTCATGGTCTTCAAAATTAACGATTTCTACTTTGTTTGTACGTTTCGCATGCTGTAAGCGATAGTTTACATAGTCAACTGCTATGACGCGTTTTGCGCCTTTTAGCCAACAAAACTTTTGAGCAAACAGGCCGACTGGTCCGCAGCCGAGAACGATAACTGTATCGCCTTTTTTTACGCCGGCATTATCCACACTCCAAAAGCCGGTGGTCATGGCATCGGCAATCACGCTTAATTTCTCATCGGGTTCCTCACAAGATTCAGGGATTTTAAAATGGGTAAAATTCGCAAACGGCACTCTTAAATATTCAGCTTGCCCGCCTGGATAACCGCCAGTTTGCCCTGAATAGCCGAAATAAGCACCCATTTCCCCATTGTCATTAGACTGATCACATTGGCTTTCCAGCTGGTTTTTACAAAAAAAACATTCACCGCAGGCGATCGTAAAAGGGATAATGACGCGGTCACCTTTTTTGACCTTTGTAACCCCTGGCCCAACTTCTTCAACAATTCCCATCGGTTCATGGCCGATGACATAGTCTTCATGGAGATTAGGAATCAATCCATGGATTAAGTGTAAATCTGATCCGCAAATGGCTGTACTGGTGACTTTGATAATCATGTCATCGGATTTTTCAATCTTTGGATCGGGGACCTCTTTGACAACAACATTTTTAATGCCTTGATACGTTACTGCCTTCATGCTGTACAACCTCCAGTGTTAGTGTTCATCAGGTGTCCGGTCAAACATCCCTTTGCGATTTGTTTCATCAGGAAAGAGGTTCATATTGCCGACCATGATCGTGTTTTTTGCAGAGAGCTGATCCAGCTTATACTGTTCGCTCAGCTCATATGGATGGAACCATTTTTTGCTGATCATCAGTTCCGTAATCTCTTGGTGCATCGCAATTCCTTGCATCAGCTGTTTCCGCAGCAGTGCTCTTACATCTGGTGAAGCGGTTTCTGTCAAAGCTACAGCAGTAATCCTTACGCCTTCCTTAGCTCGTATAAGAAAATCCATCGCTAATGTAGTGTCTGCTAGTTCAGGCACATTCAGCGAATTAATGGGGTCTAAATGATCATTATTCAAAGAGGCTTACCTTCCTTTCAATTGATGATTGGCGTTGGGCGGCTTTGAGGGACAGGGGCCTGAAATGAGGCACGCTCATAAACCGCCTGTAATTCAGTAAGGTCTTGAATGGATTGCTGCACATCTTTTTGCATCAAGTCCTTCAGTTCTTGGTCAAACACAAGTCCTTGCATTAACTTTGATTTCGCTATACAAAGTGTTTTAAAGTTCACGATTTCATGTAAGTCAACAGCCTCGTGAGCTGCCAATGTTTGATGATCCATATTGATGTAACCTCCTTTTATCAACGTTACATTTCCCGAAATGACGTTGAAGCATACAGAAAGAGTACACTCGGTATCATTTTTTGTTTTAAGAATCGCTGTTTTTGCTCGTTAGCGTACATTTCTTATGAGATGGAATAAACTGCACTTAAATCTGAAATAAAGGTGAAGTATGGAAATTATTTATGGAAACCTGACATAATGCTGTCAGGTTTCCTTTTATATCATTAAATTGGATGACCAGTAAAAAGTATGGTTTTATAGGAGGCACTCGATATGAAGCTGTTACAAATTAGACTTTTGGTGAATGATTTTAAGAAAAGCGTCGAGTTTTACAAAGATTCATTAGGACTTCCAATAAGTTGGTTAGAGAATGAAATGGAATATGCACTCTTTGATAATGGGGAAACGAAAATAGAGCTTTTATCTCGAGAAACGATGGCTGAAATCGTTGGAGAGGAAAAAAAGTCCTTGGAAGGAGAAGCTCAATCAAAATTTTTGCTTCAGTTTAAGGTAGAAGATGTTGATAAAACGTATGACGATTTACACGAAAAAGGAGTTAAATGTGAGAATAAACCGCATGATCGCAAGGAATGGAATGCCCGAGTTGCTCACTTCAGAGATCCAGATCATAATCTGATTGAAATATATAAAATGTTATGATTTTTCGACTCGCAAAATCATAGAATAACGTTTGATAACGTACCTAATCATTTTTATACGCCCTGGTAAAAGAAAGCAAAGTCATAATAGGTTGCGGACACTGAACTTGCAGCATTTACGCTGATTTGTTTGGTGTCCGTTTTTGATTGGTGAAAAAGGTGGAGTATCTATGAATCGAGAAGAAGCGTGGATACAAGGAAGCAGTACACTGATTGAGTTAATTGGTTGACACGAAGCCGCTTGATCCATGTCCTTTTTCCTGATTGTCAATCGTGATTACCGACTGGACAAATGATTAAGAGCCAAATGTAACACACCATCAATATCAAGCCTGACTACCATTTATTTTGTATCCTTAATTGTCGAAAACATAGGAATAATTCCACTTTTGAAAGATCTAGTTTATGGTACATTGATAAATATATGGGAGGGGAGGGGGCATGGTATCTGAAAGTAAATCCTCAACTGGATGTAAGAAAGTCAAACGTACGGCATTTATAAGGGGAGGGTATAAGGTGAATAAGTTAAAGAGGCTAAGTATGCTAACGGTGATGATTGCATCTGTGTTCATTTTTTCTAGTCATGCACTTGCAGCTCAGTATTATACGGTTTCAACAAGCAGCGGTGCGCCTGTCAATATGCGCAGCGGCCCAGGTACAAGTTGGGGAATTGTAACGACCATTCCGAGCGGAACCCGCATCCCGATCTATTGCTACAAAATCGGTACAACTGTAACTGGAAAGTATGGAACGAGCAATATTTGGAATTACACAGAGCGGACGCTTTCCAGCGGGGAGATCGTTCCTGGATTTGTCTCTGATACATATATGTATACAGGCTCAGACGGTCCAGTTGTTCCTAAATGTAGCTGGTAGCATATGTTCTATCGTTTCTAAAAATGAAGGAATGAAGAAAGAGGGATGACATTGACTAAACTGAAAATGCTGAGTATGTTAACCGTTATGATTGCATCATTATTCATTTTTTCCAGTCAGGCACTTGCCGTTCAGTACTTTACTGTCTCAACAAGCAGCGGTGCGCCTGTCAATATGCGCAGCGGTCCTGGTACAAATTATCCTATTATGCTTTCCATTCCGAGCGGCTCCCGTGTTCCTTATTATTGTTACGCTTATGGAACGACTGTTACAGGGAAGTATGGAACGAGTAATATCTGGGACCAAATCCAGTGGAAAGATTCCCGTGGTATCGTGAATATTGGATATGTGTCTGACACTTATGTGTACACAGGTTCAGACGGCCCTGTCGGTTACAAATGCAATTAGTTAAATACTCCGTACAATAGAATCTCTTCTTAAGGGCCTATCTAGGACGAACCATACCAACAACAATAGTTGGTATGGTTTTTGTTGCGATGGAGTCTTCCATACCTGCATTTGTGGTGATTTTCAAAAGAAATTCATGATGTTAGACACTGGTTGTTGTTGAGGACAAAATAACGAGCCGCTTAAGAGTTGTATCTAATGGTATAAAATACGGAATTAAGATAGGAAATAATCAATAGGAGAACGTAATGTACAAACCTATTTTTCGATGAAATTCCTAATATCACTTTGGTTAAACATCTCACATTGCGTTCTCGTTAGTGAAAAGTTCTTTTTACGCTTCGTGAAATCTTCTCTAATTCTATAGTTAGTTTTACCTGTCCTATTTTAAACACGTATGTTTCTTTTCTTTTTCTAACATGTCGTGTAACCTCTCAGAAAATGTTTTATGATGCATTGTGTACCCCGTATGATTTCCGGGGAATTCAACCAATTCTGTTTCCATTTGTTTCGCTAGGGCGTTGGCGCAACGATAAGGAAAAAGCTCTCGAGAAGCACTTCCGCCAGCTGGGAGTACCTTCATCGGTAAAGATGTAAACACAGTTTTTAATGCTTCGATATCTAACGTATAGTTGAGAATTCCTTGAATTTCATACTCAGTGAAATACGTTGAATTGCCGAGAAGCCGCTTTGTCAGCACAGCCTTTGATTGTTCGTCTGTCTCTAATCTTGACATTAACTTAATGACTTCACTTCGATGATTTTTCTTAAGGTCTTCCATGAATTGCTCGGCTTGTTTCAGCTCATTTCCATGCAGAAGCTGCAATAAGATTGGTTCGTGTGGGATCATGACATGTACTTGTTCGGGATGGCGTATGCAGAGATCAAGCCCGATAACAGCCCCGGAGCTGCTTCCAAATACGTATGCCGGTTTATTGGTGATTTTGGCTAGAAGACGGTGAGCATCGTCACTGTGTGTTTCCACACGGTAATCCTCAATCTGATTGGCGAGATTGCTGCGGGAATGGCCGCGGCGATCATAAGTAACAACCGTGTACCAGTTAGCCAGATGATTGGCAATATGATGGAACTTGTCGGCATCACCGCCTCCGCCGTGGACCAAAAGAATGATGGGACCTGAGCCACGCACTTGATAGTGGATGTTCGCGCCGGGTACTTGCAACGTTCCATTGTTTATCGTCATTTGTAGGACCTTCCTTTCTCCTCATCTCCCTTAACTTTACACAATTGGCCAATGGTATCATATGCAGGAAATAACTAAGAAACAAACTCGCCATATAAAAAGCACTGATTATTTTTCATCAGTGCTTCCGTTTTGTTTATTTAGAGTAGACAATTTTTTTTATTGTTTCATCAGAGAGGTGATATTCATCAGATAATTGATGAATGGTTTTGCCGTTTTTAAATGCTTTTTTAATAGAAGCGTTTCTGTCATCGATCAGCTTTCTTGTTCCTGAACACGCACCCCATTTTTGATGAGAGGATTCAGGTTTAGGGATATATATTGTTTTTCCTTGAACATACTTTTGAATTTCCGATATCAGCTTTTCAGGTAAAATAGCGGTTGCTTTTACATATGCCATTTCTGCCAGCTCCTTATTTTTTTATGTCAAATAAGGTGCAAAGCCACTATATCAGAAAAGCTTACTTGGGCGATCTTTTAGAAAGTCTACCCCATGCAAAGTATCGCCTTCCCAATAGTAGGCTTTGCATGGGACGTTGCGGAATCTGGCATTCTCATCTTGCTTGCCATTTACATCACCTCCCTAACGATTTTCGATGATCACTTCCATTATAAAATAGAGTAAAGCCTTATGGCATCTTGTTAATGAAAGTTGAAGCAGTATGAAAGGGACCTTCCCAGTGAGAGGGGCTAAGGCTGATTGGCAATGAAAAGAGTAAGATTAAGCTATATTACTTTAGATTCAAAATATTGACAAATTGATGTATTTTCAACAATAGGGCAGTCTCTTCATGTATACTGATTCTGCATTTACAATATTTAGAAAGGGGAAGTGCAATGAAAATCAGTATGCAAAAAGTAGCGATCTCATTACTTGTTTTCACCATGTTTTTTACCCTGATGATGAGCGAAACGGTTTTTGCGGCGGGACTGAATAAAGATCAAAAGCGCCGGGCGGAACAGCTGACAAGTATCTTTGAAAACGGCACAACGGAGATCCAATATGGATATGTAGAGCGATTGGATGACGGGCGAGGCTATACATGCGGACGGGCAGGCTTTACAACGGCTACCGGGGATGCATTGGAAGTAGTGGAAGTATACACAGAGGCCGTTCCGAATAACAAACTGAAAAAGTATCTGCCTGAATTGCGCCGTCTGGCCAAGGAAGAAAGCGATGATACAAGCAATCTCAAGGGATTCGCTTCTGCCTGGAAGTCGCTTGCAAATGATAAGGAATTTCGCGCCGCTCAAGACAAAGTAAATGACCATTTGTATTATCAGCCTGCCATGAAACGATCGGATAATGCCGGACTAAAAACAGCATTGGCTAGAGCTGTAATGTACGATACGGTTATTCAGCATGGCGATGGTGATGACCCTGACTCTTTTTATGCCTTGATTAAACGTACGAACAAAAAAGCGGGCGGATCACCTAAAGACGGAATAGACGAGAAGAAGTGGTTAAATAAATTCTTGGACGTACGCTATGACGATCTGATGAATCCGGCCAATCATGACACCCGTGACGAATGGAGAGAATCAGTTGCCCGTGTGGACGTGCTTCGATCTATCGCCAAGGAGAACAACTACAATTTAAACGGACCAATTCATGTTCGTTCAAACGAGTACGGTAATTTCGTAATCAAATAAGCATTAAATGAATAAAACGGCAGCGATTTTGTCGATGTTTAGCCAGCATTTTCAGCATGATGTGGAAAAGACAAGAGACAAACAAGCTCTTGTCTTTCCTAATATGATAGTTCAGTATAAATATTTAAGAAAAATGTCAGTATTGAGTCTTGAATGTATCACCAGGCGTATGCCTCAGGTGTCTCTCCTTCAGGTCCGGGAAAGATATTATTTAACATGCGGAGAATCTCCTCATCCAGACTGATTTCAACGGCTTTAATCGTATCACGCAGCTGCTCAACCGTTCGTGGCCCGATGATCGGCGCAGTTAAAACTGGATTTGCCAGCACCCATGCCAAAGCCACATTTGCTTCTTTTTCTCCTAGTTCTTTGCATAAATCTGAAAATTTCTGGAGTTGCAAACGATGTTTTTCAATTAAATCTGCTCTTTTTGCTGTACGAGTTCCGACATTGCTTTTCAATGCCTTCCCACCAAGAAGCCCTCCTGCAAGGGGACTCCACGCCACTACTCCTAAACCAAGATCCCGTGCAGCCGGCAGCACTTCCATCTCAGCTGTTCGTTCTAATAAACTATACTTATGCTGTTCAGTGACGAGACCCATGAATCGCCGTTTTTCAGCTTCAGCTTGCGCTTTAACTAAATGCCAGCCTGCAAAATTACTGGATCCAATATAGTCTACTTTGCCGGAGCGAACCTGAGTCTCAAAAGCTTCCCATATCTCATCCCACGGTGTCCGCCTATCGATATGATGCATTTGGTACAATTCGATATGATCTGTCTGAAGCCGCTTCAGTGATCCTTCCAGATGACGTCTGATTTTGTATAGAGACAAGCCCCTCATATCATTTGGTCCGTCATTCGGATCAGAAATCGGTTCATATACTTTTGTCGCCAGAACAACTTTCTCGCGGCGCTGTCCTCCTTGTGCAAACCATTTTCCAATGATGCTCTCTGTCAATCCTGCGTTTTTGCCCCAGCCGTAAATATTGGCAGTATCAAAAAATTGAATGCCGTTATCAAGCGCTTCATCCATGATACGGAACGCAGTCTTTTCGTCTGTATCAACTCCAAAATTCATCGTGCCTAAACATAAACGGCTCACCCGCAATCCTGTTCTCCCTAAATAGGTATACTCCACAACAAACCTCTCCTTTATCATTATTTTTTGCAACAGCTGCAATACAATTGATTCAACAATTGTTTCGCTCTTTGTTACGATTAAAAAGACGAAGCAAATGTAAAGCAGACGCAAAATTATAGGAGGTTTTTTCAAATGAATATAGAGGATCTATGGGATCAATTTCATCAGCCGTTAAAAACATATATTTCACATAGGGTTAACGATCAATCTATCGTTGATGACCTCTTGCAAATCGTATTTATGAAAATACAAGTGCATCTCCCAAATCTGATCGATGAACAAAAGATCGACAGCTGGATTTATCGGATCACTAGAAATACGATTATTGATTTTTACCGTACAAAAAAAACAAGCGAAATATTGCCTGATGTTCTACATTTTAATGACAGTGCAGAGGAAGAAAATTTCACCAAGGAAGCAGCTGTGTGTATTCGATCGACCATCAAACGGTTGCCTGAAAAGTATCGAGAGGCGCTCGAGTTAACTGAATTTCAGGGGTTATCACAAAAAGAGTTGAGTGAAAAGCTCGGCATTTCTTACTCGGGAGCAAAATCAAGGGTACAACGCGGACGGGGAAAATTAAAACAGCTGCTTGAGGGGTGCTGTCATATTGAAGCGGATCGATATGGAAATATCGTAGACTTTCGTATTTTAAAGGAATAACTGATGAACATAGTCAGTTATTCCTTTAAAATAAGCCATCCGCATGAAGAGCATTTTCCCTTTGATGTTTGCAAGAGATGTATGTATAATATAAATCGTAATGTTTTCGATTTAATAAAAAAGGAGTGTTGGAATGAACATTTTATTTTCAAAGCGGCTAGGCATATTAACGATTGGTTCATTACTCGTATTGGCAGGATGTCAGACTTCCGGTTCTTCTGCAGGTGAGTCTAATCAAACAACATCATCCTCAGCAGTTGAAGAAGACTCTTCCAAAACGCAAGAGCAAACATCTGACAGTCATACACACGAACATTCTCACGATCATAGTCATGCGCATGATGAAGAAACAGAAAAAATATATGAAGGCTATTTTAAACACAGCCAAGTAAAGGATCGCTTACTTTCTGATTGGGAAGGAGATTGGCAATCTGTATATCCATACCTGCAAGATGGTACTCTTGACGAAGTGTTTTCATATAAATCAGAACACGAAGGCGGCAAGACAGCTGAAGAATATAAAGAGTATTATAAAAAAGGCTATCAAACAGATGTTGACCGTATTGTAATCCAGAAAGATACTGTAACGTTCTTCAAAAATGGAAAAGAATATTCTGGTAAGTATACGTATGACGGATACGAAATTCTAACCTATGATGCGGGCAATAGAGGGGTAAGATACATATTCAAACTAGCTAAAAAAGCAGAAGGGCTGCCTCAGTATATTCAGTTTAGTGATCATAGTATTTACCCGACTAAAGCTAGTCATTACCATCTCTATTGGGGGGACGACCGTGAAGCTTTACTTGATGAAGTCAAAAACTGGCCTACCTACTACCCGTCAAAAATGGATGGACACGATATTGCCCATGAGATGATGGCTCATTTATGATGATTACTCTATGAAGTATGGTGTTCTTTTATCATAAAGCTGTTCTGCAACAGCCATTTATCACTGTGGAAAATGGCGCCTGTCCTTTATAGAGGTGAAATGCTTAAATGCTCCTGTTTAGCTGCTGACCCTTCGCCAGCAGCTTTTTCGTCCGTTTTCTCTCTCCGCCGGCGGTAACTTCTTTTTCATTGACTCCTAAAAAATAAACAAAACATTAATAAAACAACGTTATTGCATTAACAAATTGAAAATATCCCTTAGCTGGAACTCACGATGCTGCCGAGACTGGAGTTCGTGCTGCCGGAATTGGTTCCTTTATCATTATATTTTTTCATCGTGGCATTTGCCGGGACCCTGTTAATCGTTGTCGTCGCCCCTCCTTCATTCAATATACATCGGTAAGCGGACCAAGACCGTCAATTACACTGTAGCTCTGATTTCTGCGATCATCAAGATATGCGGCATTTACCTCTCTGAAAGTACGGCGTTCTGCAATGTCTACAACTTTTTGAATGTTGGCATCCAACAAGGGGCAATTGATCAGTTGGGGGAGCCACTTCATAAAGAATATGTTTCAAGCTGGTGCTTATTGCTGCCAGCTTGTTTATGTTTATCGGTTGATGATGCCGGTAAACAGGCTAGCGGATTGCCGAAGAAAGGCAGGGGTCCAACGAAAGCCGCTGTTTCTCCAATACGCCCGAATAGCTAAAGTAGCTTTCAGAAAAAAGCAACTGAATTTTTAATTTACTGCCGATCTGCAAATTGTTTAATCATAGTTCTTTTATTCACATATTCATTATTGTTAAATAAAGTAGAGGAAATCAATCGCTAAAGAAAAAACCTTAGGCAGTTATTTATATGTAGAAGGAGAGGCAAGCAATGAAAAATAGAGAGGAAGCAATTGATTATTGTTTGAGTTTTAAAAATGTATATGAAGATTACCCGTTTCGTGATAAAAATTGGACGTTAATGCGACACATAGAAAACAGAAAGGTGTTTGCGTGGATATTTAAAAAAGATGATTATATTTGGATCAATGTGAAGTGCGAACCCGGTTTTCTCGATTTTTGGAGACAGAAATACACTTCGGTCGTTCCAGCATTTCATCTCAATAAAGAGCATTGGAATTCTATCATTCTTGACGGAACTGTTCCAGATGAAGACATATACGATATGATAACACAAAGCTACATGTTAACTAAAACTAAGTAAGCGATAGGCCCGAGGGAGAGGGGATGTAATATGTAAAGCCTTGAATTGCTACAAGAGCCTTGCGTCTTGATATGGAATCTATAAGGTGAGCATTGTAAAGGAAAAAAGTTCAATTATATGTAACGACCCATTTACATCATCTATGTCTGTCAGCCTTGAATGACTTACCTCATAAACTCAGCCACGACTACAGTGGATACTTTAAACATCTTCTGACAGATACCCCCCCCTCTTTCCAACTATTTAACAGTTGCGTAACAAATCATAAACCCTGTTGTGACGATAGGGTCAATACTTTTCCTGCTTAACATGCAATTGTTATGAAACTGGAAAGATCATTTCTTGGCGGATCTTTTAAGAAAACGAAAAAGAAGATAACAGATTGATCTCAAGATTGCTCAGTTAAGATTTTGAAGGTAACCGGTATAGTGTAAGAAAGAATTCTTAGAGCTAAGACGAAAGGATGAGATGGATGAAGGAATATTTTACAATTGGCGAAACAGCCCGTCTAAATAACATCTCAATTCAAACATTGCGCTATTATGATAGGATCGGAATTTTCAAGCCTCATTATACAGATCAGGATAATGGTTATCGGTATTATCATGTCAAACAGTTCTTTTATTTAGATGTTATCAAGTATCTAAAATATATTAGGACACCTCTAGAAGAAATTAAGCGTTTCAGCTCATATACTTGCACCCCAGAAGATATGCAGCACTTTCTTGAGGAGAAAGAAAGCGTTATTGTGCAAGAAATGGAAAAGCTCGAACGTGCTCGTCAATTACTTCATAGGAGACGAAAACAGCTTAATGAACAATTAGAAATATGCAGCAAAAAAGATGAAGGTTTCGTTTATTTTCGGTATATAGATAAACAAACAATATTAAAAGTAGAGACGCCTCAAGTTAATCCTCATAATCAATCCGATTTGTATTACAGAAAGCTGGCTGACGTTGTCGAAAAAATAGGAGATGTAATAGATAACTATTATGGATTCATTTATGATTTCAAGCCCTATAAGGATTCTCGTGAAATTTATTGCAATAGTATTTATACGACTGTTTGCAGTGGGAAAAAGATAGACATAGGAGAAAAAAACATGAGGTTAGATACGATCCCATCTGGTGAATATGTATGTATCGCATTTAATTGGTCTGCAAAAAATTATGATGAGTATTATCAAAAGCTTTATCAATATATTGAATCTCACGGCATCCAAACGGATGGAAAAGTATATCAAGTTTCTCTTCCAATTGACTATAACTCATTAAGAGAAGAAAACTTCCTTACAGAATTAAGAGTGCTAAAAAATAACTAACCCTTGACCCTATAGCTGCTATAGGGTTTATGATTTGTTCATCATATTCATTCATGAAAGGAAGGGTGTATAAAATGACAAATAAAGAAGGTATGCGCTTCGGTTATTCATGCCGCAATGGCAAGGCGGTAACAACCCTTACGTACTCGGAGCACACTTATTAAACTGGCTTGCTCCCAAAACGAATGGCCCATTTGAAGAAGTACTTGTCGATTTAGATGCGGATCTTGAAAAAGAGCAGGGGATTATTGGAAGGAGTTTTTGATTAAAGCAAGCTCGGTCTGCCAAAAGTTTAATTCAAAAGCACAGCCCTGATCGTGTTATCGTTTTTGGCGGGGCGTACGGTGTAGAGCTTGCTCCTTTGCATACTTAAACGAAAAATACGATGGAGATACTGCTTTATTATCGGTTGATTGACATTTGACACCTCAGTCCCTGACCACCATGCTCATGTACTTCTAATTTGCTGGGCTAGCTTTTATCATTGTTGTTTTGTCGCATCTCAAATTTTAATAAAAATTAAATCTAAAACAAAAGGAGCGATGAATATGAGAGCACCGATAGATGAACCAATTTGGTACGCCTACCCTGGAATGGTAGCTGTAGTTACGGCTCAATATGAAGGTGAAAAAAACGCAATGGCTTCTGGGTGGCATACGTACATTGGATCTTCTCCTGGAATGTATGGGATATCAGTAAACAAAGAGACATATACTTACAAAATGATTGAGAAAAGTGGTGTTTTCGGTGTGAATTTTCTTCCGGGGAGATGTTCGGGATTAATTCAAGCATTAGGCACCCATAGTGGTAGAGATATAAATAAGTTTGAAGCATTTAACATTGAATACGAAGTAGGGCTAAAAGCCGAGGTGCCGATTTTAACTGGTGCTTATTTTGCTTATGAGTGTAAAGTACACAGTATTTCCACGTTGGGCGATCAAGAGTGGATTGTGGGTGAAGTTTTACAGAGATATCAAGATAAAGAGCTTTTCCTGAAAAATGGAATGCCAGATTTAGAAAAACTGGATATTCCGCTTCACATTGGAAAATCGAGCTACCGAATATTAAACAGCAAAGCAGAGGAACGTCAACACGCATTTGATCCCACAACTGATTGAGACCATTCAGGATCCGCCACATTATTGTGACGTGCATACCTTGAGTCATCTCACATGAAGAGTAGAAGAAACCTATTTCAAAATAAAAAATCATTAGATATATGGGCAGTGGATTACGCTTGAAATCTATTGGCTTATATGAAGCAAAAAAGAGACCCAAAAACCGCAAAGCTTCTTCAAGAAAGCTTTGCGGTTTTTTATATGTCTAAGCCTCGATTCATCTCACCATAAAAAGGTATTTCAACTTTCTCTTTTGATCGACAATAGTCCATAAAGGGAAGAATATTTCCCTCACAAAGAAGTCGTGGCAGTAATCTACATAGGTGTGTTTGCATGGCCCCACTTTAATGGTTTTGTTTAAATCTAATAAAAAACAGACGCCATAAAGATTTCTTATGGCGTCTGATGGATATGAGGTAAGGTGTGTTCTTAATAGCCACCAAAGAAAGATGTCCCAACGATGATTAATAGGATGAATAGAACTACAATTAATGGAAATGACCTCATAACATCACCTTCCTTAAAAGAGGATAGTACATGATATGCAGATCGAGCTTATTCGATAGTGATGCTAGTTTAATTGATGTAAAAATATTTTTTAGCCTAAGGCTGGACTGCTAACTGATCTTTATTAGTTATTGGATCATACTGATCATTTTGGAATGAATCCGTTTCAAAGTGATGTGTTGTTCTCGGCCAATCGTGTCATAAGGAAGAACTTTTATGGCCTCATACAATACAGTCATGCCACCAATTCCAGAATCAAAAAATCCTAATTTCATCACTTCTCACGTTCTGTCTCATTCTTTTTTTATCATATGACTTTATATCATCTGAATCAAACGAAAAACAACCATTTTACTATTCGAATGTAATATGGGAGCTATCGATTTTTCGAATAGGGAGCAAAATTTGAGAAGAGGAGATAAGATCGAAATGTTGGTGATGTATTGTGGTTGTGGTGAAATCATTAAGATCGCATCGTATCAATGGGATGATTGATAACCCGAATCAATTAGCTTTGAAAATGTAGGAGTATTGAGATTTCCAAAGTCAGGGGATGAAATTACGAAAAAAAAAAAGCAAACTGCCTGTCGAAGTTTGCTTTTTGCTCTATCAATGAGGTGCGCCTATATTTTTATATCCTCTTGGCAAAGCTGATTTAAAAGCTGCTTAACCGAAATTTCCTCAGTCAATGACCGTATCCCTTGACCTGCCCATAAAGACATCTGATCATGGTTATTTTGAAGTGAAGCCTGCTGTCTCATTGCCTTCGTTAGTGTATTTTGATAAGGGTACGGAAGGGTTTGTGTCTCAAACTGTTCTTTTTCTTCCATCCATTTATTTACGATTCCTCTGGCCTCTTTACCTGAAAATAATGTCGTAAGCTTTGTATCTGCTTCGTTTGCTTCTAGTATTTTCTGTTTATGTACTGGATGTGCGTTACTCTCGTGACAAATTAAAAAGGCAGAACCGATTTGAACGCCTTGGGCTCCAAGGGTTAAAGCTGCTTTTACTCCTCTGTGGTCTATCATTCCCCCAGCAGCTATGACAGGTACGCTCAGTGCATCTGCTGCTTGTGGAATCAGAGCCATTAAACCTACGGCAGATTCACCTTTGGAAGGTAAGAATGCTCCGCGATGTCCACCGGCTTCACTTCCTTGAAGGACTACTATATCCATTCCCCGTTCTTCCATTAACAATGCTTCTTCTACTGTTGAAGCGGTTCCTATTAAACAGCATCCAGCGGTTTTTAGCTCCTTTACTGCGTCTTCAGGCGGCAGATCAAAAGTGAATGAGCAAGCCTTAACCTTGTATTTTAAAATTAGATCAATTTTTTGATAGAAGTCATCCCACTCTTCTTGTACAGATGTGAATTGATTTACTTGATTAGCTAACGGTATGTTTTCTTTCCACTTTTTAATCTGATCTTTTGGTGGCATCTCTAGACCTAGCGGAACAAACACATTAATTTGAAAAGGAGCGTCTGTCAGCTCAAACATTTCTTTTATTTGTTGTTCTAGTAGGTCTGGCGTAAGATACCCCGATGCTAAGCTGCCAAGAGCACCTTGATTCGAAACTGCAGATGCAAGTCGGGGCTTTGTAATACCGCCAGCCATTGGAGCTTGAATAATCGGTTTTGTTAAAGAAAACTTTTTCATAAATTCATTCATACCGAATCCCCCCGTTAAGACATGATTTTTGAAAAAAGTGTCATTTTAAAATTTACTCAAAAACTCGTATTCGCTTAAATATATCGTTTTCCTTCTTTTTGTCAATCTCTCATACCAGTTAACATGACGATAAAGCAGGGGGGATTAAAGTGTGTCAAAGATAGTGTCGTCCCATGGCGGCTCTACAAAAAACAGAATATTCATGTAGTCCTTCATAGTTGATATCTGATTTTGAGATGTCTTGCATCTTAATTTTGAATGATATATAGGAGAACTTCATGTAAAATAAAGCTTAGAAGAATACATCACATTCAAGAGTGAAAAAATCTATAAGACGTACAGATCAATATTCGGTTTTACAGTTAGATATTAAGGCTGAAACGGAGGAACATGTAATGCGAAGTGAGCAGGAAATGATGGACATTTTCTTGGACTTTGCTTTGAACGATGAGAGAATCCGATTGGTCACTTTGGAAGGGTCACGTACAAACAGAAATATCCCTTCTGACAACTTCCAAGATTATGACATCTCGTATTTTGTAACTGATGTAGAATCTTTTAAAGAAAATGATCAGTGGCTCGAAATCTTTGGGAAGCGCATTATGATGCAAAAACCAGAAGATATGGAGCTTTTTCCTCCCGAATTAGGTAATTGGTTTTCATACATTATTCTTTTTGAGGATGGCAACAAATTAGATCTAACCCTTATTCCAATTCGTGAAGCAGAAGATTATTTTGCTAATAACGATGGTTTGGTTAAGGTATTGCTAGATAAGGATTCGTTCATCAACTATAAAGTGACCCCAAATGATCGCCAATACTGGATGAAAAAGCCGACTGCAAGGGAATTTGATGATTGCTGTAATGAGTTCTGGATGGTTTCGACTTACGTAGTAAAAGGATTAGCAAGAAATGAAATCCTTTTTGCCATTGACCATTTAAATGAAATTGTACGTCCTAATTTATTGAGAATGATGGCCTGGCATATCGCATCTCAGAAAGGGTATTCATTTAGTATGGGGAAGAACTATAAATTTATGAAACAGTATCTTTCAAATAAAGAATGGGAGGAACTCATGTCTACATATTCTGTGAATGGGTATCAGGAAATGTGGAAGTCTTTATTTACTTGCTATGCATTATTTAGAAAGTATTCAAAAGCTGTATCAGAAAGTCTTGCATATAAGTATCCTGATTACGATGAAGGCATCACTAAGTATACGGAAGGTATTTATTGCTCAGTAAAGTGATAAGAATATAGGATTGTCTTCATATGATATTTGATTCTCGCTGACAATGGAGACCAAGGAGTCACCATGTTTGTAAAAAGATGCGTAAATCGTTATGTTTAAGAAAGTCTACGCATTTTACTATGATTATTCTTGTCCAAAATTTTTGTTCTTTTTAACGAAACGAGGCATTATAATTAACCTATAGGCACATTGAAAAAACAAAAGAATAAAAAGGAGGATTTTTGTGTTTCAAACCTTAGACCATTTTTTGAAATCTTGGGAGTTCGAAGCAGATGCTACACAGAAACTATTAAATAGTCTGACTGATGAATCACTTAAACAAGAAATAACTTCACAAAATTGGACTCTAGGCCGTATTGCTTGGCATACTGTTGCTGCCATTCGCATCATTACCTCAAACACAGACTTAACGTTCCATGCCCCAGCTGAAGATTATCCTGTTCCAACTTCGGCTCAGTTTATAGCTGACAGCTATCATCAAGCCAGTAATGCATTTGTACAGGCATTAAAAACCCAATGGACTGACCATACACTTCAAGAACGTATCAACTTTATCGGACAACAATTGCCTAACGGTTCACTTTTGATGTTTTTAATTCAACATCAAAATCACCATCGGGGACAAATGACTGTTCTTATGAGACAAGCAGGTTTAACTGTTCCAGGTATTTATGGTCCAGCAAAAGAAGAATGGGCAAAATTTGGTTTGGAAGCCCCGAAAATGTAATCAACCTTTTTATAAAAAGTTACGCTATACAACATATAAGAAGATGTTTTGATCAATCTTTTTTCAAAACATGTTCTTTTTTGTTCGTTTACCAATGATAAGAACGTCATTACACCTCAAATGACAATGATTTTCCGCTTTATAGTGGGCTTTTTTAAGAACACCATACCAATGATGTAGGTATGATTTTTATAGATTCCTCTCTAACAAAGCCCCCACTTTTTCTGCCATCACTCGAGGTGGGTAAGGCATTTCATTTTTCAACCACCATTCGACTACTCCTACGTATGCATTTGCAACAAATTCGGCAACGATCTCTTTGCTTTGACCCACATTTTTGCCTTTTGTAATATCAATGTCTTTTTTAAATTCTTCGATATTATGTTGAACAAAGCGGCTTCGAAAATACTGAGCCCCCTCACTCGCTAACATCGTCGAAAAAAATAAATAATTACTTTCTAGATATTCCATGCAATGCACAGTCGATTCAATCCAATCCATTTCAGCTTCCGATTCACAAATGTTAACCATGTTATTGATATGTTCTTCCATGATCTTATCCAACAGATCGAATTTATCCAAGTAATGAAGATAAACAGTTGCACGGTTAATATCTGCTCTGTCAGAAATATCCTGAATGGTAATGCTATCGAATTTTTTTTCTTGCATCAGCTCAAGAAACGCTTTTTTAATTGCATCTTGAGTTTTAACAACTCTTCTATCCCTTTTCGCCATGTATAACACCATACCTTTCTTGAGATAATCGACAATTTTTAGTGAGTTGTTGTTTAAACAACAAAACCGATTAAATTAATGATTGTTTTGCTTATATTTGTATCATAAATTATAGACAGATGTTGAGAAAACATCAATTGTAGCTTTTACTTAACATGGAAGGATGGTATTTAATATGTCAAACCATATTTTTAAGTTAAGCGATAAGGTAATAAGGAGATCAGTGTCATACAAAAACCGGTTTGGAATAAAAATTTCGGCAGATCTCTATTTGCCAATAGATCTAGATAGTTCAAAGAAACACGGAGCCGTTATTATAGGTGCGCCTTATGGTGGTGTTAAAGAGCAGGGGTCCGGAATCTATGCTCAAAACATGGCAGAGCGTGGTTTTGTGGCTCTCGCATTTGATCCATCTTTCAACGGATACAGTGGGGGGAAGCCGCGCCACCTTTCTTCGCCTGATTTATTCGTTGAAGATTTCAGCGCAGCCGTTGATTATATAGGGACTCGCCCATTTGTAAATAGGAATCAAATCGGTGCAATTGGTTTATGCGGCAGCGGGGGTTTTGCGATTAGTGCAGCGCAGGTTGACAGGCGCATCAAAGCTGTGGCAACGGTCAGCATGTACGATATATCCCGGGTTCAACGCAACGGCTTTAAGGACTCGTTCACCGAAGAAGATCGCAACAGAGCACTCGATGTAATTGCCGAGCAACGGTACGCGGAGTTTGAGGGCAACCCGCCAGCGTTGACCGATCGAGGGGCACCTATTGGATTTGATGATAATACAGACCCTATCGGTCGCGAGTTTGGTGAGTTCTATTCTACGCCTCGTGGGTATCATCCAAACTCAATTACTCAATTTACCGTGACAAGCAGCATGTCCTTTATAAACTTCCCACTGCTTACGCACATCAAATCAATTTCGCCAAGACCCATTTTGTTCATCATGGGCGAACACGCTCACTCACGATACTTTAGTGAAGATGCATACGAATTGGCGGCGGAACCAAAAGAGCTGTACATCGTTCCAAATGCAGGACATGTTGATTTATACGACAAGACAGATGTGATTCCATTCGACAAGTTGGAAGCATTTTTTACTGATAATGTGAAGTAGGTCAACCATCATCCAAAATGATGAAAATAACGTTGAATTATTTCAATAAGAAATTTTAATAAATGTCTCCATTGTTTTTAGGGGGGCATTTTATTGAAGATAGGTGTTGATTTTTTGTCTAAACGAAACCATTTGTTGATTCTCATCTTGACCATAGGTGTTTTCGGCATCTTAAATACCGAAATGGGTGTTATTGGGATAATGCCTTCTATTGCTGATCACTTTCATGTCAGCATATCAAAAGCAGGATTGCTGGTGAGTCTTTTTGCTCTTACTATTGCTGTATCTGGGCCAACACTGCCGTTATTGTTTTCTGGGATAAATCGAAAGCATGTCATGTTACTTGTATTAGGAGTTTTCGTTCTCGGAAACATGATATCAATATTTACATCTAGCTTTACCATTCTATTAATTGCTCGTATCATTCCAGCTTTTTTTCATCCGATTTATTGTTCCTTGGCATTTACAGTAGCTGCTTCCTCAGTAAGACAGGAGGCAGCTCCAAAAGCTGTCTCTAAGGTATTCATAGGAGTATCTGCTGGTATGGTAGCTGGCGTACCAATCGCAAGTTTTATTGATAGTGCCGTTTCGTATGAAATGGCGATGGCATTCTTTGCTATTGTTAATTTTATTGTATTTATTGCTACATTGATTTTTATATCTTCTATGCCTGTTGAAGAAAGACTTTCGTATGGTACGCAACTTTCCGTATTAAAAAAACCGATTATATGGCTTTCTATCGTGACTGTCATTTTGTTAAACGCCTCGATCTTCGGAGTTTATAGTTATTTTGCTGAATATCTAAAAACAGTAACAAATATGTCTCCGAATACCACAAGTTTAACGTTATTTATCTTTGGCGGAGCCAATATTATTGGCAACATTGTCGCAGGAAAGTTGCTTACTCATCGTCCCATCAAGTCTATAGTATCTTTTCCTTTGTTAATGGTGGCTGTTTACATCGCCATATTCTTCACAGGGCAGTTTACAGTACCAATGGCAATGATAACTTTCATTTGGGGAATATTAGCTGGAGGACTAATGGCTAATATTAATCAATATTTAATTGCATCTTCAGCCCCTGAAGCTCCTGATTTCGCAAATGGCTTATTTATATCATCCTGTAACGTAGGAACAACAATTGGTTCAGCTGTAGGCGGGTTATTTATATCAGAAATGGGTACACAATACGTCATATTGGTGGGGATTCTATCATTGATACTAAGTTTGGTAACTATTTTTCTAAGAACTTATATGTTCTCTCCTGCACATCAACTTTCTAGATAGTGAATACATTCAGCATTAATGAATAATTTAAAACACCCACTTTTAAAAGTGGGTGTTTTTTTGAATGCGCTGTATGGGTGTTAACTATTCTTCATCTTCAAAGAAACCAAATAGTTTTTCTTCATCATATTCATATTTACGTCCTAGGTTATCTGTATCTCTTTCGTGCTGTAAAAGGACCTTATAGTTTTTTCCCTTTGAAGATTCGTTTTCAATAATACTTAGAACGGTTACTTTATCGTTCTCATATGTCTTTGCAAAAAGTCTAATTTCCTCAATTGTATCCTTTAAATCTGTCTCATCACCATTAAAAAAGTCTAAAGAAACTCCAGTTGTATATTTTTCAATCATGGTTAACTCCCCGCTAAAAATGTTTTAGTTCTTAAAGGATAACAGAAATTGTGTATTTTTAGGAGAATACTTTCTTGAATCAAAAAGCCCAATCAATAACTATCACAGGTTAGTGAAAGAGGTTCATCGATTGCGGAGACTACTCTATGGTTCAGAAATTCCAATGAAACATTCAGGTGTTGCTCAATTTCGACTAGAAGCAGCTGCGCCAAAAGGAAGCCTATTGGAAGAGTCTAGCTAAGTTGCAACAAATGGATATAAGAGAGGAACGTCTTCTCAAAAGGGAAGGCAATTTATTTACTGTAATTCATACAATGAGTAAAGTCTCCCAGCGATAAGCGAGGTCAATATTCAGCTTTTATGGTATATTCTTTACTTCGTTCGACAAATTCTGCAAATTGTAGACAACTTCCTGATTATTTGGATAATTAACTGGATAGGAGGGGAAAAGTTGTCATATTTCATTATACTTATCATCGTTCTATTAATCGGAGCATTGGTAACAGCAGCAGTCGGTATCATCTCTTCAAAAGTAGAGGTAATCTCGCCGAAAACTACAATAAAATCTAAAGAGGAAGAACAGAAAAGTTTTTATACGCTGAAATAAAGCAGAGAAAGAGCATCTCCTGCGGGGGTGTTTTTTAAGAGGAGTTGGAAAAACTAAATCAGACTAATTTACTTTTAAGATTCACCCTTGAAATCGCTGCACTAATCTCCTTAGGGGTGTTTGCTTGGATAAGCTTTAATGGTTATTTTAAATATGTTTTAACTTTGGTTTTACCTATTGCAGTTATGATTGTCTGGTCTGTATTTGCAGTACCTCATGTCGAAGACAAACTGTAATAGCTGTAAACGGGGTAACAAGGTTAGTTATTGAATTATTGATCTTTGCAATGGCTGTTGCAGCGCTTTATTTTAGTCATTTAAAACCAGTTGGTATTATCTTTTTATGTCTAATAATACTCCACTACATCATTTCAGCTGAGCGTATTAAATGGCTTCTAAATCAATAGTCTTTAATTTCAGCACTCGTTATTAGAGTGCTTTTTAACATTCTCTGTAGAGCCAGTGATTCTCAGATTAGATTATTGAAGGTTAACGGCTTGGGCACAGTTGCAGTTTAGAACGCATTTTCCAATAAAGAAGGCGCTCATTTGAAATTCATCATTAAACAATTGTACAAAAGTAAAATTTGTATTTAGGTAGTAATAAATAGAAATTCTACATAGGAGGGTATCTTGTGGAAGAAAAGAAAAAAGCTTTAATCATTGTGGATGTACAAAAAGCCTTCGATGATAAAAAATGGGGGGAACGAAATAACGTAAAGGCGGAAGAAAACATTAGTAAAATACTAAAATTATGGAGAGAAAAAGGATGGACAGTCATATACATACAACACACTTCTGATAAACCTCATTCTTTATTCCATCCAAAGAATGAAGGGTTTGCGATAAAGGAAATAGTTAAGCCTATGGATGAAGAAGTCATTATAACCAAGACAGTAAATAGCAGCTTTATTGGTACGAATTTAGAAGAATTCTTAAAATTAAATGAAATAACCACTGTAGTCATAACTGGTTTAACCACGCCTCACTGTGTATCAACCACCACAAGAATGAGTGGTAATTTAGGGTTTGATACATACCTGATTTCAGATGCAACTGCAGCCTTCGGAATGAGAGACCAAAATGATACATATTATGATGCGGCGACTATTCATAATATATCTCTAGCTACATTGCATGATGAATTTGCCACAATATTGACAACTGATCAATTAATAAATGATTTTATAAAAACTCACTGATGAAAAACATTTTGGCACAGTAAAACGGCAGGCGCCTTTCCAATAGGAAGGGCGCTTTAATTCGATTTCCTGCTTTACTGCTCAGAGGAGATGTATCAATGTTTCTTTATCGACAAGCAAGGGCAGATGAATAAGCAAAGTGGCAAAGCTACTCCATGAATTTTTCAATCAATATCCTTTTATGGATTTACTCGTAAAACGCGAAAAAAGATCATTCATTTATTTTTGAAATGCATAAAGTACTGACAAGAGCATATTTTAAAAAGCATTTCTTTTTTGTTGACATTCAGAATGGTGAAATTGTTGTTGCCGCTCTATTAAAACATCGTAATAAACCCGACATTAATTTGATCGATTATATAGCAGCAGGGGGGATAACATTAATCAAAATGGGGGATTTTCAGTATTGAACATGTTGACAGTAACTAATGGAGGTAAAAAAATCCTACAAATCCTTAAAAGAGCCGGCATGGTATTTAGAAGTATTAGGAGTTTCGCCATCTTATCAGGGAAAGAGTTTGGGCATAAAATGATTAATGACTGTCTCATACCTTTTATTTCAAAATGCGGGGGCGGCATTTTGGCCCTTATCACGAATACTGATCTCAATAGATCATTTTACAAATCGTCCTGATTTTATATTTAAAGATTATCATAACCTTTCATAAAGATGGAGGTCGAATGAATGTCTTCAAAAGAAAAAAAGAGTGTAACCATTTTGACGGAAAGTCAATTGTCTTCGAGAGCATTTAAAGATGAAGCGTATGAATTTTATAAAGAATTGCGAAAATCACAGCCTCTCTACCCATTATCTTTAGGAGCTCTGGGGAAAGGCTGGCTCATATCGAGATATGATGATGCAATACATTTATTAAAGAATGAAAAATTAAAGAAAAACTATGAAAATGTAATAACCGCAAAAGAAGAGAACCGTCCTGTTCTGTTGAAGAATGAAGAGCCTTTAACAAAGCATATGCTTAATTCAGATCCCCCGGATCACAATCGTTTGCGAACTCTTGTTCAGAAAGCATTTACTCATCGGATGATTCTGCAGTTGGAAGACAAAATCCAACATATAGCAGATTCCTTATTGGATAAAGTACAACCCAACAAACTCATGAACCTAGTAGACGATTATGCGTTTCCTTTGCCGATTATCGTGATAAGTGAAATGCTTGGCATTCCCCTAGAAGATCGTCAAAAATTCAGAGTGTGGTCGCAAGCAATTATTGATTTTTCAGATGCCCCTGAAAGACTTCAGGAGAATGATCATTTGTTAGGAGAATTTGTTGAATATCTGGAATCCTTAGTTCGCAAAAAAAGGAGCGAACCTTCAGGAGATTTAATCAGTGCATTAATTCAAGCGGAAAGTGAAGGCGCACAATTAAGTACAGAAGAATTGTACTCGATGATTATGCTGCTTATCGTTGCAGGTCATGAAACAACCGTAAACTTAATCACCAATATGACATATGCTCTGATGTGTCACAATGATCAATTAGAAAAGCTCCGCCAGCAGCCGGACCTGATGAATTCAGCCATAGAAGAAGCATTGCGGTTTCACAGCCCTGTTGAGCTGACGACAATTCGCTGGACGGCTGAACCATTTATACTGCATGGGCAGGAGATTAAACGGAAAGATGTGATCATCATTTCCTTAGCATCAGCAAACCGTGACGAAAAGATATTTCCAAATGCCGACATATTTGATATTGAAAGAAAGAACAACCGCCATATTGCTTTTGGCCATGGCAATCATTTTTGCCTTGGTGCACAGTTAGCCCGCTTAGAAGCCAAGATTGCGATTTCCACCTTATTACGCCGCTGTCCAAATATACAGTTAAAAGGCGAAAAGGAACAAATGAAATGGAAAGGGAATTTTCTGATGAGAGCACTCGAAGAACTGCCGCTTAGTTTTTAATTTTTTTGGGGATATGTGATTTTCAAACATATCTCGTTTTACTCCTCAATTAGATTAAACGATAGTAAAAGCTGTAACATAAAAATTTGGTATGATAGCTTTTTTCAAAAACAAAGTTTAGCATTATTTATGCCTACCGGGCATGAAAATGTCTTGCAAACACCAATAGTTTCCCCCTATCGGTGTTTTTTATTTGTTTTCAGCCTCATTTGGACAAACAGCTGTTACATAGTAAACGTTTGTTAAGATAAAATAATAGAGGGCATAGTTTCTAATGAGAAAAATAATGATAGAGTAGACTTTCTGTTTTGTGAATTTTAACAATTTTCGTTCGCCGAAAAAGGCAATAGGGCACCACAAATTAAAATTTCGGTGAGACCGCAATAACTTTTTGGCTTCTGATAAGTTTCTTAGTGTTGGTATCAAGTCACACAAGTACATAACTCTCCCATGACTTCTTTCTGATGTAAGATAATTTAATTATGAGTTAATATCGAGTGTAATTTTATTCTGTGAATAATCATTTGAAAGGATTTAAATTTAAATAATATTTGATCATCGAATAAAAATTCGTTATCATTTAAATTGGATGAAATATAATTCAGTTAAGGGTATTGGGGGTTATGAAATGGGTATTATGCTTGACGAAACTGATAAGGCCATTTTAAGAGAATTGCAGGAAGATGCTTCAATATCAAATTTAAATTTATCTAAGAAAATTGGGCTTTCACCATCAGCTTGCCTTGCAAGAACAAAGAACCTAGTAGAAGCAGGTATAATTAAAAAGTTTACGACTATTGTTGATGAGAAAAAACTTGGAATCGAAGTCACAGCACTAGCTCTCATCAACTTATCACCCTTAAATAGGGAGACAATTCATTCATTTTTAGAGGATATAAACAAATTCCCACAGGTTCAAGAATGCTACACACTTACAGGAAGCCATGACTATATGCTTAAGATTGTGGCGAAGGACATGGAGAGTTATCGGAATTTTATCATTGATTCATTAATGCAGAACCCTGCTATTAGTGGAGTTGACACAAGCATAGTCATGAGTACAGAAAAAAGAACTGTCAGTGTGCCAATTGATGAAATGTAGGAGGTTGTTGATTTGAATAAAAATAAAGAATCGTTACATTTAAGCTCTCCTGCTATAAACACTCATATGAATAAGAGAAGTCAAATATGGGCTGCATTTCGTTCTGCATTCCCATATACAATTCCGATTTTTGCGGGGTTTTTGTTTTTGGGGATAGCTTATGGAATCTTTATGCATTCTTTGGGATTTAGCGCAATCTATCCAATCATCATGAGTTTTATGATATTTGCGGGCTCAATGGAGTTTGTTGCAGCGAATTTTTTACTTGGTGCGTTCAACCCTATGAATGCTCTTTTTTTGACGTTAATGGTCAATGCCCGGCATTTGTTTTATGGAATTTCCATGTTGGATAAGTACAGGGGGACTGGAAAGAAAAAGCTTTATCTGATTTTCGGAATGTGCGATGAATCATTTTCTATCAATTACACCGCTAATGTTCCGGCGAATGTTGACAAGGGCTGGTTTATGTTTTTTGTGACACTGCTTAACCATTTATATTGGGTCGCGGGGGCAGCGATAGGAGGTATTTTTGGGTCGTACGTGAAGTTTAATACCGAAGGGCTTGATTTTGTGATGACTGCTCTGTTTATTGTGATATTCATAGAACAATGGATGAAAGAAAAAAAGCATTACAGTGCTCTCACAGGACTTGGACTTTCAGTAGCCTGTCTTATCCTTTTTGGCGGAAACCAATTTATTATTCCTGCTATGCTCGCCATTTTAGGGGTACTGACTGTTCTGAGAAAACCATTGGAGAAAGCTGAGGTTTCCGTATGACGATGACTATGACGCAGCAAATGATCACCATTGCAATGGTCGTGCTTGGAACAATGCTGACACGGTTCCTTCCATTCATGATTTTCCCGTCTGGCAAACCGACACCGAAATATGTACAGTATCTTGGTAAAGTGCTGCCATCAGCGGTAATCGGGCTTTTGGTCATTTATTGTTTAAAAGATGTGAGTCTGCTTTCTGGAAGTCATGGCATTCCTGAATTGGTTGGGGCAGCTGCAGTTGTACTGCTTCACTTGTGGAAGAAAAATATGCTTCTTTCCATAGCGGGGGGAACCGTTGTTTATATGGTTTTGGTGCAATTGGTTTTTTAACCGATATCGGAAACTATCAAAATGATCATGCTTTTATTGAACTTGATAAAAATATATAAAACTGACACAAACTTATTTTGGAATCAACACTGCGCCAGTGCAAATAGCATCTGTAATGTTTCCTGGCTATTCAAGAAGTGTCTACTTTAATCGGAGGATATATAATGTCAAAAAAAGTGTCTGCTTCCTATATCATCATTATAGGATTAATGCTATTTGCATTGTTTTTTGGAGCAGGAAATCTCATTTTTCCGCCTATGCTTGGTCAAATGGCTGGAAAAAATGTATGGATCGCTAATGCAGGTTTCTTAGTAACCGGAGTTGGATTGCCATTACTGGCTATAACAGCATTTGTTTTTTCGGATAAACAAAACTTACAGTCGTTAGCCAGCCGTGTTCACCCGGTGTTTGGCATTGTATTTACGACGATTCTCTATTTGGCAATCGGGCCTTTTTTCGCTATCCCGAGATCAGGAAACGTATCGTTTGAAATTGGGGTAAAGCCTTTTTTATCAAATGATGCAGGCCCTGTCTCATTGATCATATTTACAATATTATTTTTCGCATTGGCATGCTTGTTATCACTCAATCCTTCAAAAATCATTGATATAGTTGGAAAATTTTTGACGCCAATTAAGCTGACATTTATCGGATTGCTTGTAGTGGTAGCTCTTATTCGCCCAATTGGAACCATTCAAGCACCATCAAAAGGGTACACATCACAAGCGTTTTTTAAAGGATTTCAGGAAGGATACCTCACTTTGGATGCCCTTGTAGCATTTGTTTTTGGAATTATCATCGTGAATGCATTGAAAGAACAAGGAGCTTCTACCAAAAAACAGCTGATGGGTGTTTGTGCAAAAGCAGCCGCGATTGCAGCTGTACTCTTAGCAGTTATGTATACAGCCCTTTCCTATATGGGGGCTTCCAGCGTTGAAGAACTGGGGATTTTAGAAAATGGAGCAGAGGTCTTGGCTAAGGTTTCATCCTATTATTTTGGATCTTATGGTTCAATTTTATTGGGCTTAATGATTACAGTGGCGTGTCTGACGACAAGTGTCGGACTGATCACAGCGTGTTCTTCATTTTTTCATGAATTATTTCCGAACATTTCTTATAAAAAAATTGCTGTCGTTTTATCAGTGTTTAGTACGCTTGTCGCAAATATAGGATTAACCCTGCTCATTAAGGTGTCAATGCCTGTCTTACTGACGATGTATCCTATCGCGATTTCCTTAATTATTTTAACGTTTTTGCATTCTGTATTTAAAGGGAAGACAGAAGTGTATCAAGGCAGTTTATTATTCGCATTCATCATCAGCCTATTTGACGGTTTGAAGGAGGCTGGAATAAAAATTGAAGTTGTGAATCGTATTTTCACTCAGATTCTTCCTATGTATAACATAGGGCTGGGGTGGCTCATTCCAGCTATTGCAGGGGGAATATGCGGCTATATACTGAGTATATTCCGAACAAAAACAAGTTGATCAATCAACAGCAAATATCACTCAGATCTGCAGGAAGGATAAAGTGCTTGCATGTTTTTAATCTCATTTGGACAAACAGCTGTTACATAGCATAATGTATTTTATGAAGGTAAAAATCATCGAGGTACCGCAATACCTTTTATAAGAGATATGAAGAAGAAAAGGATAGAGAAACTAGGTTAGCGGAGTAAACCATGGGTTTGCTCCGCTTTTTTATGTTTATAAGAGAATAATTAAGGAGGTATTGTGGGTTTCTATAAAAAATATTTTGACATTTCAGTAAAGAACAGATATATTTATATATGAACACATGCTCATATATAAATATTATTTGCATCATGTTAGAATGCTTCATAACAGATTTGAAATAATAAATACATATGTATCAATAAACTTTAGGTAAGGAGGAGTTTTTTATGGGTCACAATCATAATGAAGGAGCAAATAAAAAGGTTTTATTGATCTCTTTTATCATGATTACAGGTTATATGATAATAGAAGCTATTGGTGGATTTTTAACAAATAGTCTGGCGCTTTTATCTGATGCAGGCCATATGCTGAGTGATTCAATTTCATTAATGGTTGCCCTGATTGCTTTTACATTAGCTGAAAAAAAGGCAAATCACAATAAGACATTCGGCTATAAACGATTTGAGATTCTTGCAGCTGTGATAAACGGTGCTGCATTAATTCTTATTTCTCTTTATATCATTTATGAAGCAATCGAACGCTTCTCTAATCCACCAGAAGTAGCAACAACCGGCATGCTTACAATTAGTATCATCGGGTTAGTTGTGAATCTATTGGTCGCTTGGATTATGATGAGTGGCGGAGATACAAAGAATAATCTGAATATAAGAGGAGCTTATTTACATGTAATAAGCGATATGCTCGGCTCTGTAGGTGCCATTTTAGCTGCCATACTTATCATCTTCTTTGGATGGGGCTGGGCAGATCCATTGGCTAGTATCATTGTGGCTATTCTTGTTCTAAGAAGCGGTTACAATGTGACTAAAGATTCCATTCACATCTTAATGGAAGGAACTCCAGAAAATATCGATGTCTCTGATATCATTCGTACAATTGAAGGGACAGAGGGAATTCAAAACATTCATGATTTACACATATGGTCTATCACAAGCGGATTGAATGCTCTTTCTTGCCATGCAGTTGTTGACGATCAACTGACCATTTCAGAAAGTGAAAATATTTTACGCGAAATTGAACATGAACTTGAGCATAAAGGCATTACGCACGTAACCATTCAAATGGAAACCGAAGCGCATAATCACGACGATGCGATCCTTTGTCAGCCCAAAATGGAGAAGCCGCGTGACCACCATCACCATTAAATTTTTTATCTAACTTTATAGTGAGGAGATTAACTAGCATTTTGCAGATTCTGTCTACTGACAATTTGAAATTGGCGGGGTGATAATGTGTACGACACTATAGTAATCGGGGCTGGTCAAGCAGGGATCTCGATAGGATATTATCTTAAGCAGTCCGATCAAAAGTTTATCATTTTGGATAAAAGTCATGAGGTGGGGGAGAGCTGGAAAGATCGGTATGACTCATTAGTTTTATTTACTTCTCGAATGTATAGCTCTTTGCCTGGAATGCATCTTGAAGGAGAAAAACATGGATTTCCTTCAAAAAATGAAATTGTTGCTTATCTAAAGAAGTATGTTAAAAAATTTGAAATTCCAATCCAATTACGGACAGAAGTAATAAGTGTCCTAAAAATAAAGAATCATTTCTTAATAAAAACAAATCGGGAAGAATATCAAACGAAGAATCTTGTCATTGCTACAGGTCCTTTTCATACCCCTAATATTCCATCAATATCAAAGGATTTAGCCGATCATATTAATCAACTACACTCATCACAATATAAGAATTCAAAACAATTGGCATATGGAAATGTACTAGTAGTTGGTGGTGGGAATAGTGGTGCTCAAATAGCTGTTGAATTATCCAAAGAAAGAGTTACATATTTAGCCTGTAGTAATAAACTAGTTTATTTCCCTTTAATGATCGGAAAAAGAAGCATCTTTTGGTGGTTTGATAAATTAGGAGTTTTACATGCAAGTCATACATCAATAGTAGGCAAATTCATTCAAAAGAAAGGTGATCCAGTATTTGGGCATGAATTAAAACATGCAATAAAACAGAAGGAGATTATCTTAAAAAAAAGAGTCATTGCCGCAAAGCAAAATGAAATCATTTTTAAAGATTCATCTACATTAGAAGTAAACAATATTATTTGGGCTACGGGTTTTAGGAATCCCCTATGTTGGATAAATATAAAAGGTGTTTTGAATAAAGAAGGCCGAATCATACATCATAGAGGTGTTTCACCTGTAGAAGGATTGTACTTTATAGGTTTGCCTTGGCAGCATAAGCGAGGTTCAGCGTTGCTTCAAGGCGTAGGAAATGATGCTGAATACATTGTAAAACAAATGAACGGTGAATAAACGAAGTAGAGCAGTAACTCACATGTTTACTGCTCTACTTTTGTGTAAATAAGTTTACTGATGTTACTGTGTAATGCCGCAAAAGTATCACTGTTGACTTATGAATAAGAGGTACCCTGGCTCACTGATTGTGCAACCTTCTGCCGTACTTCCCGTGCTAAATGTGTAGCACGTAAGGTTGCCTCCCAAATAGTTGGATGAACTGTAGAATGACTGACTGATAATGCCCGTTGTGTGTATGGGACCATTGGTCTTAGGAGACTTTCTGCCTCGTCTACCGATGACGCGTATTGTTGACCGGATGCTCTTCGAAGGTCTGCTATAGCAGCAGGGAAGTTTGACCATAGGCGAAGTATCGAATTCATGCAGCCTACCATAAGAGGGAAATGAGGCGCGCGTCCTTGTCCGGAGGCTAGAAGCTCCGCCGCACCTAAGGCAGAATAAACGTGATAACTCAATGGAGTAAGGTATTTCGCGTGCACAATATGAAGTTCACGTAATCCCCAGGTATCTGGAAGAAATCTGAATTCTGAACTCATGCCGCATCCTAGAGCAAGAGCCCTGCTAACCACTCTCAAGTCTTTCACAACTGTAGCCATTGACTCTTTGAAG
The DNA here is from genome assembly GCF_038050295.1 of Bacillus sp. FSL R5-0603. NCBI lineage: Bacteria > Bacillati > Bacillota > Bacilli > Caryophanales > Bacillaceae > Bacillus > Bacillus sp. FSL R5-0603. Next base: position 2,555,754 of record NZ_JBBOYP010000001.1, on the reverse strand, counting down.
GAGGATGAGTGTATTGGAATTTGGCGAATAGTATATAAAAGGCTTCGCATTTCATTATTTGCTTGACTTAAATCAAGGTGTTGACGAAAATCGTAATAATAATCATACGGTTTGGATGGAAAATGCATATCTGTACCCCTTTCATTGAAGACTTTTAGGCAGGATATGCACCTAGCTTGTTTATTGATCAAGGCAATCGCCCAAAATAATCTTATAAAAAATGACATTTCTAACTTGCTAATAAAAGCCTTCATTGAATGAAGGTTTACATATGTAGAAAGTGATTTGCTTCACGCAATAAAAGCATCCCTAACTTTTCTGATAATATACTTCTGCTATATTAAGGGACTCTTTTAGTATATGTAAAAAGCGATTTTTTAAATCGCTTTTTTTGCCCAAAATAATGTTAACCTCTAACTTCTTTATCAGTAAGAACTTTTAAAGCATCTCTTACTTTTAATGCGAAGTTGATAGGTTTATCAATTGATTCGAAATGAATATACATCAGTCTTGGTTTATCAAACAACCAGTGATTATGAAGTGACGTTACAATAAGATCATGTTCTCGAAGCACACTGATAAATGGATTGATTTCTTTTTGGAGAATCACGGTTTCACCACTACAAAGAGCACGGCCATCTTTTGTCATTGATTCAAATGAAAACATCTGAGGAATGAGTAAAAATGATCTTCCTGGTCTTCCTAGTACTTCTGGTTTTATATTCGTTCGTGATCTCATCACTGTACAAATTCCATTTTCAAAAGTATGCATGGTTCCACCTAGAATATCGTTGAATTCGTCACAAAGACCATGCTGTTTAATCATTTCACCATCAACTTTTGCTTCCGCACGGACTGTTCTCTTGATAAGAACTTTCATAGCCTCCCTGACTTTTCTTGCAAAGGTGAGAGGTTCGTCTATTGATTCAAAATGCATAAACATCAGACGTGGCTTATCAAACAGCCAATGGTTATGAACGGCAGTTACAATAATACCAAATTCGCGTAACTCAGTCATAAACGGGTTCACTTCTTCTTGAAGTAAAACAGTCTCACCTAAACATAAAGCTCTGCCATTCCGATCCATGCTTTCAAATGAAAAGGCTTGAGGAATAAAAGGAAATGCTTCTGCTCTTCTTCCAAGTACCACTGGATGAATGTTGTTTCGAAATCTTGTAGCCGTACATACACCATTTACGACACTAGGTGTTGAATTGAGAATCCTTGCAAATTCCCTACAAAGTTGAGATGGCTCCATGCCCATTTCTTCCACTGAATATCTCCTCCTGAATAAATTTACTACTTACTATAAACATATGTGGAAATGGAAAAAATGTAACACGGCATTAGTCTATACAGGGGAAATCCACTTCTTATTTAATCCTCTAAAAAAAAAATTAGTAGCCACAATGGTGTGGTTTTCTTACATGGAAATATGTAGTGTGGCGTCCATGACACATCTTTACTATCTGGCAACGAAAAACAATACCTATTTGTACCCCTTTACAAGAATCATTCATTGTAAACGCTAATAAGCAAATGTGGTTTAATAGGCTTTGGAATATAAAACAAAATTCTCTTATTGAGGATCTTGTGGAGCGTATAAGACAAATGCCTAAAATTAAATTCGAATAAATCTATAAAAAGCGTCTGTAATAAAACTTTTCATAAAATAGAATTGATGATAATGCCCATTTCGCCAAATCTACCACCTCTTGTTTCTTGAAAACCTGGGTCTGCGAATCTAACGATAATGATAGTCGCGGTCTATTTTAAGGGGTTGTTGCGTATCTAGGATAACTGCTTGAGTCAAATATGCCTTTATTTGTCCATGGCCTTTTTCGGTTGCTGTAAAGAGTGGTCAATGATGTATCGTTTGCTCAATCATGGTTAAGTTAACTTCGTCAAGTTAATCAACCTGTCTGCTGCTGATCGTTTAGAAAACACTGGAAAGAGCTTTAATATGACGGTATAAAATCCTTTGAGTAACAGAAAATTAATGGAAAAAGGTTCGCTGAAAGGAGGAGCAATATGATGGAGAAAAAAATTGAAAACAAAACATCCTTGGTTTGGAAAATGGCGATTGCATCTGCTGTTTCTTGGGAAGTGGCAAAACTAGTGGGCTCTGAACACCCATATTTAGCACCTCTATCCGTTATATTATGTTTGCAAACGACCATAGATAAGTCAATTCGATTTTCTCTTCATCGTATTGTGGGAACTGCCATTGGGGTCATTTTAACAGCCTATCTTGTTAGTCACTTACATATGAATGGTTTGATATTAGGCCTATTAATGTTAGGTGGGACCTACATTGCAAAGTGGTTAAGATTAGATGAAACGGTTTTACATCAGGTAGCCCTCACCATTTTATTAGTATTCACGTTTGAACGAAACTCTAAAGATTATGCAATGGATCGAATAATCGATACGATGATCGGCGTCATCATCGCCATTTTGGTTCATATGTTCTTTTTTCCGCCAAACTATACAAAAAAGGCAGCGGAATCTTTTCAGAAATTAGCTCATCAGCTTTCTGACATACTTTTAGAACTTTCCAAATGGGTTCAATCTGAGTGGGGACAAGGAAAAGGGGACTTAGTGGAGTATAAAATGAACAATCTCCTACAGGAGTTACATACGACAAAAGAAATGTTACAAACGGCTTCTCAGAGCTTAAAATTCAACCCAATCAGTAAAAAGCATAAAATCATTCTTTCAAGATATCAAATACAGATGCAAAAGATGAATGCAGGATATGAGTATATATCAAATATAGTGAAAACGTTAAAAGAATGGGAAAAAGAAGGGGCTTTATCTTCAAGCGACAAAATGGAGTTGGGCAATGATTTAAAAATGTTAAGTGAATTTTTTGATGATTTTAAAGGAATACAACAGGGTGAAATAAACAATTGGAAACAGAACGAACAGAAAATGCTATTGGAATCTCTCCGTTCAAAAATGCTGTTGTACCCACCGCCTAATCATAAGGTCTATAAAGACTCTTTTTTTTTAGAAACCATTAAATTGCTGAAAAACTTATAATATTTTTTCGGAAAAAGAATATGGATATACAGATGTAGATGTAATGAGGTAAAAGCGGGGGAGTAAAATGGATGATATCCACCGAATTTTGGATGTAATCGCCGATTCTAAGAATGCTATGGTATTGGCTACCATAATTAAAGTAGAGGGGTCCGCTTATAAAAAAGAAGGGGCCTCCATGTTAATTTTAGGGGACAAAACAAGAGTTGGAATGTTATCTGCCGGTTGTTTAGAAGAAGATCTTGTTGAAAGGGCAGAGCGAGTTTGGGCTACAGGAGAGCCCTTGATTGTTCATTTTGATATGAGTGAGGAGGACGATTTATCCTGGGGACAGGGAGTTGGCTGTAATGGTGTTTTGACGGTTTTACTCGAGCCTGTAAAAGGGGAATTAGAAAAAAATCTTAGGATAGTAAAGAAATACTTAGATGTAAAAAAGTCTGTTACTCGAATGAAACGATTTACTAAAAACTTAGAGTCAAGGGAAGATATGTATATCGTTGAAGACGGCAGCGTGTTTGGAACTGAGGATGTTAAGGAACTAGGCTATATTCAAAAACTGAGAAATAAGAATCCCCTTTATGATATGGAAAAGGGAATCAAAAGGGATGAACATACGTCTGATTTATTTTTTATCCATCAGATGGTTCCAAAACCTTGTTTATATATCTTTGGAGCAGGGGAAGATGCTAAGCCATTAGTTTCTTTGGCAGCTGATATAGGCTTTCATGTCACAGTGATTGACTGGCGTCCTGCTTTATGTCATAGCGGCCATTTTCCTAAAGCCAACGATTTGATTGTAGGAGTACTGGAAGAAGTAATGGAGGGTCTGAGCATTACACAAAGGGATTTTATAGTCATTATGACACACAGCTTTCAAAAAGATCAGATCATTTTACATAAATTTAAAAATATGGATGTGTTTTATAAAGGTGTATTAGGCCCTAGGAGGCGTACGGACCGGCTATTAGGTGGGGCTGAGATTCCAGAAGATATTCATTCCCCCATTGGGCTTCCCATTGGGGCACAAGGCCCTGAGGAAATTGCGATAAGTATTGTTGGCGAGATGATTAAAAAAATGCGAAAACAAAGGTCTACCTCATGAAAACAGTAGCCATTTATCTGGCAGCTGGTACAAGCAGACGTATGGGGACGGATAAGCGAAGTTTACTTCTTAATGGAGTCTCCCTAGGAAGTCTGGCTCTTAAAAATGCCTTATTATCTAAACTAGATCATATTTTCGTTATCACTAGAAAGGGAGATTCACTCCATTGGCTTTCGGCATTTTTCTTTTTATATCCAATGTCAAATAAGTGGAGTCAGGTGGAATGTGAGCAAGCGGATAAGGGACAAAGCCGCTCCATACAATGTGGTTTAAAAAGAGCATTAGAGTATGAGGCTGATGCCGTTATCATTATCCTTGCAGATCAGCCATTTGTCACCGCAGATATTATCAATACGTTAATTGATTCCTACCAAAGGGAGCACCACTATTCATTTATAGCTGCTGAAAATCAACATCTTCCTATGCCCCCTATCTTATTCTCAAATCAATGTTTTCCAATATTACATCAGTTAAAGGGAGATCAAGGCGCTCGGTATGTCATCCGTGAACGTATGATAAATACGGGAAAAATGATCAACTTTCAAGACCCTTTGCTTTTTTATGACGTAGATACAGTTGAAGACTACACTTTACTACTGAATAAATTCGGGGAGTGAATGAGTTGGAGTATATCGGGAAAAGTGTTATTCGAAAAGAGGCCCTTGAAAAAGTGACAGGAAAGGCGAAATATACAAATGATTTTGAAGAAACTTGTACATTACACGCAAAAATGTTGATTAGTCCATATGCTCATGCCAATATTGCTTCTATTGACTTTTCGGAAGCTTGGAAGATTCCTGGAGTGAGAGCGATATTGGGCGATGAACCTTTTCCGCTTGTAGGTGAAGAAATTAAAGACAGGTCGCCGATTGCTTATAAAAAAGTTAGATACCATGGTGAGCCAGTTGCTGTTGTTGTTGCGGAAAATCCAATCATAGCTAAAAAGGCAGTGTGTGCCATCAAAGTGTCCTATGAACCTCTTCCCGTCGTCAATTCCCCCCGTGGAGCCTTCCAGAAGAATGCTCCCCTCGTCCATGAACATTTGGACAGTTATGAGAAGAAGGAAGGTGTATACCCAGTTCCAAAGACAAATATCGCAAACCTAAATAAAATTAGAAAAGGAAACATTGAAGAAGGGTTTAGGGAAAGTGATGTGGTAGCAGAGTTTCAAATTTCCTTTAATCCTTCTGATCACGCTGCTATGGAAACAAGATGCTCGATTGCTGAAATTCGAGCGGATGGGGAGATTATCATTACCACATCCTCTCAAGCTCCTTTTGCCATAAAAAAATTAATGGAGTGGTATTTTGGAATTGAACCTGGAAAGGTAATCGTCAAAACACCTTTAGTAGGAGGGGCATACGGGGGAAAAGCAGCAGTTCAGTTAGAGGTTATTGCATATTTGGCATCAAAAGCAGTAGGAGGCCAGCCCGTAAAATTATTTAATTCGAGAGAAGAGGATATGATCACATCTCCTGTTCATATCGGATTGGATGCTATTGTCAAATTAGGAGCAACAAAAGATGGAATCTTAAAGGCGGCAGACATTCAATTTTTATTTGATGGCGGAGCTTACTCCGATAAAGGCGTTGACGTCAGCCGAGCTGGAGCGGTTGATTGTACGGGTCCATACGCAATCGACCATATATGGTGTGATTCATATTGTATGTATACGAATCATCCGTATCCCAGTGCATTTAGAGGCTATAGTCATGCTGAAGTTTTATTTGCCTTTGAGCGAACGATGGATGTATTGGCAGAAAAGCTAAACATAGATCCATTAGAACTTCGCTATAAAAATGCCATTCGTCCTGGTGATACTACACCTACTCAAGTTCTTCTCAATTCAAGCACGGTCGGAAATGTACCAAAATGCATTGAAAGATTGAAGGAATTAATGAATTGGGACGAGGGGCAGAGAATTGAAATCGATGATCGGAAGATACGGGCAAAGGGAATGAGCTGCATTTGGAAAACCTCGACATTTGATACAAATGCAACATCTGGGGTTATTTTAACCTTTAATCCTGATGGAAGCATTAATTTGATGTCAGGGGTAGTGGAAATAGGAACAGGGACAAAAACAGTGTTAGCCCAAATCTTAGCGGAACGAATGAAAATGGATATAAGTAAAATTCACGTAAAAATGCTTGTAGATACACAAACAACACCTGAGCATTGGAAAACTGTAGGAAGCAGAGGGACTTTAATGGGAGGAAGAGCCGTACTAAATGCGGCGGATGAAGCCATTCGAAAGCTTAAGGAAGTGGCATCATGTGTTTTAAGAGTTCCTGTCGAGGAATTAGAAGTGGCTGATGGAAAGGTTTATTTTTTAGATAATCCTAATGTAAATATTGAAATAAAAGACATTGCTTACGGATATACATTTCCTAATGGAAATACCATTGGCGGCCAAATTATTGCGAGCGGCAACTACACATTAACCCGGATGACGAATTTAGACCGAGAAACAGGAAAAGGAAAGCCGGGTCCCGAGTGGGCTGTAGGTGCTCAGGGAATTGAAGTTGAGTTAGATAAATTGGATTATACGTATCGAATTACAAAAGCCTACTCTGTTGTGGATATAGGAACTGTATTGAATGAAAAAGCTGCAAGGGGTCAAGTGATGGGGGCGATGAGTATGGGAATCGCATTTGGAGGAAGAGAAACCTTTGTATTTGATCCATATGGAAGAGTATTAAATCCTCAACTTAGAACGTACAGACCCCTTCGCTATGGAGAGCATCCTGAATATATCATTGAATTTATTGAAACTCCGCATATTATTGCACCTTATGGGGCACGTGGCGGCGGGGAACATGGACTGTTGGGGATGCCAGCAGCATTAGGAAATTGCCTTTCTGCTGCTTTAGGTGTCCAATTGAATCATCTTCCTCTTATTCCTGAACGATTATGGAGGACGCAAGAGGGGTGGAAAGATGATACCGTTTGATTTTGAATACTTTAAACCGAAGACAATTCAAGAAACAACCAATCTATTTCACTCTCTTGTGGCCGAAAAGAAAACACCTTTGTATTATTCTGGCGGCACAGAAATTATAACGTTAGGAAGGTTGAATCTCATATATACGGATGCAGTTATAGATATTAATGCACTTCCGGAATTTCATACTATCCGTTTTTATGAAAATGATCTCGTGATCGGAGCAGGTGTGTCATTAACGAAAGTGGAGGAAGAAAATCCATTTCCGTTATTAAGTAAAACAGTAAGTGAAATTGCCGACCGGACGGCTCGAAATAAAATCAGCTTGGGTGGAAATATTTGCGGAGACATATATTACCGTGAGGCAGTCTTGCCGTTGTTAATTTCCGATAGTTTGGTAGGGGTTGCAGGGAGAGCAGGGCTTCGTTACCATCCTATAAATAAAGTGTTTAACAGGGAAATACAATTACAAAAAGGGGATTTTTTATTTCATATCCTTATCGATCGAACGTACGTTGACTTGCCATTTGTCAGTATCAAAAGAAGACAGCAGTGGAATGTCGGGTATCCATTGGTGACAGTCTGTGCGCTGAAAAAAGATGATGAGATCAGAATGGCCTTCAGCGGCGTATGTCCCTTTCCGTTTCGTTCTGCTGAAATGGAGGCTGTGCTTAACGATAAAAGCCGATCAGCAGAAGAAAGAGTACGCAGGTCTTTACAGTATGTACCCAAACCTATTCTTGATGATGCAGAAGGCTCAATTGAATATCGAATATTTGTTTTGCAACATACAATCTTAGATGCCTTACATGAATTAGAAGGAGGCCCAAATGTCTAATCCTATTACATTAAAAATAAATGGTAAGGAAAGACAGATTACCGTCAGACCAGCCGATACTTTGTTATATGCCCTTCGTCTTCGTCTTGGATTAACTGGTTCAAAGCCAGGCTGCTTAAATGGTGATTGCGGCGCCTGTACGGTATTAATGGATGGGGTACCAATGAAATCTTGTTTAATGCTTGCAGTAGAAGGGGAAGGAAAGAATATTACGACAATTGAAGGACTTATCAATACGCCAATTCAAAAGGCTTTTATTGAAAAATTTGCGTTTCAATGTGGTTATTGTACACCAGGTTTTCTCATGAATTGCCATGCTTTAGTGAATACTGAGCCGAATGCTAGTGATGAAACGATCAAAAATTGGCTGGAGTCCAATATTTGCAGATGTACGGGTTATAGGGAGATTGAAGAAGCGGTTAAATCGGTTTTACATACAGGGAAAGGGGCTCATTAGCCCGTTTATCTTGCGATTGTACGGAGAACTATAATACATTTGATTTGTGCTTGTAGATCTCTACCATCTAACCTCAATTGTTTTGAACTATGAATCATAAACATCTACAAATCCTTAAGTCCAATCTTTAGACTGCAGTTTGTTAAGTTTTCTAGAGAGAGGAATGTTTTGTTTACTTTTAGTTAGAGGATTTATGTTAAAGAGCTGTGATTTGCAAGTTAAATTGGCGTCAGGGAGATGGTTATATGACAACATATCACATTGGAGTTTTACATGGAGATGGAATCGGCCCGGAAATTGTGAAAGCAACAACCTTGGTATTGGAGGCTGCAGCTCAAAAAGCAGATGTGTCCTTGGATTTAATTGATTTACCAATGGGATGGGATGCAATAAAAAAATATAATGATCCGATGCCTGCTTTTGTGAAAGAAGAATTAGAGAAGTGTCATGGCTGGATTTTAGGCCCGCATGATTCTGCTGCATATCCAGAGGAACACAAAGAAAAACGAAATCCGAGTGGAGAACTTCGTCATCATTTTGACCTTTATGCCAATATAAGGCCAGCAAAGACTATACCTGGAATTAAAAGCATAGCAGGAGAAGCTGATTTGGTTATTTATCGTGAAAATACTGAAGGGTTCTATGCTGACAGAAATATGTATATTGGTGTAGGGGAATGGCAAATTACTTCAGAGGTGGCTGTATCAACAGGGGTTTTTACTAAAAAAGCGATTGCACGTATCGCGCATGCAGCATTTCAAGGTGCGATGGATCGCCGTAAGAAAGTTACCATCGTCCACAAAGCGAATGTCATAAGACTTGGATCGGGTCTCTTTTTGAATACGTGCCGTGAAGTTGCAGAGCAATACCCGGAAGTAGAAGTAGATGATTATCATATTGATGCGATGGCGGCGCATTTAGTTCGTCGTGCACAAGATTTTGATGTTATCGTGACGGAAAATATGTTTGGGGATATTCTGTCAGATTTAACAGGGGAATTAGTTGGCAGCTTAGGGCTTGCACCGTCAATTAATTCAAACGCAAAGCAGGCAATGGCACAGGCTGCTCACGGTTCGGCACCTGATATTGCAGGAGAAAATATCGCAAACCCTATTGGAATTATGCTTTCTACCGCTATGTTGTTTAAATGGCTCAATACTCAATATCGCGATAAAAAGCTGAAAGAAGTTGCGGAATTAATGGAAGATTCTCTCTTTGGAACTGTTAAGGCTGGAATCAAAACAAGAGATCTTGGAGGTCAATCTTCAACACTAGAGTTTGCAGAATTAATTGCAGAGCGGATCAGCCTTTAAGGTGAAAAAATGAGAGTTTAGCAAGGGATGTGTAGTTACGATCAAAACACCAATGATTTGAGACGAAATGGTGTTTTTTAATCATCAGGACAAACAGTTATTACATAGCACTACTGAGATAGAGGAGTAAACCATGAGTTTGCTCCTCTTTTTTTAATGCTAACGATGATTCTTGTTAACCTATATAGGGAAGATTAAAGGAATAACCCGAATTTTTAAAAAATATATATTCATATATATGTTGTATCAGGTTAGAATGCTCAATAACAGATTTGAAATAATACATACGCATTAATGGACTTCATTGAGGAGCAGATTTATATGGGGCAATCATAGCCAAAATCGTACAGAATGACCACCATCATCATTAAATTTTTTATTTGAGTGAGAAGATCAACTAGCATTTTGCATAATATATCTTGAAGGAATTGTTACTTATCTAAAGAAAATATGTTGAAACAGAAATGTATAGGCGTGGTTCAGCGTTGCTTCAAGGCGTAGGAAATGATGCTGAATACATTGTAAAACAAATGAACGGTGAATAAACGAAGCAGAGCAGTAACTCACATGTTTACTGCTCTATTTTTTGCGTGAATAAGGGTAGCGAAGTGGAGATGCGCCTTCTCTTTTATTTAAGAAGTTAGAACATAGAAATAGAAAAAGCACTTTAAGACATACTCATATTTTTATGTTCAACAATGGTCTTAAGGAGGCTGCGCATTGAATTTGTCAGGTACGCATCTTTATGGCGTATAAAGATTGTTGAGATACAGCTATCTTTCTCAGGCAATGGGTGACAATAAACCTTACCTTGTGCAGCTAGATGCATAACAGCAGATTCCGGTACCACTGTTATACCGAGTCCAAGTGCAACACTATTTAAGATTGTCTCCAGGATGTTAAATTCCATCATTCTGTTTGGGAGCACACCTTCATCTTTGAGCCATTGTTCAAGCCTAGACCGATACCCGCACCCCTGATTAAAAACAAGAATCGGAGTCGTTGAAAAATCCTCTATATTAAACGTTTTGTTACTGGTTACTAGAGTAAGTTTTTCAGTATAAACATCATACTGTTCCAGAATAGAATGTTTCAAAGGGCCTGAAATAAAAGCTCCGTCTAATTCGTGATTCATGACCTTTTTAATAAGTTCCTCTGTTAGACCAGCCTGCAATGATAAATCCACATTAGGATACTTTTTATAATAGGAAGCTATGATGGTCGGCAGTATCCTCACTGTTTCCACTGTACCGATTTTTAATATTCCAGACGGTATATCAGTATCTAGAAAGACTTGCTCCAGTTCTTCAACATCTTTCAAAATTTTGTTAACGTATTCAATCATTTTTCGGCCCTCTGGGCTTAGTGAAACCCCTTTTTTATGGCGATTGAAAAGAGGTGTTTTGAGCTCATTCTCTAATTGCTTAATCCGCGCAGTTACATTAGATTGTACATAATTTAACTCTTTTGCAGCACCGGTAATACTCTTGTGATGGGCTACGCATTTGAAAATTTGTAAGTCTCGCAGTTCCATGAAGATCCTCCCCCCTTCATTAAAGTATCATTATTAATGATGTTTTTCATCACTTTTGTTCATTTTACTTGATGCTTACTTCTTTTTATAATTCTCATTGTAATTTTAAAGAAAAGGAGGGGAATTCAATGAAAAAAAGTCAATTATTCATTGGTGCCCTTACATGTTTAGTAGCAAGTATGTCTTGGGGCGCGATGTTTCCAGTTGCAGATCATGCATTAGAATTTATTGATCCGTTTTATTTTTCATTTATTCGCTACGGTGTGGTAACGATTATGTTAGTGATTTTATTATTAGTGAGAGAAGGAAAAAAATCATTTCATTTAGAGGGTAAAGCAAAATGGATCATTTTATTTGGGGTGATGGCGTTTACTGTATACAATGTTCTTATTTTTTTAGGTCAAAGGTTGATGGGGAAGTCTGGAATTATGACAGCATCCATTGCCGAGGCACTCATGCCGATGCTTTCAATTGTTATTCTATGGGGATATAAACATGTGAAACCTAAAAAATACACAATGATCAGTATATTGATTGCCTTTTTGGGGGCTTCGATGGTCATAACCAAAGGTAATATAAGTTTCTTTTTTTCATTGGGGGATCATCTATTCTCGCTACTCTTTATATTAATTGGTGTTTTAGGGTGGGTTGTCTACACAATGGGGGGACAGATATTCCAAGAGTGGTCCACACTTCGTTATTCAACATTGACATGTTTATTCGGCACAGCTATAACAGGAATCGTGACAGCTATATTTACCGCGCAAGGTTACGTGTCGGTACCGAGTATTAAAGTGATTGCAGCAATTAAGTATGATTTTTTATTTATGATTACTTTACCAGGTATCATAGCCCTCCTTAGTTGGAACTATGGCATTAAAATCCTATCATCCATTAATGGGATTTTATTTATTAACTTTGTCCCCATTACTACATTGTTAATCATGGTGATCAAAGGATATAACATAACTGCATTTGATATAGTAGGAACACTGTTTGTCATTATTGGACTCATTTTAAATAACATATATCAGCGTAAGGAAGATTATAAGCAGGTATTGAAAAAAGAAAAAACAAATTTGACTATCACTTAGACGGTGGGGGATTTAAAATGTTTGAAGGTTTATTGTTTTTCATTTCAGCTGGAATTGTCTGTGAACTTGCTGCAATTAATAGAAATGGCCGCAAAAATATAAAGCAACAGGCGGAATTGATTCAAATTTTAAAAGAAAACCTTAATAAAGACATTAAATAAATCAAGACGGTTGGATATTATTGAAACACACCAGAAAATTCAGGTGTGTTTTTATTTTGCTTTCTATTTTAAGTCTTAAAACGTCACCAATCGCTAGTTGAATACTATGGGAACCACTCTCCATACGGAAAAGATGATTATTTACATCATTCAGAGTTGATTTTAGGTTCTTTTGAACTTATGATGTTATATATACTGTTTTTTGTTTATTCAGAAAAAACGAATGTTATAAAAATAAAAGAAAATATTCACATCGGAGGTGTACGCCTTACTAGGTAAGGCAAATCATTGACAACCATTAACCTTATCATCTTTACTCTTTTAATTGTCTTAACAGCATTTTTTGTTGCGACTGAATTTGCGATAGTAAAGATCAGGTCATCAAAAATTGACCAACTCATATTAGAGGGAAAAAAAGGTGCCGTATCAGCCAAAAAGGTCATTACTCATTTGGACGAATATTTGTCAGCTTGTCAATTAGGGATCACGGTTACAGCGTTGGGAATTGGCTGGGTTGGAGAATCGACTTTTGAAGTGATTTTGCACCCCTTATTTGCTCATTTTCATGTAAGTGAAACAGTCTCACATGTATTGATCTTAGTGATTGCTTTTGTGATGGCGACTTTTTTGCACGTTGTAGTTGGAGAACTTGCTCCTAAAACACTCGCTATCCAAAAAGCGGAAACCATCACTCTTTTGACTGCAAAGCCAATTATTTGGTTTTACCGCATCCTGTTCCCTTTTATATGGTTTTTAAATGGTTCAGCCCGGTTTATAGTAGGACTCTTCGGTTTGAAACCTGCATCAGAACATGAACTTGCTCATTCTGAAGAAGAACTGCGCATCTTACTGTCTGAAAGCTATAAGAGCGGTGAAATCAATAAAAATGAGTTGAAATATGTAAATAATATTTTTGAATTTGATGAAAGAATCGCCAAAGAAATTATGATTCCGAGAAGAGAGATCGTAGCGATTTCTAGTGAGGATTCTTATGAAACTATTGTTAAGACCATTAAGACAGAGAGTTATACAAGGTACCCAGTCCTAAATGGAGATAAAGATTCAATCATTGGTTTTATCAATGCTAAAGAATTCTTGTCAGCTTATATTGACACAGACCAGAAGATAAAAGAGGATTTCAAGTTAGAAAATCATATCAACCCTGTTATCCATGTTATTGAATCCGTTCCAATTCATGATTTATTGGTAAAAATGCAAAAAGAGCGAACACATATCGCTATTCTTGTGGATGAATATGGCGGCACTTCAGGTTTAGTCACTGCTGAAGATATTCTTGAAGAAATTGTCGGGGAAATCAGAGATGAATTTGATAAAGATGAAGTGCCTGATATTAGAAAAGTAAATGATAATCACTTTATCTTAGATTCGAAAGTGCTCATTGAGGATGTAAATGATTTATTGGGAACGACGTTAGCAAGTGACGAAGTGGATACGATAGGCGGCTGGTTTATGACTCAACAAATAGACGCTGCAGTTGGATCCGTTATAGAAGCCGATGGGTATATTTTTAAAGTGCACAAAACAGTTGGCCGGCATATTAATTATTTAGAAATTGTCCGAAAAAAAGAATAACATCTAGATAAAGCACATGAGATTTTGACTAATAAGATGCTTAAAGCCTGAGATGAAATTTTCATCCAGGCTTTTTTAAACAATGATCTTGCAGTTTAAGTAGGTAATCATTATCGAAGTTCAAACGTTTCTCAGCAAACAAGGAGGCTTGGATATCTATAGCTCTTTTACCATTACCTTCTCACCATTAAAGTCGAGTTCACCATTAAATCGAAAACCAAACCTTTGATAAAGGCGTATAGCATGAATATTATTTTCAAATATACTTAAATAAATTCTCTTGCATTTATATAGCTCAGCAAGGTGCTGAATGAGGGCTTTAAGCATTTTCTTCCCTAATCCTTTTCCCTGATAGCGTTCGTCAATAAAAAATCGGTCAAGCCAGACTCGTCCGTTTTTATTATCTTCATCATACTCGGGAAACAATCCATACATTGCAAAACCGACTAGATCTCCATCATAGTAAAGCCCGACAGGTTTATAATAGTGACATTCTTTTGCATCCTCTAAACATACTTTTGTAGATTCAATATATGATAATTGATTCTGGCTGACATGCAGATCAAGAATTGCAGCACGATTATCATCAGTTACTGCTTTTATGTTTATACTCATACTACATTCTCCTTTTTTCTTATCCCGGTTAGGCTGCGGCTTAAGGTGATGGCAGATGAAATCCTGATATTGCTAAAACTCAGCATAAACTATTTTCACATCAAGCAACATGTAGCCTATCAAATTAAGTACCTTTTCTTATTGTGCCTAACCAGGGGCATTCCCTGCATCCAAATGACTTGACTTTATAGAAAATGAATTAATTCAAAACTGCAGCATCATTCTTTTTTTCTTTCCAAACCATTGTAAGACCAAGGCCGACAATCATAACGAAACCTGCAAAAAGGAAAGGATAATGAATGTTAAGATCAAATAGTATACCGCCTAAAGCAGGTCCAAATATATTTCCCAGGCTGGTGTATGTGGAGTTCATGCCTGCTACGAAACCCTGCTGGTTACCGGCCATATTGGATAAATGAGCGGTTAAGGCGGGACGTAGCAAATCGAACGCTAGAAAAATAAAACAAGTTACAAGCAAAACAGTTAAAAATCCTGACATAACAGTAGACACGAAAGCCAAGATCGCACCGGTTATTAAGCACAGCTGAATCATTCTTTTCTCTCCAAGTTTGTTGACCAATTTCCCGAATAGTAAAACTTGAATAACTACCGCAACAATGGAACTAATCGTAATAATGGCTGCAATATCTTTTGGTGTGAAGCCAAATTTATGATCAGAAAACAAGCTGAATACAGTTTCATAAGCTGATAAACCAAAAGCCATTACAAAGACGATAATAAATGCAATGAAATAGACAGGATGAATGGATCTCTTCAAGTCTTTAATAAAATTTGATTTCTTTGTATGAGATGAGAGTTGATGGCGTTCTTCTGTCGACAATGACTCTTTTAGTATAAAAACGGAAGTGACAGCTGCTATTAACGCGATGGCGGAGGCGAAGAAAAACGGCATGCGGATGCCAAAGCCGGCAATAAATCCTCCCGCACCAGGCCCAATAATAAAGCCGGTGCTAATTGCAGCAGAAACATACCCCATAGCCTTTGACCTTTCCTTTAGGGTTGTAATATCAGCTACATATGCTGTTACCGCGGGCATGATAAAAGCCGCACTTACACCACCCAATATCCTCGAGAAATAAAATATTGAAACATGGGTCCCTAATCCGAAAATCAACTCAGATAAACTGAATATAAGCAACCCGAGAATAATCATTTTTTTTCTCCCGAAACGGTCAACCCACCTACCTGCAAAAGGTGAAGTAATTAACTGAGAAATGGCAAAAGCCGCAACAAGATAACCCATTGTGCTGCCGGATAAATGCATGATTTTCATAAAAGAAGGCATAACTGGAATGATTAAACCGATACCAAGAAATGCTACGAAGATGTTGCTTAATAGTATAATGAATATCGTTTTTTGCTCATTTATTGATTTTTTCATCTGAATTCCCCTTTTACTCAATTGAACCCTTTTTACCTATCCTTTTCGCTTGAAGCTTTTTTCAAGTACAATCAAATCATAAGGTATATGGTTACCGTATAGTCAAGGAGGTTTTTATGAGCGAAGATGTTAAGAAGTATTTCACAACAGGGGAGTTTTCGAAGCTCTGCCGTGTAAAAAAACAAACCTTATTTCATTATGATGAGATTGGTCTTTTCTCGCCGGAAATAAAAAAAGAAAATGGGTATAGATATTATTCCTATCATCAATTTGAGATTTTTCAAGTCATCACTCTATTTAAAGAGCTTGGGGTTCCATTAAAAGAAATAAAATGTCTAATAAAAGGAAAAACACCAGACAAGATCCTGCATGTTCTAAAAGAAAAGTCTATTGAGATTGATAAAAAAATAAATGAGCTTAAGCAGTTGCAAACGATCTTACAAACAAAAGTGACGCTTACAGAACAAGCACTTGAGACTGATTTTTCCTCAATTTCTTTTGAATATTTAAATGAAGAAACATTCATGTTAAGCCGAAAAACATTAAACTTACCGGAACGAAAATATGTGGCAGCCATTTCAGAACTCATTCATGAAGTTCAGCAATATGAATTAGATGAAGGATATCCGATAGGCGGAATCTTTGCACGGGAACAAATCTTAGAAAAAGACTTCTACAATTACAGTTACTTTTATATAAAAGTAAAAGATGGGGCAGAGAACATAAATTATCATGTACGGCCAAAAGGCCTGTATGCAGTTGGATATGAAATAGGCGGAAATACTGAAGAGGCGTACCGGAGAATCATTGAGTTCATTGAAAGAAATGGAATGCAAATAGGGGAAAATGCATATGAGGAATATATGCTGGATGAGATGGTAGTTGACGGGTATGAAAATACATATGCCAAAATCCTCCTTCAAGTTAAGGAGGTGTAAGATTACGAGATTTTCATATGGAAAAATTGTTACTATTGTGTGCCCAAGAAGAATATAAACTGGTTTACTAAAAACGAGCCCACAACCGAACTTAAAAAGCTGACCATTGAGTAAAAAGCAATGTCAACCTGTAATTATTTGTAAAACATTAAAAAGTCTAGTGAAAGGGGCAAGGAGAATAAAATAAACTTCAAAGGGGTTTAATCATGAAAATGAATGAAAAGATGAAAGAGGTTCAAAGAAAATATAGAGAAGAGCTTAAGAAACAAGAATTTGAAGATGATAAAAATTATATTAAAGAAACAATTATTGTCGTAACGATAATTGTATTGTTTATTTTCTTCACTTACACCTTGCAAGGTTTTTAACAAAAAGATCCCTTTTTCCCCATTTCGATTCTTACCGGTTTTCCACACAATAAACTCGCTTTTTTATGAAGTACGTTCAGATGATGGGGTGTATCTAAAATGAAATTGATTGTTAAACGGAGTTTTCTTGTTAGAGGGGTTTAATATCAATCAATTGAAAGTTGCTTACGCAGAGGTATATAAAAAATTTTAGTTTATGTCGAGAACGATGTTCACCTTTTCTGCTTCAATTAGAGGAAGTGATTCTTCCTTATGGGAGATCATTTTTTCTTATTCGACTAGGCAGCAGTTTAGCGGAAGAAGGAGAAAAATCAGTTGACTTACTTGAATACTAAGTAGGTGTAAAAAGTGGTTATTAATACGAAGGATTGAAAAAGAAGAACACGCAGCAGATTCACTTGCTCTTGTTGGGGGGCAAGTGTTGACAACCCTATTACTGTTTAATTAAAGAAGGAGTATAAAACCTGTATCAATGATGTTACTAGATATCTACGACACAGGTTTTATATGTAGGTAACTAATATTCTTATATATTTAACATTGCATTTTTTATTATGCAATAGTTCACTCTATTTCTGCTTTCAATTTTTCGAACCACTCTAAATTAACCAAGTGATGTGAACGGGAATTTTCGTTCATACGGCGAAAGTAATCGATTGTGCCGGGAATTTCTTGAGTGATGGACAGGTATTCATCAAGGAGCTCGATTCGAGTTTTAGTCTGATCGATTTGTGATTGGATCAGATCCAGTAATTTATTTTTGTCGAATTCATCGGCAAATAGTAACGCCCCATAAAATTGCAGGTTTACATATTCCGATTTGGTGCCGTATTTGATCATTAATTTTTCGAATTCTGCCCTTCCCGATTCTGTGACTTTAAAGTTCCGGATTTCACGCCCGCTGGTTGAGGGTTTCTGCTGAATCTGTTCAATAAAACACTTTTCTTCAAGCTGCTGCAGATTGTAATAAAATGAACCTTTCGTGAAGTTAACAATGTATTTGTAATGACGCTTTTCCATTAAGGCCAGAAGTTCATAGCCGTGAGCTCCGGGGTTTTGGATTAGCAAGCCAAGGATAAGTAAGGGAATCATGGTTTCATCACCTTCGTCATCCGCTCCTCAAATTCCGCATACGTGATTTTACCCGAAGCCAAATCCATACTATGAAGGTAAATCTGTTCTGTTTTAGAATAGTCACCATTCACTTTCAGCGATTGCTCCTCTCCCGAAATGGGTTTCAGGATATGGTGCTTTTTCGAAAAAGCCTCGAAATAGCGGTAACCGAATTTGCGTTGTGAAGCTGAGTCTAAATGAATGCCATCAGGATTTGCAGTCAAACCTGCTGCAGTAACAAAATAACAATTCTGTTGTTCATTAGCAAAACGCAGCAATTGTTCATTAACCTGTCGAAATTCAGTCGCGTGCTGTCCAAAACCGGTCTTCCCAAGAAAGTCACCAAGCCCTCCAATAATCAACGGTACCTCATCAAGTTCCAACTCGTTTCTTAGCGTCTCGATGATAAGAGTTAATTTCTCGTAATAAGTTTCATGTAGCGAACGATAACTGTCACTCTCACCTTGGTGCCAAAGGATTCCACAAATTTGACTGGATCGGAGGGCGAAGCGGGCTTCGGACAAAGCATGCTGAAAAAGGATGCCTTCCGGATGCCAGTCATTCAATGAACTGCCACCTTCGGCACAAGGGATCAAGCCAATTTCTTCATCAGGATGAGCTTTCGACCAAGCATCTGCAAAAGATGCCGCCAGGCCAACGCCGGAAACCGGACGGTCGTAATTAATCGGCTCTGTCATCATCTGCCACTGTCCATTGCGCAACATTTTTATTTTTTCATTATAGATCGGGTCTACTTCATTCAAAAATCCACGGCCCGCCATATTCGACTGCCCTAACATCAAAAAAGACTTTATCATCTAATTTTTCACTTCTTTACATCAATATTTTGGTCTAATTAGACTATAGTCGATTCAGCTTGTCTTGTAAAGTTTTAATAAGGTTTTACTTTGTATGAAAAACAAACTAACATTGAACATTAGATGGATGTATTTGAGAAATAGCAAGTTTTTTTGCTTTTTCTTATCCCACTATCGGAGGCTTTAGTTCAATAACGATCTTCCACAATCGGGCGCGATTATTGAACAAAACTAAAGGAGTGATATCTATTAGTCATGTATAATATGTATCACTCCTTATTTTTTATGGATTTTTTTGATTTAGGTCTTGATAAACAATGAAAATACAGCAAAAATCCTGTCATGCCTATGAGGTTCACGTTCAATGATGAGGGTGTATCTCAACTGAAATGGATTGTTAAAAAGGGAGAGCTATGTTGAAGGGGTTAAATATCAATAAAAAATTATTAAAAAGGTTAACGATTGTACCAATTCTATTCATTTGTTATGTTTTATTTTTAAATCCTGAAGTGATACTTGAAGAACAATGTCCTAATAAGCCTTATAGTTTAACAATCATAAAGCATGGGACAGGTATATTTGATAAGAAAATTTTTCTAATATATTACAAGATCAACGGAAAAACAGTAGCTGTTGGAAATTTGGTGTTTTTTGAGAATTTGGGCAGAGATATAGATGTTACTTGGGATACGAATACTGATGATGGAACTTGGTGGATAGATAAAAACGTACATTTAACCATGAGCTATGCTAAAAATGTTAAGGGGGACTTAGACAAGAAAGACATTGATTTTGATTATGGTACTGTCCAATAATAATGAAGTAAAATAGGAATATACACTAAAAGAACCGCCAGTCGCGGTTCTTTTGTGTTATACTCTGCTCTAAATTGTTTTCGTCAGTAGAAAAAGGCAATAGGGCACCGCATTTTAAATTTTCGGTGAGACTGCAATAACTTTTTGGTTTCTTATAAAAAAATGTGATCATATGCCAAGCAGCTGAGACGGCTTATCAAAGAAAACACCAGACTACGAAGAATCAAAAGGTAAAGAAACTAAGTTAGAGGAGTAAACACATGGTTTACTCCTTTTTTTCTGTATAAAAGGATTGCTGTGATGTGGGCGTCAAGTCGCAAAAGATTTGCTTGACCGCAAAAAAACCGCAAGGGAGTAGATATAATGTACCTTTTTGCAATTAAACTTTGTAATAAGAAGGCGGTTCAATACAATTAGCGTAAAATCTATCTCTATTTTAAGTAGAGATGGAGGATACTAACCAGTTTTCTTGACTAAATGAAAATTTTTTTATGATCGTGTTGAATATAATAATGTTATAATTGCTTTGAAAAAAGTTTGAAAGTATATAAAGAAGGACACCAAACAAACAGCTTTGGTGCCATAAGTTCAGTGTCCGTAGACTTCCATCTTTCACTTTTTGTTTTTTATAAGAAGTTCATCTATTTCTTTCTCTAAAGCCTCAAGGCCTTCTTATTTTCATTATATGGATTAACCTCTTCCGGCTTGAAAAGAAGGATATTTCGTCATCCCACCATCTGCAAAGAGTGTAATGCCCGTTACATAACTCGCTTCAGAAGATGCTAAGAATGCTGCTACAGACGCTACTTCTTCTGGTTTACCTATGTATCCCATTGGAATCATACTTTCAACATCTGCACGTTGTACTGGATCTGCAAATTTTTCAGCATTGATTGGTGTGTTCATCGCTCCAGGTCCAATATTGTTCACGCGTATTCCTTTTGGTGCATATTCAAGTGCTAGTGTTTCTGTCATAAGCTTCATACCACCTTTACTAGCTGCATAATGAACAAATAGTGGCCAAGGAATCATTTCATGTACACTAGACATGTTTATAACATTCCCTTTAATATCATTTTCTACAAAGTATTTAATCGCTTCACGACTACCAAGGAAGGCACCTGTTAAGTTTGTGTCTATTACATTGTTCCAATTGTCTAAAGTAAGCTCATGCGACGGTACAGGGTTTTCAACACCTGCATTGTTAATCATCACATCTAATGTACCAAATTCTTTTACAGCTGTTTGTACAAGGTTAATGACATCTCCTTCTACTGTTACATCACCACGTACAATAATAGCCTGTCCGCCTGCTTCTTCAACCTCTTTTTTAACTTCTAATGCTTCATTTTCGTTATCACGATAATTAATCACCACTTTTGATTGTTCTTGTCCAAAGCGAACAGCCATTGCACGTCCTAGTCCTGTAGATCCGCCTGTAATCACGACTACTTTATCTTTTAAATCATCATACATTATAAGTTCCTCCTAGTTCTAATTTGTTATTTTTTAATA
Source organism: Bacillus sp. FSL R5-0603 (assembly GCF_038050295.1). Taxonomy (NCBI): domain Bacteria; kingdom Bacillati; phylum Bacillota; class Bacilli; order Caryophanales; family Bacillaceae; genus Bacillus; species Bacillus sp. FSL R5-0603. Next base: position 2,534,089 of record NZ_JBBOYP010000001.1, on the reverse strand, counting down.
GATATTCTGTTAGTTTTTTAACTTTTTGCTATTCCTAGCAGCACTCCACCCAAAATAATGAGCACAATGCCTATTGCAATCGAAATAAGTTGACGCTTTGTTTTCTTTTCCCCTAGTAAGAAGATGCCTCCAAGCGTTGAAATGACGATTCCCATTTGTGATAGTGAAAAACTTGTCGCTACCCCTACCTTAGGTTGGGAAATAAATAAGAACATATTACCCGAAGCCCATATAAGACCAGGGATAATGTTACGAATTGTGTATTTATTAAAAGGTTTATGTTTATAAGTGAGGATGAGTCCACCAATAAACATACCAATAGCTTGGGGAAATAAAGCCACCCAACCATCGACGTTAAATAAGCGTGCAACGACAACATATATTAAATATCCAATCGTAGAAATAACGAGTGTGACAATTCCCTTCTTAAATTGCCCAACTTGTTCTTCACTTTTTTCGCTTTCAAGAGAGGTTAACACAATCCCAATCACGATAAAAATGAGGGCTAGTATTCCCAATATAACTGTAGTGGCTGTTGACCACTCATGGAAAACAATCACCCCAAACAAAGCTGTTGATACGAGTTGCATACCTGTTGATATAGGCATCGTTTTAGAAACACCAATATATTCAATGGTTTTTAACTGATTACTTTGCCCAACAGCCCAAAACAAACCAGAAACGACTCCTACAATAATAATAAAAGGCGTCAATACAGGATGAATAACAAGATAGATAACAGCTGAAAAAATCAGTGCTCCAAGCGTTGTTCCTAGTGTTTGACTATAAGGTCCTCCACCTAACTTTACATTGAAGAGGACGATACTTCCCCAAAATATTGCAGGAAGAATGGCTAAGAAAATATCCATTTGATCCAAACCTCCTTTCTTTAACCCCTTGATTTATTTACAAAGTGAATAGTTCGATTTCCTCACTTTGTATTACTAATAGTAACTAAGGTAACTAAAGTAGTCAATAAATTTATTCTCATTTCTTTTATTTTGATTAGTTCTTCGAATAGTTCGTTCTATATCATATTAAGGTAAGTTCTTATAAAACAAGGGTATTGGCTCTGGGTTTCAAGAAATCTTATTTCAAAAGAAAAAGTAGTTACAATGGAAAATGTTGAATGATTTGGTTACTAAGTTACTATTGGTAACATAGTTGGTTTATCGCACACCCCATGTGTTGTTTGATCAACACCTATAAAAAAAGAAAGGTGAGAATCAAAATGGCAGAAGTATTGTATATTACAGCACATCCTTTACGATCATACAAAGTCATTTAGTATGGCTGCTGGGAAAGCGTTTATTGAACCATATAAAGAAGTAAATTCTAAGGATGAGGTTATTCATATTAATTTATATAAAGAATACATCCCTCATCACGTTACGATTCATACAGGGAATTGCCGCACCTGCTGGAATAGTAATTTCTCTTGCGTTTGTTCGATATATATATAGCGGGATTGAATTAACAAAATTTCTTTCACTCCTTACGTTAATTAGAAACCTCGCTCCATTACTTGATCCAATTTTTAGGGAGTACTGTAATTTCTTTCACCTCATGGGAGGGGGTGTTTATCCTTTTAGGAATTTGGGGGGTATTTTTAACGATCATCACAAAATGGGGGGAAGGAAATTTTGCCCGTAAAGCAACGTGTACCTAGTAACTTTATTGAGTTATCTATAAACTTTAAAACCTTGCTGCAAAAATCGTTTTTTATTGGCTGTGCTCTTCTACAAGGAATTATGACAGCTGGCATATTTGCTTATATTTCTGGAACTCCATTTATATATCAAAAGATTTACGATGTGTCACATCAAGTGTTTGCATTGAATGGAATTAGCCTAATCCTTGGAACACAGTTGGTGAGACGACTAGCAGGGGGGGATGACAGGGCAGTGCATTCTTCTGGTTGGGATATTTCTAGCTTGTTTCGCCAGCGTCGCTGTTCTAATTGTAGTTATTTCTCGGGGATCATTATTTGCGTTAGTCATTCCTCTTCTTTTTTATTGCATCGGCTGGAGTTATTGGACCTTCTTCCATTACATTAGCCTTGGAGTCACAAGGACACATTGCAGGAAGTGCTTCTGCGTTGCTAGGGGTCATTCCGTTAATTACTTCGCCACTAGTAGGAATCGCGGGTGAATATTCTGCATTACCACTAGGACTTATTATATTTGTAACCAGCATGTTGTCCGTTATCATCTATTTATTTTTAGTTAAAACAAATAAGACGGTGACAACTTCTCAACGTCATAAATCTGAATAATCAGAATCAATACTATCGGTAAAGAGCTAAGTCCATAATAACTAGGTTGTTCTACATAGGACATACAAACACTTACTATGCGTTCAACAACTGATCATAAAGGGTATTGATCGTATAAATCAAATTCTAAAACATGTTCCTCATGTTCTCTGCTTCCCGGCATGTATGGGAAGACATAAAAAGAAATAATCAGGAAAATCTCTTGTTTTGTTCTAGGGAAAATGGAATGTGAGCTAATAAGTTCTCCTCACAGCTGCAAAAATAACATGAAGAAGATTAGCCAAGCCAGGAAAGAGGATATAGGAGCTAGATGAATTAGTATATGAAGATGTATAAAACGAAAAAGCTTGAAGAAACTTAAAGGCCTTGATAAGGTTCAAGGCCTTACTATGTTTTGGATCAAAATTGTTTGGTCATCTCTTTGGCTTGCTGAATTGCTTTATCTTTAATTTGAGTAGCTTGTTCTGGAAATTTCATTTGCCCTTCAATAATAATACTTTCAAAAGCTTCAATACCAGAAAAATCCATCACGACTTCTAAGTTACGGTGTCACATCTCTCTTTCCATTTCAGGACCGTGTGAGTAGATGTCTCCTCGAGCTTGTATATGGAGAGCTTTTTTTTAGTAACTCTTTTGAACCTTCTATTGTATACTTGAAGGTTTTACCTGACACCGTGATTGCATCAATATAGGTTTTCACGGAAAAATTCCACATAGGTGTGACAAAAATGTATTTATCAGCTAACTAAAACTGTCCACCTAATTCAGTTAAACGGCCGACTTTTAACCGTTCATCCGTTGATAAATCTTGAAGTGAAGATTGAGAGCGAAGTTTTTTCCAAGCATTAAATATATCTACGTCTAGATAAGGAATATCAGCTTTATATAATCTAAATGGACTACTTCATCTTCAGGGTGTGTTTGTTTGTTTGTAATTTTCAATGAATTCTTTTCCTACGGGTCATGCTAATTGATTCATCTTCAGATAGAGGGTGTGCTGTAATATAGAGAACATTAGACATGGAGCTCTTCTTTTCATATTTGTATAATTTAAAATATTGTTGTGTTTATTTGCATAAATACTAATAGAACTGTCAAACCTTGACCCAGCTTTCTGCCCATTGACTAATAGGTCCTAATATTTTTCCTAATTCTGTTCCTTTTTGAGTTAAAGAATACTCAGAACGTATGGGACGATCGGGGATTACATTTCGTACAACAATTCCCTGTTCTTCTAATTCTTTAATACGTTCAGTTAGAATCCTTCTACTTAAGGAAGGCATACTCTCACTTAACTCACTAAAGCGCTTAGGACCACTCATTAGGACATAAATAATTAATCCTGTCCATTTTTTTCCTAGGATCTCGAAACTTTTTTCTACTTTAAGTTGTAAATCTTTCGATTCGCCCATATTATATGTCCTCCTTCAATCAATATGGATGAAAAATAACTTATGCATTTATCGTAACAAAAATAATTAAAAAGTATTAGGGAACTTTGAATTAAAAAGGTTGATATTGCTTTGCTGATCTTTGTCCAAGCATATGAATGTGTCAGTTACTTTTTGTTTCTATAGTTCCTTTTAGTATCAAGTGGATTAAATTGCTTTTAAAATATTGTAATTATATAAAAAGTAAGATTAGAAAATGAAATATATTTTTTTGTAAGGAAAGGGAAGGATTATAACAAACTGTGATTATTTAAGGGAAAATAATTCAATAGCTTAAGTATAGAAGAACAATGTGATTATTTGCAACTGATAAATAATTAAATAAGTGAACATAAAAGTGAAATAAAATGTACATTTTAAAATCTACTCAATCTTACAGCAATGGAGGGGGAATTTTTTCTTTACAAATGAAAAGACCAGGAATGATTTATCAAGATTTTACTAGAGATGATTTTGCTTTTGATCCCTTAAGTCGAATTGATCATGCTAAGTTAGAACAAGGCGCCTTCATCCCTAAGCATGAACATATAAATGATGAGATATTAAGCTATATGTGGAAAGGAAAATTGCTTCACAAAGACTCTAGTGGAGAAAAAGTGATGATTTCACCTAATATACATATGCTAATGGTGGTGGTGAAATATCCCATTAAGAATCTACATCTGAAGGCCCTGTAGGCTTCAGATTTTTATTCGTCCTGAAAAAGCTGATTTAGAACCTAGAGTTTAGTTTTCACATGACGAAGGGAAAGCTGGAGAGTGGAATCTAATCGCTGGGCCATCAATTTCAAATGCTTCCTTAGAAGTAAGACAGCAAATTTTTATTTATGATTACCTTGGATATGCCGGAGATTCCATTAACTTACCAAAACTAAAGAAGATGACACCATGGCTGTATATCATGAATGGAGCAGCAATAGTTGATAAACATAGGTTAGATAAAGGAGACGCAATCACTGGAGGAGAAGATGAAATTACTAATGTTATTTTAGAAAAAGATTCTACTTTAGTTTTGTTCCTTGTTGACCTAAATGCAGAAATGAGTTTCACTGGAAATTTTAGTGGTATTAAAAGATAAAATTGCACAATGGCTAGTCCGTTAACTGTAAACCCATCTAACTTGATTGTTTGATAAAGGAACTGTGGATTCCCCCCAGCAAAACAACAATCGTACGCAATAACATGTTTACTGTACCTGTGACAGGTCGTTATTATCTCTCATATCAAATTAATACCACTCTTTCGTTGCTTGCTGGTTCTAGGTTAATGCGTAATGGCGATCCTATAGCAGGTTCAATCATTTATCCAGCTATTTATTCGTTTAAATTAATGTTATGAAAAGGAATTCAACTGAGTTTCTTTTTTATCTGTCCTTAGGGAGCAAGTTCCTAACTTCATATTTATATGAAGTTGATTACATACTGATTATGTGTAGCTAAGCTCGACATGTTAGTTATGTCCTTGTTATTCAGTTTATTTATGTTTTTAATTGATAGAGTCCTTTCAAAAAAGCAGGCATAATGCCTGCTTTTTTATTATGAACGAACCGAATATAAAGTTTGCGGTTTTTTTGCGGTTCAAACACTTTTTGGAAATGTTAGAATATTACATAAAAAGACATAAAAGGAGGGGTCCTGTGAATCCGGTTTTATCATCGTCAGAAGTTGGCGTGAAAATCAATGAATGGTATAAAATGATACGTCAATTTAGTGTCCCGGATGCAGAGATTTTAAAGGCAGAGGTGGAGCAAGAAATCCAACGGATGGAGGAAGATGAGTATTTACTCATTTACTTCTCCCTAATGAAATTCCGTCATCAGCTCATGTTAGATTATTTGGAACCCGTAACAACACGTATAAGACCAACTATTGACGAACTTCTCGAAAAAATTGAGACTTCAAATAAAGGCATATCTGGTCTTTTGTCATATTATTCTCTGTTTTTCAGAGGGATGTACGAGTTTGATAAGAAGCAATACATGAATGCTATCTACTATTATAGAGAAGCCGAAAAGCAGCTTATACATGTCCCTGATGAGATCGAAAGGGCAGAGTTTCATTTTAAGTTAGCTGAAGCATATTATGGTATGAAGCAAAGTCATGTGTCTATGCATCACGTTAAACAAGCATTGGATATTTATAATCAATATGAACTTTATAAGGTGCGAAAAGTTCAATGTATGTTTGTTATCTCAGGGAATTATACTGATTTTAAACATTACGAAAAAAGTCAGCCGCATCTTGAAAAGGCATTAGAGTTATCTAGGGAATTGAATAACAAAAGGTTGATTAGTTCTGCACTATATAATTTAGGCACTAATTTTGCTGACAGTGGTGATTACGAGCAGGCGGAAGTATACATAAAGCAAGCAGTGGAGATTACAGAAAAAGAAAAGCTCACAAACTTGCCACATTCTTTATTTTCTTATGCAAAAATCCTTTTTAAACAAGGAAAAATGAATGAGGCTATCCAAGTAAGTAAGAAAGGTTTGTCAGCAGCTCTTTATCAAGGTGATGAGCTTTTCGCAAAATTACAGGGATATTTAAAAGCTCTTTATGTCGATGCAGTGGACCAACAAGGTGTTAATCAAACAATAGAATACTTAGAAAAAAATAAGAACTATTCATATATTGAAGACATTGCCTGTGAGACCGCAGCTGCTTACGCAAACTCAAAAGAATTTGAAACATCCTATGTATATCATCAGAAAATGCTTGAGACTCAAACACAAATTCAAAGGGGAGAATGCCTGTATGACTTTTAAAAAGAAGGTATGCCTAATCCTGGGTTTGTCACTTGTTTTAGTGTGTGGTTTCGGATCCAACTTAACAGAAGATCAAACTCAAAACACATTTCATATTGCCTCTGATCGTTTTCAAACTTGATAATACTACCCTAAACCTCCTTCATAAATGGAGGTTTTTTTATTTGATATTAACAGAAACAATGGAATCAAATGCGATATAATTAGTCCCCCCTTTAAATTCTTGGGGATAACCTTACTTTTGAGGGAGAGAAAAAGGCAATAGGGCACCGCAAATTAAAATTTTCGGTAGATCATAATAACTTTTGGCTTGGTATTAAGAATCTTGAATATATGCTAGGTAACGGAGAAAGTGACAGGTTGGGGCTGTCAAAGAAAACACCAGATTATTAAGAAGCAAAAGGTAAAGAAACTAAGTTGGAAAACTAAACTTTAAATTAATTCAGGCTGTGAGAAAAATCTCAACAGCCTTTTATAATTGTTTAGGAGCAAGTGGATTGATAGTATGGACAAATGGTATCTAAAAAAGGAAAGAGTTTTAAGCCTTTTCTTTTTTTCTATTATGTATATGAGCAAATTTTCTGTGCCTTTCAACTTCTATTTCTGGGTTATGTTTAATTTAACCAAGCATTTTTTAAAAGCTGTGAGCCAAATGTAATTTCATCAAAGTTGAGATGAGCAAAACCTAACTTTATGATTGATTTATCAGGCATAGTGTTAACGAAATGAACGGAAGTGGGATATACTTTCACACCGTACTGCAAAGCACGCTGAATTAATTTCTCTTCTGGACAATTCAGATGAACTCTCACTAATATATATAATCCGGACTGCTCGCCGATGATTGTCACATGATCCCCAAACTGCTGCTTTAAATTTGAAATTAAGTGTTGCATCTTACGTTTATATACAATGCGCATACGCTTAATATGGCGAGTCCATTCACCAGCCTTTATAAATTCAGACATGGTTAGCTGATTAAGCAAAGAAGCAGTGTTTTCGAAATGAAGAAACCGTTTTTTATACTTATGCAAAATGGGCTGCGGCAAAACCATATAACTTATACGGATGCCGGGAAGAAAGGCTTTTGAGAAATTCCCCAAATAGATCACTCGTTCTGATTGAATGGATGCAAGGGCGGGAAACGGCTGTTGCGTATAACGGAACTCACTATCATAATCATCTTCAATAATATATCCCTCTCTATTATTCGCCCAATTGATCAGTGTTTGACGATGCTGAATGGTCATGCTTACGCCGTAAGGGCTATGATGGGAAGGAGTCACATAGATTAATTTCTCTTTAAGTGCATTTAATTGAGAAAAGTCAGCTCCACTTTCATAAACAGGAAGCGTTTCTAAATGAAGTCCATGAAATTGAAAAGCTTCCCTGGCACCTTCATACCCCGGATTTTCAACTACAATTCCGTAAAACTCCTCTTTTAGAATGTGGCAAAGATATATTAGCATTTGTTGCGTACCACTGCCGATAATAATAGAATTAGCATCTGTTTTCACCCCACGTGATTCTAAGAGATAAGTGGCAATTTGCTCACGGAGGCTCATTTCTCCAAATGGTTCACTGTACAGATAGCTTTTCTCTAATGACAAAACCTGATTGTATAATTTTCTCCATGTTTTTAGCGGAAAATGCTTTTGATCGACGGCTCCGGCGCGAAAATCAATCAGTATCGGTTGTGACGTTTCTGTTTTATCAGCTCGAACCTCAGCATTTTCTTGTCTTAAAAGGGGTCCTACTTCATTTGCAAAATACCCTTTACGTGATTCTCCGCGAATGTATCCCTCTGCTAAAAGAAGATCATAGGCCATTAGCGTTGTATTGCGACTTACCTGCAGGGAATTGGCCAGTTCTCGAATGGATGGCAGCTGCTCATTTACTTTTATATTTCCATGCTCGATTAATGCCTTAAATTGCTCGTAAATTTGTTTGTATTTCGGAGTGTCGCTTTTGAAAGCGAAAATCATGCTTTTCATTCGTTTTTCTCCTCTGACATGTATATTTAACTAAAACTGTACCTTTTAAAATGTCAGTTGTTATCTTATCCTAAAAGTACTTTGTCAATCCATTGAAATGAAGAATATTCACTTGGAGGGATTTCTAAAATGAAAAATCTAAATGTTGCTATTCCTACACCTTTTAATGAGGATGAAAGTCTATTCTTAGAAGGATTTGATCCTATTGTGGAACATTTAAAAAATAACGGTATCAATTCATTACTAATATGCGGTACTACTGGTGAACAACATTCACTGAGCATAGATGAACGTATTCAGATCATTGAGTATTTCAGTCAGCGAAAATCCGATGATATCGAACTTATGTTTGGTGTTTCAGCTACGAGAACAAGTGATGCCATAAAATTAATTGAAAAAATTGAGAAAACTCATATTCATTCAATATTAATTGGTTTTCCGCCTTATATAAGACCTACACAAAAGCAAGCTATTTATTATGTTGACGAACTTCTTAGTCATACATCTAAAGAGGTTGCGCTTTATAATAACCCTACCAGGACTGGTTTTAATTTGAGTGAGAAAGCACTTAATGATTTACTAAGCCGACATTCAAATATAAGGGGACTTAAAGAAGGGGGCGATGTTCATCGGCATAAACAAACAGACTTCCCTAATAATTTTATTATGTTTGCAGCTGGAGATGTAAACCTTCCAGAAATGATTAAAAATGGATGCAATGGTCTATCAAGCTTGGTTGGAAATGTTTATCCTGATGAGATCAAAGTAATTTTCAATGACTTATTAGAAAATAAACATGTAGATTTAAATAGATTAAACGAACTTATAAATGAAGTTATAAACGATCACACTCTTATTAATATAAAAACTCACTATAAAAATATTGGTTTAAAAATAGGAAATTGTCGATCACCGATCATAAAAATGTAAGATGGCGCCTTAGTTTGTTATAGAAAGGACTAACTTTGAGAAAGTGGAAGGAAATTTAAGGCTGTCGAGAAAAAACTCGACAGCATACCCTATATTGTGCGATTTTTATCTTTACCTAAATTTAATGAGGTACTAGAAGGGTTTGTTTTAGTAAATGGCATAAAGTAATTAAGTATTAACCCTGCTAAACAAACGGTCAATAAAGTCCCTATACCAATTGGTCCATTCAAAATTATTGCCATTATCAAGAATATTAGGTAAATGAGTGTTCTTGCAAAAAATAGATTTGTTCTGGTTAATTCTTGTATGATTAAAGTTAATCGATCAATTGGAATTGGCGCAAAATTGGTGTGTAAATATGTTGCAGTTCCTATTCCTATTACAACTAGCCCGATTCCGAAACAAACAACTTTGCTATACCATTGTTCAGGTGTTATTAAATCCTGCAATAAAAAAAGCCACATATCAATGCCAATACCTGTTATAAATGCTGTTAACATCTCCAAAATTTCTGGTCTTTGTCTCTTTAAAATTGAATTGAAACAAATCAGTATTAAGGCTAATATAATTTCCCAACTTCCCACAGTAAGTCCCACATTTGTGGACAGTCCAACCAATAGAGCATCAAAAGGTGAAGTGCCAAGGTTTGATTGAATCGTGAAAGAAATGCCGAGGGTTAAGATTGAAATTCCTAATATATAAAACAAATATTTCATTGTACTCAGCCTCTTTTTTATTATTTTTTTGTTGTATTTACAACAAAGTTAGTTTATATTCAATATATGTTATTTATATTGTATTTGCAACAAAAATAAGTTCTAAGGGGGTAATGATGAAGGAAATTCTTCGTGAAATTGGAATGATTGCAAGGGCGTTAGATTCTATAAGTAATATCGAATTTAAAGAACATGACCTTACCAAAGGGCAGTATTTGTATCTTGTGCGAATATGTGAAAACCCAGGAATCATCCAAGAAAAGCTAGTTGAAATGATCAAAGTAGACAGAACGACAGCGTCTCGTGCAATTAAAAAACTTGAAATGAAATGTTTCATTGAAAAGAAAGATGATGAACATAACAAAAAAATAAAAAAACTCTTTCCAACTGAGAAGGGGAAAAATGTATTTCCATTTATAAAAAGTGAAAATGAGCATTCAAATCGTGTTGCTTTAGCGGGATTTTCTGAAAAAGAAGCAGAGTCTATTTTCAATTTTCTTCAAAGAATAAGAAAAAATATAGAAAAAGATTGGGAATATGTTAAGAAGGGAAACAAAAGAAGTTATTTATAAAGAAGGAGCTTTATAAAAGTGAACATTATAATAAAAAAGTGCATTCATGAAGATTTAAACATACTTCAAGAAATAAGTATTGAAACGTTCAACGACACATTTAAAGATCAGAATTCACCTGAAAATATGAAAGCCTATTTAGAAAAAGCTTTTAACTCTAAACAATTTGAATTGGAGTTATCCAATACTTGGTCACAATTCTATTTTGTTTTTTTAGATAATGAAGTAGCTGGATATTTAAAGGTCAATACAAATGATGCTCAGTCGGAAGAGATGGGTGATGAATCACTTGAAATCGAAAGGATTTATATAAAGAAGAAATTCCAAAAACATGGCCTGGGTAAACATCTGTTTAATAAAGCTGTGGATATTGCACTGGAATGTAATAAAAAGAAAATTTGGCTAGGTGTATGGGAAAAAAATGAAAATGCCATTGCTTTTTATGAAAAGATGGGATTTATTAAAACAGGAGCGCACTCATTTTATATGGGCGATGAAGAACAAACTGACTTCATCATGATCAAGACACTCATATAAATTTTTACAAGGGGGATGGATAGTTATGTATATTCCGAAATACTATAAGGTAACAAATATTAATGAGATTTGGGACTTTGTTAAAGAAAACTCTTTTGGCACAATTGTGACAACAAGAAAAGGGAAACCCATTGCTACTCATTTACCATTGCAGCTAGTGCAAGAAGGAGATACTTACTTTATAACGGGGCATATCGCTTATGGGAATCCTCAATGGAGAACATTTGAAACCAGTGAAGATGTACTGGTGATGTTTCAGGGACCACACGCTTATATCTCTTCTTCTTGGTATAAACAGGAAAATGTGCCAACATGGAATTATCAAGCTGTACATGTATATGGTACAGCTAGCATTTTAAACGAAGAAGAGTTAAAACAAGACTTAACATCGTTGCTACAAAAATATGAAAAACATCGTGAAAATCCGGTTTTATGGGATAGGCTTTCTCCTCAATTATTAGAACAAGAATTGAAAGGTATTGTTGGTTTTAAGATTAGAGTACAAGAAATTCAAGCTGCCAATAAATTAAGTCAAAATCGTCATGAAGAGGACTATCAGAACATCGTAAATAAACTCTATGAAGAAAAGGATATAAATTCTCAACAAATGGCGCAACTGATGGAGAGCAAGTTCAAAAAGGAAAATTAAATGCTATTTTTATAATTTAAGATTTTTCTTTACAAGAATTAGTTTTGTTAATGAAAACAATCAAATTGTAGAGGGGATTTTCAGTATGCCTCAAGAAGTAGCAGGTATTAGAATTCCAGATACTCAATTGGCGAAAGATGCAGCAGATATTTTACGCGAGCATGGGGACAATTTATTGTGGAATCACTCAAATCGTGTATTTTTATTTGGTGCAGTTAACGGGAGAAAAACAAAGCAGCATTATGATTTAGAATTGCTTTATGTAAGTGCATTATTCCATGATTTAGGCTTAACAAGAAAATTCAGCAGTCTAGATTTAAGATTTGAGGTAGACGGTGCAAATGCAGCCAGGAGCTTTTTGCAACAGTACCAAATTCCGGATGAATCAATTCGTCTTGTTTGGGATGCTATTGCATTGCATACTACACCTGGCGTTGCAGAACATAAAGAGCTTGAAGTGGCATTACTCTTTTCAGGTGTTGGTTTAGATGTAATGGGAGATGGATTTGAACAATTCCCAGCCGACTATCGTGAAGAAATTATAAAAGCATTCCCACATAAGCCTGAGACTACTTTTGGAAATATGAAGGAGGATATTGTTAAACACTTTAGGCCAAACTATAAAAATAAAAATTTCTGTGATTGTATTTTGCACTCACCTTGGACTGAATAGAGAAAAAGAAACAGAGTTTGTTAGAGGATTAAACCATGTGTTTACTTCTCTTTTTTTGTGTCTTTGAAAGGATCGAAGAGGTTGGCAGTCATTTCTTCCAGCTGTTAAGGAACAAAAAGTTGAAAAAGTAATGAGTTATGTTTTGAGTTGCTAATATAAAGAGGTTATGAGTTAACTATGAAATAGTAAAATCAAAAACTCATCAGTTTTACTAATTAATTTGTTTATTCAATTGTATTCCAGTGCGGATTCCAAACTATTTCCCATAAGTGCCCATCGGGATCTTGGAAGTGACCGGAGTATCCGCCCAAAAAAGTATCGAGCAGGATCAGTTATAGTTGCTCCTGCCTGTTTTGCCTGTTCCATTATTTTATCGACTAGCTTTACATTATGTCCTAATGTAAATTCGGCAGGGCTCGGTGCAGTTAAAGTAACTTTTGTCTCATGTGCGATGTCTTTGCGATTCCAAATGGCAAGTTTTAGTCCTGTTTGTAAGTCAAAAAAGGCTACTGTACTATGTTCAAATTTGTACCAACTATTCCTTCTGTAGGCAGACCCAGACCATCCCGATAGAAGTGCAGCGAATTTTTCTAAGTTATCTACGCCTAAAGTGATTACTGTAATCCGTGGTTTCATTAGCAATGTAACCTCTCAAGTTAGTTGAAAGTAAATTATATCAATTTGTTATCCCCCTTTTTGAAATGCACAAAAAACATTATTTTTTTTAGGAAACGGAATATGAGAAGATTTAGAATATTAAATATTAGGCTAACGATAATACTCGTCTGGGAATTAATGGCATCTGTCATATTCAAATTCCATAGCCGTTTATTTTAACATACATTTATAAAAAAGAGACCAAGCTATTTACTTGGTCTCTCACTATTTCTATTTATAACTTTTTACTGATTAGCGCTAAGTTGACGGAGAATATCTTGCACATCTACATGAGCTCTATGCTCAATAATTTTACCGTCAGCAATGCGTAGCAACATCATAAGAGAGAATTTAACGCTTTTTCCTGTTGCAGGAACTCCAGAAAAGGGAATACCTGTATGCCTGCCTTCAAAAATAAAATATGCTGCAACAAGGTCGCCTTCAGCTACCATTGCTTTAATTGGCATTTTGAAACGTGGAAAAGCATCAAAGTTTTTCTTTTCTGATTCAATTAAACCCTCTACGCCTGGAAACGGTGTATCTACTCGTGGATAGAATACGAAGTCTTTATGGCAAAAGTCTTTTAAGTCCTCGTATTTTTCTTGTTCAATCGTTTCAAAGTAACGACGCACTAATTCTTTATTGTTTTCAACAGACATAATGAAAGCTCCCTCCCTAGTTAAAACTTCATTTCATGTGTTAGACTAAAATGAATATGATTCACCGTCTTCAGGCACTAAAACATCAGAAGCGATTCCTTTTTCATTAATAAAGGATTTTAGTTCTTCTTTTGATAATCCCCAATGATTTACAGCTTCCATATGGCTTACAATAATTTTTGCTTTTGGAGCAGCCTTATATGTTTCATAGATATCTTCTTTACCCATGATGAGAGAACCGCCTTCGTAGAATTGATTATCTCCGCCATTTACGACAATGATTTCTGGTTGATGTGTATCAATCTCTTCCTGAACGGCATCATACCATACTGTATCTCCGGCTACATATAGCGTTTTCTCGCTTTGGTGTTTGAAGACAACACCGCAAACAAGACCTGCAAGTTTTAAAATTTCTCCTCTTCCGTGTTCGCCTTTTGTTTTAATCAACTGAATGCCTTCAAAGGCTGTATCTTTTGTTAAAACCTCTACATTTTTGAATCCGGCATTTCGTATTTCTGTTACATCTTCTTCATTTTGAGAGAACAGCTTGATATCTTTTGGCAATACCTCTTTAGCAGCCTCATCCCAATGGTCATAATGGAGATGAGTAACAATAACAGCATCAATATCTTTAATAATATTGTCAACAGATGTTGGCAATTCAACCAAGGGGTTATTTTGATCTTGTCTTGGCGCATTTGGGAATGGAGGGTAAGCACCTTTTTCAGCTAACATAGGATCTATTAAAAACTTTTTGCCTGCATATTCGACAACAAGTGTGGCATTACGAATTTGTTGTATTTCCATGTGAAACACTCCTTTTTTTGATATGTGTATAGTTTACATACAGCTGCTGTATAAATACATGGAACAAATCAAGTCTTTCTGTCGATTGACTTGATTTTTGAAAGTATGTATTTTATTTTGTATAATTCGTTAGCAAATGAGAGAATCAGATTAAAAAATAATACTTCTTCAGGGGGCTTTTATAAACACGAAGAATTAATGAAAGGAATAATTTACATGTTAGATCATACTGATATGAAAATTTTAGAAGAGTTATCAAAAAATAGCCGTATTTCAATGAAACAATTAGGAGAAAAAGTTCATTTGACAGGGCAAGCAACTGCCTCTAGAGTTGCCAAGTTAGAAGACAACGGTGTTATTGAGGGATATACAATTAGAGTAAATCAACAGAAATTGGGATGGAACATACATGCCATGCTGAATATCTATACAAAAAGCACATATCATACACCGTTTCTTACATTTATAGAAACACAAGAGAAATATGTAATCAATAATTATAAAATTAGCGGAGATGGCTGTTATCTTCTTGAATGTAGATTTCCGAATAACGAAGTGCTAGATCAATTTTTAACGGAATTAAACAAGCATGTTAATTATAAATTGACAATTTTGATAAATAAATAAAAGGTACCTTTAGGGTGTTTGCAATTTTTGACGGACATGGCACCGATGACGTATTGCTAATCTATATGGGCACAAATTTCATCACAATTTTTAACCTTAATTCGTGAAAACATATAGAAATGATGAAAATGGAAGATAGAGAGTATAATGAAAATAAGCTTTCATAACCAATGATATGGATTTACTATGTTGAGGGACTTGATTTAGATGAAGATACCAAATCATATTGGTATCTTTTTTGTTTTGGCTTTAGAGCTATTAAACCCATCTAGAAGTACCATGATTTGGAATCAATAAAGTAACTTAATACTATATCGAATCAATTTGAGGAAACTGATTGATGATATATTGTTTGAAGTTTTCAGTGACAGGTGATAGATACTTCCCTTCAATCCAAGAAATACCGACTACACGCTCAAACCTTGGCCAACTAATCCGAACCTTTGCGATATTTGTTTGGTCTAACCCTTTAAAATCAGGAAGAATTGAAACACCAAGACCCGCTGCCACAAAACCTGCGATTGTAGCAGCTTCCTCACCTTCAAATACAATGTTTGGGGTAATATTAACCTGTTCAAATATATGATCTATTGTTACTCGAAGAGCGAAACCTTCCTTCATTAGCACAAAAGGCTCATTAGCTATTTCGTTTAAGGTAATATCCTTACGGGCAGCTAACACATGATTTTTGGGCAAAAATAAAAAGAGCTCCTCCTTCCATAAGGGTTTCCACATTATATTTGATTCGACTGGAAAAGAAGCAAGTAGGCACAGATCTAGTTCACCTGATTTTAGTTTATCTAAAAGCTGATTAGAGTGAGACTGGTTTAGTTGGAAATGAACATTTGGGTATTGATCTTTAAATGCTCCAATTAAGTTTGGAACGATAGTCGTACCCAGAGTGTGTAAGAAGCCTAAAGACACTTCACCTTGATCCGGTTTTAAAAGAGATTGAATTTCTTCCTTTCCTTCTGTATATTCTCGAATCATGGAATCAACCCTCTTGAGGAATATTTCCCCATATTTATTTAATTTAATGGACCGGCCTTGTCTATCAAAAAGCGGAACACCTAAGTGATTTTCTAATCTAACAATAGACCGAGAAAGTGCTGGCTGTGTTATTGATAACGTTTCAGCAGCTTTGGTTACATGCTGTATACGAGCAAGAGTTTGAAAGTACTCTAATTGTTCCCATTCCATAAAAAAACCTCTCTTCTTATAAATCATTACATAAAGGAATTAAAATCATATTTATTATGCATTATACATCATGATTTATTAGTGTTAAGCTAAATTTAGCAGCAAAATATATAAATTTTTATATTAATTTTAAACTATTTTCATGTTCAGAAGGAGGACTATTTTAATGAACTATCGAATTGAAAAAGATACTTTTGGAGAAATAAAGGTGCCTGCTGATAAGTTTTGGGGAGCGCAAACACAACGTAGTAAAGAGAACTTCAAGATAGGTTCTGAAAAAATGCCAAAACGTATTGTTAAAGCTTTTGCTATATTGAAGCGCAGTACAGCTATTGCTAATAATCGTTTAGGGAATTTGGATAGTGATAAAACAGAGGTTATTACCTCAGTTTGTGATGAAATTCTTGAAGGTAAATATGATGACAATTTTCCACTCGTTGTTTGGCAGACGGGAAGCGGTACACAAAGCAATATGAATGTTAACGAAGTTATAGCAAACCTTGCAACACTTTTATTAAAAGAGAAAGGCTCTACACAAACTATACACCCAAATGATGATGTCAATCGCAGTCAAAGCTCGAATGACACTTTCCCAACAGCGATGCATGTTGCAGGTGTATTAGCTATCTATGAACAATTAGTTCCTGCACTTGATCAACTTCGGAACACATTAGATGAAAAAGCAAAAAAATTCAATGACATTGTAAAAATAGGTCGTACACATCTTCAAGATGCTACACCTCTTACCCTTGGACAAGAAATTAGCGGTTGGGTATATATGATTGATCGTTCGAAAGAAATGATACTGGAAGCAACTGAAAAAATGCGTGAACTTGCTATCGGGGGTACGGCAGTAGGGACAGGCATTAATGCACATCCACAGTTTGGAGAAGTTGTCTCAGAGGAAATCTCGAAGTTTACAGGCCAACAGTTTAAAAGTTCACCTAATAAGTTCCATGCCTTAACTAGTCATGATGAAATAACGTATGTACATGGTGCTATGAAGGCATTAGCTGCTGACTTAATGAAAATTGCGAACGATGTTAGATGGCTTGCAAGCGGTCCTCGCTGTGGGATCGGGGAAATTTCAATCCCGGAAAATGAGCCTGGCAGCTCCATTATGCCAGGTAAAGTTAACCCTACTCAATGTGAAGCCCTTACCATGATTGCGGCTCAAATTATGGGGAATGATGCAACTATTGGTTTTGCTTCAAGTCAGGGCAACTTTGAACTAAATGTATTTAAACCAGTTATTATCTATAACTTCCTTCAATCCGTGCAGCTACTGAGTGATGGAATAAAATCTTTCCATGATCATTGTGCGGTTGGTATTGAACCTAATGATAAAACCATTAAAGAAAATCTTTCTGGGTCTTTAATGCTTGTTACAGCATTGAATCCTTATATAGGATATGAAAATGCTGCGAAAATTGCTAAGTTTGCTCATAAAGAAGGCTTAACGTTAAAAGAGGCTGCTGTCCAACTCGAACTATTAACGGAAGAACAATTTGATGAGATGGTTAAACCAGAAAATATGGTGAAACCAAACATTTAAATCTTTTAAGTGAAAACTAGTTACTGATCTGTAACTAGTTTTTTCTTTTTTTACACTCATTGAAAATCGCCTCATTAGGACAAACACTTATTACATAGCATTACCCAAGGGGTGATGCATTTTATGAAGGTAATAATCATCGAGGGACCGCAAGCTGACAAATGCATGAACGATTGCTATCATTATTTAATAAAACTTTATAGGAAGGAGATCCAGGGTGATAGCAATATACCGAGGAACAAGCGATCAAGGGATCGAGCATCGACAGCCAGATCGAGGCCTGTATAAAGAAAGCAGGGACTAAAGATTGTTTGAAGTATGCCGATGAAGGATTTTCTGGAGAGCTTTTAGAACGTCCGGCTTTGAATCGCTTGAGGGAGGATGCAGGCAAAGGACTTATAAGTCAAGTCATTTGTTACGATCAGACCGTCTTTCTCGGAGAGCTTATCAGCGATGAAAAAAAATGATTTTCATAACTCTTTCAAATAGAGAAAGCCGGAATATGAGATCCGGCTTCTTCTGCATTATTTCCCCTTCGCCTTTTTCCGCTTTTCCTTCTCCGCCCGATAAAACTCATGAAACATCTTCATCAGCGCCCGTTTTTCAATCCGCGATACATAGCTGCGCGAGATACCGAGTTCTTTGGCAATCTCACGCTGCGTTTTTTCCTTCTTCAAATCAAGCCCAAACCGTCCGACAATCACTTCCTTCTCACGATCATCTAAAATGTCAATGTATTGTTTCACTTTTTCAAGCTCCATATTGAGCTGGATCGTATCTATCACGTCTTCGTTTTCTGATTTCAAAACGTCAATCAGGCTTATTTCATTCCCTTCCTTATCCTGCCCGATCGGATCGTGAAGGGAGACGTCTTTTTTTGTTTTTTTCAATGCGCGCAAATGCATGAGGATTTCATTATTAATTACAAAAGGGGGGCGCATAGATTTCCCGTAATTGTTTGGCTAAATAAATGTTGAGTCAGCTTCCTGTAGTAAAGGTTCAAACGTTTCTTCGCAAACGAAGGGGATACCTTAAATAACCAAGCTATATTTTCAATTGCATGTGATTGTATGTACGAAAGATTAATATTACGCAACATGAAAGTTGGAATGCAAAAGTGGTATGTAAAATAATTGGACTGCCACTCTAAATAATCTGTCCAAGTTGCAGGCATTGTTTTTTTATCACCTTCATGTCTATATATATGGCAAAATTCATGAGCGAAATCATACCATTGTTCAGTTCGGCTCTTTCGGCTATCCAAGCATATATTATAAATTCCGCTGTGTTTAAGTGCGAAGCTTGTAACAGGTTTAAACGAAAGCCTGATATCTAATGACTCAGCAATCCGTTCAAAATTAATTTGTTCAGGTTCTGTAATATCAATCTTTCTGTATAAGTTTTCAATCCAATCCTCTAAATGACTGTTTGTATACCTCAAGATAAAAAACCTCCTTAAAGACGACAATCTAAAAATTGGATTCGTTTAAATATTATAGGGAAATCAAGACTTTTTTCATAGGAAAATGCGTCTAATGAGATGGAATATGAATAACACGCATCTGGATTTCTCTAGAAAAGTAAAGGTCTTTAGGGATTTATGTCAAAATAATAGTAGGTACCTTATGCAACAAACAGCGAGTTTGGTTGCTTAATAAGGAGGGGGAAGTATGAAAAAAAATATTCACATATTGGGAGCCTCTGGTGTCGGAACTTCAACATTGGGTGCTGCATTGTCAAAGTGTTTGCCTCATACGCATCTTGATACTGATAATTACTATTGGTTAGATAAATTCACTAAAAAAAGAGAAATTCCTGAAAGAAGAAAGTTGCTTGAAAAAGACTTAACAATAAATGAGAAATGGATTCTTTCTGGTGCAGTGTGTGGCTGGGGCGATAATCTAAAAAGTTATTTTGACCTTGTCGTCTTCTTATGGATTCCACAGGAAATACGGCTTGAGAGATTAAGGCATAGGGAATTTCAGCGTTATGGAAATGAAGTGTTAGCCGGTGGCAGTAAATATGAACAATCAAAAGCATTTTTAGAGTGGGCTTCTTTATATGATAATGCTGGAATGGAAGTTAGAAGTAAAACTTTGCATGAACATTGGATGGAAGATTTATCTTGTCCAGTGTTAAAAATTGAAGGCGATTGCTCAGTCAATGAAAGAGTTGACCGTGTCTTGGATTTTTTGAATTCTAATTAAACTAACGGCTAATGATTGATAAAGAAGAACACGCAGCAGATTCGCTTGCTCTTGTTGGGGGGCAAGTGTTGACAACCCTATTACTGGTTTAATTAAAGAAGGAGTATAAAACCTGTATCAATGATGTTACTAGATATCTACGACACAGGTTTTATATTTAGGTAACTAATGTTCTTATATTTAACTTTGCATTTTTTTATTCTGCAATAGTTGATTCTATTTCTGTTTTCAATTTTTCAAACCACTCTAAATTAACCAAGTGATGTGAACGGGAATTTTCGTTCATACGGCGAAAGTAATCGATTGTGCCGGGAATTTCTTGAGTGATGGACAGGTATTCATCAAGGAGCTCGATTCGAGTTTTAGTCTGATCGATTTGTGATTGAATCAGATCCAGTAATTTATTTTTGTCGAATTCATCGGCAAAGAGTAACGCCCCATAAAATTGCAGGTTCACATATTCCGATTTGGTGCCGTATTTGATCATTAATTTTTCGAATTCTGCCCTTCCCGAATCTGTGACTTTGTAGTTACGGATTTCACGCCCGCTGGTTGAGGGTTTTTGCTGAATCTGTTCAATAAAGCACTTTTCTTCAAGTTGCTGAAGATTGTAATAAAATGAACCTTTCGTGAAGTTAACAATGTATTTGTAATGACGCTTTTCCATTAAGGCCAGAAGTTCATAGCCGTGAGCTCCGGGGTTTTGGATTAGTAAGCCAAGGATAAGTAAGGGAATCATGGTTTCATCACCTTCGCCATCCGCGCCTCAAATTCCGCGTACGTGATTTTACCCGAAGCCAAATCCATACTATGAAGGTAAATCTGTTCTGTTTTAGAATAGTCACCATTCACTTTCAGCGATTGCTCCTCTCCCGAAATGGGTTTCAGGATATGGTACTTTTTCGAAAAAGCCTCGAAATAGCGGTAACCGAATTTGCGTTGTGAAGCTGCGTCTAAATGAATGCCATCAGGATTCGCAGTCAAACCTGCAGCAGTAACAAAATAACAATTCTGTTGTTCATTAGCAAAACGCAGCAATTGTTCATTAACCTGTCGAAATTCAGTCGCGTGCTGTCCAAAACCGGTCTTTCCAAGAAAGTCACCAAGCCCTCCAATAATCAACGGTACCTCATCAAGTTCCAACTCGTTTCTTAGTGTCTCGATGATAAGAGTAAATTTCTCGTAATAAGTTTCATGTAGCGAACGATAACTGTCACTCTCACCTTGGTGCCAAAGGATTCCACAAATTTGACTGGATCGGAGGGCGAAGCGGGCTTCGGACAAAGCATGCTGAAAAAGGATGCCTTCCGGATGCCAGTCATTCAATGAACTGCCACCTTCCGCACAAGGGATTAAGCCAATTTCTTCATCGGGATGAGCTTTCGACCATGCATCTGCAAAAGATGCCGCCAGGCCAACGCCGGAAACCGGACGGTCGTAATTAATCGGCTCTGTCATCATCTGCCACTGTCCATTGCGCAGCATTTTTATTTTTTCATTATAGATCGGGTCTACTTCATTCAAAAATCCACGGCCCGCCATATTCGACTGCCCCAACATTAAAAAAGACTTTATCATCTCATTTTTCACTTCTTTACATCAATATTTTGGTCTAATTAGACTATAGTCAATTCAGTTTGTCTTGTAAAGTCTTAATAAGGTTTTACTTTTATTATTAGTATGTATGAAAAACAAACTAACATTGAAAATTTGGTGGATGTATTTGAGAAATAGCAAGTTCTTTTGCTTTTTCTTATCCAACTATCGGGGGCTTTAGTTCAATAACGATTTTCCACAATCGGGCACGATATATTGAACAAGAACTAAAGGAGTGATACATATTAGTCATGTATAATATGTATCACTCCTTATTTTTTATGGCTTTTTTTGATTTAGGTCTTGATAAATAATGAAAATATAAATGAGAAAAACAACAAAAACCCTTGTCATGTAAGGGTTTCTAAAGGGTTCAAAAATCACTTTATAAATGAGGATTTGATTGAGATATAAATGAGAATCTAAATCTTATTAGTAAACAGAATTAAACATAATAAACCGAAATAAATAATAATAAACTAACTGCGTTTATTTATCTGATTTCCGTCTTTCCTTTAATTGCTCCGTTATAATCTCCAAAGCAGCCTGTAAGATCTCATCTGTTACCTCACCCTCTTTTGCGCAAGGAAAGTTTCAGGATCGTTTAATACTTTTTTTGCTTCATCTTGGAATTCTTTTTCATCGCTTTCTCCTTTAAGAAGATAATCCAAAGAAACATCAAGTATAGTCAGGCTCACGACTACCTAGTTCATATCGGCTTTTTCGGCTGTCCAAGCATATATTATAAATTCCGCTGTGTTTAAGTGCGAAGCTTGTAACAGGTTTAAACGAAAGCCTGATATCTAAAGCCTCGGCAATCCGTTCAAAATTAATTTGTTCTGGTTTTGTAATATCAATCTTCCTGTATAAGTTTTCAATCCAATCCTCTAAATGACTGTTTGTATACCTCAAGATGAAAAACCTCCTTAAAGACGACAATCTAAAAATTGGATTCATTAAATATTAGCATCTAAGATAAAGGTGATGTTTATTGAAGAGCTGCTAAGTAATTAATGACAATAATTGATAATGAAAAGTGTTTAAAAAGAATCTTAATAATCAATCTCCTATCTTAATTGTTGAAGACCAGAAGTACATCTTTATATATACGCATTTAACAAAAGTACTTTTTCGAATAAAATCTATTACCTTGAATTGGATAAGGAAGGGAATTTATCCTTGAAACTCAGCATGAAATTCATATACAATACAGGGGTAGGGTATATAAAATTTAGTTTAGGTGGTGTTTGTTAATGAAAAATCCTGAAATTGAGTCTTTTATTAAGGATGTGGATCGAATTGTTCATGACGGCGGGACTGAAGAGGTTTTGACTGGCAAGATTGCGGAGAGGATGAGACATCTGTTACAGGCCGATAATATTCTCCCTTCACAGTATCGGCAACCGAACCCAAAATACGCTCTGTATCCGTTGTATATTGCTGACGATGAGAGTTTTTCTATCGCGGTTACGGTTTGGGATGTTGGGCAATCCACTCCTGTCCATGATCATGGAACGTGGGGCGTAATTGGAGTAGTGCAAGGAACAGAACACGAAATACAGTATGCATCGCCTTCTAATAAGAATGAGGAACTGATAGCATGTAATGACCGTTATATTCTGCAAGGGGAGGTTGTCGTCTGTTGCTCCACTGACCAAGACCTTCACAAAGTGGAGTGTGCCTCCAATGATCCGTGTGTAGGAATTCATGTGTACGGCGGCAATATTGGAAAAATAGAGCGTCATATCTACGATACACATACGGGGAAAAAACGGGTAGCGGTTAGTCACTGGGTTCCTGTACCAGCTTCCCGACAGTAAGTCGCATCTTTACGCCTAATGACTGTATAAATCATTGAGTAAAGTTTATGTAGCTTACTTTTATTTAACAGATGTGCTTAAAATATAGTAAAGTGGAATAATGGATTAATTAAACTGCATAATAATCAGAATATTTTTAAAAATAACTTGAAAAACATTTTAAATCGAATTACCTTTTCTAAGAAAGGAGGATTAAAATATGAAAATAACTATTGAAGAATTACCTGAATCAAGGATTGCTTACTTCCGAAATGTTGGGGAGTATGGTGAAAAGCAAAACAAAGAATTAATGGAGAATTTTAAAAAGTGGGCAAAATCGAATGGTGTATTTGATAATTCTACAATTTTAGGCATACCACAAGATAACCCAGAGATTACTCCTAAAGAGGAATGTCGTTATGATGTTTGCGTTGTTATAAATAAAGATTTTAATGTGGAAAAACCAGCTCATGTTGGTGAATTTTCTGGTGGGAAATACGCTGTTTTCTTGCTTGACCATATAAAAGAGGCAGTCAGTGAATTTTGGGGCAGTATTTTTACTGAGATAGAAAGAAATAATCTATCAATAAGAGAACAACCAATTATAGAAAGATATACTTCACAAATGATTGATAATCATTTGTGTGAAATATTAGTTCCTATACAGTAACGAAGCAGGGATATTTCCTACCCTCTGTTTAAAGGATGAAAAACATGAGAGGCCTACTATGTATTTCAGATCTAATTGCAATTGAATCACCACAAGAAAATAACACAGATATGATGTTTAAAGTTGAAGCAGTCGATCCACCTGAACGTTGTCCTGAATGTGGTTTTGACAAGTTGTACAAACACAGTTCAAGAAAGAAACCATTATTGATTTGCCCATTCGTTTAAACCGAGTGGGCTTACAATTGAACCGCAGACGATACAAGTGTCGTGAATCTGGGAACGCTTAATATCCATTGATGAAAAACGTAGTATGACCAAAAGGCTTTTAAAGTCCATCCAAGAGCAATCCATGTCTAAGACTTTTGTAGAGGTCGCAGAAAGCGTTGGCGTTGACGAGAAAACCGTATTTTTTTCATTTACACCTTGCAAGGTTTTTAACAAGAAGCCCTCTTTTTCCAATTCGATACTTAGCAGTTTTTTTCACAACAAACGCTCTTTTTTATATATGAAAATGCAAAAGAAACATAAATGAAAATATAAATGAGAAAAACAACAAAAACCCTTGCCACGTAAGGGTTTGTAAGGGATTCAAAAATCACTTTATAAATGAGGATATGAATGAGATATAAATGAGAATCTAAATCTTATTAGTAAACAGAATTAAACATAATAAACAGAAATAAATAATAATAAACTAACTCCGTTTATTTATCTGATTTCCGTCTTTCTTTTAATTGCTCCGTAATAATCTCCAAAGCAGCCTGTAAAATTTCATCAGTTACTTCACCGTCTTTAGCTGCAAGGAATGTTTCAGGATCGTTTAACACTTTTTTTGCATCGTCAGTGATTATATTGGATGATTTATCTTTTCCTCTTAAAAGGTAGTCTGTAGATACATCAAAAAAGTCGGCTATTTTGATTAATGTTTCGTAATCAGGTTCGCGAGTGCCTTGTTCATAATTAGCAAGTTTTCCTCTTGAAAAGCCTAATCTATCTGCGAGTTCATATTGGCTTAGACCTTTTTCTTTTCTTAAAGCCGCTATCCTTTTACCTAACATATACACTCACTCCTTGTTATTAATTATAACTTGGAAACTAAGCGTTTCTACATTTAGAAACAAAAAGTTTCTAAAAACACTTGACGGACACGTTTTGTGTCCTGTATATTATAAATCGTAAAAGGAAACAAAACGTTTCTAAGGGGGTGTTATGAGTGGAAAGGGAAGTTTTGTTTTCCTTACGTGGAAACACGTCAAGAACAGTTGTTGCTAATGACTTAAACATAACTCCACAGATGCTAGGGGCAATTGAAAGAGGGGATAGAACTCCCTCCTTAAGTCTGGCCAAAAAGATTGCAGACTATTATGGTACAACTGTAGATGAAATTTTTTTTACTCAAAATAGACACAAAATGTGTCCTTAATATAAGACAAGGACAGATAAGGGGGCTTAATTATGAAAGTCATCTTGAAAAAAGGACCGCTGTTTGAACAGGCAGAAGCCAAAGCTTACAAATACCTCAGAGGCATACTTGTTCAGCGCATGAATGAACACCAAGAGAAGCTTGCACAACAAAATAAAAAAGAATCAGCCTAAGTCATATATACAGCATGGTCTTTCAACTTCAATTTTAAAACTAAAAACTTAATATATCAGGAGGCAAACATATGGAGAACAACCCATACAACATGCGGAATTTACCGCAGATTATGCGTAGTGCCCGTAAGGCTGCAGGTCTTTCACAATACCAAATCGGCAAGTTAATCGGAGGTAAGGACCAAAGGTATGTTTCAGACGTTGAAAATGGATTTGCTAAGCTTACTCCAGAGTTATGTATCAAGTGGTTTGAGAAGTGCGATGCCTATGAACATATTGATCTTGTACATTACTTATTCAAACTTCATCCTACAGCCGCTGCTCCTATTGATCCGGCACTCAATGAATGTGCAAGTAATGCGGTGATTAATATGGTTCACCAATTGGAGGAAGCACTGCAAGCAACCAAACATTTAGCCCGTTGGCTCACGGATAACCGACCAGGTAAAACAGAGGAGCTGCCAATGGCTGATATTAAGCAGATTTTTGATTTGATTGCGGCTAACAAAACATTGATTTATTCACTTGTTCGTACTCACGGATTGAAAATGCAGGAGCTTGCAGATAGGTGGACACGGAAAGCTCTAGTTGATCAAGTTGCTATGGCAAAACAAGAAGAAAGGCAGGCGGTTTCAATATGAATACTAATCATTTCTTGAAATCAGATGTTCTTATCGTAAAAAGAAAAATCGAATCAGCAGAAGAGCTATCAATCATGCTGTCAGAGGCTTTACGTGATGGTGATTATGAAGAAGCGATTAGTCTTGCTGGAAGCATCAAGGTTCTTACTGAGGATATTAGCCGGCTGGCAAACAAAGGACGCCTTTATGAAACGGCATTGAAAATGCAACAGCAAGGTATCAACTTGACTGTAGTGAGCAGGTGTATAGGATGATGGTTCATTTTGTTCATAAACCGGCAACTGCTCTGGAAGTTCGTAAATGGTGTGCGATGATTCGTAACAATAGTGAATTCCATCTGTTATGGGATAGACGTGCAGACAAATTCAGAGAGGAGAATAAGAATGGTCGAAAATCCAATGGTCATAAACAACTGGCACGATAAGCTGACTGAAACGGATGTGCAAATAGATTTTTACGGTGATGAAGTAACACCAGTTGATGATTATGTAATTGATGGCGGCGAAATCATTCTCAGAGAGAACTTGGAAAGATATTTAAGGGAGCAACTTGGTTTTGAATTTAAAAATGCGCAATAAAAAAGCCCACTCGGCAAAGTGGACTTCTTTAAAGGCTATCTAAAAAACTCATGTGCAAATATTTTATCAGATAGCCTCAATAAAAACAATGGGGGTTAGGGTTATGACAAGAAGAGCTGAGGTTCTTGCTAAGACTTCTGAAATGAGCCGTGATGAATGGCTTATTGAAAGAAGAAAAGGGATTGGCGGCTCAGATGCATCCATTATCTTGGGGTTAAACAAGTGGAAGACACCTTTTGAATTATGGTTAGACAAAACAGGACAGGTCCCTGTTAGTGAATCGCAAAGTGAAGCTGCTTACTTTGGATCATTGCTTGAAGACATTGTTGCAAAAGAATTTGAGATTCGTAGTGGCAAGAAGGTTAGACGTAAAAAAGCAATACTTAGACATCCAGAACATGATTTCATTTTGGCTAATGTAGACCGAATGATCGTTGGTGAAAAAGCGATCCTTGAATGTAAAACAACCTCTGCCTACAACTTAAAAGAATGGGAAGACGAAGAAATCCCCGAAAGCTATATCGTTCAGGTTCAGCATTATTTGGGTGTGCTTGGACCTGAATATCAGAAAGCCTACTTTGCTGTGCTGATCGGGGGGAATAAATTTGTCTGGAAAGAGATTGAAAGAGACGACGAGTTAATTGACATGATCTTTGAAGCAGAGATTGAGTTCTGGAATGACAAGGTCTTAGGCGGACAAGCACCTGCTTTAGATGGTTCGAGTGCGGCGGAGGAATATCTCAAAAAACGATATGCCGAATCGGAAATTAACAAAGCTATTGATTTAACTGGGGTTAATCGAGAACGTATTCAACAATACTTGCTACTTAAAGAACAGATCTCAGAACTTCAAAGCCAGGCAAAAGAATTAGAGAACCAGATCAAACATGAAATGAAGGACGCAGAGTATGGGTTTATCGGAAACTATCAAGCTTGTTGGAAGCCTGTTGTCTCATATCGAGTTGACACGAAAAAGCTCAAAGAGCAGTTTCCGGATATTTACGAGAAGGTCAAAAAGGAAACTCATTTCAGACGTTTTGGAATCAAGGAGGTTAGCTGACTATGGCTACTAATCAATCAATTAAAAACAACATCCAAAAAAAACAAAAAAGCGCTCCTGTTCAGCAACAAGGAGCAACCATGAAAGGCTTGCTTTCCTCATCATCCGTTATTAAGCGATTTGAGGAAGTGTTAGGGAAGAGGGCTACACAGTTTACAGCTTCTATCTTAAGCCTTTATAACAGCGAGCAGATGTTACAGAAAACAGATCCTATGAGCGTTATCTCATCTGCAATGGTGGCAGCTACACTCGACCTGCCTATAGATAAAAACTTAGGGTATGCCTGGATTGTGCCTTATGGAGGAAAGGCTCAATTCCAGCTTGGATACAAAGGATATATACAGCTTGCCTTGCGAACAGGCCAATATAAATCCATCAATTGCATACCGATTCATGAAGGCGAATTGCAGATGTGGAATCCATTGACTGAAGAAATCGAGATTGATTTTGAAAAACGAGAATCAGACGTGGTAATTGGTTATGCAGCTTATTTTGAGTTGATAAATGGCTTCCGAAAAACAGTGTACTGGACAAAGGCACAAGTGGAGAAGCACAAAAAGAAATTCAGTAAGTCTGATTTTGGATGGAAAAATGACTGGGATGCTATGGCACTTAAGACTGTATTAAAAGCAGTTTTGAGTAAGTGGGGAATTCTCTCTGTGGAAATGCAAAAAGCCGTTATTGAGGAAGATGAAATAAGGGAACGGATTGACATTACCAATGAAGCGGATAGTTCAGAAATTATCGATTCCGAGCCTTCAAACAAAGACGAACCGGAAAAAACAAGCGAACAAGAAGCTGATCCTTTTGACGGCAAGCCTGTAGATATAAAAGACGATGAACTTCCGTTTGATTGAGGTCGGCATCTCTGACATAACTGCACTCTGTGAAAGGAAGTAGGTGATTGACTTGGACATCAAAGCAATGGGGTATGTGGTCATACCCCGACTACCATTCGAAGAGTTTAGGGATGAAAAAATTTATGATCACTTGTTCAAAAGAGCTGAATACAGGCCAAATCAAGAGCTAGAGCTTGGGCAGACCATTATAAAAGTTGTGGAACTTGCAAAAGATTTTAACTGGTCAGCTGCACAGATCAAATACTCACTAGACCGAATGGAGAAACAGGGATATATCAAATTGCACCGTCTTCCACAAAAAAGAGGGTTCATCGTCACCATACTTCATTATGCAGACTACATACAACTAGGAAATTACATGAAGAAAAAAGCTTTGGAACCAGCTGAGATTGAACATCAGGAGGTCGATGACAAAATGAAAAATGCCTTTGAGCTATATGAAAACAAAGTTGCTCGGTCAGTCGGTCCTATAGAGGCACAGCGAATTGGATACATGGTCGACGATTATGGTGAAGAAAAAGTGATGGAGGCTATCAAGACAGCTTTTCAATTAAAGGGGAAATCAGCTAGTTTGTCATACGTTCAAGCCATTTTATCAAATCCATTCACTCAAAAAAGAAAGGAGAAACAATATGGCTATAAACAAAGCAGTCAGTATAGACACCGCATTCCAAAAGATCATGCAGGAACTTCGGGAAAGGTCTGCCCGCTTTTTGGGAACAAAACAGGCCGTATCAGAAGAAAAGGCTGAATTTGATTGTACTTATTGTAAGGATCGTGGAATTGTCGTTTATCGGGTCCATAAAGATACTCCATGGCATTTAGATGATCAGTTAGATCTTATGGTTCCAGACGATATGGTATCGGAAGATGATTTTCTTTTGGGGAAGGTTTGCACGCCGGACAAAGCTAGTGAATGGAAAGATACTTATTCAAAACAGTGTGAATGTGTGAGACGAAAGAAAATAGCCAGACTCATGTCAGCTAGTGGCATTACAGAAGAGTTTGAAAAGCTTCTCTTTGGTAACTTCATCACGGACGGTAAGCCAGACATGATCAAAGATGCTTATGAATGTGCAGTGGAATACTATAAAGATTTTCAAAAAATCAAAGGAGAACGGCAAAACAGTATCGCATTACT
This sequence comes from Bacillus sp. FSL R5-0603, assembly GCF_038050295.1. NCBI lineage: Bacteria > Bacillati > Bacillota > Bacilli > Caryophanales > Bacillaceae > Bacillus > Bacillus sp. FSL R5-0603. The sequence goes on along the minus strand of NZ_JBBOYP010000001.1, from coordinate 2,503,874 downwards.
CGGACAGCCAGGTAGCGGTAAAACTCATTTGCTCACAGCGATTATGAATAATCTGATCAAGAAAAAATCAGTACACTGCATGTATTTCCCTTACGTAGAGGGCATGGGTGATTTGAAAGCTAACTTTGATAACTTAGAAGCGAAACTCGATGCCATGAGAAAGGTTGAAGTTCTATTCATTGATGACTTATTCAAACCAATAAACGGTCAGCCAAGGGCAACCGATTGGCAGGTTGAACAAATCCAGTCAGTCTTAAACTACCGATATTTAAATCACAAGCCTTTGCTGATTTCTTCAGAGCTAACAATTGATGAGATTTTGGACATTGACGAGGCTCTTGGTTCACGAATTCACCAGATGTGTCGTGATTACATAGTGATTATTAAAGGTGATCGAATGCAATTAAATCATAGGTTAGGTGATTGGGAATGAAGGAGAAAACGAATGTAAAAGCAGCTGATGGACTTTATATATTCGGACCTCTAAGTCCTACAGAAGGTAAAGATCTTACACCAACAATCTGTTTACTTGAGGAAAAAATAAAGCAAATGGAGCGGATGCTGAGTGCTTAAAGCAGTCGTGTCTCTGCTGGCAGTTTTAATCTCGGCACCGAGGATAGAAAAAGAAATTCAGCTATGGGAACAACTTGACGGGAGGTAAAGAACAGTTGGATTGCATTAAGTTCACTGTTTATGGTGAGCCAGTCGCACAAGGAAGGCCTCGTGGATCAATACGAAATGGGAAGGTGCATATGCGAGATCCAGCAAAATCAAAGTATTTTAAACAGTATGTAGCTTTGGTGGCGTCTCAGTATCGTCCTGAGAATGTTATTACTGGTCCTGTTGCAATGGATGTCAAAGTGTACAGACCAATGCCAAAATCGGTTTCAAACTCATCAAAGAAGAAAGAAAAAGCTGAAAAGGGTCTTCTGCGGCCTACTACAAAGCCTGATGTTGATAACAATGTAAAGGGTGTAAAAGATGCTCTGAACCATCTTATTTATAAAGATGATAGCCAAGTAGTGGACCTGAAAGTTAGCAAGTTTTATAGCGAAGAGCCGAGAGTGGAAGTCATGATAAGAGAGGTTTCTGCTTAAAAATAAAAAACACCGAAGCGCTTAGCTTCAGTGTTCTTGATATGAACTGGTACTTCTATCATAACACAGGGGGCGCTTTGAGTGTACAATCCAAGAGAAATAAACATCAAAAAAGACTTCACTATTCAGCAGAAGATTGATCCAGGGAAAGTTAAGATCATTGTTTTAGATGGGAATCAATGTACAGCCCATGTCTTAGATGCTCCTGAGCACGGTAAAACGGTGATCCAGACGGTAAAGGGCAGTTTTGCGCGGGTTGACCATGAGATAGGTTACAAAGTTAAGTAGCAGGGGCTTTTCCTCTGCAAGGGATGAACGGACATGAAAGCGAAACTTGCAATGGTAGGGGCAATCATTTCATTTACGGCTGCAGCTTACTTTAAAGATATTGATAAGTATATAGAGAAAAAGCGTTGAATATTGCATAGTAAACGAGTCGATCAAAGAAAAAAGCAGGCCTGGTGGCCTGCTAATTGCTAATTAAAAGTGATATTTTTTGGTGTATGAATCAGGGAATTTAGCTCCCACTGATTGTCCACCAATGTTTACACCCAATAAAAATGATCCTTTTATGTGAATCTTAACTCCTCTATTTTTATCATAAAAAGAGTAGTTTGACATTGATTGATGCCAAGAAGATGGGAAGCTTGAAGAGTCAGACTTAATGGATGTTACTTTTTTGAATTTTTTAGATTTTCCTGATCCTGTGTATGTATATTTGAAGTCAATCCACATATCATATGGTAACCAAACAGAATATGCCCATCTTAAACTTTCTGCATTACTCCAACGAATTCTTTTTGTTCCTGTCTTTGTAGAAGATGCAGCTAAGAATGTATAGCTAGTTGGAGTTGTGTTATCATTATACTCCTGAATGTTCTGCTTCTTATTTTTCGAAGCTTTTTCATAATCAGCAACAGCTTTCTTAAATTCTTCTACATTATCAAATTTGATTGTAGGTGTACCTTTTGGTAAGTTATAAACTAGCTCCACGCTATCTGTTTGCTTATCAAACTTTTGAAGTTCTTGTTTGATAGTTTTTTGGTCTTTTTGGACTGCTGTTGTAGCTTTAGTATTGAATGGAGTAAATATTAAAGCTGTACAGAGTGCGACTAAAACTGCGACTTTTTTCATGTTGAAAACTCCTTTGTATAATAATGTAACGTATGATATAATAACATGTAAAACTATGGTAGTCTATATATTTTTGAAAAAAAGGAGAAATTATGAAGTTGTCAAGAAAGAAAGTATATTCTCTTTTAAGTATTATCACAGTTGTAATCTTGTCTCTTATCCCTGGATTAGGTCTATTTGCTGATAATGAATTTTCTAAGCCTCATTATTTATTTGGATATCCAGCTAAATGGTTTGGTTATTCTGGTGATTTTCTTTTTAGTTTTCAAGTCTTTAATTTGTTGTTCAATTTTGCTCTTTTCTATTTTGTCTATGCAATATTAGATAAACTACGTAAAGTTCTATGGGAAAATCTATTACACATTAAAAACAGACTCTCAAACAGATAAAAATAAAATACATGTCCTAGACGGAAAGCCTGCGGACACTGAACTTACAGCATTTACGTTGTTTGTTTGGTGTCCGTTTTTTATTTGGAAAAGGAGGACACAATCATGCATCGAAAAGAAATTGAAAATTTAATCAATAGCTATTACTGGATGGTGAAAGAGGTTCAACGGTTGCAGAGAGTACTCTATGGTTCAGTAATTCCAATGAAAAATTGGGGAGTTGCTCAATATGGATTAGAAGCTGTTATGCCAAAAGGAAGTCCCGGGAAGAGTCAGGCTGAGTTGCGGCAAATGGACATGAGAGAAGAACGTCTTTTCAAACGTCTTAAGTATTATGAAGAACGAGTATATGCAGTGGAGTTAGGTGCCGAAATAATCAAAGGGGAGCAGCATAAAGTCATTTATGATTGCATGATGGAGGGGATGAGTTACCGTGCTATTGGTCTTCATCTTGGTATTTCAAGGGAAACTGTACGCAAAATGAAAGACGAATTGATCAGCCAATTATGCCAAGATTGCCACTTTGAGCGTTTGTTGAATCCGAAAAAATCTGTAGTGTAAAATGGGAGGCAGGTCGGCGCGGCAGGTTCTCATACCCCCCCCAATATAGTGACAAAGAAAGTTACTGTAACACTGAAGGGAAATCTTCTTTCATGTCGAAATATATGGAGAAAAGAAGATTGGGGGATAAGTATATGAACAATAAGAATTTTAGCTTTGAAAATTCTGAAGAAATGTTAAATTTCGCAACTAAGTATGTTAAAGAAAAAGGATTTCAATTGAAATTGTTTCCAGGTCATACTACTGAAAACTCTGATGGTGTTGACGTAACAATAGGTACTTCAGGATTTGTAACTAACAGTAAGAGTCATACTTTCACATTATACTTTGGGTCAAGTGAAGATATAAAAAGGCAAATAGACGAAGTTATAAAAAGTATTGAATAGTATAGCACCCACTGGGGTGTTTTTTATATTCTCTGTATACTGGGTTCAATTAATGTAGGAGCTGATCAAATTGACTAATAGTTTTTCGTTCGACAAATTCTGCAAAATATTCTTTGTCATAATCTCTTGCCGATATTAAGGTAGGAGGTGAAAACATGACAAGAACAATTAATGTTAATCAGCAACATTTGTTAGAACAGTTAGCAGGCGGATCGGTAAACCGTCAATGCACAATAGAAGCTCTAATTGATATTCTCATCGATAAAAAGGTGTTTACCGAAGAAGAATTCGTTAAATATCAAATGCATCATTTAGAACATTCAGCAGATGAGCACTCTGCGGAGCTTTTAGGGATCAGTAAGGAAGATTACATAAAGAGCAGAAGATCATGAGGCATCCTTAGGATGTCTTTTATATTGGTTCAAACGAAGATAATATCGGGTATTAAGAACCAGTACTTATTATTCGAATAATTTGATATTGAAGTATCAAGGAAAAAAACGCCTAAAAACCAAATACTTAGTGTAAAATGATAACAATATCATCTGTTTAAGGGGGGGGGGCACTTATGGAATTGGTAGCTCTTTTTAAAGTATTAAAAATTATATTTGCTGCTTTGCCATGGTTGATAAGTGTAGGAGCTCTCCACCAATTTTTATATAATAAATTTCCAAAGTATTATTTCTTCTTCGTTAAAAAATTTAAAAAATGGAGAGATACGAAGTGGAAATTAACTGTCAGCTTTGATGTGCGTAAAGATGTTGATTTTTTTAGGTCTCTAGAAGGCGTCATCGATGACATTTATAAAAGAAAGCACAGAGTTTTTAATCTGAAAAATAAAAAACAGTATGAATTTTCCGATTATACATTGACTGTTCAATATGATTTGGACTGTCGTGAAGGTGAGTATGTAACTGTTGACCTGTTATTCGGTAATATAACAGCTACAAAGTCAACTGCAGTTGAGAAGCTTAGAAGTTTACGTCGCTTTTTTAGCACGCTCAGTAGTAGGGTTGATTTAAAAAATGAAAACTACAGCATGAAGATCTATTTCATAACTATGAAGAATCCATTTTTCGGTTTAATGATACAAAGGCTTGGACCAGAGCATATAAAATATTTTCACTGTTCCTTTCCGATAAATACGTTATCACAAAAAGCCTTCAACCAGAGAGTAGAACAACAAGAAATCGATCAAGAATTAACAGTTTATAAGGACTATATATCTATAAATCACCATAATTATGATACAATAGAAGATGTTACAAGAAAATGTCTATTGTTGGAGGGGTGATTACATGAGTATTATTAGTATAAATATTTACGATAAACTCAATGATACTGGAGAAGACGAGGAACTTGAGGTATTTTCACACGAAAAGAGAGAAATTATCAATGGTTACAATGAAGAACTAAAGACCTACATACTCATTAATAATATTTCTCCTACTGGATATCAAAATATCCAGATTATTAATGATGAGGTATTTGCTCAGACAGTTAGAGTTAAAGGCGAAGTGGTTCATCAAGTTATAAAACAAGATATGTACCAGGCGTATATTAAAGTGAAAAACAAAAGACAAAGAGGAGTTGGGAATCTTGTTACTCTTTGTAGAAAAGACAGTTCATTAAAGGCAAAAGAAATTCTGGAAGAGAATTTCAATGTCGAGTATGAACAGCACAAATTTGACATACTCAAGATAATAGATGCAGCATCTGACGTTAGAAATGCACGATTTAAAGTAAGAATAGAAACTGTTAGTTCAGTAAGTATGGGTGGGACTAGGGTTCATGATACCCAATACTATTCAGAGATGCTTAGACGCGGACAGTTGTCAGCAGTAATTATAAATTATGACATGCCTCAGCAAGCAGTTACAATTAGGATAAACGTTGATGGAACAGTTCTTTTGTATAATTCTCTTACTGATTTTGAGATACTAGATTTAGTTGAAGACTTGTTAAGTATTGAATAAAAGTTAAACTGAACGCTCTCCTATATTAGGGGGCGTTTTTTTGTCCAGTTTAAAAAATTGATTTTAACATTATGAATAAAATTAAGAGATTACCAAAACAACTCAATCTTTAAGGAGGCGGCAGTGAATGTAGATGGTTGAAAAGCACATACAGGCGTATAAGGATTATGTCAAAGGTATGAAATACAAAGACCTTGCTGAGAAATATGGTGTGTCTGTAAACACAATCAAATCATGGAAACAGCGGCATGGTTGGCAAAGAAAAAAGTGTGCACCCTCTAAGAAAAGTGTGCACACAAAAAAAGTTGGTGCACCGCTTGGTAACAAAAATGCTTTAGGGAATAAGGGCGGCCCACCAAGGGGAAATCAAAACGCTGTGACTCATGGATTCTTCTCGAAATTCCTGCCAGAAGAAACTCTCTCCATCATGGAAGAGATTCAGGAATGCTCACCTGTCGATATGATATGGGATCAGATACAGATTCAATATGCTGCAATTATAAGGGCACAAAAAATCATGTTCGTTTCTGACAAGGAAGAAATGATTAAGGAACTGAAAAAGAAAAAATCGGTTTTATCTGAGACAAACGAAGTCGAAGAGGAAGAATTCGAATTTCAATTTTCTTGGGATCGTCATGCAACGTTCTTGAACGCTCAATCTCGTGCAATGGCAGAGCTCAGGAATTTAATTAAACAGTTTGATGGATTAGCTCATTCGAAAGACGAACGACGCCTTAAATTGGAGCATATGCGCTTAAATATCAACAAGAAAAAAATAGAGATCGAAGAACTTACAGAAGAAGATAAACCTTTTGAGATCACCATTGTAAACAAAGGTGATGACAGTGATTAAACAGGTAAATCCACATTTTAAAGAATTTCTCTTTGACTGGAATCAAAAGTTTCAGTTTCTTGTGGGTGGTTATGGATCATCCAAAAGCTATCATGTGGCGCTCAAGATTGTTCTGAAATTGCTCAGAGAAAAGCGTACTGCACTTGTTATCAGAGAAGTGTACGACACACATAGGGACTCAACATTTTCACTTTTTGATGAACTTGTAAGTGATCTGAAATTAGATCATATCGTTAGATGTGTATCTTCTCCGATGCAGATTCGATTTTCAAATGGCAGCAGAATCATCTTTAAAGGGATGGATAAGCCAGCCAAACTGAAATCAATCAATAATATTTCACTCATTTGGATTGAGGAATGTTCAGAAGTGAAGTATGAGGGATTCAAGGAGCTGTTAGGACGTCTTCGTCACCCGACATTGCCGCTTCACATGATACTTTCGACAAATCCAGTCGGAGAGGACAATTGGACTTTTAAGCATTTCTTCAAGGATGATAGGGAGAAGCACTTTGTACTGGATGATAAGGAGCTTTATAAAAAACGGATAATCGTTAGCAACGACACCTATTATCATCACTCAACGGCGGATGATAATCTTTTTCTGCCAGAAAGCTACGTCCAGCAACTTGAAGAATTAAAGGAATACGATCCAGACCTTTACCGGATTGCGCGGAAAGGTCATTTTGGCGTGAATGGAATTCGGGTATTACCGCAGTTTGAAGAACGGCCACATGAAGAGGTTATGAAAGCTATTGCTGATATTAATCGGCCGCTTAAACGAGTTGGAATGGACTTTGGTTTTGTTGAGTCGTATAACGCCGTCGTTAGGGTTGCTGTGGATCATGAAAAGAAATATCTCTATATCTACTGGGAGTATTACAAAAATGGACTAACGGACGATAAGACGGCCGAAGAACTTAAGGAATTTGCAGAGACTAAGGAATCAATCAAGGCGGATTCAGCAGAGCCAACGACAATCCGTTATTTTCAGCAACACGGTTTCAATATGGTGGGTGCCCGTAAATATCAAGGATCACGCCTTCAGTATACAAAGAAGATCAAACGGTTCAGGAAGATTATTTGCTCTGATCGTTGCGAGAACACGATTTATGAGCTAAAGCCGCTCACTTATGCTACCGATAAGCTGGGGAACATCATAGAAGACGAGTTCACCATAGACCCGCATACACTGTCAGCTATCTGGTATGCTCTCGATGATTATGAGGTAACCGATTTGAAAGAAGAATCTAAAGGGAGACCTCAAAGATCAAGACCAGGAAGGAGGTAAAGCATGTCAAAACAATCTGTTAAAGCACGAGTGATCAAAGCTTCTCCACCTACTGAATCAACGAAACAAATTTATGAAGATGAATTTGCGGACAGTTATGACAGTAATATTTTACCGCCTCCGTATAACCTAAAAGAATTAAAGATGATTGCTGAGTATTCAACGATCTTACAGCAATGCGTTGATGCTTACAGGACAAATATTGTGGGTTTTGGTTTTGATTTTGAGTATTCGTTTGATGTAAACTCTCCAGATGTGACAAATGAAGAAAAAACAGAAGCTGAAAGTGAATGGACAAAGCTTGAAGAGTTCGTTAAATATCTTCACTTTGATGAGTCAGCTGAGACTTTACTCGGCTTTGTGATTGAAGACCGAGAAAAGACCGGTAATGGATTTATTGAGGTTATCCGAAACGGTGAAAATAAGCCAGCCGGCATTGAATACATGGACGTTCAAAATGTACGAGTTTGCAAACTGTCTGAACCAATCGAAGTTGATTTTACGTACTTTGAACAAGGACAAAGAAAATCAATCAAAAGAGAGAAACGATTTCGAAAGTATGTTCAGATGATTGACGGCCGTATGGTTTATTTTAAAGAATATGGTGATCCTCGCACTTTAAATTTAGAGACAGGTCAATATGATGAACAAACCCCATTCGAGAAACGAGCAAATGAAGTGGTCCATTTCAAAATAGGAAGCGGTACTTATGGGAAACCGCGATGGATTGGCCATATTGTTAATCTGTACGGGGCTCGAAAAGCTGAAGAGCTAAACTTCATGTACTTCAAACAAGGTAGACATATTCCCGCTGCCATTACAATTGAAAATGGTATGTTGTCTGAGGACTCATATACACAATTGCAGGATTACATGAATGGGCTTGAAGGTGTGGAAAATGCTCATAAGTTTCTTTTACTTGAAGCGGAAGGCATAGCGAAGGGGAAAAACATTCATGGTGATGAAGAGATTGCTCCAGTGAAAGTTGATATTAAATCACTTGCTGAAATCCTTCAAGAGGATGCCTTGTTTCTTGAATATGACCAAAAGAGCCGAGACAAAATTAGATCGGCTTTTCGTTTGCCTCCACTTTATACAGGTGAAGCTCAAGATTACAACAGAGCGACAGCTGACACAGCAAGAAAGGTTACTGAGGAACAAGTATTTCAGCCTGAACGAAAATTAATCACAGGTAAACTGAATGCTTTATTTCTAAATGATCTTGAAATTCATAAGGTTCGTCTTATGTTGAAAGGGCCTGACTTTAGAGACCCGCTTGAGATTGCTAAGGTTCTAACACCGTTTATAACAGCTGGTGCAGTTTCTCCGAATGATCTACGTGATCTGGCTGGACGGGTACTTGGTAAGACGCTTGAAGAATGGCCAGAGGAAGAATACAACCGGCCGCTTGGTAAGAATAGCACTGAGTCCGCTTCCGATCCTTTGGCTGCGCTGTTTAAATCTAAGACCGGTACTCCTGATATGATTGGGTTATTAAAAGATATGAGGGATGTTCTGGAGGATCTGAAGAGATGAACAAAACAGATAAGCTATTGGACAGTCTGAACGCATTCATTCAAAAAGCCGAGGAAAATCAGTATAAGCAATTAGAGGAAATGGTACCTGACTTTCCTGGCAAATCTAATATACCCAAGTATGTGGAGGAATATGAAAAAGGCATTGCCAGATTGCTCAGACGCCAGCATAAGAAGTTTTTAGATGGTCTCAAAGGTTTTGTAAGCAAAGACTCAGAAGAGACGTTAAAAGCCGTTTTAGTGTTTTTTACTCAGAACCTATTCGCGGAGGATGATTTCGAGGAAGAATTTCAGGAACTGACTGAGGGATTCCTGCAACAGACTATTGAAGAGCTGGCTGAAGTAATCATGGATTCAATAGATCCAGAGGTGCCTTTTAAAGTCTTATCTACCCGTACAGTTAATTGGATTAAGGATTGGTCAAAGAAGCTAGCTGAGATCATGAAGTTAAACACTCATGAAGCGGTGGAGAATGTACTGACAGACGCCATAGAAAACGGATTATCCATCCAGGATATTGAGTTGAAGCTTAAAGACATGCCTCAATTTGATAGGGAACGAGCTCGCACAACGGCCATAACTGAAGTGCTTGCCGCTTCCTCTGCCGCGCAGCATGAATCTTATGCACAATCGCCGGCAGTAAAGAAAAAGAAATGGCGGCACAGCGGAGGGAAGAAGAACAACCCGCGTGAAAATCACATCGATCTTGATGGCACAGTCATTGGAGTGGATGAAGAATTTCAGATACCAGGTAGCAGCGAGACCTGCATGTTTCCGCGAGATCCTAAACTATCTGCAGGCGAGCGGGTTCATTGCCATTGTGTTTTGTCGCCTGTGGTAGATAATGAGATTTTAGGACTGTCAGCTGAGGAAAAAGAAGAGATTCGAAGAGAAGCCTTAGCAAACATGGAATAAAATAGTATAATATCCTCATTAGTTGAATGGGGGATTTTTATGGCAATACTCTTCAGTTTTTTGTTTATTACATATTTATTAGATTTTCATATTCCAGTGGATGATGCAACTAAGTTGATATCGTCTGTTTTAAATTCTAAATTTATTACTAGCGCAATTACTTCTTGGCCATTAGCTGTAGTTATTATTGCATTTGCTTTCAAAAAAGGAATACTTAATCTTTTAAAAGAAAGAGAAATCACGGTATCAGGGGGAGGGGGAAATGGTTTATTGGTCTCTATTGGGGATAGACTGGAAACAGTAGCGGAAAATTTAAAAGAGGCACCTAAAAAAGATGTTAAAGATATTCAAGCTGTTATAGACATTCCTGTACAAACAATGATAAATGATCAACTGATGTTAGATGCAGTATTTCAAAAGGCACTAATAGATCCAACTCAAACCATTAAAGATATTTGGAGTGATTTTTTAATAGGTTTAGAAAATATCATGAATTTTGTAAAAGTAAAAACTGATCTAGAGTTTGAAGGCGATATTTCTCACGTTATGGATGTGCTGTACGGAAACGGTAAAGTTTCAAAGCAAGCGGCTGATGCCATAAAAGATTTATTTATAATTTCTAAATCGGTTGAAAGCAATAGCCTCAAAGTTAGAAAAGTTAGTAAAGATAAAAGAGTTCAATTTGCAATTGAGGCAAGTGATTATTACAAATTTTGTGCAGAGTCGCTTGAACAACTTCGTACTGAGTTATCAAAAACACTAGCAGAAGACCTTCATTCATGAGGGTCTTCTTATTTTGAAAGGAGGTGAACAACATGCCAAGAGAATTGGTGAACGCAAAAATCACCCATGTTTCATACGTCGACAAGGCTGCTAATCAAAAACAGTTCTTTTTTATGAAGTCAGAAGAAAAGCCGGTATTTCAAAAAGAAGTCAAGGTTCTTACCAAAGAAGCGGACGAGCAAAAACTCGTTTATGGAATCGTATATGAACCAGAAACAGTGGACGCCCACGGGGATTTCATGACAGCTGCAGAAATCGAAAAAGCCGCTCATGGATTCCTGAAAGATGCCCGAGAAATTGACAAGCAACATGACTTTCAGGGCGGTGTTGGTGAGGTGGTAGAGTCCTATGTCGCACCTGCTGACTTTGTAATGAATGGGGAAACCATCAAAAAGGGTTCATGGGTCCTTGTGACGAAGGCTTCCGAAGAAGTATGGGAGCAAATTAAAAAAGGCGTAATTACAGGCTATTCAATGGCTGGTACCGCTGAGACAATTGAAAAACAAGAAGAAAAGCCCGTTTCTCAAGAGAAAACAGATGAGAAAGGGCTTTTTAATTTGCTCAAAAACTTTTTTACGGGTAAGCAACAGCAATCATATGAAGAGCCAGTTACAAAGGCGGGCAGAAAGTTTTCCGCTTCAAACCTGCAGGAAATTAAAAATGCTCATACTGCTCTCGGTAATTTACTGAGTCAGGTAGAAACAGAAGAGGAGGAAGAAGAAATGACTTCGGATGAAGTAACAAAATCCATTCAAGAAGCATTAGAGCCAATTAAGAAGCGGCTCGAAACATTAGAAAAAGAGGAAGAACTTAAAAAGAAAGATAGAGAAAAAACAGAAGAAGAGGTTGAAAAAGAGGACGAGAAAATCAAAAAGGCAATTTCAGAAGCTATTCAACCGCTCGCTGATCGTATTGAAGCAATTGAAAAAAGCCGGGGAACATCTAAGCAAACTGAAGAATCGGGTTCCGAACAAGTTCAAAAATCAATCTGGTCAGGGTTGTTTTAATGTATAAGGGGGATAAGAATGAGAAATCAAGAGGTTATTAATAAAGCAGAAATGACGCTTTCTACTTTAGAGAGCGGCGGGATTATGAATCCTACTCAAGCTTCAACTTTTATTCGAATGGTTCAAGATACGCCAACTATTTTAAGAGATGCGCGTGTTATTCAAATGGACCATGACACACAGAAAATCGAGAAGATCGGTTTTGGTCAGCGTATTTTAAGGGCAGCCCAAGAGGGAGTTGCGTTAACTAAAGATCAAAAATCAGTTCCATCAACTAGCACAGTTAACTTAAGTACAAAAGAAGTTATTGCTGAAGTTAACATTACCTATGACACACTTGAAAACAACATCGAAAAAGATGGTCTTCAAAATACAATTATGCAAATGATAGCTGAGCGTGCTGCGGTTGATATTGAAGAGTTGCTTGTAAATGGAGACACATCTTCATCCGACTCATATCTTGCACAATTAGATGGCATCAGAAAACAAGCTACATCTCACATTGTTGATGCTGCAGGTGAGGAACTGACACGCCAAACGTTCAAGCGAGGGTACAAAGCTGTACCTCCAAAATATTTGCGAATTCCGCAGGAGTTCCGTTTCTATACATCGCCTGGTATTGAGGTTGAATGGAAAGATCGCGTAGCTGATCGCCAAACAAATTTAGGGGATGCAGCTGTTCAAGGTGGCCTTTCTTCTGCTTTTGGTGTTCCGGTCAAAGGTATTGCGAATTTACAGCCTTATACGATTGGAGAGGGAGATACAACAACTGATGTTTCTGATATCATCCTTACTCATCCGAAGAATATTATTCTTGGATTCTCTCGTAACATTCGGATTGAAGTAGATAAAGACATCCGTCGCCGTATGTTTATCATTGTTCTGACAGCGAAATTGGATAGTGTTTTTGAAGAAGAAGACGCCGTAGCCAAGATTGTGAAAGTGAAGGAGTAGGTGGTTTGGTGTGTACACTGCAAAGCTTATTAAAGGCAAAACATACAATGTCATGGGAATAACCTTTCGAGCAGGTGTCAGTCAAACAGTACCAAAAAGGCTCTATCAGTATTTAAATGAAAATCCATATTTTGTGCTGGGTAAAGATCTTAAGAATCAAAAGGATGATCCGATAAATTATACTGAATCGGAATTGAAAGGTATGAATAAAGCAGAGCATGAATCCATTATTTCTAATCTTGGTGGCAATCCGTCTGACTTCAAAAACGCAGATGAAAGAATTGCCTACATCCTTAAGCAATTAGATAACAAAGGGGAGTGACCTATGCTGTTAATCACTCCCGATGAATTAAAGAGTTATTCGGTTTTTGAGTCTGTAAAGACCAGACCTGACGAGTTGTTAAAACAGGATATACTTGAGGCAACTGCCGATATCATTCTTAAAGTTGGACATGATTTTTCAGATGCAGAGTATATTCCTTTGCCTGAAACGGTTCGACTGGCCCTATTAAAGTTGTCTCAGTTTTATGCTCTTATAAATGGCGACGAGTCAATTATTAAAGGATATACAACTGAAAAAATTGGTGACTATTCTTATACTCTAGGGGATGGCAGATCTCTTCAAAAACCTGATGTGTATGCATTAATAAAAGATTATGTGAAACCGGCTGACCCTGATTTAGAAGGGATTGAAGCGAAAGTGCGGATGAGATCAATATGAGTTATCAATCCTTATTGACTCACAGATGTGGCATTTACCATCTACAGGAGAAAAAAGAAAATAGACAGCAAAAATTCGGGGTGCCGGTTGAAGATGTTCAACCGGTTTTTTCGTACCCTGATGAGCCGGATATAGAAAATCAGCCGTGTTATTTTACAGAAAAGAGTCAGTCCGTTATCCAACAAGAACCGAATGTAGCTATTTATCAATCATTCCTTGTGCATTTCCCTGCTACTGCTGATATTCGAGTAAATGACAGGGCGGTTTGGGATGGTACTGCTTATAAATTACAGAAGCCCCGCAAAGTCAGGAATCATCATTGGGAAGTTACGGCAGTACGGGAGGTTGAATATTTGTGAAGATCAAAGGTCTTGATCAGTTCATTCAGTCATTAAACCGTGCTTCTCGTAGAGAATTGAAAGGGAGATACGAGGAATGGCTTGAAGCTATGGGTTTTGAGTTCCTAGACATTATTCAAGATGAAATTATCAGGACGAAGACGGTAGACACACGCCGCTTGCTTAATTCCTTTCAGAAAGGTGACCAGGATAATATCTTTTCAATGACAAAAGGCAGCTTAAAGTTGGATATTGGAACAAATCTAGAATACGCCTCATATGTGAATGACGGGCACTTTACTATCGATCCGTCTAAAAATCAGGATAGACGGTGGGTCCCAGGGCGGTGGAAAGGCGACCGTTTCGAGTATGACCCTGCTGAAAGAAAAACCGGAATGTTGCTGAAGTTCCAATGGGTCGACGGTTCTGGCTTTTGGGATAACGCCATGGCTATATTTCAGTTGATGTTTGAGAGAAGCCTTGAGCGGAAGCTACAGCAATGGATTGATGAAGAATTTTAAGGCGGTGTTGCCATGAATCAAGAAGTAGGTTCAATTATGGGCTATCTATACAAACTGTATCCAGTTCAAGTGTATGAAGAAGAAATACCGCAGGACTTTGCTGTTCCGTCTCTTTACTTTCCACCCGCTTCCACAGTCGATGGGGTGGACACAGTATCTACGTTTCAGAAATCCTATGTTTTAAACGTAAAACTCTTTCACGAAAACGCACAGAAGGCTCATAACGAAGCAGAAAGGATTGTGGATACACTTAGAAGCAAAAGGGGCATAATTCCGCTTATACAAGAATCTGGCGAGGATACGGGGGATTTTATTCGTCTATCTCGAATAGAAACGCGGGTATCAGATGATTACGCGACCATTGTCTTAAACTGGACGAGCCGCTATTGGTATGAGCGGGAAGAACAGCGTTCAATAGATGGTTTTAAATTTAAAAGCGGGGTGAAATGATGGCCACTAAAAAAGAGAAAGCGGAAAATGCTTTTTATATTAAGGATTTGCGAGAGCACAGTCGAGAGCTCTTTGGGGTAAAACCCGAGGTGTTTGACGGTGCTCTTTTTCATGTTCATAAAACGAGTATTACAAAATCGGAAGCGAAGAGGTTAATTAATCAGTTTCTTCAAAAGGAGGTCAAATAGATGAACGGGGGGACTTTCACGCCCGGCAAGGAAAAAGAGCGTGCCGGTATTTACTTCAACTTCAAAACGACCGCGGAAAACCGTGTTTCTGCAGGAGAACGTGGAACAGTTGCGCTGCCGATAGCTTCCAGCTGGGGCGAGGTTAAGAAATTCATTTCTATCTCTTCCATCGAGGACTTGAATAAAAAAGTCGGATTAAATATCGATGATCCGTCTCTTTTGCTTTTACGTGAGGCAATGAAAAAGGCAAATACAGTCTTGCTTTATCGCCTGACGGAAGGTCTCCGTGCTTCGGCAGACATTGGCGAAGGTGTAAAGGCTACTGCTCTTTATGGCGGCACTAAAGGTAATGACATCATTATTAGTATTACGGAGAACGTTATTGACTCTTCGAAAGTTGATGTCACTACCTACCTTGATCAATCTGAAGTGGATAAACAAACAGTGTCTAAAGCTGAAGAGCTTAAACCAAATAACTATGTCACGTTTACGGGGAAAGGAGATTTAACAGTTACTATTCCATTAACCGGTACGGCCCCTGAAGATGTTAGCGGTGCTCTCCCTACAACTTCCGGAATCCGCTTGTCAGGCGGAACAGACAAAACACCGACAAATGCCGATTATACAGCTTTCTTGGAAGCGGCTGAAACGGAATACTTTGACACAATCGCTTTACCTGTAGAGGATAACGAGCAATTAAAAGCAACGTTTGTTGCGTTCATCAAACGGCTGAGAGACAACCAAGGGCAAAAGGTTCAAGGTATTCTTTCAAATTACAAGGGAGACCATGAGGGTATTATCAATGTAACTGGTGGCGTCCTACTTGAAGATGGAACGGAGATCACTCCTGAAAAAGCTACTGCTTGGGTTGCAGGCGCAAGTGCGGGGGCTACATTTAATCAATCACTTACATTTGTAGAATACGGGGGAGCTGTAGATGTCCTTAACCGAATTGACAACGACGAAATCGTTGAACGATTGTCAAATGGGGAATTTTTGTTTACTTATGATTCTCGTGATAAATCAGTATCGGTTGAAAAGGACATTAATTCACTCACAAGCCTAACAGCAGAGAAAAATAAGATGTTCCAGAAAAACAAAATTGTCCGTGTACTTGATGCAATCAATAATGACCTTACATCTCAATTAAAAGCATTGATCAAGTCTCGCAAAGCAAGCGGCAGTGACGTTCCCGCTACAAATGACGGACTGCAGTTTGTAAAAACGCTGATTACTCAATACTTGAGTGTTCTTCAAGATAACGGGGGCATTACTGATTTTGATTCAGAGAATGACATTACAATTGCTCTGAATAACGATCGTGACGGCTTCCTGATTGATCTTGCAGTTCAACCGGTGGATGCAGCTGAAAAATTCTACTTTAATGTTGAGGTGAAATAAGAATGGCATTAAAAGCGCAAAACACCATTTCAGGTAAAGAGGGCAGGCTGTTTCTTGATGGAGAAGAAATGGCCCATATCAAAACGTTTGAAGCCAACGTGGAGAAAAATAAATCCGAGGTAAATATCATGGGGCGTCGGATGACAGGGCATAAAACAACCGGTGCAAACGGGACAGGGACAGCTACTTTTTATAAAGTGACTTCTCAATTTGTTCTTATTATGATGGACTATGTGAAAAAGGGAAGTGATCCTTACTTCACTTTACAAGCTGTACTAGATGACGCATCTTCAGGGCGTGGTACTGAACGAGTCACCTTGTACGACGTGAACTTTGATTCTGCGAAAATCGCTGGGCTTGATGTTGATTCAGAAGCATTAGAGGAAGAAGTACCGTTTACCTTTGAGGACTTTGATGTTCCTGAGCAGTTGAAATCAACATTCTAATTACTTTCACAAAATCGCCAAAAAGATTACGAAAAGCTTGCGTAAAAGATGACGAAGCTCAGGCGAGATATTAACGAAAAAAAGGCGAAACTCAGACGAGATATTCACGAAAAAATGTGGTAAGATTACGTTAGAAGTGATTCAACTGAACAAGTTTCAAATAGAAACTTGTATTTCTTTCAAAAGAAATGCATAAAATAAAAAAATACCGGAGTGTTGGCGCACTCCGGCCTGTACAAATGCTGGCTCCTCATTGGAGCGCTGGCTATAGGTGTATTTAGATATGGACCTACCCTAGAAGTTTCCTAGGCCTCAAAGGGTGGTCTATTTCTTTTTGTCTATATACGTCAACAAGGCGAGAATAAACATTCCCGTTCCAAGCATTAAACTAAGCGCTTGAAATGTCGACATAGGCGTCACCCCCTTTCAGGGGATTTAGCCAGCAGACCACCTTTGAGTTAGCCGTGCAAATGTACAGGAATAATTATACACTAGACAACCGTATAGCAGTTATCATTTTTTGTTGGCCTGAGTAGTGATAGTAATCCCAAAAGGGAAAATAATGTGTAATGCATTTCTTGTAATGCGTTTCAGAAACTCTTTATTTTTTCTTAAAATCAAGTGGAATTTAGGGGAACTTAGAGGAATCTAACAGAATTTAGAGGAATCTACGACATATCACTTGATAACTCTGGTTGTTAATATTAATATTAATGTTAACAATAGTATTGGTAGTACTGGTACTATCAGTAGTATTAATACTACTGGAAGTCAGGTATTCACGAATACCGATGTAATGTGTTTCATTTTTCTTGGTTTTTCGTGTATTTCTTGAACAAGAAATGCATAAAATAAAAAAAGATAGAGTGCGGCAACACTCTATCTTTTGAAAATTACCCTTCCTGAGGGTCCATTTTTTCACTTGGACACTTTTCCGCTCTTGTATAAACCGGATGAGTGTCTTTTTTCTTGAAAGTGAATATAAAGGTCAAAAAAGTCAAAACCACAGTCACAACACTGCCAAGTAAACTAGCAAAGTTTATGATGACCATGAATGTTTCATAGGCAGACATATGAATTCACCTCCTTTTACAGAATATAAATTAAGGAATGATTGTATGGAGGGACCTACACGCTGCTTAAAGCAGCTTATCTAATATTATAACTGAAAAAATTGGTAAGGCATATTTTTTATAGAAAATATGCCTTTTTTTATTTCTGAAATGAAAAGGAGACAATGATTATGAGCGAAAAACAAAACGAAAAAGTATATGACCTTTCATTCTTTATGCCAGGCCAAACAATCGAAGCGGAAGAAGTAGAAGTGCCTATCTCAAAGCGGTTTGTGGACAAGCAAGGAAAGGTGATTCCATTCATTTTCAAAGCAATTACGACTGAACGAATTGACGAACTTGAGAAAGAGAACACCACTTACAGAAATGTAAAAGGCCGCGGTCGTGTAAAGGAGTTGGACAGCCAACGCTTTTATGCTCGCATTGCAGTTGAAACAACTGTTTACCCAAACTTTAAAGCTAAGGAACTACGTGAGGCTTACAAAACAGAAGATCCAGTGGAAGTCGCCAAACGTGTTCTTTCAGTCGGCGGTGAGTATGCGAACTGGCTAAACAAAGCAATTGAAATCAATGGATTTGATGATGATCTCGAAGACCTTGAAGAAGCGGCAAAAAACTAGTAAAGGACGGGGACAAAGAGGCTGTATATCTTTATTACGCGATGCATGAGCTCAAATACGCCCCGTCAGAATTAAGAGAACTATATGAGGCTCCGAAAGAATTCAAGGCGCTCTTATATGGGTTAATCGGTTATAAGCTTGAGCTGTTAGAAAAAGAAGCGAAGAAGGGAGGTAATTAACTATGGCTAAACTAACAGCCACGTTTGAATTACATGATAAGATTTCCCGCAAGCTTCGAATGATACAAGGCAATGCTGAAAGACTTAAGAGGGCCGCTAACGGCCCTCTTATTTTTGAGGCTGAAGACCGGACTGAGAGAGTTATGCGGCGGATTGACCGATCGGCCAACCGTTTGACCGGACGGGCTCGATCGCTTGAAGTGGATTTAGATGATCGAGTTTCGAATGGCTTACATTCTATACGTCAGCAAGCTGAGGATCTTACCGAGGGCAGCCATGAGGTGACAGTTTCCGTAAATGATCAAGCTACACCACGTTTTCGTTTGATCCGTGGAGGTCTCTCTGATTTGAATCGCTCGCACGCTGAGCCAACTGTTTCAGTTCGTGATCATGCAACAAACCAATTAGATGAGATCCGTCGTCATGTGTCCGATGTAGACGACGAACTTGCTGAGCCAACCGTCTCTGTTAAGAACAGAGCTTCAGCTGCTCTGGATGCAATTGAAGCGAAAATAGACAGCTTGAAGGATGCTACCATTACTCTGGCAGTTGCAGGTGGTTTTTCTGCAGGTTCAATTATGGGGTCTGGTAAAAGTACAATGTCTCAGGATGCTTATGTGTCAGCAACTTCAAACGTTAATAAGAAAGATGTTGCAAGAATGACGGATCAGATCTATTTCAATAATAAAGCAGGCAGTTCTCGGGAAGAAGTCAGTTTATCTCTTAGAAACTTATCGCAACAGACAGGGGCGTCTAAAAAAGCTCTAGCTGAATTGACTGAGTCGTCAAGTAAGATCGCTCAGCTCATGAATGCTGATCAGGCTGAGGTAGATCGTGCTTTCAGTTCAATGTATAACAACTTGAAATTGTCTGGGAAACAAAGCGGAGACTTAATTGCTTATGTATACCGGAATGCCGGTGACCAGGCTGATGATTTATTAGACACGATGAATGAATACAGTTCCACCTTTAAAGACTTGAAGCTCACAGGCGGCCAAATTGCAAACGCCATGGTAAAAGGAACAAAGGGTGGCGCCAGAAACTTCGATAACCTAGCCGATAGTATGCGTGAGTTTAACATCCGCCGAACCGAAATGTCTGATAGTCAAGTGGACGCATTTAAAACGCTGTTCGGAGCCAAGGAAACTAAGAAAATGTTCAAGGGCTTCAAAGATGGTTCAATAAGCGGTGAGGAAAGTTTATTTAGGGTGGCAAAAGCCCTTTCTAAAGTGAAAGATAAAACAAAGCGGGCTGCTATTGCGACTGAGCTTATTGGAACACAATATGAAGACCTTAAGCAGCCGATTTTAGATATGGCTGAGGGTATTGGTACAAGTGCCAAAACAAGCGGTGAATTAGAACGTAGCTTTACGAAACTTCGGGATAATAACCCAATGACACCGGTTAATGATGCCATGAGAGATTTTGAAAGCATATCTAAGGATATGGGAACATCTCTGCTAACTGGATTAGGACCGGCCTTTGATAAAATCAGCTCGTTCATTAACAGTAAAGAAGGTCAGGAAAAGCTTAAAGAGATCAAAAAAGATATTGCTGATCTTGGTAAGGAGATAGGTGATAAGTTAAACGTAGCCATTGAGTGGAGCGTCAACCATTGGGATGATTTAAAAACAGCGATTAAAGTTGTGATCCCTTCTTTAATTGGGTTGATTGGTTATTTGAAAATACTACGTCCGCTTTTAAAAGGCATAGGTACTGTCGGAAGTGATGCAGCAGGCGTAATCCGAAAGTTAATTCCAAAACGTACTCCTGAAGCTGGCGCTAACATGCGAAGTGAAAGGAGGAACAGAAACAGTAATCGTAATCTCAGCACAAGGAGTAGAGAATCCAAAACTACCACAAGTCCAACTAGTTTACCTCGAAGCGGCAGCTTAACATGTTGCTGTTGTAGCGATGGAGGTAAAAATGATCGCATTCGTAGAAGACGAGGGAAAAGAGTTTTAGGACGACGCGGTAATTCAAACCGAATGAATCCTTCTGATAGTTCAATTGCTGTGTCATCTGAACGGTTGGAGAGAAGGCGTTCCGGTAGAACTGTAGGTACTAATCCAACCAGAGGTTCAAGATCAGCAATAATCACTACGAGATCGGAGCTATACTCAGCTGGTAGAGCTGCAGGCGGTACATCGAAGGTCGGGAAAGTCTTAAGTCCTCTGAAAAGTGTTGGCAAGTTTGCAAAGGGAGTTCCTCTATTAGGAACAGCATTAGCGGCAACTGATTTAATTGGGATGAATAAAGACAATGTTGGTGAAAAAATTGGATCAGCTGGCGGTGGCCTTGCTGGAGCGGCTACAGGAGCAGCTATTGGCAGTGTTATTCCAGGAGTGGGAACAGCCATTGGTGGAATAGTTGGTGGTATAGCAGGCACCCTGGGTGGATCAAGTTTAGGTAAAGCGTTTGATGGTTCAGAAGTAAAGAAGAAACTAGACAGTACATTATTTGATCAAAAATGGTGGTCTGAAAAATGGTCCGGCATTAAGAGTAATGCGAAGACTTCTCTCAATGGGTTAAGTGATACATGGTCTCATGTAAAAGAAAAGGTGAAGTCCACTTTATTTAATAGTGAATGGTGGTCTGAAAAGTGGTCTGGTGTTAAAAGCTGGGCACAGGACAAATGGAATAGTGCATCATCTGTTTGGGAGTCCGTAAAGGGAAAAATAAAATCCACTTTGTTTAGTGAGAAGTGGTGGTCAGGAAAGTGGGAAGGTGTAAAAGGTTGGGCTCAAAGTAAATGGGACAGCGCGTCTTCTGTTTGGCAATCTGTTAAAGGAAAGCTGAAATCCACTTTATTTAGCGAGAAATGGTGGTCAGGAAAATGGGAAAGTGTAAAGAGCTGGTCAAAAAATAAATGGGACAATGCTAAATCAATATGGAAAAGTGTTAAGAGTTCCATCTCAGAAACCCTTTTTAGTAAGAAGTGGTGGTCTGAAAAGTGGCAGAGTGTAAAGGAATTGGGAAGCAGTATTTTAGGTGGAGTAAAAGAAGTTGGTGGTAAAGTAGCTTCAAGTGCGAAAAAAACTGCTGGTAAAGCGTGGGGATATGTGAAGAGTGGCGTAAATTATTTATTTGGTACCGGAAAAGAAAAGCCAAAGAAACATGCTACTGGTGGTTACATTACGAAGCCAACAATATCTTGGATTGGTGAAGCTGGTAAAGAATTCGTTATCCCTGTTGAGAATAATAAAGGGCGCGGCAAAATGCTCCTTTCTCAAGCTGCTTCAAAATTAGGGATGAGTGTTGTTGATGATATAGCGTCTGCTTCATCTGCAGGAGGTGAACCAGCAACTTCCCCGCTAGTCCGTAGAGCGGCGGTGACTGCTTCTGTATCTCCTATCATTGACATATCCAGTCTTGATGAACAAGCGACTTCATTTGGTCAACAGTTCACTAAAGGCTTTGATCAAGGAATTGGGGATCATGTTGTTTCTATGGACGCTTGGAAACAGAAAAACGTTGGGCAGCCAATGAACAATTTAATCTCTTATTCTCCGAATTACGGAAAGCAAGTGGTCAATGGATATGCTAAAGGTCAAAACAGTACTTCGACCGGTACAGATGGCTTCTTGCAGACGAAGATTAAAACACCATTCCAGAACACCGTAAATAAATCCTCTTCATGGGGAAGTGGAACGGTCAAAGGTTTTGCTTCCGGACAAAATAGTTCACAAACTGGTACTGATCAATACGTCAGCACTCATATTAACAAGCCGTTTATCCGATCTAAAGAATCTTCAAACGGATGGGGAAGCGGTATGATCGGTAATTTTGTTTCAGGCATGACTTCTAAGGCAAGTGAAGTGCATGAAGCTGCCAAGGAGCTGGCGAAAAAAGTTGAGAAGGCATTTCGTGAAGAGCTTGATATTCACTCACCTTCCCGTGTCATGATGAGTCTCGGTCGCTTTGCCTCTATAGGTATTGTAAAAGGTCTGGATTCAGTTGATGTGAAAAAGTTTGCTGAAAAACAAGCGGGCTCACTAGCTGCTGCTTATTCCGGAATGGGAGCAGTAAGCGGAAATGTAAAGCAATGGCTCATGGCTGCTATCATGGCTACAAAGACACCGATGAGCTGGCTCCCAGGGCTGATGACAATTGCTCAGCATGAGTCAGGCGGTAATCCGAAGGCAATCAACTTATGGGATAGTAATGCGAAAGCAGGACATCCATCTCAGGGGCTCATGCAGACAATCCCAAGTACTTTCAACGCACATAAATTGCCGGGCATGAATAACATTCTTAACCCGATTCACAACGCTGCTGCTGCGATTGGCTATATCAAAAGCAGATATGGGTCAATTAATAATGTACCAGGCATTAGAAGCATGAGACACGGAGGTCCATATGTTGGCTACGCTAACGGCGGACTTATTACCAAAGAGCAGATTGCCCGTGTCGGTGAAGGAAACAAACGGGAATGGATCATTCCAGAGGAGCGAGGCATCCGTGGACGTTATCTGTTAGCACAAGCAGCTAAGGCACTCGGAATGGAAGTCACAGACCCATCTAAAAACGGGCAAACTGAATTATCTTCCGGTCAGGTAACAGCTGCCACAACGGGAAGCAATCAAACAACAGTTACAGCTGCAGGCGGCAAAGAGGTCATTATTCAGTTTAATGGCGATCAGCATTTTCACAATGACCAAGACATGAACAGTCTTGTAGCTAAGATTAAGCAGGCCCTTGTCGATGAGCTTGAACAGGAAATCAACATTGGAACGAAGGGAGTCGTTGCTTTTGACTAAATCCATATATGAATTCTGGATTTCACAAGGGAAGGATAAGCTACGGCTTCCTGTCCTTCCTGAACAAATTGATATTTCAAACACAATTCAAAATGAATCAGTAAAAGTGGCTAGTTTTGGGGAGATCACTTTTATTGATAAACCGGGAGCGAAAGAAATTTCGTTCTCTTCTTTTTTTCCAAAGAAACATAGCCCGCTTGCTGAGTATAAGGGATTTCCTTCTCCTGAAAATGCTATTGCAAAGATCGAGAAATGGGTGAAATCTAAAAAGCCTGTTCAATTCTTGATTACTGGAACGAAAATTAATGTAACTTGCAGTATCGAGGTTTTTTCTTATAGCGAGGGCCAAAAAGACATAGGTGATCGTGATTATGAAATAAAGCTGAAGGAATACAAAACCGCTTCGCCGCGGAAGATCAAGCAAAAGAAAAAGACAAAGAAAAAACGGCCGTCTAAGTCAGCTCCTAAAACATACACGGTTAAAAAAGGGGATACATTGTGGGACCTTGCCGGTAAATTTTATGGGGACAGCACAAAATGGCGTAAGATTTGGAACGTCAATAAAAAGGCTATGATCAAGCGAAGCAAACGGAATATAAGACAGCCAGGACACTGGATCTTTCCTGGTCAAAAATTAAAGATACCGCAATAAGCAGGTGATGACATGATAGAACTTTTCGTCATTAAAGAAACGGAATGGCTTGAGCTGGTAACTGAAAGTGTTTCCCTCGAAGGGCAACGGTATCAGGCGCCGCGATCGATCACAGCAAAGATCATAACCAAACAAGGAACCCATTCATATTACAGCGTATCAGAAGGGGATACGGTTCTGTTTAAGTGGAAAGGGAAAGAGCTGTTTCGAGGTATTGTGTTTTCTCGCAATCCGGAAGAACATGGGCTGACCTTTACGGCTTATGACATGCTGCAATATCTGGTTAAGAACAAAGATGTTTATGTGTTCTCGAATCAGCGAGCAGACGAGATTATTAAGCGTCTGGCAAGAGATTTTCAGATCCCGACGACATCTATTGCAAATACGGGTTACACCATTAAATCATTAGTGTTTAAAGATGATACGAGTCTTTATGATATGATTCTGAAAGCCTTGAAACAAACGAAGAGCCAAACCGGACGTAATTATCAATTATATTCTGCAAAGGGAAAGCTAGGCCTTCGTGCTTGGCCTGATCCGTCAGAGGTATGGGTGCTAGAAACAGGGGTAAACATCACTGGTTATCAATACAGCACTTCCATTAATGAAACTGCCACGAGAGTAAAGCTGCGGCGTCAGAAAGACAATAAAACTTACACGGCCACCGCAAGTGATAGCTCTGGCATCAGTAAATACGGTGTGCTTCAGTATGTCGAAACAGTTTCCGATAATATTAACCAGGCACAGCTTCAGCAGCGTGCGAAAGTTAAACAGGCACAGAAAAAAGGCGTCAAAAAAGAACTCAAAAGTATTCAAGCGATTGGGATTCCGGATCTTCAGAGTGGTTTGCCCGTCTATATTTCAATTCCGGAAGTTGGGGTTAAGAAGACATACTGGATTGATACAGACAAACACGAATTTAAAGGATCCACGCACACTATGACCATTGATGTTGTGGAGAAAAACTCTATTCCTGATGGTGTTTCCTCATGAGACTAAGTGAAGCAATCAAGCATTTGGCTGTCGGTGCAGTTGATTCTGAGTCACCGGTGGATATTATGCCGGCTGAAGTGGTTTCCGTTTCCCCTGTTGAGATAAGGCTTAATGAAAATAACAAATTAATAATACCTGCTGATTTGATTATTGTTCCAAAGCGGTTGCGGGCCGGTGAAGAAGAAGCATTAAATACAGGTGAGCGTGTGATGATTGTCTCCTTAAAAGGCGGACAATCATTTTTTATTCTCGACAAAATATAGGGGGTGCCTGGGTTGGCCCTTTCACCAGAAGTTGAATTTAATGATATTGAAGATGACAGCGAAGTCATAGAGACCTCGCAAACCTACAAAATAGATTTTGAAAATGGCCGTATCACAAATGAAATCATCACAGGCCTTGAAGCGATTAAGCAGTTTGTATATCTGTCTCTCCATACTGAGCGATATACATATTCTGTTTACAGTCATGACATTGGTAATGAGCTTCAAGACGTGCTGGCAGATAACGAAACAACAGACGCATATAAGAAAATGGAGATCCCTCGACTGATAGAGGAAGCACTGATCTATGACGATCGGATTTCTGCTGTTACAGATTTTGAAATAGAAAAACAAGGCGAATTGTTCCGTGTCTCCTTTACAGTCGAGACTGACGAAGGAACATTGGAGATCGAGGAGGCGCTTGGCGAAGATGTTTGAAGATCAAACCTTTGAAGTGATTATGGATGGGATGTTAAACAGCATTTCAGCGGATATTGATACGAGGGAAGGCAGCGTGATTTATAATGCCTTAGCTCCTGCAGCTGCAGAATTGGCTAAGTCTTATATTTGGCTCGATACGGTGCTGGAACTTGTCTTCTCAGACACAGCACAAGGGGAATTTTTAGATCGTCGGGCTACTGAAGCAGGCATTGAGCGAACGGCTGCCACAAAAGCAGTCAGGGCAGGGGAGTTTACTGAAGGCGTGACCATTCCTGTAGGGTCTCGCTTTTATGTTGATAATCTTTATTTTCAATACACAGCTGACGGGACGTTGGAATGTGAAACAGCGGGGGAAGCAGGGAACGCAAACATATCCGGTCAAAATCTATTGTCATTAGACACAATACCAGGACTCCAAAAAGCGATCGTGAAAGAGATTCTAATCCCTGGCCGAGAAGAGGAGGATGATGACAGTTTAAGGGCTAGATATTTTACCCGCGTGCGTCGGGAAGCTGTCAGTGCCAATAAAGCACACTATAAACAATGGGCTGAAGAAGTAGACGGAGTGGGGAAGGCAAAGATCTTTCCACTTTGGAATGGAGACGGCACAGTCAAAATTGTCGTGACCAATGCTAACTTGGAACCTGCTTCCGATATTTTAATATCAAAGGTGAAAAACTATATTGATCCTGAACCCAGCCAAGGTGAGGGACAAGCGCCAATAGGTGCCTTTGTCACAGTGGAGAGTGCGGTATGGAAAGAGGTTGAGATTTCAGCCGAGGTACTTCCGGAGGTCAATAGCTCTATCGATCAGGTAAAGCAAGAAATCGAATCAGGTGTTTTAAATCTTTTTAAAAAGATTGCCTTTGAAGATAACGTCATCCGTTTATCGCAGATTAATAATATTGTCTACAATTCACCTTCAGTAAGTGATTACGCAGATATTAAAATCAATGGCGTGGCCGAAAATTTGGTTCTGAGTGACGTTGAAATCCCTAAATTGGGGCAGGTGAACATCATTGAGCAAACTCGATGAAATGACTGCTTACCTGCCGCAGTTTCTTACCAAATTAAAGGAAATGGCTGAACTTCTTAAAGCAGAAGCTCCGGAATTTGAGAAGCAAAATAACAGTATCTTTGATCTGGCAGATCAGCTGTTTGTTACTACGGCAACCTGGGGGCTTGAACGATGGGAAAAGATTTTGAACGTACCGCGGGAATCAGGTGACACCGATGAGATCCGCCGATTGCGTCTAATCTCTAAAATGTCCAACATACCGCCGGCAACATATAAGGCTATTGAACAGGCATTAAATCGGTTCCTGAAAAATCCGTCTGCTCAGGTCAGGCTACTTCAAGGACAGTACCGTTTTAATGTTGATATTGATATAGATGATATGCAGCATATGAGCGAGCTCATAGAAACATTGGAGAATATGAAGCCAGCTCATTTGGCATATACCTTGCGAGCTGCTTTGAATGAGCCACTCAAGATAAAAGATACTGTCATTCTGAATAACAGAAGGTATCGAAAAACAAGTGAGCTAAAGGTAGGTTATTCCGTCACGCTCAATAATAACGAGGTGGTCCTTGTATGATTACACAGCTTTATAGAGAGCGAACAGCTGCAGATTTGAAAAATAGAATATCGAAAGTGCTGCTGAATGGAAATGAAACAAAAATTGTGGAACTCACCATTCACGGTGCGGTTGTCACGGTACTTACTCAACGAGAGGAAGACATCAAACATATTAAGAGTGTTCAGATACTTGATGATCAAAACAACGTGATTACGGAAAGAACAACAGATTTAGACGTCAGTAATAATAGAACGCTAGATTTTAGGATTACTTTTGAGGTGGTGTAACAATGGCTTATGATGCAAAAACAGATTGGCTCCCGGACGATCCGATTAATGAAGATGATGTGAACCGTTGGGAGAAAGGCATTCAAGATGCGCATAAAGATTTAGCTGTACATAAAAATGACATGAACAACCCTCACAATACAACAAAGGCGCAAATCGGGCTAGGGAACGTTGATAATGTACAGCAAGCTTCGAAAAAAGAATTTGAAGAGCATCGTAATGATTTACAACGGCACATTTCACCAGTGGAACGGGAGAATTGGAATGCAAAAGAAACAATTGTCGGAGCTCAGGAAAAAGCGGATAAGGCTTTATCGGATGCAAAATATTACGTGGATACCAACTATAAAAATAACAATCTGACGTTAATTACTGGAGACAATGCTATTCAAGATGCAAGAACAGGAGGGGAAGAATATCCTTTAGGACTGACCTTAATGGACATTGGGCAGGGAAATACTACAGGCTACCCCTTGGGTTATGGCATTGTCAAAAATGAAAAATATAATAATTACCGTTTCACTCAATACTTTTACGGAACAGGGAATGAGTCTGGGACTTACTACGATAGTACAGGAGTTTGGATTAGACACTGGTGGAGTGGCTCAGGCTGGACCCCGTGGCAAAAGATATCAGGGTTTGCTCATGCCAATATTGGAACTACTGGTGTTCAGTATTTGAAAAAGATTGATCACACTAAAATTGCATTTAACAGGATCATAAAAGATAGCCATGATGCCTTTGATACTAAAAACAATCGATTTATTGCTCCGAACGATGGAATGTACTTAATCGGGGCAAGTATATATACCTTAAATTATACATCTTATATAAACTTTCATTTGAAGGTTTACCTAAATGGAAAAGCATATAAAACACTGCACCATGTAAGAGGAGACTTTCAGGAAAAGGATAATAGGATGAATCTTGGTTTAAACGGCAATGCGACTGTACCCATGAATAAAGGAGATTACGTTGAAATCTGGTGCTACTGTAATTACGGAGGAGACGAAACACTGAAAAGGGCAGTAGATGATAAAAATGGTGTATTTAACTTTTTTGATATACAAGAACTTGGAGGCCGAAACTATCCAAGATTTTAGGAGGTAACGATGAATATAGGTGAAGCTATTCTTTTTAAATACCCAACAGCTGATCCCACAAAGGATTTTATTGTCCAGAATAATGGTGATGGAACTCCCTCATATATAGCAGAGTGGAATATTAGGGCACCTATACCCACGGAAGCAGAGTTAAAAACTTGGTGGGAAGAGCTTCAGAGTACATCTGCATATGAACCACCAGTTCAAGTGGATCTACTTGCAAGAGAGTTGTCACAGGAAAAACTGGCTCGTAAACAGCTTGAAGAATTAAACCAAACTTTGGGAAGCGAGCTTTCAAAAATAAAGTTGCAACTGCTTACTCTACAAGGAGGGCAAGGTTCATGAATTATTGGGTGCTGGCTTTGCATTATAACTGGGCTTCTTCTGAAATGGTGAAAAAGGCAATCCATTATAAAGATTGCTCGACTGAGGATTTACAAAAAGGGGTAGAGAAAAAACTCATTACAGCTGAACAGTATAAAGAGATCACAGGAGAAGCCATTTAGGGCTTTTTTATTTTGCCTAAAAGGGGGTGGTGCCGTTGTAAAACCCATGCTCATCACTAAAGATCAACAATAGCAAGGAGGATTTTCTATGGCATCATATAGTTTTCAATTCCCAACAGATGCAACGGGTAAGCCAGGAGCGGCTAAACCGTACAGAGAAGGGAACCATGATTTTATAGTACCTGTGGCTACTATTTCAGGTAATGCGGAGCTGCTGACAAACGCAGTCTTAAAAGCGACCGAAGTGTACACGCAATATGGCCAAGATCGATTAGGTCAGATTTTAATTTCAAAAGTAAAAGGTCATGCTTATTCTGATCGTGAAGGTACCTTATTCATTGAAGAAAGTAACGATATGAATTCATGGACCACAGTCTCTTCGTTGGTTGTTAAAGCAAATACACTTGGCGAGACTGAATGGATTCATTTAACTAAACGCTATTTCCGTTTCAGATATGTAAATGGTAACCTACAACAATCTGAATTCTTACTTTACCAGTCATTGGGCGCAGGTGAAGAGGATATAACCATTAACCACACTGTTCCAATTACAGCAGTTGCTCCGTTCTCAGTCCAGTTAGATAAAAGCAGCTTAACTGATGATGGTCGTTTAAAAGTTCAGACTGAAGGCCTGAACCTTAGATCTTTGGACACTCAATCAAAAGCGATGGATATTGTCTTTCACGATAAAACAGAAAACATAGGTGAGGGTAACCCATTCACCGTTGGATCATTCAAAACGTTGCTCATTGAGGTTTATGGGACGGCTGAGACAAGCGAATTGAAGTTCTGGGGTAAATCCTTATCGGGGACAAAAAGAGCCCTTAGAGGGCAGAAAGTGGATGACGGAACATTTGCCACTAGCACAAAAGGGAAATCAGAAGCTTGGTCTTTTAACATTACTGGTTTTAAAGAAATTGTTATGGAGCTTACAGCTTTAACAAATGGAAACTTTTCAGTTAGAGGGACGGCCGTCTCATAAGATCCGGCTGTCCTTTTTTATTTGCCTCGGAGGAGGTGATTAGAAATGGAGGAGACAAGTTTGTTTATCAATTTTGAAACATTAGATTTAGCAAGAGTATATTTATTTGGAGGGGTGAAGTACCTTGATTTACTTCTAGTACTTAGCATAATTGACGTTTTAACAGGAGTAATCAAGGCATGGAAATTCAAAAAACTGCGAAGCCGAAGCGCATGGTTTGGCTATGTCCGCAAGCTACTCAATTTCTTTGCGGTCATTTTAGCAAACGTGATTGATACAGTACTCAATTTGAACGGTGTCTTAACCTTTGGTACCGTTCTTTTTTATATCGCTAATGAAGGTTTGTCAATAACTGAAAACTTAGCACAGATCGGTGTTAAAATACCATCATCAATAACAGATCGATTACAAACAATTGAGAACGAAAAAGAACAGAGTAAGAATAACGCAGACAAAGCTGCTGGCTAAGCCAGTGGCTTTTTTTATTACACAGACAGAAGGAGAGAGGATATATGGCCATTAAAGTTGTAAAGAATTTAGTCTCTAAATCAAAGTATGGATTGAAATGTCCTAATCCAATGAAAGCTGAATATATCACTATTCATAACACTGCAAATGATGCTTCAGCAGCCAATGAGATTTCTTACATGAAGAATAACTCTAGCTCAACGAGTTTTCACTTTGCAGTAGACGATAAACAAGTCATTCAAGGGATTCCAACGAATCGTAACGCTTGGCACACAGGAGATGGAACAAACGGTACAGGGAATCGCAAGTCGATTGGTGTCGAAATTTGTTATAGCAAGTCAGGAGGGGTACGATATAAGGCAGCGGAAAAGCTTGCTATTAAGTTTGTGGCGCAGCTACTTAAAGAACGCGGCTGGGGCATTGATCGTGTCCGCAAGCATCAAGACTGGAACGGTAAGTATTGCCCGCACCGTATTTTGTCAGAGGGAAGATGGAATCAAGTTAAGGCTGCCATTGAAAAAGAATTAAAGGCGCTAGGTGGGAAAACAAACTCAAGCAAAGCAAGTGTAGCTAAAAAGAAAACAACAAACACAAGCAGCAAAAAAACGTCATATGCGCTACCATCCGGTATTTTTAAAGTGAAGAGCCCAATGATGAGAGGGGAAAAGGTAACACAAATTCAAAAAGCACTGGCTGCACTATACTTTTACCCGGATAAAGGAGCAAAAAACAACGGCATTGACGGCGTGTATGGTCCGAAAACAGCAGATGCAATTAGACGATTCCAGTCTATGTACGGGCTTACTCAAGACGGTATTTACGGACCAAAAACGAAAGCGAAACTTGAAGCTCTCTTGAAGTAAATAAATAGTCTCCTTGAGTATCTTTCTCAAGGAGATACTTATGTTTATTTTGTTACAGATAGTTCAAAACTATTCTAATATTTGAGTAAAAAGTATTATTTTTCTAGTCTGAACATAATGTTATCATTTACATGTAAATAATTTAAAAGAAAGGGATTGATTTCATGTTTAAGAAATTACTTTTAGCAACATCTGCATTAACATTCTCTTTATCATTAGTTCTTCCGTTGGATGGACATGCCAAAGCTCAAGAGGTAACATTACAGGCACAGCAGGAAGTCACTTATCAAACTCCCGTTAAACTATCCGAATTACCAACTAATACAACTGAACAATCTGGTGAATTTCACACAAATGGTATTAAAAAATGGATTGCTAAAGAAGCAATGAAGGCAACAGCCAGTGCGCTTCGACATGGTGGGAGAATTGTTGGTGAGGTAGTCGATGAGTTAGGTGGATCAGCAGGAAAAACATTCGCAAAACATACTGATGATGTAGCAGATGCTTTGGACGAGTTAGTTAAACGAGGTGACGTTGTGGAGGACGCAATTATTGACACGGTTTCCTCATATCTAATTGATGCTGGTGTAAAATCTTCTACAGCTAGAACTATTGCAAGTGTATTTACTTTCTTAGCTTTTTAATTGAGGTGATTTGAATTGGTAACAGTAGAAGAAAGGCTTGACAACCTAGAAAAAAAAGTCGAGAAGCAGGCTTTTCAACTAAGGTTAGTCCAACAATTAGCAGCTGATTATGATCGGTTTGGCTTATTTGATCAAGTTTTGGCCTATGATTTAAGTGAAAAACAGTATCAAGAATTAAGAGAGTTAACGAGCCAGTACACTGATAAGATTAAAAATGGCGAAGAGGTCTCTCTTCATAACTTTACTGAAGAATTTAAAAGAATTTTGAAAGATATTGAAAAAGAAGTGGATTTCGAAAAGTTTATTTCTCTCTGGTTAAAGGGACCAGAAGAAGGTTTTGGATTTTCTAAAGCTTTACATAACCATTTCTTTAATTAAAGATAAGGACCAGCCACATAATAAGCTGGTCTTTCTTTATTTTCCCTCAAGTTCGAACTCCTATGAACAGAATACCAGGTATCTATCCTTCCAAATATATTGTTATTAGCTTGAGGGTTTGTGTGTTTTTCTTCATTAATCATAGAATTCTCCTTACCTCAGTCATTTTCTTCTATTATTTGCAGCTGATTTCAAATTAAATAAAATAAGCCCTTCTCGTTGAGAGGGCTTATAAAGTGCCTCTTCTTTTTAAAAGTCATCTTTATTGGATAAATCTTATTTTAATCATCAAAAAAACCATCTTTGAATTCCATTGATTCTATTCCGGAATCATCAAAAGACTTATCCTTTATCTGCTTACTAAACCTCATTATAAAGTCAGTAAAGCTTTCCGCAACCAAATAAAATGCATCTCGTTCATTTGTAGATTCATGATCCCAAAAATGAACTCTTCCTATCGAATTGCCCTCGATAGTTAAGCTTATTTCATTTCCTCCTGGACAACTTGCAATCGGAATTCTTCCTTGAGGGAATTCCTCTTTATATGCCTCTATGTTGTAGACAAGTGAATTATCATTATTATTTAATCCATAAAATAAATCGACCGTGATTAATTTATCTTTAACCCAAGGGTTTTCTTCTAAAGAGTTGCAATAAATGTCATCTTCATTAAATGCACACTCTCCATACTCCAGAAGGAAATTTTTATATTCTAACGGCAATGTAAAACCATACTTCGATTCAATAGCAATGACGTCACTTTCTGAATATGTATTCTCACCGTATTTTTTGATATCAAATTGCTCTAATTTGTTTTTAATAACATCAAAACTCATTATTTATATCCTCCTCTCAAATCTGACGCTGAACCTATATGTGGAATGTTTTTATGGAGTTTGGTTGGTACTAGTTGAATAGTATTCCCATCAAAATGATGAGGTGTTACTTTTTTAACATCCCTTAACCATTCTTTTGCTTGGTTATTACTTTTAAATCCCTTCATTTCTTTAATTCTCTCATAAACTCTAGTAAAGTCATCTTGGCTCCCATTTAATTCCCCTGGTTTAAATTTTATTGTTGCTTCTGTCCAAGGAGAAAAATCAGGACGACCATTCTTGAAAACAACGGGTTCCCCTTTGGTAACTTCGTTAACTTCTGGTTTATCTGAATACCATTTTCCGTTACCCGGAGTTCCTTCCCATCTGCCGTTAGTTCTAGGTAGCCTTTTCCTTGGATTGGTTGCTTCAATTAATTGGAGCAAACGATCCTTCAAACTTACATCGTTAATAACATTATAGGGAAAGCCCTCAACTGTCACAACTTCTTCTCTCATAACAAATGGTTTCAGAGTTGAAAGAGGATCAGGAGTTGCATCAAGTTTCTTTGATACTTTTTTGACTGCAGCTTTTCCGGCTGTTTTCACTCCTATTTTAGCAACTGAACCAGCACCTTTTAAGCCAAAGATGTTTACTGCTGCATATGTAAACCAATGAGCCTTTGATTCTGTGTCACCGTTCTTTACGTCTCTTACATAGGAGGTTAAAATTGCATCTTTAATTGAATTAAATGTGGAATCATAGTGATAAACTGCAACTGCAGAATTAATAAGCATGTCGACAGGATGATTGTGTGCCATATAGTCTAATGTTTCAGCTGTCATATCATAAAGAGCTGTAACAGTACCTTTGGCTCCAGCCATCAACTCACGTGTGTTTTCAATCTGTGTGAAATATCTTTGCTGATCCTCTGTTAGGTTATCGTAACCAATAGTTTTAGCCATTGAATAGAATTCATCTGCATCAGCATAGTCGTAATTTTTCAGTCTTTCTTTCAGCTTTTCGATTTCCCGTTCTTTTTCTTCTTTCTTCTTAATCGTCAAATAAGCTTCTGTACGTTTCTCAATATCGCCTTTTTTCTTATGTATGTCGCTTTCACGGTACGCCTTGGCGTTGTAGTGGATGGGCGTAGCGTTTTTGCCTTTGCCCGTTGCTTCTTGGAGCTTTTGGAAATCTGACTTGATGAATTGTTCATTAGGTTCTGACAGGGCATATTCTGTCAGTAAATCTTCGTCAAGATCACCTAGTTTTTCAATTGTTTTTTTGCGTTTATCGTTGGCATCTGCAAGCTCATCTTTGAAGGTTTCTGTTGAAAACAAGTCGAGCGGGAGGATGTCGTCGATATCGTTTAGGATATCTTTCATGGCTTTTTTCTGTTCAGACATGATGGATTTTGATTTTTGATGGGCGTTAGCCAGTTCATGTTCTAAAAAAGATTCTTCCACGTACGCGTCAGAGAGACCTTTATCCTCGATAGCTCCAGCAATGCTGTTAAAGAATGCAATTTTCATGTCAATGTAATCGATCCATTGATCAGTCACACCAACATGATCGTGATAGAATGCTTTAATGTTATTAGCGCCTTTACCTGAGAATTCGCTGTCGTCCAGTTCAGCGACGCTTTGTAAAGCTTTTCTCAAGTTGACCATTTGCGTCCTTAGTTCTTTATATTCTTTGGCGCGGTCTGTAGCTTCTGACATAAGTGTTTTAGCTTCAAAGACTTTCATAATCATACCCTCTCATTTAATCGTATAACAAAATATTACCATGGAAGAATGATGAAACTAACTGTTGTGTGGATCAAATGGTGGAAATGAATCATTCGATCTGTGTCATTTTACCTATTTGCTAATCCTTTCAATGAAAGGGGACTTTCCAATTGTAACATCGCCATCATGAAAAAATTCGATAACGTAGCCAGATTCACTAAACATAAAAGTATCTGATCCAACGGCAGTTACATCATCAATTACGTTTAACGCATGCTCAAGACTGGTTTTTAATGCTGGCTGTTCTCCGTAACCCCAAAGAATAATAATGTTCCTATCTTTAAAATGGTGTTTAGCTAGCCAATCGTAAATTTCTTCCTCGTAAACTATAGATTGATGACAACAAACTTCTTCCCACTTGATTCGTCCCCAAGATGTAAAGGGAAAACTGTTTGAAAGCAGTTCATAATATTTTGCCGTTAATTCTTCTGATAAGATTTCTTTGTTTTTCCCTAAAGCTTCTAAGCATTCATCAAATAAGTCCAAAATGTTCACCTCAAAAGCTTTATGTATGATGGATTTTTTCAGTATTAGAAATAAGAAAAAGCCGTTATGAAACGGCTAAAGGGAATCAGAACTAATGTTGTTTATCGAATCAAACAAGGAATTCATGAGTAGGTGCTAGAGTTACATTCCGGGATGCTTCCTTCATTTCGCCATTAGACATAGATCCGAAAAAGGCAAGTCCAATTAAAACGGCGGATAAACTGATAAACAATTTAGATTTCATACATGCATTCCCCTTTCGATATTTGCTTTTGAGCATATACCATCTTCTTGAAACAGATGATACTATCCTCTATTTTTCCATTATAATCGAAAAGGTTGCCTCCTAACAATGCCAGCTCTTCCAGATAAGGGTATCCTTTGCCGTTCTCTAAACGAGAAAAAATGTTGAGGAGTTTAGGTGTATCGCCATTTCTTATATAAAGAACGTCTAATGCTTCAAATAAGTTCATAAAAAGTTCGTCTTTAAAGTCTATGGCGCTTCTGATTCCTTTGCGGAAGCAATCCATTGCTTGTTCTTTTTTGCCTTGTTTAAAATAAATCAATGCTAAGTCATGATAAGCTTGCGGAAGTACGTCAGAGTTTATTTTTCTGTATTGAACCAAGGCTTGTTCGATATAACGTGCAGCCTTATTTAGGTTGTCCATTTTGTGATAGCAATTGCCGAGATTGAAAAATGCAGTGGCATAGATGTGAGTATTTTTACTTTTAAGCAGCTCGGCACCTTTTAAAGCTTCTTGAAGGTGGGGAAGAGCTTTTTCATGATTTTCAAGGTCATCGTAGTTGCCGGCAATCACAAAATGACATTGAATACGCCGAACAGAATAAAGCTCGTGTTTCTTATAGATATTGTATGAAAGTTCAGCGTAGTGCATTGAGATGTGAGTCATTTTCATATGATAATAGACTTCGGATAACTTAAAATAAAACTCAGCTTTTTCAATTTTGTCGGAGATCGTTGGAATTTTGCGTTCAGCTTTTTTGTAATATGTAATGGCCTTTGTGTATTCACCGTTTCTAAACTCATACATCCCGCGGAAGAAGTTATAATAATACGCTCGCATATTGTCCAGCTTCTTCTTATGCCCTTCAATTTTCTTTAAATATTCTGAAAGTTCCATTCGATTTTCATCAGATGGCAGCGTGTATTCCAACATAATTTTATGGCGAAAGGCCATTAATTGATAATAAATAAGCAAATCTTGATCTTCTTCCATAACCTCTATATCACGTTCGATTTCAGCTTTTAACATTTCAGCATCAGTTACGTTGAATTTTTGAATATGCCTATGCCATTCATTAATCTTCATTCCCACTTCAGCTGATGTGATTGATATCAAGATATTCACCCTTCCCTTAACTCTACTAGTAATGTAAATATTAACAAGTTTTCCTTCGCGGAAAAAGGCAATAGGGCACCGCAATTTAAATTTTCGGTGAGACCGCAATAACTTTTTAGTTCTCATGGAAAATCTCTCGATGGTGAATTAAGTGGTTTTGAGGATTAGCTCATTATCGTAGATGAAGACAGGGCTTCATATGGTGGTTTCAAAATTGCCGCAGATCGAGTTGGTGCATAAAGAGGAAGGGAAATAATCCATTCCTCTTCATTTAAGATTGCTGAAATTGTGCCCTGAGTGAACAAAATGCAGACTAGAGGCAGCATTACTGGCTAACGGTACTTGCTACAACTTGTTAATAACAATAGACAATTTATAATTTACATGTTTGTTTAAGCTCATCAGAAATTGATCTAACAATTCATTAGATGGAAATCTACATTCAAGAAGATAACAGCCATCTCCACTTATTTTATAGTTATTGATAACAAATTTCTCTTGTTCTTTTATAAATGAAAGATAAGGCTGATGATAAGTACTTTTTGTGTAGATGTTAATTAAGGCGTGAATAGAACACCCTAAATTAGCTTGATTCACTTTTATTGTATAACCTTCAATTACCCCGGTATCTTCTAATTTAGCAACTCTCGACGCAGCTGCTTGTCCTGTTAAATGAATTTTCTCTCCTATCTTTCATTGTTATGCGACTATTTATGGACAATTCTTCTAATATTTTTATATCAGTGTGATCCAACATAAAATCAAATCCTTTCCTAGGTATACTATACCAATCACTTTTAAATGCGGTAAGAATTTACTTGGTATTTTTAAATTACATAATATCCCCATTCGAATGGATATAATACACCTGTTAAACATATAAGATACACACTTTCAAAAATCAAGTCAAACTGCAACAAGACTTGATTTCTTCCATATGCGTATCTAAATGTTTTTATTCAAAGATACAACGTGATAAAATACACATAATAGCTCATGATAGGGTAGAACTGAATTTAGGAATTCCTTTCCTAAAGCTTAAAGGTATTCATGTGGAATGTTATGAGTTGGTAACATGTTCAAATAAATTAAAGAAAGGATTTCATCCATATGGAGTATGATCGAAAGATTAAAAATCGCTTACGCCGGATAGAAGGACAAATTAAAGGTGTATTGACTATGATGGAGCAAGGAAAAGATTGTAGAGAGGTTGTGACCCAATTAGCAGCTTCACGTAATGCTATCGACCGAGCATTGGGTTTAATTGTGAGCACAAATCTTGAACATTGTGTTCGTGAAAATTTAGAAAAGGGTGAAGATACACAAAATTTAGTAAAAGAAGCAGTCGACTTATTGGTAAAGAGTCGATAAAAAATTCATCAACCTATAATCCTTTAAGGTTGACGAATTTTTATTTGTGTAATAATATACCCCCATGGGTATATAGATTTAACTGATTGCGTAATTGTATATCTTTCATTCAAAAATTTTTAGAATCCCAGATACCCCTTGGGGTAATTTAGTTAGGAGGAGAAACATGACAAAACAAACAAAACGTACAACAATTGTCTGATTTAGTGGGGATTACGATAAAGCAATGGCAGCCTATATTATTGCAAATGGTGCTGCTGCCTACGATCATGAAGTGACGATCTTTCATACTTTTTGGGGATTAAATGCTTTGCGTAAAGAAGAGCTGGTTCCTGTGAAAAAAGGATTGCTTGAAAAAATGTTTGGAAAGATGATGCCTCGTGGTGCTGATAAGATGGGTTTATCTAGAATGAACTTTGCAGGTATGGGCCCTAAAATGATTAAAAATGTGATGAAAAAGCATAATGCACTTACGTTGCCTCAGTTGATTGAGATGGCTCAAGAACAGGGTGTAAAGCTTGTAGCTTGTACGATGACAATGGATCTTCTTGGTTTACAGGAAAAAGAACTATTAGATGAAATCGACTATGCTGGTGTAGCCGCTTATTTAGCAGATGCTGAAGAAGGCAGTGTCAACTTATTTATTTAATGTTACCAATTGCAAATTAAATAAAGGAGGTGAAACACAATGAATAGTGGCGTTATCATCAATACCTTACTTATTTTATTTTTACTTTGGATTGTATTTCGACGTTTTTTACCAGTGCAAGGTGTTAAACAAATAACAACTACTGATTTAAAGTCAGAGCTGAAAAATAAAGGAAAACAGTTTATCGATGTACGAACACCTCATGAATTTCGTACAAGGCATATTAAAGAGTTCAAAAATATTCCCTTGTCAAAATTGGCTCATCAAACAAGTCAACTTTCGAAAGACCAAGAAGTTTTTGTTATTTGTCAAAGTGGAATGAGAAGTCTAAAGGCGAGCAAGGTATTGAAAAAACAAGGATTTAAAAATATCACAAATATTAAAGGTGGTATGAATACATGGCCATAAAACCTTAGATATTATTTTTTGTATATTTATATACCCCCACCCCTATTTGAAAAGGAGGAAAAAATGGTGAAGGCAAATATTGTGTTAGACGCTAAAGGCTTGACGTGTCCAATGCCCATTGTAAAAACGAAGAAGAAGATGAAGGATTTAAAAGCTGGTGAAGTATTAGAAATTCAAGCAACAGACAAAGGATTTACAGCAGATCTGCAAGCATGGGCAAATAGCACAGGTCACGAATATCTAGGTACTGAAACAGAGGGAGAAATACTTCATCATTTTCTTCGTAAAGGAGGAGTGCATTCATCAGAAAGCGCACCTTCTATTCCTGAGGTTTCACTAGAAGCTTTCAAACAGAAAGTGGAAAGTGACGAGCCGCTTAACATTTTAGATGTCCGAGAGGTAGATGAGTATGAAGACGCTCATATCCCGGGAGTTGTGCATATCCCTCTTGGTGAAGTAGAAAAGCGCTCTAACGAGTTAAACAAAGATGATGAAATTTATATCATTTGCCATTCTGGAAGAAGAAGTGAAATGGCAGCCCAAACGATGAAAAAACAAGGTTTTAAAAAGGTGATTAATGTTGTCCCTGGTATGCGTGATTGGACAGGTAAAACAGAATAAATAAAAAGGATGATGAACAAATGAGTACAAGAGTAGCGATTATTGCGGCAAATGGTGGTCTATTTGATGCTTATAAGGTATTTAATATTGCGACTGCGGCAGCAGCAAGTGATCAAGAAGTATCTATCTTCTTTACATTCGAGGGATTAAATCTAATTCATAAGCAAGCACATCAAGAATTAGAAATGCCGAAAGGAAAAGAACACTTCGCGGAAGGATTTAAGAAAGCAAACGTGCCGTCTATTCCTGAACTGATTGAAATGGCACAAGAGATGGGTGTTACATTTATTGGTTGTCAAATGACGATGGACGTTATGGGTTTAACAAAAGATGATTTTGTAGAAGGAATTGAAGTAGGCGGGGCTGTCACCTTTTTAGATTTTGCTAAAGATGCTGATGTATCCTTAACATTTTAGTCCCGTTAAAAAAAATTCGATATAGGAGGCATTGAAACATGACTGTAAAGGCAATGACCCCAAAAGAAGTGACAAAAAAAATCTTTAACAATGAACCTTTATTTATTTTGGATGTGCGTAATGAAAATGATTTTAGTAATTGGAAGATTGAAGGGCATGACTTTGACCATTTGAATGTTCCTTATTTCGATCTTTTAGATGGCGTAGAAGATATGCTAGAGAAAATTCCTTCTGATAAAGAAGTGCTAGTCGTTTGCGCAAAAGAAGGTTCATCAGTAATGGTATCCGAGATGCTTTCAGAAGCAGGTCTTTCTGTATCCTATCTTAAAGGCGGAATGAAAGCATGGAGTGAACATTTAGAGCCAGTAAAAGTCGGGGATTTAAAAGATGGTGGGGAAATTTATCAGTTTGTTCGAATTGGGAAAGGCTGCCTATCATACATGATATTATCCAATGGAGAAGCAGCCATAGTAGATGCTACACGTATGGCGGATGTCTTTTTAGATTTTGCTAAAGAGAAGGGTGCAACAATTACTCACGTATTTGATACCCATCTCCATGCAGACCATATTTCAGGGGGGAGAGTGATTGCTGAAAAAACAAGAGCAACCTACTGGTTACCGCCTAAAGATGCTGAAGAAGTGTTATTCGATTATCAGCCGTTGGAAGAAGGAAATGACATTATCATTGGAAAAACGACGATTAAAATTCAACCAATTTATTCACCTGGACATACCATTGGCTCCACTTCTTTCATTGTCGATGATCAGTATCTCCTTTCAGGTGATATCTTGTTTATCGATTCAATCGGCAGACCTGATTTAGCCGGTATGGCAGAAGATTGGGTAGGAGATTTAAGAGAAACCCTTTATAAACGTTACAAAGCGTTATCAAAGGATTTAATTGTATTACCGGCACACTTCATGATCATTGATGAGTTAAATGAAGACGGAAGTGTTGGTAAAAAACTAAGTACATTATTTGCCGAGAACCATGGTTTGAACATTGCGGATGAAACAAAATTCAGACACCTAGTAACAGATCATTTGCCTCCGCAACCAAATGCATACCAAGAGATTCGAGAAACAAACATGGGGAAAATCAGCCCAGATGAAGAAAAACAGCGTGAAATGGAGATTGGTCCAAACCGCTGTGCAATACGGTAATATAAGTTCCTATTAAAAAGAGGAGAGATGAACATGAAATCAGATAAAGTATTAGACGCAAAAGGGTTGGCATGTCCAATGCCAATCGTCAGAACAAAGAAAGCGATGAATGAATTAGAATCAGGTCAAATATTAGAAGTACATGCAACGGATAAAGGATTCAAAAGTGATCTAGCGGCTTGGTCTAAATCAGGTGGGCATGACCTTTTAGAGAAAACTGAAGAAGGTGATGTACTAAAATTCTGGATTAAAAAAGGCTAATTAATATGAAGGGGTATCGAATAAAAAGATACCCCTTTTTCCTTTGAAAAGGAGGAAACCTAAATGGACATTGCCTTTATTATCACTCTTTTCATCATAGGGTTTATTGGCTCCTTTATTTCTGGAATGATTGGTATTGGCGGATCTGTTATTAATTATCCAATGTTATTGTACATTCCTTCTTTAGTGGGAGTGTTGTCATTAACAGCCCATGAAGTTTCAGGGATAGGAGCTATTCAAGTTTTTTTTGCGACACTTGGTGGTGTTTGGGCTTATCGTAAGAGCGGGTTTTTAAATAAAAAATTAATCATTTACATGGGAAGCAGTATTCTTATAGGGAGTGTATTTGGGAGTTACTTTTCTCATTTCATATCTGAAAAAGGAATTAACTTTATATACGGAATTCTGGCTCTTATAGCGGTTATTTTAATGTTGATACCTAAAAGAGGACAAGCACATAAAGAAGGCGAAGAAGTGATATTTAATAAATGGTTAGCTTCGTCCATAGCCTTTATCATTGGCGGCGTATCGGGTATTTTAGGAGCTGGCGGCGCCTTTATCCTAGTCCCCATTATGTTATCGATTTTAAATATTCCTGTAAGAATCACCGTCGCTTCATCTCTAGCGATTACATTTCTTTCATCTATTGGAGCAACAGTTGGAAAAGTGATCACAGGTCAGGTGCTTTTTGTACCAGCTCTGGTTCTTATTATTGCTAGTTTAATTGCATCTCCTATAGGTGCAATAGTTGGACAAAAGGTAGAGACTAAGTTTCTGCAATGGATTTTAGCTCTTTTGATTTTAGTGACTACCGTTAAAATTTGGTTAGATATTCTATGAAAATAGATTGACTTTCTTAAGGGTGAGATAAAAAGAAAGACCAACAGACAGTTTCAAACGTTGGTCTTTCTTTTTTTATGTTAAGACGCTAAGGATGCGAGTATTTTGAATGAGGGATTAATGGTGTCATAATAATATGTAGAAAAGAAGAGAATACATAAAACAGGCTAGATAGAAAAGAGACCAAGCAATTGCTTGATCTAAAAACAATATAAAAAAATAGTATTACTTTTGATCAGAATGTTTTTTGCCTTTTAGTTATCAATACTTCAAACTAGTTAGTAGAAGAAATATTTCCTTGTATCTCAATCTTGACACCAGCTTTTTTTAATAAGTTTCCTACAGTGCATCCTTTATCTGCAAGTGAAAATATTCTATTGGATGCTTGAATTTGTTTTTCTGTTGCTTTTCCGGATAAAACAATATGAGGATAGTGGATGATTTTAAATTCATCATCAGAATTAATTCCTTCAGAATTTACAGTCAAATCCACAACAGGAAGATACCTTGATTCAATCATTGATACAAGAACTGAGGTATAACAAGCTGCTGCAGATGCTACAAGAATCTCTTTTGGAGAGGCTCCATTTCCACTTCCGCCAAATTCAGCAGGAATAGCAATCTTTGTATCTAGAAACTCTGTTTCAAGAAATCCGTTCCCTTTTAAACCACTCTTCCAAACGATATTAACATTTGATTTCAAAATAAACACTTCCTTAAGTAATTTTTGCAATTTTTCCTTTGCTTTATTGAACTCCGAGAAATTTGAAATTATTGAGATCGTTTTAGATAAAAGAAGACCCTCAAAAGAAGGGTCTTCTAACTACATACATTGATAAATCAAAACTAGACACACTTCAAGCTTTTAAAGTTTTAGGCATCAC
Organism: Bacillus sp. FSL R5-0603; assembly: GCF_038050295.1. Lineage (NCBI taxonomy): Bacteria > Bacillati > Bacillota > Bacilli > Caryophanales > Bacillaceae > Bacillus > Bacillus sp. FSL R5-0603. Next base: position 2,460,071 of record NZ_JBBOYP010000001.1, on the reverse strand, counting down.
TGTTTAGCTGGCGGAGAATATCATGCACATCTACATGAGATCTATGCTCAATAATTTTACCGTCAGCAATACGTAATAACATCATAAGAGAGAATTTAACGGTTTTTCCCGTTGCAGAAACTCCAGCAAATGGAATACCTGTATGCTTGCCTTCAAATATAAAATAAACTGCAACAAGGTCGCCTTCAGCTACCATTGCTTTAATTGGCATTTTGAAACCTGGGAAAGCATCAAAGTTTTTCTTTTCTGATTCAATTAAACCCTCTACACCTGGATACGGTGTATCTAATTGTGGATAGAATACAAAGTCTTTATGGCAAAAGTCTTTTAAGTCATCGTATTTTTCTTGTTCAATCGTTTCAAAGTAACGACGCACTAATTCTTTATTGTTTTCAACGGACATAATGAACGCTCCCTCCCTTAGTTAAAACTTCATCTCATGTGTTAGATTAAAATGAATATGATTCGCCATCTTCAGGCACTAAAACATCAGAAGCGATTCCTTTTTCCTTAATAAAGGATTTTAATTCTTCTTTTGATAATCCCCAATGGTTAACAGCTTCCATGTGGCTCACGATAATTTTTGCATTTGGAGCAGCTTTATATGTTTCATAGATATCTTCTTTACCCATGATGAGAGAACCGCCTTCGTAGAATTGATTATCTCCGCCATTTACGACAATAATTTCTGGTTGATGTGTATCAATCTCTTCCTGAACGGCATCATACCATACTGTATCTCCGGCTACATATAATGTTTTCTCGCGTTGGTGTTTGAAGACAACACCGCAAACAAGACCTGCAAGTTTTAAAATTTCTCCTCTTCCGTGTTCGCCTTTTGTTTTAATCAATTGAATGTCTTCAAAGACTGTATCTTTTGTTAATACCTCTACATTTTTGAATCCGGCATTTCGTATTTCTGTTGCATCTTCTTCATTTTGGGAGAACAGCTTGATATCTTTTGGCAACAACTCTTTAGCAGCCTCATCCCAATGGTCGTAATGTAAATGAGTAACAATAACAGCATCAATATCTTTAATAATATTGTCAACAGATGTTGGCAATTCAACCAAAGGGTTGTTTTGATCTTGTCTTGGCGCATTTGGGAATGGAGGGTAAGCCCCCTTCTCAGCTAACATGGGATCTATTAAAAACTTTTTGCCTGCATATTCGACTACAAGTGTGGCATTACGAATTTGTTGAATATTCATGTGTAAAACTCCTTTTCTTTAGTATATGTATAGTTTACCTACAGCAACTAAATAAATACATGGAACAAATCAAGTCTTTTTGCAATTTAACTTGATTTTTGAAAATCCTTAATAAAAGGAAACGGAACAAAGAAGAAATTATGTAGGGGCAATAAGTATTAATTTTGGTTTACTTTAACCGACATGTCTCAAGTGCATGTCGATATACTAACTTGGTAGTATTTATGAAATGACTATTTCAGACACCAGTGACATGTGCATACTACAATATTAGTGGTTGTATATTTCCTAAAAACAATGCCCATTTTGTGTCCAAAATGAATATAAAATGATATAAATAAGTGAAATGAATGAATTCAAATGCTTGAAATAATAGGCTTTTGTAATCGACATAAGCATCCACTTATTGAGGGCCTATTGGATGTAATAAATTTCTGGAAAAAACCGATGGTCCAAACTAGCGGTTTTTTATCTGTTTTCATATTGAAAATTACCTCATTAGGACAAACACCTTTTACATAGCATTACCCAAGGGGTGATGCATTTTATGAAGGTAATTATTATCGAGGGACCTCAAGCTGACAAATGCATTAACGATTGCTATCATTATTTAATAAAACTTTATAGGAAGGAGATCCAGGGTGATAGCAATATATGTAAGGGTATCGACCGAGGAACAAGCGATCAAGGGATCGAGCATCGACAGCCAGATCGAGGCCTGCATAAAGAAAGCAGGGACTAAGGATGTGCTGAAGTATGCAGATGAAGGGTTTTCTGGAGAGCTTTTAGAACGACCGGCTTTGAATCGCTTGAGGGAGGATGCAAGCAAAGGACTTATAAGTCAAGTCATTTGTTACGATCCTGACCGTCTTTCTCGGAAATTAATGAATCAGCTTATTATTGATGATGAACTGCGAAAGCGAAACATACCCTTGATTTTTGTAAATGGTGAGTACGCCAATTCTCCTGAAGGGCAATTATTTTTCGCTATGCGTGGAGCAATCTCAGAATTTGAAAAAGCCAAAATCAAAGAACGGACATCAAGCGGCCGACTTCAAAAAATGAAAAAAGGCATGATTATTAAAGATTCCAAACTATATGGCTATAAATTTGTTAAAGAGAAAAGAACTCTTGAGATATTAGAAGAGGAAGCAAAAATCATTCGGATGATTTTCAACTATTTCACCGATCATAAAAGCCCTTTTTTTGGCAGAGTAAATGGTATTGCTCTACATTTAACCCAGATGGGGATTAAAACAAAAAAAGGCGCCAAAGTATGGCACAGGCAGGTTGTTCGACAGATATTAATGAACTCTTCTTATAAGGGTGAACATAAACAGTATAAATATGATACAGAGGGTTCCTATGTTTCAAAACAGGCAGGAAACAAATCTATAATTAAAATAAGACCTGAAGAAGAGCAAATCACTGTTTCAATCCCAGCAATAATCCCAGCCGAACAATGGGATTATGCTCAAGAACTCTTAGGTCAAAGTAAAAGAAAACACTTGAGTATTAGCCCTCACAATTACTTGTTATCGGGTTTGGTTAGATGCGGGAAATGCGGAAATACCATGACAGGGAAGAAAAGAAAATCACACGGTAAAGACTACTATGTGTATACATGCCGGAAAAATTATTCTGGAGCAAAGGACCGCGGCTGCGGAAAAGAAATGTCTGAGAATAAATTAAACCGGCATGTATGGGGTGAGATTTTTAAATTCATCACCAATCCTCAAAAATATGCTTCTTTTAAAGAGATTGAACAGTCAAATCACCTTTCTGATGAATTAGAACTTATTCAAAAAGAGATAGAGAAAACAAAAAAAGGCCGCAAGCGTCTTTTAACGCTAATCAGCCTAAGCGATGACGATGATTTAGATATTGATGAAATTAAAGCACAGATTATTGAATTGCAAAAAAAGCAAAACCAGCTTACTGAAAAGTGTAGCGAAATTCAATCAAAAATGAAAGTCCTGGATGATACAAGCTCAAGTGAAAATGCTCTAAAAAGAGCTGTCGACTATTTTCAATCAATCGGTGCAGATAACTTAACTCTTGAAGATAAAAAAACAATTGTTAACTTTATTGTGAAAGAAGTTACCGTTGTGGATTCTGACACCGTATATATTGAAACGTATTAAAAAGGGGTGTATGCACCCCCCTTTTGTAATTACAATCTCATTTTCAATACACCTCGCAGCATACGTCGCCAGCTTTGTCCCTTTACCAGCGGAATAGCTTTCAATTCCTTTAATCAGCCCGATCGTTCCGATGGAGATTAAGTCCTCTGCATCCTCACCTGTATTTTCAAACTTTTTCACAATATGGGCGACCAAGCGAAGATTATGCTCAATCAGCATGTTTCTGGCATGTTCATCCCCTTTAGCCATGAGCTCTAAGTATTTTTTTTCTTCGCTGCTTGAGAGCGGTTGTGGAAAGGCATTGTTTTTCACGTAAGATACTAAAAAGACAAGCTCTTTAACAACAAAGCCGAGCGCTGCGAAAACACCTGTCACCATCGTCACCTCCACAAAAGTATGTAGGCAAAAGCCTATATGTAAATGTATGTGACCGGGAGGCTGTCTGTGTCTGTACCGGGAAATTTCTCGCGGGGGAGTCCGGCTTTTGTAAGCAGCATACTAACTTCAAATGTTAAAAATAATCTTTATCAAGCGCCCATACATTGAAATGAACAAAGGTATGGGGGGATGGGAATGAAAAAATGGATGGCAGGCCTGTTTCTTGCTGCAGCAGTTCTTCTTTGTTTAATGGTTCCGCAACAGATCCAAGGCGCATCTTCGTATGACAAAGTGTTATATTTTCCGCTGTCTCGTTATCCGGAAACCGGCAGTCATATTAGAGATGCAATTGCAGAGGGACATCCAGATATTTGTACCATTGACAGAGATGGAGCAGACAAAAGGCGGGAGGAATCTTTAAAGGGAATCCCGACCAAGCCGGGCTATGACCGGGATGAGTGGCCGATGGCGGTCTGCGAGGAAGGCGGCGCAGGGGCTGATGTCCGATATGTGACGCCTTCTGATAATCGCGGCGCCGGCTCGTGGGTAGGGAATCGAATGAGCAGCTATCCTGACGGTACCAGAGTGCTGTTTATTGTGCAGTAGTAAAGAAGAGGCTCTTTCTTGAGCCTCTGTTGTTACAATCCTTCGCCGAGCTGAATTTTCGGGGGATAGGTTTCTGCTTTTCGCCAATATTGGCGTGTGCCTTCGTCCCGTACAACGATGCCCAGCTGTGCCAGTTCGAGACGGAATTCTTCAATATCGTCTTTTTCTTCGTCCTGCAGCGCTTTGTGACGAGCTTTTAATAAGGCATGGGCGCCTTGCGATAGGTCTGGTGCATCAGGAATCCATCGGCGAAATTGATCTTTAAACGGATCACCATCTGTTGCCCATTCGTAATGATGCTGTCTAAAGGCCTTCTCAACGTTTACTGGTTTTTCATCAATTTCTTCCCGTACCAATTCATATCCGGCTGTTCCCAGGAGGACAAGCCGTTTGTGATCCATAAATACAAGAGCGATGTCATCGGAATGAATTGTTTGCACTTTTTTTCCTTTGATGAATTCCACTGTGCGATTTGTAATTTTGACAGACAGCAGCATTGCAATAACAGAATGAGCCAACCAAATCCCCGCACACATACCGAGAAGAGCAGTGATAAATGAAGCTGTAGATCCCTGAAAAGAGGTAATGAGCCGAAGCGGTCCTTCAAGAGGGATCCAGGGGAGGGATAATGCCCATTTCGCAATCTGCGGAATAAAATACCCGATTGCAAAACCGATGATTGCAAGTGCAGCGTATAAAAAAAATACAGCGGTTTTCGTAACTCCAATAAGAGTATGAGATTGATTCTGCAACATATCACCTTCTTTTTACTGAAAATATCGAATTCCTTCCCATATTTTAACTTAAATTGATGGTAAATCAAGGATAAAGCGATAATTATGGATATAAAGAGATTCAGTAATAGAACTGGCAGGCACAGTCAGTCATGAAAAATAAAATTTACATGCGCAGACGATGTAAGCCCCATTTGTTTTCTGCGTATCACAATACAATCCAAAGGGAACATAAAGAGTAAAGGCTTTTTAGACAATCAGGAGGAACAGATATGAAAATCGGATTAATCGGCTTAGGGAAAATGGGCATAAACATAGGAAAGCAATTCATTGACCGCAATCATCAAGCGGTTGGATATGATGTAAATCAAGCGGCTGTTGATGAACTGAAAGCATACGGGGCTGAGGGGACAACGAATCTTAAAGAGTTAATTTCTTTATTAGACCCGCCGCGTATCCTATGGGTTATGGTACCGCATGGCATTGTCGATGCTGTTTTGCGTGATGTATCACCTTTATTAAGTAAAGGCGATATGATTATCGAAGCTGGAAACTCTCATTATAAAGAATCAATTCGCCGCTACAATCAAATGAAAGAAGCGGGTATCCATTATCTCGATGCCGGAACGTCGGGCGGAATGGAAGGCGCACGGCATGGAGCCTGTTTTATGGTGGGGGGCGATCATGAAGCATGGGAGATTGTGGAACCGATTTTTCGTGATACCGCCATCGAAAATGGTTATCTATACGCTGGTGAAGCGGGAAGCGGACATTTTTTAAAAATGATCCATAATGGAATTGAGTATGGAATGATGGCCGCGATTGGTGAAGGATTCGAAGTGCTTGAAAACAGCCAATTTGATTTTGACTATGAGAAGGTTGCCAGAGTGTGGAATCATGGTTCTGTCATTCGTTCTTGGCTTATGGGACTGACTGAGCGAGCTTTCGCTAAGGATGCGAAACTGGATCAGATCAAGGGCATTATGTATTCCTCAGGTGAAGGAAAATGGACTGTGGAAACCGCGCTTGATCTGCAGATGGCAACTCCGGTCATCGCCATGTCACTGATGATGAGATACCGTTCTTTAACAGACGATACGTTTACAGGAAAGGTGGTCGCTGCGCTTCGAAATGAATTTGGAGGCCATGCGACAGAAAAAAAGTAAGGGGGCCAACAAGCCTCCTTATTTTTTTGGCACCTTCAGAAGATGAGGGAACTTTTTATAAATGACCAGCATGATGATCAGAATATATGCACCGTAAATGCTGATAGACAATAATTTATTGCTGGTGAAATTGGCGCCTGCAATAGTGACAACAACAATATTGGGGATTTTCCCTATTAAAGAAGCAAAGAAAAAAACATGCCAGCGAACCTGGCTCAGACCGCAGATCACATTCATTATAAGGGAAGGTATGACTGGTATCAGCCTTCCTAATAAAACAGCGGTAAAAGCGTTCTTGTTGAAGGAAGCCTCGTAGCTTTGTATGGCAGGGTAGGCCTGAACTTTTTTTCTGGCCCAATCTCTAAAACTGTACCTGGCGAGAAAAAACAGCAATATAGTACCAAGCATTGAGCCGGTCAGTGTAATCCAAATTCCATTTGCAGTCCCGAACACTGCGCCATTTAAAGCAGCAACCAAAGCAAACGGCACTATTGGGAAAAAAACATCGGCAGCAATCAGCAGCACACTAAATAAAACGGAAAACATCCCTCTTGCTTTGATTGCATCAAGCCAAGCTTCTTTCTGAAAAAAACCGACTGCAATAATAGCGATAATCACAAGTATACCTATTACTTTTTTTAACATGTCTATGGTCACTCCCAACTTAGGTGATGTCAGGAGCCAAAACCTCCGTCATCTAAATTAGTATAACTGGTGCCATTTCAGCGGTTCAACTGAAAACCAGGTTAAGAACACAATTCTTTTTTACCTCATAAAAAAGGCTGTCCATCTCTCTGTTTTCTGCATTCTTAATAATAGGGAGGGATAGAAATGGTTACCATAAAAAAGGATTTTATACCGCTATCAAATGATAATCGTCCTGGCTATTCGATGACGCCTGCTTATATTACGGTGCATAATACAGCGAATACAGCAAAAGGCGCTGATGCGAAAATGCACGCCAATTTTGTGAAAAACCCGAACACATCCGAAAGCTGGCATTTTACAGTTGACGATTCAGTCATTTATCAGCATCTCCCGATAGATGAAAACGGCTGGCATGCGGGAGACGGTACAAACGGGACAGGAAACCGCAAATCGATCGGGATTGAAATCTGCGAAAATGCTGACGGCGATTTTGAAAAAGCAACATCAAATGCCCAGTGGCTGATCAGAAAGCTGATGAAGGAAAACAATATTCCGTTAAATCGTGTTGTTCCCCACAAAAAATGGTCTGGGAAAGAATGTCCGCGGAAACTCTTGAACCACTGAAACTCTTTTATAAACGGAATTTCTTCCTCGGATACACCTCCAAAAGAATCTTCACCATCATATCCTCTGCCGTCTGGGGTTATAAAGCTCACTTCGCCTTATCGAAAGGGCACAAACATTCTCCAGCTGCAAAAGGCTTTAGCTGCACTTCACTTTTACCCTGATAAGGGAGCCAAAAACAATGGCATAGATGGAGTTTACGGACCGAAAACAGCGAATGCCGTCAAGCGTTTTCAGCTCATGAACGGATTAACTGCAGACGGGATTTATGGGCCAAAAACAAAGGCCAAGCTTAAATCGAAGTTAAAGTAAATGCAGGATTTAACGGATAACCTGTTCCCGGTGCGGATTCAGGTTATTTTCTTTTCTTTGGTTTGTGTGTTTTTCAGATTGGAAAGAAGGGAATTTTAAAAAATCATCAGCTGCGCCGCAATGAAAGCAGAATGATATTCACTGAGGGGGACACGTTAACTATAGGAAAAAACAGTGATAGTGAAAAACTCTTCATTGAACGAAGAGAAACAGAGGTATAACATTAAGGTGAGGCTTTTGGGGGTGTAAAGATGAAACATTTTATCATCCTTTTCCTTCTGCTGTTCGTTACAGCAGGATGCGAGGGAAGGGGATACGAAGACGTTGTAGCATTTGGTGACAGCAATACGCGTGGCTCTAATTGGGATTATCGCGATTATCCAAAAGCACAGCAGTGGGTCAATATATTAAAAACAGCTGAGCGCGGTAACCTTGATATACTCAATGCGGGAATCGGCGGACAGACGACAGAGGATGCCCGTCTCCGATTTCAGACAGATGTGCTGGATCAAAAACCGAAGTATTTGTTTATTATGTTCGGCACCAATGACGCTGCCATACTGACTGAGGGGAAACCGAGAGTGTCGAAGCAGCGTTTTAGAGAAAATCTGGTTTATTTTATTGAAGAAAGCAGAAAACACGGGATCAAGCCTATCTTAATGACGTGTATCCCAATTATAGAAGGTAATGGGAAGCATCATCTGTTTTACTATTCCAGATATCAAGCAGCTGCTTTTGAACCAAAAGGCGGAGCAAGGAAATGGCACAACTCATATAACGATATTACAAGAGATGTGTCGAAGCGCCTGGATGTCCCTCTTGTAGATAACTGGAAGCATTTTATAGAAGCAGACGGCGGAAAAGCAACTGATGAAGCGCTTATCCAATCTGGTTTAATAGATCCTTCTGGAAATCATATGACACCTAAAGGGGCAAGGATCGTATATGAAGGAATACAAGATGGGCAGATTCTGCAGCGTTGAGCCGGACAACCGCCTAGTCCGATTTATTTCTCCTACATAGGCTGTTATAAAACCTTATTAAGGAGGCGCTTCACATGTATGGCGCAGGCAGAGCATATGGATACGCTTTTATTGTTGTTTTAGTTGTTGTTCTCCTGGTTGTGGGCGGCATATACTGGTTAGCATAATAACCGGCCCTTTAAAACACCTCTTTTTAGGGGTGTTTTTTGCTGAAAATAGTAGTAAAGCGCGCAGCCAAAGTGATATAATATCAGTCATCTGAGTAAAAAAAGGAAATACGCCCGGAAAAAATAGACAAGTTCCTATTAAGAAGATACGGAAATAATATGTCCGAGCGATCTTCTTTTTATTTCGTTTTCAATTAACTCGATAAAGTCACGGTTTAAATTCATTTCGGTGGCTTTGAAATAAGATTCTATTAGTAATTCATCAGACAGTTTTCTCATGCTAGGAACCCAATTAATGGGAGAGGCACCTCCTTAAAAGTTGGAATCATTCATGATTTTAACGCATACAATGATAAGTTGCGTTCATCTGAGGTTGAAGTTATCTTTAATCTACCATGAAATGCATATAAGAACAATCGTTCTGTTATCCACACCAAAAAGTGGATAACTTGTGAGTATCGTGTTTATAATTTGTCTAAAGAGTGATGTGGTAAGAGTGGATAGTGTGTGTAAATTTATCCACACCTGGTGAAGAAACCCAATTTTTGTCGAAATTTTTTTGCTCAGTTTTTCTTTAGGCGCAAGTTCGATTTTTTTCGACAATCATTTTGAAAGAAAGAAAAGGGAAGGGTGCGGGTTTTGTTAAAAAAGTTTTTTTTACCTGACGAGTTTGTAAAAAATATTTTTCATATTACACCTGAGAAATTAAAGGAACGAAATGTAAAAGGAATTATTACTGACCTGGATAATACGCTTGTTGAATGGGACAGGCCGAACGCGACGCCGCGATTGATCGAGTGGTTTGAAGAAATGAAGGAACACGGCATTAAAGTGACAATTGTCTCTAATAATAACGAAAGAAGAGTGAAACTTTTCTCAGAACCGCTTGGAATCCCATTCATCTATAAAGCAAGAAAACCGATGGGTAAAGCCTTTAATAGAGCGGTGCGCAATATGGAGCTGAAAAAAGAGGACTGCGTTGTCATCGGAGACCAGCTGCTGACCGATGTACTCGGGGGAAACCGAAACGGCTACCATACGATTTTGGTCGTGCCAGTCGCTTCCTCTGACGGATTCATTACGCGCTTTAACCGCCAGGTCGAACGCAGAATACTGAGTGCTCTCAAACGAAAAGGGCACATTCAGTGGGAGGAGTAAGAAATGGAAAAGGTTGTTTGTATCGGGTGCGGAGTTACGATCCAAACCGAGGACAAAACAGGTTTGGGGTACGCGCCGCCTGCATCGCTTACGAAAGAAAATGTGATTTGCCAGCGTTGCTTCAGACTGAAAAACTATAATGAAATACAAGATGTCTCCTTAACTGATGATGATTTTTTGAACATTCTTCACGGTATTGGAGAAACGGACTCTCTTGTCGTAAAAATTGTTGATATTTTTGATTTTAACGGCAGCTGGATTAATGGGCTGCAGCGCTTGGTGGGGGGAAACCCTATCTTATTAGTTGGCAATAAAGCGGATATTTTGCCTAAGTCACTGAAAAGAGAGCGTCTGATCCAATGGATGAAGCGTGAAGCGAAAGAGCTTGGCTTAAAACCGGTTGACGTATTTTTGGTCAGTGCGGGACGCGGCCAGGGAATCAGAGAAGTAATTGACGCGATTGAGCATTACCGCAACGGAAAAGACGTCTATGTTGTCGGATGTACAAATGTAGGAAAGTCAACCTTTATTAACCGGATTATTAAAGAAGTGTCAGGTGAAGAAGATATTATTACAACATCCCAATTTCCTGGCACAACCCTTGATGCGATTGAAATCCCGCTGGATGACGGTTCATCGCTTTATGATACACCGGGAATTATCAACAACCATCAAATGGCGCATTATGTCAATAAAAAGGATCTGAAAATATTATCTCCTAAAAAGGAGCTGAAGCCTCGCACATTCCAGCTTAATGATCAGCAAACACTGTATTTTGGCGGACTTGCAAGGTTTGATTATGTGTCTGGGGAAAGATCTCCTTTTATTTGCTATATGCCGAATGAGCTGATGATTCATAGAACAAAACTTGAAAATGCAGACGCGCTTTATGAAAAGCATGCAGGGGAATTGCTCACACCTCCGGGTAAAGATGAAATGGATGAGTTTCCGGAATTGGTCGCCCATACGTTTACGATAAAAGACAAAAAGACAGATATCGTTTTCTCTGGGTTAGGCTGGGTTACTGTCCATGACGCCGATAAAAAGGTAACTGCATACGCGCCAAAAGGCGTTCATGTATTTGTTCGGCGTTCATTAATTTAAGAAAAGGGGAGAGGAGTATGAAAAAGCTGTACGGGGTTATCGGAAATCCGATTGGCCATTCTATGTCTCCTGATATTCATAACGCATCATTGAAAGACCTCGGGCTTGACGGACATTATCATGCCTTCAAGGTAGAAGAGAATGATCTGGAGGATGCGGTAAAAGGAATAAGAGCTCTAGGCGTACAAGGAATCAATGTGACTGTTCCGCACAAGGTTTCCATTATGGATTATCTGGATCATATTGATGAGAGTGCAAAAGTGATCGGTGCCGTAAACACGGTCAGAAGAGAGGGAGATAAGCTTGTCGGATACAATACCGATGGGGAAGGCTTCGTGAAGTCATTAATGAAGGTATTAGACAAGCCCATCTCTGAACTGTCATTCTTAATGATCGGCGCTGGCGGAGCGGCGAGAGCCATTTTTACAACAATTGTCCGAAATACCCCGAAAAAATTTGACATTTGCAACCGGACGTTAGAAAAAGCAAAGCGGCTTACAGAAGCTACTCCCTCGTTTCACAATAAAGAAGTATTAAGCATAAAAGAAGCAGAAGAACGTCTTGGGCAGTATGATGTTATCATCCATACAACGTCTGTGGGCATGTATCCGAACGTGGACGATGTGCCGCTTTCATTACAGCGTGCCGCGAGCAGTGCCGTCGTATGTGATATCGTGTATAATCCAATACAGACGGCCCTTTTAAAAGAAGCAAGCCAAAAAGGCTTGAAAACACTCGATGGTGTGGGCATGTTTGTTGAACAGGCAGCATTGTCTTTCCAATTGTGGACTGGACAAGAGCCTGATATTGAAAAAATGAGATCTATTGTAATAGGAAAATTAGGAGGAACAGAATGTTAACAGGTAAACAAAAACGTTTTTTGCGTTCAAAAGCGCATCATTTAACGCCGATTTTTCAAGTAGGTAAAGGCGGAGTAAACGACAACATGATTAAACAAATTGCTGAGGCGCTTGAAGCGAGAGAGCTGATTAAAGTCAGCGTGCTTCAGAATTGCGAAGAGGATAAAAACGATGTAGCGGAAGCTCTTGTAAAAGGAAGCCGCTCTCAATTGGTGCAGACAATCGGCAATACGATTGTGTTATATAAGGAATCAAAGGAAAATAAACAAATCGAGCTTCCTTAAAGGTGGTTGAAATGAAGAAAATCGGAATTTTCGGAGGCACGTTTGACCCTCCGCATAATGGTCACCTCTTAATGGCGAATGAGGTGCTGTACCAGGCGGGGCTTGATGAAATTTGGTTTATGCCTAATCAAATTCCGCCCCATAAACAGGACGAAGACTATACCGACAGCTTTCATCGCGTGGAAATGTTAAAGCTTGCAATTCAATCTAATCCGTCCTTTAAGCTGGAGCTTGTTGAAATGGAAAGAGAAGGGCCATCATATACCTTTGATACCGTTTCTTTACTGAAGCAGCGTTATCCAAATGATCAGCTGTTCTTTATTATCGGCGCTGATATGATTGAATATTTGCCGAAATGGTATAAGCTGGACGAGCTGCTGAACCTCATTCAATTTATTGGAGTAAAGCGCCCCGGTTTTCATGTTGAAACCCCTTATCCGCTTCTCTTTGCAGACGTTCCGGAATTTGAGGTATCATCAACTATGATAAGGGAACGGTTTAAAAGCAAGAAGCCCACTGACTACTTAATCCCTGATAAAGTGAAGAAGTATGTAGAGGAGAATGGTTTATATGAATCGTGAGGAGGCACTTGCATGCGTTAAGCAGCAATTGACCGAACACCGATATATCCATACGATTGGCGTGATGAACACGGCGATCGAACTTGCGGAGCGTTTTGGAGCAGATTCTAAAAAAGCGGAAACAGCGGCGATCTTTCATGATTACGCCAAATTCCGCCCGAAAGAAGAAATGAAACAAATTATTGCGCGAGAAAAAATGCCTGCGCATTTATTGGATCATAATCCGGAGCTCTGGCACGCTCCGGTCGGCGCTTATTTGGTCCAAAGAGAGGCAGGGGTTCAAGATGAAGACATTCTTGACGCCATTAGGTATCATACCTCAGGGCGCCCCGGCATGACACTTTTAGAAAAAGTCATTTACGTTGCCGATTACATTGAGCCAAACCGGGCATTTCCCGGTGTCGATGAGGTGCGTAAGCTTGCTGAGACAGATTTGAATCAAGCACTGATTCAGTCCATTAAAAATACAATGGTTTTTCTTATGAAAAAAAATCAACCGGTTTTTCCAGACACATTTTTAACGTATAACTGGCTTGTGTCTGGCAGCTGAACAGGAGGAATTTGTGAATGAACCAAAAGTCCATTTTAAAGATCGCAGCTGCGGCTTGCGACGATAAACGGGCAGAGGATATTTTAGCACTGGATATGGAAGGTATTTCTCTGGTTGCTGATTATTTTCTGATCTGCCACGGAAATTCAGATAAACAGGTACAGGCGATTGCCCGTGAAATCAAGGATCAGGCTGATGAAAACGGCATTCAAGTCAAAAAGATGGAAGGCTTTGATGAAGCAAGATGGGTTCTCGTTGACCTTGGCGATGTGATTGTCCATGTCTTCCACAAGGACGAAAGAAGCTACTACAACCTTGAAAAGCTATGGGGAGACGCTCCGCTCGCAGATCTTGACCTTGGAATGAATCAATGATTTATCAAGGCTTTGCAAGCGTGTATGACGAGTTAATGTCACACGCGCCTTACGATCAATGGACAAAATGGATTGAAGCATCCCTCCCGGAAAAAGGCCGTATTCTCGATCTGGCATGCGGCACGGGGGAAATCTCCATCCGGCTTGCCGAAAAAGGCTTCGAGGTTACAGGCATCGATCTCAGCGAAGAGATGCTTTCTTTCGCCCAGCAAAAGGTATCGAGTAGCCAGCCTATTTTATTTCTTCAGCAGGATATGAGAGAGATTACCGGCTTTGACGGTCAGTTTGACGCTGTTGTGATATGCTGTGACTCATTAAATTATTTAAAAACAAAAAATGATGTGATCGAAACCTTTAAAAGTGTATTTCGGGTGTTAAAGCCTGAAGGCATTCTGCTGTTTGATGTTCATTCATCTTATAAAATTGCGGAAGTCTTTCCGGATAGCACATTTGCTGACCAGGACGAAGATATCAGCTATATTTGGCAGAGCTTTGCCGGAAGTGGCGAGCTTTCTGTCATTCATGATATGTCGTTTTTTGTGTGGAATGGAGAAGCGTATGATCGTTTTGATGAGACACACGAGCAAAGAACGTTCCCAGTGGAAGAATACGAAGAAATGCTTAAGAACTGCGGCTTTCAGCTCCATCGCGTGACAGCTGATTTTACGGATACCGAGCCATCAGCACAATCAGAACGCCTCTTTTTCAAGGCGCAGAAATCAAAAACCATCGTTTCCTAAAACGATGGTTTTTTAAAATGCTTTTTTATGCTTTTGCAGTACAGACGAAAGTATGACATACTCGTCTACACATGAAACTGCTTTTTCACTGCGGAAATATCCTCCTCGTACTTCATATGAGTATTTTGAAATACCCGGTGAAACATATCCTGCACACCGCTTTCCAGCGCTTTAATGCCTTCTCCTGTTACACCGCCTTTAACGCAAACCTTTTCCTGTAATGCAGGCAAGGTATATAATTCGGTTTCTAACAGTTTTCCCATTCCGACAAGCATTTCCTTACACATCAAAATCGCGTCCTGTTTAGACACTGATGTTTCCGAAACAGCTGCATCTATAAACCGTTGAATCAGATAGCTCATAAAAGCGGGGCCGCAGCTTACGATGTCTGATGCAACCCTTGTGATGTCACTTTCAATTTGCAGCGGATGAGAGATATGCTGCATCAGCTCATTGATTTTCGTTTTTGCAGATTCGCCGCAGCTTGTGCCGAAAGTGACGAGAGAAACACCTGCCAGCGCTCTGTTCGTAATACTTGGGATCACTCGCGCCACTTGACACGGCACATATTGTTCGAGCTGTTCGGTTTGAACGGGGCTTGTAATTGAAATGAGAATATGATCTTTTCTTAAATAAGGTAACGCTCTTGCCAGTAAAGGATATATATCAAGCGGCTTAACACAAATAAAAATCATCTCGTTCTCAGAAACGAGCTTTTCGAGACTTTCGGTAACGTTTATGCTGTTGTAGCGGTTTTTTATGTGCAACGCTTTTTCAATTGTGCGGTTTGTGATTGTTATGTTTGAGGGATCGGCCGCTTTTGATTCAATAAATGATTCGATAAGGATCGTACCCATATTTCCTGTGCCGATAAAGCCTATCTTCAATGGTTTCCCCTCCTTTGAGCTATTATCCTCTAAACCATATGTGTTATGAAAATAAAATATGACGAAAGCGGGGAACATGCACGATGAATTGGTTGAATCAGCATAAGAAAGCAATTATTTTAGCGGCTTTTGCGGCTGTTTTCACAGCGATTATGATCTTTCTGGCCACAGGGAAAAATAAAGAGCCGGTGAAGCAAGCTGTACCAACAGAGACAGAAAATACAGTGATAAAGCAGGAAGCAAACAACGACGAGTCAAGCGAAACAATTGTGATAGACATCAAAGGTGCTGTTCAGCATCCTGGCGTTTATGAAATGCGAACAGGGGACAGAGTATCTCAGGCAATTGAGAAAGCGGGCGGGACCAGTGAACAAGCAGACGAAGCGCAAGTAAATTTGGCGGAGATTCTGCAGGACGGGACAGTGGTGTACATCCCAAAAAAAGGAGAGGAAACAGCAGTGCAGCAAGGTGGCGGAGGATCTGTCCAAAGCGATGGAGGGAAGGGAGCGCTGGTGAATATCAATACAGCAACCTTAGAGGAGTTACAAGGCATCTCAGGGGTGGGGCCATCCAAAGCTGAAGCTATTATTGCATACCGGGAAGAAAAAGGGCGTTTCCAAACAATTGAAGATATCACTAAGGTTTCAGGAATAGGTGAAAAGTCATTTGAGAAAATAAAGTCTTCCATTACAGTAAAGTGATTTGACGGTCATGCATTATGGTAGGTAAACTAAAGGTCAGGCAACACAACATTTGGAGGGAACAACGTGGAACGAATTTCATGGAATCAATACTTTATGGCTCAAAGCCATTTATTGGCGCTGCGCAGCACATGTCCGAGATTATCTGTCGGCGCTACTATAGTCAGAGACAAACGCATGATAGCAGGAGGCTACAACGGGTCAATCGCGGGCGGCGTACATTGTGCAGATGAAGGATGCTTAATGATAGATGATCATTGCGCAAGAACCATTCACGCTGAAATGAATGCGATTCTTCAATGCTCTAAGTTTGGGGTGCCGACTGATGGAGCGGAGATTTATGTGACGCATTATCCTTGCATTCAATGCTGCAAATCTATTATTCAAGCTGGTATCAAAACGGTTTATTATGCTGAGGATTACAAAACACATCCGTATGCGCAGGAATTATTTGAACAGGCGGGTGTAACTGTTGAACAGGTTGAACTCGATGAAATGATCGTTGATCTGAAAAACAGAGAAAAGCTTTCATTTGTAGCGGGTCTTATAGGGAAATTGGCCGATGCCGGTTTAGCGGAGGAAGAATTGAAAAAGATACATGAACAGGCGAATACACTTTTCACGAGCTACGTGTGATGAATGCGTAATTCGCGTTTGTTATTGCCTATGGCGGCAGCTTCGGCAACGGCTGGAATTACTGCCGCCGCTTATTTCCCCGCTATTTTTCTTTTCATCCTCTTTCTCCTCATCATTTTAATCAAAACGAGGCACGCTTTTCTTATTATTGTTTGTTTCTTCTCTTTTATATTGTTTTTTGTACTGTATGCAGTCACAGATTCTCAGAATGTCTCTTCCTATCGGCAGGGAACCTATCAATTCAAGGCAGTGATTGACACTATTCCCAAAATTGACGGCGACCGTATGTCTATGATGGTTGAGACACCTGATAAGGAAAAATGGGCTGCTGCGTATCGCATTCAGTCTGCTGATGAAAAAGAACAGCTGTTATACATAGAACCAGGAATGTCATGTGAGTTGACTGGTACATTGGAAGAACCGAATCACGCAACTGTGCCGGGTGCATTTGATTATAACGAGTATCTTTATCGGCAGCATATTCATTGGAACTACTCTGTCACGTCTATCCAAAACTGCAGCGAACCTGAAAATTTTAAGTACAAGGTGCTCAGCTTGAGAAAACATATCATATCATTCACAAACAGCCTTCTGCCTCCTGATTCGGCAGGGATTGTACAGGCACTTACAGTTGGTGACAGATTTTATGTGGAGGATGAAGTGCTTACCGCGTATCAAAAGCTTGGTGTTGTCCATCTCTTGGCAATATCAGGGCTCCACGTGGGGATTTTGACAGCAGGTTTGTTTTATATCATGATTCGCCTTGGTATAACTAGAGAAAAGGCGTCAATTCTGTTGCTGTTATTTCTGCCGCTCTATGTAATGTTGACCGGCGCTGCTCCTTCAGTGCTACGCGCCGCTCTCATGGCGGGTGTTTACTTAGCTGGAAGCCTTGTCAAATGGCGTGTCCACTCTGCAACTGCAATTTGTCTTTCATACATCGTCCTTCTGCTCTTCAATCCTTATCATCTCTTTGAAGCCGGTTTTCAGCTATCGTTCGCCGTCAGTTTTTCTTTAATTCTATCCTCTTCTATTTTTCATCAGGTTAAAACCTCCTTGGGGCAGCTGACAATTGTATCACTCATCGCTCAGCTGGGCTCGCTTCCGATTCTCCTATATCATTTTCATCAGTTTTCTATCATCAGCGTACCGATGAATATGTTGATGGTACCATTTTATACCTTCTGTATTTTGCCGGGAGCTGTAGCAGGTGTTCTTCTATTAAGTCTTTCCGCTTCGTTTGGGAGATTGTTTTTCAGCTGGTTTGATTTATTGATAAGCTGGACCAATAGGCTAATCACAAACATTGCAGATGTTGAAGTGTTCACGATTATGATCGCACATCCTGCACCTGTTTTGCTTTTTTTATTCACGGTCACGATCATCCTATTGCTTATGGCGATTGAAAAACGCTCCTTGTCGCAGTTGATGGTAACCGGAGGCATTTGCTGCACGGTGCTGTTTCTGCTCTTTATATATCCGTGTCTTAGTTCCGAAGGAGAAGTGGATATAATAGATATTGGACAGGGTGACAGCATGTTTGTAGGTGCTCCGCATCAGCGGGGTCGTGTCTTAATTGATACCGGCGGCACTTTGTCTTACTCGTCAGAGCCTTGGCGCGAAAAACAGCATCCGTTTTCACTGGGGGAAAAGGTGCT
The DNA here is from genome assembly GCF_038050295.1 of Bacillus sp. FSL R5-0603. Taxonomy (NCBI): domain Bacteria; kingdom Bacillati; phylum Bacillota; class Bacilli; order Caryophanales; family Bacillaceae; genus Bacillus; species Bacillus sp. FSL R5-0603. Next base: position 2,441,565 of record NZ_JBBOYP010000001.1, on the reverse strand, counting down.
GATTCCGTTTTTAACTGCTAAGGGAATCAAACAGCTTGATGCTTTAATTCTGACGCACGCTGACCAAGATCATATCGGAGAGGCGGAGATTCTGCTGAAGCATCATAAAGTAAAGCGCCTCGTGATTCCGAAAGGGTTCGTTTCTGAACCTAAAGATGAGAAAGTGCTGCAGGCAGCCAGAGAAGAGGGAGTGGCAATTGAAGAGGTGAAGCGAGGCGATGTGTTGCAAATAAAGGATTTGCAGTTCCATGTACTGTCACCTGGAGCACCTGATCCGGCAAGCAAAAATAATTCATCTCTCGTTCTTTGGATGGAAATGGGCGATATGAGCTGGATCTTGACGGGTGATCTGGAGAAAGAAGGGGAACAGGAGGTGATGGACGTGTTTCCAAATATTAAAGCAGATGTCTTAAAGGTGGGGCACCATGGGAGCAAAGGCTCTACCGGTGAAGAATTCATCCAACAGCTTCAGCCGAAAACGGCCATTATCTCAGCCGGGAAAAACAATCGGTACCATCATCCTCATCAAGAAGTTCTGCAACTATTACAGAGACATTCTATCCGCGTGCTGCGAACAGATCAAAACGGAACGATCCAATATAGATACAAAAACAGAGTTGGAACCTTTTCTGTCTATCCTCCATATGATACATCAGATATAACAGAGACGAACTAAAAAAGACTGCCGAGAAATCAGCAGCCCGGGCAGTCGCTGTTATGAACCAACTAGGTGAATAACCGTTGCCATGACAAACAAGAAGGCGAAAAATCCGAAGGACACAACAAAACCAACAGCTGAATCTACAGCATCATTTCGTTTGCTTTGAACGTTTTTTTCAAAATCATTCAACTTTATCCCTCCTGACTGACTTAAGTATAATGGAATTGTTTTGAAAAATCTAGAAGCTAAGGTAACGTTTTCTGTTCTGGTGATTATCGCCTTTTTACAAGCTGTCCCGGGGGCTTGCGAACAGGCGTTTAATATAAATGGGGAAGCAGCAGTCAGGCTTCCTCTTTACTATTTTCCAAACTCAATTTAGGATAGAAGGGGATGATGAAAGAGAGGAAGTCGTACAACAATGGTATTTGATGTGTGGAAAAGCCTGAAAAAAGGAGAGGTCCATCCAGTTTATTGTTTATACGGAAAAGAGACATATCTGCTGCAAGAAACCGTCAGCAGGATCAGACAGACGGTCGTTGATCAGGAGACAAAGGATTTCAATCTGTCCGTTTTTGATCTGGAAGAGGACCCGCTGGATCAAGCAATTGCAGATGCTGAAACGTTTCCGTTTATGGGGGAGCGGCGTCTTGTCATTGTGAAAAATCCATATTTTTTAACAGGTGAAAAGAAAAAAGAAAAAATTGAGCATAACGTCAGTGCGCTTGAATTATATATACAATCACCTGCGCCTTACACAGTCTTTGTCCTGCTTGCTCCGTATGAAAAGCTTGATGAGCGGAAAAAGCTGACGAAAGCGTTAAAGAAGCACGCGTTTATGATGGAGGCGAAGGAATTAAACGCAAAGGAAACGACGGACTTTACTGTCAATCTTGCAAAAACAGAGCAGAAAACAATCGGCACGGAAGCGGCGGAGCATTTGGTTCTGCTTGTGAACGGGCATCTGTCATCGATTTTTCAGGAGATTCAAAAGCTCTGCACGTTTATTGGAGATCGTGAAGAAATTACGCTGGATGATGTGAAAATGCTTGTTGCTAGAAGCCTTGAACAAAATATTTTTGAGCTGATCAATAAAATCGTCAACAGAAAACGAACAGAGAGTCTGCAAATTTTTTATGATTTGCTTAAACAAAATGAAGAACCGATCAAAATTATGGCGCTTATTTCGAACCAGTTCCGGCTGATTCTGCAGACAAAGTACTTCGCGGAACAGGGATACGGACAAAAACAAATCGCTTCTAATCTAAAAGTTCACCCATTTCGGGTAAAGCTGGCGATGGATCAAGCAAGGCTTTTTTCAGAGGAGGAGCTCCGTTCAATTATTGAACAGCTTGCCGTCATGGACTATGAGATGAAAACCGGGAAAAAGGACAAGCAGCTCCTGCTCGAACTGTTCCTTTTACAGCTGTTAAAAAGAAATGAAAAAAACGATCCCCATTATTGAGGATCGTTTTTATATTATGCAGAAAGTCCGTTCACTTTTTTCGCTAGTCTTGATTTGTATCGAGCTGCGGTATTTTTGTGTACAAGACCTGTTTTCACTGCTTTATCAATACGTTTAGCTGCTTCAGTAAGAGCAGTTTTCGCTTTGTCAGCTTCGTTGTTGGCAACAGAAGCTTCAACTTGTTTGATTGCAGTACGCATAGCAGATTTGATTGTCGCGTTATGAACGCGGCGTTCGTTGTTTGTTTTTGTACGTTTAATCGCTGATTTAATGTTTGGCATGTGTTTCACCTCCTAAGATACAACCTGTAGCACAGTGTCTTAAGGTTAAATCTTCTTCACAATAGAACAAATTGTATTCTATCAAACACACCTTTAGATTGCAATATAAATGTAAAGTATTTTTCATTGAAGGTTCTCTTTTTAGCATGATTCATTCAGCAAATGGCAACAATATAGGTACTTAATGTGAAGGAGGCCCCTGTATGAAAAAGAGTGAGCTGGATGTGAATCAGTATTTGATACGTACCGATTTGGCAGTGGAAACGAAGGAAGCAATGGCCAATCAGCAGGCTGTGCCGACAAAAGAAATTAAAGGCTTTATTGAAAAAGAGCGTGATCACGGCGGCATTAAAATCCGCACAGTTGATGTTACAAAGGAAGGCGCAGAGCTTTCGGGAAAAAAAGAAGGGCGCTATTTAACGCTTGAAGCACAGGGAATCAGGGAGAATGATTCGGAAATGCAGGAGAAGGTCTCTGCTGTCTTTGCGGAGGAATTCTCAGCTTTTCTTGAAAACCTTAATATCTCAAAAGATGCGAGCTGTTTGATCGTTGGGCTCGGCAACTGGAACGTGACACCTGACGCGCTTGGACCGATGGCAGTAGAAAATCTGTTGGTAACAAGGCACTTGTTTAAGCTTCAGCCGGAAAACGTACAGGAGGGGTACAGGCCTGTCAGTGCATTTGCACCGGGTGTAATGGGGATAACAGGAATCGAAACAAGTGACATTATTAAAGGTGTGATTGAGCAATCGAAGCCTGATTTTGTCATCGCCATTGATGCGTTGGCGGCGCGGGCGGTGGAAAGGGTCAACACAACCATTCAAATATCGGATACAGGCATTCACCCGGGATCTGGGGTAGGGAATAAACGAAAAGATTTAAGCAAAGACACGCTTGGTGTTCCAGTGATTGCTATTGGTGTTCCGACAGTAGTAGATGCCGTGACAATTGCCAGTGACACGGTGGACTACATATTAAAACATTTTGGCAGAGAAATGAAGGATAACAGGCCATCAAGATCGCTTGTTCCGGCAGGCATGACGTTTGGGAAGAAGAAAGTGCTCACTGAAGAAGATCTTCCCGATCAAAAGCAGCGCCAATCGTTCCTAGGTATTGTAGGAACCCTTCAAGAAGATGAAAAACGGCAGCTCATTCACGAGGTGCTTTCGCCTTTAGGGCACAACTTAATGGTTACGCCGAAGGAAGTCGATTCATTTATCGACGATATGGCAAATGTTTTAGCGAACGGATTAAACACAGCGCTTCATGAAAAAGTGTCACAAGAAAACAAAGGCTCCTACAATCACTAAACAGTTCTACTTCCTCTAGCTTGTTCATAGAGTAATTACTAGACAAGCGCTGGAGGGATTCAATGAGAAATAAACGCAGAAACAGACAGATTGTTGTTGCGGTAAATGGCGGGAAAGCGGTAAAAGCCATCTTTCTATTTATCGTAAGCCTTATCGTGATTTTTGTTCTATCCGGTGTGCTGACGTCTCTCCGGCCGGAACTTAGGCCGTCGTCTGACTCTTTTTATGGGATTGCTGAAGAATTGCCGGGTGACGTATTTGCACATTTGCTGCGGATGGAAAACCATTATTTCGCTTCTGACCTCTCTCAAACAGACAGCTCATTTCATCTTTCTCGTCTTTCTTTAAAGCTGGCGACGAGCATTAACCTCGAAGATCCGCGGAGCTTTCTCGGTCGGGAGCTGCCAGGATTTGCACAATTTGATACCGAGATTTTGTTAGCTGGACAAGGAACGGATTATACGAATATGCCTGCGGAATCGCCGCCGCCGTCTAAGGTGATGGAGGAAGAAAGGGAAGCGAATTTGGCAGAGATTGAAAAACAGCAAACGCAATCAGATAATGCGCAAAAAGATCCGCCCAAACAAACAACAGGTGATAAAAAGGTCGTGTTTATCTATCACACACACAATACGGAATCATATCTCCCTCTATTAAAAGGCGAGACCGATCCTGACATGGCGCGCCATTCTAAAGCCAACGTCACGCTTGTAGGAGATATGTTCGGACAAGCGCTTGAATCCCAGGGAATCGGAGCCACAGTGAATAAAACCGATATACAGTCAAAATTGAATAAAAAAGGCTTAAACTATGCCAGGTCCTATGATGAATCAAGGCCGGTCGTGAAAGACGCCCTTGCTTCAAACAAAAATCTGCAATATATCATTGACATCCACAGAGACTCACGGCGCAAAAAAGACACAACCGCAACGATTAAAGGAAAAAGCTATGCCAGGGTAGCCTTTGTCGTCGGGAAAAAAAGCAAAAACTTCGAAGAAAACTATAAAATTGCGAGTGAGCTTCATAAACTGATGGAGAAAAAATACCCCGGGCTTAGCACAGGTGTCTTTTCCAAAGGCTCGCCAGGCGATAATGGTGTTTACAATCAGGATTTAACCGATAGAGCGCTTTTGCTCGAGTTTGGCGGAGTAGATAATAATCTCGAAGAGCTGCAGCGTGCGGCTAACGCGGCCGCGGACGTATTCAGCGAAATGTACTGGGATGCTGAAAAGGTCAACGCAGCGAGCGGGGAGACGAAAAAACAATAAGAAATAGGTGGTTGATTTGATTGCATACTTTGGAAAATGCTTACTGCTTGTCACGATCATGTTTTTAGGCGTTCTGTTCGGCATGCAGCAGGCAAACAACGGGATGCTGAGTATGAAAGGCTATCATGACCCTTCACTGAAGGGGGCGTTTACGCTCACCGACGGAAAAGATAATGAAAAAGAAGCCTCAATCCTAGGAGAAACAGTCACGGCAAAAGATTTAGAAGAAAAACAAAAAGAGCTGGAAAAGGTGGAGACATTCAATATGTTTTCAAAAGCCGGAAAAGCGCTTTCGGACACCGTAACCAATACTGCCCAGTCAATGTATGAATGGATACGGGATATGAATCAATAAGTACGTGAAAGAGAAAAGCAGCCCAGATATGATAGGGAACTTTTCTCTTTCTTGTTTTACATTGAATCTTTACAATCCTATTGATATAATCTAAGCTAGTGTATTTTGCGTTTAATAGTAGGAGTGATAGATTGTGACAGATAAAGAAAAGCGTTTAGAGAGGCAATCGAGAATACGGAATTTCTCTATCATTGCCCATATTGACCACGGAAAATCGACCTTAGCGGATCGTATTTTAGAAAAAACGTCGGCAATCACTCAACGAGAAATGAAAGAACAATTGCTCGATTCTATGGATCTTGAACGTGAGCGGGGCATAACCATTAAATTAAACTCTGTTCAGCTTAAATATAAAGCAAAAGACGGAGAAGAATATATCTTTCATCTAATCGATACGCCGGGACACGTCGACTTCACGTATGAAGTATCCCGAAGCCTTGCTGCCTGCGAGGGAGCGATTCTTGTCGTGGATGCAGCCCAGGGGATTGAAGCGCAGACGCTCGCCAATGTCTACTTAGCGCTTGACAACGATCTTGAAATCCTTCCGGTCATCAATAAAATCGACCTTCCGAGCGCCGAGCCCGAACGTGTGCGCCAAGAGGTAGAAGACGTTATCGGCCTTGATGCATCAGAAGCCGTGCTTGCTTCAGCAAAAGCCGGTATCGGGATTGAGGAGATTTTAGAACAAATCGTAGAAAAGGTGCCAGCTCCGACCGGAGATCCGGAGGCGCCGCTCAAAGCGCTGATCTTCGACTCGCTTTATGACGCCTACCGCGGTGTCGTGGCTTATATCAGAGTCGTTGAAGGAACGGTAAAGCCGGGACAAAAAATCAAAATGATGGCAACCGGCAAAGAATTCGAAGTAACAGAGGTGGGCGTGTTCACGCCGAAAGCAACTCCGACAAATGAACTGACGGTCGGTGATGTAGGCTTCCTGACTGCCTCAATCAAAAATGTCGGTGACACACGTGTCGGTGATACAATAACGAGCGCTGCCAATCCTGCAGAAGAAGCGCTGCCGGGATACCGCAAGCTAAACCCGATGGTGTACTGTGGTTTGTATCCGATTGATACAGCGAAGTATAATGATTTAAGGGAAGCTCTTGAAAAGCTTGAGCTGAATGATTCCTCCCTTCAATATGAAGCGGAAACTTCGCAAGCGCTTGGATTCGGGTTCCGCTGCGGATTTTTAGGCATGCTTCACATGGAGATCATTCAGGAGCGAATTGAGCGTGAGTTCAACATCGACCTGATTACGACAGCGCCAAGCGTTATCTATGACGTGTATATGACAGACGGCGAAAAGGTCGTTGTCGACAACCCGTCCAACATGCCGGATCCTCAAAAGATCGAAAGGGTTGAGGAGCCATACGTAAAAGCGACGATGATGGTGCCGAATGACTATGTCGGCGCTGTAATGGAGCTTTGCCAAGGAAAACGCGGCAATTTCATTGATATGCAGTATTTGGACGCAAACCGTGTCAGCATCATTTATGATATGCCATTAGCGGAAATCGTATATGAGTTTTTTGACCAGCTGAAATCAAGCACTAAAGGCTATGCGTCCTTTGATTATGAACTGATCGGCTACAAACCGTCCAAGCTTGTGAAAATGGACATTATGCTGAATGGTGAAAAAATCGATGCCCTTTCCTTTATCGTGCATCGTGATTACGCATATGAACGCGGAAAAGTGATCGTTGAAAAACTGAAAGAACTCATTCCGCGCCAGCAGTTTGAAGTTCCGGTACAAGCCGCAATCGGCCAGAAAATCGTGGCCCGCTCTACCATAAAAGCAATGCGTAAAAACGTATTGGCTAAATGTTACGGAGGGGACATCTCACGTAAACGGAAACTTCTTGAAAAACAAAAAGAAGGAAAACGCCGGATGAAGCAGGTCGGCTCAGTTGAAGTGCCGCAAGAAGCATTTATGGCAGTTCTGAAAATGGACGACAGTCCGAAAAAACAATAGAAGCCGCCGCAGTCTTGTACTGCGGCTTCTTTCTGTAAAGAAGGTGAATCCGTTGAAATCAGCTTATATCCATATCCCATTTTGTGAGCATATTTGCCACTACTGCGATTTCAATAAATATTTTATTCAAAGTCAGCCAGTCGACGAGTATTTAAACGCACTCGAACAGGAAATGATAAATACAATAGCAAAAACTGGGCAGCCTGATCTTAAAACAATCTTTATCGGAGGAGGCACGCCAACCTCCCTGTCTGAGGAACAGCTCAAAAAGCTGATGGATATGATCAACCGCGTGCTGAAGCCCTCAAGCGACTTATCGGAATTTGCGGTTGAAGCGAATCCGGACGACTTGTCCGCAGAGAAATTAAAAATATTAAAAGAAGCAGGCGTAAATCGCCTCAGCTTTGGTGTGCAAACGTTCGAAGACGATCTGTTAGAAAAAATCGGCCGAGTGCACAAGCAAAAAGATGTATTCACCTCTTTTGAAAGAGCGCGGGAAATCGGTTTTGAGAATATCAGTCTTGATCTAATGTTCGGGCTTCCGGGGCAAACCCTCAAGCATCTGGAACATTCCATAAACACTGCTTTATCATTGGACGCCGAGCATTATTCCGTTTACTCCCTTATTGTAGAACCGAAAACGGTATTTTATAATTTGATGCAAAAAGGACGGCTTCATCTTCCACCGCAGGAGCAGGAAGCTGAAATGTATGAAATGGTGATGAGCCAGATGGAAGCTCACGGCATTCATCAATATGAAATCAGCAACTTCGCTAAGGCAGGCATGGAATCTAAGCACAATCTAACGTATTGGAGCAACGAACAATATTTCGGTTTCGGAGCCGGCGCTCACGGATATATCGGCGGCACACGAACAGTGAACGTCGGACCTGTTAAGCATTACATTGACCTGATAGCTGAAAAGGGTTTTCCGTACAGAGATACACATGAAGTGACAACAGAAGAACAGATTGAGGAAGAAATGTTTTTAGGTTTGAGAAAAACAGCCGGTGTCAGCAAAAAACGATTCGCAGAAAAATACGGCCGTTCCCTGGATGGACTTTTCCCAAGCGTGTTAAAAGACCTCGCTGAAAAAGGGCTGATTCACAATTCGGAGTCTGCCGTTTATTTGACTCATCAAGGGAAATTATTAGGCAATGAAGTTTTTGGCGCTTTTTTGGGTGAGTTATAATTGACATTTTTCTTGTGGTTTGATACTTTTGTTATAGAATTAGCACTCGCTTATTGAGAGTGCTAACAGAGGTGATGATGATGTTAACAAATCGTCAGCTGCTGATCCTTCAGGTTATAATCAACGATTTTATTAAATCGGCACAGCCGGTGGGATCAAGAACTCTTTCGAAAAAAGATGAAATCACATTTAGCTCTGCAACAATAAGAAACGAGATGGCTGACTTGGAGGAATTGGGCTTTATTGAAAAAACCCATTCATCCTCAGGACGTGTTCCGTCAGAAAAAGGGTATCGGTACTATGTTGACCATTTGCTGTCACCCGTCAAACTGACGAAAAGCGACCTGGACCAAATCCACTCGATCTTCAAAGAGAAAATTTTCGAGCTGGAGAAGACAGTTCAAAAATCAGCGCAAATTTTGTCCGATCTGACGAATTACACATCCATCGTACTCGGGCCGAAGCTGAGTGAGAATTACCTTAAACAGATTCAAATCATTCCGATTCAGCCTGATATGGCGGTAGCGATTCTCGTTACCAATACGGGACATGTGGAAAACAAAACGATTAACTTTCCGACCAAAATGGATCTGTCTGATATTGAAAAACTGGTAAATATACTGAACGACCGTTTAAGCGGCGTTCCAATGGATGAACTGAATGAGCGCATATTTAAAGAAGTTGTCATGTACCTAAGACAGCACATTAAGAACTATGACAATATACTCGACGCGCTTCGTTCAACCTTTCATTCCACAAATCATGTTGAAAAGTTGTTTTTTGGCGGGAAAATCAATATGCTGAACCAGCCTGAGTTCCATGATATCACCCGAGTTCGGTCACTGCTTTCATTAATTGAGAAAGAACAGGATGTTTTAAAGCTGGTTCAATCCCCGCACACGGGAATTTCGATTAAAATCGGAAAAGAAAACGACTATGAAGAGATGGAAAATTGCAGTCTGATTACGGCTTCTTATTCCGTAGACCAGAAGCAGATCGGCTCAATTGCGATTATCGGCCCGACCCGCATGAATTATTCCAGGGTTGTCAGCCTGCTTCAGCATGTGACTTCGGACTTGTCAAAAGCATTAACAAGTCTGTATGATGAATAAGGGAATTTTGGCAAATTTTATCGAAGGGCAGCACCTGTCCTTCTCCTTACACTTTGAGGGAGGTGAACACAATGTCAGAAGAAAAACAAACCGTTGAACAAAACGAAACAGAAGAGCAAGAAATCATTGAAGAACAAGCTGCCGCTGATGAACAGCAGGAAGAAACAAATGAAAGCGAACTTCTTCAAAACCAAATTAACGAATTGCAAGGTTTGCTTGAGGAAAAAGAAAACAAACTTTTGCGTGTTCAAGCAGACTTTGAAAACTATAAACGACGCAGCCGTTTAGAGATGGAAGCGTCCCAAAAATACCGTTCTCAAAATATCGTGACTGATTTGCTGCCGGCTCTTGACAGCTTTGAACGAGCGCTTCAGGTTGAAGCCGACAATGAACAGACGAAAAGTTTGCTCCAGGGAATGGAAATGGTCCACCGTCAGCTCGTAGAAGCCTTGAAAAAAGAAGGCGTCGAAGCCATCGAAGCTGTAGGGCAGGAATTTGATCCTAATCTGCACCAAGCCGTTATGCAGGCTGAAGACGAAAATTACGGCTCCAACATTGTTGTTGAGGAAATGCAAAAAGGCTATAAGCTGAAGGATCGCGTCATTCGCCCTTCCATGGTCAAAGTGAATCAATAATTACATAGCAGGAGGTTATTCAAGTGAGTAAAGTTATCGGAATCGACTTAGGAACAACAAACTCATGTGTGGCAGTGCTTGAAGGCGGCGAGCCTAAAGTGATTGCTAACGCTGAAGGAAACCGCACAACGCCATCAGTTGTTGCGTTTAAAAACGGTGAACGTCAAGTAGGGGAAGTGGCTAAACGCCAATCTATTACAAACCCTAACACAATTATGTCAGTCAAACGTCATATGGGTACTGATTATAAAGTTGAAATTGAAGGAAAAGATTACACTCCACAAGAAGTGTCTGCTATCATCCTTCAACATCTTAAATCATACGCTGAAAGCTATCTTGGCGAAACAGTATCAAAAGCAGTTATCACAGTTCCTGCATACTTTAACGATGCTGAGCGTCAAGCAACAAAAGACGCTGGTAAAATTGCCGGTCTTGAAGTAGAACGTATCATCAACGAGCCGACTGCAGCAGCGCTTGCATACGGACTTGATAAAACAGATGAAGATCAAACGATCCTAGTATACGACCTTGGCGGCGGTACATTCGACGTTTCCATCCTTGAGCTTGGCGACGGTGTATTCGAAGTTCGTTCAACTGCCGGCGACAACCGTCTGGGCGGGGACGATTTTGACCAAGTTATCATCGATCATCTTGTGTCTGAATTCAAAAAAGAAAACGGCATTGATTTATCAAAAGACAAAATGGCGCTTCAGCGTTTGAAAGACGCAGCTGAAAAAGCGAAAAAAGATCTTTCCGGCGTTTCTTCTACGCAAATTTCTTTACCGTTTATCACAGCTGGAGAAGCAGGACCGCTTCACCTTGAACTTACATTAACTCGCGCTAAATTCGAAGAGCTTTCTTCTCATTTAGTAGAGCGCACGATGGGTCCTGTCCGTCAAGCGCTTCAAGATGCAGGACTTTCTGCAAGCGAAATCGACAAAGTCATCCTTGTCGGCGGATCAACTCGTATCCCTGCCGTACAAGAAGCAATCAAAAAAGAAACTGGAAAAGAAGCGCATAAAGGCGTAAACCCGGATGAAGTTGTAGCGCTTGGTGCTGCGATTCAGGGCGGCGTTATCACAGGTGACGTAAAAGACGTTGTTCTTCTTGACGTTACACCGCTTTCTCTCGGTATCGAAACGATGGGCGGCGTGTTTACAAAACTGATCGACCGCAACACGACGATCCCGACAAGCAAATCTCAAGTGTTCTCAACTGCTGCTGATAACCAAACAGCTGTTGATATCCATGTTCTTCAAGGTGAGCGCCCAATGTCTGCCGACAACAAAACACTCGGCCGCTTCCAGCTTACTGATATCCCGCCAGCACCGCGCGGCGTGCCTCAAATCGAAGTTTCTTTCGATATTGACAAAAACGGTATCGTAAACGTAAGAGCAAAAGACTTAGGCACAGGAAAAGAACAAAACATTACAATCAAATCTTCTTCAGGTCTTTCAGATGAAGAGATCGAACGCATGGTAAAAGAAGCGGAAGAAAATGCTGACGCTGATGCGAAGAAAAAAGAAGAAATCGAAGTCCGCAACGAAGCAGATCAGCTTGTTTTCCAAACTGAGAAAACATTAAAAGATCTTGAAGGCAAAGTGGACGAAGAACAAGTGAAAAAAGCCAACGATGCCAAAGACGCTTTAAAAGCAGCGATTGAGAAAAACGAATTTGAAGAGATCAAAGCGAAAAAAGATGAGCTTCAAACAATCGTTCAAGAGCTTTCTATGAAGCTTTATGAAGAAGCTGCTAAAGCACAGCAAGCTCAAGGCGGAGCAAACGCTGAAGGCAAAGCGGATGACAACGTTGTCGACGCTGAATACGAAGAAGTAAACGACGACCAAAACAAAAAATAAGTTCTTTTTAGTGTCAGCCCCGCTTCCGGAGCTGACCGAAAAGAACACATTTCATAATCTGATTCAATGATTAGAAAGTCAAAGTCAGGCATCTCTTGGCTTTGACTTTTTTTCTTGCCCGGGATAAAAGGAATTGAAAAATCATAATTCAAAATGATACAATCTAATTTATGTGAGAAATTCGGGAGAGTGAAGCGAGATGAGTAAGCGTGATTACTATGAAGTGCTGGGAGTAAGTAAGAGCGCTTCAAAGGATGAAATTAAAAAAGCTTATCGGAAGCTGTCAAAAAAATATCATCCTGATATTAACAAAGAAGCCGGATCAGATGAAAAATTTAAAGAGGTAAAAGAAGCGTACGAAACGCTGTCAGATGACCAAAAACGAGCGCATTACGATCAATTTGGTCACACTGATCCTAACCAAGGCTTCGGCGGCGGAGGTTTTGGCGGCGGCGATTTCGGCGGTTTTGGTTTCGATGATATTTTCTCAAGTATTTTCGGCGGAGGCACAAGACGTAGAGATCCAAATGCTCCGCGCCAGGGTGCTGATTTACAGTATACGATGACCCTGTCGTTTGAGGATGCGGCTTTCGGTAAAGAAACAACCATCGAAATTCCCCGCGAGGAAACGTGCGAAACATGTAAAGGCTCAGGTGCGAAACCTGGAACAAATCCAGAAACATGCTCCCACTGCGGAGGCTCCGGCCAGTTAAACGTGGAGCAAAATACACCGTTTGGAAAAGTCGTTAACAGACGGGTCTGCCACCACTGTGAAGGTACAGGCAAAATCATTAAAAACAAATGTGCGGACTGCGGCGGCAAAGGAAAAATCAAAAAACGCAAGAAAATCAACGTGACAATTCCAGCCGGTGTAGATGACGGGCAGCAGCTTCGTCTCTCGGGACAGGGTGAACCAGGAATAAACGGCGGCCCTGCCGGGGATTTATTTGTCGTGTTCCATGTACGCGCACACGAGTTCTTCGAGCGTGACGGCGATGATATTTACTGCGAAATGCCGTTAACGTTTGCTCAGGCTGCTCTTGGAGATGAGGTAGAAGTGCCGACGCTGCATGGAAAAGTGAAATTGAAAATTCCGGCCGGTACACAAACAGGAACGAAATTTAGATTAAGAGGCAAAGGCGTTCAAAATGTCAGAGGCTATGGACAGGGTGACCAGCATATCGTCGTCCGCGTCGTTACGCCGACAAATCTGACTGATAAACAAAAAGACATTATCCGCGAATTTGCCGAAGTCAGCGGAAACCTGCCTGACGAACAGGAAATGAGTTTCTTTGACAAGGTAAAACGCGCGTTTAAAGGCGATTAATTATTGGATGAGGAGTTGGTAGTTTTGAAATGGTCCGAATTAAGCATTCACACAACACATGAAGCGGTCGAACCTATCTCAAATATATTGCATGAAGCTGGTGCAAGTGGGGTTGTGATAGAGGACCCGCTTGATTTAATTAAAGAACGTGAGAATGTGTACGGGGAAATCTACCAGCTCGACCCCAATGATTACCCAGATGAGGGTGTCATTGTCAAAGCATATCTGCCGGTTAACAGTTTTCTGGGCGAAACTGTAGACGGCATTAAAGAAACGATTAATAATCTCCTTCTTTACAATATTGATTTGGGCAGAAACCAGATCACTATTTCTGAAGTAAATGAAGAAGAGTGGGCGACTGCCTGGAAAAAGTATTATCATCCTGTGAAAATTTCTGAAAAGTTTACAATTGTGCCGACGTGGGAGGAATATACGCCGGTCCATACTGATGAACTGATTATTGAAATGGACCCGGGAATGGCTTTCGGCACAGGGACACATCCGACAACCGTACTCTGCATTCAGGCGCTTGAACGCTTTGTGCAAAAGGGTGATAAGGTGATTGATGTCGGCACTGGTTCGGGAATTTTAAGTATTGCGGCTGCAATGCTTGAGGCTGAATCGGTTCATGCCTACGATCTTGATCCCGTGGCTGTAGAAAGTGCACGCCTTAATCTCAAGCTGAACAAAGTCAGCGATATTGCTCAAGTGAAGCAAAACAATTTGTTAGACGGGATTGAAGGGGAACATGATGTGATTGTGGCCAATATTTTGGCTGAAGTCATTCTTCGCTTTACTTCACAAGCGTACAGCCTGTTAAAAGAAGGCGGCCACTTTATTACGTCAGGAATCATCGGTCATAAAAAACAAGAAGTAAAAGAAGCACTGGAACAAGCTGGCTTTACCATTGTAGAAATCCTTTCAATGGAAGATTGGGTCAGCATTATTGCGAAAAAATAACAGTTAGTAGGTGTCACAGCGTATGCAACGATATTTTATCGAGCTCACGAAGCAGCAAATAGAGGAAGCGCCGGCTTTTTCGATTACCGGCGAAGATGTTCATCATATTGTGAACGTGATGAGAATGAATGAGGGAGATCAGATTATCTGCTGCTCTCAAGACGGCTTCGAGGCAAAATGTGAACTTCAATCTGTTTCCAAAGATAAAGTGTCCTGCCTTGTGATAGAATGGACGAATGAAAACAGAGAGCTTCCGATAAAGGTCTATATTGCGAGCGGCCTTCCGAAAGGAGATAAGCTTGAATGGATTATCCAAAAGGGGACTGAGCTCGGAGCTCATGCCTTTATTCCTTTCCAAGCCGCGCGTTCTGTTGTCAAGCTGGATGACAAAAAGGCAAAGAAAAAGCGGGAAAGATGGACGAAAATTGCAAAGGAAGCGGCTGAGCAATCGTACCGTAACGAAGTGCCGCGAGTGATGGATGTCCATTCTTTTCAGCAGCTTCTTCAAAGGATGCAGGATTTCGATAAATGTGTCGTTGCATACGAGGAGTCATCGAAGCAAGGGGAAATAAGCGCATTCAGCGCGATTGTAAGCAGCCTTCCGAAAGGATCATCTCTATTGATCGTATTTGGTCCAGAAGGCGGTTTAACAGAAGCGGAGGTTGAACGGCTCACAAAGCAAGACGGTGTGACGTGCGGCCTTGGACCGAGAATTTTAAGGACAGAAACCGCTCCGCTATACGCGTTGAGCGCGATTTCTTATCAAACAGAGTTATTAAGAGGTGATCAGTAATGGCAACTGTTGCTTTCCATACGCTTGGCTGTAAAGTCAACCATTATGAAACAGAAGCAATCTGGCAGCTTTTCAAAGAAGCGGGCTATGAAAGAAGAGACTTTGAACAAACAGCTGATGTATATGTCATTAATACATGTACGGTTACAAATACGGGAGATAAAAAAAGCCGCCAAGTGATCAGACGCGCCATTCGTCAAAATCCTGACGGTGTCATCTGTGTCACAGGCTGCTACGCGCAAACCTCACCTGCTGAGATTATGGCGATCCCCGGTGTCGACATTGTAGTCGGAACACAGGACCGTGAAAAAATGCTTGGCTACATTGACCAATATCGAGAAGAACGCCAGCCGATTAACGGTGTCAGTAACATCATGAAAGCAAGAGTATATGAAGAGCTTGATGTGCCTGCTTTCACGGACCGGACAAGAGCGTCATTGAAAATACAGGAGGGCTGCAATAATTTCTGCACATTCTGTATCATTCCGTGGGCGAGAGGCCTGCTCCGCTCCCGCGATCCTGAAGAAGTCATTAAACAAGCGCAGCAGCTTGTTGATGCCGGATATAAGGAAATTGTTCTTACGGGTATTCATACAGGCGGCTACGGCGAAGATATGAAAGATTACAACTTCGCGAAGCTTTTGAGCGAATTAGACACCCGTGTGGAAGGCGTGAAACGGATCAGAATTTCTTCAATCGAAGCCAGCCAAATCACTGACGAAGTGATCGAGGTCTTAGACCGCTCAGATAAGATAGTGAATCATTTGCATATTCCTATCCAATCCGGATCAAACACAGTGCTTAAACGGATGAGACGCAAATATACAATGGAATTCTTTGCAGACCGTTTAAATAAATTGAAAAAAGCACTGCCAGGCTTAGCTGTTACTTCTGATGTCATCGTCGGATTCCCTGGAGAAACAGAAGAAGAATTTATGGAAACCTATAACTTTATTAAAGAACATAAATTCTCTGAACTGCATGTTTTCCCTTACAGTAAACGTACAGGAACACCAGCTGCGCGAATGGAAGACCAAGTGGATGAAAACGTGAAAAACGAACGTGTGCACCGCCTGATTGCTCTTTCTGACCAGCTTGCAAAAGAATACGCTTCTCAGTATGAAAATGAAGTGCTTGAGATTATCCCTGAGGAAGCGTTTAAGGAAACAGAAGAAGAAAATATGTTTGTCGGTTACACAGACAATTATATGAAGGTTGTTTTCAAAGGTACGGAAGATATGATCGGCAAAATCGTAAAAGTCAAAATCCTAAAAGCAGGTTATCCTTACAACGAAGGACAGTTTGTCCGTGTGGTTGAGGATGAAATAACTGAACACATGCGTTTGTCTTCTTAACCTAAAAAATCGGTGCATTAAAATGTACCGGTTTTTTATTTAGCCGGGATAAGAAGGTGAATCAATCGGTAAAACAAGTTTGTAAGCGGAAGAAATAAAAGAGCTGTTACTACATTAAATAAAAGACTGAAATGAGCAATCCTTTGGGCAGGATCGGGTGATAACTGCTCTACAAAGCCGGTCGCTGCGGTCAGAAAAGGCAATACTAGAGCCACCCCTAGCACGTTAAATACCACATGCGCATACGCTGTCTGTTTCGCCGCATATCCGCCGGATACAGCAGCCATGACAGCTGTAATGCATGTCCCGATATTTGATCCGAGTACGACGTTCATCGCCTGTGTCAGTCCGATAATCCCTTCATTCATAAAACTCATCAAAATGCCGATACAGACAGAACTGGAGTGAATGATGGCAGTTAACACCATCCCGATGAGTAAAGCGGACCAGTTTGAATCGTTAACATGGTATAGAACGTCGGCTCCCGTTTTCAGCTTCGTCAGCGGCCCGGCAAGGTGGCTGAATCCGCTGATGCAAAAGAAGATGATGCCCAGTCCGAGGAAGCTTGTTCCCAGCTGTTTCAAAGGATACCTGCCAGTCAGAAAAAACAATAAACCGCCTATTAAAAGAACCCAAATCAAAATATCCATTTTGATAGCAATAAATTCAGTTGTAAAAGTAGAGCCAACATTTGTCCCCAGAATCATCGGTATCGTCCGCTTAAAAGAAAGAACGCCCGCACTTACAAAGCCGATGACAATGACCATAAAGGCTGAACTGCTCTGAAGTATCCCCGTAAATACAATGCTGATAAGAAACGCTTTTAACGGATGGTCCGTAAATAAAAGCAAACGTTCTTCAATTTTTGAGTACGCCATTGAAATTAAGCCCTTTCGAAGCATGTTCATGCCTGCGAGAAAGAATAATATAAGAGCAGTAAAGCTAATCAGAATTAACATCCTATTCACCAACCCCTTTCTTTCATTATATAGACAGGCAGTCGCACTCATGACGGAAAAGTGAACTCACTTAGTTGACCTGACTGATGGCTTATATTATAATGTCAAAGTACATGTTTATATGTGTAACTTAAAGGTAGTCGATTGGTGTATTCGGAGGGAGGGAAAGAGAATGTCAAAAACGGTCGTTAGAAAAAACGAATCGCTTGAAGATGCTCTTCGTCGCTTCAAACGCAGTGTATCAAAGACAGGTACTTTGCAAGAAGCAAGAAAGCGTGAATTTTATGAAAAACCTAGCGTAAAGCGCAAGAAAAAGTCTGAAGCTGCTAGAAAACGCAAATTCTAAAAGAGGGTGGATTTATGAGTCTTCTTGAGCGTCTCAACCAGGATATGAAGCTGTATATGAAAAACCGTGAGAAAGACAAACTGACTGTCGTTCGAATGGTTAAGGCTTCACTTCAAAATGAAGCAATTAAGCTTAAGAAAGACAGTTTGACCGAGGATGAGGAACTCACTGTCCTTTCTCGTGAACTTAAGCAACGTAAAGACTCCCTCCAGGAATTTTCAAACGCTAATCGTTTAGATTTAGTAGATAAAGTTCAAAAAGAGCTGGACATTTTAGAAGTTTATTTACCTGAGCAGCTGTCAGAAGAAGAGCTGCGTACAATCGTAAATGAAACCATCGCGGAGGTCGGTGCGAGCTCAAAAGCGGACATGGGCAAAGTGATGGGGGCAATTATGCCTAAAGTAAAAGGTAAAGCTGACGGAAGTTTAATTAATAAGCTTGTGAGCAGTCAACTGTCTTAAATGGCAAAGAAAAGGACATCTTTCTAAGAGAGATGTCTTTTTTTATACATAAAAAAATGAAACCTTTGATACATTTGTTACGTATGAAGAGAAGGCACTTATTATAAAAGGAAGGAGGGATACACCGCCCTTGCTTCAAATCAAAGGATTCCGTGCTGCTCTTTTGAGTATATTATTGCTTTCTTTATTAGGCGTACAACTGAACGCAAAAGCAGAAAAACAAACTGTTTATGTGATTCCGGTTGAAAAAAATGTCGAACAGGGTCTCGCCTCGTTTTTGTCCCGTTCGTTACAAGACGCAAAGGATGCACATGCAGACCATATTATTCTTGATATCAATACCCCGGGGGGATTGGTCAAATCTGCTATTGATATGGCCGATTTGATAACCGAAAGCGAGATCCCCGTAACTGCATATGTCAACAAACGCGCGTTGTCTGCTGGTGCATATATTGCACTTCAAGCAGATCACATTTATATGGCGCCTGGCGGAAAAATGGGAGCCGCCGCGATTGTTGATGGCCAAGGCAATGCCGCTGACCAAAAAGCTCAATCACTTTGGCTGGCAGAGATGGAAGATGCCGCAGTGAAAAATAACCGCGATCCAAAATATGCGCTCGCAATGGCTGACCCGGATATAGATGCCAAGGAAGTCGGCGCGCCTAAGGGAGATCTGCTGACACTTAACGCAGACAAGGCAATTGAGGTAGGCTATTCAGAAGGCACTGCTGACAATTTGTCCACGCTCGTAAAGAAGCTTGGGTTCGAAAAAGCGCAGATCAGCTACGCAAAGGAGAGCTTTGCGGAAAAGACGGCAAGGTGGCTGACGAATCCGGTCATTGTCCCTATTCTGCTGACAATCGCTTTTTTAGGTCTGACGGTGGAGCTTTTTTCACCGGGTGTCGGCCTCCCTGGAACGGCTGGACTCATTGCGTTATTGCTGTTCTTTTACGGGCATCTTGCAGCCGGCCTTGCCGGGTATGAGACGGTTCTCCTCTTTATAGCAGGGGTGATCCTCATCCTGCTTGAGATTTTTCTTCCCGGAGGAATCATTGGATTACTGGGCTTGGGAGCGATTATTGCGAGCCTGTTTTTAGCCGCGGGGAGCTTCACTGTCATGGCGGTTTCTCTCTTGATCGCCTCAGCTGTTTCGATTACAGCTTTTATTTTACTGACAAGGGTGTTGGGAAAGCGTATGAAATTCTTTAAGAAATTGATATTAAATGATTCTACAAACACGGAGAGCGGCTACGTTTCAAATCAAACGCGCACGGACTTAATGGGAAAAGTGGGTATAACCTTTACACCGCTGCGTCCTTCCGGTACCGTGATTATTGATGATGAACGCCTTGATGTTGTTTCGGAGGGATCGTTTACAGAAAAAGATAAAAAAGTAAAAGTGATTAAAGTAGAAGGCTCACGCATTGTCGTGAGAGAAATTTAAATAGAAACGAGGAGAAGTTATATGGATCCGTCAACACTTATGATTCTGGCAATTGTCGCAGTAGCGATCATTGTTTTGGCAGTATTTTTTACATTTGTGCCTGTAATGCTTTGGATTTCAGCTTTGGCAGCCGGAGTGAAAATCAGCATTTTCACTCTAGTTGGGATGAGGCTTCGCCGTGTCATTCCGAATCGGGTTGTTAACCCGCTGATTAAAGCGCATAAAGCGGGACTTAATGTTGGAACAAACCAGCTTGAAAGCCACTATCTGGCTGGAGGTAATGTTGACAGAGTCGTCAACGCGCTTATCGCTGCTCAGCGAGCTAACATTGAACTCACATTCGAGCGCTGTGCTGCCATTGATCTTGCAGGCCGGGACGTGTTGGAAGCTGTTCAAATGAGCGTTAATCCTAAGGTGATTGAAACACCGTTTATTGCCGGTGTCGCAATGGACGGGATTGAAGTGAAAGCGAAAGCGAGAATCACAGTAAGAGCGAATATCGAGCGCCTCGTCGGGGGAGCAGGGGAAGAAACCATTGTAGCTCGTGTAGGTGAGGGGATCGTTTCTACAATCGGTTCATCTGATAATCATAAAAAAGTGCTTGAAAACCCTGACATGATTTCTCAGACAGTCCTTGGAAAAGGATTGGACTCAGGAACTGCGTTTGAAATTCTCTCAATTGATATTGCAGATGTAGATATCGGCAAAAACATCGGTGCAATTTTACAAACCGATCAGGCTGAGGCTGATAAAAACATCGCGCAGGCAAAAGCGGAAGAACGACGTGCGATGGCTGTCGCTCAAGAACAGGAAATGCGTGCCCGCGTAGAAGAAATGCGCGCGAAAGTGGTAGAAGCCGAGGCGGAAGTGCCGCTTGCGATGGCAGAAGCTTTGCGTGAAGGGAATATTGGCGTCATGGATTACATGAATATCAAGAACATCGATGCTGACACAGAAATGCGTGATTCATTCGGCAAGCTGACGAAAGACCCTTCGGATGAAGACCGCAAATCATAATCTCTCTAAGAAGGGAGAACGCTGATGGAAGATTTACTGACCAATCCGCTTATTATTGCAGCGATCATCGGAATCATTTCTGCGATTTTCGGCAAAAAGAGCAAAGATGAAAAGGAAAACAGCCAAAAAAGAAAAAAACCTCAACACGTGCAATCTGCTTCTCCTCAAAAGAAGCAGTCAAAAGAAGATGCCCCTGCACCTATCCCTAACCGTATGGAACAGGCAAGACGGGAAGCAGAAGAAAGACGCAGGGAAACAGAAAGAAACCTGAAAGGGCTGGAACGAGATCTTGCTGCTGCCAAACAAAAAACAGTATACACAAAACAAAAAATGCTTCAGGTGAATAAAGACACCGTTGTACAGGGGATCGTTCTAGGAGAGGTGTTCGGACCTCCACGGGCGAAAAAACCTCACCGTACGATGCGCCCGGCCCGTAAAAATTAAAGTGTTAGAACCTCCTTTCAAATCATACATATGAGATGAAAGGGGGTTCTTTTTGTATGGGGCAAAGAAAGAATCGTATGAAAGCTTGGCTGACAAGAGCATTGGAAATTCCCCCGGACGTTATGATGGATCTGCCGAGGATTACAATGGTTGGCAGACTTCATATCTACATAGAAAACCACAGAGGCCTTTTGCTTTTCAGTGAGAATGAAGTGAGGCTGATGCTGAAGCAGGGCCAGTGCATCATATCTGGTAAAAATTTTGTCATCAAGGCGATTCTTCCGGAAGAGATACTTTTGGAGGGTACGATTGATGTCGTTCGATATGTTGAGTCATAAAGCCGAGGGGGAAATGTTGTGAAAAATAAATGGCTGTCTTTTTTTTCGGGTAAGGTCCAGCTTGAATTGACGGGAAGAGGGATTGAGCGGCTCCTTAATGAATGCACAAGACAGGGGATTCCGGTCTTTCATGTCAAAAAAAAGAAAGAAGCCGTATCGTTATATATACAGCTTCAGGATGTACATGCCTTTCGGCGGGTGAGAAGTAAATTTAAATGTAAAGCCCGATTTATCAATCGGAAGGGATTTCCCTTCCTGTTGCTGAAATCAAAGCTGAATATAGGGTTTACGATCGGTTTTGCGATTTTTTTCATCCTTTTGTTTTTGCTGTCCAATATGGTGTGGAAAATTGATGTGACAGGCGCTAAGCCTGAAACAGAACATCAAATGAGGCAGCATCTTAATGAAATCGGCGTCAAAAAGGGCCGTCTGCAGTTTTTAATGATGTCGCCCGAAAAAATACAGAAATCATTAACCAATGGAATAGACAATATCACTTGGGTCGGAGTTGATCTGAAGGGGACGACCATTCACATGAAAGTTGTGGAGAAAAATGAGCCCGAAAAAGAAAAGTATGTTAGCCCGCGCAATATTGTCGCCAAAAAGAAAGCAACCATTACGAGAATGTTTGTGCAAAAAGGACAGCCCATGGCCGCCATACACGATCATGTTGAAAAGGGGCAGCTGCTTGTTTCGGGACTGATCGGCAGCGAAGACCATCAGCAAGAAGTCGCCTCAAAAGCAGAAATTTACGGAGAAACCTGGTATAGATCAGAAGTGACAGTCCCGCTTGAAACATTATTTAACGTCTATACGGGCAAAGTAAGGACAAAGCACAAGCTTTCTTTTGGTTCTTTGGCAATCCCGATCTGGGGGATGACGTTTAAAAAAGAGGAATTGAAGCATCCAAAAACAGAACAAGAAAAGCATTCGCTTCATTTTCTCGGATTTAAGCTCCCTGTATCCTATGTCAAAGAGCAAACGAGAGAAAGTGAAGAGGCTTTACGAAAATATACGAAAGAAGAAGCAGTTCAAGAAGGCATTAAATTGGGTAAACAGGATGTAGAGGATAAAATAGGCGAAAACGGCGAGGTGAAAAGTGAAAAAGTTTTGCACCAGACTGTTGAGAATGGTAAAGTAAAGTTGATTATTCTCTACCAAGTTATAGAAGATATCGTTCAAACCACACCTATTGTCAGGGAGACTGAAGAATGACAGAACATTTACTTGCGATGAATCAAAAACTGAAAAACCCGGACGAGGCGCTTTCACTCTTCGGGAACCAAGATTCTTTTTTGAAATTGATGGAGAAAGATCTGAATGTAAATATCATTACGCGCGGCGAGACGATTTATGTTTCAGGCGATGATGAATCGTTTCAGATTGCAGACAGGCTGCTGGGATCGCTCCTCGCTTTAATTCGCAAGGGGATAGAGATCTCTGAACGTGATGTGATTTACGCCATCAAAATGGCAAAGAAGAATGAACTTGAATACTTTGAAAGCATGTATGAAGAAGAAATTACAAAAAACGCAAAAGGTAAATCAATCCGTGTAAAAACAATGGGACAGCGGGAATACGTGGCCGCTATGAAGCGGAATGACCTTGTATTCGGCATTGGTCCGGCGGGAACCGGGAAAACGTACCTGGCTGTCGTAAAAGCAGTCCATGCTTTAAAAAACGGACATATCAAAAAAATCATTTTAACAAGACCTGCCGTGGAAGCCGGTGAAAGCCTCGGTTTTCTCCCAGGTGACCTAAAAGAAAAAGTAGATCCTTATTTGCGCCCGCTGTATGACGCTCTCCATGATGTGCTTGGGGCAGATCATACAGAACGTCTGATGGAAAGAGGCATCATTGAAATTGCTCCGCTCGCATATATGAGGGGACGGACGCTCGATGATGCTTATGTTATACTTGATGAAGCACAGAATACCACGCCTGCTCAAATGAAAATGTTTTTGACGAGACTGGGTTTTGGCTCTAAAATGATCATTACAGGTGACGTCAGCCAAATTGATCTGCCGAAAGGCGTCAAATCGGGACTTGCAGTAGCGAAGGAGATGCTGAAAGGAATAGACGGCATTTCTATGATTGAGCTAGACCAGACAGACGTGGTCAGACATCCGCTTGTTGCGAAAATTATTGAAGCATACGATAAGCAAAATTAATGCTGAATGACCCGATCGCGCGTTATCGGGTCATTTTTATGATTGCTTATGGGCTTGATGTTTCAAGAGGAGGTTCTTGTGTTGAAAAAGAAGGCTAAGACCAAAAGCAGCTCAAAAAAATGGAGCAGTTTTAAAAATGCTCGCTCCATGCATGTACTGCTGTATCTTCTGCTGGCTGCCATTATGTTTGCTTTGCTCTTTGTACATGTTAAGCCGGAAACACTTGATTTAGACCTGTTTTCAGTCAGCGACAAGACCATTTATGCTCCGGCAACCGTGGAAGATCAAAAAGCCACGGAGGAAAAAAAGCAAGCCGCTGAGGACGCGGTTGAAGATCAATATACATTAAAAAAAGAATATACAGACAATCGGATTGACCTTGTGTCATCAATATTCGACAGTATTAGTGAAGTGAAAAAATCATCGGAAGAAGGCAGTAAATCACCATCGGAAAAATCAATGGTCAAATCTGTAAAGGACAAATTGACTTCAGATGTGAATGATTCTATATCGGAGGATTCCATCAAGACATTGCTGAAAGCAGACAGCGAAGACTTTTCTTTTGTCAGAGATACGGTCATTACCGCAGTAAATACGGTCATGAGCAGTGAAATCCCTTCGGATAAACTATCTGATGCAAAGGATAAGGTAGAAAAAGAGCTAAAGAGCAATTCTATTCCGTCTAAATACTTGGGAGCCGCGACAGAAATCGGGCGTTTTGCTATTATTCCGAATTACGTCTTCGATCCGAAAGCAACAGAGGCAAAACGGCAGGAAGCCTCAGATAATGTCCAGCAGGTTCAAATCAAACAGGGACAAGTGCTCGTGGAAGAAAATGACCTCATTGATCGGGAAGTGTACAGGAAACTTGAGCTGACCGGGTTATTAAATAACTCAAATCTCTTTAAACCGATCAGCGGGCTATTGATTATGATTGGACTTTTCATTGCAACACTTGTATATTATTTTGAAAAACAGAAACAAAATCTGAAGTTTAAAAATCAATCCATTCTGTTATTCTCGATTATCACAACACTTTTGCTTGTGATCATGGAGGTTGTCAGTTTGTTTCAGAAGATGGAGTATAATAATATCGGCTATCTGGTCCCCATTGCGGCCGGCGCCATCTTAATCAAACTGCTGATGAATGAACGCATTGCCATTTTGGGAAGTATCATTCTTGCGATTTGCGGAAGTATGATGTTTAATCAGGGTGTGACAGGAACATTCAATTATGTCATAGGGATTTATTATTTGATCAGCGGCATTTCAGGTGTATTATTTTTAGGAAAACACAATGCAAGATCAAAGATTTTGCAGACCGGACTTTTCGTGGCGTTTATTAATATGGTTGTTGTTCTATCCTTATTATTAATCCAGAACACTGCGCTGTCGGGTCTTGAAATCGGCACGTTAATGCTCATGGGGGTTGTGTCGGGATTTGCTTCATCTGTATTGATCATCGGCCTGATGCCGTTTTTTGAGACGGGCTTTGGCATTTTATCCACCATGAGGCTGCTCGAGCTGTCTAATCCTAACCATCCGCTATTGCGCAAAATACTGACAGAAACACCAGGTACATATCATCACAGTGTAATGGTTGCCAATTTATCAGAGGCAGCCTGTGAAGCGGTTGGGGCTAATGGTTTGCTTGCAAGAGTCGGCGCATATTATCACGATCTCGGAAAAACAAAGCGCCCGCAATATTTTATTGAAAACCAAATGAATATTGACAATCCGCATGACAAGCTGTCACCTCAGTTGAGTAAAAATATTATTATCTCGCATACGACAGACGGTGCGAATATGCTGAGAAGCTATAAATTTCCGAAAGAGCTTGTCGATATTGCTGAGCAGCATCATGGAACCTCGCTTTTAAAGTTTTTTTACTATAAAGCGAAGGAAAAAGGCGACCAGATTACAGAGGAAGAGTTCCGTTATCCGGGGCCGAAGCCGCAGTCAAAGGAAGCCGCAATTATATCAGTTGCCGACAGTGTTGAAGCGGCCGTCAGATCCATGCACAATCCAAATCCTGAACGAATTGAAAAGCTTGTCCGGGGTATTATATCCGATAAGCTTCAGGACGGACAGTTCAGTGAATGCGATTTGACATTTAAAGAGCTGGATACAATCGCAAAAACGCTCTGTGCAACATTAAAAGGAATTTTCCACTCCCGGATTGAATATCCGGAGGCTACTAAGAAGGTGAAATAGATGAGTTTACTGATTGATATCGTTGATGAAACAGGAAGCGTCTCAGAAGAGATGCTCAAAGAAGTAGAAAATCTGCTTCAATTTGCTGCTGAACGTGAAGGCGTTCAAGACCAGGCTGAAGTTTCTGTCACGATTGTTTCCAATGATGACATACATCAGATTAACAAAGAATACCGGGGAAAGGATGCTCCGACAGATGTCATCTCATTTGCTCTTGAAGAAGAGGGAGAAGGCGAGATCGAAATCGTGGGCGCCGAAATGCCTCCGGTTTTAGGTGATATTATCATCAGTGCCGATCGCACAAGAGAGCAGGCAGAGGAGTATAATCATTCTTTTAAAAGAGAGCTCGGATTTCTAGCTGTACACGGATTTCTGCACCTTTTAGGATATGACCATATGACGAAAGAGGAAGAAGAGGAGATGTTTACTAAGCAAAAGGAATTGCTGGACGCTTATGGACTCAAAAGATCATAGAAATGAGCTGAAGCGATTCTTCAAAAGCTTCGTGCATGCAGGCCGGGGCATCTGGGAAACAGCGCGGACGGAGCGGAATTTCCAATTTCATGCCGCAGCCGCCTGCGCTGTTCTCATTTGCGGCTTCCTTGTAGAGCTCAGCATGATTGAGTGGATGATTATATTCCTTTTGATAGGCGGTATGTTTTCGCTTGAGCTTTTAAATACAGCCATTGAACATACAGTTGATTTAATAACTGACAAACATCACCCTCTTGCTAAAGCGGCCAAGGACGCTGCCGCCGGGGCTGTTTGCGTTTTTGCCGTGATTTCGTGTATCATTGGTTTACTTATTTTTTTGCCAAAGCTGTAATGGCTGAAAATTCTTACATTTATTTTACATTTTTAGAAATGGGCGTGAAAAAAAGCGCGCGATTATGTAAAATATAAAGTGATAGCGGTACCATTATAGGTAAGAGAGGAATGTACACATGAACAGACAAGAATTAATAACAGAAGCTTTAAAAGCGCGTGATATGGCATATGCGCCGTATTCCAAATTCCAAGTAGGAGCCGCTCTTCTTACCAAGGATGGAAAAGTGTACAGAGGCTGCAACATTGAGAACGCGGCATACAGCATGTGCAATTGCGCCGAGCGTACCGCTTTATTTAAAGCTGTTTCTGAAGGGGATACAGAGTTTCAGATGCTGGCCGTTGCGGCTGACACCCCTGGACCGGTATCTCCGTGCGGAGCCTGCCGCCAGGTGATTTCTGAGCTTTGCACAAAAGACGTTATTGTCGTACTGACTAATTTACAAGGACAAATAAAAGAAATGACTGTGGAAGAATTATTGCCAGGCGCATTTTCATCGGAGGATTTACATGACGAACGAAAGCTTTAAATCAGGATTTGTATCCATTATTGGAAGACCAAACGTAGGAAAATCTACATTTTTGAACAGAGTCATCGGACAAAAAATCGCGATCATGAGCGATAAGCCCCAAACGACGAGAAACAAGGTGCAAGGAGTACTGACGACAGGCACATCACAAACCATTTTTATTGACACACCAGGGATTCATAAACCTAAGCATAAGCTTGGGGACTTTATGATGAAAGTGGCGCAAAATACATTAAAAGAAGTCGATTTGATCTTGTTTATGATCAATGCTGAGGAAGGCTACGGGAAGGGCGACGAATTCATCATTGAGAAATTGCAGACGATGTCTACGCCTGTATTCTTAATCGTAAACAAAATCGATAAAATTCATCCCGACCAATTGCTTCTGCTAATTGACGAATACCGCAAACGTTATCCTTTTAAGGAAATTGTTCCGATTTCTGCTTTAGAAGGAAATAACATCGAAACCTTGCTCGCTCAGATTGAAGCGTATTTGCCGGAAGGGCCGCAATTCTATCCGAGTGACCAGGTAACTGACCACCCTGAGCGATTTATCATTTCTGAATTAATCAGGGAAAAGGTGCTGCATTTGACGAGAGAAGAAATCCCGCACAGCATTGCGGTGGCCATCGAATCCATCAAAGGGCAGGACAACGGTTCTGTGCACGTAGCGGCAACGATTGTGGTCGAGCGGGATTCTCAGAAAGGCATCGTGATCGGTAAAAAAGGAAGCCTTCTAAAAGAGGTTGGAAAAAGAGCGAGAGCGGATATTGAAGCACTATTGGGCTCCCGTGTCTACCTTGAATTGTGGGTGAAAGTGCAGAAGGACTGGCGTAATAAAATGTCCCAGCTTCGCGATTTTGGCTTTAAAGAGGACGAATATTAATCTCTTCCTGTGTGTGTCATTATCTCACAGGAACAGGGATACATTAGCAAATTTTGTTTAACATGAAATGGAGGACATCTGGTCAAGATAAAGGTAAGAATTTGGAGTTTAGGTAAGCTAGTTTAACTACAGAAAGGTGGGTTTCTTGTGTTGAATTTTACCTGGAACGTATTTTCTCAAACAGGAAATGTTGATACGTATCTTCTTTTTAAAGAACTGGAAAAAGAGAACATGGAAAGACCCGAAGAACTAGAAGATGAGCTAGCCCGATTTGATTATCCAATTTTATAAACCTCTTGGCCGCTCCTGCTTGAGGAAGGTGCGGAAATGCTGACAAAATGTGAAGGAATCGTTCTTCGCACAAATGATTACGGAGAGACGAATAAAATCGTAACATTACTGACAAGAGAACACGGAAAAATAGGTGTTATGGCACGAGGCGCCAAAAAACCGAACAGCCGTTTATCAGCAGTCAGCCAGCCCTTTTTGTATGGTTCTTTCTTAATGCAAAAAACATCGGGCCTCGGAACGCTTCAGCAGGGGGAAATGATCCTCAGCATGAGAGGCATCAGGGAAGACTTGTTTTTAACAGCATATGCTGCCTATATTGCTGAGTTAGTCGACAGAGGCACAGAAGAAAAAAAGCCAAATCCTTATTTATTTGAATTCATATTAGAATCATTAAAACAGCTGAATGAAGGAACAGATCCGGATGTTATCACCTTCATTGTTCAAATGAAGATGCTCGGTGTCATGGGCCTGTATCCTGAGCTAAATCATTGTGTACATTGTAAAAGCCAAGACGGAACCTTTCATTTCTCTGTTCGTGATAATGGTTTTATATGCCACCGCTGTTTTGAAAAAGATCCTTACAGGATACCGATTAAACCGCAAACGGCAAGGCTGTTAAGACTCTTTTACTATTTTGATCTGTCGAGGCTCGGCAATGTGTCCTTAAAAGAGGAAACAAAAGCTGAATTAAAGCAAGTGATTGATTTATATTACGAAGAATATTCGGGATTGTATTTAAAATCAAAGCGCTTTTTAGATCAAATGGAAAGCATGAAACATCTTATGGGTGAAAACAAAAGTTGACATTTGGTCCATCTTTTTATATGATCATTTATTATAAAATATGTTGCAGTGAGAGAAAGAAGTACTTGCGTTTACCTCATGAAAGCGACCTTAGGGCGGTGTAAGCTAAGGATGAGCACGCAACGAAAGGCATTCTTGAGCAATTTTAAAAAAGAGGCTGGGATTTTGTTCTCAGCAACTAGGGTGGAACCGCGGGAGAACTCTCGTCCCTATGTTTGCGGCTGGCAAGCATAGAGACGGGAGTTTTTTGCTTGCTGCCGCAGTCAACTTATGAAAGAAAAGTGGAGGTGCTTGAAATGAATATTCAAGACATGATTCTAACCTTGCAAAAGCATTGGTCCAGTCAGGGCTGTGTGCTTATGCAGGCTTACGATGTAGAAAAAGGAGCCGGCACGATGAGCCCGTATACATTTTTGCGCAGTATCGGCCCTGAGCCGTGGAAAGTGGCTTATGTAGAGCCTTCCAGACGTCCGGCAGACGGCCGCTACGGGGAGAACCCGAACAGACTGTATCAGCATCATCAGTTCCAGGTCATTATTAAACCGTCACCTGATAACATTCAAGAGCTGTATTTGGATTCCTTGCGTGCTCTTGGAATTGATCCGCTTGAGCACGATATTCGCTTTGTTGAAGACAACTGGGAGAATCCGTCTTTAGGCTGCGCGGGTCTAGGCTGGGAAGTTTGGCTTGACGGAATGGAAATAACACAATTTACGTATTTCCAGCAGGTCGGGGGATTAGAGTGTAAACCCGTTTCTGTAGAGATTACGTATGGAATTGAGCGTCTCGCGTCTTATATTCAGGATAAAGAAAACGTGTTTGACTTGGAATGGACGTCAGGGTTTACAGTAAAAGATTTATTCATGATGGCTGAATATGAGCATTCTGTTTATACGTTTGAAACATCAGACGTCGATATGCTGTTCCAACTGTTCAGCACATATGAAAAAGAAGCGATCAAGCAAATGGATAACGGACTTGTTCATCCTGCATATGACTATGTGCTGAAATGCTCGCACACCTTCAATCTGCTTGACGCCAAAGGTGCGATCTCTGTTACCGAGCGGACGGGCTATATCGCAAGAGTGCGGAATTTAGCTAGAAAAGTAGCAAAAACCTATTATGAGGAACGAGAAAAACTAGGGTTCCCAATGCTTAAAGGGGAGGGTTCTTCTCATGAGTAAACAGGATTTACTTTTAGAGATCGGATTAGAGGAAATGCCGGCGCGCTTTTTGAATGAAAGCATGGTTCAGCTTGGCGACAAGCTGACAGGCTGGCTTAAAGAAAAAAATATTACTCACGGTGAAGTGAAACTCTTCAATACACCGAGACGTCTTGCTGTGTTCGTTAAGGATGTCGCAGAAAAGCAGGATGATATAAAAGAAGAAGCAAAAGGGCCTGCGAAAAAAATTGCCCTTGATGCGGACGGGAACTGGACAAAAGCGGCAATCGGCTTTTCAAAAGGCCAAGGCGCAAATGTGGAAGACCTGTACATCAAAGAAGTAAAAGGCATAGAGTATGTATTCGTGCAAAAATTCCAAGCCGGCCAAGAAACGAAGTCGCTTCTGCCAGAATTGAGCGGTTTAATTACAAGCTTGCATTTCCCGAAAAACATGCGCTGGGGAAATGAAGATTTGCGTTATATCCGACCGATCAAATGGATTGTCGCATTATTTGGACAGGATGTCATTCCATTTTCGATCACAAACGTTGAGTCTGGACGGACAACACAGGGACACCGTTTCCTCGGACATGAAGTGTCAATTGAATCACCTTCAGCTTATGAAGAGCAGCTCAAAGGACAGCATGTTATTGCTGATCCTAGCGTCCGAAAGCAAATGATTCAATCTCAGCTGGAAGCAATGGCTGCTGAAAACAATTGGAGCATTCCAGTTGACGAAGACCTTCTTGATGAAGTGAATCATTTAGTAGAATACCCGACAGCTCTTTACGGTTCATTTGAATCCGAGTTTCTGTCAATTCCTGAAGAAGTGCTTGTCACGACAATGAAAGAGCATCAGCGCTACTTCCCTGTCAAAGACAAAAACGGTGACCTGCTGCCTTACTTTATCACAGTCCGAAACGGCAACAGCCACGCGATTGAAAATGTGGCCCGAGGCAATGAAAAAGTGCTGCGCGCACGTTTATCTGATGCTTCATTCTTCTACAAGGAAGATCAGAAACTAAACATTGATGCAAATGTGAAGAAGCTTGAAAATATCGTTTTCCATGAAGAGCTTGGTTCTCTTGCTGATAAGGTTAGAAGAGTCACATCAATCGCAGAGAAACTTGCCGTTCGTCTTCAAGCTGATGAAGATACATTAAAACATGTGAAGCGGGCTGCTGAAATTTCTAAATTCGACCTTGTGACGCATATGATATATGAATTCCCTGAACTTCAAGGAATTATGGGCGAAAAGTATGCGAGAATGCTTGGCGAAGATGAAGCTGTGGCGGCGGCAGTCAATGAACATTATATGCCTAGATCAGCGGGCGGAGAAACGCCTTCTACTTTCACCGGAGCTGTTGTAGCAATGGCGGATAAGCTTGACACAATCGCTTCATTCTTCTCTATCGGCGTAATTCCGACCGGTTCCCAGGACCCTTACGGACTGCGCCGCCAAGCTAGCGGTATTGTTGCGATTCTTCTTGACCGCAACTGGGGAATTTCATTTGAAGAGCTGCTAACTTTCGTACAAACCGATAAAGAAAATGAACTGCTGGATTTCTTCACTCAGCGCTTGAAATATGTCTTGAATGCTGAACAAATCAGACATGATGTCATTGACGCCGTGCTAGAAAGCTCTGAGCTTGAGCCGTACTCTGCGCTGCATAAAGCACAGGTACTGGAGCAAAAGCTTGGTGCACCTGGTTTTAAGGAAACAGCCGAAGCGTTAGGCCGAGTGATCTCTATCAGCAAAAAAGGAGTCCGCGGAGACATTCAGCCTGATCTGTTTGAAAATGAATACGAAGCAAAACTGTTTGATGCCTACCAAACAGCGAAGCAAAATCTGCAGGAAAACTTCAGCAAAAAAGATTATGAGGCGGCGCTTGCTTCACTTGCAGCCTTAAAAGAACCGATCGATGCTTACTTCGATCATACAATGGTTATAGCGGATAATGAGTCATTAAAGGCAAATCGTTTAGCGCAAATGGTAAGCTTGGCGGATGAGATCAAGTCCTTTGCGAATATGAATGCCCTTATTGTAAAATAAAGAGAGAAAAGGCGGTTGCTGTGTGATCGGTAATCGTCTTTTCCCCATTTATAAGTTTTTTGTTTGATTACAAGATATTTACGTTATAATATGGATTATTATTTCTTTACATAGCTATGAAGTGAAAAGGTGGTGAGTACGATCGAACTAAATAAACGGCAAGAACATATTTTGCAGATTGTAAAAGAAAACGGGCCGATTACAGGGGAGCATATTGCAGAAAAGCTGAACCTAACCAGGGCGACATTGCGCCCGGATTTAGCCATACTCACCATGTCAGGATTCCTCGAGGCGCGCCCGAGAGTCGGTTATTTCTATACGGGAAAAACCGGCACACAGCTTTTGGCGGATAAACTCAAAAAGCTTCAGGTGAAAGACTTTCAATCTATCCCCGTAGTGATTCACGAAAACGTTTCTGTGTACGATGCGATTTGCACCATGTTTTTAGAAGATGTAGGTACTCTGTTTGTGGTGGACCGCGATGCTGTTTTAGTCGGGGTGCTTTCACGAAAAGACTTGCTCAGAGCGAGCATTGGCCAGCAGGAGCTTACATCGGTCCCTGTTCACATCATCATGACAAGGATGCCGAACATTACGGTGTGCAGACGCGAGGATTATGTGATGGACATTGCAAAGCACTTAATAGAAAAACAAATTGATGCACTGCCTGTCATCAAAGACACCGATAAAGGCTTTGAAGTTATCGGCAGAGTGACAAAAACAAATATGACCAAAATACTTGTCAGTTTATCTGAAAATGAAATCCTATAAGATTGCAAACTAACGGGGGGATAATATGAATAACCGCATCATCTATGTTGTATCGGATTCCGTCGGTGAAACGGCTGAATTGGTAGTAAAAGCAGCACTCAGCCAATTTAACGGATCGGCGGATGATACTCATGTAAGAAGAATTCCTTATGTTGAAGATATAGGCACTATCAATGAAGTGATTTCACTTGCAAAGGCAGACGGGGGCATTATCTGTTTTACACTCGTGGTGCCGGAAATCAGAGAATATTTGATAGCCGAAGCGGAAAAAGCAAATGTTTTATATTATGATATTATCGGCCCGTTGATTGATAAAATGGAAACAGCCTACGGTTTAACAGCGAAATACGAACCGGGGCGGGTGCGCCAGCTTGATGAAGATTATTTCAAAAAAGTGGAGGCCATCGAGTTTGCAGTTAAATACGATGATGGACGTGATCCAAGAGGGATTTTAAAAGCTGATATCGTTTTGATCGGCGTGTCAAGAACGTCTAAAACACCGCTGTCTCAATATCTCGCACACAAACGCCTGAAGGTTGCCAATGTTCCGATTGTACCGGAGGTTGATCCGCCGGAAGAACTCTTTAACGTTGATCCGAAAAAATGCATCGGTTTAAAGATTAGCCCTGATAAACTGAATCATATCAGAAAAGAACGCTTAAAATCACTCGGGCTTAATGATAAAGCGATTTATGCAAATATCAACAGAATCAAAGAGGAACTCGAGTATTTTGAAAAGATTGTGGATCGGATCGGCTGCCAGGTTGTTGATGTTTCAAATAAAGCGGTTGAGGAAACAGCAAATATTATCCATCATCTCAAAACAAAAAACATATAACTCAGGACGCTCTATCCTGGGTTTTTGGCTGTGCCAAAAGGGAATAATGAAAAACAATAGCATCTTTGTGAAGTTTGTATTATAATAAAAAATTGTGATAAAATGATTAATTTTAGGTTTAAGGATCGTGTGATACGAATAAACTATTATGGGTAAGATGTCAAGAATTTCTCCCGGAAATTTTTCGACAAATTCATATACATCCACAATAATAAAGGATGTGCGATTTTGCTTGCTTTTATGCAGGAGTTTAATGGAGGGATGGAGAATTACTCTTTTTAATGAACAAGAAAAGACGATTTTTGTCGATGCTGATGCTTGTCCGGTAAAAGATGAAATTTTACAAACAGCATCCGAGTATGAAGTTCAAGTTCTTTTTGTCGCTTCATTTGAACATTATCAGCTTTCCAGAAGCAATGAAGAAAAATGGAAGTATGTTGATCCTCATAAAGAAGCTGCTGATTTATATATCGCAAATCACGTGAAACCGGGAGATATTGTTGTGACGCAGGACATCGGATTAGCATCTCTGCTGTTGAACAGAAATGTCTCCGTTATGTCGGAAAGAGGTCGTCTTTACAAAGAAGACACGATTGATTTTGCTCTAGAGGGCCGTCATTTTTCCGGCAAACAAAGAAGAAAAGGCGTATATGCCAAAGGGCCTAAAAAATTGAATAAAGAAGATCGAGAACGATTTATTACACTGCTGCAAAAAATCCTGTCGAACGATGAAGGGATTTTGCACTAAAGCATCGAATAAGTACGACGGAGTGTTATAAGATGGGAAATCGGATACCAGATGAAATTGTGGATCAGGTGCAAAAGTCGGCAGATATCGTTGAAGTCATAGGTGATTATGTTCAATTAAAGAAGCAAGGCCGAAACTACTTTGGACTCTGTCCTTTTCATGGAGAAAGCACACCTTCGTTTTCCGTATCGCCCGACAAACAGATTTTTCATTGCTTTGGCTGCGGAGCGGGCGGCAATGTTTTCTCTTTTTTAAGGCAGATGGAAGGCTACTCATTTGCCGAGTCGGTTTCTCACCTTGCTGACAAATACCAAATTGATTTTCCAGATGATATAACAGTCCATTCCGGAGCCCGGCCAGAGTCTTCTGGAGAACAAAAAATGGCTGAGGCACATGAGCTCCTGAAGAAATTTTACCATCATTTGTTAATAAATACAAAAGAAGGTCAAGAGGCACTGGATTATCTGCTTTCTAGGGGCTTTACGAAAGAGCTGATTGATGAATTTCAGATTGGCTATGCTCTTGATTCTTGGGACTTTATCACGAAATTCCTTGTAAAGAGGGGATTTAGTGAGGCGCAAATGGAAAAAGCGGGTCTCCTGATCAGACGCGAAGACGGAAGCGGATATTTCGACCGGTTCAGAAACCGTGTCATGTTTCCGATCCATGATCATCACGGGGCTGTTGTTGCTTTCTCAGGCAGGGCTCTTGGCAGCCAGCAGCCTAAGTATATGAACAGTCCTGAAACCCCGCTCTTTCATAAAAGTAAACTGCTTTACAATTTTTATAAGGCCCGCCTTCATATCAGAAAGCAGGAAAGAGCAGTCTTATTTGAAGGGTTTGCTGATGTCATATCGGCTGTAAGCTCGGGTGTAAAAGAAAGCATAGCCACGATGGGAACGTCTCTTACAGATGATCATGTCAAGATCCTGAGAAGAAACGTCGAAGAAATCATTCTTTGCTATGACTCTGATAAAGCCGGTTATGAAGCCACCTTAAAAGCTTCGGAGCTTCTGCAAAAAAAAGGCTGCAAAGTCAGAGTTGCAATGATTCCTGACGGATTGGACCCTGATGATTACATCAAAAAATTCGGCGGGGAAAAATTTAAAAACGACATTATTGACGCCAGTGTCACCGTAATGGCGTTCAAAATGCAATATTTCCGAAAAGGAAAGAACCTGTCCGATGAAGGCGACCGCCTGGCTTACATTAAAGACGTACTGAAAGAAATCAGCACGCTTTCAGGGTCTCTAGAGCAGGAAGTCTATGTAAAGCAGCTTGCTTCAGAGTTTTCGCTTTCACAGGAGTCTTTAACTGAGCAGCTGTCTGTTTTCAGCAAGCAAAACAAACCTGCTGACAATAGCGGTGAAACAAAAACGCGGCGAGCGCATCTGACGACAAAAGCAAGGCAAAAACGTTTGCGTCCGGCGTATGAAAATGCAGAAAGGCTGTTACTCGCTCACATGCTTCGAGATCGGAGCGTCATCAAAAAAGTGATTGACCGGGTAGGGTTTCAATTTAATATTGATGAGCACCGGGCATTAGCCGCCTATCTTTATGCTTTTTATGAAGAGGGAGCCGAGCTGACGCCTCAGCATCTGATGGCTAGGGTGACGGATGATCATATAAGCCAGCTCTTGTCTGATATATTAATGCTTCAGGTTAATCAAGAGCTTAGCGAAGCCGAGTTATCAGATTATGTAAAAAAAGTGTTGAATCAAAGAAATTGGTCAATGATAAAAGAAAAAGAGGCGGAAAGAGCCGAAGCCGAAAGGCAAAAAGATTTTTTAAGAGCTGCTTCTCTGGCTCAAGAAATCATTACATTGAACCGATCTTTAAAATAACTGGAGAACTGATGAGGAGCATGTATTGGCAATGATTCCTTGCGGAGGAGCAAATAGATCGCTTAACCTCATCATGAATTGTCATTTCATTATTCGCACATTGTTAAAGGCAGTTCACATAGAAAACGCCTGAATGGACCGAATAAGAATCATACCGCTTATAGAATTCGTTGCAAGCTTTGGAAGGAGGGATCCATAATGGCTGATAAACAAACCCACGAGACAGAATTAACATTCGACCAAGTAAAAGAGCAATTAACAGAGTCTGGTAAAAAACGTGGCGTTTTGACATATGAAGAAATTGCTGAGCGTATGTCCAGCTTTGAAATTGAATCAGACCAAATGGATGAGTATTATGAATTTTTAGGTGAACAAGGTGTTGAATTAATTAGTGAGAATGAAGAAACAGAAGATCCTAATATTCAGCAGCTTGCCAAAGCCGAAGAAGAATTTGACCTTAATGACCTAAGTGTACCGCCTGGCGTTAAAATCAATGACCCAGTTCGTATGTATTTAAAGGAAATCGGTCGGGTTAACCTTCTTTCTGCAAAAGAAGAAATCGCCTACGCTCAAAAGATTGAAGAAGGTGACGAGGAATCTAAACGCAGATTGGCTGAAGCGAACCTGCGGCTTGTTGTCAGTATCGCAAAACGGTATGTCGGACGCGGTATGCTGTTCCTTGATCTGATCCAGGAAGGAAACATGGGTCTGATGAAAGCCGTTGAAAAATTTGATTATCGCAAAGGTTATAAATTCAGTACGTATGCTACGTGGTGGATCAGACAGGCGATTACACGCGCCATTGCCGATCAGGCGAGAACGATCCGGATTCCCGTTCATATGGTTGAAACCATTAATAAATTAATCCGTGTGCAGCGTCAATTACTGCAAGACTTAGGCAGAGAACCAACACCTGAAGAAATTGCGGAAGATATGGATTTAACGCCTGAAAAAGTACGCGAAATCTTAAAGATTGCTCAAGAGCCGGTATCTCTGGAAACACCGATCGGTGAAGAGGATGACTCGCACCTTGGTGATTTCATTGAAGACCAAGAAGCAACTTCACCTTCTGACCACGCCGCATACGAGCTATTGAAAGAGCAGCTGGAAGATGTGCTTGATACGTTAACTGATCGTGAAGAAAATGTATTGCGTCTTCGATTCGGTCTTGATGACGGCCGTACAAGAACATTAGAAGAGGTCGGCAAAGTATTTGGAGTAACGAGAGAGCGTATTCGACAAATCGAAGCCAAAGCGTTGCGGAAACTAAGACATCCTAGCAGAAGTAAACGTTTGAAAGATTTCCTCGAATAAGATGGAACGGGTCTTGAAGATCCGTTCTTCTTTTTTTAAAAAGATATATGGATAATATGCCTTTATTTTACTGAAAAATGATGTCATTTGCAAATGAACATTGTGGCTAAAAATTTCAAAATCTAATTCCATATTTTCTATTGTAAGCGTATACAATACATTATACAATAGAATAAAAAGGATATTAGAGATTTAGGCATGTTTCTATTCAATTTTGTATAAAGTGTGAATAAAAAACTTTTGTATAGCAATCCATTTACTTTTTGTAAAAATAAGTTAGAATTAGAAGTGTTTACATAGGGGGAAGGATCAAAAAGGGGGAAGGGAAATGAAATGGAACCCGCTTATTCCATTTTTGCTGATCGCTGTTTTAGGAATTGGTCTAACTTTCTTTTTATCAGTAAAAGGACTTGATGACTCTCGGGAGATTGCGAGCGGAGGAGAAAGCAAATCTGCTGAAAAGAAAGATGCAAACGCTTCACCAGAAGAAATTTACAAGGCAAACTGCATCGCATGCCACGGTGAAAATTATGAAGGTGTTTCGGGTCCTAGCTTAAAAGGTGTAGGGGATAAGAAAGATGTCGCTGAAATTAAAACAAAGATCGAAAAAGGCGGTAATGGAATGCCTTCCGGTCTTGTTCCGGCCGATAAGCTGGATGATATGGCAGAGTGGGTGTCAAAAATTAAATAAAAGAACTATTTTTCTCTTTATACATTCACAGGCCGCCGAGATGTTCTCGACAGCCTTTTATTTTTGACTGCCGCGTGTAGACCCGCATCAAAAGAAATAATTTCAAAATCATTTGCTTCAGCTTGGATTCCGGGCTGATTTTTTATATGATAGTAAAGGAAAAAATGATTGAGAAAAGTTGTGATGACAAGTGAACGAATTAAAATTATCTAAACGATTGCAAACAGTAGCGGAGTACATACCGAATGGAGCGGTGATGGCCGATATCGGCTCTGACCACGCCTACCTTCCTTGTTATGCGGTGCTGAATCATAAAGCCAGCGGGGCGATTGCCGGAGAAATAACAGACGGCCCATTTTTGTCTGCAAAGCGGCAGGTTGAAAAATCAGGCTTAAACTCGCACATTTCTGTAAGGCAGGGAGACGGACTGGAAGTGATTAAAAAAGGTGAAGCTGATGCCATTACGATTGCCGGAATGGGCGGGGCTTTGATCGCTCACATTTTAGAAGCGGGCAAAGACAAATTAACGGGGAAGGAACGGCTCATTTTACAGCCGAATATTCATGCTGTTCATATCAGGGAGTGGCTTTATAAAGAAGGATATGCGCTGATAGATGAGGTAATCCTTGAAGAGGACGGAAAGTGCTATGAGGTGCTGGTGGCAGAAGCGGGAGACAGGGATGCGGCTTATGACGGTATTTCTTTATCAGCCGGGATGCTCGTCGGCCCTTTCTTGGCAAAAGAAAAAAATGCTGTCTTTTTGAAAAAGTGGACACAAGAGCTTCAGCACACTCAAAGCATTTATGAACAGATCAGCCAAGCGGCGGATACAGAGCAAAACAAACAAAAATTAAAGGAGCTCGCCGATCGAATGGAGCTGTTAAAGGAGGTAATCGATCATGGCTAAAAGTGTAAATGGGCAGCAGATCATTCAGCTGTTTGAACAATTTTCCCCGAAAGCCTATGCGGTAGAAGGAGATAAAATCGGCCTGCAAATCGGCACCTTAAACAAACCAATTAAAAATGTGATGGTTACACTTGATGTGTTAGAGAGCGTTATCGATGAAGCGATTGAAAAAGAGGTTGACTTGATTATTGCACACCATCCTCCTATTTTCCGGCCGCTAAAGCATATTTCAACAGATCAGCCTGCCGGAAGGTTAATTGAAAAGTGTTTGAAGCATGATATTGCTGTTTATGCAGCTCATACAAATTTAGACGTTGCGGACGGCGGCGTGAATGATTTGCTTGCTGAAGTATTAGAGCTGAGTGAGACGGAAGTGCTGGCACCTACTTATACGGATCCTCTGAAAAAGCTGGCAGTTTACGTGCCGAAGGAATATGAAGAGCAGGTCAGAGCCGCGCTCGGAAATGCGGGGGCCGGCCATATCGGTGAATACAGCCATTGCGCGTTTTCATCTGAAGGAATCGGCAGCTTTAAGCCATTGGACGGAGCCAAGCCTTTTATCGGTGAAGTGGGAGAGCTTGAGCTTGTTCATGAAGTAAGGCTTGAGACTGTATTTCCTAAAAGCATCGAAAAAGCTGTTATCAATGCAATGATAAAAAGCCATCCATATGAAGAAGTCGCTTACGATATCTATCCTGTCGAACAGACTCCCGCCGAAAAAGGGCTCGGCCGTGTCGGAACCCTTAAAAATGAGATGACGCTCAAGGAATTCGCTTTATTTGTGAAAGACAAGTTGGACGTCAACGGTGTCAGAATGGTGGGAGATGCTGACAGTATGGTGAAAAAGGTAGCTGTTCTTGGCGGAGATGGAAACAAGTATATACATCATGCAAAACGAAAGGGAGCCGATGTTTACGTCACAGGAGATTTATACTTCCATGTGGCCCATGATGCGATGATGCTTGGCCTAAATGTGGTTGATCCGGGCCATTACGCGGAAAAAATCATGAAAGAAGGCGTCACGAGAAAACTGACATCAATGTGTAATGATAAAACGTTTGACGTGAATATCTTTGTTTCTGAAACAGATACAAATCCATTTACATTTCTATAAAAAAACTGAGGCTTTTACAGCCTCAGTTTTTTGCTTTTACTTTTGGAAGTATTTTTTTGAGCGGTATATTATGTTCAGTTGTCCAAGTTGATGGATCTTCGTGATCAAACTGCTCTAAAAAGTGAATGACTTCTTTTGTGATCGGCGTCGGTGTTGAAGCTCCCGCTGTAACTGCAACGGTATTAACGCCTTTCAGCCATTCGAGCTTCAATTCGCTTAAGTCGCCGATCCGGTATGCTTTTGTCCCGGCTATTTCCTCTGACACTTGAGCAAGCCTATTTGAATTGTTGCTTTTCGGGTCTCCGACAACGATTGTTAAGTCCGCTTTTTTTGCCTGCTCTGATACAGCTTCCTGCCGCACTTGAGTAGCGAGGCAAATCTCTTGGTGATATTCGACATGAGGATATTTTTCTTTGACAAGCTCCATAATGTCGTGAACATCCCATTGAGACATTGTTGTTTGATTCGTCACGATTAACTTCTCTGCTTGGATATCAAGTTTCTTTACATCTTCTTCTGTTTCAACTAAGTGAACGATCTCCGGCGCTACGCCAACGGCTCCCTCAGGCTCTGGATGCCCTTTTTTGCCGATATAGATTACGTGATATCCTTTTTCTTTCATCTCTAAGATTAGATTATGAGTTTTTGTCACATCCGGACATGTAGCATCAATTGCGACTAACCCTTTTTCTTCTGCGATTCTTCTGACTTCGGGAGAAACACCGTGCGCAGTGAAAATGACAGTTCCTTTGTCAACCTGCTTTAAGATGTCCAGACGGTTAGAACCGTCCAATGTAAAAATCCCTTCCTCTTCAAACGCATCAGTGACGTGTTTATTATGAACAATCATCCCGAGTATATAGATGGGTCTTGGCAAGCTTTTATCTAGTGACGCATTTTTGGCAATGACCATAGCATCAACAACACCATAGCAATAGCCGCGCGGTGAAATTTTAATTACGTCCATTTTCGGTTGTCCTCCAATACTGAAGTGAGTAAAGGCAATATAAAAAGCCGTAATCAAACGGCTCTATTCTTGCATTCTTCTGATCTCATTATAGCCAATCTCACTTCAGATATCAAAGAATGTTAAATATATAATCTCGGTTTTGAACTGCCTGATGTTCTTTTCGGAACAGGAGAGGCAGCTTCCTTTTTCTTCGGGGCAGATGTTTTTGATTCTTGTTCTTTATTGTCAGTTGTTTTAGATTTTTTTGGGAGAGAAGAACTTTTTGGTTTTGATTTTTTGTTCCCATCTGAGGTTTTTGTTTCAGTCTCTTTTTCTTTTTCTGATGATTCTTCTGAAACGGATTGTTTTTCACTTTCCTCATTGGTCTCTGTCTCAGTATCATCACTTTTACTTAATTGGCTGTACAGCTTCATCATTGCTGGCAGATTGCGGACTAATGGGCCGTACTGCTGGATCATAGGGGTGACTTGCTGCGCCATGCCGAGTACTTTTTGCACATTTCCAAGCATACTGGATAATGATGCAGGATTGGCGATATTTTGAATGCCTTGCAGGCCAGCACCTCCGCTCGCTGCGGCACCTGCTCCTGGAACTCCGGGAACTCCGGCGCTGCCAGCGCCTCCTCCGCCGGGTAGGAACCTTGACAGCATTCCTTTTAAGCCTCCGCCTGCACCTGCACCATTTCTCGCTCCGGCATTTGCCTGAGGAAGAAATTGTCCGGCTTGCTGAAAACCTTGCTGCTGTGCTCCAAATGAAGGTCCTCGCATATTAGGCGGTCTTCTGCCCATCATTCGCTGATTTGGCATGGGGCGGGGCGGTCCGGGCTGTGGGTAATTTCTCATTGGCTGCTGCGGTGAAAACATACTTGTACCTCCTTTCAGCTCTCTCTGCTATTAGAATATGCATGGGCTGCGGTATTTGCTTTACATAACTGAATAAAACAAACGCCTTGCAAACGTGGTGTTTTTAAGCAAAATCGGGTATAATGTGATGATGGACACATAATGTGCCGCTTTAAGGAGCTGGGAAAAATGAAAGAAACGAAATTTGAACTTTATGAATTAAAACCATTTATTATAGATGCAGTACATCGCCTTGGTTTTTACGAACCGACTGATATCCAGAAAAGGCTGATTCCTGCAGTGTTAAAAAAAGAAAGCGTCATCGGCCAGTCTCAGACGGGTACTGGAAAGACTCACGCTTATTTACTGCCTTTATTAAACAAAATCGATCCTGCTAAGGATGTCGTTCAGGTAGTCATTACGGCTCCGACAAGAGAGCTAGCCAACCAGATTTATCAGGAAGCGCTTAAAATCACGCAGGGTGAGGAAGGCAGTCAGATTCGCTCGAAATGTTTTATCGGAGGCACTGATAAACAAAAATCAATTGATAAATTGAAAATACAGCCGCATCTTGTTGTCGGTACACCCGGACGGATTGCTGACTTAATCAAAGAACAGGCGTTAAGTGTTCATAAAGCGGAATCTCTTGTTATTGATGAAGCGGATTTAATGCTGGACATGGGATTCCTTGCAGATGTAGATTACATCGGTTCCCGCATGCCTGAGGATCTGCAAATGCTTGTGTTCTCAGCGACCATACCGGAAAAGCTGAAACCATTTTTGAAGAAATACATGGAAAATCCGAAATATGCCCATGTGGAGCCAAAACAGGTGACTGCTGCGAAAATCGAGCATATCCTCATTCCTTCGAAACATCGTGACAAGGACAAGCTCCTTTTTGACATCATGTCGCATCTGAATCCATACCTGGGGATTGTGTTTGCCAACACGAAAAATACGGCTGACCATATTGCCAAGTATCTGACTGGCAAAGGCATGAAAATCGGCTTGCTGCACGGCGGATTAACACCACGTGAGCGGAAAAAAGTCATGAAGCAGATCAATGATTTGGAATTCACTTATGTCATTGCAACTGACCTTGCCGCAAGAGGTATTGATATTAAAGGTGT
Source organism: Bacillus sp. FSL R5-0603 (assembly GCF_038050295.1). Classification (NCBI taxonomy): domain Bacteria; kingdom Bacillati; phylum Bacillota; class Bacilli; order Caryophanales; family Bacillaceae; genus Bacillus; species Bacillus sp. FSL R5-0603. Next base: position 2,397,908 of record NZ_JBBOYP010000001.1, on the reverse strand, counting down.
CAGCCATGTTATCAACTATGAGCTGCCGGATGATCTCGATTTCTATGTTCACCGTGTGGGCAGAACGGCTCGTGCTGGCTCATCAGGACAAGCAATGACCATTTATGAGCTTACTGATGAGGATGCATTAGTAAGACTTGAAAAAATGGGCATCGAATTTGATTACTTAGAGCTTGAAAAGGGCGAATGGAAAAAAGGCGATGACCGTCAGCGCCGCAAAAAGCGTAAAAAAACGCCGAATGAAGCGGATGAAATTGCTCATCGTCTCGTGAAAAAGCCGAAGAAGATTAAGCCTGGGTATAAAAAGAAAATGAGCTATGAGATGGAGAAAATCAAGAAAAAACAGAGAAGAAACCAATCTAAGAAAAGAAAGTAGGGGAACCTGTTGTTGAGAATAGGCTCACACGTCTCTATGAGCGGAAAACATATGCTTCTGGCTGCAAGCCAGGAAGCAGTCTCTTATGGGGCGAATACGTTTATGATCTATACAGGCGCACCGCAAAATACGCGCCGAAAGAAAATTGAAGACTTAAATATAGAAGCAGGCCGGGCACATATGCAAGAAAACGGCATTGACGAGATTATCGTACACGCGCCTTATATTATTAATATTGGCAACACGACAAATCCGTCCACTTTTGAGCTGGGTGTTGATTTTCTTCGTTCAGAAATTGAACGGACAGCGGCCATTGGAGCGAAGCAAATTGTCCTTCATCCTGGGGCTCACGTAGGGGCAGGAGCTGAAGCCGGCATCAAAAAAATTATTGAAGGCTTAAATGAAGTGATTGATCCGAATCAAAATGTCCAGATTGCATTAGAAACAATGGCTGGAAAAGGATCAGAATGCGGCAGAAGCTTTGAGGAGCTTGCACAGATTATCGAAGGCGTTACACACAATGAGCAGCTGTCAGTGTGCTTTGACACGTGCCATACACATGATGCCGGGTATAACATTGTCGAAGACTTTGACGGAGTGCTAAATGAGTTCGATAAAATCATTGGCATTGACCGTATTAAAGTGCTTCATATCAATGACAGCAAAAATGTCAAAGGTGCGAGAAAAGACCGCCATGAAAATATTGGCTTTGGTGAAATAGGTTTTGACGCACTGCAATATGTTGTTCACCATGAGCAGTTAAAAGACATTCCAAAAATTCTTGAAACACCATACGTCGGTGAAGATAAAAAGAACAAAAAACCGCCATACCGTTTTGAGATTGAAATGCTGAAAGTAAAACAATTTGATGATACATTGCTCGAAAAGATTTTACAGCAATAAAAAATGGGGGATAACACCCCCATTTTTTAGCTTGTGAATTGTTTGAATAGTTCATTAACTGTTTGGGCTGTTTCTTTCGATGTAATCGTCTCTACTTGTTTCAGCAGCCGCATTCGTTCACTCTCATTAAAGATGTTTACATTTTTCCCGTATAACAGGTTCGCTACTTCAACGGCCTGCGATCTTGTTAAGCTGATTCCGTATTGTTTTGAGTACTTCAGCAAATCATCAGCAGTAGCCTGATTAAGCCGCTGTAAAATAATTCTTTGAAATAAAATCATCGGTCATTCCACCTCCAGACTTAATGTATGGGCAAATCAGTAAAATGTGTCAGTGTTTAATGGTAAAATAGATTTATAATGTATTTAAAATAGTTATTGCAGGAAAGGAGATTTTATGACCCCAACAAAACAACATAAGAAAGAAACATTTACCCATTTTATTTTCAGGGTCTTTATGATTCTGGTAGGAGCTGCATCTGCGGCTGTAAGTATTGAATTATTTTTAATCCCCAATGATTTTATTGATGGCGGGATTATCGGTGTATCACTTATTTTAGACCACCTCTTTATGTCAAACCCCTTTCTGAATTTCGCCTTTTTCGTTGTCATATTAAATATTCCTTTTATGATCTTCGGATATAAATATATCGGTAAGACCTTTCTAGTCTCTACGTTTATAGGGATTGTCGGGCTTGCCGTTATTGAATCCTCACTTCACCATGTAGAAGCCATTACAACCCAGCCTATTTTGGCTACTGTGTTCGGAGGTCTTTTACTCGGCTTTGGCGTCGGGCTTGTTATTCGAAACGGAGGTTCAATGGATGGTACAGAAATTCTCGGTATTTTGCTGACCAAAAAACTCCCGTTTTCAGTAGGTGAGTTCGTTATGTTCATCAATGTGTTCATTTTCATTTGGGCAGTTTTTGTGTTCGGTCCTGAGCAAGCGATGTACTCATTCATGACTTATTATATTGCGATGAAAACGATTGATGCCGTGATCCAAGGGCTTGATGAAACAAAAGCTGTCATTATTGTGTCTGAGCAGTATGATGAGATTTCCGACGCGATTTTGCACCGTCTCGGTCGGGGAACAACGAAGCTGAAGGGGAAAGGCGGGTATACGGACGAAGAAAAAGACGTAATTTACGCGGTTGTCACAAGGCTGGAAGTGACAAAGCTCAAATCGATCGTGTTTGAAGTTGATCAAAATGCATTCATAACAATTATGAACACTCATGAAACGAGAGGCGGAAAATTCAAAAACGCAATCCACTAGGCTTTCATTTACTTTTATTCATTTTATGGGTATAATTTTATCTGCAGTAAAGAAAATGGCTTGCTGGACAGACAGCTGCCATTTTCTTTTTCATACATGTGATACGTTCTTAAGCAAAGCGAAAAGGGGGACCCTTCATGAACGTACAAGAAGCGTTGAACCTACTAAAAGAAAACGGATATAAATATACAAACAAACGGGAGGATATGCTGCAGCTTTTTGCTGATTCAGACAGATATCTTACCGCTAAAAACGTACTGTCTGCACTGAATAATGATTATCCAGGCTTAAGCTTTGATACAATCTACAGAAATCTTTCTTTATATGAAGAACTTGGGATTTTGGAAACAACTGAGCTGTCCGGTGAAAAGCTTTTCCGATTTAAGTGTTCATTCACCCATCACCACCATCATTTTATTTGTCTTGCCTGCGGCAAAACAAAGGAAATTGAATCATGTCCGATGGACAAGCTTTGTGATGATTTGGATGGCTATCAGGTCAGCGGACATAAATTTGAGATTTATGGCACATGCCCTGATTGTACAGCGGAAAACCAAGAAAACACTACTGCGTAAAATGCGTATATATGAAAAAGGGGCCCGGTTTGGGCTCCTTTTTCAGTTATTGACACGTATTAAGTGATGTTTATTGTTGTTCATCCATTGAACGGCTTCTAGCCAGTTGTTTACTCTGATGATGTTTGAATCAATCGGAAGCTGATTATAAGGGGAATTGAACAAAATCACCGGTATCCCGGCTTCTTTCGCAATCATCATGGCGTTCCCGTGATGATCCTCAAAAAACAGGTCGATGTTATGATTCTTGACCGCTTCAACTTTGTGATGACCGCCAACGAGTTCGATGTGGTCATAATGAATGTTTTGTCTGTCAAACCATTCATAGGTAATATCAGTTAAATGAGTCCGTCTCGCTGTAATATAAATAAGCTTGTGCTCCTCTTTGAGAAGATCAAGTGACTGTTTCGCATGCTGTGCAAGCAATGCTTCCTTATATATGATCGCTTCATTTTGATTCATCCAATCCCAAAATTCTTCCTGGGTAATGTTTAACAGCTTTGTTAAATCATAATCCGTCATATCGTTTAATGAAATGGAAAGATTAAACGAACGGTTCAAATAAGGGACGAATGTATCCTGAGCCGTGATTGTGCCGTCAATATCTATTCCTAAGCGTAACATGCCCACACTCCTTCAGTTTCATCCCTTCAAGTGTAACATAAACAATTGACATTAACAGAAAAGTTTAGCAAACATGAATCAGACAAAATGGATCAAACTATAAAAGCTCCTTTAATAAAACAGAAGGGGGAATTGAAGGTGGCAAACGATTACGAAAAGCGTGATAACAACAGTTACTATGTTGATCATGGATCTGAAGGGACAAATATTACCCGCGACAATGACGGTTTTTTTGAGGAAACAGCTGCTGAAATCGCAGAGCCTTATCGTGCTGCTGACCGCAGCAATGACCAAGACAATGATCGCAGCGGCGGCAATGTCAATGAAGGACGGGGAATAGGGTACATCGCTTTAGCCTTGTCCATCATTTCATTGTTTGTACTGCCTGTTTTATTGGGAGCTGCCGGTATTATTGTCGGCTATATCGCAAGAAGAAGAGGTGCTCAAGGCCTTGGAGCCTGGGCAATGGGTATCGGTGTCGTTTCATTAGTGCTTGGAATATTTATTATTCCATTTTTCTAACACAAAAAAGCTTGACGGGTTCCCGTCAAGCTTTTTGTGTTTCTTCTTTTAATTTTGCTTTTTCAGCTTCAAGTTTTGCGTAGTGTTCCTCAGCAAGAATGTCAATTTCTTTTTTGAGTTCTTCTACCATCGTTTCCTCTGGAACCTTACGGACAATTTTCCCTTTCCGGAACAGCAGCCCTTCACCGCGTGCGCCGGCGATTCCGATATCAGCTTCTCTCGCTTCACCAGGTCCGTTTACAGCGCAGCCGAGAACAGCAACTTTAATCGGCGCTTTTATCTTAGAAATATACTCTTCCACTTCATTGGCAATGCTTATTAGATCAATCTCAATACGGCCGCAAGTCGGACATGAGATGAGCGTGGCAGCATTGGAGGCTAAGCCGAAAGATTTCAGAAGCTCCCTTGCTACTTTTACCTCTTCTACAGGGTCTGCGCTTAGTGAAATGCGCATGGTGTTCCCGATGCCTTTGCTTAAAATGGCGCCGAGTCCTGCTGCGCTCTTTACTGTGCCGGCAAACAGCGTTCCTGACTCGGTGATCCCGAGGTGAAGCGGGTAGTCAAACGCTTTCGCCGCTTTTTCATAAGCCTCGATTGCAAGGTTCACGTCGGAGGCCTTCATGCTGACAATAATATCGTGAAAATCAAGATCCTCAAGAATTTTAATGTGATGAAGTGCGCTTTCTACCATTCCATCGGCAGTCGGATAACCGTATTTTTCTAAAATGCGTTTTTCCAATGAACCGGCGTTTACTCCGATTCTGATCGGAATGCCTTTGTCTTTGGCCGCTTTAACAACCGCTTCAACTTTTTCGCGCCGGCCGATGTTGCCGGGGTTGATGCGGATTTTATCTGCGCCGCCTTCAATGGCTTTCAACGCAAGTTTATAATCGAAATGTATGTCAACAACGAGAGGAATGGAAATGCGCTTTTTAATATCCGCAATGGCGTTTGCTGCCCGTTCATCCGGACATGCTACCCGAACGATTTGGCATCCGGCTTCAGCCAAACGGTTAATTTCCGCAACCGTTGCTTCTACATCATGTGTTTTCGTTGTTGTCATGCTTTGGATGACAACTTCATTGTTGCCGCCTATTGTTAAAGGTCCCACTTTGACGGGACGCGTTTTTGTACGATGTGTGATTTCACTCACTTGCAATCGCTCCTTAATTGTAGTTGCCGCTTCTAGATATAACAATTCTAGTATGGTTTATGTGAATTTATTTTACAAATTACATTGTAACAGTGTCTTCGCCGAACTGACAAGAAATTAACGTTAAATTAAGGGTAGACCGGGAATTTATACGCTGTTCCCGCTTGAATGGCATTGGCTTTCACATTTGGATTCAGTGCTTCAAAATCCTTTACAATGTCATCCGGAGAACCTGCTGATCCGACTATCGACATAACCGTATCACCCGGCTTTACCTTCACCGTTTTATAAGCCGGTTCTTGTACAGCCGTTTTTGCTGATGCTTCATAGACAGGGAGGTCCTGAATGGGTATGGTTCCAATTTTAAGGTCATAAAAAAGAATAAAAAGTATAAAAACAATGCTGCATACTAAGGTGAGACGCTTCATCGCTTTTCCTCCCGCATACGAAATTTTATACCATAGTATGCTTGTCCATTTCGATTCATGACAAAAGAAAAGAGACTGCGAATGCAGCCTCGGTTTATACAGCAGTTTTTTTGGATGGAATCTCTTTTAAAACGAGAAACAGGATGACAAAATTGACAAACCAGTTCAGCAAAAATTCACTTGGTACGGTTGCTTCTAATGCCCGCATGATTGTAAAGAATACAGTTGAAAGGGTGATGGAATAAGCAGAAAGCTTCCAGAGCTGATGATAGGATAAATGTTTTTTCTGCGAATTCTTAATGATTAACCCGATAAGCGCTAAAAACGATACTTCAATAAATTTTCCCGCTGCTGTTACGAGAAAAATAAGAGCTGAGAGAACAGTTACAATCATCGCTTTATTTTGGTTTAACCCTGCAATGACATCTTTTTTCTGTAACTCTGACGGCATCATTGAGTAAGACATTTCTTGGGCTTGTCCGTCAATGGCCAAAACAAATTTGTTCTGAAGGATGCCGATCGCGTTTTGCTTTGCTTTAATTTGTTCAGTGCCATAGGAGTCTGTCGGATCGAACACGATAACGAAACCATTTGCCTGAGATTCCGTGGCTTTTTTCTCATCCGTTTGAAGTTTGCCGTTTGAAATTGTGAAATCAGGGAAATCTTTGTTTAAAACAGTTTTAAAGCCGTTCATTGATTTTACGGTCCCTGTACTTACATAATAAGCGGTAGGGATTGCAAACAGGACAGAGAGCAAAAATACATAAAGAATCGCTTTTCCGATTCCTTGAAATCTTGTTTTTGCAATATCACGGGGAGAGTATGTACTTTTAATGAAAAGCTGAAACACATTCACTATCTTCACTTCCTAGCTAAACTAATATATGTTGCTTATTGTATCGTTGCATGCGTGTGAATACAAGGAAGACATGAAGAAGACAGAGTAAAATGGGAGGATGGAAGCTATGGATATGTTGTATTGGCTGTTAATTGCAGCGGTTTTTATCATTGCCTTTATCGGGCTGGTGTATCCTGTTATTCCGAGCGTAGTATTTATTGTTGCCGGATTTGTATTGTACGGATTTTTATTTTCATTCAGTCCGTATTCTTATATGTTCTGGCTTGTTGAGGCAGTTTTTGCCGCAGTATTATTCGCAGCAGATTACGTGTCGAATCTGCTTGGAGTAAAAAGGTTCGGAGGAAGCAAAGCTGCCATATGGGGAAGCACGATCGGTTTATTAATCGGGCCTTTTGTCATTCCGGTTGCAGGGATCATATTGGGGCCGTTTATCGGGGCTGTTTGCGCAGAACTTATCGTTCATCAGAAGGACTTAAAGTCAGCGTTTAAAATTGGCCTCGGCTCACTCATTGGTTTTTTAACAGGGGTTATTGCAAAGGGCATCATACAGCTTTTGATGATCGGATACTTTTTATGGACGGTCCTATAAGAAATGCTGCGGCAGGTTTAATGGGGCAGATTATCGGTTAAAGTGAAATATGTCCGCTGAAATGAGCCAAATCGTGAGCTTTTTCATTGATTACAAAGCATTCTTTTGTTACATTGAATGAAGAAAGGCTCGCTGTGAAGCGGCATTTCAGTACATATATACTAAGGAGGAATTATCATGGCTTACGAACTTCCAGAATTACCTTATGCGTACGATGCTTTAGAACCGCATATCGACAAGGAAACTATGACTATTCACCATACGAAACACCACAACACATACGTGACAAATTTAAACAAAGCGGTTGAAGGAAACACTGCTCTTGCCAACAAATCAGTTGAAGAGCTTGTTGCAGATCTTGATTCTGTTCCTGAAAACATCCGCACTGCAGTCCGCAACAACGGCGGCGGACACGCGAACCACAAATTATTCTGGACACTTTTATCTCCAAACGGCGGAGGCGAACCGACTGGCGCGCTTGCTGAAGAGATCAACAGTGTATTTGGAAGCTTTGACAAATTCAAAGAGCAATTCGCAGCAGCAGCAGCTGGACGCTTCGGTTCTGGCTGGGCATGGCTTGTTGTGAACAACGGTAAACTTGAAATCACAAGCACGCCAAACCAAGATTCTCCGCTTTCAGAAGGCAAAACGCCTATCTTAGGTCTTGACGTTTGGGAGCATGCTTACTACCTTAACTATCAAAACCGCCGTCCTGATTACATTTCAGCTTTCTGGAATGTTGTAAACTGGGACGAAGTGGCTCGTCTATACAGCGAAGCAAAATAATGGCACAAACAAGGTCCTCATTATGGGGCCTTGTTTTTTTATGTCTTCTTTTTACATATCTCGGTTTGAGTGAGACAGACTAAGGGATAGTAAAGGGGAGTCAGTAATGAGCAAACTAAAAAAAGTGATAGGCGATGTAGACGTAAACAAAGGGTTACTCTTTCTGCTGACCATTGGCGGGCTTTACTCGCTGGGAATTGCACTGTCCAATACATTTGTTAATGTGTATCTTTGGAAGCAGTCAGGGAAATTTATTGATTTGGCGATATATAATTTATCCATTGTGACAATGCAGCCGATAACCTTTTATTTGGCTGGACGGTTAGCCAAAAAAATAGACAGGGTATTCATTTTAAGGTTCGGCGTCATTTTTTTAGCTGCCTTTTATTTAAGTGTGCTTTTAGCCGGAGAAACGGCGGCCAGCCGCCTCGTGCTAATCGGCGCGGTGCTCGGAGTGGGCTACGGCTTTTATTGGCTAGCGTTTAACGTGCTGACCTTTGAAATAACAGAGCCGGATACGCGAGACTTTTTCAACGGGTTTATGGGCATTCTGTCTTCCTCTGCAGGAATGATCGGCCCGATTGTAGCCGGATTTGTGATCTCAAGGCTTGAAAATAATACGGGTTATACAGTGATTTTCAGTCTCTCCCTCAGTTTATTTGCCCTTGCTGTTGTGATGAGTTTTTTCTTAAAACGGAGAGAATCAAAGGGCCGTTTTATGCTGAGCAAAGTATTTGGAGAGCGCCATAGCAATATGAATTGGCGGAGAATCACGAATGCGCATTTTTTTCAGGGTTTGAGAGAAGGGATTTTTGTCTTTTTAATCAGTGTGTTTGTATTTATTGAGACAAACAGCGAGCTTGCTCTCGGTACATTCGGTCTTGTCAATTCAGCTGTTTCCTTCTTTGCCTACTACTTTGCATCCAGGCTGATTAAGAAAAAGGCGAGAAAAAAATCGATTTTGCTGGGCGGACTTATTTTGTATGGCGCGCTGTTTTTGATTCTGTTCCATATGAGCTTTTCGACATTATTAACGTACGGCGTTTTTATTGCAATCGGCTATCCTCTGTTGCTTGTGCCATATGTATCACTTACATATGATGTGATAGGGCGCGCGAGGCATGCAAGAAAAGCAAGAATTGAATATATCGTGCTTAGAGAAATGTTCTTGAACGCCGGCAGAATTGTTTCCATTTTGTGCTTTCTCCTGATTGTGGCCCTTCTGAAAGAGGATGTGGGAATTCCTTTGTCACTTGCGATATTGGGTATAGGACATCCTTTGATTTATTACTTTGTCAAGGATATCCGTTTTAAGGAGAAAGAAGGGGAAAATGAAACCATGGAAGAAGACGGCCAAAAACGGGTAACAGAACCGACCCTGTTAAAAGGCGAGAGATAATTTTTTTGCCAAAAAGGGGTTATCTGTAGAAAAAAGTCGAAAAAACCTTTAAAATGAAAACTGGCACTCTTACTTGAGTGTCTTTTCTTTCTGTAAATAGAAAAGGTGATGTTATGAGGAGAAATAAACCAAAAAAGCAAAATCATAAAGAGAAAAAGAAGTCGCTTCCGATCCGGCTGAATATTTTATTTTTAGCTGCCTTTGTTATATTTACCTGGATTATTGTGGAACTGGGCATCAAGCAGATCGTGCAAGGCGATGATTACAAAAACCAAGCGAATAAGCAGGAACAAAGTGAAGTCAGCTCAGCGGTACCACGCGGGAAAATTTATGATCGAAACTTTAATGCCATTGTGACAAATAAGGCTTTAAATGCAATCACATACACGAGATCTAAATCGACCACGCAAGAACAGCGCTTAAAGATCGCAAAAAAGCTGTCTGACATGATCAAAGTCGATACAAAAAAAGTAACAGAACGGGATAAAAAAGATTATTGGATTTTGACTAGACCGAAAGAAGCGAAAAAGCTCATTAGCTCTAAAGAAAGACAGCAGGTTGAAGACAAAAAAATATCCGATGACGATTTATACCAGCTTCAGCTAAAACGGATTACTGATAAGCAGTTGAATGAATTGACGGATAAAGATATGCAGATCCTCGCTATCAAAAGACAGATGGATTCGGGCTATGCATTGACCCCTCAATATATCAAAAACGAAGATGTATCAGCGAAGGAAATGGCAGTGGTAAGTGAACATTTAGACGAACTGCCAGGTGTTGATGTCACGTCCGATTGGGAACGTGAATATCCGTATAAAAACCTTCTTCGCTCAGTGCTCGGAAGTGTTTCCAGCTCTAATGAAGGATTGCCGTCCAACTTGCTCGACCATTATCTGTCGCTTGGCTACAGCCGTAATGACAGGGTCGGAAAAAGCTATTTGGAATACCAATATGAAAGCCTTCTGCAGGGCCAAAAAGCCAAAGTCGAAAATATCACAGATTCAAACGGCAATGTCACGGGAACAAAAACGGTATCTGAAGGCAAAGCCGGTAAGGATCTCGTGCTTACGATTGACATTGATTTGCAAAAAGAAGTGGAAAAAATCATTGAGAAGAACCTCAAATCTGCTAAAGCAAGACCAAGCACGCAATTGTTAGACCGGGCATTCGTTGTGATGATGGACCCAAGAAACGGTGAAGTACTTACAATGGCGGGCAAGCAGATTAAACAAGAAAATGGGAAATATAAAATTGATGATTACGCTTTAGGTACAATGACGTCATCTTACGCCATGGGTTCAGCAGTCAAAGGCGCAACAGTCTTGACAGGCCTTCAAACCGGAGCTATCAATCTGAATACTGTTTTTCAAGATGAACCTTTATATATTGGTCAGGATAAACGCGGTAAAAAGTCATGGACTAACTTAGGACCGGTCAATATTCAAAGAGCCTTAGAGCAGTCTTCTAACGTATTTATGTTTAAAACAGCGATCGCGCTCGGAAAAGGTGAATATAAACCGCACCAAGCTTTACCGATTGATACGACGGCCTTTGATACGTTCCGTAATTACTTCAGCCAATTTGGATTAGGTGTCAAAACTGGAATTGATCTTCCGAATGAAATGACAGGCTATAAAGGAACAGACAGATTGACGGGATTCTTACTTGACTATGCGATCGGCCAATACGACACGTATACACCGCTGGAACTTGCGCAATACGTATCAACGATTGCAAACGGCGGATATCGCTTAAAGCCTCAGCTTGTAAAGGAAGTCAGAGAACCTGATGCTAAAAGAGGGATCGGTGCTGTCGTACAATCCGTTCAGCCGGAAGTGCTGAATAAAATCGACATGAAGAGTGAATACATTAAAGAGGTGCAGGCCGGATTCAGACGGGTAATGACAAAAGGGACAGCTGCCAGCCAATTTGCTTCAGCGTCATATCAGCCTGCCGGTAAAACAGGAACAGCACAATCGTTCTATGATGGACCTGATAAATCAAAAACAGGAACAGCGACTTATAATACGACACTTGTTGCCTATGCACCGGCTGATAATCCTGAGATTGCGATCTCTGTAGTAGTCCCTTGGGCTTATATTGATTACAGCGCTAAATATACCATTACAAACGAAATCGGCAGGGAAGTAATGGATAAATATTTTGAGCTGAAATCGAAGCAGGACAAAGAAGATACTCAGCAAAAGAATAAAGACAAAATTGAAGAAAATGCAGAAAACACAACGTCTTCTGATAACTAAAAAGAAACGCTCACATGATGTGGGCGTTTTTTTTATACAAAAAAACGCACTGATTTACAAAACCTTAACATTCGGTTCAAACCCTTTTTACATAGAACCTTTACTCTATACGTGTAGGACAAATTACACATTATACGCAGGGGGAATTCAGGAAATGAAAAAAAACAAATTGATGCTTATGCTTCTGATGGCTGCTTTTATGATGATTGCAGCTGCATGCGGAAATGCAGGAGAAAGTAAAAAATCGAATAGCGATTCTGCAAAAGGAGAAGAAAAGGCATCAGGTTCTTTAACCATTTCTGGTTCATCGGCAATGCAGCCACTAGTACTTGCAGCCGCGGAAAAATTTATGGAAGAAAACCCTGATGCTGATATACAGGTACAAGCTGGCGGTTCTGGAACAGGGCTTTCTCAAGTCTCTGAAGGAGCTGTTCAGATCGGGAATTCAGACGTTTTTGCTGAAGAAAAAGAAGGCATCGATGCAAAAGCGCTTGTCGATCATCAAGTCGCTGTAGTTGGTATGGCAGCAGCTGTAAACCCTGATGCTGGTGTGAAGGATATTTCAAAAGATGAATTGAAAAAAATCTTCACTGGCAAAATTAAAAACTGGAAAGAGCTCGGCGGCAAAGACCAAAAGATTACACTTGTAAACCGTCCTGATTCTTCTGGCACACGTGCTACATTTGTGAAATATGCGCTTGACGGAGCGGAGCCTGCAGAAGGCATTACTGAAGATTCCTCCAACACGGTGAAAAAGATCATTGCTGATACTCCGGGAGCGATTGGATATCTTGCATTCTCATATTTAACAGATGACAAAGTAACTGCTCTATCTATTGACGGTGTTAAACCTGAAGCGAAAAATGTAGCAACTGGCGAGTATCCGATCTGGGCTTATCAGCATTCTTATACAAAAGGTGAAGCGACAGATTTAGCTAAAGAATTTCTTGATTATCTAAAGAGTGAAGACATTCAAAAAAGCATTGTTACTGACCAAGGCTACATTCCGGTTACTGATATGAAAGTGACACGCGATGCCAACGGGAAGCAAAGCTGATCTTAATAAAAAGAGGAGTGCGGGGACAACCGTTTCTCCTCTTAACACATTCATAGGAGTGTAAAACAATGATAAACAATAGAGAAAATATGTCTGTGAGCGAGCGTTTAATCAGCTCAAGGCAAAATCGGCAATTGGATGAAGTTCGGGGAAGAATGATTGTGACAGCATGTGCGCTGATTATGATTGCGGCATCTGTTGCAATCACCATTTTCCTCGGCGTGAAGGGGCTGCAATCTTTTCTTGTAAATGGTGTAAGCCCAATTGAATTCTTAACGAGCTTAAATTGGAATCCTACAGATAGTGATCCGAAATACGGAGTGCTGCCATTTATTTTTGGCTCATTTGCAGTAACGATTCTTTCTGCTCTAATCGCTGCGCCGCTTGGCATTGCAGGTGCGATTTTTATGACAGAGATTGCCCCGAATTGGGGAAAGAAAGTGCTGCAGCCGGTGATTGAGCTTTTAGTCGGTATTCCATCTGTTGTTTATGGATTCATAGGTCTTACAGTATTGGTGCCGTTTATCGCCCAGTTCAAATCGAGCGGAACAGGGCACAGTTTATTGGCGGGAATGATTGTCCTTTCCGTCATGATTCTGCCGACGATCACATCGATTTCTGCTGATGCAATGGCTTCTCTTCCGAAGAGTTTACGAGAGGGTTCTTACGCGCTTGGTGCGACAAGATGGCAGACGATCAGAAAAGTACTTGTGCCTGCAGCTTTTCCAACATTGATGACAGCTGTTGTGTTAGGCATGGCTCGAGCGTTCGGTGAAGCTTTGGCTGTTCAGATGGTCATTGGAAATACAAGAGTATTGCCGGAAAGCCTGTTTGACACTGCGGGAACGCTGACAACGATCATCACGCTGAATATGGGCCACACCACATACGGAAGTGTTGAAAACAATACGCTGTGGTCAATGGGGCTTGTGCTTCTGGTGATGTCATTCTTGTTCATCCTGCTTATTCGCTACTTGTCATCTAGGAGGAAAGTGTAATGAACCGCAAAATAACAGATAAACTGGCGACCGGAATGTTTGGTTTGTGTGCAGCCATTATCGCTGCCATTTTAGTAGGTTTGTTTTCCTATATTATTATAAACGGTGTTTCTCAGCTCAGTTTTCAATTTATTACAACAAAATCGAGCGCCATTGCAGCTGGAGGAGGCATACGAGATCAGCTGTTTAACTCCTTTTATATTTTGTTTATTACAATGCTGATTACAATCCCGCTCGGTGTGGGCGGCGGAGTCTTCATGGCTGAATACGCGCCTAATAACAAAGTAACTGACTTCATCAGAACATGTATAGAGGTGCTTTCATCTCTTCCGTCTATTGTCATTGGGATGTTCGGATTATTGATGTTTGTCAACTTAACAGGCTGGGGATATACGATCATAGGCGGAGCGCTTGCGTTAACTGTTTTTAACCTTCCTGTCATGGTGCGTGTGACAGAAGACGCGATCCGTTCAGTCCCTAAAGATCTGAAGGAAGCCTCTCTCGCTTTAGGTGTATCACGCTGGCATACCGTAAAAACCGTTTTAATTCCAAGTGCGATTCCTTCTATCATCACAGGAGCAATTTTAGCGTCAGGAAGGGTGTTCGGGGAAGCGGCCGCATTATTATTTACGGCAGGCCTGACAACACCGCGTCTTAATTTTACGGAGTGGAACCCGTTTTCGGAAACATCACCGCTTAATATTTTCAGGCCCGCTGAAACACTTGCGGTCCACATTTGGAACGTCAATACACAAGGAATGATTCCGGATGCTGAAGCGATTGCCAACGGTGGTTCTGCCGTGCTGGTGATTTCTGTTCTTGTGTTTAATCTCGCGGCGAGATGGCTTGGCACGATGATCTACAAAAAGCTTACGGCAAATTAGAACGGAAAGAGGCGAAAAACATGTCTGAACAAATGGTAAAAGAAAAACCTGAGCGAGCTGTTATTGTTCCGAAGCAGAACCACGTGCTTGAGGTCAAAGATCTGTCTATTTTTTACGGAAATAAACAAGCAGTTCATCATGTAAACATGGATATTGAAAAAAATGCGGTGACTGCTTTAATTGGGCCGTCGGGATGCGGAAAATCTACTTTTTTGAGAAATATTAACCGAATGAACGATTTAATTCCATCTGCAAGAGCGGAAGGTGAAATCCTTTATGAGGGATTAAATATATTGGGCGGCAATATTAACGTTGTCAGCTTGAGAAGAGAAATCGGAATGGTTTTCCAAAAACCAAATCCATTTCCGAAATCGATCTATGCGAATATCACACATGCATTGAAATATGCCGGAGAGCGGAATAAAGCTGTTTTAGATGAAATTGTGGAAGAAAGTTTAACAAAAGCAGCCCTCTGGGATGAGGTGAAGGATCGTTTACATTCATCCGCACTCTCGTTATCCGGCGGCCAGCAGCAGCGTTTATGCATCGCGAGAACGCTTGCGATGAAGCCGGCTGTTCTTCTGCTTGATGAACCAGCTTCAGCGCTTGATCCGATTTCAAATGCAAAAATAGAGGAATTAATTACAGGATTGAAAAGAGAATACTCAATTATTATTGTCACGCACAATATGCAGCAGGCTCTGCGGGTTTCTGACCGGACGGCATTCTTTTTAAACGGAGAGCTTGTAGAGTACGGACAGACCGAACAGATTTTCACGAGTCCGAAAAAGCAAAAGACAGAGGATTATATTAACGGGAAATTCGGATAGGAGGGCGGCAATGAGTATTGCTACCGAAGCTGTAATGAAACAGGAAGTCTATCAAGTCAATGGAATGAACTTATGGTATGGACAGCATCATGCTTTAAAAAATATCAATTTGAGCATTTATGAAAATGAGGTTACGGCGATTATCGGGCCATCCGGATGCGGGAAATCGACCTTTATCAAGACATTGAATTTAATGATTCAAATGACGCCGAATGTAAAGCTTGCAGGTGAGCTGAACTACAATGGCAGCAACATTTTAAAGGATAAAGTGGACATCGTGGATTTGCGAAAAAATATCGGCATGGTATTCCAAAAAGGGAATCCGTTTCCGCAATCTATTTTTGATAATGTGGCTTACGGACCGAGAGTCCACGGCACCAAAAATAAAAAGAAGCTTCAGGAAATTGTGGAAAAGTCATTAAAAGACGTGGCATTATGGGATGAGGTGAAGGATCGATTGCATACGTCCGCTCTTTCGCTGTCAGGGGGCCAGCAGCAGCGTCTTTGTATCGCCAGAGCGCTTGCGACAAATCCTGATATTTTGCTGATGGATGAGCCGACATCTGCACTAGATCCAATCTCCACGAGAAAAATTGAAGAACTCATTCTAGAGCTGAAAAATAAATACACAATTGTCATTGTCACGCATAACATGCAGCAGGCAGCAAGGGTTTCTGATCAAACCGCCTTTTTCTACATGGGCGAGCTTGTTGAATGCGACAATACGAATAAAATGTTCTCTAACCCGAAGGACCAAAGAACGCTCGATTACATTTCAGGAAAGTTTGGATGAAAAAAAACAGGCTGAGTCAGCCTGTTTTTTTATCGTGTTAACGTTTTTACGATCTTTTTGAAACTCATGTCTGATTTTACTTTAAACTCGCCGGCACGAATTTCTTTGTGATAGCCGGCATCAATGACGTAGTCATTAAAGTCTTGAGCCGAGGAGATAATGCCCTCTTTTTCAAGAATAGCAGATACATCCGCAGTGCTCATGCCGTCTTTAATTTTGAGCTTGTACGTTTTGACTTTGTCTGTTTTCGTGTCTGAGCTGCTGTCATCGGTCAACGATTTCTCTTTTGAATCAAGAAGTTTTTGATATTCATCACGGTTCACAGAAACCATTTTTTTAGAATCAAGGTAATTGTTCACGTCTTGCTCTGTTACTGTTTTACTTTCTTTTACAGCAGCGGCCTGGTCTTCGTCAGTCAGATAAAAAACAGCTGCAAGAACGGCTGTCGCTAAAATGATGCCGCCAGCAAATGCCTGAATGCCCCGTTTTGTCATACGAGCACCTTCTCATTATCTTTGATAATCGTATTCACGTCTTCCACTGATACATGCTCCGCTTTAGCAATCGCTTCAGCTGACATACCGTTATTATATTTAGAAAGTATTTGTTTAGCGATTTTTTGATTGATGTCGCTCTGCTTTGATTTGCGAATGACAAGGTTTGTTTCCAGTAATTCTTCCTCAAGCACTGTCATTTTCTTTTTGAGCTTGTAAATTTCCTGCATCGCAGAAAGCTGCAGTGTTTCGAGCTCCTGTTCTACATCTTTCATCGGGTCTCTTTGAGAATATGAGAATGCAATTAGCGCTATACTGACGATAAACAACGCAATAATAGCAATTTCCACGTTTCATCACCTTCTATTCTTTTTTTATCCTTCTTTTTTATACCATAAAACCAATAGTTTCTAAAGGAATTCGCGAAAAAAACGAGATTTTGTCGAGAAATCTTTCTTTGCTTCTTCTTTATGTAATGGTTTAATAGGAACACGAAGTGAACGATTGGAAAGGAGAATGTTAGGAGTCCATGGATAAACACCCATTTCCCTATAATATACGACATAAGCTTTCCTTTTTTAGGGACACATTCGACATAATCATTCAAAACGCTCACACCTTGACCGTAAGCTGGGAAATCTCAGAAGAAACAATGCGGCTGGCTGAAGCGGTCCTTTTCGAAAAAACGCAGGATATGATAAAAGAATTGCGCATTGTCATCAAAAGAAAAGACATTGAAGCTGTCAGGACAAAACGCACAACGTATGATAAAGGCAAATGGACGATTAGACAGGCGGCTGGTGATGCTGTATATCGGGCTCAATACAGAATAGTGAATTCAATGAATGTCTCTCTCAAGCTTGCCGGTACAGATGACATCTATCTTGATGAAAATGGGATTCGTCATATAAACAGCTTTCAGATTGAAGAAGCGCACACCAGGTGGGTAGAGCAATTTTCTGCATACACCTGTTATGGGAGAGGGGAAAAAGAACGGTGAACATTCTCATGCTTTCACCCGAACATCCCGATGAGCCGAAAAGCGGGCTCGGTGTCCATTTAAACCGCCTCATTTCCTATTTAAAGCCTCATATTAACATTACAGTTTGTACTCCGAGCGGGCAGCTGTTTTCATATGCGAAGTTTGAAGATTACATAGCTGATGCTAACTTTACAATGGTTCGCCATGTGTTATCACGCAATGAACGCTTTGATTTGATTCATGCTCATGATGACACAACAGCCCCTGCCGCTCAGTATTTGAAACAACGGCTTGGCCTTCCGCTTGCTGCGACAATCCACGGTCTTGAAAGCGAAAGGAAGAAGGTGTGCCGAGAAGCCCCACACCCATACAGGCTCAAGACCGAACGGCTCCTAATTGAATCCGCTGATGCATTGATCGTATTAAGCACATTTATGAAGCGGTCTCTTGATAAGGCGGCATATAAAAAATTAACCGTTATCCCGAGCCCTGCATCAATGGAGGGAGAGAAGGGGAAAATCCCAAGAAGCATCAATAGAAGATTCCTCTTTTCATATGGAAGGTTTGTTCCGGAAAAAGGATTTTCGCAGCTGTTAAAGGTGTTTGCCATCTTGAAGCAGCGTCAGCCTGACCTCTATCTAGTGCTGGCTGGGGAGGGGCCGTCTCTGTCCTGCTATGAGAAATTGGCTGCGGCATATAACCTGAAGGATCGCGTCATGTTCCTGCCGTTTCTCAATTGGAAAGACATCAGAACGTTACTGTCTCACTGTGAAATGGCTGTTTTCCCTAGTTCTTATGAACCGTTTGGGCTTGCCGCGCAAGAAAGCATGGAACAAGGTGTGCTGACTGTCGTTTCTCAGTCGGGTGGTTTTTGTGATTATGCCGTTCATGACAAAACGGCAATCATCGCTGATTTTATGCTCGTACAGGAAGCGGCTGATCTGCTGGACAGCTTTTTAAAAGACCGGGAAAAAGCCCGCCGGATAAAAGAAGCTGGCAGACAACAAGTGTTCAAGCTCCACCACCCCCGACTCATTACGTCATCATATTTGCAGCTTTATGAGCGTATCTTCAATAATTCAGCAATTCATTAAAAAACAGCCTAGCATTCCGTCCATTATAGTGGTATTATATATAAGTCTGAATAAGTAAATGATTTTAGTTTGGAGGGAAAATAATGCGCGTTAATATTACTTTGGCTTGCACTGAATGTGGTGAGCGTAACTATATTTCTAAAAAGAACAAACGCAACAATCCAGACCGCGTTGAATTTAAAAAATATTGCCCACGTGATAAAAAATCTACGTTACACCGTGAAACAAAATAACAGCTTTGCTGTTTGAGGTGTAAGAAAAAAGCCAGAGCTTTGAAAAAGGTTCTGGCTTTTTTTCTATTCCGAGGGGGATGAGAGATGAAATCACAATTAAGAAAAAAGACGCTGGAGGCACTGTCTGCTTTATCAAATGAAGATCTGCTTCAAAAAACGGAACGTATGTATAAGTACTTGTTTTCTCTGCCGGAGTGGCAAAATGCCCGCACCATTGCGGTCACCATCTCCAGAGGATTAGAGATACCGACGCGTCCTGTCATTGAGCAGGCTTGGGAAGAAGGGAAACAAGTTTGCATCCCAAAATGCCATCCGGACACGAAGAAAATGCAATTTCGCACATATCAGACTGATGATCAGCTTGAAACCGTTTACGCCGGACTGCTCGAGCCGGTAATTGAAAAAACAAAAGAAGTAAACCCATCACAAATTGACTTGATGATCGTTCCAGGTGTTTGTTTTGATGTTAACGGGTTTAGGGTCGGCTTTGGAGGCGGCTATTATGATCGCTATTTAAGTGAATATGAAGGGAAGACAGTCTCATTGCTTTTGGAGTGCCAGTTGTATGCGCACGTACCCAGTCTGCCACATGACATCCCTGTACATAAGCTGATAACAGAGGATCGGATTATTTCTTGTTTTTCATAACTTTCCTGTCCCTTATTCGAGAATAAATAAGGCAGAATAACAAACCCTATTGGCAGGAGGGATATCATGAAAAAACTTTTGATTTATGCCATTTTCGCGGTTTCTGCCGTCATGTTTTATCAAAATCGCTACCGTCTTATGAATACTGTACTCAGCCAGCCAGGAATCAGGCGGTCTTTTATCCATTTGTTTTTAAGAATTCCATTTATCCGCAATAAGTTTATACAGCAAGCTTTCTAAAATCCCGTGAAAAACGGGATTTTTTGCTTTCAGTAGGCGTTTGGGAGCGCCAGCTGTTATAATGAAAAAAAACTATTGGAGCGGTAAACATGTTTTTGCTGGAGTATACATATTGGAAAATTGCGGCGCACCTGGTGAATAGCGGGTATGGCGTCATACAAGCCGGTGAGTCAGATGAGATATGGCTGGAAGCTCCGGACAAGTCCTCTCATGATCTAGTTCGTCTTTATAAGCACGATCTTGATTTCCGTCAAGAAATGGTTAGAGACATCGAAGAGCAGGCCGAACGAGTAGAACGAGTCAGACATCAATTGGGCAGACGAAGGATGAAGCTGCTGAATGTGTTTTTTTCAACGGAAGCCCCTGTTGATGACTGGGAAGAGATTGCAAAAAAAACTTTTGAGAAGGGAACTGTGTCAGTTGAGCCGGCGATCGTTAGAGGAACGATGCTTCGAGATGATCTTCAAGCGGTTTTTCCATCATTTCGTACAGAAGATTGTACAGAGGAACACGCTTCGTTTGAAGACGCGCAAATGGCGCGAGAACGCTTCCTTTCGCTAGTGCTGAAACAAGAAGAACAGAGAAAAACTGAAGCGGCGGTTTTTCAAAATGGAAAACCGATTTTTACATATTTATTTATTGCGCTTCAGATCCTAATGTTTTTCTTGCTCGAAATAAACGGAGGCAGCACTAATACGGAGACGCTGGTCGCTTTTGGAGCAAAGGAAAACAGCCTGATTGCACAAGGAGAATGGTGGCGGCTTCTGACACCGATCGTGCTTCACATCGGCATAGCGCATTTAGCTTTTAATACGCTCGCTTTATGGTCGGTTGGTACAGCGGTTGAGCGGATGTATGGATCGGGCCGGTTTTTGCTGATTTATCTGGCTGCTGGCATTACGGGTTCGATTGCGAGCTTTGTGTTCAGCCCGTATCCTTCGGCAGGCGCATCAGGAGCCATATTCGGATGCTTAGGTGCATTACTGTATGTTGCTTTGTCTAATCGAAAAATGTTTTTAAGAACCATAGGAACCAATATTATTGTCATTATTATCATCAATCTGGGCTTTGGTTTTGCAGTTTCGAATATTGATAATTCAGGACATATCGGCGGCTTGATTGGCGGCTTTTTCGCTGCAGCGGCATTGGGGTTGCCCAAAGCCAGAGCCTTTGGAAAAAGATTGTTGTCAGCGGTTTTGCTGATTGCTTTGGCTGCCGGATTTTTATATTACGGATTGCATTCGCCTTCACACCAGCAGTCAGCGCTGATTCAGCAGGCAAACGAGCTGTATCAGGAAGGAAAGTATGAAGAAGTAACAGAATTGCTGAACGGAGAAGCAGCGCAAAAAGATGCCTCTGCCGATCTTTTGAAAATTCTTGCTGTATCTGATATTCAAATCGGCGAATATGATCAGGCGGTTTCCCTTTTGGAACGAGCAGTGAAAAAAGAACCTAAAGACCATGCTTCCTATTACAATTTAGCCTTATTGTATGCGGAAAAAAATGAGCTTGCACAAGCAGAAAAGGCCATCAGGCTGGCTTTAAAATTGGAGCCGAAGGAGCAGCGCTACAAGGAGCTGCAGCAACAAATTGAAAACAATAAAGAATCATAAAGGTGGAATACAGAAAGGGGGCTGGCTTTTTTGTCAGCGTTTTCTTCTTGACTGACCGCTTCCTTATGAATACGCTTATGATAGTTAAGTTCAAGAAATGGTGAGGAAAATGAATACATTTTATGATGTGCAACAGCTGTTAAAAAGGTTTGGCCACATTGTTTATTTTGGAGACAGAGAGCTTGAAATTGAGTTTATGCTGGATGAATTAAAGGAATTATACATGAACCACATGATTGAAAAGGAGCAGTGGGCCAGAGCGGCAGCTGTCCTTCGAAAAGAATTGGAACAAACAAAAAACGGAAGAGATTTCTATAAAGGCTAAGGTGATAAAAATGGACGAGATATGGTTTGCGGGCATTGACCTGGGAGGAACGACGATTAAACTCGCTTTTATTAATCAATATGGTGAAATTCAGCATAAGTGGGAAGTTCCGACTGATAAAACCGGCGACACGATTACTGTCACAATTGCAAAAACTATCGACAGCAAGCTGGATGAGCTGCAAAAACCGAAGCACATCATCAAATACATCGGAATGGGTGCACCAGGCCCTGTAGATATGGCGGCAGGAGTTGTTTATGAAACAGTAAATCTAGGGTGGAAAAATTATGCTTTGAAAAACCATCTGGAGACAGAAACCGGCATCCCAGCTGTTATAGAAAATGACGCGAATATTGCTGCGCTCGGGGAAATGTGGAAGGGAGCGGGTGATGGCGCAAAAGACGTCATTCTCGTGACGCTTGGCACAGGAGTTGGCGGCGGCATCATTGCAAATGGTGAAATTGTACATGGCATAAATGGCGCCGGCGGAGAAATCGGCCATATTTGCAGCATCCCTGAAGGCGGAGCGCCCTGCAACTGCGGCAAAACGGGCTGTATCGAAACAATTGCGTCAGCAACCGGAATTGTAAGAATTGCAAAAGAAAAAATAGCAAATGCTAAAAAGACGACACGTTTACAAGCAACCGAACAATTGTCAGCGCGGGATGTGTTTGAAGCGGCGGGTGAAAATGATGAAATTGCCCTTGAGGTGGTTGATTATGTAGCCAAGCACCTTGGTTTGGTGCTCGGAAATTTGGCAAGCTCGCTTAATCCATCCAAAATCGTTCTTGGCGGCGGCGTATCGAGAGCCGGAGAACTGCTGAGATCAAAAGTTGAGAAAACATTCCGCAAATGCGCGTTTCCGCGGGCAGCCCAAGCTGCTGATATTTCAATAGCAGCACTTGGAAATGATGCCGGCGTTATCGGAGGCGCTTGGATCGCTAAAAATGAATGGCTGAAACATCAAAATTGTTAAAATTGTGTAAATCAAATTGATTTTTTGTTGTGCTCAGGTTAAGATTTAATTTGATGTGTTAATGAGAATGTTGGGAATAGACTGATTTTTTGAGCGTGCTGCATAGGAGGTTGAAATGCGAAAAACGTTTTTTTCGAAGATTTCATTTATGCTGATTGCCATTTTATTGATGTGGCTGAAAACGTATGCTGTTTACAAAACCAGTTTTCATATTAAAATCGACAATCTAACACAGGAATTTATTCTGTTTATCAACCCATTGAGTTTTTTGTTGCTTATTTTTGGCCTCAGCCTGTTTTTAAAAGGCAAAAACAGAAATCGCTATATTATCGCGATGAGCTGTCTTGTCACGTTTGTATTGCTGGCAAATATGGTTTTTTACCGTTTTTACAATGATTTCTTAACAATCCCTGTTCTTTTTCAAACGAGCAATATGGGTGATCTCGGAAGCAGCATCGGAACACTTCTTGAGCCGACAGACCTCCTATTAGCTGTAGATATTGCGGTTTTAATATGGCTTCACATCGGGCAAAAAGCTTTTCAATCGGACATTCCCTCAACGAAAAATGAACGGGCGGCTTATTTTTTGTTCGTTGCTTCTGTTTATTTCTTCAACCTGGGCTTGTCTGAGGCGGAAAGACCTCAGCTATTGACACGCTCATTTGACAGAGAAATGCTTGTTAAAAACATTAGCCTGTTTAATTTTCATATTTACGATGGCGTTCTTCAGTCAAAGCAATCCGCACAGAGAGCGTTGGCAGACAGCAACAGCCTGACGGAAATTGAAAACTACGTAACCGCTAATGCGAAGGATGCCAACAAACGCTTTTTCGGCGCTGCAAAAGGAAGGAACGTCATTCTCGTATCCTTAGAGTCGACGCAAAGCTTCGTGATTAATGAAAAATTGAATGGAGAAGAAATCACGCCTTTTCTGAATGACTTTATAAAACAGAGCTACAACTTTAATAATGTTTACCACCAAACAGGCCAGGGGAAAACCTCGGATTCTGAATTTATCGTGGACAATTCACTGTATCCGCTTGGACGAGGTGCCGTGTTTTTTACGAATGCGGGCAATCAATATATGGCCGCTCCTGAAATTTTAAAAAACAGCGGATACTATTCAGCGGTGCTCCACGCTAATAATAAGAGCTTTTGGAATCGTGATTTAATGTACGACTCATTTGGATATGATTCGTTTTTTGATATTAACTCGTATGATGTAACTGACGAAAATTCAGTCGGCTGGGGACTTAAGGATAAAGAATTTTTTGAGCAGTCTTCAGAGCTGATGAAAAATCTGCCTCAGCCGTTTTACTCGAGGCTGATTACACTGACGAACCACTTCCCGTTTGACCTTGATGAAGAGGATCAATTGATTGATGAATATGATTCAAGCAGCCAGACGCTAAATAAATATTTTCCGACAGTGCGTTATCAGGATGAGGCGCTGAAACGGTTTATCGAAAAGCTGAAGGAAGACGGGTTATACGACAACTCTGTTATTGTATTATATGGTGACCATTATGGTATATCAGAAAACCATAATGAAGCGATGGGGCAGTTTTTAGGAAAAGAAATAACCCCATTTGAAGAGGTGCAGCTCCAAAAAGTGCCGCTTGTCATTCATATTCCGGGTATTACTGATAAAAAGCCGCAAACCATTGAAACAGTAGGCGGGCAGATTGATATCAGGCCGACGCTGATGAATCTTTTAGGGATTGATACGAAAGATCAAATTCAATTCGGCAACGATCTGCTTTCAGACGAAAAACTGGACTTTACGGTGCTCCGGGACGGGAGCTTTATCACAGATCAGGTTGTTTATACAGACGGTGCGTGTTATGACAAAGAGACGGGAAAACCATTAGAAGAGACAAAACAATGTGAAGCATTTGCTGATAAAGCAAAACAGGAGCTATCACTTTCTGATGAAATCATTTATGGGGATTTGTTGCGATTTTATGATCAGAAAAGGCTGGACAATTCGTCAAAACGGAAAGAAAAACAAATGCTTGATCAGGCATCGTAATCACAATGTCTCCCGCATCAAAGTGAGCGGGAGGCTTTCTTTTTTTAAATACGCTGTCATATAGTAACAAAAAAGGGGGATGATGATGGCGTTTATTACGGTGAAACCTGAGATCAAGAACAATTTGGCCAGAGTGGCGAAAGAACTGAAGATAGACGAGGAATTGCTTAAAAGTGCAAATCGCTCCGCACAAAAACATCAATTGTATTGCCCTGGTTATGTGATAGAGGAGCATAGCGGCAAAGAGCTTCAAACCATTCAGGACATAAAGCGCTTTTTACAGCCTCGGCAGCTGAAACATTCTGATAGCTGGATTGAGCAAGAGAAAATCTATGATGATTCAGCTGTTGAAAAGGAAATAAAGAAGATTATTGATATTTTCCCGTTTGTCTCATGCCGGGAAATTGGCCGTTCTGTACTCGGCAGGCCTATCTGGGAGCTGAAGGCTGGTGGGGAGCATGCCGTAAAAAAGGTCCATATGAACGCGTCATTTCATGCGAATGAGTGGATTACAACGTCTGTCCTGCTAAAATGGTTTAAGGAATACTGTATGTCATTATGTAGCAATTCGCCTTTCTTTGGCTTTTCCCCCATAAAGCTGTTTAACAGCACATCCTTATCCCTCGTTCCTCTTGTCAATCCTGATGGCGTTGATCTTGTCTTAAACGGATCAGAAGTCATGGGAGCCAGAAGAGATGAGCTCGAAAGTCTAAATGAACATCGTCCGAATTTTAATGAATGGAAAGCGAATATAAACGGGGTTGATTTAAATAAACAATTTCCATCATTATGGGAAATTGAAAAATACCGAAAACCGACAGCACCCAGCTACCGCGATTTTCCGGGAATCTCTCCGCTTACGGAGCCGGAATCCACTGCGATGTACCGGCTGATCACGGAAAATCCGCCTGACAGACTGCTGGCTCTTCATACTCAAGGAGAAGAAATTTATTGGGGCTATAAAGGCCTTGAGCCTGAGGAATCTGCTGCCGTCATAAAGGATTTTGAGGAGTTAAGCGGGAACATTTATAAGGGAGTAAGGGATATAGACAGCTATGCTGGATTTCGTGATTGGTTTATTCACCATTATTTTAAGGAAGGGTATACGGTGGAACTTGGAAAAGGCCAAAATCCTTTGCCGTTTCAGCAGTTTTCACACATATATAACGCCACAAACGGCATCTTGTGGAGGGCGTTATTTTTTCATGAGTAACTGAAACTTTTTCTTTTTTCTGCCGAAGCAAATATGAGAGAATAAAGATGATCGGAGGGGAATGCTGATGAGATCAGTTTGTTTTATTCTGCTGGCGGTATTGCTGTTTAGTTTATCGGCATGCGAACCATCTCATCAGCAGCAAAAACAGGCATCGGCGGCAAAAGATGAGAAAAAAGACATCATACCGCTTTCCGCGGAAAAAGCGGATGGGGCGGAAGGCTGGCTGAATAACAGCACAATATTATATACTGCGTCTAATCCGACGAAAACAGAGCTTTTTGCGTACCGCATCTTTACAGGCGAAGCGAAAGAGCTCTATCAAACGGATGGTCAAATCGTTGATGTTCAAATCAATGCGAGGGAGCAGATGATTCTGCTGCAAATCACACATAGCCAAAAGACGGCAGTGGTTTTGCTTAATGCAGAAGGAGAGACGCTATACGAAAAAGATTACGAAACGTATGAGCTTGAGGCTGCTTGGAATCAGTATGATCCTTATCAAATGATGGTGACGGAATTCAATGAAAACTGGGATTTCCATACATATCAGGTGAATGCTAAAAAAGACGAATCTTTCTTAAGCCCAGTACAGGTTCCGTTCATTCATTGGACATCCAAAAATACATTTGATTATGTAAAAGAGGGAAGAGACGATAAAACAGGGCCTTTATATACGTTCGATACAGCTTCTAAGACGGAACAGAAGCTTGAGGATGACGTTCTATTCTTCGATTCTTTCCATCAAATGAGTTTTACTGTCAAATCAGCTTCCGGAGGAAAAGGGACGTATCAGTTTAATACGCCGCAATCAACATCACCTGTTACAGCGAAATGGCCGCTCCAAGCGAAATATACAAATTTGGCTCCAATGGAGTATGACTATGATGAAGCAGGAGGCCTGTTTTATACATTCAAACAAAGCGGCGATGCATATAAGCTCGCAGCAATCAATGTAGCATCGGGAGAGACAAAAGATCTTGTGTCTTTGCGGGAAATGGAGCCGATTCAAATATCTCCGAACGGGAAATATGCGTTATACGGCTTTCATTTTGAGCAAATTATTTTATTGAAATCACATGAAACGAAGCAACTCATCATTGATCAAAAGGAGATGGAATAACGATGGCTATCGCAGATGTAACCATTATCCCAATCGGTACGGAAACACCCAGTGTCAGTGCTTACGTAGCCGATGTGCAAAAGATATTAGAAGGATATCAAGCAGAAGGGAAAATCAAATATCAGCTGACACCGATGAATACGCTGATCGAGGGAGAACTCAGTGACCTTTTTGCAGTCATTCAGGCAATTCACGAAGCGCCATTTCAAAAAGGATTGCACAGAGTGGCAACGAATATCCGCATCGATGACAGGCGTGACAAAAAAACGACGCTTGAGAGCAAAATAGAAAGTGTCAATAAACATTTACAGCCATAAAAATAAACCTGTATCCGATCGGATACAGGTTTTAATGTGCGGTTGGATACCCGCTGTTTATTACGGTCATCACGGTAAACCATCCAAAGACAAATAAGGTGGCACCGGCTAATAAAAACCCGAGTATATTTTTATTTCTAACAGAACGCAAGACTCCCCATAAAGCGAAAAGAGCGACAAGGCCGAAAATCACGACAAGTAACATAACACAGCCCCCTTTACATTGAAAAACCTGCAATTCTTTCCAGTTTTATTCTACCTGTTTTTTATAGGTTTGTCGATAGCGTTTTCATTGCGATTGTTTGAATCTTTTTTAAAAAACCCTCATAATAAGAGCATAAAAAAGAAAGAGGTGATAATAGTGAAATGGAGACGAATGCCAGTAGGGCCGATTCAAGCGAACGCATATTTTCTCATCAATGATGATCAATGCCTGATTTTTGACCCGGGCGGCGAGGGACATAAAATCAATCAATACATAAAAGAAAAAGGGCTGACGCCTTTAGCCATTTTGCTTACACATGCCCATTTTGACCATATTGGGGCGCTTGATGAAGTGAGAGAAAAATGGGATATCCCTGTTTACCTGCATCAAAATGAAAAAAATTGGCTTACGGACGCTTCTTTAAACGGCTCCGGCATGCTGCGAGGGATAGAAGTCACAGCTAAGCCTGCAGATCATCTAATTGAAGGTGACGGTGAGTTGAATATCGGGCCGTTTCATTTGGAAACATTATTTACGCCGGGACATTCACCAGGCAGTGTGTCTTACTACGTGAAAGATGCAGACTTGGTCATCTCCGGAGATGTTTTGTTCCAAGGCGGTATAGGACGTACGGATTTAATAGGCGGCGATCAAGAGACGCTGCTGACGTCCATTCATGAAAAACTGCTTACACTTCCGGAACACACGCTGGTGTTAAGCGGCCATGGACCTGAAACAGACGTACTGACTGAGCAGGACCAAAATCCGTTTTTAAATGGGTTTTCATTGTAAAAAAAGAGACAAACCGATAAGGTTTGTCTCTTTCTGCATTTAATGGCCTCCGCCGCCGGGCACCATAATAAAAATTGAGTAATATGTAAAGCCGGCGAAGAAAATCGTTAAATAAGCGCCAAAAATATAAATATACATGCGTTCGGTTAAGTTCAAATACGATAGAAACACAAATAAGATCGTCTGTCCAAAAAATAAAAGGGAAGCATCTTTCATATCACCTAAATAAAACATGACTGCAAAAATTCCCGTCCAAAATCCTAACACCCGGAACATGCGATTCAATTTTATCCCCTCCCGAGAGTCCCTCTGACTGTTATTATAATAGATCACACCTAGAAATGTAAACATTTTCATTATTAATATACAAATGGAATTTGTCCCTATGATTGTGTTTTCTATTGTATGAATGTTTTTTAAAAAATAATCCGAAAAAAGTTCTGTAAATGGTTTAAATGAAAAATGATCCGGGTAGTTATTCTACAAAGAGATGGTTAACTGAGGAGGAAAAAACGAATGGAACAACAATTAACTTTTTACTCATATCCAAGCTGCACGTCATGCCGAAAAACAAAACATTGGCTTAAAGCACATCAAATTGAATTTAACGAACGGCACTTATTCAGAGAAACCCCGACAAGAGAAGAATTAAAGTACATTTTATCGTTAACGACAGAAGGAATTGATGAAATTTTGGCGACAAGAAGCCAGACTTTCAAAAATTTAAATTTAAACATTGAAGAAATGACGGTAAATGAGGTGCTGGAACTTTTAATCGAGAAGCCGAAGCTTTTGCGACGCCCGATTCTAGTAGACAACAAAAAGCTGGTGATTGGTTATAACCCGGGAGAACTGTTGAAGTTATCGAAGAAGAAAACGGTTCATCAATCTGCATGATGAAAAACCGAAGATCCGCTGATTTATTCGAATCAGCTTATCTTCGGTTTTTCACCTGTTCAGAAACTGGGCTAGCTGGATTCGAACCAACGATCACGGAGTCAAAGTCCATTGCCTTACCGCTTGGCTATAGCCCATTGAATCTAAACATAGTATGTGTAAAGGCAGACGCGTTATACATATATAGCGTACATTTTTCAAAAACAGGAGGGAGCTCATTAAGATGATAGCTCTTGATCAGCACTTAACAGAGCACAAAGAAGATATCACGCAACAATGGCTGGAAGTTTGTACGTCAAACGGCAGCTGGCTGTATTCAGCGAAAGATCAGCAAAAACTAGAACAAAAGTTAAAAGACCAGCATGAATTATTGGTGACCATCGTAGCAAAATCCCTTAGAAAAGAAGACGTAGAGGATGAGCTCAACCGGTGGTCTCTTCAATGCGCCAGAGACCGTGCCGTTCATGAAGTGACGGTTACACAAAGTGTCGGCCAGTTTAACACTTTCAGGCACATCATGTTTGAATGGATTCAGAAATTCAGCGAAGCTTCTTCTCAAGACATCAGCATTCAGGAATTTTATGAGTGGAGCCGGATCTTGAATCAAAACATTGATGAGATCATCGAAGTATTTACGGAAGAATATCACCAGGTGACCATGATACAATTAAACGCGCAAAAAGAAATGATTAATGAATTGAGTGCGCCGATTATGCCGATTACTGATGGAATTGGGATTCTTCCGCTTGTCGGTGAAATTGATACGCACAGAGCGAGGACGATTTTGGAGTCTGTGCTGGAGCAGTGCTCAGCGTTAAAGCTCTCGTATTTATTTTTAGATATTTCGGGCGTTCCTATCGTTGATACCATGGTAGCCTATCAAATTTTTAAAGTGATTGACAGCACCAAATTGCTCGGCATTGAGACGATTATTTCAGGAATCAGGCCGGAAATTGCCCAAACTGTCGTGAAGCTGGGTCTGGATTTTTCGAATGTGAAAACTGAGCAAAGTCTTGCTAAAGCCCTGGCCAATAAAGGGTTTAAAATAAAAGAGTGTTGATGCCTTTGCCATGTTTATCTTGAAAGATAGCAGCTGAACAGCCTTTCACGGGCTATTCAGCTTTTTTAACTTCTATAAATAAAATGTGATGGCTGTTGATGTCTTTTACCTTAAAAGAGTAGCCATCATATTCTATGGCACTTTCAGGCTCAGCGTCTATGTTTTGTGTCAAAAACCAGCCGCCCAAGGTGTCTACTTCTGCGTCTGATAAATCGGTTCCAAGCAGGCTGTTAACATCGCTGATTAATAATTTTGCATTTAACAAGTAATGATCCTTTCCAAGTTCGCGGATATGAGGCACTTCATCCGCATCAAATTCATCACGGATTTCTCCTACAATTTCCTCGATAATATCTTCGACAGTGACCAAACCGGACGTCCCGCCATATTCATCTATGAGGATCGCCATATGAGTGCGTTCCTTTTGCATTTTCAGCAGCAGTTTATAAATAGGAATCGTCTCAATGACATGGATAACGGGCTGTACGAAAGGTTCAATTTGATGTTTCTTGATTGAAAAATCTTTTGTCAGCATGGAAAACAGCACTTCTTTCATATTAATCACGCCAATGACGTTATCTTTATCCTCTCTTACAACCGGGTACCGTGTATATTTTGTTTGCTTGACTGTTTCCTGAAGATTTGAAATGGAGTCTTCATCTAGTGACAAACTAACCATTTCATTTCGCGGCACCATAATTTCCTTTGCCATTCGTTTATCAAAGGTGAAGATATTATTCATGTACTTTAATTCACTTTTTCTGATCTCGCCGCTTTTATAGCTTTCAGCCAATAGGACCCGAAGTTCTTCCTCTGTATAAGCCAGCTCATGCTCTGATGCCGGCTTCAGCCCAAACACTCCTGTAATTAATCGGGCAGAGTGGTTCAACAGCCAAATGAATGGAAACATGATCTTATAAAACCAAATAAGCGGTTTAGCGAACAACAAGGTAATGCTTTCTGCTTTTTGAATGGCGAAACTCTTTGGCGCCAGCTCCCCGATAACGACATTTAAATACGTAACCGCTAAAAATGCGATGACGAGTGAAAGCAGGTGGGTAAGCGATTCATTTAAGCCTGCTTTATGAAAAAGCGGTCGAAGCAGAGTTTGCACAGTCGGTTCCCCAAGCCATCCCAGTCCTAAAGCTGCGACTGTGATGCCTAACTGACAGGCTGATAAATATTCATCAAGGTGAGTGATGACATGCTTTGCCGCTTTAGCACCTTTCTTTCCTTTTGCGACAAGCTGATCAATTTTGGACCGCCGCACTTTTACGATTGAAAATTCTACGGCAACAAAAAATCCTGTTAACAAAATGAGAATAGCGACTGCTAGTAAATTGACAAATTCCAAAACAACTGCCTTCTCCAAGGAAGGCATGCACCTCCCTTTTCCGATGTCTTTCTACATTCCATACCACCTGAAAATGCTCATAAAACATGTGTTGAAGCGGCAGACTGGTTTAGTGACGCGGTTATTGGGCAATTAAAGAATAAAGAACAAAAGTTTGGAGGATCTTGACATGAAGGCACATACAGGAAAGGATTGGTTTTGGTACCAAATGGGGCCTCAAGAAAGAAGTAAGGCAAGAGATCTAATCCATTTTTCTCACTGGTCTCAGTGTGAAAAGTGGTTTGAAAATAACCACCACGTTAATTTTTTGCGAGTAGATACAACTGAAACGGAAAATGAAGCGGTATTTGGGTCGATTGTTTATGATCAGGGGCTTGGTGAAGAAAAAGACCATACTGTTTTTCACTTTTATATCACCAGACAATACTTTTTTACAATCAATTTTGACTTTTCGATTTTGAGAGAGATTAAAGGAAAAGAAGTTGTCCGGCAAATGGAAAGAGCGGACAATGCGATAGAGGGGTTTTTAATTCTTCTCGGCGAACTAATGAATGCGTATTTAATCGGTGTTGATGAATTTGAAGTAAAGCTGAGAAAGCTTAGATGGCAGATTAAAGACGACAATAGCAAAAGCATTTTAAACCGCGTCCATCTCCTGCGCCATGAACTGATGATTTGGAAAAATTTGATACTAAGCGCTAAAAAAATTGAAATGGCGTTGAAAGAAACCTTTTTACCTCAAAATGAAGAGAAAAAGGATTATCAGCGGACACAACTGAAAATTGACAGGGGATTTACATACATCAGCGAATTTGAAGGGGAGCTTAACAATCTGCTGCATTCTGAGGAAGTCATTACCTCACATAGGGGGAATGAAATTGTAAAAGCACTGACCATTTTCACGACGCTTTTTACGCCTATTACAGCTCTGGGTGCCTTATGGGGGATGAACTTTTCAGTGATGCCGGAACTGAATTGGAAATACGGATATCTCTTTTCCCTCTTATTGATTGTCACATCTACAGTTCTGATCTATCTCTATTTGAGAAAAAAAGGCTGGACGGGAGATATGCTGCAGGAGCGGAAGAAGAAAAAGAAACCTCGAAAAAGGCGGACTCTATAGGATATTTCATATTTTGTGCAGCGTGCCCCGCTTTTTCACCAGACATATCAGGGTGACCGGATACGATGTCAAGGCGCTTATGGCAGAGCATCAAATCCGCCGTTTATCGATTCTTAAAAATGACCGGTATTGTTGCATTAGGCGACTTTTCCGTTGAGAAAGATACTGGTCAAAAAGCGAAAACAGCATAATGAAAATGGAATCAAGCAGGCATGGTGACCATGTCTGCTTTTTTATTATTGGGAAAATTATAATGAAAGGGGCACATTCAGTTGAAAGTTTTTTTTCTTGCCAGAAAGAATTGGTTTTTCAGCATATAACATCTCACAAAATCACGTTTTCCCTGTTTGATTACCGCTCCTTCTTTTTCTACAATACGCATTGAAAGGAGAGGGAATCAAATTGGATTTAATAGAAAATGTAAGCAAAAACTTGATTGAAGAGGCATATCTAACAAAGGCTTCTGATATTCACATCGTGCCGAGGGAGCGGGACGCTATCATTCATTTTCGGGTCGATCATGCCTTGCTGAAAAAAAGGGACATGAAAAAAGAAGAGTGCGTAAGACTGATTTCACATTTTAAATTTCTTTCAGCAATGGATATAGGTGAAAGGCGAAAGCCGCAAAACGGTTCGCTTACGTTAAAGCTGAAAGAGGGAAATGTTCATTTAAGAATGTCAACGCTGCCCACAATTAATGAAGAAAGCCTCGTGATCAGAGTGATGCCCCAATACAATATCCCTTCGATTGATAAATTGTCGCTATTTCCGAAGACAGGAGCCACATTACTCTCGTTTTTAAAACATTCCCATGGCATGCTCATTTTTACTGGGCCGACTGGTTCAGGGAAGACTACCACATTATACTCTCTCGTTCAATATGCAAAAAAACACTTTAATCGAAATATTGTCACATTAGAGGACCCTGTTGAAACAAGGGACGAAGATGTTCTTCAGGTTCAGGTGAATGAAAAAGCCGGTGTAACTTATTCCGCAGGTCTGAAAGCAATTTTGCGCCATGATCCCGATATGATTATTTTAGGTGAGATCAGAGACGCGGAAACAGCTGAAATTGCGGTGCGGGCAGCGATGACGGGACATCTGGTACTGACGAGCCTTCATACGAGAGACGCAAAGGGCGCCATTTACAGACTGCTTGAATTCGGTATCAATATGAATGAAATTGAACAGACTGTCATTGCAATAGCGGCTCAGCGCTTGGTTGATTTGGCTTGCCCGTTTTGTGAAAACGGATGTTCATCAGTGTATTGCCGACAGTCACGAAATACCAGGAGAGCTAGCGTTTATGAGCTTCTATACGGGAAAAATCTTCAGCAATGTATCCAGGAGGCAAAAGGAAATCATGCAAATTACCAATATCAAACGCTTCGTCAAATTATCAGAAAAGGAATTGCGCTCGGCTATTTAACGACAAACAACTATGACCGGTGGGTTTATCATGAAAAAGATTAGAAAAGTCTGGTCATTAAAGGATCAAGCCAGGTTATTAAAGCGGCTCGGTGAAATGACTGCGGGGGGATATACGCTTCTGGATGGATTACGCCTGATGGAACTTCAGATGAATAAGAGGCAGGCGGCTGACTTGACTGATACGGTCACTTGTTTGAGGGAAGGGGCTCCGTTTTATCAAGTACTAAAGAGTTTGTCATTTCATAAGGAAGCCGTAGGTATTTGTTATTTTGCTGAAACACATGGTGAACTGCCTGCTTCCATGATCCAGAGCGGAGAGCTGCTGGAACGAAAAATTGCACAGGCAGACCAGCTGAAAAGAGTGCTGCGCTATCCGCTTTTCCTCATCTTTACGGTCGCTGTCATGTTTTATATGTTACAGTCCATCATCATTCCTCAGTTTTCCGGTATCTATCAATCGATGAATATGGAAACCTCACGTTCAACCGATATGCTTTTTGCTTTTTTTCAGCATATTGATCTTGTGATCATTTTGCTTGTTCTTTTTACAGCAGGTATCGGGATTTATTATTGGCTTGTGTTTAAGAAAAAATCACCTGCCCGGCAAATGCTGATTTGTATCAGGATTCCTTTGGTTGGAAAGCTTGTCAAGCTGTTAAACAGCTACTTTTTTTCTTTGCAGCTAAGCAGCCTTTTAAAATCAGGCCTCTCAATTTATGACAGCCTTAATGCATTTAAACATCAAACGTTTCTCCCTTTCTACCGCTGCGAGGCTGAACAATTGATTGAACGGCTAAAAGCCGGTGAGTCAATTGAATCCGCTATTTGTGGAAGCCCTTTTTATGAAACTGATTTATCAAAAGTCATATCTCACGGCCAGCTGAGCGGCCGATTGGATCGGGAGCTTTTCACATACAGCCAATTCATATTACAGCGGCTGGAACACAAAGCGCAAAAATGGACAGGCATCCTTCAGCCAATGATTTATGGATTTGTTGCAGCGATGATCTTACTTGTGTATTTATCTATGCTTGTGCCTATGTATCAGATGATGAATCAAATGTGAAAGGAAGAGGCTGATGAATGAGAAAGGATTTACACTTGTTGAAATGTTAATCGTGCTCTTTATTATTTCGATTTTGCTTTTAATTACGATACCGAACGTCACGAAACATAACCAAACCATTCAAAAAAAGGGCTGTGAAGGCTTACAAAACATGGTTAAGGCACAAATGACTGCATTTGAGCTTGATCATGAAGGACAAACTCCGAGCCTTGCCGATTTACAGTCAGAGGGCTATGTGAAAAAGGATGCTGTCTGTCCAAATGGTAAGCGCATTATCATCACCGGCGGAGAAGTTAAGGTTGAACATTAAATTAAACGAGGAGGAGGGGTTTACCCTTTTAGAAAGTTTGCTTGTGTTAAGCCTTGCCTCTATCCTCCTGGTGGCCGTCTTCACTACACTTCCTCCTGCTTATGACAATACAGCTGTCCGACAGGCAGCAAGGCAGCTGAAAAATGATATTATGCTCACACAGCAGGCTGCTATTTCCCGTCAACAAAGAACAAAAATTTTCTTTCATAAAAAAGAATATCAATTAGTCATTGGTGATACGGTCATTGAACGTCCGTATGCAAGGGGATTTTCTATAGAACTGCTGACATTAAAAGACCGTTTGGAATTTAATGAGAAAGGGCACCCGAATGCAGGCGGAAAAATACGAGTAAATGGCCATGCCGTATATGATATAACAGTTTATCTAGGGAGCGGGAGAGTCAATGTGGAGAGAAAATAAAGGTTTTTCTACAATAGAAACAATGTCTGCGCTAAGCCTGTGGCTGTTTGTGCTGCTGACAGTCGTCCCCTTGTGGGACAAGCTGATAGCTGATGAAAAAATGGCGGAATCACGAGAAATCGGCTATCAGATGATGAATGAGAGCATTAGCAAATATGTCATGAGTGGTGAAGGAGCCGCGTCAAAAACGTTTACAAAGAACAATCATATCTATGCAATGAAGTGGGAGGAGGAGGGCGAATATCAAAACGTATGTATCAAAGCCGCAGCTTATAAGGAAAAATCATTTTGCCTCAGCATCCTGCAGACAGAATGGCTACACGCTTCTTAACGTATTATTTTCGCTCTCAGTCTTTTTGCTCATATCAGGATCGTTAGCTGCGATTTTCCATCTGTTTTTGTCTCGACAGCAGGAACATGACGGTTTCACACAGCAAGAATGGATGATTTCGATAGAACAGATGATGAATGAATGCAAGGAGTCACAGGCAGTTAAGACAGCCGAGCATGGGAGCGTATTAATCTGCACCAATTTTTCCGGGCAGGACATCCGTTTCGAAATTTATCATTCAATGATAAGAAAAAGAGTGGATGGTAAAGGGCATGTTCCGATTTTAGATCATATTACTGCCATGAAAGCTGATATTGAAAATGGTGTTGTTTTGCTGAAAATTGAGAGTGAGAACCAAAAAGTGTATCAAACTGCTTTTCCAGTCTATTCGTATTTAGGAGGGGGGTGAATGTACCGTACAAGAGGGTTTATTTATCCAGCTGTTCTTTTTGTGTCAGCGCTTGTGCTGTTAATCGTGAACTTTGCTGCTGCTCAATATATTTCACGCTGCATGTTTGAGAAGGAAACAAAAGAGTTATACATAGGAGAGAATTTGCTTCAAAATGGGGTGCTTCTTTCGATTCGGCATGTTCTAGAGGAACGGAAAGGCCAGGAGGGTACGGAGCAATTTCCATATGGACGGGTTTCTTATTACATTCATGATACATCGATAAAAGAACAAAAAGAAATCAACTTAAGAGTGTCAACGGAGTCGGGAACAGAAAGAACTGCACAGATTGTGTTTGATCAAAAACAGAAAAAACTGCTGAGATGGACAGAATAAAACAGTGTAAAGGGTATAAAAAAAGTCATGTGAGACAACACTTCATAATAATTGAATGATGAGGTGATCACGTGAAAACGAATGATTATGTTAAATATATGACGCAGCAATTTGTCAAATATATAGATACACCGAGAGATGAGCGAAAAGAACGAAAAGAGGTGCGGAAAGAAACAAAAACGCCTGCTTCTCAGCAGTGGTTCGGTATTTTACCCTATGGCTTCCGACTTTGGCTGAAACGGAAAAAATAACCGCAAATAAACGAATAAGGTCCTTCAAAAAATGGAGGACCTTATTGATATTCTTCTAATATGGCGATTTTATTGACCTTTTGGCTATAAGGATCAAATGAAATCGTCACAAAAACGCCGAATTCTTTTGATCCTTCCCTCAGAGTTAAATGGTATTGCTTCACTGCTTCATCTTTTCTTTTACGGTCCCATACTTTTTGTTTGAACAGTACCTGTGCGAGCGGGTACCTTTTTTTTGCTTCTTTTACAGCAATCTCTTCCCATTTGGACATGTGACGGGCGGTTACAAGCGGTGTTTTTTCTGCGTGAGCGGCTGTAGTGCCAAAGACAAGAAGAGATAGACAAATCATACATTGTTTGATCATCATGCTGTCACCCTTTCTTTGTTTATTATTACCAAATAATAATGGGATATGCATTTAAACTCTCACATAACAATCCCAAAAATTTCTAAAAAATTGAAAAAATGAGCAATACTGAGCAAGACTTTGTAATATGATGAAAACATTCTTTTAAACGAACGAAATGAGCGATTTCGGTGTTTTTAAATCTATAAATCGTTGATTATACTCTATTTGTGAAGTTCTTTAAAGAGAACGATTGTCATATCAAGTTACAGTGTTTTACAGGAGGTAAGATATGTTTCGATTGTTTCACAATCAGCAAAAGGCGAAGACGAAACTGAAAGTTCTGCTTATCTTTCAGCTTTCAGTCATTTTCAGTCTGACTGCCGCAATATGCTTACAATTTTCCGATGATACAAGCGCTGCTTTTCATGATATTGAAACATTTGATGTCTCACTTCAAACGTGTAAAGACTTTCAGCATACAGATAAAAACTGCCATTATGATAAACGCTGGGATCAAAGTGATTTGCACATATCAGATCAAACGGATACGAAAGGAACTGTATGCTCACCTATCACCTTATTTGCTGAGCTCGAAAATACAGGTGAGAAACTTAAGAAATCAAAGTGGAAGTGGGAGCTTCATAAGCTTGAAAATGCCCGAAAACCGTTAAAGGATGGGAACGTGATCGAAAAAGGATTTGTCTCCAATCAAATCAGCGATTCACTTTATATAATTGAGACGAAGAAAAAAATGAAACCCGGCATTTATGCATTTAAAGTATATAAACCGGCAGGCTACCCGGCAAACGGCAGTACATTTGAGTGGTCGGAGCCTATGACGCTTGCAAAATGCGATGAAAAACCGACAGTCCCTAAAAAAGAAACAAAGTCGGACGTCAAAAAGGAGAATGAAACAACACA
The DNA here is from genome assembly GCF_038050295.1 of Bacillus sp. FSL R5-0603. Classification (NCBI taxonomy): domain Bacteria; kingdom Bacillati; phylum Bacillota; class Bacilli; order Caryophanales; family Bacillaceae; genus Bacillus; species Bacillus sp. FSL R5-0603. The sequence continues at coordinate 2,359,004 of NZ_JBBOYP010000001.1, read as the reverse complement.
AAAGGATATACAGGAAAAAACAATGAAAGAAGAAACATCTCAAGAAGCTGTAACCAAAGAAAATGAAACTCAATCAGACCAGAAGGAAAGCGGGGAAGAGGATGAAAAAAGCAATGAAGCTGATCAGTAATATTTTATACGTGATCATCTTTACTCTTATTATTGTGCTGACACTTGTCGTGATTTCAACACGTTCATCCGGGGGAGAGCCGGCTGTGTTTGGGTATACGCTGAAATCAGTTCTGTCAGGTTCGATGGAGCCGGAGTTCAATACAGGTTCCTTAATATTGGTCAAAGAAATCACTGATGTGAAAGAGCTTCAAAAAGGTGACGTTATTACATTTATGCAGGATGCAAATACGGCGGTCACCCACAGAATTGTTGACATAACAAAGCAAGGAGACCATTTGTTATTTAAAACAAAAGGTGATAATAATGCTGCAGCTGATTCAGCGCCTGTATCGGACGAAAATGTTCGCGCGCAATACACAGGTTTTCAGCTTCCATATGCCGGCTATATGCTTCATTTTGCCAGCCAGCCAATTGGAACGGCTGTATTATTGATTGTTCCCGGCGTGATGCTGTTAGTGTACGCTTTTGTGACGATCAGCAGCGCCATTAGAGAAATTGAAAGAAAGACAAAGGCCTTGGAAACAGATACAAAGGACAGCACCATGTCCACTTAACTTCAGTTGTAAACCTGGCAACAGGTTTCGATATAAAACATTCAATAAAAGGGGAGTTTTAACCATGGGTATGAAAAAGAAATTGAGTTTAGGAGTTGCTTCTGCAGCACTAGGATTAGCTTTAGTTGGAGGAGGAACATGGGCAGCATTTAACGACATTAAATCAAAGGATGCTACTTTTGCATCAGGTACGCTTGATTTATCTGCTAAAGAAAATTCAGCGAGTGTGAACTTATCAAATCTAAAGCCGGGAGATAAGTTGACAAAGGATTTCCAATTTGAAAATAACGGATCACTTGCGATCAAAGAAGTTTTAATGGCGCTTAATTATGGAGATTTTAAAGCAAATGGCGGCAGCAATACATCTCCAGAAGATTTCCTCAGCCAGTTTGAAGTGACATTGTTGACAGTTGGAAAAGAGGGCGGCAATGGCTACCCGAAAAACATTATTTTAGATGATGCGAACCTTAAAGACTTGTATTTGATGTCTGCTAAAAATGATGCAGCGGCTGCTGAAAAAATCAAAAAACAAATTGACCCTAAATTCTTAAATGCAAGCGGTAAAGTCAATGTAGCAACAATTGATGGTAAAACCGCTCCTGAATATGATGGTGTTCCAAAAACACCAACTGACTTCGATCAGGTTCAAATGGAAATCCAATTCAAGGATGATAAAACAAAAGATGAAAACGGGCTTATGGTTCAAAATAAATATCAAGGCAACTCCATTAAGCTTCAATTCTCATTCGAAGCTACACAGTGGAACGGCTTGACAATCAAAAAGGACCATACTGATAAAGATGGTTACGTGAAAGAAAATGAAAAAGCGCACAGCGAGGATAAAAATTAATAACAGCAAAAAAAGAGACGGCCCAGTAAATTATCACTGGGCCGTCTCGATGTTTATTGACAAAAGAGGAGTTAGTGCCTCTGCTCAGGCACTACTCCTCTTTTTGGGATTTTCTCCATTTTTGATAATCTAAAAATTCACGAAATTGTTTTTTCGATACCCCGGATGTCATTGCATCGCGAACCAATTTCTCCCATTCACTATCTAATTGACCATCGTATTCGGTTTCATGTTTCTCATCGAGCAAAGTATGAACCGAGACGTCCAGAACAGCGGAGACTTTTTCGAGAAATTGAATGGAGGGGTTCGTTTGTAGATTTCGTTCTATTGAGCTTAAATAAGACTTCGCTACCCCAGCTTTTTCAGCTAGTTCTGATAGTGAGTAGCCTTTTTCTTTACGGTATTGTTTAATACGCTGGCCAATCAATGTCATCACCTTCCTTGTGATATTATAGCACATTCAGAAAGGATTTACGGTATGACTTCTGGCTGCCGGACCAGGATGAGCAGACTTTTTGTTTAAAAGTAAATATTTTCGTATTTCTTCCGGGCTGATATTTGCCTCTTTGGCTTCCATCATCAATTCAACCCATTCTTGATCCAATTCAAAGTGCTCTTGTTTTGCATTTTTCATGCAGTTTCTCCTCCTAAAATACTTGTTTATGTATTTCAGCCAGTCCGGCCATGACTCATTGTATGCTTCATTAGTCTCTGGAAGTCATTTCCCCTTTAAAAATGCCAGAATTTTTTTCCAATATACCTTTATTATAATCGCATTTTTTCAAAAAAAACGAGAACGATGTCGAATGAATAAAAGTTAGCTTGAAATATTATTTTGCAGATAAAATAATCCGCCATTTTCAATTTCAACTGATATCTTTGGTTGATACAAGGTTTTCAGCGCCTGTTTTTCTAGATGGTATTCTTCTGGTTTTTCTTCTATATGCTCGTAAAACTTATCAAGCAATGTCATATCATTCTTCCACCTGTTAACCGCCTGTTCCGCCCAGTCGGACGGCTCCTGCATAGCGGATTTGGAAATATAGTTTTCCATACGCTTAAGTCCGCTTTCTGGTTTGATCATAGGTGAAATGGTGAAGCAATAGTCACATATTTGAGACGTCAGTGAAAACTGGGTCAGCTTGCTTTGAAAATCTTCAATTATCGTTCCAGAGACTAGGTGAAGACCTAGTGACAATAACTTATCCTTTTTCATGTCGGACTGGTATGAAATCGTGACATTTATACCAAGCCAAGGCTGAAGTGGGAGTTTGGCTCCGGCTGATTCAATTTTCTCATACATTCTGGTAAATCTCCCATTTTGTTTAACAGCTTTAAATATTTGAAAAAGGCGCGGGGCCCCAAAATATATAAATTCACCATCTAGGTCTTTTGGCGCATTTTCTTTATCTGTAATAAAAGTGATTTTCATTGGATTCGGATCACCGCCTGTCTTCTCGCGCCAATGCCAGTAGAAAGGGCGGTTCATGATTTGTTTGTCCATTTCAACTGTAAGCTGCACTGTCATATAGCCTAAGCCTTGATCGACGATTTGGCAGCTGTTTGCTTGAAAAAAACGCAGCAGAAAATCGTGAACCTCTTGCTGTCTCACTAATAAAACCTCCTTACAGGCTAAGATCCTCTTTTTTCAGCAGGCAGCTGTTTTTTATAAGACAAAAATGAGGTTAAGTTATCCATTTTTATTTTCATTTCTTCTTCTGTTGCTGAGTGATACAAAATGTCATGAAGGTGCTCTTCAAAATTGTTCACTTGAATTTTCGTTAAAATATCATCAAGTTCACCGACCACTTTTTCAAACAAATGAATTTTTTCATATAAAAGCTTTAGAATATGCTCTTCCACCGTATGTTTTGTCGCCATGTTATAAATATGCACGTCACGCTCCTGCCCGAGTCTGTGAATTCTTCCGATTCTTTGCTCAAGCCGCATCGGGTTCCATGGCAGATCATAGTTGATCATGTGATTGCAAAATTGCAGGTTAATTCCCTCACCGCCTGCTTCAGTTGCAATAAGGACTTGGATTTTTCCGCGGAAAAGATCCTTCATCCAGTCTTTTTTTCCACGTTTAAATCCGCCTCTAAACGGCACAGAACTGATGCCGTTTTGCTGAAGAAACCACTGCAAATAAATCTGGGTTGCCCGGTATTCTGTAAAAATGATGACCTTATCGTCAATCTTTTTGATCAAGTCAACAACTTGAAGCGCTTTAGAGTTTTGTGTCACTTGATTGATGCGATCTATTAAAACTGAAATCGTATCCTCATCAATGGCAGGTGCTTGTTTCTCTTTTTGATCAAGCATCTTTTTCAGCGTCATATACACCGCTTCTCTGCTCGAACAGCATTCTCTTTGCAAGGTCATAATCGAGAACATGCTGGCTGGTTTATTGATACTTTCCTTCAAGCGAGAAATTTCATCATAAAGCGCTTGCTCTGATGGAGAAAATTCAATCGGCACTGTTTCAACATGGCGCTGTTTCCAATTCAGCCCTGTATCATGCCGCCTGTTACGGATCATGACTTTATTCACAAGATCTTTTAAATGTTCATGCGCTTCTAAACTGGATTTCTTCTTGGCGAACTCCTCCTGAAAGTGATTCTGACTGCCTAAATGGCCGGGTTTTAATAAGGACACCAAATTGAAAATCTCTTCGATACGGTTCTGGATTGGCGTCGCGGTAAGAAGCAGGCAATATTTTTTTACGAGATTCCGGACAAATTCATAGTTCTTCGTTTTGCTATTTTTCAGTTTGTGTGCCTCATCAATAATGACAAGATCATATGGGATAGACAGAACGATTTCTCGATGGGGCGAGCGCTTCGCGGTGTCTATTGATGAGACGACAATATCGCATTGCTCCCACACATAGCTTTTCTTTTGTTCAACAGCCGGAATCAAAAATTTTTCCTGAAGCTCTTTGACCCACTGTGACACAAGGGAAGCGGGCACAAGGATCAAAATTTTTTTTGCTAACCCGCGAATCATATATTCTTTTAGAATCAGTCCAGCTTCAACCGTTTTCCCGAGACCAACCTCATCTGCTAAAATCGCTTTCCCGTTCATTTTTTCAACCACTTTTTGCGCCACCTCAAGCTGGTGGGGGAGCGGCGTAAAGGAAGGCAGATATAAAGGAGCCCGTAAACCTTCAAACTCTGGAATTGCTAATGTTTTCTGGATTTCTGCAGAGAGCTTGTACAGTTCCCAGTTTGCCCAAGGGCCATCGTTTTTCAGTCTTTCAGCAAATTCTTCAGGCCATTTTGCATCGTAGATCATTTCTGTATTCATTGCTTTAAAACCGCCTTTCTTATTCTTCGATTCTTAAGATGAATAATATTAGAAAAATCTGCCCAAATTGCTGTTGCCCAGCATATAGTGATGATGGTAGGATATGAGTATGTATTTGATGTAAGATATTGCTATAGTATGTCCATAACAGCATGAAAATATGAGCGAATGACAGCAAGGGGAGAGACCTGACCGAAAACCTCGGGATACAGGCGCCGAAGGAGCAAACTGCGGAGTGAATCTCTCAGGCAAAAGAACTCTTGCTCGACGCAACTCTGGAGAGTGTTTGTGCGGATGCGCAAACCACCAAAGGGGACGTCTTTGCGTATGCAAAGTAAACTTTCAGGTGCCAGGACAGAGAACCTTCATTTTACATGAGGTGTTTCTCTGTCCTTTTTTGTATGTTTTTAGCTGCGCCGTTGATAAAGGGGAGGAATTAGATGCTGAAAAGAACGCCGTTATTTGACCTGTATAAGGAATATGGAGGAAAAACGATTGATTTCGGAGGCTGGGAGCTTCCTGTTCAATTTTCTTCTATAAAAAAAGAACACGAGGCTGTCCGAACTGCAGCCGGTTTGTTTGATGTATCTCATATGGGAGAAGTCGAAGTGTCAGGGAACGACAGTCTGTCTTTTTTGCAAAGATTGATGACAAATGATGTTTCCGCGTTAACGCCAGGCCGTGCTCAATATACAGCGATGTGTTACCCGGATGGCGGAACCGTCGATGATTTGCTTATCTATCAAAAAGGAGAGAACCGCTATCTGCTTGTCATTAATGCTTCTAATATAGATAAAGACTTGGCTTGGATGAAAGAACATGCAGCAGGTGATGTGCAGATTGACAATCAGTCAGATCAAATCGCGCTCTTGGCTGTACAGGGACCGAAAGCAGAAGCGATCTTAAAAAATCTGACAGATGCAGATGTGTCTGCATTAAAGCCGTTTGCGTTTATTGATGAAGCCGATATCAACGGCCGCAAAGCACTTATTTCACGCACTGGCTATACGGGAGAAGACGGGTATGAAATTTACTGCCGCAGTGATGATGCTATGCATATTTGGAAAAAAATCATCGATGCAGGGGATGCATACGGATTGATTCCATGCGGTCTCGGTGCACGTGATACACTCCGGTTTGAAGCGAAGCTCCCGCTCTACGGTCAGGAGCTGACCCGGGATATTACACCGATTGAAGCAGGTATAGGCTTTGCTGTAAAGCACAAAAAGGAGTCTGACTTTTTCGGTAAGTCAGTATTGAGTGAACAAAAAGAAAACGGAGCGAAGCGCAAACTTGTCGGTCTCGAAATGATTGAAAAAGGGATACCGCGGCACGGATATGAGGTTTTCCAAAATGGCAAGTCTGTCGGAAAGGTGACAACCGGCACGCAGTCACCGACATTAGGGAAAAACGTCGGCCTTGCCTTAATTGATTCGGAAACTAGTGAGATCGGGACTGTTGTAGATGTAGAGATTCGCAAAAAATTAGTGAAAGCAAAGGTTGTCAAAACACCATTTTATAAACGCTAATATTTTTTCTTGGAGAGAGGAGACAACACATGAAGCACCGTTATTTGCCCGCAACAGAAAAGGATAAACAGGAGATGCTTGCTACTATCGGCGTAAGCAGCATCGATGATTTATTTGCTGATATACCGGAAAACGTCAAATATAAAAAAGAGTATCAAATTAAAAAAGCGAAATCAGAAACAGAATTAACAAGAGAACTGACAAAGCTGGCCTCTAAAAATCGTGATACCGTACAATACGCTTCTTTCTTAGGAGCGGGTGTATATGACCACTATCAGCCTGTCATTGTGGATCATGTCATTTCGCGCTCTGAGTTTTATACCGCATATACGCCTTATCAGCCAGAGATTTCACAAGGAGAGCTCCAGGCTATTTTTGAATTCCAAACGATGATCTGTGAACTGACAGGCATGGATATCGCCAACTCCTCGATGTATGACGGCGGAACAGCCTTGGCGGAAGCAGCAATGCTTGCTTCAGGCCACACGAAAAAGAAAAAAATCGTTGTGTCAAAAACCGTGCATCCTGAATCGCGAGAAGTGCTGAAAACGTACGCAAAAGGTCAGTATATTGATGTTGTTGAAGTACCCGCTGCGGATGGCGTTACGGATCTTGATGCATTGCGCCAAACCGTTTGCGAGAACACAGCCGCAGTGATCGTTCAGTACCCGAATTTTTTCGGCCGGATCGAGCCGTTAAAGGATATTGAGCCTATCGCTCATCAAGGGAAATCCATGTTTATTGTTTCAGCTAACCCGCTTGCGCTAGGTCTTCTCACTCCGCCGGGCAAGTTTCAGTCTGATATCGTCGTCGGTGATGCGCAGCCTTTCGGCATTCCTTCAGCTTACGGCGGCCCGCATTGCGGCTTTTTTGCCGTTACTAAAAAATTAATGAGAAAGGTGCCGGGCCGTCTCGTCGGACAAACGGAAGACGAAAACGGAAAAAGAGGCTTTGTGCTTACCCTGCAAGCCAGGGAGCAGCATATCCGCCGAGATAAAGCAACATCAAATATATGCTCGAACCAAGCTTTAAATGCGCTGGCAGCATCAGTGGCCATGACTGCTCTCGGAAAAAACGGCGTAAAAGATATAGCCCGCCAAAATCTCTTAAAAGCCAACTATGCAAAGCAAGAAGCAAAAAAAGCAGGTCTTACTGTTATGTTTGACGGGCCGATGTTTAATGAATTTGTCATCAAACTGGATGAGCCGGTGAGAGCTGTGAACAAGCGTTTGCTGGCAAAAGGCATGATTGGCGGATATGATCTTGGGTTGACGTATCCGGAGCTGGACTGCCATATGCTGATTGCTGTAACGGAGCTGAGAACAAAAGAAGAAATTGACGCACTCATTCAGGAATTGGGGGATCGCCATGAGTAATCAGGACCAGGCACTTATTTTTGAACTTTCAAGAGAAGGCCGAATCGGCTATAGTCTGCCGGAGCTCGATGTACCGGAAATCGAATTGGGGGACCTCTTGTCAGACACCTATATTCGTGACGAAGACGCAGCGCTGCCGGAGGTTTCAGAGCTGGACATCATGCGCCATTATACAGCGCTGTCCAAACGCAATCACGGGGTGGATTCCGGTTTTTATCCTCTCGGTTCTTGCACGATGAAATATAATCCGAAAATCAATGAAAAAATCGCGCGTATACCTGGTTTTGCTGCGATTCATCCTCTTCAGGATGAAGACACGGTGCAAGGCGCATTAGAGCTTTTATATGATTTAAGCAAGCACCTTGAAGAAATAACGGGAATGGATGAGGTTACGCTTCAGCCTGCTGCCGGAGCGCACGGCGAATGGACAGGGCTGATGATGATCCGTGCCTATCATGAAGCTCGCGGAGATTTCAAGCGGACGAAGGTCATTGTCCCTGATTCCGCGCACGGGACGAATCCTGCATCAGCAACAGTAGCAGGCTTTGAAACCGTTACGGTGAAATCGAATGAAAAAGGGCTTGTTGATTTAGAGGATTTAAAAAGAGCAGTGAATGAAGAAACTGCAGCTCTTATGCTGACGAATCCGAACACGCTCGGCTTGTTTGAGGAGCAGATTACAGAGATGGCGGAAATTGTACACCAAGCGGGGGGGAAACTGTATTATGACGGCGCTAATTTAAATGCCGTTTTAAGCAAGGCGAGACCTGGAGATATGGGATTTGACGTGGTGCATCTCAACCTGCATAAAACATTCACAGGCCCTCATGGCGGCGGAGGCCCCGGCTCAGGCCCTGTCGGCGTAAAAAAAGATCTGATTCCTTATTTGCCAAAGCCAGTTTTAGTCAAAAAAGAAGGGCGCTTTACGTTTGATTATGACCGCCCTCATGCGATTGGCCGTGTGAAGCCGTATTACGGCAACTTTGGCATTAATGTGAGAGCGTATACGTATATTCGCTCCATGGGGCCTGACGGATTAAAGGCTGTTACTGAGAACGCAGTGTTAAACGCCAACTATATGATGAGAAAGCTCGCGCCTTATTACGATCTTCCGTTTGACCGCCATTGCAAGCATGAATTTGTATTATCAGGGAAGCGGCAGAAAAAGCTGGGAGTGCGTACGCTTGATATTGCAAAACGGCTCCTTGATTTCGGCTATCATCCGCCGACTATTTATTTCCCGCTTAATGTTGAAGAATGCATCATGATCGAGCCGACGGAGACCGAATCAAAGGAAACACTGGACGCGTTTATTGATGCTATGATTCAAATCGCAAAAGAAGCGGAGGAGAATCCGGAGCTTGTTCAGGAGGCCCCGCATACAACGATTGTAAAAAGAATGGATGAAACAAAAGCGGCGAGACACCCGGTGCTCAGATACGAGGCGGTAGAAAGATAAATAAAAACAGCTGTCTACCAGACAGCTGTTTGCTTTATTTCTTCGCTTTAATCTTTCCGCCCCATTTTTTAAAGCCGCCTTTTAGGTTGTAAATCTCAGTGCAGCCGTTTTTGCGCAGGGTTTGTGCCGCGCGTCCGCTGCGGACACTGTTTTGGCAGTACAGGTAAACAGGCTTGTCCGTACGGATCTCATTTTTTCTCTGTTTCAGCTGGGAAAGCGGGATGTTGCGGGCGCCTAAAATATGTCCGCCCTCAAACTCATTTGGCTCACGAACATCAATAAGCTGCGCTTTGCGGTAACCCGCGCGGAATTCTTCTTCGGTAAGTGTTTTCATAATTCGCTGCTGATAGACATATGAAGCAATCATATAGATGATAAACGCAGCAAAAATAATCAAAACGATCATATTAGACAATGTGATTCTACTCCTTTAGCATATAAAATCAAAACCCTGCTTCATAAAACAAGGTCATAGAGCCGTTTTCGACAAATACTATTATAGTAAAGCACAGCGTGATTGTCATCTATAATGGAACTAAAATATTTTTCATTTTCCCGACAGTTTGATAAACTGATTCTATTAAAACGGTAAGGAAGGTCTTAAAATGCAAAAAGAAACTTGGCGGTTTATAGACTCAGGCAATGCAAGTCCTGCATTCAATATGGCGCTTGATGAAGCGCTTTTATATTGGCACAGCGAAAAGAAAATCCCCCCGGTTATCCGTTTTTACGGCTGGAATCCGGCGACACTTTCTGTAGGGTATTTTCAAAATATTAAAAAGGAAATCAATTTTGAAGCAGTACATAAATATAATCTCGGATTCGTCAGACGCCCGACCGGCGGGAGAGGTGTGCTGCACGATCAGGAACTGACATACAGCGTAATTGTTTCGGAAGAGCACCCCGAGATGCCGGCGACTGTTACTGAGGCTTACCGGGTTATTTCAGAAGGCATACTTCAAGGCTTTAGAAATCTCGGTCTGGACGCTTACTTTGCCATCCCGAGAACTGAAAAAGAAAAAGAAAGCTTAAAAAATCCGCGGTCATCTGTTTGTTTTGACGCGCCTTCGTGGTATGAGCTAGTGGTTGAGGGGCGCAAGGTAGCGGGAAGCGCGCAAACGAGACAAAAAGGCGTGATTCTTCAGCATGGCTCCATTCTGCTTGATTTAGATGAGGACAAGCTGTTCGATCTGTTCTTATATCCAAGTGAAAGAGTAAGAGAGCGGATGCAGCGCAATTTCAAAAATAAAGCGGTTGCCATTAATGAACTCACTGAAAAGCGGGTGACGATGGATGAGGCTCGTCAAGCCTTTAAAGAAGGATTTGAAACAGGTCTTAACATTCATTTGGAGCCATATGAACTTTCTCAGGAAGAGCTTGATTTTGTTCATCACTTGGCTGAAACAAAGTACGCTTCAGATGAATGGAATTATAAGCGGTAAACAGGGCTTTTGACCCGCGGAGCATCCTTGTTTTTTCAAGTTCATTAGTGTAAACTTGTAATGGTTTATAAAGTTAAGGTGCTTTTTGGGAGGGTTTCGATGACAACACCAAGTATGGAAGATTATATTGAACAGATTTATATGCTGATTGAAGAAAAAGGATATGCACGAGTTTCCGATATCGCGGAAGCATTGGCAGTCCATCCCTCCTCTGTAACAAAAATGGTTCAAAAACTAGATAAAGACGAATATTTAATTTATGAAAAATATCGCGGTCTCGTGTTAACGTCTAAAGGGAAAAAAATAGGCAAACGGCTGGTATACAGACATGAATTGCTTGAGCAGTTTTTAAGAATCATTGGTGTTGATGAAGAGAAAATATATAACGATGTCGAAGGAATCGAACATCATTTAAGCTGGAACAGCATTGATCGCATCGGGGATCTTGTTCAATATTTTGAAGAAGATGATGCCCGTAAAAAAGATCTGAAATCAATCCAAAAGAAAACAGAACATCATAATCAGTAAAAAGGCGGTCTCGAAGGAGGCCGTCTTTTTTGATACGCTGACGCCGCCCGTCATTCATTGGTCTATTTCTTCGCGTGTTTTCTTAAAATGGTAATAAACGATCGGATGGAGGGGGAGGGAATGAGATGTATATTGACGGTGTGTTTTCCGGCGGAGGAGTAAAAGGCATTGCGCTTGCAGGCGCTTATGAAGCGCTTGAGGAAAAAGGCTTCCGCTTTAAAAGGGTTGCGGGTACAAGCGCGGGCGCCATTATTGCCGCTTTCATTGCGTCAGGTTACACCAGTAAGGAAATCCACGCTTTAATTGAAGAAGTGGACGGAGAGAAATTGCTGGATCAGAGGTACTCTTTTCTCCCCTTAAAAATGCTCCAGTGGGTGTCCATCTACTGGCGTCTTGGCTTATACAAAGGCGATACGATAGAAAAATGGATTGCTGATCTGTTAAGAGCGAAAGGCATAAGGGTTTTCGGCGATTTGCAGAAAGGGTCTCTGCGCCTTATTGCTTCTGATCTGACAAACGGCACCATGATTGTTTTGCCGGACGATTTGGCCCGTTACGGGTTAAATCCAGATATGTTCCCGGTTGCCAGAGCGGTCAGAATGAGCTGCAGCATTCCGTATTTCTTTGAACCGATAAAATTAAAAACGGACACAGGCACCGCCACGGTTGTCGACGGAGGCGTGTTAAGCAATTTTCCAATCTGGCTGTTTTCAAAGGAAAGAAAGCGCCCTGTGATCGGTGTGACGCTTGCGCCGCGTGAAAGAGAGCGTCCAAAAAAAAATATCCGCAACGCTTTTGAACTGTTCGGCGCCCTGTTTGAAACGATGAAGGATGCTCATGACGCAAGGCACATTGCGTCACGCTATGAACAAAATATCATTTTTCTCCCTGTCGATGACGTAATGGCCACTGATTTTCATTTAACACAACAAAAAAAACTAGCCCTGATTGAGCTAGGTAAAAGACGGACAGAGCTGTTTTTAAAGCAGTGGACCTATTAAAAAAGCGCTCTGTTTTTCTTTTTATTTTTTTTCCCTTCTATAACAGTCAGCTGAGTCTGGCTTTTTTTCTTGAGAATCATCGGCTTAGGCTTGCTGGCGCTCGGAACGCTTCGCAGGTGGCTGACACGTCCCTTATGTCCGGCGCGGTGTTTTGCTTTTTGCTCTTTCATCCGGCGCCGCGATTGTTTCGCCGCTTTTTTGAAGGCTGCTCCTTCGCTGCCCGCATTTCGATTCATTACATATTTCACAATAAAATAAATAATGATACCTGCCACGATGACGGTTACCGCCATTTTTGCCATTTCTCCGGGATTGGTTACCAGCACATAGAGGAAACCGAACGCTCCCAGCGCAATTAATACAGCAATAATAGGTTGTACACGATGATTCATAACTGTCCACCTCCGAAAGTAATAGCAGGGCAACGGATTTTAGATGACGTTGTGAGAAGGCTTCTGATTTTGCTCAGACAATGCTTCGAGTCTGAGAAGTTCGTTAAAGCTTTCGATGGCAACTTCAACCTGGTCATCCTTAGGTTCCTTTGTGGTTAACAGCTGAAGCCAAAGTCCCGGGTACCCAAGTAATTTCAGACCGGGAATGTCACGCACTTTGTTTGTCAGCTGCAGAACTTCAAAGGATATACCAAGCACGACCGGTATCAGTGCGACACGATCTATAACACGCAGCCAAAGCGGATCTGTCGGAACGAGTAAATAAACAAACATGCCGACAATAATCGTAAATAAAATAAAGCTTGATCCGCAGCGGTAATGAAGCCGAGATTGGTTTTGGACATTCTCCACAGTAATTGGCAAATTCTGTTCATAACAGTTTATGACTTTATGTTCGGCTCCATGATATTGAAACACTCTTTTAATAAGCGGTGTCATGGACAAAAAATAGATGTAACCGAGCAGCAAAATCAACTTAAACAGGCTTTCAACCGCGATTTGCGCCGTGTCCGAGGAAAAAATCGGCCTTGTCAGTTCCGCTAAGAAAACTGGAACCAATGTAAATACGAATTTACTGAACAAAAATGATAGGACGCCTATAACTGCGAGGCTGAGATACATAGACAGCCCGGAGGATTTTTTTTCTTCCTGCTCAAGTGTCTCGTCTTCAGATGGATCGAGCCCGTAACGTTCGCTTGAAAAATTCAGATGCTTTGTGCCGTTTGCACTCGCTTCGATAATGGCCGCGATCCCCCGTAAAAACGGTATCTTTTTCACGATGTTCAGTTTCGGGTTGTGTTTGCGGGGAAGCTTAAAAAAGTCAATGCTTCCATCCGTTCTTCTGATGGCTGTAACGTAATGATGCTTTCCGCCAAACATAACGCCTTCCACAACAGCCTGCCCGCCGTAAGCGGGCGGAACTTTATGTTTTGACATATTATCAACCTGCCTATTTCTTTAGGATTGCTAACGATTTCCTTTCACTCTATTGTACAGGAAACAACGCTAAACCTCTAGATTGACAGGCTGAAAAAATTGCCATAGCCTTGCTTTTTCTACATGCATTATACCCGTTATTTTCAAATTTTACTCGCAGCTGTCAAAAAGTGTGAGCTTTTTTATTGACATTTCATTTTTTGGGCACACTTTAACTGGAGGTGCCATGATGACAAGCGAAAAAGATACAGAACAAAATGAAGAATTGAATGAGAAGCAAAAGCCGCCTGTTTCAATGGCCGGCAGGGTGGCGGCAACAGGTTTTTGCGGAGGAGTACTTTGGAGTTTCGTTGCTTATATCGCATATTTGTTTCATTTTTCCGAAATCAGCCCGAATATGATATTGCAGCCGTTTGTGCTCGGAGAATGGAAAAAACATGGGCTGGGAACGGTAATCAGCATCATTTTGATTGGAGTAATTTCAATTGGCGCAGCATTTCTTTATTTTCTTCTATTGAAACGTTTAAAAACAATGTGGCCGGGTATTTTATACGGCTTGGTGCTTTGGCTGCTCGTGTTTTTTGTTTTTAATCCGATTTTTCCAGATGTGCGCACGGTGACCGAACTGACATCAGATACAATTATTACGACCATTTGCATTTATTTGCTTTACGGGCTGTTTGTCGGGTATTCCATTTCATTTGAATACAATGAGCTGAATTCGGAAAAGCTTGCACGTGCGCTGGGAATGCATAGAGAATAGTGTATAATCCTTTTCCAGTATGATAAAATGTTCACGAGAAGTGAACATTTTTTACATGAGAAACCCTCGCGAAAAGGAGAGATTATGTGCCTCATTTTTTGATTTTGAACGGACCGAATGTTAACCGGCTTGGGAGTCGTGAGCCTGAAGTATTCGGCCGCCAGACACTGACCGATATTGAAACAGATCTTTTTCAGTTTGCTGAAGCCTTACATATCCAGCTCACTTTCTTCCAGTCTAATCACGAAGGTGATTTGATAGATGCGATACATGAGGCTGAGGAGCAATACAGCGGGATTGTTCTGAACCCCGGCGCCCTGAGTCATTACAGCTATGCGATCAGGGATGCTGTTTCAAGCATCAGTCTTCCTGTGGTAGAGGTGCATTTATCAAACTTATACGCCAGGGAAGAATTCAGGCATCAGTCGGTTATCGCTCCTGTTGCGAAAGGGCAGATTGTCGGTCTTGGAGCTGAAGGCTACAAGCTTGCTGTTCGCTACTTATTAAGCCAGCAAGGGGGAGAATCAAGATGAAGCTAGAGAAATTAAGAAACCTGTTTGGACAGCTGGGAATTGACGGCATGCTGGTTACAAGCAGCACGAATGTACGCTATATGACAGGGTTTACAGGTTCGGCGGGTTTGGCTGTTATATCGGGTGACAAAGCAGCGTTTATTACGGATTTTCGTTATACTGAGCAGGCGAAGGTTCAGGTAAAGGGTTTTGAGATCATTGAACATGGCGGCAGCTTGATTCAGACCACTGCCGACACTGTTGAATCGTTTGGCATCAAGCGTCTCGGCTTTGAACAGAACAGCATGACATATGGCACTTACGCTTCATACAGCGCCGTTATCAGTGATGCCGAATTAGTGCCTGTGGCTGAATCCGTGGAAAAGTTGCGCTTGATTAAGTCTAGTGAAGAGATTAAGATATTAGAGGAAGCTGCGAAGATTGCAGATGATGCCTTCAGACATATCTTGACGTTTATGAAACCCGGCATTTCTGAAATCGCTGTTGCCAATGAGCTGGAGTTTTATATGAGAAGCCAGGGAGCAGACAGCTCTTCTTTTGATATGATTGTCGCCTCCGGCCTTCGTTCAAGCCTTCCGCACGGTGTGGCCAGTGACAAACTGATTGAAAGCGGAGACCTTGTTACGCTTGATTTTGGCGCTTATTATAAAGGATATTGTTCTGATATTACCCGTACGGTCGCTGTAGGTCAGCCCAGTGATCAATTGAAGGAGATCTATCAGGTTGTATTTGATGCTCAGGCGCTCGGCGTCGCACATATTAAGCCGGGAATGACAGGAAAAGAGGCTGACGCCCTCACAAGGGATCATATTGCTGCAAAAGGCTACGGTGACTATTTCGGCCATTCAACCGGGCACGGGCTCGGCATGGAAGTTCATGAATCGCCGGGATTATCCGTCAGATCTTCAGCTATCCTTGAACCGGGTATGGTGGTCACAGTGGAGCCGGGCATTTACATACCAGAAACAGGCGGTGTCCGCATTGAAGATGACATCGTGATTACAGAAAACGGCAACCGGACAATCACCCATTCCCCAAAAGAACTTATTATTTTGTGATTGGAATATAGGAGGACATTAAACATGATTTCAGTTAACGATTTCCGTACAGGATTAACAATTGAAGTAGATGGCGGCATTTGGCGCGTCGTTGACTTCCAGCACGTAAAACCTGGAAAAGGTGCGGCATTTGTCCGCTCTAAACTCCGCAACCTTCGCACTGGCGCGATTCAGGAAAAAACATTCCGCGCTGGTGAAAAAGTAGCGAAAGCGCAAATCGAAACCAAAACAATGCAATATCTATATGCAAACGGAGATCAGCACGTATTTATGGATACTTCTTCTTATGAGCAGCTTGAACTGAGCGCAACTCAAATCGAAGAAGAATTAAAATACCTGCTAGAAAACATGTCTGTGCATATCATGATGTACCAGGATGAAACACTTGGTATCGAACTTCCAAACACAGTTGAGCTGAAAGTTGTTGAAACTGAACCTGGTATTAAAGGTGATACAGCGTCAGGCGGTACAAAACCTGCGAAAACTGAAACCGGGCTTGTTGTAAACGTGCCGTTCTTTGTGAATGAAGGCGACACACTTGTTGTCAATACATCAGACGGTTCTTACGTTTCAAGAGCATAGAAAGAAAAAAAGAAGTCTGTTCCCAAATGGGAGCAGGCTTTTTTTGTGCCCAAAAACAGAATCTTTCTTTTATACGAAAATGACAAGACTACTTCAGCAAGCTAGAGCATATCATATAAAAAAATGGGAGGTTGGGAGAGTGCTATGAAATTTTTACTTGGAAATATCAATTCTACTGTTTTAACAATGGCGGGATTACGAGTTTTATCCTCTATGATTGAGCTGACGGCAGCAATTGTCATGCTTGTGACCAACGATGTCCGGAAGGCGGTTGTGGTTAACAGCATTCTCGCTATAGTCGGTCCGTTGATTTTTATCATTACGATGACTGTCGGAATCTACCAAATTGCCGGGCAGCTTTCGTATGCAAAGCTGATTCTGATTTTTACGGGTGTTGTCTTGATTTTGGCGGGTGTTCATAAATAAAGAGAGGCTTGTCATAAAGTCTGCCTCACATCATACATTTTAAAGAAGCCAATCGGTAGAAAGGAGGAGGCTCTGTTGAATGAAATCGCTGAGGTTCTCCCTGAATCCATGAAAAACGCCCTTTCTGAAATACCGGAACAACAATGGCTGGAAATCGAAGAAGTCAGAATTCGGATCAACCGCCCTGTTGAATTGATTCGAAGAGGACAACCTGTTTATTTGTCCTATGCGGGCACGGCCGAGGATGCCCATCTGATCCTGAGCCGGCTCAGCAACTATAGTATGTATACACTTGAAGAAGAGCTGAAGAAAGGGTATGTCACGATCAGAGGCGGCCACAGAGTCGGACTGGCGGGCAGAGTCATTACGGAAAACGGAGGTGTGAAAGGCCTCCGTGACATCGCATCTTTTAATATACGAATTGCCCGGCAAAAGCTGGGGATTGCGGAGCCGCTGCTTCCATACTTATATCAAAACAGCTGGCTGAATACGCTGATTATCGGACCGCCCCAAACAGGCAAAACAACACTTCTCCGGGACCTTGCGAGGCTCTCAAGCACCGGCAAAAAACCCATGCTGCCCGTAAAGACAGGAATCGTCGATGAACGGTCAGAAATTGCCGGATGTCTTCGCGGCATTCCGCAGCATCAATTTGGTCAGAGAATTGACGTGTTAGACGCCTGTCCAAAAGCTGAAGGGCTGATGATGATGATTCGATCCATGAGCCCTGAGGTGATGATTGTCGATGAAATCGGGCGTATGGAAGATACAGATGCACTTCTGGAGGCACTGCATGCGGGTGTTTCAGTAATCGTATCGGCGCATGGCTGGAGCATATCCGACCTGATGAAGCGGCCTTCATTGAAGCGTTTGTGGGAAGAAAGAGCCTTTGACCGCTATTTGGAATTATCGAGAGCGAAGGGGCCGGGCACAGTGAGCCGCATTTATGACAAAGACGGAAATGTGCTGTCTAGGACGACGGGCGTGAAAACATGCTGAAGCTGCTGGGCGCTGTATTCATTGTGGTAGCGACAACATGGACAGGTTTTGAGATGGCGAAGATTTATACAGAACGGCCGCGGCAAATCCGCCAGCTGCGTGCGGCGCTTCAATCCCTCGAGGCTGAAATCATGTACGGCCATACACCGCTTCATACTGCTTCACAGCAGATTGCCAAACAGCTCGCACAGCCTGTTTCAGCTCTTTTTTCCGCATTCAGTGATCAGCTGGACAAGGGAAGTGATTCCGCGAAAACGGCGTGGGAGCAAAGCTTAAAGAAGGTATGGGATACCCTGTCTTTGAAAAAAAGCGAATACGAAGTGCTGAAGCAGTTTGGCGAGACGCTCGGGATTCATGATCGAATCTCTCAGCAAAAGCACATCAAGCTGGCGCTGACACATTTGGAAGCCTCTGAAGCGGATGCTGAGCAGGCGCAAGCGAAAAATGAAAAGATGATAAAAAGTTTGGGCTTTTTAGCGGGCTTGTTACTCATTCTTCTATTGATGTAAACGTGAGGGGAGCAAAAATAAAATGGGAGTAGACGTGAATGTCATATTTCAAATCGCCGGAGTGGGAATCGTGGTCGCTTTTTTACACACGATATTGGATCAGATGGGCAAGAAAGAATATGCTCAGTGGGTGACGCTGTTAGGTTTTATCTATATTTTATTTATGGTCGCCACGATTGTAGATGACCTATTTAAAAAGATAAAAGCTGTGTTTTTATTCCAAGGATAGGGGGGCTTGCAGATTGACATTGTTCAAATTGTAGGTTTAGGGCTGATCGCCACCTTCCTTTCTTTAATTGTAAAAGAACAAAAGCCGACTTTTGCGTTTTTAATCGTCGTTTTTGCCGGATGTGCCATTTTTCTTTATTTGGTAGACCAAATCTACGACATTATTCGAATGATAGAAAAAATTGCGATTAATGCAAATGTCAACATGGTCTATGTTGAAACCATTTTAAAGATTATCGGAATCGCCTATATTGCTGAATTCGGGGCACAGCTCACAAAAGATGCCGGTCAAGGAGCCATCGCCTCGAAAATAGAATTGGCGGGGAAAATTTTAATACTCGTAATGGCTGTGCCTATTTTAACCGTCATTATCGAAACGATTCTCGGACTTATACCTTCTATGTCATAACCGAAAGGAGGCGGTAGATTGAAGCGCTTTCAATGGGTTTTGCTTTTGGCCGTGCTGATCATAGCAGGCCGTGCAGAAATTGTACAAGCAGCTGGTAATGCAGAACAAACGGAAGACCATGCTGAAACAGCCGAGCAATTAGCGGAAAGGACAGCAGCCTCGCTTGAAACAGATAAGATCGGGGAATTTTGGAATGACATTATGACAGAATACGGCGGACTGCTGCCGGAAAGCCAAAAAGGCAGCTTAATGGAGTTTATCAATGGCGATAAATCATTCTCACCGCAAGAATGGCTGAAAGCTCTCTTTTCTTATTTGTTTCATGAAGTGCTTGCCAACGGAAAGCTGCTGGGCACATTGATTTTGCTCACGATTTTTTGCGTCATTCTGCAGCTTCTGCAAAATGCTTTTCAGCAAAGCACCGTCAGTAAGGTCGCTTACTCAATTGTGTACATGGTGCTGATTATCCTTGCGCTTAATAGCTTTCATGTGGCAATTAACTATGCAACTGAGGCGATTCAGACGATGACCAGCTTTATCCTGGCGCTCATTCCGCTCCTCTTGGCGCTTTTGGCTTCCTCAGGCGGAGCTGTATCTGCTGCCTTCTTTCATCCTGTTATCCTCTTCCTGATGAACACGAGCGGTCTCTTGATTCAGAATATCGTCATGCCGCTGATTTTTTTATCAGCGATTCTGAGCATTGTCAGCACGATGACTGAACAATACAAAGTAACGCAGCTGGCTAACCTGCTCAGAAATATCGCCATCGGAGCACTGGCTGTTTTTCTTACCATCTTTCTCGGCGTCATCTCTGTTCAGGGAGCCTCAGCTGCAGTGACAGACGGCATTACGCTCAGGACGGCTAAATTTATAACCGGAAATTTTATTCCTGTGCTTGGCCGAATGTTTACAGACGCAACAGATACAGTAATCAGCGCCTCTTTACTGCTGAAAAATACGGTAGGGATTCTCGGTGTCGCTATTTTGATCTGTATCGCGGCATTTCCAGCAATCAAAGTGCTTTCCCTCGCTTTTATTTATAAGCTGGCAGCCGCGATTCTTCAGCCGCTAGGAGGCGGGCCCGTCATCACCTGCCTCGACGTCATCAGCAAAAGCGTCATTTATATTTTTGCAGCTCTCGCCATTGTGTCTCTCATGTTTTTTTTAAGCCTTACTGTCATAATCACAGCCGGAAACCTCACGATGATGATGAAATGAAGGAGGCAGGCGAATGAGTTTTTTAACGGAATGGCTTACCACCATCGTGTTGTTTATCCTATTTGCAATTGTGATTGATATGCTGCTGCCGAGCTCCAGCATGCAAAAGTACGCAAAAATGGTAGTCAGCCTGCTCTTGATTGTCGTCATGCTTACGCCGATTTTTAAACTTTTCAAGACAGACCCCGAAGTCATCTTTGAATATCTCACAAAAAACGGGCAGTCAGAGTCTGCCGACATAAAAAATCAAATCAATTCAAAAAAAATAGAAATACAAGCTTCCCAGCGCGCATATATTCTAGAAGAAATGGCTGTCCAACTAAAAAAGAAAGCGGAGGAGAGATTCAGTCATGATGAATATAAAGTAGGCCGCATCAAACTCACGGCAGGAGAAAAGGTAGATTCAGAAGAGGATATTAAAACAATCAGCGTGTATATGGCCCCGTCTTCTGAAAAAACGGTCCAAACGGTCGCGCCGGTCCACATTGACACAGATCATGCATACGTAACGAAAGAAGCAGCCGAACAAAAAGAAGCCAAACAGATACAAACGCAGCTCGCGGACATTTGGGAAATCGGAAGTGAGAAAATTACGGTTCATATGGAAGGCGGGGAGAGTGTCGGCAATGAATAAAAACGGATTATGGAATGTATTGAAAAAGCAGTTTCTTCCGGGACAAACGAAGGACGGCGAAAAGCCGAAGCTGACCAAATATCATTACTTTCTATTCGTTTTTGTTCTCGGAGTTTCCTTTATGCTTGTCAGCCAGCTGTTTTCTTCACCTGAGAAAACAGAAAACGCAAAAACGATAACGGCCGTATCACCGCAACATTCCGCAGACAGCAAAGAGAAAACAGCTGAAGTGTTTAAAGCCTCAAAATCTGATAAACCTAAAGACTCGATCGATGACTATGAAAAAGAATACGAAAATCAGCTGAAAGAAATTCTTGAAACAATCATTGGTGTGGACGATGTCTCGGTTGTCGTGAATGTAGATGCAACGTCGCTGAAAGTATACGAAAAAAACAAATCAAACAAAAATACAACCACTGAAGAAACTGACAAAGAAGGCGGAACAAGAAGCGTTACAGACCAAACATCGGAGGAAGAAATCGTCATGATCAAAAACGGCGATAAAGAAACACCTGTCGTCGTCCAAACGAAAAAACCTGATATACGCGGTGTACTCGTTGTTGCTCAAGGAGTGGACAACGTTCAAATAAAACAAACCATTATCGAAGCGGTGACACGGGTCCTGGATGTTCCAAGCCACCGGGTTGCGGTTGCCCCTAAAAAAATAAAGGAGGATTCATAAATGCTTAAAAAACAAACCGTTTGGCTATTAACAATGCTCAGTCTTGTCGTGGTGTTAAGCGTCTACTATATCATGTCGCCGGAAAGCAAAAACGCCGTGCAGATGCAAAGTGAAAAAAGCGCGTCTGACAGCGGAGAGGTCGCAACTGAAAAAGCGCCTGCCAAGCAAGACACGAAGGAAAAAAGCGGTACAGAAACTGAAAAAGGAAAAGAAGATGGAACAAAGGGAACGAAAGATTCATCAGCAGACAAGGAAACATCCGCTGAAGCCAGTGAAAAAGGAACTGTTGTTACGGAAACAGCCGATGATGATCTGTTTACAACGTACCGTCTTGATTTAGAAGATGCCAGAAGCAAAGAAAGAGAAGAGCTGAATGCGATTGTGTCAAGCGATGATGCAACAGCCAAGGAGAAAAGCGAAGCATACGATAAAATGACGGCTCTCAGTGAAGTGGAAGGAACAGAAAAACAGCTGGAAACGCTGATTAAAACACAAGGTTACGAGGATGCGCTCGTTAATGCTGAAGGAGATAAAATCAATATTACAGTCAAATCAGACAAACACTCTAAATCGAAGGCGACAGCCATTATAGACCTTGTCGCAAAAGAAATCAAAACAATGAAAGATGTCGCTGTCACATTTGAACCATCCAAGTAAGAAAGAGGAAAAAGAAGCCCGCTAAACAAGCGGGCTTTTTGCGTTGCTGTCATATTAGAGTTGAATTCAAAAGTCCGCTCCTGTAAGATGAACATAGTATGTACTTTTAGTAGTAACCTATAAAAAAGAAATTTCATACATAGGAGTGCGATTGAATGTTAAATATCAAAGAAATCCACGAGCTGATTAAAGCAATTGACGAGTCTACAATTGACGAATTCGTATATGAAAATGAAGGTGTATCCTTAAAACTGAAAAAACACGAAGCAGACACGGTTCAAGTCATGCAGCAGGCACCGGCAGCACCTGTACAAGCACAGGCTCCGCAGGCAGTTCAGCCGCAAGCGCAGCAAGCAGCGACACCTGCCCAAGAAGCACCAAAGCAAGATGAGAATCTGCATAAAATCACTTCACCAATGGTAGGAACATTTTATGCTTCTTCATCACCGGAAGCTGGCCCGTATGTAACAGCCGGTTCAAAAGTAAATGAAAACACAGTTGTCTGCATTGTAGAAGCGATGAAGCTTTTCAACGAAATCGAAGCAGAAGTGAAAGGCGAAATCGTTGAAGTATTAGTAGAAAACGGCCAGCTGGTCGAATACGGACAACCTCTATTTCTTGTAAAAGCGGAGTAAGGAGACTGAACATGATTAAAAAGCTATTGATCGCCAACAGAGGAGAAATTGCTGTCAGAATCATCAGAGCCTGCAGAGAGCTCGGAATTGAGACTGTCGCTGTTTATTCAGAAGCTGATAAAGATGCCCTTCATGTTCAAATGGCCGATGAAGCTTTTTGTATCGGACCGAAAGCATCAAAAGACAGCTATTTAAACGTTACAAATATTGTGAGTGTTGCAAAGCTGACTGGCACGGACGCCATTCATCCGGGATACGGATTTTTAGCTGAAAATGCTGATTTCGCTGAATTATGTGAAGAAGTGAATGTCACGTTTGTCGGCCCGAGCGCTGACGCCATTTCAAAAATGGGAACAAAAGACGTTGCGCGGGAAACGATGAAACAGGCCGGCGTGCCAATCGTACCGGGTTCACAGGGAATTATAGAAAATGTGGAAGAAGCGGTTTCGCTTGCTAATGAAATTGGGTATCCTGTAATTATAAAAGCCACCGCAGGCGGAGGCGGAAAAGGAATTAGGGTTGCCCGCACTGAAGAGGAACTGATTAATGGCATTAAGATTACACAGCAGGAAGCGGCAACTGCATTCGGAAATCCAGGTGTATACATCGAAAAATACATAGAAGATTTTCGCCACGTTGAGATCCAAGTGCTTGCTGATAACTACGGAAATACGATCCATTTGGGCGAACGCGACTGCTCGATCCAAAGACGCCTGCAAAAGCTTTTGGAAGAATCACCATCTCCTGCCCTTGATTCAGAAATCAGGGAGCAAATGGGAGATGCAGCAGTAAAGGCTGCAAAAGCGGTTGGCTATACAGGTGCTGGAACAGTTGAATTTATCTATGACTACAATGAACAGCGCTATTACTTCATGGAAATGAACACGAGAATTCAGGTAGAGCACCCAGTCACAGAAATGGTGACGGGAACTGACCTGATCAAGGAACAAATCAAAGTGGCATCAGGAATGGAACTGAGCCTCAAGCAAGAAGATGTTGAATTTGAAGGCTGGGCCATCGAATGCCGAATCAACGCAGAAAACCCAAGTAAAAATTTCATGCCGTCACCTGGTGAAATTAAAATGTACCTGCCTCCTGGCGGTCTTGGTGTCCGTGTCGATTCAGCTGCGTACCCTGGCTATTCCATCCCACCGTACTATGACAGCATGATTGCAAAGGTAATCACATACGGAAAAACGAGGGATGAAGCGATTGCCCGCATGAAGCGCGCATTGAGCGAATTCGTCATCGAAGGCATTGAGACAACAATCCCTTTCCATTTAAAACTGCTTGAACACGAAACATTTGTGAGCGGAGAGTTTAATACGAAATTTTTAGAAACATATGATGTAATGGGCTCATAATTTTTACGGAGGTGAATTGAATGAAAGACAACAGCTTGCTTAAAATGGATCACGAAGATACGCATTTGGGTAAGGTTGAGATTGCACCGGAGGTCATTGAGGTCATTGCCGGCATTGCAGCATCAGAAGTTGATGGGGTTGCCGAAATGCGCGGAAACTTTGCGACAGGCGTCGTTGAGCGCTTTGGCAAAGTGAATCATGGCAAAGGTGTCAAAGTCGACCTGGCGGATGACGGAATTACGATCGATGTATACTGTGTCGTTACATTTGGCGTTTCGATTCCGAAAGTTGCAGCATCCGTTCAGGAAAACATTCGTCAAACCTTATTAAATATGACGTCTCTTTCGATTAACGAGATCAATATTCACATCGTCGGCATTCAATTTGACACAAAAGCCCAAGAAGTCCAAATCGACGAAGAAATGTAAATGGCTTAACACGAAACCAAGGGGAGGGCGGCCCTTTGGTTTTTTTACACGTTACCCTTTATTTCAAAGCATGAAGAAAGCCGGCTTACATAGCCGAGTTTCTTCATGAACGTGAAATCCGAATAATCATATTAAGGTGTGTGAAAATATTCGGCAATAGGGTAAAAAAACCTTGATTTCAATATGCGGATACGAAAAAAATATGTTATGATCTCTTTGTGGCTTAACGACAAGCGGATAAAGAGGATCAAAGGAGAAAGAAAATGAAAAGAAGAACAGCAAGAGAAAAAGCTTTGCAGGCACTATTTCAAATTGATGTCAGCGATATTGCAGTGAATGAAGCCATAGAACACGCACTGGATGAAGAAAAAACAGATCCTTTCTTTGAACAGCTTGTACACGGGGTATTGGAACACCAAGACCAGCTGGATGAAATGATCTCCAAGCATCTGGTGAATTGGAAGCTCGATCGGATTGCCAATGTTGACCGTGCGATTTTGCGCCTGGCAGCATATGAAATGGCATATGCCGAAGACATTCCGGTGAATGTCTCCATGAACGAAGCGATTGAGCTGGCAAAACGGTTTGGTGATGACAAAGCGACAAAGTTTGTAAACGGGGTTCTTTCTAACATTAAATCTGATATTGAACAATCATAGGAGGAAAGAAAATGACTGCAACAATCATCGACGGAAAAGAAACGGCTAGAGAAAAACGCGAACAATTGGCAAAAGAGGTAGAAGAGCTTAAAAAGCAAGGCGTCACTCCCGGACTGGCGGTTATTTTGATTGGAGATGATCCTGCTTCTCACTCTTACGTGCGAGGAAAGAAAAAAGCGGCAGAAACAATGGGAATGAATTTCAAGCTCGATCAATTTGACAGCAGCCTCACAGAAGCTGAACTGCTTTCCATTATTGATCAATATAACCAAGACCCTGAGTTTCATGGCATTCTCGTTCAGCTTCCGCTCCCAGACCATATTTCTGAAAAAGCGGTGATCGAACGTATCTCCCCTGATAAAGATGTAGACGGTTTTCATCCGTTAAACGTAGGGAAAATGCTGCTTGGCGAAGATACGTTTCTTCCTTGCACGCCTCATGGAATTGTTGAGCTTTTGAAGAAAACCAATATTGACCTTTCCGGTAAAGAGGTTGTTGTAGTCGGCCGAAGCAACATTGTCGGCAAACCTGTCGGCCAGCTTTTATTAAATGAAAACGCGACGGTTACTTACTGTCATTCAAGAACAGAAAATATTACTGAACATACGAAAAAAGCGGACATCCTGGTGGTGGCAGTCGGCAGAGCCAACTTCATCAGTGCAGACCAGATCAAAGAGGGCGCTGTTGTCATTGACGTCGGCGTTAACCGTCTGGAAAACGGAAAGCTTTGCGGAGACGTTGAATTTGAAGGGGCAAAGGAAAAAGCGTCCTTCATCACGCCGGTTCCGGGCGGAGTAGGTCCGATGACCATCACGATGCTTGCGCATAATACTGTTAAATCTGCGAAACGTACGTTATCATAGATAATTGGAGATATTCACAGGCGAAATGTTTGCCCGCCTTGAATATGAGCACGATACCCGCTTCTTCAGGCTCCTAAAGCCAGGGCGGGTTTTCTTTAGTTATGGTGCAGGAATGCTTAGGAGAGGAGTTTTTAGACATGGGTGAAGCAGCGTATGTGACCGTCTCAGCGCTGACAAAGTATATAAAACGAAAATTCGATGTAGATCCTCACCTTGAAAATATTTGGATTAAAGGCGAATTGTCGAATGTAAAGATACACACACGAGGGCATATTTATTTCACTTTAAAAGACGAAAACGCAAGAATGCAGTCGGTGATGTTCGCGAGACAAAGCGAGCGTCTGCCTTTTAAACCTGAAAACGGAATGAAAGTGCTGGTAAGAGGCGGAATTTCCGTATATGAACCGAGCGGAAACTATCAATTATATGCCAAAGAAATGCAGCCTGACGGGGTTGGAGCGCTTTATTTAGCGTACGAAGAATTAAAAAAGAAGCTTGCCGGAGAAGGTTTATTTGACGACCGCTACAAAAAACAAATCCCCGCATTTCCAGCCACAATCGGGGTTGTGACATCTCCAACGGGTGCCGCTGTCAGAGACGTTATTACAACTCTAAAAAGAAGATATCCCCTTGTAAAAGTCATTGTTCTTCCAGCGCTCGTACAAGGTGAAAATGCGAGCAGATCCATCGTTACGCGCATTGAAGAGGCAAATGAAAAAGAGATTTGCGACGTATTAATTGTCGGGAGAGGCGGCGGTTCGATAGAAGAACTTTGGGCATTCAATGAAGAAATTGTAGCACGCGCCATCTTTGCTTCCAATATTCCGATTATATCGGCAGTCGGACATGAGACGGATTTTACGATCAGTGATTTTGTCGCCGATCTCAGAGCCGCGACGCCGACAGGAGCAGCTGAGATTGCTGTGCCTCATACCACTGATTTAATCGAACGGACAAAAACAGCGGAAGTCAGAATGACAAGAGCGATGCAGCAGCATCTCGGCCAGAAAAAAGAACGGATTCAAACGCTGCAATCGTCCTATGCCTTTCGTTTTCCAAAGCGTTTGTATGCGCAAAAAGAGCAGCAGTTTGACCTCGCGTACCAGCAGTTTCAAGCACAGCTGACCGCTCTTTTAGATCGGAAAAGCAGACAGCTGGAGCGTGAAACGTACAGATTAGAGGCACTGCATCCTCATGAACAGCTGAAACAAGCGAGAACACGATACCAGGAACAAACAAATCAGCTGAGAAAAAATATGAATATCCAAATGAAGCAGCTGCATTCCCAATTTCAAACCGTTCTTGGCAAGCTGAATGCACTAAGTCCTCTTCAAGTGATGGAAAGAGGATACAGCTTGGCTTATAAAGAAGATAAACTCATTAAAAGTGTCAGTCAAATAGAAGAGCAGGACCGGCTTGAAGTCAAGCTGAAGGATGGCGTGCTGACCTGTGAAGTATTAGAAAAGAGAGGGGAAGAAAAATGACAGACGTGAAAAAAAATGAAAACATGACATTTGAAGAAGCGATGAAAGGGCTTGAGAGCATTGTATCAAAGCTTGAAGAGGGAGATGTGCCTCTAGAGCAAGCCATTAACTATTTCCAAGAAGGCATGGCTCTGTCAAAAATGTGCCATGAAAAGCTGCAAAAAGTCGAAAAGCAAATGGACTTCATTTTAAAAGAAGACGGCGAACTGGCACCTTTCAGTGTTCAGGAGGAAGACGAAGGTGACAAATAACTTAACGAGCTTTCTGGCGGACCGGAAAAAAACAATTGAAAATCAGCTTTCTGTCTATACAGAAAAGCTTGATATGCCGGACTCATTAAAGAAATCTATGCTGTATTCTCTACAAGCCGGCGGAAAGCGGTTGCGGCCTCTGATTGTACTGGCTGTTTTAAACGCATATGGAAAAAGCGAAAAAGACGGCATTCCGGTGGGCTGTGCTGTCGAAATGATTCACACGTATTCGTTAATTCATGATGATCTTCCATGCATGGATGATGACGATTTGCGCCGCGGGAAGCCGACAAACCATAAAGTGTTTGGTGAAGCGACGGCAGTATTAGCGGGTGACGGGCTGCTCACAGAAAGCTTTAAGCTGATTACCTCCTACGTGTCAGACGAGGTGTCAGCAGAAAAGCGCCTGCGGCTTGTGAATGAACTGATTTCAGCGGCAGGCACCGAAGGCATGGTCGGGGGGCAAGTAGCTGATATGGAAGCGGAAAACCGACAAGTCACGCTTGAAGAGCTCGAATCCATTCATGAACGGAAAACTGCCAAGCTTCTTGGCTTTTGTGTAATCGCCGGTGCTATTTTGGCTGATGCGCCTGAGGAAGACATTGAAACACTGCGTACCTTCAGCAGCCACATTGGAATCGGATTTCAAATCAGAGACGATATTTTGGATTTAGAAGGCAGTGAAGAGAAAATCGGCAAACGTGTCGGCTCGGATACCACAAATGACAAATCGACATACCCGTCGCTTCTTTCATTGGAAGGGGCCAAACATAAATTGGATGTTCATATAAAAGAGGCGAAGCGATTGATCGGCGGACTCTCTCTTCAAAAAGACCTTTTATATGAGCTTTGTGATTTAATTGCGGCAAGAGATCACTAAAACGATCCTAATTTGAAGCGGCTGCACGAGATATGGTAAAATGTAAGCAGTTTATATGAAAAATGAAAAGGAAAAGCGCGTTTGTCTTTTTTTATGTCTGAGATTATTGTCAGCTCGGCATGCAAAAGACATGTATCATTGCAGAAATTCATGCTGAAAGTGAGTTGATCCGCTTTGGATCTTTTATCAATACAGGACCCGTCGTTTTTAAAAAACATGTCCATTGATGAATTAGAGAAATTAAGTGATGAAATCCGTCAGTTTTTAATTACAAGTTTATCCGCTTCCGGCGGCCACATCGGCCCAAACTTAGGTGTCGTAGAGCTTACTGTTGCCCTGCATAAGGAATTTAACAGCCCGAAAGACAAATTTTTATGGGATGTAGGCCATCAGTCGTATGTCCATAAGCTGCTGACAGGACGCGGAAAAGAATTTGCGACGCTTCGCCAGTACAAAGGGCTTTGCGGATTTCCAAAGCGGAGTGAAAGCGAGCACGATGTTTGGGAAACCGGGCACAGCTCGACCTCTCTGTCAGGCGCGATGGGAATGGCAGCTGCCCGTGATATTAAAGGAACGGATGAATATATTATTCCGATCATTGGTGACGGCGCGCTGACCGGCGGTATGGCGCTCGAAGCCCTTAACCACATCGGCGACGAGAAAAAAGACATGATTGTCATCCTTAATGATAATGAAATGAGTATTGCGCCAAATGTCGGTGCCATTCACTCTATGCTCGGACGGCTCCGTACTGCGGGGAAATACCAGTGGGTCAAAGATGAGCTTGAATACTTATTTAAAAAGATTCCGGCAGTTGGGGGCAAGCTTGCCGCCACGGCGGAACGAGTCAAAGACAGCCTGAAATACATGCTCGTCTCCGGAATGTTTTTCGAGGAGCTCGGTTTTACGTATTTGGGCCCAGTGGACGGACATTCTTATCATGAGCTGATTGAGAATCTTCAATACGCCAAAAAAACGAAAGGCCCTGTTCTTCTGCATGTCATCACGAAAAAAGGGAAGGGGTACAAACCGGCTGAGACCGATACGATTGGGACATGGCATGGTACCGGACCATATAAAATTAATACCGGTGACTTTGTAAAGCCGAAAGCCGCAGCTCCTTCGTGGAGCGGCCTTGTCAGCGGAACTGTGCAGCGAATGGCGCGCGAGGACGGACGCATTGTAGCCATTACGCCGGCTATGCCTGTCGGTTCAAAGCTTGAAGGTTTCGCAAAGGAATTCCCTGACCGGATGTTCGACGTAGGAATCGCAGAACAGCATGCCGCAACGATGGCGGCAGCTATGGCAATGCAGGGTATGAAGCCGTTTTTGGCGATTTATTCAACCTTCCTGCAAAGGGCATATGACCAAGTTGTTCATGACATCTGCCGCCAAAACGCCAATGTGTTTATTGGAATTGACCGTGCAGGACTCGTTGGCGCTGATGGAGAGACACATCAAGGCGTGTTTGATATTGCGTTTATGCGCCACATTCCAAACATTGTCTTAATGATGCCGAAAGACGAAAATGAAGGCCAGCACATGGTTCATACAGCACTTAGCTATGACGAAGGCCCGATAGCGATGCGTTTTCCGCGCGGAAACGGACTCGGCGTAAAAATGGATGAACAGTTGAAAACGATTCCGATCGGTACGTGGGAGGTGCTGCGTCCAGGGAACGATGCTGTCATCTTAACATTCGGCACAACAATCGAAATGGCGATTGAAGCAGCCGAAGAGCTGCAGAAAGAAGGCCTTTCCGTGCGCGTTGTGAATGCGCGTTTTATTAAGCCGATTGATGAAAAGATGATGAAGAGTATTCTAAAAGAAGGCTTGCCAATTTTAACAATTGAAGAAGCGGTCTTAGAAGGCGGTTTCGGAAGCTCGATTTTAGAATTCGCTCATGATCAAGGTGAATATCATACTCCGATCGACAGAATGGGTATACCTGATCGGTTTATTGAACACGGAAGCGTAACGGCACTTCTTGAGGAAATTGGACTGACAAAACAGCAGGTGGCAAATCGTATTAGATTACTGATGCCGCCAAAGACACACAAAGGAATTGGATCATGACGTCAAAGAAAGAACGATTAGATGTATTATTAGTGGAAAGAGGGCTGGCGGAAACGCGTGAAAAAGCCAAAAGAGCCATTATGGCGGGGATCGTCTACTCAAACGAAAACCGCTTGGACAAGCCTGGAGAAAAAATTGACCGCGACCTTCCGTTAACCGTCAAAGGAAACCCGCTGAGGTATGTGAGCAGGGGCGGCTTAAAGCTCGAAAAAGCGTTGAAGGAATTTCCCGTCTCTGTCAAAGATAAAATTATGATTGATATTGGCTCCTCCACCGGCGGTTTTACGGACTGCGCTTTGCAAAATGGAGCTAAACAGTCATACGCTGTGGATGTAGGCTATAATCAGCTTGCATGGAAGCTTAGACAGGATGAACGGGTCGTCGTGATGGAACGGACGAACTTTCGTTATGCAACACCGGCAGACTTTACAAAGGGCATGCCGGAGTTTGCCACAATTGATGTGTCCTTTATTTCACTGCGGCTCATCCTGCCTGTCCTAAGGACTTTACTCGTACCGGGCAGCGACTGCATGGCTCTAGTTAAGCCTCAGTTTGAAGCGGGACGGGAATCCGTCGGCAAAAAAGGGATTGTCAGAGATCCTAAAGTGCATACTGATGTGCTCAAGCGAATGATCAGTTTTTCTGCCGCTGAAGGCTATATCTGTAAAGGCTTGTCATTTTCTCCAATCACCGGAGGAGACGGAAATATTGAGTTTCTCCTTCATTTGCATTGGCCGGGAGAGGGACAGGAAGGCCAGGAGCTGCCGGAAGAAGAGATCATGCGCGTTGTAGAAGAAGCACATAAGACGTTAAAAGAAAAAAAAGCAGATGTACCGGAATAATAGGGCGCTATTATTCCTTTTTTCTGCATTCATGTACAATGTGCAGAGAATCATATAACATAAAAGAACAGATAAGCTTGGAAATAGAGGTGCTTACATGAACAAAGGCCAGAGGCATATTAAAATCAGAGAGATCATTACAAGCAATGAAATCGAAACGCAGGATGAATTGGTCGACATGCTAAAGCAGGATGGATACAAAGTAACGCAAGCCACGGTATCACGGGATATTAAAGAACTTCACCTTGTAAAAGTGCCTACAAATAATGGTTCTTACAAATACAGTCTTCCGGCGGACCAGCGTTTCAATCCGCTGTCTAAGCTAAAGCGGGCATTGATGGACGCATTTGTGAAAATAGACTCAGCAAGCCATATGATCGTACTGAAAACGATGCCGGGCAATGCTCAGGCAATCGGGGCACTGATGGACAATTTGGACTGGGATGAAATTATGGGGACCATTTGCGGAGATGACACGATTTTAATTATTTGCCGGACTCCTGGAGATACAGACGGTGTAAAAAACAGGCTCCTTGAACTGCTGTAACAGAAAATCTAACAAAGATAAGAGGTGTAATGCTGTTTGTTAGCTGAACTATCGATTAAAAACTTTGCCATTATTGAGGAACTGACGGTTTCTTTTGAACGCGGGCTTACGGTTTTAACAGGAGAAACCGGTGCCGGCAAATCCATTATCATAGATGCCATTTCTCTTTTAGTCGGAGGCCGCGGATCATCTGAATTTGTTAGATATGGGGAAGCAAAAGCCGAACTTGAAGGGCTGTTTCTGTTGGAGAGCGGCCATCCTGTTTTAGACGTATGCGCTGAGCAGGGAATCGACGTTTCAGACGAAATGATCGTCATGAGAAGGGATATCAGCACGAGCGGGAAAAGCGTTTGCCGTGTCAATGGCAAGCTTGTCACGATTGCCTCGCTAAGAGAGATCGGCAGGCTTTTATTAGATATTCACGGGCAGCACGATAACCAGCTGTTAATGGAAGACGAAAATCATCTCCAGCTTTTGGACAAGTTTGCCGGGGCCGAAGTGGAAAGCGCGCTCAAAACGTATCAGGAAGGGTACCAGCGGTATATGAAGCTGCTCAAAAAGCTTAAGCAGCTTTCTGAAAGCGAACAGGAAATGGCCCATCGTCTTGATCTTATTCAATTTCAGCTCGAAGAAATCGAATCGGCAAAGCTTGAGCTTAACGAAGATGAACAGCTCCAAGAAGAGCGCCAGCAAATTTCAAACTTTGAGAAGATATATGAGTCGCTGCAAAATGCATATAACGCGCTTCGCAGTGAGCAGGGCGGATTGGACTGGGTTGGAATGGCATCAGCGCAGCTTGAAGATATATCTGATATAAACGAACCGCTGAAAAAAATGTCTGAAAGTGTTTCGAACTCCTACTATTTGCTTGAGGATGCCACATTTCAGATGAGAAATATGCTGGATGAGCTTGAATTTGATCCGGAACGCCTGAACTATATTGAGACGCGACTTAATGAAATCAAACAGCTGAAACGAAAATATGGTGCCACTGTTGAAGACATTTTGGAATATGCTTCTAAAATTGAAGAAGAGATTGACCAAATTGAAAACAGGGACAGCCACCTTCAAAGCTTGAAAAAGGAGCTTGACTCCGTCGGCAAAGATGTCGCAGTGGAAGCGGCAAATGTGTCACAAATCCGAAAAACATGGGCGAAAAAGCTGGCTGATGAGATTCATCGGGAATTAAAAAGCCTGTACATGGAAAAATCAACTTTTGATACGGAATTTAAGGTCAGAACAGCGTCACGCAATGAAGAGGCTCCGCTTGTAAACGGCCAGCCCGTTCAACTGACTGAACAAGGGATTGACCTGGTGAAATTTTTAATTTCAACCAATACAGGCGAGCCGCTGAAATCTCTTTCGAAAGTCGCTTCAGGTGGAGAGCTGTCACGGGTGATGCTTGCCATAAAAAGTATTTTTTCCTCACAACAGGATGTGACATCGATCATTTTTGATGAGGTTGATACCGGTGTAAGCGGCAGGGTCGCACAGGCAATCGCTGAGAAGATCCATAAGGTGTCAATAGGTTCACAAGTGCTGTGTATTACACACCTCCCTCAGGTGGCTGCCATGGCCGATACGCATCTTTATATTGCGAAGGAGTTAAAAGACGGCAGAACGACAACACGTGTCAAGCCGCTGTCTAAGCAGGAAAAGGTAGCGGAAATCGGGCGCATGATTGCAGGTGTCGAAGTAACCGACTTAACGAAACGCCATGCGAAAGAACTTTTAAAACAAGCGGATCAAGTCAAAACAACTGGGTAAGCTGCGTGAGAAGCGCAGCTTATTTTTTTCGTGCACATCCATTCGTTCATCAGTATATCCAATGTTTTTCTTCATATGACAGTTATAAATAAGCCGTCAGAAGGCAAAATTAAATGATGTAGCAGCAAGTCATAAAGAAGGTGTGGGATAGGAGCGAGGAGAGTGAAGTAGTGAATGCCCGATAACATCAGAAAAGCAGTAGGTTTAATTCTCCTTGTTTCGTTATTAAGTGTAGGTTTATGCAAACCGCTAAAAGAATATTTACTGATTCCAACGCAAATGAGAGTATTTGAAACCCAAACACAAGCGATTGAAACGAGTTTATCGGTAAACGCTCAGACATCAGAATCCTCAGAAGCGTTTACAGTAAAGAAAGATCCGCATGAAATCAAGGTGACGGGCAAAAAATCTGGTGAGTCAGAATTAGTATACGATCTTGCCGGATTTCCAATTAAAAAAACAAAAGTGCACGTTCTTCCTGATTTAAAAGTTATACCTGGCGGACAATCAATAGGCGTAAAACTTCATTCCGTCGGTGTTCTTGTCGTCGGATTTCATCAAATCAATACAAGTGAAGGCAAAAAATCTCCGGGAGAAACGGCCGGAATTGAAGCGGGCGACATCATTATTGAGATGAATGGACAGAAAATTGAAAAAATGAATGATGTAGCCCCATTTATTCAAAAGGCTGGAAAAACTGGTGAATCTTTAGACTTACTGATCAAACGTGATAAACAGAAAATCAAAACGAAGCTGATCCCAGAAAAGGATGAAGGAGAAGGCAAATACAGAATCGGGTTATATATCAGAGATTCTGCTGCCGGCATCGGCACTATGACCTTTTATGAACCGAAAACAAAAAAATACGGAGCACTTGGCCACGTGATTTCCGATATGGACACAAAGAAACCAATTGTGGTGGAGAATGGAGAAATTGTTAAATCCACTGTGACATCAATTGAAAAAGGGACAGGCGGTAATCCGGGAGAAAAACTGGCGCGATTTTCCTCAGAACGCAAAACGATCGGGGATATTAACAGAAACAGCCCGTTTGGGATTTTCGGCACGCTGCATCAGCCGATTCAAAACAACATATCAGATCAAGCATTGCCGGTTGCGTTTTCTACCGAAGTCAAAAAAGGGCCGGCTGAAATTTTAACCGTTATTGATGATGACAAAGTAGAAAAATTCGATATTGAAATCGTCAGCACAACGCCGCAAAAATTCCCTGCGACAAAAGGAATGGTGTTGAAAATTACTGATCCAAGGCTGTTGAAAGAAACAGGAGGCATCGTACAGGGGATGAGCGGAAGCCCGATCATTCAAAATGGAAAAGTGATCGGCGCTGTCACCCATGTATTCGTTAATGACCCGACAAGCGGCTACGGTGTTCATATTGAATGGATGCTGTCAGAAGCAGGAATCGATATTTACGGAAAAGAAAAAGCAAGCTGACTGCCGGAGTTTCCGGCAGTTTTTTTATTTTGATCCCTCTTCACTTCTCAGAATACATACGGTAAAATATACAAAAGAAGATTTTTCGACAAATTCACGTTTCCTTGTTTGTCAAATTTCATTTTTAGTCGAAAAACAGAGAAAAACATAGAATAACAAAGATATGCCACTAATATTGGTGATTATGATTTTTTTAGAGGGTATATAGCGGTTTTGTCGAATGTAAACATGTAGCAAGGGTGAATCCTGTTAACTACATTTGGGGAGGAAGAAACGTGGAGAAAATTAAAGTTTGTGTTGCTGATGATAATCGAGAGCTGGTAAGCCTGTTAAGTGAATATATAGAAGGACAGGAAGACATGGAAGTGATCGGCGTTGCTTATAACGGACAGGAATGCCTGTCGCTGTTTAAAGAAAAAGATCCCGATGTGCTCGTATTAGATATTATTATGCCGCATTTAGACGGACTTGCGGTTTTAGAGAGGCTGAGGGAATCAGATCTGAAAAAACAGCCGAATGTCATTATGCTGACAGCCTTTGGACAGGAAGATGTCACGAAAAAGGCCGTCGATTTAGGCGCGTCCTACTTTATTCTCAAACCGTTTGATATGGAAAACCTTGTCGGTCATATCCGCCAGGTCAGCGGAAATGCCAGCAGTGTGACGCATCGTGCGCCATCATCGCAAAGCAGTATTATACGCAGCAGCCAGCCTGAACCAAAGAAGAAAAATCTCGACGCGAGCATCACAAGCATTATCCATGAAATCGGCGTCCCAGCCCATATTAAAGGCTATCTCTATCTGCGCGAAGCAATCTCAATGGTATACAATGACATCGAATTGCTCGGCAGCATTACAAAAGTCCTCTATCCGGACATCGCCAAAAAATTTAACACAACCGCAAGCCGTGTAGAAAGAGCGATCCGCCATGCAATTGAAGTGGCATGGAGCAGAGGAAACATTGATTCCATTTCCTCGTTGTTCGGTTATACTGTCAGCATGACAAAAGCTAAACCGACAAATTCGGAATTCATTGCAATGGTTGCGGATAAGCTGAGATTAGAACATAAGGCTTCTTAAACATGAGCTTATTAAGTGGTCATTAAATCAAACGTCTTTTATTTATTAGTTTGCGCTGATAAATAGGAGGCGTTTTGTTTTGGGGACATTTGTAGTATGGGAGAAGAATAGTAAGTATCCGCATATAGTAAAGGATAGGTTTGAAAAGTAAGGAAAGCAAATGGCGGTATTACCTGCACTCTTGGTCCATTCATACATCTTATAGGATCACGAAGCATGATCGACTCTAGATGTGTCCGTTATAAAATGAAACCTTTCTCCTGCAAAATCGTAAGTAAGGCGTATTCATGTAAAAAGGAGACGTACGAATGAAAAAGAAAAAAGCAAGAAAGCGTGAGGGGTTTTTCCTGGATTTTCTTTTCGAAGTTGGTGGGGAGCTCTTTCTTTTGCTGTTTAGATGTGTACATAAACTATTTATATAAAGGGAAAAAAGACTGCCGAATCGTTTCGGCAGTCTTTTGCACATTAATCTTTATAAGGCACCCAGCCTGGCGTGTTCACAATTGCTTTCCAAAGCGGTTCAGGCAAATGATATTTTTCTTTATCTGTGCCTTTGATCACTGTTTCGATTTGCTTTTCACGGCCTTCTTTTACTTTTACCGTCCAGTTAGGGTCAACTAGAATTTCGCGTCCCATAGCGACTAACGGAATACCGTTTTCGATGACGGCAAGCGCGTCATCAGCGGAATGGATGGAACCGACGGCGATCAGCGGCACTTTGTTTCCGACACGTTCATTCAATAAGTCCATGCGTGTGCGAGTCGGATCTGCACCGCGGCGCGCTTTTGAGTTCACGTCCATCAGTGAGATATGAAGATAATCCAATTCTTTATCCCCTAAAGCATCAACAAGCGTATAAGTTTCAGTCATTGTCAATCCCGGTGTCTCAGGTTCTTCCGGAGACAGACGGTAGCCGACTAAGAACGCGCCCTTCGCATGTTCTGAAGCGGTTTTTTTCACTTCATCGACAATAGCGAGCGGGAAGGCTAATCGCTTTTCATCGCTTCCTCCCCAGCGATCCGTGCGCTGGTTGGTTTTCGGAGAATAAAACTGCTGAATTAAGTAGCCGTTTGCACCGTGAATTTCGACACCGTCAAAGCCGGCTTCAATGGCACGTCTTGTCGCTTCTCCAAACGCCTTTACAATGTTTTCCACTTCTTCTTCTTTTAATGCGCGAGCAATTTGTTTGCCGTTATCAAACACGTCACTTGGCCCCACAACATCCTGTTGAGGAACGAGCTCAGATGGGCATTCGATGCCGCCGTGATGAATTTGTACAACGGCTTTAGCGCCTTGTGCCTGAATAGCTTGTGCTAACTTTTTTAAACCTGGAATGTTGGAATCGTCATGGATGGCCGGCTGCCCGGGGAATGCTTTTCCGTCCGGTGTAACATTTGCGCAGGCTGTAATCACCATTCCCATCTCTTTTGAACGGGGGATGATGTAGTCGAGCTCCGCTTCAGATATTGTACCGTCTTCATTAGAAGCGTAATGAGTCATTGGTGCTACTGCGATCCGGTTGTCGATTGTAACGCCGCTTTTAAACGTAAATGGTTCAAACAGAGGCTTATACTTAGGATTCATTTGATCATCTTCTTTCGTTTGGATTCGCACATATTCTAGCCTATATGTAAAAATTAATGCAATTGATCTGCTTTACCGACTGAATATCTTGAGTGCAGAGTGATGTTTTCGCCGCTCTTTTTCGGGGCCTTTGTAGCCGCCGCTGATTTGGTGGCCGATGGAGCATGTGATGACAGCTGCCGCCAGCAGCAGAACGAATTTTTTCATGGCTTTAACTTCTTTCAATAAAGTAAATATCCTTTAAAAGGTTACGCTTGGCTGACCCACCCGTCAAACGATTTGCTCACCCTATTCTCAAATTTTTTAAAATGAATAAAAAGTTGCTTCTTTCCGCTAATTTTTTCTAATTGGCGCCTCAATTAGAGCCATCTTCATAGACAAATCTGCTCGTTATCTTTCTAACAACAGGAAATGATCGGGTCGTATAGCCCTTTTGAAAATCATGGAACTTGCTCGCCTGCATTCGCGTTGTCTTTACAAATTCGCCATTCTGGTCAAAGATAAAAGCCAAACATCAGGAAGAGGTGGTCATGTGAAACAAACGGTTCTTTTGCTGTTTACTGCGCTCTTTCTTTCGGGGTGCAGTGTTGCAAGTGCGGATGACTCAGTGCCAAGGTTTACCGAAGAGGGAAAATACATTGGCTCGGCTGATCCTCATACGATTGCGGTTTCTCTTAATGGAGAAGAAACCATGATACAAGTTCCGAAGGATAAACGTGATGAATGTGAATCACTGCCAGATCAGACACATGTCCTGGTGAAATATACAAAGAAGGATAATGGAACTTTACAGCTGGAAGATATTCAGCTGCGAAAGAACTCGTCATAAAAAGACCGGAGGGAGTAAGTTGAGAATGTTATGGAGGAGCTTGGCGCTGTGCGGATTGGCTTTGACGCTCGCGCCTTGTGCACAGGCAGCAGAGCCGATAGAAGGAAAAACAGTGTATATTGATGCCGGACACGGCGGTGAAGACAGTGGAGCGGTCGGAAACGGGCTCTTTGAAAAGGATATTAATTTGTCTGTCTCAGAGCATGTGACAGACAAACTAAAAGAGGAGGGAGCCAATCCTGTTGCATCCCGGTCTGACGATCATTTTCTGACCTTGGAGGAAAGAGTGGCTAAGGCAAGTGCCAATCAGGCTGACCTTTTTGTCAGCATTCATGTGAATTCAGGGGTTGCTTCAGCTTCAGGAACAGAAACGTATTTTCAATCTGATTATGCAGGGGAGAACAGCCGGCGTCTCGCATCCGATATTCAGTCACAGCTCGTTTCTTCCTTACAAACGAGAGACAGGGGCGTGAAAGAATCAGACTTTTACGTCATTACATATTCACAAATGCCAAGTGTGTTGGCGGAACTTGGGTTTATCACTAACAGCTCTGATGCGGACAAGCTGGGAAGTGAAGAATACCAGCAAAAGGCCGCAGATGCGATTGTCAACGGCATTGATTCTTATTATGATCAGTAGATTGATACAGCCTTAATCCTAGAGTGGAGCCGACAAAATAAGTATAATGGAGAAAACTTTAGGGTTTGAGGTGAAACGATGACAAAGATTTTTGCCCACCGGGGGGCCTCAGGTCAATTTCCCGAAAATACAATGCTTGCATTTGAAAAAGGAATTGAAGCCGGAGCGGATGGGATAGAGCTTGATGTACAGCTGACGAAAGACGGACGCATTGTTGTGATTCATGATGAAAGACTTAATCGCACGACATCACTTAAAGGATTCGTGAAGGATACAGCCTATGATGAGGTAAAGACTGCGAATGCGGCCGCTGGTCACGATCAAGCGTACAGCGATATAAAAGTACCGCTGCTAGAAGATGTGCTCTCGTGGGCGGTAAAAAAGGATTTTCTCATCAACATTGAATTAAAAAACAGCGTGATCCGCTATGAGGGAATGGAAGAAAAAGTGCTGGAGGCAGTGAAGCGATTCAATGTGGAGGAGAGAGTCATCCTATCCACGTTTAATCATGACAGCTTGGCGCTATGCGCCCGGCTTGCGCCGCATATCGAACGGGCAGTATTAACTTCAGATGTGCTTTACCAGGCAGATCGATATATCGCGTCTATTCCGGCTTCCGGCTATCACCCGAAGTTAAACAGCCCAGGGGTCACAGATGAAGTGCTAAAGAAAATGAGGAGCAGTTCGATTAAGGTAAGGCCGTATACAGTCAATCGTCCGGAAGATATGAAGCGTCTCATTGAAGCGGGAGCAGACGGCATGTTTACCGACTTTCCAGAAAAGGCTTCGGCATTGCTGAAAAATGAATAGTTGTTAGAAGGAGGCTGTTTGACGCAGCCTTCTTTTTTCATTCATTCATGCCCGTTTCAAAGCATACATTCATAGAAGACAACTAGAAATTGTAAGCGCTGTCTATCTTCTGAATGAGGTGAAACCATGAGGAAAACAGTCATTGTAAGTGCTGCAAGAACTCCATTTGGCAAATTCGGCGGAGTTTTGAAAGAGGTGAAAGCTGCTGAGCTTGGGGGCATTGTGATGAAGGAGGCGCTGCAACGGGCTGGAGTCTCTGGAGATGATGTAGAAGGAAACGTCATGGGCATGGTTGTCCAGGCCGGCTCAGGGCAGATACCTTCCCGTCAAGCTGCCCGTCTGGCGGGAATGCCTTGGAGTGTGCCGTCAGAAACACTGAATAAAGTCTGTGCTTCCGGCCTTCGCGCTGTCACTTTATGTGATCAAATGATTCGGGCGCAGGATGCGGATATACTTGTTGCCGGGGGAATGGAAAGCATGAGCAATATTCCGTATGCCGTTCCCGCCGGGCGCTGGGGAGCACGGATGGGAGACGGCGAGCTTAGGGACTTAATGGTGTATGACGGATTAACGTGCGCGTTTGACGAGGTGCACATGGCTGTTCACGGAAATACAGCTGCCAAGGAATATACAATCTCACGAAGGGAGCAGGACGAATGGGCGTTGAGAAGTCATGCAAGGGCAGCTAAGGCAGCCGATGAAGGGAAGTTTCAGGATGAAATTGTTCCCGTCAACTGGATCGGTCGAAAAGGAAAACCAAACGTTTTTGATAAAGATGAAGCGATTCGCCGTGACACAAGTCTGGATCAGCTCGCGAAACTTGCCCCGATTTATGCAAGTGACGGTTCTATCACAGCCGGCAATGCTCCTGGGGTCAATGACGGAGCCGGCGCGTTCGTGCTGATGTCTGAGG
This sequence comes from Bacillus sp. FSL R5-0603, assembly GCF_038050295.1. Taxonomy (NCBI): domain Bacteria; kingdom Bacillati; phylum Bacillota; class Bacilli; order Caryophanales; family Bacillaceae; genus Bacillus; species Bacillus sp. FSL R5-0603. Next base: position 2,317,635 of record NZ_JBBOYP010000001.1, on the reverse strand, counting down.
AAAAAGCTGCTGAGCTTGGCAAACGGCCTCTGGCTACAATTCTTGGTTTTTCAACTACGGGAATGCCAGCGCACGAGCTGGCGGCAGCGCCGGGATTTGCCATTAACAAGCTCCTGAAAAAGAACGGTTTAACTGTCCAAGATATTGACTTGTTTGAAGTAAATGAAGCTTTTGCTTCAGTTGTTTTGACATGTGAAAAAATCGTAGGTTTCGATCTTGAAAAAGTAAATGTAAATGGCGGTGCGATCGCGCTCGGCCACCCGATCGGCGCGAGCGGGGCGAGAATTCTCATGACGCTTGTTTATGAATTAAAGCGGCGGGGAGGGGGTCTGGGCGTTGCCGCTATTTGCAGCGGGGCAGCACAGGGAGACGCCGTCTTAGTGCAGGTTCATTAAAACATGATGAAAAAGGGGATTTGAATGGAAATCAAACAAATCATGGTAGCTGGCGCAGGTCAGATGGGAAGCGGAATTGCTCAAACAGCTGCCGACGCGGGCTTTTATGTGCGGATGTATGATGTGAATCCAGAGGCCGCTGAGGCAAGATTGAAACGGCTGAAGAAACAGCTGGACCGTGATGCTGAGAAAGGGAAAAGGACCGAGACGGAAGTGAAGAGCGTAATCAGCCGCATTTCGATTTCTCAAACGCTTGAGGAGGCAGAGCATGCGGACATTGTGATTGAGGCTATCGCAGAAAACATGGCGGCAAAAACTGAGATGTTTAAAACACTTGATCGCATTTGCCCGCCTCATACGATTTTGGCCAGCAATACATCTTCCTTGCCTATTACCGAAATCGCTGCTGTAACAAACCGGCCTCAACGGGTTATTGGCATGCATTTCATGAATCCCGTCCCTGTAATGAAGCTGGTTGAAGTGATTCGCGGCTTGGCTACATCAGAAGAAACGGCCTTAGATGTTATGGCATTAGCGGAAAAGATGGGGAAAACACCAGTAGAAGTCAATGATTTTCCTGGGTTTGTTTCCAACCGTGTGCTTCTTCCAATGATTAATGAAGCCATCTATTGCGTGTATGAGGGAGTGGCGAAACCGGAGGCAATAGACGAGGTGATGAAGCTGGGCATGAATCATCCGATGGGTCCGCTTGCATTAGCGGATTTTATCGGACTGGATACGTGTTTATCAATTATGGAAGTCCTTCACTCAGGCCTTGGCGATTCCAAATACCGTCCTTGCCCGCTGCTCCGCAAGTATGTCAAAGCAGGCTGGCTTGGCAAAAAGAGCGGACGCGGTTTTTATGACTATGAGGAGAGGACTTCCTGAAGTCTATTCCATCCGGGGGTGGCCGAGTTGCATGTAACCCAAGAGCAAGTCATGATGCGGAAAATGGTGCGTGATTTTGCACGAAAAGAAATTGCTCCCGCTGCGGAAATCATGGAGAAAACGGACGAATTTCCCTTTCAGCTGATCAAAAAAATGGGCGAACACGGCCTGATGGGAATACCGGTGCCGGAACAATACGGCGGTGCCGGAGCGGACGTTGTTTCTTATATTTTGGCAATTCATGAGATTTCTAGAATCAGCGCGGCTGTCGGCGTAATTCTCTCCGTACATACCTCAGTCGGCACAAATCCGATTCTGTACTTCGGCAATGAAGAACAAAAGATGAAATATATACCAAAGCTCGCGTCAGGAGACCATTTGGGCGCATTTGCACTGACGGAGCCTCACTCGGGGTCGGATGCCGGGAGCCTCCGCACAACAGCAATCAAAAAGAACGGCAAATATCTATTAAACGGATCGAAAATATTCATAACGAATGGCGGAGCAGCTGATATCTATATCACATTTGCTTTAACAGCTCCAGATCAAGGCAGGCACGGGATTTCGGCTTTTATTGTTGAAAAAAACACACCCGGTTTTACCGTTGGAAAAAAAGAAAGAAAGCTGGGGCTTTATGGTTCCAATACTACGGAACTGATTTTTGATAATGCAGAAGTGCCTGAAGCCAATTTGCTTGGCAAAGAGGGGGATGGCTTTCACATTGCCATGGCGAATTTAAATGTCGGCCGGATCGGCATTGCGGCACAGGCCCTCGGAATTGCAGAGGCGGCTCTTGATCATGCCGTTAATTATGCGAAGCAGCGAGTGCAATTTGGAAGACCGATCGCAGCCAATCAAGCCATTTCATTTAAGCTGGCTGATATGGCGACTAGAGCTGAGGCGGCAAGACATCTTGTCTACCACGCTGCAGACCTTCATAACCGTGGCCTAAACTGTGGAAAAGAAGCGTCTATGGCTAAACAATTTGCTTCCGATGCAGCCGTGAAGGCGGCGTTAGACGCCGTTCAAATTTATGGGGGATATGGCTATATGAAGGATTATCCGGTTGAGCGCTTGCTTCGCGATGCAAAGGTGACGCAAATCTATGAAGGGACGAATGAGATTCAAAGACTGATTATTTCCAAGTATTTGCTTGGCGGAACCTGATAGACAAAAAACGCAAAAACGGAGGTTGAGGATATGGAGGAGAAACAGCAATATTCTCCAGGGTTGGACGGTGTGATTGCGGCAGAAACTCATATTTCTTATCTTGACACGCAGTCCAGCCAGATTTTGATACGAGGCTATGATTTAATAGAACTTTCTGAAACAAAAAGCTATCTGGAGCTTGTCCATTTATTGCTGGAGGGCAGGCTGCCAGAAGAAAGTGAAATGGAGACGCTGGAACATAAAATAAACAGTGCCTCAAGCCTGCCTGCTGATCAGCTCCGTCTGCTTGAGCTGCTCCCTGAGGGCACTCATCCAATGGATAGTCTGCGTACCGGCCTGTCGGCACTTGCTGGCTATGATCGGCAAATTGATGATCGGTCTCCTTCTGCAAACAAAGAACGCGCCTATCAGCTTCTTGGGAAAATGCCTGCCCTCACTGCTGCCAGCTACAGGATCATTAATAAGAAAGAACCGATTCTTCCGCTTCATACCTTATCCTACAGTGCGAATTTTCTATACATGATGACAGGGAAATTGCCGTCTTCATTGGAAGAACAGATTTTTGACCGGTCGCTCGTCCTGTACAGTGAGCATGAGATGCCGAATTCAACCTTTGCGGCCAGGGTCATTGCATCTACACATTCAGATCTTTATGGGGCTTTGACTGGGGCTGTCGCTTCCCTGAAAGGGAATCTTCACGGAGGAGCAAACGAAGCTGTGATGTATTTGCTTTTGGAGGCAAAAACGACATCTGATTTTGAGCAGCTTCTGCAAACAAAACTGAAAAGAAAAGAAAAAATCATGGGCTTCGGCCACCGGGTGTATATGAAAAAAATGGACCCAAGAGCACTCATGATGAAAGAGGCGCTGCAGCAATTATGCGATAAAGCCGGTGACCATCGTTTATATGAGATGTGCGAAGCGGGTGAGCGGCTGATGGAGAAGGAAAAAGGGCTTTACCCGAATTTGGATTACTATGCTGCCCCGGTGTATTGGATGCTCGGCATACCGATTCCTTTATATACGCCGGTCTTTTTCAGCGCGAGAACGTCCGGTTTATGCGCCCATGTGATTGAACAGCATGCCAATAATCGGCTCTTCCGTCCCCGTGTCAGTTACATGGGCCCGCGATATCAAACAAAACCATGAAAGGAACTGGTAGAATGCCGAAAACGGATCGTGTTATCGAAGAAATCACAGACTATGTGCTTGAGAAAGAGATTACTAGTGCCGAAGCGTATACAACAGCGGGGCATGTATTGCTGGATACCCTGGGCTGCGGGATCTTGGCGCTACGGTATCCGGAATGCACAAAGCTGCTTGGCCCGATTGTTCCAGGAACGACTGTGCCGAATGGAAGCAAAGTGCCGGGAACGTCATATGTTCTTGATCCTGTGAGGGCGGCGTTTAATATCGGCTGCATGATTCGCTGGCTCGATTACAACGATACGTGGCTGGCGGCGGAGTGGGGGCATCCATCCGATAACTTGGGAGGAATCCTTGCCGCTGCTGATTATGTATCAAGAGTGAGGCTGTCTGAAGGAAAAGAGCCGTTAACAGTACGCGACGTACTTGAGATGATGATCAAAGCACACGAGATCCAAGGTGTGCTGGCGTTAGAAAACAGCTTAAATCGAGTTGGCCTTGACCATGTGCTGTTTGTCAAAGTTGCGACAACTGCTGTTGCGGCAAAGCTTTTGGGCGGCGGAAGAGAAGAAATCAAAAATGCGCTTTCGAATGCATGGATTGACAATGCAGCATTGAGGACATACCGCCATTCACCGAATACGGGCTCACGCAAATCATGGGCGGCAGGAGATGCAACGAGCAGAGGTGTTCATTTGGCGCTGATGTCGTTAAAAGGGGAAATGGGTTATCCGACAGCCCTGAGTGCACCGGATTGGGGGTTCCAAGACGTTTTATTCAATAAGAAAGAGATCAAGCTTGCCCGTCCGCTCGACGCTTATGTCATGGAAAATGTGTTATTTAAAGTGTCTTATCCTGCGGAATTTCACGCCCAGACAGCGGCGGAGTGCGCCGTCATTCTTCACCCGCAGGTAAAGAACCGGATTGACGAGATTGACCGTGTTGTCATCAGAACGCATGAATCCGCTATCCGAATCATTGATAAAAAAGGCCCGCTCCACAATCCGGCAGACCGCGATCACTGTCTCCAATACATTACAGCAATCGGTTTGCTTTTTGGTGATATCACCGCACAGCATTATGAAGCTGAAACAGCGAGTGATCCGAGAATAGATAAACTTCGTGATAAAATGGAAGTGACTGAAAATAAAACATATACCGAGGATTATTTAAAACCTGATAAACGTTCCATCTCAAATGCCGTTCAGGTTCATTTTAAAGACGGAACGAGCACGGAAATGGTGGAATGTGAGTTTCCCCTCGGCCATCGTTTTCGAAGAGAGGAAGCAGTGCCGAAACTGCTGGAAAAGTTTTCTGACAATCTCAAAACCCATTTTCCTGATAAACAGCACAAACACATTTATGAGCGCTGTACCAGCTATGAGACATTACAAACGATGCGCGTAAATGAATTCGTAGACATGTTCTGCATGTAAAAGGGGGATTTGTTTCATGTCGTGGATCGTCAATAAGCAATCGTCACAAGAGGAGCTTGCCGGGCGTTTCCGCAAGCTGATGTCAGCACCGGACATTCTTCAAATTCCCGGCGCCCATGACGGGATGGCCGCTTTGCTTGCGAAAGAAGCCGGTTTTTCTGCTATTTATTTGTCCGGTGCTGCCTATACAGCCAGCAGGGGGCTGCCTGATTTAGGGATCATCACATCGGCAGAGATAGCTGAACGGGCCAAAGATCTTGTGCGTTCAGCTGATCTGCCTTTGCTTGTGGATATCGATACGGGATTTGGCGGTGTCTTAAATGCCGCCCGAACAGCCCGGGAGATGCTTGAAGCCAGGGTAGCAGCCGTTCAAATAGAAGACCAGCAGCTCCCAAAAAAATGCGGACATTTAAATGGCAAACAGCTAGTTCCGATAAAGGAAATGGCGCAAAAAATAAAAGCCATTAAACAAGCGGCACCCTCCCTTATTGTTGTTGCCCGTACTGATGCCAGGGCGCAGGAAGGGCTTGATGCCGCAATAAAACGTTCAGAGGCTTACATTGAGGCGGGAGCGGACGTAATTTTCCCGGAAGCGCTACAGGCGGAGAATGAATTCCGCCAGTTTGCTGAGCGTATCCCCGTTCCGCTCCTTGCGAATATGACTGAATTTGGGAAAACGCCGTATTATCGTGCCGATGAATTCGAAGATATGGGGTTTCACATGGTGATATATCCTGTCACCTCGCTTCGAGCGGCGGCAAAAGCTTGTGAGCGGATGTTTGGTTTGATGAAGGAGCACGGCTCACAAAAAGAAGGACTTCATGATATGCAGACACGAAAAGAACTGTACGATACGATTTCTTATTATGACTATGAAGCGTTAGACAAAACGATTGCCAAGACCGTTTTGCCTGACGAATAGTGCAACAAAAAAGCCGGAGCATTCTCCGGCTTTTTTTCAGCTATCGTTTTCTGAATCGCGGGCTGACTTGATTGCGTTTTCTGTCTCTGTATAAAATGAACCCGGCCAGCACATAGAGGCCGATCGCAAAAAAGATGAATCCTGACAACCCTTGGAGCCAAAGAGCTGAAAATGGCTTGATTGTATGGCCGAAAAGTGTATCTCTCATCAGTTTAATGCCTAAAGCAGAAATAGCCCCGGGGATGACTAATATTAACAGCGCAAGAAGTCGGCTCATCTTCAGAAAACCCCTTTATCTTTTCATTTCCTTTATTGTCCAGCGGAAAAAATATTTTGTCAAGAGAAGAAAACGTGGTAACATAGGGTTGTGCAAATTATTGCAACGGAATAAATAGGTGTGCAAATTTTTTCATGCAAAGGGGTATCGGGATGCAAAAGGTACTGATAGTAGGTGCCGGCAAAAGGGGAACGGCGTTATTACATATTCTGATTAAAACAGCCATCATAGATATCATTGCCGTAGTTGACAAAGACCCCGAGGCGCCGGGATTGAAAGAAGCAGAACAGTATGGGATTGCCGTATCATCTGATTGGAAACCTTACATACAACAAAAACCGGATATCGTCATTCATACTACCGGCGATCAAGCCGTGTTTGACGAGCTCCTTCAAAGAAAGCATGAAGATACCATTGTCATGCCGGGAAAAATGGCATACATCGTTTTTCAGCTGATGGAAGAAAAGCAGCACCTGATTCAAATGCTAAAAGAGCAAACCTATAAATATGACAGAATTTTTAATTCCACCCATGATGGAATGATTTTTATTGATATCAATGAAGAAATCATTCTCTTTAACCATATGGCCGAAAAAATGGTCGGGAAAAAACGTGAGGAAGTCATTGGGCGCCCAATAAAAGAAGTGATTCCGAGCACTAAGATGCCGCGGATTTTAAAAACAAGAGTGCCTGAATATAACCAGAAGCAACTGTTAGGCGATCATTTGCAAATTGTGACCACAAGACTGCCGATTATTGATGAAGGCGGACGTCTGCTCGGGGCTCTTTGTGTGTTTAAAGATATCACTGATGCGGTCGAGCTGGCAGAGGAAGTGACCAACTTAAAGCAGGTCCGTACGATGCTGGAGGCGATTATTCAATCCTCCGATGAGGCGATTTCTGTCGTTGATGAAAACGGCATCGGCCTGCTAATCAATAAAGCGTATACGAAAATGACGGGGCTTTCTGAAAAAGAAGTCATCGGCAAGCCTGCAAACACTGATATTTCCGAAGGCGAAAGCATGCATTTAAAGGTGCTTGAAACAAGACGTCCTGTCCGCGGTGTCAGAATGAAGGTCGGCCCGAATGAAAAAGAGGTCATCGTTAATGTAGCACCGGTGATTGTGGACGGGATTTTGAAAGGCAGCGTCGGCGTGATTCACGATGTTTCCGAAATTAAAATGCTGACAGCGGAGCTTAACCGCGCCAGACAAATTATTCGCACGCTTGAAGCGAAATACACGTTTGACGACATTATCGGCAAAAGCGAGCAAATGCTGGTTGCGCTTGAGCAGGCGAAGCTCGGTGCGAAAACACCGGCAACCATCTTGCTGCGCGGGGAATCAGGAACAGGGAAAGAACTGTTCGCCCATGCCATCCATAACGAAAGTGACCGGAAATACAATAAATTTATTCGCGTGAATTGTGCAGCCCTTTCTGAAAACCTGCTCGAATCAGAATTGTTCGGCTATGAGGATGGTGCGTTTTCAGGAGCGAAGCGCGGCGGTAAAAAGGGTTTATTTGAGGAAGCAAATAACGGCAGTATTTTCTTAGATGAAATCGGTGAGCTGACACAAAATATGCAGGCCAAATTGCTACGCGTCCTTCAAGAAAAGGAAATCGTCAGAGTGGGCGGCACGAAAGCGATCCCTGTCAACGTCAGAGTGATCGCGGCGACAAATGTAAATATTGAAAAGGCGATGGCGGATGAAAAGTTTCGCGAAGACCTGTATTACCGGATCAACCGCTATCCCATCTCCATTCCGCCTTTGCGTCAGCGGTTGGAGGACATTGAAGCACTAAGCGTCAGACTTATCCAAAAGATCAACCGGGATTACGGCAGGAATGTAAAAGGGCTCTCGCAGCAAGCCTTGCGCGCCTTATCTGCTTACCATTGGCCTGGGAATGTCCGCGAGCTTGAAAATGTCCTTGGACGAGCCATGATTTTTCTCAATCCGCATATGGAATGGATTGAAAAAGATCATTTGCCTATATTTGAACTTGAGCAAAAAGAAAATGACACAGATCAGGGGACAGATTTTGATTTTCCGGATATTGAAGGGGAAAAGCTGTCTGTCGCAGTAGAAAAATTTGAAGCGCATTTGATCCAGCAAACGCTCGAAAAGCATCATTTTAACCGGACAAAAACAGCGAAAGCCCTCGGTGTCAGCATTCGGAATTTATATTACAAAATGGATAAATATGGCCTTGCAAATGAAGGCATGCAATAATTTGCAGAATAAACGCAAACATCTGCACGAATGTTTCAATATATCTGGTATGACAGCACCCTTAAGAGCTGGCACGGAACTTGCATAATAAAAGGCGGAGTCGAAACAAGAAAGGTGGTAGCAGATGAAGCTGAAAGATTTAATCGGCAAAGCGTCGATGCACAAAAACAAGACCATTGCGGTTGCTCATGCTGAGGATGAGGAAGTGATCCGGGCTGTAAAGCTGGCTGCCGAGCACCTATCCGCCCGTTTCTTGTTAACGGGCGACAGCAAAAAACTGAACGAGCTGACATCATCCATGCAAGGGCATCAAGTGGAAATCGTCCATGCCGAAACACCTGAGGAGTCGGCGAAATTAGCGGTTCGTGCTGTACATCATAAAACAGCGGACGTTTTAATGAAAGGGAATGTGCCGACTTCTGTTTTGCTTAAAGCGGTATTGAACAGACAGGAGGGGCTTCGGTCAGCAAGTGTCCTTTCTCACGTGGCTGTCTTCGATATACCGGATTTTGACCGGCTGATGTTTGTGACAGATTCGGCAATGAATATTGCTCCTTCGCTGGAAGAGCTCCGGCAGATTTTGCAAAATGCCGTTCATGTGGCCCATGCAGTGGGGAACAATATGCCAAAAGCAGCTGCCCTTGCAGCGGTCGAAACGGTGAACCCTAAAATGGAAGCGACCGTGAATGCAGTTGCTCTAGCTCAAATGTACAAAAGGGGCCAGATCAAAGGCTGCATTGTTGATGGACCGCTTGCTTTGGATAACGCAGTTTCACAAATTGCCGCGGCCCAGAAAAAAATTTCGGGAGACGTAGCGGGCAACGCAGATATCCTTCTCGTCCCAACAATTGAGGCCGGCAATATTTTATATAAATCACTGATTTATTTTGCCAAGGCCAGCGTGGCGGCTGTCATTACAGGAGCAAAAGCACCGATTGCCTTAACAAGCAGAGCGGACTCTGCTGAAAATAAACTGTATTCCATTGCGCTGGCAATATGCGCATCTGAAGAATACACACATTAGGAGGAACGAACATGGAACTTTTTAAATATATGGAGAAATACGATTACGAACAATTGGTATTCTGCCAGGATGAACAATCTGGATTAAAAGCGATTATCGCCATTCATGATACAACGCTTGGTCCGGCGCTTGGCGGAACGAGAATGTGGACATATGAAAATGAAGAAGCGGCAATTGAAGATGCGCTCAGATTGGCTAGAGGCATGACCTATAAGAACGCGGCGGCAGGCTTAAACCTTGGCGGCGGAAAAACAGTCATTATCGGCGATCCGCGCAAAGACAAAAATGAGGAAATGTTCCGCGCGTTTGGCCGCTATATTCAAGGGCTGAATGGCAGATACATCACGGCTGAAGATGTGGGCACAACGGTCGAGGATATGGATATCATTCATGATGAGACAGACTATGTCACAGGGATTTCTCCTGCTTTCGGCTCTTCTGGAAATCCGTCCCCAGTCACAGCGTACGGGGTGTACAGAGGAATGAAGGCAGCAGCTAAAGCTGCTTTCGGAACAGACTCTCTTGAAGGAAAAACCATTGCTGTACAGGGTGTTGGGAACGTAGCCTATAACCTTTGCCGCCACCTGCATGAAGAAGGAGCAAACTTAATCGTTACGGATATCAACAAACAATCTGTACAGCGTGCAGTTGAAGATTTTGGCGCCCGTGCTGTAGATCCTGATGACATTTATTCACAAGACTGCGATATTTATGCGCCGTGTGCCCTTGGTGCGACTATTAACGACGACACCATTAAACAGCTGAAGGCGAAAGTGATCGCAGGTGCGGCTAACAACCAATTAAAAGAGACACGCCATGGTGATCAAATTCACGAAATGGGCATCGTTTATGCACCGGATTACGTGATTAACGCGGGCGGTGTTATCAACGTGGCAGATGAGCTTTACGGCTATAATGCAGAACGTGCATTGAAAAAAGTTGAAGGCATTTACGGCAATATCGAGCGTGTACTAGAGATTTCTCAGCGTGACGGCATTCCTGCATATTTAGCGGCTGACCGCTTGGCAGAGGAACGAATTGAACGCATGCGCCGCTCAAGAAGCCAGTTTTTGCAAAACGGCCACAGTGTATTAAGCAGACGTTAAGAAATTGATCTGGAGGTTATGAAAGTGCTACATGACGAAAAACGCATTCTCACAATTAATCCAGGCTCAACTTCAACGAAAATCGGTGTTTTTCATAACGAAAGAAGCATTTTTGAAAAAACATTGAGACACAACATAGAAGAGCTGCAGCGATTTGACCGAATTATTGATCAGTATGAATTTCGTAAAAACCATATTCTCGAAACGCTTCATGAACAGGGAATCAATATTTCAAAGTTTGATGCAGTCTGCGCAAGAGGCGGCCTTCTCCGGCCAATTGAAGGCGGGACCTACGTAGTGAATGATGAGATGATTGAGGATTTGAAAAGCGGCTACGCCGGTCAGCATGCTTCTAATCTCGGCGGCATTATCGCGCGGGAAATCGCTGATGGCCTGAATATCCCTTCGTATATCGTCGACCCTGTTGTCGTAGACGAAATGTCAGTGCTTGCGAAAGTTTCAGGCATGCCTGAAATTGAACGAAAAAGCATTTTTCACGCATTAAATCAAAAAGCTGTCGCTCGTAAAGCGGCAGCCTCCCTTGGCAAACGATATGAGAACATGAAAATGATTATTACCCATATGGGCGGAGGTATTACAATTGGCGTCCATGACCGCGGGCGAGTGGTAGATGTCAATAACGGCCTGCACGGCGAGGGACCATTCAGTCCTGAACGAGCAGGAACAGTGCCTGCGGGAGATCTTGTTGATTTATGTTTTTCAGGGGAATATACAAAAGAAGAAATCATGAAAAAGCTTGTTGGCACCGGCGGACTTTTAGGCTATCTCGGTACAAATGATGCAGTAAAAGTGGAACAGATGATTCAGGGGGGCGATGAAAAAGCCCGCTTCATTTATGATGCCATGGCATATCAGGTAGCAAAGGAAATCGGGGCAGCCAGCGCGGCGTTAAAAGGCGAAGTTGAAGCGATTGTGCTGACGGGAGGCCTTGCGTACGGCAAAAGCTTTGTTTCTGCTATCAGATCATACATAGATTGGATTTCAGACGTTTTAGTCTATCCGGGTGAAAATGAACTGCAGTCTCTTGCCCAAGGGGCGCTCAGAGTGTTGCTGGGCGAAGAGCAATCCAAACAATATCGTATTGAATAGACAGACAGGAGTGAGTCACCATGGCAACTGAGTATGACGTAGTCATTCTGGGCGGCGGTACCGGCGGTTATGTTGCGGCCATCAGAGCCGCTCAGCTCGGCTTAAAAACAGCCGTTGTGGAAAAGGAAAAACTCGGAGGAACATGTTTGCATAAAGGCTGTATCCCGAGTAAAGCGCTGCTTAGAAGCGCAGAGGTATACCGGACAGCTCGTGAAGCCGATCAATTCGGGGTGGAAACGGCTGGCGTGTCCCTCAACTTTGAAAAAGTGCAGCAGCGTAAGCAAGCCGTTGTTGATAAGCTTGCAGCGGGTGTAAATCATTTAATGAAAAAAGGAAAAATTGACGTGTACACCGGATATGGACGTATCCTTGGACCGTCAATCTTCTCTCCTCTGCCGGGAACAATTTCTGTTGAGCGGGGAAATGGCGAAGAAAATGACATGCTGATCCCGAAACAAGTGATCATTGCAACAGGATCAAGACCGAGAATGCTTCCGGGTCTTGAAGCGGACGGTAAGTCTGTACTGACTTCAGATGAGGCGCTCCAAATGGAGGAGCTGCCACAATCAATCATCATTGTCGGCGGAGGAGTTATCGGTATCGAATGGGCGTCTATGCTTCATGATTTTGGTGTGAAGGTAACGGTTATTGAATACGCGGATCGCATATTGCCGACTGAAGATCTAGAGATTTCAAAAGAAATGGAAAGTCTTCTTAAGAAAAAAGGCATTCAGTTCATAACAGGGGCAAAAGTGCTGCCTGACACAATGACAAAAACATCAGATGATATCAGCATACAAGCGGAAAAAGGCGGAGAAACCGTTACCTACTCTGCTGAGAAAATGCTTGTTTCCATCGGCAGACAGGCAAATATCGAAGGCATTGGCCTAGAGAACACCGATATTGTTACTGAAAATGGCATGATTTCAGTCAATGAAAGCTGCCAGACGAAGGAATCTCATATTTATGCAATCGGAGACGTAATCGGTGGCCTGCAGTTAGCTCACGTTGCTTCACATGAGGGAATTATTGCTGTTGAGCATTTTGCAGGTCTCAATCCGCATCCGCTTGATCCGACGCTTGTGCCGAAGTGCATTTACTCAAGCCCTGAAGCTGCCAGTGTCGGCTTAACCGAAGACGAAGCAAAGGCGAACGGGCATAATGTCAAAATCGGCAAGTTCCCATTTATGGCGATTGGAAAAGCGCTTGTATACGGTGAAAGCGACGGTTTTGTCAAAATCGTGGCGGACCGAGATACAGATGATATTCTCGGCGTTCATATGATCGGCCCGCATGTCACCGACATGATTTCTGAAGCTGGTCTTGCCAAAGTGCTGGACGCAACGCCGTGGGAGATCGGGCAAACGATTCACCCGCATCCAACGCTTTCTGAAGCAATTGGGGAAGCAGCGCTTGCCGCAGATGGCAAAGCCATTCATTTTTAAAAGCATAAAGGAGGGGCTTGAATGAGTACAAACCGACATCAAGCACTAGGGCTGACTGATCAGGAAGCCGTTGATATGTATAGAACCATGCTGTTAGCAAGAAAAATCGATGAAAGAATGTGGCTGTTAAACCGTTCTGGCAAAATTCCATTTGTAATTTCTTGTCAAGGACAGGAAGCAGCACAGGTAGGAGCGGCTTTCGCACTTGACCGTGAAATGGATTATGTATTGCCGTACTACAGAGACATGGGTGTCGTGCTCGCGTTTGGCATGACAGCAAAGGACTTAATGATGTCCGGGTTTGCAAAAGCAGCAGATCCGAACTCAGGAGGCCGCCAGATGCCGGGACATTTCGGACAAAAGAAAAACCGCATTGTGACGGGATCATCTCCGGTTACAACGCAAGTGCCGCACGCAGTCGGTATTGCGCTTGCGGGACGTATGGAGAAAAAGGATATCGCAGCCTTTGTTACATTTGGGGAAGGGTCTTCAAACCAAGGCGATTTCCACGAAGGGGCAAACTTTGCCGCTGTCCATAAGCTGCCGGTTATTTTCATGTGTGAAAACAACAAATACGCAATCTCAGTGCCTTACGATAAGCAAGTCGCATGTGAGAATATTTCCGACCGTGCCATAGGCTATGGGATGCCTGGCGTAACTGTGAATGGAAATGATCCGCTGGAAGTTTATCAAGCGGTCAAAGAAGCACGCGAAAGGGCACGCAGAGGAGAAGGCCCGACATTAATTGAAACGATTTCTTACCGCCTTACACCACATTCCAGTGATGACGATGACAGCAGCTACAGAGGCCGTGAAGAAGTAGAGGAAGCGAAAAAAAGTGATCCCCTGCTTACTTATCAAGCTTACTTAAAGGAAACAGGCCTGCTGTCCGATGAGATAGAACAAACCATGCTGGATGAAATTATGGCAATCGTAAATGAAGCGACGGATGAAGCGGAGAACGCCCCATATGCAGCTCCTGAGTCAGCGCTTGATTATGTGTATGCGAAGTAGGGAGGAAGAACAAATGTCAGTAATGTCATATATTGATGCAATCAATTTGGCGATGAAAGAAGAAATGGAACGAGATTCTCGCGTTTTCGTCCTTGGGGAAGATGTAGGAAGAAAAGGCGGTGTGTTTAAAGCGACAGCCGGACTCTATGAACAATTTGGGGAAGAGCGCGTTATGGATACGCCGCTTGCTGAATCTGCGATCGCAGGAGTCGGTATCGGAGCGGCAATGTACGGAATGAGACCGATTGCTGAGATGCAGTTTGCTGATTTCATTATGCCGGCAGTCAACCAAATTATTTCTGAAGCGGCTAAAATCCGCTACCGCAGCAACAATGACTGGAGCTGTCCGATTGTCGTCAGAGCGCCATACGGCGGAGGCGTGCACGGAGCCTTGTATCATTCTCAATCAGTCGAAGCAATTTTCGCCAACCAGCCCGGACTGAAAATTGTCATGCCATCAACACCATATGACGCCAAGGGTCTATTAAAAGCCGCAGTTCGTGACGAAGACCCAGTGCTGTTTTTTGAGCACAAGCGGGCGTACCGTCTGATAAAGGGAGAGGTTCCGGCTGATGATTATGTCCTGCCAATCGGCAAGGCTGACGTAAAACGGGAAGGCGACGACATCACAGTGATCACATACGGCCTGTGTGTCCACTTCGCCTTACAAGCTGCAGAACGTCTCGAAAAAGATGGCATTTCAGCGCATGTGGTGGATTTAAGAACAGTTTACCCGCTTGATAAAGAAGCCATCATCGAAGCTGCGTCCAAAACTGGAAAGGTTCTTTTGGTTACAGAAGATACAAAAGAAGGCAGCATCATGAGCGAAGTAGCCGCAATTATATCCGAGCATTGTCTGTTCGACTTAGACGCGCCGATCAAACGGCTTGCAGGTCCTGATATTCCGGCTATGCCTTATGCGCCGACAATGGAAAAATACTTTATGGTCAACCCTGATAAAGTGGAAGCGGCGATGAGAGAATTAGCGGAGTTTTAAAGACGTAAGGGAGGATACAATCATGGCAATTGAACAAATGACGATGCCGCAGCTTGGAGAAAGCGTAACAGAGGGGACAATCAGCAAATGGCTTGTCGCCCCCGGTGATAAAGTGAACAAATACGATCCGATCGCGGAAGTCATGACAGATAAGGTAAATGCGGAGGTTCCGTCTTCTTTTACTGGTACGATAACAGAGCTTGTGGGAGAAGAAGGCCAAACCCTGCAAGTCGGAGAAGTGATTTGCAAAATTGAAACAGAAGGCGCGAATCCGGCTGAACAAAAACAAGAACAGCCAGCTGCTTCAGAAGCCGCTGAGACGCCTGCTGCAAAAAGTGCCGAAGCAACTGATCAGCCCAATAAAAAGCGCTACTCGCCAGCTGTACTCCGTTTGGCCGGAGAGCATGGCATTGATCTTGAACAAGTAACAGGAACAGGTGCCAGCGGGCGCATCACACGAAAAGATATTCAGCGCTTAATTGAAACAGGCGGCGTACAAGAACAGAAGGCTGAGGAGCCGAAAACAGCAGCTCTTGCACCGAAGTCTGCATCAAAACCTGAGCCAAAAGAAGAGACGTCATATCCTGCGTCTGCAGCCGGTGATAAAGAAATTCCTGTCACAGGTGTAAGAAAAGCAATTGCTTCCAATATGAAGCGAAGCAAAACAGAAATTCCGCATGCTTGGACGATGATGGAAGTCGACGTCACAAATATGGTTGCATATCGCAACAGTATAAAAGATTCCTTTAAGAAGACAGAAGGCTTTAATTTAACGTTCTTCGCCTTTTTTGTAAAAGCGGTCGCTCAGGCGTTAAAAGAATTCCCGCAAATGAATAGCATGTGGGCGGGGGACAAAATTATTCAGAAAAAGGATATCAATATTTCAATTGCAGTAGCCACAGAAGATTCTTTATTTGTTCCGGTGATTAAAAACGCTGATGAAAAAACAATTAAAGGCATTGCGAAAGACATTACCGGCCTAGCTAAAAAAGTAAGAGACGGAAAACTCACTGCAGATGACATGCAGGGAGGCACGTTTACCGTCAACAACACAGGTTCGTTCGGCTCTGTTCAGTCGATGGGCATTATCAACTACCCTCAGGCTGCGATTCTTCAAGTAGAATCCATCGTCAAACGCCCGGTTGTCATGGAGAATGGCATGATTGCTGTCAGAGACATGGTTAATCTGTGTCTGTCCTTAGATCACAGAGTGCTTGACGGTCTCGTGTGCGGACGATTCCTCGGACGAGTGAAACAAATTTTAGAATCGATTGACGAGAAGACATCTGTTTACTAAATAAGAAAAAAGAGCATTTTTTGAAGTTTTGTTTCAAAAAATGCTCTTTTTCTATTATTCAGCGATTCGTATTTTCATTTCGACACGATATTCTTCTTGTTTTTTCGGGGAGTAATGAATCGGTATAATTAACTCGTATACATCACTGACAACTGTTAATTGGCGGTCTGCGATATACTTGATAAGCTTCTGTAAGTTGAGAAAATAATGTTCAGGCGAAAAATTATACGCGATACACGCATACCTCCCTTTAGGGATCGTTGTGATTTCCATATCCGGCGTAATTGATGAAATCTGTTTATTCGTCAATACAGGCGTGAAAATATGACGGTAAGTCATTTCATCAATGCTGGTGTAGGGCTGAAAAGAGAAAGTAGCGCCGTAGCTATTGTTCGTAAATCCATCTGCTGACTCGATAAATTTTTTTAATTTGCTGTAGGAGGCGTTGAGCACGTTTTCAGGCCCGATTCCTTCTGCCTCTGTCTGAATAATCCGTATTTCTTCTTCATCTAAAACAAAAATCTCACCGAGCGCGGGATATTCCATCTGCCGTTTCATCCGCTTTTTCACCAATGAAATGGTTTGCTCCAGTGCTGATAAAAAGTCTAATTTCTCCCTGATTTGCCTCTCCTGCTCGGTATAAAAAGCAAACAGTTCTTCCATCTCTAAGTCCTGTGCTTTTTTCATCTCTTCTAAAGGTGTGCCGATATATTTCAATGATTTGATCAAATCCAGATGAATGAGCTGAGAATCTGTATAATAGCGGTAGCTGGTATCCGGGTCGACGTAGGCTGGTTTAAATAAATCAATTTTATCGTAATAACGGAGCGCTTTAATCGACACGTTTGCCAGTTTTGAAACTTCCCCAATTGAGTAATACGATTCCTTCATGCCATCACTCCTTCTGTCATCAGTATAAAGAAGAAGCGCATTCTTTGCAGTACACAAAGAATACGCTTCTTATCACGTGCTGGCTTTAAGATGTGCAGGCGCTTTCCAAGCAATGGTCAGTGCAATCCCTATGGCTAAGGTGACCGTTGCAAAGTAGAAGGGATAGTTTACATCAATATCGAACAGCATTCCGCCGATAATAGGCCCGAATACATTGCCGATACTTGTAAACATTGAATTCATACCGCCGGCAAACCCTTGTTCATTTCCCGCAATCTTTGACAGGTAAGTCGTTACCGCAGGCCGCATGAGATCAAATCCGACAAATACGGTGACTGTAACCAGCAGAATCGCAACATATGAATGGACCGTTGTCAGCAAGAATACCAGACTCGTCGAGAGAATTAAGCTGTACCGAATTAAATGGATTTCGCCAAACCATCTTGTGAAGCGGTCGAATAAGACGACTTGCGTAATGGCGCCAACAATCGCTCCTCCTGTAATCATAATGGCAATGTCGCTGGCCGTAAATCCGAATTTATGATCCACGAATAATGCAAATAAAGATTCAAATGATGCTAAACCAAAAGACGAAA
Source organism: Bacillus sp. FSL R5-0603 (assembly GCF_038050295.1). NCBI lineage: Bacteria > Bacillati > Bacillota > Bacilli > Caryophanales > Bacillaceae > Bacillus > Bacillus sp. FSL R5-0603. The sequence continues at coordinate 2,299,690 of NZ_JBBOYP010000001.1, read as the reverse complement.
TTAAGATAATAAGAAAAGCTATGAAATACATGGGGGCAAAAATTCGTTTAAAGCCTGTCTTCTGCCCTTTTATTTCCTGATTTTCAGGGTTTCGTTCCGGTTCGCGCAGCGTGAGGATTGATAAAAGGGCTGCTAACAGTGCAAAAGCTGCCGCAAAGAAAAAAGGCAGCCGGGAATGGACTTCTGCTAAAAATCCCCCGATGCCGGGGCCGATAATAAATCCTGTTGAAATAGCGGCTGACATATAACCGAGCGCTTTTGGCCGTGTTTTAATGGTCGTGATATCTGCGATAAAAGCCGTGACCCCGGGCATAATGAAGGCTGCGCTGATACCGCCCAGCATACGGGAGATAAATAACATCTCAACTGTTTTTCCAATGCCGAACAAAAACTCCGACACACTAAAGAACAACAGGCCGATTACGATCATGATCTTGCGCCCGAAGCGATCAACCCATCGTCCGGCTATTGGTGAGACAATGAGCTGTGTAATAGCGAAGCAGGCAACCATATAGCCGACCGCGGTCCCCGATAAATGCAATTCATTCATAATGGTCGGCGTTACTGGAATCACAAGCCCGATCCCCAAAAAAGCAATAAATAAATTGGTTAATAATATAGTTAAGGTAATATTTTTCTTCTCCATATGACTTCCCCTTTTTCAAGTGTGTATCCCTTATACTGTAAGACCTCCTCCTAGGGGAGAGTCAACGGATTTGCAAAATCTTTCTAAAGCCTTATGACAGTTATTCATTTGCGGGAACAAGCATGTCGATATGCTGCGGCAGGACCTGAATGACTGCGGGTGTATGTGTATAAACTTCTCCATCCATATCCGCCTTTTTGGCAGTGTCTGTTTCAATCTCGATACGGGAAGCCTGGACATAGGACAACTCTCCGGTAAAACGATCAATTGAACCCTGTTCCATGCTCATCAGCTCCCGCAGCGCGGTGAGGTTGGTATTGCGGCATATGAGAACATCAAGTAAGCCGTCTTCAATACTGGCATCAGGCAGAGGAATTCGATTCGTTCCAATGTATTGGCCATTCATCACAAGCAGCATAACGGCTTCTTCTTTAATTTCTTCTCCATCAATTTTTAATGTCATCGGAAACGATGCAGCGGATGAGACGGTTCGCAAGGCACTTGTAAAATAGCTGATTTTTCCCAATAATGCTTTTTCCGTTTCGTTGATTTGATTCGACGTTTCTGCAATTAAGCCGATCCCCCAGAAATTCAAAAAATAACGGTCATTCATCTGACATACGTCTACGCTGGTTTTTTTTCCTGCCATAAGTGCTTCCGCAGCCTTTGCAAGATTTTGAGGGATGCCAAGCACTCTTGAAAAGTCGTTGCACGTGCCGCCTGGCAAAATTCCGACAGCGGGTTTTCTTTCTAGAGCGCTGATAGCATTTATGCATTGATGGATCGTGCCGTCGCCGCCGAGAATGAAGACGGTGTCGATAGAATCATCAATGGATTGGCAAAAATGATACGCATCATCCTTTTTCTTTGTCTGCTTAATAATCACCTCATCTAAATGGTGAGATAAAACCGGCACCACAGCACCAAGTGCTTTTTCTATATTTTTGTTGCCGGCATTTCCGTTATGAATCAGTAACGCTTTCCGGTGGCTCATATACAACTGCTCCTTTATTTTACTTCTGGTTATATAATCCCCTTTTTCTGTAAGCAGTAAACGAAGAGCAAAAAAAGTGCACGGCGAAGCAAAGTCATTTGCCGATATGGACGTTTCCTTGCTATCATAAGAACAGATGATGAAAAAGGAGAGGTCTTCATTGAACATGGACTTTAATTTATTTATGAATGATATTGTCCGCCAAGCGAGACAAGAAATAACAGCTGCCGGATACACCGAGCTTAAAACAGCCGAAGAGGTGGATGAGGCACTTACGAAAAAAGGAACGACGCTTGTCATGGTAAACTCTGTTTGCGGCTGCGCCGGAGGAATTGCAAGACCGGCAGCCTACCATTCCGTTCACTATGATAAAAGACCTGATCAGCTCGTCACCGTTTTTGCCGGACAGGATAAAGAAGCGACAGCGCGTGCGCGTGACTATTTTGAAGGTTATCCGCCATCTTCTCCGTCCTTTGCGATTTTGAAAGACGGAAAGATCATGAAAATGGTAGAGCGCCATGAAATTGAAGGCCACGAGCCGATGGCCGTAGTGGCAAAGCTGCAGGAAGCCTTTGAAGAATATTGTGAAGAAGTATAAGACGAACAACCCGGATGCCCAAGCGGCCCGGGTTTTTTTGTGCATAAATTTCCAAGGATATATGAATAAATATTAAGGGATTATTCAATCGGATTGTACAGCGATTTAATTTTTATCTAGTAATATCAGAAGAGATCACTGGAAAGATAAGCTTAAAGATAATTTTTAAAAATAGTATTGCATAAAAATGAGAAACTGTTTAAAATACAAATTAACGAATAAATATTCAAATACACCAAAAGTAATGAATACGGGGGAAATGGATCATGAAAAAATGGCTCTTATTACTTGTAGCTGCTTGCATCACCTTTGCATTAACTGCGTGCGGCTCAAGCAATTCAGGTTCAGAAAGCGGAAAGAAAAAATTAATTATGGGTACTTCGGCGGATTACAAACCGTTTGAATATAAAGAAGGAGATAATATTGTCGGCTTTGATGTAGAGCTGGCAAAAGCTCTGGCAAAGAAGGCAGGCTATGAAATTGAAGTGCAGGATATGGACTTCAACAGCTTAATTACAGCGCTTAAATCAAAACAGGTGGATCTCGTTCTGTCAGGAATGACACCAACGCCTGAGCGTAAAAAACAAGTTGATTTTTCAGATGTGTATTACACAGCGAACCATATGATTGTCAGCAAAAAAGACAGCGGCATTCAATCTTTGAAAGACCTGAAAGGAAAAACAGTTGGCGTTCAGCTTGGCTCTATTCAGGAAGAGAAGGGGAAAGAGCTTTCTCCGGAATATGGTTTTAAAACAGAAGACCGCAACAGAATTTCTGATTTGGTGCAGGAAATCAAATCTGACCGCTTCGATGCCGCGATTATTGAAGACATTGTTGCAGAAGGGTATTTCAAATCAAATGATGACCTGCAAGGCTTTGTGATTCCTGATGCGAAAGCGGAAGAAGCCGGTTCAGCAATTGCTTTCAGAAAGGACAGTGAACTGACAGACAAATTCAATAAAGCGCTCAAGGAAATGGAAGATAACGGAGAGCTTGAGAAATTGAAGAAAAAATGGTTCACTGGCGAGAAGTAAAAAAAGCGGCTCAACTTTTTCGTTGAGCCTTTTTATTGAATAGGAAACTTTTTTCCTGTAAGAAAAGGAGACAAAGGCTATGAATTTGGATTTTTCAGCAACGATCCCCCAAATTCCTTTTATATTAGAAGGCTTGGCAATTACATTAAAAATTGTTGTTGTATCTGCTATTATCGGACTTATACTCGGTATTGTGCTAAGCTTATGCAAGATCAGCACATTCCGCCCGTTTATCTGGATCGCTGATTTTTATACATCAGTGTTCCGAGGCACGCCTTTAGTGCTGCAGCTTATGATTGTCTATTTTGGCCTTCCTCAGCTGCTCGGATTTCAAATTGACCAGTTTTGGGCTGCGGTTGTCGCATTGTCTTTGAATTCCGCCGCTTATGTATCGGAAATTATCAGAGCCGGAATCAATGCCATTGATAAAGGGCAAAAAGAAGCTGCTGTTGCACTCGGTGTCCCGTATGGAAAAATGATGAAGGATCTGCTGCTGCCGCAGGCCTTCAAAAATATATCACCTGCAATTGTGAATGAATTAATTACGTTAACAAAAGAATCGGCGATCGTTACCGTCATCGGGCTTGGTGATGTCATGAGACGCGCATATCAAGCTGGCGCCGCCACTTACAATTACCTTGAGCCGCTCATTATCGCGGGATTGATTTATTATGTGCTTGTCCTGATTTTAACGTTTATCGGCAAGGCTGTAGAAAGGAAGCTGAAATCCAATGATTAAGGTTGAAAAGCTGTCAAAATCATTTGGGAAACACGAAGTATTAAAAAACATTTCAACAACAATCGCTGAGGGTGAGGTTGTTGCCGTGATCGGTCCTTCAGGCTCAGGCAAATCAACGTTCTTACGCTGTTTAAACCTGTTGGAAAAGCCTAACGGCGGAACCATTACAATAAAAGACACAGAGATTACGAAGCCAAAAACCAACACATTAAAGGTCCGGGAAAACATCGGGATGGTTTTTCAGCATTTTCATCTCTTTCCGCACAAAACGGTTCTCGAAAACATCATGTACGCGCCTGTCAATGTAAAAAAAGAAACAAAACAGGCTGCACAGGAGAAAGCTGAGGACCTGCTCCGCAAAGTCGGTTTGTTTGAAAAGCGAAATGACTATCCAAACCGTTTGTCTGGCGGACAAAAACAGCGTGTCGCGATTGCCAGGGCTCTTGCGATGAATCCGGACATCATGCTGTTTGACGAGCCGACCTCCGCCCTTGATCCAGAGATGGTTAAAGAAGTGCTACAGGTGATGAAAGAGCTGGTCGAAACCGGCATGACCATGGTGATTGTCACACATGAAATGGGCTTCGCAAAAGAAGTGGCAGACCGCGTGCTGTTTATGGACCAAGGAATGATTGTCGAAGACGGCAATCCGAAGGAATTTTTTATGTCGCCAAAATCCAAAAGAGCGCAGGACTTTTTAGAGAAAATATTATAGAATATAAAAAAGAAGAAGGCTGGCCGCCTCTTCTTTTTTATTGAAGAAACAAATAGAAATGGAGTCCGACATGTTTAAAATTGGTTATCGCACAATAAAGACCGCGCTAGGAACAGCTTTGGCTATTTATATAAGCCAGTTATTGCATTTGCAAAACTTCGCATCAGCAGGAATCATCACCATTTTGTGCATACAAATCACACAAAAACGGTCGCTTCAGGCCTCATGGGCCCGCTTTGCGGCATGCTGTCTGGCAATTGTTTTTTCTTATCTCTTTTTCGAGCTTATTGGCTACCACCCGTTTGTGATCGGAGCGCTTCTTTTGATATTCATTCCGATAACGGTTCTGTTAAAAATTAACGAGGGTATTGTCACCAGTTCCGTTATTATCCTTCATTTATACATGTCCGGCGGCATTACGCTTGCTTTCATCTGGAATGAAGTTCAGCTGATTACGGTTGGCATCGGCGTCGCTCTATTGATGAATTTGTATATGCCTAGTCTTGACCGGAAACTGGTTGCCTACCGCAAAAAGATAGAGGATAACTTTGCTGTCATTTTTGCAGAAATCGAACGGTATTTGTTAACTGGTGAGCAAGATTGGTCAGGAAAAGAAATTCCGGAAACGCACCAGCTCATTACGGAGGCTAAAAACCTGGCATATCGAGATGTGCAAAACCACATTTTGCGTTATGAAAATCTGCATTATCATTATTTTAAAATGAGAGAAAAGCAATTTGAAATTATCGAACGCCTTCTCCCTAAAGTGACATCGATCTCCATCACGGTAGATCAGGGAAAAATGATCGCTGAATTTATTCATGATTTGCGGGAGGCGATACACCCTGGGAATACAGCGTACAAATTTCTGAAAAGACTTGCTGACATGAGAAAAGAATTTGAGGAGATGCCGCTTCCGGCGACTAGAGAGGAATTTGAAGCGAGGGCCGCTCTCTTCCACCTTCTCGGCGAAATGGAACAATATTTAGTGATTAAAAGTTATTTTAAAGGAATAAAAGCGCAAAAATCACTCGGATAATTCGCATGAGCTCTTCCTTCATTGGTCAACCTAATGAAAAAGGAGGAGCTTATGCGTTTTTTCTTATGTTCGATTTTCATGATGATTTCACCGATTTGGCCGCTCGGCGAAAATCCGCTGCCGGGTGATCCATATGTTATTGTCAACAAGCGAACAAATGAACTTGCTGTTATCCTCGACAACAAAGTAGAAGGCGTGTACAGTGTGGCGACTGGAAAAACAGATGATTTGACGCCTGAAGGAGAGTTTTCGGTAACGGTAAAAGCGGAAAATCCTTACTACAGAAAGAAAAATATTGAAGGGGGATCTCCTGATAACCCGCTTGGGGCAAGATGGATCGGATTTGACGCGAAAGGAACGGACGGGCGGATTTATGGAATTCATGGGACAAACCGAGAAGAATCAGTAGGAAAATTTGTGTCTAACGGCTGTATACGTATGCATAACGATGAGGTTGTTCATTTGTTTCAAACGATACCAGTAGGAACGAGAGTGCTGATCACGGACGACAACCGCTCTTTTGAGGAGATTGCCATCGAGCATAAAGCTCTGATAAAAAAGCAGGATATTCCCAATGAATAAGGCGCCTGCTTTTTTATCGTTATAGAAACATGACGATTCCTGAGAGTACAGTTGAAAGAATAAAAACTCCCAAAATCACGATCAAAACGCTTTTCATCAGTTTTTGAGACATGATTTTCACTCCTTAAACAATCTGTCTATATTTTAGCGTGTTTTGAATGGGCGGACAAGCGATATCTATTAGCGAAAGCAGGGATGCAAATGAACAGGCTTGACCATATCGGGATAGCCGTTTTTTCGATAAAAGATGCAAGAAGCTTTTATGAAAATGTATTGGGGCTTGCATTTCTTCATCAAGAAACGGTTGAAGAGCAAAAGGTGAATGTTGCTTTTTTTCAAGCTGGTAGCGTCAAACTTGAGCTGATAGAGCCGTTGACAGCTGACAGCCCCGTCCGTTTATTTTTGGAGAAGAAAGGGCAGGGACTGCATCATATTGCGTTTTTGTGCAACGGCCTATCTGAACAGCTTCAAGCATTGTCTGACCGGCATGTTCGATTGATTGACAGGTATCCAAGACAGGGGGCAAATGGGAAAAAGATCGCGTTTCTTTCCCCTCGGGAAACAAACGGTGTTCTTGTAGAGCTTTGTGAACCGAAAGGAGACCAACACAATGAACATGAATGAGCACATGGATCATTTATACACGAAACGCAAGCAGGCAGAAGAAGGCGGAGGACAGGAAAAGCTGGCTCAGCAGCGGCAAAAGGGCAAGCTCACTGCTCGGGAAAGGATTATATTTCTTCTAGATCAGGACAGCTTTATCGAATTACATCCCTTCATGGAAAGTCAAGTGTTAACAAGAGAACAGCGCATGTTAGGGGATGGGGTCGTGACAGGGTACGGCACAATTGACGGCCGCTCAGTTTATGTATTTGCGCAAGACTTCACAGTGTTCGGAGGGGCGCTTGGCGAAACCCATGCCAGGAAAATCTGCGCTTTGATGGATCTGGCAGCAAAAAATAAGGCGCCGATTATCGGGCTGAATGACTCAGGTGGTGCGAGAATTCAAGAGGGTGTGGTATCATTAGATGGATACGGTCACATATTTTACCGAAACGTCTTATATTCCGGAGTCATTCCGCAAATATCGGTTATTTTAGGGCCGTGCGCTGGAGGCGCTGTATATTCTCCGGCACTCACAGATTTTATATTTATGGCTGAACAGACCGGCCGGATGTTTATTACCGGCCCGAAGGTGATTGAAAAAGTGACAGGGGAACAGGTTGATGCGGAGAGCTTAGGCGGAGCGGGGATACATAATGCCGTCAGCGGAAACGCCCACTTTTCCGGGCATACGGAGAAGGAGGTTCTGACAGGGGTGAGAAAACTGCTGTCTTATTTGCCGCTGAATGGCCGGACAACAGAGCCGAAGCCAGAGAAAGAGGCGTCCAGACCGTTATTAAACCAACTTGTCCCTGCTGATACGACAAAGCCTTATGATGTTCGGAAGGTGATTAGGGAACTAGCCGACCCACAGTCTTTTTTTGAGATTCAGCCATTTTTTGCGAAGAACATTGTCATTGGGTTTGCAAGGCTGGGTGAAAAAGCAATCGGCATCGTGGCGAGCCAGCCGAAGCATCTGGCGGGAAGCCTGACGATTGACGCTGCTGATAAAGCAGCAAGGTTCATCCGTTTTTGTGACGCATTTGATATCCCGCTATTGACTGTCGAAGATGTCCCGGGGTTTCTGCCGGGGATTCAGCAAGAGCACAATGGAATCATCAGGCATGGAGCAAAATTATTGTTTGCTTATGCTGAAGCGACTGTCCCAAAAGTCACACTCATCATTAGAAAAGCGTACGGCGGCGCCTATGTGGCCATGAACAGCAAAGCGATCGGAGCGGACCTTGTGTTTGCATGGCCGAATGCTGAAATCGCAGTGATGGGTCCAGAAGGTGCGGCATCGATTTTGTATGAAAAGGAAATCAAAGCTTCAGCTGACCCGCAAAAGACGAAACGCGAAAAAACAGCTGAATACAAAAAGCAAAACGCCGGCCCATACAAAGCGGCCGCTTGTGGAATGGTCGATGACATCATTTTGCCGGAAGAATCAAGGGGAAGACTGATTCAAGCTTTTCATATGCTTGCACATAAGACAGAAGAGAGACCGAAAAAAAAGCACGGTAACATACCGCTTTAATATGGAGGGACTTACAAATGGTGAATGAAAAACGCCTGCTGGAAGAATTTTTAGAGCTTGTCCAAATTGACTCAGAAACAAAGCACGAAGCTGAAATCTGCAAAGTGCTGAAACGAAAATTTTCTGATTTAGGTGTGGACGTTAAAGAAGACGATACAATGGATATCACGGGCCACGGAGCCGGTAACCTGATTTGCACGCTAAAAGGGACAAAACAAACAGATACGATCTATTTTACATCTCATATGGACACAGTTGTACCCGGAAACGGCGTAAAACCAGTTGTAGAGAACGGTTACGTCAAAACTGACGGCACGACGATTTTAGGCGCTGATGATAAAGCGGGATTGGCTGCAATGTTTGAGGCGATTAAGGTGCTGAAAGAAGAAAACATTGAACACGGCACGATTGAATTCATCATCACAGTAGGGGAAGAATCGGGTCTGATCGGAGCGAAGGCTCTTGACCGTTCTATGATCACTGCATCCTACGGCTATGCCCTTGATTCAGACGGAAAAGTTGGAAATATCATTGTGGCCGCGCCGACACAGGCGAAGGTAAGAGCGGCAATTTTCGGGAAAACCGCTCACGCCGGGGTTGAACCTGAAAAAGGCATTTCAGCGATTACAATCGCTAGCAAAGCCATTTCAAAAATGCCATTGGGCCGTATCGATGAAGAAACAACCGCTAATATCGGCCGGTTTGAAGGCGGCACACAAACAAACATTGTGTGCGACGAAGTTCATATTCTTGCTGAAGCGCGCTCTTTAGTTCCTGAGAAAATGGAAGCTCAGGTTCAAAAAATGAAAGCTGCTTTTGAAGAGGCAGCTGCTGATATGGGCGGACGCGCAGAAGTCGAAATTGAGGTTATGTATCCGGGCTTTAAATATCAAGACGGCGACCAAGTTGTTGAAATCGCGAAAAAAGCGGCTGCTAAAATCGGACGTCCAAGCGAGCTGCAAACGAGCGGCGGCGGAAGCGACGCGAACGTAATCGCTGGTCATGGCATCCCGACGGTCAATCTTGCTGTCGGTTATGAGCAAATCCATACAAAAAATGAAAAAATGCCGATCGAAGAGCTCGTTAAAACGGCAGAAATGGTTGTTGCCATTATTGAAGAGGCGGCAAAATAAACAAAGAAAACCCGAGTGCGATTTCCCGCATCGGGTTTTTTTAGCTCCATTTCCTAAGCGGCCAAAATAACACATCCTGTTTTTTAGCGTAATGAAGCAAGGGGTCTGACTCTGGCAATGTAATGCCGTGAGCATCAGTCACCGTATTGACTGGAATTTCTGCTTCGGCGTTTTGCAGCAGCCATGGATGATGATGGATGTCTTCGGAATAGAGTTTGTTTTGATTGGTAGTATAGAGTCTATACCGTTCTGTCAGCCAGTAATCGAGCGAATCCTTTTCTGCTGTAAAAGGCGCTGAAAGGGACCGGTATGCGGCGTGGAATGCTGCTTCTTTGTCATCTTTCCGCTTGCTGACATAGTCAATGGCATCACCGTTTTTTTCGGCTTTCATATCCGCGTAAAAATAAGGCAGATGAAAGAATGTGCGAGCGCCAAGGACCGCCAGACGATGATCGGCATCTAAGCTAAAAAAATAAATGCCGGGCTTGCCTTTATACGTGACATAGGTGCGGAGGTTAAGCTCAGGAAATGCACGCGCACCGGGAATGGCAGGAAGATAACGCGCCCTCAGGTTCGTGAGCATAAAGGGAAGCATGCTGATCCAAGCTTGCCCGTTATATGTATCTAATTCTAAAACGGACGGTACCAAAGCGCGAAGGATAGAAACATCAACAGGCCAGTGAGCAAATAAGACATCATTCCAGGTTTGTCTCATGATCCAGATTCCTTCAGGTACAGAAATGTTTTTTTGCTGAAAGTGTTCCGTCAACGTATATGCTCCTTTCGTTTGGAGGTGAGTAAAGGTATTCCCGATTTCCTTCTTTTTAAACGATACGGCTATTTTTTAGGATGGCCATTTCTGCTTCAGCCATGATAAACAAGACTGTTTGGCGCGGTATGCTTTGCAAGTAACAAAAAACAACCCCGGCTTTTCGCGCGGGGTTGTTTTTTTATTTCACCGACTCAGTAAGAGCGGCTGTTTTTTTACTTTTATGATGCGTCATCTGAAGGACGATGTTTTGCACTGTCAAAAACAGTCCGCTTGTAAACCAGTACAGCGGAAGGGCTGCCGGAACATTAAGCGAGAAAATCGTCATCATCACAGGGAAGATGAACACCATCAATTTTGCGGATTGCTGTGCCGCTGGGTTTTGCGGGACAGCGGAATATTTCGCGCTCAGTTTTTGAGCGACATAGGCCTGGATAAAGTACATTGCTCCCGCACTAAGAGACACGAGAATGTCAGATTGTCCTAAACTGAACCATAAAAACGAGTGTGACGCAATTTCAGGTGTAGAGCGAATCGCGTAATAAAACCCAATCACAATAGGAAACTGAATCAGCATTGGGAGGCATCCCATAGCAAGCGGATTGATGTTGTTCTCTTGATACAGCTTCATCATTTCCATTTGCAGTTCTTTTTGTTTTTCAGGGTCCTTCGTTTTTTTCAATTTGGCCTGAATGCTGTCAACCTGAGGTTTAATAACGGCCATTTTCTCTTGGAACACGCGCTGTTTTTTGAACTGATTAACAAACAAAGGCAGTACAACCATACGCACAATAATGGTTACGAGGATAATAGAGAGTCCGTATTCTCCGTGAAACAGCCCGGCAACACCCTTAAGCAGAGCGGAAAACGGTTCAATTAAATAATCGTGGAAAAAACCTACGTTGCTGAGGCCTCCCACCTGATTAGTCGCTGCAAATGCAGCATTGCCCGAGCATAATACGATCAAAAAGATACCCATAGCCAAAAGTTTTTGATATGTTTTTACCAATTTGTTCTCCTCCTTTTTATAAATGCGGTTTATAAAAGAAGAGAACCGGCGTCTTCCTCATCGTTCACAGGCGAATTCATGCGGAAGACTTTACGTATCCAAGTTGTAATGCGATGATATATAATAATAAGAAAGTCTGTTCGGTTAATGTGAAAGACCGTCTGATGTTCATCTGTTCGTTTAGATTTCCAGTGCTCGCCGGCACGGCACTCTCGTAATAGGAATGCAATCCCGATTGCCGTCAGAGCAGGAAGAATAATTGTGAAAAAATCGACTAAGAATAAAACGTCATTTATCGATTCCACAAACATTGTCATCACATCCATTCAATAGCTTCATTTTACTATATGTACAAGCTGTTGTCTAATGACCGAAAAGGAGATTTGTTTATGCCGGGAAAGAGCCGAATTATTTTCCATATTGATATGAATAGCTTTTATGCGTCGGTTGAAATGGCATATGATCCGGCTCTCCGGGGAAAGCCGGTCGCAGTTGCCGGAAACGTAAAGGAGCGAAAGGGCATTGTGGTAACATGCAGCTACGAAGCAAGAGCGCGCGGCGTCAAAACAACGATGCCGGTTTGGCAAGCGAAGCGCCATTGTCCTGAGCTCATCGTTCTTCCGCCGAACTTTGACCGCTATAGAAACTCTTCACGAGCGATGTTTACCATTCTTCGTGAATATACTGACCTGGTGGAGCCTGTCTCCATCGACGAAGGCTATATGGATATGACCGATACACCGTACAGCAGCCGCGCTCTGGAGACGGCAAAAGAAATCCAAAGCAGGCTGCAAAAAGAGCTGCTGCTCCCGTCAAGCATAGGGATCGCGCCGAATAAATTTCTTGCTAAGATGGCGTCTGATATGAAAAAACCGCTTGGAATTACGATCTTAAGAAAGAGGCAAGTGCCTGATATCCTGTGGCCGCTTCCTGTTGGAGAGATGCACGGAATCGGCAAAAAGACAGCGGAAAAACTGAAGGGACTCGGCATCCATACAATCGGAGAGCTAGCTGCAGCTGATGAACACTCGCTGAAGCGCCTGCTTGGCATCAACGGTCCGCGCCTTAAAAATAAAGCAAATGGCATTCACCATGCGCCGGTTGACCCGGAGCGCATTTACGAATTTAAAAGCGTCGGCAACTCATCGACACTTTCCCATGATTCCAGTGATGAAGAAGAGCTGTTAGGTGTCTTTAGAAAGCTTGCCGCTTCTGTGAGTGACCGTTTACAGCGCAAGGAAGTCATGGCTTCGAAGCTTTTTATCATGATTAGATATGCGGATTGGAAAACCATCACAAGAAGCACCACGCTGAGAAACCCGATTGATCAAAAAAATGACATTTTGAAAGAAGCGGAGCACCTCTTTTTTAAACATTGGAATAAAAATCCTGTCAGGCTGCTTGGCATTACCGGAACGGATTTAGTAGAAAAAGAGCAGGCCTATAAGCAGCTCGATTTGTTCAGCTTTAATGAGGATGCGAAGGATGAGCCCATTCAGCAGATGATGGAAAAGCTGAATAAAAAGTATGGTACCAAACTGATCAGAAAAGGGGCAACGTTAAAAAAAGAGGAGAGCAAAACAAAGGGAACAAGCTTTAATAAAGATTTTTTTCAAGATGAAAAGAAAAGCTGAATCGCTTGAAAAAAAGGGTGAATGTATGGTAATTTCTTTATTATAAATATCATTTTATTTTAATTTAAATTTTAAAATGATTAAACGTTTGCAGAAGGGACGTTAGAATATGTCAAAACAACAAATCGGCGTTATCGGACTTGCGGTCATGGGTAAAAATCTGGCTTTAAATATCGAAAGCCGGGGATTTTCTGTTTCTGTTTACAACAGATCAAGCAGTAAAACTGAGGAGTTTTTACAGGAGGCAAAAGGAAAAAATGTTGTTGGCACATACAGCATTGAAGAATTTGTCCAATCCTTGGAAACACCGCGCAAAATCTTATTAATGGTTAAAGCGGGAACTGCAACAGATGCGACAATTCAATCTCTTCTTCCTCATCTAGAGAAGGATGATATTTTAATTGACGGCGGTAATACATACTATAAAGATACACAGCGCCGTAACAAAGAACTCGCTGAAAGCGGCATTCATTTTATCGGAACAGGCGTTTCCGGCGGAGAAGAAGGGGCACTTAAAGGACCTTCTATCATGCCTGGCGGACAAAAAGAAGCACATGAGCTTGTAAAACCGATTCTTGAAGCCATTTCTGCAAAAGTTGACGGAGAACCTTGTACGACATATATCGGTCCGGACGGCGCCGGCCATTACGTAAAAATGGTGCACAACGGAATTGAATACGGAGATATGCAGCTGATCTCTGAATCATATTTCATTCTGAAACAGGTGCTGGGCCTTTCTGCTGATGAGCTTCATGAAGTTTTCGCTGAATGGAATAAAGGTGAGCTTGATAGCTACCTGATTGAGATTACGGCTGACATCTTCACAAAAAAAGACGAAGAGACAGGCAAACCGCTTGTTGATGTGATTCTTGATAAAGCAGGGCAAAAAGGAACAGGAAAATGGACAAGCCAAAGCGCACTTGACTTAGGCGTTCCGCTTCCGATTATTACTGAATCTGTATTCGCACGCTTTATCTCAGCTATGAAGGAAGAGCGTGTGAAAGCGAGCGGACTTCTTTCAGGACCAGAATTGAAGCCTGTTACAGAAAATAAAGAAGAGCTGATTGAAGCGGTCAGAAAAGCGTTGTTCATGAGTAAAATCTGCTCATACGCGCAAGGATTTGCCCAAATGAAAGCTGCTTCTGAAGAATACAACTGGGATCTGAAATATGGTGAAATCGCTATGATCTTCCGCGGTGGCTGCATCATTCGCGCGGCATTCCTTCAGAAGATCAAAGAAGCTTACGATCGCGAGCCTGAGCTTGACAACCTGCTTCTTGACAGCTATTTCAAGAATATTGTAGAAAGCTACCAAGGAGCGCTTCGCCAAGTGATTTCACTTGCAGTTGCCCAAGGTGTGCCGGTGCCATCATTCTCAAGCGCTTTAGCCTACTATGACAGCTACCGCACAGCCGTACTGCCTGCAAACTTAATCCAAGCACAGCGCGACTACTTTGGCGCTCATACTTATGAGCGTACTGACAAAGAAGGCATCTTCCATACTGAATGGATGAAGTAATCAATAGAAACCCCCGAAGCTCTTAAGCTTTGGGGGTTTTGTTATTAAAGAGATTGTTATACCTTTGTGACAGCGTAAAAAAGCCGAAAATGCTTGTAAACATTTTCGGCTTTTTTCTTCTTATTATATATTCCACCAGTGTAAGCCGTCTTTCGCCAAAAGATCATCAGATTCTTTCGGTCCCATTGAGCCTGATTCGTAGTTAGGAGATAAGGTTTTGTTTGCTGCCCATGTTTCAGAAATAGAGTCGACAAAGCTCCAAGAAAGGGCAACTTCATCCCAGTGTGCAAAGTTTGTTGCATCGCCAAGAAGACAGTCGTGAATTAGTTTTTCATATGCTTCAGGGGTGTTCAACTCGTCATTGCAATTGCTGCAATAATCGAGTTTGATTGGCTGTGCGTGTGCTGCTCCGCCAAGCTTTTTAGCATTTAAGTAAAGCGTAATGCCTTCGTCAGGCTGAATATGAATGACAAGCAAGTTCGGATTCATGTTGTTTTCATTGCCGTAGTACAGGTTCATCGGAATGTCCTTAAATTGAACGACAATTTTTGTGGTCTTTTCTTTCATTCGTTTTCCTGTACGGATATAGAATGGAACACCAGCCCATCTGAAGTTGTCAATCAAGAGCTTGCCGGCAACAAAGGTTTCTGTATTGGAGTCAGGAGCGACATTATCTTCTTCTGTATAAGAAGGAACAGGTACACCGTCAATTTCACCGGCTTGATATTGTCCGCGCACAAAGTATTCATCCACTTTGTCTTTTGCAATAGGACGCAGTGCTCTCAGCACTTTCACTTTTTCGCTGCGGATTTCTTCTGTGTTCAATTTAATCGGCGGCTCCATTGCTAGAAGGGCAACCATCTGCATAATATGGTTTTGCACCATGTCGCGAAGGGCGCCTGATTTTTCGTAATATCTTGCGCGGTCTTCAACGCCTAGTGATTCGCTAGATGTGATTTGAATGTTTGAAATGTAGCGGTTTGTCCAAAGCGGTTCGAAAATCGCATTGGCAAATCGAATCACTTCAATGTTCTGAACCATTTGTTTGCCTAGATAATGGTCGATTCTGTAAATTTGATCTTCCGTAAATGCTTCGCGGATTTCTTTATTCAATGCCTGTGCGCTTGGCAGATCATGGCCGAACGGTTTTTCGATGACAAGGCGGGACCAGCCGGTTGTAGCTGTTACACCCTCTGATTTTAATGTTTTTGCAATCGTTCCGAAGAATTCAGGAGCCATTGCCAAGTAGAACATTCTGTTGTTAGGAATTTGATATGTATCTTCCAGCTGGTTAAGCAATACGTTAAGCTCTTGATAAGAGCCAGGGTTTGTCACGTCAAACGGGTGATAGTAAAAATGAGACGTGAAATCATCTATATGCTTATCTGCAGATGAGGAAATGGATGTTTTAACAGTTTGGCGAAGATCCTCATTAGACCAAGGTCTTCTTCCAACTCCTACCACTGCAAACTCTTCTCCGATTTGTCCGTTTTGATATAAACGGTGAATAGACGGATACAATTTTCGTTTTGCTAAATCTCCAGTTGCACCGAATATGACAATTACTGCTTTTGGTTGTTGGTTTGTTTTCACTAAAAGTACCTCACTTTATTCGAAGCTTTATTTTAGTACACCCCGTATATTTCCTTCATTTTAAATCTAAAATTCAACGAAAGCAAACATTTAAGCCCTTTTTTAAGCAGAATGCTGAAAAAATGTTTCTAACACGAAAGGATTGTTCTTTTCAGAGGCAAGATTCACATTTTGAGCTTGATCCTGTATTCTTGTAGGTATCTGGTTCTAGTAGGAGGAAGGAAACGTGGAATTACTTTTTTTAGGGACGGGAGCCGGCATTCCCGCCAAGGCGAGAAATGTAACGTCGGTGGCATTAAAATTGCTTGAAGAAAGGCGTTCGGTATGGCTTTTTGACTGCGGGGAAGCCACACAGCATCAAATTTTACATACAACGATTAAACCTCGTAAAATAGAGAAAATCTTTATTACACACATGCACGGCGATCATGTATACGGACTTCCGGGGCTTCTGGGGAGCCGTTCCTTTCAAGGCGGAGAGGACGAGCTGACAGTGTACGGACCTAAAGGGATCAAGGCGTTTATTGAAACAAGCCTTGCCGTCACGAAGACCCATTTGACATATCCGCTTGCGGTCCAGGAAATTGAAGAAGGAATCGTGTTTGAGGACGATCAGTTTATTGTCACAGCGGTATCTGTTATTCATGGAGTGGAAGCCTTCGGGTACCGTGTGCAGGAAAAAGACGTACCGGGTTCCTTGAAGGCTGATGTATTAAAAGAAATGAACATCCCGCCCGGACCTGTATATCAGAAAATCAAAAAAGGCGAAACGGTAACGCTTGAAGACGGACGAATCATCAATGGGAATGATTTTCTGGAGCCTCCTAAAAAGGGAAGATCTGTTGTGTTCTCCGGTGATACGAGAGTAAGTGACAAACTAAAAGAGCTTGCGAGGGATTGTGATGTGCTTGTTCATGAAGCAACCTTTGCTAAGGAAGACCGTAAACTTGCTTATGATTATTATCACAGTACAACCGAACAAGCGGCTGTAACAGCGAAAGAAGCAAGAGCGAAGCAGCTCATTTTAACCCATATCAGCGCAAGATATCAGGGAGATGCTTCTTTGGAGCTTCAAAAAGAAGCGGTTGACGTTTTCCCCAATAGCGTGGCGGCATATGATTTCTTAGAGGTAAACGTCCCGCGAGGCTGAAGGCGGAGCTCTTATTTGACAATTTGTGATAACGTTGTATAATAAAACGTAATCATTACGCTTTATAAGGAGATGTTAATTATGAGAGTAAATGTTACTTTAGCCTGCACTGAAACGGGAGACCGAAATTACATCACAACAAAAAATAAACGCACCAATCCAGACCGTTTGGAGCTGAAAAAATATTCACCGCGTTTAAAGAAATATACCCTTCACCGTGAAACAAAATAATATAAAAGACCGGGAATCTCTTATGGCCCGGTCTTTTTTTACGTTAATTGACTGCCTGGTAAAGAGGAGCGGCCTGCTGACACGCTGCGCACCATACGTCATAAATAGCCAAGTGAACGATATGAGGTTCATCATGATGGATGTTGTGGGAGCTGTTTTTAGCTTGAATCCAGCCGCTTTGGTTAGATAGAGACAATATGCTGCTGTGCAAGTTTTGCCACTCCTGTTCAGCAGCGAATAACTCAGTCCGTTCTCCTGATGACAACACAAGAAGAGGCATGTTTCCTAAGTGGACTTGCCGCTTTTTGAGCTCCTGCAGACTTTTTGAAAACTCTGCATGTGTGCCCTCAAGCATCATCTTTCTCGTATGTGATTTGTGCATTTCTTCGGGTATAAAGGTAAAGCTGGCGCAATCGCCTAAAGCTGGGTCAAGAAGGACCATGCCGATAATATCATACTTGTTTTTGCAGGCCCATAAACCGGTGATGACAGCTCCGTATGAGTGTGAAACAGCCAAATAAGGAGGTTTTACATCAGCTGCTTTAAGCAAACTCTCCAATTCTTTCACTTGTTGATCAGCTGTTCGTTTAGCTCTGCTTTGCCCGCTTTTTCCTATGCCTGCCCGATCATATGTGAAAATGCCAAATTCATCATCAATGTCCGCCATTAATGGTTTCCACGTCTCAGAAGAAGTACCATAGCCGGCCTCAAAGACAATCGTTACACCGCTTGATCCTTTCCGGTGCTGTGTATGAAACGCACATCCGTCAATTGTATATGTCTTTTCCATCCAAGCTGATTTCATTGGAGTCATCTCCTCTAATTGGTTCTACTAGGGAGACGGAGAACCTTAGCCGATCGTTTCTCTAAAAATAAAAAAAGAGATATCCTCCAGGCTGTCGAGAAAATCTCGGCAGCCTTTACTTTTCCTTAAAATATCCATTCTTCTGTAATAAAATAAAAGAAAGACTTCAAAAGGACGGTGTCTTTCTCATGTTCCATACAAGAAATTCTTCTCAAAACGCAGCCGAATTTGTTCTTCTCGACCAACTTGTCGAAGAAGATCATCTGCTTCGAAAAATAAATACATAGACTTCTCTTTTATCATTGAAAAGGTTAAACCTTATTACAGTGAAAACAAAGGCCGCCCCTCACTTGATCCGCTGATTTTATTCAAAATGATGTTTATCGGATACCTCTATGGTATCCGTTCAGAAAGACAGCTCGAAAAAGAAATTTACTACAATATGGCGTACAGATGGTTTCTGGGATTGAACATAAACGATCCAGTTCCGCACCACTCCACCATCAGCTGGAACAGACGCACACGTTTTAAAGATACAACCATCTTCCAATATATTTTTGATGAGATCGTTCTTCAGGCCATCAATCATGACATGGTGGGCGGACGTGTCCTATTCACCGATTCCACTCACCTTAAAGCCAATGCCAACAAGCATAAATACACAAGAAAAACGATTGAACAGGATACACAAAACTATATCAAAGATTTAAATGAAGCCATCAAAGAAGATCGAGAGGAACACGGAAAAAAGCCACTAATAGTCAAAGAGGAGGTGAAAGCTGAAAAAGAGATCCGCCACAGTACAACTGATCCCGAAAGTGGATATCTGTATCGCGAAAACAAACCAGAAGGTTTTTTCTATTTAGATCACCGCACAACAGATATGAAATACAACATTATCACCGATGCCTATGTCACACCTGGAAATGTCCATGATTCTGTGCCTTATCTTGATCGATTAGATCACCAAATCGCACGATTTGGTTTTCAAGTAGAAGCTGTCGCCCTTGATTCCGGATATTTAACAACTCCCATCTGTAAAGGATTATCTGACCGTCATATTTTTGGCGTCATTGCCTACAGAAGATATCACCCTACTAGAGGCTTGTTTCCAAAATGGAAATTTCATTACGACATTGAAAAAGACAGGTACATTTGCCCGAACCAGCAAACACTCACATACTCAACAACTAACCGAAAAGGCTACAGGTCATATAAATCAAAT
Organism: Bacillus sp. FSL R5-0603; assembly: GCF_038050295.1. Lineage (NCBI taxonomy): Bacteria > Bacillati > Bacillota > Bacilli > Caryophanales > Bacillaceae > Bacillus > Bacillus sp. FSL R5-0603. The sequence goes on along the minus strand of NZ_JBBOYP010000001.1, from coordinate 2,280,135 downwards.
CCTGAAACATGTTCCTCATGCCCTTTTCTTGAAAACTGCACAAAATCAAAAAAACATCAGAAAGTCATCACCCGGCATGTATGGGAAGACCACAAAGAAAAGATCAGGCAAAATCGCTTGTCTGTTTCAGGAAAAAAACTCTACAAAAAAAGAAAAGAAAAAATAGAGCGAAGCTTTGCAGATTCAAAACAACTGCACGGGCTTCGCTATTGCAGGTTGAGGGGAAAACGGAATGTGAGCGAACAAGTTCTCCTCACAGCCGCATGCCAGAACATGAAGAAGATTGCCACATACCTAGCCAAGCAGAGCTAGGTATGTGGGAGCTCTTTTCTGTTTTTGAAATCAGCTGAAAATCTAAAGAAACATTACAAAACAAAAAAGCTTGTAGAAAAAACATCGTTTTCTCTACAAGCTGAGAGATATCCTCTACAGGATATCTCTTATGGGCATTACCAGCCTCTTTCGTATTGGACAGGGGCCGGAATCTCTGTATTGAGCTGTTTCGCAGCAGTTCTTGCAAAGAATGGATCTCGCAAAAGCTCTCTGCCGATAAAGATGAGGTCGGCACGTCCGTTTTGCAGAATTTCTTCAGCCATTGAACCGTCTGTAATCATGCCGACGGCACCAGTAGCCATGTCCGCCTGTTCACGGATTTTCTCAGCGAAGCTGACCTGATAGCCAGGGAATACGTTAATGTCTGCGTGAACAAGGGCGCCTGAGCTGCAGTCAATTAAGTCAACCCCCTGCTCCTTCATCCATTTTGCAAAACCGATGTGATCGGCAATGTCTAAGCCTTTATCAGTGTAGTCAGAAGCAGATACACGGACAAATAAAGGACCGTCCCATACTTGTTTGACTTCATCAATGATCTCTCTCAAGAAACGAAAGCGGTTTTCAGGTGAGCCGCCGTATTCATCTGTGCGATGGTTGGAAAGCGGAGACAAAAATTCATGAATTAAATATCCGTGCGCCGCATGAATTTCAATCACATCAAAGCCGGCTTCTTTTGCGCGGGCAGCCGCTTGCTTGAACTCCTGAACTGTTTCTTTTACTTTTTCTGCTGACATTTCTACAGGTGTTGCTGATTGTTCGTCAAACGCAATCGCCGATGGAGCGAAGATATCTCCTTCAAGCTCAGCTTTACGTCCGGCATGGGCAAGCTGAATGCCGATTTTTGAACCTTGTTCTTTGACCTGCTCAGTCAGTTTGGCAAAGCCTTCAATATGCTCGTCGCTCCAAATGCCTAAGTCTTGGTCAGTGATTCGTCCTTGAGGGTTAACCGCTGACGCCTCTACAATAATCAGTCCGACCTGGCCGATTGCGCGCGATATGTAATGTGCCATGTGGAACGGTGTTAATTTTCCGTCCTTTTCATGAGAAGAATACATGCACATTGGCGACATGACAATGCGGTTTTTTAACGTCATATCTTTAATTGTAATAGGTGTAAATAATTTTCTGGCCATTTCTTTCGCCTCCCGTAAGGTTTTTAGAGATTGATTATATCAAGTCGTTTCATTCCCGTCATATAAACTGCTCAAAAGAACCGGTTTTGTCAAACATTTCTGTATAATAGACGAGAAATCAGTTTATTTTTCAGTATTGAAGCATTTTTATTCATAGGAGGGGCGGAATCAATGAATTGGCAGACGAAGGACGAATTGCTGGCACTTTTAACTTCTCTTGTACAATACGAAAGCATCACCGGTTCGAAGGGCGAGGCAGCACTTGCAGAGTATCTTTATTTTATTTTGAAGGACAAGCCCTATTTTCAAAAGCACCCTGATGATGTAACACTTCATCCGATGGACGATGGCAGATCTTTTCTTACGGCTCTAGTCAAAAAGAAGAATGTCAAAAAGACAGTGCTTCTGCTGAGTCATTTTGATGTCGTTGACATAGAAGATTACGGCGAATTTAAACATATGGCTTGCAAGCCTGCTGAGCTTTTGAGCTCCTTTTTAGAGAAAAAAGAGCTGCTCCCGGAACGTGTGAGAAGAGATGCCGAAAGCGGAGACTGGCTGTTCGGAAGAGGGACGATGGATATGAAAGCAGGGCTTTGTGTTCAACTGTCGATGCTGGAGAGGGCAATGAACGGGCATTTTGAGGGCAATCTGCTGTTGATAACGGTTCCGGACGAGGAAGTGAATTCAAGAGGCATGATTGAAGCGGTTCCTGCATTGAAGGAAATGGAGAAAAAGCATGATATCACATTAACCGCTTGCCTGAATGCCGAACCGATGTTTGAAAAATTTCCCGGCGATCAGCAGCAATATTTTTATACAGGAAGCATTGGCAAGGTGCTTGCGGGTTTTTTCTGCAAGGGGATTGAGACACATGTTGGAGAGCCGTTTTCAGGCCTAAACGCGAATTTAATGGTATCTGAGATTAACCGTTTGCTTGAACTGAATGCTGATTATTGCGAAAAGGTTGATTGCGAGGTCACTCCGCCGCCGGTAAACTTAATGCAAAAGGACTTGAAAGAGGCATATTCAGTCCAGACACCGCATACAGCTGTCACATTATTTAATGTGCTGTCAATGAAACGCTCAGCTAGTGAGCTGCATCAGATGCTGCTGAAAACAGCAGAACAGGCGGCAGAGGAAATCATGTCGAACGTTCGAAAGAAAACACAGGATTTTCAACAATTTGAGCCATTTCAGCCCATTGAACGGGACGTCACTGTTTTGACATTTGATGAGCTGGTCTCGCGTGCAAAAAAGCGTGCGGGGATCTCGGAAACAGAGCGGGCTCTAAATTATGCCTTTGCTAACAGGGGGGAGCTTGGAGACAGGGATTTTTCGACGAAAATTGTTTCTGAGCTTGCTTCGCTTTGTAAGGAGGATGCGCCGCTCATCGTTCTATTTTATAGTCCGCCGCTTTATCCAGCTGTTTCTTCAAAGGATGATCAATTGATCAGAAATACAGCAGATCAGTTAAAGCATTATGCGGCTGAGCGATACGGCATTGCATTACGGGAGGTTCAGTACTTCCCCGGACTTTCGGACTTGAGTTATCTTCAGCTGGAAAAGCAGGAGGTTGATGCATACACAAGCAATATGCCGCTCTTTAACAGAGGATATTCATTGCCAAGCGGTAAAAATCAGGCTTTATATGTCCCGGTTTTAAATGTCGGTCCGGCTGGTAAAGACCCGCATAAATGGACGGAAAGATTGTATATGCCTTATTCCTTTGAAGTGCTTCCCGATTTGCTTTCATTTACGATCTCCGTGCTATTAAAGCAATCAGAATCTGCCGGCCAGCTGCTGCGGGAAAAATAAAAAACAGAAGGCACTGTGCCTTCTGCTTTTGTCTTACATCTAAGAATGTCTCTCTAAGGCGGCACCGGCAAACTGTTCTTTAATTTCTGCGCTCCGTTTAGCTGTTTCTTCAATACAGTGAATAATTGCTTCTTCAAAGCGGGCGTCCTGTAAAGCGCGAAGACCTGCCTCTGTAGTGCCCCCAGGACTGGTGATTTCTTTACGCAGCTTTTCCGGCTGTTTGCCGCTTTGAAGGAGCATATCTGTTGCCCCTGCCATTGTCTGCAAAATGAGTGCTTTTGCCGTTTCTTTATCTAATCCTACTTTTTGTGCCGCTTTTTCCATCGCCTCAATATAACGATACACATAGGCCGGGCCGCTGCCTGCGATTGCAGTGACAGCGTCAAGATGTCGCTCCTCAACCAGTGTTGCATCACCGATTGTTTCCAATAGAGCTTTTGCGGCACTAATATCATTCTGGCTTGCTTCAGCGCTTACGGAAAATCCGGTTGCTGATTTTCTGATTGCTGCTGATGTATTCGGCATGACGCGAATGACCGGGAGCTTTCTGCCAAAATAATGCTGAATGGTTTCGATGGTAAGGCCTGCAAGTACTGAAATTACAAGCTGGTCCTTGATATACGGCCGGATGCTGTCGATGCTTTCCGCCGCGTCTTTCGGTTTGAAAGCGAGGATAATGATATCGGTGTGAGTGAAAAACTCATTTTTATCTCTGCATGGACGCACGCCGTACGTTTCCTTTAATTCAATCAGACGCTCGTCATTTGAGCGATTTGTAATATAGATATGTTCTGGTTTTGTGATGCCGCTTTGCAAAATGCCGTTGATCATTGCTTCTGCCATTGACCCGGCGCCGACAAATCCTATCTTTTTCATTGATATCCTCCTTCTATCAGAACAACAAAAAACCTTTTCATCACGTAAAGGACGAAAAGGTTCGCGGTACCACCCTCATTAGCACAAATTGTGCTCAGCTCAAATCCCGTAACGCGGGAAACGTTTAGGTTTTCCTAACCGCGACTTGAGGGCAGGTTCTACAAACAAGCGGGCCGCAACACCTTTCAGCCGGGGGTATCGCTCTCTTAGGCCATTGCCTTGTATACTATTCCTCGTCATAGCGTTCCAATGGTTCTCGTTTTAGTTTGTTGTTCATTATGCAATGGCGGATAAGCTAATGTCAATAGCTTTTTCAAAAAGGTTTGTTCTCATTCTGCAATAATGACACAAGACCGAGAAAAAGCTAAAATATGAATAATGAATGAAGACAAGGAGCGAAAGGATGACAACTGAAGATGTAATTGCGATCCGCGTCCCGACGCCGTTTGCTGTCGGCGATGTTATCGTTTACCTCGTAAAAGGTGATGCACTGACACTTATCGATGCCGGGCCGAATACAAAAGAGGCTGCCAGAGCCCTACAAGAGCAGCTTGCCGCTGTAAATGTGAAAATGTCAGATATCGAGCAGGTTGTACTGACTCACCATCATGCTGATCATGCAGGCTTGCTTGATGTCTTTTCAGATGAAATCGAAGTGATTGGGCATACATTCAACGAACCTTATATCAGCCGAAATCAAGCCTTTATAGATTGGCAAAAACGTTTTTTTCAAAAGCTGCTGCCTGAATTAGGCGTTCCATTTGATACGGGGAAGGCGGAAAAGCTGATTCGATCAGCGTACGCATTTTCCTGTACGAGATCTCTGACAAAATCAATCAGAGAAGGTATGGGCATAGATGGGCTTGAGGGCTGGTCTGTGTTGGAGATGCCTGGACATGCTGAATCGCATATCGTTCTGTTCCATGAAAAAAGCGGAAGGATGCTTGGCGGCGATCTACTGCTGGCAAACAGCTCGTCTAATCCGATTTTGGAAGCGCCGAAAGCGGGAGACGTCAGGTCAAAGCCTTTAGTGGATTATCAGCGGTCATTGCGAAGGCTGTCTCAACTTGATCCAACAATCGTATTTCCTGGTCACGGCGAGCCTATCACCAGTGTACAAGCGCTGATTGAGAAGCGTTTTGACAAGCAGAGGAACAGGACGGAGGATGTGCGTCGCATGCTGGATGAAAAGCCGATGACCGCTTTTCAGGTCTGTCAGCAGCTTTTTCCTGCTGTATATGAAAAAGAATTGTTTTTAACGATGTCAGAAACGGCAGGTCACCTTGATGTGTTGGAGGCTGAAGAAGCCATCACGTCATATTGGGAAGGAAATACCGCATACTTTAAAACAATGAAGAGGTGAAATGGGTGAAACATATAGCGGGAAAAAGGATTTGGATAACCGGCGCTTCAGGAGGGCTTGGTGAAAGAATCGCATACTTATGCGCGGCTGAAGGAGCCCATGTCCTGCTGTCGGCTAGACGCGAGGATCGTTTGATAGAAATCAAAAGGAAAATAACCGAGGAATGGAGCGGACAGTGTGAGATTTTTCCTCTGGATGTGGGCCGCCTAGAGGATATCGCCCGGGTCCGCGATCAGATCGGCTCGGTTGATGTACTGATTAACAATGCAGGTTTCGGTATATTTGAAACGGTTTTAGACTCTACATTGGATGACATGAAAGCGATGTTTGATGTGAATGTCTTCGGCCTGATCGCCTGTACAAAAGCGGTGCTTCCGCAAATGCTTGAGCAAAAAAAGGGCCATATCATCAATATCGCCTCTCAAGCGGGGAAAATCGCAACACCGAAGTCGAGCCTGTATTCCGCGACCAAACATGCCGTGTTAGGTTACTCAAACGCTTTGCGGATGGAGCTTTCGGGAACCGGCATTTATGTGACGACAGTCAACCCGGGACCGATTCAGACGGACTTTTTTTCCATTGCTGATAAAGGCGGGGACTACGCCAAAAATGTCGGCCGCTGGATGCTTGATCCTGATGACGTGGCTGCTCAAATTACAGCTGCAATTTTTACGAAAAAGCGGGAGATCAATCTTCCGCGTTTAATGAATGCCGGCACTAAGCTGTATCAGCTGTTTCCAGCTTTTGTAGAAAAGCTGGCAGGACGCGCGCTCATGAAAAAATAATATGGAACTGCCTGTTATGGAATGGCTTGATTCGAACGAGGCAGTTTTTGATAGTGGAAGGGAGAGATTGTTGAATGTCAGTTCATTCAGAAGTCCTTCATGCTCTGCTTAAAGATCTGTTTATTCAGAAACTGATTGATGCAGAGCCTGTATTCTGGGAAAATTCAGGCAAGAAAGAGGGGCCATTACCCCGTGCAGATGAGTGGGCAACCGAGATAGCGGAAGCGGAAAAAAGAATGCGGCGGTTTGCACCTTACATTGCCGAGGTGTTTCCTGAGACGAAAGGCGCTAAAGGAATCATCGAGTCTCCGCTTTTTGAGGTGCAGCATATGAAGGAAAAGCTGGAAGCGGCATATCAGCAGCCATTTCCGGGAAGATGGCTTTTAAAGTGTGACCATGAGCTTCCGATTTCAGGATCGATTAAAGCGAGGGGCGGGATTTATGAAGTGTTAAAGCATGCTGAAAATCTCGCGCTTCAAGAAGGAATGCTTCGGGAAACCGATGATTACCGCATCTTACAGGAAGAGCGGTTTACCGGGTTTTTCTCCCGCTATTCGATTGCTGTCGGTTCGACAGGAAATCTAGGTTTAAGCATCGGCATCATCGGCGCGGCACTCGGGTTTCGCGTGACAGTGCATATGTCCGCCGATGCTAAGCAGTGGAAAAAGGATCTCCTCCGCCAAAAGGGAGTCACTGTTATGGAGTACGAAACAGATTACAGCGAAGCGGTGAACGAAGGGAGACGGCAGGCGGAACAAGATCCATTCTGTTATTTTATTGATGATGAACATTCTCGTCAGCTGTTCTTAGGATATGCTGTGGCTGCAAGCCGATTAAAAACACAGCTTGACTGTATGAATATAAAGCCAAGTCTTGAGACGCCCTTGTTTGTGTATCTGCCGTGCGGAGTCGGCGGAGGACCGGGCGGTGTAGCATTTGGGCTGAAGCTTTTATACGGAGATGATGTTCATGTGTTTTTCGCAGAACCAACTCATTCACCTTGTATGTTGTTAGGGCTTTATTCAGGACTTCACGAGAAGGTCTCCGTCCAGGATATCGGCCTGGATAATCAGACGGCTGCTGACGGACTTGCCGTAGGGAGGCCGTCAGGATTTGTCGGCAAGCTGATTGAACCGCTTCTGAGCGGCTGTTATACGGTAGAGGACAATACGCTTTATACTTTGCTTCATATGCTGGCTGTATCTGAAGATAAATATTTAGAGCCCTCTGCTCTTGCCGGCATGTTCGGGCCGGTTCAGCTTTTTTCGACAGAAGAGGGAAGGCGCTATGGTCAGAAATATAAGATGGAACATGCCGTACATGTCGTCTGGGGAACGGGAGGAAGCATGGTTCCAAAAGAAGAAATGGCTGCGTATAACCGAATCGGTGCTGATTTGCTAAAAAAACGAAATGAAAAATAAGCAGACAGTGAAAAGGTTTTCCGTTACAATCTTTGTAAGGGTTTTAACCTACAGAGAGTCAGGTGTAAACAGTGAAAAATAAAGAACTTAACTTACATACTTTATATACACAGCACAATCGGGAGTCTTGGTCTGGTTTTGGGGGGCATTTGTCGATTGCTGTATCTGAAGAAGAGGCAAAAGCTGTGGAAGGATTGAATGATTATCTATCTGTTGAAGAAGTGGAAACGATCTATATTCCGCTTGTTCGCTTGCTTCATTTGCATGTCAAGTCTGCGGCTGAACGCAATAAGCATGTCAATGTTTTTCTGAAGCACCCACATTCAGCCAAAATTCCGTTTATTATCGGCATTGCCGGCAGTGTCGCAGTCGGAAAAAGCACGACGGCGCGGATCTTGCAGAAGCTGCTTTCGCGTTTGCCTGACCGTCCAAAAGTGAGCCTTATCACGACAGATGGTTTTTTATTTCCTACTGCCGAGCTGAAAAAGAAAAATATGATGTCTAGAAAAGGGTTTCCTGAAAGCTATGATGTAAAGGCGCTGCTCGAATTTTTGAATGACTTAAAATCAGGAAAGGACAGCGTAAAGGCCCCGGTGTATTCCCATCTAACCTATGACCGCGAGGAAGGTGTGTTCGAGGTTGTAGAACAGGCGGATATTGTGATTATTGAAGGCATTAATGTTCTTCAGTCGCCCACCTTGGAGGATGACCGGGAAAACCCGCGTATTTTTGTTTCCGATTTCTTTGATTTTTCGATTTATGTGGATGCGGAGGAAAGCCGGATTTTCACTTGGTATTTAGAGCGTTTTCGCCTGCTTCGGGAAACTGCTTTTCAAAATCCTGATTCATATTTTCATAAATTTAAAGACTTGTCCGATCAGGAGGCTGACGAGATGGCAGCCTCGATTTGGGAGAGTGTCAACCGGCCGAATTTATATGAAAATATTTTGCCGACTAAATTCAGGTCAGATCTCATTTTGCGTAAGGGAGACGGGCATAAGGTCGAGGAAGTGCTGGTAAGGAGGGTATGAAATTGTGCATCATATTGAACTGTATGTCTCTGATTTGGAGGCGTCTAGGCGGTTTTGGGGCTGGTTCTTAAAAGAACTTGGCTATAAAGAGTATCAAAAATGGAGCTCAGGCATCAGCTGGAAGAAAGATCGTTTTTACCTAGTGATTGTGCAGGCGAAAGAGCCATTTCTAGAGCCGAAATACCATAGATGCCGAGTCGGTCTGAACCATCTCGCATTTCATGCTGAATCCAAGCTTCAAGTCGATCAGATGACTGAAAAATTGACGGCAAAAGGTTATCGTGTGTTGTACCGAGACAGGCATCCTTTTGCCGGAGGAGACGGGCATTATGCAGTCTTTTGTGAGGATCCAGACCGGATTAAGGTAGAGCTCGTTGCCCCAAGCTGTTAATCGTGATCTTCGGACAGGCTGTTCAGCTTTTTCTCAATGCGATCCAGCTGCGCCTTTCGGTTTTTCGCATACTTGAAGCCTGTAACAGCCGCAAAGATGACAGCGGCAAATATAATAAATACAAACAGCTGAAACATCACATCACCTATATTCATGTTCTTCACCTCATGTTTGCGGGAGAGATTCATTCTCTTCCGTTTTTATTTAAAGCGGCTTTTCCAGACGGGAACGGTGTTTTGTGGTCTCTGTTTTCATTTGCCGATAGGCGAACGCTAAAAATGGCAGGCCGAGCAGGGTAATGCCGCTCAGGACAGAAAAAATATAAATCGGCCGGCCAGCGCCAAACAGGTCTATACATATCCCCCCGACCCAAGGGCCGATGACGTTTCCGAGCTGTGAAAAACCGATTGCCCCGAAATAAGTGCCTTTTAATCCTGGTTTTGCAATCTGGTCTACATACAAATCCATCATAGAGAACAAAAGAACTTCGCCGATTGTAAATGTGATGACAATCATCACAATTGATGGAACACCGTGCGATACGGTGAAAATGGCCATGCTGATACTAACCATCACATTACCGAGCATAAGAGAACAAAGCGGCGAAAACCGTTTTGCAAAATGGACAATGGGAAATTGCGTCGCCAACACAACGATTGCGTTTAATGTCAGCATCAGCCCATACAGCTTCGTTCCATTGCCGATCAAGGGGCTCTGCGCCATATACTGAGGGAATGTGGAACTCAATTGTGAGTAGCCGAAGGTGCATAGCGTAATGCCGACCAAAGCAATGGTAAAAAGATAATCCTTTTGCGTGACCATAAACGCTTCCCGCACGCTCATATTTCGGGATTGGGCTGGTGCTGATAAGGATGGATGTTTTTTAAACTGGAGGGCAAGCACAATTCCGTATAGTCCGTAAATGACTGCAGGCACCAAAAAGGGCGTAGTCGATTGCGATGAGCCGAAATATAGGCCAAGCACAGGTCCGAAGACAACGCCGATATTAATAGCTGCATAGCGTAAATTAAAAACTAGCAGTCTCGTTTTTTCTTCTGTCATATCAGACAGCAAGGCCTTTGAAGCGGGCTCAAACAGTGATTTGCAAAGACCGTTTAATGCGTTGACTACAAAAAACACCCAGAGATGAGATGCCGCCGCAAAGCCTGCAAATACCAGCATCCATCCGAAAATCGATACAAGCATCATGTTTTTTCTGCCGAATTTATCTGAGATATATCCGCCGTAAAAGCTTGCGAGGATGCCGACTGATGAGCTCGCGGCAATGACCAGTCCTGCATAGGAAGCTGATGCGCCTTGGACGGCTGTCAAATAAATCGCTAAAAAAGGAATGCTCATCGATGTTGCCATTCTGCCGAAAATGGTTCCGATTATAATTGTCCAGCTGATCGGGTGGATATCTTTCCATTTCTTCATGAATTATAGTCTCTCCTGTATGTAAGATCTTTCTCTATCATATATGAAAAAATTTCCTTCTCCAATAGATCATTCAAAATATTTCGTTTTTGACATGTAGTATGCCTGATTGTATGGATGGCAATATACTATGCGTTGAGGATGCGTGTGGCTGACGGAGTTTACATCTTGAAATTGGAGAAGGAAAATGACGGGATGTCCGATGAAAAGCAAAGCGATTGGTCAGTGAGAGTGTGTTAGTTTAAGCCGCCAGGACGTAGATCATATCGGCAGTGAAACCGGCTATGAGATCAAGATGTAAGCTGAAAACCGATGGACCGCATGACAGAACAAGAGAGCACATCTCTTCAAAAAAGTGTATACGCGTGATCATGGACAGCTTATTCCGTTTTGCGCGAGCATTGAGGGAAATTTTATGCCAGGCCATATGAATCTATGGAGCGTGAGAAAACTCTGCTTTTTTCTGTAAGCATGAGACTGTTTATTTGTTTCAGGCGGTGTTTTCAAAGGGAAGCCGCATCAGCGGCTGAAAGAACTGACAGTCATGCGTTTAAGAGAACAGGCCTTGGTTTGTGACATAGTCATAAATGATATCTTCTATATGCGCATGCAAATCCTCATCCGGTTCTTCATTCCGTCTCTCTTGTAGAGCCGCTTTCAGGCTTTTTTTTTCATGCGGGCTTAACGGATCTATAGCAACGTTTCTGCCGTATTGACGCAATGCCTGTCCCAGCATTTTTTCGACAAATTTCTCCATCATGACTCTCCTATCCTTATGTTTCGCTTTTATTCTACTAAATGTTTTTCTTCTCTCAAACCCTTGGATCATATTTTCTGTCAGACAAGAATCATTTACCAGTATAAAACGAACATACTTTCGCATATAATGAAAAACGAACATAAGTTCTTTTTAGAGGTGTGTATGATGAAAGAAAAAGTGATTTTTCTCGTTGACATGCAATCGTTTTATGCATCTGTAGAGAAAGCGGAAAATCCATATTTGAAAAATAAGCCCGTCATTGTTTCGGGTGACCCTGAAAAAAGGGGCGGAGTCGTATTGGCTGCCTGCCCGCTGGCGAAACAAAAGGGTGTGGTGAATTCTTCACGGCTGTGGGAGGCGCAGGAAAAGTGTCCTGAGGCTGTTGTGCTCCGGCCGCGTATGCAACGGTATATTGATGTATCACTGCAAATTACGGCCATTCTAGAGGAGTATACAGACCTTGTGGAGCCGTATTCTATCGATGAACAGTTCATGGATATTACAGGCAGCCAGAAGCTGTTTGGGACGCCGATGGAGATCGCGAAAAGCATTCAGGGCAGAATCATGCGGGAGATCGGCGTTTATGCACGGGTGGGAATCGGCCCTAACAAAGCGCTGGCCAAAATTGCGTGTGACAATTTTGCCAAAAAGAATAGGAACGGCATTTTTACCTTAACGAAAGAAAATATGAAAACCGAAATGTGGCCGCTCCCGGTGGGCAGCATGTTTGGCGTCGGGAGCAGCATGAAGCATCATTTAAATCGAATGGGCATCAGCACGATCGGCGGGCTCGCGGCTTTTCCGCTCGATCTTTTAAAAAAGAAATGGGGCATTAACGGCCACGTGCTGTGGATGACGGCAAACGGAATCGACTATTCCCCTGTGTCAACTTCGTCTCTGGACGGGCAAAAGGCGATAGGCCATGGAATGACTCTCCCGAGAGACTACGAACACTTTGACAAAGAAATCAAGGTCGTATTGCTTGAGTTGAGTGAAGAAGTGTGCAGGCGAAGCCGAAACGCCGGAGTCATGGGGCAGACGGTGTCAGTGAGCTGCCGGGGTGCTGATTTTGATTGGCCGACGGGCTTCAACCGGCAAGTGAAGCTGGCAGAGCCGACTAATTCTACGCAGGATGTATATGAGGCTGTACGCCGGCTGTTTCTTACATTTTGGGACGGGAAACCTGTCCGCCGTCTCGGTGTCAATCTGTCTCAGCTCTCATCTGATGACATATGGCAGCTCAATTTATTTCAGGATTATGCAAAGAAAATGAGCCTAGGCTATGTGATGGACGGCATTAAAAATCGATTCGGCGACACAGCACTCATCAGGGCGGCGTCACTGACAGCGGCAGGCCAGGCATTTGAACGTGCGGCTAAAATAGGGGGGCATTATAAATGAACGATCATTTAAAAAGGGGCAACCTGCTGTGGGAAGGGAGCAGGATGTTTCTGCCGGAACATAAGCAAAGCCTGCTGGAGAGAAAGCGGCTTAAACAGAAGCTGCAAAAGCCGATCCTTGACCCCGATAAGCTGGAAGAGATGAATCAAACGCTTTGCGCCGCGATGGAGTTCGCTCAGGATATCACTGTCAGCTGCTTTCAGGACGGTGAGATTGTCCGCTGCACCGGGAAGATCTGCCGGTATGAAGAGTTTGAAAAAGCAGTATGGATAAAAGGAGACGAGGATCAGCTTTATAAGCTGAGACTTGATCAAGTGCTTGATATTGTGCTGTAAAGTCTCTCCTCCTGCTTGGGGGAGAAATAGGCGTAAAATGATCAAACATTGTTCCCTCGGCAGTCTGGAAACGTATGATAAAGGAAAGAAGGCATTTACAATTCCAGCCAGGCAAAATATAATTTTTATATTGTGAGAAAAAGAGCTGACATTCGTTTTGCCAGACGGAGGGAGATCAAATCGTAATGGATATTCGAACAATCACGTCTTCAGATTATGAAATGGTAACGTCTGTACTGAATGAATGGTGGGGCGGCAGACAGCTGAAAGAAAAATTGCCGAGACTATTTTTTGAGCATTTTCAGGACACAAGCTTTATTACATCCGAACATAACAGCATGACGGGATTTTTAATCGGATTTCAATCGCAATCGGATCCTGAAACGGCGTACATTCATTTTTCCGGTGTGCATCCAGATTTCAGAAAAATGCAAATTGGGAAACAATTGTATGATGTATTTATCGAAACAGTAAAACAAAGAGGCTGCACCCGGGTAAAGTGTGTCACTTCACCTGTGAATAAGGTATCAATCGCATATCACACAAAATTGGGGTTTGATATTGAAAAGGGCACCAAAACGGTAAATGGCATCTCAGTGTTTGCAAACTATGATGGCCCGGGCCAAGACAGGGTACTGTTTGTCAAAAACATATGAGGGGGAAATATGATGGATTTTTTATCAAAAACACCTGAGCCTCCTTACTATGCAGTCATTTTTTCTTCTGTCAAAAGCGAAAATGACACAGGATATGGAGAAACAGCGGAGCGGATGGTATCGCTTGCGGCGGATCAGCCTGGATTTTTAGGCGTGGAAAGCGTACGTGAAGCGGATGGAAGGGGCATCACAGTTTCCTATTGGGACAGTATGGACGCAATTAACCATTGGAGGCATCACACTGAACATCAAGCAGCAAAAGAAAAAGGAAAAAGCGTTTGGTACGAGTCGTATGCAGTCCGCGTCGCAAAAGTCGACAGACAGCGGCTGTTTCAGGAGGAACACGAATGATTGAATTTCTCCAGCATAAGGAAGACACGATAGCGCGTGAGATTTTAGCCGTACAGATCCCCGCCTACATAAAGGAAACAGAGATTATCGGTTTTGACGGTATTCCCGCTTTACAAGAGAAGGTGAAGGATATTCAAGCATCCCATGAACGGTTTGCGGGATATCGGAAAAACGGCAAGCTGATCGGTGTCATTTCATATGAGAAAAATATGCATCATCTCACCATTTGCAGGCTTGTTGTGCATCCTGACGGTTTCAGAAAAGGAATTGGACGAGCACTTCTGCAATTTGTCATTGATCATAATGAAGACGCTGAGAAAATCGAAGTAGTCACAGCTGAGAACAATACCCCGGCCGTGTCACTCTATACACAGGCTGGATTCCAAAAGGCAGAAACCGTCAAAGCAGCGCAGGGTCTATTGCTGTCGGTCTTTCATTTGTATCCGAAAAGAAAAGTTGAGGTCATTCTCTACAACGAAAAATGGGCAGAATGTTTCGATGAAGAAAAAGAACGGCTGAAACTTGTGTTCGGGCCGGAGATTATCGCTGTTCATCACATCGGAAGCACATCGATACCGAATATGGCAGCGAAGCCAATCATTGATATGTTAATTGAAGTCAGAAGCATTGAAGCCGTGAGCCAATTTGATGAACAAATGAAGGCTAACGGCTATACACCAAAAGGTGAGAACGGCATAGCGGGCAGGCGTTATTTCCAAAAGGGCGGAAATAAACGCACTCATCATGTCCATATGTACGAACAGGGAAACCCTGCTATTGAAAGGCATCTGTTATTCAGAGATTATCTCAGAGCTCATCCAAACATAGCGAAAGAATACGCCGTTCTCAAAAAACGGCTGGCGGCCCAGCATCCTGACAGCATCAATCAGTACATACAAGGGAAAGATGAGTGGATCAAGACTGCAGAAGAAAATGCGAAGCGGTGGAAAAAAGGCAGAAACAATGCGAATGGCAGTGTTGTATGCTACAATAGCAAAAATGATGAAAACGGGGGTTTCACCTTATGAACATACATGTGACAGATGCAGCAAAACAGGCACTGCAGCAGGCGTTTGACGCCAACCCGGGGAAAAAAGCCCAGCTTCGTTACGATGCAGAAGGATGCGGCTGCGCGGTAAGCGGTGTCCCGACAATCTGGCTGGCAGAAGAATTAACGGGACAGTGCGAGCAGCTGGAAACGAACGGCATTCCGCTGTATATCCAATCGTCGCAAAAAGTGTTTTTTGACGATCAAATGACGATCGATTACAATGAAAAAGCCAAAACATTGGCACTGAAAAGCCCGGCTGAAATGCTCAGCCCCAGAATGAGCATATTAGTAAAGTAGGAGACGCGAAACGTGGAACAAAAGCTGAAGGCAATGAAGAACACAGCACAAAATAAAACGTGGGTATCCTTCCTGAATCAAAACCATCCCTATACCTTGCTTCACTGGTCAATTGGAGGAGCAGAGTCCATCAAGAAAGATGTCTGGCTATTGCAGGATGAAATGACCTTCGAGACGCAGGAGTTTACAACGATAGATCTTGCGATTGAATGGATCAGAGAAAATATGGATGGCATTACCGACGTTCTGTAACATAAAAAAGCGAAAGAGCCGAAGAGGCCTTTCGCTTTTTTATTCTGTTGAATCATTCATGTTGTCTAAAAACTCCTGCACTGTTTTTCGGTACGTATCCCGATTTTTGGTATATGACATGGCGTGTTCACCGTTCTCGGCAATGTACAGCGCTTTCGGCCCGCGTTTCTTTTCATAAAGCCGCTCGGTTGAAGAAACAGGAATGTAGTCATCATCCTTACTATGAATAAAGAGGACCGGCTTTTCGATTTTATCAATGACAGCAAGCGGAGATACTTCACGTGCGCGATAGCCGCCTCTCAGCTTCAAAAAGAAGTCGGCGATAGGAAGCAGGGGCCAAGACGGGAGCCTGTATTCCGCTCTAAGCCGGTAGGCAAGCTGTTCATCAAAACATGCGAACGGACAATCGGCAATATAAAAATCAGCGCCATCGCTGCAGTGTGCACCAGCATAAAGCAGGGCGGTCACAGCTCCCATCGACTCACCGTGAATTCCGATCAATCCGCGATGATTTGTTTTGTTTTTGAGCCAGCTGACAACCTTATTGAGATCATCCTTTTCGTAAAACCCGTAGCTGGTCGTCTTTCCGCCGCTTTGGCCATGCCGGCGATGGTCATAAATGAGCACATTCCAGCCGAGACCAAGAAATAAATGCATATACTTAAGAGAATTCAGTACATTCATCGTCACCCCGTGGCAGATGATGATGGTATTTGGTGTGTCATGCGGTGCGACATGGTATCCTTTTATGTCGTACCCGTAAGCGGAGGGTATCACAAAAGCGTTTTTCTCCATTTGTTCAAATGATTCAAACACATCATGTCCGTCGTCTGTCTCTCTTTTGATAATGTCCTCATCCGTTTTTCTCTTGATGAATAGAATCATATTCGAAAAAACAATTCCGATTGCGATGACAGCTGTTACGAGAGCGCCAATGGCCAAAAAGATTTTCTTCAACAAGTCACAGCACCTTTCAACTAAATATAGGTAATTCGTGTTTAAAATCATTATACCTAAACACTGCTTCGCTGAGAAAGTAATCAGAAGAGAGTCTGCTTGTTCAGTGTATATGCTCCGTGATAAACTGTCTTCAAACAAAACATGGGGGAAGTCTGAATGAAAAAACAAAAATCCGCTGACAAACACCAGCTAAAAGACGGCCTTCAATCCGATATCAAAGCAAAGCTTATGGAGATGAAGAGCCAATTGAAGGAAGAGGATGAAAAGAGGCAGGAAAGAGAAAAAGCAGAACAGATCAGAAAGAAAAAAGAGAACGAAAAAAATAAGAGTTTTGAAGAACTCCTAAATGAAAGCCAAATGGATTGGCATCAATATAAATAAACCAGCACCCGTACAGGTGCTGGTTTTTCTGCTATGAGCGATGAGCTTTGTAAATGTCTTGTTTCGTATGAGATTGGAGCGCTTTGATTTCCTCTTCGGTTAAACGCCGTACATTTGCTGCCTGAATATTTTCCCGTAACTGCTCAATCTTACTGGCGCCTGTAATCACTGAAGCGACAGCCGGCTGTGCTAGCAGATACTGCAGCGACTTTTCTGTCATGGAAAGATCGGGAGCCACTTCCTCCATTGCCTTGCGGGCATTTGTCAGTTCCTCGAATGAATAGGACAAGTACCCGTTTTGTTTCATGCTGTCTGAAGCTTGATCAAGCGGTTTTTCAGTTAAGAGCCCTTTGGCAACAGGACCTCTGGCGACTACGCTGATTTGATGTTCCTCTAAAAGCGGGAGCCATTCCTCAGGGCGTCTGTCAAACAGGCTGAATTGCATCATAATGCTGACGATGTTTGATTTTTTTACATATTCTTTAATCACATTCGGGCGGATGGAAGAAATGCCGTAGTAGCGGATGACACCTTCTTGTTTTAATTCCTCAAACGCTTCAATCGTTTCATCAATGTTGTCCTCTATCGTGCCGCCGTGAAGCTGATAAAGGTCGATATAATCTGTTTTCAGACGTGTAAGGCTCTTTTTTACCGCCTCTTTTATGTAAGCTTTTGAAGGGTCCCAATACCAGCCCTCGCTTCCGTCATCCCAACGGTTTCCCGCTTTTGTTGCCAGAATAATATCCTGACGTCTGTTTTGGATCGCATCACCGACAATTTCTTCGTTGCGTCCCCGGTCATACAAATCCGCTGTGTCCAAATAGTTGATGCCGAGCTCGATCGCTTCATCCAAAATGGACAATGCTTTGTTTTTTTCAGTTCCAAGAGACATACAGCCGAGTCCGACTTCACTAATGTCTAAATCAGATGTACCCAGTTTGCGCTTTCTCATGTGCACACTCCTTTTTTAGGCTTTGTATTGACCGTAATATAAAGGAGCCAAAGTTTCAACTTTTACGGCTTTGAGACCCATTCTTTTACATATTGAAATGTGTGTCCATACTCTTTTAACTTTGTCCGAATTTCCCATGCTTTTCCGACTAAGACAACACCTTTTGGCATGCGGTACACTTTCACGAAAAGGCCTCCTTTTCTCTAGTATGATAAAATGTATGGGGCATCATATAGAGACAGAACGGGAGATGAAGAAATGAAATCATTAGAAGAAAAAACAATTGCCAAAGAACAGATCTTTTCAGGTAAAGTTATTGATCTATTTGTCGAGGATGTAGAGCTGCCAAACGGCAAAACGAGTAAACGTGAAATTGTGAAACACCCTGGAGCTGTAGCGGTACTAGCCGTCACAGATGAAGGGAAAATCATCATGGTCAAACAATTCCGTAAGCCGCTTGAGCGGACGATCGTTGAAATTCCGGCCGGTAAGCTTGAAAAAGGTGAGGAGCCGGAGTATACGGCACTTCGGGAACTTGAAGAGGAAACCGGTTATACAGCAAAAAAACTGACAAAAATAACTGCGTTTTATACATCACCCGGATTTGCAGATGAGATCGTTCACGTTTTTCTTGCTGAGGAGCTTTCTGTGCTTGAAGAAAAACGGGAGCTTGATGAGGACGAGTTTGTTGAAGTGATGGAGGTGACGCTTGAAGATGCGCTAAAGCTGGTTGAATCGCGTGAAGTATATGATGCTAAAACAGCCTACGCGATTCAGTATCTTCAACTGAAAGAAGCGCTCCAAGCACAAAAATGAAAAAGATTTACGCGGATTTGCACATTCATATCGGCCGGACCTTTACAGGAAGGGCTGTCAAAATAACAGGCGCCAAAACATTAACGCTGGACAGAATTTTGGTTGAAGCCAGTGAACATAAAGGAATTGAACTCCTCGGCATTATCGACTGTCATTCTCCGGAAGTCATTCTCGAGCTTGAGGAAGGCATTTCATCTGGAAAATATCGCGAGCTTGACGGGGGAGGAATCCGTTATCGCAGCACGACTCTTTTATTGGGGAGCGAGCTGGAGATTTATGATGAAGCCTGTAGCGGACCAATCCATGTGCTCGTATTTATGCCGACGCTGGCTGATATGAAACAGTTTTCAAACTGGCTGTCAGCCCGGCTGAAAAATATTCATTTAAGCTCGCAGCGGATTTATGAAACGGGCTTAAACCTGCAAAAAAAAGTGCAGGATATGGGCGGCTTGTTTATCCCCGCCCATATCTTTACGCCGCATAAAAGCTTATATGGAAAAGGGGTTAAATCAAGCTTAACTGAGGTTTTGGATCCATCTATGATAGACGCGGTGGAGCTTGGATTAAGCTGTGATACAGACATGGCATCACAGGTATCTGAATTGAATCCGTATCCTTTTTTAACAAATTCTGATGCGCATTCGTTGGGGAAAATCGGCAGAGAATATAATGAACTATATGTGCAGTCAGCTGATTTTACTGAATTTGCTCTTGCATTAAAGGGACAAGATGACAGGAAAATTATCGCAAATTATGGCTTGGACCCGTTATTGGGGAAATATTATCAGACTGCTTGCGAAGCGTGCGGAGAGCCTGCTGTAAGCGGGGAAACAGCGTGCGTGAATTGCGGAAATGCCAGATTTACCAAGGGAGTCAGCGAAAGATTGCGTGAATTGAGTGATCAGCTTGAAGTTCGCGTCCCGCGTCCGCGATATGTACATCAGATCCCGCTGCAATTTGTTCCGGGTGTAGGCCCGAAAACGCTGGACAAACTAAAAAAAGCCTTCGGAACAGAAATGGCTGTTCTTCATGAGGCTGCAGAAGAAGATTTGGCTCGCGTTGTCCCGCCGAAAACCGCGGCGCTTATCGTAAAAGCGAGATCCGGAAAACTGGAATTGAAAGCCGGAGGAGGAGGAACCTACGGTAAAATTAAACCGTGAGCTAAAGATTAACTCAGTTCCTCCTGTACTTTTCTTTTTGTGCGTATAAAGGTAATCAGCTGGATGATTTCATCTTCACTCAGCGGCTGGCCATCAACAGAAATGGTAAAGTCAAGGCTGCTCCACGTGGCCAATTCTATGGCCTGAGGAGCAGTCTGCTTTTGTTTCTCGCGGCCTAAAAGTTCATCGCAGGTTGTGTCAAAGAGGTCAGCCAGCATGGCAAGCGCTTCAAGTGAAGGCCGTCGGTAGCCTGACTCGTAGCCGGCATATGTGCTTTTTGCGATACCGAGAAGGTCAGCTGTATATTGAAGCGACCAATTTTTCTTTTTTCTCAATTCAGTTAAACGATCTAGATTCATGAACTTCCGCTCCTTTTTCACCTTGAGCTGATTATATCATATAGGTATTAGGAAGTGTACGCGAATTGAATAATAATGTCTTGCGTATTTTATTTTCCGTGTCTATAATTGCATTAAAAGTATGCGAAAAGCGAATACCTTCTCGCAACCCATCTTTAGATACAGTGAAGAGGTGCATGGTATGAAAAAATTATTGATGTTGACAACTGGGGGAACGATTGCTTCAGTTGAAGGGGAAAATGGGCTGGCTCCCGGAGTCAAGGCTGATGAATTATTAAGTTACGTATCAAAACTTGATAACGATTACACAATGGAAACTCAGTCGCTTATGAATATAGACAGCACCAATATGCAGCCTGAATACTGGGTGGAAATAGCGGAAGCCGTTAAGGAAAATTATGATGCCTATGACGGGTTTGTTATTACTCACGGTACAGATACAATGGCCTATACATCTGCCGCACTATCGTATATGCTGCAGCATGCCAAAAAGCCGATTGTCATCACCGGCTCGCAGATTCCGATCACGTTCCAAAAAACCGATGCCAAAAAAAATATTACTGATGCCATTCGATTTGCCTGTGAAGGCGTGGGCGGCGTTTATGTTGTATTTGACGGCAGAGTCATTCAGGGAACGCGTGCGATCAAATTAAGAACGAAAAGCTACGACGCATTTGAAAGCATCAATTACCCATATATCGCTTTTATCAATGAAGACGGGATCGAATACAACAAACAAGTAACGGAACCTGAGAACGACACCTTCACAGTTGACACTTCACTATGCACAGATGTATGTCTGCTGAAGCTGCATCCAGGCTTAAAGCCCGAAATGTTTGATGCCCTGAAAAGCATGTACAAAGGAATTGTCATTGAGAGTTATGGCAGCGGAGGGGTGCCGTTTGAAGGCAGGGACATTTTGTCAAAAGTGAATGAGCTGATCGAAAGCGGCATTGTCGTCGTCATTACGACTCAATGTCTTGAAGAAGGCGAAGACATGAGCATTTACGAGGTTGGCCGCAGAGTCAACCAAGACTTAATTATCCGATCAAGAAATATGAACACAGAAGCAATTGTGCCAAAATTGATGTGGGCGCTAGGTCAGTCTTCGGATCTTCCTGTCGTCAAGAGAATTATGGAAACGCCGATAGCTGATGACGTTGTCCTGTAAAATGTAAAAACGATAACCAGCAAAGAGAAAGAAGGTTAAAGATTATGTTAAACGGCCAAAAAGAATATCGCGTGGAAAAAGACTTCCTTGGGGAAAAACAAATTGAGGCAGATGTTTATTACGGAATTCAGACGCTCCGTGCTTCTGAAAATTTCCCGATCACAGGATACAAAATCCATGAGGAAATGATTAACGCACTGGCGATTGTGAAAAAAGCTGCGGCTCTTGCCAACATGGACGTGAAACGGCTGTATGAAGGAATTGGCCAAGCTATCGTACAAGCCGCTGACGAGATTCTGGAAGGCAAGTGGCACGATCAGTTTATCGTCGATCCGATTCAGGGCGGTGCCGGAACTTCTATGAACATGAACGCGAATGAGGTTATCGGAAACCGGGCGCTTGAAATCATGGGACATAAAAAGGGAGATTATATCCATTTAAGTCCAAACACACATGTGAACATGTCACAGTCTACGAACGATGTGTTCCCGACTGCTATTCATATTTCCACATTGAAGCTCTTGGAAAAACTGCTGAAAACAATGGAAGATATGCATAGTGTGTTTAAGCAAAAAGCACAGGAGTTTGACTCTGTTATTAAAATGGGCCGGACACACCTTCAAGATGCGGTTCCGATCCGTCTTGGCCAGGAATTCGAAGCTTACAGCCGTGTTCTCGAGCGAGATATCAAACGAATCAAGCAATCGCGCCAGCACCTGTATGAAGTCAACATGGGCGCAACTGCTGTTGGTACAGGGCTGAACGCTGATCCTGAATATATCAAACAGGTAGTAAAGCACCTTGCTGATATTAGCGGGCTTCCTCTTGTCGGCGCTGATCATCTTGTTGATGCGACACAAAATACAGATGCCTATACAGAGGTATCAGCTTCATTAAAAGTCTGCATGATGAACATGTCGAAGATCGCAAACGACCTGCGCTTAATGGCGTCGGGACCGCGCGCCGGACTTGCGGAAATTTCTCTGCCTGCACGTCAGCCGGGTTCATCTATTATGCCGGGGAAAGTCAATCCGGTTATGGCGGAGCTGATCAACCAAATTGCGTTCCAGGTTATTGGAAACGACAATACAATCTGCCTTGCTTCAGAAGCCGGCCAGCTTGAGTTGAACGTCATGGAGCCCGTGCTTGTCTTTAATTTGCTTCAATCCATCAGCATCATGAACAACGGCTTCCGTTCGTTCACTGACAACTGCTTAAAAGGCATTGAAGCCAACGAAAAGCGTATGAAGCAATACGTAGAAAAAAGCGCAGGCGTGATCACAGCTGTCAATCCGCATCTTGGATATGAAGCGGCTGCCAGAATTGCCAGGGAAGCGATTATGACAGGCCAATCAGTCCGTGACCTTTGCCTGCAGCATGATGTGCTGACAGAAGAAGAATTGGATATTATTTTAAATCCATATGAAATGACAAAACCAGGGATTGCAGGAAAAGAACTCTTAGAAAAATAAAATTTGAACAAAATGCAGCTTATTCATCTCCGAATAATCGGATGAATAAGCTGTTTACAACATAGGGATGAGGAAGTATAGTATACGTGTTGCACTATTTATTGAAAGCGTTTTAGCTTTTTACATGAAGGGGGACTTCTTATGAAGGATGTAAGACTGCCAACACTATTCGAAATTATTATTGTACTAGGATCATTTTTAGCACTTGTCATGTCGTTTACAGTCTTTTTAGACTTGCCGATACAGCTCGCGCTCTTCATTTCCTGGTTTATTGCAATGATTCTCGGAATCAGACTCGGTTATTCTTATAAAGATATGCAAAATGCGATTCTGCATGGAATATCAAACGGTCTTGAAGCTGTTCTGATTCTCGTTTCAGTTGGGGCGCTCATTGGAACATGGATTGCCGGAGGCGTTGTGCCGACACTGATTTATTACGGATTAGAATTTATTCACCCTAGTATCTTTTTACTAGCAACATTGATTATTTGTTCAATCATGTCTGTGGCAACAGGAACATCATGGGGAACAGTCGGAACTGCCGGCATCGCCATGATCGCAATTGGAGAAGGATTAGGGATTCCGCTTCCTCTTGTAGCGGGAGCTATCCTTTCAGGCGCATATTTTGGGGACAAGCTTTCTCCTCTGTCTGACAGTACAGTTTTGGCTTCCTCACTATCAAAAGTTGATGTATTGGACCACGTGAGAGCAATGCTTTATTTATCAATACCTGCATATGTGATTACGGCTATTTTATTTACTATTACCGGCTTTATGTACGGCGGGAAAAATATTGATCTTGATAAAGTTGAATTTTTGAAATCATCTTTGCAAAATACGTTTGATATTCATATTTGGATGCTGATTCCGGCTGTTGTCGTCATTGTCTTATTAGCGATGAAAAAGCCGTCGATGCCGGTTATCGTGATCGGTGCTTTGCTTGGCGCAATCTGGGCTGCTGTGTTCCAGGGCATGAATATTGCGGATGCGATTGCCACTGCGTACAACGGATTTTCTATTAAAACCGATGTTGAATTTTTGAACGGCTTGTTAAACCGCGGCGGAATTGTCGGAATGCTCAGTTCCCTTGTCGTGATTATATTTGGTCTTGGTTTTGGAGGCCTGCTTGAGAAACTCGGCGTGCTGAAAGTCATCGTCTCTATGTTTGAAAAGAAATTAACATCTGCCGGCAATGTCACTTTATCTACACTGATCGTAGCGTTTTTAGCAAACATCTTCGGCTGTGCGATGTATGTATCTCTTATTTTGACTCCGAAAATTATGGAAGACAGCTATGATCGCTTACATCTGGACAGAAGAGTGTTATCACGTAACTCAGAGGTCGGGGGAACATTGACTTCGGGGATGGTTCCTTGGTCTGATAATGGGATTTACATGGCTGGTATTTTAGGTGTTTCTACCTTCTCTTATCTGCCGTTTATGTGGCTCAGTTTTGTAGCAATAGGTCTTGCAATTATCTATGGTTATACAGGAAAATTTATATGGTATACGAAAAACAATACAGTTAAAGCCGAAAAACTAGGCTAATAGGGGAGGATCACTGAATGATAGCGAAACACATGATTCGGACACTGATGATCGAAACGCCTTCGGTTCCCGGAAATCTTGGAAGGGTGGCTACGGCCATCGGCCTTCTGGGCGGGGATATTGGTGAAGTGGAGACGGTAAAAGTCGGACCCAATTACACAATGCGGAATATTACCGTTCAAGTGGAGAATGAAGAACAGCTTCAGGAAGTGATCGCGGCTGTACAGGCCCTCGGAGAAGGGATCAGGCTTCACACCGTATCTGATGAAGTCCTGTCCGCACATGAAGGCGGAAAAATCCAAATGAAAAGCAAAATGCCGATCCGTTCACTGGCAGAGCTGGGACGTGTCTACACACCAGGTGTTGCGGACGTGTGCCGACTGATCGAAAAAGAACCTGAAAAAGCTTCTATTTATACAACGATCAGCAATTCTGTTGCAATTGTAACGGATGGAACCGCAATTTTAGGCCTTGGGAATATCGGCTCTGTGGCTGGCATGCCTGTCATGGAAGGAAAGGCTGCTTTATTTGATCAGCTGGCGGGTATTAGCGGCATTCCGATACTGCTTGATACGAGTGATCCTGAAGAAATCATCAAAACAGTAAAACATATTTCTCTGGGCTTTAGCGGCATCCTTCTTGAGGATATCGGTTCGCCGCATTGTTTTGAAATCGAGGATCGCCTAAAAGAGGAGCTGAACATCCCTGTTATGCACGATGACCAGCATGGTACAGCTGTAGTGACGCTGGCAGCTGCCATTTCGGCATGCAGGAGTGCGGGGGTTGACCTGAAGGAAGCGAAAGTGGGGCAAATCGGCCTTGGCGCAGCAGGCGTGGCCATCTGCCGGATGTTCATGGCTTATGGTGTGAATGCTGTGTACGGAACAGACAAATCAGAGTCAGCAATGAACCGTCTCGAACAATACGGCGGACAGGCAGTTTCCAGTATTGAGGAGCTCATGGAAACATGTGATATTGTCATTGCTACAACGGGCGTTCCGGGTTTAATAAAACCGGAATTTGTACGTTCTGGTCAAGTAATTTTGGCTTTATCGAATCCGAAGCCGGAAATTGAGCCGGAGGCCGCACTGCAGGCTGGCGCCGCATATGCAGCTGACGGGCGTTCTGTTAATAATGTACTCGGTTTTCCGGGGATTTTTAGAGGAGCGCTTAACGCAAAAAGCACGGAGATTAATCATGATATGCTTGTCGCAGCAGCAGAGGCCATCGCAGCTTGCACTAAACAAGGTGATGTTGTCCCTCAGCCGCTTGATTCAAAAGTCCATCATGCGGTAGCAGCAGCTGTCGAGCATGCAGCTCTTACAGCAGTGAAATAAATGTAGCTAAACAGCACCTGTCGTAGCAGGTGCTGTTTTTTCTCTTATCATTGTTCAATTTTGTTATCATTCCTTTGAAAATAAAAAAGGGAGTGAGCACATGGCAAAAAGCCAAGCGAAAAAAAAGCGGGAGCATCAACTGAGAAACGGTGGACGTGACGTCTTATTAGCAAGAGGCAGCACACCATCTTTCAGCACGCATGAAAGAATGACAAAAAGCAAAAAAGAGATTTTGAATAAACGGAAGCATAAGAATCCTTATGATCATACGGCGGTTGATAATAAGGATTTTTTTGTGCCCAAAAAAGCTGCCTAGCATTCGTCTCTATCGTTTCTTTTTGAAAAAGGGCATGTTTTTCTGTTTCTTTCATACAATCTATTAAATCAAATCACTAGAGCGGGCGGGAGGAAACGGTATGCGAAAAATCTCTTATAAGGACATGTTTCTCAGGCATGTTAAAGATCATCTCTCTCTTTATATATTTGTGTCAGTGCTGTTTTTCATGGGTGTCATCTTTGGCGCGATTATTGTCAACAGTATGACCATCAGCCAGAAAGAAGATTTATACTACTACTTAAGTCAATTTTTTGGACAGCTTTCGGATGGAAAACAGGCAAGTTCAGCTGATATGTTTGGGCAAAGTATCTTTCATAATGCAAAGTATTTAGGCCTGATGTGGATACTGGGAATTTCCGTCATTGGGATGCCGATTATTTTCATCATGATCTTTCTGAAAGGGATCGTTGTCGGCTTTACTGTCGGGTTCCTTGTCAATCAGATGGGAGTGAGCGGGTTTTTTCTATCATTTGTCTCCGTTTTGCCGCAAAATGTGCTGCTGATTCCGGCTTATCTCATTATGGGCACATGTGCAATAGCGTTTTCTTTAAAGTTAATCAGACAGCTGTTCGTGAAACGAAGCCTCCATGACGCGCCGATTCAATGGTTCGGGCGGTATGCCTTTGTGCTGCTGGTCATTCTGTTTTTAGCGCTGATCTCATCTCTCTTTGAAGCATACTTATCTCCTGTTTTAATGGAAAAGCTTACATCCAGACTTTTTTAAAATCATTATTAAAAGAAAACCGTTTTATTTATCAGTTTATAATAATTATAGTTGGAACTCTGCGCGTATTTTGTTATAATGAGTCATGGAATGCGGCGTAGGAGGGAAAGACATGGAAAACCGTATTGATCGTATTAAGAAACAACTGCACTCATCCAGCTATAAACTTACGCCACAGCGTGAAGCGACAGTAAGAGTGCTGCTTGAAAACGAAGAAGACCATTTAAGCGCAGAAGATGTATACCTCCTCGTAAAAGAGAAATCTCCTGAGATCGGTCTCGCTACAGTATACCGTACGCTTGAATTATTAACTGAATTAAAAGTCGTAGATAAAATTAACTTTGGAGACGGTGTGTCCCGTTACGACCTTCGGAAAGAGGGCGCAGCTCACTTTCATCACCACTTGGTGTGCATGGAGTGCGGAGCCGTTGATGAAATTGAAGAAGATTTGCTTGAAGACGTGGAAGAAATCATTGAACGTGATTGGAAATTTAAGATTAAAGATCATAGATTGACGTTTCACGGCATTTGCCACCGCTGTAACGGAAAAGAAACTGAATAGACGGTGCCGAGCGCGAACCTTTTCTCATGGGGAAAGGGTTTTTTGCTGTTTCTATGTATAAAACCTTTCTGATTTGGCATATGGTTTATATAACTGGAACCATAGGAAAGGATCGATTAGGACATGGGAAGATTCCTGAAAACAGCTGTCGATGCATTGAAAGTTTTCATCCTGTTTACCGGTTTTACCGCTTTGTTCTATTATGCTATGATATGGGTGAATCAAGAGTATGAAAACTATCATCGGTATGATAAACCGGAAGGCTCCGCTGTAAAAGTTGTTGAAATGGATCAGGATGAAAAAGGCGGATGGCTCGACCGGTTGATCTTTTTTTACCAAAATGGGGAGTAGATCAAGATTGAAAGATCAAATAAAGGATTTCATCCACTACGTCATGGTAGAGAGAGGGCTCTCTCAAAATACGATCGTATCCTATGAACGTGACTTGAAAAGCTATTCTCTCTACTTAACAGAAACCCTTCATGTTACGGATTGGAATCACGTTACCCGCATACATATTATCCAATACTTAAAGCATTTGAAGGACTCGGGGAAATCCGGCAAGACATCGGCGCGGCATTTGGCATCCATTCGCTCTTTTCATCAATTTCTGCTCAGGGAAAAAGTAACGGATAAGGACCCTTCCGTTCATATCGAAACACAAAAGACGGAACGGGCGCTTCCGAAGGTGCTCGCACTCAATGAAGTCGAGCGATTATTGGACACGCCTAAGCTGACGAGCCCATTCGGCTATCGGGATAAAGCAATGCTGGAGCTGCTTTATGCGACAGGCATACGAGTCAGTGAAATGATTGAGTTGAAAACGGCAGATGTTCATTTATCTATGGGGTTTATCCGATGCTTCGGCAAAGGAAGAAAAGAACGGATTGTACCAATTGGTGAAGCCGCTGCTTCCGCCATTGAGGAATATATGACAAAAGCCAGGGGAAAACTGTTAAAAAACAATGTATCTGACGCCCTCTTTTTAAATCATCACGGCAAACAGATCAGCCGCCAGGGATTTTGGAAGAACCTGAAAAAAATCGCGTTGGAAGCCGGCATTAAGAAAGAGCTGACTCCGCATACACTCAGGCATTCCTTTGCGACGCATCTGCTTGAGAACGGGGCAGATTTAAGAGCGGTGCAGGAAATGCTCGGTCATGCGGATATATCCACGACGCAAATTTATACGCATGTGACGAAAACAAGGCTGAAGGATGTGTACAAGCAGTTTCATCCGCGAGCATAGCCGCAGGTGGCTGCGGCTTTTTTGTTTAGAGCGACAGAAAATATTGAAGTTTCTCATTATTTCCAAATGCATTGTCAACGGGAATGAAAACGGTTTATACTTGAGTTGTCAGACCTCTTAGCGATACAATAGACGTATAGAAAAAAAGGAGGCTTTCAAGATGCCTGCATACAAATATAATCGTGTGTTTTTAATTGTGATGGACTCAGTCGGAATCGGCGAAGCGCCGGATGCCGCTGACTTTAATGACGAAGGCGCTCATACGCTCGGTCATATTGCCGAGCATATGAATGGATTACATATGCCAAATATGGCAAAGCTCGGCCTTGGTCTTATCGAAGATATCAAAGGTGTAGAAAAAACAGAACATCCGCTTGCCTATTATGGAAAAATGCAAGAAGCGTCAAACGGTAAAGATACGATGACCGGCCATTGGGAAATTATGGGTTTATACATTGATAAACCATTTAAAGTGTTCCCGGAAGGCTTTCCTGATGAATTGCTTCAAGAGCTGGAAAAGAGATCTGGCCGCAAAATTATTGGAAACAAGCCGGCTTCCGGCACAGCGATTTTGGATGAGCTTGGTCAGGAGCACATGGAGACAGGGGCTTTAATTGTTTACACGTCTGCTGACTCTGTTCTGCAAATTGCCGCTCACGAAGAGGTTGTGCCGCTTGAGGAGCTGTATCGCATTTGCGAAACGGCGAGAGAGCTGACGCTTGATCCGAAATATATGGTTGGCCGCATTATTGCACGGCCGTTCGTCGGAGAGCCGGGTCAATTCAAACGAACGCCAAACCGCCATGACTATGCCCTTAAACCGTTTGATCGCACTGTCATGAATGAATTGAAAGACAGCGGCTTAGATGTGATTTCAATCGGTAAAATCTCTGATATTTACGACGGAGAAGGCATTACTTCTTCACGCAGAACGGTTTCTAATATGGACGGAATGGACAAGGTGATCGATACGCTGGGAGAAGACTTTACGGGTCTGAGCTTTGCGAACCTTGTTGATTTTGATGCGTTATTCGGACACCGCCGTGACCCTGAAGGCTACGGACGCGCGCTTGAAGAATTTGATGCGCGGCTTCCGGAAGTGTTTGAAAAAATGAGAGAAGACGATCTGTTAATTATTACAGCCGACCACGGCAATGATCCGATTCATCATGGGACTGACCATACACGCGAGTATGTGCCGATTCTCGCTTACAGCAAAAAACATAAGAAAGCGCAAATGCTGCCGCTTGCTGATACATTTGCTGATATCGGCGCAACGATCGCTGATAATTTCCAAACGAATAAACCGAAATACGGGAAAAGCTTTTTATCTTTATTACAATAGGGGGACTGTTTCTTGAAGGACAGAATTGAACGCGCAGCCGCTTTTATTAAACAAAACCTGCCGGAATCTCCGAAGATCGGCCTTATTTTAGGCTCAGGTCTTGGCATTTTGGCGGACGAAATCGAAAATCCGGTCAAGCTGAAATATGAAGACATACCTGAATTCCCGGTATCTACTGTTGAAGGGCATGCCGGACAGCTTGTGCTTGGCACTCTTGAAGGAGTTTCCGTCATTGCAATGCAGGGCCGCTTTCATTTTTATGAAGGCTATTCAATGGAGAAAGTCACATTCCCTGTACGCGTGATGAAAGCGCTCGGTGTGGAAGCGTTGATCGTGACAAATGCCGCAGGCGGTGTCAACACTGAATTCCGTGCGGGAGACTTAATGATTATTACCGATCATATCAACTTTATGGGAACAAACCCGTTAATCGGGCCAAACGAAGCAGATTTCGGCGCCAGATTTCCAGATATGTCTTCAGCCTATGACAAAGATCTGTCCAGCCTGGCTGAAAAGATTGCGAAAGACCTTAATATCCCAATTCAAAAAGGCGTGTACACTGCTGTGACAGGACCTTCTTACGAAACACCGGCAGAAGTCCGTTTCTTAAGAACGATGGGTTCTGATGCTGTCGGCATGTCTACTGTTCCGGAAGTCATTGTGGCGAATCATGCGGGAATGCGGGTTCTTGGCATTTCCTGCATCTCTAACGCGGCAGCCGGAATTCTGGATCAGCCTTTAAGTCACGATGAAGTTATGGAAGTGACCGAAAAAGTAAAAGCTGGATTCTTAAAGCTTGTTAAAGCGATCGTCGCTCAGTACGAATAAATATGAATCAATGCAGGACCAAAAGACAGCTGTGTCTGATATCACACAGCTGTCTTTTTTTATGCCCAAAATTCGAAACATTTTCCATCAGTGGCGTATAAAACCATCCCGCTTGGAAAAAATAAAAAGGATTATGAAATGGAGGGCTTTTGAGATGAAACGTCTTTTATCCACTTTGTTGATTGGTATAATGCTGCTTACATTTGCACCGTCTGCATTTGCAAAACAAGACGGAAAACGTACATCGGAGCTTGCTCATGAAGCGAAGTCTGCGGTGCTGATAGAACGTGACACGGGAAAAGTGCTTTACAACAAGAACAGCAATGAGAGACTGGCGCCTGCAAGCATGACGAAAATTATGACGATGCTTTTGATTATGGAAGCTTTAGATAAAGGCAAAATCAAAATGAGTGATAAGGTCCGTACAAGCGAGCATGCGGCGTCAATGGGCGGCTCACAGATATTCCTTGAGCCCGGCGAAGAAATGACTGTCAAAGAAATGCTGAAAGGCATCGCAATCGCTTCGGGAAATGACGCTTCCGTCGCCATGGCTGAATTTATTTCCGGCTCTGAAGAAGAATTTGTGAAGAAAATGAACAAAAAAGCAAAAGAGCTGGGATTGAAAAATACATCCTTTAAAAACCCAACAGGATTGACCGAGGAAGGACACTACAGCTCTGCTTATGACATGGCAATCATGGCTAAGGAATTATTGAAATACGAATCAATTACGAAGTTTACCGGCACGTATGAAGATTATCTGCGTGAAAATACAGATAAAAAGTTTTGGCTTGTGAATACAAATCGCCTTATCAAATTTTATCCTGGTGTAGACGGCGTAAAAACAGGCTATACAGGCGAAGCGAAATATTGTCTGACTGCTTCGGCTAAAAAAGGAAACATGCGGGCCATAGCGGTTGTATTCGGAGCGAGCACGCCTAAAGAAAGAAACGCGCAAGTGACAAAAATGCTTGACTTCGCCTTTAGCCAGTATGAAACGCATCCTTTATATAAACGAAATGAAACAGTAGCAAAAGTAAAGGTCAAAAAAGGGAAACAAAAATTTATCGAACTC
Organism: Bacillus sp. FSL R5-0603; assembly: GCF_038050295.1. Taxonomy (NCBI): domain Bacteria; kingdom Bacillati; phylum Bacillota; class Bacilli; order Caryophanales; family Bacillaceae; genus Bacillus; species Bacillus sp. FSL R5-0603. The sequence continues at coordinate 2,248,171 of NZ_JBBOYP010000001.1, read as the reverse complement.
ACTACATCTGAGCCGATTTCAATATTGACGAAAAAAGGCGAGGATATGAACGATGTGAAAAAAGAAATCAAGATGAAGGACAATATTAGTGCTCCGATTCAAAAAGGCCAAGAGCTTGGCACTCTTGTTCTGAAAAAGGATGGAGAAGTACTCGCTGAAAGTCCTGTTGCTGCAAAAGAAGATATGAAGAAAGCCGGGTTTATCACATTCTTGAAGCGGACGATGGGAGACTGGACAAAATTTAAGTAATTATGCCGAATGACCACTAGTTTTGTCACGGTGAAGGAATTCATTCCGTCGAAATCGAAACACTCATTATCCGATCATATCAAGGAGGAATGAGCATGAGCCTTGGAATTGACATGCATGTCAAAGAATCTGTGCTTTGTATTCGATTAACAGGCGAACTCGATCACCATACGGCTGAAACCCTGAAGCAAAAAGTGACTCAATCATTGGAGAAGGATGATATTCGCCATATCGTGCTGAACTTGGAGGACCTTTCCTTTATGGACAGCTCGGGGCTTGGCGTTATTTTAGGAAGATACAAGCAAATTAAGCAAATTGGCGGAGAAATGGTTGTTTGCGCTATCTCTCCTGCGGTGAAGCGATTGTTTGATATGTCGGGTCTGTTTAAAATTATCCGATTTGAACAATCTGAACAGCAGGCGCTCCTGACACTGGGGGTGGCATCATGAAAAATGAAATGCACATTGAGTTTTCTGCCCTCAGTCAGAATGAATCGTTCGCCCGTGTGACAGTTGCTTCATTTATAGCTCAGCTGGACCCGACAATGGATGAACTGACTGAAATCAAAACAGTCGTGTCAGAGGCTGTCACGAATGCGATTATTCATGGATATGAAGAGAACTGTGAAGGGAAAGTTTACATTTCAGTGACGCTGGAAGATCATGTCGTATATATGACTATTCGTGATGAAGGCTTAGGCATTACAGATCTTGAAGAAGCCCGTCAGCCTCTATTTACGACTAAGCCTGAGCTTGAGCGCTCTGGAATGGGCTTTACCATTATGGAAAATTTCATGGATGATGTCAGTATCGATTCATCGCCTGAAATGGGAACAACGATTCGCTTAACAAAGCACTTATCAAAAAGCAAAGCGCTTTGTAATTAAGGAGATTTGTTATGGATGTGGAGGTTAAGAAAAACGGCAAAAACGCTCAGCTGAAGGATCATGAAGTAAAGGAATTAATCAAACAAAGCCAAAATGGCGACCAGCAGGCAAGAGACCTCCTCATAGAAAAAAACATGCGTCTTGTTTGGTCTGTCGTACAGCGGTTTTTAAACAGAGGATATGAGCCTGACGATCTCTTCCAGATCGGCTGCATCGGGCTGTTAAAATCTGTTGACAAATTTGATTTAACCTATGATGTGCGTTTTTCAACGTATGCAGTGCCGATGATTATCGGAGAAATCCAGCGATTTATCCGTGATGACGGAACCGTAAAGGTATCAAGGTCATTAAAAGAGCTTGGAAACAAAATCCGGCGCGCGAAGGATGAGCTTTCGAAAACACTGGGCAGAGTGCCGACGGTGCAGGAGATCGCTGACCATTTGGAGATTGAAGCTGAGGATGTTGTACTGGCCCAAGAGGCGGTAAGGGCTCCATCTTCGATTCACGAAACCGTTTATGAAAATGACGGAGATCCGATTACCCTGCTCGATCAAATCGCTGACAACTCAGAAGAAAAATGGTTTGACAAAATTGCGCTGAAAGAAGCGATCAGCGATTTGGAGGAAAGGGAAAAACTAATCGTCTATCTCAGATATTATAAAGACCAGACACAGTCCGAGGTGGCTGAGCGGCTCGGGATCTCTCAGGTGCAGGTTTCCAGGCTTGAAAAGAAAATATTAAAACAGATCAAGGTTCAAATGGATCATACGGATGGCTAGTCTGCAGTGCAGGCTAGCTTTTTTGTGTGCAAAAGCGTGGTAATTTATGGTCTTTTCGAGCGGATGAATGAGAACAAAATCGAACCACATACTACATATATAACCACCGAAAGATGGTGATCAATGATGGAACGACGAATATTTATCCGGCTTCGCCACCGGGTGCTGGCACATCCAGGGGATATTATTACCGTTGGAGATGCCGCGCAAATAGAAGGGCAGCTTCAGCTGAAAAAGAAACTTTCGGCTATGCCGCTTTATCAGGTGAGCGAAAAAGATAAAAATATCGTAATTCTGGATATCATACAAGTCCTCAGAGCCATTCATTTACAAGATCCGACACTTGATGTTCAAACCGTAGGCGGAGCAGAAACCATTGTTGAAATTCAGTATCGAAAGCGAAATTTATCAACGGTTCTATTTATCGGTGTCTGGCTGCTTCTTTTTATTGGATCGTGTCTTGCCATCATGAACTTTCATGAGGATGTAAGCATGAGAGATGTTCATATCGCACTATATGAAATCATAACCGGAGAGAGGAATGACTATCCATATTTGCTTCAAATCCCATACAGCATCGGTTTGGGACTGGGGATGATCGTGTTTTTTAACCACATATTTAAAAAGCGCCTAAATGAAGAGCCCAGCCCGCTTGAGGTTGAGATGTTTAACTATCAGCTTGATCTCGATCAATATGTGGCCATGCATGAGAATCAAGAAACCATAAAGGATCTGCATGATCGTTAGTGTATTGTTCATTATTTTTGTCGGGCTCGGCGGAGGCATAACGGTGGGGGCGGGTTTCGTTGCTTTTTTAACCGTAATGGGAATCATTCCGCGGCTGATGCAGCTCACCAAAACAATGAGATTTGTTCAGGCTTATGAAGCGGCTGTTATTCTTGGCGCGGTTTGCGGGGGATGGGAGACGCTTCATATGCATCATCTTTATCTAACAAAATGGATAGCTGTGCCGGTCGGGCTTCTGGCAGGTTTGTTCGTCGGGATGCTAGCGGCTGCTCTTACAGAGGTTTTAAATGTCCTGCCGATTTTGGCGAAACGAATCGGGCTCAGAAGTAAAATCATTATTTTATTAATGGCCATCGTGATTGGGAAAATCGCGGGATCTTTATTTCACTGGCTGTACTTTATTGACCATTCATAAGGAGGTTTCAAGATGACAAACATAAAAGAAAATTACAAATCAAAAGTGAAAACATATCAGCCTAAGCCGCCTTACGTCTGGAACTGTGTAAAAGCCTTTTTAGTGGGCGGGCTCATTTGTGCAATTGGGCAAGGTCTGCAAAATTTTTATATCCATTTTTTTGATTTCAATGAAAAAACTGCGGGGAATCCAACAGCTGCAACGCTGATACTAATTTCTGCCCTGCTTACAGGGTTCGGCATCTATGACAGAATCGGACAATTCGCAGGAGCAGGTTCAGCCGTACCTGTCACAGGTTTTGCCAACAGTATGGCAAGCGCGGCTCTTGAATATAAAAGCGAAGGATTAGTGCTTGGAGTAGCGACAAATATGTTTAAACTGGCAGGAAATGTTATTGTTTTCGGAGTTGTAGCTGCATACATCGTTGGAATGATTCGGTTTGCTTTTGAGAAACTGATGTCATAGGAGGAGAAGAAAATGAAATTAACAGGAAAGCAAACCTGGGTATTTGAACATCCCATATTTGTCAACTCAGCGGGAACGGCAGCAGGACCAAAGGAAAAAGACGGACCGCTCGGCTCTTTATTTGATAAAACCTATGACGAAATGCATTGTAATCAAAAAAGCTGGGAAATGGCGGAACGGCAGCTGATGGAAGACGCTGTTAATGTTGCACTTCAAAAAAACAATCTGACAAAAGATGATATTGACCTATTGCTGGCAGGCGACTTGCTGAATCAAAACGTGACGGCTAACTATGTGGCAAGACACTTGAAAATCCCATTTCTTTGTATGTTTGGCGCCTGTTCAACATCAATGGAAACAGTGGCTGTCGCATCAGCCTTAGTTGATGGCGGGTTTGCCAAAAGGGCACTCGCTGCCACTAGCAGTCACAATGCAACTGCGGAAAGACAGTTTCGCTATCCGACAGAATACGGAGGGCAAAAACCGGACACTGCTACCTCCACTGTAACCGGAAGCGGTGCAGTTGTCATCAGTCAGACACCGGGTGATATCCAAATCACAAGTGCGACTGTCGGAAAGGTTTCTGATTTAGGAATTACAGATCCTTTTGATATGGGATCGGCTATGGCTCCGGCTGCAGCTGATACGATTAAGCAGCACTTTAAAGATCTCAACCGGACAGCGGATGATTATGATCTAATCCTGACAGGTGACCTGTCAGGCGTCGGTTCTCCAATCGTAAAAGACATTTTAAAAGAAGATGGATATCCAGTCGGCACAAAGCATGATGATTGCGGGCTTCTGATTTACACTCCGGATCAGCAGGTCTTTGCCGGGGGGAGCGGCTGTGCTTGTTCAGCGGTTGTCACCTACTCTCATATTTTTAAGCAGCTGAGAGAAGGAAAATTAAACCGTGTATTTGTCGTGGCGACCGGGGCGCTATTAAGCCCGACGATGATCCAGCAAAAAGAAACCATCCCGACTATCGCCCACGGGGTTGTATTTGAGCGTGCAGGAGGTGCATCTTAACATGGACTACCTTTTGGCTTTTGTCTGCGGCGGGGCCATTTGTATCGTCGGCCAGCTGCTCTTGGATATTTTTAAATTGACGCCAGCTCATGTCATGACATCATTTGTTGTAATCGGTGCAATATTAGATGGTTTCGGCATTTACGATAAATTTATTGAATTTGCCGGAGGAGGCGCCACCGTTCCGATCGTCAGCTTCGGTCACAGTCTTCTGCACGGCGCCATGCATCAGGCGCATATACACGGATTTATCGGAATCGGCATGGGGATTTTTGAGCTGACCTCGGCCGGTATCTCAGCCGCTATTCTTTTCGCCTTTATCGTAGCTGTTATTTTCAAACCGAAAGGATAATGCCGACATGACGACAAAACGCAAGGTCATACTGGTAACAGACGGGGATGTTTATGCCGCTAAAACAATTGAATACGCCGCAAGCAAAGTGGGAGGCCGGTGTATTTCACAATCAAAAGGGAATCCTTCCACCCGCAGCGGCGCCGAGCTTGTCAAGCTGATCGCCTCAGCACCGTATGATCCTGTATTTGTCATGTTTGACGACTCCGGCCTTCAAGGAGAGGGTCCGGGAGAAGCCGCTCTAACCTATGTCGCAACACATCCGTCTATTGAAGTGCTCGGTGTGATTGCGGTCGCGTCAAAAACACATCAGGCTGAATGGACCAGGGTCGATGTAAGCATTGACCGCAATGGAGAAATAACTGAATACGGCGTCGATAAAGTCGGGGAAAGGGAATTTGATGACCACAGAATGAGTGGAGATACAGTCTATTGCCTTGATAAACTTGATCTCCCGCTTATTGTCGGTATCGGGGATATCGGCAAAATGGGCAGAAAAGACGATATCTCAAAAGGGTCGCCAATCACCATGAAAGCGGTCGAGTTTATTTTAGAAAGGAGCGGGTATCATGCCGGACCACAAGGAAGAGAAAATTCGGGTTTATCGGAATCCAGCTAAAAATGAAGAGTACTTCAAAAACCGTGTCGGGATGGGGACAAGCTATGATGTAGGTGTTCGCAAGCTCACGATTTTAGATAAAGAAATCCAGCTTTACTATTTAAATGGATTATGTGATACAGCCTATATTATTCATTTAATGAGAGAGCTTGTTGCCATTAACAATCGGAAAGAAGACCCTGATGAGCTGGTCGACATCGTCGAAAACAGGCTGCTTAACGCCCAGGTCGAAAAAGTAAAAACCTTGGATGAAACCACCGACCAAGTGCTGTCCGGGCTCGTCGCGGTCATTGTTGAAGGTGCAGGCTTCGCATTTATAATTGACGTCAGAAGCTATCCAGGCAGAAACCCGGAAGAACCTGATACGGAAAAGGTAGTCAGGGGAGCCAGAGACGGATTTGTTGAAAATATCGTCGTCAATACGGCCCTTCTCAGAAGGCGGATCAGAGACGAGCGCCTTCGAGTCAAGATGACTAAAGTTGGTGAGCGGTCAAAGACGGATTTAAGCATTTGTTATATAGAAGATATAGCTGATCCGGATCTGGTTGAGATCGTAGAAAAAGAAATTGCATCCATTGATGTCGATGGATTAACAATGGCGGACAAAACTGTCGAGGAATTCATTGTTAATCAAAGCTATAATCCTTTTCCGCTCGTGCGCTATACAGAAAGACCGGATGTGGCCGCAAATCATGTTCTTGAAGGCCATGTTATCATTATAGTGGACACATCGCCGAGTGTGATCATTACCCCGACGACTTTATTTCACCATGTGCAGCATGCAGAAGAATATAGGCAGGCGCCTTCAGTCGGGACCTTTTTAAGATGGGTAAGATTTTTTGGTATTCTTGCTTCTACTTTATTTCTTCCGATCTGGTTTCTCTTTGTGCTTCAGCCTGATCTGCTTCCGGACAATATGAAATTTATCGGTTTAAATAAAGATACGCATATCCCGATCATCCTGCAGATATTTTTAGCTGACTTAGGAATCGAGTTTCTCAGAATGGCTGCCATTCACACCCCGACGGCTTTATCGACAGCAATGGGTTTAATTGCCGCTGTTCTGATCGGGCAGATTGCGATTGAGGTCGGCCTTTTTTCTCCTGAGGTGATCCTGTACGTCTCACTTGCGGCGATTGGAACTTTTACGACACCTAGTTATGAATTAAGCTTGGCAAACAAAATGAGCCGTCTTGTCCTCATGATACTCGTTGCCTTATTTCATATAAAAGGGCTCGTCATCGGATTTACAGTGTTAATTATTGCCATGGCAAGCATCAAATCCCTTCAGACACCGTACTTATGGCCGCTGATTCCCTTTAACGGAAAGGCGCTGTGGCAGGTTCTTGTCCGCACAGCGAAACCTGGCGCAAAAGTAAGACCCAGTATCGTTCACCCCAAAAATCGCTTAAGGCAGCCTACCAATTCATAATCGCATTGAAACTGACTGAAGAGTATGATAATGTATGTCTTAATTATGAAGGGACAGTCCATAAAACTGTCCTTTCATCCATAAGCGGAGAAAGAGGGAATGACATTGTTCTTACACGGCACAAGCAGACAAAATCAACATGGTCATTTAGAAATCGGAGGTGTGGATGCTCTCTATTTAGCGGAGAAATATGGTACACCTCTTTACGTATATGATGTAGCTTTAATACGTGAGCGTGCTAAAAGCTTTAAGCAGGCGTTTATTTCCGCAGGGCTGAAAGCACAGGTGGCATATGCGAGCAAAGCATTCTCATCAGTCGCAATGATTCAGCTCGCTGAGGAAGAGGGACTTTCTTTAGATGTCGTATCCGGAGGAGAGCTATATACGGCTGTTGCGGCAGGCTTTCCGGCGGAACGCATCCACTTTCATGGGAACAATAAGAGCAGGGAAGAACTGCGCATGGCGCTTGAGCACCGCATCGGCTGCATTGTGGTGGATAATTTCTATGAAATTGCGCTTCTTGAAGACCTATGTAAAGAAACGGGTCACTCCATCGATGTTCTTCTTCGGATCACCCCCGGAGTAGAAGCGCATACGCATGACTACATTACAACGGGCCAGGAAGATTCAAAGTTTGGTTTCGATCTTCATAACGGACAAACTGAACGGGCCATTGAACAAGTATTACAATCGGAACACATTCAGCTGCTGGGTGTCCATTGCCATATCGGCTCGCAAATCTTTGATACGGCCGGTTTTGTGTTAGCAGCGGAAAAAATCTTCAAAAAACTAAACGAGTGGAGAGATTCATATTCATTTGTATCCAAGGTGCTGAATCTTGGAGGAGGTTTCGGCATTCGTTATACGGAAGATGATGAACCGCTTCATGCCACTGAATACGTTGAAAAAATTATTGAAGCTGTGAAAGAAAATGCCTCCCGTTACGGTTTTGATATTCCGGAAATTTGGATCGAACCGGGCCGTTCTCTCGTGGGAGACGCAGGCACAACCCTTTATACGGTTGGCTCTCAAAAAGAAGTGCCGGGTGTCCGCCAATATGTGGCAGTAGACGGAGGCATGAACGACAATATACGTCCTGCGCTTTACCAAGCTAAATATGAAGCTGCGGCAGCCAACAGGATCGGAGAAGCGCATGACAAAACGGTATCGATTGCCGGAAAGTGCTGTGAAAGCGGAGATATGCTGATTTGGGATATTGACCTGCCGGAAGTAAAAGAAGGCGATCTTCTTGCCGTTTTTTGTACAGGCGCTTATGGATACAGCATGGCCAACAATTATAACCGTATTCCGAGACCCGCCGTTGTATTTGTCGAAAACGGTGAGGCTCATTTAGTCGTGAAGCGAGAAACATACGAAGATATTGTAAAACTTGATCTGCCATTTAAAACGGGTGTAAAGCAATAAAAGAAAGCGCCGATTTTTCGGCGCTTTTCTTATTTGAATATAGATACAATCGCGTTCCAGATAGATACGAAGAAATCAATGACTTTCTGGATGAAGTTTTTGCCTTCATCTGATTCTATGAATTTCGTAATCTTATCTTTCGCTTTATCAAGCTGGTCACTGACTTGTCCCCAGTCAATGTCAGCGTTTTTCATCTTATTGAATAGGGAGACAAGCTGGTTCTTTTGGCTGTCAGTAAGTGTGACGTTTAAATCAGAAGCTGCGTCATCCACTTGTTTTTCGATGTCAGCTTTATTATCAGGCACCCCGTTTTTAGCAAACTCTTCTTTGATTTTTGCAATCAGGGCTGCCGCATTTTCGTTACCGATTTTGTCTCCAAGCTCTGATGTCGTGACAAGCTCTTGGTTGGCGACTTGTTTAACATCCTCCGAGATCGCTTCGTCTGAAGAAACTTCATACGCCTTAATCAATCCAGTTAAAGCCGCAGTCCCGGATACTTCAAACGGTGCTGTAACATACACCTTCGCATCTTTAACACCGGCTGTCATCAGTGCATTCAGGTACATTTCATCCGTGATGCCGCTGATATTATGGGTCTCAACATTCAATCCGGAGCCTTTTTTGGCAATGGTGATTGAGGATGAAGAAATCGCTCTCGAACCGATTTGCGCGTTCGATATATATTTTCCTAAATATTCATGTTCTTCTTTATTGGTCACGGTTACCGTTGTGGCATTATCAGGGACATTCATTTCATCAAGCACTTTTTGTTTGTCGGATTCTGACAAATCAGCACCCAGTGTTACAATGACATCTCCAACTGCGGCATCCGCGAAACTGACCTTCGGAACCGTCAGCAGCAAAACGGCCGCTGCCAGCATTCCAATCCAAATTTTCTTCAAAGCAGTTTGACCTCCTTCAATTTCACAAGCAGCTGGATAGTGCTGCTTTGTGAGGACCTGAATCATGAAAAATACAGTTCCGTTAGGTTAGACGGAGATAAAGGGATTCAGGTTTCATTTTTATTTTTTAGTAAAGCCGGGAGATTCGTTTTCCCCCGAAAGGTGTGGTATAATAGCCGCGACAAGGAGAGACAGGCTATAACCTATCATACATAATCTCCTTTGAAAATTAAAATAAAGAAAGTAGGCATACAATTGAAAACAGGTTACTTTTTATTAGAAGACGGGAACAAAATTGAATTTGAACTTTATCCTGAAGCTGCACCTGGAACTGTTGCAAACTTTGAAAAGCTTGCAAACGAAGGCTTTTATGACGGGCTTACATTCCACCGAGTGATCCCTGGCTTCGTCAGCCAAGGCGGATGCCCGCACGGAACTGGTACTGGCGGCCCAGGATACACAATCAAATGTGAAACAGAAGGTAACCCGCATACACATGAGGCGGGCGCACTTTCTATGGCACATGCCGGAAAAGACACTGGCGGCAGCCAATTTTTCATCGTTCATGAGCCACAGCCTCATTTGAACGGTGTTCACACTGTATTCGGTAAAGTAACAAGCGGATTAGAATTCGCGAAAAACATGTCTAACGGCGATGTCATGAAAGAAGTTCGCGTAGAAGGCTAATCGGCAGGCAAAAGGCTTCCTCATATAGAGGGAGCTTTTTTATTGGGTAAAAATATTCAATAAAAAACCGCCGAGTGCTGATGGCGGTTGGCAAAACCAGGTGTTTAGTTAGTGAGACATCGCAAGCCCCCGTAATGAATCGATTAAAAAGTTTTGGTGACGTTTTGATCAGTAAATTGATGATTAATCATTTTAGCTTTGCTTACAAAGTTATTTTCAAAGACAATTCCTGTGTTTAAACCTCCGGAGCCAAACACAGATTTGGACAAAGTTAATGGCCTGATCATAAAAGCGCCGCCTACGTTAATTACACTGTTCCCGGAAACGTTGTTTATATTAATAGGATAATCAATCATACTATCAAGTCTCCTTTCATATCATTCTATTTTTTATATGTATTAGTGCTAGAGTTGATTAGCGTAAACTTATCGGCAAAAATATTTAGGAGATGCCTATTTTCATTGATTTAAAAAACTCGAAAAAAGCGCCTCCTTCCGGAAGACTAGCTATCTGTCTATTCTTTTAACTACGCTGAATGCGGCAGCTGCTTTTCTGCGATTGTAATAGGATCATCCTGTGTGCTGACTCAAAGTGCATATACATTGCACACGGCTCACTAAATAACCAGTGGTTATGCAATGCAGTAATCGTCATGCGCAGCTATCATAGTTCGGTGAGCAAAGAATTTACCTCTTCATGTACGAAACTAAGTGAAATACTTTATCATTGCGAACCTCAAACGGGAAAAATGGGGAATGGCCAAGGAATGAGGTAGGCAAACAAACACCTGACTTGGTGGCAGAACGAACTGCCCAAAATTTTGGCAAACTCCCTGCGTATCTTTTGTTTCCTCCCATTTCATGCTGTTGCTCCTCCTATGTCAAAAAAGAATGTATGAGTGACGAGTATAGGGAGAGAAGATCCCGCCATATTGTCGGACGACTGAAGATAAAATTGTGCTGATTATACAGAAAGTGGATTGGGAATGATAAAAGAACAAAAAAGTTTAAGGAGAATCACGTGCAAGTTTTGACGGGGTTATTTGAACAGCATGGATATGCCGTCTCTTTATTGTCTTAATGTTAGAGTTTCTATCTTTACCAGAATCTGGAGAGTTTCTGATGAGCTATGCCGGTGTTCTCGTGTTTCAAGAAACTAAGCATGTTAGCGGTCGGATTGGGGAGCTGTGCGGGAGTGAGCATGTCGTATTGGATCGGGTATAGACTGGGCCCAGCTGCAATTCAGAAAGCTTTTGTGTCGAGAGGTGTTCTGTTAGCCATTATTGTTCTAACTTTTCTTTGGACGGTATTCAAAGGGCAAGACCGGAAAATCGAACTCTCTTTCTTATTTTTCCTAGTCATTGGTGAAGAGCTTTATGAAGAAGGAATCAGACGGCTCTTTCATTCCCTTCATCCTGTTCACGCTCCCTTTGGAAAGTCATGTATTATATCCATTCCTGAGCGAACAGACGTTAACGGCATTTGTCATTTTTGGTTTTTGTGCTTATCTTTTTGTTCGTCATTCTCACAAGGCGTGTCTGCAAACTGTTGCGTTTTTTTGTTTATTATCGTTTTATTCCTCATCGGGCTGAGCCGTGTGTACGTTAATGAGCAGTATCCGAGTGATGTTGATGCGGGTTACGCCTTCGGCGGTGTTTGGCTGGGTTTAAATGTTTTGGTCATGGAGCTTTTCCGTTTCTCCAGAAGATTTACCAAGCTGAGAAACGAACCCAATTAGTATGTAAAGAACGGGTGATCAAAATTAAGCAAACTTTAAAGTAGTATGGTTCATTGGGATTGGTATTTTGTAGTAAAATAAATCAAACAAACGTGATGTAATGAAAAGGAGATCGCGATATGGACAACAAAGGCTGTATAAAATGCGGCAGTACTGAAGCCGGACAAAAAGAAATAGCTACAACCGGCACGGGATTATCAAAGCTGTTTGACGTGCAGCATAACCGATTTCTAGTGGTTTACTGTAAGAACTGCGGATATTCAGAGTTTTATAATAAAGAGTCTTCAACTGCCGGGAATATATTGGATTTATTTTTTGGAGGCTGATCCATGTTTTCGAGCTTGAATGATTTTAAACATATTATGAAAGCAAAAAACGGGGTGCGGTTATCACCTGTGAAAATAGGTTGCCGCCAACATTCCAGTAACCTTCATGACGTGAATTGTTTTGTCAAGTGCCATGGGTATCATGGACTGGAAGATCAATGGAATGCAGTAAATGAACAAACTGTTCGTAACCTCATGCCTTATATACGATCTAAAGATTTAGCATATGAGAACTCTCTTTCTTCTGAGTCCATCGCTTCTGAATTATGCGATTCATTTCTTTCAATATTTGCAGGCTTAGTTATGATCGACAAGAAAAAATAGGCATGATGTGGGTAGAAGATGAAGATTAACATGTTGTAAAATCACTTCAATGGTCCTAATGGGATTTTTTTTCGATTCGTGATAACATAAATTGAAGACCGTTGTTTATTGGAGGAAATCAGTTGAAATCAGAAAATGTTTCGAAGAAAAAATCAATATTAGAATGGGCAAAAGCAATTGTGATTGCTGTCGTTCTTGCTTTGCTCATCCGCAACTTTATTTTTGCGCCGTATGTCGTTGATGGTGACTCTATGTATCCTACACTTCACAACCGTGAAAGGGTCTTTGTTAATATGACAGTCAAATACATCGGCGAGTTTGATAGAGGAGACATCGTCGTGTTAAACGGAGATGATGTTCACTATGTCAAACGTATTATCGGCCTTCCCGGCGATACGGTTGAGATGAAAAATGACCAGCTCTATATCAACGGGAAAAAGGTGGACGAACCTTATTTGGCGGCTAATAAAAAGAGAGCGAAACAGGACGGTTTTGACCATTTGACCGATGATTTCGGCCCGGTTAAAGTGCCTGATAACAAGTATTTTGTGATGGGTGACAATCGTCGGAATTCCATGGACAGCCGTAACGGACTTGGCCTCTTCACGAAAAAACAAATTGCGGGTACGTCAAAGTTTGTTTTCTACCCGTTTAACGAAATGCGCAAAACAAATTAGGATCAAGCAGTTTCCCATTGGGACTGCTTTTTTTATATCTTTTTTACGGTCATCCCCTAAAAACAGAACATAAATTCGTATATCTATAGAAAAGAAATTTTTGCAGAAATGTGAAACATATTCCCGTTATGCATCGTTATATTAATAATTTACGAGAATTTACGGTTTTTTATTCATGAAAAAAAGGAATAACTCATATGAATGAATAGATTCATATTGGCTGGAGGTTTAGAAATGGGAAGAATAAAAACCAAGATTACCATTCTGTTAGTGCTTTTGCTTTTACTTGCAGGCGGTTATATGTACATAAATGATGTTGAGCTGAAGGATGTTCCGACAGCAATTGGACAAACCTTGTCCTCGGAAGAAGAGGAATACACCATCCAGGAATATAAAGTGACGAAAATTGACGGCTCAGAGTATCATGGAGTAGCAGAAAACGGAACGAAAATCATCTTCAACGGAAAAAAATTAAATCAGGATTTATCTGATATAAAAGAAGGTGACAAGATTAAGGCTTACTTCAGTAAATCAAAGCGGATCGACGGATTAATCAAGGTTGCAAAAGTGAATGATTAACAAAACATCACCTTTCGGATCGAAGGGTGATGTTTTGTTTTTCTCAAATTGTAAGTTTATTTCATTGCGTACTTTAAAAAGGATCGCTATAATAGCCAATAAGGACAAATGAATAAAGATTGTATCCTTCGGGGCAGGGTGGAAATCCCGACCGGCGGTAGTAAAGCACATTTGCTTTAGAGCCCGTGACCCGTGTGCATAAGCACGCGGTGGATTCAGTTTAAGCTGAAGCCGACAGTGAAAGTCTGGATGGGAGAAGGATGATGAACCGCTATGCAAATGGTTCAAAAATGCATAGTGTTATTTCCTATTGCGTAAAATACCTAAAGCCCCGGATTTTTTATAAATTCGGGGCTTTTTTGACGGTAAATAACTAAAGAGGGGAGGGAAACAAATGGAAGAGTATTACATGAAGCTGGCATTAGATCTTGCGAAGCAGGGCGAAGGACAGACCGAATCCAATCCGCTTGTCGGCGCTGTTGTCGTAAAGGACGGACAAATTGTCGGAATGGGCGCCCATTTAAAATATGGTGAAGCTCATGCAGAAGTTCATGCCATCCATATGGCTGGAGCACATGCAGAGGGTGCCGACATTTACGTTACACTCGAACCGTGCAGCCATTACGGAAAAACACCGCCATGTGCAGAATTGATTATCAACTCTGGCATCAAAAGAGTGTTCGTGGCGATGAGAGATCCTAATCCGCTTGTGGCTGGAAGAGGGATCAGCATGATGAAAGAAGCCGGCATTGAGGTAAGGGAAGGCATCCTGGCAGACCAGGCGGAGAGGCTGAATGAAAAATTTCTGCACTTTATGAGGACAGGCCTTCCGTACGTCACGCTAAAAGCGGCTGCCAGCCTTGACGGCAAGATAGCTACCAGCAAGGGTGACAGCAAATGGATCACGTCAGAGGCTGCAAGACAGGATGCTCAGCAATACAGGAAAACACACCAAAGCATTTTAGTCGGAGTTGGCACAGTGAAAGCCGACAATCCGAGCTTAACCTGCAGACTGCCGAATGTAACAAAACAGCCGGTTCGGGTCATACTTGATACCGTACTCTCGATTCCTGAGGACGCTAAAGTGATTTGCGATCAAATAGCGCCGACATGGATTTTTACGACGGCACGTGCAGACGAGGAAAAGAAAAAACGGCTTTCAGCTTTCGGAGTGAACATATTTACACTTGAAACCGAGCGCATTCAAATTCCTGATGTTTTGAAGATCCTAGCGGAAGAAGGCATCATGTCGGTGTATGTGGAAGGCGGTTCAGCTGTTCACGGAAGCTTTGTCAAAGAAGGCTGTTTTCAAGAAATCATCTTCTATTTTGCCCCTAAACTAATCGGAGGAACGCATGCTCCCAGCTTAATCTCCGGTGAAGGTTTTCAATCAATGAAAGATGTCCCCTTATTACAATTCACTGATATAACCCAAATCGGCCGTGATATCAAACTGACGGCAAAACCGACAAAGGAATAGGATGGTGACCATGTTTACAGGAATTATCGAAGAAACAGGCACAATCGAATCCATGAAAAAAGCAGGGCATTCAATGGCCTTAACTATTAAATGCTCAAAGATTTTAGAGGATGTTCATCTTGGCGACAGCATTGCAGTGAACGGCATTTGTCTGACTGTCACTGATTTTACAAAAAATCAATTCACAGTGGATGTTATGCCTGAAACAGTCAAAGCTACGTCACTGAATGATTTAACAAAAGGAAGCAAAGTAAATCTGGAAAGAGCAATGGCGGCAAACGGCCGTTTCGGAGGCCATTTCGTCTCAGGCCATGTCGACGGAACTGCGGAAATCACACGAATTGAAGAGAAAAGCAACGCAGTTTACTATGATTTAAAAATGGACCCGTCATTAACAAAAACATTGGTTTTAAAGGGATCAATTACTGTGGATGGCGTGAGCTTAACCATATTCGGCCTGACAGAAGACACAGTGACGATCTCCTTAATACCGCATACGATCAGCGAAACGATCTTTTCAGAAAAAACGATCGGCTCTAAAGTGAATATCGAATGCGATATGATCGGAAAATATATGTATCGATTTTTGCATAAAGCCAATGAAAATAAGACCCAACAAACCATTACAAAAGCCTTCTTAAGCGAAAACGGCTTTTAGAGAGGAAGATTTGCATGTTTCATCCGATAGAAGAAGCACTGGACGCTTTAAAAAAAGGCGAAGTCATCATCGTTGTAGATGATGAAGACAGAGAAAATGAAGGAGACTTTGTGGCTCTTGCCGAGCATGCAACGCCGGAAGTCATTAACTTTATGGCGACACATGGGAGAGGACTGATCTGCACGCCGCTCAGTGAGGAAATCGCAGACAGGCTTGATCTTCACCCTATGGTGGAGCATAATACAGATTCTCACCACACTGCATTTACCGTAAGCATAGACCATCGTGAAACGAAAACAGGTATCAGCGCTCAAGAAAGATCTTTTACCGTTCAAGCATTGCTGGACAGCACATCCGTGCCATCTGATTTTCAGCGTCCGGGGCACATTTTTCCGCTGATTGCGAAAAAAGGAGGTGTCCTGAAAAGAGCGGGCCATACAGAAGCTGCTGTTGATCTTGCCGAAGCCTGCGGATCTCCAGGAGCCGGCGTCATTTGTGAAATTATGAATGAAGACGGAACGATGGCGAGAGTGCCTGAGCTCATTGAAATTGGGAAAAAGCATCAATTAAAAATGATCACCATTAAAGATTTAATTCAATACCGTTACAATCTGACAACACTTGTCGAGCGTGAAGTTGACATTACGCTGCCTACTGATTTTGGGACATTTAAGGTTTATGGATACACAAATGAGGTAGATGGAAAAGAGCATGTCGCATTTGTGATGGGAGATGTGCCGTTCGGAGAAGAACCGGTATTGGTCCGGGTGCATTCAGAATGTCTCACAGGTGACGTGTTTGGGTCTCATCGCTGTGACTGCGGACCGCAGCTGCACGCCGCGCTGAACCAAATTGCCGCAGAAGGCCGTGGAGTGCTCCTGTACTTGCGCCAAGAAGGACGAGGCATCGGTTTAATCAATAAATTAAAAGCTTATAAGCTTCAGGAAGAAGGTTATGACACCGTAGAAGCCAATGAGGCGCTTGGATTCTTGCCGGATCTTCGCAACTATGGCATCGGAGCACAAATTTTACGCGACCTCGGTGTCCGGAATATGAAGCTTTTGACGAATAATCCGCGAAAAATCGCAGGCCTTGAAGGCTACGGACTCAGTATTTCAGAAAGAGTGCCGCTTCAAATGGAGGCGAAAGAACACAATAAAAAATATCTGCAAACCAAAATGAACAAGCTAGGTCATTTACTTCATTTCTAATCACAAATATCACAAAAAAGGATGGGAATCATATGAATATCATACAAGGAAATTTAGTTGGTACAGGTCTTAAAATCGGAATCGTAGTAGGAAGATTTAATGATTTTATTACGAGCAAGCTGCTGAGCGGAGCAGAAGATGCGCTGCTCAGACATGGCGTAGACACAAATGATATTGATGTGGCTTGGGTTCCAGGCGCATTTGAAATACCGTTTGCTGCGAAAAAAATGGCGGAAACAAAAAAATATGATGCTATTATCACATTGGGCACTGTCATCAGAGGCGCGACGACACATTACGATTATGTCTGCAATGAAGCTGCAAAAGGCATCGCGCAAGCAGCAAACACTACTGGTGTACCTGTCATCTTTGGAATTGTAACAACTGAAAACATCGAACAGGCTATCGAGCGTGCCGGCACAAAAGCGGGCAACAAAGGTGTAGATTGTGCTGTTTCTGCCATTGAAATGGCAAATTTAAATCGCTCATTTGAATAATTTGCTGAAAACAGTTTAAAAATATGGCGAAAATGATATAATGTGAGAAAACGGATCACCTATTCGTATCCGTTAATAGCAGACTGGACATTTTGGATATAGAGGGGTTTTTATGTTAATTCGTTATAAAAAATCGTTTGAAAAGATTGCGATGGGGCTTCTTTCGTTTATGCCGAATGAAAAAGACCTTAAGCAGCTTCAGCAGACAATTAAGGACTACGAAACGGATACAGACCGCCAGCTCTTTCTTTGGAAAGAGGACGAGGATATCGTCGGAGCAATCGGAGTCGAAAAAAAGGATTCTGAGGTTGAGATCCGGCATATCAGTGTGAATCCTTCTCATCGCCATCAAGGAATCGGAAAACAGATGATGGATGCTTTAAAGCATTTATTCAAAACGCAAGTACTGGTTCCAAATGAATTAACGCAGAGCTTTTTCGAACGTTGTCAAGGTCAGCAGGATCAAGACATTTCATACAATAATTAAGCAGAGGCTGTCATCAGCCTCTGCTTTAGTTTGATGACAAAATCCGAAAACAGTTTTGTTTTAGGTTTTTGTCATCCTTTCAGCGCGATTGAAAACCCTTGAAGTCTAGGAAAGCTGAGCATTGGAGCGGAGCGAATGTTTTCATTCGTGAGCACCAACGCACAGGCTTGACAACGAATGCGAGGGTTTGTCGACACGCTGAGCAGAGGCTGGATTAGCCTCTGCTTTTTTTTCTGCGTTCTATTTCTTTTTCACGTTCACGGATAACGTCAGTCCGATCCCGCAAACGGTGTTTGTCGATAAGAAATATGTTCCTGAGTGCACTGGGCTGCCCCCATGTATACTTTTTTTTCCTGCATTCGATCCTGCATGCTTCCTCCAGTTTCTCATCTTTGATTGGCAGCATAATGCTTTTATAGGCAGAGCCCGTTTCGATTTGTTCGTAAACCGATTGCATAAGTTCGAGCAAACGGCCATGATCAAGCCCTAAGTCTTCGACTGCCCGGTGTTCTGCTTGAAGAATCCGGATGCTGTTCGCCATCAGTCTTTTTGCCCCGGCTGTATTCTGCCTTCTGTGATGATATAAAGCAACTGCAAGCTGAATAAAGCCCACCCAATAGCGTTTTCGTTTCTTTGGCGGATCTTCCTTCCAAAATTCTTCTAATATTTCATGGCATTCAAAATAATCCCGTGTCGCGTGAAACTCAACGAGATAATCTATATAAGCTTTCGGATACAAGGTGTTTCCTCCTTTAATGTGCTTTTAGTGTACCATAGAAGGGATAAAAGGAAAAAAGAACGCTCGGCCTCTATTAGAAAGGAAAACCAGAAGCTAAGGCTTTTTCTCCCGCTTCAGCGCTCTGAGCAAACACCTCTCGTGTTTTGAATATTCTGTACAAACTTGTTCAAAACAGGAAATGAAATAGTATTGGACGAGAGCTTTTTGGTGGCTTATACTATAGGGTAGCCAGTTTTTACGGCAATGAGAGTGATACTTGAAAATGGTGAGATGATGGAAGAATATCAAGTGAAAATTGATACGTTTGAGGGCCCATTGGACCTGCTGCTTCATTTAATCAATCGTCTTGAAATTGACATATATGATATACCTGTGGCGAAGATCACTGAACAATATTTATTATATGTACATACGATGCGTGTGCTTGAGCTCGATATGGCCAGCGAGTATTTGGTTATGGCTGCCACGCTGCTCAGCATTAAAAGCAGAATGCTGCTCCCGAAGCAAGAGGAGGAGCTTTTTGAAGATGAATTACTTGAAGAAGAAGATCCGCGGGAGGAACTGATTGAAAAGCTGATTGAGTATCGAAAATATAAAGATGCGGCGAAGGATTTAAAAGAACGGGAAGAAGAAAGACAAAAATCGTTCACGAAACCGCCGAGTGATTTGAGTGAATATGCAAAAGAAGTAAAACAGTCTGAGCAAAAGCTCTCTGTCACGGTCTATGATATGATCGGAGCTTTTCAAAAAGTGCTGAAACGCAAAAAAATAAACAGGCCGATGGAAACAACAATTACAAGACAGGACATACCAATCGAAGCCAGAATGAACGAAATCGTGCACAGCTTGAAATCTAGAGGAACGAGAATAAACTTTATGGATCTGTTTCCATATGAGCAAAAAGAACATTTAGTAGTGACCTTTCTAGCTGTTCTTGAGCTGATGAAAAATCAGCTTGTCCTCATTGAACAGGAGCACAATTTTTCAGATATTTACATTACGGGGAGTGAATCCATTCATGGGGCTTGATATCGTGAATTGGAAAGCTATTGTGGAAGCCCTTCTTTATGCGGCAGGCGATGAAGGGCTTACAAAAAAGCAGCTGTTAACAGTGCTTGAAATCGAAGAGCCTGAACTGAACACGATCATGGCGGATGTGGCGGACGAATACCGCGAAGATACACGAGGGATTGAACTTATTGAGTATGCAGATACGTACATGCTCTCTACCAAAAAAGACTTTGCGCCTTACTTGAAAAAACTGATTGAAGTGCCGTCAAAGGGCCTTTCTCAAGCATCTTTAGAAGTACTGGCCATTGTTTCATACAAACAGCCAATTACGAGAGCAGAAATTGAAGAAATCAGAGGAGTAAAATCAGAGCGGATTTTACACAGTCTTGTCGCGAAGGCGCTATTGTGTGAAGTAGGGCGTGCCGATGGTCCGGGGCGGGCCATTTTATACGGTACTACGCCGACTTTTCTTGAACAATTCGGTCTGAAAACGCTGGACGAGCTTCCGCCGCTGCCTGAAAATGCGGAAGAAGACGTTCTTCAAGAAGAAGCAGATTTATTTTTTGAAAACTTTAACCAAACCTTCGAAGATATAAAATAGAAGTTTAATGAATCGCGCTTTTTCATCATCATAAGATATAAGGAAGAAGCTATCATGAAAGAAGCAAAATGTGAGAGACAAAGACATGAGGGGAAGATACCAAACGAAATGGGACATTCGATTGTGCGAGCGCAGACTCAAAAAACAGGCGAATTCTTATCAATGGTTGTCAATACCGTGAACGATTACCTAAATCAAACGACGCTTGAGTCCTTACAGGCTGAATTGCCTATTGAAAAAGGATACTGCTGTGATGTGCTGAGCACTCTGAGAAGAATGGCAGTATTTTGTGAAGGAGGCGCAGAAGCGTGCCGCCGTCTCCTGATGCAGAAGCCTTTTCAGGAAGCCAGAGCGGAAAAAACACTTTATAATGTGTATCACCAATGCATTGAAGAGTTCTTTATGCCGAAAAAAGACACGTGGTGTGAAAATAGCCGGGCGTCTTATACAGGGGTCAGCGCAATTGAGTTTTATCATGCTGTTCCTGCGTCGCTTGAGCAATTATTATTGCCGTTGAGCGCGGCCTTTCTGAAGATGAGGGAAGAGCTGGCTCATTACGAAGCGTCCGGATCAAGCATGGCGCCAATCAGATAACGTTTACTCTCCCTTTTTCAGGGAGAGTTTTTTTATGTTTGCTTCCAGAAATATAATTGTTATTCATAACTGATGGACATGCGCATAAACTTGTACAAACCACCACAAGGACGTGAGCAAACATGCGCATTTTCAAAAAAGCAGTATTCGTGATCATGATTTCTTTTCTAATTGCAACCGTAAATGTGAATACAGCACATGCTGCTATAGATGTCAGTGCAAAAAGCGCGATCATTATTGACGGTGCGTCAGGCAGAGTGTTATATGCCAAGGATGAGCATCAAAAAAGGCGGATCGCGAGCATCACAAAAATTATGACCGCCGTCCTCGCCATCGAATCCGGCAAAATGGATCAAACGGTGACGGTTTCGGCAAATGCTGTCAGAACAGAAGGCTCCGCCATTTATTTAACAGAAGGTCAAAAAGTGAAGCTAAAAGATCTTGTGTATGGCCTGATGCTAAGATCAGGAAACGATGCGGCTGTCGCGATTGCTGAGCATGTCGGTGGGAGCCTCGATGGGTTTGTTTATATGATGAATCAAAAAGCCGAGCAGCTCGGTATGAAAAACACCCGTTTTCAAAACCCGCACGGATTGGACGACCATGAAAATCATTATTCAACAGCCTATGACATGGCCATTTTAACTAAATATGCTATGAAGCTGAAAGACTATCAAAAGATTTCAGGCACAAAAATATACAAAGCGGAAACGATGGAAAGCGTATGGAAAAACAAAAATAAACTGCTGACCATGCTATATCCGTACAGCACAGGAGGAAAAACAGGCTATACAAAACTTGCAAAACGGACACTGGTCTCTACGGCTTCAAAGGACGGCATTGACCTGATAGCCGTCACCATTAATGACCCTAATGATTGGGATGACCATATGAAGATGTTTAACTATGTGTTTGAGCATTATCAAACCTATTTAATTGCAAAAAAAGGGGATATTCCAAAGCTGAAAGGCACATTTTATGAATCGAAGGCTTTTATCAAACGTGATATCACCTATTTGCTGACCGAAGAGGAAAAAGAAGATGTAAAAATTAATACCACACTGCTCAAGCCGAAAAAAGCATGGGAAAAAGATGCCTCGAAAATCCCTGACATCGTAGGGCACATGGAGATCATGTTCAACGATGCAACCATCGCAAAAGTGCCGATCTATTATGAAAATGAGCGGCATCAAAAACCGAAGAAACAATTTTTTGAAACGTTTAAATCAATCTTTCTGAATGCGGCAGGCGGAGCAAAATGGTCAATATAATTTGGGTCAGTTTAACTGTGATCGGTCTCGTTTTTGCGATGTGCAACGGAACTCTGCAAGATGTAAATGAAGCCGTGTTTAAGGGTGCGAAAGAAGCGATTACGATCTCATTTGGATTGATGAGCGTGCTTGTTTTCTGGCTTGGCTTAATGAAAATCGCCGAGCAGTCAGGGCTTTTGGATATTTTCAGCCGGATGTGCAGGCCTTTTATATCTAAACTGTTCCCTGATATACCGCCAGATCACCCGGCGATGGGCTATATTTTATCTAATCTTATGGCGAATTTCTTCGGCCTCGGAAATGCAGCAACTCCGCTTGGCATTAAAGCAATGGAACAAATGAAAAAGCTGAATGGAAACCGATCGGAAGCAAGCCGCTCGATGATTACTTTTTTAGCTGTTAATACGTCCTGCATCACACTCATCCCGACAACGGTGATCGCTGTCCGAATGGCATATTCCTCCAAAACGCCGACAGATATCGTCGGGCCAAGCATTTTGGCAACGCTTATTTCCGGAATCGGTGCCATTATCATTGATCGGTATTTTTATTACCGCCGCAAAAAGAAGGGAAGGTGAGCGGATGGAAATCATCAACTGGCTGTCTTTAGCCATGATTCCAATCATTATTGCCGGAATTCTTCTTTATGGAACGATCAAAAAGGTTCCGACATATGAATCGTTTGTCGAAGGCGGGAAAGAGGGGATAGAAATTGCCTTTTCCATTATCCCCTATTTAGTCGGAATGCTTGTCGCTATAACTGTTTTCAGATCATCAGGCGCGCTTGATTTTATAATGGATCTTTTAAAACCGGTTTTCTCCGCTATCGGCATCCCTGCTGAAGTAGTGCCGCTTGCTCTGATCCGCCCGATCTCCGGTACGGCCGCTCTCGGAATGACGACCGATTTAATTGCAGTATACGGGCCCGATTCCTTTATCGGCAGGCTGGCTTCCGTCATGCAGGGATCTACAGATACAACGCTTTACGTACTGACTGTGTATTTCGGAGCAGTCGGCATTAAAAAAATGGGTGATGCATTAAAGGTGGGACTTCTTGCAGATTTAATCGGCGTAGTTGCATCTATCATCATCGTTACGTTATTATTTGGGAGCGCCTGAAAACGGCGTTTTTTTTAGATTTGGCATAGGAATTTGAAAAAGCTTGTTTGTTAAGGTTGAAAAAAGTAAGATAATACTTGAGGTGAAAGACATGGAAAGACTGCAAAAAGTGATTGCTCATGCCGGAGTTGCGTCGCGCAGAAAGGCAGAAGAGCTGATTAAAGAAGGAAAAGTAAAGGTGAATGGCAAAGTAGTAACAGAGCTAGGTGTTAAGGTCACCGGTTCTGATCAGATTGAGGTAAACGGGTTAAAGGTTGAACGCGAAGAGCCGGTTTACTTTCTCTTATATAAACCAAGAGGCGTTATTTCCGCAGCGCAAGATGATAAAGGACGCAAAGTGGTGACGGACTTTTTTAAAAATATTCCGCAGCGCATTTATCCGATTGGGCGTCTGGACTATGATACGAGCGGTCTTTTGCTTTTAACCAATGACGGCGAATTCGCCAATAAGCTAATGCATCCTAAGTATGAAATAGACAAAACATACGTGGCGAAGGTGAAAGGAATCCCGCCTAAAGAGCTGCTCAGAAAGCTGGAGCGCGGAATTAGGCTGGAGGAAGGCAAAACAGCGCCTGCTAAAGCGAAGCTGCTGTCTTTGGATAAGAAAAAGCAGACAAGCATTATTCAGCTGACGATCCATGAGGGACGCAACAGACAGGTGCGCCGCATGTTTGAAGCGATCGGACATGAGGTAATCAAGCTGAAGCGTGAGGAATACGCGTTTTTAAACCTGCGAGGCCTGCACACGGGCGATGCCAGAGAGCTTACGCCTCACGAAGTAAAAAGGCTCAGAGCACTGGCGGATCACGGTAAAAACGCTTTCTAAATTTCACATAACCTTCAAAAAGTAAGAAATGTGAAATGAATGTGCAATGATATAATTGAATGGATCTGCAATAGGGGGAAGGGGGCAGTGGACAATGAAGAAAAAAAGGCGTTTATTCATTCGGACCGGCATCCTTCTCGTTTTAATCTGCGCACTCGGCTATACCATTTACAATGCTGTATTTGCCGGCAAAGAGAGTATATCCGAAGGGTCCGACGCACCGAATTTTGTCCTTGAGGATACGAATGGGAAACGTATCGAGCTCAGTGACTTAAAAGGGAAAGGTGTTTTTTTGAATTTCTGGGGTACATGGTGTGAACCGTGCAAAAAAGAGTTTCCTTATATGGCAAACCAATATAAGCATTTTAAAAGCCAAGGTGTTGAAATTGTCGCTGTAAATGTTGGGGAGTCAAAGATAGCAGTACATAATTTTATGAAATCCTACGGAGTCAATTTCCCGGTTGTTCTGGATACAGATCGCCAAGTGCTTGATGCCTATGACGTATCTCCGCTTCCGACAACCTTTTTGATCAATCCGGAAGGAAAAGTTGTCAAGGTGGTGACCGGCACTATGACAGAAAGCATGATACACGATTATATGAATCTCATAAAACCCGGAGAGACTTCAGGATGAAGCAAGTCAAATGTGAATGCGGACATATAAACCCGGTCGGAACCGTTTTATGCGAATCGTGCGGAAGAGCTCTTCAGGAAACTCAACCTCCGCTCGCTGATATGAGATATGACGGAAGCGCAAGACGTTCGCAAACCTATAACAAAACGATCATCGATAAAATTTGGAATTTCTTTTCCTCGGTTAAGGTGGGAATATGGCTTATCGTCATAACCCTTGCCGCATCAGCGTTCGGCACCATTTTTCCCCAGGAAGCCTATCTGCCTCCGGGCGCACAGGCTGATACTTATTACAAGGAGCAGTACGGCACGTTCGGCCAGCTTTATTATTTGCTCGGGTTTCATCATTTATATGGTTCTTGGTGGTATTTGCTGCTCATTGCCTCGATCGGCATTTCACTCGTGATTTGCAGCCTTGATCGGGTCATTCCGCTGTACAGAGCGTTAAAAAACCAAGGCGTCAGAAGGAGCCCAGCTTTTTTAAGAAGGCAGCGCTTGTTCAGTGAAACAGTTACTGTACTGAACGGGGAATCGAAAGAAAAGATAGTTGCTCTATTAAAGAAAAAACATTATAGAATCAGAGAAAAAGAGGGCAGCATTCTTGCTGAAAAAGGACGCTTTTCCCGCTGGGGCCCGTATGTCAACCATATTGGATTGATCATCTTTCTGGTTGGTGCGATGCTGAGATTTGTGCCTGGCATGTACGTCGATGAGACGCTTTGGGTCAGAGAAGGCGAAACCGCCGCAATTCCCGGTACAGACGGAAAATATTATTTGAAAAACAATCAATTCAGCGTAGAGACCTATAACAGCAAAACAGAAAAAAAGGTATTTGCAGATGCCATTGACAGAGTCGGGGACGGTAGAGTGGCAAAGAACTTTCAAACCGATGCCGTACTCTACAAGAGAGAAGGAAAAATTGTTTATGGCGAGAAGCCGAACCTGAAAAAAGTAACAGAAGAAGACATCCGTGTCAATCAGCCGCTGCGTTTTGATTCTTTTTCCGTTTACCAGGTGGATTACAAAGAGAATCAGCTTGACCAAATGGTGTTCAAGCTGATTGATAAAAAAACAAAAAAATCCTTTGGGAGCCTGAAGATCAACCTTCTGGATCCAGATTCGGTCTATGATCTTGGCAACGGTTACAAGGTGGAAATCGCCAGCTACCTGCCTGACTTCTATTTTAATCAGGACGGAGAGCCGAGCACAAAAACAAAGATCCCTAACAATCCGGCTTTTGTCTTTAATATTATAACGCCGGACAAACCGAAAGGCGAAAAGAGCTTTGTCGCCATCCAAGAAACCATCGAAGGATCAGGCAATAATAAATACAAGCTGAAATTTGACCATGTCGAAACGAAAAACATTACTGGACTTACAGTCAGAAAGGATCTGACACTCTGGGTGCTTGCTGTCGGCGGAGCCATTTTTATGATCGGTGTCATTCAAGGTATGTACTGGCAGCATCGAAGAATTTGGCTGCACTCACAGGACGGTGCAGTTATGGTAGCGGGGCATACCAATAAAAACTGGTTTGGCCTGAAGAAGGATTTAGCATTTATATTGGCTGATTCCGGACTGACTGAACCGGCGGACCAAAAAGAATTAATCAAAACACAGAAATAGGCGAAAAGGGAGTGATGTCATGGCAGAGCTGAGCGGAAATTTTCTTTATGCGGCCTTTCTTGTGTATTTAATCGCTGTCCCAATCTTCGGCGGGGCCATACGCGGGAATAAAGATAAAAAGGGCAGGCCAAACCGATGGGCCAACATTGGAATCACCCTTTCTATTGTCGGTTTTTTCTGCCACCTTGGATATTTCATCACAAGGTGGGCTGCCAGCGGCCATGCGCCTGTCAGCAATATGTTTGAATTCACCACCGCTTTTGGCATGATGCTTGTTTTGGCGTTTATCATTCTTTATTTTCTCTATAGATTGCCTTCATTAGGCCTGTTTACGCTGTCAATTGCTTTATTGCTGATTGCCTACGCCAGCATGTTTCCGACAGATATCTCGCCTTTAATTCCTTCGCTCCAAAGTAACTGGCTGTATATTCATGTAACAACGGCCGCGCTTGGGCAAGCTATACTTGCCATCAGCTTTGTCGCTGGTGTCATCTTTCTTTTGAAGCATGTAGACCAGACAAAGCCAAGCAAAAAGACCTTCTGGCTTGAAGCGATTATGTTTATCCTTGTCACAACCGTCGCCTTTATTGCAATCACATCAGCATTTCGTCTTGCAGGCTATGAAGCGGAGTTTAACTGGGTGGACAAAAGTAAAGAAAAAAGCGTGATGGTGTACGAAATGCCCGCGCTTGTCGGTCCGCATCAGGGAGAGCTTTTGACCGAAGGAAGAATGGAACCGCTTGTTGATCTTCCCGCGCTTTTCTCAGGCAGAAAAGTGAACACTGTCATTTGGTCATTTGGAGCAGGTCTTGTGTTGTATGGGGCTCTCCGTCTGATCATCAGAAAAAGAATCAGCGCTCTATTACATCCGCTGGTGAAAAACGTCAATCTTGATCTGGTGGATGAGGTTGGGTACAGGGCCGTATCAATTGGATTTCCGATCTTTACACTCGGCGCGCTGATCTTTGCAATGATTTGGGCCCAGCTCGCGTGGACCAGATTTTGGGGCTGGGACCCTAAGGAAGTATGGGCGCTGATCACATTTTTGTTCTATGCCGCTTACTTGCATTTAAGACTGTCAAGAGGCTGGCACGGTGAGAAGTCAGCATGGCTGGCCGTAATCGGTTTTGCTATTATTATGTTTAATTTAATATTCGTAAATCTTGTGCTTGCCGGACTTCATTCTTATGCATAGTCCTTTGAAAGCGACACAGTTCTCAAACTTTCTCACGATTTGATAAAATGAAAGTAACAGAAGGAAAGCAGGGGGAAAACATGGACCAAACGAACGAAACAAAAATATTAGTAGTTGATGACGAAGCCAGAATTCGCCGCCTTTTAAGAATGTATCTTGAACGTGAAAATTATGCTATAGATGAAGCTGAAAATGGTGATGAAGCCATTGCCAAAGGGCTTGAAGCCAATTATGACTTGATTTTGCTTGATCTGATGATGCCGGGGACTGATGGAATTGAAGTGTGCCGGCAAATTCGTGAAAAAAAAGCGACACCCATTATCATGCTGACCGCAAAAGGAGAAGAAGCAAACCGGGTGCAGGGGTTTGAAGCGGGAACAGATGATTATATTGTTAAGCCGTTCAGCCCGAGAGAAGTCGTGCTGCGTGTAAAGGCCCTTTTGAGAAGAGCATCCCAAACTTCTTATTTCAATGCCAATACACCGACGAAAAATGTGCTCGTGTTTTCACATCTGTCCATAGACCATGATGCTCACCGCGTAACAGCTGATGGAACAGAAGTGAGCCTGACGCCAAAAGAGTATGAGCTTCTATATTTCTTAGCGAAAACGCCTGACAAGGTGTATGATCGGGAAAAGCTTCTGAAAGAAGTGTGGCAATATGAGTTTTTTGGTGATTTACGGACAGTGGACACTCACGTCAAACGCTTGAGAGAGAAGCTGAACAAGGTATCTCCGGAAGCTGCGAAAAAAATTGTCACCGTATGGGGTGTAGGTTATAAATTTGAGGTCGGCGCTGAATGAAATTTTGGAAAAGCGTAGTAGGCAAGCTGTGGTTTACGATCCTTTCACTCGTCTTGATCGTATTGTTCATTTTAACGGTTCTTTTGCTGGAGTTTATTGAAAACTACCATGTGGAAGAAGCTGAGAATGATTTAACACAGCTTGCGAATAAAGTTGCTGTCATCCTAGAAAATCACGAGGACCAGGCACTGGCAAGGTCAATCACTTGGGAGCTCGCTGATAACTTAACAAGCATTGCCATCATCCAGGATGAGAAAAACCACTGGTATTCTCCGAATGATAAAAATCGCCTGTCGTCTATTACGGTTGAGCAAATACAGCATGACAAAGACTTAAATAAAGCTCTCCAAGACCATAAAAAAGTAAGCAAACGGACGGGACTGAGCGATACAGACACGGATAATGAACGCCTGATTGTAGGTGTCCCGTATGAAAAAGACGGAAAGAAAGGCATGGTCTTTTTATCCCAGTCTTTGCTTGCCGTTAAAGATACAACAAAACATACGACCCGCTATATATTTCTTGCCGCTGGAATTGCGATTGTGCTGACCACATTTTTCGCATTCTTTTTATCAAGCAGGGTCACGTACCCTCTCCGAAAAATGAGAGAAGGCGCGCAGGATTTGGCGAAGGGCAAGTTCGATACAAAAATCCCGATTTTAACTCAGGATGAAATCGGTGAACTGGCGACCGCTTTTAATCAAATGGGCCGGCAGCTTAACTTTCATATCAATGCGCTCAATCAAGAAAAAGAGCAGCTTTCTAACATTTTGAGCAGTATGGCTGACGGGGTTATTACCATTAATATTGACGGTACGATTCTTGTGACCAACCCGCCGGCTGAACGTTTTCTTCAGGCTTGGTATTATGAACAGAACATGAATATCAAAGAAGGCGACAACCTTCCGCCTGAAGCAAAAGAGCTGTTTCAAAACGCTGTCAGCACTGAAAAAGAACAAATGATTGAGATGACGCTTCAAGGCAGATCATGGGTGCTTTTGATGTCGCCGCTTTATGCGGAATCGCACGTCAGAGGAGCGGTTGCCGTACTGCGTGACATGACAGAAGAACGCCGCCTTGATAAGCTGCGGGAGGATTTTATCGCAAATGTCAGTCATGAGCTGAGAACACCGATCTCCATGCTTCAGGGATACAGTGAAGCAATTGTCGATGACATTGCAAGCTCTGAAGAAGACCGGAAAGAAATTGCCCAAATCATTTATGACGAATCACTCCGAATGGGCCGTTTAGTTAATGATTTGCTTGATTTAGCCCGAATGGAATCAGGCCATACAGGCTTACATTATGAAAAAATCAATGTGAATGAGTTTTTAGAAAAGATCATTCGGAAGTTTTCCGGTGTTGCGAAAGAAAAAAATATTGCTTTAGATCATGACATTTCTCTCACAGAAGAGGAATTTATGTTTGATGAAGACAAGATGGAGCAGGTATTTACCAATTTGATTGATAACGCGCTGCGGCATACTTCAGCCGGCGGCAGTGTCTCCATTTCAGTCCATTCTGTGAAGGATGGATTGAAAATTGATATCAAAGACTCCGGGTCCGGCATACCGGAAGAAGATCTGCCATTTATCTTTGAGCGGTTTTATAAGGCAGATAAAGCGCGGACAAGGGGCAGAGCAGGAACCGGGTTAGGGCTGGCTATCGTTAAAAATATCGTGGAAGCCCACAACGGATCAATTACTGTGCACAGCCGAATAGATAAAGGAACAACATTTACTTTTTATATTCCGACAAAACGGTAAAATCGAGTCTGAATTTGCCGAAGAATCTTGTTCCATAAGAAACACCCGCTGACTAGCGGGTGTTTTTTTAATAGCCAACATTAATAAAATTTAAGGATATGTTAATATAAATTCCCTTCCAAATTCCAGTTACTCGTAATATAGTTGTAATGTAACTTTTCAAGCTATTCATACGACAAAAAAGTGAACGGAGGGGTTTCAAATGGAAGAAACCTTTCAATTATTATATGATACATATCATCAAGATTTGTACCAATTTTTATTTTATATGGTAAAGGATAAAAACCAGACAGAAGACCTTCTTCAAGAGGTTTATATCCGGGTATTAAATTCTTATCATACGTTTGAAGGAAGAAGCAGTGAAAAAACATGGCTTTTGTCTATCGCACGCCATGTTGCGATAGACTGGTTTCGTAAACAGCAAACAATCAGACAGCGTATACTCGGTACATTTGACTGGGATACACAGGATGTCAGGGATCAGCAATTGCTGCCGGACGAACTTGCGGTTCAACATGAAAATGTCCGGGAAATTTATGCTGCGCTTGATCAATGTACAATCGATCAAAGAGCTGTGATTATCTTGCGGTTTATTCAGGGATATTCAATACAGGAAACAGCCAAGGCTCTGCGCTTCTCGGAAAGCAAAGTAAAAACGACCCAACACAGAGGGCTCAAAGTACTTCGGAAACATATGGAGCTTTTGAGGGAGGAGCTAATGGATGATGAAGTCAGAATGGAACGAAGAACAGATAAAGGAGTTGTTAAGTCAACTTCCGGCAGTTAAAGACCATCGTTCGCCTCAGGTTATTTACAAGCGGCTGACGATGGAAAAGCGTAAAAATAAGCCCGCTGTCAGGTGGATTGGCCCCGCGTGTGCCGCTGCAATTGCGGTTTTTATCGCCTTCATTATTTCTCCTCATTTCTTTGATCAGGCACAGCCTCAACAAAAAGAAGCGTCCCAAAAGAACGCAGTAACGAAAACTGAGACAGAAGACAGCCCAAAAGCTGCGTCATCCCTGGATCATACATCGTTTGTCGTTCCTGAAAAGGAACAAGACAATTACATCACTGTAGCAGTTGCTGATGCCGATACATCCGCAATCATACCCGTCAGCATCCAAAAAACAAATGCAGACCAAACGATCCAGGATATGCTGTTTGAAAGTAGTGAATTGGGCATCCTTGATCATGCCATTACAATTCCATCCTTCATAGATGAAGTAGAAATAAAAGAAAAACCAAAGCAGAAGGAATTAAGTATACGAGTCCATCAGCCAGCTACGGCATTTTCTGTAAAAGATGATACACTGTTAAAAAAATTGCTTAAAGAATCCTTAAAATGGAGTCCTTATGAAAAAGTCAAATTTTTATCGGATCAAAATGAGACTGGGGTTCGGATTGGCTCATATGGCACTTTTACGGAAATTTCGATTCCAAAACAGTCAAAAAGAGCTTACTACTTGTACAAAAATAAACAAGGACAAGACTTTCTCGTTCCGTCAAATAATTCTTTTGATACAGTAAAAGAAGCGATTAATGAAATGGAATCGAGCAGTCAAAAAGATACAACACCGCTTATTCAAGCGGGTACTGTCCAATCTGTAACGAAGAAACAGAAGCACTTATATATCCGTTTCTCAAAGGACTCAGAAGTTGAGGATTCTATTGCCGGTATTTTAATGATTGAGGGACTTCTTTTAACCGCAAAAGAGTTTGGCTTCACAGAAGTGACCTTTACCGAAACCAGAACAAACAAAATCGGCAAATATGACGTATCAGATGCAATTCCGGTACCGGCTGCTCCAAATCCGATTTTCTTAAACTAAAATGGGCCCTTTGAGGCTCTTTTTTAGTTGCTATTCATATAATAGAAATTTTCAAAAAAAAGTTGTACGTGTATAATAAAACAAGGTAACGATTGAAAGGATTTGAGATGAGTGAACGTGTTAACAATTAAAGGAGTTTCCATCGGGGAAGGAATGCCGAAAATCATCGTTCCGCTGATGGGAAAGACGGAAAAACAAATTCTGAATGAAGCAGAGGCAGTAAAATTACTGAATCCGGACATTGTTGAATGGAGAGTCGACGTATTTGAAAAAGCGAATGACAGAGAAGCGGTCACAAAGCTCATTTCTAAGCTTCGTAAATCTTTAGAAGACAAGCTATTTCTATTTACATTCAGAACCCACAAAGAGGGCGGGAGCATGGAGATGGACGAAAGCTCCTATCTTGCTTTGCTGGAATCGGCAATCCAAACAAAAGACATCGATCTGATAGACATCGAATTATTTTCAGGAGATGCAAATGTAAAAGCGTTAGTATCGATGGCGGAAGAAAACAACGTCTATGTGGTGATGTCCAATCATGACTTTGAAAAAACGCCTTCGAAAGATGAAATTCTTTCCAGACTTCGAAAAATGCAGGACTTAGGCGCGCATATTCCAAAAATGGCTGTCATGCCGAATGATACTGGAGATCTCCTAACGCTGCTTGATGCGACGTATACAATGAAAACAAAATATGCAGACCGCCCCATTATTACAATGTCAATGGCTGCAATAGGGCTCATCAGCAGGCTGAGCGGTGAGGTTTTTGGATCGGCTTGTACTTTTGGAGCTGGAGAAGAGGCGTCCGCACCAGGTCAAATACCTGTTTCTGAGCTAAGGAGTGTCTTAGACATTTTGCATAAAAACACACGAGGATAGAACAATAAAAAAACTCAAGCTATATAGCTTGAGTTTTTTTGATTATGGCAGATCAATGAGCTTCACAGACACAATATCAGGGACATTTGTTAGTTCTTTCACAATTTTATCTTCCAGATGTCTGTCAAAGGAAAGCATCATGATGGCTTCTCCGCCTTTTTCCTTACGGCCAACCTGCATGGTTGCAATGTTAATATCATTATCTCCGAGAATACGTCCTACTCGGCCGATGACACCTGTTGTATCTTGATGCTGGATATACACCAAGTGACCTGTCGGATAAAAATCAATATTAAATCCATTGATCTCGACAATTCGTTCTCCGAAATGAGGAATATACGTAGCCGTTACAGTAAAGGTGCTGCGGTCTCCTGTCACTTTTACGCTGATGCAGTTATCGTATCCAGATTCAGAAGAGGAAATTTTTTCACTGAAGCTGATGCCGCGTTCTTTTGCGACACCCCCGGCATTGACCTCATTAACAGTAGAGTCTACGCGCGGTTTTAAAAAGCCTGACAGAAGGGCTTTTGTAATGAACGATGTTTCAAGTTTAGCAATTGTGCCTTCATATTGAATGGCAACATCCTGTACTGGTTCTTTCATGCACTGTGATACAAGGCTGCCAATTTTTCCTGCAATTTGATGGTAGGGCTTAATTTTAGCAAATTCATCTTTTGTCATGGCAGGCAGGTTGATAGCTGACATGACAGGCAGGCCTTTTGCGAACTGCAGAACTTCTTCTGACACTTGGGCGGCGACATTGAGCTGTGCTTCTTTCGTTGATGCTCCCAAGTGAGGAGTGGCAATGACTAATGGATGATCAACAAGTTTGTTGTCAACTGGCGGTTCAACTTCGAAAACGTCAAGCGCTGCTCCCGCAACATGCCCGTTTTCCAAAGCTTCGAGAAGTGCTGCTTCATCGATAATTCCGCCTCGCGCACAGTTAATTAAGCGAACGCCTTTTTTCGTTTTTGCAATCGTTTCTTTATTCAATAAGCCTTTTGTTTCTTTTGTTAAAGGCGTGTGAACGGTAATGATATCCGCACTTTCAAGCACTTCTTCAAATGTACGGCTGTTTACGCCGATTTTTTTCGCTCTTTCTTCCGTTAAGAAAGGATCAAAAACGTGCACAGTCATACCGAATGCTCTCGCACGCTGTGCAATTTCACTTCCGATTCGGCCTAATCCTACAATACCAAGCGTTTTTCCATAAAGCTCTGAACCGACGTAAGCTGTGCGGTTCCACTCTCTGGATTTCACTGAGATATTAGCCTGCGGAATGTGTCTCATTAAAGAAGAGATCATTGCAAATGTATGCTCAGCTGTCGAAATGGTGTTGCCATTCGGAGCATTGATCACGATTACCCCGTGTTTCGTAGCCTCATCAATATCGATATTATCGACACCGACACCGGCTCTTCCGACAATTTTTAAAGAAGTCATTTTGTTAAAAAGGTCTTCTGTTACTTTTGTCGCGCTTCGCACCAAAAGAGCATCAAAAGTATGTAATTCATCTTCTGCATCTGCTACGTTTTTTTGAACGATTTCAATAAAGTCTGATTCAATAAGTGGCTGTAAACCGTCGTTGCTCATTTTGTCTGAGACCAATACTCGAAACATCGTTAGATTTCCTCCTAAATTGACAAACTAAATATCTGATAATTTAACATATTCTCAAAAGAGTGTCAACGTGTATTGACGCAGTAAAGGATAAAAGTAAAGCCTAATAAATCAATGATCTGACAGCTTGCAGGTAATATATATAATTTGAAGCAATTCTCTATACAGCCAACCAGTTATCGTTTATAATGTAATTAAATTTCATATGATCAATCTTCGGGGCAGGGTGAAATTCCCTACCGGCGGTGATGAGCCAATGGCTCTAAGCCCGCGAGCTGTCTTTACAGCAGGATTCGGTGAGATTCCGGAGCCGACAGTACAGTCTGGATGGGAGAAGATGGAGGTTCATAAGCGTTTTGAAATTGAATTTTTCAAACGTTTCTTTGCCTAGCCTAATTTTCGAAACCCCGCTTATATATATGAAGCGGTTTTTTTATTGGCTGGAAAAGAACCTTTCCGTTTTCGAGTAAGATGTGATCGAAAAGGAGAGAATGAAGTGAAAGTAAAAAAATTAGTTGTGGTCAGCATGCTGAGCAGCATTGCATTTGTTTTGATGCTGTTAAATTTCCCGTTTCCGGGTCTTCCGGATTATTTAAAAATCGATTTTAGCGACGTTCCCGCTATTATTGCCATTCTGATTTACGGACCTTTGGCGGGTATTGCCGTAGAAGCGATAAAAAATGTTCTTCAGTATATCATTCAGGGAAGCATGGCCGGAGTTCCTGTAGGGCAAGTTGCGAATTTTATTGCAGGAACACTCTTTATATTACCGACTGCTTTCTTATTTAAAAAACTCAACTCAGCAAAGGGCTTGGCTGTCAGCCTGCTTTTGGGAACTGCAGCGATGACCATTTTAATGAGTATTTTAAATTATGTTCTGATTCTTCCGGCATACACGTGGTTTTTACATTCACCGGCATTATCCGACAGCGCGCTAAAAACAGCAGTCGTCGCAGGTATTCTGCCGTTTAACATGATAAAAGGTATTGTAATTACGGTTGTATTCTCACTAATTTTTATCAAGCTTAAGCCATGGATTGAGCAGCAGCGAAGTGCACATATCCATTAAATAAAAAAGCTCCCGTTCGGGAGCTTTTTTTATTTACTTCTATTCAAATTTAAGCGGGTCGCCTTCAAATGGCTCATCCGCCACTTTGATGGAATCAGTAGGGCATCCTTCAAATGCGTCAATCATATCTTCTTCCAGTACCTCAGGAACTTCGACAACACCTTTGTTTTCATCAAGCGTTACGAACGCGATGCCTTCATCATCGTAATCGTAAATGTCTGGTGCAGCAGCTCCGCAAGCGCCGCATGCAATACATGTATCTTTGTCTACGATTGTGTACTTTGCCATGAATAAAACCTCCCAGATTGTTCTTGGTGGAACAAATGGATCAATCTTTATATTTAATCAATTTAACACCTATTCCTCTTACTTATTGTAATGATGTTGCTGCCACATTTCAACAGAAAAATGATTGAGAATGCTTATCACATAAGGGGTTATCTACATAACATCCCCCTTAATGATGACTTTAAACGTCGATTTCTGTTTGAAATCTGTTAAAATAAAAAGAGCAAATCAACGATTTTTGTCAGGAAGAATGTAGGTGGATAGGTTGTCATTAAATTACTTCGATATTATGGTTCTCGATTGTCTTTGCAAAATAAACGGGGAACGGTCGGGAAGCGCTGTTTTTCACCTATTCAAAGGCAAGAGATCGTCACAGACCATTCAAGATGCCGGCTTATTTCAGACTGCAAAATACTTTGGAATGGCGGCAAAATGTTCGAGAAGCGATATTTCTGCGTCGCTTGACAAGCTTGAAAAGCATTCATATCTCGCGCCAATGTCTGAATCAGATACATACAAAGTGACAGCCAGCGGCGCAGCAGTTTTGAGACATGCCCTTAGCGAGCGGCCTTGGCCCGTTTATTGTCACGGCGCTCATTATCAGCAGGCTGCCGGCGTGCTTTGGAAAAGGCTTTCGCTGCTTGTGCAGGTCCTATCCCATAAACAGCAAGGGAGCAGGCAGTATATCCCTGTCACAAAGGATCATAAGACACTTCACTGGGTAAAGAAATACCTGTCCCGGCATACGGATCATATAGAGATGGCAAAAAGCCTTTTTGCCATGCTTGAGGCGCATTTGAAAAAGATTGAAAACAAAGCAGCGCAAATTTTTGTCTACTCCTTAACCTCGCACCATCGGATCGGTTATACGAGCAGGCAGCTTGCTGATACGCTGAAAGAAGACGAATGGTATGTCTATATCATGTTTTGGGCTTCGGTACATTATTTTATTCATTCTCTTCCGGAGTGTGAAGATGCTTTGTTAAAGGATCTCCTTTCTGATGTGCACTTAGATAATGCCCTGACAGAGTCGACGAGGAAAACATGGCAGATGGTCAAACAAGGGTTTCCGATACAGCGAATTGCTGAAATCAGAAAGCTGAAAACAGCGACGATTGAAGACCACATTGTCGAGATTTCTCTCCATGAGCCTGCGTTTATGATTAATGACTATGTATCAGCAGAAGACCAGCTTCAAATCGCAGAGTTTGCCAAACGGATGCGGACGAATAAAATCAAACAAATTCGCGACGGGCTGGAACAGCGGTTCAGCTACTTTCAAATCAGACTGGCATTGACAAAGCAGGTGCAGCAATATGACTAAATTACAGCAAACGTTATATCAGTTTTTTGGTTTTACTTCCTTTAAAAAAGGGCAGCAGGACATTATTGAAAGCATACTCAGCGGGAAGGATACCATTGCAATGCTCCCGACTGGGGGAGGGAAATCGCTTTGCTACCAGCTGCCTGGTTATATGCTTGACGGCATGGTATTAATCGTTTCTCCACTGCTTTCTTTAATGGAGGATCAGGTGCAGCAGCTCAAAGCCCGGGGGGAAAAGCGTGCTGCAGCTTTGAACAGCATGCTTAACAGGCAGGAAAGACAATTTGTTTTAGAACATATTCATCGATATAAATTTTTGTACTTGTCTCCTGAAGCTTTACAGTCTCCATATGTATTGGAAAAATTGAAAAGCGTCCCGATCAGCCTATTTGTTATTGACGAAGCGCATTGTATTTCTGAATGGGGACACGACTTCAGGCCTGATTATTCAAAGCTCGGACAGCTGAGAAAAAAACTTGGACACCCGCCCGTTCTGGCATTGACCGCCACGGCTACAAAGGAAACGCTGCAAGATGTCATGAACCTGCTGGAGCTGCAGCATGCTGTACGCCATCTCAACTCAGTCAACCGCCCAAACATCGCACTGAGGGTTGAAAATGCGGCGGACACTGCCGAAAAAATAGATAGGGTCATTCAGCTGGTTGAAAACCTGCAAGGCCCGGGAATTGTTTATTGTCCGACACGGAAATGGGCTGAGGAATTAGCGGGTGAAATTAAAAGCAAAACGAGCAGCAGAGCCGACTTTTACCATGGCGGTTTGGAGTCAGGGGACAGGATTTTAATTCAGCAGCAGTTTATTCATAACCAGCTTGATGTGATATGTTGTACGAATGCGTTTGGAATGGGTGTCGATAAACCCGATATCAGATATGTGATTCATTTTCACCTCCCGCAGACGGCAGAAGCTTTTATGCAGGAAATCGGCAGAGCGGGCCGTGACGGAAAGCCGAGTGTCAGCATTTTGCTGCGGGCGCCAGGGGATTTTGAATTGCAGGAACAGATTATCCAGATGGAGAGTGTCACAGCTGAAGAAATCGCCGACGTAATCCGTGTGCTAGAGAAGACGGAGGAGCGGGATGAGAGAAGGCTGCGTGACGTATTACTTCATTATGGCGTCGGAGAGACACAGGCCCGTATGATGATTCATCTCTTTATGCAGGGAAAAACATCAGTTGAACTGATGAAGAAAGAAATTTCATATCGCATGGAGCTGAAGCTGGAAAAAATGCACCGTGTATCATTTTTGCTTCAGCGTGATGGCTGTTTAAGGCAGGCACTGTTAACCTACTTTGATGAATCATACGAGCCTGATGACGGAAACCTCCCGTGCTGTTCACATTGCGGTTTTGATTTATCCTTGTATGAACAAAAAGGGGAACGGAGTAAAATGGCGCCATTAGACAGCTGGAGTTCGGAATTGCACCGGATATTCAGCTTGCAGACTGTAGGTGAGCTGAACTGAAACAGCAAAAAGATTATATTCAGCATATGTCTGACCGTGATATGCTGAAGCAGTTATATTTGACGCAGCTACTCATCATCTTTGCCGCTGCTGCAGCAGGACTGTTCTTTTTTGAGGATGTACGGGACGTATTAAAGCTCTGGGACATTCGCGATATGCGAATCATCTGGTATGGTGTTTCTATAGCTGTTATTGTTATTTTAGTCGATATGGCAGTAATGAAATGGTTTCCGTCTCATTTATATGATGACGGCGGAATCAATAAAAAAATATTCAGTAAGAGGTCAATCCCTCATATTATATTTTTAACGCTTCTGATTGCTTTCGCGGAAGAAATGTTATTCAGGGGAGTGCTGCAGACTCATATCGGTTTATGGGCGGCCAGCCTTATATTTGCCGCTCTGCACTTTCGGTATTTGTCAAAATGGCTGTTATTTATTATGGTGACAGCAATCAGCTTTTTGCTCGGTCTGATGTATGAATGGACCGGCAACTTATTTGTTCCGATGACGGCGCATTTTATCATTGATGCCGTGTTTGCCTGTCAGATTCGTTTTGAACATGTGAGGAGGGATAAACATGACGAACATGTCGAGAGTAGAGAGAAGAAAAGCCCAGAATCTTTATGAAGATCAAAACGCCGCATTGGCGGACGATTATGTCGATGATGGAGAAAGCCTTCCGACAAGACAATCTGTAAAAAATCAAAGAGAACAGAAAAAAAAGCAAGGCAAAACAAAAACGCCATTATTCACAGTACTTGCAGTAATATTTGTATTTGTGCCGGTTATCGTTTTAGTCACCTTATTTTATCTAAAGAGCCACCCGGATAATCATGACGATTATGAAGATGTTTTTATTGACAGCAGCCAAAGCAAATATGAGGTTGTCCCGAAATCAGAGGATAAAAACGATACCGCAGACACTAAAGAGACCGCACTGCAGAAGGAGTCAAAAAAAGAGCCTGAAGATTCCGAGCCAAAAGAGCCGGCAAAAACAGCTGCTGATAAGAAACAGACTGCTGTAGCGGAAAAAGAAGACTCGGCAAATAAGGAGGAAGCAACCGCCGCGGCTGCTTCCTCTTCCCAATCAACAGTACAACAGCAAGAACAGCAACAGCAGCCGGCTGAGCCAGTTCAAAATGTGCCGAATCGCGTTGTCAAGCACACCGTCCAAAAGAAAGAAACGCTATACCGCATTTCCATGAAGTATTATAAAAGCCGGACAGGAGAAGAAAAAATTCGAGCGTATAATCATCTGAATGGAAATGATGTTTACACCGGACAAGTTTTGGACATCCCCTTAATGGATGAATAGGGTATTATTTTTATTTTACGTTCATATATTGTAGCAATGAAAATGGACAAGGTGTGAAGCGTATGGAATCCTTATGGAATCAGCTGGATCAGTTTACAGACGCGCCGACCAAACAGATGCTCCAAGCGCTGGTAAAACGAAAACAAAAATTCGAAAATTATGCAGCACAATGCCGCAGATGGCGATGGGCTTCACTTATCTGCCTAGGCTTATTATGTGTTATGATCATGATCAAAAGCCCGGAGCCTCAGCTTATACTTCAAGAAATACTTAGCCATACCTTTTATTTATTTTGGATGCTGGCAACCGCTTTTGCCTACTGCACTTCATATTATTTCAAGAAAAAGGAAGAAAAATCCGAGACTGATTTCCATAAACTGAGATGTGAAATTATTCAGAAAAGCACTGATCTCTGGCCGCAGCCCGATAAATGGAAGGCGAGAGAGTCTGTTTTTCACATGATGAAGCACAAATATGACATTAATCTATATTTTGAAAGTAAATAAAATGGGGCGTTTTCTCAAACGATAGAAACGTCTTTTTTTTATTGTCCGTCTTATTGATAAGTTCTAAAAAGAATGGAGAGTTTTTTATGAAGCTATCAGTGAAAATTGCCGGTGTACTAACTGTTGCGGCAGCGGCAATGACGGCAAAAATGTATGCAACAGCAAAAGGCAATCATTTGAAGACACATACGTTTCCTTTATCAAAGATGAAGGGCAAGCCGCCTCTGACAATCTTTTTTATTTCAGACATTCACAAACGTCTCATCGATCAAGACCTTTTAGAAAAAGCGCGAAGCCATGCCCCCCACTTGGTTATAATCGGCGGTGATTTAGCTGAGGGCGGGGTGCCCAGTGCGAGAATCGAGGAAAACATCAAAAGGCTCGTACATTTCGGGGTCCCTATCGTGTTTGTGTGGGGGAATAATGATTATGAAGTCAGGCAGCATAAGCTGTATTCCATATTTAAAGCGCACGGCGTCATCACTCTGAGAAATGAGTCAGTCCCGTTTTCATACAATGGGCATACGATTGCGATTGCGGGGGTTGATGATATCAGGATGGAGATGGATCATTATGAGGAAGCCATCAAAGAACTTGATGAAAGCCAGCTGAATATTCTGGTTTGCCATAATCCGGAGATTCATGAACAAATCAATGAAGATGACGGTATTGATGTGATACTCAGCGGACATACCCATGGAGGCCAGATCAGGTTTGGAAAATTTGGCCCTTATGAACTGGGGAAAACAGGTATTGTTAAAAACGCGGCATATCTGATCAGCAACGGCTACGGCACGACAAAAGTGCCTCTTCGTTTAGGTGCTGAGCCTGAAACACACATTGTGACTCTTTGCGCGCCAGAATAACTTCTAAAAAGCAAAAATCCATATGGCAATAAAAACTGCATTGTGCTTGTCTTACTAGTGAACTCAGTGTAAACTGATAACAATTAAGAACCTATGACTCATCATCTCATATAATGTGTTATATGATTTGTGTGCAAGTAGAGGCAGGAGGGAACGTTATGCGGCTTGAGCGTCTGAATTATAATAAGATCAAAATCTTTTTAACCCTCGATGATTTAACAGACCGGGGATTGACAAAAGAAGACCTCTGGAAGGACTCATTCAAAGTCCACCAGTTATTTAAAGATATGATGAATGAAGCAAATACAGAGCTCGGCTTTGAAGCGAATGGACCGATTGCAGTGGAAGTGTATTCTCTCCAAGCACAAGGGATGGTCGTGATTGTAACAAAGAACCAAGATGCCGATTCAGAAGACGATGAGTATGATGATGATTACATCGAAATGCAAGTCAAGCTTGATGAAAGCGCGGACATCATATATCAATTCCATTCCTTTGAAGATATCATTCAGCTTTCAGAAAGCTTACAGCGAATCGGTATCACAGGGGGAACTGTCTACCACTATGACGGGCAGTACTTTTTAAGCCTTGAAGATCTAGGGTCACATACGGCTGAAGGGGTTGTGGCGGTTCTGGCTGAATACGGCAATCCGACAACTTTAACGATTTATCGCCTGCAAGAGTATGGTAAGCTCATTATGGACGGTAATGCCGTAGAGACGATACAAACTCATTTTTCATAAGAATGCAACGGAAAACTGCTGATTTCAGCAGTTTTTTTTCGTTAAAAAACATGGAAAAACATAACGTTTATTCTATGCACAGATCATATGAAGGTGTATACTATTCTCTGAAAGGGAGCATGTGAGAAACAGAAGATTCTAGGAGGTTAACTCAAATGGCAGCCGATCGAAACACCGGTCATACAGAAGAGGACAAACTTGATGTATTAAAATCAACCCAAACCGTAATACATAAGGCTCTGGAAAAATTGGGATATCCTGAAGAGGTATACGAATTGTTAAAAGAGCCGATGAGATTATTAACGGTAAAAATACCTGTTCGTATGGACGACGGTTCAGTAAAGATTTTCACAGGATATCGTGCGCAGCACAATGACTCTGTCGGTCCAACGAAAGGCGGGATACGTTTTCACCCGAACGTAACAGAAAAAGAGGTGAAGGCGCTTTCAATTTGGATGAGTTTAAAATGCGGCATAATTGATCTTCCATATGGCGGTGGTAA
This sequence comes from Bacillus sp. FSL R5-0603, assembly GCF_038050295.1. NCBI lineage: Bacteria > Bacillati > Bacillota > Bacilli > Caryophanales > Bacillaceae > Bacillus > Bacillus sp. FSL R5-0603. The sequence continues at coordinate 2,205,598 of NZ_JBBOYP010000001.1, read as the reverse complement.
AGGCGGAATTGTTTGTGATCCAAGGGATATGTCGTTTAGAGAGCTGGAGCGTCTGAGCAGAGGGTATGTCAGAGCGATCAGCCAAATTGTCGGCCCGACAAAAGACGTGCCGGCACCGGATGTATTTACAAACTCACAAATCATGGCTTGGATGATGGATGAGTATTCAAGAATTGATGAATTTAATTCGCCTGGATTTATTACAGGCAAACCGCTTGTGCTTGGCGGATCTCACGGGAGAGAATCTGCGACAGCAAAAGGTGTTACCATCTGTATTAAAGAAGCGGCTAAGAAGAGAGGCATCGATATTAAAGGTGCGCGTGTCGTTGTCCAAGGCTTCGGAAACGCGGGAAGCTATTTGGCAAAATTTATGCATGATGCGGGGGCAAAAGTTGTCGGCATCTCAGATGCGTATGGCGGACTTTATGATCCGGAAGGCCTTGATATCGATTATTTACTCGACCGACGCGACAGCTTCGGTACCGTAACAAAGCTTTTCAACGATACCATTACCAACCAAGAGCTGCTGGAGCTGGATTGTGATATTCTCGTTCCTGCTGCGATTGAAAATCAAATTACAGAAGAAAATGCCCATAATATCCGGGCTAAAATTGTCGTTGAAGCAGCGAACGGACCAACAACGCTTGAAGGAACAAAAATTCTTTCAGACCGGGACATTCTGCTTGTACCAGACGTGCTGGCAAGTGCCGGTGGCGTAACAGTTTCTTATTTTGAATGGGTTCAGAATAACCAAGGCTTCTACTGGAGTGAAGAAGAGGTAGAAGAAAAATTAGAAAAAATGATGGTCAAATCATTTAACAATATTTACGAAATGGCTAACAACCGAAGAATTGACATGAGGCTCGCTGCATATATGGTCGGCGTTCGCAAAATGGCTGAAGCTTCGCGTTTTAGAGGCTGGATATAAGTTGATGATTTGCATAAAAATAAAAATTCTCCTATGATAAAATAGGAGATTTTTTTATTCGGAAATAGAAAATATGAAGTGAAATGCCAATCGCAGGAGTTGACAGAAATGATTCAAGAAAAAGCAATTATTATAGGCGGAGGACCTTGTGGACTATCTGCTGCCATTCACCTAAAACAAATTGGCATTGATGCCCTCGTCATCGAAAAAGGCAATGTCGTTAACAGTATTTACAATTATCCGACGCATCAAACCTTTTTCAGCTCAAGTGAAAAGCTCGAAATCGGAGATGTGGCATTTATTACAGAGAACAGGAAGCCTGTCAGAATTCAGGCTTTATCGTATTACCGTGAAGTCGTTAAACGGAAAAACATCCGTGTAAATGCGTTTGAAATGGTGCGTAAAGTGACGAAAACGCAAAATAACACATTCGTTATTGAGACGTCAAAAGAGACCTACACGACGCCATATTGTATCATCGCCACAGGCTATTATGATCATCCAAACTATATGGGCGTACCCGGTGAGGATTTGCCGAAAGTATTTCATTATTTTAAAGAAGGCCACCCGTATTTTGATAAAGATGTTGTTGTCATCGGCGGGAAAAATTCAAGCGTGGACGCCGCCCTTGAACTCGTGAAATCTGGGGCGCGTGTCACAGTTTTATATAGGGGCAATGAGTATTCTCCGAGCATTAAGCCGTGGATTCTGCCGGAATTTGAAGCTCTCGTCAGAAACGGTACAATCCGTATGGAATTTGGCGCTTGTGTCGAAAAAATCACCGAGAATGAAGTTGTGTTTCGCTCCGGAGAGAAAGAACTCATTACCATTAAAAATGATTTTGTATTTGCCATGACAGGCTATCATCCCGATCATCAATTTCTTGAAAAAATTGGTGTTGAAATTGATAAAGAAACAGGACGTCCATTTTTCAACGAAGAAACGATGGAAACGAACGTTGAAGGTGTCTTTATTGCCGGTGTTATTGCTGCGGGAAACAATGCAAATGAAATATTTATTGAAAACGGCAGGTTTCACGGGGGGCATATCGCAGCGGAAATCGCCAAAAGAGAAAACCATTAAAGATGAGGAGCATATGATGCATTCGTATGCTCTTTTTGTTTTTTTAAGTGCAGACAGATGTAAAATTTTAAACAACATGGTAGGATAGACGTAGGAATATAAAGGAAAGAGGTTGCCTGATGTTTGCAATCATCTCTGCAGGAATTGCCCCCGGCATCGCGTTATTAAGTTATTTTTATTTAAAAGATCAGTATGATAATGAACCTGTACATATGGTGCTACGGTCGTTTTTTCTCGGGGTTGTTCTTGTATTTCCCATAATGTTTATCCAGTATGTACTTGAAAAAGAGAATGTAGGAGGCGGAAGCTTTTTCGTTTCTTTTTTATCTTCGGGGTTTTTGGAGGAATCATTAAAATGGTTTATACTGATGATCAGTGTTTACCCGCACGCCCACTTTGATGAGCATTATGACGGGATTGTGTACGGTACAAGTGTATCACTCGGTTTTGCAACCCTCGAAAATATTCTTTATTTAATTGGCCACGGCGTGGAGCATGCGTTTGTCAGGGCGCTGCTGCCTGTTTCATGCCATGCCTTGATTGGCGTTATAATGGGATTTTACCTTGGAAAAGCCCGTTTTTCCGCTGATAAGGCGCGGGTAAAGTGGCTTACTCTTTCTTTAGTTGTCCCATCCCTTTTGCATGGATCATATGATTTTATCCTAACAGCGCTTAGCAATTGGATTTATTATATGCTTCCATTTATGGTATTTTTATGGTGGTTTGGTTTGCGTAAAGCGAAAAAAGCCCGTTCCGTTAATATGATGCAAGTATAGAAGCCGCACAGCAACCGTGCGGCTTTTTTGTGTGCAGTTTTTATGTTCTGAGGGATAACAAGGAAAGAGTGTATAAAAATAACCTCGTTACAGAAAATACGATTACACTTAAAAATTTGCAGTAGGAGGCTTGAAAAGATGAAGTCCAAAGGATCGATTATGGCATGTCTCATCCTTTTTTCCTTTACAATAACGACGTTTATTAATACTGAAACGATCTCTGCCTTTTCGAATCAGGTCATTCAAAGAGGGGCAACAGGGGATGATGTGGTCGAGCTTCAGGCGCGTCTTCAATACAACGGATATTATAACGGAAAAATTGACGGGGTTTATGGATGGGGGACGTACTGGGCAGTTCGAAATTTTCAGGATCAATTCGGGTTAAAAGAGGTTGACGGCCTTGTAGGAGCTAAAACAAAGCAAACCTTAATATGTAAATCAAAATACTATCGTGAATATGTCATGGAACAGCTCAATAAAGGGAACACATTCACGCATTACGGAAAAATTCCGCTAAAGTATCAGACGAAACCATCAAAAGCAGCAACACAAAAGGCAAGACAACAAGCAGAAGCACGGCAGAAACAGCCTGCGGAAAAAACAACGCAGCAGCCTAAAGCGAATGCGAATAAACAGCAAAAAAATACACCAGCAAAAGCAAGAAAACAGGATGCGGTAGCAGCGAACATGCCTGGTGGATTTTCCAACAACGATATCAGGCTGCTTGCTCAAGCGGTTTATGGCGAAGCCCGGGGCGAGCCGTACGAGGGGCAGGTTGCTATTGCAGCAGTCATTTTAAACCGTTTGAACAGCCCGTTATTTCCAAATTCAGTAGCGGGGGTTATTTTTGAGCCGCTTGCCTTCACAGCAGTAGCCGACGGACAAATTTACATGCAGCCGAATGAAACGGCCCGAGAAGCAGTGCTGGATGCCATCAATGGCTGGGACCCATCAGAGGAAGCACTTTACTACTTTAATCCGGATACGGCTACAAGTCCGTGGATTTGGGGGCGTCCACAGATTAAAAGAATCGGTAAACACATTTTCTGTGAGTAGCAGATATGAGAAAGCATAAAAAGAGGTGTAATAAATGATCAGAGGAATTTTAATCGCCGTGCTTGGTATTGCAATAGTCGGTACAGGCTACTGGGGATACAAAGAACACCAGGAAAAAGACGCAGTTCTTCTTCATGCTGAAAATAACTATCAGCGGGCGTTTCATGAGCTTACCTATCAGATGGATCAGCTTCATGATAAAATCGGAACAACACTTGCCATGAACAGCCAAAAATCACTGTCGCCTGCATTGATCGATGTGTGGAGGATTACATCAGAAGCTCATAACAGTGTCAGTCAGCTGCCGCTTACATTAATGCCGTTTAATAAAACTGAAGAGCTATTATCAAAGATCGGCGATTTCAGCTATAAAACGTCAGTCAGAGATTTGGACCAAAAGCCGCTTGATAAAAACGAGTATACATCACTAAATAAGCTATATCAGCAGTCCGAAGATATACAAAATGAATTGCGTCATGTTCAGCACCTTGTCATGAGCAAAAACCTTCGCTGGATGGACGTAGAAATGGCCTTGGCTTCTGACGAAAAACAAAGTGATAATACGATTATCAACAGCTTTAAAACAGTCGAAAAAAATGTTGGTGCATTCTCCACTGGCACTGATCTTGGCCCGAGTTTCACCAGCACGAAAAAAGAAGAGAAAGGCTTCAGCCATCTGAAGGGAAAACAAATTTCCGAACAGGAAGCAAAACAAATTGCTGAGCGCTTTGCCCCAGATGACAATTATTCAATTAAAGTGGTAAAGAGCGGAAAAAAAACAAATCGCGATGTATATAGCATCAGCATGAAAGACCCAGACCATAAAGCAGTGATTTATATGGATATTACGAAGAAGGGCGGGCATCCGGTATATTTGATCCAAAACAGAGAAGTGAAAGATCAGAAAATCAGTTTAAATGACGGATCGAACCGAGCGCTTGCATTTTTAAAGAAAAACGGATTTGAAACAGATGATTTGGAAATTGATGAAAGTGCCCAATATGATAAAATTGGTGTATTTTCATATGTTCCTGTTGAAAATAAAGTCCGGATGTACCCGGAGGCAATTCGTATGAAAGTGGCCTTGGATGACGGTGAGGTTGTCGGCTTTTCAGCAAGAGACTTCCTCACATCTCACAGAAAAAGAACCATACCTAAGCCTGCAATTACTGAAGCAGAGGCAAAGTCTAAATTAAATAAAAATGTACAAGTGAGAGAAACAAGGCTCGCTTTGATTACAAATGAACTAGGTCAAGAAGTGTTATGCTACGAAATGCTTGGGACAATTGAAAATGACACATTCAGAATGTATATCAATGCCAAAGACGGATCGGAAGAAAAGGTTGAAAAACTAAAAAATGCAGAACCTATATATAAAGACCTATAAAAACAGGAGGAAAGGACTAAATGTCTTTTCCTTTTTTTCATTACGTGCTTTAATAAAAACGTGAGTATATTGAATGCGAAAGAGTGAAGTCAATGATAGAGATTGGAGAAAATGTACTTTTAGAATATATAGAAGAAAATGAATTGAAAAAGGCAAAAAGCAAGGCGGTCAGCATCGAAAACAATGAACTTTTGATCGCGTATCCTGTTGATGTAGTTACAGGGCGAACTGTGATTTTACATAACGATATGGAAGTAACGGTAGAGTTTGTGGGAAAAGACGAAGTTCCTTATCGCTTTATAAGCCGTATAAAAGGTAAAGTGAAGGACAAACTTCAAATGATCTGTCTTGAAATGCCTCCCCGTGAAAAAATGAAAAGAATCCAGCGCCGCCAATATGTAAGAACTGATGCGGTATTAGATGTGCAAATTCAGCCGGGAAATGAGGAAGAGATCCGCACACTATCCTATAACATCAGTGCAGGCGGCATCGCCGTGGTTTTAGCTGATGGCTTTTCTTTTCAATCGGGGGAATCATTGCGTCTGATCATTCGTCTTCCTGAAGAGGAGCACACACGTCAAATAGAAACAGAAGCAGTTGTCAGACGAATCTTTAATGACCCCAAGTCAGGAAAACGCAAAATGACTTTAGAGTATTCAGAAATTGCAGCAGGTGACCAGCAGGCTTTGCTTCAATACTGCATCAGGCGCCAGTTAAATAAGAGAAGAAAGGCCCGAATGGAATAAACATCGGCAAACACTTCCATACTATTTGTAATGGAGGTGCTCCAATGAAAACATTTGAACGGCTGCTGATCAAATTATTGTTCATTCAGGCCATCATTTTATTTGGTGTCCAATTTCTTTTTCACTATCAGCATATTGAACCATACGTATCAAAAGTGATTCAATATGAAGGGGTGGATAAAATGGAGGAAAACAATAGGATTGAAACCTTCAAACATTAATTATTCATCAATTTTTCACCCTTTTTCATAAAGTTCGTGATACAATCCATAGAGGAGAAAAGAGCAAGGAGAGGAATTATGGAAAAGAAATTATCGATTGCAATCGACGGCCCGGCAGCTGCGGGGAAAAGCACCGTTGCCAAAATTGTGGCTGAGAAAAAATCGTACATATATATTGATACAGGAGCGATGTATCGGGCGATTACGTACGCGGCTTTACAGGAAAACGTTGATCTGACAGATGAAGAAAAACTGGCTGAGTTGCTAAAGCGGACAGACATTGAGCTGATTACAACAAAAGATGGACAAAAAGTGCTTGTAAACGGCACCGATGTAACTGAGGCGATCAGAACAGATGAAGTCAGCAACCAAGTTTCAATTGCGGCCAAGCACAGAAGTGTTAGAGAAGAAATGGTGAAACGCCAGCAGCAGCTTGGGGAAAAAGGCGGCGTCGTCATGGATGGTCGTGACATCGGGACGCATGTGTTGCCAAATGCAGAAGTAAAAATCTTTCTTTTGGCATCTGTTGAAGAGAGAGCGAAACGCCGTTATGAAGAAAATGTGAAAAAAGGCTTTGATGTCAACTACGAAACATTAATTGAGGAAATTGCAAGAAGAGACAAGCTTGATTCAGAGCGCGAAGTATCTCCGCTGCGTAAAGCAGAAGATGCTCTTGAAATCGACACGACATCGCTTTCCATTCAAGAGGTAGCTGATAAAATCCTCGAGGCTGTGGAGCAAAAGTCCCGCTGAGGATGGCAAATGCCACTTTTTTTGAATTTTTCAACGAAGATAGAATGTTATTGCTTGACAAACCTGTCCTTTTATTAGAAGTTAATACTAATAAAACTTTTTATTGATCATTCAAAAAACTTTTTTGGATGATTCTTTAATACATATTCGGCTAAAAGCGGGCATGTTATATGTTCAGCTTTCAAACCGTTTTAATTAAGCTGTGTAGGTTTGGACCAAGGAGGTTATTCAAATGACAGAGGAAATGAATCAAATTGATGTTCAAGTGCCAGAGGTTGGAGATGTAGTTAAAGGGATTGTGACAAAGGTAGAAGACAAACATGTAGATGTAGAAATTATCAATGTCAAACAATCCGGTATTATTCCAATCAGTGAATTATCAAGTCTTCATGTAGAGAAAGCATCGGATGTTGTTAAAGTAGACGACGAGCTTGACCTGAAAGTAACAAAAGTGGAAGACGATGCTTTGATTTTATCTAAACGTGCTGTTGATGCAGACCGCGCTTGGGAAGACCTTGAGAAAAAATTTGAAACAAAAGAAGTGTTTGAAGCTGAAGTGAAAGATGTCGTGAAAGGCGGCCTTGTCGTTGATATCGGCGTTCGCGGTTTTATTCCGGCATCACTTGTTGAAGCACATTTCGTTGAAGACTTCACTGACTATAAAGGAAAAACACTGTCACTGCTCGTTGTAGAGCTTGACCGTGATAAAAACCGCGTGATCCTTTCACACCGTGCTGTTGTTGAAAGTGAACAAGCGAATAAAAAACAAGAACTTCTTCAGTCTCTTGAAGTTGGAAGTGTACTTGATGGCAAAGTACAGCGCCTGACTGACTTTGGCGCGTTTGTTGATATCGGCGGCATCGACGGACTTGTACACATTTCACAGCTTTCCCACTCTCATGTAGAGAAACCGTCTGACGTTGTTGAAGAGGGACAAGAAGTAAAAGTGAAAGTGTTATCGGTTGACCGTGATAATGAACGTATTTCTTTATCAATCAAAGATACACTGCCTGGACCTTGGAGCCAAATCGGCGAAAAAGTGAAGCCTGGCGATGTGCTTGAAGGAACCGTACAGCGTCTTGTAAGCTTCGGTGCCTTTGTTGAAATCCTTCCAGGTGTTGAAGGTCTCGTTCATATTTCTCAAATTTCCAATAAACACATCGGCACGCCGCATGAAGTTCTTGAAGAAGGACAGACTGTAAAAGTGAAGGTTCTTGATGTGAATGAAAATGAGGAGCGCATTTCATTAAGCATGCGTGAACTTGAAGAAACGCCTAAAGCTGACCAGGAAGATTACCGTCAATATCAAGCGAAGGAAGAAACAAGCACTGGCTTCCAGCTTGGAGATCTGATCGGAGATAAGCTGAATAAACTAAAATAATTGGTGATAAACGTGACTCGAGCAGAACGGAAAAGACAACACATCAATCATGCCCTGTCCACCGGCCAAAAGCGGGAAACAGGTCTTGATGATATTACGTTTGTTCATGTCAGTCTGCCCGATCTTGCATTAGAACAAGTAGATATTTCCACAAAAATCGGCGAACTTTCAAGCAGTTCGCCGATTTTTATCAATGCAATGACTGGCGGCGGCGGACAACTTACATATGAGATTAATAAATCGCTTGCACGGGCGGCTTTTCAGGCTGGAATACCTCTTGCTGTGGGATCGCAAATGTCAGCATTAAAAGATCCATCAGAGCGTCTTTCCTATGAAATCGTTCGAAAGGAAAACCCAAACGGGCTGATTTTTGCCAACCTGGGAAGCGAGGCAACGGCTGCTCAGGCAAAGGAAGCTGTTGAGATGATTGGAGCAAACGCGCTGCAGATCCACCTCAATGTGATTCAGGAAATTGTGATGCCTGAAGGAGACAGAAGCTTTAGCGGCGCACTGGAACGTATTGAACAAATTTGCAGCCGGGTCAGTGTACCGGTCATTGTGAAAGAAGTCGGCTTCGGTATGAGCAAGGAATCAGCAGAGAAGCTGTATGAAGCTGGTGCTGCAGCTATTGATATTGGCGGTTACGGAGGAACAAATTTCTCGAAAATCGAAAATCTCCGAAGACAGCGGCAAATCTCCTTTTTTAACTCGTGGGGCATTTCGACAGCTGCAAGTTTGGCGGAAATCCGCTCTGAGTTTCCCGCAAGCACCATGATCGCCTCTGGCGGTCTGCAAGATGCGCTTGACGTGGCAAAGGCAATTGCGCTTGGGGCCTCTTGCACCGGAATGGCAGGGCATTTTTTAAAAGCGCTGACTGACAGCGGTGAGGAAGGACTGCTTGAGGAGATTCAGCTGATCCTTGAGGAATTAAAGATGATTATGACCGTGCTGGGTGCCAGAACGATTGCCGATTTACAAAAGGCGCCTCTTGTGATCAAAGGTGAAACCCATCATTGGCTCACAGAGAGAGGGATCAATACATCAAGCTATAGTGTGCGATAAATGATAAAAGCCCAAAACCATATGTGGTTTGGGCTTTTTGTATTATGATTTTCGCTTTTTGAATCTTCCGTTTTGTTCAAGGCTTGTCGCTCCGTCATAGTGAATGGACTGGTCGCGGTCTGATTCGACTCTGCCTGAAGCTTTGAGTTTTTTCTCTTGTCTGTCTTTTCCCATGATCATACTCCTTAATGTGAGATCGATTGTTTAAAAAATGTGCTTGAACTCCATACTGGGAATATGGAGGAAGTAAAATGGAACAATTTTATTACTATTGGTCAATGTGGTTTCTGTGGGTTCTGACAACATTTATTTTTGAAAAGACGAAAAGACGAATTGCCGTCTCTGTCTTTATTTTAACTAATATTATTCTAAGCATACATGACATCGCTTTATATTTTTCCCTGAATGCTGCATATTTGATGTTTTTCGTTTGCGGATGTGTCTATGCCGGGTATTTGGGAATGTATCGTTTTCGTTATATCATGGTCTATCTGACGCTTGTTGCCGCGTATGCGTTTGTTTATCTTTTTGCATTATATGACCCGGTTTGGTTCATCATAAAACCTGAGTGGGCTGCTGTTATATTAATAGTGCTTTTAACAGCTTCTGTTGAAAGGAATTTTGAGAAGCAGCTTGTCTTATTTGTCCTAGGGATGTGCCAAGGCGAACTGGTGTATTCATTTGTGATCCAGAAGTTGGCCGGGGCTATGGCTGTCGGCGGCTTTCAATGGCTGAATGCGTGTTCTGCGGGGATGATATTGCTGTTTGGCATATCTAAATACGAACACCTCGCAAGCCAGATTGGTCAGAAAAGCAAAAGATCAAACAAAGGAGCTACCAAAATGTCATGAGTGATTACATCTATCCGATTATTGCTGGGGTCATTGCCGGAATTGCGACAAGGCTTTATATGCTGAAAACGGATTACCGCCAGTATCCGACCTATGTTCATGGGAAAGTGATTCACATCGCGCTGGGGTTGATAGCGGCTGGTTTAGGTGCAATTATTATGCCGGCGCTTTTGCAGGAGGAATTTACGGCCATCACATTTTTAACATTGGCAGCGACGCAATTTAGAGATGTCCGAAACATGGAGCGGAACACATTGACGCAAATGGATTCGTATGAACTTGTCTCAAGGGGAAGCACATATATTGAGGGGATTGCCATTGCGTTTGAAAGCAGAAATTATATTGTGATCTTTACAGCGCTTTTGACAACCTCTGCGTATGTGTTTTTATCCATCTGGGCTGCTGTCATAGCGGCTGTCGTTTGTTTTTTACTGGCCATGAAATTTATGTCGGGCAGTGTGTTGAAGGATATTGTAGACATCGAGTACATAAAGCCGCGCTTTGACGGTCCGGGACTGTTTGTTGATAATATTTATATGATGAATATCGGGCTTCCAGAGAAACAGGAACTGATTTTAAAGCATGGCATGGGCTTTATTTTAACGCCAAAAAACTTTAATTCAGCAGCGACGATAGCAAATTTAGGGCAGCGTCAGGCCATTTTATTTGATGTTTCCAATGTGCTCGGGGTTTATCGGGATTCAGGAGAGCCATCTTTGACACCAATTGCAAAACGGGATTTAAATGATGGGAGAGTGGCAGTATTTGTTCTCCCGCAAATTCACCATCCCGAAACGGCTGTTCAAATTATTAGCAATGTTCCAACCCTGGAAAATGCGATTAGAATGCCGACTGAATTTATCAAGAATCAGGATAAGGTGATAGGATGAGTGAATCTCTTACGAAAGTGATTTTGTCTGTAATCACGACAAATCCAAACCGGGTTGCAGGGGGAGCACCTGTCTTTTTTTGTAATGACCAAAAGGAGATGGAGCTTTTCGCTAAAAATCTTGAGGCGATCCTTGATGGAATAGCTCACAGAATCGGAGATGACGTGTATTTGATCGTGAAACATTTTTAAGAATAGTTGTGATCCCAGTAAAAACTGATATAATAAATGAGTTAAGCCCTTCCTCTGAAGGGTTTCTTTTCATAAAAGTGAATGAAATGATTTTAATAACCGGTTGAAAATTTATGTAAAAATGAAAGCGGCTGGATTGAAAGGAAGGGTACTATGGGTAAACCTGTCGTAGCCATTGTCGGGAGACCAAATGTAGGAAAATCCACAATCTTTAACCGGATTGCGGGAGAAAGAATTTCAATAGTAGAAGATACCCCTGGCGTGACAAGGGATCGGATATACAGCTCGGCTGAATGGCTGAATTATGATTTTAATTTGATTGATACGGGCGGTATTGATATCGGTGATGAGCCGTTCTTAGCGCAGATTCGCCAGCAGGCTGAAATCGCCATGGATGAAGCGGACGTGATTATTTTTATGGTGAACGGCCGTGAAGGCGTGACAGCTGCTGATGAAGAAGTGGCGAAAATTTTGTACCGCACAAAAAAGCCTGTTGTTTTAGCGGTTAATAAACTGGATAACACAGAAATGAGAGCGAATATTTATGATTTTTATTCGCTAGGCTTTGGCGAGCCGTATCCAATTTCGGGAACACACGGACTCGGACTGGGTGATTTACTGGATGCCGTTGCAGAGCATTTTAAAAACATTCCAGAAACGAAATACAATGAGGAAGTTGTTCAATTCTGTCTGATCGGACGTCCGAATGTCGGAAAGTCCTCACTTGTGAACGCAATGCTCGGCGAAGAACGCGTTATTGTCAGCAACGTGGCTGGAACGACAAGAGATGCTGTTGATACGTCATTTACTTACAACCAGCAGGAGTTTGTCATTGTCGATACTGCAGGTATGCGAAAAAAAGGGAAAGTCTATGAAACGACTGAGAAGTATAGTGTACTGCGGGCGCTGAAAGCGATTGACCGCTCAGAAGTCGTGGCGGTTGTGCTGGATGGCGAAGAAGGCATTATTGAACAGGACAAGCGTATCGCCGGTTATGCACACGAAGCGGGCAAGGCCGTCGTCATCGTCGTAAACAAATGGGATGCTGTTGACAAAGATGAGAGCACGATGAAAGAATTTGAAGAAAATATTCGCGATCATTTTCAATTTCTGGATTATGCGCCAATCCTATTTATGTCTGCCTTAACGAAAAAACGGATCCATACGCTGATGCCTGCGATTATTAAAGCAAGTGAAAATCATTCACTTCGAGTTCAAACAAACGTCTTAAATGATGTCATCATGGATGCTGTGGCAATGAATCCGACACCGACTCATAACGGTTCTCGTTTGAAGATTTACTATGCGACCCAAGTGTCTGTAAAGCCGCCAAGCTTCGTTGTGTTTGTAAACGATCCGGAATTGATGCATTTTTCATACGAACGGTTTTTAGAAAACCGAATCAGAGACGCGTTCGGTTTTGAGGGGACACCAATCAAAATATTTGCAAGAGCTAGAAAATAAAAAGGTGTGAATCAAACATGAAAAAAGTCACAATGCTTGGAGCGGGGAGTTGGGGAACAGCACTGGCTTTAGTTCTAACTGATAATGGAAATGAAGTGTGTGTGTGGGCTCACCGTGCAGATTTAATTCATCAAATTAATGAGTTGCATGAAAACAAAGATTATTTGCCGAATGTTAAGCTGTCTACATCCATTAAAGGAACAACAGATATGAAAGAGGCTGTTTCAGACGCAGATGTTATTATCGTTGCGGTCCCGACAAAAGCAATTCGGGAAGTGCTGAGACAGGCTGTCCCTTTTATAACGAAAAAGGCAGTCTTTGTTCATGTCAGCAAGGGTATTGAGCCAGATTCACTTCTGCGCATTTCTGAAATTATGGAAATTGAGCTCCCGAGTGATGTCAGGAAAGATATCGTTGTCCTTTCCGGCCCGAGTCATGCGGAAGAAGTAGGGCTGCGGCACCCCACAACTGTTACTGCATCTTCAAAGAGCATGAGGGCAGCAGAAGAGGTGCAGGATCTATTTATTAATCACAATTTTCGGGTGTACACAAATCCTGACATTATCGGAGTTGAAATCGGAGGGGCTTTAAAGAATATTATTGCCCTTGCTGCAGGAATTACAGATGGTTTAGGGTACGGCGACAATGCCAAAGCTGCTTTGATTACACGCGGACTTGCCGAAATCGCGAGACTCGGAACGAAAATGGGCGGAAATCCTTTGACGTTCTCTGGATTGACAGGAGTAGGCGATCTGATTGTGACGTGCACAAGTGTTCATTCCAGAAACTGGCGTGCGGGCAATTTGCTCGGAAAAGGGTACAAGCTTGAAGATGTTCTTGAAGAGATGGGAATGGTAGTCGAAGGCGTCCGCACGACGAAAGCGGCTTACCAGCTTTCGAAGAAATATGATGTTAAAATGCCGATTACAGAAGCTCTCCATCAGGTCCTATTCAACGGACAAAAAGTGGAAACCGCTGTTGAATCTTTAATGGCGAGAGGGAAAACCCACGAGATGGAGGATTTGGTAAATACGTTTGAAAATCAAGTGAAGTAAAAGTGTCAATCAAATGGTGAATCGCATATCTTAATTGAACGAAAGCCCGAAAAACAGAAGAACACCCAAGTCTTGGGATCTCCTGAAACATTTTGCCGATTTAGGCAATAGAGGATGCATCTGTATGCCAAGTCGCATACTATAGCATCGAAGTCCAAGAGAGTGTTTCTTAAACGTGCAGGTGAATATAGTCAAGTTGACTGAAGCGAAGGTCCCCCTCTTTGCTTCAGTTTTTTTTGTTCTATCAAAGGATGGAAAATCTGGTTGATCTTTTCCGGCGCTGTATATTAAAATATAATATAACGCTTACATCATACATATCGGGGAGGCGCACGTCATTGAATCTGGCATTGATGAAAATGTGGTTTGCTCTAGGGTCCATGGGTCTGATGTTTCTGGCTGTAGCTTCCATCTATTTAAGCCGCTTTAAGTGCCAAAACCGTTTTTTGAAGATTGCGATTTCATCATTCGCATACATGTGTATGCTCATATCTGGAATTATTGTGTTTGTCGTGGTTTTTAGCGGCCCTGTCAATGAATAAAGCTGTAAAAGGAAGTGCTGTATGGGTAAACTGAAGTGCGCAATCATTTTTGCGGCAGTCGTGTTTTTATCCGGATGTTTATATCCAAATGAAAGGAAGAGCAGTGTGCATGCCATTCCTTATCAAGACCAGCTAAAGCAGGTTCAATCTGCTGTTGATGAATTTCAAAAGGCAAATGGAGGGCTGCTTCCTATTCAAACCAAAGATATGTCGACACCGCTATATCAAAAATATCCGATAGACTTTAACCGGTTAGCGCCAAGATACATAGCTGAACCTCCAAGTACGGCATTTGAAAGCGGGGGAGACTATCAATACGTGCTTGTTGACGTAGAGAACGATCCGACTGTTAAATTAATTGATCTAAAGATGGCAGAAAAAATTCGCGATGTGAAATTGCGCATCCAAATGTATCGTCAGGAGCATCAATATCCGCCTTACAAGAGTGTGCTATCTCGTGATTTATTTACACTCGATGAGAAGAAGCTTGGGGATGGCAGCTCTCTTACAGTGACAAGCCCAATCTCAGGGAATTCGTTGCCGCTTATGATTGACGGAGACGGAGAAATATATGCCGATTACCGGACTGAGCTGGCTTCTTGCCTCAAAAAAAGCAAAAAAACGTTTAAACCCGGGACTGAAATCCAGGATATGATTTGGCAGGAAACCCCCTTTGTCCCCGCGTTTTCTGTAAAATATACGGTAAATGACAAACAGGAACCTGTTTTTTTAGAAAATGATTTGAAAAAGGAATGAACCTTTCTCCCTTGCATACAAATAGGGAGAAAGGTTTTTTTATATTAATAGATTGAGGATGAGAAATTTTCTAAAGATGTCATATTCAAATAGGACAACGTCATACACATATAGTGTCCTGTGTTTGATTGAAAGAGCTTAATAAAATTGAAAAGGATAGGAAGTCCGGGAGGGGATCACTTGGAAAAGGTCGATATTTTCAAGGATATCGCTGAACGAACAGGAGGCGATATATACTTAGGAGTCGTAGGTGCTGTCCGTACAGGAAAATCCACGTTCATTAAAAAATTTATGGAGCTTGTGGTGCTCCCGAATATCAGTAACGAAGCAGACCGGGCCCGAGCGCAGGATGAACTGCCGCAGAGCGCAGCCGGCAAAACCATTATGACTACAGAGCCTAAATTTGTTCCGAATCAGGCGATGTCTGTTCATGTGTCAGACGGACTCGATGTGAATATAAGATTAGTAGATTGTGTAGGTTACACAGTGCCCGGCGCTAAAGGATATGAAGATGAAAACGGGCCGCGGATGATCAATACGCCTTGGTACGAAGAACCGATTCCATTTCATGAGGCTGCTGAAATCGGCACACGAAAAGTCATTCAAGAACACTCGACCATCGGGGTTGTCATTACGACAGACGGCACCATTGGAGATATCGCCAGAAGTGACTATATAGAGGCTGAAGAAAGAGTCATTGAAGAGCTGAAAGAGGTTGGCAAACCTTTTATTATGGTCATCAACTCAGTCAGGCCGTATCACCCGGAAACGGAAGCCATGCGCCAGGATTTAAGCGAAAAATATGATATCCCGGTATTGGCAATGAGTGTAGAGAGCATGCGGGAATCAGATGTGCTGAATGTGCTCAGAGAGGCCCTCTACGAGTTTCCGGTGCTAGAAGTGAATGTCAATCTCCCAAGCTGGGTAATGGTGCTGAAAGAAAACCATTGGCTGCGTGAAAGCTATCAGGAGTCCGTAAAGGAAACGGTTAAGGATATTAAACGGCTCCGGGACGTAGACAGGGTTGTCGGCCAATTCAGCGAGTTTGAATTCATTGAAAGTGCCGGATTAGCCGGAATTGAGCTGGGCCAAGGAGTGGCAGAAATTGATTTGTACGCGCCGGATCATCTATATGATCAAATCTTAAAAGAAGTTGTGGGCGTCGAAATCAGAGGAAGAGACCATCTGCTTGAGCTCATGCAAGACTTCGCCCATGCGAAAACAGAATATGATCAAGTATCTGATGCCTTAAAAATGGTCAAACAGACGGGATACGGCATTGCAGCGCCTGCTTTAGCTGATATGAGTCTCGATGAGCCGGAAATTATAAGGCAGGGCTCGCGATTCGGTGTGAGGCTGAAAGCTGTCGCTCCGTCGATCCATATGATCAAAGTCGATGTCGAAAGCGAATTCGCCCCGATTATCGGAACGGAAAAACAAAGTGAAGAGCTTGTACGCTATTTAATGCAGGACTTTGAGGATGATCCGCTCTCCATCTGGAATTCCGATATCTTCGGAAGGTCGCTGAGCTCAATTGTGAGAGAAGGGATTCAGGCAAAGCTGTCATTAATGCCTGAAAACGCACGGTATAAATTAAAAGAAACATTAGAAAGAATCATAAACGAAGGCTCTGGCGGCTTAATCGCCATCATCCTGTAATACCGGTAGACCTCTTTATAGAATGGGAGGTCTTTTTTCTTTGCTCTTAATAATGGAAAAGGATCAAGGAATAGGATGAAAAAAGGAAAAAAAGGAATATTTGTTCGGCAAATCACCTTAAATCCTTGACGAGCAAGGGATTGACGCTTTAAAATGCTTGATATGGCTTTTTATATGTGTTACTCTACATACAGAAATTCTTCACTTTGTTGGACAAACATTCCTCAGAGTGCAGTTTTTCTTAAAAAGCCGTTTAATTGTCTTTCTCTTACTTGCTCTCATTTTTTTCTGAGACAGGTTTAGAATCAGACTGAACTGTGAAGAAATGATAATAAACGAACTGAATGTATCCTTTTGGGAGGAGGTGAAAGGCATGAACAAAACAGAACTTATCAATGCGGTTGCTGAAGCAAGCGAATTGTCTAAAAAAGACGCTACAAAAGCAGTTGACTCTGTTTTTGATACGATCTTAGATGCACTTAAAAACGGTGATAAAATCCAACTGATCGGTTTTGGTAACTTCGAGGTGCGTGAACGTTCTGCACGTAAAGGACGCAACCCTCAAACAGGTGAAGAAATCGAAATTCCAGCAAGCAAAGTACCTGCTTTCAAACCAGGTAAAGCGCTTAAAGACGCAGTTGCCGGAAAATAATTGTGAATATAGATCGTGTATGCATCTAGCTTACATACACTTTATTTCTTCACAGAAAAGCCCCTTTCTAAGGGGCTTTTCATATTTCAAGAGCATGGGCTTCCTGACAGGGCATTCACTTTGCTTTTAGCGGGGCATATGTGCTAGAATCGAAATTAAATGTATTCATTGGTGGAGGACATAGAACATGAAAGAAGTTAATAAAGAGCAAATCGAACAAGCTGTTCGTCAAATTTTAGAAGCGATCGGAGAAGACCCGAATAGAGAAGGGCTTCTTGATACTCCGAAAAGAGTCGCAAAGATGTATGCCGAAGTATTCTCCGGCTTGAATGAAGATCCAAAAGAACATTTCCAGACTATCTTCGGTGAAAACCATGAGGAGCTTGTTCTTGTAAAAGATATCGCGTTTCATTCTATGTGTGAGCATCACCTTGTTCCCTTTTATGGAAAAGCACATGTTGCATATATCCCGCGAGGCGGAAAGGTCACAGGACTCAGCAAACTGGCACGTGCCGTTGAAGCCGTTGCAAAGCGCCCGCAGCTTCAGGAACGCATCACTTCTACAATTGCAGAAAGCATCGTAGAAACGCTTGATCCGCATGGCGTAATGGTAGTGGTTGAAGCGGAACACATGTGCATGACGATGCGCGGTGTAAGAAAACCGGGTGCGAAAACTGTGACTTCAGCAGTCAGAGGCGTTTTTAAAGATGATGCCGCTGCCCGTGCAGAAGTATTGGAACATATTAAACGCCAGGACTAATAAAGATAGAGGGTGCTATAAATGAACCAAAAGCATTCAAGTGATTTTGTCGTCATTAAAGCCGTTGAGGACGGAGTGAATGTGATCGGCCTGACAAGAGGAACAGACACAAAGTTTCACCATTCCGAAAAACTCGACAAGGGAGAAGTGATCATCGCTCAGTTTACAGAGCATACTTCTGCCATTAAAGTCAGAGGAGAGGCACTGATTCAAACCGCGTACGGAGAAATGAAAAGCGAAAAAAAATAAGCTGGCTGTCCCCGCTGTTAAAAGCAAATGCTCGCAAACAGCGGGAGGATACAGCCAATTTCTTTTTTTTATGCTATAATGATACCTGCGTAAGCGAATGAAAAGATAAAACTCATACATAGATTAAGAAATAAATGTGAATTTGGGGACAAGGGTGATATTTTTGCAAGACATCTACGGAACTTTAGCCAATCTGAACACGAAATTAAAACAAAAGCTGTCTCATCCTTATTTAGCGAAGCATATTTCTGCGCCGAAAATTGATGAGGATAAGCTTCTTCTTTTTCATGCTTTATTTGAAGAAGCTGACATAAAAAACAACGACAGAGAAAATTATATTGTAACAGCGATGCTTGTACAAAGCGCCCTTGATACCCATGATGAAGTGACGACAGCTAGAGTCATAAAACGAGACGAAAACAAAAACCGCCAATTGACTGTTCTCGCGGGCGATTATTTCAGCGGGCTGTACTACTCTTTACTATCTGAAATGAAGGATATCTACATGATTCGGACGCTTGCTACAGCCATTAAAGAAATCAACGAACATAAAATTCGTCTGTATGACCGTTCTTTCAAGGACGAAAACGATTTTTTCGAAAGTGTCGGCATCGTTGAATCAGCTTTATTCCATCGTGTGGCGGAACACTTCAGCCTTCCGCGCTGGAAAAAGCTGTCGAGTGATTTTTTTGTATTTAAGCGGCTTATGAACGGAAATGATGCATTTCTGGATGTGATCGGCAGTTTTATACAGCTGGGAAAAACAAAAGAAGAGATATTAGAAGATTGTTTTAAAAAAGCGAAAAACAGCATTGAGTCACTTCTGCCTCTAAATTCACCTATTCAGAACATTTTAATAAACCGCCTGAAGACAATCAGCCAAGATCAAACCTATCATCAGAAAGTGGAAGAAGGGTAAACCATTATGCAGGACTCAAAAGAACAGCGCGTACACGGAGTATTTGAAAAAATATATAAAAACTATGACCAAATGAACTCTGTCATCAGTTTTCAGCAGCATAAAAAATGGCGCGACAAAACGATGCGCATCATGAATGTAAAAGAAGGCGCAAAAGCACTTGATGTCTGCTGCGGAACGGCTGACTGGACGATCGCTCTTGCAAAAGCGGCCGGCAAAAGCGGCGAGATCAAGGGCTTGGATTTCAGTGAAAATATGCTGAGTGTCGGCGAGCAGAAAGTAAAAGACGGCGGCTTCAGCCAAGTTGAACTGCTGCACGGAAATGCGATGGAGCTTCCTTTTGATGATGATACATTTGATTATGTCACCATTGGCTTCGGACTCCGCAATGTCCCTGATTACTTGACTGTACTGAAAGAGATGAGACGTGTAGTGAAGCCGGGCGGGCAGGTTGTATGTCTGGAAACGTCCCAGCCTGAAATGTTCGGATTCAGACAGGCTTACTTTATGTACTTTAAGTACATTATGCCGTTTTTCGGGAAACTGTTTGCGAAGAGCTATAAAGAATATTCTTGGCTTCAAGAATCAGCCAGAGATTTCCCTGGAATGAAGGAACTGGCAGGCCTGTTTGAAGAGGCGGGCCTGAAAAATGTTAAATATCATTCGTTTACTGGCGGAGTCGCTGCCACGCATATCGGATGGAAATGAAAACACAGATGTTTGGGTGAATGATATGAAATTTAAAATGGCCTACTCTTTTTTAAATGACGATATTGATGTAATCGAAAGAGAACTTGAACAAACCGTACGTTCCGATTACCCGCTTTTAAGCGAGGCAGGTCTTCACCTGCTGCAGGCCGGAGGGAAACGTATTCGGCCTGTTTTCGTGCTGCTTTCCGGCATGTTTGGCGATTACGATATTAATAAGATTAAATATGTCGCCGTCACTCTGGAAATGATTCACATGGCATCTTTGGTTCATGATGATGTCATTGATGATGCGGAGCTTCGCCGAGGGAAACCGACAATCAAAGCAAAGTGGGACAATCGTATTGCGATGTACACAGGCGATTATATGCTTGCGGGATCTCTTGAAATGATGACGAGAATTAACGAACCGAAAGCCCATAGGATTTTGTCACAGACGATCGTTGAAGTTTGTCTAGGGGAAATTGAGCAGATCAAAGACAAATACAACATGGAACAAAATCTCAGAACGTATCTCCGCCGTATCAAAAGAAAAACGGCTCTCTTGATCGCGGTCAGCTGCCAGCTTGGTGCCATTGCGTCTGGAGCTGATGAGAAGATTCATAAGGCATTGTACTGGTTTGGGTATTACGTCGGCATGTCTTATCAGATTATTGATGATATTCTTGATTTTACTTCAACTGAAGAAGAACTGGGTAAACCCGTTGGAGGAGATTTGCTTCAAGGAAACGTCACATTGCCAGTGCTGTATGCCCTGAAAAATCCTGCATTAAAAAACCAGCTTAAATTGATTAACAGTGAGACAACGCAGGAACAGCTTGAACCAATCATTGAAGAAATCAAAAAAACAGATGCAATTGAAGCATCTATGGCAGTAAGCGAAATGTATCTGCAGAAAGCTTTTCAGAAATTAAACACGCTTCCTCGAGGGCGCGCACGCTCGTCTCTTGCAGCCATCGCAAAATATATCGGTAAAAGAAAATTTTAATTTTTGTAGATATTAAGAAATTTCTCCGCCCCGGATTGATTAATAGTCAGAAAGATGTTACGATTTCGGTGTGCAGTGTGAAAGCCTATACATACATAATGATGGGGTGGAGAATATGATGGAAAAGACTTTTATCATGGTGAAACCAGACGGTGTCCAACGTCAGCTCATTGGGGACATTTTATCTAGATTCGAACGTAAGGGCTTACAATTAGCTGGCGCCAAGTTAATGAGAGTGACTGAACAAATGGCTGAGAAACACTACGCCGAACATCAAGGAAAGCCTTTCTTCGGAGAGCTCGTTGAGTTTATTACTTCAGGACCTGTATTCGCAATGGTGTGGGAAGGCGAAAATGTCATTGAAGTGACGAGACAGCTGATCGGGAAGACAAACCCTAAAGAAGCTTTACCTGGTACGATTCGTGGGGATTATGGCATGTTTGTCGGAAAAAATATCATCCACGGCTCTGATTCTCTCGAAAGTGCAGAACGCGAGATTAACATTTTCTTTAAGAATGAAGAATTAGTATCATATCAGCAGCTTATGGCAGGCTGGATCTATTAATCATTGTGAAAATAAGTAACAGAGCCGGCATCATATAACGCCGCCGGTTTTTGATCTGTTTTGTAAAGGTTTACATTAAAGTGAATAAAGGGTTGAATGGCAGTGTGCATCAGACCTCTGCCTTTCCCAACGATCTAAAATCAGCTGAAAAGCTGATTTTTTTATTGAAACAATACAATTTCCTGATAAAACAAGCTATACTAGGACAAAAAGACAGCGAGACTGGGAGAGTAGAGATGGATACATACAGCGTATTTACAACGAAATGGAAACAATTAACCGGAGTCGATTTGACACTATATAAAGAAGCACAAATGAAGAGAAGGCTAACGTCACTTTATGAGAAAAAGGGGTTCCAAAGCTTTAAGGACTTTGCTGCGGCATTGGAAAAGGATCAAGCTCTCTTAAATGAAACATTGGACAGAATGACGATCAATGTTTCAGAATTTTATCGTAATTATAAAAGATGGGAAGTTCTTGAGACTGCAATTCTGCCGTTAATCAAGACCTCTAGGCCTTTAAAGATTTGGAGTGCCGCCTGCTCAACGGGGGAGGAGCCATACACGCTTGCCATGCTTTTGGACCAGCAAAAAGGTCTTCCGGGCTATCAGATTTTGGCGACGGATATTGATGAAAAAGCATTGGAAAAAGCGAAAAAAGGCGTTTATCAGGAGCGGTCTTTACAGGAAGTGCCGCTATCTGTGAAAGATCGTTATTTTACGCAAAACGCAAATAGAAGTTATGAAGTGAAACCGGAAATCAAAAAGAATATTACATTCAAAAAGCACAATTTGCTGGCGGATCGTTATGAACAAGACTTTGACTTAATCGTGTGCCGCAATGTATTTATTTATTTTACAGAAAGCGCGAAGGAAGAGCTGTATTTAAAAATGGCACATAGCTTGAAGAAGAATGGAGTTCTTTTTGTCGGCAGCACCGAGCAAATCTTCAATCCCGAGAAATTTGGCCTAGTCCCAGCCGATACATTCTTTTATCAAAAAAGATAGACTGACTTTTTGCTGAAAAATATGTTATAGTAGTCTTACTTAAAAGCGTTAATGCGATGAAGGGAGAAGAAGTCATGAGATATTTAACAGCCGGAGAATCACACGGCCCCCAACTGACAACCATTATTGAGGGTGTACCTGCCGGGCTTTACATAACGGAGGAAGATATCAATTTTGAGCTTGCCAGACGCCAAAAAGGACACGGCCGCGGCCGCCGCATGCAGATCGAAAAAGACCAGGCCAAAATTATGAGCGGGGTGCGCCATGCACGTACACTCGGTTCACCAATTGCTCTCGTAGTTGAAAATAACGATTGGAAGCATTGGACAAAAATCATGGGCGCCGCTCCAATTACAGAAGATGAAGAAAAGGAAATGAAGCGCCAGATTTCCAGACCTAGACCTGGGCACGCTGACTTAAACGGTGCAATTAAATATAATCATCGTGATATGAGAAATGTGCTTGAGCGTTCTTCAGCAAGGGAAACAACTGTCAGAGTGGCGGCAGGGGCTGTAGCTAAAAAGATTCTTTCTGAGCTTGGCATTAAGGTGGCGGGCCACGTGTTGCAAATTGGCGCTGTTAAAGCTGAAAAAACAGAATATACGTCAATTGAAGACCTGCAGCGCGTAACGGAAGAGTCTCCTGTCAGATGCTACGATGAAGAGGCAGGCAAAAAAATGATGGCTGCCATTGATGAAGCAAAGGCAAACGGAGATTCCATCGGCGGAATAGTAGAAGTCATTGTCGAGGGAATGCCGGTAGGCGTGGGCAGCTATGTCCATTATGACCGCAAGCTGGATAGCAAGCTTGCTGCCGCTGTTCTGTCAATTAACGCATTTAAAGGTGTGGAATTCGGCATCGGATTTGAGGCAGCAGGCCGAAATGGAAGCGAAGTCCATGACGAGATCATTTGGGACGAGGAAAAAGGATACACCCGTGCTACTAACAGACTTGGAGGACTGGAAGGCGGCATGACGACAGGAATGCCAATCGTTGTCCGTGGAGTCATGAAGCCGATTCCGACTTTGTATAAACCGCTGAAAAGTGTCGATATTGAAACGAAAGAACCGTTTTCCGCCAGCATAGAACGTTCAGACAGCTGTGCTGTTCCTGCGGCAAGTGTAGTCGCTGAAGCGGCTGTCGCTTGGGAAATTGCGAACGCAGTCGTTGAACAATTCGGATTAGATCAAATTGACCGCATTAGAGAAAATGTGGAGAATATGAGAAAACTGTCGAGGGAATTTTAATGAAGACACTGCATGTTCAAACTGCTTCCTCGTCATATCCTGTTTTTATCGGACAAGGTATCAGAAAAAAGGCTTGCGAACTATTAACCTCTTTAAACAGGCCTTTAACAAGGATTATGCTTGTCACGGATGAAGAAGTGGACCGCCTGTATGGTGATGAAATGCTTCATTTGCTGCAAGATAAATGGCCTGTGAAAAAAGTGATGGTACCGAGTGGAGAGCAGGCGAAATCCATGGACATGTACACAAAGCTGCAGAGTGAAGCGATTCGATTTCATATGGATCGCTCCTCATGCATCATCGCTTTTGGAGGCGGTGTAGTAGGAGATCTTGCCGGTTTTGTGGCAGCCACTTTTATGCGCGGCATTGATTTCATCCAAATGCCTACGACGCTCTTGGCGCATGACAGCGCAGTCGGAGGAAAAGTAGCCGTGAACCATCCGCTTGGAAAAAATCTAATCGGTGCGTTTTATCAGCCGAAAGCCGTGCTCTATGATACAGATTTCCTGCGTTCTCTGCCTGAAAAAGAGCTTAGGTCCGGAATGGCAGAAGTGATTAAACACGCTTTTATCTATGACAGAGCGTTTCTGGAGGAGCTGCTGAATATCCACTCACTGCGTGATATCACAAGTGATCAGCTGAATGACATGATTTTTAAAGGCATTTCAATTAAAGCGTCTGTCGTTCAGCAGGATGAAAAAGAAGAGGGGATAAGAGCTTACTTAAACTTCGGGCATACGCTCGGTCATGCCGTTGAGGCGGAATATGGATACGGGCAGATCACTCACGGTGATGCCGTAGCCCTCGGAATGCAGTTTGCTTTATATATAAGCGAAAAGACTGTAGGCTGTGAAATGGACAGAAAACGTTTGGTCAGCTGGCTAAAAAGCCTGGGTTATCCAAGTCAAATCAGAAAAGAGACGGAAACTTCGGTTCTCTTGGACCGTATGATGAATGATAAGAAAACCCGTGGCGGGAAGATTCAGTTTATTGTGCTCAACGAATTAGGGAAAGTTGCTGATCATACATTTTCCAGAAATGAACTTGAGAGCTGGCTGAACAAATGGCGATTGGAGGAGACATCATGATGATTCGCGGAATTCGCGGAGCAACTACAGTTGAACGGGATACTGAAGAAGAAATTTTACAAAAAACAAAACAGCTGTTAGAGAAAATCATAGAAGAAAATCATACAAAACCGGAAGATGTTGTTCAAATGCTTCTTTCGGCTACACCTGATTTGCACGCTGTTTTCCCGGCAAAAGCTGTTCGCGAGCTTTCAGGATGGCAGTATGTACCGGTAACATGTATGCAGGAAATGGACGTAACAGGCGGTCTGAAAAAGTGCATAAGAGTCATGATGACCGTCCAGACAGATGTCCCTCAGGATCAGATCAGACATGTATATTTAGAAAAAGCCGTCGTATTGAGGCCCGATTTATCATTGACAAAAAATACTGAATTGTAATACGATAAGAATAGCTTAGAAATACACAAGAGTGTGTATAAAGCGATTAGAATGAGTTGAGTTAGAGAATAGGGTAGCAGAGAATGAGTTTAGTTGAGCTGAGACATGTATGTTTATTCTACCCAAAAGAAGTCTTTCTTTTGGGTTTATTTGTTATATAGTATTTTATCCTCTCATGCCATCTTCTCATTCTCCTTGCCATAAGGAGTGAGAGCAATGAATTTCCAATCAAACATTTCCGCATTTTTAGAGGACAGCTTGTCCCACCACACGATACCGATTGTGGAGACCTTCACAGTCGATACACTGACACCCATTCAAATGATAGAGAAGCTTGACAGGGAGATTACGTATCTTCTTGAAAGCAAGGACGATACATCCACTTGGTCCAGATATTCGTTTATCGGCCTGAATCCATTTCTCACAATTAAAGAAGAGCAGGGCCGTTTTTCGGCCGCTGATCAGGACAGCAAATCTCTTTACACAGGAGATGAACTAAAAGAAGTGCTGAACTGGATGAATACCACATACAAAATCAAAACACCTCAGCTTGGCATTCCTTTTGTCGGCGGAGCTGTCGGGTACTTAAGCTATGATATGATCCCGCTGATTGAGCCTTCTGTTCCTTCGCATACAAAAGAGACAGACATGGAAAAGTGTATGCTGTTTGTTTGCCGGACATTAATTGCGTATGATCATGAAACCAAAAACGTCCACTTTATCCAATATGCAAGACTCAATGGAGAGGAAACAGAAGACGAAAAAATGGATGTATTCCATCAAAATCATCTAGAGCTCCAAAATCTCATCGAAAAAATGATGGACCAAAAAAACATAAAAGAGCTGTTTCTCTCTGCTGATTCATACAAGACGCCCAGCTTTGAGACGGTATCTTCTAATTATGAAAAATCGGCTTTTATGGCTGATGTAGAAAAAATCAAAAGCTATATAAAAGCAGGCGATATCTTTCAGGGCGTTTTGTCACAGAAATTTGAGGTGCCGATAAAAGCAGATGCTTTTGAGTTATACCGAGTGCTTAGGATCGTCAATCCTTCTCCGTATATGTATTATATGAAACTGCAAGACAGAGAAATAGTCGGCAGCTCTCCGGAACGGTTAATACACGTTCAAGACGGGCACTTAGAAATCCATCCGATTGCCGGTACGAGAAAACGCGGCGCAGACAAAGCTGAAGATGAGAGACTGAAGGTTGAGCTGATGAAGGATGAAAAAGAAAAGGCGGAGCATTACATGCTCGTTGATCTTGCCCGAAACGATATCGGCAGAGTAGCAGAGTATGGTTCTGTTTCTGTGCCGGAGTTCACAAAAATTGTCTCCTTTTCACATGTCATGCACATTATCTCGGTGGTTACAGGCCGATTGAAAAAAGGGGTTCATCCTGTCGATGCACTGATGTCTGCTTTCCCGGCGGGGACTTTAACAGGCGCACCCAAAATCCGTGCCATGCAGCTTTTGCAAGAGCTCGAACCAACACCGAGAGAGACATACGGAGGGTGTATTGCCTACATTGGGTTTGACGGGAATATCGACTCTTGTATTACGATTCGCACGATGAGTGTAAAGAACGGTGTTGCATCGATACAGGCAGGTGCGGGCATTGTTGCTGATTCAGTTCCGGAAGCCGAATACGAAGAAAGCTGTAATAAAGCCGGTGCGCTGCTGAAAACGATTCATATTGCAGAAGACATGTTTCATAGCAAGGAGGATAAAGCTGATGAACAGATTTCTACAATTGTGCGTTGACGGAAAAACCCTTACTGCCGGTGAGGCTGAAACGCTGATGAATATGATGATGGCAGCGGAAATGACTCCTTCTGAAATGGGTGGCATATTGTCTATTCTTGCTCATCGGGGGGAGACGCCAGAAGAACTTGCGGGTTTTGTGAAGGCAATGCGGGCACACGCTCTTACAGTCGATGGACTTCCTGATATTGTTGATACATGCGGAACCGGGGGAGACGGTATTTCCACTTTTAATATTTCAACGGCCTCGGCAATTGTTGCCTCGGCAGCTGGCGCAAAAATCGCTAAGCATGGCAATCGCTCTGTCTCTTCTAAAAGCGGAAGCGCTGATGTTTTAGAGGAGCTAGAGGTTTCTATTCAAACCACTCCCGAAAAGGTCAAAAGCAGCATTGAAACAAACAACATGGGATTTCTTTTTGCGCCGCTTTACTATTCGTCTATGAAACATGTAGCAGGTACTAGAAAAGAGCTAGGTTTCAGAACGGTATTTAATCTGCTTGGGCCGCTCAGCAATCCTTTACAGGCGAAGCGTCAGGTGATTGGGGTCTATTCTGTTGAAAAAGCTGGACTGATGGCAAGCGCACTGGAGACGTTTCAGCCGAAGCACGTTATGTTTGTATCAAGCCGTGACGGTTTAGATGAGCTTTCAATTACAGCACCGACCGACGTGATTGAATTAAAGGACGGAGAGCGCCGGGAATATACCGTTTCACCCGAAGATTTCGGTTTCACAAATGGCAGACTTGAAGATTTACAGGTGCAGTCACCGAAAGAGAGCGCCTATCTCATTCAGAATATTTTTGAAAATAAAAGCAGCAGTTCCGCTTTATCTATTACGGCCTTAAATGCGGGTGCTGCGATTTACACGGCGGGAATTACCGCCTCACTCAAGGAAGGAACGGAGCTGGCGTTAGAGACGATTACAAGCGGAGGCGCTGCTGCGCAGCTTGAACGACTAAAGCAGAAAGAGGAAGAGATCTATGCTTGAAAAAATCATCAAACAAAAGAAAGAAGAAGTGAAAACACTGGTTCTGCCGGTAGAGCAGCCTTTCGAGAAACGTTCATTTAAGGAGGCGCTGGCAAGCCCGAATCGGTTTATCGGGTTGATTGCCGAAGTGAAGAAAGCATCGCCGTCAAAAGGGCTTATTAAAGAGGATTTTGTGCCTGTGCAGATTGCAAAAGACTATAAGGCTGCGAAGGCAGATGCGATTTCCGTTTTAACAGACACCCCGTTTTTTCAAGGGGAAAACAGCTATTTATCAGACGTAAAGCGTGCTGTTTCGATTCCTGTACTTAGAAAAGATTTTATTATTGATTCTCTTCAAGTAGAGGAATCAAGAAGAATCGGAGCGGATGCCATATTGTTAATCGGCGAGGTGCTTGATCCCTTACACCTTCATGAATTATATCTTGAAGCAGGTGAAAAGGGGATGGACGTGTTAGTGGAGGTTCATGATGCATCAACGCTAGAACAAATATTGAAAGAATTCACACCCGACATTCTCGGCGTAAATAATCGAAACCTAAAAACGTTTGAAACATCTGTAAAGCAGACAGAACAAATCGCATCTCTCGTTCCGAAAGAATCCTTGCTTGTCAGCGAAAGCGGAATCGGTTCTTTAGAACATTTAACATTTGTCAATGAACATGGGGCGCGAGCTGTACTTATCGGTGAATCATTGATGAGACAAACTTCTCAGCGTAAAGCAATCCATGCTTTGTTTGGGGAGTGAGGTTGTGAAGAAACCGGCATTAAAATATTGCGGTATTCGGTCACTAAATGATTTGCATCTTGCGGCGGAATCACAGGCTGATTACCTAGGATTTATTTTTGCTGAAAGCAAACGAAAAGTATCTCCGCAAGATGTGAAAAAATGGCTGAACCAAGTTCGTGTCGAAAAACAGGTTGCAGGTGTTTTTGTTAATGAATCACTAGAGACGATGTCACGTGTTGCCAAGAGCTTGAAGCTCGACGTTATTCAGCTTCACGGTGATGAAAAACCGGCGGATGCTGATGCTCTTCGCAAGCTGACAGGCTGTGAAATATGGAAGGCGCTTCACCATCAAGATAACACAACTCAAGAAATAGCCCGCTTTAAAGATCATGTTGACGGCTTTGTGATTGATTCATCTGTAAAAGGGTCTAGAGGCGGAACTGGTGTTGCATTTTCTTGGGAATGTGTGCCGGAATATCAGCAGGCGGCTATTGGTAAACGCTGCTTTATCGCTGGCGGCGTGAATCCGGATAGCATCACAGGCCTATTGAAATGGCAGCCAGAAGGAATTGACCTTGCCAGCGGAATTGAAAAAAACGGACAAAAAGATCAGAATCTGATGAGGCTTTTAGAAGAAAGGATGAACCGATATGTATCCATATCCGAATGAAATAGGCAGATACGGTGATTTTGGCGGAAAGTTTGTTCCGGAAACACTCATGCAGCCGTTAGATGAAATAGAAACAGCATTTAAGCAAATCAAGGATGATCCTGTTTTTCGTGAAGAATATTATAAGCTGTTAAAGGACTATTCCGGACGGCCGACTGCATTAACATACGCTGATCGAGTCACTGAATACTTAGGCGGCGCGAAAATCTATTTGAAACGAGAAGATTTAAACCATACAGGTTCTCATAAAATCAATAATGCGCTAGGTCAAGCGCTGCTTGCTAAAAAAATGGGCAAAACGAAAATCATTGCTGAAACTGGTGCCGGCCAGCATGGCGTTGCCGCTGCAACAGTTGCAGCCAAATTCGGCTTTTCCTGTACTGTGTTTATGGGTGAAGAGGATGTTGCCCGCCAGTCTCTGAACGTTTTCCGCATGAAGCTTCTTGGAGCGGAGGTAGTGCCTGTAACAAGCGGAAACGGAACATTGAAGGATGCCACAAATGAGGCGATCCGGTACTGGGTTCAGCATTGTGAGGATCACTTTTATATGATTGGATCAGTTGTCGGCCCGCATCCTTATCCGCAAGTGGTCCGTGAATTTCAAAAAATGATCGGAGAGGAAGCGAAGGATCAGTTGAAACGTATTGAAGGCACTCTGCCTGATAAAGTAGTGGCATGTGTAGGCGGAGGAAGCAATGCGATGGGTATGTTTCAGGCATTTTTAAATGAAGATGTTGAACTGATCGGCGCTGAAGCAGCAGGAAAAGGAATTGATACGCCTCTTCATGCCGCCACTATTTCGAAAGGAACCGTAGGGGTTATTCACGGTTCATTGACTTATCTCATTCAGGATGAGTTCGGGCAAATTATTGAGCCCTACTCTATTTCAGCCGGTCTCGACTATCCTGGAATCGGTCCGGAGCACGCATACTTGCATAAGAGCGGCCGTGTCACTTATGACAGTATCACTGATGAAGAAGCGGTGGATGCATTAAAGCTTTTGTCAGAAAAAGAGGGGATTTTGCCGGCAATCGAATCTGCCCATGCTTTAGCGAAAGCATTCAAACTCGCCAAAGGAATGGATCGCGGTCAACTCATTCTCGTCTGTTTATCAGGACGGGGAGACAAGGATGTCAACACATTAATGAAGGTATTGGAAGAAGAGGTGAAAGCCCATGTTTAAATTGGATCTTCAACCATCAGAAAAATTGTTTATCCCGTTTATTACGGCGGGCGATCCAGTTCCTGAGGTTTCGATTGAACTGGCGAAGTCACTCCAAAAAGCAGGCGCCACTGCATTGGAGCTTGGTGTTGCATACTCTGACCCGCTTGCAGACGGTCCGGTGATCCAGCGGGCTTCAAAGCGGGCACTTGATCAAGGAATGAATATCGTAAAGGCAATCGAATTAGGCGGAGAAATGAAAAAAAACGGAGTGAATATTCCGATTATCCTCTTTACGTATTATAATCCTGTGTTACAATTGAACAAAGAATACTTTTTCGCTTTACTGCGGGAAAATCATATTGACGGTCTGCTTGTTCCGGATCTGCCACTAGAAGAAAGCAACAGCCTTCAAGAGGAATGTAAAAGCCATGAGGTGACGTATATTTCTTTGGTTGCGCCGACAAGCGAAAGCCGTTTGAAAACCATTATTGAACAAGCCGAGGGCTTCGTCTACTGTGTGTCTTCTCTGGGTGTGACCGGTGTCCGCAATGAGTTCAATTCATCCGTGTACCCGTTCATTCGGACAGTGAAGAATCTCAGCACTGTTCCGGTTGCCGTAGGGTTCGGTATATCAAACCGTGAACAAGTCATAAAGATGAATGAGATTAGTGACGGTGTCGTAGTGGGAAGTGCGCTCGTCAGAAAAATAGAAGAATTAAAGGACCGGCTCATCAGCGCTGAAACGAGAAATCAGGCGCTGCAGGAGTTTGAGGATTATGCAATGGCGTTTGGCGGCTTGTACAGTTTAAAATGAGGTGACTGATTTGCGTATCAAAGAACATTTAAAACAGCTGAAGCCTTATCAGCCTGGAAAGCCGATTGAAGCAGTGAAATCAGAATATGGCTTGGACAAAGTTGTGAAGCTTGCTTCAAACGAAAATCCTTACGGCTGTTCAGAGGCTGCAAAAGAGGCGCTTCATCATGAGATTCAACAGCTAGCCCTTTACCCGGACGGGTATAGCGCCGCTTTGCGGACAAGGCTCAGTAAGCACCTCGATGTCAGCGAAACATCACTTATTTTCGGCAACGGTTCTGATGAAATCATTCAGATCATCTGCCGGGCATTTCTAAACAATAAAACCAATACGATCACTGCTGTTCCGACTTTTCCGCAATATAAACATAATGCGGTTATTGAAGGTGCTGAAGTACGTGAAATTGCACTTCGTCCCGACGGCTCACATGATTTAGACGCCATGTTAGAAGCCATCGACGAACAGACACAAGTCGTTTGGATATGCAGCCCGAATAATCCGACTGGCACTTATACATCTGAAGGAGAATTACTCGCATTTCTGGAGCGCGTTCCTTCTCGTGTCCTTGTCGTTCTTGACGAAGCATATTATGAATATGTAACAGCAGAGGATTACCCGGAAACCGTGCCGCTCTTAAGCAAGTATTCCAATTTGATGATTTTGCGCACATTTTCAAAGGCATACGGTCTGGCAGCGCTCAGGGTCGGATACGGAATTGCTGACGAGAACCTGATTCGCCAGATTGAGCCGGCGAGAGAGCCGTTTAATACGAGCCGTCTGGGCCAGGCTGCGGCGATTGCCGCACTTGATGATCAAGCGTTTATTGCTTCCTGTGTCGAGCAAAATAATGCAGGCCTTCAGCAGTATTATGATTTTGCGAAAACTCATGGTTTAAAGTGCTACCCTTCACAGACAAATTTTGTGTTAATTGACTTTAAACGTCCTGCTGATGAACTGTTTCAGGCTCTGCTGGAAAAAGGCTATATCGTCCGGTCAGGAAATGCATTAGGTTTCCCGACATCACTCCGGATTACGATCGGAACAAAAGAGCAAAATGAAGAAATACTTGCCATTTTAGCTGAAATTTTATAAGAGGTGATCAAATATCACCTCTTTAGTCTATAAACCAGGTGATGACGTATGAATCAAATGAAAGATACAATATTGCTCGCCGGTCTCGGATTGATAGGCGGTTCGATTGCCCTAGCCATCAAAAAAAATCATCCCGGCAAACGGATTATCGGAATCGACATCTCTGATGAACAGGCGGTAGCGGCATTAAAATTAGGTGTGATAGACGATCGTGCTGATTCGTTTATTAGCGGTGCGAAAGAGGCAGCTACAGTAATCATTGCGACACCTGTTGAACAAACACTGGTTATGCTTGAAGAGCTGGCTCATTCAGGAATTGAACATGAGCTTTTGATTACGGATGTAGGAAGCACAAAGCAAAAAGTGGTTGATTACGCTGATCAAGTGCTGCCTAGCCGCTATCAATTTGTCGGAGGGCATCCGATGGCGGGTTCACATAAATCGGGAGTGGCCGCTGCGAAGGAGTTCCTGTTTGAAAATGCATTTTATATTTTAACCCCAGGCCAGAAAACGGACAAACAAGCTGTGGAACAGTTAAAAAACCTGCTGAAGGGGACGAATGCCCATTTTGTGGAAATGTCGCCAGAGGAGCATGATGGTGTTACAAGTGTAATCAGTCATTTTCCGCATATTGTAGCAGCCAGTCTTGTTCACCAAACCCATCATTCGGAAAACCTGTATCCGCTTGTTAAGCGTTTTGCTGCCGGCGGGTTCAGAGATATTACAAGGATTGCATCAAGCAGCCCGGCAATGTGGCGGGATATTTTATTACATAATAAAGATAAAATCTTAGACCGTTTTGATGAGTGGATTCGTGAAATTGACAAGATCCGTACATATGTAGAACAAGAAGATGCGGAAAATCTATTTCGTTATTTTAAAACAGCCAAGGATTATCGTGACGGGCTGCCGCTTCGGCAAAAGGGAGCGATACCTGCATTTTATGATTTATATGTGGATGTACCCGATCATCCGGGTGTGATATCCGAGATAACAGCGATCTTAGCTGCGGAGCGCATCAGTATCACGAATATCCGCATTATCGAAACACGAGAAGATATTAACGGGATTTTAAGGATCAGTTTTCAGTCTGATGACGACCGCAAAAGGGCAGAACAATGCATTGAAGCCCGGGCGGAATATGAAACTTTTTATGCTGATTGAGGTGGAAAAAATGAAACGAGAAAAGGTGCAGGCCTTACATGGAGAAATACATATTCCCGGTGATAAATCCATTTCTCACCGCTCTGTTATGTTTGGCGCGCTAGCGACAGGCACAACAACAGTTAAAAACTTTCTGCCGGGAGCAGATTGTCTGAGCACGATCGATTGCTTTAGAAAAATGGGTGTTCACATTGAGCAAAGCAGCAGCGATGTAGTGATTCACGGAAAAGGAATCGATGCCCTGAAAGAGCCAGAAAGCCTTTTAGATGTCGGAAATTCAGGTACAACCATTCGCCTGATGCTCGGAATATTGGCAGGCCGTCCTTTTTACAGCGCAGTAGCCGGAGATGAGAGCATTGCGAAGCGCCCAATGAAGCGTGTTACTGAGCCTTTGAAAAAAATGGGGGCTAAAATTGACGGCAGAGCCGGCGGAGAATTTACACCGCTGTCGGTGAGCGGCGCTTCATTAAAAGGCATTGAATATGTATCACCTGTTGCAAGCGCGCAAATTAAATCTGCTGTTTTGCTGGCCGGATTACAGGCTGAGGGCACAACAACTGTCACAGAGCCCCATAAATCTCGGGACCACACTGAGCGGATGCTTTCTGCTTTTGGCGTTAAGCTTTCTGAAGATCAAACGAGTGTTTCCATTGCTGGTGGCCAGAAACTGACAGCTGCAGATATTTTTGTTCCTGGAGACATT
This sequence comes from Bacillus sp. FSL R5-0603, assembly GCF_038050295.1. Taxonomy (NCBI): domain Bacteria; kingdom Bacillati; phylum Bacillota; class Bacilli; order Caryophanales; family Bacillaceae; genus Bacillus; species Bacillus sp. FSL R5-0603. Next base: position 2,171,146 of record NZ_JBBOYP010000001.1, on the reverse strand, counting down.
TCTTCAGCCGCGTTTTTCCTTGCTGCTGGCGCGATGGTTCCAAACAGCAGAATTGTATTGAAAAACGTAGGTTTAAATCCGACTCGGACAGGTATTATTGATGTCCTTCAAAACATGGGGGCAAAACTTGAAATCAAACCATCTGCTGATAGCGGTGCAGAGCCTTATGGAGATTTGATTATAGAAACGTCATCTCTAAAGGCAGTTGAAATCGGAGGAGATATCATTCCGCGTTTAATTGATGAGATCCCTATCATCGCGCTTCTTGCGACTCAGGCGGAAGGAACTACCGTTATTAAAGACGCGGCAGAGCTAAAAGTGAAAGAAACAAACCGTATTGATACTGTTGTTTCTGAGCTTCGCAAGCTGGGTGCTGAAATTGAACCGACAGCAGATGGAATGAAGGTTTATGGCAAACAAACGTTGAAAGGCGGCGCTGCAGTGTCCAGCCACGGAGATCATCGAATCGGAATGATGCTTGGTATTGCTTCCTGTATAACGGAGGAGCCGATTGAAATCGAGCACACGGATGCCATTCACGTTTCTTATCCAACCTTCTTCGAGCATTTAAATAAGCTTTCGAAAAAATCCTGAAGTTTTACTTCAGGATTTTTTATGCAGATCATAATTCGAGGCGAAAAAACATAGCTTGTCTTATAGAGGGGATAGAAAAACAAAAAGGGGGGATGTGCTTTACTTACAAGCCGGCAGGTCAAAGAGCTGCTTTACTGTACAGAGGGCGATCTTCCTTTTTTCATTTTCTATCTCAAGATCTTTTGGTAAACTAATAAGACTCAATAATTCCCTTCCGTACAGAAGCATCTTATTTGCCGGGGGCATTCGTCTGAATTATGATAAGATTAACCCGAACAAATAAAGCTTTTTAGTATGGTTGATGTTGTATAGGAAAAGAAAGGACCGGTCCGATTTGAATACATTGATTCAAGAAGCCATAAAATTAGTTGAAGCAGGTGAAACAGAAAAAGGCCTCAACACACTCTCGAAGGCTGAAAAACAGCTGCATGATGAAGATAAAGCCATTGCAGCCCAGCTTTATTACGAGTGGGGCGATGTAGAAAAAGCCATTTCACTGATTAGTGATCTACATGATTTATATCCAAATGAAACAGAACTGACGAATTTCTACGCTGAACTTTTAATAGATATTGACGAAGAAGAAAAAGCCCTCGCTGTGCTGGAGACTATTCCGGAAACAGATCCATCATATCCGGAAAGTTTGCTGCTTATGGCGGATCTTTATCAGATGCAGGGGTTATTCGAAGTCAGTGAACAAAAGCTTTTACAGGCAAAGTCCATTCTGGACAATGAACCTGTTATTGATTTTGCACTGGGAGAACTTTACTTTGCTCAGGGAGCCTATGCAAAAGCGGTTCAATATTTTAAAACAACGGCTGAGGAGCAGGGGGAGATCGGAGGCGTTAATGTCCATCAAAGACTGGCAGAATCGTTAAGTGCCTCAGGTGAATTTGAGGATGCTATTCCATGGTACGAGAAAGCTGTCGATGAGAATCCTGATCCTAACACGATTTTCGGCTATGGTTTTACAGCTTTACAGGCGGGACTTGTGAAAACAGCTATTAAGCAGCTGTCTGATCTAAAGGAGCTTGATCCATCTTATACTTCACTTTATATGCCGCTCTCGAAAAGCTATGAAGCTGAAGGAATGTATGAAGAGGCATTTAAAACGGCAAAAGAGGGGATCAGATATGATGAATATAACAAAGAACTTTTCCTTTATGCCGCCAAAATGGCCTTAAAAATCGGGAAGTCAGAAGAGGGGAAAAAGCTGCTTCAGGAGGCGCTTGCGCTTGATCCGGGCTTTGTCGAGGCGCTTCATACACTTCTTGCCGTGTATCACAAAGAAGAGGATTATGATCAGATCATTGATCTTATTCAAGAGGTTCGAAGCTACGGTGAAGAAGATCCGAAATATAATTGGTATCTTGCAAGCGCATATACTGAATTAGAGCAATACGAGGAAGCAAAACAATCCTTTGAGGCTGCCTATCTTCATTACCGGGAGGATAGAGATTTCTTATATGAATACGCAAGCTTCCTATTAGAAGAAGGCCTTCAAAAAGAAGCGCTGCCGCTTTTGAAAAAGGTTCTTGAAATGGACGGAGCCAATGAAGAGCTTGAAGAAACGATTTTGCGAATCGAGGATGAATTTTCTAGATAAGCAGGAATATTAACCATTCATGTGGAACATATAAGTATATAGATTATACGAACGATAGAGGAGGGAATTACATGCAGACCCCTGTTTCTGTCAATGAGAAAAAAGATTTTATCCGTTGGTTTTTAAACCATTATCAGTTAAAGCGCCGAGAGTGCGTTTGGATCTTGAACTACTTAATGAGCCATGATTCTCTCATGGAGAAGGTTCATTTTGTGGAGCAGGCTGAATTTTGCCCGAGAGGCATTATAATGTCAACACATTGTGTTGAAGAAGTTCCGTTCCGGTTCTATAAAGAGAATGTCATGACTACCGACGCGGAAAAATCTTTTCATGATATTAGATTAAATAAACAGCAGGATTTGTTTATCCAGCTTAATTTCCGTTCGGCTTACAGCTCACCTGAATATGCGGCGGTGCTGGAGTCCAACCCGCATATTCCGAAAGATCTTTTTGAGAATAAAAAAGATCAGGGATTGGCGGAACAGATTTTAGAGCACGCTATTTCCACATTCCAAAGAGAAAAATTATTAAAAGACATTGACGAGGCGTTAGATCGTCATGATAAAGAGGCATTTGAACAATTATCGCGCCAATTAAATCAGCTCACATAATATGACCAGCCTTGCAGTGAATTGCAAGGCTTGTTGCCGTAAAGGGGGAGAACGATGAGGTGGAGAATCACTGATGCCAAGGACTATTTACAAGCTAAGGATTACATTGATACCGCTGTCATACCATTAATTAACATAAGGGTTAATAACCATTTTAAAATGGCGGCGGAGAAAGGCGAGTTTACGCAGCTTCTCTCAGAAGAACTTGAAAGGCAGTTAAAGGGACGGGTATATTTACTTCCGCCTTATACATATGTTGATAGAAATGAAATAACCGTTCAAGGGCTTAAGGATTTGCGGGAAGAGCTGATAACGGAATTTCCGCATGTTGTCCTGCTCACATCTGACGAAAGTTGGAGAGCTGAGGATGCGTTAGGCAAAATCATTGTTACACCGTCTGTTCCATTAGAGCATTTAAATGACTCTTTAAAAAGAAAAATATTGGATGAACGCACTGCTGAAATTTTGAACGTTTTGTTACAGTTATGGAGCACTTCATAAAAACACTTACATTTCCTTATGAACAATATTTTGGCTATATTGACCTTGCTGAGAGATTCATATATTATGAGGGTGTCTAGAGTTATTGCAATATTTTCTATTTTAGTCAGTTTGCAGGGGTGACCTAGAGGGGGGAGAAGAGATGGGCGGAAAACATGATATATCCAGACGTCAATTTTTGAATTACACGCTCACAGGCGTAGGAGGTTTTATGGCGGCTAGTATGCTCATGCCTATGGTTCGCTTCGCACTCGACCCGGTATTAAAATCGACAGGGAAGCAGGATATGGTTCAGGTTGTCAGCGTTGATGAGTTGACAAAAGAGCCGCAGCGCTTTGATTTTAAAATTAATCAAGTCGATGCCTGGTATGAGTCAGAAGAGTCAAGATCAGCCTGGGTCTTCAAAAACGGGGATGAAATTGTAGCACTTTCGCCAATTTGTAAACATTTAGGGTGTACGGTGAACTGGAATAGTGATCCTAAAAACCCGAATAAATTCTTTTGTCCATGCCATTACGGACTCTATGAAAAGGACGGCACCAATGTCCCTGGCACGCCGCCGCTTGCGCCTCTTGATCATTATGAGCAAGAAGTAAAAGACGGCTTCCTGTATCTTGGAAAAGCAAAGCCTAAGGGGGAAGGGTGACATGCTGAACAAAATTTATGACTGGGTAGACGAGCGGCTTGATATTACACCGATGTGGAGGGATATTGCCGATCACGAAGTACCGGAACATGTGAATCCCGCCCATCATTTCTCTGCGTTTGTATATTGCTTTGGGGGACTGACGTTTTTTGTAACCGTTATCCAAGTATTATCTGGAATGTTTTTAACGATGTATTATGTGCCTGATATCAAAAATGCCTGGGAATCGGTATATTATTTGCAAAATGAAGTGGCATTCGGCCAGATTGTCAGGGGGATGCACCACTGGGGTGCGAGCCTGGTCATTGTGATGATGTTTTTACATACGCTGAGGGTCTTTTTCCAAGGCGCGTATAAAAAACCGCGCGAGCTGAACTGGATTGTCGGTGTGCTGATCTTTTTTGTTATGCTCGGTCTTGGCTTTACAGGCTACTTGCTTCCTTGGGATATGAAAGCTCTGTTTGCAACAAAAGTCGGGTTGCAGATCGCCGAAGCCACGCCTTTGATCGGAACGCAAGTTAAAACGCTCCTTGCAGGGCATCCGGATATTGTAGGCGCCCAAACGCTGACTAGGTTTTTTGCGATCCATGTATTTTTTCTTCCTGCCGCATTGTTCGGGCTGATGGCTGCACATTTTATTATGATCCGGAAGCAGGGGATTTCAGGACCGCTTTAAACTCTTGATCTGCGAATAAAAGGGAGGGGATGACATGCACCGGGGCAAAGGGATGAAATTTGTAGGCGACTCAAGGATACCGGCTGAAAAAAAGCCGAATATACCGAAGGATTATTCGGAGTATCCCGGTAAAACAGAGGCTTTCTGGCCAAATTTCTTGTTAAAGGAATGGATGGTTGGAGCTGTCTTTCTCATCGGTTTTCTCGTTTTGACGATTGTGCATCAGCCGCCATTGGAGCGGATGGCGGACCCGACTGATACTGGTTATATTCCGCTGCCGGATTGGTATTTTCTTTTCTTATACCAGCTGTTGAAGTATGAATACGCCGCCGGAAGCTTTACAGTGGTCGGCGCCATGATTATGCCAGGTCTCGCTTTTGGGGCCCTGCTTTTGGCTCCATTCCTAGACAGAGGGACAGAAAGAAGGCCGTGGAAGCGTCCAGTCGCTGTCGGTATGATGCTTCTGGCCATTTCCGCTGCTGTATTTTTGACATGGCAGTCAGTTGCTACTCATGACTGGGCCAAGGCAGAAGAACAGGGGAAAATCACAAAAGAAGCCGACATTGACACCAATGCAGAAGGATATAAGGTCTTTAAGGAACAAGGCTGTATTTCTTGCCATGGGGATAACCTTCAGGGAGGAGCGGCTGGGCCTTCATTGGTTGACAGCGGGCTGAAACCGGAAGAAATCAAAAAAATCGCTGTAGAAGGGAAAGGCAAAATGCCGGCGGGTGTGTTCAAAGGAAATGATAAGCAGCTCGAAGAACTTGCAAAATTTATTTCTGAAACAACCGCAAAATAACGTATTGTGAATTGTCAAATGGAAGGATATACTTTTAATATCAAAAGCTGACCCGGCGTCAGCTTTTTTATATGGACATATAATTTTTACAGACTGAGAGTTGATACGATGTGAAATGGTTTCAATATGTATTAGGGCAGCGGCCGATGCTTATTCTTGTCTTAGTCATTAATTTTCTGGGAACGGTTTACGGCTACTATTGGTACTTGCCGCAGCTTTTGGAGACACCGGCCCGTTTCCTGATTTTTGTTCCGGACAGTCCGACAGCAACGTGTTTCTTTCTGTTTGTGCTGCTAGCCTTTCTCTTGAAACGGAATGCTCCGCTCTTTGAGGCGCTTGCGCTAGTTACCCTCGTAAAGTATGGCCTATGGGCGGTGGCTATGAATTTTCTTGTGCTTGCAGTAACTGGTGACTTACCGTGGGAGGGCTACATGCTAATTGCTTCGCATTTTGCAATGGCAGTTCAAGGCGTATTATACAGTCCGTATTTTCGTTTTTCATTTTGGCATCTTGCAATTGCTGCAGTCTGGACACTGCATAACGATGTCATTGACTACTTGTTTGATATGATGCCGCAATACTCTATGCTTTCTGATTATATGACTGAAATAGGATACGGAACATTTTGGCTAAGCATCTTTTCAATCGGGCTTGCTTACTTTCTTGTGGTCTCGAAAAAGCAAACGAAGCTTGAGCTGATGTAAAGACAATGTTGGTCTATCCTTGTCCCTTTCTTCATATTCTGTAAGGAGAGAGAGTGGGAGGGACCTGCATGAAACGAAAGCTGACGATCTGTTTGTTGATTGCACTTATTTTTTATAATGGAAATGCCAAGGCTGCAGAGCGGGGAAGCCTCGAGGAATTGGATGATTTATCCGATACAGTCTTTCAAATGACCCGACAGGCGAAATATGAAGAGGCGCTTCAAGTCTTGGAGTATTTTGAAAAAACATTAAAATCCGCTGAGAAAAAGCAGCAAGACCCCATGCTAACGGGAGCCCAAATTCGTCAAATCACGTTGGGCTATAATGATATGGTTCGGAGCTTAAAGCAAGCTGATACATCAGACACACAAAAACTCAGAGCAGCCGCGCAGTTCAGAATGCTGATGGATGCGGTTGACAATCGGTCTGACCCGCTTTGGGGCTCACTGGAAAAACCGATTATGGAAGCTTTTACTGAGCTGAAGCGAGATGTCCAAAAGAATGGAAGCACAAGCTTTCATGAAAAATGGAATGAATTTATCAGTTTATATGACTTGATTTACCCCAGTCTTACAATCGATGTATCAGAGGATCAGCTAGAAACAGTCGGAAAACATATAGATGTTATTGAGCAAGAGGAATTTCAGCAAATGACAGAGAGCACGAAGCTTGAACGGCTTTCCCTTCTTCAGCATGACCTGAAAAATGTGTTTGACAGGGTGGAGGAGGATGATGCCGATCCGTCTTTACTCTGGGTGATGATTACAACCGGCAGTATCATCATTACTGCTCTTACCTATGTCGGTTACAGAAAGTACAAGGCGGAAAAAAACAAGCTGAAAAAAAGGGACTACCCTAAATAAGGATGAGGGGCGGCGGTCAGCCGCCTTTTTTCTATTACATGTCAGCGCGGAAGCGGATTTTTATTTTCATCAAGCGTAAATCCTTCTCCGAGCACATCGTGAACATCGCTTACCGCTACAAAGGCATGGGGATCAATGGAGTTAATCACGCTTTTCAGCATCACCAATTCGTTTTTCGGCACCACACAATAAAGTACATCTATATCCTCTTTTGTGTAGGAACCTTGTCCTTTCAAAATGGTGACGCCCCGTTCCATTTCTTCAAGAATCTTTTTCTGAATCAGGTCGTTTTTCGAAGAGATGATCGTAGCGCCTTTAGCAGCGTACCCGCCTTCCTGAATAAAATCGATTAATCGTGCCGCTACAAATACAGCTACCAGCGTATACATCGCTTCTTTATAGGAGAGATAAGTAAGCAAAGACAAAATGATGACGCAGGCATCGAAAGCAAACATCGTTCTGCCCATCGGGATCCCAAAATACTTATTCACTAAACGTGCGATGATATCAACACCGCCTGTCGTACCGCCGAACTTGAAAATAATACCCAGTCCGGCTCCGATGAATACGCCGGCAAATAAAGCGGCGAGCGCTAAGTCGTGCTGAAGGGGCATATGGATTTCATATCGCTGAAAGATGCTGAGGAACAAAGACAAGGCTACAGTGCCGACAAGGGTATAAACAAACATTGTCCTGCCGAGCAAACGCCAGCCAATAAAAAAAATCGGAATGTTCAACACCAGGTTCGAGATAGAGGGGCTGATGTGGAAAAGGGCATAAAGCAAAAGTGTAATACCTGTAAAACCGCCCTCAGCCAGATTGTTCTGCATATTGAAATGAACCAAGCCAAATGAAAAAATTGCCGCTCCGATTAAAATAAAAAATATGTTTTTTAATCTAATTTCTCCAAGCATCACACAAAACCCCTTTTCCTTCCATTAGATAGCGTTTATATTATAGTGGATGAAAAAGAAAACAGCAAACGTGCTTAAACATTTGTCAAACGTATCTGAATTAGCTAACATGTAAGAGGATGATAGGAGGTTTCGTTCAGTGAGTGATAAAACAATGAAAGACATACAGGCTGAAGTAGACCGTTACATCGGCCAATTTAAAGAAGGATATTTTAGCCCGCTGGCCATGATGGCGAGGCTGACTGAAGAACTGGGCGAGCTTGCCAGAGAAGTGAATCACCGTTATGGAGAAAAACCAAAAAAAGCGACTGAAGATGATAAAAGCATGGAAGAGGAAATGGGCGATGTGCTATTTGTATTGGTTTGTTTAGCCAACTCCCTTGATATCTCTTTAGAGGAAGCCCACGACCGAGTCATGCATAAATTTAATACAAGAGATAAAGATCGCTGGACCAGAAAAGAAGAAGGAAAGTAGAGGAGATCGAGATGTCAAACGAAACAATTAAAGTAGTCATTGCGGGACCGCGTGGAAGAATGGGGCAGGAAGCTGTTAAATTGGCAGAACGAACACCTCATTTTGACCTTGTCGGGGCCATAGACCATACATACGATCAGCAAAAATTATCTGATGTGATGCCTGTTGAGTCAGATGCTTTCATTTATACAGATATCCATGCCTGTTTTACAGAAACACAACCGGATGTCTTGATTGATTTAACAACGCCCGAAATCGGAAAAGTACATACAAAAATTGCATTAGAGCACGGAGTCCGTCCAGTTGTCGGAACAACCGGTTTCTCAGAAGCTGATTTAAAAGAGCTCACATCTTTAACAGAAGAAAAAGGGATCGGAGCCATCATCGCGCCAAATTTTGCGCTCGGTGCGATACTGATGATGAAATTTTCAAAAATGGCTGCCAACTATTTTGAGGATGTTGAGATTATTGAGCTTCATCATGACCAGAAGCTTGACGCACCAAGCGGAACTGCGCTTAAAACAGCGGAAATGATTTCAGAAGTCCGTAAAGAAAAGCAGCAAGGACATCCGGATGAAAAAGAAATTCTCCCAGGAGCAAGAGGAGCGGAGCAAAACGGCATTCGCTTGCACAGCGTCCGTCTTCCGGGACTGATCGCGCATCAGGAGGTCATGTTCGGCATGGATGGCCAAACGCTTCAGATACGCCATGATTCTTATAACCGGGCTTCTTTCATGTCAGGCGTTAAACTGTCAGTCGAACAAGTCATGAAGATTGATCAGCTTGTGTACGGTTTAGAAAATATCATTGATTAGACGGGGGGATAAACAATGAAAATTGCTTTGATCGCGCATGACAAGAAAAAACAGGATATGGTTCAATTTACGACTGCCTATCGGGATATTTTAAAGAATCATGATCTATACGCAACCGGAACCACAGGGTTGAAAATTCAAGAGGCGACAGGTCTTCAAATTGAACGTTTTCAATCCGGCCCTTTAGGGGGAGACCAGCAAATCGGTGCACTGATCGCTGCCAATGCACTCGATCTTGTCATTTTTTTGCGCGACCCGCTGACCGCGCAGCCGCATGAACCGGATGTCTCGGCATTAATCCGGTTATGTGATGTGTATTCCATTCCGCTCGCCACAAATATGGGTACTGCGGAAATTCTTGTCCGCACACTTGATGAAGGTGTTTTCGAATTCCGTGACCTTCTTCGGGGAGAAGAGCCGAATGTATAATGCTGACGTTCTTGCTTTTGGCGCCCACAGTGATGATGTCGAGATCGGAATGGGCGGCACAATAGCGAAGTTTGTCAAACAGGGAAAAAAAGTAATGATATGCGATTTGACAGAAGCGGAACTCTCTTCTAACGGTACGGTCAGTTTGCGTAAAGAAGAAGCAGCTGAAGCAGCCCGCATATTAGGCGCAGATAAAAGAATTCAGCTAACGCTTCCAGACCGCGGCCTAATAATGAGTGATCAGGCAATTCGGTCGATTGTCACTGTCATCAGAACCTGCCGCCCAAAAGCGGTTTTTATGCCGTATAAAAAGGATCGCCATCCGGATCACGGCAATGCGGCTGCACTCGTGGAAGAAGCGATCTTTTCCGCCGGAATCCATAAATATAAAGACGAAAAAAGCCTTCCGGCGCATAAAGTCAGCAAGGTTTACTATTATATGATAAATGGTTTTCATCAGCCGGATTTTGTTATTGATATCTCGGATACAATAGAGGCAAAGAAACAAAGCCTCAACGCCTACAAAAGCCAGTTTATCCCGTCAAAGGATTCCGTTTCTACTCCTCTGACGAATGGGTATATTGAGATCGTTGAAGCGAGAGAAAAGCTTTACGGTAAAGAAGCGGGCGTGGAGTATGCCGAAGGTTTCTTTTCCAAACGGATGCTGATGCTTGATCATGATGTGCTTGGGGGCGAACAATGAGAAAACTAAAAATAGGAATCACATGCTATCCGAGCGTTGGAGGCTCAGGTATCATTGCGACAGAACTGGGGAAGCAGCTTGCTGAAAAGGGCCATGAAATCCATTTCATCACATCAAGCATTCCGTTTAGACTGAATACATATCATCCCAATATTCATTTTCATGAAGTTGAGGTTAATCAATATGCTGTTTTTAAGTATCCTCCGTATGATTTGACATTGGCAAGCAAAATCGCAGAGGTGGCGGAACGGGAGAATTTAGACATTATCCATGCTCACTATGCTCTCCCGCATGCCGTTTGCGCCTATCTTGCAAAACAAATGCTGAAACGCAATATCGGCATTGTTACAACTTTGCATGGCACGGATATCACGGTGTTAGGTTATGATCCGTCTCTAAAAGATCTGATCCGTTTTGCTATTGAGTCATCAGACAGGGTGACGGCCGTCTCCTCAGCGCTTGCGGCTGAAACATACGATTTAATTAAACCGGAGAAAAAAATTGAAACGATTTATAACTTTATAGACGAGCGCGTGTATCTGAAGAAAAACACAGCGGCAATTAAAGAGAAACATGGAATTTTACCAGATGAAAAAGTCGTCATCCATGTGTCCAACTTCAGAAAGGTTAAACGCGTCCAGGATGTCATCCGTGTGTTCCGCAATATCGCTGGCAAAACGAAAGCGAAGCTGCTTTTAGTCGGAGACGGTCCGGAGAAATCGACAGCCTGCGAGCTTATCAGAAAATATGGCTTGGAAGACCAAGTCTTAATGCTTGGAAATCAAGACCGTGTTGAAGAGCTTTATTCTATTAGCGATTTGAAGCTGTTGCTATCTGAAAAAGAAAGCTTTGGCCTTGTCCTGCTTGAAGCGATGGCTTGCGGAGTGCCTTGTATCGGAACAAATATTGGCGGTATCCCTGAGGTTATAAAAAACAATGTGAGCGGATTTTTGGTGGACGTCGGTGATGTTGCGGCAGCAACAGCCCGCGCGATGAGCATTTTAGAAGATGAACAGCTAAGCAATCGTTTTACAAAGGCGGCAATAGAGATGCTTGAAAATGAATTTTCTTCCGAAAAAATTGTCAGCCAGTATGAACAGATTTATGCCGATTTAGCAGAACCGGAGTGATCACATGGAAAAAGTTTTTATCAAAGCACTTCCCGTGCTCCGCATCTTAATCGAAGCAGGCCATCAGGCTTATTTTGTCGGGGGCGCAGTTCGTGACAGCTATATGAAACGAACGATCGGAGATGTCGATATCGCGACAGATGCGGCACCTGATCAAGTAGAACGGCTGTTTCAGCGGACTGTTGATGTAGGCAAAGAGCACGGGACCATTATTGTGCTCTGGGAGGATGAAACCTATGAAGTCACGACATTCCGGACTGAATCTGATTATGTTGATTTCAGAAGACCGTCAGAAGTGCAATTTATCTCATCATTAGAAGAGGATCTAAAACGCAGAGATTTAACGATCAATGCGATGGCCATGACAGCGGATGGGAAGGTGCTTGATTATTTTGGCGGCAAGAAAGATATTGATCAGAAAGTGATTCGAACCGTTGGAAAGCCTGAGGATAGATTTCAAGAGGATGCGCTTCGTATGCTGAGAGCCGTACGCTTTATGAGCCAGCTTGGCTTTAGACTTTCACCGGAAACAGAAGAAGCCATTGCGAAAGAAAAATCACTCCTCTCTCATGTTTCAGTCGAACGAAAAACTATAGAGTTCGAGAAATTGCTGCAGGGAAGAGCTTCTCGCCAGGCGCTTCAAACACTCATTCAAACGAGATTGTATGAAGAGCTTCCTGGTTTTTATCATAAACGAGAAAACCTGATTTCAACGAGTGAGTTTCCATTCTTCTCTTTAACATCCCGTGAGGAGCTTTGGGCTGCTCTTTTAATTAACCTTGACATAGTCTTGAAAGACGCGCCCCTTTTCCTGAAAGCCTGGAAGCTCCCGGGAAAAGTGATCAAGGAAGCCATTCACATTGCCGATACGTTTGGCCAGAGCCTTGACGTAATGACAATGTACAGAGCTGGGGAAAAAGCACTGCTCTCAGCGGCCAAAATATCGCAGCTTCGGCAAAACGAAAAACTGGATGAAAAGAAACTGAAGGATATTCAGTACGCTTATCAAAACCTGCCGATCAAAAGCCTTAAGGATCTTGATATCACGGGTAAGGACTTGCTTGCGCTTCGAAACCGGCCGGCCGGAAAATGGGTGTCGGAAGAATTACAGCGGATCGAGCAGGCTGTTGTGACAGGGAAGCTCTCCAATCAAAAGAAACACATAGAGGAGTGGCTGAAGACATGCGGTCAACATTAAGAAAAGACCTTATTGAATTATTTTCTCAGGCCGGCAATGAATTTATTTCCGGCCAAAAAATCAGTGATGCTCTCGGCTGTTCAAGAACTGCTGTGTGGAAGCATATTGAAGAGCTTCGGAAAGAGGGTTATGAAGTAGAAGCCGTTAGAAGAAAAGGATATCGGCTCATCAAAAAGCCCGGAAAACTCAGTGAAAGCGAAATTCGTTTTGGATTAAAAACGGAAGTGATGGGCCAGCATCTTATTTACCATGACGTTCTTTCAAGCACGCAAAAAACGGCTCATGAGCTCGCGAATAATAACGCACCGGAAGGCACCCTCGTGGTGGCTGACAAACAAACAGCCGGAAGGGGCCGAATGTCTAGGGTATGGCATTCTCAAGAAGGAAACGGCGTTTGGATGAGCCTGATTTTGCGGCCTGACATTCCGCTCCAAAAAACACCGCAGCTGACTCTGCTTGCTGCAGTAGCTGTTGTGCAGGGAATAGAAGAGGCAGCAGGCATCCAAACGGATATTAAATGGCCAAATGACATTTTGATTAACGGAAAAAAAACAGTTGGCATCCTAACGGAAATGCAGGCTGAAGAAGACCGCGTACGTTCAGTGATTATTGGGATCGGCATTAACGTTAACCAGCAGCCTAATGATTTTCCAGATGAATTGAAGGACATCGCGACAAGCCTCAGCCAAGCTGCTGGGGAAAAAATTGATCGGGCCGGCGTCATCCAGCATATTTTACTATGCTTTGAGAAACGGTACCGGGATTATATGACGCACGGATTTACGCCGATTAAGCTTTTATGGGAAAGCTATGCACTCGGTATTGGCACTAATATGAGAGCCAGAACGTTAAACGGAACCTTTTACGGGAAGGCGTTAGGTATAGATGATGAAGGCGTTCTGCTTTTAGAAACGAACGAAGGCATTAAAAAAATCTATTCTGCCGATATCGAATTAGGCTAATGTGTTGGTACAAGCCCGTTGATTTTGGTATACTTCCATTGGGCAGTATCGCCTGCGAACTGCACCTATTGTTAAAATAGATAGACATTGCAGCAGTCTGCCTTGATCCAAAAAAGGACTGGGACAGAGGGATGAAACTCGCCGAACTTTAGAAAGTGAAGAATCCTTCTCGTTGTAACGGAAGGTTTTTTGGCTTGCAGAAGAAAACGGCAGATCATCTCCTCTAAACATGAGGAGGAGAAAACATGAAAACAAAACTGGATTTTCTAAAAATGAAGGAGTCTGAAGTACCGATTGTCATGCTGACCGCTTATGATTATCCGGCAGCTAAACTTGCTGAACAAGCGGGAGTTGACATGATTTTAGTCGGTGATTCACTCGGAATGGTCGTCCTCGGCCTTGATTCAACTGTCGGTGTGACAGTTGCGGACATGATTCATCATACAAAAGCCGTTAAAAGGGGTGCGCCGAATACCTTTATTGTGACAGATATGCCGTTTATGTCTTATCACCTGTCCAAGGAAGATACGCTGAAAAATGCAGCGGCTATCGTTCAGGAAAGCGGAGCTGACGCACTGAAGCTTGAGGGCGGAGAAGGCGTGTTTGAATCCATTCGCGCATTGACGCTTGGAGGCATTCCAGTAGTCAGTCACTTAGGTTTGACACCGCAGTCAGTCGGCGTACTGGGCGGCTATAAAGTACAGGGCAAAGACGAACAAAGCGCCAAAAAATTAATAGAAGACAGTATAAAATGCGAAGAAGCAGGAGCTATGATGCTTGTGCTGGAATGTGTGCCGGCAGAACTCACAGCCAAAATTGCCGAGACGCTAAGCATACCGGTCATTGGAATCGGGGCTGGTGTGAAAGCAGACGGACAAGTTCTCGTTTATCATGATATTATCGGCCACGGTGTTGAGAGAACACCTAAATTTGTAAAGCAATATACGCGCATTGATGAAACCATCGAAACAGCAATCAGCGGATATGTTCAGGATGTAAGACATCGTGCTTTCCCTGAACAAAAGCATTCCTTTCAAATGAACCAGACAGTGCTTGACGGCTTGTACGGGGGAAAATAAGATGAGACAGATTACTGATATTTCACAGCTGAAAGAAGCCATAAAACAATACCATTCAGAGGGCAAGTCAATCGGATTTGTTCCGACGATGGGGTTTCTGCATGAGGGGCATTTAACCTTAGCAGACAAAGCAAGACAAGAAAACGACGCCGTTATTATGAGTATTTTTGTGAATCCTGCACAATTCGGCCCTAATGAAGATTTTGAAGCATATCCGCGCGATATTGAGCGGGATGCAGCTCTTGCAGAAAACGCCGGAGTCGATATTCTTTTTACGCCAGATGCTAAGGATATGTATCCCGGTGAAAAGAATGTCACGATTCATGTAGAAAGACGCACAGACGTGTTATGCGGGCGCTCAAGAGAAGGACATTTTGACGGGGTCGCGATCGTACTGACGAAGCTTTTCAATCTAGTCAAGCCGACTCGTGCCTATTTCGGTTTAAAAGATGCGCAGCAGGTAGCTGTTGTTGATGGGTTAATCAGTGACTTCTTCATGGATATTGAATTGGTTCCTGTCGATACGGTCAGAGAGGAAGACGGCTTAGCCAAAAGCTCTCGCAATGTATACTTAACAGCTGAGGAAAGAAAAGAAGCGCCTAAGCTGTATCGGGCCCTTCAAACAAGTGCGGAACTGATCCAAGCCGGTGAAAGAGATCCTGAAGCGGTGATAAAAGCTGCAAAAGAAATCATTGAAACGACTAGCGGAACCATAGACTATGTAGAGCTTTATTCCTATCCGGAACTCGAGCCTGTGAATGAAATTGCTGGAAAGATGATTCTCGCTGTTGCAGTTGCTTTTTCAAAAGCGCGTTTAATAGATAATATCATTATTGATATTCGAGAAATGGAGAGAATATAATATGTATCGAACAATGATGAGCGGCAAACTTCACAGGGCAACTGTTACGGAAGCAAACCTGAACTATGTGGGAAGCATTACAATTGATGAAGATCTCATTGATGCTGTGGGAATGCTTCCTAATGAAAAAGTACAAATTGTGAATAATAATAATGGAGCACGTCTTGAAACGTATATTATTCCTGGTAAAAGGGGAAGCGGTGTCATATGCTTAAACGGTGCAGCCGCACGCCTTGTGCAGGAAGGAGATAAGGTCATTATTATTTCCTACAAAATGATGTCTGATCAAGAAGCGGCAAGCCACGAGCCGAAAGTGGCTGTTCTGAATGATCAAAACAAAATTGAACAAATGCTGGGAAACGAACCAGCCCGTACAATTTTGTAGAAGAAAAGCCCCCTTTATCGGGGGTTTTCTTTTAAGATTTTGAGAGTAAAACGGTTTTGCCGCTCCATTTCCGTACAAAACGTGTTACACTTTTGTCGTATGCAAGAATTGAGGTGTCCATTTTAATGAATAAGCAACGGTTCGTTGTTATAGATGTAGAGACAACAGGGAATTCGCCGAAGAAAGGCGATAAAATCATACAAATCGCAGCGGTTGTAATCGAAAATGGACAAATTACTGAGCGGTTTTCAAAATACATTAATCCAAATAAATCAATCCCTGCTTTTATTGAGCAGCTTACTGGAATCTCTAATCAAATGGTAGAGAATGAACAGCCATTTGAAGCAGTTGCTGAAGAAGTATTCCAATTGCTTGATGGCGCTTATTTTGTCGCCCACAATATCCATTTTGACCTTGGATTTGTCAAGTATGAGCTGCATAAGGCGGGCTTTCAGCTCCCAGATTGTGAAGTGCTTGATACTGTCGAACTCTCGCGCATTGTTTTTCCGGGATTTGAAGGGTATAAGCTGACGGAATTAAGCGAGGAGCTTCAGCTGCGGCATGATCAGCCGCACCGGGCTGACAGCGATGCTGAAGTGACAGGGCTTATTTTTTTGGAAATCCTTGAAAAGCTGCGGCAGCTTCCTTACCCTACATTAAAGCAGTTAAGAAGGCTTTCGCAGCATTTCATCAGTGATCTGACGCATTTGTTGGATATGTTCATTAATGAAAACAGACATACCGAGATACCGGGCTATACGCGCTTTTCTTCGTTTTCTGTCAGAGAACCTGAAGCTATCGATGTTCGTATAAATGAGGACGAGAACTTCTCATTTGAGATCGAAAGCTGGGAAGCGGGAAATGAAAAAGCGCTGTCAGAGTTAATGCCTGGGTATGAAAAAAGAGACGGCCAAATGATGATGATGAGAGAGGTGGCTGATGCGTTTGCCAATCGTGAGCATGCGCTGATTGAAGCTCCTCCAGGCATCGGAAAAACGATTGGTTATCTTATTCCGGCTGCGCTTTTTGCCAAGAAATCAAAAAAGCCGGTCATAATCAGCACGTATTCGACGCTTTTACAGCAGCAGATTCTCACAAAGGATTTGCCGATTGTCCAAGATCTGTTTCCATTTCCGGTAACAGCGGCGATTTTAAAAGGGCAATCGCATTATTTATGCCTGTATAAATTTGAGCAGGTGCTTCATGAAGAAGATGATAATTATGATGCCGTACTGACAAAGGCACAGCTTCTCGTTTGGCTGACAGAGACAGATACAGGAGATGTAGCGGAACTGAATTTGCCTTCAGGCGGAAAATTGCTGTGGGACAGATTGGCTTATGACGATGACTCCTATAAAAGAAGTCGCAGTGAGCATGTGATCGGTTTTTACGAGCGGGCCAAACAGATTGCTATGCGCTCCGATTTGGTGATCACTAATCACTCCCTTTTGCTGACCGATGAAGGCAGCCAGAAAAAAAGGCTTCCCGAAAGCGGCACATTTATTATTGATGAAGCACACCATTTTGAACGTGCGGCAAGCGAACATTTAGGGAAAAGAGCCACGTACATAGAATTGCATACGAAATTGAGCAGAATCGGCACTCTGAAGGAGCAGGGACTTCTAAAAAAGATGAGACAGCTATTCCAGCGAAACAGCCTGCCGGTTGATTCATTTTTCGAATTGGAAGAGTGGCTTCAGCACGTTCAAGCAGAAAGTGATGCTTTCTTCAGCTCTGTACATTCTTTTGTCAAACGAAGAAAACCTAAAGAAGACTTAAACCGTCTAGTGTTTAAGGTGAACAAAGAAAGCCAGGATAAAAGCTGGTCGATCTTAACAGATGGTGCGGAGAGGCTTTGTTCCATGCTGACACATTTGCAGCAGCTTTTTGAGGCGCAGTCATCCCTGATGGAAAAACATTTGAAGGGTATGAAGAGCAAAACCGTCTTTTTAGCCGATGAATACCAAAGAAGCATGAAAGGCTTGCAGCATTACTGTCAGACGTTGCAGAAGCTCTTCTTTGGCTCTGATGACGATGAAGCGGTTTGGATTGAAATAGATGCAAAGGGCGCGAAAAATGCAGTGGCCATTTACGCACAGCCTCTTGAACCTGGTGAACTTCTGGCTGATCAGTTTTTCGCGCGCAAAAATAGTGTGGTGCTGACATCTGCAACTCTTACAGTCGAAGGTTCTTTTCAATTTATGATTGAACGACTGGGACTGAGTGACTTTTTCCCGCGGACAATGAGAATTGAATCACCCTTTTCTTACGATGAGCGTATGCAGGTGATGATTCCAAAGGAAATGAAATCAATTCAGGATACAGGACAACCTGAATTTATACAGGATACAGCCCGTTATATCGAACTGATGGCAAAGGAAAAACAGCCTAAAATCCTTGTGCTGTTTACATCCCATGATATGTTGAAAAAGGTTCACCAGGAGCTCAAGCATAACATGAGTGCTTCCGGCATTCAGCTCTTGGCACAAGGGATTACAGGCGGAAGTCCCGGCAAACTGATGAAGACTTTTAAAACATCCAATCAGGCGATCCTGCTCGGAACAAATCATTTTTGGGAAGGCGTTGATTTCCCTGGTGATGAGCTGACAACAGTAATGATCGTGAGGCTCCCATTCCGGTCCCCTGATCACCCGCTTCATGCTGCAAAATGTGAGCTTGCCCGCAAAAAAGGAAAGAATCCGTTTCAAACAGTGTCATTACCGGAAGCTGTGCTGACCTTCAGGCAAGGAATCGGACGCTTGCTGCGTTCTGCGGGAGACAAAGGAACGATTATGATATTGGACAGACGGATTAAAACCGCTGGTTACGGCCGGCTGTTTCTTGATGCCTTGCCGACAACCTCAGTATCCGAAATGACTGACAGCGAGCTTGAAGCTTATGTTGCAGGGGAAAAAGAATAAAAGCCGCATAAAGCGGCTTTTGCGGTGTGGGAGTAGGATGGTGTTTTATTTAAAAGCGGATTTCCCGCTCTGTGATACTAGTATGGCGTGTCCTGAAATGGAGTATGACTAACAATATTTGTTCAAACTGGAGGATGAAAAAATGGAAAGTAAAATCGAAATTCTTTCAACAATTAATGTAGAGCATTCTGATGATCTGTATAAAATTGTGGACACATTGAATCGTACACTGAAAAGAGAAAATCTGATGTTCGGCCTTGCGCTGGATGAAGAAAACAAAAACCAAGCCGTTTTTACCATTTATCGTACGTAGGTGAGAAGATGAGAAAAAAAGCATTAATATTTACCGTCATTTTTGGTATTATTTTTTTAGCAGTACTTCTTGTCTCGGCAAGCATTTATAAATCAGCCATGGCACAAAAGGAAGAGGGGCACGAAGCAGCAGCTGCTGAAGCTAAAAAAGAAACCGATCTCGCCAATGTTGATCAAGTCGAAACATTTGTCGGAAAAGAAAAATATTATGTTGTAAAGGGAACGGATAAAAAAGGCACTGCATTATATGTCTGGGTTCCGGCTGATAAAAAAGCAAAAATTCTCTCAAAAGAAGCGAAAGAGGGAATCTCTGAAGACAAAGCGGCGAAAATCATAAAGGATGAAGGGCTGGTTTCAAAGCAAAAAGAGGTTCATCTGGCAAGAGAAGGAAACGTCCTGCTTTGGGAAGTGACGTACTTAGACAAAGAAGGGCAATACAGTTTAAGTTATGTGGACTTTACAACTGGAAAGATTCTCAAAAATATCACGCCTTAAGACGAATTAGGGGGAGTTCAAGTTGAAACTGGCAAAAAGAGTATCCGCATTAACACCATCAACCACACTGGCAATCACAGCGAAAGCGAAAGAACTGAAAGCCGCAGGCCATGATGTCATCGGCTTAGGAGCAGGAGAACCTGACTTCAATACACCGCAGCATATTATTGATGCCGCTGTGCGTTCGATGAACGAGGGCCATACGAAATACACGCCTTCCGGTGGTTTGGCTGAACTGAAAAACAGCATTGCAGAGAAATTTAAACGCGACCAGAATATTGAATACAAACCGTCTCAAATTATTGTCTGCACTGGTGCCAAACATGCTCTGTATACCCTTTTCCAAGTGATTTTGGATGAAGAAGATGAAGTTATTATTCCAACGCCTTACTGGGTAAGCTATCCGGAGCAGGTGAAACTCGCTGGCGGAAAGCCTGTTTATGTAGAAGGGCTTGAGGAAAATCACTTCAAAATTTCGCCTAAACAGCTGAAAAATGCAATTACGGAAAAAACAAAAGCAATCGTTATTAACTCTCCAAGCAACCCGACTGGTGTCATGTATACGGAAGAAGAACTATCTGCACTCGGTGAAGTGTGCCTCGAACATGATATCTTGATTGTGTCAGATGAAATTTATGAAAAACTTACATACGGTGGAAAGAAACATGTTTCCATTGCACAGCTGTCAGACAGACTGAAAGAGCAAACGGTCATTATAAACGGCGTATCGAAGTCCCACAGCATGACAGGCTGGAGAATCGGTTATGCGGCAGGCTCTGAAGACATTATTAAAGCGATGACGAACCTTGCAAGCCACAGCACGTCAAACCCGACATCAATCGCACAGTACGGAGCGATTGCGGCTTATAACGGGCCTTCTGAGCCATTGGAAGAAATGAGAGAAGCATTTGAACATAGATTAAATACGATCTATGCAAAGCTCATAGAAATCCCAGGGTTCAGCTGCGTGAAGCCGGAAGGTGCTTTTTACTTGTTCCCGAATGCAAAAGAGGCAGCTCAATCTTGCGGTTTCAAAGATGTAGATGAATTTGTTAAAGCGCTTCTCGAGGAGGAAAAAGTTGCGATTGTTCCAGGATCCGGATTTGGCTCTCCTGAGAATGTCCGTCTTTCTTATGCAACATCGTTAGATCTTCTTGAAAAAGCCATTGAAAGAATCAAGCGTTTTGTAGAAAAACATAGCTAACAGATCAAAAAGCGGCTGACAGAAAAGCCGCTTTTTATCTGCATTGACCCGGTTAGTTAAGAGCGGGTATAATAAAGTGATGATAAAAGAGTTCGCGGGGCAATGAGCTTCCGAATGTCTTTCTTGTTTTGGAGGGAAATATGTTGAAAACAACAATCAACCAAGTGTACAAGCACGTAGGTGAGGAAGTAACGATCGGAGCTTGGGTCGCTAATAAGCGTTCAAGCGGGAAAATTGCGTTTTTACAGCTTCGGGACGGTACCGGTTTTATTCAGGGTGTCGTAGTAAAAGCGGAAGTGGAAGAAAGCATTTTCCAAACAGCTAAATCAGTGACGCAGGAAACGTCGCTCTATATAAAAGGGATTGTCAAAGAGGACGAGCGTTCTCCGCTTGGATATGAACTTGCTGTGACAGATATTGAAGTCATTCACGAAGCGACCGATTATCCAATTACACCAAAAGAACACGGAACGGAATTTTTGATGGATCACAGACATTTATGGTTGCGTTCAAAGCGCCAGCATGCGATCATGAAAATCCGTAATGAAATCATTCGCGCGACTTACGAATTCTTTAATAACGAAGGCTTCGTAAAAGTGGATCCGCCGATTTTGACTGGAAGCGCACCTGAAGGAACAACAGAACTCTTTGCGACAAAGTATTTTGATGAAGATGCATATCTGTCTCAAAGCGGCCAGCTCTACATGGAAGCTGCGGCAATGGCTTTAGGAAAAGTATTCTCTTTCGGACCGACATTCAGAGCGGAAAAGTCTAAAACAAAGCGTCACTTAATCGAATTCTGGATGATCGAACCGGAAATGGCGTTTGTAGAATTTGAAGAAAACCTTCAAGTACAGGAAAATTACGTTTCTTTCATCGTGCAATCAGTTCTTAAGAATTGCAAAATTGAATTAAACACATTGGGAAGAGACACGTCAAAACTTGAGCAAATCAAAGCTCCGTTCCCAAGAATCACGTATGATGAAGCGATTGAATTTCTGAAAGAAAAAGGCTTTGACGATATCGAGTGGGGAGATGATTTCGGAGCGCCTCATGAAACAGCGATTGCTGAACATTATGACAAACCGGTATTCATCACTCGCTATCCGACGTCCTTAAAACCGTTCTATATGCAGCCGGCTTCTGACCGTGAGGACGTTGTGCTTTGCGCTGACTTGATTGCGCCGGAAGGCTATGGAGAAATCATCGGCGGGTCTGAACGGATTCACGATATGGAACTTTTGGAATCGCGTCTTAAAGAACATGGACTGGATTCTGACGCATATAAATGGTATGCTGAACTTAGAAAATATGGATCAGTTCCTCATTCCGGCTTCGGCCTTGGATTAGAGCGGACAGTAGCTTGGATCAGCGGAGCGCCTCACGTTCGTGAAACGATTCCGTTCCCAAGACTGTTAAACCGTCTGTATCCGTAATACATTCAAATGAAACAAAAAAGAGTCTCCTGCAAGGGAGACTTTTTACAGTAAAGGGGCAATCACAATCCTTTACAGTAAGAGGTGTGACGATGAAAAAACAGCAATTTATTGATATGCAGGAGCAGGGAACATCAACCATCCCCAATCTTCTGCTCACGCATTATAAACAGCTTGGGCTTAATGAAACAGAACTTATTCTGCTGTTAAAAATTAAAATGCATTTAGAAAAAGGATCATATTTTCCTACACCGAATCAGCTGCAGGAAGGTATGTCAATTTCTGTTGAAGAATGCACAAACAGATTGCGGATGTTTATTCAAAAAGGCTTTCTGTTTATTGAAGAATGCGAGGATCAAAACGGCATCAAATTTGAGAAATATTCTCTTCAGCCTTTATGGGGGAAACTGTACGAATATATTCAGCTTGCACAGAATCAAACACAGGAAAGAAAAGCAGAAGGGGAACAAAAAAGCCTTTATACCATTTTTGAGGAAGAGTTCGCAAGGCCGTTATCGCCTTTGGAGTGTGAAACGCTGGCGATCTGGCAGGACCAGGATCAGCATGACGCACAACTGATCAAACACGCGTTAAAAGAGGCTGTACTATCAGGAAAACTCAGTTTCCGCTACATTGACCGGATTTTGTTTGAATGGAAGAAAAACGGGCTTAAAACTGTGGAGCAGGCAAAAATACACAGCCAAAAATTCCGGCGTGTACAAGCAAAGCAGAATGAACCGCAAAAAGAGTATAAAAGGCAGGTTCCTTTTTACAATTGGCTTGAACAATAAAGTGAAAAGGTGACAATCGTGTTAAATCTAAAACAAATTGAATTCTGTTTAGACAAGATAGGTGACATGTTTCCTCATGCGGAGTGTGAACTGGTTCATTCCAATCCTTTTGAATTAGTGGTGGCTGTTGCTTTATCTGCGCAATGTACAGATGCACTTGTAAACAGAGTGACCAAAACATTATTCCAAAAATATAAACGGCCGGAAGACTATTTGGCTGTTCCGCTGGAAGAGCTTCAGCAGGATATTAAATCAATCGGTTTATATCGTAATAAAGCGAAAAATATTCAAAAGCTGAGTAAAATGATTATTGAAGATTACGGCGGAGAAGTGCCGAGAGACCGCGATGAGCTTGTCAAACTGCCAGGGGTCGGGAGAAAGACTGCAAACGTAGTGGTATCCGTTGCGTTTGGCGTGCCGGCCATTGCCGTAGATACCCATGTGGAGAGAGTCAGCAAACGATTGGGCATTTGCCGGTGGAAGGACTCGGTTCTGGAAGTTGAAAAGACGCTGATGCGCAAGGTTCCCAAAGAAGACTGGTCCGTTACGCATCACCGGCTTATTTTCTTCGGCAGATATCACTGTAAAGCCCAATCTCCGCGCTGTGCGGAGTGTCCGCTGCTTTCTTTGTGCAGAGAAGGGCAGAAGAGGGATAAAAAAGGACTGGTGAAACGATGACGCAAGCAAAAGAAGTGTTGGCTTCCTATGAGCAATACTTGCGCAGTCTTGGCCAGAAGAGTTCCTCGGATATGAAGAAAACCTTGCAGACCAATCCGGTGTATTTTGATTTTTGCACGGAATTACAAGGCGATTTGCCATGGGAGGACAGCGGGAAATACGTTCCGCTTTTATTTGAAGTGTGGGATGACATCAAAGCATCACTTCTCCCAGTCTTTCAAACACGAAAATCGAGATGTGACCAAAACGAAATGTTAAAGGGCATTGTGTGTTTGTTGGCTTCGTTACATTGGACAGCAGGTGAGCCGGTGAAATCGCTCGATTGGCAAGAACTGAGGGAGAAATCATATCCCGCAAAGCCGATTAATTGGGCTGAACGAGTGGAATTTATTCTTCTTAAGCCGACCCAATACCATTGCTTTATTCAGCTTGATGAGCTGATTACCGAAATGAAAAAGCATTTTTATAAATATCATGCGATGAATCGATAAAACCTCCTGTTAAAACGGGAGGTTTTTTATTGTATACCAAAACAGCCATCACCCCAAAGGTGACGGCTGTTTTGGTTAATTTGTTTTTTCAATTGATGATGAGTTTGTTTGTGTTTTATTAGATGTGTCTGTTTTATTTTTATTCGTGTCAGAACCTGTTGAATCATTCTTACCAGAGTTCGAATCACCATCCGACGTATCTTGGTTGTTACTGTTGTCGTTATCGTTATCGTTTGATTGGTCTTGGTTATTGTTGTCGGACGGATTGGTGTTCGTATTGTCTTGTTTTTTGTCTTGATCGTTTGTTGAATCATCTGTCTGATCTTGATCCGTCTGACCGTCATCTTTTTGAGAATCATCAGTTTGTGTATCATCCTGAGTCTTCTCATCATCTTGTTTTTCATCATCCGTTTGTTGCTGGTCTTTTTTATCTTCATCGTCTTCAGCTTTTGGCACCTCATAGGATGTGGAAGCTGTACTTTTGCCATCATCACTGACGGCTGTTACTTCGAATTTGTATACAGATCCTGGCTGCACACCCGAAATAACTGCCTCTTTTGCAGAGCTGTTTTGAATTTCCGAGTAGCTGCCGCCGTCAACAGATTGCTTTACAGCAAAGGTCGCATCTCCGTCATAATTCCAGCTTAACGTTAAAGATTGATTGTCTTTATCGTATTTCACGTTTAAACCAGACAGTTTAGCTGTTTCCTCTTTTTCTTCTTTCTCATATGTTTTAGAAACAGTAGAAGGAGCTGTGCCTTTAACAAAGTACTCTGTGAGCTTCTTATCGCTTGGCGTATTTGGCCCTGCCAGTTTTGCGGGATTAGAACCTTTTTCTACGGTGGCTTCCACTACGCTGTCAGGCTTCTCAAATGATCCGCTTCCGTCATCGACATCGGCAATGAGCTGGGCGAAGATGCGCTTTGCAACTTTTTGTTCTTCAGTTGAAAGAGATTTCTTTCCAGCTTCGTTTTCTCCCATACCCGTCCAGACGGCTGCTGTATATTGCGGTGTGTAGCCGACAAACCAAGAATCTCGGGCACCGTCGCTTGCGATATTGTACCTTTGGATTTCACTTTCTTCAAAGTTGGTCGTCCCTGTTTTTCCTGCTACTTCTACACCGGGTACTTGTGCAAGCTGTCCAGTACCTGTTTTAACAGCTGTTTTCAGCATATCTGTAATCATAAACGCAGTATAGTCGCTCATTGCTGACTTTGATTTTGGTGTTAAATCAAGCTTTGTGCCATCGTTAAATTCAATAGACTTTACAAAATGCGGTTCATTATATGTTCCGTTATTTCCGAAGGCGCTGTATGCTCCTGCCATTGTCAGTGAAGAGACACCAACATTCCCTTTTCCGAATCCTCCAATAGAGTAGGATTCATATACAGTGTCTTTATCTAATCCCAGCCCAAGTCCATTGGCAAAGTCTACCGCCGCATCTTTTCCGACTGCTTGGAATGCTTTTAAAGCCGGAATATTACGAGATTGTGCTAGTGCTTCACGCATAGACATTGG
Source organism: Bacillus sp. FSL R5-0603 (assembly GCF_038050295.1). Lineage (NCBI taxonomy): Bacteria > Bacillati > Bacillota > Bacilli > Caryophanales > Bacillaceae > Bacillus > Bacillus sp. FSL R5-0603. The sequence goes on along the minus strand of NZ_JBBOYP010000001.1, from coordinate 2,145,345 downwards.
TCCTTTATATCTGCGGTCAAAGTCTCGAATAGGTGTTCCATCTGAATAAGTGTAAGCTGAGTCATCAATTTGCTCGTAAGTTGACCATTTTTTATTTTCAATAACTGGACCGTAGTCGAGAATAGGTTTAATGGTAGATCCAGGCTGTCGCTTAGCTTGGGTCGCGTAATTATAGCCACCAACCGTAGAATCTCTTCCGGCGCCAATCGCCCGCACTTCTCCGGTTTTCGTATCGAGAAGGGTAACGCCGCCCTGCATGCCTTCAGTAAATCCGACGGTGTCTCCGTCCATTAATTCATCTAGTTTATCTTGTGCTTTTGTATCTAATGTCGTATAGATCTTTAATCCGTCAGCAGATGGATCGACATCAGATTTTTCATCAATTTCCTTCATAACCTCTTCAACAAATGCGCTGTATTTGTTTGTACTTGCTTTTTCATATTCCTTCTGTGACACGACGCCTTCGTCTTTCACTGCCACTTTTTTCGCTTTGTTATATTGAGAATCAGAAATAAATCCTTGTTTTTTCATCAGACTGAGTACGATGTTCCGTCGTTTTTCCGCTTTATCCGGGTTTTTAACGGGATTGTACGCTGTCGGGCTTTGCGGCATTCCTGCAAGCGTCGCAGCCTGTTCGACAGTCAATTTGCTTAAATCTGTAACGCCGAAAAATTCTTCCGCCGCTTTTCCGATTCCGTATGCTCTAGGAGAAAAATAAATCCGGTTTAAATACATTTCTAAAATTTCATCTTTAGAGTAATTGCGCTCCAGCTGAATCGAAAGCCATACTTCCTGCACCTTCCGTTTCAACGTCTTTTGATGTGAAAGAAGGGAGTTTTTGACGACCTGCTGGGTGATCGTACTTCCGCCTTCAGCCCCGAAGCCGTCTTTAAAGTTGGCAACTAAAGCACCGCCGATACGGACAGGGTCAATCCCGTGGTGCTCATAAAAACGAGCGTCTTCTGTCGCGATAAAGGCTTCTTTTACAACATCGGGAATTTCATCTATCGAGACGTAGGTCCGTTTTTCGGCGCCGACTTCGGCGATCTCTTTTCCATTTTTATCATAAATCGTTGATGAATAAGGCGTCTTCAATTTGCTTTCATCAAGGGACGGCGCATCAGAAACCATGACGGCAAATGTAACAGCACCGCCGACTACGCCTAAAACAAACAGAATGAGTAAAGTGAAAAGGGTCTTTTTAAACAATCCGCCCTTTTTTCGTTTCTTGCCTTTTTTCGGTGAAGGACTCGACTTGCTGTTCGCTTTTCGTCGAGCTTCACGGCTGTTAAATTGATCTGACATAACATCTCAACCTTTCGTTAATCAACCTTTCGCACCAGATGATGGCGAAAAATAAAGCTGTTCAATAATACTAATATAATCAATTCTGGGTGCGTATCCAAGAGAAATCGGATAAGCTGTTTCTTCCAACTCATCTTTTCGAATTGATTTTCTGCCGTTTTTTTCTTTTCTGTCCCAGAAATAAAACAGCTTATCGGCTTCCAAAAAATAAACCTGGTCGAAAGCGGATATAATAACAAAACAAATACCGTCTTGAGCCTTTACCTGCTTCATATGCTCGATTTGATGGTCATGAAAATTCTGCAGGGGGAAAGAGGTCTTGTTTTTCGTTTCTTTCGCCTCAAAATCAATATACCGCCCTTTGTAAATCCCATTGTAGTCTGTTGTCGATGATTGTTTAAAGTAAGCTTCTTTAATCACTGCGGCACTTCTTTTTGGATAATGGACATTTACAATTTGAACAGGTGTCGGCTTTTTGTGTATAACGGCAATTTGGTTTGTCAGATAATACTTATTCGTTTCGTTTAAGTCATCTTCGAGGGTCATTCCGCGATTACTGTAAGACGGGGCCCTTTTCTGACTGTTTTGGGATGAAACCGAATGTTTCGGCTGAAATGTTTTTCCGTTAGGATACCGAATCACTTTCTCATCCTCCTTATTAAACTAATCATGACGGAAGTGAATGAACGTGCAAGAACAACAGACCATCAGAAAGCTTCTGAGCCGAATTGAGCGGCAGACAAAAATAAAAAACGCGGATAACATTTCAAGAACAAATGCTTATAAAGCATTTTACGACCGTCATCCGGAAATCAAATGGTCGCTTTTGGCTTCTTTCGTTTCTCGTAATGCCGGCTGGTCAATGACTGACTTAAAAGGCAGTCTGTTTCAGCTTGGACTCCGTGAGAGACAGCAAAAATGGTTCTTTTTAGCCTATGAAAGAGCGAACTGGCTTATATTTTCGGATGCCTATCCGCAGCTTCTATTATACCAATGGTCAAAAAGAGTCGGGAAACCGCTGTTTCATCTGCTGCATGTGTTTGGCGTCTCACAATTTATGACGGAAGAATGGACCCGTTTTTGGCATGAGCGAAATACGGAGCGGCTAATGTATGCCCTCATTATAAATGAACAAAACACTATCCAAACACCTATTATACAAAATCCTTCGTTTAAAAAGAATGTTTTTGACACGATTCCTTTTTATTTAAGTGATTGGTTACATTTTAACACCGTTATTTTTCCTTCCTCAAATGGGTTTCTTTACGGCATTTCAGTGAAACGTTTTTCAAAGACAGAGGAAAGGATAAGGCTGGGAAAGCAGCTGTCTCAATTGCTGTTCAAGCCAGAATTGTTCTCCTCTTTTTATCACTTTTTGCACACAGTGCCGCACACAGGTTCCCGTTTTGATATGGAAAAGATAATCGGGATTACAAAAAGAACATCTCCTATGCTAAGGACATGCTACCCTGAGTTAATCCACTCATTAGACGGAACGAAAACAGATTGGTTTCATGGAAAGATAAAGAAAACGTTCTTTAGGCGCGAGGAATTGCCGAAGCAGATTGAATTGACAGACTGGTATTTACATAAAAAGCGCCAGCTTCATGCGCTTTTTGCGGTGGAGCAGTGGCTGAAAAAATAAAGAAGCAAGGAAATTCCTTGCTTCTTACGTAGAAGGGCGGTTCGGGCCGCCTAATTTTTTATCTAAAGAATCGATTGCCTTTGATTCAGTCTTTTTTTGCTGGCCGGCTTTTTTCGGTCTTGTTTTCATACGGCACCTCCTCACAAGTATCGTTTGCATTAAGGAGGAGGATCATACAATTTTTGCGGGTGTTTTTGTCGAAAACTTCAGCTTTTCGTGGAATACCTGTTTGTTTGGCGATTTGCTTCTAGTTTTGTCATGAGGAAGGAAAGAGCCTTGAGAGCAAAGAATGTTAACCGGGAGAGACGAGGAAAGGGAGGTACACGAATGTCCGGTTATGTATGCAAGACAGATATTCTCCGTATGCTTTCTGATATAGAAGATGAATTAACGCGAGCTGAGCAAAGCCTGAATCATTCTGTAAATGCATTAGAGGCTGAGATGCGGGAAACGGAAAACGATCGCCTGAGTGTGCTTGAAGAAGAAATCATAGATCTTCATATTTGTATAAATGAGCTGTATCAATCGCCTGAACACAGGTATGCGTTTGAGAAAGTATACCGCATCGGCTGAATTTGTGAGTGAAATTTGGTACGATAGGCATTGAGGTGAAAGGTATTGCTATCACAAACATTGCTGGAAATGACCGAGCGAATGATTGAAGTTGCTGAAAATGGCGCTGATCGGTATCAGGAAGGAAAAAACAGTAATCATTCTTATGATTTTTTTGAGACGATAAAGCCTGCAGTTGAAGAGAATGATGAACTGGCGGCCCGCTGGGCAGATGGTGCTCTTGAATTGATAAAAGCACGCCGGCCAAAATATGTGCATAAAGAGCAAATTGAGACCGTAAAGGATAATTTCCTGGAATTGGTCCTTCAATCATATGTTCATCATATTCATAAAAAACGGTTCAAGGACATCACTGAGTCAGTCCTTTATACATTGCACGCAGTAAAGGATGAAATTGCAAGAGAAGACAGCCGGTAAAAGGCTGTCTTCTTTTCGTTTTTATAGGGGGCCGGACGTTAATTCATCTCATATGCCGGGCTTTCTGCTCCATTTGCTTCGAGAACCTTCATACTGTTACGAAACTCAGTTATGCTGAGATGTCCTTGAATATAGAGGAACTTGGCAAAGTCCATCAGTTTATTCATACAGTCTGTTTCATATTTCTTCATTTCTGCAAAACGTTTGCTTAAGTATGATACGTTCATTATGGTGCATCCCCTCTCATCTGTATTGAAAATATGGTACCATAATGATTCGACTTTTTTCTGTTTTTAAAAAATTTAAACTTTCGACACAATTTGACAAATGCTAATCATCACTTGTGACACAAACGATAGAAGTCATTCATACATATATAGAAGAGAAATATGTTGTGTTTAGGGGGGAATCGCAATGAACAGGAGCTCTCGAAGCTATCCTCGGCAAATGGGCTATTATTATCCTCAGCAAATGCAAGGATATTATCAGCAGGCTGCACCCGGTTATTTAGAGCAACAACTGCCTCAGCAGCATTATGGACAGCAGGATTATTATCAGCCCTATGCTCCGATCCAGCCTATGCCTATGCAGCCGCCTGTATTTTCTAACCCTTATCCTATCCCAAGGCCTAATCAACAGCAGCCTTCGCAATTTCAAAGCATTATGTCGCAGTTCAAAAAAGCCAATGGGCAATTTGATTTTAATAAAATGATGGATACAACAGGTCAAGTAATGAGTGCAATGAATCAGGTCGGATCTTTAATAAAGGGATTTACCAGCTTTTTTAAATGATAGAAGCATGAATGAATCGTTCATTCATGCTTATTTTTTGGAAAGAAAAGTGTCATTGTCTGCTCGTTCCAAGACGTTTCCATATCTTCTTGGCGAACTTCATAAGGCAGCTGAACCGTTCTTGTCATGCTTGTAAAGGTAGCCTCATTTTGGTGTTTCTGTTTTTCTTGGAGTGTTACATGGAGATACCTCGATTTAACATCAACGACGATCTCGCCATCTCGAAACGTCGCCGGAATGGTAATATCGATATACAGCCCAGTATCTCTTTCTCTGACATGTATGGTCGTCTGCACATCCTTTAAACTCGAGTTGATCAGGTTCTGAAATCCGTTTATAAGGTTGCCGAACGCTGAGGATTGAAAAAGACTGTCGATTGCCTCCGTTATGATTTCTTCTTTCTTTTGCAGTTCGTTCTTTCTGTCATCATGGAATTCCAATTTCGCCACCGCCTTTTTTAACCAGATTATGCGTCTATGCCAGATGTTGTTATAAATTGAAGCAAAATTGAAAGTGTGGTTAAATAGTGGTGAATGAAGGGATAACGGTTGAAGTGAATGAGAAGGGAGAAAATACATTGCTGAAAAAATTATTCGGAATGGGCAAAACTCAGGAAAAGGTGACAGAAGAGGTTATTTATTCTCCGGCAGACGGTACAGTAATGGACCTGTCAGATGTACCGGACCCTGTTTTTTCACAGAAAATGATGGGAGAAGGAATAGCGGTGGAACCTTCTAGCGGTGAAATCGTTTCTCCCGCTGAAGGTGAAGTCATTCAGATTTTTCACACCAAACACGCCGTTGGCATTCGGACTCGCTCGGGAATTGAGCTGTTAATTCATGTCGGGCTGGAGACAGTCAATATGAACGGAGAAGGATTTACTGCCCACATTAAAGAAGGGGATAAAGTGAAGGTCGGTGACCCGCTGATTACATGTGATTTGGAATTAATAAAAGAAAAAGCGAGCAGCACAGTCATCCCAATCGTTATAATGAATGGTGAGGCTGTAGGATCAATTGTACCGGCAGGCGAAAAGGCTGCTCGTAAAGGCGAATCAAAGCTCCTTACAATAAAAGCGAAATAAGCAGGGCGTATGCCTTGCTTTTTTTATTCAACTGTATAACATTTGCACCTAGCCATGCAAACAAATATTCGGTAAACTGTACTTGACAAAGAGGTGTAAAGAATGAAAAAGAAATCACTGACTGAACTCATTTCTGATTTAAAAGGAAATGAAAACGTTGTGAATTGGCATGAAATTGAGCCTCGGGAAGCAAAAACAAGGCCTATGCCCGAAAGTATAGACGAGAGAATCAAAGCGGCCCTTTCGAAAAGGGGCATTGATGAACTATATACTCACCAATATTCCGCTTTTCAATATGTGCAAAAAGGAGAGAGCATCGTTACCGTAACGCCAACAGCATCAGGAAAAACGTTATGCTACAACCTCCCAGTCCTGCAGTCCATCGCCCAAGATGAAACAAACCGGGCGTTATATTTATTTCCGACTAAAGCGCTGGCACAAGACCAAAAGAGCGAGTTAAATGAAATTATTGATGAAATGGGCATTGATATTAAAAGCTTTACATATGACGGGGATACGTCTCCGGCAATCAGACAAAAGGTGAGAAAAGCAGGTCATATTGTCATTACAAACCCCGATATGCTGCATTCTGCCATTCTACCGCATCATACGAAATGGGTCAGTTTGTTTGAAAACCTTAAGTATATCGTCATCGATGAGCTTCATACGTATCGAGGTGTGTTCGGCAGCCATGTGGCAAATGTGATCCGGCGGCTAAAGCGTATCTGCCGGTTTTATGGAAGTGATCCGGTTTTTATTTGTACTTCCGCAACAATTGCCAACCCAAAGGAATTGGGAGAGCAGCTGACAGGCAAACCGATGCGGCTGGTCGATGACAACGGCGCACCGAGCGGACGCAAGCATTTTGTGTTTTACAATCCGCCAATTGTGAACAAACCGCTGAATATTAGAAGGAGCGCAACCGCAGAAGTGAATGAACTGGCGAAAGAGTTCCTTAAAAACAAAGTGCAGACCATTGTTTTTGCCAGAAGCAGAGTTCGGGTGGAAATTATTTTAAGCCATATTCAGGAGCTTGTGAAAAAAGAGATTGGAACAAAATCAATCAGAGGCTATCGGGGAGGCTATCTTCCGAAAGAGCGAAGAGAAATCGAAAAAGGCCTGAGAGAAGGCGACATTTTAGGAGTGGTAAGTACGAATGCCTTAGAGCTTGGTGTTGATATCGGCCAGCTGCAAGTGTGTGTAATGACGGGGTATCCCGGAAGTGTTGCAAGTGCTTGGCAGCAGGCGGGACGAGCCGGCAGAAGACACGGTGAATCTTTGATTATCATGGTAGCCAATTCAACACCGATTGACCAATATATTGTGCGGCATCCTGAATATTTCTTTAATCGTTCGCCGGAATCTGCAAGAATCAATCCGGAGAATTTGATTATTTTAGTAGATCACTTAAAGTGTGCGGCTTATGAGCTTCCTTTTAGAGCTGATGAAGAATTTGGACCCATGGAAGTCAGTGATATTCTTGAGTATCTTGAGGAAGAGGCTGTTCTTCACCGCAACGGCGAACGGTACCATTGGGCAAGTGAGTCGTTCCCTGCTTCAAACATCAGTTTGCGTTCCGCCTCCCAGGAAAATGTCGTTATAGTTGATCAGTCGGATATTGCAAATGTAAGGATTATCGGTGAAATGGACCGTTTTAGTGCGATGACGCTTTTACATGATGAAGCAATTTATTTGCATGAAGGCGTTCAGTATCAAGTTGAGAAGCTCGATTGGGACCATAAGAAGGCGTATGTCAGAAAAGTCGATGTCGAATATTATACGGATGCAAACCTGGCAGTTCAGCTGAAGGTATTAGAAATCGATAAAACGAAAGAAAAAAGCCGTACGTCATTGCACTACGGAGACGTCACTGTCAATGCCCTGCCGACCATTTTTAAAAAAATAAAAATGACCACTTTTGAAAATATTGGGTCTGGACCTATTCATTTGCCGGAAGAAGAACTGCATACAAGTGCAGCTTGGCTCGAAATCAAAACAGCGGATGAAGACATCGGGGAAAAGACACTGGAACAGCTGCTTCTTGGCATCTCGAATGTGCTGCAGCATATTGTCCCTGTGTATATCATGTGTGATCGAAATGATGTTCATGTTGTTTCTCAAATCAAAGCAGCCCATACCGGATTGCCAACCATATTTTTATATGATCATTATCCGGGCGGTATCGGTTTGGCGGAGGAAGTCTTTAAACGTTTTTCAGACATTAATGAAGCGGCGAAACAACTGATTACACATTGTCCTTGTCATGACGGCTGTCCGTCTTGTATAGGTACGGAAATAGAAGGGATAAAAGCAAAGGAAAGAATTTTGCAGCTGTTGGATCAAATGTCGTAAGGAGGGGGGGCCGGATATGTCATTAAAAGGGAAACTCCAGCGGATGAAAAAGCACATGGTGCTCGACGAAGGAGAACAAAAAATAGAAGCAGGCAAACAAGAAAACCACTTTGATGACATCCCGTTTTTAGAAGAGTGGGAGGCTTTTGGCATGAAGCCTTTCATCTTCGAAGATGAATATTGCCTCATCAGAGAAGTAGAATATCCGCTTTCTCACCGCCATGGGTTATACAGCTTTTCTGAGCTTGAGGAAGTGATCACACTGTGGAATCAAAGCGGCCTGTCGCATACGTTGTCAGCAAAAGGGTATAACAAAAACAACCTCTTTTTCTTTGATACAGAAACAACCGGTCTTGGGGGTGGAGCTGGGAATACCATTTTTTTGCTTGGGCATGCGAGAGTATATGAAGACCGAGTGACAGTCAAACAGCATCTTTTGCCCAAACCGGGGAACGAAGTCGCCTTGTACCAAAGCTTTTTAAGCGAGGTTGACATTACATCACTTGTGACCTACAACGGCAAAGCCTTTGATTGGCCGCAGGTGAAAACAAGGCACACCTTGATCCGTGACAGACTTCCGAAGCTTCCGGAGTTTGGCCACTTTGATCTTTTGCATGGAGCTAGACGCCTGTGGAAACACAAAATGGACCGCGTATCTCTTGGTACGGTTGAAAAAGAGGAGCTCGGCATCCGCAGACTAGAAGACACACCGGGCTACTTGGCGCCAATGCTTTACTTTCATTTTATAAAGGCGCAAGAGCCGGATCTTTTAAAAGGTGTCCTGCATCATAATGAAATGGATGTGTTATCACTCATTTCATTGTACATCCATATGTCTAAAAAAATCCTTTCAGAATCACATGCGCCAAAAGAATACAGTGAAGCCTATGCTATGGCGAAATGGTTTATGGCTCATAAAGAAACGGACCAAGCGATCAAGCAGTTGGAAAGGCTTATAGAAAAATCGTTTGAGGACCAGGACAGTGCACGGCTGGATTTATCGCTCCTGTACAAAAAACAAAACCGCTTGGAAGAAGCAGTGCCGCTTTGGGAAAAGCTGTCCCGCTCGCAAAACCAGAAGTGCAGATACGCTGCTGTAATAGAACTCGCGAAATATTTTGAGCATAAGAAAAAAGAATTCGGAAAAGCATTGCAAATAGCAGAGCAATTGCTTAGCGATGCGGCATGCTTATCAGAGAAAGAAACTGAAAAACTGCATGTGAGAATTGCCCGGCTAAAGAGGAAATATTCCTCTTAAATATTCCCCGGGAAAGCGCAAAAGACGACTTGTTTCGCCATGAATTTTTTTTGCTGAATTCACATTGATTTTGTTGTAGAATAGCGGCGAATCCTGTAAAATGACGTTAGTTATTTTTAAAGGGAGAGTTGGTATGTATAAGGGTGTTTTTTACTTGTTCTTTGTTGTGGTATTTTTGATTGCTTTTGTGTTTTCAAACTTTAAAGACAGCTTAATTGCACACTTTTAAAATAGGTCTTTGCATCAGAACATGTACCCCTTATTTTTCATAGCTTAGTATTGTAATAAAGTTTATGGAAAGGGGATTTTATCATGCATCACTGCAGACCGCATATGATGGCGCCAATTGTCCATCCTACTCATTGCTGTGAACACCATACGTTTTCGAAGACTATCGTGCCGCACATTCACCCACAGCATACAACAAACGTAAACCACCAGCATTTTCAGCACGTTCACTACTTTCCACACACTTTCTCAAATGTTGACCCGGCTTCGCATCAGCATTTTCAAGCAGGAAAACCTTGCTGCGACTACTAGTATGGAAAACGTGCAGCTTGATGGTGTAAACAATGCAGCACAACAAATGGGGCCCACGGGAGCCCCATTTTTTAAAGCAGGTGAAATGATGAAAGTATTGGCAATAACGGGCTATAAACCGTTTGAACTCGGGATATTTAAGCAGGATGACAAGGCGCTGTATTACATAAAAAAAGCCATTAAGAACCGGCTGATTGCTTTTTTGGATGAAGGATTAGAATGGATTTTAATTTCGGGCCAGCTTGGAGCGGAGCTGTGGGCGGCAGAAGCTGCATATGATTTGCAGGAAGAATACCCTGACTTAAAGGTAGCTGTCATCACACCATTTTACGAGCAGGAAAAGAACTGGAAAGAACCGAATAAGGAACAGTATGAAGCAGTTCTGGCTCAGGCAGACTATGAAGCAAGCCTGACTCACCGTCCTTATGAAAGCCCGCTTCAATTCAAACAAAAAAATCAGTTCTTCATTGATAAGTCCGACGGGCTTCTGCTTTTATATGACCCGGAAAAGGAAGGCTCCCCTAAGTATATGCTTGGGACAGCGGAAAAAAGGCGCGAACAGGATGGCTATCCCATCTACTTTATTACAATGGATGACTTGAGAGTGACAGTAGAGGAAGACAGCTACTCATAGCAATAAGAGAAATTTGACAACCGTACAGATTTCTGAAAAAATATATGTGATGATTCACGATACGAGGTGAAAAAGATGCTTGCTGATAAAGTAAAGCTTTCTGCGAAAGAAATTTTGGAAAAAGAATTTAAAACAGGCGTTAGAGGCTACAAGCAAGAAGACGTTGACAAATTTTTAGATATGATTATTAAGGATTATGAAACTTTTCATCAAGAAATTGAAGAACTGCAGCAGGAAAATCTGCAGCTGAAAAAACAGCTTGAAGAAGCCAGCAAAAAACAGCCTGTGCAATCTAACACAACAAATTTTGATATTTTAAAACGGCTGTCTAACTTAGAAAAACACGTTTTTGGCAGCAAGCTTTATGATTGATCACGCTTGAAAAAAATGGCGCTTGTAAATTGTAATCAGTTGTTATATAATAATTCATGTTCTTAACGTTCGGGTAATCGCTGCAGATCTTGAATCTGTAGAGGAAAGTCCATGCTCGCACGGTGCTGAGATGCCCGTAGTGTTCGTGCCTAGCGAAGTCATAAGCTAGGGCAGCCTTTAGAGGCTGACGGCAGGAAAAAAGCCTACGTCCTTCGGATATGGCTGAGTATCCTTGAAAGTGCCACAGTGACGAAGTCTCACTAGAAATGGTGAGAGTGGAACGCGGTAAACCCCTCGAGCGAGAAACCCAAATTTTGGTAGGGGAACCTTCTTAACGGAATTCAACGGAGAGAAGGACAGAATGCTTTCTGTAGATAGATGATTGCCGCCTGAGTACGAGGTGATGAGCCGTTTGCAGTACGACGGAACAAAACATGGCTTACAGAACGTTAGACCACTTACATTTAAAATGATGAAAACAAGCTCTCCCGTATAAGGAGAGCTTTTATCTTGAAAAGAGAAAAGTTTTAAAAGACAGGGTGATACGATGAAGAAGTATACACTAATTGCAACGGCGCCAATGGGCATTGAAGCTATTGTCGCAAAGGAAGTACGAGATTTAGGATACGAATGCAAGGTTGATAACGGGAAAGTTATTTTTGAAGGTGATGCACTTGCCATCTGCCGTGCGAACCTTTGGCTTAGAACAGCCGACCGCATAAAGGTTCAGGTTGCTTCTTTTAAAGCGAAAACATTTGATGAACTGTTTGAAAAAACGAAAGCGATTAACTGGCGCTCATTTATACCTGAAAACGGGAAATTCCCTGTCATCGGAAAATCGGTAAAATCAACACTTGCAAGCGTTCCCGACTGTCAGCGGATCGTCAAAAAAGCAATTGTCGAAAAGCTCAAGCTGCAGTCCGGCAAAGCCAATGATTGGATTGAAGAAACAGGTGCCGAGTATAAAGTCGAAATTTCTTTATTGAAAGATCAGGCTTTGATTACACTGGACTCATCAGGGACAGGCCTTCACAAACGAGGATACCGTGTCGATCAGGGCGGTGCGCCGATTAAAGAAACACTTGCTGCCGCTTTGGTGCAATTAACCAATTGGACGCCGGACCGCCCGTTTGTTGATCCTTTCTGCGGCTCCGGAACAATCGCGATAGAAGCGGCGCTAATCGGCCAAAACATCGCCCCGGGATTCAACCGCGATTTTGTATCAGAGGATTGGGAATGGATCGGTAAAGATCTGTGGAACAAAGCGCGGCTTGAAGTCGAAGAAAAGGCAAATTATGACCAGCCGCTTACAATTTTCGCAAGCGACATAGACCACCGCATGGTTGAAATCGCAAAAGAAAATGCAGAGGAAGCAGGGTTGGGAGATTTAATCCAGTTCAAGCAGATGCAGGTCAAAGATTTTACCACCAATCTGGAGTTTGGCGTAATTGTCGGCAACCCGCCATATGGAGAGCGTCTCGGCGAGAAAAAAGCCGTTGAGCAGATGTACAAAGAAATGGGGAAGGCGTTCGAGCCGCTTGATACTTGGTCTGTGTATATGCTGACATCAAATGAAAACTTTGAGGAAGCATATGGCAGAAAAGCAACGAAGAAACGAAAGCTCTTTAACGGGTTTATTAAAACGGATTATTATCAATACTGGTCAAAAGTAAGACCGCAGCGCAAGAAAACAGAAAACGCATAAAAAGAAGACGCTCTGCATGCGTCTTCTTTCATCTTTCAGCCCTATTCTATCGTTACCAACGGTGAGCTTTCGCGTTGCTTCTCAATATAATGTTGGTTTGGGACATTTCAGTGTGACCGTTTACTTGAGACTTAGAACGTTTAGGCCGCGTCCAATTGTGATGAAACAGTTCAGAATGCTGATCTAATCGGTTTCTATAACTCATGTCAACATCACTCCCTGATAGAATATTGTTGATAAGACGGATAATCCGGAGACGGAATATCAAGTGTAGTTTGTGCATGTTTCGGTGATAACATGCGGTAAAGCATGTATATAAAATGAAAAGTTCGCATACAATGATGATTATTTCCATCAGAGGTGATCTCATGCTGAACAGCGAACATTTTAATCTTATTCAAAGGGCGCTTGACGCAACAGCAAACGAGCTGAAGGAGCTCGGGACTGATTCGTCTCCGTCTGTGATTTCGCATGCGCAAACTGATTTAGAAAAAGCGGTAGAACATATTTATTCAACAGACCATCCTTTTTTATCGTCGCATGTGATCAATCGTAAGTGAACTGCAAAAAACTTGGCATTGCCAAGTTTTTTTATTGTATTCATCAGCGGAAAATGATATTATTGGTGGTCTGAATGTCGAATAGTTGGGGGTTGGAACTAGGTGACAACATCACGTTTGCCTTTTTCTTTAACGAAAACAAAGAATTTTTATGAAGAATTGAACAATTGGATTGGTGACGTGTTTTACGATATCCTTCCCGAAAAAGGGTTTGATCTTCGGGACGAGCAAGTATTTATGGCTTTTCAGCTGGAGCGGGCGTTTAAAGAGAGAAAAGTCATGTTCGCCGAAGCTGGAGTGGGAACGGGGAAAACGCTGGTTTATCTTCTTTTTGCAATCAGCTATGCAAGGTATGTCGGCAAACCCGCCATCATCGCTTGTGCAGATGAAACATTAATTGAACAGCTGGTGAAAAAAGAGGGCGATATTTCTAAGCTGGCTGAGCATCTTGATCTGAAAATTGATACAAGGCTATCAAAATCACATGAGCAATATTTATGCTTGAAGAAGCTTGAAAAAACAATGCAGCGTTCTGATGATGATAAATGGCTGGATCTTTATGAGTCGTTACCGTCATTTGTCCACGAGTCCCAGGCGATGCAGCGCTTTTATCCGTATGGCGACCGTAAGCAGTACGCAAATCTATCGAATGAAGAGTGGTCTGACGTAAGCTACGACTCGTTTCAGGACTGTCTGACTTGTGATATGAGACACAGATGCGGTCTGACGCTTTCCAGAGATTACTACCGCAAGTCAACGGACTTAATCATTTGTTCCCATGATTTTTATATGGAGCATGTGTGGACGGAAGAATCACGCAAACGAGAGGGCCAGCTGCCGCTCTTGCCTGATCATAGTGCAGTTGTATTTGATGAGGGGCACTTGTTAGAGTTTGCTGCGCAAAAAGCGCTAACCTATAGAGTGAAGCAGTCTACTCTTGAATTGTTTTTAGAACGATTGCTGCAAAATGACATCAGAGAAGAGTTTGCAGAATTGATTGAAGATGCGCTTCTCGCAAACGACGAATTTTTCTATGTTCTTTCTGAAGAATCAAAGGAAGTAGCCGGTTCACACCGTTTAGAAATAAAAAATGACCAGCGTGTCAAAAAGGCGGCGGACGAGCTTTGCCGTTTACTTGATAAAATCGGTGAGGCACTTGTATTTGAGTCTGAAATGTATACGATTGATCAATACGAGTTGTCAGTAGTGGAAGAATATGTTGAACAAATGGCGTATTCATTATCTCTATATCAAAAGGATGCAATCAGCTGGCTGGAGAAAAAGGAAGCAGAATCAACTTTTGTTGTGATGCCGAGAACGGTAGCAGAAGTACTTGGCGAAAAAGTGTTTTCTAAGAAAATTCCTTATATCTTCTCATCTGCTACGCTGTCAGAAGGCGGTTCGTTTGATTATATTGCCGACAGTCTTGGGATTCATGATTATTTGTCATTAACTGTTGATTCCCCTTATGATTATGACGAGCAAATGAGTATTAATCTATACGCAAAAACAGATATGGCCGCTGAACAAAAAACAGCTGAAACGATTGAAACAATCAAACGTTACAAAGGAAGAACGCTGGTGCTTTTCCCTTCTTTTGAAGAATTACACGAGTTTAAAGAGCTGTCGGCGGCATGGGAGCTGCCGTATCCAATTTTCTTTGAAGGTGATGAGGAAATCAGCAGCTTAGTAGAGAAATTCCAAGAGGAAGAGGAAACAGTACTTTGTTCAGTTCACTTATGGGAAGGACTCGACATTCCCGGTGACGCATTGAAGAATGTTACCATTTGGTCATTGCCATACCCGCCACACGATCCTGTATTTACAGCGAAGCGCAACGGAGCGAAAAAAGATCCGTTCGAAGAAGTTGATCTGCCATATATGTTGTTACGTGTACGGCAGGGCATCGGGCGCCTGATTCGCTCGAATCAAGACAGCGGCTCGATTCACATTTACGCTGGCGGAGAAAATGAACGCATCATTGATGAGGTCAAAAAGGTCTTGCCTGTTGAACCGCACATGATGTAATGGAAAAAAGCTGACGATCGTTCGTCAGCTTTTTTTATTTGTCAGCGGGATAGCCAGCCGCCATCAACTGCTAAAATATGTCCATTTACATAATCTGAAGCACGTGATGCCAAAAAGACTGCAGTCCCCCCGATATCATCCGCTTGGCCCCAGCGGCCGGCAGGAATTCTCTTTAAAATGTCCTCATTTCGCTTTTCGTCATCCCGAATAGGCTTTGTATTCGCAGTAGAAATATAGCCTGGGGCGATTGCGTTGACCTGAATACCTGACGCTGCCCACTCATTTGCAAATGATTTTGTCAAACCGGCAACAGCGTGTTTGCTCGCGGTGTAAGCCGGAACGAGGATGCCGCCTTGAAAAGACAGGAGAGAGGCAATATTAATAATCTTTCCATGACCTCTTTTCAGCATGTGCCTGCCAGCAAGCTGTGTCAGAATAAACAGGCTGTTTAGATTGACATTCAGTACGTGCTGCCAGTTCTCTTCTGAAAAATCTTCCGCTTTTTCCCGATGAATAATGCCGGCATTATTGACAAGGATGTCGATCTGCCTGTTTTCAAACAGGTCAGCTGCAGAACCCTTTATCGCTTCCGGCTTGCTCATGTCCAATGTAAAAGATGTAAATATCCGGCCTTCCTGTTCCACAAGCTGCTGTGTTTCAGACAGGCTGCTTGTATGTGATGTGCCGATAATATCAGCGCCAGCCCCGGCTAGGGCTTTGGCAATACCTTGACCGATCCCTGTTCCCGGGCCTGTCACCAGCGCTGTTTTTCCTTCTAATGAAAAGGCGTCATGTAGATAACCCATCTTATTTCAGCCCATCCATCGGAACGAGATCCATGTCCGTAAATGTGTAATTTTCTCCAGCCATCGCCCACACAAAGCTATAGTTTGATGTTCCTGCGCCAGAATGAATAGACCAGGCGGGAGAAAGGACAGCCTGCTCATTTCCAACAACAAGATGGCGTGTTTCGTCCGGCTGGCCCATGAAATGAAATACCTTTGAGTCCTTTTCAAGATCCAGATAAAGATAAGCCTCCATCCGACGGTCATGAACGTGTGCTGGCATGGTATTCCAGTTGTTGTTTTGATCTAACATCGTTATTCCCATCATCAGCTGACAGCTTTTAATGCCATCCTGATGAATGACTTTGTACAGACTTCTGACATTAGACGCTGCATCATCACCAAGGCGGTCCGGTGTCAGTTCAGAAATACCGGCTTTTTGTGTCGGATAGCTTTTGTGGGCGCAAGCGGAGACGAAGTAAAACTTCGCTTTTTCCCCGTTCAGGCTTGAAAACGATACATCCTGATTGCCCATTCCAATATAGAGAAAATCCTTTGTTTGAAGCACATATTCATCATCGCCGACTCTAACGGCACCAGGCTGGCCGACATTAATAATCCCGATTTCACGCCGTTCCAAAAAGAAGTCTGTTTTTAGAAAATCACCTGCATCAAGCTTCAGTTCACTTTGCCCTGGAGCCGCTCCGCCGATGACAACCCGGTCTTCATGTGAGTAATACATCGTAAGTTTGTTTTCTGTAAATAAAGGATCCATTAAGAAATGACTGCGAAGCTCCTCTGTTGTAAAGCGTTTTACTTGTTCAGGATGTACAGAATAACGATTTTCCATTATATTTCCCCCTTGGTTAGGATTTCAGCATCACTTGAATGAAAATATTTTGGTAACGGTTTCAAAGAAAATTTTAGGATAAATAGTGAAAAGAGTCAACGAAAAAATAATGAATTGACACATTATTAAAAAAACTCTTTCCAAATTTTAAAATTATGGTATTCTTTTGTTGTAACGGTTTTGAAATCGGTTTCAAATATAAGAGATACAGGAGCACTTGAATGAAAAAGAAAACAACAGGCCATACAACCATCAAAGATGTAGCTGAATGTGCAGGAGTTTCGAAATCGACAGTTTCCCGCTATATTAACGGAAAAATTGACGCGATTTCTCCTGAAAAAGTGAAAAACATTAAAAAGGCAATCGCAGAATTGAATTATCGGCCGAGTAAAATGGCACAAGGTTTGAAAATAAAAAAAAGCAAGTTAATCGGATTTGTTGTGGCTGACATTACAAATCCTTTTTCGGTCGCTGCTTTCAGGGGAGTCGAAGAGGTTTGTGATCAATATGGATACAGCATTATGGTGTGCAACACAGATAACAGTCCTGAAAAAGAGCGGGAAATGCTCTTAAAGCTAGAAGCCCATTCGGTTGAGGGCTTGATTTTAAACGCAACAGGGGAAAACAAGGATGTACTGCGCGCTTTTGCTGAACAGCAAATTCCAACAATCTTAATTGACCGGAAACTGCCGGATCTGAAACTGGATACCGTAACGACTGACAACAGATGGATCACAAAAGAGATTCTTCAGAAGGTGTACAGCAAAGGGTATACTGATGTCGCGCTGTTTACCGAACCGATTTCCTCTATCAGCCCTCGTGCAGAAAGAGCAGCTGTGTATCAGGAAATGGCTTCGGTTCATAATGTGAACGGGCTTGTCAGATTGCATGAAATTGACGTAAAGGACAAGGAGCAGCTTAAGGCGGCGCTTCGTTCTTTTCACAAGGAAATGCCTGAGCAAAAAAAAGCGATTCTGGCTTTGAATGGCTTGATTATGCTGAAAATCATCAGCTGTATGGAAGAGCTTGGCCTGCGCATCCCTCAAGATATAGGGATTGCAGGGTTCGATGATACGGAATGGTATAAACTGATCGGTCCAGGCATTACAACGATCGCCCAGCCGTCACATGATATGGGCAGGACGGCGATGGAACGTGTATTAAAAAGGATTGAAGGTGACAAAGGAGCGCCTCAAACCATTGAATTAGAGGCAAAAGTCATCATGAGAAAATCACTTTAATCCTAGGTGCCCTCAACTAAGAGGAGGTTGGGAAGAGATGAAGCTTGATGCGGTGACATTCGGGGAATCAATGGCCATGTTTTACGCAAATGAGTATGGAGGCCTTCATGAAGTATCCACTTTTTCTAAAGGGCTTGCCGGAGCAGAAAGCAATGTCGCCTGCGGCCTTGCCAGACTCGGATTCCGAATGGGATGGATGAGCAAGGTCGGCAATGATCAGCTCGGAACGTTTATTTTACAAGAGCTTAAAAAAGAGGGAGTGGATGTGTCCCGCGTGATCCGCTCGCAGGACGAAAATCCCACCGGGCTGCTGCTGAAGTCAAAAGTGAAAGAAGGCGACCCGCAAGTTACCTACTATAGGAAAAACTCAGCTGCAAGCACATTAACTTCAGCTGAATATCCGAGAGATTATTTTCAATGCGCAGGCCATTTGCATGTGACAGGCATTCCGCCTGCCTTGTCAGCCGAGATGAAAGACTTCACGTATCATGTCATGAACGACATGAGAAACGCAGGGAAGACCATTTCATTCGACCCTAATGTAAGACCTTCGCTTTGGCCTGATCAAGCAACAATGGTACACACAATCAATGATCTGGCTGGGCTTGCAGACTGGTTTTTCCCGGGTATCGCTGAGGGAGAGCTATTGACCGGAGAAAAAACACCTGAAGGCATTGCCGACTATTATTTGAAAAAAGGTGCCAGCTTTGTCGCTATTAAACTCGGAAAAGAAGGCGCTTACTTTAAAACGGGGACAAGTGAAGGATTTCTAGAAGGCTGCCGGGTCGACCGGGTGGTTGATACGGTCGGCGCCGGAGACGGATTTGCAGTCGGTGTAATCAGTGGTATCCTAGACGGTTTGTCGTACAAGGATGCGGTGCAAAGGGGAAATGCGATTGGCGCTTTGCAAGTGCAGGCACCGGGGGATATGGACGGTTTGCCGACCAGGGAGAAATTAGCTTCTTTTTTATCTGCTCAAAGAACGGTTCACCAAAAGAAAGGGGATTATTAATATGGAGTCCAAAGTCGTTGAAAACCGTCTGAAAGAAGCAAAGCTGATTGCAGTCATTCGTTCAAAGGATAAGCAGGAGGCCTGTCAGCAGATTGAGAGTTTATTAGATAAAGGGATTCGTGCAGTTGAAGTGACGTATACGACCCCCGGGGCATCAGATATTATCGAATCCTTCCGTAATAGGGAAGATATTTTAATTGGCGCGGGCACGGTCATCACCGCGCAGCAAGCTGGGGAAGCTGCTGAGGCTGGCGCGCAGTTTATTGTCAGTCCGGGTTTTTCAGCTGATCTTGCTGAACATCTATCTTTTGTAAAGACACATTATATCCCCGGCGTCTTGACTCCGAGCGAAATTATGGAAGCGTTGACATACGGTTTTAAAACATTAAAGTTGTTCCCAAGCGGTGTGTTTGGCATCCCGTTTATGAAAAATTTAGCGGGGCCTTTCCCGCAGGTGACCTTTATTCCGACAGGCGGGATACATCCGTCTGAAGTGCCGGATTGGCTTAGAGCCGGAGCTGGCGCCGTCGGAGTCGGCAGCCAGCTGGGCAGCTGTTCAAAAGAGGATTTGCAGGCTGTTTTCCAAGTATAAGTGGAATTGTTTTTTCATAACCGGAGGATGGGAGAATCCACAATATGAAAATCAAGGCGACAATTGAACGGGTACCTGGCGGAATGATGATTATTCCGCTATTTCTTGGAGCGGCGCTCAACACGTTTGCCCCTGGAACAGCGGAGTTCTTTGGAGGGTTTACGGGTGCTTTGATTACCGGAACGCTGCCGATACTGGGTGTTTTTATCTTTTGCGTAGGAGCAACGATTGATTTTCGTTCTTCAGGCTATATCGCAAGAAAAGGAATCACGTTATTATTGGGAAAGGTCGGATTTGCAGCGCTGCTTGGCGTGATCGCAGCGCAATTTATACCTGACGAAGGCATACAATCCGGCTTTTTTGCAGGCCTTTCTGTTTTAGCAATTGTCGCGGTAATGAATGAAACGAACGGCGGACTGTATTTGGCGCTCATGAATCACATGGGAAGAAAAGAGGATGCGGGCGCTTTCGCCTTTATCAGTACAGAATCTGGTCCTTTTATGACCATGGTGACGTTTGGTGTGACGGGACTTGCCGCATTCCCATGGGAAACGCTGGCAGCGACAGTCATCCCGTTTTTACTTGGATGTATACTTGGAAATCTGGATCACGATCTCAGAGACTTATTCAGCAAGGTTGTGCCGGCGATCATTCCATTTTTCGCCTTTTCGCTCGGCAATACCTTGAATTTTGGAATGCTGATCCAATCAGGGCTGCTCGGCATTTTTATCGGAGTTTCTGTCGTCATTTTATCGGGCAGTTCTTTGTTTTTGCTTGATCGTTTTATTGCGCGGGGAGATGGTGTGGCGGGAGTGGCCGCTTCTTCTACGGCGGGGGCGGCTGTAGCCGTGCCATACGCATTAGCGGAAGCGAATGCCTCATTTGCGCCAGTTGCTGAGTCGGCAACTGCAATTATCGCGACAAGCGTTATTGTCACCTCGCTCTTAACCCCGCTGGCAACAGTGTGGGTAGATAAAAAAATCAAGCAGAAAAAGCGGAGAACACCTCCGCCAAAAAATCAAATGACGATCAACTGAATAAAAAGGCTGCCATAAAAACATACCGGCAGCCTTTTATACAAACAATTTGACTTTCATACCCCCTTCCATTAGCCTGTAATGGAACGGCTAGAATAGGGAGGGAATGGATATGGAGATACATACATATGAAAAAGAATTTTTTGATCTTTTAAAAAGAATCTCACATTACAGCGAAGCAGTTGCGTTAATGCACTGGGACTCCAGAACAGGCGCGCCGAAAAACGGCTCAGAGGATCGTGCCGAAAGTATCGGCCAGCTTTCAACAGATATATTCAATATCCAAACATCAGATCGAATGAAGGAGCTTATCGATGTCCTGTATGAACGATTTGATGACTTGTCGGAAGATACGAAAAAAGCAGTGGAACTGGCGAAAAAAGAGTATGAAGAGAATAAGAAAATCCCTGAGGCTGAATACAAAGAATACGTGATTCTGTGTTCAAAGGCAGAAACAGCGTGGGAGGAAGCGAAAGGAAAATCTGATTTCAGCTTGTTTTCTCCTTATTTAGAACAGCTGATTGAATTCAATAAACGTTTTATTACGTATTGGGGATATCAAGAGCATCCTTATGATGCATTGCTTGATTTGTTTGAGCCCGGCGTCACGGTAAAGGTGCTTGATCAGCTGTTTACTGAGCTGAAGGAAGCGATTATCCCTCTTGTTAAACAGGTGACAGCTTCCGGAAATAAACCAGATACAAGCTTTATTACAAAAGCGTTCCCGAAAGAAAAGCAAAAAGAGCTCAGTCTGTATTTTTTACAGGAGCTTGGCTACGATTTTGATGGCGGAAGACTTGATGAAACCGTTCATCCGTTTGCAACTACGCTGAACCGGGGAGACGTTCGGGTCACGACGAGATATGATGAAAAAGATTTCCGGACGGCGATCTTTGGCACCATTCATGAGTGCGGGCACGCGATATACGAGCAAAATATTGATGAAGCACTCAGTGGCACGAATTTGTCAGACGGCGCATCAATGGGAATTCATGAATCGCAATCATTATTTTACGAGAATTTTATCGGCCGCAACAAGCATTTTTGGACACCGTACTATCAGAAGATTCAAGAAGCATCACCTGAACAGTTCAAGGACATCTCCCTGGATGATTTTGTCCGGGCAATCAATGAATCAAAACCTTCATTTATCAGGGTCGAAGCGGATGAATTGACGTATCCTCTTCATATCATCATCCGTTATGAAATTGAAAAAGCGATTTTCAGCAATGAAGTGTCTGTGGAAGATCTGCCGTCGCTTTGGAATCAAAAATACCAGGATTATTTAGGGATTACACCGCAGACCGACGCAGAGGGGATTTTACAGGACGTCCATTGGGCAGGGGGAGATTTCGGCTACTTCCCATCCTATGCGCTCGGCTACATGTATGCGGCTCAGCTGAAACAAAAAATGCTTGAGGATCTCCCTGAATTTGACGCTCTCTTGGAAAGAGGAGAGTTCCATCCGATAAAGCAATGGCTGACGGAAAAGGTGCACATTCACGGAAAACGGAAAAAGCCGTTAGACATTATTAAAGATGCAACAGGAGAAGAGCTGAATGTTCGCTATTTAATTGATTATTTATCAAACAAATATTCAAATCTCTATCTGTCTTAATCAAAAGCCTGGCGGCGCAGTCGTCAGGCTCTTTTATATCGAATTCCCTTGAAATACGAATGATATCTAAAAAAACAAAAATAAAGTTCGGGAATTTTTATTTTCAGCCTATGCAAGAGATTAGAATCTTGATATAATTTATTACAATATAATAGGAACACTCATATAATCGCGTGGATATGGCACGCAAGTTTCTACCGGGCACCGTAAATGTCCGACTATGGGTGAGCAATGGAACCGCACGTGTACGGTTTTTTGTGATATCAGCATTGCTTGCTCTTTATTTGAGCGGGCAATGCTTTTTTTATTCTCATAACGGAGGTAAGACAGGATGGAAGCACTGAAACGGAAAATAGAGGAAGAAGGCGTCGTATTATCTGATCAGGTATTGAAAGTGGATTCTTTTTTGAATCACCAAATTGATCCGCTGCTTATGCAGAGAGTTGGTGACGAATTTGCGTCCAGATTTGCAAAAGACGGTATTACCAAAATTGTGACAATCGAATCATCAGGTATTGCTCCCGCTGTAATGACGGGCTTGAAGCTGGGTGTGCCAGTTGTCTTCGCGAGAAAGCATAAATCGTTAACACTCACCGACAACTTGCTGACAGCGTCTGTTTATTCCTTTACGAAGCAAACAGAAAGCCAAATCGCAGTGTCTGGGACCCACCTGTCGGATCAGGATCATGTGATGATTATCGATGATTTTTTGGCAAATGGACAGGCAGCGCACGGGCTTGTGTCGATTGTGAAGCAAGCAGGGGCTTCTATTGCGGGAATTGGCATTGTTATTGAAAAGTCATTTCAGCCGGGAAGAGATGAACTTGTGAAACTGGGCTACCGAGTGGAATCTTTGGCAAGAATTCAGTCTTTAGAAGAAGGGAAAGTGTCCTTCGTACAGGAGGTTCATTCATGAGAAATGGATTCGGCAAAACGCTGTCTTTAGGGATTCAGCATGTTCTCGCCATGTATGCCGGCGCCATTGTCGTTCCTCTGATTGTCGGAAAAGCAATGGGACTGACCGTCGAGCAGCTGACTTACTTAGTATCAATTGATATTTTTATGTGCGGTGTGGCTACACTTCTGCAAGTGTGGAGCAACCGATTTTTTGGGATCGGGCTTCCGGTAGTGCTTGGATGTACCTTTACAGCTGTATCGCCAATGATTGCGATTGGATCTGAATATGGGATTTCAACAGTTTACGGCAGCATTATCGCTTCAGGCATTCTTGTCATTCTTATTTCATTTTTCTTTGGAAAGCTCGTATCGTTTTTTCCGCCGGTCGTGACAGGCTCTGTTGTTACGATTATCGGTATTACACTGATGCCGGTTGCCATGAATAACATGGCCGGCGGAGAAGGAAGTGCAGATTTCGGAGATCTCTCCAACCTTGTTCTTGCTTTTACCGTGTTGAGTATCATTGTGCTTCTGTACCGTTTTACAAAAGGCTTTATCAAGTCCGTCTCGATTTTGATCGGTATTTTGATTGGCACCTTCATCGCTTATTTCATGGGGAAAGTTCAATTTGATAATGTTTCGGACGCGGCAGTTGTTCAAATGATTCAGCCATTTTACTTCGGCGCGCCGTCTTTTCATGCAGCGCCTATCATTACGATGTCCATCGTTGCAATTGTCAGCCTTGTGGAGTCAACTGGTGTTTACTTTGCTTTAGGTGACCTGACAAACCGCCGTTTGACAGAGAAAGATTTGTCTAAAGGCTATCGAGCTGAAGGACTGGCTGTGCTTCTGGGAGGTATTTTTAACGCTTTTCCTTACACGGCATTCTCTCAAAATGTCGGGCTTGTTCAGCTCACAGGGATCAAAAAAAATGCCGTCATTGTGGTCACAGGTATGATCCTAATGGCATTTGGGCTGTTTCCAAAGATCGCTGCTTTCACGACCATTATTCCATCCGCTGTTTTGGGCGGTGCAATGGTGGCGATGTTTGGAATGGTGATTGCTTACGGAATTAAAATGCTCAGCCGCATTGATTTTGCGAAACAGGAAAATCTGCTGATTGTTGCTTGCTCAGTGGGATTGGGGCTCGGTGTGACCGTTGTGCCGGATATTTTCAAACAGCTTCCGAGTGCCTTAACGCTGCTTACAACGAATGGCATTGTGGCGGGCAGCTTTACTGCAGTCGTCTTAAATATTGTATATAACGTTTTTTCTAAAGCTAAAAAAACAGAACAAGAAGCTGACCTCGCTGAACAAAAAACAGCAGTCTAACTCCGCCGCGGCGGAGTTTTTTTGCATATAAAAAAGATTGTTGCGGCACAATGTATGCAAAGAGGTGATCGCATGGCGTTTATTTTATCCATTGGAACAAGTCTTCCTGCGTATAATGTAAACCAAGAGAAAGCGGCCGAGTTCGCCCGCTATATGTTTCAGCATTCTTTTAAGGATATTGACCGGCTGTTATCCTCCTTTAAAAACGGGCAAATCCATTCGAGACAGTTTGTTAAGCCGATTGAATGGTATAAAGAGGGGCACAGCTTTGAAGAAAAAAATCAAATATACATAGAAGAAACACTTAAACACAGCAGAGCGGCTGTTCGTGAGTGCCTCTCTCATCCGGAATTTTTTCAAGAAGCCATTCCTTATGAGAAAGTGGAAGCTGTTTTTTTCGTCTCCAGTACAGGCCTTTCCACACCGAGTATCGAGGCGCGGCTTATGAATGAACTTCCGTTTTCTCCATATACGAAGCGGATCCCGATTTGGGGGCTTGGCTGTGCAGGAGGAGCCAGCGGACTTGCGCGTGCAACCGAATACTGCAAAGCGTATCCTGAGGCTTTTGTGCTTGTCATTGCTGCCGAGCTGTGCAGCCTGACATTCCAGCCGGAAGATAAAACGAAAAGCAATCTGATCGGCACCTCGCTTTTTGGTGACGGCATTGCCGCAGCTTTATTATGCGGAGAGAAGGCGGACCGCAGGATGTCAAAGCTGAAGCTTGCGCCGAAGATAATGGACGCCCAATCTGTTTTGATGAAACAATCAGAAGATGTCATGGGCTGGGACTTTACCGATCAAGGATTCAAAGTCATTTTCTCACGAGACATTCCAACCTTGGTGGAAAAATGGCTCAAAACAAATGTACAGATTTTTTTGGACAAACATAAGCTGTCATTCCATGATATCAGTGTTTTTTTGGCGCATCCAGGCGGAAAAAAAGTGATCGATGCATACATCAAAAGTCTCGGGCTGTCGTCAGAAAAGCTTTCATCTGCGCAAAGCATTTTGCAAAAGCACGGAAATATGTCTTCAGCCACAATCTTGTATGTGATCAAAGACCATCTGCAGAACGGACATAAAAAGGAAGCTGAACGAGGACTGATTGGCGCATTAGGGCCGGGTTTCTCATCAGAATTGCTGTTATTCAGCTGGGAAAAGGGGGCCTGACTCATGTTTTGGTTGTTGATCGCCATTCTCATTGTTCAAAGAGCAGCAGAAATGGCAGTGGCCAGGCAAAACGAACAAAAGGTAAAGAAGCAAGGAGCAATTGAATTTGGCGAGAGCCACTATCCGTATATCATTACGATGCATATCCTTTTTTTCCTGTCCTTAATTGCCGAGGTGCTGCTGATGAATAAACAGCCGTCCAGCTGGTGGCTCGGTATCGCTGCAGTTATTTTAAGCGTACAGATCGTACGGTATTGGGCGCTTTGTTCCTTAGGGGCATATTGGAATACGAAAATCCTTGTTGTTCCAGGTGTAGAGCTTGTAAAAAAAGGTCCATATAAATGGATGAAACATCCAAACTATGCCGTTGTTATACTCGAAATTTTGTTGATTCCGCTGCTTTATCAAGCATACGTCACCATGTGTCTGTTTTCCATTTTCAATGCAGTGTTGTTAAGCGTCAGAATTCGCGCAGAAGACAAAGCATTACAGGAATACAGCGTAAAATAGCGATTGAAAATCATTCTCAACCATGTTAAAATGAATTTGAAAAAGATTCTCAATCAGGATGGTGAAGCAAATGACAATGTTGTTTTTGCTTGGAGCGGTTTGTACATATAGTGTATTAATTGGTTTTGTATTAAAAGGAATCTCTAATAAATCTGTTTGATGAATCTGGAACTTGTAAAAGTTGCAGATTTTCTTTTATAGAAGCTGCCGTAATGGCGGCTTTTTTCTATTCTCCTAAAGAAATTTGGTTTATTCTTGTGTAAAATGAAAAGGGAATGAATTCAGATCTTTCGAAAAAGGTTCACAATTGAAACGGCACAAAGGAGTTCAGACTTATGACAGATCAAAACAGAAAAAAGCTTTTGCATAAAACTGGGGAACTTTATAAGCAATTTATTGAGAATCAAGATGAACAAAGGGCTGCTAAACTGGCTGCGGTCATGAAAAAAGCGGCTGATGAAGAGGTTTATATCGCGTTTACCGGGCATTATTCAGCGGGAAAATCGTCACTGCTGAACTGCCTGTTAATGGAGAATATTTTGCCGACAAGCCCGATTCCGACAAGCGCTAACCTTGTTGTGATCAGAAACGGGGAAAAGCGAGTTCGGCTTCATACAACAGACGGAGCGTGTGCTGAGCTGGAAGGGGCTTACCAGAAAGACAAGGTGCAGCAATATTGTAAAGACGGGGAACAGATTGAAAGCGTCGAAATTTTTGACAGGTATACTGAGATCGATTCCGGGGTTGCGTATATTGATACTCCAGGGATAGATTCAACAGATGATGCGCATTTTCTATCGGCTGCTTCTATTCTTCACCAAGCGGATGCGCTGTTTTACGTCGTTCACTATAATCACGTGCACTCTGAGGAAAATGTAAAGTTTCTCAGATCAATAAAAGAAAGCATTCCGAATGTGTATTTTATCGTCAATCAAATTGACCGCCATGATGAGACGGAGACAAAATTTGGAGACTATCAAGCGCAGGTAGAGGAGATGCTTTGCAATGAAGGGATTTCAAGGGAAGCGCTCTATTTTACATCAGTAACAGAACCGGATCACCCGTTCAATCAGATGGGGGCCCTGAGAGAAGAGTTAAGAAGAATAGAACAGCAATCAAAAAGCAATATGCAGGCTTTAACTGAACAAAAAGTCCGTAATCTGCTAAAGGAACATACGGAAATGCTGAAGAAAGACGAAACAGGCGCTCCGAGTTTCGCTGAACAGCTTAATATCCAAACTGGACTGGTCCAATCGCTGCGTGATCAATTGGATGAGGCCGAAAAACAAACGACTGAGGCAGAGAAGAGGATGCAGGAAGAAATCAATCGTATTTTAAAAAACGCCAACCTGACGCCTTTTGAAATGCGTGAATTGGCGGCTGCATTTTTAGAATCACAAGAGCCTTCCTTTAAAACCGGCTTTTTCTTTTCTAAAGCGAAAACTGCACAGGAAAGAGATAAAAGGCGGAATGCTTTTTTCTCTGATGTGGCAAAACGAACAGAGGCCGAAGCGGATTGGCATATGATAGACACGCTTCATAAACTCGCCAAGGCATTTGATGTCTATACCGCTGAAAGTGAAAAGCTGATTCAGGCCTATCGCACACCGCTTGATATAAGCATCATTGAACGCGCGGTCAAGCATGGTGCAGCCTTTTCCTCTGAATATGTATTGCAATATACAAAAGACTTGGCAGAGCTCATCCGGAAAGAGGCGAAAAGAGAAGCCGCAGACATCATAAAGGTGCTCTCCGCTATGGTGAAAGAGCGTGTTTCCAAAGATGTGCAAACGATTAACGACCGGCTCGTCCAAGAATCAGAAAAACTTGTCTTTCTTCAAGAACAGGCGCGTTTAGAGAATCATGCCCGAGAGAAAACCGATCGCCTGTGGGCCATTTGGGAAGGAGAGTCCGCATGCCCAATGCATATAGACATAGAATGGTTTAAATCGAAGAAAACAAGAGTGGCGGCTCCAGAGCAGAAACAAGGCCGAAGCCAGCTGACGGCGCAGCCGATGCCGAAATCAGAAATCAAAATGGAACAAGAAATGCCGCTTCAAGACCAAATCAAACGCTTTTACACTTTGTCTGACCTTTTAGGCGAATGCAGCATGTTGTTAAAGCAAACTTCAGCGTTTCGTGAAAGGGTGAAAAGGCTTGAGGAACGGAAATTTACACTCGCTCTTTTTGGAGGCTTCAGCTCGGGGAAATCATCATTTGCCAATGCGCTTGTCGGCGAAAGAGTGCTGCCATCCTCACCAACGCCAACTACAGCGACAATTAACAAGATCACAATGCCAATCAATGGCAACTTAAACAAAACAGCGGATGTAGTGTTTAAGACAGAGGATGACATAACGGCTGAAATTTTGCAGCTCACCGGAATACCAAAGGAACCGGCAGGCCGTTCCTTCACAGAGAAGTGGGAAAAGGCAGTCAAAAAAAACAGGCTGCAGGAAGAACACGTGAAATTGATCAGCAATTTCCTGCTTGCATATGAGAAGTATCAGCAGTATATACAGGAACAGAAGAAATTAACGATTCCGCTATCTGAATTAAAGCCGTATGTAGCAGAGGAAACAACGGCCTGTGCTGTGAAAGAGGTAACGGTCTACTATACATGCCCGCTCACTGAAAAAGGGATTACGATCGTTGATACACCCGGCGCGAGCAGCATGAATAAACGGCATACAGAACTGGCATTCCAATATATCAAAGATGCTGATGCATTTTTTTATATGACTTATTATCAGCACTCTTTTTCAAAAGGAGACCGTTCATTTTTGCGAAAGCTTGGACTTGTGAAAGAATCGCTCAGCATGGATAAAATGTTTTTTATTATTAATGCTGCAGACCTTGCAAAAGATAAAACAGAGCTCGAAACAGTGACCGATTATGTCAGCGCAGAGCTTGTAAAAGAAGGGGTTTATGAGCCGCAGCTCTTTACCGTATCAAGTAAGGAGGAACTGGTGGGAAAACCGGAGTCATTTTATAATCAGTTCTCGAAAGTAAGAAAACACTTAGACCGGTTTATCGAAGTGGATGTAAAAAAAGCGTCAGCAGCGCAGCTCAGTTCGGAGGCAGACAAACTATGCGAAACTGTTTTTCAGCTTCACCAATCCCAGCATCAGTCCCGAGAAGAGAAGGAAGCGCAGAAACAGCGCCTTATGCTGTCATTTGAGCGGACAGCGGCCGATATCGAGAAAAGGCGGAACTCAGAAACCATCATTGAAAAAGTAAAAAAAGATACAAGAGAGCAGCTATATCACATTGCACAGCGATTATCATATTTTGCAAATGATTTATTAAAATCGGCATTTCATCCCGGGCTGCAAAACGGGGATTGGAAAAAGAACGTCAGTAAGGCGATGACAACAGCCTTACATGAATATCAATTTGAATATATTCAGGAAATCAAAACGCTTGATGTTCGCATGAGCGGTTTCATCGAACGGCATATCAATGAAGAATGGCTGGATCAATTTCAAAAAACATTAAACGAGGACGGCTATTTTTCCGTTTATGCGGGTGATCAGCATTCAAACGGCATACAGTTGAAGGAAGTTGAACCAGAAATAGAAGAACGTGCTTTTGAGCAGGAACTAAAAGAGGTCAAATCGCCGAAGCAGTTTTTTGAGCTGAAAGGAAAATCGGCCTTTATCGAAGCTGTACGGATGAAACTTACGAAAATCACAGAGGCATGGATAAAAAATGAAGAAGAAAGCCTGATTTCTCATTACACAGCTCACCTCAGACGCTTACAGGAAGATATGGGCGAAAAAGCAATCGCGCAAATAACGGATCAAAAAGAGACATATTTAAGAGGATATGCGGAAGGGGAACATGCGAAAGAGATTGAAATGGCGTATCAGGCGTGCATCTCCTGGAAAAATTCAGACAATACAATAAAAATGTAAAATTCAGTTGGCTTGTATTTCAAGTCATGATAGACTAAATAGAAAAAAGCGAGATGAACGATTAATGTCAGAGGTACATAAAGCAATTTCAGCACATTCATCAAAACAGCACGAGCATATCAAAGCATTTATGCGTCTTGAAAATATGCGTGAATTGGCGATTGAAGAAGCTGTTGCTAAATGCAAAAACGATGAGCCTTATACTACAGATGCAATTAATGAAATTACCGAGCAAATGAATCAGCTCGCTAAAAAAGGCATCGTCCCGACAAGACGGCTTGTATCAAAAGAAATGGTCAGAGAATACGTAAGCCGCATGTAAGCTGGATGATCCTGTCGCGAGTGAACCTCCTGCCGGAAGCATATACTATATGCATCCGACGTAAGGGGGGATTCATGTTGGGCAGAACAAAGCTCGGAAACAGAAATGCACAGGCGAATAACAATGCCAAAAAGAAAAACGGATTTCAAACCCATTTTGACTCTTACGCAGGACGCGAAGCTGAAAAGCTGATCGCCAGCAACAAAAGACACAACGATTGATAAATATCCAAACAGTATCTCTAATTAAAGAGATACTGTTTTTTATTTTTGGGCTGCTTTATGATAAAATAGAAGGAATGAAAGAAAAGGGAGTTATTTGATGAATAATAATAAACTATTGCTGGTTGACGGCATGGCTCTTTTATTCCGGGCCTTTTTTGCCACGGCCGTACATCGCAACTTTATGATAAATGACAGCGGGGTGCCGACGAACGGCGTCAACGGCTTTTTAAAGCATTTGATTACAGCTGTGGAAACATTCCAGCCGACACACGTCGTCTGCTGCTGGGACATGGGGAGCAAAACGTACCGAAATGACTTGTTCCAAGATTATAAGGCCAACCGCAGCGCGCCGCCTGTGGAGCTGACTCCGCAGTTTGATTTGGCAAAGGAAGCAGCCGCAGAGCTTGGAATCATGAATATTGGCTTTGCCGGCTATGAAGCGGATGACTGTATCGGTACTCTTGCCGATTTATTTGCGAATGAAGCGGACATTACGGTCGTAACAGGGGACAGAGATTTACTTCAGCTGTTAACGGATAAAGTAAGCGTTGCTTTGCTTCAAAAAGGAATCGGAAATTATAAAGTCTATACAAAAGAGATTTTTTATGAAGAAACAGGCGTAATGCCGAAGGCCTTGATTGATATTAAAGCGCTTATGGGAGATTCCAGTGATAACTATCCCGGAGTCAAAGGGATTGGAGAAAAAACAGCCTACAAACTGATTCGTGAATACGAAACGATTGACCGTTTATTGGAAAATATTTCTCTTCTTCCAAAAGGACAGCAGGGAAAAATTCAGCAAGGTTTAAGCGATTTGGAGATGTCGAGGAAGCTTGCGGAAATTCATTGCTCAGTGCCGCTGGCCTGCACACTGAAAGACGCTTTATTTACTTTGCAAATGGAGCAGGCGGCTGACATGCTTCGCCGCCACCAAATCAAAGGAATTGAGCGTATGCTTGAAAAGCTGAACGCTAGAGAGATCGTTTAGATCTTCTCTAGCGTTTTGTATTGCTTTTTTTTGCTCTTTCCTCAAGCTCTGTTTTAGGGTCATTATGTGTATTGCCTTCCAGGTCGCCTTGCGGAGTAACACCGCCGGTCAGCCGGCCTTTATCTTTCTTTTTCATGTTAGTTCACCTCGCCATTAGGATGAACCAATGATCAAGATTTAATTCTTTTCATTCAGCCGAATCGCTTCTTTTGCCAGAAGATCGGCTTTTTGGTTTTGCTTGCCCGGTATCCATTTGATGAAAAAAAGAGGGAATGCCGCTTTTAATCGGATGATTTCTTCTACGAACGGTTGAAACGTTTTATTTTTAACCATTTCAAGCTCAGTGGCGCGTTCCACAATATCTGAATCGGTTCGAAAGGAAACCGATTGATACCCGCGCGTTGCACATAGCTTCATCCCTTCAATTAATGCAAGAAATTCCGCTTCCTGATTTGTATGCACTCCGATTGGAATAGAGAAGGATTCTGCTATTCCCTCATGTTTGATAAAAATGCCGATACCGGAAGGCCCGGGATTACCGGCGCTTGCGCCGTCTACGTATATTTCTGTAGGCATTATGAACTCCTTTCATCTTTAGGTATCATTTTTTTGGCTGCATATGCATAAGGCAATGAAATCAAAGATACCGCAAACTTAATCAAATATGTAGAAATAAAAATATGAAGCCACACGCCTGCCGGATAAATGCCGAGAAAGGCGACTGCAGTGAATATGAATGTATCAAACAGCTGGCTGACTGCTGTACTGCCGCCGTTTCTGAGCCATAAAAGCCGATCAGAAGGAAATATCCTTCTAATTGCCGAATATACATAAACATCCAGCGTTTGGCTGAAGATAAAGGCAAGCAGACTTCCTAACGCAACTCGCGGAAGGAATCCGAAGATCGTTTCCAGCGCTGGTTGTGATATGTCGCTGGAAGCCGGTTCGAAAAGCAGCACGCCCTGCATGACAAATGTCAGCGTCAGGAGCGTTGAGAATCCGAGCCATACCGCTTTTCTGGCTTCAGCTGGTCCGTATTTTTCATTCAGCACATCTGTCGCAAAAAAGATTGTGCCATACATCACATTCCCGAGTGTCGCTGTTAAGCCAAACAGTTCGACTGTTTTGACGACTTGGAGGTTGGCGCAGACTGTCGCAAAACCGATCCAAACAAACAGTCCCATTTTGCCAAATCCTTTATAAAATAAAAGAACAATGATAAAATGAATGATCGCAAAAAAGATCCAAAACGAATTATTAAACAAGATGAAAAAGCTTCCTTTCCGGGGTAAGATTGGTTTGATTATAGCATAAGCCCGGCAACTAATGAATGGTAAGGTGATTGTAATGAAGCTTAGACCGCATTTGAAAATAGAAGCAAAAGGAACGGGATCCGTCTCATTTTTTAGCGAAGACTGGCTGACAG
Organism: Bacillus sp. FSL R5-0603; assembly: GCF_038050295.1. Taxonomy (NCBI): domain Bacteria; kingdom Bacillati; phylum Bacillota; class Bacilli; order Caryophanales; family Bacillaceae; genus Bacillus; species Bacillus sp. FSL R5-0603. The sequence goes on along the minus strand of NZ_JBBOYP010000001.1, from coordinate 2,112,159 downwards.
CACAGCAGGCACGTATGTTCGCCAGAGAACTTGGCCGTTTTCCATACATGAAAGAGCTAGAGTTCGAAGACGAGAAAGGCGGCAGCTGGACGCTGAAGGAATTGGAAAAGCTGACAGAGGAGCTTGCTCAAGAGCCTGATGACATTACTGTTTATTTTGACGGCAGTTTCGATAAGGAGAGCGAACTGGCCGGTCTCGGGATCGTCATCTATTATTCATTGGGAGGAATCCGGCATCGCTTGAGAAAAAATAAAAGCTTCCGGCTGAAAACCAATAATGAAGCTGAATACGCAGCGCTTTATGAAGCAATAAGAGAAGTAAGAGAGCTTGGGGCAAGCAGAAATTCAATTACAATCAAAGGGGATTCGCTTGTTGTGCTGAATCAGCTTGACGGCAGCTGGCCTTGTTATGATCCATCTCATAATGAATGGCTGGACAAAATAGAAGCACTCCTTGAATCGCTAAAGCTTACTCCAACCTACGAAACGATACAACGAAAAGACAATCAGGAAGCTGACGGCCTCGCTAAAAAAATTCTATCCCATCAATTCGTAGAAAGCCACACGAAATTAGACCGTAACGGAGATGACGATATTGGATAAGAAAATGATCTTTAAAGAACTGACAGAACTGCACGATGAATATTGCAAGGACTGTTTTATTAAGAAGCAGTTTCGCAAAGAATTTGGCAAAACTTATGCGCATTCATTTTGCATCAATAAATGTACGGTTGGTGAAAAGCTGAAACAATACGGAGATGTCTTAACCAATCATTAAAAATAAAAACCGCAGAAGCTGCGGTTTTTATTCTTTGAATTCATCGAGCTGATGCTCGCTGTCATCTAGCAGCTGCTGTTGCTGCTTTACAAATTCAGGATCATCGAGAGCTGCCAGCTCTTCAGATTGTGACAGTTCTCTAGCATCCTCAATGGCTTGGTATGCAGAGTCAACTAATGTTTTGCTTTGGCCTCTCGTCGCAGCTCCTGTTGTTTTCTGCGCTGTTTCCACCTCTAGTTCCAGCTGCCGCTTATCCGTAAAGCCAGTCTGATCCTCATTATGAAATTCTGAAGTCACCAAAAACACCTCCGCCATTATTTTGCAGAGTTTTTTTGAAATTTATGTACCAAAATAGAAAAGAAAATAAAAATAAGCCGATATAACTATTGAACCAGAATAAATAGGACTGTTTTACTATTTGAGGTATCTTGATAGAGAAGGGGAACGCAGCTATGGATGATAAAGACTTGAAGTTGATCCTTCACAAAACATTTATAGAAATATACAGTGATTTAGAAGAACTGGCGGATATCGCGAAAAAAGGAAAACCGTCAATGGAAAAGTATGTTGAAGAGATTGAACAGAGGTGCAAACAAAACATTTTGGCGATTGAAATCCAGATGAAAATCAAATAGGAGAGGCGAATGCCTCTCCTCTATTTGTCATCTCATCATCATGTATTGAGTTTAGAGTTTTACAACATTAGAAGCTTGAGGTCCACGATTACCTTCGACAATTTCAAAAGAAACTTCTTGTCCTTCTTCTAATGATTTGTATCCTTCTCCTTCGATAGCTGTGAAGTGAACAAATACATCGTCTCCGCCTTCAACTTCAATGAAGCCGAATCCTTTTTCGTTGTTGAACCATTTTACTTTACCGTTTTGCATATTGCTTAATTCCTCCTAGTACTGTAGCACCCATGTGCTAAAAAAAATTTTGTCATCATTTAACTTTGATTCATTGTTAAATGATGGTTCAACTATACACCATCTGGGAGCACCCGTCAAGTTGCGAAACGGCTTATTTTTCAAAAGAAGGGCAAGTTCCATAAAAAAATGTAACCGCTTTTATTGATGGCTGAATATAAATAAAAAGAGCACACGATTTTCGTATGCTCTCAAGTACGCCATTACGATAGCACTTTGGCTTTTTGTTTGGCAGTCATCATTTCTGATTCCTTCAGGATATCCTCTAAAATCACTTCAGAGGAGTTTGCTAAATGAAGGTCCTTAATGTTTTTCTTCATGCGATGCAAGGTATCTTCATCTGCAAGAAGGGAAGTGACTGATTCGAGAATCTCTTCATGACGGTTCACAACGATGGCAGCTCCGCGGTCTTCAAAGAAGTTTGCATTTTCTTTTTCCTGGCCAGGCACGGGTTTGTACAGAATGACAGGCACTCCAATGGCTGTGGCTTCTGTCAAAGTAATGCCGCCGGGCTTGGTAATCATGCAATCTGTGATCCGAAATAGCTCATCAATGCGCTCCACATAGCCCAGAACTTTTAATTTGTCACCATTTTCCGCCTCAAGCGCACTCAAAGATTCTTTTAAAGCCGTATTTTTCCCGCACACGACAACCACTTGCACTTGGTCATCCTTGACAAGGTTTTCGCACAGCTCTTTTACGTTCTTTAATACACCGTGGGCACCTGCCATGATCAGAAGCACTTTTTTGTTTGGTGAAAGATTGTACTTTTTATATATCGGGCCAACCGGCATGGATTCTTCAAATTGCGGCCTGATTGGAATTCCTGTGATTTTTACATTGCTTGGATGAGTGCCGATCTCCAGCAGTTTTTCCTTCACGTAATCTGTCGCCACATAATATTTATCCACGTTTTCGTGAACCCAAATTTTATGAAGACAAAAATCAGTCATAACGTTGAAGGTAGGAATGACTCTTCCAGTTCGGCGTCTGTATTCCGGCACGACGATCATCGGAAATGTATTAATAATAATATCGGGCTGATGTTCATCGACAAGTTCGCCCAATCTTTTATTACCCATTTTAAAGTAAATATTGAATTTACGTTTATTATAGATTTTGTCAACTCCGTAATAAAACAAACGATAAAACTGTTTCCCGATTGAGAAGCTTTTTAAATAAAGGTATTGAGTTACCTCTGAAACAATCGGATTTGACTCTTGGTACAAATTAGAAACTGTTACATGCTGAAAGCCGAGCCGTACACATTGTTCATAAAGTGTTTTGGCTACCTGCACATGTCCATTTCCGTAATTTGCAGTCAAAATTAATACTCTTTTATTGGTATTCAAGTAAATTCACCTCAATGTAATCAACAACAAGCAAGCTTCATGCATCGTAAGGAGTTATTGTCTATACATAAACATAACACAAATACATAATCGAATTATTAATGCAGTGAAAAAGTTAAGCTAATTTTAAATGATTTGGATTCCAGTATTTTAAATTTTTGTTATACGCAGACTGAATCAGATGTATTTTATCATATTTTTTGCTCAGCGTATCACTAAAAAAAGAAAAATTAGTCCCATTCATAAGGAGTTTCTTGGTAAACGTAATAATTCAGCCAATTCATAAACAATAATGTGGCATGCGCTTTCCAGCGATTCACTGGCTCGTTGCTGCCTTTTGCAAAATAATGTTTAGGCGCCTCGACAGTAGAAAGGTTTCGTTCCAAATCTCTTTCATACTCTTGAAGGAGCGTATTTGTATCATATTCAGGGTGCCCTGTCAAAAAGACTTGTTTTTCGTCTTTAGACACAATTAAGCAAACCCCGGCTTCCTTTGATGCGGTAAGAATGTTTAACTCGGGCACTGCTTGAAGCTGTTCCATATTTATATCTGTATGCCGGGAATGCGGCACGTAGTATAGCTCGTCAAAACCTCTTACCAATCTTTCGTGTTTTGAAAGAACGGTATGCTCGAACACACCAAAGATTTTTTTTGGCATTTGAATTTTTTCCACACCGTAATGGTAATACAAACCTGCTTGAGCGCCCCAGCAAATATGCAAGGTTGAAGTGACATTTGTTTTGCTCCACTCCATGATTTCCTTGAGCTCTTCCCAATATGAAACCTCTTCAAACGCCAAATGCTCGATCGGCGCACCGGTGATAATCATGCCGTCAAACCTCTTGTGACGGATATTGGAAAAAGTCGTGTAAAATTCGTCAAGGTGTTCTCTCGCAGTATTTTTCGGCGTGTGTGTGCTTGGGATTAAAAATGTGAAATGAACCTGTAAAGGCGAATTTCCAAGCAATCTGAGAAGCTGAGTCTCTGTTTGGATTTTTTTCGGCATCAAATTTAATATAATAATTTTTTGCGGCCGGATATCCTGATGAAATGCTCTGCTTTCATCCATTACAAATATATGTTCACTTTCAAGCACCTGTTTTGCCGGCAGGTGTGTTGGTATATTAATAGGCAACGTGCCACCTCCATTATTTCCCCGTTTAATTTTCTTCATTATAGGAATTTTCACGCCAATTTTCAATCTATCTATACGTGTTGAGGGGGAAACAACAGAAAACTCTTTAAATAAAACGCACTGACACGCCTTTTGGTTTCACAGTAAAATGATTTTCAATGATGTCAGAGGGAATTGTAATGTTTTATAGAATGATAAGTTAAAAAATGAGCCATATGAATTGATAATGAACGGACGCTCATATCGTTAAGTTTCTTATGAGTGCTTAATTGATGTTTACATTTTGAATTGCGATTTAAAAAAGGTAAAATAATCAGCACCAAGGACATAGGAGGGACTTACATGTCTATTTATCATATGAAGGTACGTACAATCACAGGGAAAGACATGACACTTCAGCCTTTCGCGGGAAAGGTACTGATGATCGTGAATACAGCAAGTAAGTGCGGTTTTACTCCCCAATTGAAGCAGCTGCAGGAATTATATGATACATATCAGCAGGAGGGGCTGGAGATCTTAGGGTTTCCCTGCAATCAATTTATGAACCAAGAGCCTGGTGAAGAGGCAGACATACAGGAATTTTGTGAAACAAATTACGGTGTTACATTCCCTATGTTTTCAAAAGTGGATGTAAACGGGAAAAACGCCCACCCGCTGTTTGTGTATTTGACAGAACATGCGAAAGGGATGCTGGGAACTAAGGCGATCAAGTGGAATTTCACGAAATTTATAGTGGATAGAAATGGAGAAATCGTTGGCCGTTATTCACCAAATACAAATCCGAAAGAGCTGGAAAACGATATCGTGAAGCTATTAGAGCAATAAAAAGAGGGTGTTTTTGTGAAGGAATTGAAGCAGGCAGAGCAAATCAGGGCATGGGTTCAATCTATCCTTACTGACGAAAGCTCTGGACATGACTGGCATCATGTATCAAGAGTAGCAGATCTTGCAGCGTATATTGGAGAAAAGGAAAAAGCGGATTTGTTCATTGTTGAAACGGCGGCTTTGGTTCATGATTTAATTGATGTGAAGCTGCCTGACACGGTCAGGCTTTCTGTGAGCGAAGTATATGATCAGCTCGTTTTTTTCGGAGTAGGAAAAGAGAATGCAGACAGAGTGATTCATATTATAACAAGGATGTCCTTTCGAGACAGGGAAAAGCTGGCGAAGGAGCCGCTCTCAATTGAGGGAAAAGCCGTACAGGATGCTGACAGACTTGATGCGATTGGTGCTGTCGGCATTGCGAGAGCTTTCATGTTTGCGGGCGCAAACGGGCATAGCCTTTATGGAGATGATCAAAGCGCCTACGCTCATTTTTTTCATAAGCTGCTGCGGCTGAAAGATATGATGAATACAGACACTGCACGGGAACTGGCAGAAGAAAGACACAATTTTATGCTTCAGTTTGTCCGCCAATTAGAAAAAGACATACCTGGGATTGATGCCAAAACGTCGTAATAGAAGGCTTGGAGCGACTATGATAGAATAAGTCACAGATATGCTATAGGAGGACGATCATGAAGATAAAATCAATTGAACCTACACCAAGTCCGAATACAATGAAAGTCATCTTAACGGAAGAGCTTCCGGCGGGCAAAAGCAATAACTATAAACCTGAGCAAGCAGAAGGCGCACCGCCTGTTATAGCGGAAATTCTTAAAATAGATGGAGTTAAAGGGGTATATCACGTCGCAGATTTTCTTGCTGTTGAACGGAATGCAAGATACGACTGGAAAGACATTTTACCGCAAGTCCGCACTGCATTTGGGATGGAAAGTGCTGAAAGCGCAGAAGAAAATCGTTCTGATCAAGAATCTTTTGGAGAGGTAAAAGTTTTTGTGCAGATGTTCAGCGGCATTCCTATGCAAGTTAAATTAACCGATGGAGAGCGGGGAGAACGCTTCGGCTTACCTGAACGCTTTCAGCAGGCGATCTTAAAACTTAGATCTGAAGCTTCCAATGTTGTGTTTGAGCGGGCTTGGAAAGAACAAGGTGTCAGATTCGGTGACTTTGATGAAATCGGCCATGACGTGACAGAAGAGCTTCAGGCGGCATACAGTGATGAACGGCTGAAACGACTGACTGAAGCAGCCGCTCAAGGAAAGGGCGAAGCAAAACAAGCTGTACAGCGCAAAGCGTATAAAGTAACGCTTGACATGCTGGATGATGAGGACTGGAAAAAGCGTTATGCACACTTGGAACAGATGGATCCGAAAGAAGAGGATATCCCGGTTTTACAGAAGGCATTGGATGATCCAAAGGTGTCCATCAGAAGACAGGCTGTTGTGTACTTAGGAATGATTGAAACACCTGATGTTCTTCCTCTATTGTATAAAGCACTTGAGGACAAAGCTGTATCAGTCAGAAGAACGGCCGGAGACTGCCTGTCTGATATCGGCGATCCTCAAGCCATTCCTGCTATGATCAAGTCGTTAAGCGACACCAGCAAGCTTGTTCGCTGGCGTGCGGCCATGTTCCTGTACGAAGTCGGGGATGAAAGTGCAATTGAAGCTTTGCGCGCTGCCGAAGATGACCCCGAATTTGAGGTCAGCCTTCAAGTCAAAATGGCGCTTGAACGTATTGAGCATGGAGAAGAAGCAAAAGGTTCTGTTTGGAAACAAATGACGGAAAGCAGAAAAAAAGGCGAATAGAGATAAAAAAGGTGCAGATCATGCACCTTTTTTATGTGAATTCACTTTTTATAAAAATTATTTCGAATATTGTTGAAAAATATCCGAAAACTATTTATAGTAAGTAACAATATTAATAGTTGGAGGGTTCAAATCGAAAGAAAGCTATATAAATATAAAAACACGAAAGAACAAAACAAGGTGAGGGCGGCCTGTATTTATCTTATTTGCAAAAACGGCCTGTAAATAAACTGAAAATTGTCAAAATAAAATCCAATCAAACAATTGAAAGAATTTAGGGGGATCACCATGGCAGAATTACGCAGTAATATGATCACACAAGGAATCGATAGAGCTCCGCACCGCAGTTTGCTTCGTGCAGCAGGGGTAAAAGAAGAGGATTTCGGCAAGCCGTTTATTGCGGTGTGTAATTCATACATTGATATCGTTCCCGGTCATGTTCACTTGCAGGAGTTTGGGAAAATCGTAAAAGAAGCAATTAGAGAAGCAGGAGGCGTGCCGTTTGAATTTAATACCATTGGGGTAGATGATGGCATCGCAATGGGGCATATCGGTATGAGATATTCGCTGCCAAGCCGTGAAATTATCGCAGACTCTGTGGAAACGGTTGTATCCGCACACTGGTTTGACGGAATGGTCTGTATTCCGAACTGCGACAAAATCACACCGGGAATGCTTATGGCGGCAATGCGCATCAACATTCCGACGATTTTTGTCAGCGGCGGACCGATGGCGGCAGGAAGAACAAGTGACGGGCGAAAAATCTCCCTTTCCTCGGTATTCGAAGGGGTAGGCGCTTACCAAGCAGGGAAAATCAACGAAAACGAGCTTCAAGAACTAGAGCAGTTCGGATGCCCAACGTGCGGGTCTTGCTCAGGCATGTTTACGGCGAACTCAATGAACTGTCTGTCAGAAGCACTTGGTCTTGCCTTGCCGGGTAATGGAACTATTCTGGCGACATCTCCGGAACGCAAAGAGTTTGTGAGAAAATCGGCTGCGCAATTAATGGAAACGATTCGCAAAGATATCAAACCGCGTGATATCGTTACAGTAAAAGCGATTGATAACGCGTTTGCACTCGATATGGCGCTCGGAGGTTCTACAAATACCGTTCTTCATACGCTTGCCCTTGCAAACGAAGCCGGCGTTGAATACTCTTTAGAACGCATTAACGAAGTCGCTGAGCGCGTGCCGCACTTGGCCAAGCTGGCGCCTGCATCGGATGTGTTTATTGAAGATCTTCATGAAGCGGGCGGCGTGTCAGCGGCTCTGAATGAGCTTTCCAAGAAAGAAGGAGCGCTTCATTTAGATGCGCTGACTGTTACAGGTAAAACTCTTGGAGAAACCATTGCCGGACATGAAGTAAAGGATTATGACGTCATTCATCCGCTGGATCAACCATTCACTGAAAAGGGTGGCCTTGCTGTTTTATTCGGTAATCTAGCTCCGGACGGCGCTATCATTAAAACAGGCGGCGTACAGAATGGGATTACAAGACACGAAGGGCCGGCTGTCGTATTCGATTCTCAGGACGAGGCGCTTGACGGCATTATCAACCGAAAAGTAAAAGAAGGCGACGTTGTCATCATCAGATATGAAGGGCCAAAAGGCGGACCTGGCATGCCGGAAATGCTGGCGCCAACATCCCAAATCGTTGGAATGGGACTCGGACCAAAAGTGGCATTGATTACGGACGGACGTTTTTCCGGAGCCTCCCGTGGCCTCTCAATCGGCCACGTATCACCTGAGGCAGCTGAGGGCGGGCCGCTTGCCTTTGTTGAAAACGGAGACCATATTATCGTTGATATTGAAAAACGTATCTTGGATGTACAAGTGCCAGAAGAAGAGTGGGAAAAACGAAAAGCGAACTGGAAAGGTTTTGAACCGAAAGTGAAAACCGGCTACCTGGCACGTTATTCTAAACTTGTGACAAGTGCCAACACCGGCGGTATTATGAAAATCTAGACAGCTGGGGACACTTTCTTTTATTTTAAGGTGTGAACATTTGAAATCCGGCCCTCTCTATAGTATCCTTTACTTCAGATGAAGGATACTAGAGGGGGCTTTTTTTATGTCAATGGCTTATGAAGAATACATGCGCCAGCTTGTCGTACCGATGCGCCGCGAGCTGACTGGAGCAGGTTTTGAAGAGTTAACAACAGCGGAAGAAGTAGAAAACTTTATGGAAAAGGCAGAGGGCACAACTCTTGTAGTCGTTAACTCTGTATGCGGCTGCGCGGCAGGCCTTGCGCGTCCTGCGGCTACACAGGCAGTCCTCCAGAATGACAAAACACCTGACAATACGGTGACTGTATTTGCGGGCCAAGATAAAGAAGCTACTGCGAAAATGCGTGAGTATTTTACTGGCCAGGAGCCTTCTTCACCATCAATGGCTCTTTTGAAAGGCAAAGAAGTCGTACATTTTATTCCGCGTCATGAAATTGAAGGACACGATATGGAAGAAATTATGAAAAATCTGACTGCTGCCTTCGATGCGCACTGCTAAATGCCCGTTTTCCGGGCATTTTCTTTTTGGGAGTACAGAAGATGATAACAACAAGCTATAGACCGTCTGAACACACCATAAAAACTGCAAAGCAGCTTTCTAAAGAGCTAAATATGCCATACTGCGGCCGGAATAAACAAACGGTTGAACACCTGTTGAAGTCAGCTGAACGTGATTTGCTAGTGGTCGGCAAAGAGCGGTTTGAGCTGTATACGAAACAAGGTGCCAAATTCTTTTTTCATCCGAATACAGCGATGTTCAGAGCCAAACGCTTCTTGCAGGGGGAGAAAGAGCCTATGCTTCGGGCTGCCGGCTTATCTGAAGGGGATGCGTTTTTAGATTGCACACTCGGGCTGGGGTCAGATGCCATTATCGCAAGTATGGCAGTAGGCGAAACGGGTTCTGTTGTTGGGATTGAAAAAAACCATCTTGTGTCTGTTTTAGTGAGGACGGGACTGCATTCATGGGAAACGGGTATAGAAGAGCTTCAAGCTGCGATGAGAAGAATCCAGGTGAAGAATGGTGATTGCTTTGAACACATCAAGCAGCTTCCTGACAACTCTGTTGATGTGGTTTATTTCGATCCAATGTTTCATGAACCTGTAGAAACCTCTGACGGCATCGCGCCTTTACGTGATTTGGCAGAAGATTCCGTTTTGCACGAAGGATGTATCAATGAAGCGGTACGAGTCGCCAGAAAAAGCGTTGTGCTAAAAGACCACTGGAAAAGCCCGCGGTTTGAACAGTTTGGTTTTAACGTCATGAAAAGAAAAACAGCACTGTTCCATTATGGCGTCATTCAAACAAGCCCGTGATTCATATCACGGGCTTTCTGTTAATCGGTGACCTCCATGACGACAAAGTATAACAATGTTAAGAGTGAAACTGTGGCAAACAGAGCGTCAATCATGCGGAAAGCCTCCTTTCATGGAATATTGTAAGCGTTTTTACGCAAAGTGCATAGCAACGAATCTCCTAATTTGCATATCAGTTTCATATAGTACATGACTTGCATGTTTTGGATGTGCTAAAATAAGAGAAACATGACAATAAAATAGAGAGGAATAAGCAGTCATGAAATTGTGGATGAGAAAGACCCTTGTGGTTTTATTTACCATTGTAACGTTCGGGCTCGTATCTCCTCCGGCTGCCCTTATGGCGGACAAGCCTTCCGGACAGCCGAGCAGTCTTGAGCAGAATGATTACACCGCTTTTTATGATGAGCATGACCTGTACGATGATGAGTCGGATGACAGGCGAGATCCTGAACTGCTTTTTCAATCGTACAAGGAACAGCTCCTTGACAGCGCTGAGGATCAGTCCTTTTTAAAATTCGGCAGCAGAATCGCTCCGGTCATTGAGGGTGACTATCGGAAAGAGATCCTGCCAAAAATCGAAAATGTGATTAGTGAATATTTAGCGACATTGCAAGATGATGAGGCGTACCAAGATGTTGTGATCTCAAGCATGCCTTCAGCGGGCAAAACGGAAAAAATTTTCAACGTTTACAATCGGACAACTGGAGAAGATCTTCTCAGATTCCATGTGCGAAGAGACCATCCGCCGCATGACGGCTACTGGTTTAATTTTCATTATCATACAGCAGAAGATGGATTTCAATCACATCATGAGCTTGGGAGCATTTACTGGGACCGCAACACGCCTCCCAACTGGATGAGTGCCTAAAGGAGATGCCATTAGACATGAAAAAGTACACAATGAATGAAATGGTCGATATAACAAAGGATATGCTGAACAAACGGGGCGTTATGATAGAAGATATTGCGCGGATTGTTCAAAAACTTCAGGAAAAATACAATCCAAATCTGCCGCTCAGTGTTTGCATGGAGAATGTAGAAAAAGTCCTGAACAAACGTGAAATTATTCATGCTGTTTTGACAGGACTTGCACTCGATCAGCTTGCAGAACAGAAGCTTCTCCCCGAACCGCTGCAGCACCTTGTTGAAACGGATGAACCGCTTTACGGCATAGATGAAATTATCCCGCTTTCAATCGTTAATGTGTACGGGTCGATCGGTTTGACCAATTTCGGTTATTTGGATAAAGAGAAGATTGGAATTATTAAGGAACTTGATGAAAGTCCAGACGGTATTCACACCTTTTTGGATGATATTGTGGCAGCTCTTGCTGCAGCAGCGGCGAGCAGAATTGCACATACGCATCAGGATCTGCAAGATGAAGAAAAAGAACAGGATGAAAAGCCTGTCGTCAGCTGACTATAAAAAAATCATTTCTGGGTTCAGAAATGATTTTTTATTGTGTTACACTACTAGAAGACTACTTTTAAAGGATGAAAAAAATGAAACAGTTTAAGGATTTATGTAGACATGTTTTAGAGCAAAGAGGGGCGGTAAGCGTATGATTTCATTCATTTTTGCGATGGATGCCAACAGGCTTATCGGCAAAGACAATGATTTGCCGTGGCATTTGCCCAATGATCTTGCATACTTTAAGAAAATAACATCGGGCCATTCAATCATTATGGGCCGGAAAACATTTGAATCGATCGGACGTCCGCTTCCAAATCGGAAAAATATTGTCGTTACCTCAGCGCCGGCTTCAGAATTTCCGGGATGCACGGTTGTCAGTTCATTAAAGGATGTACTGGACATTTGTTCAGGTCCTGAAGAATGCTTTGTGATCGGAGGGGCTCAGCTCTATACGGACCTTTTCCCTTATGCGGACAGACTGTATATGACGAAAATTCATCACGAGTTTGAGGGTGACCGTCACTTCCCTGAATTTGATGAATCCAATTGGAAGCTGGTTTCTTCTGAGCAGGGGATCAAAGACGAAAAAAACCCGTATGATTACGAATTTCTAATGTATGAAAAAAAGAATTCTTCTAAAGCGGGAGGATTTTAATTGGTTCGCTACAGCCTTCTAGTGGTTTATATTGTGTATATGCTGTTAAAAAATATGAAACAATTATTTAATCAAACAATGCTCGATCCCCGTCTGTCATACAAAAAACAGATGACTCTTGTGTACGAACAGCCAAAGGCGTTTTTGGAAGGCTGTATCGGCATCTCCGGTTCAGTTGTGACGATCCATCAGCCAGAGCCAATACCACACGGTCCTGTTTTGTATGTGCATCCCCGTTTGCGTTTGGCTGAACTGGCCTTAATTGCTGGATATATTGAGGAACCGGCCGGCTTTATCGCCAACCCAAAAGTGTTCCGCTTGCCTTTTATCGGGCAATGGCTGGATCGGATGGATGTGATTTCAGACGGTGATTCAGAAAAGGTATATGAAGATGTGACAAAACAGCTGGAAAAGGGACAAAGCCTGATTCTTTCACTAGATGGTTCTATTGATCCTATAGAACTTGCGGCCCGCTATCATCTTCCGTTGGTGATGGTGGAAACGAAAGGAACAGATAACATGCAAAAGGGCTCGTTTTTTAAACGCTTAAAACCGGCAGACATTGAATTGTCCTTTTCAAAAGCTTATATACCTGCCAATGAAAAACAATTACGTGCATAAAAAAGCGCAGTCGTGAAGACTGCGCTTTTCTGTTACTGTTACGAAAGGAACGGCACCTTTACACAATAGAAGAGCACGCAGAAAAACATGGCAGCGCTCCCGCCCAATACAAAGCTGTGCCAAATGGCGTGATGGAAGGGGATCTTTTTCCAAATGTAAAAGATGGTTCCGACAGAGTATAAAATGCCGCCGAGAAAAAGGAGGCTGAATCCCGCTCCGCTCAGTGAAGCATATAAAGGTTTAACTGCAATAATCATCAGCCACCCCATGACTAAATACACGAAGGTTGACAATAGGATAAACCGTTTCACAAAGAAAATTTTAAAAACGATTCCGCCTAGGGCAAGTGACCATACGATAACCAACAGGGTAAAGCCAAGTGTGCCTTTCAGCGGCCCAAGCAAAAAAGGCGTGTAGGTTCCGGCGATGAGTACGTAAATCGCGCTATGATCAATAATCTCCAAAATGTCCTTCGTTTTTTTATGTGTGATGCTGTGAAGCAGGGTGGAGCTCAAATATAACAGCAGCATAGAGACACCGAATATTGTAAAGCTGACAATGTCCCATGCAGACCCGTAATTAGCCGCAAATATGATTAGAAACACTAATGCTGGGATGGATAAGAGGACACCGATGCCGTGTGTAATCGCATTGGCGATCTCTTCTTTGATTGTAAACAAGTACATTCTCCTTTCGATCGCTAGATCATTTGATTTTTTAACGTCTCTATAAAGCTCAAGCCCTCAAAGGTAATTTTTGTGCCTGCGCGTCCGCGGCTTTTGGTGACATAATCTTTTTTCTCCAAATAGTCGAGACGGCTTCTGACCTGCTGCGGAGTTAACGAGGTTTGGGTATTTTTGCTGTGTTCAGAAATGATCCGTCTGCTGGCAGGTTCTCCTTTTTCGTTCAATACTTTTATTGTTTCCAAAATAAACAAAAACTCAGCTTTTTCCATTAAAGTCAGCAGCTTCGCTTTTTTCTTCGATGTTTTTCCGTCTATCGCGCCTCTAATATATGGCGGCAGGTCATATGGCTGAATCGTTCCTCCGCTTGATACTGCCGCCATATAATCTGCAGCGTTTTTTAATTCCCTGACATTGCCTTCAAATGCATGCTTCTCAAGCACGGGAAAAACGGAGGGATCGATTAACAATTGCCGACCGGAATTTGAGAGAAAATGCTGTGTCAAAAGCGGAATATCGCTTTTTCGTTCCGATAATTCGGGCAGTGTGAGCGTTAAAATGTTCAGTCTGTAGAATAAGTCTTGCCTGAATGTATGTTCCACGGATCGATCTGCAGAAGCACAGATCATTCGCGGTTTCTCCGTGTCTGAATCAAGCGCTTTTAACAGCTGAGCTTGTACAGAAGCAGGCATGCGCCATACATCATCAAGAAAAAGGGTTCCTCGTACCGCTTTTTGAAAAACACCTGTGTTTCCGCTAGGGCCAAAAAGCTCATGAATAAGGGTTTCTTCCGAATGGGTGCTGCAATTGACACTTATAAACGGTTCATTGCTTCTCGAAGATTCCAAGTGTATGGCATGTGCGAAGTGATTTTTGCCTGTTCCGATTTTTCCTGTTATTAAGACAGGAAGCTCCGATAACGAGAACTGCTTGGCGATTCGCTTCGCTTCCAGGAAAGTTTGATGTTCTCCGATTAGATGTTGAAATGTATTGAGTTTTGGTGCACTATTCATCAATTGGCTCCTTTTGGTTCTAATTGGTTTCATTATATCATGCCTTAAGGTTGAAAACACCCTTTATTTTACGATCATCTTTTTTCTTGGCTCTGCAGGATAATGGTTGAACAGAAGTTACCACAAGATGTGGTGGACATAATCTGTATTTTTTTAATTATTAAATAAAAATAATTGTCTTATTTTTTGAATATTCATGTTATAATGGCATATTAAATAGGGATTTAAAACAAGAAAGGAATCTGTACATGAAACCGTTGTTGAAAGAAAACTCTCTCATCCAAGTGAAAGACATTTTGAAGGCTCACCAAAACGTAAAGGACGTTGTCATTCACACACCTTTGCAGAGGAATGACAGACTTTCTGAGAGATATGAATGCAATATCTATTTAAAACGTGAAGACTTGCAAGTTGTCAGATCTTTTAAGCTCAGAGGGGCTTATCATAAAATGAAACAGCTTTCCAGCGAGCAGACAGAGAACGGAGTTGTGTGTGCAAGTGCCGGAAACCACGCTCAAGGTGTGGCATTTTCGTGTAAACATCTTGGCATTCACGGAAAAATTTTTATGCCGTCTACTACACCGAGACAAAAAGTATCTCAAGTTGAACTATTCGGAAAAGGATTTATCGATATTATTTTGACAGGCGATACGTTTGACGACGCGTATAAAAGCGCTGCTGAATGCTGTGAGGCGGAATCTCGGACGTTTATCCATCCGTTCGATGATCCGGATGTGATGGCCGGACAGGGAACGCTCGCAGTCGAGATTTTAAACGACATTGATACAGAACCGCATTTTCTTTTTGCAAGTGTCGGAGGCGGCGGCCTTCTCTCTGGGGTAGGTACATATTTGAAAAACGTGTCTCCTGATACAAAGGTAATTGCTGTTGAGCCGGCGGGAGCGGCATCCTACTTTGAATCAAACAAAGCTGGGCATGTCGTCACACTTGATAAAATTGATAAGTTTGTAGATGGGGCGGCTGTTAAAAAAATTGGCGAGGAAACCTTCCGGACGCTGGAAACTGTCGTTGATGACATTCTCCTTGTGCCTGAAGGAAAAGTATGTACATCCATTCTTGAATTATATAACGAATGTGCGGTTGTTGCTGAACCGGCTGGAGCTCTTTCTGTCGCAGCGCTTGATTTGTACAAGGATGAAATTAAAGG
This sequence comes from Bacillus sp. FSL R5-0603, assembly GCF_038050295.1. Taxonomy (NCBI): domain Bacteria; kingdom Bacillati; phylum Bacillota; class Bacilli; order Caryophanales; family Bacillaceae; genus Bacillus; species Bacillus sp. FSL R5-0603. The sequence goes on along the minus strand of NZ_JBBOYP010000001.1, from coordinate 2,096,440 downwards.
GAAAAACGTGGTGTGTGTGGTAAGCGGGGGCAATAACGATATCGGAAGAATGCAGGAAATGAAGGAGCGTTCCTTGATTTTTGAAGGTCTTCAGCATTATTTTATCGTCAACTTTCCGCAAAGAGCGGGAGCGCTCCGCGAATTTCTTGACGAAGTCCTCGGACCGAATGATGACATTACAAGGTTTGAATATACGAAGAAAAATAATAAAAGCAACGGACCTGCTCTTGTCGGTATCGAGCTGCAGAACAAAGCCGATTATGGGCCGCTGATTGAACGGATGAACAAAAAACCGTTTCATTATGTAGAGGTGAACAAGGATGAGGACTTGTTCCATTTGCTAATCTAATTTTTTTACACAACCGCGCAAAATGACAGACAGCCCGGCTGGCATCATATATAATAGAAGAAAAACAAAAAAGAGGATTGATAGCTTGTTACTCAAAAGCCTAGAGTTCAAACGCGGTGACGGGATTCAGGTGAAAGTGACAGAAATACCTGTATTAAAGGAAGATGAGCACTATTTCTTTATGTTACATCACCATTTGCAATTCTACTTAAAAGAAGTGTTTTCATCAAACAGCAGGGCAAAAGTGTATTCTTTCCGACATTATATGAAGCGCCGGATGAAGTGGGCAGATTATCAGGCTGTATTTCATCAAGAGGTGTTAAAGCACAACGCGTAACATGCCGTTTTTTACCTGCATGCCCTCCTTTGTAATCGTTAATGGGGAGGCATGCAGGATTTTTTTTGCTCAGTATCGAATACAAACATGGGACAGTAAGGACGGTTTTAGAAAGCGTTTTTATGCTGGCTGGAAAGGATGGATGTCATGAAGGTTATCAAGGGGTTAACGGCTGGGCTGTTTTTTCTGTTTTTGTGTGCATGCGGAGGACAGCAGATTAAAAATCCGCTCAATTACGAGGTGGAGCCTTTTACATTTCAAAACCAAGACGGCAAGAACGTTTCTTTAGAGAGTTTAAAAGGAGAAGTATGGCTGGCGGATTTTATTTTTACCAATTGTGAAACTATATGCCCGCCAATGACCGCTCATATGACCGATCTGCAAAAAAAACTGAAAGCTGAAAACATAGATGTCCGCATCATATCATTTAGTGTTGACCCAGAAAACGATAAGCCGAAACAGCTGAAGAAATTTGCCGCAAATTATCCATTATCTTTTGATAACTGGGATTTTCTCACGGGATACAGCCAGAGTGAGATTGAGGAGTTCGCACTTAAGAGCTTTAAAGCGATCGTAAAGAAGCCGGAGGGAGAGGACCAAGTGATTCATCAATCTTCTTTTTATTTGGTAGGTCCGGACGGTAAGGTGCTGAAAGATTACAATGGAGTGGAGAATACACCGTACGATGATATCATTTCCGATGTGAAGTCAGCCAGTACACTCAAGTAAGCTAAGAGACTAGGCATTTGCAAATCTTCTAAAACATGATACACTTTCCACTAGTAGAATGGGAAGGAGCAACAAGATTGAAGCTGCGCATTTTTTCAATCATGGCCAGTTTGATTTTGCTTCTTACTGCGTGTACGAGCATACGTACATCATCTGAGGGAAAACAAAAAGCCCATGAAACGAAAACAAAAGAACACATTGTCATAGCGGCTGTCGGAGATTCGCTGACAGAAGGAGTCGGAGATCCCGACGGAAAGGGATATGTCGGCAAGGTGGCGGATTCTATCCGGTCAGATAAACAAGTCAAAACGGTCGACGTGAAAAATTATGCCGTAAAAGGGAACCGTTCGGATGATTTATTAGAAAAACTAAAAGATAAAAAGGTTCAAAAAGGCATAAAGGACGCAGATTATGTCTTTTTTACAATTGGCGGTAATGATTTGATGAAAATCCTTCGCCAAAACTTTCTGCAATTAACCGTTGAACCGTTTCAGGAAGCGGAAAAACCGTACGAAAAGCGCTTTGAAAAAATCATTTCTGAAATTCGCAGGTTGAATGATCACGCTGAGCTGATTTATGTCAGCATGTACAATCCGTTTACGTTTACATTATCAGAACTAAATGAAATAAATGGTGTCGTCACGGATTGGAACCATATTGCTGAAAAAGAGCTGAAAAAAGATAAACATGCAAAAATCATTCATATCGAAGATTTGTTCAATCAAAAAAGTGACAGCAGCCGAATTTCTGAGGAAGATGATTTTCATCCTAATGGTACGGGTTATTCTCTTATCGCAAAGCGCGTCTATCAAGCCATTAAAAAAGAAGGATTACCGAAAGAGTAGGGTGACAGCATGAATAAGTGGAAGCGACTGTTTTTTATATTGCTTGCAATCAATTTTATCCTCGCCGCCGGGTTTGTGGCACTTGTTTTGCTCCCGGGGGAACAGGCTCAGGTGAAGGATTCATCTGAGAGCGAGTATGGATTTCAAGTGACAAGCACAAAAGAATCATTAGCTGCGTTTGTTAACTCATATTTAAACGACCAAGCATCAAACAAGCTTGATTATAAAGTAGAGATTGATGATGATGTTCATGTCGCAGGGAAAATCAAGGCATTTTCCACGTCTATTGATGCGTTTATCGCTTTTGAACCGACTGTGAAAAAAAACGGTGATGTAGAGCTGAATGTCACGAAATTTTCGTTAGGGAAATTGAGTATACCAATTAGCTTTGTGTTAAATTATATGGACAGCTTTTATGAATTGCCGTCATTTGTCCATGTTCACCCCGGAGATAAAAGCATTGAAGTGCGTTTGTCAGAAATGCCTTTAACGAATGGAATGTATGTCAAAGCGGATAAGATAAATTTAGAAAAAGATGAAATTGAGTTTTCCTATTACCATCCTAAACAATAGAGGTGACTGAAAATGAAACGGATTTACCAGTATTTCAGTTTATTATCCTTTACATTTTCCCTGTACTTCGGCTGGCTTGCTTATCATCATCTGGCCGCTGAAGACATGGATCAAATGTATTTGAATGTTTCCTATTGTGCCTTGTTCCTAAGTGTGATGGTGTTTACATTCGGTATGCGAGACCGAAAAAAAACCGATAAGTCATGAAAAGAGAGACATGAAACAACGTCTCTTTTTTCGTGCGGTCCGAAGAAAATTTGAGAACACAAGGAGAAAAGATGAAAGCATACGATTTTACACAGGGGAACGTGCTGAAACAGCTTGTACTGTTTTCAATGCCTATTATGCTTGGAAACGCATTGCAGGTTTCCTTTCAATTTATAGACAGCTTGTGGATCGGCAATTTACTGGGGGCAAAGGCCCTTGGGGCAGCCGCGGTATCAAGCACGATTGTTTTGACCGTGCTGTCTTTTATTTTGGGCCTTAACAATGCGACGTTAACAATTTTATCTCAGCAAAAAGGAAAAGATGATGTAAAAGGAATGGCGTCGTATATTAACGCTTTTGTTGTTTTATTAACAGGCCTAAGCATTGGATTCGGTGTTGCCGGTTTTTTTCTCTCAGAGCTTTTGCTGCGTCTTCTAAAAACGCCGGAGTCAATGATACCGCTTGCTGAGACGTATTTACAGATTCAATTTATCGGCATTTTATTTTTGTTTGGTTATAACTTTATCAGTACTGTGCTTCGTGCGCTGGGCGACAGCAAGACACCTCTCCGGTTTATTGCGTTTGCTGTTGTACTGAATACAGTGCTTGCGCCGCTCTTTATTTCTGTGTTCCGCATGGGAATAGCGGGAGCGGCTTATTCAACGATTTTGTCACAGGGCATTGCGTTTCTGTATGGGTTGTTTTATGTCATCAAACACAAGCTTGTGCCATTCTCAGTTCCGAGGATGCCCAAGTGGGAAGAGTCCGCGCTGATTTTGAAACTCGGAATTCCGGCAGGTCTGCAGATGATGGTGATTACAGGCGGTATGATGGCGATTATGAGTGTTGTCAACTCATACGGGGATCACGTGGTATCAGGCTTTGGCGCGGTGCAGCGGCTTGATAGTATCATCACGCTTCCAGCAATGGCTGCCGGTACGGCCGTCAATAGTATGGCAGGGCAAAATATTGGAATCGGAAACGAAAAAAGAGTGGGAACAATTGCAAGGCTGGGTGTGATAGCTGTTATTTCCTGCATGCTGGTGATTGCGGTTATGATTTGGGTATTTGGTAAATATCTCATAAGGTTATTTATCAGTGAGCCCGATGCGGTCGCATTTGGTGAACAGTATTTGAAGTGGATCGCGTTTTTCTACCCTTTTATTGGGATTAATTTTGTGCTGAACGGAATCGTCAGGGCCGCGGGAGCGATGCTGCAGGTTCTGGTATTAAATTTGATCTCGTTTTGGGTGTTGAGATATCCTTTCACAGCTCTATTTTCATCTTGGCTTGGACAAAAAGGAATCGGGCTTGGAATCGGAATGAGTTTTTTATTTAGCAGCTGCGCGGCATTTTTGTATTATAGATATGGGCGCTGGAAAGCAATGAAGCTGTTTACTGAAAAATAAGTGAAGCACTGCGAAAAGCACATACCTATATATCGGTATGTGCTTTTTTTCACCGTTTTTTATCAAGTTTGCTGAAGAGCTCGATTAACGTGGCAAGTTCAGCATCAGTGTAGCAGTCAAAGCGTTTAAAGAAATATTCCGTTTTTTTCTCGTTAAAGTGCTGAAGGACTTTTTCGCCCGCTTCAGTGATATGAATGCGGATGATGCGTCTGTCTTCCTTCGATCTGATTCTCGTAATCCATTCCTTTTCTACCAGCGCATCGGTCACAGCCGTAATGTGGCTTGCCGATACCTCTAAAATAGGCGCAAATTCAGTGACTTTTTTAGGCCCTTGTTCACTGAGGATCCGAAGAATGGTGAATTCATTCCGCGACAGCTCTTTATCTAAAATTTCATTGATTTCATTGCGTATTTGTTTAAAGACTTTACGGAGTAAAGTTTCCATATCGTACATCATCTGTGTTCTTACTTTCAAATTTGTGAACCTCCATTACATAAGCATATTGCTTAAAACCTATAGATTTTATTGAAAAGCAGAATCATTTTCATTCTATTTTTACATGCTATAATATAATAATACCACGTATTAACAAAGGAGGCACCAGTATGTCTGAAAAAAAAGAAATCGCCACATTTGCAGGAGGCTGTTTTTGGTGTATGGTTAAACCTTTTGACGAACAGCCGGGAATTGAAAAAGTGGTGTCCGGGTATACAGGCGGCCATACTGAAAACCCTACGTATGAAGAGGTGTGCAGTGAAACGACGGGACATCGTGAAGCCGTTCAAATCACGTTTAATCCTGATGTATTCCCTTATGAAAAACTGCTTGAATTATTTTGGCAGCAAATCGATCCGACAGATGCCGGGGGGCAGTTTGCTGATCGCGGCAGTTCCTATCGCGCAGCCATTTTTTATCATAATGATAAACAAAAGGAGCTTGCGGAAGCTTCCAAGCAACGTCTGGCGGAAAGCGGCATCTTTAAAGATCCGATTGTAACGGACATTTTAAAAGCTGAACCTTTCTATGAAGCGGAAGGCTACCATCAGCATTTTTATAAAAAGAATCCAGCACATTATCAGCGCTACCGGACAGGTTCCGGACGAGCGGGATTTATCAGCGAGCATTGGGGGGCTAATAAATGGCGTACAATAAAGAAGAAAAATTGAAGTCATTAAATCGCATGCAATATGAAGTAACGCAAAATAACGGCACGGAGCCGCCATTTCAAAATGAATATTGGGATCATAAGGAAGAAGGCTTGTATGTAGACATTGTGTCAGGCAAGCCATTGTTTACATCCAAGGATAAATTTGATTCCCACTGCGGCTGGCCAAGCTTTACAAAGCCGATTGAAGAAGAAGAAGTGGAAGAAAAACTGGACACGAGCCACGGCATGATTCGCACAGAAGTAAGAAGCCGAACTGCTGATTCTCATCTTGGCCACGTATTTAATGACGGACCGGGGCCAAACGGACTTCGTTACTGCATAAATTCAGCAGCGCTGCGGTTTGTTCCGAAGCATAAGCTAAAAGAAGAAGGATACGAAAGCTATCTGCATCTCTTTAATAAATAAAGTGTTAAAAACAGGCCTGCCTAATGGATAGACAGGCTTGTTTTTATGCCTTTTTCTCTTGATGCAATTCTTCAATAATCTGAGCAATTCTTTCTTTCGTAATAAGCGGGGCTTGATCTGATTGATACCCAGGCAGATTGACTTTGCGAAAGTCAGGATGTTTTTCCGGCTCTGGAAGGATCGCATAAAGGTTGCCCCATTCATACAGTGATTCAATTTCATGTGGAGATGTTAATTCTTCGTGAAGCTTTTCACCTGGACGCTTGCCCACTTCTACTGCAGCCGGCCGCGGGAGCCCGTGCTGCGATGCATATTCTTCAAACCCATGAATCAGTTCTTCAAGTTTCAGTGATTCCATTTTGAAAATAAAGGTTTCTCCGCCTTTTGTAATAGCAGCCGATTGTAATGTCAATGTAGCTGCATCGTCTATTGACATGAAAAATCTGGTCATGTTTTTGTCTGTGATGGTCAGAGGTTCACCCTCCATCATCTGTTCAAATAATATGGGGATGACCGAACCTCTGGAACCAAGAACATTTCCAAAGCGGACCGAACAAAACAAGGTTCCTTTGTTTTGGACGTGGCGGTTTGCTTGATGAAACAGCTTTTCAGATAACAGCTTGGTGGCACCCATTGTGTTCACAGGAGATACAGCTTTATCTGTACTGATATTAATGACATGCTGCACTCGGTGTGAAAGGGCAGCTTCCACCACATTTTGTCCGCCGATGAGATTGGTCTGGATCGCTTCAAATGGATGGTCCTCACATGTCGGAACCTGTTTCAGCGCAGCCGCGTGAAAGACGATATCGACGTCTTTCATCACCTGATTCACCCTTCTGTGATCGCGTACATCTCCGAGTACAAATAATAGCCGCTTATCCTCCGCATACTTTTGGCTCATGACATACTGTTTACTGTCGTCTTTGCTGAATACAATCACCTGTTTAGGTGTAAGCAGCAAAAGGCGTTTGACAATTTGACTCCCGATTGAACCCGTTCCGCCAGTGACTAAAACTGTTTTGTTATGGAAAAATGGTTTTAGTTCTGCTGTTTGCTGTTTAGGCATGGCTTATCCTCCAACTCTCGTTTCTCTACCATGCATCATATGTTCAACTTTGTAATCGAATTAATGAAAGCAACCAATAAAACAAAATTTAGGGGAATGATCATGTCACAAAGTGTTCTTTTTTAATAGAAAATGGAAAAATGGACGTAACTAGGGAACAACAAAACTAAATAAACAATGTACTAAATATTCAACATATTTTTATTTCGCTCCGCAAAAGGAAATCTGGCAAAGTCCATCTCACGTACCTCTTTGGGGAAAAGTTGTTTATGAGTCAGAAACCCTATAAAAAAAGGTTCATTTTCCTCACGGTAATCACATGTATATATTTTACAATAATAGTGATAGTGATAAAAGAGGAGGGTACCAAATGAAGGTTTCAAAAACAATGCTGCTAAGCACTGCCGCGGGTTTATTGATTAGCCTGACAGCAACCTCGGTGTCGGCTCATTATGTGAATGAGGAACATCATTTCAAAGTGACTGCACACACGGAGACAGATCCGGTCGCATCTGGCGATGACGCAGCAGATGACCCGGCCATTTGGGTTCATGAAAAACACCCGGAAAAAAGCAAGTTGATTACGACAAATAAGAAGTCAGGGCTCGTTGTGTATGATTTAGACGGAAAACAGCTTCATTCTTATGAGTTTGGCAAGCTCAATAATGTCGATCTGCGCTATGATTTTCCATTGAACGGCGAACAAATTGATATTGCTGCCGCATCCAACCGGTCCGAAGGAAAAAATACAATTGAAGTATATGCAATAGACGGGGATAAAGGAAAATTGAAAAGCATTACAGATCCGAAACATCCTATTTCCACCAATATTTCTGAGGTTTATGGATTCGGCCTGTATCACAGCCAGAAAACAGGAGCATTTTACGCATTAGTGACAGGCAAACAAGGGGAATTTGAGCAGTATGAAATTGTTGATGGTGGAAAGGGTTATGTAACAGGGAAAAAAGTGCGTGAATTTAAGTTGAATTCTCAGACTGAAGGCCTTGTTGCGGATGATGAGTACGGGAACCTATACATAGCAGAGGAAGATGAGGCCATCTGGAAATTTAACGCTGAGCCCAGCGGAGGATCAAAGGGGCAGGTTGTTGACCGTGCGACAGGAGATCATTTGACAGCTGATATTGAAGGACTGACAATCTATTATGCACCAAATGGCAAAGGATATCTCATGGCTTCAAGTCAAGGAAATAACAGCTATGCAATGTATGAACGGCAGGGGAAAAATCGCTATGTAGCCAACTTTGAGATTACAGATGGCGAGAAGATAGACGGTACTAGTGACACGGATGGTATTGATGTTCTCGGTTTTGGACTTGGCCCAAAATATCCATACGGGATTTTTGTGGCGCAGGACGGCGAAAATATCGATAACGGACAAGCCGTCAATCAAAATTTCAAAATTGTATCGTGGGAACAAATTGCACAGCATCTCGGCGAAATGCCTGATCTTCATAAACAGGTAAATCCGAGGAAGCTGAAAGACCGTTCTGACGGCTAGAATAGAAAGCAGCTTGTGCAGCTGCTTTTTTCTATGAATAAAAAAATCGTTCATCGCAATGAACGATTTTTCAAGAAAGCGCCAGATGAATCGCTTTTAGTTTTGCAGGAAGCTCATCAAACGTAAATGCGGGTACGATCTCTTTATAATTGGCTGCTGCAGCTTTTTGCCGTTCTTCAGGGTGGTTGATATAGAAAGCGGCTTTTTCCTTAAAGTCGTTCATGCCGTGATAAGAAATAAAGGATGAAAAAGGATGCGCCGCGGGTAAATCTGTTAATTGAAATGCTTCGCATGCAGCGATATCAAACGTTCGGTTATTAAAACTGGCATTTTTGATGCGCATAGTATTTTGGTTAAAAGCAAAATGATAGGGACGATGCGCATTAATTACGATGTCTGCCCCATTATAATAATGAACGGCCTGTTCGGGTGGAACCCATGTGCTGACGACATCAATATGCGGCTGTTTGAGCACTTTTTTAGGCAGATATTTTCTCCATTCCTTGCCGATTACCCGAACCGTGAATGGCAGATGGACCGCTTCTTTCATTAGCTGAACCCGATTAGGGTAAGGGTAGCCGATGATTAACAGATTTGAATGATAGGAATGTTCGGTGCCCATTTTTTTAAACAGCCGATGATTAACTGGTATCGGAACATAATAGACGTGCTGGTAGCCGAGCCCTTGATAATAGAGAACGGCATTTTGTTCAATCGTTAATATGGCGTCAGCGAGCTTGATTACCTGTAGGCTGATATCCATATAAAATGGGTCTTCGGTCAGCCAAACATATACGGGGATACCCTTACCCTTTAACCAGGTCAGCCAGTCGTGAGGAACGCGGTCTCCAACCATCAAGAGTGCGAAGTCCGGCTGAAACGTTTCGATCTTCACCAAAGTTTCTGCTTCAAGTGTATCTGCAGACATATACTCTGTATGAGTGTTCCGAAAACATTCTTCAGCCCAGCGATCAAAATAACAATATATTCCTCCGTATCCCGACTGGATATACAACACTTTCATCGGATGTTATGAAAAGAACGTAACGCTTTCTACTTTGTCTACATCAATTAATGTTGTAGCTTGGCCTGCTGGAGTGACGGAGCTTTCCTGTGTTACAAATACGATCCCGTGAACCTGATCGAAAGCAACGAAGACAACCGGCCCGATCATGTCTCCCGAATCGGTTACAATGCTGATTGTCGTGCCTGGCGTAACTCTGGCAAAAATCCATCTTGCCGGAAGGGAAGGGTCTAAAAGAGATTCTGCCGTAACCGACTCACTTTCATCTACTCTTTGATCGATGGCAGCTTCAAGCAAGTCTTTAAGATTACTATCCATGTTTTCTCCTCCTTCTGTTGCAGTTGGAAATAAAGGGCTTAAAACGGCTTTAATTAAATCCTTTTTTAACTGTGCATTTTCAGAGCTCATTACACACACCTCCTATTCGATAGTGAACTCACGTTAATCATATTCTTCCGTCTGTTATTTGGTATGAGTCGAACGCCGTACCTGATCTATTTTTCATCTATTTAAGGAAAATGCTGATTTTTTAATGGAGTGGACATAGCCTATACCATAAATCGAAGTCGCACATATTGTGAAACAGAGATAAGGATAAGGGAGAGGGATGATTTGGATTTAGAGAAACAAGTGGATCGAGAAGAAAACCAAGATGAACTGCATTTTATTTTGCTTTTGCTGATTCTGCTGATACGTCAATCGTCTTCTGAAGGAAATCCATCTGACCTCAGACGCCAGCTTGTTTTTGCAAAAGAGCTGGGCGTACCGGTTTCAAAAGTCAATTTGATCAACGGAGATACACTTCAAAATGTCATCGTAAAAGAAGTTCTGACTGATTTGGTTATTTTCCAAAACCCGTTAAATAACACGAGATCTCATGTTTCACTCTCAAGTGTTGTAAGCTGGGGTGCTTTTTAAATGATGACAGAGGCTCTGCTTGCTGCGGAGCCGTTTTTATGTTTGACGGCGGGAGGCGGTATAGATGGGAGAGAAAGTGTCTATTATTTTAACAAGTTACAACAAACCCGATTATTTGCAAAAAGCGATCGAAAGCGTGATACAGCAAACGCATGATCTTTGGGAGCTTTTTATCATGGATGATCATTCGAATGCAGAAACAACTGCGGTGATTCACAAGTATCTTCATGACCGGCGCATTCAATATCATAACAGTTTCGTGCATCCTGCAGATCGATTAAAAACAGCTCGTTATGCCACATTAATTAACAGTGCGCTCCCATTTGCAGACGGCGATTACATTTCCTATCTTACTGACGACACTGTTTATCATCCTGAGCGGCTGAGCCGTATGGTGCAAGAGTTTTCACATAAGCCTGAAGCGCAGGCGGTCTATTCAAAACAAAAAGTTGTACATGTAAACGAAAGGGGAGAGGAAATCTCACATTTCTACAGAAATGCCAATGCAGTGCTTGATCAGGCCGCTTTTCAAGTTGATCACTGCTCCGTTATGCATCGCCGTTCGTTACTTAATCTCATCCACCATAAATTTGGAGGATATTGGGATGATGATATGAAGCATTGGAATCATGGCGACGCAATTTTTTGGGCGAGACTCAACAACTTTACCCCATTTCTGCCGATAAATGAAGTATTAGACACAACCTATAAAACCCCCGATTCATTTCAAAATGCATATCGGTTTCTGCCCGCCGATTTGATTGACGGCTCTTTTGTAAAAGGTTCAGATCAAAATGTGTATTTTTTTGATCAGGGTGTAAGGCATCCTGTTGGAGAAAAGTGGGGTTTTTTGTATCTAAATCGGACTGTCGCTGTTCCAGACCCATATTTATTCCAATATAGGATTGGCAAAATTTTAAACATTCCGAATTATATTTTAGTAAAGGAAGCTGACCATCCTGCAATATTTTATATCGAAGCCGGAAAAAAAAGGCGAATTGTGGACCAGTATGCGTTTCAATTTTATCAATTTCAAAGAAAAGACATAGTGACAATTGGAAAAGAAGAGATGGAGACGCTTCCGGAAGGGCCGCCGATTACGTGGAAACGATCTGAATTGATCAAAAATCCGCCTGGCCGACGTCTGTTTTTCATCGAACGCGAGCCGTTTTTGTTTCTAAACGGCGTCTTTCACCCGATTAGTGAACAAGTAACAAGGAAGTTTTTTTTACATCAGAAGCCAATCTCCGCTTCTTTCCGAAATATTCAGCAATTTCCAATTGGAAAGCCGTTTTATCCGGTGTACGATGAGATTATAAAGAAATTGAATATTGCAACAGAGTAAAGGTATAGGTCATAAAAAGGAGACGTTCATGACAGGACATTATTCAAAAACGGAACATCAATATATATTGTTAACGTCTGAATCGGCATCGTTTGATCATTACAGCGTATACAGAGATCCGCAGCTTCCGCAAATTTTTTCTCATAACTTTGTTCAGCTCCATGATACGTTTCCATTGGAGCGGTTACTTAACTTTTTACCCTCCGTACCAAAGCTGCTTGATGCGAATTATCTCCATTTAAAAGCGTCGCCGCAGCATGTTTTTCCGCTCGGTTTGAAGCAGTCGCTTGTAAAAAGCGGTTTTGTCGTCGAGGATGAGCTACTATATGACATGAAGCTTAGTGACTGGAAGGGGCAGATGGGACATCCTTTAACCGCATGGGGGACGGCAAAAAGTCTTTGCGACGGATCTTCTATTATGAAAATTTACGATTCCATTTATATTGGAGAAGCAATCGCTGAACAAAAATTAAAAAGAAAATATCCTTTCTATGAAGCAGGTATAATCGTTCTTGTTGTTTGTTACAACGACCAGGCACAGAAAGTTCCCATTGGGTGCGGCGAGCTGTTTATCGATCATCAAGAGAAAACGGCTAAAATCGAAGAAGTGGCAATTTTAGATCAGTTTCAAAGGAAGGGCTACGGCAGTATCTTAGTGAAAGAAATGCTGTCCATCGCCAAATCACTAGGAATGGAAGCAGCCTACTTAGTGGCTACAAGCACTGACGGTGCAACTCAGTTTTACGAAAAGCTGACGTTTAAAAAATATGAGCGGGTGCATACTGTATTTCATTATTTCCTTACATGAAATAGGCGTTTGCACAAACCATTTGGGACTTGGCCCGCATAAAATGCCGTATATCGTGATAAGAAAGGATGAAAACAGCATGTATGGATACTCTGGGTACGGTTACGGATTTGGCTGCGGGACAAATACATTTGTGTTAATTGTTGTCTTGTTCATTTTATTAATTATTGTTGGAGCCGCTTTTATTTGCTAGATGCTGAAATTCCAAAAGAGCCTTCCCTATTAGGAAGGCTCTTTTTATGTGAAAAAGTTTTTGCGGGGAACGTCATGCCGCCATTTGGACACTCATACAATATGGTAAAAGGGGTTTTGAGGTGGGAGCATGAGCAGTTATTTGATTAAGCCAGAGCTTAGCTCGGCCTATCCGGTTGTCAGTTATGCGAAGGGTTCATATGTTTATGATCAGACCGGAAAAAAATATCTCGACGGCTCGTCAGGTGCGGTGACATGTAATATCGGCCACGGAATTCGTGATGTGACTGAGAAGCTGAAAGAACAGCTTGATCAGGTGTCTTTTGCTTACCGCTCACAGTTTACGAGTGAGCCCGCCGAGCAATTAGCCGCTCTCTTGGCACAGGAGCTGCCCGGAGATGTGAATTGGTCTTTTTTTGTCAACAGCGGATCAGAAGCGATAGAAACAGCTATGAAAATCGCCATTCAGTATTGGCAGGAAAAAAAGCAAACACAAAAATCCATCTTTTTGTCTCGATGGAGCAGTTACCACGGAATAACTTTGGGAGCGCTTTCATTGTCTGGTTTTTATGAAAGGAGATACCGGTTCACCCATCTCATTGAGCGGTATCCAGCTATCTCAGCTCCACATATTTATCGGCTGAATTATGAGACGGAAGAAGACTTTGTTCAGACTGCAGCTGATGAACTGGACACTATGATCAAAAGAATCGGAAGCCAATTCATCGCCGGCTTTGTGGCTGAGCCTATTATTGGTGCTGCAGGAGCAGCAATTACTCCGCCTCCGGGATATTATGAGAGATTAAGTGAGGTATGCCGCACACACGATGTGCTTTTTATTGCAGATGAAGTGATGACAGGGCTTGGGAGAACAGGAAGGATGCTCGCGACAGAGCATTGGGACACCGTACCTGATATTGCTGTACTGGGGAAGGGACTCGGTGCGGGGTATGCACCTATTGCCGCTGCCGTCGTATCTGATTCTATTATTGAAACGATAAAACAAGGGTCAGGTGTGATTATGAGCGGTCACACATATAGTGCACATCCCTATTCAGCCAAAGCAGCTCTTGAAGTTTTGCGATATGTGTTAAAGCACGGCTTGATCAAACAATCAGAAAAAAAGGGCGCTGTGCTGAAGAAAAAGCTTGATGAGGCGGCATCTCAAAGCGGCATTATAGGTGATGTGCGCGGAAAAGGACTGCTATTAGGCATTGAATTTGTGACAGACCAAAAAACGAAGAAAATGTTTCCGCCAGAGCAGGCGGTAACCCAGCTTATTGTCAGCGAGGCGAAAAAACGCGGGCTGATTGTTTATCCTTCCAAAGCTGGAATAGACAGCGGAGAAGGAGATGCTGTCATTATTGCTCCTCCTTTTACCATTTCAGACGGTGAAATGGAAGAGCTTATCTCTATTTTTTCAGAAACAGTTGCAGCGGTCGAAAAAAACTTAAAAAAGGATTGACATTAAATGGCGCCATTTCAAAAAGCAATCAGCATTGACACAGCAATTGCAGATGTTCGGGATGGATCGGTTCTGATGTTAGGCGGTTTTGGGGGAGTCGGGTCGCCTCCTTCATTGATTGAAGCGATATTGGACAGCGGTGTAACGGATTTAACTGTGATTTGCAATGACGCCGGTTTCCCGGATATAGGGATCGGCCCGCTTATTGTTAATCAACGGGTCAAAACCCTGATCGCCTCGCATATCGGTTCCAATCCTGTAGCCGGAAAACAGATGACAGAGGGGACGTTAGAGGTTCAATTTTCACCTCAGGGAACGCTTGCGGAACGGATTCGCGCTGGCGGAGCGGGACTTGGCGGTATTTTAACCGATGTGGGCATTGATAATCCAATGGTTTGCGAAAAAAAGGACATCGTAACAGTGGCGGGAAAACGATACTTGATTGAAGAGGCGCTGACCGCTGATTTTGCTTTTATCAATGCTTACATTGCAGATGAATTCGGCAATCTAACGTATGACAAAACCGCGCGCAATATGAATCCGCTTATGGCAATGGCCGCCAGGAGAACCTTTGCCGAAGCTGAGCGTATCGTTCCGATGGGGGAGATTTCTGAAGAAATGATTGTCACACCAGGGGTTTTTGTTGAGGGAGTTGTACGAAGCGAGGGAGTGAAGTGGAAATGGGCTTGGGAGTAGCAGAAAGAGAACAGATTGCAAAACGGGCTGCTACTGAAATTAAGCAGGGCATGATTGTGAATCTCGGTATCGGTATCCCATCCTTGGTACCGAACTTTTTGAAGCCTGACATGCAGGTCATGTTTCAAGCGGAAAACGGTGTCCTTGGCATTGGAGAAAGTCCCGAAAAGGGAGAAGAGGATGCCCATTTATGCAACGCAGCGGGCTATCCTGTCCGCGCTGTAAAAGGGGCGTCTTATTTTGATACAACCATGTCTTTTGCGATGATCAGAAAAGGCAAAATTGACATTACGATTTTAGGCGCCCTGCAGGTGAGCCAATCAGGAGATTTGGCAAATTGGCTTGTTCCGGGAAAAAAGGTGCCTGGTATGGGCGGGGCGATGGAGCTTGCCCAAAAAGCGAAAAAAGTGGTTGTCGTCATGAGTCATACAGATCAAAAGGGAAGGCCTAAATTAACAGAAAGATGTACGCTGCCATTAACTGCTGCAGGCTGTGTAGATTTGATTATTACCGAAAAAGCGGTTCTTGAGGTCGATAGCCATCACTTCATTTTAAAAGAGCTGATGAATGGTTCGACAATCGATGAGGTGACGAGGCTGACAGAAGCTGAAATCAAAATAGATATGCCTTTTTCTTAAGAGGGGGAATGAGGATGCAAGACATTGAAAGAAAAGTAATCGAGTGGCTTGATCAGCATTCGGCCAAAGCCATTCGTCTTCTCAAAAGGCTGATTGGGGAAAAAAGCACATTGGGGTCAGAGTTTAACGCCCAAGCTGTTGTGCTTGAAAAGCTGCGGCAATTTCATATGGACATTGATGTATGGGAGCCAAGCATAAAGCAATTAAAACAGCATCCCTACTTTAAATCTAACCGATCCGATTTTCATGAGAGCCCGAATATCGTGGCTAAAAAAACGGGAGCCGGCGGAGGCAGGTCCCTGATTTTGAACGGCCATATCGATGTTGTGCCTGAAGGAAGCGTAAAGGATTGGAAGTATGAACCGTATCAAGCTGTCGAAGAAAACGGTAAAATATACGGCCGCGGCTCAACGGATATGAAGGGAGGCAATACAGCCCTTCTTTTTGCTTTAGAAGCCCTGCACGCCTGCGATGTCAAACTGAAGGGAGATGTATTGTTTCAGAGTGTTGTAGATGAAGAGTGCGGCGGCGCCGGTACACTGTCCGCCATCATGAGAGGCTATCGTGCTGACGGGGCACTGATTCCTGAACCGACGAATATGAAACTATTTATTAAGCAGCAGGGTTCGATGTGGTTTCGGATCACTGTGAAGGGATTATCCGCACATGGGGGCACACGCTATGAAGGGGTAAGCGCGATTGAAAAAAGCATGCACGTTATTACAGCGATACAAGAGCTGGAGAAAGTCCGCAATGCGAGAATTTCAGATCCGCTGTATGACAATATCCCAATACCGGTACCGGTGAATATCGGCACCATCTCGGGCGGTGCCTGGCCATCTTCAGTTGCAGACCGTGTCGTCATAGAAGGGAGATGCGGAATTGCTCCCCATGAGAAACCAGAAGCTGTAAAACTTGAATTGGAAAACTGGCTGAAGGATTTAGAATACCATGACGAATGGTTTAAACGCCATCCCGTAAAAGTAGAATGGTTTGGCGCTCAATGGCTGCCGAATGATTTACCTGATGATCACCCTTTAATTTCTGTGCTGCAATCAGCCTATCAAAAAATGAAACAGACAGAGCCGATTATTGAGGCTTCCCCGTGGGGAACGGATGGAGGGCTTTTGTACCATGCAGGAGATACACCAGTAATCGTTTTCGGGCCGGGGGAAACAAAAACGGCTCATCAGGCCAATGAATACATTGAGGTTGAAGCCATGATAGAATCTGCTAAAATTATTGCACTTTTTGTCATGGATTGGTGCGGGCTTCATACAGATGGGGAGGATGCGGATGCTCAAGTCAATAAAGAGTAGCGGTGTCACAGCAGTTTTGGACCATGACGGTTTTAATAAACGAATCAGAGTGGTCCGTTATGACGGAGCCATTGAGAAGGCCCTGCCGGATATCGTGGCAGCGGCAAAAGAAGAGAATGCAGAAAAAATCATTGTCTATGCGAAGCAGCATGATGAGCTGATCCTTGCCAAACAATTATTTGCGCCGGAGGGCTATCTAAAGGGCTATTATCTCGGCCATTCGGCTTGTGTCATGGTACGTTATCTGTCAGAAAGCCGAAGACAAACAAATTCTTATACAGAGGAACAGGAGATCATCGAAGCCATATATCGCACAGCGCCCCGTCTTCGCAACGACAGTACACCCGTTTTTACGATGAGAAAAGCAGAAACAAACGACATGTACCAGCTATCGATGCTGTATAAAAAAGTATTCCGCACGTACCCAACCCCGGTATTTGACCCCGCTTATATTGAAAAGACGATGAATGCAAATACGGTGTTTTATATCATGCTTGATCATGACCGCCTGATCAGCGCAGCAAGCGCAGAAATCAATCCAGAGCTTGGGCATGCAGAAATAACCGATTGCGCTGTGCTGCCGGAATATCGCGGCCATTCGTTAACAAGCTTTTTAATCAAGGCGTTAGAAAAAGAAATGGCTGGGAAGGATATCTTTCATGTCTTTTCTCTCGCCCGTGCTTCGTCTTTTGGGATGAATGCTGTGTTGTACCATTCAGGTTATCAGTATGGCGGAAGGCTGATCAATAATTGCTTTATAGCCGAAGGCCTTGAAAACATGAATATTTGGTGCAAGCAACTGTAAGTCAAAATATGCGCGAGGAGGAGTTCGTTTGAAAAACAAATGGTATAAACCGAAACGGCATTGGAAGGAGATCGAGTTATGGAAGGACGTTCCGGAAGAGAAATGGAACGATTGGCTTTGGCAGCTGACACACACTGTAAGAACGTTAGATGATTTAAAGAAAGTCATCAATCTGACCGAGGATGAAGAGGAAGGCGTCAGAATTTCTACCAAAACGATCCCCTTAAATATTACACCTTACTATGCTTCTTTAATGGACCCCGACAATCCAAGATGCCCGGTACGCATGCAGTCTGTGCCGCTTTCTGAAGAAATGCACAAAACAAAATACGATCTGGAAGACCCGCTTCATGAGGATGAAGATTCACCGGTACCCGGTCTGACACACCGCTATCCCGACCGTGTGCTGTTTCTTGTCACGAATCAATGTTCCATGTACTGCCGCTACTGCACAAGAAGGCGCTTTTCCGGACAAATCGGAATGGGAGTCCCAAAAAAACAGCTTGATGCTGCAATTGCTTATATCCGGGAAACACCCGAAATCCGCGATTGTTTAATTTCAGGCGGTGATGGGCTGCTCATCAACGACCAAATTTTAGAATATATTTTAAAAGAGCTGCGCAGCATTCCGCATCTGGAAGTCATCAGAATCGGAACAAGAGCGCCCGTCGTCTTTCCACAGCGCATTACCGATCATTTGTGCGAGATATTGAAAAAATATCATCCGGTCTGGCTGAACACCCATTTTAACACAAGCATCGAAATGACAGAAGAATCAGTTGAGGCATGTGAAAAGCTGGTGAACGCGGGAGTACCGGTCGGAAATCAGGCTGTCGTATTAGCAGGTATTAATGATTCGGTTCCAATTATGAAAAAGCTCATGCATGACTTGGTAAAAATCAGAGTCCGTCCTTATTATATTTACCAATGTGATCTGTCAGAGGGAATCGGGCATTTCAGAGCTCCTGTTTCCAAAGGTTTGGAGATCATTGAAGGGCTGAGAGGTCATACCTCAGGCTATGCGGTTCCTACCTTTGTCGTTGACGCACCAGGCGGCGGCGGTAAAATCGCCCTGCAGCCAAACTATGTCCTGTCACAAAGTCCTGACAAAGTGATCTTAAGAAATTTTGAAGGTGTGATTACGTCATATCCGGAACCAGAGAATTATATCCCCAACCAGGCAGACGCCTATTTTGAGTCCGTTTTCCCTGAAACCGCTGACAAAAAGGAGCCGATCGGGCTGAGTGCCATTTTTGCTGACAAAGAAGTTTCGTTTACACCTGAAAATGTAGACAGAATCAAAAGGAGAGAGGCATACATCGCAAATCCGGAGCATGAAACATTAAAAGACCGGCGTGAGAAAAGAGATCAGCTCAAAGAAAAGAAATTTTTGGCGCAGCAGAAAAAACAGAAAGAGACTGAATGCGGAGGGGATTCTTCATGAAAACATGCGAATGGTGCGGCGAGCTTGAAGCGGTGCCCGGCAGGAACACGGTGTATTGGGAGCTCCCTGATGGAACGAGGGCTATAGAACTGACAGACACCCCTGCCATGGTATGTTCTTCCTGCGGTATGACCTATCAAGAAGAAAACACGGTTAAGGAGATTGAGGATCAGCTGCTTTTAATTCAAACAAAAAAACTGCCTGAAAGCCTGACATATCAGCAGCTCATGGAGACAGAAAGAATTTTGAAACGCAACTATTTTGACTTCTCCTGAGTCATGTTTCAGTATTCTTTTGTTGTAAATTTACACTTGAACTGTATAATAGAACAACAAAAGACAGACACCAGGAGGGGAAACCCATGAAATCCTTTTATCACTATTTATTGAAATACAGACACCCTAAGCCGAAGGACAGCATCAGTGAATTTGCCAATCAGGCGTATGAGGATCACAGCTTTCCAAAAACATCTACCGATTATCATGAAATCAGTTCATATTTGGAGCTGAATGCTGATTACCTTCACACGATGGCGACGTTTGATGAAGCTTGGGATCAATACGAGTCTGAAGTGCACGGCAGATAATAGCTGTTTCATCCGCAGATCACTGCGGATTTTTTTATGTCCCCCATACCATAATTGGATATTTCCTTTGGTTTTCATGCCCATGCGAATTGGCTTCACCCGGCATACGATAGCGTATGAGAAATGTTGCGGCGAGGGGGAGACACCATGAAGCAAAATAAACCGAAATTCCAAGTAGGGGATATCGTAGTCGTCATTATGTATGGAACAGTCGGCACCATCACAAAAGTACACCAAATTGATAAACACTATCTTTATGAAGTCAATCATAACGAAGTTTTATACTTTGAATCATCTATTCAGCTTTATAAAGATTATGAGGGTGTCATTGTCGACATGGAGAAGCTTGATATTGAGTATGAATTCCTTATTGGGGACGTTGTTTATGTAAAAGACTATGGAAAAGAACTCTTTCGCATTATCGGCCATAGAACAGAAATTTGGAGATATTTAGAAGATGGCTGGGAAGATATCATTTATGAGCTGACCCGTTTAAAGGATGGAGAGTGGCTTGAAACGGAGGAAGAGGATCTCACGCTGGTGCTTAGAAAATATGAAATGGACCAGTTTGTGCATCAGCTGTTGTTTGTCCATTATGTCGGAGAAACTGGCCATGAGATCGGCGAAGATATCGCATCGTCTGCTCTTCTTCAGTTTGAAGGCGATGATGAAGAGCAAGATACCCTTCACATCCTTGCTGTGTCAATTGTTGATGAGCTTCTGGATATTTATAATGACTACAAAATTCTGTACGAAATGTTTCAGGATGAAGAATATAAAGACATGATGATGTTTGTTTTGGAAAGTTTAAAAGAGCATTTCAGTTAGTTTGTGAACATACGGATCAAGACATATAAAAAATATGGCAGACAGCCCCAAATCATCACACGCGTCATTCCTTTGAGCGTTTTTTCCATTATGATATCAAATCTTTCTCCGTCCAGTGCTTCCATCATTTTAGCAATCATAGCGTCAGCCTCCCATGGCTCGTTTTTTATTCAATATATGACTGAAAGAATTGTTTAGAACACCGGGTATAATTCAGCCTGTTTTTTCATAAAACATAAAAAAGGAGGCGGTACGGAGATGAAAGAAATAGATCTTGTGATTGATACGGAAGAAATCGCTGAATTTTTTTACAGAGAGCTTGCAAGACGGGGCTACATACCGAGTGAGGATGAGCTGTTTGAAATCGCTGATATTACCTTTGATTATTTGATAGAAAAATGTATGATAGATGAAGAGCTGGATGAAGATGAGTGAGGCTTAAAACCGGAGTGGTCAGCTCCGGTTTTATTATTCATGTTCTATGACTTCTGTGAAAATTGAGGTGGTTAAATTGTACAAGCCCGTTAGTTTGTTTCTTTTCTTTCTCATTCTAGCTGCGGCCATTCATACAAATACTGTTCAATCTGCAGATGAAGCAATAAGCAGGGCAGCTGTTTTGATCCGTCAGCCATGGCTTAATGAAGTCATGACGGGGATCACGCATCTTGGTGCTTCTTCTTTTCTGCTCCCTCTAATTGTCATCATTGGAGCAGGCCTGTTTTTCTACAGAAAAACATGGGACGGCCTGTTGATGCTCTTAGTATTCGGCACAGATCGGCTGTTAAACAAAGTCTTAAAAGAATGGATCGAAAGAGTGAGGCCTGATTATGCACCGCTGGTTCATGAATCATCCTTCAGTTTTCCGAGCGGCCATTCCATGAATGCTGCTTGTATCTATCCTGTTATAGCTTACTTTTTAGTGAAACACCTCCCGTTTTTGTCCAAGCATAAAAAAATGGTATATATTATAGCCGGTGTAATTACTGTTTTAGTCGGCATAAGCAGAGTGTATCTGGGGGTTCATTTTGTGACAGATGTGTTAGGAGGCTTTAGCCTCGGCTTGCTTCTGTTTTTCCTAGTAAAAGGTTTTGACGAAAAGATTAAGCGGTTTCGACAAAAATAGAGAGAGGAAAACACAGCAAAAACGCCAATATGTTAAAGAAATAAAAGGGAGGGGATCTTGATGATGTTATCCGTGTTTAAAAAGAAGTCTTGTTCCTATGACGTGACAATATTTCAGACACCCCGGTTTGGCGAAAAAAAAGGCTACAGAGCCGTCTATCGAACTGAACTGAACGGGAGCGATCATCAAGACGTGCTGAAAAGAGCATTCTCTTTGTTTAATGTATTCGACACTGTTCCGAGTGATTATGATGCAAGATTCATGGCCACAGGGGACGTGATTCTGATTGATGAAGGCAGAAAAGGGAAAACATACTATCAACTGCTTCCCGCCGGCTGGAGGAAAATCAATCGTCTGATTGTACAAACGACATAATGAAAAGAAAACTGCGGAAACCCGCAGTTTTCTGCAGTTTTAAGGCTTGCGTTTGGCAGCAGAATATTCTTTCCCGTGTGCTTCTTCAGCTGCAATGATATCTTTTTCAGGTATATGATTGTTCTTTTTTTGGCCGGTGATCCGGTTGCGATGTTTTTTACCCATGTCCCACCCCTCCTTCCTGCGGTTAGGTTTTCAAATTAACACCCCGATTATCCGTTTTTCTGAGGAAGTGCCTAACAGATCCCCGAACATTTCTTTTTTCGACATATTCCTTTATAATCAATGCTGAAGTTTGTTTCATCATGACATTCGTTGTAAAATGGACGGGCTGGATGATAATTTAGATTTACAGGAGGATATGAGATGAGTGTACATATAGGTGCTGAAAAAGGACAAATTGCGGATACAGTGCTTTTGCCGGGAGATCCTCTCAGAGCAAAATTTATTGCAGAAACGTATCTTGAAAATGTAGAATGCTACAATGAAGTCAGAGGCATGTATGGATTTACGGGTACATATAAAGGTAAAAAAATCTCAGTACAAGGCACGGGAATGGGCGTTCCGTCTATTTCAATTTATGTGAATGAATTAATTCAAAGCTACGATGTGCAAAATCTAATAAGAGTGGGTTCTTGCGGCGCTATTCGTAAAGATGTCAAAGTGCGAGACGTCATTTTGGCGATGACCTCCTCAACTGATTCACAAATGAACAGAGTCGCTTTTGGAAGCATTGATTTTGCGCCTTGCGCAGATTTCGAGCTTTTAAAAAATGCCTATGATGCCGCAAAGGATAAAGGTGTGCCGGTGACTGTAGGAAGCGTATTTACAGCTGACCAGTTCTACAACGACGACTCGCAAATTGAAAAACTTGCAAAATACGGTGTGCTTGGCGTTGAAATGGAAACAACTGCATTGTATACATTAGCAGCGAAGCACGGAAGAAAAGCTCTGTCAATTCTCACCGTGAGTGATCACGTATTAACAGGAGAAGAAACGACAGCGGAAGAGCGTCAAACGACATTTCATGATATGATAGAAGTGGCTTTACATTCCGTATCACAATAAAATATATCAAGAGGCGTGCTGGGTGCCGGCAGCCTCTTCTTTATGAATGCGGAAACGATTGATAAAAGGAAGGTAATGTAATATGAAAAAGTCCGGTAAATGGTTCTCACTGGCTGCCGCTCTGAGTGTAACGGCAATAGTCGGAGCCGGCTGCAGCATGTCGAACGGTGATGCTCAAAAGGATACGAAAACCACAGCAGAAACAAAGCAAACAGAACAAAAAACAGCTGACAGCAAAAAATCAAACACTCAAAACAGTGAGTTTTCATTGGAAAGCCAGTATTTCAATGATATTAAAAAAGTCGATGGTCTGGAAACCATTCAAAATCCAGAAAATATACTCGCGCTTGTCAATAAACAATATGCACTGCCCGGAAACTATGAACCTAGCGATCTTGTCATACCTGATGTAGAGTTTTCTTTTGAAGAAAAGATTCAAAAACGTTACATCAGAAAAG
Source organism: Bacillus sp. FSL R5-0603 (assembly GCF_038050295.1). Taxonomy (NCBI): domain Bacteria; kingdom Bacillati; phylum Bacillota; class Bacilli; order Caryophanales; family Bacillaceae; genus Bacillus; species Bacillus sp. FSL R5-0603. The sequence goes on along the minus strand of NZ_JBBOYP010000001.1, from coordinate 2,072,737 downwards.
AAGCGGCCGACGCATTAAAAACAATGTTCGATGCTGCCAAAAAGGAAGGCTATGAACTGGCAGCTGTCTCAGGGTACCGTTCGTATGACAGACAGAAAGTCATTTTTGACAATGAAGTAAGCCTAAAAGGGGAAAAGAAGGCAAAGGAAGCGGTCGCTTACCCGGGTGAAAGCGAGCACCAAACAGGCCTTGCGATGGACATTTCGAGCCGGAGCAATGGCTTTGAGCTAAATGAAGCGTTCGGAAGCACGGCAGACGGGAAATGGGTGCAGGACAATGCTTATAAATATGGCTTTATCATTCGCTATCCGAAAAATAAAGAAGATATCACGAAATATGAATATGAGCCATGGCATCTGCGCTATGTAGGCAAAAAAGCCGCAAAGGTCATCCAAGATAATGATCTAACGCTTGAAGAATACTTTGAAAAAGTGAAGAAAATTTAAAATGAAAAGCCCGCTTACAATAGTTAAGCGGGCTTCATTGTGTCTGGTGAATCTAGCATTTGTACTATGCTTACCAGAAGAATAAACCAGCAAGAGCGACCCCTGTAATTAAACCGAGGGAAATCCCGTAAGCCGCTCCATATCCCCAATAACCGCCCCAATATCCGTAACCGAAACCTCTTGGCCCTCCGCCGACCGGAGCAATATAAACTCTGTCTCTTGTTACACGGGTAATTCTGCCGACGTGAACTCTTCCGCCTCTCTCTGTAATTCTGACGACTTTACCTTGATGGTTTCGGCAAAGATGGTAATATCTCTCCAATATTGTTCCCTCCTATACTGACTTTCTATCAGCATATGATAGATAGGAAAAAAAGGTTGGACGAAAACAGGGGGCGATACGCCGTTTTACTTGTACGCGATAAAAATACAATGACCCATGTACTCACTATATAACTGCATGAGCTGATAATGTGTTTGAAGCGTATCGTAATAGATGGGGGCAATCGTTTGCGATAAATCCATTTCTGTGGTTGGTTCAAATTCCATGTCTTCCGGAAGAAGTGTCATCGCTTCTGTTTTTTGAAAGCCATAGGACCTTAGGAGTTTATGCCATTCGCTTTCTTCATGTAAGCAAGTAAATCCGTAAAAATCCATCATTTGCTTCTTTTCTGCAGGGGGCATCGGTTTTTTTAAAGCAGCTTCGATACCAATCAGCATCCCGCCGGGTTTTAAAACTCTTGAAATTTCTTGAAGAGAGGATGTCAGGCGTGAAAAACTGAGGACCGATTCTGACAGGACACAGGAAAAGGACTCAGAAGAAAACGGGAGATGTTCCAGCTCCGCCTGATATGCAGGGATGGCAAGCCCTTCATTCGCAAATCTTTTTTTCGCTTTCTCAAGCATAATAGGATCTTTATCAATGACTGATACAGGATACAGCAAATGTCCTAAATAAGCCGCCGTTTGCCCTGTTCCGCATCCGGCATCAAGAATCGGCTGATCCGGGGAGGGCGCAGCCTTTTGCAAGACCGCTTTTGAAAAAGCCAGCCCGCCTGGGTGCGCCCCTGCGACACCGAATAAGGACAGCATTTCTAAATATCGGCTCAATATCGAATCCTCCTTTTTCCTTATCATATGTCGTATAAAGACATAGGTTTATGAAAAGCAAAAGAAGGGCGTTTCTCTTTCATTTCTGCTCCGAGTTGACGAATAAGAATTCGTCTATGATAATAATGTAAGAAGAAAAAGGTGGTGTTTAATTGAAACGGCAATTAAAACTGTTTTTTATTGTGCTGATCACTGCAGTTGTCGCTTCGGCGCTTACTTTATTTATTACGGGCAATTCCAGTATCCTGGGCCAAAAATCAACAAGCACAGGAGACAGTAAGTTCGACAAATTAAATAAAGCGTATGAGCAAATCAAAAGTGATTATTACCAAAAAACAGATGATGACAAATTAGTAGACGGAGCAATTAAAGGAATGATTCAATCACTGGATGATCCGTATTCTACATATATGGATCAAGAGCAAGCGAAATCATTCGACGAGACGATTTCAGCATCTTTTGAAGGAATCGGAGCTCAAGTAGAGGAGAAAGACGGAGAAATCCTTATTGTATCCCCAATTAAAGGTTCACCTGCTGAAAAAGCCGGTATCAAACCGAGAGACCAAATCATTAAGGTGAATGGAAAAAGCGTAAAAGGCATGAATGTAAATGAAGCCGTCGCTTTAATCCGAGGCAAAAAGGGCACAAAGGTGAAGCTTGAACTGAACAGAGCGGGAGTGGGGAATATCGATCTTTCCATTAAGCGCGATACCATTCCTGTAGAGACTGTCTATTCAGAGATGAAAGACAACAACATCGGAGAAATTCAAATCACTTCTTTCTCTGAAACAACAGCTAAAGAGCTGACAGATGCGATTGACAGTTTAGAGAAAAAAGGCGCCAAAGGCTATATTTTAGACTTGAGAGGCAACCCGGGCGGCTTAATGGAACAGGCGATTACGATGAGCAACCTGTTCATTGATAAAGGGAAAAACATCATGCAGGTTGAATACAAAAACGGTTCAAAAGAAGTCATGAAGGCCGAAAAAGAACGGAAAGTGACCAAGCCGACCGTCGTTTTAGTAAATGACGGTACAGCAAGCGCAGCCGAAATTATGGCCGCTGCCCTTCATGAATCGTCAAACGTACCGTTAATCGGCGAGACGACATTCGGCAAAGGTACAGTACAAACGGCAAAAGAATATGATGATGGCTCTACCGTCAAACTGACAGTTGCCAAATGGCTGACTGCTGACGGCGAATGGATTCACAAAAAAGGCATCAAGCCTCAAGTGAAAGCAGAGCTGCCTGATTACGCGAAGCTGCCGTATTTGGATGCAGATAAAACGTACAAATCAGGTGATACAGGCACAAACGTCAAAGTGGCTCAGAAAATGCTCAAAGCACTTGGTTACAAGGTAAAGGTTAACAGTACGTATGACCAGGATTTTGTATCTGTCGTCAAACAGTTCCAGAAAAAAGAGAAGCTGAATGAAACAGGCATACTGACTGGCGATACAACAACGAAATTAATAATAGAACTTCAAAAGAAGCTGTCTGATAATGATACGCAAATGGAAAAGGCAATTGAAACACTGAAAAAAGAAATGTAAAAAAACCATACGCGGCTGCCGCGTATGGTTTTTTTATGCACCCTTTTGATTTGGATTAGCGTCTTGTTTTTTGCCAAATAAACCTTCAATGACAGGATTGGATCCCGCGTTTTTAACGAACAGCGGATTCAGGATCACCACAGCGATCATGTTGGCGGCCAATCCCCAGAATCCTTCATAAATGCCATGAGCTGATTGAGTGGTATACACAATAAACGTAACCGCAAGGCCGACTAATAATCCGATAACTGTCGCTTCTTTCGTTTGACGCTTCCAGAACAGGCTGACAGCAATCGCAGGAAAGATTTGCACCATACCGGATACACCTAATAGCTGGAGTGTCACTAAGGCAGTCGGGAACAGCATTCCAAACAGCAGCGCGAGACCGATGACAACAAACACCATTGAACGTGTGACGAGGGTCAGCTTGCTTTGCGACACATTCGGATGAATCAAATCCCGGTATAGGTTGTTGGCGAATAAATTCGATGCGCCGATTGCCATAATGGAACAAGGTATTAATGAAGCGAGAGCGATAGTGGCATATGCAAAACCTTGTGCCACGCCGCCGTAAGATGTTTGAATCAAATGCAGCAGCGCCAGCCTTGGATTTGTATCTTCCGGCAGGACAAGAAAGGCGATAAAGCCAAGAAAAATGACCAAAATTAACACAATATTGTAAAACGGCAAAAACATGCTGTTTTTTCTTACTGCATCGGCGCTTTTCGCTGTAAAAACTCCTGTAGCGGCGTGTGCCCACATAAAAAGTGCCAGAGCGGAAACAATAGATGCTGTGATAAACCAAGGGATGCCTTTTGGCCCTTCTGCCGGTATCGTCAGCATTTGCGGCGCTTCCTTCACTAACGTGTCAATCATTGGCGTCCAGCCGTTAAAATGAATGAGAGGGAGGGACACCACCATAAACAGCATAATGACCCATACTAAAATGTCCTTAATGATGGCTGTATATGTGGGCCCTTTAATCCCGCTGAAGAATGTGTAAAGAGCAACAAGAATAAATGAAATGATCACAACGAATTTTACGTTAATATAGCCAGTGCCGGCAACCTGAAGCGTGTCTTGAATGCCGCTCAGCTGAAGGCATATGTACGGAATAAGCATGAGTACCCCAACGATGGCAACGAGGCTTGCCAAAAGCTTACTGTTAAAACGTTCCCGGGCATAATCCGCGAGTGTTGTTAATTTATGAATTTTCGCAACTTTCCAAAGTTTCGGCAAGAAGAAGTAGGCGATAAAGTAGGCCAACACAGAATAAGGAATGGCGAAAAATGCAACACTTCCGCCTGTAAAAGCAGTACTGGTCAACCCTAAGAAAGTATAGGCCGTATAAAGGTCAGCGCCTACTAAAAACCAGACGAGAAGACCGCCGAAGCGTCTGCCGCCGACAGACCATTCTTCCACAGAAGTGCGCGAGGATTTGTCTCTTCCGGCGAGAAAGCCGATACAGACAACGGTTAAAACAATAATAGAAGTAATGAGAAGTGCAGTCAGATTCCCTTGCATTATTCAAGTCCTCCATCTTTTTTTTGCATCTGATAAATGCCAAACGAGCATAACGGCGTAACAATAATCCACAGCAGCAGCCAAAAGTGGAAAAACGGCAGGCCGAACATAATCGGTTCTATTCGATTCACAAGCGGCAAAAGCGCGAGCTGAACGAATGGCAAAAGAATGAGAATAACAATAAGTGCTTTTTTAACCATTTACTTTCCTCCTGAAACATGATAATGCTCACTATAATAGCAGTTGTTAGAAAAGATCACAAGATAATTATTAGAAAAAAATGATTTTTTCAATTATTTAAACAAAACACATGGTTTGCATCCTTTTCAATAAAGGTTTAAAATAATAAATATCTTGAAATCGAGATAAATAGGAGTGAGAAAATGAAAACAGAAGGATTGCACCATGTCACAGCATTCGCCAGAGATCCGCAAGAAAACTTGCGATTTTATACAGAAGTGCTTGGGCTCAGACTTGTTAAAAAAACAGTAAACTTTGATGATCCCGGGACGTATCATTTTTACTTTGGGAATCAAAACGGAGATCCCGGTACAATAATGACCTTTTTTCCGTTCCAAGGAAGCGGACAGGGAACGGTAGGAAAAGGCCAAGCGGGCCGGGTGTACTTTTCAGTTCCCTCAGGCTCCCTGTCTTTTTGGAAGGAGCGTCTTGAGAAAAGCGGGCTGAGCCTAGAGGAAAAAACGTTGTTTGGTGAAAAAGGTCTTATTTTTGATGATACAGAAGACCTTCCGCTGGCGATCATGGAGGATGCGAAAAGCGGCAAAAGCGAGTGGACGCCTGACGGGATCACAACAAATGAAGCAATTACGGGAATGAAAGGTGTGCTGCTATATTCCTACGACCCGCAGGCGACCATACAATTGTTAACGGAAAGCTTTGGATACACCAAAGTGGCCGAAGAAGACCAGATTGTCAGACTGGCATCCTCAGCGGCCGTCGGCGGTGTCATTGATGTCCATTTACATCCTGAAAAAAGAGGAGTCGGAGGATATGGTACGGTACACCATGTAGCGTTTCGGACTAAGAAAAAGGAACAGGCGAAATGGCTGCCGATTATTGCTGAAAACCATCTGCCTTCGTCAGAAATTCTCGACAGGGAATACTTTACATCAGTTTATTTCAGGGAGAAAGGCGGTATCTTATTTGAAATTGCCACAGATGAACCAGGCTTTATGACAGATGAAACGTTTGCTGAGCTAGGGACTTCCTTAAAACTGCCTGAATGGCTGGAGAAACATAGACAACAAATTACAGACATTTTACCTGAACTTTAAAAGGGGGAATTTATAATGAAGCATATTTATGAAAAAGGAACATCTGACAACGTACTTTTGCTGTTGCATGGCACGGGCGGTAATGAACACGATCTGCTTTCATTGGGGCGGTTTATAGACCCTGATGCCCATTTGCTTGGTGTCAGAGGATCGGTGCTTGAAAATGGAATGCCGCGATTTTTCAAACGTCTGAGTGAAGGAGTTTTTGATGAAAAGGATCTTGTGGTGCGGACAAGAGAATTGAAAGATTTTATCGACGAGGCTGCAGAAACGCACCAGTTTAATCGCGGCCGAGTGATTGCAGTCGGTTATTCAAACGGCGCAAACATTGCGGCAAGCCTGCTTTTTCATTATAAAGATGTGTTAAAAGGGGCTATTCTGCATCATCCAATGGTTCCGATTCGGGGTATCGAGCTGCCTGATATGGCGGGGCTCCCTGTTTTTATCGGTGCCGGGAAATACGATCCTCTTTGCACGAAGGAAGAATCAGAAGAGCTTTACGGCTATTTACGTGACAGCGGGGCATCAGCCTCCGTTTACTGGCAGGACGGGGGCCATCAGCTGACTCAGCATGAAGCTGAACAGGCTCGTGAATGGTACAAAGAGGCGATTGTATAAAAAAACCTTAGTCCGGATTTCGGACTAAGGTTTTTCATATCCTTACAGCCAAGTTGATACTTTTGAAAGTGGCAGGCGGTTGCTTTGATGGGCAGGCTTCACTGCTTTGCCGATTGAAATAAGCATAACCGGAACATAGCGCTCACTGATATCAAATTGCTTTTGGAACTGCTCTTTGTTAAATCCGCCAATTGCGCAAGTGTCATAACCTTTTGCTTTTGCGGCAATCATAAGCTGCATAGCAGCTAAAGAAGCATTTAAGAAAGCGGAATCACGTGCGAATTGCTCGCTTTGGTAAGCACCGTTGATTTGGCCGAGCAATGTTTGTTTGATTTCATCCGTAATATAGCCTTGGCTTGCTAATTCAGCATAAACTTCTTCACCGTTTTCATTTGCCTTTAAATCGCCTAAAATGGCAACAACAGCAGAAGATTCAACGATTTGTTTTTGATTATACGCTACAGGAAGAAGCTCCGCTTTTGATTCATCGCTGTGGAATACTGTAAAATGCCAATGCTGAAGGTTCCAAGCGGAAGGCGCTTTAGCGGCAAGGTCTAATAGCTCAGTCAGCTCCTCCTTAGAGATCGGGGCATTTGTATCATATTCCTTTACAGATGCACGTGCTTTTAAAACATCCAGAGTATTCGTCATAGTGTTTCCTCCTTCGGATAAACGTGGTATGATAATAGAAAAGTTAGAAGCTTACTAAATGTAACTTGAAAGATTATTGTAATGGATCATTGAATACTTGTCAATCAATAGATGAAGGGATGAAGACTTGTGGGAAATACGATGTGCCCTAAAATGGAATCCGCATTCTCATTGCTGGGAAAACGATGGAACGGTCTGATCATCCATGTGCTAATGGATGGGCCGAAACGGTTTAAAGAGATAACGGAAACAATACCGATGATCAGCCAAAAAATGTTGGCAGAGCGCTTGAAGGAGCTTGAACAAAACGAGATTGTCGAACGGCAGGTTCTCCCTGAGACGCCGGTCAAAGTCATCTACACGCTGACTGAAAAAGGAACAGCACTTCAAGCTGTATTTCAAGAGATGCAGGCATGGGCCGATCAATTTTGCGAGCCTGGTGACACAGTGTGTGAAGAAGAGAAATAAGGAAAGCGGCGTCTGAAAAAGCGCTCTTGTTTCCATGGTGAGTCATGTAAGTACGGTTCACACCCGTTTACATGACTTTTTATATTTGTCAGACTGACATTTCCGGATTGGCAAAAGTGTCATGTGCATATGAAGGGGATATATAAAATAGGAAATGATCAATAAGCTATAACATCTAACCTATTGTAAATGGGGATTATGATGTATCTTATTATGCAAATCAGCAAAATTTTATATTTTCGGCCAAAACCCAGTCAGCTTCCAATTGGCATTTAAACAGGATATAAAAGGAAATCCAGGTTTTTCGTATTGCTGGATGCTTCTATACTGATGACTTCCGCATTTATGAAAAAAGAGAGAGCTTCTTTGGAGCTCTCTTCTTTTTTTTGTGGAGAGACGAAATCTTATAGTTTTCCATTCAAAAATTGCGCCTCACCGAGACCGAAACTCCAGTCTGCGTCACCATTCTCAGTAATAGATACCATGAGGTCTTCAGGGGAAATTCCGCATTTTTCTTCTAGCCTTTCAGCAAGCAGAGCATACAATTTTTCCTTTTGGCTTTCGGTTCTTGCTTTGCTTGTCATGCTAATGATGACCAGATCCTTGGTTCTCTGAAACCCTAATCCCGTATCCTGGATTATAAGCTCGTTTGCGGGATGCTGATGGACAATTTGATAACGGTCTCTTTCCGGAACACCAAACGCTTCAACCATCGCTTGGTGAGCAGTATCTAATAACAATTGCAGCGATTTTTCGTCACGGCCCTCAATTACATCAAAACGCAATAATGGCATGTGTACTCCTCCTCTTGTGAAGTTGTTATCCGTCTGTTCTCATATTGTCTCATTTGCTTCCAGACAATGGATAGATAAGTCAACTTTAAAAAACATAACATATAACCAAAAGTTAATCAACATATAACTAATAAATCATTGGGTTAGGCGGTAGGTAATTGAGACAAGCTCATAAAAACGATTGACAGTCATTGATTAGGAGATTAGTATGAACATAATAGTTGATCAAAAGGTAACAATCATATAACCAATATGTTTTTAGTTACTAATGAAAGCGTTTTCTAATCATCTAGGCATGAAAAGCGTCAAAACATTGTCGCGATAATCATATAAAACACTTTTGGAGGGGTACCATGCCGATTTTAATTGTAGCTATCGGAGTGCTGATTCTGTTATTTCTCATTATTAAAGTAAAATTAAATACCTTTGTCTCACTGATTGTCGTTTCATTTTTAGTAGCCATCGGACTTGGAATGGATATCAATAAAATTGTTCTTTCAATTGAGACTGGAATTGGCGGGCAGCTGGGGCATTTAGCTTTAGTGTTTGGACTTGGCGCGATGCTTGGGAGGCTTGTCTCAGATGCTGGGGGCGGCTATCGGATCGCCATTACGCTGATTGACAAATTCGGGAGGAAACGAATACAGGCGGCGGTTGTGGTTGCCTCTTTTATCATCGGGATTGCCCTATTTTTTGAAGTCGGTCTTGTTCTGTTGATACCGATTGTTTACGCGATTGCTAAAGAATTAAAAATGCCTTTTCTGTATCTGGGAATCCCGATGGCCGCCGCCTTAAATGTTACTCACGGATTTTTGCCCCCGCATCCTGCTCCAACTGCTATCTCAGTTGCATACGGTGCCCATATTGGCCAGGTGCTGCTTTTTGGAATCATCATCGCTGTTCCGACAACTGTGATTGCCGGGCCTTTATTTAATAAATTTGCGATGAAACGGTTTCCTGGTGCGTATCAAAAGCATGGAAACCTATCGGGGTTAGGACCAAGGAAAGAATTTCAGCTGGATGAAACACCGGGCTTTGCGATCAGTGCTGTCACGTCTTTATTCCCGGTTATCTTTATGGCAATGGCAACAGTTTTTTCTTTATTATTGAATGAACATTCAAAAGGAAAAGACATTATAGAATTTATCGGCACTCCGGGAACGGCAATGCTCATTTCGCTGTTGCTTGCACTCTATACGATGGGATATGCCCGTAAAATATCTATGCAGGAAATCAGCAGATCTATTTCAGAATCAATTTCGCAAATTGCGATAATGCTGCTTATCATAGGAGGGGGAGGAGCGTTTAAACAGGTGCTGATTGACGGCGGGGTCGGCGATTATGTCGCTGATTTTTTCCGCCAAACAAACATGTCGCCGCTATTCGTTGCATGGACCATCGCCGCGGTTCTGCGTCTGTGTCTAGGCTCTGCTACCGTGGCTGCGCTTACCACAGCGGGAATGGCAGCTCCGCTTATGGAGGCTGGCAGTGTAAACCCCGCGTTAATGGTGCTTGCAACAGGAGCCGGCAGTGTCATTGCGTGTCATGTAAATGATGCAGGATTTTGGATGGTAAAGGAATTTTTCGGCTTGAGCATGAAAGAAACATTTCAAACCTGGACGCTGCTTACAACAGTTCTTTCGGTTACAGGACTCGGCTGTGTGTTATTGGCAGGGCTTGTGATGTAACAATCATAGACAGTCCGTAGCCCAATCGTTTTTCTTCCTTGCTGAATACTTTACGTATAGGCAGACATAAAGGAGGAAAAAATCATGTACCCTCATCATTCGTATTATCGCGGAATCCCAGGTCCAGCCGGATATCCGGCGCGTAGTCCTTTTTTGTTTGGCGCTCCTCTAGTCGGCGGTTTATTAGGCGGTTTTCTCGGGAGTGCGCTGTTTAACTATTCTCGTCCCTATGCCTATCCTCCTGGCCCTTATGGATATGGAGGCGGACCGTACGGTTTTGGTGCCGGCGTGCCATACGGGGGATATCCTGGCTTCTATTAATAAAAAACGGCCTGCAATCGATGCAGGCCGTTTTTTATCGGATGATTTCTACCTCGGACATATTGTAGTCTTGCTGTTTTTGAAACATGACTTCCAGAAGGCCATCCTTATAGACGGCTTTTGTTCCTTTGCGTTTGACTAAACAAGGAAGATTTACTTTTTTCGGATGATCTGCTCTTGGGAAGTTTTCCAACCATAATTCGTGAGATGTGTGTTTGATTCTCACTTGTTCCAGCCATTCTTCGCTGATTGGCACCTTTACAAACACATGGTCTGCTGTTTCGAATATATCAATATCAGGTTTGACATCAGGTTTGGCGGGCTGTTCTTTTTGGGGGAGAGGATCGCGGAAAGGAAATTGAGCCGCATAATCACTGCCGAACACACTTTCCATCACACGATTGACATACGTTTCAACTTCTTTCGGATCAGCTTTTTTTAATGCTTCTTTAGAAAATTGATTGTGGAAAGGAAAGTACTTGTTCCACTCAAACATTGTCTTCACATCCTTTCTTCACGGACAAAATAGTATATGCCCGCCAGATCTTTCACGTGATATAATATAAGATGCTCTAAAGAAAGGCAGGGATATAAATGCAATATTCAGAAACAAAAAAAGGCGTTATTTACACAGCCGTTTCCTTTATCATGTGGGGCCTGTTTCCGCTCTATTGGAAGCTTCTCGAACAGCTGCCGGCTCTTGATATTTTGGCTCATCGTATTATATGGTCTTTTGTTTTTATGTGTATCGTACTTTTTTTCTTGCGGCAATGGAAAATAGGATGGCAGGAGCTGCGCTCTCTGAAAAAGAACGGAGGGATCCTCTCTTTATTTCTTGCTTCTATCCTGATTTCGATCAACTGGTTTGTATACATATGGGCTGTCAACCATGGCTTTTTGCTTGAGGCTAGTCTTGGCTATTACATTAATCCGCTTGTATCAGTGCTCCTTGGGATTTTATTTTTAAAGGAAAAACTGAATCGCCTGCAATTAGTGGCCGTTTCGATTGCGGCAGCCGGTGTCATCATCTCGGCGTTCCAATACGGCTCCATTCCTTATGTTGCGCTTCTGCTCGCATTCAGCTTTGGGCTGTACGGGTTAAGCAAAAAAAGAACAAGCCTGCCGAGTGCCATCGGCTTAACGCTGGAAACATTCATGATTATGCCGATTGCATTGGGGTATTTACTGTTCTTCAGCGGACATGTTCAGCCAGCGGGTGCAGAAAGCGGAGGGACGTGGCTGCTTCTCTTTTTGGCCGGTGTGTTTACGGCTTTGCCGCTCTTATTGTTTGCGGAAGGAGCGAAACGGCTGCCACTGTATCAAGTCGGTATCTTACAATATATTGCGCCGACCATTACCCTTCTGATAGGGCTGTTTGTTTACCATGAGCCATTTTCCAGCTCGAAGGCTTTTACATTCAGCTGTATATGGGCTGCGCTGATCTTGTTTACGTTTTCACAAGTGAAGTGGAAACGGGCGTCAAAAAGCCATTGAGGCCTTTGGCTTTTCAGCTGATGCATATATTATGTATAATCATTTCATGTATGTAAGACATAAAGGAGCAAGACGATGGACAATGATAAAGAGATAGTGAAAGCCTATGCTTCACTTTGGAATAACCGATCTCTCGCACATGATGACGCAGAAGCGGTAGCAGAGGCGATTGATCTTGAGCTCTTGGATAAACGAACACATCCAAGACTCCGAAAACCGATGCTGGAAAAATATTTTGCCGCGATTCAGCGCATTGTGAATTCACAGCTCGAACCGGCTGTGAAATATCAGCTGGTCAAATTACATACAGAACGTGCAGAGTATTTAAAAGAAGAAAGAGGGGAGCAATCATGAAAGCGATCATAAAAGAAGATGTGCAAGCATCTTTAGAACGATATGCGGACCGCCCTGTATATATCCATTTAGAAACCACCACAGGTTCTTATTCAGCGCACTTAAATGAAAAGAACATGACGGTTGTTGCGTATATCCGCAATGCAAAAGTCACTTATCATCAGGCAAAAATCAAAGGCAACGGGCCTTACCGCGTTGGCTTGAAAACAGAAGAAGGCTGGATTTATGCTGAAGGCTTGACTGAATACACGGTAGATGAAGAAAACCGTTTATTAATGGCGGGACACCTGCCGGGCGGTAAACTGGCTATTTCTCTGCAAATCAGCGAAAAACCGTTCACAGTTTAAAGAAAAGGGTGAATAATAATGAAAGAACATGTACTAGTAATCCTGCCTCACCCTGATGATGAATCATATGGAGTGGCAGGTCTAATTGCCTTAAACAGAAAAAAAGACATTCCCGTTACGTATGCCTGCGCCACTTTAGGTGAAATGGGCAGAAATATGGGCGATCCATTTTTCGCGAATCGTGAAACGTTGCCGCTGCTAAGAAAACAAGAGCTCATCAACGCTTGCAAAGAAATGGATATCAATGACCTTCGTATGCTTGGACTCCGTGACAAAACGCTCGAATTTGAAGATGATGAGTATTTAGCTGATATCATGGAAGAGATCATAGATGATGTAAAACCAAGTTTAATTGTCACATTTTATCCCGGACACGGTGTGCACCCTGACCATGATGCATGCGGGGAAGCGGTTATCCGTGCATTATATCGCAAAAAGAAAGAAGACCGTCCGCGCACGCTCTGCATGGCCATTACCCGCAACAGAGAAGAGGTTCTCGGCGAAGCTGATGTCGTACTTGATATCAAAGAAGTAGCTGATATTAAAATGAATGCGTTAAGAGCTCACCGCACACAAACAGAAGGCATGCTCAGAGAGCTTGAAGAGAAATTGAAAAATAATGAACCTGTTATGGCAACATGGTTTGAAGAAGAAATATATTGGACGTATCAATGGAATGATTAATCAAAAAGGTATAAGGCCTTAAGCCTTATACCTTTTTTAATTTTAAGTCCGATGCAATTGCTGAAGCGAGAGTGGATCTCAAGGAAATACCTTCGAAAGACAAACCTAGCTGAACCGCTGTTTGCGCGATTTCCGGACGGATTCCAGACAAAGTTGAAGAAACACCGATTAAACGAAGCGCCTCAATCAGACTGAACAGCTGATGGGCAACCATCGTATCAATCACAGCTACTCCTGACAAATCAATATACAGTTGTGTCACCTTTTTTTTCGCACATTGATGCAGTGTGTTTTCCATAATCAGCTTGGCGCGGACTGTATCAATATCTCCGATTAAAGGCAGCAGTCCGACGCTGTGAAACAGCACGATGACCGGAGCGCTCAATTCAGTAATCATATCTTTTTGGGCCTGAAGCTGAAGGCTTGTGTTTTTGTACATTTCTTCTATAAAAATATGAATCACAAGATCAAACGCTTTTATAAGGGCGTGATACAGGTCTTCGGCTTCTTCGTTTTTCACAGTATCCTGATTGAGATGGACAAATTCTTTCACATAGGAAACATATAAATCTCTCACTCTGACAAACTCCCGAATAATATAGTGGATAGGAGTTTTTAAATGCTCTTGATCCTGTGTGACTTCAAAAGCCCATTCTTTCAGTATAGGCAAGTATACGTCCTCATCATCTATAAAAATACGGTTTATTTTATAGTTAAAGGCAAGATTCTGGCTCTTTAAATTGTGAATGACAACAGGGTCTGTTGAGGCATAAATGGAATTGGGGTCAGTCTCCTCGATTGTTTCATACCACGTTGAACTGATGGTTTCCGCATGCTGGGAAAGATACTCGAATAATTTTTTGTTTTTTGCCATGATTGATCACCTCTTTTAAATGTGTTGTTTTTGCGAATAACGTTTTTGCAGTTTTGCCAGCCTGAAAAACAGCCCAACTGCTCCGGCGGCGAGTCCTGCTATTAATCCAATCCAATAGCCGAATGCACCGAGACTTGTAAACGTACCGACCATATAACCGACCGGAAGGCCAATGACCCAGTAAGAGACAAAAGCGGCCGCAAGCGTATAGTTCACATCTTTGTACCCTCTGAGTGCTCCCTGGATCGGTGCGGCAACAGCATCGGAAAGCTGAAAAAATAGCGCATAAATTAAAAAGTGCTGTGTCAGCCGGAGCACATCGGGGTCAGAAGTGTACATGCCCGCAATTTGCTCTCTGAATAAAAGGATACAGGCAGCAGTGAACAAAGAAAAGCCGATCGCCATCATGATGCCGATTAAGCTATATGAGCGTGCATCCTTAAAACGGGCTGCACCCGCTTCAAACCCGACAACAATTGTTAGAGCCATGGACACGCTGAGCGGCAGCATATATAAAAGAGACGCAAAATTCATGGCTGCCTGGTGGGACGCGATGGTCACTGTATGAAAATGGCTCATTAGAAGCGTGACAGCTGCGAAAATGCTCGTTTCAAAAAACACGGCGAACCCAATAGGCAGCCCGATTTTGAGCAAATTTTTGCATGCTTTCCAAGAGAACTTATACATGGTAAGGAAAATCCCGTATTCAGAAAACGGTGCGTTTTTATGAATAATGAAAAAACTGATGATGCAGATACACCAATAAGATAAAGCGGATGCCAGCCCCGCGCCGACACCCCCAAGTGCCGGCATTCCGAACTTCCCGAAGATAAATACATAATTCAATACAAAATTGATCGGAAGAGAACTGAGTGTAATCATCATGGTGACTCTCGTTTTTCCTAATGAGTCGATGAATGATCTCAACACGGTGTAAACAAATAAAGGGAAAATTCCCAGTGATAAAAAGCCTAAAAAGTGTTTAGCAATCTGATGCACGTGAATATCAAGGTTCAATCGGCCAAGAATAAGGTCAACTGCAGCATATCCAATCAATAAAACGGCGATGCTAAGTAGCGCGGCCACGTATACAGCCTGTAAAACAGTAAAGGGGATCTTCTGTTTTTTCTCTGCGCCTAATAGCTGAGCGACAATCGGGGTGACCGCCATTAATATACCTGCAAGTCCTGTGTAAACAGGGGTCCAAAGGCTTGAGCCAATCGCGACACCCGCTAAATCAGCGGGGCTGACTTTCCCTGACATCACCGTATCTAGAAAAGTCATAAGAGAAAGCCCCGCCTGGGTAATGAATATCGGTATTAAAATGTGCAAGAGCTGTTTGATTTTTTCCCGGGCATTTTGAGTTTCTTTCATACATTGATCTCCGTTTCTTTTTCATAACGAGAGAAATTATAACATTTTATGTATAAAAAGCAATGAACGCCGGGCCTATTCTTTTTTTGTCGGTTTCGTTTTTCTAAACATTTGGGCATAAATAAAAGAAAGCGAAATCACGCCTAAAAAGGTGCAAATATACTGAATGATTCTTTCGATTTCCATTCTTTACATCCCTCCTTTACCAATAGAATGTGCATCAATAAGATAAGCATTCGTGAAAAGTTGGAAATTTGAACAGGAGATGAAGGCTATGCGCTATGAGCAGATATCAGAAAATGTGTTCAAGGGGAAAATACAGGTGTACTTAGAGCAAATATTAGGTGATGCATCTCTAATCTTGAAAACGCTTCACGAAAAAGACCAGTGTCTCCTTTGTGAATTAGATGATTTGGGGCACGTTTTTCAGGACATGCAGGGGATTGCATCCTCCTTTTATTTGCAATCATACATTGAGGAATTTACGCCGGCATTTATTGAGCTGGCCAAGGCGATTAAAGCCTTATCGGAACATAAGCATGGAGCTTTAATTGTGATTGAAAGAGCAGACCCGGTTGAACGTTTTATTCAAAAAGGCACCTCCCTACACGCCGAGATCAGCTCTTCATTAATTGAAAGCATCTTTTTTCCCGGAAACCCTCTTCATGACGGCGCTTTATTAGTGAGGGAAAACAAACTCGTGTCAGCAGCCAATGTGCTCCCGCTGACGACGAAGGAAGTGGATATCCATTTGGGAACCCGGCACCGGGCGGCTCTCGGTATGTCGGGCTATACGGATGCACTGGTGCTCGTGGTTTCAGAGGAAACAGGGAAGATGTCGTTTGCCAAAGACGGTGTATTATATCCGTTAATTTCACCAAGAACGTAAAAATAATAAAAAGGGCCTGATTAAGAATCCTATCATGAGACAAAATGACTGAATTCGTATCTTTATTAAAGCATTCGCTTCAAGCTGAATGCTTTTTGTCTTGAAGACAGGGAATATAAACTGGTAGAAAAGTTATATATGATGAATATTAATAAAGTGAAATACTTTACCTGTTTATGTATTTATAGTACCGTATAAAATATTATATAAATTTTCAAAGGAAGGGTGCTGCCGCATGGCAAATGTATTAATGATCGGTTTCCCCGGTGAAGGGCATATTAATCCCTCTATCGGTGTGATGAAGGAGCTGAAATCTCGGGGAGAAAACATTACGTACTACGCAGTGAAGGAATATAAAGAAAAAATCACAGCTCTTGATATAGAGTTTCGTGAGTATCATGATTTCAGGGGAGATTACTTCGGGAAAAACGCAACCGGTGATGAAGAAAGAGACTTTACTGAAATGATCTGCGCTTTTTTGAAAAGCTGTAAAGATATTGCGACTCATATTTATGAGGAAGTCAAACATGAATCGTATGATTATGTCATATATGATCACCATCTTCTCGCGGGTAAAGTCATCGCCAACCTGCTGAAGCTGCCAAGATTTTCATTGTGTACAACCTTTGCGATGAATGAGGAATTTGCGAAGGAAATGATGGGAGCGTACATGAAAGGATCACTTGAAGATTCGCCTCATTATGAATCATACCAGCAGCTTGCAGAAACGTTAAATGCTGATTTTCAAGCAGAGATCAAGAAGCCATTTGATGTTTTTTTAGCTGATGGTGACTTGACAATCGTCTTTACATCAAGGGGATTTCAGCCACTGGCTGAGCAATTTGGCGAGCGATATGTATTTGTCGGTCCTTCCATTACAGAAAGAGCCGGAAACAATGATTTCCCATTTGATCAGATTGACAATGAAAACGTGCTGTTTATTTCAATGGGAACCATTTTTAATAATCAAAAGCAGTTTTTTAATCAATGCCTTGAAGTGTGTAAGGATTTTGACGGTAAAGTTGTGCTTTCCATCGGCAAGCATATTAAAACAAGTGAGTTAAACGACATTCCGGAGAATTTCATTGTACGCCCGTATGTCCCTCAGCTTGAGATCTTGAAAAGAGCCAGCTTATTTGTGACCCACGGCGGAATGAACAGCACAAGTGAAGGTTTGTATTTTGAAACCCCGCTCGTTGTCATTCCGATGGGAGGCGACCAATTTGTTGTCGCAGATCAGGTGGAAAAAGTCGGTGCAGGAAAAGTGTTAAAAAAAGAAGAATTATCTGAAAGCCTGCTGAAAGAGACGATACAAGAAGTAATGAATAATCGTTCGTATGCTGAAAAGGCAAAAGAAATTGGACAATCACTGAAAGCGGCAGGCGGCTCTAAAAAAGCGGCCGATAGCATTCTTGAAGCTGTAAAACAAAAAACTCAATCAGCAAATGCATAGTGTAAAAGCCTGTTCTTATCGAAAGAACAGGCTTTTTGCCATTTCATAAGAGGGATTTGACACGCCGATAGAGAATTGATTAGAAAAATAGACAAGAAAGGAGGAGAAACTGCTTCGTTCATCAATAGAAAACCATCATTTTTACCCTCGCTTAAATAGTTCCTTAGACTTTCGAAAAACATATCGTGCTTATGTAAAATGTTAGATGTTTATTTGAAGGTTTAAAGGTCGAACGATGCTGAAAATGCTGCGCCAAATGTTTGAAAAGGGTTTAACTTGCTGAAAAATTGACGATAAAACAGTTGTGTGCCATTTTTGGAAACAAAATACTAGCTGTTTTTGCAAAAAAACAGTTTAGGAGGTTGAATGAATGAAAAAGAAGATTGTAGCCGGCTTGGCTGTTTCTGCAGTTGTTGGGTCGTCGATGGCCGCAGCACCCGTGGAAGCAAAAACGATAAAAGTAAAAAGCGGTGACTCTCTTTGGAAACTTTCCCGCCAGTATGATACGACAATATCAGCTCTGAAATCCGAAAACAAATTGAAATCAACGGTGCTTTATGTCGGACAAAGCCTTAAGGTTCCTGAAAGCAGCAAAAAAAGCACGACATCCCCATCTAATTCAAGCAAAACATCAACATACACAGTTGCATATGGTGATTCCCTATGGATGATTGCTAAAAATCATAAAATGAGTGTTTCTGAGCTTAAAAGCTTAAACAGCCTGAGCAGTGACCTGATTCGTCCGGGGCAAAAGCTTAAGATCAAAGGGACAAGCAGTTCAAGCGGATCAAATGGATCAAAGAAAAACAGCGGTTCCAATTCTTCAGGTTCTTCAAATAGTACATATACGGTCAAGCTTGGTGACTCACTGTGGAAAATCGCAAACAGCTTAAATATGACTGTAGCCGAATTAAAAACCTTAAATGGCTTAACATCAGATACACTTTATCCTAAACAGGTGCTCAAAATAAAAGGAAGCAGTTCACCTAAGAACGGAAACAGCGGTTCCAAAAAGCCGCCAAACTCCAATCCCTCAAAAACAACGACGTACAAGGTAAAAGCAGGCGATTCGCTGTGGAAAATTGCAAATCGGCTCGGAGTCACTGTCCAAAGCATCCGTGATAAAAACAATTTATCATCGGATGTGCTGCAAATCGGGCAGGTTCTGACTATTTCGGGAGCATCAAAATCTAATCCTTCAAATCCGACAAAGCCAACAAAGCCAAAAGATAACTCAGGGTCAAACATTCAAATAGGCTCGAAGATTGACAGAATGATAACGGAAGCGAAAAAATATGTCGGTGTCCCTTACCGATGGGGCGGAAACACGCCTGCCGGTTTTGATTGCAGCGGCTTCATTTATTACCTCATTAATAATGTATCATCTATATCAAGATTGAGTACGGCAGGATATTGGAATGTCATGCAGAAAGTCAGCCAGCCGTCAGTAGGAGACTTTGTCTTCTTTACCACATATAAATCCGGCCCGTCTCATATGGGGATTTATCTAGGCGGCGGTGATTTTATTCATGCAAGCTCATCGGGCGTCGACATTTCCAATCTCAGCAATTCGTATTGGAAACAGCGGTACTTGGGCGCAAGAAGTTATTTTTAAAAATGAGTATGACAAAAAGCCTTTTATAGGCTTTTTTGTTTATACCAGACAATGATTGACCACACTGTTAGAAAAAACAAGGGGGAGACAGTATGCACCGTCTCTTGCTGTTGATGATGCTGACGGCACTGGGAGTTGCCGGATGCGGACAAAAAAAACCTCCAGACCCTCCTAACCGGGTGCCGGAAAAAAAAGTGGTTGAAACGTCAGCGTTTGGTCATCATGTCCAGCTGGTCAATCGTGAAGGGAAAGCAGTCGGTTTTATAGAGATCAAAGAATCAGATGATGAAGGCCTCGATATTCATATTTCCGCAAACAGCCTGCGTCCAGGTGCTTCTCTCGGTTTTCATATTTATGAGAAAGGTTCTTGTGTCAGGCCGGATTTTGAATCAGCGGGCGGTCCCTTTAATCCATTGAACAAAGAACACGGCTTCAACAATCCGATGGGGCATCATGCCGGAGATCTGCCGAACCTTGAAGTCGGTGCTGATGGAAAGGTAGATGTCATTATGAATGCGCCTGACACTTCACTGAAAAAAGGAAGTAAACTAAATATTCTCGACGAGGACGGAAGTGCATTTATTATTCATGAACAAGCGGACGATTATCTGACAAACCCAAGCGGCAATTCCGGTGCGCGTATTGTCTGCGGAGCCCTTTTGGGAAATAACGAGAAGCAGTAATATCATCCAAGCCCTTTTGTATTGAGCATACAGGGGCTTTTTTAGTATACTCGTTAATGGAATATGAATAGGAAAGGGAATCTGTCTATGACAACTCAACTACAGCACTTAACATTGCCGGAAGATATACAACAAAAGCTTTTATCATATAAAGAGCAGCCTATTTCCCCAGAGTTTCAATCGCTTATAGGAACATCAGGCTATGAGGCGGAGGATGAAGCCATTTTATTTGACGCCATTATTGCATTAGCCATGGGGAAAAATGTCCTGCTGAAAGGGCCTACAGGTTCAGGAAAAACAAAGTTGGCAGAAACATTGTCCAGCTATTTTCATAAACCGATGCACAGCGTCAACTGTTCAGTCGACTTGGACGCTGAGGCATTGGTCGGTTATAAAACGATTGAAAATCAATCTGGCCAGGCCACAATCGAGTTTGTTTCAGGACCTGTTACAAAGGCAATGAAGGAAGGCCATTTTCTTTATATAGATGAAATCAATATGGCGAAGCCGGAAACACTGCCTATTTTAAACGGTGTATTAGATTACAGAAAAATGATGACAAATCCGTTTACAGGCGAGGTCATACGGGCTAAAAGCGGTTTCGGAGTCATTGCAGCCATCAATGAAGGCTATGTCGGAACTGTTCCTCTGAATGAAGCGTTGAAAAACCGTTTTGTCATCATTGATGTGCCTTATATTAAAGGCGAGCTGCTGAAACAAGTGCTCATGTCTCAGTCAGCCTTGAAAGACGAGAAATTGATTGACAGATTTATCACGCTTTCCTCTGACTTGATCGTTCAGGCCAATAACGGACAGGTGTCTGAAGAAGCGGCATCCATCAGAGCTTTAATCGATACATGTGATTTAGCTGCTTATATTCCGCCGCGTCGTGCCATTGAGCGGGGAATTGTCGAAAAGCTTGATGATGATCGGGAAAAAGCGGCTGTCCGAAATATTGCAGAAACTCTGTTTGAATGAGGGGGCTGCGATGAAATTTATCAAGTTTAACGACAGCACGATTGATTCATTTTTATTTATGATGCTGACTGATTTGGCCAAAACACTCACCAAGAGTGAAGCGGTAGAAGTGGAGTATGGCGTTCAGTCCTATTACAATCCATTCGAAAAGAAAATCTATATGAGCCACTTTTGGAAAGACAGGGCAGCTGAAGACATGGAAGCGGGTCTGAAAAGCGACGTCTACCTGCGTTCAGTCGGAACAAGATATAGCTCGTTGCATGAGTTTGCGAACTTTTTGAATGATATCCATCGCCATCTTACATTTAAAAGTTTTGCCAAGCAGCTCTTTATGCTGCTTGAAGACATTAGGATCGAAGAATGCATCAAACGTGAGCGCCCGGGTACGAAACATGTATTTGCGAAGCGAAAAGACATGTACAGAAAACATTTCTCAACCCAGCTGACCTTAAATTTGGAACGAAGCATTTTTACCGATGCGCTCTTTTGCGCGATCTATGTCAAGCTCACAGCGGAATCGCCGCTTGAGACCCTTCCGTCCATGCGTGAAGATATCGATCTGATGCGCCCGTTTATTGAGCAGCAGCTCTTGCGTGTGTATGAAGCAGATTCGACACGGCAGGTTCTGAAAATTGTGGAGGACCTCATGGATGGGCTTGAAGAGGTGCTCGATAAAGACATGTTGAACACCTACTTCTTTTTGCCTGAGCTTGACTACGCAAAAGCTGCAGAACAGCCGTTATTTGAAGAAGAGAAAAAAGCGCCGAAGCTGAGTGATGACATCACGCTTCCAAAAAAATCAGACGGTGATGAGGATATCCATGAAGAAGAAATGCCGACATGGCACCGGGAAACAGAAGCACCGTCTAAAAGCTTCCTTCAATTTGATATTGAACACGGCGCAAAATCAGATTTAGGAAAAGATGCTTCAAGGGAAGGCGACGATGGAGATCAGGCCCTTGGCTCTGTTCAAGGATCAGCCAGACAAACGAAACGGAAAGACTATTCCAAGCTGGAAGCGCTGGAGTCTCAAAAAGACCAGCCGAACGGAGCGGGTATGGCTGACGGCAAAGAAAATAAATATGCATTTCCAATTTATAAAGAACCGCAGCCGGCAACCAGTGAAGAAGAGCTTTCTTATAAACAGCAGGCAAAAACGATTGAATCGTATCAAAAGCGTTTAAAACAAATGATTCAAAAAACGCTTGAACATAAAAAAACATTGCCGAGAACAGATCTTCATGCCGGGAGACTGAATAATAAGCTTCTTCGTTACTTCACTGAGCGAAATCCGCGCCTGTTCTACAAAAAGCAAGAACCATCTTCAGAAATCGACGCAGTTTTTACATTGCTGGTCGATTGTTCAGCCAGCATGTTCGACAAAATGGACGAAACAAAACGAGGAATCGTGCTGTTTCACGAAGCGTTGAAATCGGTAGCGGTTCCGCATCAGATTGTCGGGTTCTGGGAGGACACAAATGATGCAACCGAAACAAGCCAGCCAAACTATTTCAATACGGTTATTCCCTTCCAATCATCATTAAGACAAGAGTCTGGACCGGCCATTATGCAGCTTGAGCCAGAAGAAGATAACCGTGACGGGTACGCAATTAGGCAGATGACGAAAAAAATGCTGCATCGCAGCGAGGCGCAAAAGTTCTTAATTGTTTTCTCAGATGGAGAGCCGGCCGCATTTGGCTACGAACAAAATGGGATCGTCGATACAAGTGAGGCGGTTATCGAAGCCCGAAAAAGAGGAATAGAAGTGATAAATGTTTTTCTCTCCAACTCAGAAATAGAAGAATCGCAAATGAAGACGATCCAGGATATGTACGGAAAATTCAGTATATTTGTCCCGGATGTTGATCAGCTACCGGATGTTTTGTATCCGCTGCTGAAAAAACTGCTTCATAAAAGCATAGGATAGCCCTTAATCCTATGCTTTTTGGCGTTTGTTTTTTCGAATGATTAAATTTTTTGTTTTTTATAAAGGTTTTTTACTATTTTGTGAACAATCAAGGTAGAATCAAATTGCAAACAGTGGTAAAATATCGTTGGAAGCGTTTTTATTACATAATTTTGGACACAGCGTTCGAAAGTTATTTCAAGATAGTGAATCAATCACTTGATTATTTAAGTTGGGGGTAATATTCAAATGTTTCAAAATAGTATGAAACAACGAATGAATTGGGAAGATTTTTACGGTCCGAACCTCGGCTATGCGCTGGAGCTTTACGATCAGTATACCCAGGATCCGAACAGCATTGACCCGGATTTGAAGGAAATGTTCGACGAGCTCGGTGCTCCGCCAAGCGATATAAAAGAGGCCTCGGGAACAAAAGAAAAGGGACGTGTTACAGCCGATCTGATTCAAAAGATCGCATCCGCAGTCAGACTTGCAGAAGATATCCGAACCTATGGCCATTTGAACGCTTCCGTCAATCCGCTCAGAAAGGATGAGAAAAAGAGTGAACTTTTTCCATTATCCGATTACGGGCTAACAGAAGAGGAAATAAAAGCAATACCTGCGTCTGTCATCTGCAAAGACGCTCCTAAAAACA
Organism: Bacillus sp. FSL R5-0603; assembly: GCF_038050295.1. Taxonomy (NCBI): domain Bacteria; kingdom Bacillati; phylum Bacillota; class Bacilli; order Caryophanales; family Bacillaceae; genus Bacillus; species Bacillus sp. FSL R5-0603. Next base: position 2,048,963 of record NZ_JBBOYP010000001.1, on the reverse strand, counting down.
TTACGAACGGTTTAGAAGCCATTCAGTATTTACGAAATACGTATAAAAGAACCATCTCTTTTGAATTTGACCATGTGCATGACTTCAAAGAGCGCGAGTGGCTGACAAGAAAGATTGAATCTGGCGAGCTGTTCCAGAAGAACTCAGCTGAAAAGCTGTCAGCTGTGCTGGAAAGATTGACAGAAGTAGAGGGCTTTGAGCAGTTTTTACACCGCACATTCGTCGGGCAGAAGCGCTTTTCCATTGAGGGTCTGGACGCTCTTGTTCCAGTGCTTGATGACATTATTGCACAATCTGTCAAATCAGGCACGACAAGTGTCAACATCGGGATGGCGCACAGGGGACGCCTGAATGTCTTGGCACATGTGCTCGGCAAACCGTATGAAATCATCTTCTCTGAATTCCAGCATGCGCCGAATAAAGATCTTGTCCCGTCTGAGGGATCAATTGGAATCAGCTACGGATGGACAGGGGATGTCAAATACCATTTGGGGGCGAATCGGGAGCTTCAAGACGCTGAAACAAAATCAGCGCGCATTACGTTAGCGAACAACCCTAGCCACTTGGAATTTATCAATCCGATTGTTGAAGGCAGCACAAGAGCAGCACAGGAAACGCGAACACAAAGCGGATACCCGGTACAAGATGAAACAAAATCGCTGGCCATTTTAATCCATGGAGACGCTGCATTCCCTGGGGAAGGAATTGTAGCTGAAACATTGAATTTAAGCTCTTTAAAAGGGTATCAAGTAGGCGGTGCGATTCATATTATCGCCAATAACATGATCGGATTCACAACAGAAAGCGCTGAATCCAGATCGACAAAATATGCCAGTGACCTGGCCAAGGGTTATGAAATTCCGATTGTTCACGTGAATGCGGACGATCCTGAAGCTTGTCTCTCAGCTGTTAAGTTTGCGGTCGAATACCGAAAAACATTCAACAAGGATTTTCTGATTGATTTGATCGGGTATAGACGCTATGGACACAACGAAATGGATGAACCGTCAACCACTCAGCCAATGCTGTATGATGCTGTCAGAAAGCATCCGACCGTCAAACAAATTTTCGCTGAAAAGCTGGTAAAAGAAGGCGTGCTTACCGAGGAAGTCGTTCAAAACATCGAAAAATCGGTAACGAAGCGCATTGAGGATGCATATCAGAAAGTTCCGTCTAAAAAGGAACACACTGCTTGTGAAATTGAACTTCCAGAGCCTGTATCAAACGGTTTCCCAGATGTGGACACTTCGATTGATTTTGATGTGCTCCGCAAGCTGAATGGCGAATTGATCAACTGGCCGGAGTCATTTAATGTTTTCGGCAAGCTAAAGCGCATTTTAGAAAGACGCGCCAAGGCGTTCGATGATGACAGAAAAGTGGAATGGTCTTTGGCAGAATCACTCGCGTTTGCTTCAATTTTGAAAGACGGAACACCGATTCGTTTAACAGGACAGGATTCCGAGCGCGGAACGTTCGCCCAAAGAAACCTTGTGCTTCATGACAGTGAGACGGGCAAAGAATTTGTGCCGCTTCATCACTTATCTGACTGCAGCACATCATTTGCTGTTCATAACAGCCCGCTGTCTGAAGGATCGGTTCTCGGTTTTGAATACGGCTATAACGTGCATTCACCGGAAACGCTTGTTTTGTGGGAAGCACAGTACGGAGATTTTGCCAACGCTGCTCAAGTGTATTTTGACCAATTTATTTCTGCCGGACGCGCGAAATGGGGCCAAAAATCCGGATTAGTCATGTTGCTCCCGCACGGTTACGAGGGACAGGGGCCTGAGCACTCAAGCGGAAGAATCGAGCGATTCTTGCAGCTTGCAGCGGAAAACAACTGGACGGTTGCCAACCTGACAAGCGCGGCACAGTATTTCCATATTTTAAGAAGACAGGCTAAAATGCTGCTTCGTGAAGAAATCAGACCGCTCGTCATTATGACGCCGAAGAGCCTTCTTCGCAACCCAAATACGGTGTCGGAAGTGCAGGAGCTCAGCGAAAGCCGCTTCCAGCCTGTTTATGAACAGTCGGGACTTTCTCATGACTATGAAAAAGTAACCAGACTTGTATTATCCAGCGGTAAAGTGTCTATAGACATTAGCGATCATTTTAATAAGTTAGAAGACGGTAAAGAGTGGCTTCACATTGCGAGAATCGAACAGCTGTATCCATTCCCGGCAAAAGGAGTCAAAGAATTATTTGCAAAACTTCCGAACCTGAAAGAAATCGTTTGGGTGCAGGAAGAGCCGCAGAACATGGGGGCTTGGGGTTATATCAGCCCGTATTTGACAGAGATTGCACCAGAGGGAGTAAGCGTTCAATATATTGGACGAAGAAGACGATCCAGCCCTGCAGAGGGAGATCCGACAGTTCATAAAAAAGAACAGGAACGTATTGTATCTGATAGCTTGACTCGCAAAAACTAAGGGGGAAATGAAAAAATGGCGGAAATTAAGGTACCTGAATTAGCAGAATCAATCTCAGAAGGAACAATAGCCCAATGGTTAAAGCAGCCTGGTGACTATGTAGAACAGGGTGAATATCTGCTTGAACTAGAAACGGATAAAGTGAATGTTGAATTGACAGCAGAAGAATCGGGTGTACTTCAAGAGGTATTGAAAGATTCGGGTGATACCGTCCAGGTCGGAGAAATTATCGGTACGATTTCAGAAGGCGCGGGTGAAAGTTCTGCCCCTGCTCCTACAGAGAAAGCAGAAAGCAAGGAAAGCGTAAAAGAAGAGAAACAGGCTGAACCAGCTGCACAAGAGGTGAGCGAGGAAGCACAATCTGGAGCAAAATCAAGAACGATCGCTTCTCCGTCGGCCCGTAAGCTGGCGAGAGAAAAAGGAATTGACCTGTCTCAAGTTCCAACTGGAGATCCGCTTGGAAGAGTGCGCAAGCAGGATGTCGAAGCGTACGAAAAACCGGCATCAAAACCGGCTCCTCAGCAAAAGCAGCAGCCTCAGGCTCAAAAAGCACAGCAAAGCTTTGACAAACCTGTTGAAGTGCAAAAAATGTCACGCCGCAGACAAACGATTGCAAAACGCCTTGTAGAGGTACAGCAAACATCAGCGATGCTGACCACATTTAATGAAGTGGACATGACAGCTGTCATGAATCTCAGAAAACGCCGCAAAGATCAATTCTTTGAGCAAAATGAAGTGAAGCTCGGCTTTATGTCTTTCTTCACGAAAGCAGTCGTGGCTGCATTGAAAAAATATCCGCTGTTGAATGCAGAAATTCAAGGCGATGAGTTGATCGTTAAAAAATTCTACGATATCGGAATCGCTGTTGCTGCTGATGAAGGCCTTGTCGTTCCGGTTGTGCGGGATGCGGATCGCCTGACATTTGCAGGAATCGAAAAAGAGATCGGCGAGCTTGCGAAAAAAGCAAGAAACAATAAATTAACCCTTAGCGAGCTTCAGGGAGGCTCCTTCACGATTACAAACGGAGGGACTTTCGGTTCATTGATGTCAACTCCAATTTTAAACAGCCCGCAAGTCGGTATACTGGGCATGCATAAGATTCAGCTGCGCCCTGTAGCCATTGATGAAGAGCGTTTCGAAAACCGTCCGATGATGTATATCGCTTTATCTTATGATCACCGAATTGTAGACGGTAAAGAAGCGGTTGGTTTCCTCGTGACAATCAAAAATTTACTGGAAGATCCTGAACAGCTTTTATTAGAAGGATAATAAAAAAGGGTACATCACGATAAAGTGATGTACCTTTTTTGATGCATATTTAAAGTGATAGATTGCTGCTTTTGGATACAGCTTGTTTCTTTTTCACTTTTTTTGACCAATATGTTGCAAGCATAGAACCTGAAAGGTTATGCCACACACTGAATATTGCGCTTGGTACGGCAGAGAGCGGTGAGAAATGAGCCGTGGCAAGTGCAGCCCCAAGCCCGGAGTTTTGCATGCCGACTTCGATTGCAATCGCTTTTTGAGACGGGTAATCCATTTTTAAAAGCTTTGCACAAAGAAACCCCAGCAAATAACCGATACCGTTATGCAGGATAACAACTGAAAAAATGAGCAACCCCGATTGAAGCAGATTTTCCCGATTGCCGCTGACGACAGCTGAGACAATCGCAACGATGCCAATGACAGAAACAAGCGGAAGGGCATGTACGGCTTTTGCCACTTGTTTTCTGAAAAACATTTTGACAATCAGACCTGCAATGATTGGAAATAAAACCGCCTGTAAGATTGAGATAAACAAAGACCCCGGCGAGACAGGAAGCCATTCTTTGGCAAACAGCATAATCAACAACGGTGTTACAACAGGTGCCAATAAGGTAGAAATTGTTGTAACCGCAACAGAAAGGGCAGTATTTCCTTTTGCTAAGAATGTCATAACATTAGATGCAGTTCCCCCGGGACAGCAGCCGACAAGAATAACACCAACTGCGATTTCAGCTGGAAGATGAAGCCCAAATGCGAGGCCGAAAGCAACGAGCGGCATGATCGTATACTGAGCTATTACTCCAATAATAACTTGCCAAGGCTTTCTGACCAGCTCTTTGAAATCATCGGCTTGCAGTGTAAGGCCCATCCCAAACATGATAATGCCAAGAAAAATCGTAATATAAGAACTGATCCACGTAAATAAAGATGGGAAAGAAAATCCCAGCACTGCAAAAACAATGACCCATATGCCAAAGGTTTGTCCTGCAAAATGACTTATTTTTCTAATGATGTCCATAAAAACACTCCTAACACACTTATCAAGAACTTTTCATAACATTCTCTTATTATAAATAATTTTCTGAATAATTCAATATTAGTTTTTGGCAGATGTCTATAGATATATGATGTAAACTAATCAAAATGTTCTTGACTATATAGGAAGATATTCTTACAATGAACCTTTATAATGGTTAGATCAAATAGGAGTGATACGGTGAAGGAAGCAAATCAATGGTCTTCGAAGCTCGGCTTTATTTTAGCCGCGGCAGGATCAGCTATCGGGCTTGGTGCGATATGGAAATTCCCATATGTTGCCGGAACCAGCGGAGGAGGCGCATTTTTACTTATTTTTATTTTATTTACGGTTTTAATCGGACTGCCTTTATTGTTAGGTGAATTCATCATAGGCAGAAGAACACAGAAAGATGCCGTTCAGTCCTATAAAACACTTGCTCCAGGAACGAAGTGGCATTGGATCGGTTATTTAGGCATGGTGACGTGCTTTATTCTTCTATCTTTCTACAGTGTCGTAGGCGGATGGATTTTAATTTATATTATAAAAGGCTTCACTGGCGGTTTATCGCAAACATCTGGTTTTGATACGATATTTGCAAGTACCATTTCAAATCCTTATTTGGCTGTAGGAGGCCAGCTGCTCTTTATGGTGGTAACAATTTTAGTTGTTGCAAAAGGGGTAAGCAGCGGAATTGAAAAAGCAAGCCAAGTATTAATGCCGGCGCTTTTTCTATTATTCATCATTTTAATGGTGCGTTCGGTTACACTTGATGGCGCGATGGAAGGGATCAAATTTTTCCTGATGCCTGATTTAACTGCAATTGATGCCAATACCATTTTATATGCAATGGGACAATCCTTTTTCTTATTAAGTGTCGGTGTTTCTGTCATGGTAACGTATAGCGCTTATTTAGAGAAACAGGAAAATCTGGTACAGTCCGCTGTATCTGTAACTGTTATGAACATGCTTGTTGCTGTAATGGCCGGAATTGCGATTTTTCCAGCTGTCTTTTCATTCGGCCTCAAACCAGACCAAGGCCCGGTTCTGTTATTTAACGTGCTGCCGACTGTGTTTAATCAAATGCCGTTCGGAATTATCTTTTTATTAGCATTTTTACTTCTATTTTTATTTGCTGCATTGACATCTGCTTTTTCAATGCTGGAAATTTTGGTCGCAGTACTGTCGAAAGGCGATGTCAATAAGAGAAAACGATTCGCTTGGTTAGGCGGAATTGCTATTTTTATTGTCGGTGTGCCGTCTGCATTATCATACGGTGTCTTAAGTGACGTCACTATATTTCATCTGTCTATTTTTGATGCGGCCGACTATCTTGTGAGCAATATTTTAATGCCGTTAGGTGCGTTACTGATTTCGATTTTTGTCCCGCTAAAAATACCGAAACAGGATTTGTTTGATGAGCTGAAAAGCGGTTCCAATCTCAAACGAAAGTGGTTTACGGTTTGGCTGCTGCTCATTCGATATCTATCTCCTGTTGCCATCATCATCGTGTTTTTGCATGTGGTAGGGATTTTTTAAAACACGAAGCTCCCGGGAAAAGGGGGCTTTTTTTAATAGAGCTTCCAAACGACTTCTTTTGCCTGCTCAAAACGTTTTTCTGCCTCGCGCCAATCCACGACATTCCACCAGTGATCGACATAGCTGGCCCGGTCATTTTTGTATTGCAAATAGTAGGCATGCTCCCATACGTCAAGCGGTAAAAGGGGGATCACATCCCATTGGCTAAAGAGCTGGTGTTTTTCTGCCGTTAAAATCTCCAGCCGTCCTGATCGAGGTGCCCAGACCAGAATGGCCCAGCCGACGCCTTCCACTTTTTTAGCGGCTTGGGTAAAATGTTCTTTAAAAGCGGAATAGCTTCCAAATGAAAGGTCTATCATTTGGAACAATGCCCCTGTAGGACGCCGTTTTCCGTTTGGATGCATAGAAAACCAAAAAATACTATGCAAATAATGGCCTGCTCCATGGAACGCAAGCTCTCTTTCCCAATGAGTGATTAAGTCATAATTCTTTGTTGCTCTCGCTTTTTTAAGCTCTGATTCTGCTTTGTTCAGGCCATCGACATAGCTTTGATGATGTTTTGTATGATGAAGGACCATAATATCGCGTGAAATATAAGGTTCTAAGGCGGAGTATTTGTAAGGAAGCTTTGGCAGCACATGTTTCCCTATAGGGACATATGCGCGTCTTTCACTTGTATCATCTGATTCTGTAATATCCCGATAAAGGGCAGCGGCCTGTTTATACCAATCTTCTTCTGTTGTTTGGTCATCTTCCAGAGCCTCAATCATCTTGTCGATTTGATCTTCAAACTGGTCAAGCTGTCCTCGCTTTTGAATCTGATCTTTCAGGGCTTCACACCAATTGAACATCTCCGTTTGATAAGATTCACGTTTCATTTGCTGTCTCCTTTTCAATAGAATCAAAATACTTTCCGACAGCCAGCAAAGAGAATACATATGGATAACTGTGATAGCGAATATAAAATTGCTTCGGCAATCCGATCCCTGCTGGATACGCGAGGCTATCGGCGCTATGCGAACTGCTGTCGGTAAGGTATTGCATGCCTTTCACAACTGACGGGTGTTCGGCATTTTCATATGTGAGCAAAGCGTCTAAAGCCCAGGCCGTTTGTACAATGGTTCCTCTATGAAGCGGTACATATGTTTTGATTTCGGCGCTTTTGCAGGATTCTCCCCAGCTTCCGTCATCATTTTGTATAGATTTGAGCCAACGCAGAGCCTTTTGTATACCGCGATGCTTTCGGTCAACCCCGCATGCATGCATACCAGTAAGAGCAGCCCAAGTGCCGTAAATGTAGCAAACACCCCATCTGCCGTACCAAGACCCATTTTGTTCCTGATGTTCGAAAAGCCACTTCACTGCGCGTTGAATATGTTGATGTTTTTCTGTGAAGCCAACTTTCTCGCCTAAAAAGTGCAGTACACGTCCGGTGAGGTCGGCGGTTGAAGGGTCAACTGCAGCGTCCTCGGCGGATTCAAGCGGCAGAAGGCGGATCAGTGGATGGTTCACATTTTTTTCGAAAGCAGAAAATCCGCCGTCATTGTTTTGCATCGATAAAAGCCAAGATACCCCTCGCTCCCATGCTGCAGGAGAATGATTGCGGGGAATCGCCTTTAAAACGGCTGCAGTGTCGTCACAGTCAGGGTTATTTGTATTAATGTTTGAAAACCCCCAGCCGCCAGGAACTGAATTTGGATTTTTGACAGACCAATCTGCTATTTTGGTATGCTGGCGTTCTAGCAAAAAGTCGGCTGCTTTTGTAACAGAGCCATCTGTTTCGGTCACACCATTTTTTTGAAGGGCATAGCTGATTAGAGCTGTATCCCAAACAGTTGATGTAGAGTTTTCCAGATAAGGAATCCCGTTGCATTTAGTCACCAGTGATTTAATGCCGGTAATCGCCCTCCTGATAATAGGAGAATAGCGTGACACACCAAGTGACAGAAGGCTGTAAACCATAAATATGGTTGCGCTCGCATAGCTGTATAATGTTCCGTCTTTTTCAATCCGGTCCAGCATATACGTTTTAGCTGTCTGTAGGCCCAGCTGCTGAAAAGCAAATGGTGCATGAAAAATGCGTTTCCAATGTGACAAAATAGACGTGAGATCTCTTTCTTCGAAAGCATCAGACCGAAGCCAAGTGAAAGGATTTTTTGTCATGTGCGGATCGAGATGGCGAAGAGATGAAATATTGCGGTTAATAAGGACAAATCGCTGATTGAGTGTTACAGCCATTGGAGCAAAATGAATACGGGCATATGAGCTGAACTGATAGAAATGAATCGGCAATGTTGGGGGGAGCGCCATGAGTGATAATGGTAAATACAAAGCAGGCCAAGGATAAAGCCCGTTCGCGGCAAGCATCCATTTTGTCATAAAATGAACATGTCTCAAACCGCCATGTGAGATGATAAATTGTTCAGCTTTCTTCATGTGCGGCTCAGAGCTGTGAAAACATCCTGAAGCCAGCATCCCGACATATCCTTGGACGGTAGCCGTTAGATTTCCGCGCGTTTCATCGGGATAGTTGATAAATGTGCCGTCTGGCTGCTGTTTTGCATGAATGCCGGCTGCAAGGGATGATATCAGTTCTTTTTCATTTTCGCCTTCATCTAGTGAGGTAAGGAGCAAAATAAAAAAGGAATTTGTCAAGATTGGTCCTTCAAAGCAAAATGTCCATGAACCATCAGCATTTTGCCTGTCTCTTAACTCGGTAATGGTTTTCTTTTGAAAACGCCTCACTTTCTCCTGAAGTGTGCCCATCACGCTCAACTCCTTCAGAAGCATATATATTCAGCGTCTTTTACTGCCATTACAGAAAGAAAAAAACTGCTGGCAGACAGCAGTTTTTTAAACATACATGTTAGTCTTCAAGGTTTATCCATACACTTTTGACTTCTGTGTAATTATCCAAGGCATATGATCCCATTTCTCGTCCGAGTCCTGACTGTTTATATCCGCCAAATGGAGACGCCGCGTCAAACACATTATAGCAGTTCACCCAAACGGTTCCGGCTTGAAGTCGGTCCGCGATATAGTGAGCCTGCTTGACGTTCTCTGTCCATAGTCCGGCCGCAAGCCCATATTCTGAATGGTTTGCCCGTTCAATAACTTCATCGACAGTTTCGTACGGAATTGCAGTCAGCACGGGTCCGAAAATTTCTTCTTTTGCGATGGTCATTTCGTCTTCAACATTCGCAAACACAGTCGGTGCGACAAAATATCCTGCTTCAAAAGGACAGCTTCCGCCGGTCACTGCTTTTGCTCCTTCATCTTTTCCTTTTTGAATATAGGAAAGAACGCGCTCATGCTGTTCCTTGCTTACGAGAGGCCCGATTTGAGTATCTTTATGAAGTCCCGCTCCTTGGCGGAGTGACTCAGCATAGGACGCCATTTCATCAACCACTTCATCATATTGGTCTTTATGAATGAAGACACGTGAGCCCGCACAGCAGACTTGGCCCTGGTTAAACATCACACCGTTTAAAGCGCCCGGGATGGCTTTTTTCAAATTCGCATCCGGCAGAAGAATATTAGGTGATTTTCCGCCCAGCTCCAATGTAACACGCTTAATGCTTTTCGCTGCGGTGGACATGATTTTCTTTCCGATTTCAGTGGAACCGGTAAAGGCAATTTTATCAACCGCTTCGTGGTTCGTCAGCGCTTCTCCCGCATCTTCACCGAATCCCGGGATGATGTTGATTACACCGGCAGGGAAACCGGCTTGGTCAATTAATTCTGCCAAATAAAGAGCTGAAAGCGGTGTTTGTTCCGCCGGTTTGAGGACGATTGTACAGCCTGTTGCAAGTGCCGCGCCCATTTTCCACATCGCCATCAGGAGCGGGAAATTCCATGGAATGATCTGGCCGACGACACCGACAGGCTCATGACGCGTATAATTAAAATAAGCGCCGGAAACCGGAATCGTCTGTCCTGTTATTTTTGTACACCAGCCGGCGTAATAGCGCATATGCTCAATAGCCAGCGGAATATCTCCATTAGTCGTTTCATTGATCGGTTTCCCATTATCAAGTGTTTCAAGCTGAGCAAGCTCAGTTTTATGCTCTTCCATTAAGTCTGCCAGCTTATACATCAATCTGCTTCTCGAAGCTGGAGACATTGTTCTCCATTCACCTTGGTCAAAGGCTTTCCGGGCAGCTTTAACCGCTTTGTCCACATCCGCAGCCTGGGCTTCATACAGCGTCATCAAGGTTTCGCCGGTCGCCGGGTTTGGAGTGTCAAAGGTTGCCCCTGAGGCACTCGGAACAAACTTTCCGTCAATATAAAGCTTCTTTGTTCCCTGTAAAAATGTCTCCAGCCTTTTCGTCACTTGCATCGTTAAAGAACTCATCCGTAACAAACCTCCAGTCATTTTTTATGGTCTGTTCTGAGATTCTTGGTGATAGCACATTGATTCCTGGATTGAATAGCAGAAATAAGCTGTGATAGTTGCTTCAAACGTAAGCGTATACAAACATTCTATAATAGAAATCAAGGCAAAATCAATGAATAACCGATATTGCAATTTACAAAAGAAAAAAGCTACAATAAGCTTATAGATAAGAAAAGGAGATTTCATCATGATTCATAAAAATTGGCTTGAAAAAGAAACAATTAAAAAAGTAAAGTGTGTGCAGACAAACGCAAAAAAATATATCGTAAACCGCGTTTTAACGCCGGGAAAAGAATATGAAGTAAAAAATGAAACAGAGGAGTTTCTCTTTGTGGTCGACAATACGAATAAAGTCGGCGGCTATTATAAAGAATACTTCGAAGAGATGTAATGCTTCCTTGAAGCATCAGACAGATTTTGTTAAAAACAGTCGATACATAAAACCGCAGCTCAGCTGCGGTTTTTTTGTGGTTAAAACAGGAAATATAAAACAAAATTAAAAAAATCATTAAAAACCACTTTTTTATAAAAACATTGCTGAATATTGAAACTTTTTTCTCTATATGTGCGTATTACTTGATGACAACAGCTTAAAAGCCAAAAAACAAATCAAAAATTTGAAAAATGTAATCTGTTCGTAATGGTTTAAATGTCTTCTATGTCGTATTCTTATATAGGGATAAAGGACTTATTTTTATGTAGTGAATGATAAAACAAATAGATAAATGCAGAAAGAGGGGTTCTTCATTGGGTATTTTTTCTGTTAGCAGATCAACGGACGCAAAGAAGCTTGAGGCTTTGCTCGTTGAAGGGGAAAGAATAGAATCGATTTATAAGCTCCGAGTGGACCAAATTTGCTTTACAAATAAGCGGATCATTTTCTTTGACAATAAAATGTTTTCTAAAAAGAAGGTTCGTGTATTTCTTCCATATAAAACAATTGAAAGCTTTGCCATCCAAGAAGCGGGAATGTTTGATCCGGACACTGGGCTTTTATTGATGACAAGAAGCAAAACGTTCGAATTAGAATTTGCGAAAGACACCGATTTAAGCGAGGTTCAGGCGGTGCTGACAAAGCATTTGTGCAGCTGAATATTTGATGAGCCAGCCGTTCAAAAAATGGTTAGGCTTTTTTTTATATATAAAAACAAGAACAGGGCATGTGCGCCCTGTTCTTATTACACCACACTGTTTTTCGCTGAGTTCGAATCAACGAGATCTGCATCTAATACATTTGAAATCGGTACGACAAGAGGAGTAAAGTCGCCATTTTCTTCTCCAAACCCTTGATTTATTTTAGCTGATAAAAAGTAATCGACCTGCTGATACGGACCGAGTGTTAAAGAGGAACCACGGTCCATCGTATTGATTTTAAATCCGCCGACATTCACGACGGAGGGAGAAAAGAACATCTCATCACTTCCTTTTGATTGAGGAGTTAACCGCTTCACTTTCAAAAGAGGCCGGAGAATCAATTTGGTCTCTGTCATCCACATGGCTTCTCGTGCCCATAAATCCGCTCGCATCTCCAAAATTCTGTCCGTAGCCTTGATTTTTTTTATCTGAATTTTGCCATTCTGCCAATAAATTTTGTCCTACGTTTACAGCTGAAGCATTTTCAAAGGAATTAATTTTCAGCATGAAAATATTAATATTGATATACGGAGTTGGTTGAACCACAGGCAAACCTCCTTTCTATAGTTGTATGCTGGCGGTTATAAAGTATGTTAAGACAGGGGGCTTCAAATGGATTTCGAAAAGATGAAGCAGTGGATGGAATTCGCACAGCAGATGTACGGCGGTGACTTTTGGAAACAGGTATTTGATGAAGACCAAAAAACCCCTTTTATGACAAATGGCCAATCTCCGTTTCCGTTTGCGCAGCAAGATCAGCGAGGGAAAGGAGATGCTTCATTTCCGAGCATGGATATTGTAGATACCGTTGCGGAAGTGCAGTTTTTAATTTATCTTCCAGGCTACCGTAAACAAGACGTTCACATATTATCGTACGGAGATTATTTAGTGGTGAAGGGGCAGCGCTTTTCCTATTTTAATGAACAGGACTTTCGCCAAAAAGAAGGGAAATACGGAAGTTTTGAAAAGAAAATTCCGCTTTCCGACCATCTTCATGGAAAAATGAATGCCATTTTTAAAGACGGAATCCTATACATCACCATTCAAAAAGACGAAGGTCAAGCGAAAACCATTGTTATTGATGATTGATTTTCATACTGAGTGCATCTGCCCCATCACGGTCATCAATTGATTCAATTGGAATGACCATGACAATAACATCTGCATTTTGTTCCCCAAAACCGTTATTTCTTTTGATAGCAGAGCGCCTGTTCCTTAACTCCGCAGAACCAAAGGTAAGGGATGAGCCGGTGCCTATCGAGTTAGTCTTGAGATGAGAAATATTGATGTTAGTCGGAAGCATGAAAACCTCTCCTTTCTATGGGATATACCTCATTATATATGTAGACGAAAGAGGAGTATGCAAAGGGTCGTGATGTCATGAAAAAAATGTTCCGGTCGCTGATCAGGCATTGCTTGAAACCAGAACTTGACAAACTGCGTGAATGTGAAGAAAGACTCTCAGTGATTGAGAAACAAAAACAAAGCAGCAAACAGGAGTCTGAAGAAACCTATATACATATTGAAACGCTGAATGTCGAAAAAATTGACTATCATCTTGAATTCGGCGAGCTGACCATTGATGAATTGAGCGGCAGATTAAATATAGGCGCAACCTATTATATACCGCCAGAAGAGAAGAACAAAAAGTGCCAACGAAAACCCGAAGCACCATCGACGCCAGCGGTCACGATCCGTTCAAAAAGGCAGTAGCTCATCTTTCCATCGATGTTCCCATGTTTGACAGAAGGCAAAACGGGAAACAGGATAGAAAGGAGAGGATATACATGGCACTGACAAAAGAACAAACACAGCATCTCTATCATAAATTGCTCGATATGCAAAAAGAATTGTCTGGCGAGAAAAAGGAAACAGAATCAATGACGGAAGAAGTGGGGGAGCTTTCCAATGGGGTTGACAACCATATGGCAGACCACGGGACGCTCGTCACAGACCGGATGACAGACCAAACAGTGAGAGAGATTGACCGGGAGCTGTTAGAGGAGGTCAACCGTGCATTACAAAAGATGAAAGACGGAACTTACGGCGTGTGTGAAAAAACCGGCCAAGAGATTCCTTACGAAAGACTTGAAGCTGTTCCTTATGCAAGAATGACAGTTGAGGCCCAAGCTGATGTGGAGGATGATCTGGAGACAGATGCTCCTTCTTATGAAAGAGAGTTTCATGAACAGGTAAAAGACTTATCCAACAAAGAAACAATTGATCAAAAAAGCTCGCAGACGTATGAAATCTTGGATCGTGAACAAGATTCGAAGTAAAAATGGCAAGCAAGTACACCGATATTAGATGTACTTGCTTTTTTTTTGAAAAAAATCTCATATTCAAAATAAAGTGATTGACTTTGCGTAAAAAAGAAAGTAACATACTATTTGTAAGTAAATATAAAAAGTTTACCGGGAGGAATACAAATGTCTACAGTTTTATTTGTAAAATCAAGCGACCGTACAGCTGAAGAAGGTGTTTCAACTAAACTTTACGAAGCTTTCTTAGCTGCTTATAAAGAAAACAACCCTAATGATGAAGTGGTTGAATTAGATCTTCATAAGGAAAACCTTCCTTACCTTGGCAGAGATATGATTAACGGAACATTTAAAGCAGGTCAAGGAATGGAAATGACAGAAGATGAGAAAAAACAAGCAGCAATTGCTGACAAATATCTGAACCAGTTTGTAAAAGCTGACAAAGTTGTTTTCGCATTCCCGCTTTGGAACTTCACAGTGCCAGCAGTGCTTCATACTTATGTTGATTATCTGTCTCGCGCAGGCGTTACATTCAAATACACACAAGAAGGACCAGTCGGTTTAATGGGCGGCAAAAAAGTTGCGCTTCTTAACGCTCGCGGCGGTGTCTACTCAGAAGGACCAATGGCTGCACTTGAAATGTCATTAAACTTCATGAAAACAGTTCTTGGTTTCTGGGGTGTTCAAGACTTGCACACAGTTGTCATCGAAGGACATAACGCAGCACCTGACCAAGCGCAAGAAATCGTTGAAAAAGGTTTACAAGAAGCAAAAAATCTTGCTGCAAAATTCTAATAAAGCCAAGACTCCTATCGTTACAAATAGGAGTCTTTTTGTATATACACATTAATATAGAAGAAAATAATTATTCGCTTTTAGCGAAAAAGGCTGTTTTTTTTATTGTAATATATTTTTTGTTTGTCGAATTGTCAGGTATTTTGGAGAAAAAACCGTTTTATTCACTGGAAAAAGTTTTTCTAAACAATTGTTCTGACCTCTTGATTAAAACCGCCTGATGGTGTACTATATTAAAGAAGCTACTTTGTGCGTATTGTTAATTAAGTTTTAACCTTTAAGCTGTAATAGGGAGTTTTATATCGAAGCCGGAATGTCATGCCTCCATTGCAGAGGACGACAGGAACGTTTCTGCAAACACCCACTTTGAGGAGTGGTGGTTTAAAACTTTCTTACTTGCATACGGCAAGACGTAGCGAAAGCCATTTCCTTTTCGGAAATGGCTTTTTATTTTATCTAAAAAGGTTTGGTATAGTGAATATTCCATTTTTGTGTGAAAGAAATGAAGGCCGCTTTTTTATGATATGATGGGAGAAATTCAAGGAAAAGCGAGGTTTACACGTTATGTTACATAAAGCCCAATCCCTTCTGGCTCATTATTTTGGTTATGAGAAGTTTCGGAGCGGCCAAGATGAAGCGATCCGCTTGGTGACGGAAGCGAGGCAAAATACGGCCTGCATTATGCCGACGGGAGGCGGCAAATCGATTTGCTATCAAATTCCGGCATTAATGTTTGAAGGGACGACGATCGTCATATCACCGTTGATTTCCTTGATGAAGGATCAAGTTGATGCGTTAGAAGAAGCGGGGATTAACGCCGCCTACATTAACAGCACACAATCCAATCAGGAAATATATGAGAGGCTGAACGGACTCAAAGAAGGGGCTTATAAGCTTTTTTACATTACACCAGAGCGACTAACGTCCACAGAGTTTATCCGGATTTTGCAGGGCATAGATGTTCCTTTGGTCGCAATAGACGAGGCGCACTGTATTTCTCAATGGGGCCATGATTTCAGGCCAAGCTACAGGAATATTGAAATCTTGTTCCGTGAATTACACGACAAGCCTGTCATCATGGCGTTAACAGCAACAGCCACACCCGAGGTTCATGATGATATTTGCAAACAGCTGCATATTCAAAAAGAGAACACGGTATATACCGGATTTTCCCGAGAGAATTTAACCTTTAAAGTAGTAAAAGGAGAAAATAAAGATCGGTTTATAGACGAATATGTGCAAAACAACAGGCATGAAGCAGGAATTGTCTATACAGCGACCAGAAAAGAAGCTGATCGGATATATGAGAGATTGAAACGAAATCAGGTCAGGGCAGGCCGGTATCATGGAGGTTTGGCTGATGATGAGAGAAAAGAGCAGCAGGAAAGGTTTCTTAATGATGAGCTTCAAGTGATGGTGGCAACCTCTGCTTTTGGAATGGGTATTGATAAATCAAATATTAGATTTGTTCTGCATGCACAAATTCCGAAAGATATGGAAAGCTATTATCAAGAGGCAGGACGAGCTGGACGGGACGGTCTTGCCAGTGAATGTGTTCTCCTGTTTTCACCGCAGGATATTATGGTGCAGCGCTTCTTAATTGAGCAATCAGAACATGAAGAGAAACAAAAGCAGGATTTAAAAAAGCTGAGACAAATGGTCGACTACTGTCATACGGAAGATTGTCTGCAGCGTTTTATCCTTATATATTTCGGAGAAAAGGAGCCTGATGCGTGCGGACAGTGCGGAAACTGTACCGATACAAGAGCGGCCCATGACGTGACGCGGGAGGCGCAAATGGTCTTATCCTGTATCATTCGCATGAAAGAACGGTTTGGCAAGACGATGGTTGCCCAGGTGCTTGCCGGCTCCAAAAATAAAAAAGTTCTTGAAAATGGCTTTTCCGACCTTTCAACATACGGGATATTAAAACACCAATCCGTTGGCGAAATCAGTGATTTTATCGAATTTCTTATTTCTGACGACTTCATCAGGATGTCAGACGGAACGTTTCCGACTCTTTTTGTCAGCAGTAAAGGAAGGAATGTGCTGAAAGGAGAATTATCAGTAGCGAGAAAAGAAGCGTTAAAAGCGGCAGCGATTACTGAAAATGACGAGCTATTTGAACGATTGCGCATGGTTCGGAAAGAAATTGCGGCTGAGCAGGGTGTTCCGCCATTTGTTGTTTTCTCTGACCAAACGTTAAAAGAAATGTCAGGAAAACAGCCCGTAAATGATGATGAACTTTTGTCTATAAAAGGAGTCGGAGAACAAAAAAGAGCAAAATACGGCCGGCTTTTTTTACAAGAAATACAAGCTTATGCAAGGATGACAGACTAAAAAAACAGAAAAACAATCTTTTTTTCTATAAAAAACACATTTTATTTTCTCTGTTTCGTCTCAAAATAAAAAGACCTGCGAAGCCTATTATATCAAGGGTTCAGCAAGTCTTTCCATCAGAGAGAAATCCTTCATGTAAAGGAACTGTAATCTAAATCATATCTTTTTGTTATTGATTTGACATTTACGTGTGTTACGATATCACCTGTTAGCCGCCAATAAAAAGCTAACAAGGGAGGATTTACTTATGAAGAAGACGATTATGTCCTTTGTGGCAGTTGCTGCACTTTCAACAACTGCATTCGGAGCTCACGCTTCTGCAAAAGAAATTACGGTGCAAAAGGGTGATACGCTCTGGGGAATCTCTCAGAAAAATGGAGTGAACCTAAAGGACTTAAAAGAATGGAACAAGTTAACTTCTGATAAAATCATTGCAGGAGAAAAACTGACCATTTCTTCAGAAGAAACAACCACGACTGGGCAATATACAATTAAAGCGGGAGATACGCTTTCTAAGATTGCTCAAAAATTCGGCACGACAGTCAACAACCTGAAAGTTTGGAATAACTTAAGCTCTGACATGATCTATGCTGGATCAACTCTTTCAGTAAAAGGTCAGGCAACAGCAGCAAACACAGCTACTGAGAATGCGCAAACAAACGCACCTCAAGCTGCGCCAAAACAAGAGGCTGTGCAAAAAGAGCAACCTAAACAAGAAGCTGTACAACAGCAACCTAAACAAGAAACAAAGGCTGAGGCAGAAACTTCTGTTAACACAGAGGAGAAGGCTGTTCAATCAAATACAAATAATCAAGAAGCTTCAAAAGAACTAACAGTTACTGCTACTGCTTACACTGCTAACGACGGCGGCATTTCCGGCGTTACAGCTACAGGCATTGACTTAAATAAGAACCCGAACGCGAAAGTTATTGCGGTTGATCCTAATGTAATTCCGCTAGGTTCTAAAGTCTATGTTGAAGGCTACGGGGAAGCAACAGCAGCAGACACTGGCGGCGCTATTAAAGGAAATAAAATCGACGTATTTGTACCAAGTAAAAGTGATGCTTCTAATTGGGGCGTCAAAACTGTAAGTGTTAAAGTCTTAAACTAATAATATAGATTGTGATAAAAGACATGAGCTTTTGGCTTGTGTCTTTTTTTGTTCTGCTTAGAGCTGTTTATATCATATGCTGATAAAAGAAAGTGGTCCCGTTTTTCTCTTTATGTGCGATTCAGGGGCTCTCGGGTTAAATGATTGATTCCACATTACAGAGACATTCGGCATCATGACATTTATAGCTGGTTGTTACTATCTTTGATCAGCGAAACGAGCTGGTGTTGTATCTTTTTTGGCAGATAATAAGCAGTTGGATGTAGCAGATGCCATTTACGGAATCGGATTGATTTCAGACGGTTTTTTATTGTGTTATTAGGCTCTTGCAGTTGGGCATGGCAGCTTCGGGAGCGAAGTGGCACAACTTTGTCATACTGAAAATACAATATAATCAATATCAGAAATTCTGCTGATGTGCAATGGCCGACCATTTTAACAGGGATATCATTCAATCCTGTCTTTTATGGGGCTGTTAACCAAACAATCGTTCAGCGGGCATCAGGAGCGAGGATATGGATCAGTTTAATTCTGGTTGCGGCGAGGTTCTCAAACGGGAATTTCAGGTTAAAAAAAGGATCCTGGCAGATGCCAAGATCCTTTTTTATTTAAACCAGCCTTTTTCCTTTGACCGGGTAATGGCTTCAATTCGATTTTTCACTTCAAGCTTTTCTAGAATCATTGAGATATAATTCCGCACCGTCCCGCTTTTGATGCTGAGTTCCTGAGCGATTTCTTTTGTGTTTTTACCGTCAGCCACAAGTTCAAGCACTTCTTTTTCTCTATCTGTAAGAGGGTTAGCTTCGCTGTATAAGTCCTCCATAAGCTCAGGTGCATAGATGCGTTTTCCGTTCATGACGCTACGGATGGCGTTGGCCAGCTCTTCACTCGGACTGTCTTTTAACAAATAGCCTTTAACGCCAGCTTTAATAGCTCTCTGAAAGTAACCGGGTCTGGCGAAAGTGGTTAAGATGATAATTTTGCAGCCTGTATCTTTTAGCTCCTCAGCAGCTTCAAGCCCTGTTTTTCCGGGCATTTCAATGTCCATAATACATACATCAGGCTGGCATTTTTTGACAAAATCAACAGCATCTTGGCCGGTTGTACCTTTGCCTACGACTTCCATATCGTCTTCGAGGTTTAGAAGTGATCCTAAAGCGCCCAGCAGCATTTGCTGATCTTCTGCAATAAATATACTAATCATATAAGCCATCCTTTATGTTTATTTTGAATTATTAGGAATTGCCATGGTAAGCTTGGTTCCGTTTTCGGTATCGATGTGAAGGCTTCCATTTGCAAACTCAAGCCGTTCTCTCATCCCGAGTAAGCCATGTCCTTTTGAAAAGGAATTTTCTTCTCCTTTGAAGGTTCCATCGTCAGACACAGTAATCACAACTTCCTTCCAGAGCTGCTGAATGTCAACTCGGCAAGTTTTAGCCTGGCTGTGTTTGACGACATTTGTGACAGCTTCCTTTAAGCACATGCTCAAAATGTTTTCATTCAGCAATGAGATATTTTCGGGCCATTTCTCTTCTTCATAGATAAACATAATGTCAGCTGCTTCGAGAATTTGTTTGATGTTGATCAATTCATCCTTGAGCCGGATGCCCTTCATAGAGGAAACGATTTTTCTTACTTCATTTAAAGAAGTTCGCGCTGTTTGCTGAACACTTTTCAGTTCACGAGCTGCTTGTTCGGGATCTTTGTATATCAATTTTCTAGCTAAGTCGCTTTTTAACCCGATAAGAGAAAGCTTTTGCCCAAGCGTATCATGGAGATCGCGGGCAATTCGCTGACGCTCTTCTAATTTTACCAGTTCTGCAATCCGTTCATTTGCATCCTCGAGCTTTTCTTCAAGCCGTTCGCGCTCCTTGCGGCTTCTTATACTAAAGGGCAATAAAATTGCGCTGATGAGGGTAATGACGACAAAAGGAATTTGTGTCAGAAAGAATTCCTTTTTTAATACGAGACTGAAATTGGCTGCGACGGCTGCGCTTATTAAATGGACATAATATAAAATATGAAAAGGGACGCGTTCCTTAATGTTTCCAATAAAATACGCGATAAAAAAAGCAAAATAAATATAACTGAACAGGGTAATGGAAGCGGTTGAAATGCCAATTAATAAAAATCCCCACAAATAAATGGTCCAGCCTTTTGAGACAAAAGCAAATCGATATACCGAAAAAAATAAAAGCGTCAAAATGATGCCGACAATAATAACAAATGTAGATGATGATTTCCATATAAAGTAGAAGGGGAGGATGAAAAATATCGTCCATATATAGGGCGTAATCCCGTTTAGTTTTTGAAATGTAAAATGATTTTTAATCATGATCTTACCTCATTTTCAGCTTTTCATCTTACTTGTAACTTTATCATTGTGAAAGCCAGAATGCACCCTCCAACAATAAAAAGGAAGCCTTCTAGTATATTAGAAGACCTCCTTTAACATCAGGCGTTCTTCCGCAGCTTCTGTTTTTCTGGTGAATCAGGCGGAAGGTTTACAGGTATATGTTTTATAGCCCGAAATGACACAAACTGTTTGTTATCTTCATCCCATAGACGGAACGCAAGTGATTGCAGGCTTGTTTTTAAGGTGATTGTCGGTACGTTTTTTAAAGGTTCGTGATGTTCATGAGCAACTTCAAGCTTATAGTTAGGCACCTTTGGACTCAAATGATGAACGTGGTGGTAACCGATATTGCCTGTTAGCCATTGAAGCAGTTTCGGGAGTTTATAAAATGAACTGCCTTCAACAGCAGCCTGAACGTAGCTCCAGTTTTCATCCGCTTCAAAATAAGAATCTTCAAAGGTATGCTGCACATAAAACAGCCAAACACCGATTGAACCTGAAATCAGAAATATCGGGCCTTGCACCAGTAAAAACGATTGCCAGCCAAAGATCAGACAGCAAGCGGCAGCCAACGCGACAATTGCCAGATTCGTAAGGTATGTGTTTACACGTTCCTTGCGTCTTGCACCTTTTTTGTTAAAACGGTTCGTGATCAGAAAAACATAAATCGGTCCGAGAATAAACATGATAAACGGGTTTCTATAAAGTCTGTATGCAAGCTTTGTTCGTCTGGATGCAGCTTTATATTCGTTTACTGTTAACATCCAGATGTCTCCTGTTCCGCGTTTATCCAGATTGCTGCTAGTTGCATGATGAATCGAATGGCTGTGCTGCCATTGAAGATACGGGAATAAAGTCAGGACACCTGTCAGAAAACCGAGAATGTGGTTATAGCGTTTTTGTTTGAAAAAAGATTGATGGCAGCAGTCATGGAAGATGATAAAAATTCTTGTCAGAAAACCTGCGGCAATCACCGTTAATGCTAACGTAAGAAGATAGGAGACATCAAGGCTGAGATAAGCAAGAAACCATAGGCCGAAGAATGGGATAAACGTGTTTAAAAGCTGAATCAGGCTGTTTTTTGTTTCAGGCTGAGCAAATGCAGCGACTTGCTTTGTCAGCTGCTTTTGTTTATGTGCAATGGTTTGTTCAGTCATAGTAAGTATCCTCTCATTGTGTGTCTCGGTCCAGTATACGCTAATGAGAGAAGTCTTTTGTAGTAGCACCCATCATGCCTCCTATATGACATTTGTCATGTCGCGTGCGGCTTGCATAACCGATTGCGCTAAAAAAGCTTGTAAAAAAATTTACAAGCTGATTAATGTTTATCAATCCATATTCGTGATGTGCCCGAAATAGCTTCAATCCTGCATGTTCCTCCTATAGGGAACGTGGCAATTGGCGAGGTATGTCCGGCATTTATATTTGCGATGATCGGGATGCCGGATAATTCTTTTTTTGTTTCGATCATGGCTTTTACAAGATCTATTGATACGTTTGATGCTTTCTGAAATCTGCCGATCAAAATCGCCTTTACATGTGAAAAAGCGGGGAGGTGGATGAGTGATTGCAGATCGCGGTCAAACATGTGGATGTCTGACATATAATCATCTTCAATCAATAAAATAGTATGTTCTGTTTCAGGAAAATACTCCGTTCCCTGCAGCAAATTAAGCGTGCATAAGTTTCCGCCAATTAAAGTGCCTTCCGCATAACCTTCTTGGATTACAACAGGGCCGTTATTAGGATAAAAACGCCTGTTTTCTTGATCCAAAAACCAGCGGTCATCGCTCCACTCACTTGAAGGGTGAATTTCAAACGGGTCGTCTGAAGCGCAGCAAGAAAGAAAATACTCTTGCGTATAATCAAGCCCTTTTTTCATTGCAAATGTTGAGAAGTGGGGACCTGAATACGTAACAAGACCCGTTTTTTGATAAATAGCGTTGCAAAGAGCGGTTATATCGGAATAGCCGCACAGAATTTTTGGATGCCGTTTGATTTTCTCGTAATCAAGATAACGCAGCAGCTGATTTGAATTAAACCCTCCGAGTGTCGTTAAAATCGCTTTGACGCCTGGATCAAAAAAGGCAGCGTGCAGATCATGGACTCTTGACTCGATAGAGGATGAATCAAATTCGTTACATTCATTTGCGTGTTCAGCGATGGTTACCCGATAACCTAAGCGTTCTAACGCCGTTTTTGCTTGGATTTTTGCTTCATTTGATAATATAGACATGCTGGTCGCGGGAGACACGATCCGGATTTCGTCTCCCTTTTTCAGTTTTGAGGCGTACATAGAACCCTCCATCAATGGTTTTATACCATTACAGCATATCTTGGCTCTTTCTTCCAGACTTTTTTACAAATCAACCCACTTAATGCTGCCGGATTGGGTATCATGATCGATACATACTTTGAATTGATGTTTTTCATAAAAGTGAATCAGCCGGTCTACATGATTCCAATCCCGTTTGGCGATGTCTCCGGTGACTTTCGGTATATTATGGTCTCTTGCAATATCTTTTAAATATTTCATGCAAATGGAGCCAAACCCGTGATTCGGAGGGCCTTTTATATCCCCTATATGAATGGCATCGTCCTTGTAAGACGCTACAAGTGAAAAACAGCCTTTTCCTCGGTATGCCGTTTTACAATCAGTTAGCATAATTTTGCATGTTTGGCCATCATCAATCGAGGAAACAATCATCCACTCATCATGTTTCGATTGATCAATACCAAGCACTTTGGCATCTTTAGATAAATCCTTCATATTCTCCTGCATGCGATAAATTTGAAATTCTAAATCATTTAGTTCTTCTTCAAGCTCTTGACGATTTTTTTCTTTAATAGTAAACAAGATCAAACTCCTTTCAAAAAACAGCTTAGAAACACAGTTACCAATTGTATTAGAAGAGAGGCGTATTGTAAACAACAATTCCATTATTACTATAAATTAGCGGAAAGTCAGGTTTGATCGTTTTTAAGAGAGGAAAAAGAAAACTAACCTGTGAAAAAGGAGGAATCGGAATGGCGATTGATTCATTGATTAACAAATTACAGTATGTCCAATTGGAACCGCCGGATAAAATTCTCTCTCTGTATCTCAATACAGACATGAGAGATCCAGAGCAGCAGGGGGGAGAATGGAAGATTGCCCTAAAGTCAGGATTCAGCCGATTAAAAGAGTATTTGGCAGCTAGTGATCCAGAGGAGGAAAAGTGTCTGGATGGAATCAGGGCTAAAATGAATCAATACTTGAATGCAATGGGAAAAGACATGCCCCGCAGTCTCGTGTTTTTTGTTTCCGACAGCGGCATATGGGAACCTATTAAGCTTCAAGTCCCTGTAGATACAAGATTTTACTGGGAAGAAACAGCTGTCCTGGATCAGCTGAAGGGTTTGCGCCAGGCATACCCAAGTACGGCGTTTATTTTAACTCAGCAGCATGAAGTGAAAATTATTGAAACCGTTTTAGGAAAAATTGAGGCGGTGGAGCGTTATGAGTATGATATGATCAATGAGTCTTGGAAGAATAGCCATTCCGCTGTAGACAAAGCGCCACCATTTGAAGAGAACCGGATGAGGGAACATGTAACAGAGAACCAATCGAGACTGTATAAGCGGCTGGCTGCCAGCCTTGATCAAAAAGCTGCCGCGAAAAGATGGGAACGAATGGTTATTGCCGGGGATAAAGAAACGGCCGATATCTTGGATCAGCATATGAATAAACCCATTCATTCGAAAATTCAAAAGAACCTGCTGAATGAAAATGAACATAAGGTCATTGAACATTTGATAAAAGAGGCGTAAACCTAAAAGGCCGGGGCTAATAGCCTCCGGCCTTTGAAGTGTGTCTAATTTCTGACGAAGCAATCGAAACCGTTGACATCTTCTTTGAATTTGCATACGATTTGGATAGCCAGTACAAATTAGGAGAGGTCATCAAATGAACCAAACAGAAAATAAACCGAAAAATTACACGGGGATTGTCCTTACGCTGACAGTTCTGATTAACGGTTTAATCGCAGTGCTGTTTTTTATGCCTAAATTAGATCAGTTCAGCCATGCGAATATTCACATTTTGCCAATGCTGAATGCGATATTCAACAGCTTTACGTTTATCTTCTTATTGGCCGCGCTGATTATGATTAAACAGAAAAATATCAAAGCTCACAAACGCTTTATTTTGGCCGCATTCACAACAACATTACTATTTTTGATTTGCTATGTGACGTACCACTCGATTGCGGAAAACACGCTCTATGGCGGAGAAGGTATTATGCGCCCGATTTATTTCTTTATTTTAATTACACATATCTGCCTTTCTGCAATTATTGTGCCGCTTGCGCTGTTTACGCTGATCAGAGGCTTCAGCATGCAGGTAGAGCGCCACAAAAAAATTGCGAGATGGACAATGCCTCTATGGCTGTATGTAAGCCTTACAGGCGTTATTGTATATTTGATGATTTCACCGTATTATTAAAAGCCATACTCAGTATGGCTTTTTTTACATGTAAACATGACAAAAGCCCAAATTCATTTTTGGGCTTTTGTCAGTAAATTGATAGACTCTTATTCATGAGCCTTGGATTCCATGGTTTCAAGTGTTACAACCTGCAAAGATTCTTCAACAGTTTTTGTTTTTTCTTTTACTTTTTCTGCATACGTATAATCACCGTAGCAATACGGATAGCGGAAATTTTTCGCATTTCCCCCGCAAGTATACAGATCAGGATTTTTTTTGACTTGCTGCTCGGAGTATTGTTTTGCCAATTCCTCAGTATGCGTTCCTCCATGTTCAGCTACAAAATCAATGTAACCTGCCCCCATGTTGTAGCTTTGAATAATGGTATCCAAATCCACGCCTTTTTCCTTACCGGTCTTGTACATGAGGGTAAATTGCTTGATGCCTTGTTTAACACTGAGTTGAGGGTCTGTTATCTCATTGCGTTTTAACCCCAGAGATTCAGAGGACTGCATGGGATCATTGCCTTTTCCTTTTGACTCCTGATACATCATGCCTAATATGAGTGATGTATAATTAGAGAGTCCTTGGCTTTCAAGCTCTTCTTCCACCAAGGGTTTGTAATCGGTTAAACGTTCCAAAACAATCGTT
Source organism: Bacillus sp. FSL R5-0603 (assembly GCF_038050295.1). Taxonomy (NCBI): domain Bacteria; kingdom Bacillati; phylum Bacillota; class Bacilli; order Caryophanales; family Bacillaceae; genus Bacillus; species Bacillus sp. FSL R5-0603. The sequence goes on along the minus strand of NZ_JBBOYP010000001.1, from coordinate 2,023,205 downwards.
TTCGTATCGATCGGAAGTTTTTTGATTAAATCCCGGTTGAAAAAAAGCAGGACCAATAAAAAAGAGGCGATGACAAAGACAAAAATCATCATAAAACCCGCAGCAGCGAAACAGCCTTTTCTCTTTTTCTTCACTGTGTTTCACCCTCAATGTTTGGAGCAGTATGACCTTTTTATTATGACATAGAACGACAAATCAGACCAAGTAAAAACCTGATTTGAAACATAAATTTAAACTATGAGATTGAAATGGAACACAAGCAGGCTGTTTTGCACTCAAGCGCATTTGTTATAAGATAAAACTATGAATAAAGAAAGGTGATACATATGACTGAATTTAGAGAAACGGAACAATCGGCTGCTGATCTTGACGAGGAGACGCTGTTTCTAGTCGCGCAAACATTCAAAGCGCTTTCTGATCCTACCCGAATCAGAATTCTCCATTTATTGTCCCAGGGTGAGCATGCAGTAAACGGAATTGCAGAAAAGCTGAATTTACTGCAATCCACCGTGTCCCACCAACTTAGATTTTTAAAAAATCTTCGACTTGTCAAATCGCGCAGAGAAGGAACATCGATTTATTACTCTCCCGAGGATGAACATGTTTTAGATGTTCTTCAGCAAATGATCCATCATACACAGCATGATTGAAAAAGACATCCTTGCTTAACTCGCTGTTAGCGGGCAAGGATGTCTTTTTCTTTATTGTGTTCGTGCTGTTCGAGTTCGTTTCTGCTGAGCTTGATGACAAAAGAAGAAAAACCGATATAATAAACGGCTATCAGAAAAAAGACGCCTATTGTCAGAGGGTCCGTTCCGATTGACTGACTGTAAGATCCAAGGCTGTTTAGATCAGGCGAGGTAAGATAAAGCTCTGTCACTCGATATAGAAATCTTGACAGGAATAAGGTTAAGAGAATCATTTCTACCCAAATATGAGTCCGAAAATAGATCTTTCCTCTGCGTTTTTCAAAGGAGATGTTTTTCTTAGCGAAAAAGACAAGGAGCCATCCGCCAAGAATGCCCAAAATGAGATATCCATATAAAAAAGGGTGAATGGCGCTGAAGATTGAAAGGCCAAAAGCAAACAGCGAGAAAAGAATGATACGGGTGAACAGCCAGCGGGGCTTCAGCGGCTGGTATCCGATGGACCTTTTAATTTTTTTATACAGAAAAAAGATGATGATCATGGCAGGATAAACGCTCTGAAGTGTAAGATGCATGATGTGAAATCCCCTCCGTTGAGAAGTGTATGCTTATCCGGTCAGAAATAGTAGCTGAAATAAATACTGAACACAAAAAAGAAGGGGAAACCCCTGTTTTCATAGCATATGCAAGGTGTATTCCGCCGCATAATAGATATGCCCAAGCTTTATCAAAATGTTATGATTGTTTTGTTGGAAAATACAAGAAGAAAAGGTGCGCCGAATGAAACTGGAACGTTTGTTAGCGATGGTTGTGTTATTGATCAGCAAAAAACAAGTGCAGGCTGCAGAGCTTGCTGAGCTGTTTGAAGTATCTGTCAGAACAATTTACCGTGATATTGAGACGATCAATAGGGCTGGTATTCCGATTGTGACCTCACAGGGTTCCGGAGGCGGAATTGGCATTATGGAAACGTACCGGCTTGAAAGAGAGTGGCTGAAGGAGGAGGAGTTGTTTGCAATTGCTGCCGCTTTGCAGAGCGTTTCATCTATGTATGAACCCGTTTCTCACAGCACAGCCTATCAAAAAATCAAACACCTTATACCTGAGCAATCTGCTCAAGCATTTAAGCACCAAACAGAAAAATGGTTTATTGACATGACGGCTTGGGGCCATACTGAGGATCAAAAGACGCTGCGCGAGAAAATAAGCGCTGCCATCGATCGATTGTCAACGATATCTTTTACATATACAAGCGCAAGCGGGGAAACACTACTTCGGGAAACTGAACCTTATACATTGGTTTGCAAGGCGGGGCACTGGTATTTATATGCCTACTGTCTGGTAAGAAATGATTTTCGTTTTTTTAAACTGAATCGGATGAAAGATCTGGCCATCTTACATCAGACCTTTATCAGAAAAGACATTCAGCTGGATACTTTGCCATGGGATAAGAATTGGTACCAGAAGGGCCGTTTAACTGAATTGATTATTCTTGTTCAGCCGTCAGCACGTCAGCGTATAGGTGAATGGTTCGGATATGATGTTCTTCACTGTGAGGAAGATGAAATCTGCCGGGCAGTGATTTCACTTCCAGAAGATCAATGGCTGATCGGTTTTTTGCTCCAGTTCGGAAAGGATATTGAGGTTCTGCAGCCTCTTCATATACGGGATAAAGTAAAAGAAACCATTCATCACATGCAAAAAATATATGAAACCTGACACACTGCTGTCAGGTTTCTTTGTCTATAATCTTAAAAAAAGGAGGAGATCGTATGGGCTTTTCACATATAACACACTTAGACCGGAAACGATTTGCCGGACTGTCACAACGGACAAGCAACGCACTGGAAATGACGGAAGAAAGGAGGATTCCGGCACTGTGGAATCAATTCTGGAAGCAGGATATGAGCGCTCTTTTATCACAGGGAGAAAAATACCAGAGCATTATTGCCTTATATTCGAATTATGAACAAGAGACGAATGGGTTTTATACGTTTTCAGTCGGAACGTTTCAGGAATACGACGACATTCTTCCGGGACCATATGAAAACATTGATTTGCCGGCTTCCGCTTACGCCGTTTTCACTTCCAGAATCGGCCCTATTGAAGAGATTGTGCTTGAAACGTGGAAGGAAATTTGGACTTGGGATAAGCGGCATCTGCGCACGTTTACAGGTGATTTTGAGATGTATGATCAAAGTGCCGCAGTGCCACAGCGAGCACAAGTTAACATTTATGTAGCGATAAAAAAATAATAAACTCTTGAAAAACTAATGGTGTTAGTTAATAATGAAACTAACATCATTAGTTTTTGTTAGGAGGAATAAAAAGATGAGAATGACTCAGTACCAAACGGTTTGGCAGCTGACTTTTTTTCCAGCATTGTTTCCGGTTAATTGCTATTTAGTAGAGGAAGAAAACGAAGTCACCCTTATTGATGCCGCACTGCCAGGCAGCTATAAAGGGATTATTCAAGCTGTGAATCAGCTTGGAAAACCGCTTCGGCATATTTTACTGACTCATGCACATGGGGACCATGTCGGATCACTGGATACATTGGCACAAACATTTCCGCATGCAAAGGTTATGATCTCGGAACGAGATTCATTCTTGCTCCAAGGTGACACATCCTTGCGGCAAGATGAGCCGCAGACGCCTATAAAAGGAGGTATTCCGAAACACATACAAACAAAGCCTCACCAACTGCTGACGGGCGGTGAAACAATTGGTTCCCTGCTTGCCATTCCAACACCGGGCCATACACCGGGCAGCATGTCATTTCTTGATACAAGAAACGGCACTTTAATAGCAGGAGATGCGTTTCAGTTGCGCGGAGGAATCGCTGTATCAGGACAGGTAAAATGGACATTTCCTTTTCCCGCCTTCGCCACATGGAATAAGGAGGAAGCCATTAAAAGCGCACAATTGCTCGCCGAGAAGGCGCCTGCCTGTCTCGCTGTCGGACATGGAAAATTCCTGCGATCACCTTCAGAGCGGATGAGACAGTCGATCCAAAAAGCAAAGAAAGGATGATGAGCATGTCACCGAGAATAGGTTTGACCCAAAAAATGATTGTAGACGCTGCAGCTGAGATTGCCGATCAGGAAGGGGTAAATGGTGTCTCACTTGCGGCACTTTCTAAAAAAATGAATGTGCGCCCCCCGTCATTGTATAACCATATCAACGGGCTGCAAGCGATCAGAGCAGAACTTGCTGTTAGAGGACTGACAAAGCTTTTTGATCAAATGGCGGACTCCGTAACTGAACGAAAGGGAGATTCCGCTATGCTTTCTTTAGCTCATGCATATGTTGATTTTGCAATTGAAAATCCCGGATATTATGAAGCGGCTCTTCTTAAGGTTCAGGACAAACGGACGGAAATGGTCTCTGATCAAATTGTCTGTCTTGTGACGAAGCTGCTCATTGAAAACGGCTATGCAAGTGAAAAGACTGCCATTCATGCGACAAGGGGGCTTAGAAGCCTGCTGCATGGCTTTACTGCTTTAATCGCAAAAGAAGCATTTGAACGTGAGGAGGACATTTTAGAAAGCCTGTCATTTTTAATTCGGACATTTTTGTCAGGATTATTAATAAACAATAAAAATATTATGTAAACAAATAAATGGATGTCTTATATTTCTGAATATTGTATAATATCAAGGGAGTATACATAGGGGAGAGGCATTATGCAATGGATGACATTCACAAGATTGAACGGTTAGCGGCAGCTTCATGGCCGGCTTATTTTCAAAAAAGCATAGGGCAATGGCTTCTCAGAGCGAATTTTGGCGTAACCAAAAGGGCAAATAGCGTATGGACTTCTGCGGATATGCCTGAAGGGGATTTTCAGCTAGAGGCCGAACTTTTTTATCAAAGTTTAGGCTTACCTGTTTGTTTTCATATTAGCAACGCATCACCGAAAGGGCTTGATGACGCATTGGCAGAAAGCAGATATGAAAAGGTAGACGAGTGCTTCCAGATGACAGCGTTGTGCCGATCAATTATGAGCCGAACAAATGACAACAGCCGATTTACATACAAGTGGGAACAAGAGCCATCATCTGTTTGGATAGATGAATTTATTCAATTAGAAGGGTTTTCACCCGAGCGTCACAAAGGTTACAAACACATTTTCGAACGCATGCCGCCGTGTAAAACTTTTTTCAAGATGTATGACAAAGAAAGCCTGACAGCGCTTGGCACGGTTTCTGTCATTGATGATTATGGCGGACTTAGTAATATCGTTGTAGCTGAGGAGCACAGAGGAAAAGGGGCAGGAACCCAAGTGATCAGGGTGTTGACTGAATGGGCAAAAAACAACGGAGCGGAACGCATGTTTTTACAAGTGATGAAAGACAATCTGGCGGCAGTTTCTTTATATGAAAAAATCGGATTTTCGCCTATATCGGAACACCATTACCGGATTAAAAGCTGACCAAAGGAAGGGGGTTGCTGATGGATTCGCTTCAAGAGATGATTTGCGAAAAACGGACATACACACGCCTTTATCATTCACATAAGCACGCGTACAGCCAATTTCTTTTTCCGCTTGAAGGGAGTATAGATCTTGAGACTGAGGGGCGCCAGGTGAAATTAAATCCGGACCATTTTTTATATATTCCGCCGCAGTGTGAGCATCGCTTCCGTTCTATCGGAAAAAATGAATGTCTTGTACTGGATGTTCCGCTTCATGCAATGAAAATTGATGAGTATCGTGCAGGATCGGGAATTGAAGCTGCACTCGATCCTTTCTGGTCTTCGATCAGGTACTTGCTGACAGAGGAAGCAAAGGCCGGAACAGCCAACTCGCTTCATATGCTAGTACAATACATAAAAGAAAAGCTTCAATCCCATAACTATGCCTCAATTGCATACATTCACAGCCATTTATTTGAGCGGCTGGCGATTAAGAAGCTGGCAGAAATCGAGCATTACCACCCAGCTTACTATTCAAGCTGGTTCAAAAAACAGACAGGGAAGTCCCCGCAGAACTATATTGCTGACCTTCGCCTTGAGGAAGCAAAACGAATGCTGATGGAGAGAAATGAAACCCTTACCGTCGTGAGCGAGGCGCTGGGCTTTCAAAACCTTTCTTCTTTTACAAGATGGTTCACGAAAAGCACAGGAATGCCGCCCCGCCTGTATCGAAACACCTTATATTCAGATAAAAAATGATGGCTCTTTGGTTAAACGAATCTTGAATATCTCCTTTACAATAGGAGAAAAAGGAGTTATTGATATGGCAGTTATTGAAGACTTTGAGAAATTGGATATCAGAACGGGAACAATTGTAAAAGCTGAAGAATTTCCTGAAGCAAGAGTACCGGCAATCAAGCTTGTGATAGATTTTGGGACTGAAATCGGCATAAAACAATCGAGCGCACAAATCACGAAGCGTTACAAGCCGGAAGATCTCATCAACAAGCAAGTCATAGCAGTCGTGAACTTTCCGCCCCGCCGGATCGCCGGATTTAAATCGGAAGTCTTGGTCCTCGGCGGCATACCCGGCCAGGGCGACGTCGTCCTTTTGCAGCCGGATCAGCCTGTCCCAAACGGCACAAAAATCGGATAACGCAAAAAAAGACGTTTGCCTAAGGCAAACGTCTTTTGCGTATTGAGGCGATGCACCACACGCCACATTCGTGTGTGCCGTAAAGGCATGTACATCGGCTTACACAATTCAGCTCATCGCTATATGAATATAGCATGGAGGGCGAAGGAATGCAAGGATTACTTTGTTTTTGTGATTGAATTTGTCCGTCTAATCGTGTCGAAAATAATCAAAAATTTACAATGTTTACTGTATTATCGTTTAATTGTATGACAAATATTACATTACTCCTTGTCATCAACAACACTGAATGTGACCCATACTGTGACCTGGGTGTGACCTAGAACACCGTATTGTGAATGTAAATAAATGCTGTTAAATCAATAAAAACGTACTAAATAATAAGGTGAATACAGGGGAGTAGTATGACCTGGATTTCTAATTCAGGTCTTTTTTATGCACAAAAAATGCCTATGATCTCTACATAGGCATTAAATATTATTATCAATATCTTCATTTATTTTTTGGCTAAGTTTCTGAACCTTCTTTTTAACATTTGAAACAGCTCTTTTTTGAATCTCATCAAAGTTCTCTTGAATATAGTCCATGACACTTCTTATTAAAACTTCACTTTCAAAATTGAATATCTCATTTATTTCTGACTGTTCTTCATCTGTTAGGTGATGATATTGAAGTTGTTTAGCATTTACTTCAGCAGCAACATCAATCCTAACTTTAGTTGTTCTAGTAATAGGTACTGTCCATCCGAATCCTCTAATTACCTCTTTGGAAATTTCGTCATCTTTAATATTAAGAAATGATCTAATTTCTGGATCTGTATCTGGAATGTCTAATACTTCAAATATTATTTTAACTGTAGCTATACTATTTGCTCTTTTACCAAACTTTCCATTCTCTATATTAGAGATTGTAGCCTGACTTACACCAACCATGTTGGCAAGTTCTGTAGTAGAGAAGCGTTTAACCATTTTTCTATGAGTTTTTATTAAGTTAGCGATTTTATGAATCACTTGTTCACTCATCATATTGTTCCTCCGGTATTAACTATTTGCTCTTATAATAACATAAATAATAAGTTATTAAAATAAAATGAATAAATTATAAATTATAAGATAAAAGATATTGATTAATAATTTTGATTAGATTATACTTAAATCAATCCCAGAAAAGTCGATAAAGTCTATACCATATTCCTGCCAATTAATTTTAATGGGATCATAAGTTCTATTAGAGTGATTTAATTAGGGGGCTATTTCATTGACAGTTAAAGAGAGAGAAGTTGAAAAAACGAATGTAGATGTAAAAGTACAACTTGAAATGTCAGATATCAATAAACAGTGTGAACAAACTGACACATTGATTGAACAATTAATCAATAGCAGCTTGCCAATTGAACGTGAATGGGCTGCGATGTATCAGATCAAACGTAGACAAGACAAAGGCGAATTAAACGCACATCAGGCACTTAAAGCAATTGGAAAGCTCGATCCCAAGACACAGGAAATGAGGGTATTTACATACATAATTCCATTGTATTACTACCTTGAAGTGGCAGAATACTCTAATCTTGCAGAAATGTCGACTATTGTAGATCTTGATTTAATCGAGAACAATGATGATATTAAAAGCTACTTTTATAACCGTTTGATGGCTCTGCTAGGTGCTTCAGCGTTCAGTCAAAATAAAATGACTCAAGCACGCTTTTACTGCTCCTACGGCATTAATTTAAAGAATATTGATAGATTGGTTGCATACAGCTGTCTGACAATGGGGAACACGTACATCCTTGATGATTATGAACGAGCGAAAGAATATTTCTTAAAAGGTTTGAATCATACTGATAATAACCATTTGGCAGAATTACAATTAACTAGAAGTCTTTGCTTCTTGGAGAATCACTGGCGAAAAGAGAACTTTTGGCTAAATCCTGATTCGGAAGAAACCACAGACATCCAAGAAATTGCACATTATCACATCAAGAGAAACAATCTAGATTATGCTAAAGAAATTTTAGATTACCTAGAAGAAATACCAAGCATCGATAATGATTATGGCATCCATTTCTATCTAAAAGGACTCGCTTATAAGGACAAGAGATATTTTTATAAATCGATTAAACATTTCAAGCTGTCCGGTGATTTATTCTGTGTTCGCTTACCTTTAGATCAATTAAGGGAAATGGGTGAGGATGCGCAGATTTTGGATTTGCTTGCCCTCTAAATCGTTCGACATCTAACGATATCACTTGAAAGGAGGTGAACATAATATGAAAAAAGTAACTATCGGTCTGACTATCGTAGCTGCACTTGCAATTGGTTTTGTAGCTGGTCAACAAAGTGGTCTTCATTCTGCATCAGGTAACAAAACATTCCATGTAGCTGGTTTTGGTCGTGGAGCATAATCCATACAGCCTTTAATGGCTTTCGTTCCTATTAAACTATTTAGAATAAAAATAAAATTAGTGGAGATTTATTTGATTGTAAGAAGAAGCGTATGAATTGATTTAGGCCAATGGATTTAAGCGGATCAGAGAAGATAAACCGTTTTATTATAACCAAAAACATAATGCAATACTTAGCACGATGTTACATAGCAGAGATTATTAGCCCTCAACCATATAATTCAGTGGTAGTTGGGTTGCCTTACATATTGCGTGATGGTGTTTGCAAGAAAGTTACATATAGAAAAGTCATCGAAAAAATGATATAAAAGGATAATTCTTGATAACTAGATAAATTCTCCTCTAACAGTTTTCATCAAATGACTGTTACAGAATGCTTTGATACCGCTTTAATCAAGTTATCTTCCTCATATTGTCTCGAAGTCTATGTGGACGTTTCAAGCTTCAACGACATCAATCGTGAAACTGGTGAACAACTGTGGTGTAAGCTTGAAGTTAATGAAAACAGAGCGCCAATTGTTGCAGATAACAAGAACAGTAAGCCATCAGACACTTACATATATGACTACATATATGACTCATATCTGACTGATCCTTAACTGGATGAGTCCTAACTTTATAAAAGGAGAGAGTGCATATAAAAATAGAAGCTTTGACATCAGGGAAAACGTTTAAAAATTATAAAATCCTTTGCGGTGAACTTGGAATAGAAATAAAACGTTCAGGAGATAGCCGTAAAGCTCAGTTTAGAGAACTAGAGAGATATTGTACATATAGTAAAGTTGGACATTCCATAATAATAGATAAAGTGTTTGAGCAGCCCTTAGAAAAAACAAAACGCAAGGGGAATAATACAGTCTATAGTGAGTTCATACAGCTTCTTATACTTGATATGCTTGCTCTAAGCAAGAATGGAAATATGTCTATAAGTAAAGGGATGTTAATTAAATCAGTAAGTCTTGTTAATCACAACTATAAGTATTGCTTTGAAAAAAGAAAGTCTCTTGCTAAATATGCAAACACAGACACCGAAATTGTTAAAGATTTCTACGACAGCAGCAACAATAGCTTTAAAAAGGCTATTGAACAGGCGTTAAACAAGTTGGTTGAGAAGAGGTTAATAATGTATGACATCATTATAAAGGTTTGTGAGAAAGGGAAATTCAGACCACGTAAAGCATCGTCAGCCGAGAAGAAAATGATTATGACGTGTGAGAAACAGGTGCTTGATGAACTAGGTTATAAAGAAATCAGTCATGTAAGACTGTCGAGACATTGGTCTGAATTTAAACGAAGATCACAGACGCTAATAAATGAATGTAGCAATCTCAAATATTACTTCGCAGCTTATGACATTACTGCAAATGATAAATACATTGAGAATGAGTGTAAGGAGCTTATAGGTTTCTTATTAAAAGAAATTGAGCGTATCGACTATAAGAAAAAGCTAAATCAAACAGCTTGTTCAAAGTTATTGAAGAATGCTGAGAGGAGACACAAAAGATCACATTCAATCTTTAGAGAGAACAATTATAGAATCAGTGAAAATTACATTCATGATTTCAAGAAGTTAATTGACCTCCTAATTAATGAGGATGCTGAGAGTATAAGCAATCAAATTGAACAGATGGAAGTCCAGGATGACCTAACCTATGATATTGAACATTCTTTGCCAAGTGGGCTATAAAAAATAACGGTTTAAACTTCCTATATTATAAACCAATACAATAGGAACATTAAACCGTCAAATTTTTTTAGTTTAAGTCATACATAGAAGAAAAAGTGTGAATACACCAGTCTGAAGGGGGTTTGGGGGATGGTTGGCTGAAAGTTTAATAATTTGTAGCGTAGCGGAGGATTATTAAACCTAAAGCATCCCCCAAGTATGCTTTAATCATTGAAATTTAGGAAGAGCCTATAGGAAGAGCCTAGATGTACAAAGTAAACTTTGTTCATCTTCTCATCATGATTAACAAGTTAATCATTCTTCGGAATAAACAATTGGAGGATTACTAATTGGAAAGTGAAAATTTGACTAAATCAGTGTTTGTTTACTCTTTGGATTCATCTGCACTTTATAACGATAAAGAAGAAAAATTAAATCAGATTTACTTCAACCTCACCTTTATAAAAAGTTCTTGCAAAGCTAAAAAAATGGTCAAACTAAAAGACTCAATTTAGCATGACTGGTACACACCTTGAAGAAAAGGTTGTATGGAGTTGACACATTCATTAATTAGTTTTGGCTTTATCGGATATGTATGTATATAGTATCTAATTCCAAATAAAATTCACATTTTAAAGAGTTTTATGTAGAACACATTCATAAAGTCACTCTGTTAATCAAGAGTGGCTTTTTTTCTTTTCCTCTATAACTAGATGATGCATATCTATCCCTGATTTGAGCGAAAAGTACTCAACTTTTCACGCTTACATCACCTTATGTCTTCACTTACTAATCTCATAGGAAATTTGAACTTGAAAAAGATTAAAAGTCATTGTATGATCAAATTAACCCAATATTTCCTTATATTGGGTGTATAGAGAGGGGGGATATGGTAACATAATCAGTTTTTTTGTCGTGGTTCGTCATGTTGGTATTGAAGGTCTTTTCAACACGAAGTGACATAACTTTTTAAGTGTAATACTCATACTTAACAAGAAAGAACGCAGTATATTTTCTTGTGAAAACAAAAAGGAGAGGTTATATTGAAAAAGAAGGTTTTTGCTTCAATGGTGTTGGGAGCTACTTTACTAGTATCATCTTCTGTCGTTTTTGCTAGTTCTTCAGATGAGGCTACACACGGAGAAGTGAACTTGGATGAAACAAGGGATTTAATACAAATCATGAAATTGACCAAAACCAAAGCGGGTGGCGGTACTTGGTATCACGGTTTCGAAGATGATCAAGTTAAATCTAATTACAATCATACTAAAAAGACTCACAAATCAAGTGCGAAGGCTGGCGGAGAAAGGTTCTTTTCATCTAAATGGAAGAAAAAAGATGAAGGGTATACCTACGCTTCAGTGTATGCAACTCTATTTGGAAATAGGGCTTATTGGGATACGAAATAAAACAGACAATAACAAAGTGATTTTTAATCTACTTCCGGTGCCGTCAAAACTTGAATATAAGGCACCGGATTTCTTTTTATGGAGGCTATCCAATGAAGAAAACGATTTATATATTGTTCATTCTATTTTTACTCTCAATGAACATATCCAGCTATCACTATACTCTGAATAAGCAAGTTTTTTATACTTTATTCTCTAATAAACAAACGTTAATTATTAATTACAACAAAGCACAATTTAAAAGTGATGATTTCATTAAGGAAATAGCTGAATTTTCAAAGAAAGAGAAAGTGAATATTACTCAATACAATTTTTTAGACGAGAAGACCTTAAATATCTACGCTTCAAACCTTAAGAATGAACCTTCAATCAAAATAGGAGATAGGTTTATATCTAATTTCAATAAAACAGCAAATGAATCAGATAAAAATTTAATTGGTACTATTGATTTCCCTTTATCAACATGGAAAATCAGATACTTCAATTTAAACCAAATAAACAACGTAGGGTTAGGAAATAGATTTTATATTTCATCCGAGGACGAAGATGTAATTGAACAAGCTAAAAAGCTATTCTCAAACTATGGTGATGTCAGTATTGAAGAAAACATCAGTTTAAATGACTCTGCTGTGTTCAGCACCGCATTGCTCTTGTTAGCTTTGCTTTCCATGCTAATCTTATTTATTGGCATCCTTTATTTCGTAATTAAAAATCGCAAGCAACTTCTCTTACAGAAGCTATGGGGATATTCGAAAACCAAATCACTGTTAACTTTCCCAAAAATGTTTTTAAAACCACTTGTTATGATCATAATTTGCGGCGCCCTTCTCACTGTAATTCTGGCTTTTATATTCAACCTAAACGACTGGTTATCAGTGTACGTTAAAATGTACATGCGAAATGCATTGATTGTGACATTCTCAATGATGGTATACACAATTATTGTTACTTTGATTTTATATAACAACAGCAATATAAGCGCCACGATAAAAGGCGGCATACCATTTAAAAAGTTTCAATGGCTGTCATTGGGTTTTAAGTTAATTATAACAATCCTACTTTTTAATATTTTTGCTTCATCCCTCTCTAATTTGTTCGATTTAAAACAACGGCTAGACAATCAATCTTATTGGAATAAGACACAAACAATTTATAAGACCAGTTTTGCTGATACAGGTTTAAACTACAGTGACTTAAAAATTGATAGACAAAAAAACGAGAAGGTACGAAAGCTTTATCATGAATTAGAAAGACATAAAGATGCGTTTATAATGGATGCTCAAAACTATGGAATACTGAAAATGAATGGGAAAACTCCAGTTTATTTCTATACATTGAATACAACCAAAGAAAATGAAATTTATTCACCATCCGGAAGAAGCGTAACGATTAGTCCTAATTATTTAAAAGTAAACACCATTAAAGGAATTAACGGAAAAACGATTACTGAAAAAAAATTAACCTTCGATCAAAACACATTGAATTTACTTGTTCCAAAAAAATACGCTAAGTATAAAGAAAAAATCCTCAAAGCTTACAAAGATCAATTTTTCTTCGATAAGGTTGAAGTAGACAATATGTATAACAAAGAAATTCAGCAACCATTGAATACGCTGAAAAAAGAGCAGTTGAAGATCAAAATAATATATACTCAAAATAATCAAGAATACTTCACTTACAATAGTATGCTCGGCAACAATAAAAACAATATTGTTGATCCAATTGCAATTGTATTCACTGATAATGTTGATTCATCAGTTATAGGTGCATATGTAACCTCAAGTTTATTCTTTTCTGATGCCTCAAAAGGTATGGCATATGACCACATCATCCCTTATTTAGATAAAACAGATACAAAAGAGCTGATTGGTTCTGCGATATCGGTCTATCAAGAATTAAGCGACCAAATAGCACGAATTCAAAATCAGTTCATCCAGAATCTAATTGGTTTAGCGATAACACTCATATTGTCAGTAGCCTTCCTTATCTCTTATATATGGTCATACTACAGCGCAAATGCTTATCGACTGTACCTTAAAGAGATATTTGGATATTCATACTGGGCTAGAAATAAGAGCTTAATCATATTGTCGACTGTGTCTAACTGTCTGATAGGAATCTGCTTTAGTATTTATTATAAAATCTATGAATTAATAGGCTTGATTGTATTGTTCATTGGAATTGAGATGATTATTCTGTATTTCCTAAGCCTTTATTTGAACAGGAAAAACATGAATAAGATTTTAAAAGGAGACAGATTATGATCGAACTTAAAAGCATATCCAAAAGCTTTGATGGAAAATCAGTTCTTTCTAATTTTTCAATTAACATAGAGGAAAATGAATTCGTTTCTATTGTTGGCAAGAGCGGTTCTGGCAAAACCACTCTTCTAAATATAATCAGCCTCTTAGATTATCCAGATGAAGGTAAAGTTGTGATTTTAGGCTATGAAAATCCTAAATCTAAAGAGGTGATGAAGTTAAGGAGAGAGAATTTAGGATATATCTTTCAAAATTATGTGCTGATGGATAATGAAACTGTATTAACAAATTTATTGCTCTCCACAGCATACGTAAAAGACTTTGACAAAAACAAGCTATCTGAAGCTCTGGAGATGGTAGGCTTAGATAAAAGCTTTTTAAAGAAAAAGGTATACCAGTTGAGCGGTGGTGAGCAACAGCGTGTAGCAATAGCCAGGGTTATTCTAAAACCATGCGATATCATTCTGGCCGATGAACCGACCGGGAACCTTGATGAGTACAACAAGAACATTATTCTTTCTCTTTTCCATCAGTTGAAAGAAATGGGGAAAACAATCATATGTGTAACGCATGATCCAGAAATAGCTAACTGCTCTGATAGAGTAATAAATCTTTCGTAAGGAGTTGTTTTTAATGAAACATATTACTTTTGCAATTTCTACAAGTATCCTGATTATTATTACCGGTATTGTTCACAGGGTTATTTTTAGACTATTTGGATTTCCATTTGATGAAGCGCTTGTCTTCTGGGGCGGGTTTGTAGTTGTTTATTTTGTTTTAGCTTTGATTGCTTCCTTACTCTTTAGAAATGTTGGTTCTAGTAGCAGAAGATATCAAGCGTAACTCAATCTGGTCATTAAACAATAAAATATATCTTATCTTGAATACATCCTAAATATAAAGTATCCTGTATATGTATCATAGGGGTTTAACAGCCACTATAACGCCAGAGAGCTCCCTCACATAGCTCTCTGGTTCTTTTAATTTATAGGCTGTTTTTGCATAAAGACCATCGTGAAGATAAAAATTTTAAAAATGAACTCAAGTAATCTAAGGGAATAAAATAGTGAAGTTGATCCCAAATACGCAAATTTCATACAATAAGTACATACTAATCTGTTTATTAAACTTACGTGTGGAGCTGGGTAAGTAAATGTTCTTAATGGTTTCGGTCATTAAGGGAGTGCAATTATAGGATGAAGAAAAATCTTATGGTAATTAATTAAAAGAACAGGAGACTATGAATGGAATTCTTAATTAGACAAGAACTCACACATGAATATAATACGACTGAAGAAATTGTTAAAAGAGCTTTTTTAAATGAAGAATATAGTGACAAGAAAGAGCATTTACTTGTAAATAGGATTAGAAAATCAGATGCATTCATTCCTGAACTTTCATTGGTCGCATTAAATCAAGATAAAGATATCGTAGGCCATGTCCTTTTATCTAAAATAAAAATCATAGATGGCGATAACACTGTCGATTCTTTAGCACTTGCTCCAGTTTCTGTTGCGCCTGATTATCAGAAAAAAGGAATTGGGAGTAAATTAATTCGTACTGCGTTAAAAAACGCAATAGAGCTTGGTTATCGTTCAGTAATTGTTTTAGGACATAAAGATTATTATCCAAGGTTTGGTTTTAAGCCAGCTAGCTTATGGAATATAAAAGCCCCATTTGAGGTGCCTGATGAAGTGTTTATGGCTCTAGAATTAGCAGATAATTCTCTTGAAGATGTGCAAGGTATCGTTAATTATTCAAAAGCTTTTTTTGAGTAAAAATTAGATGATTGATTAGATATTGTTAAAAAGAGGTTGTCCCGAAAATTTTTTAATCTGTGGATAGCCTCTTTTTGTGTAAAGAGCCCTAAAAATAAAAAAGAAAGCCGCAAAGGGCTTTCAATTAGCGTTCACATGCATAGTTGTCATGATCCCTGTCCATTTTAGATTGGTAAGCAGGGTGGGAGCTAGGCACTCCATTCGGATATTTCTTTCTTAACTCTGTGCAATTTTTAAATGTTTCTGTTTCTCCAGTTGTCTCTGAAGAAGCTTCTTTTTCAGTTGTAGTCGAAGTTTCACTTGATGCCTTTGGAGTAGTAGGCTGTTTAGCTGCCGGTTTAGATGTTGTTGCTTTTTTAACTGCAGTGGTTTTCTCTTTCACACAGCCATTAAATCCTCGGTCGGTCACATATCCATTCTTGCTCCAGATTGAAAGCTTCTCTGATTTTGCTTCCTGCTCGTCTTTCTTAAATTGGTCTATGTATTTGGTGTTTGGCTCATATACATATGCTACTCTAGCCAATCCCTCTTTTAGCAATGTTTCCTGAACAGATTTGCCGTCAACATAAACGTAAGCTAACAGTCTTCCATACTTATCTCTGCGATCGCCTTTGTCAAATTCCAGCTGCAGCTTACCGCTGCTAACCAACTCCTTGTTACGCTTAGATGCATCTTCACCGTACGGTTGAACACAAGAATTTGGTTTCTTCGTCTCGGGTGTGTCTATGAGCAAGTAGCGCACTGTGTCTATATTTCCGTTATAGCTAACTTTAATTGTGTCACCATCAACAGCTCTATCTAGAGTAACATCGACCAATTTCTTTTTGTCTTTTTCCTTAGATTTGTCAGTAGTTTTTTCTTTAGTAGATTCCTTTTGTTCTGTTTTCTTTTCTACATCCCTAGACGCTTGCGGTGTTTCTTTTTCTGTGCTTACTTTTTCAGAATCATTTGAGCTGCAGGCTGCCAACGATAAGCTCAAAGTGAATGCTGCAAAACCTAATAATACTTTCTTCAACTTCATTTCCCCTTTTAGAATGTTTGTTCTCTATTTATATCGGTAAACCATCAATAATTATAATCCTGTATCCAATTATTGTGAATTTAATTTTTCCTTAATATCATCGCATTTCTCTTTAAAACTTCCAGGCGCATGTTAAAATTTTACTGAATTCATAGTCAAAAGGGGAATGTTTTTATGCTTGGAATCAACGTTGAAAAATCAAATGAAAACTTAATTATCAATTGGCAGCTATCCAAAATTGAAATTCCAATCAAAGAAATTAACGATGTATTCCTTGATCCAAACTATGGGGGAGAGGAAAAAAATGCAGTAAGGATTGGGTTTCCTTATGGCTCTACGGATAGGGTAGTGATTAAAACAGCAAATAACACTTATATTTTGTTCACTACTAATGCTGGTTCAATTATGAGTAAAATTGTTAATTCTTAAACATTAAAGATCATTTGCCATGTGTTTCGTGATAATAAAAAGTAATTATATATGGGGTGATTTATTTGACTAATTTTGTTCATAAGACAGTCAACGGTTTGAAAAGTCTCTTAGATGAAAAAGGGGCCATTAAATTATTTTGTTCTGAAGGAAATATCATGGAGTTCCTTGTTACATTTTCAGAGGACAAAGCAACCCTGAATGACATCCAAAGCTTTGAGGCTAAACACCAGCTCACCCTTCCAAAGGATTATCAGAAGTTCATGACACTACATAATGGTGCGAAAATTTTTCAGATTCTTTCTGATGGGGAGAATATAGGTGGGGGACTTTATTTATTTAGCCTTGAAGAGATTGAAGAGGAACTAAAATATGAGGATTTATTTGAAGGTATCAATGGCATCCCAATTGGTCATTTATTAGAAGGTTGTCATTTGATGATCGACAAAGATAAATTGGAGAAGGGGGATCCCAACTATCTTTTTATATTACAATTAGGAGAGTATACACCATTAAATTTAAACTTTGAGATATTTCTAGATCGGTATATAGAATCCAATGGGGCAACTTTTTGGGAATGGCGATACTATACAGCAGAAAATTATTATAGAACACGATAGCACGATGTATAATATGGTTATCTTATTTCTTACAAAGTCTATAGGGGCTTAACAAAGCCCCTTACTTATTAGTCTGGAATTACAAATCCTCTAAGTTCTACTTCATGGTGGTGTTCTTCATTGATTAAATCTTCAGGAATGCTCAAATCGTATTTATGGTTTGTGAAAAAGTAAATGTATAAAAGTTTTCCTTGTTCAATTGATGGAGCTGTATCCTTATCACGCATAATAGCACCCAATTTAAAGCCCATGCTCTTTCCCTGTATTTTTAATTCCTTTGTAAATTGGCTTTCGATTTCGAGAACCTTTAATTTCTGATCGAGAATATTAACACCTTTTTCAATTTCCCTGTATGTGAAATAGTATTTAGACAATGCTTCTGTTTTATATTCAGCAGCATTTCTTTTTTTCAATAAATCTAGGATTTCATTAATCGTTTCTTGCGGCAAATTAAGCTTCATATTCTTATCTCCTTGAGTTTATTTTATGAACATACATATATATCATACAATATTTGTGCTATTCAATTGGAGAAAATTATTAATTATCGAGAAATTTGGTTTTGTTATAAATAACTTAAATGAAAGGTGTATATAATCTTTTGTTAATTTAGTCTTAAAGTCTCGGTTCTTATTGCTTGTTTTTATTGAATCATTTTTAATGTTGGAAGTTCTAAATTTGTTTATGGTAAGATTTAGTTAAAAAAGAGAAGGGGAAAGAAATGAAGGTATTTGAAGCTGATTCACTGCTCTCTGAAGCGGATAAAAGAGCCAAAGAGTACAAGGAACTAAGGTCGCAAATGGTGAAGCTCAAAAAAACGTTTAAAGCTGTAGCTGACCTGGATGACAGCGAGTTTTCCGGTAAGGGTGCAGACAACATTAAAGCGTTTTATCATGATCATGTCGGTGTTACAGATCAATGGATTGACCTTATTGATATGAAGATTGCTTTCTTAAGCAGCGTTTCTGCAAAACTTGAAGATGCCAAGATGTCTGATGCTTACATAGAAGAATCTTTTTTAGAACATGAACTTGTAAATGCATACACAAAATCAAAATCCATTATGTCTGAACAGAAAAAAGCAATGAAAGACATTCTGAATGACATCAATGACATCCTTCCACTTGAAATATTCTCAACAGAAGACTTCAAAGACAAACTTTCTTCTGCAGATGACAAACGTGAAAAAACAATTGATAAGCTAAACAAGCTTGATGAGAATTTGAAAACAGAATATGCTGAAACAGAGCCTAACGAACAATTCATTCAGCAAGATTTTAAAAAGCTGCAGGAATCTACAGGCAAAGGGAAGAACGCCACTCCGATTCACTATAACGCTAAAGCGTACAGAGAAAGTGACATACATAAGAAAAAAGGCGATATTGAGAAGCATTCTGAATCTTATTTAAACGTGAAGAAAGAAGAAGCGAAAGAACGTGAAATAAAGGAATTAAAGAAAAAACTTAATGACGGTGTTTCTGACCCTGATGAGTATTTAGAGATTGCTAAGAAAGTAGGCTATAAGAATCTGGAGCCGTCTCAAGTACAGCTAGCAATGCAAATTGAACAAGCAAAGCAGCTAGAAGAAGCAGGAGAGATCACTTGGGATATTATTAAAGGAGTAAGTGTAGCTGCATATGATGTCGTTAAGGATACGGTAGTTGGTGCCAAAGACTTAGCAGTTGGTACTTGGGAATTTTCACAGCTTTCTGATGAGCAGAAGCTATTAAAAATAACTGGTACCATAATTGAAACACCTACTTATGCTAAAATTATTTGGAAAGACTTATCTGATTCCTGGAATGATAAAATGGTTAATGGTGATGCTTATTCGAGAGCACACTATATAACTTATGCTGTTGGAAGCCTTGTTGGATTAAAAGGTGGAGGCTCTATTCTTAAAGGGTCAAGTAAGTTAGCTACAACTGGAGCAGCCAAGGTCGATAAAGTCTTAGGGGCTGGAGAAAAAGCAGTTACTAATAGCGTAAAGACTGGAATTGATAAAGGAAAAACCTTCATTAATTCTATTTCATTAAATAATAATCATTTGGCGTATGCAGGTATCCTTCAGGATATAAAGAATACTCATAATGTGAAAAACACATCAATATTGAAAGAAGCGATAGACGAGAAGAACAGTGTGCTATATAAATCTGCTGGTAGCGATGATTTTGTAGGAACATTAAAAGGTGAACAGGTTCTTTTAAAAGGTGTTAAAGTTAAGGAAATTAGCTACACAAAGAGAAGTCCAGAAGAAACAGCAAAACTTAGAAGAAAGTTCAACAGTTCTATAAAAAAACAATTTTTAAAAGGTCTATCAAATGACCCCAATAAAGTTAAGAAACTTAAGAAGGCTGGCTTAACAGATAAGGATATTGCCCGAATGAAGGATGGGTTGAATCCAAAAGGATATCAAGTTCACCATAAGCTTCCTTTAGATGACGGTGGCACAAACGACATGGATAACTTGATTTTGATCAAAAATGACCCTTATCATAAAGCAATAACTAATGAGCAAAATTCGTTAACAAAAGGTTTAACACCGGGGGAAACAAAGAAGATTAATTGGCCTATTCCAAATGGTGAGATATATCCAAGTGAGAAATAAGGAGGCAGTATTATGTGGGTAAATTTATTAGAGGAAATTCGAAAAACTGAAGCAAAGTATGGAGATGAATTAAATTCTCCTGTTACAGACCAAGAAATAAGGATCTTTGAAGAAGCAGTATTAGGTAAGTTCCCTGTAAATGAGATTCCTTTAGAATATAAAAAATTCCTTCAAACTGTAAACGGATTAGATTTTAATGGCTTGGTAATCTATGGATTGGATCAAGAATTACTGAGAGAAGAAAATGATGAAGAAGTTTATGGTTTTATTGAAACAAATGAACAGTGGCACGAAAATGATGAGCAGAAAAAATATCTGTTTTTTGGTGACTCAGATACAGCTTGGTATTGTTTAGATGTAATTGAGAATGAATACTTAGAGCTTGATAAACCCTCTGGAACGCTGATGAACAAATTTGATGATTTTAACGCCATGCTAGCTGATGCATTGAAAGTTAGTTTAGACAACTAAACAAAAGTATTGCAATTGTATGAGATGTTGCAAAACTAATCATCCTCAATCTAAATAAAATAATGGTTTTATCCATAAAGCAATAGTATTGCAAATACCATTTTTATATGGTTATAATTAGGGTGATGATACAATTATATAATTATTTTTTGCATTTTGTTTAATGAAATGCATAAAATAAAAAAGGCCAGGGTGCTACCAACACCCCGACTCTGTACAAAAAGCTGCCCACCAAAGGGCTTGCTCGATGTCATTCTAGATAGGCCTAACCCTTCAGGTTTCTAAGCTCAAGGGAGGTCTATTTTTTATTTATATACGTCAACGGGGCAATTATAAATGACCCAAATGCAAGCATTAGCATTAATGCTTGAAATGTTGACATAAGCCTCACCCCCTTTCATTAGGGGATGAGCAAGACTCCCTTGAGTGAGCAAACTAATGTACAGGAAAAATTATACTATGCATAAATGTTCTTGTCGTTATAATTCCACAATGAATTACCAATGTGAAATGAACGTGCTTTAATGCAGGTTCTTCTTTATTTCAAATCCTAAAAAGCTCATCCAACAGTATAAAAATAAGCCAAAAAATCAGCTTTCAATAAAAGCAGAGATTTTGGCCATTAAAATTGGACAAGGAATCTTTTTTTTTATAAATCCTCAATATTAATTATATGATTTTAATAAATAACCTGGTCCTTGAGTTGCTTAATATATTCATCTGCTGCTTCTTTTATTTCAAGGAGTTCCATACTTAATAACACATTAACCTCGTTCTACACCTTCAAAATATGATGTCTCATGACCTGATTCTTCAGCAAATTTTTTTCTGGCTGGGCAATATTAGGAATGATTTGTAAGGGATTTAAAGATTTAAAAGAATATTTTTTATCCCAATTGTCTTGGGGGCAGCCATTGGCTTGTAACTAATTTCGTAAAAGAAGCTCTGCATTTATGCAGGACTTCTGTCGTAAGTTTCATGGTCAGTATCAGGCATTGTTCTTTTCCAGTCTATATCTCTACACTGAAAGTAATGGAATAAAGCACCGAGAAGATTAGCATCATTTCCAAATTTGCATGCTTCTATTAATGGACGTACTTTTGCACCCTGCAATGAATTCATTATGATATCAATTTTTTTATTTATTTGTTTGATAAGATTATCATTGCTGCTGACTGCGCCGCCAATAATAATTTTCTCCGGATCATAAACATACTGGAGGTTGAAAATACCCTTAGCTAAAGATAAATAAAAATCATCGATGGCATTCATGCACTCCCGATCACCTGCTTCAGCTGCTGCAAATACTTGTTTTCCATCTAAATTCGATACATCAATTCCTTTAATTTCTGCAACCCGACGAACGAGAGCACCTATTGCAGCTAATTCACTCCATGTCCGGAAAGAAATATTGTTTATATCGTCAACAGTATCCATGATCATATTGCCGAATTCTCCGCTGTGCAAATTAGCTCCTTTATGAATTTTTCGGTCTATTACAACTGCACCGCCGATTCCAGAACCGATTACTACAAATAAAACATCATTGTTACCTACAGCTGTACCTTTCCAAACCTCACATAATGCCGCACAGTTTGCATCATTTTCGATTTCAACCGGCAAACCGCTTTTGTTTTCAATTATTTCTTTTATATTAGGGCCGTGTATACAAGGGAGGGCACTGGTTCCCCCTATAATGCCGGTGTCGCTATTAACTCCCCCAGGACTGCTGAGAGCAATCCCGGAAATCTGGTACTTATCTTGATTTTTTCTCGTTACTTGTAACAATTCAGAGATGAACTTTTCAAAATCAAGCGGTGAAGAAGGGAATGACCCCCTGGTTAGAAAATCACCATTTTCATTAATAACCGCATATTTAATGGCACTACCGCCTATATCAAAAACCATGTAATTATTCATAAGTATCCTCCTTTTTACAACACAGTTTCTACTTCCTTCAGTACAAATATTTCGGAAGAGAAGTCACCCGGCAACTCCCTTTGCCAATATTCATAAGCGCGGTCTGTGTAGTCCTTAGCTAAAATAATTCCTATATTCATTAATTCATCACCGTAATGATTGCTGCCTCGGTCTTTAATCTGATAAAGTTTCTTAGGGTTTAGGCCTTTTAATTTAATACGATAGTATTTATCGTTAGGTTTTGCGAGGATCTTATAATATCCCACGATTGCTTCTCTTTGATCTTCTGATACAATCATCCAAGACACTTCGTTGGATTCAAAAGGGTTTTGCAGCCGGTAGAACTTTCCGTTACGAATTAGATTGCGTTTTTCTTTAAAGAAGGAAATCTGTTCTTTCACTTTTCTTTTTTCTTCATCATTTAGTTTTGTTACATCAAGTTCGTAGCCAAATGTGCCGAAATAAGCAACATTTGCCCGAGATTCAATCGGTGTCGTCCTGCCGACCTGGTGGTTCGGAACAGCTGAAACGTGGCTTCCTATAGAATTTAATGGATAGACCATAGAAGTCCCATATTGAATTTTTAATCGTTCAACCGCATCTGTATCATCACTAGCCCAAGCTTGAGGAGCATAATATAGCATCCCCGGATCAAAACGAGCTCCTCCTCCTGCACAAGATTCAAACAAAATTTGTGGATGTTTTTGGATTAATCGCTCGTAAAGACTATAGACTCCTAAAATATACCGATGATAAACCTCACCTTGTTGATCTGCAGCCAGGCTCATTGAATAAGCTTCTGTAATATACCGGTTCATATCCCATTTGATGTAGCTTATTTTTGCACCCGTGATAATCTCATCCATTAGCGAGAAGATATGATCGACCACTTCTTCTCTTGTAAAATCCAAAATAAACTGATTTCGCCCATGTGAAGGCGAGCGGCCAGGAGTGGCGATAATCCAATCCGGATGCTCATTTAATAGCTTTGTACCTTTGCATACCATCTCTGGCTCAAACCACAAGCCTAATTTTAACCCTAACACATCTATTTTTTCAGATAAGCCTTTAATGCCAGTTGGCAATTTTTCTTTGTTTGCGAACCAGTCCCCCAGTGAACTTGTATCATCATGTCTTTCTCCAAACCAGCCATCATCCAAAACGAATAACTCAATTCCTAAGTCCTTGGCTGCCTTGGCAATTGTTAAGATTTTTTCTTCATTGAAATTGAAATACGTGGCTTCCCAGTTGTTAATTAAAATAGGGCGGTCTTTATCACGCCAATTTCCCCTAACCAACCTTGTACGGTAAAGCTCATGAAATGTTTGACTCATTCCGTTTAATCCTTGGTCAGAAAACACCATAACACATTCAGGGGTTTGAAAGGATTCTTTTGAATTTAATTTCCACTTAAAACAGAAGGGGTTAATTCCCATCATTACCCGGGTTACACTATATGTGTCTACTTCAACCTGGGCTAAAAAGTTACCACTGTATACCAGGCTGAATCCATATACATCACCGGTGTGTTCAGTGGTATCCGGCCGCTTCAAAGCAAGAAAAGGATTGTGGACATGGCTGCTGGCACCTCTCGTGCTATAGACAGATTGGATTCCTTTTGATATTTTTTGCACTTCCATGTGAGCTTCACGGGCCCAAGCTCCTGCAAGATGAACCATTTCATAGTTGTCGTCTGGGAAATCAACATTCATGCTCATAGCATTATTAAGATAAAATACTTCCTCACCGGTATTGATAAATCTTGAATTGCGGCAAATAACATTTTTATCCGCATAAATGGAATAACTTAAAATTAATTTACTCTTTAAAATATGATCCACTAATGTGATTTCGATGGTTTCCGCTTCACTCTCATTTTCTACATAAGTTGCAGGCAATTGATTGAGTAGGGGCTTTCCTTGAATAATTTCATAGCTTTCAAACTGAAAATTTGTAACATGGCTGCCTGCATCATTTGTTATCATATGGGCGGGATATCGATAGTCTGTAGTTCCGAAACTTGGGTATTCTTGTTTTATGTGTTCTAATGATGAAGTGTGATCGCCTTCAAACATATTGCAAGAAGGTCTTATTTCGCGCTCAATAATATGCTTAAATGACTCCCGGTGTTTTATTTTTTTCCCATAATACAGGTGCTCTAGTTGCTTGCTTTTTTCTAACACCCTAAAAATATAACTAATATTTCGGTTGAAAAGATGAAATTCTTTCGTTTCCTCATTGACCTTAATCGGCATTACTATTCACCACTCCTTACTAATAATAAACCCTTATTTTAGAAAGCACTTACAAAATAATAGAGAAAATAAAAAGAAAGTTGCGAGCGACTTAAATTATAACAAAAATTATCAAAATAAACTATTTATTTTTTAAACGATATAAACTTAAATTGAAACTAATCCATTACTTAACAAACGATCTTATCACAAATCATGTGTCAAATCTTAGTTATTTCTTGATAGCAGGAACAAGTTAGAATTAAATTGACATTTGTAAGCGTTTTCTGTTTTATTTTTGAAAATTTCAAAAAAGTATAGACATTTAATTCTGGTGAATATATAATTATTTTATTAAGTTAGCGATTAACAAATGTTTAAGTTAAGTTAATAATTAAGTTAACTGTTAGTGATTTAATATTTTTAGAAGGGAGTGAAAAACAAAACTGATCTAAAGGGTTTGAAGGTTTTCGAGAATTCCCAGGTTATTTGATAAAGTCATGTGGAGTTCCTTATTAAAAATTAGATAAGGCGGGGTGGAAAATGCATAAATCGAAAACATTTTTGTTCTACATGTTCATCTTACCTTGGTTGATTGGGTTCTTTGTTTTTACAGCGGGGCCCATGGTGTATTCGTTATATATGTCCTTTACTGACTATTCGGGTCTTGGAACAGCAAATTGGGTAGGATTTGAAAATTATCAAAAGATATTTACAGAAGATCCTTTGTTTTGGCAATCATTATGGAATACACTTTTTTATACCGTTTTTGCAGTACCGCTTGGATTGATAGTTGGTTATCTGTTAGCGGTCCTTTTAAACGCAAAGGTAAAGTTTATGGGGTTTTTTAGAACTGTATTCTATTTACCGTCTCTTGTTCCCACTGTTGCCAGCTCTTTATTATGGATCTTGATTTTTCAGCCGGATTTTGGCATTGCGAATGCGATCCTTTCATTTTTTCATCTGCCAACCTCGAATTGGTTGCTGAGTGAGGCAATGGTTAAACCTTCGTTAATAATTATGAGTCTATGGGGAGCAGGTGGAGGAATGGTTATCTACCTGGCCGGCCTTCAAAATGTGCCTGCCTCTCTCTATGAAGCTGCTGAGCTTGATGGAGCAGGGAAGTTATCGAAGTTTTGGAATATAACAATACCTATGACATCAAACGTTATTTTTTTTAATTTAATCATGGGACTCATCGGCGCTTTTCAAATTTTTACACAAGCGTATGTCGTAAGCAGTGGAAACGGTGGACCAAATTATAAATCTCTATTTTATGTTTTCTACTTGTATCAAGATGCATTCAAGTTTTTTAAGATGGGGTATGCATCCGCTCTTGCTTGGATTCTATTTCTCATCATTTTAGTTTTCACACTGATTCAATTTAAGGTATTTGGAAAAAAAGTCTACTATGAATATGACGAATAAGTGAAGGAGGGAAAGTGGAGTGGAAATCGCAAAAGTAAAAACCAAAGCAGTGAGGATAAAAAAAGAGAGCAGCATAAAAAAGGGTAAACTTTTTGAAAGAATTCTGACATACGGACTTCTTGTCAGTTTATCTATCGTTTTCATCTTTCCATTTTTATGGTTGGTTGGGACATCACTAAAGCCTGAAAATGAAGCCATTTCTTTTCCACCTAGTTTGCTGCCGAAGGTATGGGATTTTGCGAATTATAAAGACGTATTCACTATCGTGGACTTTGGTCAATATTATTTAAACTCCATCATTGTTACTGTAGCAACGGTAATTGGGACGGTTTTATCCTCGACATTGGTTGCTTACGGTTTTGCACGAATTAAGGGAAAAGGACGGGATGTTTGGTTTATCTTGTTGTTGGCAACTATGATGCTCCCTCCGCAAGTCACCATGATTCCTGTATACATGATTTTTGCGAAACTTGGTTGGACAAATACTTTTTTGCCGCTAATTGTTCCTGCCTTTTTTGGTAACGCTTACTTTATTTTCTTGCTTCGACAGTTTTTTAAAACCATCCCAAAAGAGCTCGAAGAATCAGCTTATTTGGATGGGTGCAGCACTCTGGGAATCTTCTGGCGGATTGTCCTTCCGTTATCCACTCCGGCAGTCATTACTGTTGCCTTGCTAAGCTTCATGTGGACTTGGAACGATTTCTTGGGACCGTTAATTTATCTCAATGACGATTCTAAATTCACGCTAGCTTTAGGGATTCTCCAATTCAAGGGTGCATTGTTGATAGAATGGGGACCAATGATGGCAGCAAGTGTGCTTATTATTCTGCCTTTGATAATCATGTTTTTTGTTGGGCAGAAGTATTTCATAGAAGGTATCGCGACTACTGGTGGAAAGTAATAGCTAGGTTTGATTCGTAAGGGTCACGCTAGATAATGATCCTTTTCTGGAACCATATCTATTCATTATCTATATTTTACTAAATAAATAGGGGGGAGTAATTCGATGTTTAAGAAGAAAGGATTAGGTGTTTTCCTTTTAACCCTTGTGCTGGCTTTATCAGCCTTTTTGTCGGGATGTTCTGGATCTGATACGTCAAGTGGAGACTCAAAGAATGGCGTGACGCTCCGTATATTAGTTTGGAATAACAATCCAGAAGGTACAAAACTGGAAAATGAAATCTTTAAAGCATTTGAGAAAGAAAATCCTGGTGTCAATGTTGAAATGGTTTATGCTCCATACGATAAGTTTAACGACAAGTTCCTAACAATGTCTGCCGGCGGTGACCAGCCAGACTTAGTTTGGATCCAACCATCTGCCTTTGGACAGTTAGTATCTAAAAATGTATTGATGGATCTATCTGATAAAGAGATCAATAAAGATGAATACTTGCCTAACATTCTTGAAATGGGTCAGGTTGATGGCAAGCAATACGCGCTGATTCGTGATGCAGCGACATTCCAGATGGGCTATAACAAAGATATGTTTGATGAAGCAGGAGTACCATATCCTTCAGATGATTGGACTTGGGATGACTTCCTTAATGCAGCGAAGAAATTAACAAAAGTTGAAGGTGGAAAAACAGTACAGTTTGGAATTGAAAACTACTATACTGGGGAAATTTTGGTTCAAAACGGGGGATCATACATAAGTCAAGATGGCAAGACAGTGACAGTGGACTCGCCGGAATCAATTGAAGCAATCCAGTTTGGATCCGATCTTATCAACAAATATAAAGTTCAACCAACATCAGCTCAAGCACAGGGCATGTCTAATTTGTTCCTAACTGGAAAAGCGGGCATGAAATTAATGGGCCCATGGGACTGGGCAGATACGGAGAAAAACGTTTCCTTTGAGTGGGACGTGGCACCAATGCCAGCAGGAAAAGCCGGCAATGTATCTGCAGCTTCTTATCTGCCAATCGGTATTGGAAAAGGGACAAAACATCCTGAAGAAGCATTTGAGTTGCTGAAGTTCCTATCAAGCGGTAAAGGGCAGGATATCCAGATTGATACAATTAACGCTATTCCAGTGGTAAAGCGTCATGCAGATAAAATAACTACTATGAAAAACGCGCCGGAGAATGCAGATTCATTAGGAACGCTTCTTCAAGAAGGCAAAACTGTTATGAATGCACCGTATACACCTGATTATGCTGAGATTGCAAATAAAATCCATCCAGTCATTGACAATATTAATTTGAAGGATCTCGATGCGGAAAAAGAATTGAAAAAAATTGCGGATCAGATTCGCAAAGAATATAACCTGAAATAATAACGAAAAGGTACTTGTTAACTCAAGTACCTTATTTCAAGAAGGTGAAACGGATGAATAAAAGTACGTATTTAGACAGCAAGGTTTTCTGGATAATGGATTTGGTCTTTAGCCTGGCTAAAACGAGTGTCTTCTTTTGGGTAGCGTTGATAAAAGAGTTCTTTATATTTGGTCTTGTTGCTTCTTTCTGTACATTGGTTGAAATGATGGATGAAGTTCTTTTGGGGAACGGGGTTTCAATTAGGGAAGGACTTCGAGAGAGAAGCCAAAAATACAAAGGTTATAAAAAAATTTCATTGTTTACTTTTTGTTTTTTTATTTATACAGGGCTGTTTATCATATTTCCATTACCTGAATCCGTACCGGCAGATATAGGAGTTTTTACAAAGTTTGTGTTTGTTTATTTGTATTTATTGGGAGTGGTGCTATTCACATATGTAACGTGGAACTTGGTTAAGTTGAATTTAAGTGTAAAGAAAGCTTTATTTTATGGTTTTTATTTAATGTTTAAAAGGTTTGTACGATCTATTTTATTATTTGCTGTATTTTTAGTCATAGTTTTATTAAGTCAGATGAATTTAATTTTTCTTATATTCATTGCTCCTTCTCTCTATGTTATGTGTGGGACTATGATATTGAGAAAAATCTACAAAAGTGAAGTTTTGAACTAGGAATACTAGATCTGACTTAGACCGTTATTTGTTTGCAGGATGCACCTAAGGTTTATCAAATGAGAAGTAGCCTGCTTCCGCTTTTTATGTTCCTGCTCTATAGTGGTGCGTAATAGATGTGTTTGTGCGGAAGTCTCAGCAAAAGCAGTAAAACTATTCTGGAGAGAACTCTACCAGAATGGCGGGGAGCAATAATTATAAGGTAATGCAACATAAGATTTCTTTTTTCGCTTAAACAAATAGGCCTTGCAAGAATGTTCTTGAGGTAAGCCTGCAATGTTATTTCACAATTAAGGAGTGCAAAGAAATGAATAATAAGAATATTATTCCTGAGGGTTTTTTCTGGGGAGGAGCGGTAACATCTTTTCAAACTGAAGGTGCTTGGAATGAGGGGGGAAAGGGCCCGTCTATAGTAGATGCAAGGCCGGTAAAGAATAATCATTCAAATTGGAAGGTAGCAGTGGATTTTTATCATCGCTATAAAGAGGATATTGCGCTTTTTAAAGAAATGGGATTTAATGCCTACCGCACAAGCATTTCATGGTCAAGGGTTTTTCCAGATGGAGAAGGAGAACCTAATGAAGAAGGTTTAAAGTTTTATGATGAATTATTTGATGAGATGCTGACAAATGGAATCCAGCCTGTTATCACTCTTTATCATTTTGATTTACCTTTGGCGTTGGCAGAAAAATATAACGGTTTTGCTTCCAGAAAAGTCGTAGAGTTATTTGATAAATATGCAAGGACAGTATTTAAACGATTTGGAGAAAAAGTTAAATATTGGCTTACTTTTAATGAGCAAAATCTTGTTTTAACAAGCCCGCAATATTGGGGAGTGACATTGGCTGATAATGAATCAGTTGAGGCTTTAAGATATCAGGTGTGCCACAATGCTTTTATTGCACATGCTAAGGCGGTAAAAGCCCTGCATGAGTTAGTGCCAAATGGACAAATGGCAGGAATGGTAACCTACCTTACAACGTATCCAGCGACCTGTGATCCAAAAGATGCTATAGCAAATATGAAAGCAAAAGAGTTATTGACAGACTTTTATTTTGATGTATTTGTGCACGGCGAGTATCCATCTTATGTTACCAGTCATCTTGAGCAGAACAACATAATGCCGGTGTTTGAAGAGGGAGATGCTGAATTACTTAAGGATAACACAGTTGATTACTTAAGCCTCAGCTATTATCAAAGTCAAACGGTTAAGCACCTGCCGGAAACGGATGGACACATTATTTCAGGTGTATGTCCGAATCCAAAACTGGATACCAATGAGTGGGGTTGGGCAATTGATCCAATTGGCTTAAGAGTGGCTTTAAAAGATATGTATGCCCGTTATCAGCTGCCTATTTTCATAACAGAGAATGGGATTGGTGTAAGAGAAGAGCTGGACGAAAACCAAACAGTGGAAGATCAGTATCGTATTGATTATCTAAGGAAACATATTGAACAAATGAAACTGGCCATGGAAGAAGGTGTAGATGTTATCGGATACCTTTCGTGGGGATCAACGGATATTTTGAGCTCTCAAGGTGAGATGAAGAAGCGTTATGGCTTTGTTTTCGTAAACAGAGATGAAACAAATTTAAGAGATTTGAAAAGATATAAGAAGAAAAGTTTCGATTGGTTTAAGGGAGTAATTTCCTCAAACGGGGTTAAGTTATAAACAAATAATAGGTTTATGCAGATTTAAAACATTGATAATTAATGATTTGCCATACTCCGCCTATATCCATTGTTTATATTAAAAACAGTGAATATAGGCTTTAATTGTTCCGCTCATACTATTCGCTGCTGTTGTATTAAAATTTACGTACCAATCTGTGCACGCTCTCCGGGTTGATTACAGTAAGCCTCATTGACAAACGATTTTATTAGCCATAAAATTAAGTTATCGATTAACAATAATTCAGAGAGGAGTGAGGATTTGAAAACTAATATTACCATGCGAGATATTGCAGAAAAGCTTGGTGTAAGCAGCGTAACAGTATCGAAAGCTTTAAATGATAAAGAAGGAGTCAGTGCTGACCTCAAATTAAAAATCAAACAAGTAGCTGCTGAAATGGGTTATCGCTACAACACATCAGCCCGTGCCATGAAAGACGGGCGTTCTTATAATATTGGTGTTACTATTCCAGAACGCTTTACGGGCATGACGCAGTCATTTTATTTAAACATCTATCAGTCTCTGTCTAAATCGCTGGAGCAAAAAGGTTATTACGGCATCCTTCACATTTTAAGTTCAATTGATGAAAAAACTTTAGTGCCGCCACGTATTTACTCGGAACAAAAAGTAGATGGTCTGATTATATTGGGGCAGGTCAGTAAAGAATACATTGAGATGATGCAGTCTGTAAATATTCCAGTAGTATTTATGGATTTTTATGATGAGAAAACAGATATGGATGCGGTTATTACGGATAACTTTTATGGCGCCTACGATTTAACAAACTACTTGATCAGCAAAGGACACAAGGAAATCGGGTACGTCGGTAATTTATACGCGACAAGCAGTATTCAAGACCGCTTTTTGGGTTATTATAAATCGCTCCTTGAACACAGGTTAGAAAGAAACGACAATTATATTTTAAATGACCGGAATGAAGAGGGGAAATTTGTAGATATTCAATTGCCGAACCAAATGCCAACTGCCTTTGTTTGTAACTGTGACCAGGTAGCACGCCTCTTGATTAATAAGCTCGTCTTAAACGGATATCAGGTACCGGAAGATGTATCAGTAGTTGGTTTCGACAATGATGCTTATGCAACAATCGGGTTTCCAGAATTAACAACCGTAGCTGTCAATGTGGAAGAAATGGCACGTACCGCTGTTCAATTTATGTATGAAAAAGTAAACGATCCTTCTAAAAAATTTGGTCGGGTCCAAGTAAAGGGTCGTATCATTTACCGCGATTCTGTCAGTTCTCCAACTGCCTCTCCCCAAAAAGTATAGACCTCTTGTCTATGCTTTTTTATATTCAAATTATTACAATCATAGTTTTAATAAAATTAGTAAGTAAATAATAAGCTTTACACAAAGTAATTTTAATGTTTTCTAATCAAAGAGAAGCTATACGAAGTCGTTGTAGCGGGAGAGCATTTGACACCTATTAAGTGAAGCTGTTAGAAAACCCCAACAGCTTCACTATATATTCTGAATTATAAAGGAAAGATGTTATTTGAAACAGATCCGTTTTTCCATTCATAGGCCTGAATCAGAATAGTAGCCATTATATATATGTGCTCAGTGGCTGGCCGGTATATCGGTAAAGTTTGTTTTTCCAGTAGATGATACACGAATATTATCAAGGTAAATCGTGCCGTTAACAGGTTCTGATCCCGTAGCATTTACATAAATAGAAAACGCCCTTACACTTTTCAAATTTTCAGCTGTTAATGTTTCTTTTTGCCGTTCGGCAGATTCCCATGGGGCCGGTTTAAATTCGGAAAATGGGATTGATACCTCGCTGGCTGTTTTAGAAGCAAGTGACGGATACGCCTCGAAGGCGATTCCTCCGGCATTGAGTTGAACAACCATTTTTTGATTTCCACCGTCTGCTTTCAGCCAGAAATCAATTGAATCTGCTTCAGCCCAGTCAACACTATCTAGAGATTTGGTCATGCCAGTATAACCTGCTCCAGCTAGTGAATAGTCATATTTTAATGCATAGGAACCTTCCGTTTTGACGATACTGGTTAACGATAGTTTTAAGGGATCACCTTGAGTAGCAAAGGCAGCCTGCAGCTGTTCATCATCGCCATAATATGTCTCAAATGTATCAACTACTGTTGGTGGCTGTTTTTCTGGCTCTTTTAAATACACCTTAATCGTTTGTTTTTGAGAGGTCCCATCAGCAAATTCGGCTGTTACATGAATAGTTGCTTTGTCACCTTTTAAAGCAGCAGACCCTTCATAATAATAACCATCACCTTTGACAAGAGGGTACTTCTTCGCTTTGTCATTCACGGTATAATAAATATCTTTGGGTTTACCCTGAATCACACTAACGCTGATTGGTGTAACTTTTTGGAGCGAGAGACTACGGTCAATTGGCGAAACAATATGCATAAACGGCTTTTCTCCAACTGTTTCCGGTACTGCTCCTCCGTATATATTCCCAACATCTTTCGAGAAAGCAGAATAGGGGTCTTTATAAAAATTGATAAAGTCAGGAAGTAACTCGTGATCTCCGAGCCCATTTGGTGCATTTTTGTATGGAACAAACAAGTTGCCATTAAGCCCGAAGTTAGCCCAAGTCTGCATATAAGAAATTTTTCTTGCATAGGGATCCGCTTTGATGGCATCAAGCACTCTCGTGAACCATTGTGTGTCAAGGTTTCCGTTTGTTTTTAATCCAAGTCCATATTCAGTTAAAGCAGCTATTTTCCCTTTCGATTCTGCTAATTTCGAGAGCATGCCAAGATCTACTACGAGAGTATTTAAAAACCCTTCAGACCCCGGATTGTTTGGATTATCATACTGATCAAATCCTAAAACATCAACATAATCATCTCCAGGATAGGTTTTTAAATATTTCTCTTCATCTCCGCCAAAAGATGCACCTGGTGAAAAAGCGTATAAAAAGTTATCGACGCCTTTTACATCACGCAAGTATTCTACAGTATATCGGTAAAGTTCTTTGTATTCTGCAGCCGAAGTGGTTTGAGCTCCCCACCAGAACCAGCCGCCGGTTTGCTCGTGGAACGGGCGGAAAATCACAGGAATATCTTTGCCTTCGTCGTCTTTCAAATCATTGGAAAAAGCAGCAATGTTATCAAGCCATTCATTGAATCTAGCATTATAGCTTCCGCCCGGCAGGATATTTTTGACTACACGGCCGCTTGTGTCATAAAAGTCGCCGCCGGTTACAAAGTTATACGGATGAGTACTAAGCGTTAAGATGCCACCAAGTTCATGTGCGGCTTTCATCGATTTGATCAGGTTGGCTCGATTTTCGGCGGCAGATTGTTCACGTGATCCCGGCTTTTCATAGCCATCCAGACTGAGCGTATCCCAGCCAAAGAGGGCGGGATAGTCACCGACCGAGTTTTTCACTTCAGATTCGGTAGAACCTGTCCGCAGACCGGGTCCGGTAACGGTAATTCCCTCATCCGTTGCGTGCTGCTGGCCAAACAAAACTTTTTCGCCGCTAATACTTTGCAAGTAAGAAAACAGCTGTCTTGTCGACGTCGATGCTTCAGCATCTACAAGATTAATAATCTGCTCCTGGGCTTGTGCGGAAGGCATAAGAAATGAAGAAGATAAAACGAAAGCACCCGTAAAAGAAATCCATCCTTTTTTCAGCAAACCAGTTCCTCCTTTTAATCCTTTAATTTTGAAAGCGCTTCAATTTTATATTATATATTTAGTCACTTAATAAATAAAGTAAAAATTTTTCTTTTTTTAAGGTTTTCGATAAATTAAAAAAGTGTGTTTTCTGTAAATAAACTAAATTTCTTATTTGAACAGAAGGCCGGTTGTAAAAATTCTACACACAGAACGCCGCGAGCAAGAGTGTCCTTGGCTGTTTAATGAGATAAAGCACATTTATGAAAATATGATCAGTGTAGCAAAGATAAGCATTTCTTTCCCGAGCTTTTAGATAGGCCTTTTTTAAAAAAAAAGACAAATTGACGAAAAGTATCATTTTGATTATTAAAAAAATAAAAGTATGTAGGAACACTTTCTCATTTATTAACATGTTTTTTGTGAATGTTACATAAAACTCATCTTTAAGTTCCTTGGCAGTCTTGATTGCAGTAAGAAAGTATTCCTCTGATTCTTCAAACTTCCCTAAATGCATATAATTCGTTAACAGATTCACGCCATTCATTGCATCTAACAGCTTTCTAGTATGTGGAGAGAATTTGGTTTGATGTGCACAGTAGGCATTGGAGATAATATGTTGCTGAGTGAGCTTGCGCTTGACCTGGAAAGTAAGAAAACAAAGAGTGGCATTGCACATATGAGGATGTGCCAAAGAAACTCTGGAAGGTTCACCCGTTGTCTAAAATGTGGGGGATAGGAGGGAGGATGGAAAGAAATCTGAATCGTATGGGAATATCAACTGTAGGTCAGTTAGCTAAATTTCCTTTAGAGCTGCTTGAAAAGAAGTTCGGAATAATGGGAAACCAGTTGTATTATCATGCACATGGAATTGATTTATCTGAAATAGGAGCTCCGTTAATACAGGGGCAGATTAGTTTTGGTAAGAGTCAGATTTTACTAAGGGATTACACAAGGAGAGAAGAGATTAAGGCTGTTCTTCTGGAGATTTGCGAAGAAGTCGCAAGAAGGGCACGTACACATAATAAAGTTGGTCGAACAATCAGCTTGGGAATTGGTTACAGTAAAGATGAGGTTGGCGGTGGATTTCACCGATCTAAAACAATTGATCTTCCCACAAATATCACGATGGATATTTATAGATGCTGCTTGATGCTCTTTAATAAGTATTACTTGGGTAAAACAGTGAGAAGTATTTCAGTCACTCTTTCTAATATAGAGGAGGACGTGAATCAGCAGCTGAGTTTATTTGAGGTAAATAATGAAAAGAGAAGGAAACTCGGGTTTGTGATGGATGGAATTAGAAGCAAATACGGATCGAATGCGATTCTAAGAGCAGTTTCTTATACACCCGCAGGGACAGCAATTCACAGAGCTGGGCTTACTGGGGGACATAAATCATAATAAAGGAGCTGACTTTTTACAAAACAAAGTAGTTTGATAATCTCTTCACTCTTGAATATATTTTTCTGGATTAATGAAATGTTGGAAAATATTTATTATAATTAAGAGAAAGTGTTTCGTTTTGCAAAAAGTCAATTTGTTTTTAGATACGATAAAGCCTGCTTAGCATTTGTTATAATGTGCTAAACAGGTCTTGATTTTGAGAAGGTAGGTATTAAATATGCTTGGTAGCAAAATCAAATCCTTGAGTAATAGACTTCCGATTTTATTTCTATTGTGTTTTCCTTTGCCAATTATTTTATCTTTATTGTTCGTGTTGTTATTTCATGAAATATTACGTAATGCATTTTTTTCAGACTTTTTAGTGATATGTGGTTTTTTATTTACTTCAATTTCGTTATTGTTGGTTTTTATATTATATAATAAGTACTCCCATGTAGACTTTGTTAAAAATAAAACTGACATAGTATACTTAAACGGAAAAGCAAAAACGGAGCTCATGCAGTCTTTAAAGGATATTGGTGAATGTATCTCTAAAGGTAATGTTACAAACACTTTTAAAAAATCTTGTTTGAACGTTCTTCATATATATAAACTACTAGATAAAACTGAGGGAGAGCTGTACTTAAAACCATACCGAACAGAGATTAGAAACTTAGTAAGTCTTATAAACAAAAATAAGCTTACGTCTGAAGAATTGATTCATTTAGAAGGAAATAAAAATAAAGAGGTTATTGATAGATTAATATATGATCTTTTAATGTATTTGGAACGTATGAAAGAAGGGGTTGATTGAAATGAATAGTTTCAAAAAAGAGGACATAAAAGTATTAGAGAAGATTTATAAAAACCGCGATAAATATGAATGGACTACTTTAGAAGATGATGAAATTTGGAGAGGTATTGACTTTCCTACTGAAGCAGAAAACAGAGGGCATGTTTTGTCAGTTGAATTAAAAAAAAATTTTTATGTTTTAACAGGAACATATCAAACTCGTTTTTATTATGAAGAAGAGAAATATTCATGGGATAAGAGAACTTTTGTTTCTTTTATTGTTTACAAGTATTCTCATTCAAACAGCATTGCATTTATTACTGACGAAGATTATCAGAAAGAATTAAGAGACAAGGATCAATTTCACTTCCAATTGTCTTTTTCCTCTTCTTCCAAACCAAACATAGTTGAAGAGATCTATAAATCTGCTAACCGTATTGCTTATGACATACCTAGTATTTATGATGATATTCTTAATGAAGATGATTAGGGAATGCTTAAATAGTTGAATCACAGAGATTTATGCTACATGTGTAAAGTGATTTTGAAAATCCATATAACATCTGTCAATGATGTTATATCATTCATATAAGCCTACTGAAGAATAATGTACTCAATTTTCAAATGCCCTCTGATTCATATGATATAAGCCTTTAGTGAAAGTTAACCATTAAATTTTATTTTAAAGACAAAAGACCGCACTATAAAATACAATAAGTGCGGTCTTTTTAATTTAATGAGTTAACAATTAATCAAGAGTTGGCAATTGGTAGCCCTCATTGTTCAATAATATTTCTAATGGGTTTAACATTAAACAAAAAACTTGGTTGGTTGAATAGAAGTTATATTCCTTTTAGCTTCATGGAACTCTTTGTCATTCGAGGATGAAAAGCCACTAAAAATTGATAATCCAACGACAACTAACAAGGTGGCTAATGCAAGTTTAAATTTCATATAAACACTCTCCTCTTTGTATTTGGATTCGGGCATCCACCATAACGTCAAAAAAGGTGGTTGAGTTTTCAAATTGCCCTATCTCCTTACAATAATTAGCCGTGTCGAGTGCTAATTCCTCTAAATCTGGATACATAACATTATCTTTTAGTACAGAAAAAGTTCGAAAAACTGTGCGTTTATCTATAGAGTCGATATATAAAGCCTTTAAGTAATTAAACTCAGCAACTAAGACATCATCGTTTATGGCTTGTGCTTTCTCGATTCCTTTTTTATAAAGAATAAAGGCTTTTTCAATATCCTTCATTTTGAAGTAAATTTGTGTCAGTGTAAATAATGTATGAGGGAGAAGATCACTTTTATCGTTTTCGTACAATGAGACTGCTTGTTCAATATATTCAGCAGCTTTGCCATACTCTTTCATCTTATAATAACAGTTTCCCAAATTATATAATGATGCCCCTATTAGTTTGTGCTTGTTTATAGCTTTCGAATCTTTCAAAGCTTTCTGAAGGTGTGGAATAGCTTTTTCATGACTTTCCAAATCATCGAAGTTCCCTGCTACAACAAATGCACATTGAATTCTACGAACAGTATAAGTTTTTTGGCCTTTATAAATGTTAAGGGCTGCTTCTGCATAGTGCATTGATACATGGGTTTGTTTCATGTGATAATACACTTCAGCCATTTTGAAATAAAACTCAGCTCGTTCAATTTCGTCTGTTACTAAAGCGAGCTTTTTCTCAGCAATTTTATATGACCTTATTGCTTTTATATAATCCTTCTTATCAAATTCGTACATTCCTCTAAAGAAATTGCAGTAATATTCCAGGACACCTTTAAGCTTTGTTTGACTGCTTTCGATCTTTTCTAATAAGTCTGAAATTTTAGGGCGTTCTTCATTCAATGACTTAGGTTCAAGGTAATCCAGCATTAGCTGATGACGAAAACACATTAGAGAATAATACAGCAATAAGTCTTGATCTTCCTTCATATGTTTTATTTCTTCTTCAACCTCTGCTTTTAATATCTCTGCATCTGGAACGGCGAACATCCGTATGTATTTATACCACTCATTGATTTTAACTCCAACTGTGGATGACGGAATTAATTGCTCCATTGAAATCCCTCCCTCTATGTATCCAATAGACTAATATGTAATATTTTATCATATTTAAATGAATAAGGAAGATTAATGTTTTCTTAAAAGGCGAAAAAAATACCCTCCTCAATTAAGAGAAGGGCAGGGGGTTATCTCGGTGAATCATAATTCATTGCTTGTTCACTATCAGAAATACCTTGAGTTGTTGGGTCAACCACAATTCCCATTGCAGTTAAAAAAGTTAGAAGGGCATTAAATTTCTCTGTTAAGTCGTCACCAAATACAGTCAAGTCATATAGTATATCTGTAACATGCGTATCGTAAAAATTTATAAAGAACTAAAAAAGACAGTAAACATAAAGATTTTGATACTTTAATTAGTGAATAGGAGGTAAACGATCGTAAAACATAAGCGGGAGTAGGGGAAAGTGGTTGTTTTAAGGAGATATTGATAAAAAAGGGAAAATTTCAAGAAGGAAAAACGTTGATACTATAGGCTTTTACGATAGCGATTACGATGTGAAAAAGGGTAATTTTGATGTGGAATTAGGAAAATGAAAATTTGGATAGGGTGTGGAAATGGAAGTGCTGTGGGTACATTTGTTCTTGCTTTTGAGTATTTGGATGTTAATATACCCCCACATAATAAGTCTTATACCTGCTTTTCAGTAACAAATATTGGATTTTGAGATTTTTTCGGCTGATTCACAAATTCGAATGAAAATCAAGGGCGAAATTAAAAAAATGAATAATTAAGAGGGTGTATAAGGCTGAATATTATTAATCGTTAATCGTTATCGTAACAGCAAAAAATGAATCGAAGACTTATTTTTATACAACTTAACGAATATCAATAACGATCTTATTCAATCATAATATCTAATAACCTAGAGCAAAGGCTGAATATATGAAAGGGTTATTTTAGATGGGCATATATAATAGAAGAGACTCGTCATAGATAAATCATTTAGATGGACGGTGAGGAACTTAAATAAGCTGCAGAAGGGAAGATATGAAGTTGTTCTAATACCTGCTCATTTGCAATTATGGCTTTACAATCAGGGGCACTGATACCCAAAAGATCAAAGACATGCTCATAATTGTTTCGCTTATACTCTCTGAATCCAAATCTTAAGTACATCTTATGTAACACCTTATCAATGTCGCAATCCGTAATGACATTATGCTCTTTAATCTTTCCTTTAAAATAAGTATCCATTAGGTGTTTATTATAGTACAACCGCTTACTAATCTGTTCTTTTGCGGTAGTCATTTCATTTGAAAAGAAGTCAGCAAATGGAGAGCTTATCTTTATCTTTAACATGCTTATAGTCTAATAAAGAATGTTGTAAGGTGTCTAATTGTACAGAGCTTAGGCCAATTCGTTTTGTGGGAATAAATAATGGATCTTTCTCATTTTAATAAGTGTGTTAACAAGATCTTTTAGGACAAGAATGTCTTTAAACAGAGGAACATCAACACCAAGTTTAGTCAATCTTGTTTTATAAGCTGATGATTCAAGAACAGAAAAACCCACTTGATTATACCATCGATTCAGTAAGCCAGGCAGTCGATCATCGGATCTTATCTCTGTATTCTCAATAGAGTTAAGCATCCATTTATCTACGTCTGACTTTAAAAAGTAAACACGCTCACCGATATTTCTATGTAGAACTCTAGCCTTATCAAACAGTTCTTCCGTAAGACATCGAAGGACATAAGATTGAGTATATTTGTAAACAACACCTTTTGTATTTTTTCCTTTGCTTACTCTTCGTTTGTCCTTTCTTCTGCTTGTTTCTTCTAGTGGATTGCTTATGTTATAAACTGTGTGATGTTTCTTATATTCTTCAATTGTCTGGTACTCTAATATACTGAGTCTGCATTTTGTATCATGAGTTGATATTGTGACAAATTCAAATGATTTTTCACCATACTTATCCCAATCTTTCTGCAATAAGTAATTATGATGTTTCCCATTCCTTAAATCTCTTTTATGTCCTTGGTGTCTTGATTCAATATTAACCGAGCTTCCAATGTAAACTTTAATGTTTATTTTGTTAACAATTTTGTAAATACCACGTATCTTTTTATTTGTCATAAGGGTTTGATGCTCCTTTAAAGAATAGAATGGAAGGCTAGACATAACTTCGCATAACTGTAATTATGCGAAATAATTTATTTACTTATGCGAAACACAGTGCTAAGATTTAATTATAAAAAGGATTATTTATAAGAGACTCAATTTCGCATAAGTTATATGAGGAGTGAACCGATGCAAGAATACAATAGCAATTTAATAGAGGATTACATATTTCAACTTAGAAAAGCTGAAAACACAAAACAAAGCTATAAACGTGATTTGCAGCTGTTCAATAAATACTTGAGTGATGACGAAATTAGAATTGACCGCTTATCGTCTACAATTGTTCAATTATTTATTGATTCACTAGAAAACGGAACAATCAAAACAAATAGAGGGAAGCGATACAGAGCGGCAAGTATAAACAGAATATATGCTAGTATACGTTCATTTTGTATTTATACTGAACAGTATGAAGCGTTTAAGGATATTCGTATCACTAAGACGCAGCACATCTCAGAATTGGCTCCTAAATCAGTTGATGTTAACTACATTGAATCCATAAGAAAACGGATAGGTGACAGGAAGAACAAACCAAAGCTAATCAATTATAGAGACTTGGCCATCATTGATATGTTGCGTCTTACTGGTATGAGGGTTTCAGAGCTTGTTGATCTAAAGAAAGCAGATATGACTTTGAAAGGGAATCCTTATCTAATTCACATTAATAAATCAAAAGGGAAGAAAGTTAGAGACATTCCAATAAGTAAGGAGAGGTTTCGATATATTCACCGTTATCTTGAATCAAGAAATGATGATTCCGAATACGCCTTTGTAAGTAGATCAAATAAGAAATTAACAACCAGGACAGTTCAAATGCTTTTGAAAGAATACGAGATAACACCTCACATGTTACGCCATACGCTTGCTACTGAATTGGCTAAGAGAGGTTGGGACTTATCTACAATCGCTAGGTTCTTGGGGAACACTGTGGCGGTTGTACAGCGTTATACAATACCTACAGAAAAGCAAATGGCGGATGCAGCAGCAGATGTTTATACTATTGAATGAAATTAATGTAGATAAATAGTCATTATTTGATTAATAGGATAAAATAGGTTTAGAGCTTATTTTCATTGAAAGGGAGAAACAGATGCCAAAGAGTGTGACCCTATATGACTTACTAATATCTTGTCCTTCAGATGTAAAAGAGGAATTGAAAATCATTAATGAAACAGTAGATGATTTTAATAGGATGTTTGGACATGCAAATAATGCCATTATTAATACTAAACATTGGAGTAAGGATTCTTATCCGCAATCAGGCGGAAGGCCACAAGAATTATTAAATCAACAGTTTGTGTTAGAGTGTGATGCAGCTGTAGCAGTTTTCTGGACAAGGTTCGGAACACCTACAGATCATTATGGTTCAGGAACTGAAGAGGAAATTGTGGAACTAATTAAAAGTGATAAGCAAGTATTTCTTTATTTTTGTGAAAAGCCAATTAATCCTTCAGAGATTGACTTTGAGCAGTATCAAAAAATCAAACAGTTCAAAGAGAGATATGGGAAATCTAATATTTATGATACTTTCACAAATACTGAAGATTTTAAAAAGAAATTCCTTAACCATTTGACTCTGCATTTTTTAAGACGATTTGAAAAAGGTGGTGAACAAGCTACAAAAACACGGAGCGATTTGTCCATTAAAGGTGCTTATAATGGAGGAATAACGGAAAAACCAAATGCAACAGAAAATAATTATACAACTTCTAAATATATGTTAGATATGAAGAATGAGATTATCGGTAAAATAGACAAAATACAAAAAATGGAGAAACTCAATTTTCCTGTTGGTCAAAAAGAAGTTCATAACTCAATACAATCTTCATTTTTCAGAAAAGAAAGAATAACAATTAATGATTCTATAAAAGAAGCCATTAATAACTTTTGTATACATCAGAATATAACTATCGACGAAATGGATTTCTATAATGTTGGCCATCTTGAAAAACAACAAAATCCTCTTGGTGCGATGGCTATAGGATCATCCTCAAGAACATCGTATGAATTAATAGGTAAAGACGAAGAGAAGGAAAAATACGCTCTACTAAGGAGATTACATTCACAGATTAAGCTTTATAATGAATGGCTGATTTACTTCAATGAACTGGATCAAAAATATGTGCTAAATTTATGTCTTTCTAATACCGGAACACAATATGATGAAGATATAGATGTGAAATTATTTTTTGAAGAAGGATTATTATGTAAAAAAGAAGAGTTACCAATACCAGGAGCTAACATACTTCGGCAATATGATGATTTTGATTATGTGGATGTTATTTTCAAACCTGAAAAAACAGTATCTATACAAGAGTATGACGGTTATCAAAAAACTTCATATGCTTCTCGATTCGATTGGTCGGATTATGATGATCATAAGGAGGAGTATATAGAGGCACTAGAAGAACTGTTTGTTTACGAATACTATAATGAAGATGGTTTTGATATTATCAGCTATAAACAAAATTATCTTAAACATAACACTAATGTTTATTTGCCTTCGGTGTTATACTTTAATGCTGCGCCAAATGTATTACGATATGAAATTTCATCTAAATACTCAGAAATCACTTTTGAGGGAGAATTAGAAATAGAACACTAGTATCACCGTTCAATTAGAACGGTGACTTCTTTTTTAAAAGTTTAAAAGATGTACTTAGGATTATTAATCTCTTTAAAATATGACTTTTATTCAGTTTCCCACTTCATGAGATACCCTTACACATAAGAATAAAGCGTCTCATTTTCACAATCCATATATGCTAATGAGTCAA
Organism: Bacillus sp. FSL R5-0603; assembly: GCF_038050295.1. Taxonomy (NCBI): domain Bacteria; kingdom Bacillati; phylum Bacillota; class Bacilli; order Caryophanales; family Bacillaceae; genus Bacillus; species Bacillus sp. FSL R5-0603. Next base: position 1,979,343 of record NZ_JBBOYP010000001.1, on the reverse strand, counting down.
GCGGGTTTTCAGAAACAACTTTGAAACCATATTTTTGTTCAATTTTATACAGCATCAAATTCATTTAAATCATCAATAGAGGACATTAATGAACCTCCGATTTTGAAGATTATTGTAAATTTTCGCGGGGATTTCACTGAGCAGACTAAAAATGATTTAGAGAGTTTTCGAGGGTTAAATCAAGTTTGCGTATTTCTTTTCTTTTAATATTTCCGATACGGTTCTATACGGTTAATTGAACGTGACACTAATATACCGTGCGACATTGAAAAAGTCTTCGGGTCAAACAAGTTATACCCCTCATCTTCAAATTTTTGTCTAAGTGAGATGATTTCTTTTGCATTTTTTTCTATTTTAGACTTTATTCTCTGTTTGGTGAGTATTTCACATATGTTTTCTTGTAAGACAGGTTAGATTATCAAGATTATTATTGTATGAAAAGCAGTCTATATGGTGAACATCAAGATTGTTTTCTTTTAAAAACGAGAGGGGTTTCTTTTCTTTAACGCTCCAAATAACCTTGTGTAAGGCTACGTTAACAATTTTCCCATTGTCAACTATTAAATTTACATAAACATAGCTATATTAAAGAAAATATGAAGTGACTAGCATCAGCAATGGACGGAAGAGGGAAAGGAACAAAGGATATTAAGTTCTGTATAAAACAGCAGTTTTATACTAAATAATTAGGCATCAGATTAACCTGGTGAACATGGAACGTGACCAGCAGGTTAAACGGGATAGTCCCAGATGTATGCTCGGTTGTATATATAAGGTAAGATGTACATATATCGACAAAATACTTTTTTAAATTATTTTGATAAGGAGAAATAATTATGAAACAATTTCGGTTTAAGGGTACAGTGGTGTTATTAAGTAATGAATTGTGGTGTCTAAAAGATGAAAATGGCGTTATTCAAGATGCAGGTGAGTTATTAACCGGAATTGATATATTAACGGAAAATAATGTGCCAGGCAGCTTTGAACTTATTGAAGGTGATGAAATTGAAGTCATTGTTAAAAGAAAATAAAGTGGAATTTTCATATTAATCAATAAAACATGGATTTTAAAGTGATTTTAAGGAGGGGTCTAGACAAAGTTTAAGAAGCTTTTAACATGAAAGGGGTTATAATCATGCAAGTTTTAAGGATCTTTATTGTTCATCTCTTGTCTGCGTTATCAGCTGCTGTTGTTTATGTTTTGTGCATTGATTATGATGGCTACATTCCATACTTCTTAATAAGTGTTATTCTCTTTATCTTCTATTTAATCTTTGCTGCACCTGTTCAATATTTCTTGAATCGCAATCCAAAAAGGTTTAGCCTGAAATATTTACTCATATACATATTCTTTTCATTCCTAGTGTGGTTAATCTTTGCTGTAACTACTGATCCAAAGACCACCATAGACTTTCTAATGGGATACGAAATTTATTTATTTGGCATTTCATTTGCTTTAATCTTTTGGGTCTGGGACTCAGTTTTTCTGCAAAACAAGGCAAAAATAGCAGCTAAGTAACTTAAGTACTCAGAATCCAATCTTAAGGGAGGAAAGAACCCTTATATATCACCTATAATATGACCATGAGAGCCAGATGACTATCCTTTAATATTCCACTGGGTCAAGGGGAGTAAATAGCCTTGACCTTAATTGTAATTTTAATGATCATTTTAAGTAATCAAAACTGAGGTGATAACAATGATTAAATCTAATTTAAAGCCCATATTAGACAAAAGGAAGATCAGTATCAGGCAGCTATCAAGAGATATTGATCATGAGTATCCGACTGTCAGGAAGCTATACAGAGATGAAATGGAGCGGTATCCAAGAGAGCTGTTAGATAAAGTTTGTACATACCTAAACATAGAGCTACATGAGTTATTACTATTCCAAAAAAATCCGAATCATATCGATCGCAGAGGATGAAAATGGTATACTAAAGTTACAAGCATAGGAAGGAATTACAATTTTTCTAGGTCTACATAAAATCATTCTTTTAAAGAGAAATGGGGATAGAAAGTGTTTAATGTATTTTTAGATACACAAGTTTATCAATCAAAAAAGTTTGACTTTGAAAATGGTCATCTATTGAAGTTTTTGGAGCATATTGAAATTGGGATTGTTAACTTATTCATTACGACAGTAACTAAAAATGAAATTGAGAGTAAAATCAAAGAAAAAGTTGAAGATTCAAGACAATTTATAAATAAATTTAAAAGTAAGGCAGGTATTTTAGGCAATTGTGACTTATATAAACCACTATGGGATGATCAAACAATATATAATGTAGAAGCAAAAATCCTAGATAACTTTAAAGAATTTTTAACTAAATATAAAGTAAAAGAAATACCGATAAGTGGTGAATATGCTAATGAAATTTTCCAAAAATACTTTACTGGTCAACCTCCTTTTAGCTCTAAGAAAAAAGACGAATTTCCTGATGCTTTTGCACTTTACTCACTATTTAATTGGGCGAAAAAAAATAATGAAAAAATGTATGTAGTCAGCGGTGATGAGGACTTGAAAGCCTATTGTGAAAGCAATGAGGAGATGATTTATTTAAAGTCGTTAGAAAATGCTCTTGACTATATTAATGAACATAAAGATAAGGTGAGATATGAACTTGTCAAAAGGCTGTATGATGAGCAGCAATATGTATTTTTAGATTATATAGATTTTTCAGAGTTAAATATTGATGTAAATGATTTAGTTGAAAATGTAGAGATTAATTATTTAAATGTCAATAGTGTAGATGATGATCCTCTAGTTTTAGAACTCAATGAAAACAAGCTAACAATTGTTTTTAATGTTGTAATTGATATGCATATAACAGTAAGCACTGTTGATCCTACGAGCTCTCCATTATTTGTTGAATATATGGAAGAAAAATATGAAGATACAATTACAATACCTGTGGAGTTGCAATTAGACATTAATGATTATCAGGAACAACAATACACAATCGAGTCAATCGTACTGAATAATGGCAACACTTTTTATTACTCAATTGTATGATATGAGTTTGTGAGTCAATAAAACTACGATTTTAAATAGAAGCAGGGGGCAATAATGTTAAAAATGATTACTGTTTGGTATAAGTATTATGATGATAATGACCCTAAGTTAAACCATATTGAAGACGGCTGGTCAAAGAATGAGTACCCAAAACCAATTAAATCATCGTTTGCAAATCAAGAGGCTTGGAGAAAAAGCGAGTGGGAGAGAAAATATGCATATCTTGATGAAAAATCTAGAGTAGTTGATGCGACTAAGGCTATTTGGCTTAAGTAAAGTTTTGTATTAATAAGGTTTTTTGAAGACAGGAGGATAGACTTTTGCTACCTAATAGATTGTTAAACAGTATTGTTTATACTCTAATAATCTCTAGTTTATCATTTGGTCTAATCTTTGGTCTGTATATGTTTGCTTACTCTGGTTTTATGGCAATCGCATTAGTCACTATTGGCATCATAGGATTTTATGCTTTAATCACTTACTTGGTATTTGCTGTCCCTTTGCAAGTGTGGCTTAGAAGAAGGCCCAGAAAATTCAGCTTGAACAATTTTTTAATTTATATTGCAGTAGCCTTTTTAGCTGTGTTTTTGTTCTGGACTGTTGATTATCCGCCAAATGCTCTTACTGTATTCAGAAGCTTAAATTATTACATTATGAGTATTGTTGCAGGTCTTATTTATTGGTTTTGGGACTCCATATTCCTACGAAATTAACACATTAAATTAAATTATGAATTTCACACCGTTTACAACAAGTAAGAAGGCTGCTGATCCAAACAGTAAATATCCGGACAGTTTTTGTTTGCTTAATATCGCTTCAACTCCGACTAATGATAAAAGGGCGGCAACAAATAATTGCACAACAATCAACAATAATTCATTTTGATTGAACAATGAGTATACGCACAAGACTAATGCAATGCAAGAAACCGAAATTTTTGCAACTTTTAGCAAGGTATCACTCCTTATGCGGTCATGAATTAACCTTAACACGATTACGCGTCTTAATCCGAGAGCATAAAAAATCAAGATAAAAGAAGTGTTTTAAACAAAAAGAGCATTAATCTAAATGCTCTTTTTCATACCGCAACGCCGGCATTCACGTAAGAATATTCCACTCTTCACAGAGCTTTTGAACAGTGTGTAATCGCAATTGTCGCAGCGTCCATATTTTACATCAGGATACTCTTTGTAATCATAAACGATTGAAGTATCATACCCGTTTGTTTCGTATTTCTCTTCCACAAGATCACCTACATAATTTATTCAACCTACTCAAGAATATCAAATTCCGTTCGATATAGGGAGGGAACAAATGATTGGTCTAGCTTATTTTTTAATTATCTGGCTAGGAGTTGGATTGTTGACTGGCATTAAGTTTATTTTTGTTGACCAGGTCTTATGATGAAGAGTTTAAAGAACTCATGGATAAAGAAACAGCAGCGGGCATGGAAAGGAATTTGGCCAGCCTGTTTTTCAAAAATAAGCTTAACGTTATTGCTTTCTTCATGTTAATTGGTTTGCTTCCATTAGTAATGAGGATTACAAAATTATTTAAAAGAGGTTGATTTATGCCTTTGATTGATTATTTTTATGTACTGCAGTTTGAAAACAAGGAATACTTCAAATCATTTAAGTTAGATGAGGACGGTTATTTGGCATCTAGCGACCTCCATGAAGCATCTAAAATGCATAATATGTTAGAAGTCATCGAGGTAGCAAGTGAGCTTAAAACGAAGTGTAATGTGCAATGTGAGGTAAGGGAAATTCAAGTTGTGACTCGGTAAGGGGTGTTCATGTGTATTGGATAGAGTGGATTGACGGTAGGGAAAAGAAAAGCATTGTTGCTGAAGGATGGATTGAATGGGTTGCTGTACTTGAAGACTTGTATCAGAAGCGGTTTGGGTTTGTTGAATGGAAGCGGTTTTAACATTATAAAGGGGGATCTTCAGATGACAAAAGTTTTCAAAGAGAATAGAAGAAATAAATTTGAAATTAAAGGTTTATGGTGGACTCCAGACAATCCCGAGCAAATTCCAGGTATATTAATATATGAACCTAATAAAATACGATTGGAATTAACTGGTGTGTTAGGGGAAGAAGAACTATTCGGGAAAAAAGCGCCTGAGATTATCTGTGGTTTTTCAAATGAGGGTGAACAATTCCGATTGTTCCCAAATCTTATTTCAGGCAATACATATTCATTTTCTGGATTTCCGACAGAGACATATGATATAGACGAGTTTATTGCTGGTGTTTTTGAAGATGGAGATTTTCTTTCTCGAGATAACATTATTTTTGATTCAGCGGCTTTCTATACAGATAAATTAACTTCTTGGTTAAATCCAGATGTTATGCAAAAAGCAACAAGAATAAAACCTGAACTAAACGAAGATGTAATGACACTCAAATATATAAATGTACCCACTAAAGCATATTATATTGATTGTATTAATACTGCAATAAGTGAAAACTACACTATAAATACCAATCATAACGGTGAACCTAATCTAGAGACAACAATAAGAACTGTTAGCAGTTTTATTTTTGATCCGGACAAACCTCAATGTTTAGACTGGTATTTAAGCAAAATTACATCCTTTAAAAATCTACTTATGGTATTAATGGGCGAACCTACTAAATATATTGATTTCGTTCTCTATAATAAAGAAAATGATAAAAAAATTAAGTTTTTCAATAAAGAGCTTACAAATGAGAATAAATCAAATAAAAGTAAGAGCTTTATTGTTAAATATAAAGATATTGAAGAGCAGTTTGAAAATTTAGTTAAAAATTGGTATCTTAAACAAGACTCTTTAAAAATTGTATTTGAATTATACCTTTCAGATTTTTATACGAAATCATTTGTAGAAACAAAGCTATTGAACGTAATTCAAACTTTGGAAATATATCACAGAAAAGCTGATTATATTGGAAAACATTTTCAGGATAAAGATTTTAATAGTTATATTACACTTTTGAATAATTTTATTGATTCACATCTCCCAAAAGAGGCGAGTGAAAAATTCAAAGGGAAACTTACTCATGCTAATGAATACTCTCTTAGCAAGCGATTAAAAGAAATAATATGGGATTTTGAAGATGACATTATAGTTTTGTTGTTTGGCTCGAAAAAAAATGCTAAAAAATTTATTAATAAGCTTGTAGATACAAGAAATTACTTAACCCATTATGATCCTAATAATAAAAAAAATATATTAAAGGATCCATATGATCAATTGAGTGCAACAACTATTGTAAAAGTTCTTTTATCATTTGTGTTTTTTAAGGAACTCGGTTGTAATGAGATGTTTATCTACAGCCTAATTAAAAAAAATATAAGTTTAATGAACAGGTTGTTTTTTGCGAAAGAACAATTAAACATGTTAGAAGAATCATTAAAACCTAAATGGGAAGACCCCGTGTTTTAACAATGATTATATAACAATTTTTTTGAGGAGAGTGTAGTGTGCAAAATCAATTGTTTATTACTCCAGATTTCAAAAACGATGAATCTGTATTTAACCTATCCTGTTTTACTGCAGTCGAAAATTATATGGAAAAGCCTGAAGGTGGTTTTTGGACTTCTAGTTTTAACGAAGAGTTTGGTTCAGAATGGCTTTCTAGCCAGTTTATACTTGAAGATTTCAATTTCAAAGGGTACTTATTCAAAGTAGACGATCAAGCTAAAGTTTTAAAAATCGATAATTTAGAAAAAGCCTTTCAAGTTCTAGACGAATTTTGTATTGGAACAGTTTTTAAATCTCCCGTTGGTTTTGACGGAAAAGAAGTCTCTTGTAGTACATACAAAATTGACTTTGAAAAAATCGCCTTATCTTTTGATGCAGTTAGCGTATCAGGAGACGCATGTAATCTTCATTTGCAGTATAAAGGGAAATATTCACCCTTTGCTAGTTGGTCTCTTGAAAGTACGGTATGGTTTAATCTTGAACATTTAACATTAATAAAAGAGTTGAGTCACTCCGAATTAATGAATTTCAGAAAGGAAAGGTGATATAAAGGATAATTAACTAAAAGAAATTATTTAAAATGTAGGGAGACAAGAAAAATGAATTTTGTACTGCAGACATGGATTGGAACAACATCTGATATATCAACAGGTCTTATTACTGGGGTTGCTACAGGCATAGTGACAGGTTTTATTGTAACAATTTATTTTAGAAAAAGAGATGCCACAAAAGAGAAAAAGAGAACATTATATGAGAAATATATGTACTTGCGAACTTTAAAAAGAAATTTAGACTTATTGTTGAATGATGAAAATAAAAAAGATCGTCAAAGTTATTTATATTTTAATATCATTAGTTTATTAATAGATGAACAATTACCACCACATCTGGCTTTAGAAGGAATCAAACTTAAAACTGAAGAGGATAAGTACCTAAGAGAAGCAAATAAAACATACGAATTGATATACAAAGAATTCGTGGAAAGTAAGGGAATAATTAGCGATAAGAAAATTAAAAAAATGAGTTCCAAATTGCTCAAGGACTCAACAAATCTTCTTACTGTAACTAATAAAATTAAAGTATGAACATGAGGTTTGTTAAATCTTAATGGTAAGTAGGAACAATAATAAAGGCGGTTTTATATGGACGAGTTTGCTCACTATAAATTGAAGATTGATTCTAAACCAAGTATGTTTCATGGCAAGACAGTTAGAAAAAATCTAACTGATACTCTATGGCGTAAAAAAATCAGGGCTGCAATTCTTGAAAGAAAGAAACACAGGTGCGTGATTTGTAATTATACCCCTCACATTAATGATTTACGAAGACTTCATGTACATGAAGTAGAAGAATATGATTTTGAAAATGGGGTTGTTAAGCTACTAGATCTAAACTTGATATGCGTAGACTGTCATTCTTTTCAACATTTCAAACGATCTCAATTGGTTCTAACTAAAGAGCAGTTAGCTAATCTAGCCAAACATTTTTGTAATGTGAATAATTGCACGATGGAGGCTTACGAACAATATAGGCAAAGCCTAAAAGAAAAACGTTTCAATGAGATGAAGGAAGAGATCAGACGAGAATTGCAACTTAAAAAGCCGTTAGGGAAAAAACATAGCACTGATATAAAGTTCGCTATCCTAGGTGATATACCATATAAAGATTTAGTTATTGAACGCTTAAAGAACAAAGGCGTATATTACGAGTATGACAACTTACAAGTTAAGGACAAGGGTTTATCCTAGGAACTCTTGTCTAAATAAAATAAGAATTTTAAAGAAATTTATTTGAAATTGGAGGCTCGGTTACATTCCACAGTTACCCTGATTGTCAATTCTTTTTTTTCTTTTTCAGAGCCCTTTCAAATAGCAATCTTGCAACTTCTTTGTAAAACTGATCTAAGCTATCATCCTCAAATTTTTGGTCAATAATTCTTATTGAGTAGTTCTTTCTATGAATAACCTTAATTGTTTTCTTCTTCAGTTCTTCATATTCTTCATAAATATGCTTTCCTTCATTAGACAATTTAATTCACCTCTTAACCTAAATACTCTAGCTGTAGTTTTAAGTCAAATCTTAATCCTCCTGATAAGTATCATCGTTCTTCAATTAAATATCTAAGTCTAAATTATTCCAAGAAAAAAAGAGCCTCAATAGGCTCTAAGTGATAATTGTAGCGCTTTTGTTTAAGAAAATTTGTCGCAATCAAATATTTCAATGGTTTTGTTTAACGGTGTGTAGAATTCTCCTCTACAAACTCTACAACTTCCTGGATAGGACACTCAAGGTATTCACAGATCTTCAGGATAACAGTTAACGCCACTACTTCACCTTTTGACATTTTAGCAAGTGTTGAAGGCGATATCCCTAAATCCTTCTTTAAATCACTTCGTGTTTTATCACGCTTTATCAATGTTATTTCCATTGGTTTATAGCTTATTTTCAATTTGCTCACTCTTAACACCTCAAGTTCGACTAGGTATACCTATTGTATCACATTTAATACAACATGAACGATATATCAAATAAATTTTGTTGGAAAGCGTTGACTTGCAATGTGGTCAAATAGTATATTAAGTACAGTAAATCGAACTAAAATTACGATTTAGCGTAAAATTGAAACACGTAATTATCCGCAGAAATGACTTAGGTAATTTACCTGCAATACTCTTTTATAAACAGTTCGCAATAGCAGGTGAAGATATACGATAGTCTCTGTTCAGATTTCTAAGGTGAAGATATCAAATATAGAAGTCTTGTTAGTCTGACTAATGCAGTGGTTGATAAGTTACTTCACACAACCTTATGGGACGCCTAATTAATGATCGAAGTTTGTTTATCAAGTAGGACAAGTTTCAAATCTTAGATAAAAACAAAACATACTAAAGGGGAAAATGACAATGCAAATTAACCGACACACTGTAGGAACTAATGTAGCAAGCTTAGGGACAATCACTAACGAGGAACACTTTGAGGATATGGCTAACCACTTTCATAATTTTATCCTGAACAACAAGTCAGAAGAGGTTAATTTCATTGAAACAAGTAACAATGGAGCGCCTACAAAGCGCTTCAACATACATACTGATATCACTATTCCTGTTTCCTTCAATATAGATGGTGAAAATGAAGAAGATGCTAGAGACAATTTGGAGTCAATGTTACTAATGGCAATAAATCATATACACGTGATGTTTGAAATGACAGGAGGACAAATAGTTATCCCTAGAGTTAGCGACAATTTATGTGATATTGGTGAGTCTAACGTAGAGGAAGCTTATGAAGATGAATAAAACTGAGGTACATAACAATTGGTTCTGCAAAGTTACTTTTGGAGTGTTACTTGTAGCTGTACCGGCTATATGTATCCACTTGTAGCTTGGTTTGGGTGATTAGGGAGTATGGGAACACTCTCCTAATCTTAGGCATATAGTATGTGCCATTCCAATGTATTCAAAATTAACAATTTAATCAAGGGGGTCGTGTAATGCGACTCCTTACAATTAAATATAGTCAGTCTTATATTCCTGAATTAAGGTGGTGTCTTTAGTGATGCCTTTTTTAAAGACGACTGCCGTGGAATTCGCTAACACACGTAAAACTTGACAGGGTAGTGACTCAGCCACTGTAATAAATGAGGATATGATGCTGTCTGTGTTTCCCTATTTACACATGCATCTGAAAGGCGAAAGCTGCCATTAAATGCTGACGAAGGATGGGTGTATCGTTGCTGACGATGCAGGACAAGCCACAGGTATACGAACCCAATATTGGATTGGTTGAACCTGTTAGGGACACTTGACACAGTAGGCTTGTTTGGGGAATAACCAACGGCAAATAGGGTGATACACACGGATACCTCAAGTTGATATTCAGTCGCCTGCCTGAGTTTGTTTATTTTTTTACAAGCAAATTCAGGCAGACAACTTGTTCAGCCGTTGTCCACAGCCTCAACCAATCAAGCAAAAGATCAAAAGAAAAGTCAAGTCAAATAACAAAGAAATTTGTGAGGTTCATAGTGAACCTGGGAAGGTATAGTTCATGGTGAATTATAACGACTGTTAAAGCTATTGTCATAATACAGAAGTTGGTTAATAATAGAATAAAATTCTTTTTGGGGGATCATATGAAACTTGAAGCTATAAAAGAAATCTTAACATTACCAACTTCCGTAATGGCAGCTCTATCGCTTGCGAGTGGTTTGTTTTTATTTTTACCTAATGCACTTCTTGATAAGCTACACCTATTAGACAAGGTAGACAAGTATGGTTTTTATGTAGGGATAGCATTTATTCTTTTCTTATCAATTCTCCTTGTTAATTTAATCATTAATGTTGCTAAATATTTGTCGAATTTGATGGATAAAAGGGACTTCTACGCAAAAGCTGAAGAGAGATTAAAGAGTCTTAGTCGTTATCAAAAAGCCATTATTTATGACTTGTACACGCAGTATGATAATACACTGTATTTAAGTATATTTGACGGGGCGGTGACTGAGCTTAAGACTAAAGGTTTTATTGGTCGATTAACTAACCAGTTGCCTGTATCTAATGTGAATGATCCTCGTTTCCCACATTTGTTACAGCCTTGGGTAAGAGAAGAATTATCTAAAAATCCACAGCTTGTAGAGGAATTTAAAGAATGCTTTTCTGAATTAGAAGAATTAATTTAAGGACAGGGAGATTTTAACTCCCCGTCCTTTTTGTGTGACTTATTATAAGCATGTCATTATAATTGTCTATAGTACGTTTTCCCTTGTGTTCGCTTAAAAAGGTGAACAGATTGACCAAAATTAAAAAAGACGATAAAACAGGAACATATTATTTTGTGTATTCAGGTGGTACGCATCCAATTACAAAAAAGAGGATACAGCGTAAAAGAAAAGGGATCAAGACTTATAAAGAAGCTCAAGAGGTACTTAGACAGGTGATTCTTGAGGTTGAGGAAGAAAAGAACTACTTACCTGAGTTATCTGAATCATTTGGGACGTATGCTGAATCCTGGTTAGAATCAAAAAAAGTGAAGCTTAGACCAAGTACATTTAACAACTATAGAGAGATACTTCAATACAATGTGCTTCCTTATTTATCGAAATACAAATTCGATGAGATCACAGAGGATGTATTGCAGCAACACATAAACACACTCCACTTTGAGCGTAAAGTATCAGCTGACACTGTTAGAAGAGCAGTACAGGTAACCAGGAGCATATTTAAAAAGGCATCACGAAGAAGAAAAATTGATATGGCCATCTTTGATGAATTAAACTTACCAAGAGAAAAGAGCATAGTGGAGACTTGGACTCCTGAAGAGATTAAACGTTTCCTGGATACTTCAAAACTTAAACGCCCATCAAGACATTACATTGCTTATGAAATATCCATTAAGACTGGTTTGAGAATGGGTGAGGTTCTGGGGTTAGAATGGAAGAGTATTAATTGGGAAAAACGGTACATCACAATACGCCAAACACTATGCAGGATAGATGATAAAGGTAACTATGGGTTAGAGCCAGAAGTTAAAACAGTTAATTCATACAGAAATGTTAATATACCTGAGTCACTATGTGAAAGCTTACGGAAGCATAAAAGATTGGTTGTAAGGGACAAGAAAGAAGCAGGAGCAAAATACAATGATCTAGATTTAGTAGTATGTACGAAAATGGGGAATTGGTTGCCGCCTTGTAATTGGAGAAGGGGATTTCACTCAATACGCAAACAGTTAGGGTTACCAAAGATTAAACCTCATGCATTAAGACACACACATGCTACTTATTTAATCAGTATTGGTGTGAGTCCAAAAATAGTACAAGAGAGGTTAGGACATTCAGATATTAAGCAAACATTAGGAACATACAGTCACGCTCTTCCATCAATGCAATTAGAAGCAGCGGATAAGATGGATTTATTGTTAAAATCGTGACCTCACCTGTGACCTGAAGGAAATAAAAAAGCGATGAGCTACTCTGTGTAAGGGTTTGTAAAACCTCTTTGAACACGCCACATTCGTGTGTGCCGTAAAGGCATGTACATCGGCTTACACAATTCAGCTCATCGCTATATGAATATAGCATGGAGGGCGAAGGAATGCAAGGATTACTTTTAGTAACGGTGAAATGAATTTATAATGGAAAGGGTTTTCATTTTATTTGTAAGAAAAAACTCAGTGTGATTTAGGTGTGATCTTAATGCAGTTTGTATCGACTTACAGATGATAAAAGAACAATACTTTTAATAAGCCTCATGAAACATTTTCAATTTGTAAATACTTAAAGGATATATATGGTGTATTTGCTATAGAAGTCTAATATGGTATCCATTTACTCATTTCAATAGCAACTTTCATGAATAACGAGAAGGAACAGCTTTCAAAATTTTTTTGATTATAATATAAGTTAATTACGATAGTATATTAGGGAAATTTTGGTAGATATTGAAAATTGATAATAACATACAAGGAATAACGAACCTAGAAAAGAGATCTAATTATGGATAAACATATATTGAACTGGTCGCAGTATCTACTATTTGATGACGGTTAGAGCGATACCATACCCTTTTTCTGATGTGTAAGCAGAGGTTATTTTCATTACTTTCCAGCTTCCTTCAGCGGCTTTTGTTCCTATTCCATTATGTGCCGTAAGATAATCTCCTTGATTGACAGTTTCGTCAATACGAACATAATGTTGGCCTACCAACCCTACTACGTGCCATTCGTCTCTTGCTGCCCGTGAATGATAATTTACCTCCAGCGCTGTATCGTAGTCTGGATTTTGTTTGGGAACACGTATGAGTTCACCGCTTTCCTCATCAGTCACCGTTTCATAAATAAATCCGCCGAACTCATTTGTCAAATAACGCCCCTGCCAGACGAAACTGGAGGCTCCTGAAATGAAAGCTGAAGTTTCTGAAATAACGCCAAGCATATAATCTCCAACATTCGCGGGCACAATTTTTTCACCTCTTAAAGTCACGATTGTACCAGTATGGATTAACTGTCCAGTTGAACTCTCAAAATACTCTCCATATCCACCTAAAGAAGAACTGATTGCACCGGCAAACGTCCCGTTTCCCCGAACAGAGTCAAGAAGCCACTTTATTGATTGGTGACCTCCTGCCACGGTGTATGGTTCCTCAAGTATAATATTTTCAGAAGACAGTATTGTTCTTGACGCATGGTTTCCTCTAATATGTGCGTTATTTGAAGAAGCGATTAATGCGCGAGAGCCTTCAGTACTGGAGCCTCCAGAAGAGCTAATGACCGCATTTCTTTCTCCACGGGCCGTAATGTCGCCGGTACCTGCTATAACTGCGCTTGTTTGGTTAACGGCAAAGCCAGAGGTCGTTGCAAGCTGTATGCCTCCTTTCAAATTGATTGGAACTTGTTGGTATGTTTGACCTTTGATTGAGGCTGCCACACTATAACCTTCTGATTGTACACCGAGAATTGTGGCCTGATTATTGGGGGACTGAATTCCAACTGTCCCATTGTCAGTAATCATCGTTCCATTTAGAATATTGACATTGTAGAGGCCTCCACCGATTGAAATTCCTTTTGGAGCAGATTTATAAATATCAAAATTTGAAATTTTTATATAATCAGTTTTATTTGATCCGCCTGATAAATTAATATCAACACCGGCTTTTTTAAACCCGCGAATTTTAATACCATTAATGGTTATATTTTGGCTGCGATATTGCAAGGCTACGACAGGGTTTTCTTTATAATCATAGTCTGGATCACCAATCGCTGTGAATCCGCTTACATTAACGTTTTTATATGCCGAAATAACCAGCGCTCTTGGGGTCACAGCATCGTAAAGCGAGTTGAAAACTGGTTCAACTGCTGAACAATCAATGAGTGTGACATCGTATGCTGTTGTGCTTTCAGGATCTGTAATTTGATGGTGACCAATATGACGAAGATCAAATGCACGAACATCGCGATATGAAATATGGCCTATGATATGGACGTTTTGAGAGGCCGGCCACAGTTCATGGGCTTTTACTTCAACTCCGCGGATGTTGCCGCTTGTAAAGTTATTCAAAAGCCACACATGCCTAGAGCCGTCGTCAATTTCTATACCGTTGGAGTTTGAAACACCTTCAGCAAATTCTGTTCCCCGCGGATTTCCTGAGTGGCAGTTTGAAATAAAGATGTATTCGCTATAATGGGTGGTAATGCCGTCGTCTCCTGAACCATATGTCACACAGTTATCGATCCAAATATATCTTGATCCGTCTTTTGTCCAATCGGTATCAGGCAAATGGTCATACGTTGGCGATGTAATATCAATACCATGAAGACCTGCGTTAATCGCTTCCACATCTTTGATCCACCCATATTCAACCTTAGCAAAAGTTAAACAACTGGAGAACTGTCCCCCTGGATTCCTCACACCGCATTGTCTACTTGGATTCCAGTCTAATGACATTCCTTGGACAAAAATATTGCGATTTCCATTTTGATAATCATCATTTGTAATCACCCATTCATGCGCTGGAGTGTCTTTATGCAATTTAATCACTGTGATTCCTTTACCTTGTCCAACAATTGTTGTCCAAGATGGAAGTTTAATCCCTTGAACGAGGTATTCTCCCGCTGGAACATGTACTTTGACTCGGCCATTCCCGATTGCTTTTCGAAAAGCTTCAGTATTGTCTCTTCCATCTGGAACAGCGCCGAAGTCAGCCACATTTACTTCCCGGGTGATTTTAGATAAAAGCCTATAGTATTCCTTGTCGAGACGTTCTTTTAAAAGAGAGGTGACCTCTCCTTCGGCCGTCACCCTTGCGTCAGTAACTTCGATATTTTGGTCTGTAACCGAGTGCTTAATAAAGTTTTGCATTCTTGTCTTCATATGTTCTAATTCGGATGAAAATTCGGGGTGAGACTGAGAATTGGCGTTTAGAGAAGGATCAGGGCAGTTTTTAAAATGAACCATTCTAAAGACACCTCTTTCTTTTAATATAAGCGCAGTTTTGTCTTTGAGATAAGGAGTTAGCATTTCTTTTGGCGCTTATCTTTCCAATTCTGTATTTGTTACAAAATTCCTTTAGGATTTATACTGGTTTTCAAGAAATGTAAGTCAATGAAAAAAAGAGAGGACAAGTAAAGGATAAAAAGCGACATTAAGAATCGTTATACAGTGAAAGAAAGTTCGCCCGATGGTTAATTAAAACGTTTTCTATGGTTGGGTATTTATTAATGATTATGGAAGAAAAGGGAGGTCCGCATTCAAAACGTGTATAAAAATAATAAAGAACCGAATGTTGAGACATCCCATATTTGAATTAATCTTTTAAACAAAGGAGTATAAATTCTTCACTTCTTTTTATATCAACCAGTTTTAACAAGATGTGAGCATGATCTAAGGTAAGCGATTGACCTCATAAGCAACACGTATTCCAGATTCAATCGCGCCTTGCATCCACGCATGAGTGAGTGAGGCGTGTTCTCCGGCGAAATGAACTCTGCCCTCAGGGACAGGAATATAGGGATACAGCTCTAATTCTTGTCCTGGTTCGAAAGCTGTAAAACCTCCCGCAGAATACGGGTACTGGCTCCAGCTAAAAGAAGTGCCAGACACAAATTCAGACCACACAATATCACCATAGATTTCAGATAAATTCAGTAAAGTATACTGGATTCGCTCTCCTTCTGAAAGACTGTCCCATATCAGTGCCTCATCAGCCCAAGTATAACTGGCCAGAATGACGGCATGTCCATTTGCTCCAATATTTCTGCTTGGATAATACGAAAAACGAATCGGTAGATCAGTAATAGATTTGCCGCCGCGCTGCCCGGCTTTTTCCCAAAATCGGCTTTTAAACTCTATGCCGATTTTTGTTGCACTGATATAGTTTAGCTCACGGATTGCCCTTCGTTTATAGTACGAGAATGAATGGTATGGTTCAACTTTTACAAATCGCAATGTTGAAAAAGGAATGGTTACAATAGCGAGATCAGCTGTGAATGATGTGAATTCTGCCGTTTGTTGATGCTGACAATGGATCGTAACACTATTTTCACCCTGAGAAATTTTCATCATTTTTTGATGGTATAGAATGTTTGCTTTTAATTGAGGAAGAAACGCGTGAGGCAGCAGATCCATGCCGCCAGTTATCTCATAGAAGTGAGCGGGTGAAGAAAAAAAGATAGATTCCCGCAATACTTCAACAAGGGACATCCCCATATACGCTTCCATATCCAAAAGTACACCGATCATATCGATCGCGCCATATGAAAAATACGTGTTTAAAAAAGAGCTTAACGAATGATTTTTGTATTGTTCTTCGACAATCCGCCAATTTCTCGCTGGATTTTGATTGATAAAATTTAGAATAGGCTGCAGTAAAGAAAGCATCAGCTCTTCAGACGTTTTCCCTTGTTCATTTGGTGCAACTGGGTATCTCAATATTCCAGGAGCTCGCTCAAAAACTTGGAGACGTGTTTTGATTCCATTTGCATAAATGATGTCCATAGGGGTTCTATTGATAAATACATTTGTTGGCAATTTGAATTTTTTTATATACTCTAAGGTTAACGAATGGTTATTCGGTATGCGCATCGGGCCAGCGTTGAAATACAAATCATCACTAAAGGGAGATCTTAAAGTGCAGACACGGCCGCCCGCTCTGCCGCTCGCTTCGAGAATCGTTACTCTGTGACCGGCATTTTTCAGTAAAGATGCTGATACAAGCCCGGACAATCCAGCTCCTATAACAAGAATGTGCTTTGGATGCTGCGATGCGCTAAGGCCATTTCTAATGATCTTTACCATGTCATCATTCATTAGAGAATTCACTTTTTTGGAGGCACCTCTTTTTAGAATTTATTGCATTATATTCATTGAAAAGAGCGCCTATCACGATCTGTCCACAACTTTTGGAATTTGAAAGGGTTATTTTTTAAAAGGAAATAACCGTGCTTAGTCTTAAATCTGTGCTTAACCTTACACAATATCGGCTCAATAAATACATATTCATCAGATTCAAACTTTACTTGTTTCATAGAGTGGAATTTACTTCGTTCTGCATGTGGAATGAATTCCATAAAGCCAGCTGCAGTTCCATCAGGATAATACAGAAGGAATTTTATATCCTTTTTGGTGTAGCTGGTTATGAGAACCTCGGTGTAGTCATAATTGCTCACTTTCAGCCAATTTGGGAACGTTTATTGATTTCATAAGGGGAGTTAGCTTTCTTTAGTACGATTCCCTTTAAATTCTTTTCTTTGGCTAGGTTGAGTTAAGCGAGTCCGTTACCTTGAATTCCTTCAGAAATACAAACATTTGGATGATTCAGTTCAAGTGAGTTCAGAGCTATGTTACGATCAGTGAGCGGCTTAGCTGCAATTGGCTGACCGTCTTACAGCTTCAAAGTCAAGAGCACCACCTGGCTCAGCTACAATGATTTCACAATCTCTAATGTATATCTCCTTTATACGAAACGGTTCAATGGGAATTCATTACAGATATTACTCCATCTGAATTAGAAACAAGAATTGTGATCCTACGAAAAAAGGATCAGGATATGGTGGAAGAAGACCACTTATAATGTGTTTCTGGGTATTTGTAATTAAATTACAAATACCTTTAATATTCGCTCATGAATTCGTGGTATTATACTGAAGGGGACGATCAAAAGCTTTGGCGTTAGTAATTAAGAATGTTTTAAATGTATACGAGTGCTACCTCAAAGTCGGAAAAAATATTATAGGAGGTAACATATGTTTAAGTTTAAAAAGAATTTCTTAGTTGGATTATCGGCAGCTTTAATGAGTATTAGCTTGTTTTCGGCAACCGCCTCTGCAGCTAGCACAGACTACTGGCAAAATTGGACTGATGGGGGCGGTATAGTAAACGCTGTCAATGGGTCTGGCGGGAATTACAGTGTTAATTGGTCTAATACAGGAAATTTTGTTGTTGGTAAAGGTTGGACTACAGGTTCGCCATTTAGGACGATAAACTATAATGCCGGAGTTTGGGCACCGAATGGCAATGGGTATTTGACTTTGTATGGCTGGACGAGATCGCCCCTCATAGAATATTATGTGGTGGATTCATGGGGTACTTATAGGCCTACTGGAACGTATAAAGGTACTGTAAAAAGTGATGGGGGTACATATGACATATATACAACTACACGTTATAACGCACCTTCCATTGATGGCGATCGCACTACTTTTACGCAGTACTGGAGTGTTCGTCAGACGAAGAGACCAACTGGAAGCAACGCTACAATCACTTTCAGCAATCATGTTAACGCATGGAAGAGCCATGGAATGAATCTGGGCAGTAATTGGGCTTACCAAGTCATGGCGACAGAAGGATATCAAAGTAGTGGAAGTTCTAACGTAACAGTGTGGTAACAGATCATCTTTAATCAGGGGTAGCTGACGGGCTGCTGATCGTTCCTTGAGAAGTTTCATATTCAATGATTATTAAAATTGTTAGTAATGGTTAAAGGTTGTTTTCTACTAGGTGAACGGCCTTGCAATTGCTGGAGGTAGGGTATTCTCCATCTGGTTTTATAACTTTTCCTATAGGTTAATAGAATGGTATTTAAATGAGAATGCTACAATTTTTTGTAGTCAGCGCTTGCTCACAACAGACACCTTTACATAACCCTTCTTTATCAAACATAAGCCTTATTCAAAATAAAAATATCTGGTAGTTAACCAAATCCTCATAACTTTACACTAGTTAAAGGTGGGACTGTTAAGAACAAAAAGTCCAATTTATGAATGGGGACTCTACGGAACAAGACAGGTTAGTTCGAAAAGAACCCAACTTTAGGATTTCCTTAGAGGATTGTATCAGCTCGAACCAAGTTTTTTAATGCGACTAGCTATGGAAATTAAGAAAGAACCTGGTGAAATTGCCCAGGTTCTTTTTATATTGCACAAAAATAGCCACGGTGATATAATCACACTACGTGCGCTTTCTAGTTAAAATTTATAGATATCCATCTTATAATTTTATTATATCCTGCTAGGAAGCTCTTGTCAATATTTTTTTTGAAGGGGAGATGTAGAATGAGTTCTTTGGTTCTCGGTTTACATGAAATTGAAAAAACACAGCTTTCGCTTGTTGGAGGAAAAGGGTTACATTTAGGGGAATTATCAAAAATTCAAGGCATACAAGTACCAGAAGGATTTTGTGTCACAACAGTAGGATATCAAAAAGCCATCGAACAAAACGAAACGTTACAAGTGTTGTTGGATCAGTTGGCGATGCTAAAAGTTGAGGACCGAGATCAAATTGGTAAAATCAGCAGAAAGATTCGGCAAATCATTATGGAAGTAGGCATTCCTTCTGATGTTGTGAAAGCAGTTGCTCAATATCTCTCCCAGTTTGGCGAGGAACATGCCTATGCCGTGCGTTCTAGTGCGACTGCTGAAGATTTACCACATGCTTCTTTTGCCGGTCAACAAGACACCTATTTAAATATTATTGGCGTCGATGCAATCTTGCAGCATATCAGTAAATGCTGGGCGTCCCTATTTACGGATCGCGCGGTTATTTACCGTATGCAAAATGGATTTGACCACAGCCAAGTTTATTTATCCGTTATCGTTCAAAGGATGGTTTTCCCTCAAGCTTCGGGGATTTTATTTACCGCTGATCCAATTACCTCCAACCGAAAGGTGTTATCCATCGATGCCGGTTTTGGACTTGGTGAGGCACTGGTTTCTGGCTTGGTATCTGCCGATTGTTATAAAGTACAGGATGGGCAAATCATCGATAAGAGAATAGCAACTAAAAAATTGGCTATCTACGGACGAAAAGAAGGCGGAACAGAAACACAGCAGATCGATTCTGATCAGCAAAAGGCTCAAACACTGACTGATGAACAAATTTTACAGCTGGCACGCATTGGAAGAGAGATCGAAGCTCATTTCGGCCAGCCGCAAGATATCGAATGGTGTTTGACCCGCGATACTTTTTATATTGTACAGAGTCGTCCAATCACTACTTTATTCCCCATCCCTGAAGCGAGTGACCAAGAAAATCACGTCTATATTTCTGTTGGTCATCAACAAATGATGACGGATCCCATAAAACCACTGGGGTTGTCTTTTTTTCTGTTGACGACTGCTGCACCCATGCGTAAAGCCGGTGGAAGGCTATTTGTTGATGTCACACATCATCTGGCATCCCCTGACAGCAGAGAAGTTTTCTTAAAAGGCATGGGGCAGCACGATCAGCTCTTAAAAGACGCACTTATGACCATAATAAAGCGACGAGATTTCATAAAGTCGATACCAAATGATAAAACAGCACCAAATCCCAGCAGAGGCAATGCAGATATGCCGGCTCAAGTTGAAAACGATCCGACAATCGTGTCTGATTTGATTGAGAGCAGTCAAACATCGATAGAAGAGTTAAAACAAAACATCCAAACGAAATCAGGATCAGATTTATTTCGTTTTATTCTGGAAGATATCCAGGAATTAAAGAAGATTTTATTTAACCCAAAAAGTTCGGTTCTGATTCAAGCTGCTATGAATGCTTCATTATGGATTAACGAAAAAATGAACGTGTGGTTAGGTGAAAAAAACGCAGCAGATACGCTCTCTCAATCTGTGCCCCATAATATTACTTCAGAAATGGGTCTTGCGCTATTGGACGTCGCAGATGTGATTCGTCCTTATCCAGAGGTAATTGATTACTTACAACATGTAAAAGATGATAACTTTTTGGATGAACTGGCTAAGTTTGATGGCGGAAGCAAAACCCGAGACGCGATCTATGATTATCTCAGCAAATACGGAATGCGATGTACCGGAGAAATTGATATTACAAGAACTCGATGGAGCGAAAAACCAACTACACTTATTCCAATGATTCTTAATAATATCAAAAATTTTGAGCCTAATGCCGGCCATCGGAAATTTGAGCAAGGGCGACAGGAGGCTTTGAAGAAAGAGCAAGAGTTATTAGATCGATTGAAGCAATTACCGGATGGTGAACAAAAAGCCAAAGAAACAAAACGAATGATAGATATCATCCGGAATTTCAGCGGGTTTAGGGAATATCCAAAATATGGCATTATTAATCGATACTTCGTTTATAAGCAGGCTTTACTGAAAGAAGCCGAACAACTCATAGAAGCGGACGTTATTCATGAAAAAGAAGATATATACTATCTCACTTTTGAAGAACTTCACGAAGTCGTACGCACACATAAACTGGATTATCAAATCATCAGTACACGAAAAGACGAGTACAAATTATATGAAAAACTATCTCCACCACGTGTTATCACGTCTGATGGTGAAATCGTTACAGGTGAGTATAAACGAGAAAATCTCCCAGCCGGAGCGATTGTAGGTCTACCTGTTTCCTCCGGAGTTATAGAGGGGCGAGCGCGTGTCATTTTAAACATGGAAGATGCTGATTTAGAAGATGGAGATATATTAGTTACCTCCTTTACCGATCCAAGCTGGACACCATTGTTTGTATCCATAAAAGGCCTAGTCACCGAAGTTGGGGGGCTGATGACCCATGGAGCTGTTATAGCCCGTGAATATGGCTTACCTGCAGTTGTTGGCGTTGAAAATGCTGCTAAGCTGATAAAAGATGGGCAACGAATTCGCGTTCATGGTACAGAAGGCTACATTGAAATCTTATAATGTCTGATGTGTGTAGAGAACCATCAGATATTCTGCCATCAGCCCTAACTAGAAGTTGGGAGGCTGCATTTGTACCGAATGATAAAGTTCCCGTTGAACTAACGAAGATCGATAGCACATTAAGAAAAGCTGGAACCTCTTGGAGGAGGTCTGGCTTTTCAATATAAAATTGGCGTAGTGTACAAAAGCCGCATTTTGCGGGCGGCGCTTCTTTAAAGTGAATTGTTTATTACCAGCATTTAAACTTGTATTTGTGCTTAAAACAAGAGAAAAAGGAGCTAAAATGCTCCTTTATAAATTTAAACAACTTTTGTATAAATAGCCGTGTAAAACCCGATTGAGTAATCAAAATAATGACGTGTAAGCGTATAAGTATAACCGTTGTATTCTATTGTTGGCTGGAAGTCCATTGGCAGAGGACTAATGCGGTATATAGTGTCATAATCATATTCATCACTTTTTACTGCAACCTCAGACGAAGTGCCAGCAGCCAATGCGGGAACCGCGGATATGAGCATGCCAAAGGATAAAGCAGAACTCGATAAGATTTTCCTAATCTTCAATTATATCAACTCCGTTTACAATTTATACATATATTATGTTGTAATTGGAAGTTATTTTGAAAGTGAATAATGGATCATAAAAAGTAAAAATCTCGATTTTAAAGGGAGCAAATATATGTATAGTAGACGACAGTAATGATAAGTATATTTATGCTGGAACCCAAAAAGAAGCAGCATGCAATAATGAGTTTGAAAGCGGAATAAGAGTAAGGGTATGGTTCGAAGGCAACCACATACAAACATTTGAGAAAGAACAAAAAGAAGTAGATCCGTTTGGTGAATGTCCCTGTTGTTTATTTTAAAGAACAAAAAGAGTTTAAAATGGGCGGTATTACATTAATGACACGCCACAATGTTGCTATTTACGAAGACAAAGATCGGAAGAAAAAATTGGTTCAGATAGTTTTATCATTATAGATAGAGGTCCAAAAGCACTTAGAAATAAGCTTAAACAAAAAATCCTCCCGCAAAGGGAGGATTACTATTACATATTAACTAAAGTGTAAGTCAATGAAACAATGAATAAAAAATACGAAATATAAGATATTGCTTTTGAAGAACTTGTTTTATGTTTTTGGAATGTATAGATAAGTGCAAAACCCAAGAAGAAAACTGTTACAAACCAAGAAGTGTATTGTGGAAAGAGGGCGACCACCAATACCATGATTGTTGAAAAAATAAATGAAGAGTAATGAGTTACTTTATGATCATCATTCAATGAAATCACCTCTACGAATTTTTACCCGATTTAGTCTGTGTATTACCAGCTTGTAAAAGATTCAATATGAGAAAATGAAGAAGTTTCTGGATAGGTTTACACTACAGTTTATTGATATGTAGTTATGGAGTGAGATTGTTAAACATGACGGGAGGGAGAAAGGTTGCCGAAAATCGGAGTAAGCTTGATAGTGCTCATTATTTTCCTTGCAGGCTGCAATAAAAATGAACAAAACGGAGACGAAACAAAGATGCTGAGCCTAGTAGGCTATGTCGTGCTTAAAGACAATGAAAGGGCAATTCTCATTACCGATACAAAAGCTCCAGTAAAAGAAGATTACGATCTTTCTGAAGGACAACTTATGAACAAGTTTAAAAATAACATAGTAATTGTAGGATTAAGTGAGATTGATAACACAGATGATCTCAAAAGAGGTGAAAAAATAAAAGTGTGGTTCCATACACTAAAAGAGTCAAATCCACCAAGTGCAACGATACAAAAATATGAAATATTATAAAAAAATTGTTGAATTCTCATATAGATAACCTCTGAGTCAACAAATGTTGTTCTATTGCATTGAAACTGCCAGTGACCAATATCAAGTTCAGTTATGTTAATTCAAGTGGTTTGATATGTTAGTGCCTTCGAACGAGACGAAATATTGGAAGTGAGTCCGGATATTCATGAGTATTACAAATTGGTCACAGAATAAGAGACTTAAGGGAGTTGTCTGCATTGCATGTTCACTTCTTTATAATGGCTTGCACTAAGGAGTATATTCTTGGAAGAAAAGAAAACGGATTTTAGGGTGCTTAGTCTTAATTCTTGTCAGGTCAAACTTTACATGTTCCATAAAATGAAAACTTGCCGTTAATTATAATAACGTTTAATTTTGTGGCGTTTAAATATATGATTCTAGAGGTCTTATGAAAGAACCGTTCATCAAAAAATGAACGGTAGGAGTTAAAAAAGTAATGTCTTTTCCTTTGTGGCAAAAGGCTAAACATATTATTTAAGATCGTTAAGGACGACTTTTGCAGCCTCAGCGATAAGAGCATTATCATAATTAGCATCTTTTGTAAAGCGGTTTGACAGAATTGCCAAAACAATAGGAGCTCTGTTTGGCGGCCAAACGATAGCAATGTCGTTTCGTGTTCCGTAACTTCCGGCTCCGGATTTATCGCCGACTTCCCATCCTATTGGAGCGCCTGCCCGAATCAGTTCGTCACCAGTAGCATTGCCTCGCATCCAATCGGTTAAGATCGTGCGTTTGTCAGTCGTGAGAGTGTTATCTAAAGTGAAGGCTTTAAGATCGGTTGCCAGTGTTTTTGCGGTGCTAGTGTCACGAATATCACCAGGAATCGCAGAGTTTAGATCCGTCTCGAATCGTTTAGCTTTCGTTACATGATCCCCAATCTGTTTCAGTGACTTTTCAAAACCTTTAGGGCCGCCAAGCTGTTGCAACAAGATGTTCCCAGCGGTATTATCGCTGTAACGGATAGCCGCTTCCGAGATTTCTTTTAGGCTCATGCCTGTATCTAGGTGTTTCTCTGTGATTGGAGAATATGTAACAAGATCGTCCTTGCTGTAGTGGATGACTTCATTAAGTTTTTCAATTGAGTTTTTCTTCAGGACAGCAGCTGCGGCTAGAACTTTATAGGTTGATGCGTAAGCAAATCGCTCATTCGGCCGATAGGCGATTGTCTTGTTTGAACCTGTATCAATTGCATAAACACCAAGCCTGGCATCAAATTTTTTCTCAAGTTGAACAAATTTTTTATTCGTTATACAGCTTGCCATGTTTGTGTCTTCTATGGATTTTGCTTCGGCATGTGTTGAGTTGAAAAAAGGTGTGAAACCAGTAATGCTTAAACATAAAAGCCCAACACATATTCCGAATTTTATTGACGCTTTATTTTTCAACTTCATCAGGCCTCCTCATTCAAATGATTTTGTATTACCTTTGAAATGTTTCCCATGACAGTTAGTGTAACAAACCCCTTTGCGCTAGTAAACATAGAATCAATGTATCTTATATTTTTATAAGTTGGGAGAACAAGGGCATAAGAATAGAATCAACAAAAAAGCTGACAATGGCTGTCAGCAAAGTCATCTATTAGAAAGCTTTATCAATTGTGATTGGAGTGTTATTGGATGCAAACGAGAAAAGTTTATCTCTACGTATTTCACACAATGTCAGACTGGGAATATGGATATTTAATTGCGGAACTAAACTCAGGGAGATACTTTAAACAAGATGCAGCATCTTTAAAAGTAGTTACAGTAGGGGTTAATAAAGAAATGATAACTACGTTGGGAGGATTAAGCATAAAACCAGATATTTCTCTTGACGAATGTACTCTTGGGAGTCAAGATCTTATCATTTTACCCGGAGGAAACACTTGGGGAGAAGATATTCATCAGCCGATCTTGAAAAAAGTTGGCGACGCTTTAAAGCTCGGCACGACTATTGCTGCAATTTGTGGGGCAACCTTGGGCCTCGCGAATGAAGGATACTTAGATTCGAGAAAGCACACAAGCAATGACCTAGAGTATATGAAAATGGTCTGCCCTAATTACAAAGGAGAAACACTATATGAAAAGGAACCAGCAGTATCTGATAAAAATTTGGTTACTGCATCAGGAATTGCTCCTCTGGAATTTGCGGTAGAAGTATTGAAAAATTTAGATGTATTTGCACCAGATACATTGCGTTCATGGTATAAGCTAAATAAGACTCAAAAGCCTGAATATTTCTTTGAGCTAATGAATACAATAAATCGATAGAAAACACTTTAGCAGTTTTTTGTAGTGCTCCTGAACTTATAGGAGCATTTTTTATATGTGTCTAGGAGCTAAATAAAGAAATGCAGAAACTTTTAAAAAGAATATAGATTGGTAAGCCTTATTTCGAATAGAGTTTGATTTGGGTTAAAACTGTTCTTATTAAGGCTCATTTCATGGTGCTAAAGATTCATTTGGAGAAGACTGTCTTGATCAGAAAAGACCCTTCCAATATATTGAAGTAAAAGATATCGGGAGGAACTCTTTTGAAAAAGATATTGATGTTAGCTTTTACATTTCTTTTGGCTTTGACTATCCATGTAGGGGAAGCTTCGGCCGTTATCGTGAAAGATGAGGAGAAAGTGAGTTTTACAATGACAGAAAATGAAAAATGGTTTATGAAGTCTGATGACCTAAATTCAAACCATTGGACATCTCACTTTGGGTACAGATTCACCATTTTCGATACTGAAGGATGTACAATTAACGCAAGAATCATGCGAATGACTTTGTCAGGATATGAAATAACCGTTAGTGAAAAAAACTTCTCAGGGGATCATTTTGATTTGAGTGCAACTGATCGAGTTGAGACGATGCCTTATAAGACTCATTACTTGATTTTGACAAAAGATCCAGGTTGCGGAGATGTTAAAGTAAAAGGTCTATACGGTTTTCAGTTTGATCAGCCAGAATGGTAATAAAAAAGAATCTGGATTCTCACCAGCCTAAACGCCAGCCAAGCTAATGTCTCACATGCAGACATTAGCTTTTTCCATTGTTTTATAGGCTGTCGTCAGGATTCTAGAAGACTTTCTCGTAATAGTCGTCACCTGTCACATGAAGCCCAAATGACAGGGGAAATGTATATCTTTATACATTCACACTTTCCGTCGTGAAAATGTAAATGTATTCATAAAAATCCCGCAGCATATCAGCAGTGCGCCGAGGATAATGTTGATAGTGATCTGTTCGTGTAATTGCAGCCATCCAAAGAATAGGGCCAATACGGGAACAAACATTAATGCCATGGATGCTTTTGACGCTTGGATTTGATTGAGCACCCAAAACCATACGACAAAGGTAAAGCCGGTGGAAAGCAAGCCATTAAACAGCAATGACCACACCGCCTGATATGTCCACTCGGCTGAAGGGACCGGCTCAAATATAAAGGAAAACACCAATAACATGACGGCTCCCATCATAAGGTGCCAGGCATTCATGTGAATAATATCGATATGCTTGAATTGTAGCTTGCTGAACACATTCGCGATTCCCCAGCTAAGCGCTGCCGCAAGTACGCACAGCTCCCCAAATAAAGCGCTTTGATCGATATTGAGCATTTCCTTTCCAAATATAAATAACAGTCCGAAGAGGCCGCAGACCAGTCCCATCGTTTTATACACATTCATTTTCTCGTTTAATGTAAAATGGCTGATCACCGTAACAAATATAGGCATTGTATATACCAAAACAGAGGTTTTCCCTGAATCGACAAACTGCATTCCATACGTCAAGATCCCCATGTAGCCCAGCCCCATCAACAGGCTCATGATGATATAGCTTTTGAGATGTTCTTTTTTAATTGAAAGCTTTTTTCTTTGGATGAAGAGAATGAGAAATAAAGGAACTGCTCCGATGAACAGGCGCAAACCCGAAAATAAAAGCGGGGGGATGTCATGAATTCCTACTTTCATCGCAACCCAAGTATAACCCCAAATAAGTGTGACAGATATGATTCCCAGCATAACTTTTACCATAATGAAGCCGCCTTTCTTGTTTAAATATCGTGCTGGTTTCTATCATATGTTACATTTATGTATAACTGAAATACATTTTTATTATTGGGGGTATAACCAAATGGTTATGAATATGAACCATGTTCACATATTTGTAAAAGTCGGGGAGAAATTAAATATTACAGAAGCGGCAAAAGAATTGTTCATCTCTCAGCCGGCGGTAAGTAAAGCGATAAAAAACCTGGAGAGCTCACTGCAGCTCAAATTATTGATCAGGGATAAACATCATGGTTTAATGCTGACTGACATCGGAAAAGAAATATTGCTGCTGGCGAGGCAAATGAAGGGAATTGAAAGCAAAATATATCAAGTAGCCAACCGGGAAAACAAGCTGTTAAACGGGAAGGTGAAAATTGGTTCATTTCCTGCAGTTTCAACAAATATCATGCCACAGGCGATTGCGGCATTCAGATCAAACTACCCGCTGATCCGCATAGAATTGATCGAAGGAACCTCTGGCCAAATAAAAGGATGGGTTGAAGATCGGACGGTTGATATCGGGATCGCAGCATCTCCATTTGAACCGTTTGAAAATCAGCTATTGTGCAACGACTATATGGTGGCCGTCATCCCGCCACAGCGTGACGAATTAAAACTTGAAAAGCATGTCGACCTTGAAACATATCAAGATGACCTCATTTTTTGTAAAGGCGGTCATGAAATCGCGATGTCAAACGCATTTTCGCAATACAACATCGAATTAAAGGAAAACTTAACTGTGCAAAATGCCGAAACCTTGATTAATATGGTCAAAAATAACTTGGGTATCGGCATTATTTCAAACTTTACACTTTCATCCGTCCCGCATCAATTGATTAAAAAGGACATCTTTCCTAGGGTCACACGCGATATTGGCGTCATCGCACATTCATTTGAAGAGATAACGCCGGCGGCGCATGAGTTTGTCAAAGTGTTGAAAGCAGTTGTAATCTGAATCAGTTATCGTGTTGCGATGAAATTTGAAGAAGATGAATACTCACCGGCAGAGTTACATAAAGAAAAAAGCAACCATTTGAACGTTGCTTTTCACTCTATTGGGACCTTGTATGCGTATGCTAAGAAAAAGATTCATCCATCTCTGCCTTTGTGGGACTCTGCTCCTTAACTTGTTTTAATGATGCTACTATAAGAAAGCTAACAATCACTAGCAAGAGCCATGAACTTACCTTTCCAAGGTGTACGAGACTCCATGTATCGATTTGGTTTGGATATTTCCAAGCTCCAAAAAACGTAGCGATATTTTCCGCTATCCATATAAAAAATCCGATGAGTACAAAAGAAAGTGCGAGCGGCATACGGTAACGAGCTCCATTCACCTCGTATGTAACCCATGTTTGCCAAAAGACAATGATGACAAGCCCTGATAACCACCATCGAATGTCTATAGAAAAATGGTGGGTGAAAAAATTCAAATAAATCGCTGCGGCAAGCGGAACAACTGCAAAAAAAGACGGCCACTTAACCAGTTCAACCTTAAGCCTTCTCCATGCCTGGCACAAATAACTGGCTACACTTGCGTACATAAAGCCGCTATACAAAGGTACTCCAAATATTTTGGAGTATCCTTCTTCTGGATAAGACCAGGAGCCCATATGGACTTTAAAAAGTTCCAGAGCAAGCCCAATAAGGTGGAATAATGTGATCACTTTTAATTCATCCCGTGTTTCAAGACCGGAACGCACCATCCACAATTGCATGAGAACGCAGATAATGAGCAGCCAGTCATATCGCGGCAAGAAGGGCAGTGGGATGATTTGCGTAATAGCCAAAGAGGCAAAAATAACGGCAGGAAACAAACATGAAAGGGCTTGTTCCCAGCCAAAAAGAACGATTTGTTTTATTGCTCTCATGATGTATGCCTCCTCCATAGTTGTGTTCTTCGTGTATGGAAGGGACGCTTAGTATAGCAGCTAGATGGATATAAGTTTATGTCCATAAGCTCACCGCCAATCACTTTATTTTTCTGTTGATCTTACCTATTTTTTTACGAATCCTGTGTGTCTTCATCACTTCGGTATTCCAATATATCCCCGGGCTGACATTCTAAAGCCTTGCAAATCGCTTCTAAAGTTGATAATCGAATAGCCTTTGCTTTTCCGTTTTTCAATATCGAAAGATTAGCCATGGTGATGCCAACTCTCTCTGAAAGCTCTGTTACGCTCATTTTCCTCTTAGCAAGCATCACATCAATGTTGATAATAATCGCCATGTCATCACCTCAGACCGTTAAGTCATTTTCTGATTTTATATCTATCGCTTCTTTTAACAGTTTTTGAAGAACAGCAGCAAAGACCGCAATCACCATTGAAGCAAAAATAATAACCAATCCGATCACAATGATACCCGGGGCGTCGTCTATCTCGGCCATCAGATAAAAGACAGGCATGCCTGCTGCGTAAAAGATACTGATAGTGACTGCGCAATATTTTATATTCTTCAAAGCTCTTACAGACAAACCCGAGAAAGCTTTGTTTTTGTCAATATAGCTTAAAAGTTTGAACGCTTGATAAAGAGCAAAGTAAAAAGGTATCGCCGTTACATACAAATAGATGAAAACGAGATATTTTATATAAGCGATATTTGGAAATAATTCTGCTGAATAGTTGGCTATCTTAGGCACTAAAAAAATGCATAAAGCAAGAATTGGAATTCCAATAAGAACCAAAGCTATCTTTAAAAAAATTGTCGACATTCGATTCATAACAAGCACCTCATTTATTTGTTGTCTAATTGAATGTAACAAAAAATTTATCGTTTCTCAATAAAAAAATATTGAAATGAATTGATTTGTTGTTGTTATAGGAGACCCTTTTCATTTTTGACAAGACAAAAAAGCATCCCTCATCACTGGGAGATGCTGAACTACTTCAAACTTGCCGACTGAATGAACCGTGTGCCTCAGTGAGCTCAGGGATCGGTGTGAACATAAAGCTAAGCTCTTTTATGAAGGTTTTTATCAACGTCTAAAGATTCAAACAAACGATGGGAAGAAATACATCAAAGGATAAGCGGCTGTTCATACTAATGATCGGGAGGTAAACCGACTTATGATACAAATTTTGATCACTGGTCTTTTTTTATTGGCTCAGCCGAGTGAGCCGCAGGACAGTTTAACGGTCACACAGCAAGGACGGACGATTGCCACTGTTAACCGTGAAGACTTTACAATGCCTCTTCCCGGCACTCCAATGGTTGACTATGAAAAATACAGTAAATTCATCAAACAGCTTGATCAGAAAGTGTACCGTGAGCCGATAAATGCTGTCCTTAACGATCATGGAAGCATCGTCCCGGGCAGGGTTGGCTACAAACTGTATCAACAGGCGTTTATGGAAAAGTTTTATGCGTATTTTTATGGGCAAGGTCCCTCCAAGATAGAAGTGCCGGAAATGAACATTTATCCGAAAGTTGACAGCGAGCTGCTAGCTCACATCAGTACGCAGCAGCTTGGTCAGTACGTGACGTATTTTAACTCAAGCAATAAAAGCCGTTCACACAATATTTCTCTTTCTGCAAAAGCAATCGACAATCACGTTGTTTTCCCTAATGAGACGTTTTCGTTTAACCAAGTTGTGGGAATGAGAACTCGGAACAAAGGATATAAAAGTGCACCCATTATTGTAAAAGGGGAGTTGTCTGAAGGTGTAGGAGGAGGAATTTGTCAGGTGTCCTCAACTCTATTTAATGCAGTCGATCGTGCAGGACTGCAGATCGTTCAGCGCTATTCTCATACTAGAAGTGTACCATATGTACCGCCCGGACGGGATGCGACGGTAAGCTGGGGAGGTCCTGACTTTCGCTTTCAAAACCAATATAACCAACCAATCTTAATTCGGGCAAAAAGGTATGGGGGAAGTATGATTATTACGCTATACTCTTCTGATGTGATAAACAGCAAATTGAGAAAAATCCCCAAAGCTCCATCTCGGATACCGAAAGAAATAAATGCAGAGCAGTAAAGACAAAACCTCAGGTAAGGTTTTGGTTAAGAGAGCTTGTAGATTGCTCAAAATCAATTCTTTAAGGAACGGCCAGTGAAAAGGAAGGAGGGATAAATGAAGTGAAAAGGGTATTATTTTCTGTAATTGTTTTTACAGCAGTTGGATTTACGTTTTGCCAATCAAAAGCGCATGCCCTGACTTTTACGGTGTTGCCTATTACACAAAAAACAGACCAGTGGTCAGTAAAAGTAAGTGAAGCAAAAAATGTAAATGAATTTGCGAGACCTCAAAAAGGAGAATATCAAGTATATTCCTTGGAAGTCAAAAATATAGGGGGAAAAGCAGCTACAGTGGATGTGCAATTGTATAGAAATGATCCTGATTCAATCACAAGGTTTTCACTTTTTGGATGCCCCGATGAAAATTATGTCAAACCAAAAGAAGATTCTAAAATGTTAGCTAAAAGTTTAAATGATGGCTCACCGCTGAAGTTCAATCATTTTATGCTGGCGGATAAAGCCTCTGAATTAGAGGTTGTCATTATTTGGACACAGAAGGGGCAAGAAGGACGCAATTTAAAACAGACCTTTAAATTCACTGAAGATGGCGTTAATTAGACAGTAAAGATGGAATGGCTTTGATGATTCGATCTCTTACTTTGCCTGAGGAAAAAACGAAAATAATTGTTGGAAAACCAATCATAGCTGAGTCAAATGTCAAAGTGACTGTGATTTATGACTATAGAGAAGAACCAGAGGAGGCTTTTTGGATACACTTATCCGATGGGAGTGAAATGTTTCTCGATGATCACAAAGTCTTTATGAAATACGAATAGAGACTTTGTGACTGACTGCGCATTTCAGCTTAACATTTTACCGATAATGACAGTAACACCTAAATAAGTGCAGCCCGTTCATTATTAAAAAACTCTAATTTCGAAATTTTCAGAGTTTAATTTCAGTCAATTCAGTTATCATCGAAAGAAGAGGCACAAAAGTCACCAGCCATTTGGACAACTTTTAGCGTTTTTTTTGATGGGAGATTTGTGACTCACGAGATCATGAGTATAAATAAATTTGAAAAATTACTTAATACACTAGCTTGATTTTTAATAATAAAAAGCCATTTTAAGGTTCTTGACTCAATGAAACAAAAAATGCATTTAAGAGCTGTTATACGTTTTAAATTTGTCTTTAGAGAGCGCTTTAATTTAAGTCAAAAGTTTAGACAGTCATCTGTTAGATCATTAGCCCTTTTTTATTTTCTTTTCGGTAACATTTTGATCATATTTTCCTACTAAAGAGTTAGGGAAGTGGGGAAAAGCATGAGAAAAAAGAACAATATTAAGAAATGGCTATTGATCATTGCTGGATTCTTGATCATCTGCATCATCACATTATTTGTAATGGTGTCAGGAAACAAAGTGAAATATGAAGGCAGCGGGAAAAGCGGACTGTGGATGTCTAACCTTGAAAAATCAGACAAAACTTCAATTGGACCCAATTATTTTCTAAATCTGTATTGGCAGGGGAGTAAGAAGGACGAAAAGTGGACTGTTGTTGAAAGAATTACTCTGTATGTAGATGGCGAAGAGTATCAAGATGATAACGTAGATGAGTACGACTTATCAGAGTACACAGGTGATGAAATGCCGGGTGGGGGACGCATGGAGGACCATATCGCCACCTTTGATTATATGCCTGAAGATGAAGTGATAGGACATGATGTATTAGTGAAAGTGGAGTGGAAGACAGGCCAGAAAAAACAGACAGAAGAAATCAAATTACATAAGAAGCCATGGTATAAAAAATAGCTTATTTGATGTATTTGTGATCACATTGGTGGTCACTTTTTTATTTGCGGATTCCTAGGCACAGCAATCTAAGATTCTGCATAGGCTGAAATAAAATCTTGTTCATTTCTAAAACGAGGTGCATGCTGTTGGAACAACAACCAATCAACCATGAAGACAGAAACGTGCCGCAGCCTATTCGAAGTGATGGAGCTGGAGCTATTGATGCAGGCCCGCGAAATATAATGCGGGATATTCAAAATCCGAATATACTTGTTCCGCCTGTTACAGATGAGGGTATGATTCCTAACTTGAGATTTTCATTCTCAGACGCTCCTATGAAATTAGATCATGGCGGCTGGTCAAGAGAAATCACCGTAAGACAGCTTCCGATTTCGACTGCGATTGCAGGTGTAAACATGAGCTTAACTGCGGGAGGCGTCCGCGAGCTTCATTGGCATAAGCAAGCGGAGTGGGCTTATATGCTTTTGGGACGGGCACGTATCACCGCTGTTGACCAAGACGGACGAAATTTCATTGCTGATGTTGGTCCCGGCGACCTTTGGTACTTCCCGGCAGGAATTCCGCATTCGATACAGGGATTGGAACACTGCGAGTTTCTGCTCGTATTCGATGATGGAAACTTTTCTGAGTTTTCAACGTTAACCATTTCAGATTGGCTTGCACACACACCAAAAGACGTTCTGTCTGCAAATTTCGGTGTCCCGGAGAATGCTTTCAACTCTCTTCCGTCTGAGCAAGTCTATATTTACCAAGGGAATGTGCCGGGATCAGTCGCCAGTGAAGACATTCAGTCACCATATGGAAAAGTCCCCATGACCTTTAAACACGAGTTGTTAAATCAACCCCCAATTCAAATGCCAGGGGGGAGTGTACGAATTGTGGATTCTTCTAACTTCCCAATTTCAAAAACGATAGCCGCTGCACTTGTTCAGATTGAGCCTGGCGCGATGAGAGAGATTCATTGGCATCCCAATAGCGATGAGTGGCAATATTATCTAACAGGACAGGGACGAATGACGGTATTTATCGGAAATGGGACTGCCCGCACATTTGATTATAGAGCAGGCGACGTTGGATACGTGCCTTCTAATGCTGGACACTATATACAAAACACTGGTACAGAAACATTATGGTTTTTAGAAATGTTCAAAAGTGACCGCTATGCAGATGTGTCACTCAATCAGTGGATGGCATTGACGCCTAAAGAATTAGTGCAAAGCAACTTGAATGTTGGATCAGTCATGCTTGATTCTCTGCGTAAGAAGAAAGTGCCTGTTGTGAAATATCCCAGTACGTAAAGACGTAACAGATCACACAGCTGCCCCTCATATCTTTTTAAAGTAAATAGAGCTGAATTTTGGCCTGTGTTTTATTAAATCCCTATATATACGTTATGTAGGGTTTTTCTGCTTGAATCGTATTGTAATGAGCTTTAAAATGTTAATGTGGAAATGATAACCATTCGATAAGATTCAATGGCCGATTTCTACCAGTTTGATTGGCTTTAAAGGAGGACAAGAAATGAAAGCACTCATATTTTTATCCAGTTTGACTGCCATTGGGAGCTCTATATTGGGGCGATGGTTAGGGATGCTGGATGATTCTTATGCTGTTGGCGATGCTTGGTTTATAGGTGTTTTAGCTGGATTGATTTCACTTCTAATATTGATTGACAGTCAAACGATGACAAAGAATTACATAGTAAGTTTAAGTACAATACTAGGCATTCTTGGAGTGGGATTTATATATTTTCCAGCTGCATTCATCAACATATTATTAAGTATTACACTGGATAAACAAAAGAAAGAAGACCTTCATGTAAGATGAAAAAAATTTCATTTAATTCTTAGGAGGGAAAGTGTATGGATTTACCTCTATGGGCTTATATCATATTTACAATCACAGGTGCGGCAGGTTTCATAAGTTTAATGTGGTTCAGTTTTTTTGCTGACAAAATAGAAAAGTGAAGCGATTTTATAAAAATGTAAACTATTTTATATGAAAGGGATAACATTGCTTATTTAAGTTTACATAATAAAATTATTTCAAACTGATGCTAAAAATAACTAATTGATCTATGTACTAAATATTCATAATTACTAGAGGGATTGGCACCTAAGGAACAAAGCGATTTGACAAGTTCTTGCTAGAGAATTTCAATCACTACATATGATTTTCTGCATCAAGAAGCTCAGCTGAATTATTTTTGGGTGAATTTACTAATGATGAAACCTGGTATGCTTCCATGTCATCAGCATCATAAGGCAGCAGCAAACTTTGCAGATAATCAGGGCTTGTATTTTTGGAGTTAAGCCACTCCTTTTCATGATCATGGGCCAATATAACCGGCATTCGGTCGTGTATATCTTTCATGAACTCATTAGGCTCAGTTGTTATGATGGTGCAGGTATAAAGAGGATCTCCTTGATGTGTGCTCCACTTTTCATATAAGCCAGTAAACGCAAAAAGAGCAGATGATTTCAATTTGATCCGCATTGGGATTTTGGTTTTGGAATCAAGCCGTTTCCATTCATAAAAACTGTCTGCTGGTATGATGCAGCGTTTGCTGACAAGCGGTCTTCGAAAGGCCGGTTTCTCGGTAATTGTTTCGGCTCGAGCATTGATCATTTTATAACCGATCTTTTCATCTTTTGCCCAAGGTGGAATAAGTCCCCATCTAAGCTTGCCTAAGCGATTATTTGATCCATCATTGATGATTGCAAGGATGTTTTGTGATGGTGCGACATTATAGCTTGGCTGGTATTCACCTTTAGGAAAAAAATGATCGATGTCAAACTGGTCAATAATATCATCAAATGCAGAGTACAAAGTAAACCTGCCGCACATATCCATCATCCTTTTTAGGGGTTTTTGAATAGTTTGTGGGACGAACGTTCATTTAATACAGGTCCTGAACAATGATTTCTTTTCACTTGCGATAAACTGGTATAATAAGAAAGCCAGTTAAGAAGTTATTGTGGAAAAGAACATATGCTTTTTGGTTTGACCGACGCTGGATCTTGATAGAATTACAAGGATCGCTTAAAAATAGCCTATAGTATAAAAAGAGGCACAGCGTTTTTAACGCAGGGCCTCTTTTATATCAGTAGCCAAATACCAGAGTTGTACTTTGTGATCCGGCATATTTCGTGACAAATTCTTTTGTATATTCCGGCGTTTGGACACGATAGCTATAGTTTGACCCGGGATTCCAAGAAGTCAGCGGAGAGGTTTGCTTGTTGAGTGATGGATAGCTGCCTATGTCTTTGAAATAACCAGTGCCCTTGTCGTCAAGGATGCCGCCTTTTTCACTGCCTTTCCCAAAGTAATTATATTCGGAATATATTTTTGCTTTTGTAGCAATTGTAATCGCCTGGTTAAAATTATTGCTGTAATTGTTTTTAACATGAAAGTAACCGTATCTCATCAGACCTGGGCCTCTAACATACAAGTTCTCAAAATAATTATTGGCGATTGTCATGTGAGGGTAGCCGTCATATTGATGCTGAGAATCATCCGGGTATCCTAAAATCAAACCGTATTTATGATTCGCAAATTTTGAGTTGCTGATCGTGATATAATCTGCGGATTTTCCGATATACACGAGTTTGTCCAAATCGCTTCCGCTTGCATTATAGCTATGACCCGAGAATGTGACGTGATCAATCCAATAGTTCATACCGGAATCTAAATAAAGCTGGATATCATTATTTCCGTTAATCTGCGGACTGTGTTCAAACGTTAAATTTTGAAAAATGACATTTCCAGAAGCTGATGAAGTTGTTAAATAAATATTTTTCAGCGTTTTTTTCGCGTAAGAGCCCACGAGTGTTTTATTTGAGCCAATGGTAACTGTTGTTTTCGCAGATGCGGAAAGATCATTTTGAAGCACTAAAATTTTCGGAGTGGATCCTCCTAGATGGGTTTTTAAATCATTTACGCTTTGAATGTAAACAATCTGCCCGTTTTTTCCACCCGTTGTGCCCGTTTTAGAGATGCCTTTTTCATTTTTGGCATTTCCGGCAAAACCTAAAAGGCCATTTGTTGAGGTATTCGGAAAATCGACTGCACCTAATGCTTTTCCAGGCAAGAGAACCAAAAACAAGCTAAAGACGGTGAACCATAAAAAAAGTCGTTTCATCACAATATGCTTCCTTTCAATTTTAATTTCCTTGCGGGGATTATTATTACAGTTAATGGAAAGGAATGATAGGTTCTATCTTCCTAATTAATGTTGGGTTACTTAAAAAATAGAGATTGCGCCAAAAGAAGACATACTAACAATTGAAATAGAAGAAAGGATTGATACACCGTTGACTACAGCAGCTTATCGAAACACCTTGCTATCACTTTTATGTTTAACAGCTGGAATCGTGGATGTAATCGGGTATTTAAGCCTGGGACATGTGTTCACAGCTAATATGACTGGAAACATTGTATTATTGGGGTTAGCTATCGGCAAATCCATTCAGGTCACTGTTTTTAATTCCTTGACTGCGCTAATCGGATTTATATGCGGCGTGATCATTGCTACATTGATGGTCGGAAAGGCGGAAAATACCCTTTGGCCTTCTGCTGTGACAAAAGCCCTCGCACTTGAAGCATTCATTTTGTTTGTCTTTGCTTGTCTTTCTTTTTACCGGGCATTTGTTCCTGTGCACATTCTAATTATACTCATGAGCATTTCTATGGGGATTCAAACTACAGCAGCAAAAAAACTGGGGATTGCAGGTATTTCTTCAACTGTGTTGACCGGCACTTTGGCTTCTCTTTTAGAGGATATATCCGGCCGTTTGTTTTTTAAGAAGCAAAAGAAGACTTTCTTAAGAGATACTGTGTTAAGAGCACTGGCTATTATTTTGTATTGTGTAGGGGCTATTATTGTTGCTCTGGCTGAGCCTGATTTTTATCACTTCATTATTTGGGTTCCGATTGTGCTGATCTTTGGCATCATGATGACAGCTAAGTTGAAACTGAGCGGGGAAAAATAGCTTTTCCTGTATAGCTGTTATCAGGCCAACAGCCTGTTTCATTTCGTTATTGAAGTGCGAATTTTGAGAGGGAAAAATAAGACATTCGGCTGAAGTGCACATTCGTTCATTTGTATTGGCTTTTTCATAAGTACCTACATTTGATATATGAATGATAGTGAATTTGCCTTAAAATCATCTATGAATCTATTTCCTCTTTCAAACCAGATGGATTGAGTCTTATAATGATAATGATTCTCATTTGAAGTCTGGTTTGAGGAGGACCAAATATGAAAAAGATCATGAGTGCATTTGTTGGTATGGTTTTGTTGACGATCTTCTGTTTTTCCCCGCAAGCTTCGGCAGCATATGACGACCTGCATGAAGGTTATGCAACGTATACAGGGTCAGGTTATTCAGGAGGAGCTTTCCTGCTGGATCCCATTCCTTCCGATATGGAGATTACTGCAATAAATCCGGCGGATCTCAATTACGGAGGAGTAAAAGCAGCACTTGCCGGCTCTTATTTGGAAGTTGAAGGGCCAAAAGGGAAAACAACCGTATATGTTACTGATCTTTATCCCGAAGGCGCTCGGGGAGCTCTTGATCTGTCACCTAATGCCTTCCGTAAAATCGGCAATATGAAAGACGGAAAAATCAATATTAAATGGCGTGTTGTCAAAGCCCCAATCACCGGCAATTTCTCGTACCGGATCAAAGAAGGCAGCAGCAGGTGGTGGGCAGCAATCCAAGTCAGAAATCACAAGTATCCTGTTATGAAAATGGAATATGAAAAGGATGGTAAGTGGATCAACATGGAGAAAATGGACTATAACCATTTTGTGAGTACGAATTTAGGTACAGGCTCTCTCAAAGTCAGAATGACTGACATCCGCGGAAAAGTTGTGAAAGACACCATTCCAAAGCTGCCTGAAAGCGGAACGTCCAAAGCCTATACAGTACCGGGCCATGTTCAGTTTCCTGAATAAAAAATACGAAACAGCGGATCTTTTCCCGCTGTTTTTTCATTGTTCTGCATCTGCATGTAAAAATGTTTTAATCATGTTCAACTGCTCCTGCTTTGGATAACTGGTATACAGCCTGCTTGAAATCCGAATAGGATCTCCGAAAAAGTATCTTTCATAGTGAGTTTGTCTAGTTCCGAATGAACTCATTGTTAAATCCCATGCCAAACGGAAAATTTTCACACGCTCTTCAGCATTTGTATTGGTTGCTTGAAGATATTGGTCAAGATCTTCCCGTATCTCTGAGTCAAATGCATTTTCGGTAGGCAGTGTCACCATTCCGCTAGCTCCAATTAATTGTATGATTTCAGTAAATCGAGGATATAGCTTAGGAATGATCGTACTGATGACTTGAAGAGGAATTAAACAGGGGCGCATATAGCCGAATTCATCTAACTGAGCATCATTTTCCGATTTGTCAATGAGGGCTTTGATTGTTTCCAATCCCACAATGATTTCTGAGAGTTTTTCTTGGATGTGCTGGTATTCGGAAACATTAATGGTGTCGACAAGAAGCTGTGCAACACCTAATAGAAATTCAATTTTTATCATTTGCCTAATGACAACCTGGTGAAAGGTAAAGGCATGAAAAGAGCTTTTTGTCATAAAATCTTTAGCTGCTTCCACATTATCGTAAAAAAACACACGATTCCACGGCACTAACACATGATCAAAAACCACAATTGAATCCATTTCTTCATACCTTGAGCTTAAGGGATGATTAAAGGAAGAGTCGCTTAATACAAATGATTCTCTTGTGATGAATTTTACGCCTTTTGTATTAGAAGGGATTGAAAAAGCATAAGCTTCATCTGTTTCAAAGAAAAATTTAGGCGCTGAAAAAACCAAGATTTCATCGGTCAATCCGCCTTGTGTTGCAAGC
Organism: Bacillus sp. FSL R5-0603; assembly: GCF_038050295.1. Classification (NCBI taxonomy): domain Bacteria; kingdom Bacillati; phylum Bacillota; class Bacilli; order Caryophanales; family Bacillaceae; genus Bacillus; species Bacillus sp. FSL R5-0603. The sequence continues at coordinate 1,938,720 of NZ_JBBOYP010000001.1, read as the reverse complement.
AGTCGTGCGCCATGAATCATTAAACCTTTTTCGGTTCTATCAATGACTTTAGCAGATATCGGTTTTTCACTTTGCCCAAAATAGGACTGTGACCGGTTCACTTGCGGAGTAATGAAAGTATGGGTAAAAGAGAGGTCATGTTTAGCAGCTTGTTCATACATATCTAGTATATGTTCAGGAAAGCAATTCTCTTTATCTTTTAGAAGCTCCGCTGACGAAGCAAAGCTCATCATAACCGTATTCATGTAGTCCGGACTTCTCCCCATCATTCCATGAGTATGTCTAGCCCAATGTTCAATCATGGTCCTTCTTTTTTTTAAATCATTTTTGGTTTTAGGCTGGAGATAGGAAAGGCCGATTCGATTATGATCTCCAGGAAGGCAATAAGTCATTTCATGTATTAACTCATCCTTTGTTTGCAATTCATAAAGTGAGCTTTTTGTTTTGATTATTCCTTTAAATGCAGGATGCTCAGAAATGTTACCCTTTATTTTTTCGCCATCATACCATATTTCGTTTTCTAGTTTATTCAATCGGTCAATGAATTCTTTACCATTGATGATCCCCATTTAAGTTTCGCTCCTTCATATTATGCTGCGTATTGTATTATATTTTCGAGAAAACAGCCGGTTCAGCCAATTTGAGGTGGGAAAAGCCTTTTTTAGAAAAACGAATAAGAGTGACTTACATACCGCAAAAGACTGCAAATTTTACTTAAGGTTTTTCTGTAAATTCAGAGACGTAAAGAATTTGTTTATTCATATAAAATAGCACTATAAAACTTGATAACACGTGTCGATATTATGGACATGAGCGTAAACGAATTGGATTCAAACGCGCTTGAACATATTTTATTTCAGCCATTACATTGTGCGGAAAGGGAAAACGACACATGAAAGTGAAAACAAAATTGCTGGGGATTATATCAATATTAGTTGTTTCAATTATTGGAATTGGAGGCTCCTCAGTATTTATGATTTCTTCTACTGTGAAAAAGAATGAAGAACTTAAAGACAAAATGGAATTCCAAAAAGAGATAAAACACATCCAATATGAATTGACCGGGTTATCAAATGATGAAAGAGGCTTCTTGATTACAGGAGACAAAGAATACGACGAGGGTATGAAGGAAAAAGCAGACGATGTCTTAAAGAGCCTTGATCGGGTTAATGACTTGATTGATGAAGAGAGATATCAATCAAATATCGAAGACATTAAGACAAGTTTTACTCAGTATAGAGCTTTGAATCAGCAAGTAGTAACAGCCTACTCTTCAGATCCGAAAAAAGCAGAAACCATCCATTTTGGAGAAGAAAGAACACTAAGAAAAGAAGGCGTAGACCCGGCTGTCAATAAGCTGTCTGATCGCCTGGATCAAGAGGTGGAGGATTTAAAAGATGAAATACGAGGCAATGGGAAAATGAGCCAATGGCTCATCATCATTGTCACCGGGATATCAGTTATATTAGGCGTTGTTTTAAGCATAATGCTGTTAAAGTCCATAATGGTGCCCCTAAGAAGCATAAATAAGCAGCTGGAGGAAATTGCACACGGCGACGCTGATTTAACCAAAAAAGTCACTGTGAAAAATAAAGATGAATTTGGCCAGCTTGCCCAATCGTTTAATTCTTTTACTCATTCATTAACTCAAATTGTGAAGCAGATCAGCAGCTCATCTGAACAAGTTGCCGCTTCCTCCGAAGAATTATCGGCAAGCGCAGAAGAATCGAAATCAACATCTGAACATATTTCCCGAGCCATGCAGATGGCTGCCGAAAGCAATGTGAAGCAAAGCTCAATGACAGAAAAGAGTGCGGAATCCATCACTGAATTATTAGACAGTATATCATCAGTCGCTTCAAATACAGGGAACATAGCGGATCTTTCTTCTTCGATGAGAGACAAGGCTGAAATAGGCTCTAAGTCCGTCAACAAGATGTTAGATCAGATGAAATTCATTGATAAATCTGTAGATTCAGCCGGCAATGGATTGCAAACATTGGTAGCGAGCACAGCAGAAATCAGCGATATCTCTTCGCTTATCACGACGATTTCAGAGCAGACAAATTTGTTGGCACTAAATGCAGCGATCGAGGCGGCCAGAGCCGGAGAGCAAGGAAAAGGATTTGCTGTGGTGGCAGAAGAAGTTCGGAAGTTGGCGGATGAAACAAATAAATCTGCAAACCACATCCAATCGGTGGTAGCGACCATCCAAAATGAATCGATAGAAACGGTAAATAATATTAAGGTTGTTCAAGAAAATGTGAGCTCAGGCATTGTTCTTTCTCAAGAGGCAACAGGAAATTTCAATGAAATACTGAACCTTGTGGAACAGGTCACTTCTCAAATACAAGAAGTCGCAGCGGCAACTCAACAGCTTACATCAGGCGTTGAAGTGATTCAGCACACAGTTCATACATTGGCCGCTGGAACAAAAGAAACGTCTGCAAATACAGAAGCGGTTGCAAATTCATCACAGGAACAGCTTCATTCAATGGGGGAAATCTCCTATGCCGCAGAATCTCTATCTCAGTTGGCAGAAGAACTTCAAACCGTCATTAACCGTTTTAAATATTAAACAGGCTACTTACGTGCAACCCCCATCCTATTCGGTGGGGGTTGGCTCTTTTACTGTGGTTGTTTCTAAAAACAGAGCTAACTGACTTCTTTTAAGTTAGCTCCGTTTGTATGGTTAGTCCAAATTTTGATCGATCGTCCCTTCAAAATAGTCATCGCTGACCTGTTCATGAGTTTCAGCTAATCCTTTTTCTAATTGCGTGCTTCCTTTATAATCTGAGGGCTCAAAGTATTTCCCGGCAACATCTGTTGTGTCATTTTTGTTTTCTTTGTTATGAGTTTGTGTTTCAGTGTTTACACTTTCTGTCTCAGTATTGCTGCTTATAGATTGCTGAAAATCATATTCCTTGTCTAATGAAGAAAATCTTTTATAATCATCAGGTCTGTCTGCACCGTTTTTTTGAGTCACTTTACTTCCTCCAGATTATTGATATTTTAGTGGGGGTAAGAACTTATTTCGTTCTTTTAGGATCAGAACCATGTTTTTTAGGATCATCTGCTTTAAAAGCTGTTTCAGTCTCATGGTCATTTCTCATTTGTTCAATACTTGAATTTTGAATTCCCTTTTTACTCATTGGTTTCACTCCTTTACGAAAAGTGTTGAATATCAACTCTTCTTATTCTGTCTGTTAGGCAGGTATTCATTCGCTTTTTTTCGTTGACTCTTCCCCATTAGGAAAAGAGCCAGTTATGCCAGGCGTGCATTTGATTTTTGAAACCTTTTGTTAGTACATTGCGTATATGAAGAGGCTGTATAGAACTGGGAACAAATTTGTTAAGGTGAGTAACATTCTTTCTTATCATAAAGGGGAGATATGGGAGATGAGTCTGGTGAAAAATGGAGATTCGATAAAGGTTGTATTTGTGTTTCAAAAAAACGAACAGATTGAAGAAGTTGAGCTTAACTCAGCGCAGCTGTCTGCTTTATTACACTCAAAACAGGTATGAATCGAAACATTCAGCCAGAACCTCAAAATTGAAAACACCGTTTGGTCTTACGTCAATCGTCAAGTATCTTTGCAAGTTTACTTAAAATAGAAAATGGTGTTTTGATTGAGAGGATTAGCAGCGATATTATTTGCTTAATGTGTCTTTATCCGTTAATGGGTCAGATAGGGGCTGGACAAGATATTGCAATGCTTCATAAAGTTAAAAAAGATTATTGAAATCTTCACAGTTATCTTTACAATAGCCTATATAGAGCGCTTTCCAAATCGTGCATTTTTTAGCTGGTTACTTGTATGGAGAAAGAGGTTTTTAGCAAAATGAAAACTACAATCTACGATGTTGCAGAAAAAGCCGGCGTGTCCATTTCAACAGTTTCAAAAGTGATCAATCATCAGCCGGTCGGGATGAAATCGAAACAAAAAGTGCTAGATGCCATGCAAGAGCTGAATTATAAACCAAGTGTGCTCGCTTCAGCATTAACAGGGAAACGGACTTCGACAATAGGATTTCTTTTACCGGACATAGCTAATCCTCTGATTGCAGAAATGGCACGGAGAGTAGAGGATCGGGCACACGAATATGGATTCAATGTCGTCATTTGCAGTACGGATTTCAAGTCAGAGAAGGAAGAGAGATACGTCTCCTTATTAAGGCAGAAGCGTGTTGACGGGTTTATTTTAGCTGGGGGGTTTAGGAATAAACAGGTTATTCATGAGTTAATCAGCGATAACATTCCTGTTATCCTTCTTTCGGAATCACAGCCATACTCATCTCTTACAACGGTTACAGTTGATAATTTCTTGGGAGGGTATGAATTAACAGCATATTTAATTTCGCTTGGCCACTCAAGGATTGCGGTGATTGCAGAAGACAATGCAAGCAGCAGAGAACGAATTCGCGGATATTCACAGGCATTACAAGAGTCTGATCTTGATATTCACGAAGATCTGATTGTTGTAACAGATTCAACGGCCGAGTCTGCACAGTCTTTAGCCTCTTCATTATTACAATCTTCAAATCCGCCCACAGCTATGATTTGTTGTAATGATATCTTAGCAATTGGTGCGCTCCTTGCAGCAAGGGAGGAACATGTGTTGGTTCCTGAAGAACTTTCTATCACAGGCTTTGATAATACACTGATATCAAAAAGTAGTGATCCCCCTTTGACAACAGTTGAAGTGCCTGTGCAAAGCATGTGTTCACAGGCAGTGGATTTACTAATTGATGAAATAGAAGGAAAAGCCTCTGAAAAACAAAAAATTTTAGTATTGCCGAAATTAATTGTCCGAAAATCAACAAGCCGTTTTCATTAAAGACGTGTGTTCCAAATCAATAATATTTGTTTAGCAGCTGGAAAGTCCCCGCTGCTTTTTTGTGTTTCACCATAGAATGACAAAAGGGAAGCAAGAAAAACTCAAAAAACAACATTGATAGGTCGGAATATCCTTTTTTAAAGTGGAAGGTGTATATATATTGGTATATTGTTGATTATTTTCTGAAAGGAATTTCAAAAAAACGTTTACAAAATATATTGAATATTATACAATCAACTCACAAAATATAAAGCGCTTTCTATATGCAGGGATATAATTAGTAAAAAAGAAATCTATTTGCTTTTAAAAACGGAGTGTAAAGCGCTTTATATGATTTGTTTCCGGTTATAGTTAAAGTGCACGATTAAGAAGAGAAGATCAACTCGGAGAACCGAAATGAACGTACTTTTAAATCCAGTTAAAAGAAAGCGCTTTATTTTTTGGTTGCGATTCATAATTCATTTGATTAGAGGTGCTTTGGATGAGTATTCACATTGCTGGCGCGCCGTGCTGCTGGGGCGTTGACGATCCGAAAAATCCTTATCTTCCTCCATGGGAAAGAGTGCTGCAAGAAGCATCACAAGCTGGTTATAAAGGGATTGAGTTAGGTCCATACGGCTATATTCCGATGGATATCGAACGTGTCCAAGCAGAGCTTTTGAAAAACGATTTATCCATTATTGCCGGTACGATTTTTGATGATTTAGTATCAGAGTCGCACTTAGGAAATTTGCTGGAGCAAGTTGATGAGATTTGTTCTCTGATTACAAAACTACCTTTCTCTTTTCAGGATAAAGAGGAGCGCTTTCGCTTTTCACCTCCTTATTTGGTCCTGATTGACTGGGGGCATGACGAAAGAGATTATAAGGCGGGGCGTCCTGATCAAGCGAAACGGTTATCTAAAAAGGAATGGAACCGTATGATGTCTCATATTCGGACAATTGCGGAACGGGCGTGGAAGCAATATGGCGTACGAGCCGTCATCCATCCTCATGCAGGGGGATATATTGAATTCGAGGATGAGATTCAGCAATTACTAAAAGATATACCATACGATATTGCGGGGCTTTGTCTTGATACAGGACATTTATATTATTCAAAGATGGATCCGGAACAATGGCTGCGGGACTATGCGGACCGTGTAGACTATATCCATTTTAAAGACATTGATGAACATGTTTATCAACAAGTAATGGGTGAGCATATCCGCTTTTTTGATGCTTGTGCAAAGGGAGTCATGTGTCCGATAGGCCAAGGAATTATTGATTATGAAGCGATTTACAAGTTGCTAAAAGACATTCACTATCACGGCTATATTACGATTGAGCAAGAACGTGATCCGAGAAACTCTGATACTAGTTTAAGAGATGTCAGTCAAAGCCTTGCCTATTTAAAAAATGTTGGTTACTAGTGAGGGAGGAATCAAAAATGATTAATGGTGAAAAAAAGGTAGATAGACCGATACGCTGGGCAATGGTAGGAGGCGGCCGGGGAAGTCAAATTGGATACATTCATCGCTCGGCTGCCTTGCGTGATCATCACTTTCAGTTGGTTGCAGGGGCATTTGACATCAATCCGGAACGGGGAAAAGATTTTGGGATGAAACTTCATGTTACTCCGGAACGCTGCTACTTGGATTTCCAGAAAATGTTTGAAGAAGAAGCGAAACGAGAAGACGGTATTGAAGCTGTTTCTATCGCAACTCCAAACGGCACTCATTATGAAATTTGTAAGGTGGCCCTGAATGTCGGTTTGCATGTTGTATGTGAAAAGCCTCTTTGTTTCACGTTTGAAGAAGCAAAAGAGCTTGAGAATTTGGCAAAGAAAAAGAACAGAGTTGTCGGCATTACATATGGTTATTCTGGGCATCAAATGATTGAACAGGCGCGCCAGATGATCGCAAATGGAGAGTTGGGTGACATCAGAATTATTAATATGCAATTTGCACATGGTTTTCACTCAGATCCTGTAGAAATGAATAATCCAAGCACGAAATGGCGTGTAGACCCGAAATTTGCCGGTCCGAGCTACGTGTTAGGAGACTTAGGAACTCATCCGTTATTTTTATCAGAAATCATGATTCCGGAACTGAAAATAAACAAACTGTTATGTACTCGCCAGAGCTTTGTAAAAAGCAGAGCGCCTCTTGAAGATAATGCATATACGATTATGGAATACGATAATGGGGCGGTCGGCACGGTGTGGTCTTCATGTGTAAATGCCGGATCAATGCATGGCCAGAAAATTCGTGTGGTCGGTTCTAAAGCAAGTATTGAATGGTGGGATGAACAGCCTAACCAGCTGCGTTTTGAAATACAGGGAAAACCTGTACAGATTTTAGAGCGCGGAATGGGATATTTATACCCGGAAGCATTACAAGATGACCGTATTGGAGGCGGCCATCCAGAAGGTCTATTTGAAGCGTGGTCGAATCTTTATTCCCGATTCGCTGTTGCTATGGAAGCTGCTGATCGAGGGAAAGAATTGGAGCACATGTGGTATCCAGGAATTGAAGCGGGTGTGGAAGGTGTACGCTGGGTGGAAAACTGCGTTCGATCCGCGGATAAAGGCGCAGTATGGGTGGACTATCAATAACATGTAGCGATTGTAAGTCCTTTTAAAAGGAGGAGAAAAATGGACCAGCGTGAAAAAATGGATACTGTAGGCGGAAATACCTCGTGTAAACATAAAAAATTTTTCCGCAAGATTACCATCATTTCTACATTCGGAGGCCTTCTCTTTGGTTATGACACTGGAGTAATCAATGGAGCGTTGCCTTTTATGGCACAAAGAGATCAGCTTGATCTAACTCCCTTCACCGAAGGTCTCATCACAAGTTCCCTCCTTTTCGGAGCCGCATTTGGCTCCCTGGCTGGAGGACGGTTAGCAGATCGTATTGGCAGGCGGAAAACCATCTTAAATCTAGCTTTCTTGTTTTTTATTGCTACGATTGGTTGTTCGTTCGCACCAAACACATCTGTTATGATAATCTGCCGAAGTTTACTTGGTCTTGCAGTAGGGGCAGCATCTGTCACGGTACCGGCCTTTTTAGCTGAAATGTCGCCAGCGGAACAGCGGGGTAAAACAATTACTCAGAACGATCTGATGATTATTTTAGGTCAGCTTCTTGCATTTACATGTAATGCAGTCATTGGTACATCAATGGGTGAATATGCGCACGTTTGGCGATTTATGCTTATCTTGGCAACACTGCCGGCCATTTTTCTGTGGTTCGGGATGCTTATTGTACCAGAGAGCCCGCGCTGGCTGGCATCGAAAGGGAAGGTGGAGGAGGCGTTCAGAGTTCTTAAGCATGTAAGGGAAGAAATTTGTGCCAAAGCTGAGCTGACTGAAATCAAAGATTCAATCAATCGAGAGACTGAAATAAAGCAGGCGACACTGAAAGACTTGTCAGTCCCATGGATTCGCCGACTTGTAGGTCTTGGAATAGGAATCGCTGTAGTGCAGCAAATAACCGGTGTTAACTCCATTATGTTCTATGGCACGCAAATTTTGCAGAAAGCTGGTTTTGCCAGAGACGCAGCACTTGTCGCAAACATTGGAAATGGCGTTATTTCAGTGATAGCCTGTACATTCGGCATCTGGATTGTAGGTAAAGTAGGGAGGCGGCCTCTTCTCCTTACAGGACTTGCAGGCACAACAGCTTCTATTTTGCTTATAGCGATTTGTTCCATCACACTTCAAGGAACTCCCGTGCTGCCGTTTATCGTGATTGGCCTGACAATTACGTTCCTGGCTTTTCAGCAGTCAGCGGTATCCGTGGTTACGTGGCTCATGATTTCAGAAATATTCCCGCTCAGATTGCGAGGGCTCGGAATGGGGATTTCAGTGTTTTTCCTTTGGATGATGAATTTTCTTATCGGATTAACGTTTCCTGTGTTACTAGATCAATTGGGGATGTCGTCAACGTTCTTCGTCTTCGTTGTTCTGGGGGTTTCTGCGATTCTTTACGTGAAAAAGTATCTGCCGGAAACAAAAGGTCGTACTCTAGAAGAGCTTGAAAACGACTTTAGAAGCAATCAAGGTGTTCGAAAAGCATCATCGGGCAAAGGAGAAATAAATATGTAAATGCTCTCTTTTATTGTGATTAAAAAGGCGTTGCTTTTGAAGCAAGCCTTTACTTTCAAATGTTTTCCATTAAACAACTAGCAAATCCCGTTTTTCTTAATACTAACTTCATCCTGTTGCTTTTTGACTAATGCAAATATCCATTCTATTAAACTTTGTTTTTGCACATACTTTTTCCCGTTGATTTTAATGTAAGGAAGGTCTGTCATGTCTCCGGCTAACTGTTTTGCTTCAGTCGTTGTTATTCCTAAAAAAAGTCCGATGTAAAAGTAAATATCCCGTTCTTTTATAAGCAAGATATCATTTTGTTCACTACCTTTTGTATGGTTCATCTGCTTTAAGCCTTCACCGATAAAATATCCTGCCAAAGCAATACCAATTCCTAAAAAAACGTCCATGTGTATGCCTCCATTATGTCGATGTTATGTTATACGGGCTTGGCATACTAGGGGTTTCATTATTTTTTCAAACCTTTTCAATCTGTACACGGCCTGAAAAAAAGGTGGCACCGCCGCCCATATCGGACAATCGGTCTGGGGTTAGCGCGTTTACAAGCTGTTTTTTTCCTTGTTCATCCGCCCATAATCCTTGGCTGACAACGACACCTGGCAGCACTTGTTCTCCAACTGCAGCGGTCAGCTGGCATTCTCCCCGGCTGTTCCAAATTCGTACAGGTGCCCCATCAACGATTCCGTGTTCTTCAGCATCTTTTGTGTTGATAAAGAGCTTTGGCGTCTTTTCAAGCTTGATGTGTTTTTCATTATTGGAAAATGTTGAATTTAAGAAATTATGGTTTGGCCCCGGAACATACATAAACGGATGTTCATTATCGGTTACAAGAGGTGTATATGTCGGTAAAGCAGGGAAGCCGTCTTGTTTCATTTGTTCTGAATATAATTCTATTTTTCCGCTTGGCGTTGGAAGTTCGCCCGGAAACAGTCGCTTTTCGCGTTTCGCTTTCATAAATGAATGCTTAGCAAGTGCATCGTAATCAATCTCTGCCAAATGTGGATTATCTGGATGGTCAAGCGCCTGGCGGATTAATTCTTCATCTGAATCTTTAAGCTCCTGGTCTGTGAATCCCATGGCTTCAGCCAGTAATCGGAAAACCTCAGTATTAGGCTTGCTTTCCCCATATCTCTCAATCACCGGCTGCTGAAGCTGAATGTAATGGTGCCAGTAGGAGGTGTAAAAATCAGTATTTTCAAAAGCGGATGTTGCAGGCAGTACAATGTCCGCATATGCAGCCGTTTCCGTTAAAAACAAATCATGAACCACAGTAAACAAGTCTTCCCGCAGCAAGCCCTGTCTGACTTTGTTTGCTTCGGGCGCGACGACGGCAGGGTTCGTTCCGTAAATAAATAGAGAGCGAATCGGCGGGTCTGTTTCCAAAAGCACCCTGCCAAGCTGATTCATATTAAACGACCTCGGGGTGCGCCCTTTCAATAAGTCGGGCCGCTGCAAGGCATTTGTGTTATATTCTAAAATTCCGCTGTTATGCTTAATTGCGCCGCCCCCTGTGTGCAGCCATTGGCCGGTGATCGCCGGAAGACAGGCAATCGTCCTTACAATCATCCCGCCGTTATCGTGATGCTGGGGTCCGTTTCCGATTCTGATAAAAGAAGGGGAGGTTTCCCCGTACATTTTTGCCAGTCGGTAAATATCTTCGGTACTGACACCGGTGATCGTCGATACCTTTTCAGGATCATATTGTTTCACGTGTTCACGGAGCTCTTCATAGCCAACCGTGTACTCGGACAGAAATGCTTCATCATGAAGGTTTTCTTTAAATAAAATGTGCATGATGCCAAGAGCAAGTGCACTGTCGGTTCCCGGCTTTATGGGAATAAACCAATCTGCGAGACGTCCTGTTTGATTTTTATGCACATCGATCACGACAATTTTGGCACCTTGTTTTCGTGCTTTTTGGGCGATTGTAATTTGGTGCATGTTTGTGCTGACCGCGTTGATTCCCCAAAAAATAAATAGTTTTGTATGAACGGTTTCCTCAGGATCGATTCCCGCGCTTATGCCCATTGTATATTTATAGCCTTCAGATCCCGCTTTGCTGCAAATCGTCCGTTCAAGCTGGCTTGACCCCATGCGGTAAAAAAAGCGGCGGTCCATTCCTTCAGCTGTCAATTTCCCCATATTTCCGTAAAAGCTGTAAGGAAGTATGCTTTCAGCTCCCTCTGCATCAATCAGCTGTTTCCAGCGGGAGGTGATCGTATCGATTGCCTCTTCCCAAGAAATCGGTTCAAATATCGCTTGGCCTTTCGCACCTGTTCGTTTGAGCGGTGTAGTCAGCCGCTTTTCATCATATATGCGCTCCGTCATATTCCGGACTTTGTTGCATATGTTTCCGGCTGTGACAGGATGATCAGGGTCTCCTTGCATTTTTACGATTTTCCCGTCTTTTTTATGTATTAACAATCCGCACTGATCCGGGCAGTCCAGCGAGCAAACGGATTTGAAAATGCCGTTTTGTTGTGTGGCAAAAGATTTCATGGCCCAGTTCCTCTCTCTAGTTAGATATTTTGTAAGAATTATAACATTTCGGATGATAACGTCAATTCTGAAAAAAGAGATTGACATCAATCTGAGACTTCTTTATGATAAACGTATTCTTCATTCTGAAAATTACATACTCAACATTTTCTATCCAGAGAGGTGGAGGGACTGGCCCTATGAAACCTCGGCAACATTATTGTGCCAATTCCAGCAAGCGTCAGCTTGAAAGATAGGAAAGCAAGGTTTATACCGGCGTCTGCCTGTAACAGAGCGCGCCTATATATGAATCTCTTTCCATCTGCGGAAAGAGATTTTTTTTATGAAAAAATACGATGAAAAGGATGTTTTGCACCATGACGGTTTTGGTTACAGCACCGTACAACGAAGAAGGACGAAAAGAGCTAGAAAACTTGTTTGACTCAGTTGCTTATCAATCTTGGAAGGAACAAGGCCGGGCATATCGGGAGGATGAACTCATTCAGCTGCTAAAAGCAACAAATGCGACAGGCTTGATTACTGAGCTTGATCAGGTAACAGACAGCGTATTTGCTTCTGTTCCCGAACTTTCATTTGTCGGTGTTTGCAGGGGAATGCCCTCCAATGTGGATGTGGCAGCTGCCTCAAAAAGAGGCATACCTGTTTTTTATACACCAGGGCGGAATGCACAAGCCGTTGCTGAAATGTTTATTGGAAATGTGATTTCCTTTCTGCGCCATACCAGCGCCTCGAATCAATGGCTGAAGGATGGAAAGTGGAACAGTGATTACCTGCAGGCTTATGTCAAATTTAAAGGAAATGAATTAACAGGAAAAACGGTTGGCATGATTGGGTTCGGGGCGGTTGGTCAAAGGATTGCAAAACTGCTGACTGCGTTTGACTGTAAAATAAAGTATTACGATCCATTCATTCAAGACGATCATCCGCTGTATGAAAAAGTATCTCTTAAAACGGTGTTTTCAGACAGTGATATCGTTTCTGTCCATCTGCCTCGTACTGAGGAAACACTTGGACTTATTGATCGGAAGTATTTTGATCTGATGAAACAGAGTGCGATTTTCGTCAATACTTCAAGAGCAGTTGTTGTAAACCGTGAAGATCTTTTATTTGTATTAAAAGAACATAAAATCAGAGGTGCGATATTAGACGTTTTTTATCATGAACCTCCAGAGGAATCAGATTATGAATTGATTTCATTGCCTAATGTTCTGGCAACACCGCATCTCGCTGGAGCAACATTTGAAGTGGAGGATCATCACGTGACGATACTGAATAAAGCCCTCAAAAAGTGGAAGCGTGAAAAAACTCTTAATATTCCGACAGTGTATAACAAGGACGAACTGAAAACAGGGGTATAAGAAAGGAGGCTAACAGAATGAAAAAACAAAAAGGCTATCTCGTTTTTGATATTGGCACAGGCAATGCTAGGGTAGCGGTCGTGAGTGTAACCGGCAGTGTTTTAACAGTTGAACGGGAGGACATCGTGTATTCCACAGAGACGCTTTACCCGGACAGCCGTTATTTTTCTCCTCAGGTGCTGTGGAAGCAGGTGATGAATTTGGCAAAACGTGTGCTATCCCGTTCGTGTGATATTGACATCATTGGTTTGACATCGACGAGTCAAAGACAGGGGATTGTTCTGATCGATCAAAACGGCGATTCTTTTCTCGGGCTGCCGAACATCGATAACCGCGGTCGAGAGTGGGAGGCGAGCATTCCCGATCGGGAAGAGATATACAGCCGCACAGGCCGCCTGCCAACCGCACTTTTTTCCGCGCTCAAGCTTTATGGATTAAAACAGCGCCAGCCCTCTTTATGGGAAAAGACTGCAAGCTTTACTAGCATCAGTGATTGGGTGACGTACCAACTGAGCGGAATATTAACATATGAACCATCACAGGCAACAGAAACCCTGCTGTTTGATGTGAAGCAAAACACTTGGTCAGAAGAGATGTGCGACATATTCGGCTTTTCTCCATTTATCCTTCCGCCTCTTGTAAGAGCGGGAACAGCAATTGGAACGATAGCAAATGAATATGCATCCGAATTAGGCCTTTCAATAAATGCTAAGGTTATAGCAGGGGGCGGGGATACACAGCTAGCTGTCAAAAGCACCGGAGCTGGACTTGAGGACATTGTCATTGTATCAGGGACAACAACGCCAATAACCAAAATTACTGCGGATCATGGCGACACAAAACATAAAGCCTGGCTGAACTGTCATACGGATCAAGGGCATTGGCTTGTGGAAACGAATCCGGGAATTACCGGCTTGAATTATCAAAAATTAAAACAGATTTTTTATCCGAATGAAACGTACGAAGTAATGGAGGAGGAGATTTCTGCACTTGCAAAAGAAGACCATGCATGTGTAGCGGCTCTCGGCTCTTATTTATCGGCTGAAAAGAATGCGTTAACGAGAGGCGGTTTTCTTTTTGATGCCCCGCTGTCAGCACATTTAAAGAGGGCACATTTTGTACGTGCAGCGCTAGAAGAGATCGCATTTTCAATCAAATGGAACTTTGACATTTTAACAGAGGTTACTCCGTTTGAACGTGACTATGTTTGGGTGTGCGGAGGGGGATTCCAAAGCAAAGCGCTCACTCAATATATCGCGGATTTTCTTCAAAAAAAGGTCTATGTCCAAGAGGGATATCATCAGGCATCTGTTGTTGGAGCTGCAGTCATTTGCAATGAAACCTTTCAATTAACGGAGGAGATATCAGCAAATGTCCGGGTGATCGAACCGAAGGACTGTCAGACAGAATTGGATTTATATGAGAAATGGAAGCAAACACAGCGCTTTTTTTCTGGTTCAGAAAGCAAAGTGTTGATTTAAGGCGGCATTTCTGCTGTTTTTGAGGAATCATTTAATTTTCAACTTTAATAAGGTAATACGGTAATGGATATAAGCATCTAAGGAGGAGACAGATATGTTGGATAAAATAGGAATACCGAAGCGTCTTGCCTGGGGATTTTTAGGGGTTGTTTTGTTTATGATGGGAGATGGCCTTGAACAAGGCTGGCTCAGTCCTTTTTTGATCGAAAACGGGCTCACCGTTCAACAGTCCGCTTCCATTTTTAGTATATACGGAATTGCGCTTGCCATAGCTTCCTGGTTTTCGGGTGTATGTCTCGAAGCATTTGGCGCAAAACGAACGATGTTTATGGGGCTGTTGTTTTATGTGATCGGTACAGCTGCTTTTATCGTATTTGGATTTGAACAGCTGAACCTGCCAGTGATGTATGTGACTTACTTCGTAAAAGGGTTAGGTTACCCGCTTTTTGCTTATTCTTTCTTGACATGGGTCATTTACAGAACACCGCAAAGCAAACTGAGCACTGCTGTCGGCTGGTTTTGGATAGCATATTGCCTCGGCATGTTTGTGTTCGGCGCTTGGTACTCAAGCTACGCGATCAAAGCGTTCGGTTATTTGAATACGCTTTGGAGCTCTATTTTCTGGGTATGTCTCGGTGCATTCTTTGCATTGTTTATCAATAAAGACCGTTTTGAAAAGAAGAAAAGAAAAAGATCAGAAACAGCCGAGGAGCTTTTAAAAGGGGTTACGATTCTATTTACAAATCCGCGCGTGCTTACAGGCGGAATCATCAGAATCATCAACAGCATTGGTACATATGGTTTTCCAGTCTTTTTGCCGATGCACATGGCCCAGCATGGAATTTCAACCAATGTGTGGCTGCAAATTTGGGGAACGATTTTCCTGGGGAATATTGTGTTTAACCTTATCTTTGGTATTGTCGGCGATAAATTCGGCTGGAAAAATACTGTTATTTGGTTCGGCGGAGTCGGCTGCGGCATTTTCACCGTCTTATTATACTACGCACCTGTTTTCTCCGGCGGAAGTTTAGCGGTTGTCAGCGTGATCGGCTTTATTTGGGGCGGTTTGCTGGCAGGCTATGTGCCGATCGGTGCAATTGTGCCGACGGTGGCTGGAAATGATAAAGGGGCAGCCATGTCTGTATTGAATTTGGCTGCAGGTTTATCTGCGTTTGTCGGCCCTGCACTCGCTTGGCTGTTCATCGGTCTCGTCGGCGCGCAAGGCGTCGTCTGGATCTTTGCGGTCCTTTACCTTGCAAGTGCGGTCTTGACGAAATGCATTCATATACCGGAGGAAAAAGCAGTTAAGGAGGAAACATCTCCTCAATATGCATCTTAATTAGAAAGCGCCCATTTTCCGGGGCGCTTTTTATCATTTGTTCAGCAATGTAAGGATTTCCGATACGGAATGACGCAAAAATGATTGATCTGGACGGGATTTCACCATCACAGTCAGCCGATAAGAAACAGAATATAAGTCTAAAACCGTTTGTTCCACGTTAATTTCACGTCTTAACTCGCCCGAATGTTCTCTCAAAACAGATTCATAACGCTTTATTCTTCATTGAATTCTCGATGACGAGCCATCAACATTACCTCTTTCTGAATCGATCAGTATATTACTATTCTATGAATTATCGAGGGATTCTAAAGAAAAATAGACAACATATTGACAATACAGTGAGAAATGTTATGATGAATAGACAATAAGTTGTCTATTCAAGGAGGGAACATCGTGGATTATTCTAAGGAACTGAAAGATTTATTTTTAATGCAACAGTCTTACGCTACATTTTTTTCCACTTTAAACAAAATCCAATCACGCGGAGACGATTATTATGAAAGCTTAACGTCGAGGCAATTTATGACGATGGTTGCCATACTGCATTTACCGGAAGAGGAAACGACATTCAACAACATTGCAAAAAAATTAGGCACTTCAAAACAAAACATCAACAGACTTGTCAGCGGTATTGAAAAAAGAGGTTATGTCATCACTGTACCAAGTAAACGCGACAAGCGTGCAGTTAATGTGAAGATTACTGATTCAGGAAAGCGTGTCATGGAGGAATGCGGTGAAAAAGCGGTGTATTTTATGGCCGATCTATTTAAAGGCTTTTCGACGGAAGAGCTGGAAACATTATGGGTTTTATTGAAGAAACTGTACAGTTTTGACGGAGAAGAACAGGATGGTTTTGAAGAAGACGCTGCTGATTTTGACATTGAACAAAATCGAGACAATTTGAAAACAAATTTATTGCAGGAATTCGCAAAACGGAGAAAGTAAAAAGGAGAACCAACTATGAACAACGTAGCAACAGTAGAAAACTTGAAAATGCAGTATGAAAACAAAACGGCAGTAGATGGGATTTCGTTCGAAGTGAGAGAGGGGGAAGTGCTTGGCTTACTAGGTCCAAATGGTGCAGGGAAAAGCACAACCATTCATATTTTATCAGGAGTATTGTCGGCCAGTTCCGGAAATGTTTCGATATTGGGCCATAGTGTGAAAAAAGGGTCAAAGGAAATGAAGAAAGGCATCGGGATTGTGCCTCAAGATATCGCGATTTATGAGGAGATTTCCGCTGAGAAAAATGTTCGTTTTTTTGCCAGTCTTTATTCTCTTAAAGGAGAAGAACTGAAAGCCCGAGTCAAAGAGGCTTTGGAGCTCGTACAGCTATACGACCGGAAAGATGACAAACCAAAGACGTTTTCAGGCGGGATGAAAAGAAGATTAAACATTGCGTGCGCCATTGCCCATCAGCCGAAACTGATTATCATGGATGAGCCCACGGTAGGAATCGATCCGCAATCCCGGCATCACATTTTGGAATCGATAAAAGAGCTGAAAACAAAAGGCGCAAGCATCATTTACTCTACACACTATATGGAAGAAGTCGAGGCAATTTCAGATCGTATTATGATCATGAATGAAGGAAGAATTATTGCCAATGGAACAAAAGAAGAGCTGTACAGAGAAGTCAATAAAGAAATAACATACGCTTTTCAACTGGCGCATGTTCAGCGATTAAATAAAAACTCGATTAGAGAAATCATAGGAGTGACAGGAGTTGATTTCTCTGACCATCAACTGAATGTTACCGTTCAAAAGAACCAAGATCACCTGAGTGAAATCATATTAGAATTGAGTGCCCAAGGCTGCAGCATCCTAAACATGAACAAAAAAGAGGCATCGTTAGAAACGGTATTTTTAGAGCTGACGGGAAGAAATTTAAGAGATTAGGAGAGCAAAATGAGTTTGTTAAAATTAATAATATTTGATTTTATGAATATTTTAAGGAATCCGGTTCTTGTAATAGCCAATACGGCTTTTCCTTGCGTTCTCATTCTTGTCATGGGCTTTGTTACGAAAAGCAGCTTTGGGGCAGGCGGTGTCAGTTCTTATGATTATTACGGAGTGAATATGATGATTTTCACTGCAGCTCTGATTGCTATGACGACCTCTAATACGTTTATGGAGGAAAAGGTGAAGAAGGCGAACCTTCGTATTGTGTATGCGCCGGTTTCGACAACTAGTATTTATCTTTCTAAATTACTATCAACCTTTATATTCAGTGTCATTATGTACAGCATGAATGTGTTGATAGCCCAAACGATTTTTCATTTGAACTTTGGAGGACAATATCTTACGTATTTCATGCTTTTATTGTATGTATTTTTATTTTTCGGTTGCTGTTTAGGCACAATGTTCTGCAGTTTGTTCAAGAATGAAGAACAGGCGAACGGGATTATGCAAATTCCGATAGCTTTTTTTGTTTTCTTTGGTGGCGTATTTTTCGGAATTCATAGATTTGGAGATACCGTCAATCAGATATCGATTCTTTCTCCGATTAAATGGGTAACAGAATGTTCATTTCGTCTCATTTATGATCATGATTTCAGTATGCTGCAGCCTGTTATGTCAGGACTAATATTGGCTTCAATCATTTGTATTGCCGTTTCTCATGTTGTATTTAAGCCGGAGGGATATATATGCTGAGTTTATTCCAAAACAGGTGGGAGCGAATCCTGACCAAAAAAGCCATTATTATCATTGCATTAATCATTATCCCTCTGATGATTGGCGTTGCGATTATGTTTTCCGGGAAGCCGGTTTTCAAAGAAACAATCGCTTTTGTTACAGAACTGGACGAAGTTCATCATTTGCCGAGTGATTCTGCATTTAGAGTGGTAACGGTAGATCAGAAGCCGAAGTTTTCTGATCTGATGTTAGGGAAATATGCAGCCATTGTAGAAAAAAATCAACTTGATTACAAAGTAACCACGTTGAAAAGTAAAGCGGAACAAAAAATGATTCAGCAATTTTTTGAGACTGGAGAAATGCCAGGCAGCTACCGGGGAGAGGATGAATTAAGGACTGAACGGGGAACGGGAACGAATATATTAGGCTTTATCATGATGCTTGTATTGATGCAAGGTGTGGCATTAGCTGCGTTATATCCAGAAGACCGGATGCTCAAAACCTTCAAAAGGATTTTAGTGTCTCCCGTGCATGTGGGGAAATATTTGTTGGTTCAGTTTATCTTTACTTTTTTATGTTTATACATACCCACTTACTTGGCCATCCTAATTACAAATGTACTCTTTCATGCTGAAATTGGTTTCCGTTTAAATATTCTTGCTGGGTTACTGGGTGTTCTTACAGTGCTTGCAACAGCATTCGCTATCTTTATGGCTTCTGTGATGGATCGAAACATCAGTTTGATGACGAGTGGTATCAGTGTGATCACGTGTGTATTGTCAGGCTGTTTTATTTCTTTTGCTCCACATCATCCAATATTAAATGCCCTTTGTGCGATACTGCCGCAAAAAGCGTATATGACTTTCATTCACGGGGTAGAAATGGGGGATTCAATGTGGGAATACAAAACTCAGGTTATTTATATTTTGATGTGGTCGGCTGCGTTTTGTTTTCTTGGGGATTTTATCACAAGAAGAAGAACCAATAAAGGGATTTATGAGTAGGGGAAAAAAGTTATTAGCATTGTTTTAAGAGATGAAAATCTTGTAGGGATTGATTAAGAATCAAAACGTCATAGCTGATGCAGGTCATGAATCGGACATTTTAAAGGAAAAGGGATGTGCGCACAGACCAAGAGAATGCCGTCATTCTCTTGGTTTTACAATAGAATACACATTTGTATCATATGGAGTACCATTTTGATACATGTACTGTCTTAAAACACCTTCTTTTTGAAACCCCATTTTTAGAAGCAGACGATTTGATGCTTCATTAGCGGTAAATACAACTGCGCCAATACGCGACAGTCCAAGGGCAGAAAATCCGTAAGATACGACCTTTGAAATGACTTCTGATGCAAATCCGTTTCGCCAATGCTCCGGGATGATTTCATAACCGATTTCCGCGCGCCTATGCTTTTGGGCCAGAGCGTGAAAGCCTATTGTTCCGATCAGTTCTTTAGTGTCCAGTCTTTCAATTCCCCACCGTATACCGCGTTTTTCTTGATAGAGGGCAGCAAACGTTTGAATCATTGAAATGGCCTGTTCTTTAGATTCCATGTTTTCAAGCCCATAATAGCGTGTCACCTCATCGTTTGAGAAACAAGCAAAAATGGCTTCCGCGTCCTGATCTGTGATTTGCCTAAGTATAAGCCGATCCGTTTCTAATTATAGGAAACATTCAACCACTCCCCACGTTTGTGTTTTTGTTTATCATATCCCTTTTATTTCCTCTTTTCTATAGCGAAATCAACCAATGAAGCAAAGGAACGAATTTGTGTTTCTAGTTGCTCTTTGTTTTTGCTGAATTGTTTCAAACGATGGCCGTTCGCGCCTGATGGATGGGGAAAGCCGTTAAGGCAAATCAAATTCTGGAGGCTGTGCTGTCTGATCAATGTTTCACACACTGTTTCGGCCGCTTTTCCTAACGGAATGAGAAGAGCTGGTCCCGTCACATGATTAAGCTCCGCAGGGAAGTGCCCAAAAGCATAGGTGCTTAGGATAGGAGAATGAGTGATAGCCGGTTTGTATCCGGTATAGTTTTTTTGCTGGATAAAGACAGGATATTTAATAACGGAAGTTGTATGGAGCATATGCCGTAATTCTCCAAAAAGCTTTGCGGCGCTTTGAATGCCGAAAGCTTGCGGCAGCCCGCATAAATCCAGCATGGTGATAAGGTTATGTCTCATCGACCCGGAGAAACCCGCTGCTATTTTTGTATCTACCGCCATTTGCTCAAGAGTGCGGCCTTGCCGCAGACTTTCGACTGCTGTTTCGTACGCTGTTTTCATCTGGGAAAAACCCGGCGTGATCCCGGCAATCACAATCGTAGCAGTCCGATTGATATATTCATTATGAGGTGAATAGTAGATGTCAAGTTCATTTTCTTGATGGAGATGAAATGGAGAAATAAGTAAATCCGACTTTGTAAGTGAAGAGGGAAGAGAATGTAGTTTTTCTGCGAACTCCTTTAAGCAACTGTGGTTTACAATCATGCGAAAGCCTCCTCAAAAAATGATATCCCATTGTCCATTCTGATCGAAACAACGGGATATCATTCATCATGACCTGCTATTTAAATGGCCAGCCTGCCACACCTCTTTAACAGCTTTAGGAACTTTTTTCACTTCAGCTGCGGTCTGCTGAAACGTGTATTTTTTTATTTGGACATCCTGCTGAATCTTCTTTTGTTTTTGCGTCAGCAGCTCTGTTTCTGTTTTTAATCCTTCGATTTGTTTTTGCATAGCCTGCGTAACAGAGGAAAGCTCCTTTAGTGCAGGGTCCATTTTTTTCTTGTTTTGAATCACGGTAACTCCTAAGAAGATAATAGAAACTGCTAATACTGCAAGACTGATATAAACTATAATCATATGTTCACTCCTTTTCTTATGTCATTACCCTGTATCCGCTTTTTTAATCAGAAGAAATGATATTTACACAGTTCGTTTGATTTGCGTATTGGATGTATTGTACTTATAATGTGATATCGTACATATGTAAACAAAGAAAGGGTGCTTCAATTGCAAAGTTTACAACATAAAACTGCACTAATCACAGGCGGAGGCAGAGGAATTGGCCGCGCTACTGCTCTGGCGCTTGCCAAAGAAGGCGTGAATATCGGGTTAATTGGCCGGACTTCCGCTAATGTAGAAAAAGTGGCTGAAGAAGTCAAAGCGCTTGGTGTAAAAGCAGCATTTGCTGCTGCAGATGTAAAAGATGCCGATCAGGTTAACCAAGCTGTAGCTCAAGTGAAGGAACAGCTCGGTGATATCGATATCCTCATTAATAACGCCGGCATCAGCAAATTTGGCGGTTTCTTAGATCTGTCAGCCGATGAGTGGGAAAATATTATTCAAGTCAACCTAATGGGTGTGTACCATGTCACGCGCGCGGTGCTTCCGGAAATGATCGAACGCAAAGCCGGAGACATCATTAATATTTCATCTACAGCGGGCCAAAGAGGAGCTGCTGTAACAAGTGCTTACAGCGCTTCTAAATTTGCCGTTCTCGGGTTAACAGAGTCTCTTATGCAAGAAGTGAGAAAACATAATATCAGAGTCAGCGCGTTAACGCCGAGCACTGTCGCTAGTGATATGTCTATCGAATTGAACTTAACAGACGGTAATCCTGAAAAAGTTATGCAGCCTGAGGATCTTGCTGAGTACATGGTGGCACAATTGAAATTAGATCCACGCATTTTCATCAAAACAGCGGGATTATGGTCAACAAATCCTTAAAAATGAAAACCTGTCTTTCGACAGGTTTTTTTATTTGAATGAAATCCGTACCGGTAAAATGAGATATGTAAACCCTGGCAATCGTTTAAATTGAAGATAGCAGTAAATGCAGGCTATAATAGAACTAAGAAAACTATGTACCAAATGTTCAGTTAAAATTTATTTTTTCCGCTACACCTATAATCAGTAAACATGAAATGACTGGACTATCAGTCTTTAATATAAAGAAGGAAAACAATAAAAGAAAATTGAATATTTAGTACATAGTGTTGTCAGTGACAGAAGAAGGAGTGCATATGATGAAAGAAGAAAAAAGGAGTTCAACAGGCTTTTTAGTGAAACAGCGCGCATTTTTGAAGCTTTATATGATAACGATGACAGAGCAAGAGAGACTCTATGGGTTAAAGCTGCTTGAAGTACTTCGGTCTGAATTTAAAGAGATTGGTTTTAAACCAAATCATACAGAAGTATACCGGTCTTTGCATGAGCTTCTTGATGACGGGATACTAAAACAAATTAAAGTAAAAAAAGAAGGGGCTAAGCTCCAGGAAGTCGTCCTCTATCAATTTAAAGATTACGAAGCTGCCAAGCTATATAAAAAACAGCTGAAGGTAGAGCTGGATCGCTGTAAAAAACTGATTGAAAAAGCTCTCTCAGATAATTTTTAATAGAAACAAACACCCGGCGCAGCAGTGTGAACCGGGTGTTTTCTGCTTTTCATTATACATATTTGTCGAAAAGAAACAATACAAATCATTAATGGCCTTCAAACTTGACATCATTTCCTCACGTGGTAACATTTTAAACGTGTGAAAATGCGAACAAAAAAGCGAACAAAGGAGATGTTACCGATCTTTGATCAAAAGAAAGTAGCCTTTATAGGAGCAGGATCTATGGCGGAAGGAATGATATCAGGTATCGTTCGAGCCAACAAAATCCCGAAACAAAACATCTGCGTTACAAACCGCAGCAATACAGAGCGATTAACTGAACTTGAACTTCAATATGGCATTAAAGGCGCCTTGCCGAACCAACTATGTATTGAAGACATGGATGTGCTCATTTTGGCAATGAAGCCAAAAGACGCCGAAAACGCTCTGTCATCACTAAAATCACGTATTCAACCCCATCAATTAATATTGTCGGTCCTTGCCGGCATAACTACCTCTTTTATTGAACAATCATTGCTTAATGAACAGCCGGTTGTCAGAGTGATGCCCAACACTTCCAGTATGATTGGCGCTTCTGCAACAGCTATTGCCCTTGGCAAATATGTGTCGGAAGACCTGAAGAAGCTGGCCGAAGCATTGCTCGGATGCATGGGCGAAGTCTATACAATCCAAGAAAATCAAATGGATATATTCACCGGAATTGCAGGCAGCGGCCCCGCGTATTTTTATTATTTAATGGAATTCATTGAAAAGACAGGCGAGGAAGCGGGCCTCGATAAACAGTTATCTCGAAGCATCGGTGCCCAGACACTTTTAGGTGCCGCAAAAATGCTCATGGAAACAGGAGAACATCCTGAGATCTTAAGAGATAATATCACGTCACCGAACGGAACGACAGCAGCGGGGCTGCAAGCCTTGAAAAAGAGCGGCGGCGGAGAAGCGATTTCTCAAGCAATAAAGCATGCGGCTAAGCGTTCAAAGGAAATCAGCGAAGATATCGAAAAAACTGCAGCGCCGCTATCAGGAGTGATAAAGTGACGCCTGATACAAGCATGAAAAGAGTCGTTGTGAAGATTGGAAGCAGTTCATTAACAAGCCTTCATGGAGAAATCAGCATTCGAAAATTAGAAGCGTTGGTAGACCAGGTCGTCAAACTCAAAGACGCCGGTTATGAAGTGATTTTGGTTTCCTCAGGCGCAGTGGCGGCGGGATATCGGAAGCTCGGATTTATCCAAAGGCCCGAGAAGCTTCCAGAAAAACAAGCATCAGCTTCAATTGGCCAGGGATTGCTGATGGAGGCTTATTCAAAGCTGTTTTTGGCACACGGCTATGTCGCATCCCAAATTTTAATTACAAGAAGCGATTTTTCTGATGAATATCGATATAACAATGTCAGGAATACAATGAATGTACTGCTCGAGCGCGGCATCATCCCGATCATAAACGAAAATGATACAGTTACCGTCAATCGGCTCAAGTTTGGCGACAATGATACGCTCGCTGCAAAAGTCGCAGGATTGATTGATGCAGATATGCTTGTAATTTTATCAGATATAGACGGATTATATCACGGCAATCCGCGCACAAATCCAGAAGCGAAAAGGATACAGCGGGTGAGTGAAATAACACCTGACATCGAAGCATGCGCAGGTGACACGGGAAGCATCGTTGGCACCGGCGGCATGCGCTCTAAGCTTGATGCGTTTAAAATCGTAATGGCGTCTGGCATTAAAGGTTTCCTAGGTCAGGCAGATGCCGGCGATATTTTATACCACGCCGTTCATGAACAGGCGGAAGGCACCTATTTTGAAGCAGTAGGAACGCTTCCGTTGAATCAAAAGGAGCAATGGATCGCTTTTAATTCCGGTCCGGAAGGTGAAATGATTTTATCAGATGATTGTTCACGAAAAATAACAAACGGCCAATCGAGTTTATACCTAGACGGTGTACAGAAGATTAAAGGGAAATTCAAAAGCGGTTCAGTTGTTCGGCTGATGGATTCAAAAGGGACGGAAATCGGCCTTGGAATCGTCAATTACTCTTCTGTACAGCTTCAAGAACCGGAAAAGAAAAAGGAACTGACAAACAGAGCTCTAATTGATCAAGAAGCATTTGTTTGCCATGTGGATTTTTCTTTACCTGTAAATTAATTTGCAGAAAAAAACCCGAAGCTTCTATATAGAAGCTCGGGTTCATTTTTTATTGATACTGCTCCAGCTTAGAGAAAAATTGAATGACAAACTCATAAAAATCATTCGCGGAAGGCGCAAGCTCTCTATTTTTCGGTTTAATGATTCCGACAGTCCGTTTTACTTGAGGGAACTCAATTGGAATTTTCACAGTAAAACGAGGTGTTGTTTCAGCAAAAGTACTTTCAGGCAGAAGAGTAACGCCCATTCCTGCTGACACTAACCCTTTGATAGCATCCAAATCCTCACCCTCCGTGGAAACGAGAGGAGCAAAGCCTGCTTGTTTGCAAGTATCAATTGCCATCTCTCTAAGTACAAATCCTTCCGGGAACAATACAAATTGGTCGTTGCGCAAATCGATTAAATGAACTGTTTTTTGTTTAGCAAGCGGATGATTTAATGGAACAAGCGCGTAAATTTTTTCAGTAAATAATATTTTTCCCGTTATGTCAGAGAAATTCGTCGGCACCGGTCCTAATAAGGCCAGATCAATATCACGGTTTCTGACAGCTTCAATCAGAAACTTATAGGAGCCTTGGCGCAGCAAAAATTCGACGTGCGGATATTCTTCTTTAAACGCTGAAATGACAGTCGGCAAAAGCTGGCTGGCGAGGCTTGTAGGAAAGCCGATCTTTACCGTTCCGCGATGCGGGTCAAGATACTCATCAATTTGCTCTTTCGCATAATCAATGGCTTTCATCGCCGTTTTCACATGAATCAAAAATTCTTTTCCGATTGGCGTGAGTTTGATATTTCTCCCTTCACGCTCAAATAAGGTCACATTTAATTCTTCTTCAAGATTGGCAATTTGTCTGCTGATTGCTGATTGGGCCACATGCAAATGATCAGCGGCTTCTGAAACGTGTTCTCTTTCAGCCACCTCCATAAAATAACGCAGTTGGCGCAGCTCCATGTTTGTCTCACATCCATCTATCTCATTTTGAGATTCTTTTGATCTAAATTATATATTGTTTATATCGTTTTGAAAACCTACAATGATTATAGAGTTGTTAGATTTTATGACCGGTATTATCGGAAATTGATCGGGGGAGAGGAATTATGACGTACAATCAAATGCCAAAAGCTCAAGGTCTCTACCGTCCTGAATTTGAACATGATGCATGCGGAATCGGCCTATATGCACACTTAAAGGGCAAGCAGACTCACGACATTGTCAAACAAGGACTTAAGATGCTTTGCCAGCTAGACCATAGAGGAGGGCAAGGCAGTGATCCGGATACAGGAGACGGAGCCGGCTTACTGGTTCAAATCCCTGATGCTTTCTTTAGAAAAGAGTGCAAAGACATCAATCTGCCAGAAAAAGAACGTTACGGGGTAGGAATGGTCTTTTTCTCACAGAAAGAAGATGAAAGAAAAAAAATTGAAAAGCAAATCAATGCACTGATTGAACAAGAAGGCCAAGTCGTTCTTGGATGGAGAACTGTACCTGTAAATGTCGGAAAAATCGGAACAGTAGCGCAAAAAAGCTGTCCGTTTGTCCGTCAGGTATTTATCGGCGCAAGTTCTGATCTAAAGGACAATTTATCTTTTGAACGAAAATTGTATGTCATTCGTAAACAGGCTGAAAATTGGGGAGTAACGGAAGGTCTTGATTTTTATTTTGCCAGTCTTTCAAGCCAGACCATTGTTTACAAAGGCCTTTTAACACCTGAACAGGTTGATGCATTTTATTCTGATCTGCAAGACGAAGCATTCGTTTCTGCTTTTGCGCTCGTTCATTCACGCTTCAGTACCAACACATTCCCTACATGGGAAAGAGCGCATCCTAACCGCTATTTGGTTCACAACGGTGAAATTAACACCCTTCGCGGAAATATCAACTGGATGAGAGCACGTGAGCAGCAATTTGTTTCTGAAAGCTTCGGTGAGGACTTAAACAAGATTTTGCCGATTCTCAATGCTGACGGCAGTGACTCTTCCATTTTGGATAACGCATTTGAGTTTTTTGTGATGGCTGGACGCAAACCGGCACATACGGCAATGATGCTCATTCCAGAGCCTTGGACGGAAAATACGCATATGTCCAAGGAAAAAAGGGCGTTCTACGAGTACCATAGCTCCCTGATGGAGCCTTGGGACGGACCGACAGCCATTTCATTTACTGACGGTAAACAAATCGGGGCGATCCTTGACCGGAATGGTCTCCGTCCGGCCCGTTATTATGTCACAAAAGATGATTATATTATTTTCTCATCTGAAGTAGGCGTTATTGAAGTTGAACAGGAGGACGTTTTATATAAAAACCGCCTTGAGCCTGGGAAAATGCTTTTAATCGACCTGGAAGAAGGCCGTATTATCTCCGATGAAGAAGTCAAAACACAAATCGCAACTGAGTATCCGTACCAAAAATGGCTTGAAGAAGAGCTTGTACAAGTGAATCCTGATCCGGAGTCAAGAGAAGAAGAACAATTTAGTGATCTTCTTACTCGCCAGAAGGCATTCGGATACACATATGAGGATATCCAAAAATATCTAATTCCTGTTATTAAAGAAGGCAAAGATCCCCTTGGTTCAATGGGGAATGACGCTCCGCTTGCTGTACTTTCTGACCGAGCGCAATCACTGTTTAACTACTTTAAGCAACTGTTTGCACAAGTAACGAACCCGCCAATCGACGCGATTCGTGAGCAGCTTGTCACTTCAACGATGACTTGGCTCGGTGCGGAAGGCGATCTTCTTCATCCAAGTGAACGAAATGTTCGCCGGATTAAACTGTATACACCTGTTTTATCCAATGAACAGTTTTACGCATTGAAAACGATTGTTCATCCTGATTTAAAAAGCCAAAAAATTGATGTGCTGTTTTCAGAGGATCTTGAACGCGGATTAAAGGACATGTTCACACAGGCAGAGAAAGCCATCAACCAAGGTGTGAGCCTGTTAATTTTATCAGACAAAAAGATGAACGAACGACTGACACCAATTCCGCCGCTTCTGGCAGTAAGCGCGCTGCACCAGCATTTAATCCGCAAAGGGCTGCGTACGAAAGTCAGCATTATTGTGGAATCGGGAGAAGCACGTGAAGTGCATCACTTTGCAGCGTTAATCGGTTATGGCGCAGATGCGATTAACCCTTATCTCGCTTATGCGACCTACAAGCAGGAAATTGATGAAGGCCGTTTGGATATCAGCTATGAAGAAGCGGTCAGCAAATATGGAAAAAGCATTACTGAGGGCGTCGTAAAAGTGATGTCCAAGATGGGAATTTCAACTGTGCAAAGCTACAGAGGCGCCCAAATCTTTGAAGCGGTAGGAATCAGCCGCGATGTGATCGACCGCTATTTCACAGGTACTGCATCACAGCTAGGCGGCATCGATTTACAAACAATTGCAGAAGAGGCACAGCGCCGCCACCGGGAAGCGTATCAGGATGATTACAGCAAAACGCTTGAACCGGGAAGTGACTTCCAATGGAGAAATGGCGGAGAGCATCACGCGTTTAATCCGAAAACGATTCATACTTTGCAATGGGCGTGCCGCAGAAATGATTACAATCTGTTTAAACAGTATACAAAAGCAGCTGATGAAGAACGCATCGGATTTTTGCGGAACTTGTTCGCATTTGACGGAAACCGCAAGCCTTTGAAGTTGGAGGAGGTTGAATCCGCTGAATCGATTGTCAAACGTTTTAAAACGGGTGCGATGTCATTCGGGTCCTTGAGTAAGGAAGCGCATGAAGCTTTAGCAATCGCAATGAACCGCCTTGGAGGAAAAAGCAACAGCGGTGAAGGCGGAGAAGATCCCAAACGCTTTGTTCCAGATGAGAACGGCGATGATAGAAGAAGTGCGATCAAACAAATTGCATCCGGACGGTTTGGTGTCAAAAGCCATTACCTCGTCAATGCTGATGAGCTGCAGATTAAAATGGCTCAAGGTGCTAAGCCGGGTGAAGGCGGGCAGCTTCCTGGCAACAAGGTATATCCATGGGTTGCCGATGTCCGCGGTTCAACGCCAGGTGTCGGATTAATCTCACCTCCGCCACACCATGACATTTATTCGATTGAGGATTTAGCCCAGCTGATCCACGATTTGAAAAATGCCAACCGTGACGCAAGAATCAGCGTAAAGCTGGTGTCAAAAGCAGGTGTAGGAACAATTGCTGCAGGTGTTGCCAAAGCGACTGCAGATGTCATTGTGATCAGCGGCTATGACGGAGGTACAGGCGCTTCTCCGAAAACCAGTATTAAACATACAGGGCTTCCGTGGGAGCTTGGCCTTGCAGAAGCACATCAAACATTAATGCTGAACGGACTTCGTGACCGTGTTGTATTAGAAACAGACGGAAAGCTCATGACGGGCCGCGACGTTGTGATGGCTGCCTTGCTCGGCGCCGAAGAATTTGGTTTCGCAACGGCTCCGTTAGTTGTACTCGGCTGTGTCATGATGCGTGCCTGCCATTTGGATACATGCCCTGTCGGTGTAGCGACACAAAATCCAGAGCTTCGCAAAAAGTTCATGGGAGATCCTGACCATATTGTGAACTATATGCTGTTCATTGCCGAAGAGGTTCGTGAGTACATGGCTGCGTTAGGCTTCAGGACATTTGATGAAATGATCGGCCGCACTGATGTACTTCATGTAAGTGAACGGGCAAAGGAGCACTGGAAAGCAAGCCAGCTTGATTTGTCTACCCTTCTTTATCAGCCTGAAGGGGTGCGGACGTTCCAATCGCCGCAAAATCATAAAATTGATCAATCACTTGATATTACAGCGATTCTCCCGGCCGTACAAGAAGCCATCGAGTCTGGAAAAGAAGCGGAAGTTTCTATCGAAATCAACAATACAAACCGTGTAGCCGGAACGATAACCGGCAGTGAAATCTCAAAGCGTTACGGAGAAGAAGGGCTTCCTGAAGATACAATCAAGCTGCACTTTACCGGATCAGCCGGCCAAAGCTTTGGAGCTTTCGTTCCTAAAGGGATGACGCTTTATTTAGACGGAGACTCAAATGATTACGTCGGAAAAGGGCTTTCTGGCGGAAAAATCATCGTCAAGTCACCAGAAGGATTCAACTCTGCTTCGGATGACAATGTCATTATCGGCAACGTGGCTTTTTACGGTGCGACAAGCGGAGAAGCATATATTAACGGGCGTGCTGGTGAACGCTTTGCCGTTCGAAACAGCGGTGTGAACGTAGTTGTAGAAGGCATCGGCGACCACGGCTGTGAATACATGACTGGCGGCAGCGTTGTCGTTCTCGGTGATGTAGGCAAAAACTTTGCGGCAGGTATGTCCGGCGGAATCGCTTATGTACTGACCGAAGATGTCAAAGCGTTTAAACGCAAATGCAACCTTGAGATGATTTTATTTGAATCATTAGAGGATGAGAAAGAAATCCAGCAAATCAAAGCAATGCTTGAAAGACATACTGCGTATACAAACAGCCAAAAAGCAGAAGATCTGCTAGATCAATGGGAAGACAGTGTGAAAAAATTCGTCAAAGTCATTCCGAAAAACTATAAACAAATGCTCGCAAGCATCGAAGAGCAAAAAGCTGCAGGTTTATCAGATGAAGAAGCCATCATGTTCGCTTTTGAGGCCAACACGAAGCCAAAGCAGAATACAGCAGCATCGGGACAAAAACAAGCGGTAGTACAGTAAGGAAGGGGAGAGGAACATGGGGAAACCAACTGGATTTATGGAGATCAAACGAGAAAAACCTGCGGAGCGGGACCCTCTCACTCGCTTAAAGGATTGGAAAGAATATTCTGCTCCTTTTTCAGAAGAAGCATCGAAACGGCAAGGGGCGCGGTGTATGGATTGCGGTACACCGTTTTGCCAGATCGGTGCGGACATTAACGGATTTACATCCGGCTGTCCGATTTACAACTTAATTCCTGAATGGAATGATCTTGTCTACCGGGGCAGATGGAAGGAAGCATTGGAACGTCTGTTGAAAACAAACAACTTTCCAGAATTCACAGGGCGGGTATGTCCCGCTCCTTGTGAAGGATCATGCACTTTAGCGATTTCAGACCCGGCCGTTTCAATTAAAAATATCGAGCGAACCATTATCGACAAAGGATTTGAGAACGGCTGGATTCAACCTAGAATTCCTAAAAAACGAACAGGCAAAAAAGTGGCCATCGTCGGGTCAGGCCCAGCCGGACTGGCGAGTGCTGACCAGCTGAATCAAGCGGGACATTCCGTCACTGTTTTTGAACGAGCAGACAGAGCGGGCGGCCTTTTAACATACGGCATTCCAAACATGAAGCTTGAGAAGGGCATTGTAGAACGCCGAATTAAATTGCTGACGCAAGAAGGAATTGATTTTGTCACGAACACAGAAATCGGTGTTGACATTACAGCTGATGAGCTAAAGGAGCAATTTGATGCTGTGATCCTATGCACAGGCGCTCAAAAACAGCGGGACCTCTTAATTGAAGGACGCGACTCAAAAGGAGTCCATTACGCGATGGACTACCTGACACTTGCAACAAAAAGCTATTTAGATTCTAATTTTAAAGACAAGCAATTCATTGATGCCAAAGGGAAAGATGTCATCGTAATCGGAGGCGGAGATACAGGAGCTGACTGTGTGGCTACTGCTCTGCGTCAAAAAGCCAAAAGCGTGCACCAATTCGGCAAACACCCGAAACTTCCGCCAGCCCGCACGAATGACAATATGTGGCCTGAACAGCCACACGTCTTTACGCTTGAATATGCATACGAGGAAGCAGAAGCAAAATTCGGAAGAGATCCGAGAGAATACTCCATTCAAACGACAAAAATGGTTGCGGATAAAAACGGAAAGCTGAAAGAGCTTCATACCATCCAAATGGAAAAAGTGAAAAATGAGCATGGAAAATACGAGTTCCGCGAGCTGCCTGGAACGGAAAAAGTATGGCCTGCTCAGCTTGTCTTTATCGCTATCGGCTTTGAAGGCACAGAACAGCCGCTGTTGAAACAGTTTGGTGTTGATTCTGTAAATAACAAAATCAGTGCAGCATATGGGGATTATCAAACAAATATCGATGGTGTATTCGCCGCAGGGGATGCAAGAAGAGGCCAAAGCTTAATCGTATGGGCAATTAATGAAGGCCGTGAAGTGGCGCGTGAAGTGGATCGATATTTGATGGGGAGTTCAGTTCTTCCGTAAATAAAGGGGATTATCATATAAGAGAAACCGGTCTGGCTGCCAGCCGGTTTCTTTTTTTATTCCATTACGATCCCGATGTTTCCAAACTGTCTGCCTTCCTGCATTCTTTTATATGCTTCACATGCTTTTTCTAAAGGATATATCCGGTCAATTACAGGCCGAAGCTTATGTTTGTCAATGAAAGCGAGCATAGCTTGAAATTCCTCACCGCTTCCCATCGAGGTTCCCAAAACATTGACCTGAGGAAAGAATAGAGAACGCACCGGAAAACTGAGATTATCCCCTGAGCTTGCCCCAAAGCTGACAATGCGGCCATTTGATTTTACATGGCGGAAGTATTCCGAAAAGAGGGCAGGTCCTATGCTGTCAAGAACAACATCCGCCTTTTTTCCCTGCAACTGCTCATCCCAATTGCTGTAGCTGTCAAATGCGTAATCAGCACCTAATTTCAGCGCCTTTTTTCTTTTCTCCTCACTGCGGGAGGTCACGCTTACTGTTGCCCCAATCGCCTTAGCCATCAATAAAGCGTAGGTTGCCACACCGCTGCCGATGCCGGGTATCAATAGATGCTCGCCTTTTTTTAATTGCCCCTTTGTAAACAGAGCCCGATATGCAGTTAAAGCGGATAAAGGTAAAACGCCCGCTTCTTCCCAAGATAAATAAGCAGGTTTTTTGATTGCATTTTGTGAAGGAATGATCACATATTCAGCAAGTGTTCCGTCCGAAGGACCTCCCAGAATCTCAGGTACAGGTGGAACATTTTCTGTCAAATCCCAGTTCAATGTCGGGAAAATGACTACTTCTGTCTGAACAGCAACATTTTTCACGCCTTCACCAATCTCTTCGATGATACCCGCGCCGTCAGAACCCAGTATCATGTGAGGATCTTGTTCAGATTTGTTTTTCATAAGAAACAAGTCACGATGATTCAGGCCTGCAGATTTTAATTTAACCTTTACCTCTCCGTATCCAGGCTTTGTTGATGGAACGTCCTGAACTGATAACCCCAGAAGACCGGCTTTTCCGTTGTGAATTACAGCTTTCATGCTGTCTGCCTCCTCATTGAATTGTATTTTCATATCTTTACATATTTTACATAGCGGTTTTCTTCGAGTAAAATGAACAAATATGATAGCCAATATCACTTTTCATCATAGCAAGCAGGTGAGAGCGCGTGGAAAGCGGAGATTTAAAGATTTTTCAGGCTGTTGCCCGCGAAG
The DNA here is from genome assembly GCF_038050295.1 of Bacillus sp. FSL R5-0603. Classification (NCBI taxonomy): domain Bacteria; kingdom Bacillati; phylum Bacillota; class Bacilli; order Caryophanales; family Bacillaceae; genus Bacillus; species Bacillus sp. FSL R5-0603. The sequence goes on along the minus strand of NZ_JBBOYP010000001.1, from coordinate 1,905,531 downwards.
GAAGCATAACGAAAGCAGCCCAAATGCTGAATTATGTTCAGTCGAATGTGACAGCCAGAGTGCATAAGCTTGAGGAAGATTTGAATATCAGGCTTTTTCATCGAACGAATCGGGGGATGAAGCTGACTGCTGCAGGAGAAAATCTTTTACAATATGCAGATCAAGTATTATCGCTGTTAGACCAAGCTGAAAAATCGACCCGAATGAGCAGGCAACCAAAAGGGCCTTTGCGGATCGGATCACTGGAAACGACGGCGGTAACGCATCTGCCTGAGCATGCAGCATCCTTCCTCAGGCGTTTTCCTGAAGTGGATTTATCAGTGAACACAGCTGATACGCATCATTTGATTCAACAGGTTCTTGATCATAAAGTTGATGGCGCTTTTGTATTTGGGCCGGTTGAGCACGCTGCAGTTAGACAACTCCATGTCTCCCATGATGAATTAGTTTTGATTTCATCACGAGAAGGGACGGCAGAAGACATGCTTCAGCAGCCGATGCTCTTTTTTGGGGCTGGCTGTTCTCATCGTGACAGGGTCAAAAGATTACTAGAGGAAGCAGGCATACACAATCAAAAAATCATAGAGTTTGGCACATTGGAGGCTATTATAAAAGGTGTTTCCGCCGGGATGGGTACGGCGCTGCTCCCAAAGTCCTCTGTTGACTGCTCCGAGCATCGTACAAATGTATGGATTCATCAATTGCCACCAGCATATCAAGACTTAGAGATCGTCTTTATATACAGGAAAGACTTTTTTATTACGAGTGCGTTTCAGACATTTCTTGATGAGATAAACGAAATGAAAAGATGAAGATAGACGTGCATTAGCAGAATAAAGACGTTTGTCAGTTTTTATTTTAAAGATGTGTATAAAAAAACTGTACTCGTTTGAAGCGAGTACAGTTTTTTCTTTTTATTTGCGTTTTAAATTAATGCCGATCGCTGCGCCATTTCTGCTTGAATCAGCTACGCCTTTAAAGGTGCCGTTTTCATGGTCGATCGATATGCTTTGTACGTTTCCGATTTCCACCGGACTTGTGCCAAATTTGTGGCCCATGCCGTTTAGCTTGCTGAGGACATCTTTAGGAACTCCATCTTCGTAACGGTAAGAGCTCATACTGTTTGTGTAAATTCTCGGCTCTTCAACAGCTGCTTTTAATTCCATACCATATTCAATGTGGTAGAGAATGGTTTGCAAAACGGATGAAATAATTGTGGCCCCGCCAGGAGATCCAACAGTGAGGACAGGCTTGTCATCCTTAAATAAAATCGTCGGGGTCATGCTGCTTAAAGGCCGTTTGTTTGGCTGTACTTCGTTAGCTCCGCCTGGTATCGCATCAAAATCCGTTAATTCATTGTTTAAAATAACACCGTAATCAGGGACCATAATACCCGTTCCGAATAGCTGTTCGATTGTTGTTGTGTAAGAAACAACATTTCCCCATCGATCAGCAACTGTAAAGTGGGTTGTTTGGCCTTCTACTTTGTCTTTCGGCTGTTCAACTTGTTTATAGTTTGCTGATCCTTCTTGGTATTTCCAAGGGTCACCGGCTTTCGGTTTTTTATTCACTTGATCTAGGTTGATTAATTGCTGGCGTTCTTTAATATAATCGGGATGAAGCAGGCCTTTGAGAGGAACATTTACAAATTCGGGATCACCTGCGTAAGACGCACGGTCGGCATATGACAAATGCATCGTTTCAGCAAGCAGCTGATATTTTTCCCATGAGCGGACATCGTATTGTGAAAGGTTAAAATCATCAAGGATTTTCAGCATTTGCAATAAGAAAATACCGCCGGAGCTTGGAGGAGGAGTAGTAGCGATTTGATAGCCTTGATAGTCTCCCCAAATCGGTTCATCAATTGTAATGTCGTAATTTTCTAAATCTTTTTCCGTCATTGATCCGCCGAAATCCTGGACAGTGTCAGAAAGCGTCTTGGCGAATTTTCCTTTATAAAAAGCGTCAGTGCCTTTGGAGCGAATAAGCTTAAATGTTTTAGCCAAATCCTTTTGAATAAGGGTATCTCCTTCTTTAAGCGGTTCGCCATTTGGCAAAAATACATCTTTTGCGGCAGTCCGTGAAAGTTTTTCCTGATAATCAGAAATGGCATCTGCCAACACCGAATCAATCGGAAAGCCTTTTTCAGCGAGTTTAATAGAAGGGGTTATTAATTGCTTCATCGAACGGGTTCCCCATTTATCCAAGGCTTCTTCCAGCCCTTTCAGCGTGCCTGGAACACCAACGGCAGTACCTTTTGTTACACGTTCAGAGAAAGGAATTGCTTTGCCGTTTTCGTCCAGAAACATATCAGGAGTTGCGCCTGCTGGAGCACGCTCACGGCTGTCGATTATCGTTGTATCCTTCGTTTTTCCGTCATACACCATCATAAAACCGCCGCCGCCAATGCCTGACATCATCGGCTCTGTTACATTGAGTGCAAATTGAATGGCAACCGCTGCGTCAATAGCATTTCCTCCTTTTTTCAGCACATCAGCACCGATTTCAGAAGCAAGAGGATGTGCGGTCGCAACCATGCCGTCTTTTCCAACATCTACTTGTTTGTACTCATCGTAGCTTTTGGGCGGTTTTTTAGCTTCCGCGTGAAAAGGGACACTTCCAGCGACTAACAGAACACTAAGCAGAGCTGTTAAACAGACGTTCCACGTTCTTTTCATGTTCTCCCTCCTATATGAAGCTGTATTGTTACAATCTTAGCGTAAAAAAATTACAGCGTTTTCACAAGTGACAAATGGTATATTATATAGTACATAAAGCCGTTTTTCTGTGCAAAATTGATTATATTGATATGAGCCATGTGCTATATTAGAATCAGCATACGGATTAAGAAGGGACTGCTATATGTATTTAACGATTGAAGAAACAGCAGAATATACAAATCTTTCAGAGGATTATATTAAAAGCTTGGTGCTCGAAGGGAAAATCAGAGCCGTTCATGACGGGGAGCAATTTTTGATTTATAAGGAGCAGTTCAAAACGCATCTCGAACAGCTGGAGAATTACAAAGCACTTGTGCAGGAAATATTAAATGAACCAATCCCGGAAGATATTGATGTAAAGGATGAGGATTAGGACACAATTTGAAATTGTGTCTTTTTTTGTATGTTTTTTGCGGAAGCTCCAGAAAATTAGGAGCGTCAGATTTTGTTTTAAGAGGATTTTTGATGATTAGTAGGGTGATAAGTATCCAAGAGGTTAAAAGCTTTATAAGAGGCTTTAAAGCTTATTTTATAGGGTGAAGGTTTTAAGAAGCTTTTTAAAAAGCTTATGTAACACTATGTATATTATGTTACATAAACGCCGCCGCACTTTGACATTCAACGTTTTTCAGCTATAATAGTAACATAGACCTCAAAACGTTACATAACGGTTTTTAAGGAGTTTTTTGATGCATATTGTACAGCCGATTCGCAGTCTAGAGAAAATCCAAGAAGTCAAACAGTATTTGCTTAACAAAAACAAGCGGGATTATTTTCTGTTTATTTTCGGCATCAACAGCGCGCTCCGCATTTCTGATATTCTGCCGCTGCAAGTGAAGGACGTTCAAAATAAAGATCATTTATGGGCGACTGAAAGCAAAACGAAAAAGAAAAGAAAGATTCTTATTTTAGAATCGCTGAAACAGGAAATATACGAGTATACAAAAGATATGAAGGAAAACGAATATCTTTTTAAATCAGTGCGGACCAGGAAGCCGATTTCCCGCATTCAGGCCTACAGAATTTTAAGAGAGGCCGCTGCGGCGTGCGGACTTGAGGAGATAGGGACGCATACACTCCGGAAAACGTTTGGCTATCATTTTTATCAGCGAACGAAAGACATCGCCGAGCTGCAGAGCATACTGAATCATTCATCACCATCAATTACAATGCGGTATATTGGTATTGATGAAGATACAACAAGAGCCGCGTATAAGGTTTTTGGAGGGCTTTAATACAAATCGCTTGAAAATATTGATCATCAGAGCTACTATATAAATACCAAAAGCTCTAGTAGCACAGCGGATAGTGCAGCAGTTTCCTAAACTGCAGGTCGGGAGTTCGAATCTCTCCTAGAGCGTTATATTCACAAAAAGACAACAGGCACTTTTCACCCGTTGTCTTTCTTTATGCAGACCAAATAAAAAACGCCCGCTTATACCGGGCGTTTTTCTTATATAACTGCGTCAAATTGATTGACTTTCCATTTTTTGTTTTCTTTCACAAATGTCACTTTCCGTTTTGCAGAAGGGGATCCGTCTAATGTAGGGACGGTAAATTCGTATGTGATTGTGCTGCCTTTTTTAGAGATCAGTTTAGCAGTTGATTTTTTCCAATTCAAAAGATTGTCTCCGTCACCGATTGGAACAGCAAGTTTTCCTTTTGAAACAGTGAAATGATAATCTTTAAAGCCTTTTTCGATTGCTGTTTTTGTAAAAATAGGAGTTAAGTAATTCACTGCTTTTGCTTTAGTGCCTAGATCACTGCACATGTATACATATTGAAGATTTTGATACTCGAATGTGCCTGATGGGCAAACTGCTTTTTTCACCTTCGGATTGTGGCCGCTCATGGTGTTCCAAAAATGTTCTCTAGCGGATAATGCCAACTGTAATGCTTGTTTTTGTGATAAATCGCCTGATGTATTTTTCGCAAATGCATTTGTGCTTAATGACAGAATAAGTGCAATGGTTGTTAGAAATAGAAGACATTTTTTCATTATCGCTCTCTCCTTCAAAATCTCTTTCTCTTATGTTACAAATGTTACAATAATTACGGGTAGATTACAATACTTTTGCATAAATTATTTTTTATTCTTTTACTCACAAAAATTACGCCATTACTTGCTAGTTTATTCTTCATAAGCTAAAAAGATGTGTAAAATTAGAAGAATCGGGAAGGGTTTCATATGTGCAGTGATGAATAATAACATGTTACATATCCTGTTTTTGTCAAAAAATGAGGGCATGTTTAAAAACGATTTCAAATAAAGGAGTCCTTTAATATGGAAACATCACAAGAACCTCTTGTAACTCAAAAGAAAAGCAAACCATCAGTTTGGCGGTCGATGTCACTCTTTTTGGTGCCGCTTCTGCTGAGCAATGTGCTGCAATCAGTCGGCCAGCTAGTCGGGATGATGGCTGTAGGCAGATGGCTCGGAGTTGATGCAGTGGCAGCTGTATCATCCTTTTTCCCGTTATTTTTTCTTTTAATCTCATTTACGATTGGGATCGGTTCAGGAAGTTCGATTCTGATCGGACAAGCTTACGGAGCGAAAAATGAGGAACGGCTAAAGGCTGTTGTCGGGACGACGCTCACGTTTACATTTTTATTAGGCGTTGTGTTAGCCGTCATCGGCAGTATTTTCACCCTGGATATCCTTCGTTTAATGGGCACGCCTGAAAATGTCATTCATGTCAGCGCTAACTATGCACGTATTTTATTTTATGCTATGCCGTTTATGTTTTTATATTTTGCATATACTACCTTTTTGCGCGGAACAGGAGATTCCAAGACACCGTTTTATACGCTGATTGTGAGCACGGTCATCAACATCGCGCTTTTGCCTGTTTTAATCCTTGGCATGTTTGGTTTTCCGAAACTGGGCATATACGGCTCGGCATATGCAACTGTCATTTCCACGATTGCGACTTTTCTCGTGTTAATGGTGTATTTACGAAAGCGAAAACACCCGCTGCAATTTGATAAAACAGTGCGTCGTTATTTGAAAATGGATAAGGAACTGCTGGTTCTCCTGCTGCGTCTTGGGGTCCCAGCAAGCATCAATATGATTCTTGTCTCATTATCAGAGATAGCGGTTATTTCATTCGTCAATCATTACGGCTCTAATGCAACAGCTGCATACGGAGTGGTCAACCAGGTGGCCAGCTATGTACAGATGCCGGCCGTCAGCCTTGGTATTGCGGTTTCTATTTTCGCTGCGCAATCGATCGGAGCGAACGAGTTTGACCGCTTAAAGCAGGTCATTCGCGTGGGGATTTGGCTGAATTATATCATTGGCGGCGTACTGATCATTTTGATCTATGTTTTTTCACATCAGATTTTATCGTTATTTTTAACCGAGCAAGAGACGCTTTACATTGCGCACCGTCTTTTGATGATTACATTGTGGAGCTATTTGCTGTTTGGAAATGCCCAAATTATTTCTGCAACGATGCGGGCAAGCGGAACGGTTTTATGGCCGACCGTCATCAGTATTTTTGCAATCTGGGGAGTAGAGGTGCCTGTTGCTTTCGTCCTTTCTCACTATACAAAGCTTGAAATACTCGGCGTCTGGGTTGGTTATCCAGCTGCGTTTGCCGTCAGCTTGCTGTTGATTTATGGGTATTATCAATTCGTCTGGAAAAAGAAACAAATCACACGTCTCATCCAATAGCCTCCGAATCACACCGTTCATAAGTTTGAACGGTGTTTTTTTATTTGATAAGGGAAAATATAAAATGGAGGAAATATGGTACAGTACATTGAATTCTTATACTAGCAATGAATCAAGGAGAGGTTGAGTAAACATGGCAAACTTTATTGAGAAAATCACGTATTTGGGAACGCCGGCCATCAAAGCGGGCAACGAACATCTAGAAATGATTGTTGTCCCTGAGTGGGGGAGCAACGTCATTTCTCTCGTGGACAAAAAAACAAAAGTCCAGCTTTTGCGTGAACCGGAAACAGCAGAAAGATTTCACGACACACCAACATTGTATGGCATTCCAATCCTGTTTCCGCCTAACCGCATAAGTGATGGTACATTCAGTTTCCGGGGCAGAACGTATCATTTTGATATCAACGAGAAGGATAAACACAACCATCTTCACGGGTTTCTTTACCATGAAAAGTGGAATGTCGTGACCACGAAGCAAACTGATGAAGAAGTGATTGTTGAAACAGAAATTGATCTTTCTGAGCTTCCCCATGTGCAGAAGCAATTTCCTCATCATGCCGTCGTTCGGATGACATACACGATCAAGGGGAATACCCTATTTAAACATGCGACGGTCATGAACAAAGGAAAGGAAGCGTTTCCTTGGGGAATTGGCTATCATACTACATTTGTGTTTCCGGCAGAAAGCTCGTTATTCTCCCTGACAGCAGATCAGCAATGGGAGTTGGATGAACGCCTGCTGCCGACTGGGAAACTGATGGATGTCCCGTATAAAGAAGCTTTGCATGAAGGAATGGATTTGCGCCACAAGCAGCTGGATGATGTCTTTTTATCTTCTTATCAGAAGAGAGGCGGAGAAAATCAGGCAGTCATTTATCATCAGCATGCACATATCAGCATTATTTATAAGGCAGATGCACAGTTTAACCATTGGGTTGTATACAATGCGGACGGAAAACAAGGGTATTTATGCCCTGAGCCCTACACATGGGTGACAAACGCCGTGAATCTTGATTTACCTTCGTCACTCACTGGTTTACAAGTGCTGGAGCCGGGAGAAGAAACGACAGCTAAAAGCAGTATCACCATTGAACTGAATCATCAATAGCCAATGATGAAGCGCAGAGAGGCGGGGAAATTAATGAAAAAAAGCATAAAGCTTTATGTTGCTGTTTTACTGCTTTTCGTCGTTGCTTCGGTGCCTTATATGCATCAGGCTGCGCTTGCCGCTGAAAAACAAGATGCACTTTCCGAGCAGATCGATAAGATTTTAGCTGATCATCCTGCCCTCGAAGGCGCAATGGCCGGCATCACCGTTCGCTCTGCGGAAACAGGTGCTGTTCTATATGAACATTCAGGAGACACCCGAATGAGGCCTGCCTCTTCTCTAAAGCTTTTGACAGCGGCCGCGGCACTTTCTGTCCTTGGCGAGAACTATTCTTTTACAACCGAAGTCCGGACGGATGGAACACTGAAAGGGAAAAAGCTGAATGGTAACCTTTATTTGAAAGGGAAAGGCGATCCGACACTTTTACCATCTGATTTTGACAAAATGGCTGAGAAATTGAAACATTCCGGCGTAAAAGTAATTAAAGGCAATCTGATCGGTGATGATACGTGGCATGATGACATGCGATTATCACCTGATATGCCTTGGAGCGATGAATACACATATTATGGCGCGCCAATCTCCGCTCTAACAGCGTCTCCAAACGAAGACTATGATGCAGGCACTGTGATTGTTGAGGTCACCCCAAATCAAAAAGAAGGGGAAGAGCCTGCCGTGTCTGTCTCTCCGAAAACCGATTATATAACGATAAAGAACGGTGCTGAAACGACTGCTGCCGGTTCAGAGAAAGACCTCACAATCGAAAGAGAGCATGGAACAAACACGATTACAATTGAAGGGAGCGTACCGGTTGACGCAAACAAGACAAAGGAATGGATTTCTGTCTGGGAGCCTGCCGGATATGCCTTAGATTTATTTAAGCAGTCACTAAAAAAACAAGGAATTACTGTGAAAGGGAACATCAAGACGGGTGAAGCACCTAGTTCTTCAGATGTGCTGCTCTCTCATCGCTCAATGCCTTTATCGAAACTTTTTGTGCCGTTCATGAAATTAAGTAATAACGGACATGCCGAAGTGCTCGTAAAAGAGATGGGGAAAGTGAAAAAAGGAGAAGGGAGCTGGGAAAAGGGGCTCGAAGTGTTAAACAGTACGCTTCCGGAATTTGGTGTTGATACTAAATCACTCGTCTTAAGGGACGGCTCAGGAATCTCACATATTGATGCTGTATCCTCAGATCAACTTTCACAGCTGTTATATGACATTCAGGATCAGAGTTGGTTCTCGGCTTATCTAAATTCTTTACCTGTTGCGGGCAATCCTGACAGAATGGTGGGCGGAACGCTGAGAAACCGTATGAAAGACACTCCTGCACAAGGAAAAGTAAGAGCAAAAACCGGATCGCTCAGTACGGTAAGCTCTCTATCGGGGTACGCAGAAACAAAGAGCGGAAAAAAACTTGTTTTCTCTATTCTTCTAAATGGATTGATTGATGAAGAGGATGGAAAAGATATTGAGGATCAAATCGCTGTCATTTTGGCAAATCAATAATAGCGGCAGACCTGTTTTCCAAGAGAAAACAGGTTTTTTTATGTCTGTAATAACGCTTTGTCGAACCTTCCAATAATTAGAAGAATGATGCACAAAAGAAAATTAGTTCGATTAAAAAGTAGTGTATAAGACCTTATGTAAAACAATACTTTTATCACTTTATATCCGGAAATTTGATAAAAAAAGAAACGAAAAATAAAGAAATAATACTATATTCAAAAAAATGTTATAAAAATTTAATGTTTTTTATTGTACTTTAAAAAATATCCGTTAATATAGTGCATATATGGATTATATAGTCATATAATTTCTTTTATTGACATTTTTCTGCTTTTGTCTACTTTTTCTTATCCTCTTATTATGAGAACTGGAGGGAATCCGTTGAGCGAACATACTTATTCTTTAACCCATGCCCAAAGGAGGGTGTGGTTTACCGAACTGCTGGAGCCAGATACCAGCATTTGCAATCTCACAGCCTCTGTGAAATTCAAAGGCAATATTAAGCTTGATACTCTGGAGGGAGCGCTGAATCATTCCATCTCCCGCAACGACGCCATTAGATTTCAGCTGTTAGAAGGAGAAGAGCTTGAGCCGCGATTGCACCTTACTGAATATAAATATTATCCACTTAGAATAATTGATTTTTCAAATGTTGAAATGATAGAAATAGAGCAATGGATTCAGGATCAAGCGAGCATTCCATTTAAACTGTTCAACTCGCCTCTTTATCAATTTTACCTCCTTAGAATTGACTCTCATGAAGTTTGGCTATTTGCGAAATTCCATCATATCATAATGGATGGAATCTCTTTAAACGTGATGGGAAATCAAATTATAGATCTTTATCAAAAAATGAAAAAGAAAGATCCTTTACCTGATCAGCCGGAACCTTCTTACTTGAGCTACATCGAAAAAGAGAGTCAATATCTACAATCTCCGCGGTTTGCAAAGGACCGTTTATTTTGGACACAAACCTTTGAGCACCCGTTGGAATACCACTCGTTAGCCGACCAGACGTCCTTACAAAAACAGAGCACATCTGCATCCAGAGACACCATCATTCTTTCACCTGATCTAGAGCAAACGATTCGAATCTTCTGCGAAGAACACAAGATCAATATCATTTCCTTATTTATGGCTTCATTTTACATATGCATCAGCCGAATCACTTCTAAAAAAGATCTTGCCATTGGCACCTACTATGGCAACAGAGGGTCAAAGGCTGAAAAAGAAATGCTCGGCATGTTCGTTAGTTCCCTTCCAATCAGAATAACGGTTGATCCTGACACAGATTTTCTTTCCTTTGTCCGCACAATAGGCAGGGAACAGCTTTCTGTTATGCGTCATCAACGGTTTCCTTATAATTTGCTTGTAAATGAATTAAGAAATGAACAGAAGGATTTACACAACCTTATCGGTATATCTATGCAGTATCAGCCACTTCAGTGGCATAATGCAGATGATTTTGACTATGAAACAGCGCTTTATTTCAGCGGATACACCGCGAACGAGCTTTCAGTTCAAATACAAGAACGGATAGACAATGGAACCATTCAATTAAATTTCGACTATCAAAATACCTTGTTTTCTCTTGAGGATATTAAACGAATACAATCTCATCTGCTTACCATACTGGAAAACGCCCTTCAACATCCGCACAGCTTTATAAGAGAATTAGATATGACGAATACAAGAGAAAAGCAAAAATTGTTGTATGAGTTTAACAAGACGGAAGCTGTTTCGCCTAAAGCTTTCACCCTGCATGGGCTGTTTGAGCGACAGGCAGCTTTCACACCAGAGCGGCTGGCCATTCGCTTTTCAGGCGGTTCGCTGACATACGCTGAGCTTGATATGTACGCCAGCCGGCTGGCTGCGCACCTTGCGGCACGCGGCGTCACAAACGAAAGTATCGTCGGTGTCCTGTCTGAACGCTCACCTGACATGCTGATCGCTGTCCTTGCTGTATTGAAGGCCGGAGGGGCGTATTTGCCGCTTGATCCTGCGTATCCAAAGGAGCGGCTGAGCTACATGCTGTTAGACAGCGGGGCATCGCTCTTGCTGACACAGCCGGGATGCTCCGCACCGAACTTTTCTGGCGAAACGCTTGAAGTGGACATGACATCTCTTGAGCATGAAGAAGTAAAACGTTATGTGTCTGCTTCTGTTAGCGACGGATCTCTCGCCTATGTCATTTATACGTCGGGGTCCACCGGGCAGCCAAAAGGGGTAGCTGTTGAGCACCGCCAGGCTGTTTCTTTTCTGACCGGCATGCAGTACCAGTTTCCGCTTTCAGAAGATGACATTGTCATGGTGAAAACCTCTTTTTCCTTTGATGCGTCTGTGTGGCAGCTGTTTTGGTGGGCTCTTTCCGGTGCTTCGGCGTATCTGCTTCCGCCCGGCTGGGAAAAAGACTCCGCATTGATCGTAAAAGCCATTCATCAGGAAAACGTGACAACGGCTCATTTTATTCCGGCTATGCTGAACAGCTTTCTCGATCAAGCGGAAATCGAAAGGCTGAGTGACAGGACAAGCCTGAAGCGTGTATTCGCCGGAGGTGAACCGCTTGCGCCCCGTACAGCAGCCCGTTTTGCTTCTGTATTGCCGCAGGTATCATTAATCCATGGTTACGGGCCGACAGAAGCCACGGTAGACGCGGCATTTTATGTGTTGGACCCAGAGCGGGACAGGGACCGCTTGCGGATCCCGATTGGAAAGCCCGTACCCGGTGCGCGTTTGTATGTTTTAGATCCGCATTTAGCCGTACAGCCTTCTGGTGTCGCCGGCGAACTATACATTGCCGGAGCGGGTGTTGCCAGAGGTTATTTGAATCGGCCGGCATTAACGGAGGAGCGTTTTCTTGAGGACCCGTTTTACCCGGGTGAACGCATGTACAAAACAGGGGATGTGGCGCGCTGGCTCCCTGACGGGAATATTGAATTCCTCGGGCGTACGGATGATCAGGTGAAAATCCGCGGCTACCGGATTGAGCCGGGAGAGATTGAAGCGGCACTAAGAAGCATAGAAGGCGTAAGGGAGGCGGCCGTTACCGTACGGACAGACAGCGGCGAGCCGGAATTATGCGCTTATGTAGAAGGGCTCCAAAGAAACGAAGTGCGGGCACAGCTTGAGAGACTGTTGCCGGGCTACATGGTCCCAGCCTATATGATAGAGATGGAACAGTGGCCTGTTACGCCAAGCGGAAAGCTCGACCGAAACGCCCTGCCAGCTCCTGGCGGAGCGGCAGATGCGGAGACCTACACGGCGCCGAGAAACGTGACTGAGATGAAGCTTTCTCAGCTATGGGAGGACGTGCTGAAAAATGGCCCTGTCGGGATTCACGACAACTTTTTTGACCGCGGGGGACATTCCTTAAAAGCAACGGCGCTTGTCTCACGGATCGCCAAAGAATTCGGTGTACAGGTGCCGCTAAAAGATGTGTTTGCCCATCCGACGGTAGAAGGACTGGCTACCGTTATCCGTGAAGGAACGGACAGTCCATATGAAGCAATTAAGCCCGCTGAAAAACAGGAAACCTATCCGGTTTCCTCTGCCCAAAAGCGGATTTATGTCCTTCAGCAGCTGGAGGACGGAGGGACAGGCTACAATATGCCGGCTGTGTTAGAGCTCGAAGGGAAGCTCAACCCTGAAAGGATGGACAGAGCTTTCAAAGAGCTGATCAAGCGCCACGAGTCGCTTCGAACCTCCTTCGAACAGGACGCAGGAGGCGATCCGGTGCAGCGCATCCATGACGAGGTGCCGTTTACGTTACAGACTACAGTTCTCGGCGCACGAACCGAAGAGGAGGCCGCAGCCGCATTTATCAAACCGTTTGATCTCAGCCAAGCGCCGCTGTTCCGTGCCCAAATCGTAAAGGTATCAGATAAGCGGCACCTGTTGCTGGTTGATATGCATCACATCATTTCAGACGGTGTTTCCGTCAACATTCTGATTCGGGAATTCGGCGAGCTGTACAATAATCGGAATCTTCCGGCACTGCGTATTCAATATAAAGACTACGCCGTATGGCAAGAAGGATTTAAAACAGGGGACGCGTACAAAACGCAAGAGGCGTACTGGCTGAAGCAGCTCGAGGGCGAGCTGCCTGTGCTGGATCTTCCGGCTGATCATGCCCGCCCGCCGGTGCGAAGCTTCGCGGGTGACAAGGTCTCATTTACGCTGGAACCAGAGGTTACATCAGGCCTTCACAAGCTGGCACGAGAAAACGGAAGCACACTGTACATGGTGCTCCTTGCGGCTTACACCGCGTTCTTGTCACGCTTAAGCGGACAGGAAGATATCATCGTCGGCTCGCCAATTGCCGGCCGGCCGCACAAGGATCTTGAGCCGATACTCGGCATGTTTGTGAACACGCTGGCGCTTCGGACGCGCCCGGAGGGCGGGAAGCCGTTTGTACAGTATTTGCAGGAAGTGCGTGAGACAGCATTGGAAGCCTTTGAGCACCAAGATTACCCGTTCGAAGAGCTTGTCGATAAGCTTGAATTGACACGAGATATGAGCCGGAACCCAGTGTTTGATGCGATGTTTATCCTTCAAAATGTGGAAAAACAGGACATAGATCTGAGAGAAATAAAAGTCCGGCCTGCCAATTTCGCACATCACATTTCTTTATTTGATATCACATTAATAGCTACGGAAATAAGTGGATCTATTTGCTGCGAAATGGAATTTAGTACAGAAGTATTCCTAAAAGCTACGATTGAACGGTGGGCTGATCATTTTATCGAATTTCTGCATGAGGCACTTTCAACTCCTGAAACAAGCCTTGCACAAATAAACATACTTAGTGATAAAGAAAAACAAAAAATAGTCTTTGGATTTAACAAAACTCAGGTTGAATTTGCTCAAAAAGATGTTCCTTTTCATCGCATATTTGAAGCGAAAGCTGAAGAAATTCCAGAACATATAGCTGTTATTGATAACGAAACAGAGATTAGCTATCGCCTTCTAAATGAAAGAGCCAATTGTCTGGCACGAACATTGCAAAACAGAAAAGGACCGAAGCCAACTGTGGCTGTTTTAGCCAAGCGGTCCATTGATGCAATTGTTGGAGTGCTGGCAGTGATGAAAGCTGGCGGAGTGTATATCCCAATCGATTCACATTATCCAAAAGCCCGTATTGAATATATTCTTCGTGATAGCGGAGCAGATATTCTACTTTCACAGCAGGAATTGAAGCATTTGATTTCAAACTTGCCTGAATCTGAGATGTCTCATATCTGCCTTGACGATGAAAGCACTTATGAAGAAAGTAACTGCAACCTTAACTTATCTCCTGCTCCTGAAGAGCCGGTATATATCATTTATACGTCAGGAACGACGGGTGCGCCTAAAGGTGTTATTGTCACCTATCAGAACTTTACTCATGCTGCTCTGGCTTGGCGTCAAATTTATGAACTGGATCGGAAGCCTGTCAGACTGCTTCAAATCGCGAGCTTTTCATTCGATGTCTTCTCAGGAGATTTGGCGAGAACATTGACCAACGGCGGGACGCTAATCGTTTGCCCAGATGAAACACGGCTGGAACCTGCTGAAATATATAAAATCATGAACTCTCAGAGAATCACGGTGATGGAGTCGACACCGGCTCTCATTATCCCGGTGATGGAGTATGTATACCGTAACCAGTTCAAGCTTTCTGACTTAGACATACTGATTCTTGGTTCCGACATGGTGAAAGCTCAAGATTTCAAAACATTGACAGATCGCTTTGGCCAAAGCATGCGCATCATTAATAGCTATGGTGTCACAGAGGCAACCATTGATTCGAGTTTCTATGAAACCAGTATGGGTGGAGAGTGTACGGGAGATAACGTACCAATCGGCAGCCCGCTGCCGAATGTACACATGTACGTACTCAGCCAGACTGATCAAATTCAGCCAATCGGTGTTGCCGGCGAGCTGTGCATCGGCGGGGCAGGTGTTGCGAAAGGCTATCATCATAAACCTGACTTAACGCAAATGAAATTTACAGAAAATCCATTTGTCTCTGGAGAAAGGCTGTACAGAACCGGTGATCGAGCATGCTGGCTTCCAAACGGAACGATCCGGCTTCTTGGCCGAATGGATTATCAAGTGAAGATAAATGGATACAGAATTGAAACAGAAGAAATTGAAAGTGTTCTGCTTCAAACGGGGCTTGTTAGAGAAGCTGCTGTTGCCGTTCAGCATGATAAGAATGGACAGGCTGGTTTGGCAGCATATATTGTGCCTTCAGATGTCAATACGAATGCTCTCCGTGCTGCTTTAACAAAGGAGCTGCCAGCATATATGATTCCTGCACATCTGATTCCTTTAGAAAACATGCCGCTGACCCTAAACGGAAAGCTGGACAGAAATGCCTTGCCGGCTCCAAATAATGTGTTGTCGCGTCCATATACCGCACCAGTTAACGACATACAAAAAACGATGGCGTATATATGGGAAGATGTACTGAGCATGTCACGAGTCGGTATTCACGATTCCTTTTTTGAGCTTGGCGGAGACTCAATTAAAGCATTACAAGTGGCAGCACGTCTGGCAGCTGAAGGCTGGAGCATGACAATACGCGACTTATTCCGTTATTCAACGATTCAGGAACTATGCGGACATATCACACCATTGGCATCTCAAGCGGACCAGGGACCTGCGGAAGGTGAAGCTGAACTCACCCCGATTCAGCGAAGATTTTTCGGACAGGTACATGCTTTTCACTATCATTACAACCAGTCCGTCATGCTTTTCAGTGAAAAAGGATTCAATGCTAACGCGCTTCATCTAGCGCTGCGTAAAATAACCGAGCATCATGATGCCATTCGCATGATTTTCCAACGTGACCAAAACGGACATGTCATTCAGTTTAATCGCGGAATCAATCACAAGGATCATGAACTGTTTGGCCTTTATATTTCAGATTGGACAAAAGCATCGCTAGAAAGGGCTCATCTTGATGAAAAACTTGCCGCTGAGGAAACCGTCATTCAAAGCAAAATGAATGTAGAAAAAGGGCCTTTGCTGCAAGCAGGTTTGTTTAAAACGGCAGAAGGGGATCATTTGCTGATTGCACTTCATCATCTTGTGATAGATGGCGTTTCTTGGAGAATTCTGCTTGAAGATTTAGCTGCAGCATATCAACAGGCTTTAGAAAAGAAAGAAATCCAATTACCGCCAAAAACGGATTCTTATTTATCCTACGCCGATGGTCTTACCCAAATAGCTGAAAGTAAACAATTGCTTTCAGAGAAAACGTATTGGCAAACGATTTTAGACGCTCACACTGCTTTTCTTCCTAAGGACATAGAAAATGTGCCGGACAGACTCCAAATGAACAGCGACGCAGCAGCGTTTGTACTATCTGGGGACTGGACTGAAAAATTGCTGTTTGAAACCCAGCAAGCCTATGGCACTGATGCCAACGAACTTTTGCTTACGGCTTTAGGAATGGCGCTTTCTGAATGGACTGGGCATGACCAAATCGTGATATGCACTGAGGGACACGGTAGAGAAGGGCATGTGCCAAACATTTATATTTCAAGGACAGTTGGATGGTTTACTTCCATTTATCCTATTCTGCTAGACATGGGTATTCCCGAGCCTTTCGAGGATCAGCTCGCATACCGAATTAAGACGACAAAAGATATGCTGAGAAGAGTACCGAACAAAGGAACTGGATACGGATTGTTAACACACATAGGAGAACTGCGGCATAAAGAGCCTGAGGTCAGCTTTAATTATCTCGGTCAATTTAGCGAAGAGAAGGAAGCTGGAACGTTTCAATTATCATATTACCAGCCCCGTTACGAAATAGCGGGTGAGAGAGAACGAGAGTATGAGCTGGACATCAACGCTCTCATTACGGACGGACGGCTTCAAGTAAAAGCGGTATACACCCAGGTGTTCAGCAAACACTCAATTGAGTGCTTTATGGATCGTTTTCACAGGCATCTTATCGAGACGATTGAGCATTGTTCGCAGAAAAAAGCACGCGAAAAAACACTGAGCGATTTCAGCAATAAGGAATTAACGTTGTCTGCATTATCTAGCATCGAAGATCTTGTGAAAGATCTTTAACTTTTGAAAAGGTGTGTGGAATTGATGGCACAATCGGCACAAATTCAAGATATTTATCCGTTATCGCACATGCAGGAAGGAATGCTGTTTCATTCACTAATGGATTTCAGCTCGAAAGCATATATCGAACAGACCTCGTTTACGATCACAGGGAATCTATGCGTCGACTCGTTTCAAAAGAGCTTAAACCTTCTTGTTTCTAGATATGATATTTTCAGAACGATTTTCATTAAAGAAGTACCAGATCTTACAGGTCCGCAGCAGGTAGTTCTATCAAACCGTGAATTGACAGTATATAGAGAAGATATTTCTCGCCTGGCTGATCAAGAACAGCAGACGCTGATTGATGCTTTTATGACTAAGGATCGGGAAAAAGGATTTGATTTGCAAAAAGATCCTTTAATGCGTCTTGCCCTTTTTGATAGAGGAGACAGCCAATATACATGTGTCTGGACACATCACCATATCATCATGGATGGGTGGTGTCTCGGCATTATTCTTAAAGAGTTTTTCAGCATGTATGATTCGCTCAAAAATAACTCACCTGTACAGCTTGGCAGCACGGTGCCGTACAGCCGTTATATTGAATGGCTCGGAGAACAAGATCAAGAAGAGACTGCTGCCTACTGGAGCGAATATTTGAAGGAGTACGGCAATACTGCTTCTATTCCCCGAATAAAGCGCCGCACAGCAGACGGGGATTATAAAGCCGACCAGGTCAGCTTTTCATTAGCGCCTGAAATGGTTGAGAAACTGACAGAGGCTGCCCAAAACTGGGGAGTGACATTAAACACGTTGTTTATGAGTATTTGGGGCGTGCTGCTCCATCGATATAATGCTGCAGATGATGCCGTTTTTGGCTCCGTCATTTCGGGACGCCCGTCAGCGATTGACGGGATTGAATCAATGGTCGGCTTGTTTATCAATACTGTTCCAGTGCGAATCCGATCTGCGGAAGGCATAATGTTTTCTTCGCTGGTCAAAGCCGTGCAGGAGGATATTTTATCATCTGAACAGCATGGGTATTATCCGCTTTATGAGATTCAAAACCATAGTCCATTGAAGCAAGGGTTGATCGATCATATTTTTGTTTTTGAAAATTACCCTGTACAGCTTCATCAGGCATTAAGCGTGAAGAGTGAAAATGACGAAGGCGCGCTGAAGCTGAGTGACATTTCAATGTCGGAACAAACCAATTACGACTTTAATATCGTTATCGTTCCGGGAGAATCATTTTATATCAAATTCAGCTACAACGCAGACGTTTACAAGCGGGAGGAGATGCTGAGGATTCAGGGGAATCTAAAGCAAGCACTGGATTGCATTTTGACAAATCCCGATGTTGCCGTCAGTGACATCAATATCGTGCCGCCGGAGGAGCAACAGGTTATCCAATTGTTTAACGAAACTGAGCGTCCTTATGTGAACAAAACATTACCCCAATTGTTTGAGGAACAAGCTCACAAAACACCTGAAGCTGCTGCATTGAAAATGGGATACGAATGCTGGACCTATCGCCAATTATATGGAAGAGCCAATCAGATTGCGCACGCCCTGATAGAAAAAGGCGTTGGATCTGGAGATATCGTTGCTGTAATGATGGGCCGGTCAATGGAAATGCCTGCAGCTCTGCTTGGGATTTGGAAAGCAGGCGGCGCTTATATGCCGCTTGATCCACATTTTCCAGCAGAACGTCTTTCTTTCCTGCTGAAGGACAGCCAAGCGGCTCAATTGCTGATAGAAGAAGACCTTATTTCCTTGATCCCTCCGTCCTATGAAGGAAATACGATAACGATAGAACATACAGAAAGTTACCAAACAGAAGCTCCAAATATGCCGCCGGGTGATCTCGCCTACTTGATCTATACGTCGGGAACGACAGGGCGGCCTAAAGGTGTTCTCGTTGATCATCATGGCATTGCCAATACATTGCAATGGAGACGGGAAGAGTATGGCATGACCGAACAGGATATATCCCTCCATTTGTTTTCGTACGTGTTTGACGGCTGTGTAACGAGCTTATTTACCCCGCTTTTATCTGGTGCGTGCGTACTGCTGACAACTGATGACGAAGCGAAGGATGTGCTAGCCCTTAAGCGAAAAATAGCCCGTTATAAGGTCAGCCACATGATCATTGTTCCTTCCCTGTACCGGGTGTTATTGGAAGTGATGACTGCTGACGATGCAAAAAGTCTTCGTATTGTGACATTTGCGGGTGAAGCGGTCACGCCTGATCTGCTTGAGTTGAGTCAAATGATTTGTCCTTCTGCTGAACTGGCAAATGAATACGGGCCCACAGAAAACAGTGTGGCAACAACAATATTGCGGCATTTGAATGAAAAAGAGAGGATCACGATCGGACACCCGATCAGAAACACAAAAGTATTTGTTTTGCACGGAAATCAAATGCAGCCGATCGGCGCGGCGGGTGAACTGTGCATTTCCGGCGCGGGTCTTGCGAGAGGATACTACAAACAGCAAGAGCTGACACAGAAAGCATTCTCCGATCATCCATTCCTTGAAGGGGAGCGTTTATACCGAACAGGTGATGCAGGCCGCTTTTTGCCTGATGGAACGATTGAATATATTGGACGTTTTGATGATCAAGTAAAAATTAGGGGGTACCGTATTGAACTGAGAGAGATTGAAACAGTTCTTCGACAAGCACCGGGGGTAAAGGAAGCCGCGGTACTGGCCCGTGATGTTTCTGCTGAGGAAAAGGAGCTTGTTGCTTATATCGTTCCAGAAAAGGGAAACAGCCTCCCAGACTTGTATCAGCATCTTGCCGGGACATTGCCGTCCTATATGATCCCAGCAAGTATTATCAACATCAGCCGGATGCCATTAACATCCAGCGGCAAGCTTGACAGGTTTGCGCTTCCTGAACCAGAAAACAATACGAGTGTCACATATATGGCGCCCCGAACCTTAATCGAAGCTGATCTCGCACATATTTGGGAAGATGTGCTGAATAAACAGCACATCGGCATTCGTGATGATTTCTTTCAGTTAGGCGGACAGTCCTTAAAAGCGGCCGCACTGGTATCAAGAATACATAAAAAGCTTAATGTCGAGCTGCCGCTCATTGAGGTGTTTTCTTATCCGACGGTTGAAAGCATGGCGGTCAAATTGATGAGCTTAAAAGAACACGCTTTTACACAGATTGAACCTGCGGATCAAAGAGATGTCTATCCGCTGTCTTTCTCGCAAAAACGATTATATGCTCTTCATCAGCTGGCAGATGACAGCACAGGCTACAACATGCCAGCTGTACTTGAATTACGCGGAAATCTGAATCGCCAGCGGTTGAGAAGCGTTCTCACAGAACTTGTGAATCGGCATGAAGCATTACGGACTGTTTTTGTGCTTAACAGAGACGAGCCTGTGCAGATCATTTATCCAGAGATGGCTTTTGATCTAAAAGAGCTTGAAATGGAATCAGAACAAATGCTTGAGTCTGCAATCGAGACCTTTATCAAACCGTTTGATCTATCATCCGGTCCGCTTTTTAGAGCATGTGTCATTACAATGGGCAATAATCGCGGCTTTTTGCTGCTCGATATGCACCATATTATTGCCGACGGTGTCTCGATGAGCACTCTTGTCCAAGAATTTACTGACTTATATTGCGGAAAAGAGCTGCCAGCTTTAAACCTGCATTATAAGGATTTTGCTGTTTGGCAGCAAGAGAAGCACCCGAAAGAGCTATACAAAAAACAGGAGGCCTACTGGCTCGGTCAGCTTGGCGGGAGTCTTCCTACACTAGAATTACCGCTTGATAAAACAAGGCCGCGTCTCCCTGATTTCAGCGGTGGAACAATTGAAGTCAACATTGATAAAGACATGACTGATGAGCTGCACCGTTTAATGGCTGAAACGGGAACAACATTGTATATGATTCTTCTGGCTGTCTATTCTATTTTGTTATCTAAGCTAAGCGGGCAAGAGGATATTGTTGTTGGTTCGCCCGCTGCCGGAAGACCGCACGCCGATCTGGAGCGCGTCATCGGGATGTTCGTCAATACATTGGCGATGCGCAGCAAGCCCGAGGGCCACAAAACGTTCAGCTCCTATTTGCAGGACATTCGCCACCTGGCTCTGACCGCTTACGAGCATCAGGATTATCCTTTTGAGGAGCTGGCAGATAAGCTCGATACAAATCGAGAGGTAAATCGCAACCCGCTGTTCGATGCGATGCTTGTGCTTCAAAGCAGTGAAGATTTCCGGTTCGAAGTGCCTGGTCTGTCGATTTCGTCTGTCACTCCTAAACATGATATATCTAAATTCGATTTAACATTACACGCTGAGGAGCATCCGAGTGGAATACGCTGCCGTTTTGAATACAGCACTGCTCTTTTTGAAGAAGAAACCATTACGCAGTGGGCATCCTATTTTATTGAATTGGTGAAAGGGGTAACGGCGGATACCGAGATGAGAATTTCGGACATGCAATTGCTTCCTGCTGCAGAGCGTAGGTTGCTCCTTGAAAAAATGGGGCAGTATGCGGCTTATCCGAGAAATGAAAACATAGTAAGCTTATTTGAAAAGCAAGCCGCTCAGTATCCGGAGCATATCGCAGTGGTGTGCGGCCATTCTCAGCTTACGTATCGAGACCTGAATGAAAAAGCCGAGCGGGCAGCTGCTATGCTGATCAAACAAGGGGTCAGAACTGGCGATATCGTCGGTCTGATGCTCGATCGGTCACCTGATATGATCATTGGCATTTTATCGATTTTAAAAGCTGGAGGGGCCTATTTGCCGATTGATCCTGAATATCCCAAGGAGCGTATTAGCTTTATGCTCAATGACAGCGGAGCAAAACGGCTGCTGACAGAGCGCGGTCAAAACAAACCTGCAGACTACACCGGGCATATTTTGTATATCGATGAATGTGAAAACGACTCATTTCCGGCTGATGTAAACATTCAAGAAATAGTAACAGATCAGCCCGCATACGTGATATACACATCTGGAACGACTGGTCAGCCAAAGGGAGTCATTGTCGAGCACCGCAATGTGATCAGTCTCTTGAAGCATCAAAACCTGCCTTTTGAATTTAACCATGAAGACATCTGGACGTTATTTCATTCTTATTGCTTTGATTTCTCTGTATGGGAGATGTTCGGTGCGTTATTGAACGGAGGTACATTAGTCGTGGTCTCTAAAGAAACAGCCCGTGACCCCCATGCATTCCGATTATTGTTAAAAAAAGAACGCGTCACTGTACTCAATCAGACCCCGACTGCTTTTTACGGCTTGATGCTTGAAGACCAAAATGATACAGATCATTTAAACATCCGCTACGTGATTTTTGGCGGCGAAGCCTTACAGCCCGGATTGCTTCAAAGCTGGAATGAAAAATATCCTCATACTGATTTGATTAATATGTACGGTATTACAGAAACAACGGTCCATGTAACATTCAAAAAATTGTCCGCAGCAGACATTGAAAAAAATAAAAGCAATATCGGACGGCCGCTTTCAACTCTGCAGGCTTATGTGATGGATGCTCATATGAATCTGCAGCCGATCGGAGTTCCAGGGGAGCTGTATATAGGCGGCGAAGGTGTGGCACGGGGATATCTCAACAGAGATGAGCTGACCGCTGACCGTTTTGTATCCAATCCTTATCTTCCGGGAGACAGATTATACCGAACAGGAGATCTTGCTAAGCGCCTGTCAAATGGCGAGCTGGAATACTTAGGCCGCATTGATGAGCAGGTGAAAGTCAGAGGGCACCGTATTGAGTTAGGCGAAATCCAAGCGGCACTTCTTCAGTATCCAATGATTAAAGAGGCGGCTGTCATTACCAGAGCAGACGAGCAAGGGCAAACAGCTATATATGCATATATGGTGATAAAAGATCAACAGGCTGCGAATATATCAGACATCCGGGCTTCCCTAAAAAACGCCTTGCCTGACTTTATGCTGCCTGCCCGTATGATACAAATTGACAGCATCCCGGTGACTGTTAATGGAAAGCTCGATCAGAAAGCCTTGCCAGAACCTGAAAAACACGCTTATACAGCTGATGATATCAGTCCTAGAAATGAGATTGAAACGGTGATGGCTGAAATTTGGGAGGAGCTTCTTAATGTAGATGAGCTGGGTGTAAACGCCAATTTCTTTGAGCTTGGCGGAGACTCTATTAAAGCGCTGCAGGTTTGTGCCAGACTGAAGCAGCGCGGATTTGAAACGACAGTACGTGAGATGTTTGAACATCAGACTCTTGGTGAACTGTCCGCCCGGGTTCGAAAAGACGTACGCGCCATTGACCAAGGCCCGGTCGAAGGCGAGATTACTTGGACACCTATCCAGCAGTGGTTTTTCTCGCAATCTCTGGAAAGCCATCATTTTAACCAATCCGTTATGATCTACCGGGCTGAACGATTTGATGAGGCTGCGCTTAGAAAAGTACTAAAAAGCCTTGTGACTCATCATGATGCACTGAGAATCGTATGCCGGCATGAAGATGGCAGGCAAGTGCAGATAAACAGAGGGATAGATCTTTCAGATGAGGAGCTATATGCACTTGAACTGTTTGATGTAAAGGATAGACTAACAGAAGCACGGTACACGATTGAGGAAGCAGCCAGCCGGATGCAAGAACATATTCGTTTGGAAACCGGCCCCTTACTTCACGCTGGATTGTTTAGAACCGAGAATGGTGACCATTTATTTCTGACGATTCATCACTTAGTTGTTGATGCGGTTTCCTGGCGAATTTTGTTCGAGGATTTTTCAGCTGCTTACAAACAGGCAGTCTCAGGAGAATCTATTAAACTGCCGCAAAAAACAGATTCATATTTAACGTATTCACAAAGAATAGCTGACTACTCTAAAAGCCGCCAGGTGCAGCGCGAAGCAGCGTACTGGGATGAGTGCGAAAGCCGTCACATCCAGCCTATTCCAAAAGACAATGACGCAGCATCTAACACATTCAAAGATACAGAAGTGATTGATTTTGAGCTATCTCGCCATCACACAGAATTACTATTAACGGCTGCACATAAAGCTTACAGCACGGAGATGAATGATATCCTTCTGACAGCTTTAGGTCTTGCTTTGCAGAAATGGACGGGAAATAACCAATTTAAAATCAGCATGGAGGGCCACGGAAGGGAATCATATCTTGAGGACATCGATATTAGCAGAACTGTTGGCTGGTTCACCTCCATTTATCCTGTGTGGCTTGATATGAAAGATTCCGATCATAAGGACAAAGAAGAGCGGCTGGGCCACCTTATTAAACAGACAAAAGATATGCTGCACCGTATACCGCATAAAGGCGCGGGCTACGGCGTGCTGAAATATATCAGCAAAAGATGGGGCTCTCAGAAAAACAGCCCAGAAATCAGCTTTAATTATTTAGGCCAGTTTGATCAGGATATTCAATCAAATGCCTTTGAGGTGTCTGACATCAAGCCAGGAAATGAGATCAGCCCGAACTGGGAGCGTCCTTATGCACTGGATATCAGCGGCGCCGTTTCTTCTGGGTGCCTGAACATGCACCTCATCTATAACAGGCTGCAATTCGAAGAAAAAACAATCCAAACATTTGCCGGGCATTTTAAACAGACTCTGGAAAACATCATTGAGCATTGTACGAGCAAAGAAAGCCGAGAGTGGAGCGCATCTGATTTCACTGATGAAGACTTAACGCTTGATGAATTGAGTGAGATTATGGGAGCCGTCAACAAACTATAGGGAGAGGAGATTCACTGATGCCGCAGCAACCCGAAATACAGGATATATACCCTTTGTCATTTATGCAGGAAGGGATGCTTTTTCACTCATTGTATGATGAACAGTCGAGAGCTTATTTTGAACAGGCTTCTTTTACGATCCATGGACAGCTTGACTTGGAGCGTTTCCAGAAAAGTATGGATGCTGTTTTTGACAGGTACGATATCTTTCGAACAGCATTCATCTATAAAAATGTAGCCAAACCTCGTCAAGTCGTGCTCAAGCAACGTCATTGCCCTGTTCATGTTGAAGATATTTCCCATCTCAATGAAAGGGATAAAGAACATTGTACCGAGGCATTCAAAGAGCAGGATAAATCCAGGGGCTTCGATCTCCAAACGGATGTACTGATGAGAATATCTATTTTAAAATGGGCGCCTGATCATTATGTCTGTATCTGGAGCCACCATCATATTTTAATGGATGGCTGGTGTTTAGGCATCGTCATTAAAGACTTTCTCCATATTTATCAAGCGCTTGGAAAAGGGCAGTTTCCTGATTTGCCTCCCGTACAGCCGTACGGGACGTATATTGAATGGCTGATGCAGCAAGACCGGGAAGAAGCAGCTGAGTATTGGAAAAAGAGGCTTCAGCATTTCGAAAAAGCTTCGCCTCTGCCTAAAAGAACAGATCAAATGTCGGGTGGGACATTACAGCAGATCACGTTTACCATTCCTGAAAAAGAAACCTCCGAATTACAGAAAATCGCTGCAGCTTGTGGTGCGACACTTAACACTGTTTTCCAAGCTTTATGGGGAATCATGCTCCAAAAGTTCAATCGCCGCGACGATGCTGTATTTGGATCAGTTATATCAGGCAGACCTTCTGAGCTAAAAGATGTGGAAAACATGGTCGGACTTTTTATCAATACCATTCCTATTCGAATCCAAAGTGATTTTCTGTCTTTTTCTGACCTAGTCAGCAGAATGCAAAAGGACATGACTGAGGCAGAAGCTTATAGTTACTTTCCCTTATATGATATTCAGGCGCAGAGCGCTCTTAAACAAGAGCTGATTGATCATATTATCGTCTTTGAAAATACACCTACTCAACAAGAGATTGAAGAGCTGAATCAAGCTGGATCATTTGATTTCTCCGTGAAAGATTTTGAGATGGAAGAGGTAACTAATTATAGATGCAGTGTCAAAGTGATCCCAGGGCGTACTTTGTACGTTCGGATTCATTTTCATACAGGCACTTATCAACCAAATATGATGTCCGAAATAAAAGATTATTTACAGCACATGATCTCTGACGTCATCTCTGATCCATCTCTTCCTGTGTCAAAGATGACATTGCTAGATGAGGACAAAACACGGAAAATCGTTTCTCAAAATAACAGGACAGTATCTGTTTCACCTGAAGCCCCAACCCTGCATGGGCTGTTTGAGCGACAGGCGGCAGTCAAACCGGAGCGGCCAGCGATTCGCTTTTCCGGCGGTTTGCTGACATACGCTGAGCTTGACATGTACGCCAGCCGGCTGGCTGCGCACCTTGCGGCACGCGGCGTCACAAACGAAAGTATCGTCGGTGTCCTGTCTGAACGCTCACCTGACATGCTGATCGCTGTCCTTGCTGTACTGAAGGCCGGCGGGGCGTATTTGCCGCTTGATCCTGCGTATCCAAAGGAGCGGCTGAGCTACATGCTGAAAGACAGCGGGGCATCACTCTTGCTGACGCAGCCGAAATGTTCCGTACCGAACTTTTCTGGCGAAACGCTTGAAGTGGATATGACATCTCTTGAGCGTGAAGAAGTAAAACGTTATGTGTCTGCTTCTGTTAACGACGGATCTCTCGCCTATGTCATCTATACATCGGGCTCTACCGGGCAGCCGAAAGGAGTGGCCGTTGAGCACCGCCAGGCTGTTTCCTTTCTGACCGGCATGCAGCACCAGTTTCCGCTTTCGGAAGATGACATTGTCATGGTGAAAACCTCTTTTTCCTTTGATGCGTCTGTGTGGCAGCTGTTTTGGTGGGCTCTTTCAGGCGCTTCGGCGTATCTGCTTCCGCCCGGCTGGGAAAAAGACTCCGCATTGATCGTAAAAGCCATTCATCAGGAAAATGTGACAACGGCTCATTTTATTCCGGCTATGCTGAACAGCTTTCTCGATCAAGCGGAAATCGAAAGGCTGAGTGACAGGACAAGCCTGAAGCGTGTATTCGCCGGAGGTGAACCGCTTGCGCCCCGTACGGCAGCCCGTTTTGCTTCTGTATTGCCGCAGGCATCATTAATCCATGGTTACGGGCCGACAGAAGCAACGGTAGACGCGGCATTTTACGTGTTAGATCCAGAACGGGACAGGGATCGTTTGCGGATTCCGATTGGGAAGCCCGTACCTGGTGCGCGTTTGTATGTTTTAGATCCGCATTTAGCCGTACAGCCTTCCGGTGTCGCCGGCGAACTGTACATTGCCGGAGCGGGTGTTGCCAGAGGTTATTTGAATCGGCCGGCATTAACGGAGGAGCGTTTTCTTGAAGACCCGTTTTACCCGGGGGAACGCATGTACAAAACCGGGGATGTGGCGCGCTGGCTCCCTGACGGGAATGTTGAATTCCTCGGGCGCACGGATGATCAGGTGAAAATCCGCGGCTACCGGATTGAGCCGGGAGAAATTGAAGCGGCACTAAGAAGTATAGAAGGAGTAAGGGAGGCGGCCGTTACCGTACGGACAGACAGCGGCGAGCCGGAATTATGCGCTTATATAGAAGGGCTCCAAAGAAACGAAGTCCGAGCGCAGCTTGAGAGACTGTTGCCGGGCTACATGGTCCCAGCCTATATGATAGAGATGGAACAGTGGCCGGTTACGCCAAGCGGAAAGCTCGACCGAAACGCCCTGCCAGCTCCTGGCGGAGCGGCAGATGCGGAGACCTACACAGCGCCGAGAAACGTGACTGAGATGAAGCTTTCTCAGCTGTGGGAGGACGTGCTGAAAAATGGCCCTGTCGGGATTCACGACAACTTTTTTGACCGCGGGGGGCATTCCTTAAAAGCAACGGCGCTTGTCTCACGGATCGCCAAAGAATTCGATGTACAGGTGCCGCTAAAAGATGTGTTTGCCCATCCGACGGTAGAAGGACTGGCTACCGTTATCCGTGAAGGAACGGACAGTCCATATAAAGCGATAAAACCGGCTGAAAAGCAGGAAACCTATCCGGTTTCCTCTGCCCAAAAGCGGATTTATGTCCTTCAGCAGCTGGAGGACGGAGGGACAGGCTACAATATGCCGGCTGTGTTAGAGCTCAAAGGGAAGCTCAACCCTGAAAGGATGGACAGAGCTTTCAAAGAGCTGATCAAGCGCCACGAGTCGCTTCGAACCGTCTTCGAACAGGACGCAGGAGGCGATCCGGTGCAGCGCATCCATGACGAGGTGCCGTTTACGTTACAGACTACAGTTCTCGGCGCACGAACCGAAGAGGAGGCCGCAGCCGCATTTATCAAACCGTTTGATCTCAACCAAGCGCCGCTGTTCCGTGCCCAAATCGTAAAGGTATCAGATAAGCGGCACCTGTTGCTGGTTGATATGCATCACATCATTTCAGACGGTGTTTCCGTCAACATTCTGATTCGGGAATTCGGCGAGCTGTACAATAATCGGAAGCTTCCGGCGCTGCGCATTCAATATAAAGATTATGCCGTATGGCAAGAAGGATTCAAAACAGGAGACACGTACAAAACGCAGGAGGCGTACTGGCTGAAGCAGCTCGAAGGCGAGCTGCCTGTGCTGGATCTTCCGGCTGATCATACCCGCCCGCCGGTGCGAAGCTTCGCGGGTGACAAGGTCTCATTTACGCTGGATCAAGAGGTTACATCAGGCCTTCATAAGCTGGCACGAGAAAACGGAAGCACACTGTACATGGTGCTCCTTGCGGCTTACACCGCGTTCTTGTCACGCTTAAGCGGACAGGAAGATATCATCGTCGGCTCGCCAATTGCCGGCCGGCCGCACAAGGATCTTGAGCCGATACTCGGCATGTTTGTGAACACGCTGGCGCTTCGGACGCGCCCGGAGGGCGGGAAGCCATTCGTACAGTATTTGCAGGAAGTGCGTGAGACAGCTTTGGAAGCCTTTGAGCACCAAGATTACCCGTTCGAAGAGCTTGTTGATAAGCTTGAATTGACACGGGATATGAGCAGAAATCCGCTGTTTGACGTAATGTTTGTTCTTCAAAACATGGATCAGGAATCGTTGGAACTGGATGAACTTTGTCTCAAACCTGCAGCAAACAATGGGCATCAAACGTCCAAATTTGATTTAACCCTATATGCCCAGGAACAGCCCCACGGTTTGCTGACGTTCCAAATGGAGTTTAGTACTGACTTATATAAGAAAAAAACGATAGAAAAGTGGCTTCAATACTTCATCAATATGTTACTCTCCATCATCAAAGACAACAAAGCCGCTCTCGGAACAATAAATATCCTGAATGAGGATGAGACCCATTACCTTATCCACGAGCTCAATCGTACAAAAATAGATTATCCAAGAAATGAAACCATCAGCAGACTCTTTGAAATGCAGGCAGAACAAACACCTAATGCTGTAGCAATTGTCAGCGACACCCAAGTATTCACTTACGAGGACCTGAACAGCTGGGCAAATCAAATTGCCTCAGTTCTACAGATAAAGGGCGTAGGGCCTGATAGTGTTGTAGCCTTGTTGACAGGCAGAACACCAGAACTCATTGCAGGAATGCTGGGCATTCTAAAAGCCGGGGGAGCCTATCTGCCTATTGCTTCTGATCTGCCTGTTGAACGAATAGCTTATATGCTGTCAGACAGCGGGGCGGCATTACTCCTTCAATCTGAAAAAACAGAAAAACAGCTATTAGACATTGAATGTGAACAAATCATAATCGAAGATATTCAAAAGCAAGAAAAAACGAAGAACGTTGATTCTTCAGCAGGGCCACATTCACTCGCATATATCATTTATACCTCTGGATCAACCGGTAAACCAAAGGGTGTCATGATTGAGCAGCGAAGTGTAATTCGTCTTGTTAAAAACAGCAATTATATTACATTTACACCTGAAGACCGCATTCTGATGACATCATCAATCGGTTTCGACGTTGGGTCATTTGAAATTTTCGGACCGCTGCTAAATGGTGCCGCTTTGCATCTGTCCGATCAACAAACATTTCTCGATTTCCATCAGCTTAAGAGGTACATAGAACATCAAGGAATCACAACGATTTGGCTGACATCTTCTCTATTCAATCATTTGACAGAACAAAATGAACAAACATTTTCACAGCTGAAACATTTGATTATTGGCGGAGAAGCTTTGTCGCCGAGCCACGTCAATCGAATCAGAAATGTCTGCCCTGAAGTATCTATATGGAATGGATATGGCCCTACCGAAAATACAACTTTTTCGACATGCCTTCACATTCAAAAAACATATGAACTTTCCATTCCGATCGGGCGGCCGGTTGGTAATTCCACCGCTTATATCTTAAATCAATGGGGAGTGCTGCAGCCGGTCGGAGCTGTCGGTGAACTTTGTGTCGGCGGAGATGGCGTCGCCAGAGGATATTTGGGCCGTCCTGATTTAACGAAAGAGAAATTTGTCCCACATCCATTTGCACCTGGCGATCGACTGTATCGCACAGGTGATCTGGCGCGCTGGCTTCCTGATGGCACAATTGAGTACGTTGGCCGTATTGATGATCAAGTAAAAGTCAGAGGCTATCGGGTGGAGCTGGGTGAAATCGAATCAGCACTTCGTCAAATAGACGGGGTCAAAGAAGCCGCAGTGTTAGCACGTACAGCCCAGACCGGGAGCAAAGAGCTGTTTGGCTATATCAGCGTAAAAGCAGGCACGAATGCTGAACAAGTGCGTTCACTTCTCGCGCGTTCGCTGCCAAACTATATGATCCCGGCGTACATTATTGAAATGGAGACTCTCCCGCTCACATCAAACGGCAAATTGAACCGAAAAGCACTTCCTGAACCAAATTTCACATCTAAACAAACGTACGCTCCACCTCGAAATGACCTTGAAGACCAACTTGTGTTGATCTGGCAGGAGGTTCTCGGCATCCAGAGGATCGGAATAGAGGATTCGTTTTTTGAATTGGGCGGAGATTCAATCAAAGCGCTTCAAGTTTCTGCACGCCTTGGGCGCTATGGGCTAAGCTTGCAGGTAAGTGATTTATTCCGTCATCCAAAGATAAAGGACTTATCACCATTTATCCGTAAGTCAGAGAGAATCATAGAGCAAGGACCCGTTCAGGGAGACGTTCCTTGGACTCCTGTTCAGCAATGGTTTTTTTCACAAGATATTGAAGAAAGACACCATTTCAATCAGTCTGTCATGCTATTCCATTCTGGACGTTTGTCTGAAAACGCCCTTAGACCAGCCTTGAAAAAACTGGCGGAGCATCATGATGCGCTTCGGATGGTTTATCGCAACGATGATAGGCGCTGGATTCAAATCAACCAAGGCATTCATGAGTCACAGCTATACAACTTAAGAATCTCTGATCTTTCACAGTCAGAAAGCGGCTGGGAGACGAAAATCAAACAAGAAGTTGCAGATCTTCAGCAAAGCATCAATTTACAGGAAGGACCATTGTTGCACGCCGCTTTGTTTAAAACACTGACCGGAGATTACTTGTTCCTTGCGATCCATCACCTTGTCGTTGATGGTGTCTCATGGCGGATTTTGCTGGAGGATTTGTCAGCCGGATATCAACAAGCTGCTGCAGGCCAGACGATCCAGCTTCCGCCTAAAACGTATTCCTACCAGGAATACGCAAGACGCATACAGGAATATGCCCAAAGCAGTAAGCTGATTCGCGAAGAGGCGTATTGGCGAAGTGTAGAAGAACAGCAAGCCGCAGAACTGCCATATGAAATACCGCATCATCTGAACATCGACTTCAGCAAAAGGGACTCATTAAGCTTTTCACTAACTGAAGCAGACACCGCCGTCTTGCTGCAAAACGTCAATTACGCCTATGGCACAGATACACAAGATATTCTGTTAACCGCAGCATCCTTGGCGATTTGTGAATGGACAGGAGGAAGCAAGCTCCGTATCGCTATGGAAGGACACGGGAGAGAACACATTCTGCCAGAGTTAGATATCAGCAGGACGGTCGGCTGGTTTACATCCATGTACCCGGCCCTCATAAGCTTTGAAAATCATAGGGATGAGCTCGGAACCTCAGTAAAAACCGTTAAAGATACACTGGGCCGGATACCAAACAAAGGGGTAGGTTACGGTATGCTGAAATACCTTACACACCCTGAAAATAAAAGCATTACGTTTTCAAAAACACCTGAAATCAGCTTTAACTATTTGGGCCAGTTCAACGACATCGAAAGACAGGACACCTTCCGCCCATCAAGCCTTGGTAGCGGAAAGGATATCACTCATACATGGAAGCGTGAGCAAATCATCGAGATGAGCGCAATGGCAGCAGACAAAAAGCTCCATTTCAATCTTAGTTATCCGCCAGCCCGCTTTCACAGAAACACAATGGAGCAGCTTATTAACAGGATTGAACACTTTTTGCTGGACATTATGAAACACTGTGCCGGTCAACAGAAAGCAGAAAAGACACTGAGCGATTTCAGCAGTCAATCATTAACGGCAGAGGACTTGGACAGCATATCCAGCTTGGTGGAAGAATTGTAGAAAATCGTGACAGGGAGACATGAACATGACAAAAGCGAATTCAATTCAGGATATTTATCCGCTGTCTTACATGCAGGAAGGGATGCTTTTCCATTCCCTCCTGCAAAAAGATTCACAGGCGTATGTTGAGCAAGCTTCTTTTACAATAGAAGGAAAAGTCAACCCGCAGTTTTTTCAAAACAGCATCAACGCTCTTGTAGAAAGACATGATATTTTCAGAACGATTTTTATCAGCCAAAATGTTTCCTCCCCCCAGCAGGTTGTTCTGAGAGAACGAAATGTCATCGTACTGGAAGAAGACATTACTCATTTAAACGAGGCGGAGCAATCACAGTTTATCGAGCAATGGAAAGAAAAGGACCGGGACCGGGGGTTTCATTTGCAAAAGGATGTGCTCATGCGCATCGCTCTTATTCAAACAGGAGAGAGCCAGTACTCTTGCATTTGGACTTTTCATCATATCATGATGGACGGTTGGTGCCTCAGCATTGTGCTAAAGGAGTTTCTGCATATTTACGCATCTTATGTAAATGCATCCCCTATAACATTGGAGCCGGTCCAGCCATACGGAAAGTATATCAAATGGCTGATGGAGCAAGACAAAGAGCAGGCGGTTTCTTATTGGGACCATTATCTTTCCGGCCACGAACAGCAAACCGTGCTCCCGAAGCAGAAAAAAACAAAGGGAAAAAGCAGGCAGGAACACGTTACATTTTCATTCTCTAAGGAAGAAAGCAGCAGACTTTCAGAGCTTGCTGCAAGAGAAGAAGTGACACTCAGTACGATTTTTCATACCATTTGGGGCATTCTGCTTCAAAAATATAATAATAACGATGACGCCGTATTCGGTTCTGTCATTTCAGGAAGGCCTGCGGAAATCGAAGGCATTGAACATATGGTAGGTCTTTTCATTAATACGATGCCGGTTCGAGTGCAAGGGGCAAAAACGCCATTTCTTCAACTTATAAAAGATATGCAAAAAGACCGTCTTGCCGCTGAAGCGTACAGCTACCACCCTTTATATGAGATTCAATCCCGCTCAGCTGTTAAGCAAGGGCTGATTGATCATATTCTCGTATTTGAAAACTATCCGGTGCAGCAAGAGATTCAAATGCTGAACAAACAGGAACATGCTTCTGATCTTTTTCAGATTCATAATTTCACTGTCGCAGATGAAACCAACTACAGCTTTTATCTTATGGTGGCGCCAGGGGAAGAAATTCATATCAAAATGAACTATGATGCGGAGCAGCACGATCGGTCTTTTGTGCTCTCTGTCAAAGAGCATCTTCTGAATGCTGTATCACAAATCTTAAATAATCCGAAACTTCCACCTGAAGAAATCGATATCACGACAGATACTGAAAAGCGGCAGCTGATTGGAGAAATCACAGATCGAACACCAGTTTACGAAACCATCCATGCCATGTTTGAAAAGCAAGCGGAAAAGACACCAGATGCTCATGCTGTAATTGATCAAGCCTGCTCATTAACATACAAAGAACTGAATAAAGCGGCTAACAGATTGGCACGGCATTTACGAATGAAAGGCGTTGTGAGACAGGAACCCGTTGCGATTATGATGGAACGCTCTGCAGCGTTTATCACCGGCGTTCTTGGAATCTTGAAAGCAGGCGGCGCCATTGTTCCGGTTGATCCGCATTACCCGGCTGACAGAATCCGTTATATTCTGCATGATTGCGGCTGTTCGCATGTTGTTTCACAAGCGCATCTTTCCTCATCGTTAGAAGACAATTACATTATCACTCATCCAGAAGATATCGAAAGCAAAGTAGACGGCAGTAACATAAAGTCAGTCAACAATGCTGACGATCTGCTGTATATGATTTATACATCAGGCACAACAGGTAAACCAAAGGGTGTTCAATTTGAGCATCGAAACATGGCTAACTTGCTGAAGTTCGAATATACTCACTCCAGCATTGACTTTGAAGCAGATGTTCTGCAATTTGCGACACCTTCCTTCGACGTCTGCTATCAAGAAATATTTTCTGCGCTTCTGAAAGGCGGCACACTCCACATCGTGCCAGAAGCCATAAAAAGAGATGTGCCTCAGCTGTTTGCATTTATAAACAAGCATCAGACGAATATTGTGTTTCTCCCAACTGCTTTTATCAAAATGATTTTCAGCGAGCGAGAACTTGCGAACTCGTTTCCTGATGGCGTCAAACACCTGATCGCAGCCGGGGAACAATTAATGATTTCAGACCTTTTCCAAGATGTGTTGCGTGAACGCGGCATACACCTGCACAATCATTACGGACCTTCAGAAACTCATGTGGTATCTACGTATACCATTCATCCTGGAGACCCTATTCCTGAGCTTCCGCCAATCGGTAAACCGATAGGCTGTACTGATCTATATATTTTGAATCATCAAAAACAGCTTCAGCCATGCGGCGTACCAGGCGAACTCTATATTTCCGGCGCAAGTGTTGCCAGAGGATATGTTAATCACGATAAACTGACAAGCGACAAATTTTCATCCGATCCATTCAAGCCTGGTGTGATCATGTACCGGACAGGTGATTTGGCCAGACGGCTTGAAGACGGCAACATCGAATATATCGGACGGGCAGACAATCAAGTGAAAATCAGAGGTTATCGAATTGAGCCGCAAGAAATCGAAGTCACGTTAATGAATCACCCGGACATTAGTGAGGCTGCCATTCTCATCTGGCAAGATCAAAACGGTGAACATGAATTATGCGCTTACTATTGCAGTGTACAAAAGCTGAACGCAATAGATTTACGCAGTTATATGGCTAGTGAGCTCCCAGAATACATGATTCCGGCGAAATGGATATGGGTTGACAGCATACCTCTTACCCCAAATGGAAAAGTAGATTGCGCAGCACTTCCGGGGCCAGATGCTTCAATCAGCGGAAACCCATATACTGCCCCTCGAAATCTGTTAGAGGCAAAGCTTTCACAACTATTTGAAGATGTACTGAATAATGGCCATATAGGCATCCAAGACAACTTTTTTGACCATGGCGGCCACTCGTTAAAAGCAACAGTGCTTATGTCACGGATCGCAAAGGAATTCCATGTGCAAGTTTCGCTTAAGGACATCTTTGCTCATCCGACTGTTGAAGGATTAGCTTCAATCATTCGAGAGGCAGAACAAAATCCGTATGCAGCAATTGAACCAGCAGAAGAAAGGGATACATATCCTGTATCTTCGGCCCAAAAACGAATCTATGTGCTTCAACAGCTTGATGAGGGTGTCGCCTATAACATGCCCGCGGTCTTAGAACTGGAAGGTGCACTGGATGTCGCCAAACTGTCTGCTGTATGTAAAGAACTGATCAATCGGCATGAGCCGCTTCGAACTTCCTTTGTATCCGGAGCTGATGACGAGCCGGTTCAGCGTATCCACACCGAAGTGCCGTTTACGTTAAGTAAAGAGACCACTATCGAGGGATTTGTCCGTCCCTTTGATCTCAGCCAGGCGCCATTATTTAGAGCAGGCCTTATAGAAGTGTCAAACGAGAAGCATGTATTGCTGGTAGATATGCACCATATCATTTCAGATGGTGTATCCGTTCAGCTCCTAATCCGAGAATTTACCGA
Source organism: Bacillus sp. FSL R5-0603 (assembly GCF_038050295.1). NCBI lineage: Bacteria > Bacillati > Bacillota > Bacilli > Caryophanales > Bacillaceae > Bacillus > Bacillus sp. FSL R5-0603. The sequence goes on along the minus strand of NZ_JBBOYP010000001.1, from coordinate 1,869,459 downwards.
TCTTTATGCAAACCGGCAGCTTAAGCCATTGCGGATCCAATATAAAGATTACGCCGTCTGGCAGCAGCAATTTAAAAAGGGAGACTCGTACCAAAAGCAGGAGACTTACTGGCAGCAGCAGTTTAGCGGGGACCTTCCTATACTGGAGCTTCCAACAGATAAACGACGTCCGGCAGAACGGCAATTCATAGGCGGAAAAGTAACCTTTCAATTGGACAAAGAGATCACGGCCCGCATAAAGCGGCTCGCCCATAAAAACAGAAGCACGCTTTATATGACGCTTCTCGCTTTGTATTCAGCTTTTTTGTCTCGGTTAAGCGGTCAGGATGATATCGTGATTGGTTCACCTATCGCCGGACGGCCCCATGCCGACCTTGAAGCTGTTCTTGGGATGTTCGTCAATACATTGGCTCTCCGCACACGCCCGGCGGGTAATAAGACATTTGAGGAATTTCTGAAAGAAGTCAGACAGACGGCACTAGAAGCGTATGAGCATCAGGATTACCCGTTTGAAGAGCTTGTGGACAAACTCGGTGTGCAGCGGGAAATGAGCCGGAACCCTTTGTTTGACACAACGCTAGTCCTTCAGAATATGGAACAGCAAAAGCTAAAAATGAATGATGTACAGCTTCAGTGGAACGACTTGGAGCACCCAATATCAAAATTTGATATTTCCCTATACGTTACAGAGCATGATTCCGAGCTTTTCTGTCAGTTTGAATACAGTACAGCTTTGTTTGAGAAAGAAACCATCCAAAGGTGGGCCAGCCTTTTCACCACGCTTGTGGAACATACAGCTGCCAGTCCTGAAACAGATTTGGACGATATTCCAATCTTAACAAAAGAAGAAGAGCGAGATTTCATTGAATCATGCCATCTGTTTGAGGAGACGGGCTATTCAATGAATCAAACGCTCCACTATGCACTCGAACAGCAGGCAGCAAAAACGCCTGATCAGGCGGCCGTTATCTTTGAAGATGGAGCGATGACCTATAAAGAATTGAACGAAGAGGCTAACCGTATCGCCTGGGAGCTGATCGGACGGGGGGTAAAACCCGAAACGACTGTTGCCATTATAGGAAAGCGGTCACCTGAAATGCTGCTTGGCATTTATGGCATTCTTAAAGCTGGCTGCGCTTATCTGCCCATTGACCCGGATTATCCGGAAGAACGAATCAGCTTTCTGCTGGAGGACAGCGGTACAAACATTCTCCTGCTTCAGTCTGCCGGCCTTCATGTTCCGGCATTTACAGGAGAGATTGTCTATCTCAATCAGACAAATAGCGGGCTGACACATCGTTTGTCCAATCCGAATGTGGATGTTCTCCCGCAATCTTTAGCCTATGTCATCTATACATCCGGCTCTACCGGGATGCCTAAGGGGGTTGAAATTGAACATCGATCAGCAGTGAATTTTTTGAATTCCCTACAGTCCCGCTATCAGCTAAAGCATTCAGACATGATTATGCACAAAACATCGTATTCATTCGATGCTTCAATATGGGAGCTGTTTTGGTGGCCTTATGCCGGAGCTTCTGTTTATCTGCTTCCTCAGGGAGGCGAAAAAGAACCTGAAGTGATCGTGAAGGCCATAGAAGAACAAAAGATCACAGCTATGCATTTTGTGCCTTCAATGCTCCATGCATTTTTAGAACATATAAAATATCGCTCTGTACCGATTAAGACAAACAGACTCAAGCGAGTGTTTTCTGGGGGAGAACAGCTGGGGACCCATCTTGTCTCCCGATTTCACGAGTTGCTTCCAAATGTTTCAATAACCAATTCCTATGGGCCAACGGAAGCAACCGTAGAAGCTGCATTCTTTGATTGTCCGTCGCATGAAAAACTTGAATGGATCCCAATTGGAAAACCTGTTCATCATGTTAGATTATATATCCTGAATCAGAATCAGCGGATGCTGCCTGTTGGATGTATCGGTGAACTATACATTGCCGGAGCGGGTGTTGCCAGAGGTTATTTGAATCGGCCGGCATTAACGGAGGAGCGTTTTCTTGAAGACCCGTTTTACCCGGGTGAACGCATGTACAAAACAGGGGATGTGGCGCGCTGGCTCCCTGACGGGAATGTTGAATTCCTCGGGCGCACGGATGATCAGGTGAAAATCCGCGGCTACCGGATTGAGCCGGGAGAAATTGAAGCGGCACTAAGAAGCATAGAAGGTGTAAGAGAAGCGGCCGTTACCGTACGGACAGACAGCGGCGAGCCGGAATTATGCGCTTATGTAGAAAGGCTCCAAAGAAACGAAGTGCGGGCACAGCTTGAGAGACTGTTGCCGGGCTACATGGTCCCAGCCTATATGATAGAGATGGAACAGTGGCCGGTTACGCCAAGCGGAAAGCTCGACCGAAACGCCCTGCCAGCTCCTGGCGGAGCGGCAGATGCGGAGACCTACACGGCGCCGAGAAACGTGACTGAGATGAAGCTTTCTCAGCTGTGGGAGGACGTGCTGAAAAATGGCCCTGTCGGGATTCACGACAACTTTTTTGACCGCGGGGGACATTCCTTAAAAGCAACGGCGCTTGTCTCACGGATCGCCAAAGAATTCGATGTACAGGTGCCGCTAAAAGATGTGTTTGCCCATCCGACGGTAGAAGGACTGGCTACCGTTATCCGTGAAGGAACGGACAGTCCATATGAAGCGATTAAGCCCGCTGAAAAACAGGAAACCTATCCGGTTTCCTCTGCCCAAAAGCGGATTTATGTCCTTCAGCATCTGGAGGACGGTGGGACAGGCTACAATATGCCGGCTGTATTAGAGCTCGAAGGGAAGCTGGATCCTGAAAGGATGGACAGAGCTTTCAAAGAGCTGATCAAGCGCCACGAGTCGCTTCGGACCTCCTTCGAACAGGACGCAGGAGGCGATCCGGTGCAGCGCATCCATGACGAGGTGCCGTTTACGTTACAGACTACAGTTCTCGGCGCACGAACCGAACAGGAGGCCGCAGCTGCATTTATCAAACCGTTTGATCTCAGCCAAGCGCCGCTGTTCCGTGCCCAAATCGTAAAGGTATCAGATGAGCGGCACCTGTTGCTGGTTGATATGCATCACATCATTTCAGACGGTGTTTCCGTCAACATTCTGATTCGGGAATTCGGCGAGCTGTACAATAATCGGAATCTTCCGGCACTGCGCATTCAATATAAAGATTATGCCGTATGGCAAGAAGGATTTAAAACAGGAGATGCGTACAAAACGCAAGAGGCGTACTGGCTGAAGCAGCTCGAGGGCGAGCTGCCTGTGCTGGATCTTCCTGCTGATCATGCCCGCCCGCCGGTGCGAAGCTTCGCGGGTGACAAGGTCTCATTTACCCTGGATCCAGAGGTTGCATCAGGCCTTCACAAGCTGGCACGAGAAAACGGAAGCACACTGTACATGGTGCTCCTTGCGGCTTACACCGCGTTCTTGTCACGCTTAAGCGGACAGGAAGATATCATCGTCGGCACGCCAATTGCCGGCCGGCCGCACAAGGATCTTGAGCCGATACTCGGCATGTTTGTGAACACGCTGGCGCTTCGGACACGCCCGGAGGGCGGGAAGCCGTTTGTACAGTATTTGCAGGAAGTGCGTGAGACAGCATTGGAAGCCTTTGAGCACCAGGATTACCCGTTCGAAGAGCTTGTCGATAAGCTTGAATTGACACGGGATATGAGCCGGAATCCAGTGTTTGATGCGATGTTAGTTGTTCAAAATAATGATTACGAGCCATTGCATCTTCATGATTTGCAAATGAAGCCGGCACAAGTTTCTCATCTCGTTTCTAAATTCGATTTGACACTACAGGCATCTGAGGGCGACGGAAACATTCATTTCCTTTTTGAATATTCAACCGCATTGTTCGAGAAAACCACCATTGAACGCTGGGCATCGCATTTAACAAATGTACTTAGCATCATCGGTAAAAACCCGGAGGTGACACTCAACCATATCGAAATCCTGACCCAAGAAGAGCGGCACCAGCTGCTTAATGAGTTTAACACCGGGCAGGCGAATCAATACGGAGTTCAAACAATCAGTCAATTGTTTGAGCAGCAAGCCGCACGAACACCAAAAGCTTCTGCACTTGTCAGCGGAGACAAAACACTGACGTATCAAGAGTTGGACGAGTGGTCCAATGGAATCGCACGTGCATTGCGCAGCCGAGGTGTTAAGCCGGACACACCAGTAGGCATCATGATGAATCGTTCGTTCAGTATGATAGCATCCATACTTGGTGTGTGGAAAGCCGGAGGCTGTTACGTTCCCATTGATCCTGAATACCCGACAGAACGGAAACGCTATATCCTCAGCGACAGCGGAACGAAACTGCTGATGACAATAAATGAAGCGGATCGGGGAGTACTTGCTGACTTTGAAGGAGAGATCTTGACGATAGAAAACGTAGAGGCAGACGATAAATCGCCGCTGCCGCAAATGTCGTCTGCCCATCATTTGGCTTATATCATCTATACCTCTGGAACGACGGGCCGTCCAAAAGGGGTAATGGTCGAGCATAAAGGTATTGCCAACACTCTTCAGTGGCGGCGAAACGCTTATGCATTCAACGAGACAGATACCATCCTGCAGCTCTTTTCTTTCTCATTTGACGGCTTTTTAACTAGTATGTTCACACCGCTTTTGTCAGGTGCAAAAGCCGTTTTGCTTCATGAAGAGGAAGCGAAGGATATTCTGGCCATTAAGCATCAGCTGTCTCGTCAACGGATTACACATATGATTATTGTGCCTGTTTTATATCGAGCGCTTTTGGACGTAGTGCAGCCGGAAGATGTAAAGACACTTAGAGTCGTCACACTGGCGGGAGAAGCGGCTGACCGCGAATTGATCGACCGCAGCTTAGCTATATGTCCGCATACCGAACTCGCCAACGAATATGGACCGACAGAAAACAGCGTGGCGACTACCGTCATGAGACATATGGAAAAGCAGGCATACGTAAGCATCGGCCAGCCGATTGACGGGACTCAAGTGCTGATTTTAAATAGCAATCATCAGCTTCAGCCAATCGGTGTTGCGGGAGAGCTTTGTATAGCAGGAACAGGGCTTGCAAGAGGGTACGTCAATCTTCCAGAACTGACAGAGAGAGCATTCACGCAGAATCCATTTAAACCCGAAACACGAATGTACCGAACAGGAGACGCCGCCAGATGGATGGCCGACGGTACACTCGAATATCTCGGAAGAATCGATGATCAAGTCAAAATCAGAGGATACCGTGTAGAAACGAAAGAAATTGAATCGGTCATCCGGTGTATAAAGGGTGTAAAAGACGCCGCAGTAGTTGCTCATGTAACAGCGTCAGGACAAACCGAATTAAGTGCTTATGTGGTGACAAAACCAGAGTTGAGCACAAATGCTGTACGCTCAGAATTACAAAACAAGCTGCCGGTGTTTATGCACCCTGCGTTTATTGAAAAACTGGACTCACTTCCATTGTCACCAAACGGCAAGCTGGATCGCGGAGCACTTCCAAAACCTGTATACAACCACGAAGGTGAACGTCCATTCCTCCCGCCAGCCAGCAAAATGGAACAAATACTGGCAGATATATGGAAAGAAGTACTGGGGGCAGAAAAGATCGGAACAGCTGATTCGTTCTTTGAACTTGGCGGAGATTCAATCAAAGCGTTACAGGTATCTGCGCGGCTTCACCGGATAGGCAAGCAAATGGCAGTGAAAGATTTGTTTAGCCATCCGACCATTCAAGAATTGGCAGCTTATATCCATGATTCAGATACAAGTTCCAGCCAAGCTGCGGTTGAGGGAGACGTACAATGGTCGCCTGTTCAAAAATGGTTTCTTTCTCAAGATATAAAAGAAAAACACCATTTTAATCAGTCCGTAATGCTGCATCGAAGCACCTCTGTACAAGAAGACGCACTGCGAAAAACGTTAAAAGCAATAACGTGTCATCATGATGCGCTGCGAATGGTGTTTACACAGAATGAACAAGGAAAGTGGGATCAATATAATCGGCCGCTCAGTCATTCGGACGACGCGTTGTACGGCCTTCAGATGATTGATTTATGCCCTGATGGAAATAGACCGTATGAACCTCTTATCAAGCGCCATGTACTTGATATTCAGCAGAAAATGGATTTGAAGAATGGTCCGCTGCTGCAAGCCGGTCTTTTCCACACAATTGACGGTGATTTCTTATTTTTATCGGCTCATCACCTCGTCGTTGACGGCATCTCATGGCGGGTTCTGCTTGAAGATTTGGCTTTAGGGTATCGCCAAGCTGCAGGCGGGGAAGAGATTCAGCTGCCTCCTAAAACAAGCTCATTTAAAGCGTACACGAAAAAGCTCTCTGACTACGCTGAAAGTCAGCAGCTAATGAAACAGCTCAAGTATTGGCGCGAAGCCGAAGAGTATCAAACAGAGGCATTGCCTTTTGATCACATTGATGGAACTAGAGCACACGAGGGACAACGGTCCACGATCTCGTTTACCCTCAACGAGAAAGAGACAGCAGCACTCTTAAAAGACGCCAACAGCGCATATAACACTGATACGCAGGACATGCTGCTCGCTTCTGTCATTCTTGCGCTGCGCCATTGGACCAATCAATCCGCCTTCAAACTATCATTAGAGGGCCACGGGCGAGAGGATGTATTAGAAGGAATAGATGTGAGCCGGACGGTTGGATGGTTTACCGCCATTTATCCGTTATTGGTTAAATTGAACGCAGACTTGCCAGATTCGGAAGAATACATGGTTCATGTGCTAAAAACAACAAAAGATACACTGAGACGTGTACCTGACAAAGGATTCGGCTACGGTGTCATCAAATATTTGACGCCGCCTGGCAAAAAAGACATCGATTTCACAGGTGCGCCAGAAATCAGCTTTAATTATCTTGGTCAATTTGAAAGCGGCAGCACAGCTGAAGTACCTGAGGAGGACGCCTTCTCATTCTCTCCGCTTGGTGCCGGGGGTGATATCAGCACAACATGGAACCGTGAACAGTCGCTGGATATCAGCGCAATCGCTGCAGAAGGAAAATTGACTGTCAATATGACTTATGACAATGCCCGCTTTCAGCGCAAAACCATCGAACAGCTTAGTGAAACATGCCGTCAATTTTTATTACAGCTGATCGAACACTGCCAGAACAAAAGCGAAACAGAAAAGACGATCAGCGATTATGATGATCAAGAACTGACCGAGGACGCGCTGCAAGAGATTGCTGATATGCTCAGTTTTCACTAATGAAACCGTGAAGAAAGGTGCAGACACTATGGATAACATTAAAAAAATCAAGAACATTTATCCTCTGAGTCACATGCAGGAGGGGATGCTGTTTCATTCCTTCCTCCGTAAAGAGGAGGGGGCGTATGTTGAGCAGTCGCTCTTCACCATTAAAGGAAGCCTCAGTTATGACTGGTTCCAGCACAGCATACAAGCCATTATCGACCGCCATGATATTTTCAGAACCGTTTTTTTGCCGCACGTCCCGCATTTGTCGGGACCTCGGCAAGTCGTGATGACAGAACGTGAATTCCATTTGTACAGCGAAGACATTTCTCATCTGCCAACAAACGACCAGAATGAGTATATTGAACGCTTTAAGGAGAAGGACAAGCAAAAAGGCTTTGATCTGCAAAAAGACATGCTGATGCGGATTTCTCTATTCAAGACAGCTAAAGATGAGCATGTCTGTATCTGGAGTCACCATCATATTTTAATGGACGGATGGTGCCTAGGTATTGTTATGCAGGAATTTATGCAAATTTATCAATCGATTCATGCAGGAAAACCGCTTTCATTAGACCCTGTCCGTCCGTACAGCACCTATATTTCTTGGCTGAAAAACCGAGACAAAGAAAAAGCAGCGGCGTACTGGGATACCTATTTAAAAAACTACAGCACTCCATCACCTCTGCCTCGTGTGTCAGATAAAGAAACAAAAGAAGGTTATCACCGTGAAGATTTCATATTTTCATTAAATAAACCACTGACAGACAAGCTGATAGAGACAGCCAAACAACACGGCGTCACGCTCGCTACCCTAATTCAGGCGGTCTGGGGTGTGATGCTGCAGCAATATAACCGCACAGACGACGTTGTGTTTGGCGCAGTTGTATCAGGAAGACCGTCAGAAATCCCGGGCGTGGAGCAAATGATAGGGTTGTTTATCAATACCATACCAATTCGAATTAAAACACATCAAGACGAAACGTTTCAAGAACTGCTCATACGATGCCAGAAAGAAATGTTGGAAGCTGAGCCGTTTACCTGCCAGCCTTTATTTGATATTCAGGCAAACACCGCATTAAAACAGGAACTGATTGATCACATTATCGTCTTTGAAAACTATCCGTTACAGCAGAAAATCGCCGATTCCGCTGATCAAACCGATTCACCGCTGCAAATCTCTCAAGTTCAAGTATCCGAGCAATCAGGATATAACTTTAATCTTGTCGTTGCTCCCGGCGAAGAACTGATCATCAAATTCAGCTATAATGCGTTCATTTACGACGCTGCCTGGATCAGCTGTATCAAGAGGCAATTTACGCAAGCGCTTAGCACAGCTGCACAGCACCCTCATACGCCAATTGCTGATTTTTCTTTTCTTGATGCAACAGAAAAAGAGCAGATTGTCACACAGTTCAACAATACAAAAACGGAGTATCCAAAGAATCATACAATTATCGATTTATTTCGCGAACAAGCAGAAAAGACGCCAGACCATACCGCACTTGTGTATGGCAATATGTCTATTTCGTATGAAGAGCTTGATAAACGCTCTAATGCGCTCGCCAGAGAGTTAATTCAAAAGGGATTTCGGAAAAACGAGACAGCCGGAATATTGGCTGCACATTCTCCTGAATTCATGATCAGTGTGCTTGCCGTATTAAAAGCAGGGGGAGCATACCTCCCGCTTGATGCGGAGCTTCCGCCCGAACGAGTCAGCTTTATGCTTGAGGAAACGCAAGCAAAAATGCTGATTGTTCAAAAGGGGCTGGAGAAAAATGCTACGTTCTCAGGAACATGTATGATTGCAGATGCGCAGGCATTGATGGGAGAGAACCATTTTCCTATCAACACCATCTCCAGTCCAGACGATCTTGCATATATCATGTATACCTCAGGATCAACAGGCCGGCCGAAAGGGGTCATGATCACGAATCGCAATGTCGTGTCCCTTGTCAGAAACAGCAATTACACGTCTGCGTCCGGTGATGACCGGTTTATTATGACTGGATCTATCAGCTTTGACGCCGTCACCTTTGAAATGTTCGGGGCACTTTTAAATGGCGCAAGCCTTCATATCATTGATAAATCGACAATACTGACACCTGATCGGTTTGGAGCGTATTTGCTTGAAAATGACATCACAGTGCTATTTTTAACGACAGCTCTTTTTAATCAGCTGGCACAGGTACGAGCTGACATGTTTCGCGGGCTCCATACGTTATATGTCGGAGGAGAAGCACTCTCTCCTGCCCTGATGAATGCTGTCAGACACGCCTGTCCAGATCTCGCGCTTCATAATATTTACGGGCCTACGGAAAACACGACATTTTCAACCTTTTTTGAAATGAAGAGAGACTATGCTGGGCCGATTCCGATTGGAAAACCAATCAGCAATAGCACCGCTTACATCTTAGATACAAAAGGACGTCTTTTGCCAATAGGCGTTCCCGGCGAGCTTTGTGTTGGCGGTGATGGGGTCGCTAAAGGCTATTTGAACAAAGATGACCTGACAAATGCTGTTTTTTCTCCTCATCCTTTCTTGCCTGGAGAAAGAATATACCGTACCGGTGATTTGGCGCGCTGGCTGCCTGATGGAAACTTAGAATACATCAGCAGAATTGACAGGCAAATGAAAATCCGCGGAAAACGAATTGAGCCTGCAGAAATAGAAGCGCGTCTGTTAGAAATGGAAGGCGTTCAAGAAGCAGCAGTGACATTGAGAGAAAAAGATGGAGAGGCGCAGCTGTACACTCATTACGTCGGTGATCACAAAAAAACAGATACGGATTTTCGCGCCGATTTGGCGCGTGTGCTTCCAGACTATATGATCCCGCAGCACTGGGTGCGTGTGGAGCGGATGCCGCTTACCGGAAACGGAAAAATAGACCGCAGCGCGCTGCCTATTCCAGAAAATAAGCCTGCCAAACGACAGAACATCATATTGCCAAGAAACTTGGTTGAAGAAGAATTAGCGAACATTTGGAAGCAAGTCCTCGGTGTTAACACAATCAGTATTGATGATGACTTCTTTGCTATTGGCGGACATTCACTAAAAGCACTGCAAGTCATACATACACTAAAACATCAGCAGAACATTGACATACCGATTGATTTCTTGTTCGAACATCCGACAATTGCTCAGCTTGCCGAAAAACTTTATTCTAAACAGCTGACAGCGGCAGATGAACAGCATGTGATCAAACTGAACCAGTACGGCGCGCAAAATCTTTTCTGCTTCCCGCCGATATCAGGATTTGGCATTTATTTTAAAGACCTTGCTTTATTACTGAATGAGAAGGCAGCCGTATACGGATTTCACTTTATTGAACAAGACACCCGCATTGAACAATATGTTAATTGCATGAGGGACATACAGCCTGAGGGCCCATACGTTTTATTAGGCTACTCTGCAGGCGGAAACCTGGCTTTTGAAGTGGCACAGGCTATGGAGCGCAAAGGATTAGAAGTCAGCGACTTCATTATCGTGGACGCTTATCTAAAAGAACAGCCTTTGCCTATCGATACCGGGAATGACGAATCTGCAGCATATCTGCCTGAAGCAGTCAGAGAAAAGGTGATGAAGAAGAAAAGAAACTATCAGGCATATTGGGCACAATTGCTGAATGAAGGGCACATCAAAGCAAGCATCCATTTCATCGAAGCTGGAATCCACCCCGAAACCAGCGAGAATACAGGCTTAACGAAATGGGAAGGCGCCTGTGGAAACTATAGTGAGTACTCGGGTTTTGGCGCTCATAAAGACATGCTGGAAGGAACATATGCTGAAAAGAATGCTGACATCATCCTTGACATTTTAGAAAAGATCACTTCAAATAAAGCAATCCCGCACAAACAATAGAGCGGATTCGCGGACAGAGGCATTCTCTGTCCGCTTCTTTTTGTATCAAAGAATGGATCGATGACACTAGGGAATGATAACATCATCCTTTTTCTTGGAGGCTTGTCATGGATCATTTATCTTTTCTTACGTTTATCATGCTGATTCTAGCCAGTTACAGGCTGACACATTTGATTGTATTCGACAAAATCACAGAATTTATCCGAAAACCTTTTATGAAAAAGAAAAGGATTGTTGATCAAAACGGGCATGTAGATGAAAAAAGCGTGCCGGCTTCTAACTTTGGATACATGCTCAATTGCTACTGGTGTGCCGGTGTTTGGTGTGCCATCTTGATTGGACTTGGCTATCTTTTTTTGCCTCGTATTGCAATACCGCTGATCTTTATTTTAGCCATTGCCGGAGCACAAGCGATCCTTGAAACGGCTGTCGGTGTCGGCGTAAAACTTATTGACGTGTTAAAAAGTCTGCAAACCATGATTAATGATAAAAAGTCCTAAAAGCGGTTCACAACATGCTTTAGGACTTTTTTCGTTTATTTAGTGAGATAGACATTCTGTTAATCACCCTTTTATAGCCCGGGAATACCGTAATAGCGAATAGTGAAAGTGATGTAATGGGGGAGAAGAAACAGAATGAAGGTTTGCCAAAAGTCGATTGTCCGTTTCCTTGTCAGCTTGATCATCGGAACGTTTGTCATTTCCGTTCCGTTTATGGCCAATGCGCAGTCTGACAGGGAGCTGAGAGCCGTATGGATTGCTTCCGTATTAAATATTGATTGGCCGTCCAAAAAAGGGTTATCTGTGAAAGAGCAAAAACAGGAGTATATCAAACTGCTGGACGATGTGCAGAAAATGGGAATGAATGCCGTTATTGTTCAGATTAAACCGACGGCTGATGCCTTTTATCCGTCAGCTTACGGGCCTTGGTCGGAATACTTAACCGGTGTCCAAGGGAAGGACCCGGGCTATGATCCTCTTGCATTTATGATTGAAGAAACCCATAAACGAAATTTGGAATTTCACGCGTGGTTTAGCCCTTACCGTATTACAATGAATCATACAGATCTTAATAAATTGTCTGAGAGTCACCCGGCAAGAAAACATCCAGATTGGGTTGCCGCCTACGGAAACCAGCTGTATTATCATCCAGGCATTCCAGAAGCGAGAGATTTTATCGTCAAAGGCATTGAAGAAGTCGTAAAACATTATGATATCGATGCTGTTCATATGGATGATTATTTTTACCCTTATAAAATAGCAGGACAGGAATTTCCTGATCAAGCACAGTATGAACAATACGGAAAAGGCGCTTTTTCTTATATCGATGACTGGCGGCGGGACAATGTGAACCAGCTTGTCAAACAAATCAACCAAACAATTAAAGCTGCAAAACCGTATGTCAAATTCGGCATCAGTCCCTTTGGAGTATGGAGAAACGCCGCAGATGACCCGACCGGATCGAATACAAAAGCAGGCGTCAGAAATTATGACGATCTATATGCAGACACAAGACATTGGATCCAAGAAGGCGACATCGATTATATTGCTCCGCAAATTTATTGGAGTATCGGCTTTAACGCAGCGGCTTACGACGTGCTGGCTGATTGGTGGAGCAATGAAGTCAAAAATAGGCCTGTTCACTTATATATTGGCCAGGCAGCATATAAAATCAATAACAATTTTGATCCGCTTTGGTCCGATCCTGAGGAATATGTGCGGCAAATCACTTTGAACCGCCAGCTTGAACTGGTGAAAGGAAGCATGCATTTCAGCCTCAAGGACCTCAACAAAAATCCGCTTGGCATCAAAGACAGGCTCAGCACCGATCTTTACAGCAAGCCGGCACTGGTTCCGCAAATGCCTTGGCTTGACAATACCGCCCCAAAAAAACCGAAGCTTACGAAAGTCACCGAAGACAAAAACGGCAATCTTCTGCAGATTAAAGATCACCCATCAAATCAAAAAACGAAAGAAACAGCCTATTATGCGATATACAGAGCCGAAGGGAAAAAGCAGAGAACATTGCTGGCAACGCAAAGAAAAACACATGAGCAGCAAACCTTCTTAGATAACACGGCAGATCCTAACAAGAAATATACGTATTATGTCACTTCAGCAGACCGGCTTCATAACGAAAGCAAGGCTTCCAAACGAACAACAAAATAAGAAATGAGAAGGACGGCTTTCTAAGTCGTCTTTTTTTAAAAGTGATTTTGGAGACAGGAAACGATGGTAAACCGCTGTAGGCGGTGTTTGGACATTTTCCATTATTGGAATCTGAGAAACTAGTACTAAATAAAATCGAAGAGAAACACGTACAGGACGTGTTTTACGTTTTCATTTCTAGTCTGGTTAGGTGCCACATTATTTTTTGTGCTGTCCGGAGATGCTGTGTTGACTGATCCGGCTGAAGAAGCCTTTTTGACGAACTTTCTTCTCTTGGAAGCGGGCACCGCTCTTGTTTTATGCCTTGTGTTCTTTCTCTATCATCTTCCCGGCTTTATCAAAGGGCCAAGTTATTGCGTTTGAGATATGGATGGTATGCGCCTACTGCATGTATTTGCTCATTCCGCTGAAATTATCAAAAAAATGATTCAGTTTTAATTTTCAGACTTTTCTTGTCAGGGAATGATTATAGAACTCGCCTAATAGGATGTTACAAAGATGTGAAGGAGGAAACGATGTGAATTTTGAGCTGACAAAAGAACAACAAATGGTGCGTGAAATGGTAAAAGATTTTGCGAAAAAAGAAATTGCTCCTCACGCTGAACATGTAGATCAAACAGGCGAGTTCCCGATGCAAACATTTAAAAAAATGGGTGAACTCGGTCTGATGGGTATTCCATTTCCAGAAGAATACGGCGGATCTGGCGGTGATACGATTTCATATGCCTTAGCGGTTGAAGAAGTCGGCAAAGCCTGCGGCAGTACTGGATTAAGCTATGCTGCAGCGGTCTCGCTAGGCGCAAGCCCTCTTTACTACTTCGGAACAGAAGAGCAAAAACAGACGCATTTGACGCCGCTGGCTTCAGGCACAGCACTCGGATCATTCGGCCTGACGGAGCCAAATGCCGGCTCAGATGCAGGAGGCACTCAAACAAAAGCGATTTCAAATGGTGACGAGTATGTAATCAACGGCGAAAAGTGCTGGATCACTAATGCAAGCTACGCACGCACAGTTATTGTAACCGCCGTAACAGGCAAAAACAAAGACGGAAAAAACATCATCTCCGCATTAATCGTGCCAACTGACACACCAGGACTTACGATTACGAGCCCGTACGATAAAATGGGCGTCCGCGGTTCGAATACAGCGGAAATTTTGCTTGAGGATGTAAGAGTGCCTGCGGCCAACTTACTTGGCGATCCAACAAAAGGGTTTAAACAGTTTCTATATACGCTGGACGGAGGGCGAATCTCCATCGCTGCTCTTGCAGTCGGCATTGCCCAAGCGGCCCTTGACGCATCATTGGCATATGCGAAAGAACGAAAGCAGTTTGGACAGCCGATTTCTTCCTTTCAAGCGATTCAATTTAAGCTTGCTGACATGGCGATGGAAATTGATCTGGCACGGCAAATGGTGTTAAAAGCCGCCTGGCTGAAAGACCATAACCACCCGTTCACCAAAGAAGCGGCGTACGCCAAGCTATTCGCATCTGAAATGGCGACAAGAGCTTGCAATCAAGCCATTCAAATCCATGGAGGTTCAGGCTATATGAAAGAGTATGGGGTGGAACGGATGCTGCGGGACGCAAAATTAATGGAAATCGGTGAAGGCACATCTGAAATTCAGCGTCTCGTGATCGCCAGACAGCTTTTAAAATAAAAATGTAAACGCTTTCCTATCATTAAGAAAGGAGGAACAATGAATGGCTGAACTCATCCATTCCACAATCGGCAGGCTGCTGGAACAAACAGCTGATGCGTATCCTGATCGAGACGCTGTTGTGTATCCAGACCGAAATATCCGCTATACGTATGCTCAATTTGACAGTCTGTGCCGTCAAACCGCTAAAGGTCTTATGCGGATGGGGATTGGAAAAGGAGACCACGTCGCCATATGGGCTTCTAATATCCCTGAATGGCTTGCCGTCCAGTTCGCAACTGCGAAGATCGGAGCCGTGCTCGTAACCGTCAATACCAATTATCAAGCACACGAACTGGACTACTTGTTAAAGCAATCGGATGCCGCCGCGCTTATTATCATGGATTCATACAGGGGCACTTCTTATCCAGACATCGTGAACAGTTTAATTCCAGAACTGCAAGAAGCAAAGCCCGGCCAACTGAAATCTGAACGTTATCCCTTTTTAAAAACGCTGATCTATATTGGCAATAAACGGTTGCCTGGCATGTATCATTGGGACGATACAACGATATTGGCGAAAACAGTGACAGATGCTGAGCTGGAAGAAAGAATGAACAGCCTGGATAAAGACGATGTGATTAATATGCAATACACATCAGGAACGACAGGGTTTCCGAAAGGCGTGATGCTGACCCATTTTAATGTCATCAATAACGCTGCCAATATCGCTGAATGTATGGTTTTAACCTCTCAAGACCGCATGTGCATCCCGGTTCCGTTTTTTCACTGCTTTGGATGCGTGCTTGGGGTTTTGGCATGTGTATCCGTCGGGGCAGCCATGATACCCGTGCAAGAATTTGATCCCGTTACCGTCCTTAAAACGGTAGAAAAAGAGAAATGCACAGCGCTCCATGGTGTGCCTACCATGTTTATCGCCGAGCTGCATCATCCGGATTTTGATGCATATGATCTATCGACGCTCCGAACAGGAATCATGGCCGGCTCTCCCTGCCCAAGTGAAGTGATGAAAGCTGTGATTGAAAGGATGGGCATGAAAGACATTACGATCGCCTATGGACAAACCGAAGCCTCGCCAGTCATTACGCAAACGAGAGCAAATGATTCCTTCATAAGAAGAGTCGAAACAACCGGCCGTGCCCTGCCACATACTGAAGTGAAAATTGTAGAACCCGGGACATGTCAAGAAATTCAAAGAGGCATGCAGGGAGAGCTGTGCACCCGTGGCTATCACGTCATGAAAGGCTATTATAAAGACAAAGAAGCGACCAGAAAAGCAATCAATCATGACGGATGGCTGTTTACCGGAGATCTTGCTGTCATGGATGAAGACGGGTACTGCCGCATCACCGGAAGATTAAAAGATATGCTCATCAGAGGCGGCGAGAACATTTATCCGCGGGAAATTGAAGAATTTTTATACCGGCATCCCGCTGTTTTAGATGTACAGGTCGTTGGTGTGCCTGACGCCAAATTCGGGGAGGAAGCTGCAGCCTGGATTAAACTGAAAGACGGTAAAAGCGTTTCACCTGATGGGCTTAAAGACTATTGCAAAGGGAAAATCGCCCGCCACAAAATTCCGCGTTATGTTATTTTTACGGATGACTATCCGATGACGGCCTCAGGCAAAATTCAAAAATATAAACTGCGAGAAAAAACGATTGAAATGTTCAACCTATCATCAAGTCAATGAGGTGAAATCATGTTTACAAAAGTACTGATCGCCAACCGCGGAGAAATTGCAATGAGAATTATCCGAACATGCAGCCGTCTCGGCATTAAAACGGTCGCGGTTTATTCAGAAGCAGACAAGGACACGCTCCATACAAAAGCCGCTACAGAGGCTTATTTGATCGGGGAATCGAGAGTCAGTGAAAGTTATTTAAATATAGAGAGAATCATAAAGACGGCGAAAAAAGCAAATGCCGACGCGATCCACCCTGGATATGGATTGTTATCAGAAAACAGCCGATTCGCTGAACGCTGCAAGCAAGAAAACATCGTGTTTATCGGACCTTCCCCTGATATCATCGCAAAGATGGGCAGCAAAATTGAAGCGCGAAAAGCAATGGAGGCTGCAGGTGTTCCTGTGGTGCCGGGCGTTTCTGAATCCCTCGGAGATATAGAGGCAGCCTGCCGCACCGCAGGTCAAATCGGCTATCCTGTCATGCTGAAAGCTTCAGCGGGCGGAGGGGGCATCGGAATGCAGCGTGTTGAAAATGAAGAAGCATTAAAAAAAGCGTACGAGGGGAACAAAAAGCGCGCATCAGATTTTTTCGGTGACGGGTCGATGTATATAGAAAAAGTTATTGAACATGCGCGTCACATCGAGGTTCAGCTTTTGGCCGATCAACACGGCCATACAGTACATCTGTTTGAACGTGATTGCTCTGTTCAGAGGCGCCACCAAAAAGTCATTGAAGAAGCACCGTCTCCATTTGTAGACGATGAACTAAGAATGAAGATCGGGCAAACAGCGGTAAAAGCAGCGAAGGCAATTGGCTATACGAACGCAGGCACCATCGAATTTATAGTTGACCAGAAGCAAAATTTTTATTTCCTCGAAATGAATACGAGACTGCAAGTTGAACACCCCGTGACTGAAGAAATAACAGGCCTGGACTTAGTTGAGCAGCAGCTGCGGATTGCTGCGGGCCATACACTCACATTCTCCCAAAAAGACATCCAACGGAACGGGCATGCGATAGAGGTTCGAATATACGCGGAAGATCCCAAGACCTTCTTCCCGTCACCGGGTACGATCACTGCGTTTTCACTTCCTGACCAAAAAGGAGTCAGACACGAATGTGCGGTAGCAAAAGACATCACCGTTACCCCTTTTTATGACCCGATGATCGCTAAGATGATTGTCAAAGGCCAAACCAGAACAGAAGCAATTGAAAAACTGGAGACAGCGCTCCGCGACTATCGTGTAGAGGGAATCAAAACAAATCTTCCGCTTCTCATACAGGCTGCGGCAACAAAGGCATTTAAAGAAGGGGATGTCACGACTGACTTTTTGAAACAACACCTATAAAGGAGGCAGTTGTCATGACGGTTAGCATACAAATGGCAGGAAACCTGTGGAAAGTCCACGTCAAAGCCGGCGACCAAATCGAAAAGGGCCAGGAGGTAGCCATTTTGGAATCGATGAAAATGGAAATCCCGATCGTTGCAGATAGAAGCGGAATCGTAAAAGAAGTCAAAAAAAATGAAGGCGACTTTGTAAATGAAGGAGACGTACTGCTCGAACTGAGCGATTCCACTCAATAATTTGGAGGAAGACCATGTCATATCCTAAAAAAGTGACAATCAAAGAAGTCGGCCCGCGTGACGGCTTACAAAACGAGCCCGTATGGATCGCAACAGAGGATAAAATAACCTGGATCAACCAGCTTTCCCGGACAGGGCTTTCGTATATTGAAATCACATCCTTCGTTCACCCGAAATGGATTCCGGCGCTTCGAGATGCTATCGACGTAGCAAAAGGCATCGACCGTTTAAAAGGGGTAACGTACGCGGCACTTGTCCCGAATCAAAGAGGACTGGAGAATGCGCTTGAAGGAGGCATTAACGAGGCTTGCGTTTTTATGTCCGCCAGCGAGACGCACAACAGAAAAAACATCAATAAATCCACTTCTGAATCCCTTCATATACTCAAACAAGTAAACAACGACGCACAAAAAGCAAACCTCACAACAAGAGCCTACCTCTCGACTGTTTTCGGCTGTCCGTACGAAAAAGATGTCCCCATTGAACAAGTCATTCGCCTTTCAGAAGCTCTATTTGAATTTGGGATTTCTGAATTGTCGCTTGGAGATACGATTGGAGCGGCTAATCCCGCCCAAGTGGAAACTGTACTTGAAGCTCTTTTGGCACGATTCCCGGCTAATCAAATTGCCCTGCATTTTCATGATACGAGAGGAACCGCTCTTGCCAACATGGTCACAGCACTCCAAATGGGCATCACGGTGTTCGACGGCTCGGCAGGCGGGCTTGGTGGATGCCCATATGCGCCAGGTTCATCAGGAAACGCCGCAACTGAGGATATCGTGTACATGCTTGAACAGATGGATATCAAAACAAATGTAAAGCTAGAAAAACTGCTATCTGCGGCCAAATGGATAGAAGAAAAAATGGGCAAACCGCTGCCGAGCAGAAATTTACAGGTGTTTAAATCATCTTGATAAAAGGGAGGACGCATACAATGGGAGAATCTATTCTTTTTACTGTTAAAAATGAACATATTGCGTTGATCACCTTAAACAGGCCTCAGGCAGCAAATGCTCTTTCAGCGGAAATGCTTAGAAACCTGCAAATGATTCTTCAGGAAATTGAATTCAATTCAAACATCCGCTGCGTCATCCTCACAGGCACCGGTGAAAAAGCGTTTTGTGCAGGAGCAGACCTGAAGGAACGGATAAAACTGAAAGAAGATCAGGTTCTGGAAAGTGTATCTCTCATTCAAAGAACGGCGGCTTTACTTGATGCCTTGCCGCAGCCGGTCATAGCTGCGATAAATGGAAGCGCATTAGGCGGCGGACTAGAATTGGCATTGGCATGCGACCTTCGAATCGCAACTGAAGCAGCTGTGCTGGGACTTCCGGAAACAGGGTTAGCTATTATCCCGGGCGCTGGAGGGACCCAAAGGCTGCCCCGGCTGATTGGCAGAGGAAAAGCAAAAGAATTCATTTATACAGGCAGACGCGTGACCGCACACGAAGCAAAAGAAATAGGCCTTGTAGAGCATGTCACGGCTCCTTGTGACCTTATGCCAAAAGCAGAGGAACTGGCCGCAGCCATTTCTGCCAACGGGCCGATCGCTGTCCGTCAGGCTAAATTTGCAATCAATAAAGGATTGGAGACAGATCTCGCTACAGGCCTTGCGATTGAACAAAAAGCGTATGAACAAACCATCCCGACAAAAGACAGGAGAGAAGGGCTTCAGGCCTTTCAAGAAAAAAGACGGGCCGTATACAAGGGAATATAAAAGGGAGGCAATGCTCATGGATTATGAAAAGGAACGAACAGAACGGGTTGAACGGATTCGAAAAGGCGGAGCGGAAAAGTATCATCAAAGCAATCGGGAAAAAGGCAAGCTCTTTGTCAGAGAGCGGCTTTCCCTTCTCTTTGACGATGACATTGAGCTAGAAGACGCTTTTTTTGCGGAATGTATGTCAGACGGGCTTCCCGCTGACGGAGTTGTAACCGCTATCGGCAAAATCGGCGGCCAAACCGTTTGCGTCATGGCGAATGATTCAACAGTGAAAGCGGGGTCATGGGGAGCAAAAACAGTTGAAAAAATCATCAGAATTCAAGAAACCGCCGAAAAATTAAACTGTCCGCTCATTTATTTAGTCGATTCGGCAGGCGCCCGAATTACCGACCAAATCAATGTCTTTCCAGGGAGACGCGGTGCAGGAAGAATTTTTTACAATCAAGTCAAATTATCAGGACGCATTCCGCAAATCTGTCTGCTTTTCGGACCATCTGCAGCAGGTGGCGCTTATATTCCGGCCTTCTGTGATATCGTCGTTATGGTAGACGGTAACGCCTCCATGTATTTAGGCTCGCCAAGGATGGCGGAAATGGTTATTGGCGAAAAAGTATCTCTTGAAGAAATGGGTGGCGCCCGTATGCATTGCTCAATCTCCGGCTGCGGAGATATTCTTGCAGAAACTGAAGAAGAAGCCATACAGCTGGCGCGGGCTTATTTGTCTTACTTTCCGGCAAATTTTAAAGAAAAAGCGCCCATTCATGAGAAACGCCCGCCAAAACACTTCGACACTCCGCTTGTCGACGTCATTCCGCAAAATCAAAACGCACCTTTTGATATGCATGAGCTGATTGAGCGGGTCATAGATGAAGACTCATTTTTTGAGATCAAAGCCTTATTTGCACCGGAATTATTGACGGGCCTCGCACGAATAAACGGACAGCCTGTCGGCATTGTTGCAAACCAGCCGAAGGTAAAAGGAGGCGTCTTATTCCACGATTCAGCAGACAAAGCGGCTAAGTTTATTACCTTATGTGACGCTTTTCATATCCCATTGCTGTTCTTAGCGGATATCCCCGGTTTTATGATTGGCACAAAAGTAGAACAGGCTGGGATTATCAGACACGGAGCAAAAATGATTTCTGCGATGTCGGAGGCAACTGTTCCAAAACTCTCTGTCATTGTCCGAAAAGCTTACGGGGCGGGGTTGTATGCAATGGCAGGGCCGGCATTTGAACCGGATTGCTGTCTAGCGCTCCCAACCGCCCAAATCGCCGTCATGGGCCCTGAGGCAGCTGTAAACGCTGTCTACGCTAAAAAAATCGCCGAGCTGCCAGAAGAAGAGAGAGCCGCATTTATCAGCAGCAAACGGGAGGAATACAAAGAGGACATCAATATCTACCGTCTGGCTTCAGAAATGATCATTGATGCTGTTATCCCAGCCAATTCACTGCGTGATGAGCTGGCCAAACGGCTCAAGGCATACATGACAAAGGAAATGACATTTACCAATCGAAAGCATCCGGTTTATCCGGTGTAAAAGCAAGAACTTAGGAGCGTAAAAAGCGCTCCTTTATATATTTACAATAACAACATTATGTCAACTAATTACCTTTGCATAAAACGCTTGGTTTTTTAGAATAGTAAATAAAGGCTGCCGCACCTCTAGCGGCAATTTTCAGTTTATCATAAAAAGGGGCCTACATTATGTATCATTTATATTCACATAACGACTTGGACGGAGTAGGGTGCGGAATCGTAGCAAAATTGGCATTCGGAAAAGACGTAGAGGTCCGGTATAACTCTGTCAACGGCTTAAACGCACAGGTGCAGTACTTTTTAGAAAAAGCGAAGGAGAGCAACAGACAGGACGCGTTATTCATCACCGATCTCGCCGTCAATGAAGAAAACGAAGAGAGATTGAATGAGTATGTTCATGCAGGGGGCAAAGTGAAGCTCATTGACCATCATAAAACAGCCCTTCATTTGAATGAGCATGAATGGGGATTTGTCCAGGTGGAATACGATGATGGAAGGCTTACATCCGCGACATCGCTTTTATATGGCTATCTCGTTGAAAATGGTTTCATGAAACCGACAAATGCCTTAGATCAATTCACAGAGCTCGTCCGCCAATACGATACATGGGAGTGGGAGCGGCACGATCAAAAACAGGCAAAGCGGCTTAATGATCTTTTCTTTTTGCTGTCAATCGATGAATTTGAAGCAAAAATGATCCAGCGCCTTTCCGCGCATGACGAATTTTTCTTCGATGATTTTGAAGAAAAACTGCTTGATTTAGAAGACGAAAAAATCGAGCGCTACCTCCGCAGAAAGAAAAGGGAAATGGTACAAACCTTTGTTCACGAACACTGTGTAGGCATCGTTCACGCTGAATCGTACCATTCAGAACTGGGAAACAGGCTAGGGAAAGATAACCCGCACCTCGATTACATTGCGATTTTGAGCATGGGGTCAAAACGAGTCAGTCTCCGCACCATTCATGATTACATCGATGTGTCAGAAATCGCCGGCCGATATGGCGGCGGAGGGCATGCAAAAGCGTCCGGCTGTTCAATAACCGATGAAGTATACGAGTTGTTTGTAGCTGAAGCTTTCCGTATTGATCCTGTACGGCCGGATGCCTTCCGTAACATCTATAATCTAAAGGGATCTGCGAATGGATCATTATATGAAAATCGCGCACAAATGAGATTTTTTCTTTTCCCTTTAGACAACGAATGGAATATTCAAATTAACGGAGAAACCCAAGACGAAACATTCGCAGCGTTTGAAGAGGCAGAATGGTTTATTAAGAGAAATTATGCCGCATCGCTCGTGCGGGATGAAGTGTTTGTCGCATTTTTAGCGGAGAATCTGAAGCTGGCAAATCAACATCGGAAGTAAAAAAATATGCATAGGGGAGCGTCAGTCACCCCTATGCATATCCGCTAGCTATCGTTTAAATATGGCTGTACGTTTCTTAATCACAAAATAAAGGGCTATCACGACAACAGCCAATATCATAATCGGTGTTGTATAAGTGCCTGCTATATTCTCAACATCATCCCACTGGCTTCCTAGCTGTATGCCTAAATAAACAAACAGAATAGACCATGGAATGATAGCAAGCACAGTCAGTACCACAAATTTGAGAAAAGGCATTCTGGCAATACCTGCCGGAATGGATATGGCATGTCTGACAACCGGTATAAAACGAGCCGAGAAGACAACTCCGGCGCCGTATTTCTGAAACCAGTTTTCCGACATGTCGATATGATGCTTTTTAATCAATAAATACTTCCCGTATTTGTCCAGAAATGGCCTGCCGCCATAGCGGCCGATCCAGTAAATAAAGATCTGGGCAATGGTGCCCCCGATAACACCCGCAATAATTGCGCCAATAAATCCAATCGTGCCTTCCGATACCATATAGCCGCCATAAGCTAATACAATCTCACTCGGAATGATTTCGATCATTAACCCAATCGCAATACCCGCATATCCCATGTTCGTCAGCCATGTTAAAATTTCGCTTATCAAACTGCCCACATTCTTCACAACCTGTCCTAATCTTTTTCACTATTATATGACTGATTGACGAGCAAGATGGTTACAATTTTTTTACCGCAGCATTTCTTTCGTTTCCCGTTTGATCACATCTTCTAAATAGGCCAAAAGCTGAGATCTCATTTCGGAACGCATTAAGCCGATTTCGGTGCTCGCTTTAAAACAGCCTAGCTTATCGCCAATGTCATATCGATTTCCTTCCAGCAGCCGGGCGTGGATCGGCTCCTTACGGCAAACCTCACGAAGCGCATCTGTCAGCTGAATTTCGTTGCCCGCGCCTCTGCCAATTGTCTTCAAAACGGAGAAGATCGAAGAATTCAGCACATAACGTCCCATTACTGCGATTTCCGAAGGTGCTTCTTCAGGAGAAGGCTTTTCCACTAAATCGTTCACTTCGTATACATGCCCTTGAGACCCTGATGTATTTATAATACCATATTTGCTGACATCCTCAGGGAGAACTGACTGTACACCGACAACCTCTGTGCCATAAACGTCATATACATCCATTAATTGCCGAAGAGCCGGTGTTTCAGACACCATAATATCATCACCTAAGAGAACGGCAAAAGGCTCATCTCCGATAAAATGCTCCGCACACAGCACCGCATGGCCTAATCCGAGCGGTTCTTTCTGGCGGATGTAATGAATGTTGGCCAAATCGGCAATCTGCTGCATTTCCTTAAGTGTCTCCGTCTTGCCTTTTTCCCGGAGATTGAATTCCAATTCCGCCGACCGATCAAAATGATCTTCAATCGAGCGTTTGTTTCTCCCTGTAATAATCAGTATATCTTCAATTCCTGACTCTGCGGCCTCTTCTACAATATATTGGATTGCTGGTTTGTCGACGATTGGGAGCATTTCTTTAGGCTGCGCCTTTGTCGCCGGCAGAAATCTCGTTCCTAAACCCGCTGCGGGTATAACCGCTTTTCTCACTTTTTTTCTCATTCATCTTCACTCCTGATCCTGTATGTTTTTCAGCGAATCTCCAAATACCCAGATTCGGTTTCCGATAAAATTCATCATCATTCCGCCGATAGTGGCGGCGAGCTTACTCACCAAAAGCGAGCAGCCGCAATTTTGAAACAAATAAAGCAGCAAAAAGGTGATCCCTGACGCGGCAATATTAATCATGAGAAAACGCACGATCTCTTTCCCGTCAGCCTTACGTTTCACACAAAACGTCCAATTCCGGTTCCACACATAGCTGTTGACGATACCTGCAGTATAGGAGCAGATCTGCGCCGGCAGATAAGAGACATGACAAGCGGTAAGAAGAAAGAAGACACCAAAATCTATCAGCGTATTGCCGACGCCTACGGTGCAAAAACGGCCTAAGGTCTTTATTTTTTCTTTCAGCGTAACGAACCTCCCTTCATAAAAGATGCGAGTGGCAGTCATATTTGTTGATATGGATTACTATAGCGGACAGTGTTGAATAAACAATTAATAAAATATGAACAAAACATGAAAAAGCGGGTATACCGCTCAATAGTTCTTATACTCTTTAAAAAAACAGCCGCATTGAACGGCTGTTTTTTGTGTCTGAAAACATACAAATATAAACGGAGTGAGCCCCATCTTATCAATGAATAAATGTATCCAGTTCCTTTGTAGAATCGAACACTAACTCCTCCAAAAGTTTCTATACACAATTTTTTTAATGATGTAGGATGTTATATAAAGGAATATCTTGGATAATGATGTAATCTCCGTTCAATGTGATTAGTGGGAGGCCATGAACAATCATTTTCTGGACAATGGTCGCTAGGAATGGGGAAATTTTTTTGAACAATTTTGAAGGAGTGGTGCGATCTCCTCGAAGAAAGGAGAGAATGGAGACACATGAAGATGAGCTTTCAGAACAAGAACTGGGAACATTGCTAAACAGCTTCCGGCTACCTTATGCGTGCGATCTTCATGACCTGTTGTCATCAAATTCCAAAAGAAAATCCCCCATTTTAAGGAAAAAGGAGGATGTGAAGTGATGAGAAAAAAGTGTAGCGTATGTTTATGGATTCTTGTTTTACTTTTGAGCTGCTTAGCTGGAAAGTCTGCGTATGCTGCCACCAGTAGTACAATTGCAAAACATATAGGAAATTCAAACCCGCTTATCGACCATCATTTGGGAGCGGATCCGGTTGCGCTGACCTATAACGGAAGAGTCTACATCTATATGTCAAGTGATGACTATGAATATAATAGCAACGGAACAATTAAAGATAATTCATTTGCCAATTTGAATAGAGTATTCGTCATATCTTCAGCGGATATGGTGAACTGGACAGACCACGGAGCCATTCCGGTAGCAGGTGCCAATGGAGCTAATGGAGGCCGTGGGATAGCAAAATGGGCAGGGTCGTCATGGGCACCGTCAATCGCAGTTAAAAAAATCAATGGCAAGGATAAATTCTTCCTTTATTTCGCAAACAGCGGCGGAGGTATCGGGGTTCTCACCGCAGACAGCCCGATTGGTCCATGGACCGACCCAATCGGAAAACCGCTCGTAACGCCAAGTACGCCAGGAATGTCTGGTGTTGTATGGCTTTTTGATCCGGCAGTATTTGTAGATGATGACGGCACCGGTTACCTGTATGCCGGGGGAGGCGTTCCTGGCGGTTCAAATCCAACGCAGGGACAATGGGCCAATCCTAAAACGGCTAGAGTCATAAAATTAGGGCCTGATATGACGAGTGTTGAGGGAAGTGCATCTACAATTGATGCGCCTTTCATGTTTGAAGATTCGGGACTGCACAAGTATAACGGAACATACTACTATTCCTATTGCATCAATTTCGGCGGCACGCACCCGGCCGATAAACCCCCAGGTGAGATCGGCTACATGACCAGTTCAAGTCCCATGGGCCCCTTTACATATAGAGGGCACTTCCTGAAAAATCCGGGTGCATTTTTCGGAGGCGGCGGAAACAACCATCATGCTGTTTTCAATTTTAAAAACGAGTGGTATGTGGTGTACCACGCGCAAACTGTCAGTTCCGCTCTGTTCGGGGCCGGCAAAGGATACCGTTCTCCCCATATTAATAAGCTGGTGCATAACCCAGATGGATCCATCCAAGAGGTAGCAGCAAATTATGCAGGTGTAACACAGCTTTCCAATTTGAATCCTTATAACCGGGTAGAAGCTGAAACGTTTGCTTGGAATGGACGCATTTTGACAGAGAAGTCCACAGCACCCGGCGGGCCAGTAAATAATCAGCATGTAACAAGCATTCAAAATGGAGACTGGATTGCTGTAGGAAATGCAGACTTCGGAGCGGGCGGTGCCAGGACATTTAAAGCAAATGTAGCATCCACTTTAGGCGGGAAAATAGAAGTGCGCCTCGATAGTGCTGATGGTAAGCTTGTTGGAACTCTGAATGTACCTTCCACAGGTGGAGCGCAAACGTGGAGAGAAATAGAAACTGCAGTAAGCGGGGCAACCGGTGTGCACAAAGTATTCTTTGTATTTACCGGAACAGGTACAGGAAACTTATTTAATTTTGATTACTGGCAGTTTACGCAAAGATAGTACTCGTAATGGGCCGCTTAAAAACGAGGCGGGTGAAGTACGAGCCAGCACCGGGACAGCCCGCCATTATGGATATGCCATGCAGATTTTTTAATACCGTAAAAGACACATGACGAAGGAGAGAAATAAATGATTCCACGCATAAAAAAAAACAATTTGTGTACTATTAGTATGTTTCACTATGTTGTCAGTCATGTTAGGGCCAGGCGCTACTGAAGTTTTGGCAGCAAGTGATGTAACAGTTAATGTATCTGCAGAGAAACAAGTGATTCGCGGTTTTGGAGGGATGAATCATCCGGCTTGGGCTGGGGATCTTACAGCAGCTCAAAGAGAAACTGCTTTTGGCAATGGACAGAACCAGTTAGGATTTTCAATCTTAAGAATTCATGTAGATGAAAATCGAAATAATTGGTATAAAGAGGTGGAGACTGCAAAGAGTGCGGTCAAACATGGAGCAATCGTTTTTGCTTCTCCTTGGAATCCTCCAAGTGATATGGTTGAGACCTTTAATCGTAATGGTGACACATCGGCTAAACGGCTGAAATACAACAAGTACGCAGCATACGCGCAGCATCTTAACGATTTTGTTACCTTCATGAAGAATAATGGTGTGAATCTTTACGCGATTTCGGTACAAAACGAGCCTGATTACGCTCACGAGTGGACGTGGTGGACGCCGCAAGAAATACTTCGCTTTATGAGAGAAAACGCCGGCTCGATCAATGCCCGCGTCATTGCGCCTGAGTCATTTCAATACTTGAAGAATTTGTCGGACCCGATTTTGAACGATCCGCAGGCTCTTGCCAATATGGATATTCTCGGAACCCACCTGTACGGCACCCAGGTCAGCCAATTCCCTTATCCTCTTTTCAAACAAAAAGGAGCGGGGAAGGACCTTTGGATGACGGAAGTATACTATCCGAACAGTGATAACAACTCGGCGGATCGATGGCCTGAGGCATTGGATGTTTCACAGCATATTCACAATGCGATGGTAGAGGGGGACTTTCAAGCTTATGTATGGTGGTACATCCGAAGATCATATGGACCTATGAAAGAAGATGGTACGATCAGCAAACGCGGCTACAATATGGCTCATTTCTCAAAGTTTGTGCGTCCCGGCTATGTAAGGATTGATGCAACGAAAAACCCTAATGCGAGCGTTTACGTGTCAGCCTATAAAGGTGACAACAAGGTCGTTATTGTTGCCATCAATAAAAGCAACACAGGAGTCAACCAAAACTTTGTTTTGCAGAATGGATCTGCTTCAAACGTATCTAGATGGATCACGAGCAGCAGTAGCAATCTACAACCTGGAACGAATCTCACTGTATCAGGCAATCATTTTTGGGCCCATCTTCCAGCTCAAAGCGTGACAACATTTGTTGTAAATCGTTAAGAGCACAAAGACACACATAAATAATAGAGTGTCTGAATTGGCGATTTTCCGATTGGGAAATCGCTTTTTTAATTTGTTGCTGAATTACAGGAAGGAAGAAGAAAGGATGTACATAAAAACAGCAAAGCTTTAATCTTCATCTTTTATAGTTTACATAATATATATTCTAGGAAGTAAGTGAAATAAATAAATTTCCGTCTCAATATCAAAGTATACTTAAGTTAGTGAGACAGAAATTGAAATTTTGAAATTTTACTGCTGAATGACAAATCAAAAAAATGGTGTTGTCAATCCATAATAAACTGCTTCTAAATCCTCCAGCGTCATATCGCCATATGCGCATTTGATAACAGAATCAGCAAACACATCATAGTCATAATCTGTAGAAAATCCTTGCTGCAGCTGTTTTTCGTAAACTTCGATCTGATCTTTTTGATGCTGGATGTCTTTTTCCTTACCTGGATAGTCCGGACCATTTATCATATTACTCATTTTTTTGTACAGCACCATATACTGTTTCAGTATTTCATCCACAACGCAAACCTCCTATTAGATGATAAAAACGGACATCGTTACTGATGTCCGCCAAAAAAAGCTTAACTAATTTGGTTCTGTTCCCCAAATCAGTTTTCCTTGATCATATAATGTGATTTTTTTCGTTGTTTTAAACGTATTTGATTTGAAAAAGGAATAATCGCCGCTTTGTGCATAATTGCTCCAGTCATCATTGTGAAGACGAAGCTGAATATTCCCTGTGCTTGCTCCCGGTGCCAACGTTCCGTTTTTAAATCCAAGTTCCAGATAGGTATCTGCACCTTGCTTTGGTTTATGCAACGTCACAAACTTGTGTGTCACATTGCCGCATCCAATCTGCGCGTAGTCACAGTCAACGTTTTGGCCTTTGTTTTTCGTTTTATACCAGTAACGGGCAGTGACATCTTTTAAATCAACCGTGGTATTGCCGTTATTTTTTATTTGAAGCTGCGGACGGATTTGGTTGCTGTTCATACTCCCATCCCCTGCTCTGTATTGTACAGAAAGACCGTTTTCCTGTGTGGGTTTATCTTTTGCTGGCGTTTCAGGAATGTCCTTCGTCGAATCTTTGGTGCCGAGAATGTTTTCTCTAACGAATGTTCCCGAAGCAGATAAATCTGACAACCGCCAGCCGCCTGTTTTAGATGCCCCCGGCTTTAAAGCTGAGGATGATTCCTGCTTATCAGAAAGATTCCAGTTCACCCAGCTGATGGTCTTGCTGTCGAGATATTTCAGCCATTCCCTCGATTGATCAAGGAATACACCGCCATTGCCAGACGCGTCGCTTGTTCCCCATTCTGTCACAAAAATAGGTGCTCCTTTGCTGAGTGCATAGTTTGCTTTATCCCGTAAAAACTGGCCGTGAGTACCGGCGTAAAAATGAAGTGCGTACATAACGTTTGCATCTTTTAGCTGGTCATCAGCAGCATCATTTACATCCTGGCTCCATGTACCGGTTCCGACAATGATGATGTTGTCTGGATCATTTTTGCGGATAACGGAAATCACTTCTTCCGCATACGGTTTAATATCACGCTTCCAGTTCACATCACCGTTTGGTTCGTTTGCAATTTCATAAATGACGTTTGGCGTGTTTCCGTAAAGGCTTGACATTTCCCTGAAGAATTCTTTTGCCTTCTCTTTATTTTGGTTTGGATTACCGTCATTTAAGATATGCCAGTCAATGATGACATATATCCCAAGCTCTTTTGCCGCTTCAACCGCTTCTTTTACTTTATTTTTCACGGACGGGTTGTCAATATAACCGCCATCTGCCGTATACATCGCTGCACGGAAAACGGTTATACCCCAATCGTCCCTCAGCCATTTTAAGCTGTCTTTATTGACATATTCTCCATACCATTGCAATCCGTGTGAACTGATCCCCTTCAGCTGTACCGCTTTACCGTCTCGGTTAACGAGCTGTGTACCTTTTATGCTAAGCTGGCCATTCTTGGCTACTGGCGTTTTTGTCCCTGCTGCTGATGCCGGCGAAGCCATTATGCCGCTCATTGTCAATAACGTAATCAATAAACACGTAATAAAAATAGAGATTGACCGTTTCATATCTGATCTTTTCCTCCTTCGCATCATTTTGGCTCTTCACTTCTTATGAGCACGAACTCATTGTAAAAATCTTTCTCATGATTGTCTATCAACCTAATTTCTTGTTTTTGGGAGGTTTAAAAGCCTGTCAATTTGCTCTATCTCCATTGAATAAGACACACATGACACATATACAACAAAGAAAACTGGACTGAATTGGGACTTTACACGTCATTTTTCCTTCGAGTCGAAAAATTAAATTTATTTCCAATAATGAAAAAGCTGCATTCAACTATTGAATGCAGCTTTGTTTTACATTTATATTATGCTTCTTGTTCATCTTCCCATGTTTCAGCGTTTTTCAGCCCCGGGATGTTTTTCGCTTTAAACACAGGATCAAGTCCTTGCTTACGCTGTTTCGCGTAATCTTTATACACTTTGTAAGCAACGTTTGACAGCAGCGTAATCACAATTAAGTTGATCAGCGCCATGATACCCATAAAGAGGTCCGCCATATCCCAAACGATTTGGAAGCCTGATAAAGATCCATACACAACCATAGCAATTACAGCGATACGGTAAATGTTCAGCCATGTTTTGCTTGTTTTAATAAATTCAATGTTTGTCTCGCCATAATAATAGTTGCCGACAACTGAACTGAATGCAAACAAGAACATTGCGACTGCGATGAAAGTCGGCGCCCAGCCTCCAATGTGATGGTTAAGAGCAGCCTGAGTTACTTGAATGCCGTCGCCTTTTGGTGTTACACTGTACAGTAAAATAATAAATGCTGTGGACGTACATATGATAAATGTATCGAAAAATACGCCTAATGTTTGAATAAAGCCTTGCTTTGCCGGATGGGATACATGAGCCGTCGCAGCCGCGTTTGGTGCGCTCCCCATTCCTGCTTCGTTTGAAAACAGTCCGCGCTGCGCACCGATAACGATGATGCCGCCTATTCCGCCGCCGACGACTTGTTCAAAACCTAAAGCATTTTTAACGATTGTAGCGATAACGCCAGGGAAAGCCGTAATATTCGTGATGACAACAAATAAAGCGATAAGGATATAAATGCCTGCCATAACCGGCACAATTAACTGTGAAACAGCGACAACACGTTTTAAACCGCCGAAAATGATAAACGCAGTTAAAACCGCCAGAACTATGGCTACAACTATTTTATTCACATGGAATGCGCCATCCAATGCTCCAGCAATTGTATTTGTTTGAACAGCGTTAAAAATCAAGCCGAATGAGACGGTAATTAAGATTGCAAAAACGATGCCAAGCCATCTGGCACCAAGACCCTTTTGAATATAGTAGGCCGGCCCTCCGCGGAAATCCTCCCCGTCTCTCACCTTATAAAGCTGCGCTAACGTACTCTCAACAAAGCTTGAAGCCATACCTACTGCAGCCACTACCCACATCCAAAATACAGCGCCTGGTCCGCCTGTCGCAATTGCTAAGGCTACACCAGTCAAATTCCCTGTGCCGACTCGGGATGCGGCCGAAATAAAGAATGCCTGCATAGATGAAACACCTTTATTTCCTTCCGGCTTCTCCCCTACTATTCTGAACATTTCAATAAAATAACGGAATTGGATAAAACCAAAACGTATGGTAAAAAATAATCCAAGCCCTATTAAAATATAAAATAGGTATTTCCAGATGAAATCACTTGGAATATTAATCAAACTATTGAAAAAAGACTCCATATTTACCTCCCGTTTTCATCAATTCAATACGAATTCGATTTTGATGTTAGATTTTTTAACATAACGAGTTTTATTATATCACAATATGACGAATTAGGAAGTTTTTTCGAGAAGAATATTGTCATAGCCAGATGTTACTCTGTCGACCCCTTCTCTATTATTTTTCTACGAATAAAAACATTCCTTGCAAGCTGGCTTTTAAAAAAGAGTGCCCTATTAACAATGTAATCATTTCTTGCCTTTCTCTTTGATTTAGCACATAAATAAAGTAATAAACCCTAAACAACAAACATATCATTTAAAATATGTTTTTATTCACACCATAAACCGGGTATACATACGCTAATAAAAGAAGTTTTCTCTTTCAAAAATAAGCAAAAAGATATATACTTAACAAAGTTAAATTTATTTTTAAATTTAATAAATCAAGTTTACTTTTAGGATGGATTGGGGTATTATTATAAAAATATTCAGTAATATTAAAGGAGGGGGAGATCATTTGAAAAAAGTAACGATATTGAAAGCATCCATCTTATTCTTGGCGATTGCCAGTTTTCATTTGTTCTCAATTCCCCACGCCTTTGATATCGGCCATCATTATAAAGCCGTAGCCGACCAGCAGGAAATGCATGAAATGAAAGCCGGCCAAAATGCTGATGATGAGAAGAAATCCATCACAGGGGCATTTACGCTGACCGCTTTATGGGCAATGGCTGTTCTGCTTCTGACCGCTGAAAGCAAAAGTACGGGATACTCCCGCCGACGTCAGCGAAAAAAAAGCTTTATACTGGCCAAATTTTATCAATCGTCTTATTTCGGCAAACTTCATGTTCAACATCACCCGATTATGTAACGAAAATATGAGGAGGCTGTTTAACATGTTGTTTATCTTAAGAATGGTGATTTTAGGCTTATTTTCTTTCACAGCGCTGAATTTATTTGTATGGCAGGGAATTGAAGTCATTCATGCGGTAACAGATCTATTCACCAATCATGAAAGCTGATAAAAAACAAACGAAACCCGCTCATATAGTATGAGCGGGTTTTTTATTATTGTTCTGTATGAAGGCGCCAAACAGCTGTAACCTTGCCTGATTCCTCTTCATCAAAAAAGAAAGAGCCATTGCTGTATCTGTCGTTTGTCCGCAACTCTTTTGCCTGCAGTTCTTTTCTGTCGCCTTTTTCTGTTTCTGCCATTAGTCGCTGTTCAAGACCGCAAGCGAACAGTGCTACAACTCGGTGAGGATTCTTTTTCAGTTCCCTTAGCATTACGACACCGCGTTTTGCACGGGATGTCTTCTCGAACTCAGAAAGACTCATGCGTTTTACCGCTCCCCGCTGTGTGAACAAGACAATTGAATCAGATTGCTGAAGGATCTCACCGGAGACAACAAAGTCATCTTCTTTTAAGTTAATCCCTTTGACACCTGCCGCACGCGCGCCAACTATATTCACTTCGTCTTCTCCAAACCATAGGCCGTACCCTAAGTGAGTGGCCATAAAGATCTGGCTTTCCCCATTTGTTACATGTACATCAATCAGTTCATCTTCACCCTTCAGATTTAAGGCCACAAGCGCCTTAGAATAACGCTGTGCTTTATAATGGGTGAGCTCTGTCTTTTTCACCATCCCGTTTTTCGTAAAGAATAGAAGATATGCCGACGGATCAAATTCTTTTATCGGTATGGCCTTTACAATCGTTTCATCACGGTCAATAGTGATCAGATTTGAAAAATGCTGGCCCATGTCCTTCCATCTGATATCAGGCAGCTGGTGAACAGGACAATAGATGTAGCTTCCTTTGTTCGTAAAGAGCAGCAGCACGTCTGTCGTATTCATTTCAAACTGATGCAGCATCCTGTCCGTATCTTTCATTCCGAAGTCCTGACCGTTGGAAGCGGCAAATGAGCGCTGGCTCGTCCGTTTTAGGTAACCATCCTTCGTAACGGTTACATATACATCCTCAGATGCCACCATGACTTCGAGATTGATTTTAATTTCTTCAATTTTTTCTTCAATCACGGAGCGTCTCGTATCTACATATTTCTTTTTCAATGCTTTTAAGCTGTTTGTAATCACTTTTAGCAGTTTTTTATCATTGCTCAGAATAGATTCGAGCTCTTCAATTTTTTTACCGAGCTCTTCTGCCTCTTCCTTAAGCGCTGTAATATCTGTATTGGTTAAACGATATAGCTGCAATGACACGATGGCTTCAGCCTGAGGCTCCGTAAATTCATATTTCGCGATCAAATTGTTTTTAGCGTCACGTTTATCGCTAGAAGAACGGATTGTTGCAATCACTTCATCCAAAATAGACAAAGCTTTCATGAGCCCTTCTACGATATGATGTCTGTCTTTTGCTTTTTGAAGCTCGTAAACGGACCGGTTTGTGACAACTTCCTTTTGGTGTCCGATATATGCATCCAAAATAGACGGCAGGCTCATCAGCATCGGACGGCGGTTATGGATAGCCACCATATTGAAGTTATATGTGATCTGCAAATCAGTGTTTTTGTATAAGAAATTCAAAATGCCTTTGGCATCAGCTTCTTTTTTCAGTTCAATGACCACTCTCAGCCCTGTTCGATCCGTTTCATCACGAACCTCTGAGATGCCTTCAACCTTTTTATCAATACGGAACTCGTCCATTTTTTTTACAAGGTTTGCTTTATTTACTTCAAATGGAATTTCAGTAATGACAATTTGTTCTCGTCCGCCTCTAATTGTTTCAATTTCAGCCTTTCCGCGGATAATGATTTTTCCTTTTCCGGTTTCGTAAGCTTTTCTTATCCCGTCAACGCCCTGAATAATACCGCCTGTCGGAAAATCAGGCCCTTTAATGACTTCCATGAGTTCATCAACAGAGCAAGAAGGCATTTGAATACGCTTAATGACAGCATCAATGACTTCTCCCAGATGATGAGGGGGAATATCGGTCGCGTATCCTGCTGAAATCCCGGTAGATCCGTTGACCAATAGGTTAGGAAACATCGCCGGGAGTACGACAGGTTCCTTGCTTGTGTCATCGAAGTTCGGCACAAATTCAACCGTGTTTTTGTCAATATCCCGAAGAAGCTCAGACGCTATCGGAGATAATCGTGCCTCTGTATAACGCATGGCTGCCGGGGGATCTCCGTCGATACTTCCATTGTTTCCATGCATTTCGATTAACACATTACGAACTTTCCAATCCTGGCTCATCCGCACCATTGCTTCATAAACCGAGCTGTCACCGTGCGGATGATAGTTACCGATGACGTTACCGACCGTTTTGGCCGCTTTTCTGAAGTTTTTATCAAACGTGTTTCCATCTGTATGCATTGCATACAGAATTCTGCGCTGTACCGGCTTTAATCCGTCTCTCGCATCGGGCAGCGCCCTGTCTTGAATAATATATTTACTGTAGCGTCCAAAACGGTCGCCGATCACCTCTTCTAATGGTAAATCATGAAATAATTCTGGCTGTGACAATCATTAAACCTCCTCAGCGACCGATAAGTTTTCATTTTCTAAAATATTGCTTTCTTCATCTAAGCCGAAAGCGACGTTTTTCTCAATCCACTTTCTGCGCG
The DNA here is from genome assembly GCF_038050295.1 of Bacillus sp. FSL R5-0603. NCBI lineage: Bacteria > Bacillati > Bacillota > Bacilli > Caryophanales > Bacillaceae > Bacillus > Bacillus sp. FSL R5-0603. Next base: position 1,833,693 of record NZ_JBBOYP010000001.1, on the reverse strand, counting down.
GCTCTACTTTGTCTCCCATTAACGTCGTCACACGTCTCTCTACACGTGCCGCATCGTCAATTTTGACCCTAACAAGTGTGCGGGACTCCGGATTCATCGTCGTTTCCCACAGCTGGTCTGCGTTCATCTCTCCAAGACCCTTATATCGTTGAATAGTATAGCCTTTGCCGACTTTTTTCAGGACATCACCCATCTCTTCATCAGACCATGCATATTCAATGATTTCCTTCTTCCCGCTTCCTTTACTGACCTTATATAAAGGTGGCAGCGCAATGAACACTTTGCCATGCTCAATCAGCGGTTTCATATAGCGATAGAAAAAGGTAAGAAGCAGCACTTGAATATGGGCGCCGTCAGTATCGGCATCGGTCATAATGATGATTTTGTCGTAGTTGATGTCATCGATTGAGAAATCTGCTCCGACTCCCCCGCCGATCGCATGAATGATCGTATTGATCTCTTCATTTTTAAAGATATCAGCAAGTTTAGCTTTTTCTGTATTAATGACTTTACCGCGTAAAGGCAGTACCGCTTGGAATCTGCGGTCTCTTCCCTGCTTGGCTGACCCGCCTGCTGAATCTCCCTCAACGAGATACAATTCATTTTTTGCCGGGTTTCTTGAACCCGCAGGCGTCAGCTTTCCGCTTAAAGTCGCTTCTGATTTTTTTCGTTTTTTGCCGCTTCTTGCTTCTTCACGGGCTTTGCGTGCCGCTTCGCGCGCCTGGCTCGCCTTGATTGCTTTTTTGACAAGAAGCGTTGCGGTGTCCCGATTTTCCTCTAAAAAGTAAGCAAGCCGCTCTGAAACAATCGCATCAACTGCTGATCTTGCTTCACTGGTACCGAGCTTTCCTTTTGTTTGTCCCTCAAATTGAAGAAGCTCCTCAGGAATGCGGACAGAAATAATGGCTGAAAGCCCTTCCCTTATATCGGTGCCTTCAAGGTTCTTATCCTTTTCTTTCAGCAAAGCCACTTTTCGCGCATATTCATTAAAAGCACGCGTCATCGCAGTTTTTGCACCTGACTCATGCGTCCCGCCGTCTTTTGTTCTGACATTGTTAACAAACGACAAAATATTTTCAGAATAACCATCGTTAAACTGGAACGCAAAGTCCACTTCTATAGAATGATGCTCACCCTCAAACGAGACCACTTCAGACAAGACGTCTTTTTCTTCATTTAAGTAAGCAACAAACGCTTCTATGCCGTTTTCATAATAAAAGACCTCATGCTGGTCATTGCGTTCATCAATCAGCTCAATTTTCAGTCCTTTTAACAAAAACGCAGACTCTCTTAAGCGCTCAGAGAGCGTTTCAAAATTATAAGTGGTTGTGCTGAACATCGTTGGATCTGGCTTAAAGTGTGTAAGAGTTCCCGTCTTTTTTGTTTTGCCGATCTTTTCGAGAGATGTAACCGGTTTTCCTCCATTTTCAAATCGCTGCTGATAGACAAAACCGTCCCGCTCAATGGTAACCGTCAGCCATTCAGATAAAGCATTCACGACTGATGCACCAACTCCGTGGAGCCCGCCGCTTGTCTTATAGCCGCCTTGGCCGAATTTTCCTCCGGCATGAAGCACCGTTAAAATCACTTCAGGGGTTGGTTTGCCGAGCTTATGCATTCCGGTCGGCATGCCGCGGCCTCTATCCTGTACAGAAATACTATTGTCTTTATGTATTTTGACGATTATGTGATCTCCATGGCCGGCAAGCACCTCGTCGACAGAGTTATCTACAATTTCATAAACCAAGTGGTGCAAACCCCGCGCGTCAGTAGAGCCAATATACATACCCGGCCTTTTCCTGACAGCCTCAAGGCCTTCGAGCACCTGTATGGCATCTTCGTTGTAATCAAATTGCTGTTTTCTAGCCAAACGTACAAACCCCTTTCAAAAACTAACATTGTCTTTCTCTTTTTCAGTGTTACACATCATTTGTATATAAGATATTTTTTATAAACCTCGCCTCGAGCCAGTACTGCCTTGGACTCCTCATTATAACCAATATGTTTGCAATCGCAACATAGAGCTAACGAATCAGTTCTTCTCAAAACATCGGCTAGTGCTGTTTTTACACCATAAGAACGTATGTTTGTTTATTATATATAAAGCAGCAGACCTTCGCAAATCGAACGGCCGAAACCCAGCTGGACAAGGTATTCAAAAAAAGCTGTTCAAGCTTTATTGTATCTGTTTCACCGTAATACGCAAACAATATCTTAAAATTAAAAAGCAAAAATCCTTGAATTTACAAGGATTTTTGCAGTTCTGCACCTATTTTGTTACAGCGTGTGCCACTTTTATGCACAGATCCATGATAACCGTTCTGCCTTTTTCTTTTAGCATCTGGTATGCTTCCTCATTAACTAGCCCTTGCTGTGCCCAAAAGACTGGCGTATCTGTCTCTAAAAACTCTTTCGCCACTCCAGGAAGCTGTTCTGAGCGCCGGAATACATTTACGATGTCAATCGGACCTTCAATCTCTTTTAAAGATGAAACGGCTTTGACACCTAGCGCCTCATCAATTGTCGGGTTCACAGGGATAATTTCATAACCCGCGTCCTGCATTGCTTTTGAAACCATATGTGACGTTCTATCCGGACGGTCTGAAAGCCCTACTACCGCTATACGTTTGCTTCTTTGAAGAATCTCTTTAATTTCCGCTTTAGAAGGGTTTTGCATCGTGTGTCACTCCTTTTTCACTTATTTTACACGATCAAAACAGGAGAAATCAAAATATGATGCATGTTTGATTTGATTTGTAAGCAAACTTTACAAAAAAACTTATCATCAGATCATGACATCTCATGTTAAAATAAAAAGAAGGGAATTTGAAAAAGGAGAAATGTAGATGTTAATTGCTTTATTGATTATTTTGGCCTACTTGATAGGCAGCATTCCATCTGGCTTAATTGTGGGCAAGCTTGCCAAGGGAATTGATATTCGGGAGCACGGAAGCGGCAACTTAGGCGCTACCAATGCATTCCGTACATTGGGAGTAAAAGCTGGTTCGGTCGTCATAGCCGGAGATATTTTGAAAGGGACACTGGCAACTGCATTGCCTTTTCTCATGCATGTTGATATTCACCCGCTTCTTGCAGGAGTCTTTGCGGTTTTAGGCCACGTGTTTCCCATCTTCGCCAAATTTAAAGGCGGTAAAGCCGTGGCGACATCAGGAGGCGTTTTGCTATTTTACGCACCCCTGTTATTTATCACGATGGTTGCGGTATTCTTCATCTTTTTATACTTGACTAAATTTGTTTCTCTCTCATCGATGTTAACAGGGATATATACTGTTATATATAGTTTCTTTGTCCATGATACGTATTTATTGATTGTCGTTACCCTGCTCACTATTTTTGTGATATACAGACACCGGGCGAACATTAAACGAATTATCAATAAAACAGAACCTAAAGTAAAATGGTTATAAGCTTAAAAAACTTCTCTTTTGACACAGAATAGCCTAATACGTTTATAATAGAGAAAATTCAAATGAAGAACAAAGGGGTGTTCTGTTATGAATATGACAATTAACGAAGCCGCATTGAACTGGTATAAAGAAGAACTCGATTTGGAAAGCGGAGACCAGGTTCGCTTTTTCGTCCGCTATGGAGGCTGCAGCAACGTTCAAAAGGGTTTTTCTCTCGGTGTAGCGAAAGATGCCCCACAAGAGGCTGGAGTCACTGCAGAAGCTGATGGCATTACCTTCTTTATTGAAGAAAGTGATTTATGGTACTTTGATAACCACGACCTTCTCGTCAGCTATTCAGAAGACGCTGATGAACCGGTTTTTGAATACCAATAAAAAAGAACGCACATCATGTGCGTTCTTTTTTTACAAATGAAATCGTATAAGATGATCGGTTAGGTTTTCTTGTTCCAAAACATATTTTTGTGTTTCACCCAGCAGATCAAAGTGAGGAAATTCACTTTTCTTATGGATCCATTCTTTTTTTAACCCGTACGCCGCTCCCCACTGAACCAGCTTATCAATGTCTGCACAGCCGGCTTTTGTCACAGTCCTTGCTTCTGGAAATCGGTCATCCAGCCAGTAATGTGTTAAAAATGCGATTTCTCCTCTTTTCACTGCTTGTTTCCATCGGTTAAGTTCCTCCCGTTTCACACCAAACGCCATATCCCGTTCACTTCCCTATTTTTTGGCCTTTTCATATGCTGTGTGCCAATCAGGAAAAGCTTTGCGGAATTGAATTGGCTTAAAGCTTTCTTTATCCACACAAATATGAGATGAGGTGGCTTTGATGGAAAGCTCATCGGCCGGATTATAAATGTGATAACCATAGACGGTTTTAAAGCCGTTATATTCCTCTATCCATGTATGTACAACCGCGGTTTCTCCGTAATGAAGCGGCTTTTTATAGGAAATATTGATATCAACGACTGGAGACAGAACGCCTCTTTTTTCCATATCACTATATAAAAAGCCTAAGTCCTTAATCAAGGCCGTTCTGCCGACCTCCATCCACACAAGATAATTTGCGTGATAGACAATTCCCATTTGATCTGTTTCTGCATAACGCACTTCTATTTCTTTTTTTGATACATGCAAGATTACTCTGCTCCCTTAACGTCAATTTAGCCCCATTTTACCATAATCAAATCAGAAAGAAAAAAACCAGGTTTCCCTGGTTTTTTAAGAACGGTATCCGTTTTTTCTCGCTGCAGATTCGTCCTGTATTTCATTACGAAACGCTTCAATGCTCTGTTCGCGCCTTGCATTTTTTTCTTTGATACGCTGTTTATCTTCTCCTGAAGCAAACTCCATTGATGCTTCTGCTTCTTCTATATTTTCAATTGTATTTTGAACCATATCCTGCAATTTTTCCACATTGTCAGAACGATCATCAGGATTAGGCTGCTGATATTGATTTTGGTTCTTTGTCATTCGGATGTACCTCCTAGAAATAAACTCGAATTTTCGCTACTCGCCTTTTGTCTGCATGATAATCGGCCGCTGTCCTGAAGTATCATGCATTTTTTCCCCTTTATTGGCTTTATATTTTACAGGCTTTGTACCCAAGTGGCTTGGAGCATATTGAGGCTGACCGTTTTTCTTGTTGTTTCCCATGTTTATCCCTCCTCAACAGATAGGTTTCTCAAAAGGAGGGGTAAACATGAATACAAATTAAAGGTTATTTTTGCTTAAATCGCTGTTCAAGCTTTTCCTCAAGCTGATTTAAATACTCTGTATTGGTCATCAGCTCTTTTTTGTTTTCCATGACGAGCTCATGAAAAGAACGTTTTCTCATCTTCTTCACGCTTCTCACCTCCGCATATTCTTTTATTTTTTCCAATTCTGAAAACTTGTAAGCATATCTGAGCATAAAAAAACTGAATCTAATCAAGATCCAGTTTTTGTTCCATTTCTTTTTTTGTCATGGTGCCAACGTGTATGTCTTGGATAACACCTTTTTCATCTAAGATATATGTCGTTGGATATGACATCACGTTATAGTCAGCATTGATCCCTTTTTTATCAATCAGAATGGGGAACGTTAAATCATACGTATCAGCAAACGCTCGGACCTGTTTCTCACTTTTCTCAGCTGAAGTGAAATTTACCGCAACAACCGCAAGTTTGTCGGCGTACTCTTTTTGCAGCTTTTCCATCGCAGGCATTTCCTGACGGCACGGCTTACACCAAGTTGCCCAAAAATTGAGCAGCACTTTTTTGCCTTTTGCATCCTGTAAAGAGCTTTTCTCTCCTGATAGCGTTTTCAAAGAAAAATCAGGTGCTTGTTTCCCCTCTTGAATTCCGACTTCTTTTTTGCTGTATGTTTGATATAAATTCCATCCCGTATAACCGGCAAGCATGATAAGCAGAATCCCTGCGAGCCATTTTTTCAGCATATGCCACCTCCGCAGCACATTGTGTCATAAAAAGAAGAGAAAGCGAAATGCCTTCTCTTCCTATTAATTCATCAGGACTGCTTCATTTTTTCACGAAGCACCATTTGAAGGATGCCGCCATGGCGGTAGTAATCAATTTCAACTTCACTATCAAAGCGGACGACTGCTTCAAAAGTTGTTACATTGCCGTCTTCATTGATTGCTCTTACAGTCACAAGGTCACGAGGACGAACTGTTTCATCAACATCTACCTCGATGACTTCTTTACCCGTTAAGCCGAGTGTATCCGCATTTTCACCTTGTTTAAACTGAAGCGGCAGCACACCCATGAATACAAGATTGCTTCTGTGAATTCTTTCGAAGCTCTCTGCAATAACCGTTCTGATGCCGAGAAGGTTTGTTCCTTTTGCAGCCCAGTCACGTGAAGATCCCATACCATAGTCTTTTCCTGCTAATACGACAAGACCAGTTTTATCTTCTTTGTATTTCATGCACGCATCATAGATGGATGTTACTTCACCAGTCGGCCAGTACGTCGTAAATCCGCCCTCTGTACCCGGTGCAATTTGGTTTTTGATCCGAATGTTTGCAAATGTTCCTCTCATCATGACTTCATGGTTTCCGCGGCGGGAACCGTAGGAGTTAAAGTCACGAGGAGAAACACCTTTTTCTTGCAAGTACTTTCCGGCAGGCGTATCTTTTCCGATTGCCCCCGCAGGAGAAATATGGTCAGTTGTGACTGAATCGCCGAATTTACCGACAACACGCAAACCTTTTAATGGTTCAACCTTGCCTGGCTCAACAGACATTTCTTCGAAGAATGGCGGGTTTTGAATGTAAGTTGACTCGCTATCCCATTTATATAAAGCTTCATCTGTTGTTTCAATTTCGTTCCAGCGCTTGTTGTCATCAAATACTGTTTCATACTCTTTGCGGAATAGCTCTGGCGTAACAGTTTGCTTAACAAGTGCATTAATTTCGTCCATTGACGGCCAAATATCATTAAAGTATACGTTCTGACCATCCTTGCCCACACCGATTGGATCGGTTTTCAGGTTAATGTTTACCGTTCCAGCCAGCGCATAAGCCACAACAAGCGGCGGTGAAGCAAGATAGTTGCCTTTAACAAGCGGGTGAATACGTCCTTCAAAGTTACGGTTTCCGGAAAGGACAGACGTAATTAGAAGATCATTTTTCGCAACCGCTTCTTCGATTTCCGGTGAAAGCGGACCTGAGTTCCCGATACATGTTGTACAGCCGTACCCAACGAGGTTAAAGCCAAGCTCTTTCATGTATGGAAGAAGGCCTGAATTCACAAGATATCCTGTAACAACTTTAGAACCCGGTGCAAGTGACGTTTTCACGTAATTAGGCACCTTAAGCCCTAACTCAACCGCTTTTTTCGCTACCAGTCCGGCGCCGATTAGAACGTATGGGTTTGATGTATTTGTACAGCTTGTAATTGCAGCAATGGCGATCGCACCCGTTTTCATAACTGTTTCTTCGCCGTTAAGGAGTTTAAACTTAATTTCTTTATTTTCTTCCTCAGCATTTAAACCGAATCCTTGGTTACCTGCTGGGCTGACTAATTGCTTTTTAAACGTTTCCTGCATAGCAGATAGCGGGATCAAATCCTGAGGACGCTTTGGACCCGATAAGTTTGCTTCAATTTGAGACAGGTCAATTTCAACCACATCAGTAAATTGAGGGTCTTCCGCATCTGGAGTGTAGAACAAGCCATTGCTTCTGCAGTATGCTTCAACAACATCAATATGTTCAGGATCACGGCCAGTCAGGCGCAGGTAGTTAAGCGCTTCTTCATCTACTGGGAAGAATCCGCATGTAGCACCGTATTCCGGAGCCATATTCGCAATTGTTGCGCGATCTGCAAGCGGCAGTTCAGCAATTCCCGGTCCGAAGAATTCAACAAATTTACCGACAACGCCTTTTTCACGCAGCACTTGTGTTACTTTTAACGCCAAGTCAGTAGCTGTTGTTCCGTTTGGAAGCTTGCCGACAAGTTTCGCGCCGATTACCTCTGGAACTGGGAAGTAAGAAGGCTGTCCAAGCATTCCCGCTTCAGCTTCAATTCCACCGACACCCCAGCCGAGAACACCGATACCGTTAATCATTGTTGTGTGTGAGTCTGTTCCGACAAGCGTATCAGGATACGTTACAAGCTCGCCGTCTTCTTCAATGGCATGGACAACACTTGCCAAGAACTCAAGGTTGACCTGGTGCACAATACCTGTTGCAGGCGGCACTGCCTGATAATTGTTAAACGCTTTCTTTGCCCAGCTTAAAAATTTGTAGCGCTCTGCATTTCTTTCGAATTCCAAGTCCATATTTACTGCTAATGCATCTTCTGTACCCGCTTTATCTACCTGTACAGAGTGGTCGATAACGAGATCAACAGGAATTTCAGGGTTGATTTTATCAGGGTCTCCGCCGACAGCTGCCATTGCTTTACGCAGTGAAGCCAGATCTACTACTGCCGGAACCCCTGTGAAGTCTTGTAAAATAACACGAGACGGTTTGAATGGAACGTCGATATCCTTTAATTCGGCAGTTCCCCATTTTGCCAAATTTTCCACGTGTTCTTTTTTGATAACGAAGCCGTCAACTTGACGCAATACTGATTCTAAAAGAACTTTGATGGAATAAGGAAGCTTCGAAACCTTTCCTATACCTGAATCTTCTAACGCTTTTAAAGAGTAGTAATGATATGTTTTCCCATTTGTAGTAAACGTTTTTCTCGCTTGGAAAACGTCTTTTGCTGCAGTTTTTTGCTCGTTTGCCATTCTCCAAAATCCCCCTTCAGATCAGATCATTCTCATCACAATTTTCTCACAATTTCATATTAAAACAAAATCATACATAAGTAAATATCAATGTTTTTATTAAATACAATAAGTTCGACTTATGAGAAAAATGTACCGGTAATTTTTACTGTTTACGCTCTCTCATATAACACAATAAAAGGAGCCATATTATGATTGAGGTGATAATGATGGTCAAAAGAAAAGCGAATCACGTCATTAACGGAATGAATGACGCAAAAAGCCAAGGCAAAGGCGCCGGCTATATTGAAAACGACCAGCTTGTACTGACTGAAGCAGAACGCCAAAATAACAAAAAAAGAAAAACCAATCAATAACACCGAACTCTTTTAAGGAGGTTCTCATTTTATGACCAATAAGAATACAAGTAAAGATATGCATAAAAACGCCCCTAAAGGACACAATCCCGGCCAACCTGAGCCTCTAAGCGGAAGCAAAAAAGTAAAAAACCGAAACCATACAAGACAAAAGCACAACTCAAGCCATGATATGTAAGAAAAGCAGACCTTAGTGTCTGTTTTTTTATGCGTTCACCCATTTATAATCCACCGCATATGATGTTAAGCAAGGTTGATATGTGGAGGAATGCTTCCATGGACCATTCAAAACGCAACGATGCAAATGATTTCGATAGTATGGATGAATGGCTTCGGCAATTTTTTGAAGACCCCTTCGCCTGGTACGACGAAACATTGCCTATTGATTTATATGAAACTAGTCAGCAGTATATTATAGAAGCGGATCTGACTTTTTTACAGCCTACACAAGTAACAGTTACCCTTTCTGGATGCGAGTTCATCTTAACTGTCAAATCGTCAGGACAGACTTTTGAAAAACAAATGATGCTTCCTTTTTATTTTAATGACAAAACCATTCAAGCCGAATGCGAAAATCAAATACTCACAGTCGCCGTCAATAAAGAAACAGAAGATGGCTCTTCTTTTTCTCTTCAATTTCCTCTCAGCTAAACATAAAAAGTCACTTTCATCCCCTATTATGAAAGTGACTTTTTTTTCCGTCCATTTATCGTCAAATACCCTCTAGTGACTCTCCCATGGCCAAATAGCAGATTCACTATACAATAGAATATGATCTACTATCTCTTTTGACTAGACGTCTATCACTTTTTTCTATTCTTTTTTTACTGTGTTCTTCTAATCTCTCTTCGTATACAATATGGTTAGAATAAGGGGGAATGATTGATGCTGGAAGGATGGTTTTTATGGTTTATTCTGTTTTGGGTGATCATGATGGTAGTCTTATTATCAATCGGCGGTTTTTTCATGTTTCGAAAGTTTTTAAAGCGTTTACCAAAAGAGGACGGCAGATCAGAGCTTGATTGGCAGGATTACTATATTGAAAACAGCAGACATTTATGGAACGATGAAAACAAACAGTTTCTAGATGAATTGACTGCGCCGGTGCCAGAACTGTTCAGAGATGCAGCAAAAGCCAAAATCGCAGGCAAAATCGGTGAGCTTGCATTAAAAGAAAAGGTAGCAAAGATTGATCAGCAACTTATGATCAAAGGCTATATTCTCGCAACTCCTAAAAGAGACCATACCTTCTTAAAAAGGCATCTGCGGGACAAAAAAATCGATTTGGAACCTTATCAGACCCTTCTCAAATAAAAAACCTTTCCTGACAAGAGGAAAGGTTTTTTAATTCATTTGAATATTAGCTGACTGCAGCTCGTTATGAAGTTTTCGATATGATAAATACATGGCGATTCTCCAAGGCACAATCATACCGAAAGCCAGAATCCAAAACATTCCGCTCAGTGCACCATAATCGATTGATGTGCTCAAGATGGATTTCATCACGATTCTGATCACCAAAAGACCGACTAATATAAAAACAAATGCTTTAGAGCGTTTCATGTAAATTTCATTATTTTTAATTTCGAACTTAGAAGTTTTGATTAGAAAAATAGAGAAAATCACACCTAAAGTGAATGCTTCCAAAAACTCTGCACCAGTTACCCAAAATACCGGAAATAAAAACATTAACGCTCCCGTACTCATAAAAATCGGCGGAAGAATGATTTTTTTTGGTGAAACAGGCTTGTCAGAGGACTTTATTCTGACCACCATCACAGCTACAGCCATGAACACAGCAATAATCGATGAAACTATAATCATCATACTTATCATTCCTTTGTTTCTCGGAGTGTTGATACTATATACTATACTCCAAAACAATAAAAAAAACCATTTTGAAAAGAAATGACTTTAATGTCCCATAACGCGGCTTACAGCTTCCAGCACTTTTGTTTCCTCAAACGGCTTAACAATAAAATCCTTTGCCCCCAGCTCAATTGCTTCCGTTACAATTCTTTGCTGGCGCATGGCGGTGCACATGATGACCTTCGCTTTAGGATCAAAGGTTAAGATATCACGAAGCGCTTTTATGCCGTTTTTCACCGGCATTGTAATATCCATTGTCACAAGGTCCGGGCGCAGTTTTTTATACAGGTCCGCTGCTTGTTCACCGTCCGCCGCTTCGCCTGCGATTATGTAATTTGCCTCTTCCAAGATCTCTCTGATTTTCACTCTCATGAACTTGGCGTCGTCTACAACTAAAACTCTTGTCATATTCCCCTCCAACAATCGAATTCCACAGATAATAGTCTTATTGTACCAAAAACAAAAGGATTAGTAGTAGTACGAAAGTAATTTACCATCAAAAACCAGTAAAGCCTCCAAAAAGATCTGACAGCAAAATAATGATCAGGCTCATCCAATTAAAGAATAACAGCACACCAATCACAATCATCAAAACGCCGCCAGCTTTCATAATTAAAAGCTGGTTCTTCCTTATCCACTTCAGCTTTGTGATAAAAAAAGACAATAAAAGAAACGGTACCGCAAAACCGAGTACATATAACATCATGTATGGCACTGCTGAGCCCGGATTGGTGCCTGCAAGTGTGATAACAGCACCTAATATCGGACCGGTGCATGGTGTCCATCCAGCTGCAAATGCCATTCCGATTAAGACCGACCCTAAAAACCCGCTTGGTTTATGTTTAAAATGGATTCTCCGCTCTTTCATCATTGCCTCAGGCCGGAACACACCGAGTGTAATGAAACCGAACAAAATAATAAGCAACGCGCCAATTTGCCGAATCGCATCGTGATAATCCCTAAACAGGCTGCCAATAAAAGATGTTCCATAGCCTAAAGCAATAAAAATGACTGAAAAGCCAAGCAAAAAACACAAAGTATGAAACAGGCTTCTTTTCTGCAGCAGCAGCTTTTCTGTTTTTACATCGTCCATGCTGACCCCTGTAATATATGACAAAAAAGCTGGGTAAAGCGGCAGGCAGCAAGGCGAAATAAAGGATAAAAACCCCGCTCCGAATGTCAAAAAATAATTCACGTCTCCCATGTCATCATCCCTTCATGATTTGACATTCCTTCAAGTTATGACAAAATCATTTCATTTTTTTAACACTTTCACTTGAAGGATTTCTATTTTCAGAAAAAACTTATATAATTTAATTTGACATTGAGACATTATACTCCTTCTCATTTGAAAATTAGTATAAATATGGATATAATATAAACATTCACTTTGAAGATCTAATGTATGAAAGGATACATCCCTGTGATTAGAGAGCATCTATTAAAAGAAATTGAAAAAAAAAGAGCAGAGCTGCTGCAAATTGTCATGGCGAACGGAATGACATCTCATATTACGATAGAGCTCAGTCAGGAGCTTGACCATCTTCTCATACAATATCAAAAGCAGCGCCTTCGAGCAGTAGCGGGTGATGAATGATTGCAAAATAAAAAACCCGTATAAGGGTTTTTTATTTTATAACCATGTTTCTCTATATCATAATCTTTACGTATTATTTCGTTTGATTATTCATGGCTTTCATCATTTGATTGATTTTCTTTTGAGAAGGTTTCATTCCCATTTGCATCATCATCATGCGTAACATTTGTTCATTAATAGGCGGATTCTTTTTCAGGTAGCTCATCATATATTTACGAGCAATAAAAAACCCGAGTGCAACACCTATGAGCAATGCAACAACGCCCACTAGGATGCCAACCCATAAAGTCATTTTATTTCCTCCTTCATGTTGTCTAGTTTAAAGTGTACTAAACCAAAAGCTATTATACAACATTTACATCTCTTTTTCTTCGGTTTTAGACAAAATTTCTTTCTTTCACCGGATTTAGCCATCCGTAACGCTTCGAATTGAAATCCATTGCTAAAAAGCAAGGGCTTACTTTTCTTAACACTTCAAAGAATATCGTTTCTGCCTCGTAATCTCCCGAAGCCACAATTTCTATCATGTGCTCCTTCATCATAAACGTCGCGTGGCCTTTTGCTTTCGGCAAAGCTATTCTATAAATATAATCCAGCTGCCTGTAATCCGTCTTGTTTAAATTCATTTTTAACCGCTGATGCATATGTAAAATCGGGATTGGTTGTGTAATATATTGAATCTGTTTCTCTGTCATTTCATACTGCTGCTTTTCAAGGCTTGTCCAATGATAGTCTTGAAACAGCTCAAACATAACCGATTCCCGGCCGAAATAGTGATTGGCAAATTCCTCTTTGATCAGGTACGTATAGTAGTGACGTTCCATCTTTTCATCCCCTTTTCCAGCAGCATTTCATTTGCTCTCTATTATACAAAAGAAGAAAAGAAAGAATTGTCTATTACTGTTAAACAGCCAATACTATTTTTGTCGGATAAACAAGAAAAAGAGGATGATTTGACTCATCCTCTTTCAAAAGCTTACTTATTGATTAATGCCTTAACTCGATTCACTACGTTCGGAACTGAGAAGCCGTATTCGTTAATGATGGTTTCACCAGGAGCAGATGCACCGAATCGGTCTATGCCGAGAACGTCACCTTCAAGCCCCGTGTATTTGCCCCATCCAAATGATGAGCCCATTTCAATTGCAAGACGTTTTTTCACATCTGCAGGAAGGACTTCGTTTTTGTATTCATCAGATTGTTTCTCAAAACGGTCCATTGAAGGCATGCTGACAACAGAAACATCGATATTTTCTTTTGCCAATTCAGCCTGCGCTTCAATTGCAAGACCTACCTCTGATCCGGAAGCGATGAGAAGAGCGTCAGGTGTTTCATTTTTAGATTTAGAAACGACATATGCACCTTTTTCTACTCCTGCCAATGCTTCTTCAGCTGTTTGATCGATGGTAGGAAGGTTTTGACGTGTAAGCACTAGCGCTGTTGGGTGGTCAGTGCTTTGCACTGCAAGCTTCCATGCTGCTGCTGTCTCATTGCCGTCTGCTGGACGGATCAAAGAAAGGTTAGGCATCGCACGGAGTGAAGCAAGCTGTTCAACAGGCTCGTGCGTCGGACCGTCTTCACCTACCGCAATACTGTCATGTGTGAAGACATATGTTACAGGAAGGCCCATTAACGCTGCAAGGCGAATCGCAGGACGCAGGTAATCAGAGAAGACAAAGAAAGTTCCGCCGAATACACGAAGACCGCCATGAAGCGCCATACCGTTTAAGGCTGCACCCATCGCAAATTCACGTACACCAAACCAGAAGTTCTTGCCTGAGTAATCAACCGCTGTAAAATCACCGGCATTTTTAATTGTCGTTTTGTTCGATCCCGCTAGGTCAGCAGAACCTCCGACAAAGAAAGGAATTTTTTTCGCAAGTCCGTTGAGAACTTCACCGGAAGATGCACGGGATGCCAGGCTGCTTCCTTTTTCATACACAGGAACCTCTTGATCCCAGTCCTTCGGAAGCTCTCCTTTGATTGCCAGTTCAAGCTGTTCAGCAAGTTCAGGATAAACTTCTTTATATTTAGCGAATTGAGCATTCCATTCTTGTTCTTTTTTCTCACCTGATTCTTTAACAGCTGCAGCGAAATGCTCATAAACTTCTGACGGAACGTAGAAGTCTTCTTCATACGTCCACGCGTAAGCTTCTTTTGTTAATTTGCTTTCCTCTTTACCAAGCGGCGCACCGTGAACACCGGATGTACCGGCACGGTTAGGTGAACCGAATCCGATTGTCGTTTTCACTTCAATTAATGTAGGTTTCTTTTCATTTTGGCGTGCTTTTTCGATAGCCGCTGTTAATTCTTCAATATTGTTTCCATCCTCAACATAAAGAACTTCCCAATTCATTGCTTCAAAGCGCTGTTTCACGTTTTCAGAGAATGAACGGTCGAGGTCTCCATCAAGAGAGATGTCATTAGAATCGTATAGTACGATCAGACGGCCAAGCTGAAGATGGCCTGCGAGTGAAGCGGCTTCAGAAGAAATACCTTCCATTAAATCACCATCACCGCAAATACTGTATGTATAATGATCGACTACGTTAAATGAATCGCGGTTGTATGTTTCCGCTAAATGGCGTTCAGCAATTGCCATACCGACTGCCATGGCAATTCCTTGACCAAGCGGACCTGTTGTAGCATCAACACCGGCAGTATGTCCGAATTCCGGGTGTCCAGGTGTTTTGCTGCCCCACTGGCGGAATCCCTTAAGATCTTCAATACTAAGATCAAACCCGCTTAAATGAAGCATGCTGTATAATAGTGCTGACCCGTGTCCAGCAGATAAAACAAAACGGTCACGGTTAAACCAGCCAGGGTTTGCCGGACTTACGTTCATAAATTTTGTCCACAGCGTGTATGCCATTGGAGCGGCTCCCATCGGCATCCCTGGGTGACCAGAATTTGCTTTTTCAATAGCGTCTATTGACAGTGTGCGAATGGTAGCAACTGATTTCTTTTCAATTGTATCCATAAAAATCCCCTTCCTTATGTGTTGTACCCTTACATCATAAATGTCTGACGACTTTTTCTCAACTGTTTCAGCTTAAATTTGAGAGAAACTTGTTGAATTTTGTCACATAAGAGTTTTGATTATAGTATATGCAAAAGAGGAATACGATATTGCCGTATTCCTCTTATATTAGTGAAGTTTGTTATTTCTTTGTTCTCTTTTTAGCTTTTCCGGTGTTACATCATTGCCTTCTGGGTCAATGATTTTCACACTTTTTAACGTGTTCTTCATAGAAGAACGAAAACCTTTCAAGTACTCTTGACGGAGCTTTTGCTGTTCGGCTTTTTCTTCTTCTGTAATAACGCCAGCTTTAGATTTGGCAGCAAGCTCATTAATTCTGGCAATTTTCGCGTTTGAAATCATGTTAAACTCCTTTATTGCATTTTGTCTATATAGTACTAGATCAAAAAAAGTTTTACAACTGATTCACTCTGCTGTCTCTTCATTCTCTATGTATTCCTGAAAACGCCGGTGAACGGTTGCTTTAGAGACATCATAGCCAAACCCTCTTAGGGTAGCCGCGATTTCAGCAAACGTCAGTTTATTCGCTCTTAGGCGGACGATCTCAGAGATTGGCACCTCTATTTTTTCTTTTCCACTGTTCTCATGTTGGTTTTTTAAGTTTTTTTGCGGTTTAAAACCGTTTTTTACTGCACGCTTCATTCCCCGTCTGATTTTCATGTTGTGAATCTTTCGCTGATACTCTTCCACAATGCTGACGATTTCCAAGACCATTGAGTCAGCCTCCGATAACTCCAGTTCACCTCTATGAGCCGTTGTATAGACTTTCACACCTTCTCTATAAATACAATGAAGCAGTGCGATTTTTGCGTTTCCCCGTCCGAGCCTTGTCTCATCCTGAACCAAAATGACATCAATTCCAGCGTTCTTAATCTCATCAAGCAGCTCAAATACACCATCCCGATCCATTTCATATCCGCTGGCTTTTTCTGAAATCACTTTGACCACTTCCATGCCGTTCTCCGCTGCAATGGCCGTAAGCTCCTCCTCCTGCCGCTTTAATGACGTTTCCTGCTGTTCTTTATTTGTGCTTACGCGGGCATAAATGAGTGCTTTCATTTTATCTCTCTTTCCTCTCTATCTTACAGTTGCTAATTCATATGCATCCTGATGCTTCTTTTTCAATGGGATCACTAACTCATCACCCGGCTGGATATCAGAGGTTTGAAGTTGATTTTTATCAGCTACCCATTCAATAAAATCATTTTTGTTTATCTTTTTTGTATCTGCTACCTGATCAGCAATTGACCAGAGTGTGTCGCCTTGCTGGACTTCTATTTTAACATACTGATTAAGCTCTTGGCCGCTGCTTGTATATGACAGCATAAGGATAACCGCGCTCAAAATCACTGTGAACAGACCGACAAAAATAATAGATTCTTTACTCATGATCATAACCTCCAACAGGAATGTTTGTTCGCATTTTTATAATTTCAGTATATACGAACAAACGTTTCTGTCAATTGTTTTTTCGAACCTATGTTTGTACTGTAAGGAAAATCATGCTATAATCTTCTTAAAATCGACGTTTTGAGGTGCGAAAAATGACGAAGCTATCTAAAAGGCAACTTGATATCCTCCGTTTTATTAAAGCAGAGGTTAAATCAAAAGGATATCCGCCTTCCGTGAGAGAGATCGGAGAGGCTGTCGGGCTTGCGTCCAGCTCTACTGTCCACGGCCATTTGGCCCGCTTGGAAACAAAAGGGCTGATCAGACGGGATCCGACAAAACCAAGAGCAATAGAAATTCTTGATGAAGAAGTAGACATTCCGCAAAGCCAGGTCGTTAATGTACCGGTCATCGGGAAAGTCACGGCGGGATCTCCTATTACAGCAGTAGAAAATATTGAAGAATATTTTCCGCTCCCTGACCGCATGGTTCCTCCAGACGAGCATGTATTTATGCTGGAGATTATGGGAGACAGTATGATAGATGCTGGTATTCTCGATAAGGACTATGTCATCGTTAAACAGCAAAACACAGCGAACAATGGGGAAATTGTAGTTGCGATGACAGAAGATGATGAAGCAACTGTAAAACGATTCTATAAAGAGGATACACACATTCGCTTGCAGCCTGAGAACCCAACGATGGAACCTATCATTTTGCAGAATGTCAGCATTCTAGGGAAAGTGATTGGCGTGTTCAGAACCGTCCATTAATCTATTGATCTATCAGATGAATGAAATAACCCCCTTTTCCTTTACGGAGAGGGGGTTTGTTGTTCAAAAAAAGCAGGCTCGCCCTGACTTTTGGGTGCGAGCCTGAATAGGAGGAAAAAGAACATCATGTTTACACCATAATTATCCACCAAAAGATTGTTGAAGTCAAGAAATTTTCTTTCCTTCAGGAAACTTTTATCAAAATATGAACGTTTAGAATATTAGACGCTATCTTCTTAAAAACGTTTCATTTTTTAGGTCGTGGAAGGATGCGGTTTCATATTTATTAAGGGGCGAGGCAATTGAAATATACTGAAAATTTAGTACACAGTTTAATTAGTTCATATTTCTGTTAAAACAGCTCGCTTTCTTCATATAAAATGTAATGTGTATTTCAATTTCACCTTCACCCAATCACTTGTGCAGTTCAAAAGATATGGCATCGTTGAACAAGTCGGGTAGAAACCTTCCCCAAACATAAAGTCTCCCCCAACACCCTTCTTTAAATTTAACCTTATATGAAATATGGTTGTGATATCAAAAGGCCGTTTCATCATAAAAGTGCATATGCGTTTTTTCTTGTTTGTAATATCGAAGCCTGTCTTGAAGGGTTCCGGTATGAAATTCAAATTTGTGGCCGTCAGGGTCGGTAAAATAAATTGATTTTCGATCACGTTCATCTCGTTCTCTGCCAGACAGAATATTGACATGAAGTCTTTTTAATTTAGCTGACACCTCCTCAAATTCATGATCTTCAATTGTAAAAGCAATATGGGTATAAGAAAGCTTAATATCATTTCTCGGGATGTCTGGTTCTTCATTAAGCGCTAGCCAGATGCCCCTCATGTCAAAATATGCAGTTGTTCTTCCCTTTACCAAAAGCTTTGCATCAAACACTTTTTGATAAAAATCAATCGATGTATCCAAATGCGAAACTGAAAATAGCAAGTGATTGATTCCTTTTATCTCCACAAATCATTCCCCTCTTGAAAGCTGATCATCCACATATACGACTTTTTTCATAAGAAAGTTTCATACAGCTGAAAAAAATACCAGTGTAAACAAAAACGGACTGTTTAAAATAGTAACATGACCATTATGAATGGTTTTGAATTGCATTATTTATCATTTGTTTACGCCCAAGAATTTTCTTCAAAAAATAACAATTTAGGTGGTCAAATGAAACATATCATTGCGCTTGCTTCAAAGATTGCTTTCACTCTCGCCCTTTTATATGTGATTTTGGACAGAGTATATCACGCATCCTTTTTAAGTGTGATGTTTATTGCACTTTTCTTAGGTTTTGTTTCCTATCTTTCTGGTGACATGCTCGTCTTACCCAGAACAAACAATATTACAGCTTCATTGGCTGACTTTGGCCTTTCATTCGTTATTCTTTGGGTATTTGTTTTAACCCAAACAAGAAACGATTTCTCACCATTTGGAGCAGCTCTCCTTTCTGCTGCCTGTCTTACTGTTTTTGAATACTTTTTTCATCGGTATTTACTGAAAAATGTACTTGATGAAAATTTCCGAAATGAACTGTCAGCGAGAGATAACACGTTGCAGTATCAAACGGAAGCCGCGGACGAGCTGTTTCCCGAAACGAATGAGAAGCATAAAGAATAGGAGGCTGTCTTATCGCCTCCTATTTTTCAGTAGCTATTTTTGAGAAAACGGAACATCACTTCTGTAAACTTATAAAACCTCTCATTTTGAGTAACAGCTCTGCTTTTTAAAGAAAAGATGCCGAACAAAGACTTTCGAAAGCCAGTGCTCATTTCTATCTGGATACTTAAACCTGTTTTTGATTTATTTGCAATGTTATTCGGACTAACGCCCGCATGTGGATGGTCCGTATTGAGCAATACAGCAGGAAAACCGGCATGCTGCAATTTCTCAACTAAATCTGCCGATCTTACGCGATCTGTACCGCCGACTTCGATCTGCTGATCTTCTTCTGCGTACCCGTGTAATGAAATGACATATTCATGATTTCCCGTCATTTTAAGGGCCCGAGGTTCATCAAAGTGCGTGCTCGTAATGTGCAGGACTGAGTTTCCTGTCGATTTTAAGCCTTCAAATAAATACATCGAGTACTCTTTGCTGAGCTCTCTCGCTACTTCACTTGTCCCGCCTTCAATACCTCCTCCGTGAATAGCTAAAACAAGAACAGGGCTTCCGGTTTCTTTCGTAACAATGTCGTAATCAGAAGGATCTTCATTGTTTTTTAATTCCTCAAAATTCTGATATACATCTTCAGCATAAATTGAAGAAATCGGAGTAAACACCATAAAAATAAACAATAATTTTACAATTTTAATAGTTGATGGAAAACGTTTGGCTATGTTACAATCAACATGCTTCAAGGAATGGAGCAAACGGCGGAGCAGGGATACTTTGGCCGGTTTCATCTACTCCGCCTCTAAGTCCAAATCAACAGGATGTAGGTCTCTTTGAGGCTTTAGCACGAATTCTCTCGTCCTCCTTGTTAAATTTTTGTTAAATTCACAATATTATATACCATTAGCCCGGGCGCTGTTCTTCTCATTTTTGAATTTATGAAAAGTAAGCTGGCACCACCTCCCCCATTTCCATACAAAACAAAAATGCACCTGCCCTTTGGCCTGTGCATTTTTTATTTTCTCTTCATTCTTCGTTTTTTTGCTTGATTTAATTTCATGATGTTTTTTTCAATTTTTCTTATGTTTCGCCTTTGCGGGATTGTTTTCATTTCATAATAAACAGAAATAAACCCGCTTAATGTCACTGCTGCAATATAAAGGGCGCGCTGTTTGATCATCCGGTCAGCGTGTCCATGATCATTCGCTTCTTTTTCCAGCCTTTCGATCACAGTTTTATCAAACAGCTGATCGACATACACTTGTTTCATTCCCACTGCAAACCCCGCAGCCAGCCAAAGAATCAGAAATAAACTGATATAAAACACCATAAACCCTTCCTTTCCTGTCTTGATGCGGCGCAGAATTTTAAAACAGTTCATCTCATTACAACTGGCAGACGAAGCTTCTTCTTTGTGTTAGGTTCTTTCAATAGACCTGTTAATATGTGTAATGCTGTAATGAACAGTTAGAAATTTTATTCCGAACAGCCACATATGATGAACAGCGGTTAATTTGTTGTCATGTGCAGCTTCTATCAGAAAGGTTTCAGATAAAGGAAGCGGACAAGTTCCCGCTCTTGTTTGCAGATAAATTCCCTCATCCCCCGCTCTGCTTTTTCTCCGCCTGCTTGTTAAAACCAGCTTCTCCTGATGATGATATGGTTTTAAAATACCTGTCATGCTGCTGAATGGAAGCGGTAAAGAAATATTCATATACCCCTCTCCATTTGAACGATACACTGAATAAAGAGCGGTAAAAATGGTTTCATTTTTTTCATTTGTTCTAATCCAGGCACGTACTCTTTCCCTTCCGTCTTTTTTAGAATGAACACCTCTTATCTTGCTGTACATCCTATACCAGTCAGGGTTCGTCGAAAGATGTATTTGGCCGATTCTTCTGCTGAACCATTCGTAAATAATTGCAAGCGGCCGAAACCACGTGCTCCATGTTACTTTTGCTTTAATATTGTATTCGATGGTTTGTTCATAAAACGAAAGAATGAGCGGCGCCAGTTTTTCTGGTGAAAAATCTTTTGAACGCAGGCTGCCCATATCATCCACAAGTCCGCTGTACCGAGCGTTATTTTCAGATTGAATGTTAGCTAAAAATTCTTCTCCAATCTTTCTTTTTCCGTAGATACGGCTGAATGTCTTTACACTGTCTGCATCAAAAGGATTCGGATCCTCTATTCTCCACCCTATGAGAGCGGGCAAGATAACACCAAACGCGTTGACAAAACCGTGAATCCAAATCATCTGATTGATGGTCAATGTAACTTCTTGCCGAAATACACCAAATGAATAAATCATCGAGAAAGCAATCGTTATCATTAAAACAGCGGAAGAAAGCCGAATAAGAAATGTCCCCGTCTTGGTGCGAAAAGCTGCCGTGAACACCAAAAATGCATGAAGATAAATCGCCGCCATATAAATGCTAACCGCAATGACATCAAGTGTTTTTGAATATGTGATGCCCAGTGCGATAAGAAGGGGCGAAAGCAAAATCACCCATGTTATCCAACTGTACAACATCCGATGCTTTCTAATGGTTCTGCCGAGTAAACCGTTAAAGATCGGGATCAGAAAAGCAGAATAGTGAAAGTGGACAGCAGTCAGCAAAATGATGAGAGGGCCAAATTGCATGATCTGCAAATGGGCAGCATAAGCAAAAAACCAAAATCCTCCTCCCGCCAAATAAATAAGACCGAACAAAACTGATGTCTCTTCGATTCTATGTATCTTTGGTTCCCGAAGACGGAGGATCGCATACAATGCAATAAAAACTGTGTACATCCACCAGATAAGTGCGAAAACCCCAACCTCCGTCACTAGAGCCAACACCGCAAAGAATGCGGCTGCCGGATAGCACTGGATTAGCCCATATTCCATAAACTGAGCAGCACGAACCGGA
Organism: Bacillus sp. FSL R5-0603; assembly: GCF_038050295.1. Taxonomy (NCBI): domain Bacteria; kingdom Bacillati; phylum Bacillota; class Bacilli; order Caryophanales; family Bacillaceae; genus Bacillus; species Bacillus sp. FSL R5-0603. Next base: position 1,811,467 of record NZ_JBBOYP010000001.1, on the reverse strand, counting down.
GATTGACGAAAAACAAAAGGAAAAATTCCAGGCACGAAAAATAGAATGGATAACAAAACGAGTGCCTCTGCCACTGAAATATCCGGTGCTTCCGCTGCAAGAAATCCTATAAAACAAAGCGCACTGACTATGCCATTTCGTTTCATGATTCTCTCTCTTCCTCCTGAAACGTTCCTTTATAAAAGAAAAGAGTGCCGAGAATTGTATTTTGCACATGCACTTCAATGGTGAAACAATTCTTTCTTTCATCAAACGTTTCGCAAACTACGGATGTACCGGTCAGCCATTTCGGCAGCGGGATTTTTTTTCCGCATATTAATAGCCATTGCTTTCCCGATGTGATCGTAAGAGAGCCGTCATGAGATGCCTCGAACGTCAAAACAGACAGCAGCAGATGAGGTTTGCCGAAGAAATCAAGTATTCTATTTTCTTTCTCGTCATATATCATTATCGCGTCAAAGAAACGTTTTTTGCCTTTAAAGAAAAATGTACGATTCCATTTTATCCCTGTATGTTGCGATTTCAAAAGACAAGTTCTATTTTGTATTGTAAATGGGATGTCTTTGCCTCTTTCTGAAAAGAAGCATCTGAAAAAAACACCCAGCTTTAACAGCATTCTAACCAGAAAAGAGCCTCCGCTTATTTCTGACATCGTTCCCGTCCCGCTGAATGTTTGAGACCCGTCTAATTGGTACCGTTTCTGCAGCTTGGGATGCAGCAAATGATAGTTAATAATTGATTTTTCATAAATCGAACTCACAATGTCACTTCTTTCTCTTTCGTTTTGTGCGCCTGGCACTGGGGAGCTGCAGGCTAAGAGCGCCGCTTGCTGCGGAAAGCACACTCAACAGAACCCACATGAATATTTCGGAACCTAGACAAGCAAACCCCGCAAAGATACAAGCCTGGACACCATGAATGATCCATTTTCTTTTTAAAGGAAGCAGCCACAAAATAGCTAAGCCTATCTCCGCTGTTCCTGCCAATATGCTTGTTTCAACACCTGCAAAGCCTTGATAGAACCAAAACAGGCTGAAAAACAGACACATGAACACATAGATGATAGCGGATCGAATGAAGCGCTTCGGATGTTTATTTTGCTCAACCCAAAGCCTTAATGCATCAAAGCTCCAGGCAGTCGCCCAGCCAAGCAGCGGTCGAAATAATAAACGATCGATCCATCTTCCCGGCAGTCCGTAGGCTGTTTTGTATTGGTACTGTGTTAAAAACGTCATTTTCCCATTTTCTCTCTGTATATACTTCCAGTAGCCGCTTCCATGCCGAATCAGAGATAATGGATGATCAGAGCCAAAAGCCAGTGAAGAAGACCTTTCAGATGAACATTTGTTGAAAACACCGACAGTTTCTCCAGTACCTGACACCTTTAATCCAAAGCCTATTTTTGTTTCGTAAAGAAACTTCTGTTTTTCGCATGGTTGTCTATTCAAATACGTAATATTTGAAAACCGGAGATCCCATTCCTTATGCAGTGATGGGTTTTGTGTATATTCCCAGAGTATATCCAGATCAGATTTCATTTCGATTTCTACATAAATCGGTTTCTGCCCCAAAGCCCCTCCTCCCTTCTATTTCAAGCAATTCCTATATTAGCATATTGGTCGATTTGAAAAGTGTATATCTCTCCAAAAAAAGTATCGTTATCCTAAAAAATGCATAAAAAAAAAGAGAGGTTCCTTCTCTTCCTTGGGATTCATTACTGAGTTTTAACCGTGCCGTAATGAGTAATTGTGACGTTCACACTGTATGTGATGTCGGCTTTACTGAAGGTGTCATCCCAGTTATTTTTCACCCTTTTCCATAAGTGAGGATATGTAAGTCTTAAAGATTCATCAAAACCCGCAACATCTGCTTTATAATCATGCTGAATTTTTTTTAATACCTGACCAACTATTTTCTTTACCTCGTTTTCAATAGTCGTTTCGAGACGATCTATAAACTGGGTGTCCAACGCCTCTTTTGTGTTCCAGTTTTCAACCAAATCGCCTTCTGATTCAATATCGACATGGAATGAAATATCTTTCCCTTTTACGATTGGCTGAATTTTGCTTTTGATTTTATTGATATCGTACGCTAACGTCTGTTGGCTCTTTTTATCATGGCTTTTGACAACTCCGCCTTTTCCTTCTCCTCTAATCCATGTAATCCCCTCAGTTTCATATTCATTTAAAGTGCCTATCATTTTTTTCGATTTTCCGTTGATTACAGCTGCTCCGGAATACTTGACCGCTCCATTCGCCGCAACCACATTTTGCAGTAAAAAGCTGCTGCCAGAAAGCAGTTTTCCAATTAGTTTCGCGAGTGTCATAGGGGAGAGAATTCTGGAAACTTTATGTTCATTTTCACCTAGTCCAATCAGTCGAAATGCCGGAATTTCTCCGTTCTCTTTCAGCTGGAGAGCTTCTCTTGCTTCCCTTTTAGCAGATAAAACAAGACAGCTCAGCCTGATTTCATTATCACGAAAAAATTGATCCAGCATTTCGTCGATAGGAAATGTGTGCAGCACATCTTCACTCATGACAACAACTTTTAAATGCGGGCTAAACACTTCTCGGTCCCGTCTTAATGCAACCTCACTTCCGATCTGCTGTAATGAATCCCCTGTTTCACTTATATTAATATACGCTTTTTGCGCTCCTTGTCCGCTACCGCCTCCCCCGCTTGTACCCGCGCCTGCCGCTTTTTCATTAACAAATTGATAGGTCAGCGTAATGTTGTCTTTTTTCGGATAGCTCCCGCCCTCTTCTTTTAACTCTTTTTCAGTGTTCGTTTCTTTTCCTTTATCAATTGCGATAGCGAATGTGAGACCCAGATCTTCTATTTCCCGACTGCTCCAGCATCCTGTTACGCAAATCATCAGCAGACATACTATGACCATAGCAGGCAATTGACGTTTTAGTTTACTTTTCACCTCTTTTCCTCCATTTCGAAATGACTAACAGCAAAATCGGCAAAGCGCCAAATATATACAAAGCGATATGACTGACCGTATCGCCCAATATAAAGACGTCATTTTCATTTTTCGGCATGCAATTGATTTTTTATCTGTTTCGAAGTTAAAATACCATTGCCGGATTGAGAAATTTCACCGCTTACCTGATTAGGTTGATTCATAACTAACACTGATAGACCTTTATTAATCAATTCCTGATCAGACAGTCCTTCAACAAAGATCAATGCAGCTTTCACATGTAAATGAGTGATTTCAAGCTCACGGAAGTGAACGTCCCCGTTATGTCCTATTTTTCTTTTTACATGTTCTAAATCGTATCCGATGTTACCGGTTAACACATCCTGATCCTGCTTTTCAGCTGTCGAATAATCTGATTTATGCTGCTTCTGTGTTTTGTACTGATTGTTCCGCGACCTCATCATTGCACCTTCTTATACATGAATCCAAGTAAACACTTTATAGATTACATATGGAACGAGAAATACTACTGACGCTTGAAACCATACATTCCAGTCAGTAAGTGTTGATATCATGTTATCCATCTGTCAGTTCCCCTCTCTCTAATAGGATTATTTTTCCCGTATACCTATTTTTTATATTCGTCTTTTTTCTCAATAAAAAAAGCATGATGAACATTTCATCATGCTTTTAAAGAAATCAACCTGACCATTTTGCATAATTAAAACAAAATGAGCCTTTTAGCAGTCTGGGAAAACTAAAATTCCAACTTGAAGCTTTCTGCCTGATCTGAAACTTCCACAGGAATCCCCATTATCGTTTTCGGTTTGGAAACATAAACAAAGCGCATTTCTTCCTCTAATTGCTGAAACGCTTTTTCACTAACTATAATTCTGGCCGGCTTCCCTGGACTGTTATCAATGGCTGCTTTGATTTTTCCAAGCATAAAAAACCTCCTGTTTTAGAAAATGGCTCATTTACTATTAAAACAAAAATCGCAAAATAAATTGGCTGAACAGGAATTCCAGTTCAAACATAACAGTTGCGGCTGAGCAAACAAGCATGAACGAAATGACAACATACACATCTCTCTCTTTCTCGTGCATGCAGAATTCTCCCATTCACAGATCAGACTGGCGACTGACACGCTGTTCAACAGCAGCTCTAGCATAAATAATGCACACTATGGACATGATCTTATTAGTTATTATATGATTGAATTGAAAAAAACATCATATGTCAAGAGGTAAACGAAATGTCTCAATACAACAAAAATGCATTATCAGATATTACAAAAAGCATTACCCTGGAGGCTCCCATTCAGAAAGTCTGGGAGACAGTCTCTACTTCAGAAGGCATTGCCAAGTGGTTTATGCCCAATGACTTTCAGCTCAAAGAAGGACAAGAATTTCACTTACAATCACCGTTTGGGCCGTCTCCTTGTAAAGTTTTGGCTGTTCAAGCTCCAACTGAACTTTCTTTTGAATGGGATACAGAAGGATGGGTCGTTACCTTTCAATTAGAAGACTTGGGGGAAAAGACAGGGTTTACCCTTATTCACAGCGGCTGGAAAGAGCCGAATGAAGTGATCGGCAAAGCAAACGAGAAAAGCTCCGTCGTTCGCGGGAAGATGGATGGCGGCTGGACTGGCATTGTAAATGTACGGCTTCGTAAGGCTGTCGAAGCATAAAAAAGAGAGAGGTATCTCTCTTTTTTGTTTTTTCCCAAGGGTCATACTTCACAATTTGAGTCCATCAATCATAAAACGTAACAGTTTTAGATTTACCAGAGTAATCGGTAACAAAAAACTCGGCTTTGTTATTGCTCCCATCAACAAATTTCCCAATACTGCCAAAGGTGTGGCATTCTCCGGGTGAAAAATAGTTTGCCCCTACATAATCATCAGGATTGTCACCGGGATCATCCTCATATAAGTGCAGTGAAACAGAAAAAGGTGTGCTTCCTGAAAGGCACACTCTAAAATCTCCTCCGGTTGAGTATACCGTCGGACTTGAGTAAGTATATGTGTAAGTCCCCAACTTATCCCACTCTCCAGCCCCCGCAGTTCCGGCTTTTTCTGCTTGTGCCGTTAATGGAAAAACCGCAGCCAACCCTAAAACAGACAAAAATCCAACTACCTTAGTGAATCTCATCAGCTACACCACTCCTCTATTTCAATAATAGCCGCAGATACGTTTGTATCATTTCCGGCAGAGCTACATAATTGATCCAGCCTGCCTCCCTGCTTCTTAGGCAGGTGGCATTGGACATTATATTCAGCAGCAGCCGTTTTATGAATCCGTCTTTGTGCTGGTTTTAAAATGTTCAAAATAAATGCATTCCCATTTGTACTGCTATCTCTTATAATTTGTTTAAAAGGTTGTACTTCAATCAGGGGGAAAAGAATATGGAATTAAGCTTCACAAAAATACTCGTTATTTTGTTTGTGGGTTTTTTAGTATTTGGGCCTGATAAACTGCCGGCGCTTGGCCGTGCAGCAGGAAAAGCCTTATCAGAATTTAAACAAGCAACAAGCGGACTGACTCAGGATATCAGAAAAAATGACTCAGAAAACAAAGAAGACAAACAAATGTAGGATAAATCGTTTGGGCCGATGAAAAATCGGCTCTTTATTTTGATTTGTTTTTGTGTCATCTGTCTTTTTTTTATCATTTGGACAGCCCTTTTTTCCTTCTATGATTTTAACTGTCCAAGCCGCAAAATCTACTCGCCGTATAATAAAGCGTAGTAAAAATAAAGGAGGAGTATATATGGGTTATTACAAAAAATACAAAGAAGAGTATTATACGGTCAAAAAAACGTATTATAAAAAGTATTACGAATATGATAAAAAATACGATGACCACCATGATAAAAAATATGATGACTGTGATTACGACAAAAAATATGATGACTATGATAAAAAATATTATGATCACGAAAAAAAAGACTATGATTATATTGTAGAGTATAAAAAGCATAAAAAACACTACTAAACGCCATTAACATCTCCTCGTTTTTACTTTCCCCCGGCTATTGCCGGGTCTTTTTTGTTTATGCACTATATGTATATTTTTGAAGCTTCCCTTTCTATGAAAACCTTGGTGACTGAGTCTAAAAAAGAATAATGAATATTTAGTACATAGTTTAGTTAGTTCATAATTGAGCGCATTCAGTTTATTGCAGTTACAAAGAAACTTTTATAAACTCTTTGAGAGATCATACATAAAAGGAGAGGTTTTTTGTATAGAAACATCTTATTTTACTTTGTCTATTTATATCAGTTGTCATGAAAAGCTTTGAGGTGATAAGAACAATAGCCAATGTTATCTGCTTTGTTTTCGTATTGCTGTATTTTAAAGATGAAATGAAAACATACTCGCGTAAAGCGTTAGTAATCCTAAGTATTTGTTTTCTTTTCTTAGTCGGTATCTGTGCTTTTATCATTTTACAAGGACAGACATTGATGAAACGTCACCTCTTTTTTACAGGCTGGGAAACGATAGCGGGCATTCTTTTAATGATCGTTTCTTTAAGCATTTGTACTTTTATTTTGAAGAAAATTTCAAATTGGTTAAAACGATTGTGATCTCATTCTTTCCTCTGATAAAGGTATATAGCTTTCAGATTGGCGAAGCGTTTCGTCCCTTACTTCACTCAAAATGAAATATTTTGTCGATTTATATACATCAATCCAGTTCCAAAATAAGGTATAATAAATGGCGAAACCACTATCAAAAGGGGGAATTTTGATGAAAAAAGTATTGATTGCAGGTGCAGTAGGAACAGCAGTTCTTTTCGGAACCCTTTCATCAGGTATACCAGGCTTACCAGCGGCAGACGCTCAAGTCGCAAAAGCTGCATCCCAGCTGCCTAACGGAATCGGCGGCCGTGCCTACCTGAACAGTACGGGTGCCGTTTTTACAGCTAAAATCACCCTTCCTGAAACTGTCAAAAATAACGACTCGGTCTCTACTCCCTATATTTATTCAGGCTTTAGGGCATCAAGCGGAACTGAAGCCGATATCGGGCTTCAGTACAGCAAACAATACAACGTCTGGAAGCCCCTCATGAAGGTTGGGTCCAAAAATGAAGAAACGTACATCGAAGGAAAAGACAAATTCACATACAATAAAGGCTTCCGCCCTGGTAGCACAGTCCAAATGACAATCTATAAAAATTTAAGCGGCAATACGCGCATGACCCTTTGGGGAACGAACAATGACGGCTATACCGGACGGATTATCACAGAAATTCAAGGAACCAACATCGGCACGATTTCAAAATGGAAAACCCTTGCTACCGCGGCTGTTTCGTATGAAAGCCAGCGTGATGCGATCAAAGCAACCTTTTCGACATCTTTTAACAACATCACAATCGACAATAAAGCCGTCACTCCTGTGCTAGATACACAGGATTTCGCAAAGGTTTCTGTTGCAGGAAATAACGTTACGATCTCTGTTAATAAATAAACGAAGCAGCAAAAAGCCGCCAGCATTGTCTGGCGGTTTTCTTTGGAGCATACTGGTCATGGTTCGTTTCTTCAGCTCTTTTGTTTAAACCTAACTTTAATAAGGGTGGAAATTGGTATGAAATATGAAAAATCAAGTCTTTTTGGAATGATTTTAGTTATTGTAGCACTTCTAATATCTATATATTTTATGTGTAATACAAATGCGTTGGTACCTGCTGGATATGATTTAGCTATTCATGGAATTGTAATATCTAGAACTGTAATGATTGCTTTTACTTTGTATTTAGTTTCAAAGTTAGGATATTTTCTTCTGAATAAAAAAGATTAACTGTAGAGTTAATCTTTTTTATGTATTATACGTGTTTGTCCTTCAATTTTTATTCATCTTCCAGATTGCTTAATGAAATTAGGATACCTGCTATCCATTCACTGCACAATAAAAAGGCAGCATTAAACCGCTACCTCAAATAAAAGCTTGTCCCCATGTTTATAGTTGATTAACTTGAAATCATCAATTGTAAAATCATAAAAATCTTTCACTTCAGGATTGATCCATAGTTCAGGTGCTTCAAACTGTTCTCTTTCCATTTGAATTTTCAAATTGTCTATATGACGTGTGTACACATGGCAATCTCCAATGTTAAAGATATATTCACCAAGCTCATAACCAGTCACTTGAGCAATCATGCGCTGCAACACATTGTACTGGAATACATTGAATGGATTTCCCAATGCCATATCATTGCTCCGTGCTCTTACCTCGAGGTGGAGCTTACCTTGCTTAACATACCATTGAGTTTCGTATACACATGGCGTTAAGGCCATTGCGTCTAAATCATCAGGATTCCACAGCATTGTAATGTGTCTGCGTGAAGACGGGTTGTTCTGCAATTGATGAAGAAGATAGTCAACCTGATCCACTTTTTCTCCATTTAGACTTCTGTTTTTCTTCCCCAGCTGAAATCCATATGCATGTCCGATGGTGCCGTCTTCTTGTTTCCACTGATCCCAAATATGTACGCCCATCTTGTTTAAATCATTAACATCATTAGATTTCAGCTGCCAAATCCAGAGCAACTCTTTAATGGCTGTTTTCCAGGCAACCTTTTTTGTCGTTAAAATCGGAACCTCTGAGTTGTCGAATCTCATTTGCTTACTCATTACACTTAGAGTATGTGCCGGTGTTCCATCTGAGTCCCACTTGGTTCTTACATCAAACTCTTCGTCTGAGATTCCATTATTTATAATATCCTTAATGATTGAATTGTATTGTTTATCGAATTGCGTCATAACTATTCATATCCTTCTTTCATTTTCAGTTGCTAAGCATAATTTATTACGAATGCAATATTATCGCAAATACTAAGCACGCGCAGATAAAGTGAGGATCTTTATTCCACTCACTGTGTGTTTAAAGAGGAGTTAATCCCCCCTCTCTTTTACACCTGTATTTCTCCATAACATAGTCTGTCACATAGCTCATAGTTACCGCCAGTTTGGTACATACACCGTTGATAACATTGTTGAGGATTATAAGAAATGGTTTGATATTGCGGCACATAAAAATTTAAATAGTTAGGTGTTTGTGTATACCAGATTGGAAATTGTCTAAACACATTAAATCCTCCAATAGCTTTTTCTGATTTAATGCATTGTATTTTACCTCAATATCAATTGTCATTTGTCCATGTGCAATTGGGCTTTCTTTAAAATAAATTCTCTCTAATTTCATTCATTTGATCATTAACAAACTTTTTTATGATATTTGGCAGCGGGTCATTCCTTATATGATCTGTTTCTAACCGGTTTTGCTGTTGTTTTTGATGTCTAACTCTAAATCCTTCAAAAGCAGTGTGAAAAATCACATTATAGAGCTCTTCAATCTTAACCATAACGTTCAAATATTCTTCAATGAGAAAGTCCCTTTTTACGTATATTAATCCTCTCTATACACTTTACTATTATTTTACAGTGATTGAGTGCTTTCTCTCGCTCTTGTTTTAATAAACAGCTATCCGTTTTGTTTTTCAGAAAGTGTTTAAACAGCCTCTTTTACTATTCTTATTTCATTTGACCATACCATATCATTTAAACTTCATAAATTAAATTCGAATAACATAAAGGAGGAATTTAATTGGGTTATTATAAAAAATATAAAGAAGAGTATTACACTTGGAAAAAAACATATTACAAAAAGTATTACGACAATGATAAGAAGCATTATGATTGCGACAAGTATTATGATCATGATAAAAAACATTATGATTATGATAAAAAGTATTATGACCATGATAAAAAGTATTACGATGATCACGATTATCATTACGAAAAAAAGTATCATGATGACGATGATCATTATTATGATTTTGTCGAATCATATAAAAAACATTACTAAATCTCTTAAACGTCTATTTATTCCCCGGCGACATACCGGGGGCTTTTTTATGATATTTATCGACGATACTCAGAATTTTTTGTGAAGTCTTATGTATCATTTCATCTTATTTTTGAACTTGTCTCATGGCTGCTGTAAATTCAATTATTAATGAACACATGTCATTTAACTTGGCTTATTATTAGTGGCATTACTAGTTTGTAGTTGCCTTCCCCTACTTATAAAAATTTAGATAAAAGTATTTCTTTATAGAGATGCTTGTTTCATCGACAACTCAATCCTAAAAGTGGTAAAATCGATAAAAATGTAAATATAATAAAAGGAGCATCTATATGTATATAAGTATTATAATTTTAGCATCCATGCTTTTATGGGGGGCAGTTATCCACGAGCTAAGTAAACCTTCAAAAAAGCAAAGCACCAGAAAAATTGTTTCTTTGACATCTTTAGGTTCTTTATCGACTTTAGTTATTACTATTTCACTTTTTCAAAACTTCCCTTTTTAAAATGTGTTTTTAATTAAATCCTTCTTATTAAAATATTCATTTTATACATAATATTTATATGTAGCTTGGCTGAAACCTCCATTGATCAATCACACAGCATGAAGACAGCCAAGGATTTATTTTGTTTACTTAGTACCTGTTGAACCGAGTCCTCCTCTATCCTCGTTTCCCAAATGCTCGACTTCAACCAATTCAACCGCCGGCATTTTCTTCATGATTCTAAACTGGCAGATACGATCACCCTTCTTAATTTCAGTATCACGCAATGCATAAGCAGGAAAGAACCAGAAATCGTTGTCTCCCTTATATGACTCATCGATAACACCCATTGAATTTGTTTGAATTACGCCAAAGTTCTTATATGTACTTGAACGAGGGACGACATGTGCTTCGTAACCTTCAGGCAGCTCCATTGCAACACCTAATGGGACAAGCTTAAATTCATCTTTTTTGATTGTTACATCTTCAGCTGCCCGAAGATCAATCCAGTCTCCCTGCTCAATTTTGCTGATTCTTGTTTGTGTTTCATCTAGATACTTGATTTTAATTTGCATTGTCATGTACTAGCTCCTTTAATTTTTATTGACTATCATACAGTAAGGCTTGTTCTTGTGTCATTTTCATCAGTTATAAATTGAACATCTTCAAAATCATTCTGTAAAGCATTGAAGTAAAGTTTTTCAATGAATTTTTTGTTTTTACAGTAAATCGAAACGTAGCTATTATCTGCTATCAAAAGGACAAGTTCGCAATCACTGTCAGCAAACTCTTCATATGTATTGACTTGATTAACCATTTTTCCATATGGAAATGCTTTCAGTTCTACGAAAATGGTATAGTACTGATTCGTTTTTAATTGTTGCTCAAAAACTGCCCCTTCAACAATTGCGTAGTCATGAAAAAGCTCCTCATCATCGAGCTCTCCTTCTACAACAAAATAAGATTCCCCGCTCGTTTGCCACCTATAATTAGCTATTTCTACCGGCTGCAGTATTCTCCATAGAAAATTTCCATATTCATTCGGTATTTGAAAACTAACTCCCCTATTCATGTATACCCCTTACTTAAACGATTTTTGTGAATACGAGTTTAATTATATACTCTAATGTTAGGTTTATGGAACAAGGAATCGACTGCCTTTTCAACCGATTATCTTTTACAGAATTTCCTCAGCCCTTCTCATTTAAAAGGTTCTTCCAATGTTCATAACAACGGTAAGTATTTCCTGATTAGATTTCTCGTTATCATCTACCCTTAGAAAAAATGTCCCAAAACAAATAATCATTTTTGTAATCCTCGGTCGCCGTACCCATTAACACCCCACTTACAAGCCTCATGTATCCCGTACTTGCTATTATTCGAACATTGATAGGCACCTTCTCGTATCACATGGATTTGCTGTTGAATGATTTCAAATAAAGTTGAATAAAATAAGATCGAATCATCCAACAATTAACATTTATTCTTGCGGCAATAGGTGGTATTTACAATCCATAAGAAGGAAGGAAGCGTTGATGATAAAGCTTTGCCGAGAAGTTTGGATCGAAGTCAATCTTGATGCCGTTAAAAAGAATTTGCGAGCGATCCGCCGTCATATTCCACATAAGAGCAAAATTATGGCTGTTGTAAAAGCGAACGGTTATGGTCACGGGTCTATAGAAGTGGCACGCCATGCACTGGAACACGGGGCGAGTGAGCTCGCTGTTGCCAGTGTGGAGGAAGGAATCGTTTTACGAAAAGCTGGGATTACAGCACCTATCCTTGTGCTTGGTTTTACATCCCTTAGTTGTGTAAAGAAGTCAGCAGCTTGGAATATAACATTATCAGCATTTCAGGTTGATTGGATGAAAGAAGCAAACGAGATATTGGAAAAAGAAGCGAGTGCTAACCGGCTGGCCATTCATATTAACGTGGATACCGGCATGGGACGATTAGGTGTACGCACAAAGGAAGAACTTTTAGAAGTAGTGAAAGCCTTAAAGGTAAGTAAATTCCTCAGATGGACAGGGATTTTCACACATTTTTCGACAGCTGATGAACCGGACACAACACTCACAAAGCTGCAGCACGAAAAATTCATCAGTTTTCTCAGCTTTTTAAAAAAACAGGGGATTGAGCTGCCCACCGTGCATATGTGCAACACGGCTGCAGCTATCGCATTTCCGGAATTTAGCGCTGATATGATCCGTTTAGGTATCGGCTTATATGGTTTATATCCTTCAGCCTATATTAAACAACTAAATCTCGTTAAGCTTGAACCTGCGTTAAGTTTAAAGGCGCGCATCGCTTATGTGAAAACCATGCGTACAGAACCCCGAACCGTTAGCTATGGTGCTACATACGTCGCAGAACCTAATGAAGTCATTGCTACACTCCCGATTGGCTATGCTGACGGCTATTCTCGTGCCCTTTCCAATCGCGGGTTTGTTCTTCATCGCGGAAAACGAGTGCCAGTGGCGGGAAGAGTAACAATGGATATGATCATGGTCAGTTTAGGAGAAAACGGTGAAGGTAAACAAGGAGATGAAGTCGTGATTTACGGTAAGCAAAAAGGAGCCGAGATTTCCGTTGATGAAGTGGCTGAAATGCTCAATACGATTAACTATGAAGTCGTGTCTACATTAAGCCGCCGCATCCCTCGTTTTTATATAAGAGATGGCGAGATTTTTAAAGTATCAACTCCAGTATTATACGTGTAGAACATCTTAAAATGCTGAAACAAAATCCCTCTACCAGAGGGATTTTGTTTTTTCTGAAACTAAAAAAATCCCTTCTATAAGAAGAGAGATTTTCAACATATTTATACCTCAATAACTGATTGTTCAGGAGTATTATGATCGTGTCGAGAACGAAAATGCTCTTCTAATTCTTCAAGTGTACGCCCCTTTGTTTCCGGCATGAATTTGTATACAAAACCGATTGCCAATACACCTAAAGCCACAAATATAAAGAATGTAAAAGACAAACCTACAGAGCTAAGCAAGATTGGGAAAGCAAAACCGATCACAAAGTTTAATATCCAAAGGAAAAAAACACTTATCCCAGAACCAAGTCCTCTTAACCTTTGAGGGAATATTTCCGCTATGACAAGCCAAGTCACAGGTCCTACACACCCTTGCATAAAGGCAAGAAATAAAACGGTCAAAGAAAGCACTACATAAGGAAGTGCCATAGATCCATCAAGCACAATTGAGAAAATCGCAATCAATAGGAGCGCTGTAGTCGTCCCCGCCAAACCAATCAATAATATTGGACGCCGTCTCACTTTTCCGACCAGCCAAATCCCAAATATAACTGCAATAACTGATATCAGCCCATTTCCAATATTAGCGATTAAAGCCGCTTTTGTACCAAAACCCGATTCTTTAAGGATTTGTGTGCCATAATACATAATCGAGTTCACACCTGTAATTTGATTCACGATGGCAACACCGATTCCAATCCATAAAAGACGGCGCAGCCATGGTGTAGAAAAGTCCTTGAGTGATGCCTTTTCTAGTGCTGTATCTTTTTCTACCGCTTCTTGAATTTCTCTACATTCAGCTTCTGCACGTTTATCTTCTCGAATTTGTTTAAGAACTCGCAGCGCCTCACTGTTTTTGCCTTTGGAGATTAGCCATCGGGGGCTTTCTGGTACCTTAAGCATACTGGCAAATAACATGATAGCCGGTACAGCACAAATGACAAGCATGTATCTCCAAACATGTCCCGTATTTGCCATTGTTACACCGAGGATCGCATTAAAAACATATGCTAAAAATTGCCCGCCAACAATCATTAGTTCATTTTGGGTTACCATACGCCCTCTCTTTTCATGCGGTGCCATTTCTGCTAAAAAGGCCGGCACCATCGCCGAGGCTCCTCCAACAGCCAGCCCCAGTAAAAAACGAAAGGCCGCCATGATGAAAACATTAGGTGCTAACGCTGTTCCCAGTGATGCCAGGAAAAATAAAAAGGAAAGATTAAGGATCATTTTACGGCGGCCATAACGATCAGCCAATCTTCCGCATAACAACGCTCCAAACGCGGCTCCTAATAAAAGAATACTCGTAACAAGCCCTTCTGTAACCGGTGTTAAATCAAGCTGATCTGGCCTTGCCATAAAAGGTAAAGCTCCATTTATAACTCCGGTGTCATATCCAAAGAGAAGCCCTCCAAAAGTTGCTGAAATCATTATTAATTTCAACCTTCGATTTCGATGTTCATTCATATCCATTTCCCCTGCCTTTATTAAGAATACTTAATAAGCTCTTTCAGTGTGGATATTGAGTCAAAACTAAAGTCATCTCTATCTTAGATTTCCGCCTCTGGATTTGTAACCGTTTACATTTTTAGCCAATAAAATAAACCTAAGCTATCAGTTGTTATGTTGTAGTAATGTTTTTGTCACATTATTGTCATTTCTCATATTATCATAATTCTAAAAGCATTTTCAGTCAATATTATTTTCAGGATTATTTATTTCCGCTATGTGATGGTGATGTTTTGATCATCTCGTTGTGAAGTTAACTATTGGCAATTTGGAGTGTTATAAGTTCCCTTGAAGTTTTCCATTCACAAAAAATGTCCATATCGTTATAATGATGATGTTTAATCGCAAAAACAGAAAATGATAAAGAGGGAATCAATATGAAGAAGATTTTGATCAGTATGATCGCAATCGTTTTAAGTATTACTTTGGCAGCTTGCGGATCAAATCACGCAGCCAAAAACCATTCAGATTCTAACGGGACGGAGCAAGTCTCTCAAGATACTCAATCTAATGAATATAATCAGACAGAACAAAAGGCCGGCACGCCTCATTCCAAAAAGCAGAAGAAATTGGTCAATGTTACATTAGATAGAGCAATAGATGGAGATACGATTAAGGTTATTTACAACGGAAAGAAAGACACAGTTCGCTACTTGCTCGTTGATACACCTGAGACGAAGAAACCAAATTCTTGTGTTCAACCATACGGTGAGGATGCGTCGAAACGAAATAAAGAATTGGTCAACAGCGGTAAGCTACAGCTGGAATTTGATAAAGGCGATCGCAGAGATAAGTATGGAAGACTGTTAGCATACGTTTATGTTGACGGCAAATCTGTTCAAGAGACATTATTGAAAGAGGGATTGGCCAGAGTAGCATATGTATATGAGCCTAACACAAAATACATAGACCAATTCAGACTAGATGAGCAGGAAGCAAAATCAGGTAAACTGTCAATTTGGAGTAAGAGCGGTTATGTGACGAACAGAGGATTTAATGGCTGTGTGAAATAGAAAAACACTGTTTGTTAAAAAAAGCAGCAAACCTAGCAGAATGCAGTTTCCAAAGAATTAGAAAGAGATGATGGCGTGTCTAGTTTCCATTCTGCTTATCAAGCTAAAATCATGCAACTAGCCTGTAAAATTCCCGCTGTATAGTAACAATAAAAAACACCCCTTCACGTCAATGTGAGGGGTTATTTGTGTGTAAACATCCTTCCTATTTCATCATAAATCAAGAGATCCCTCTACCGTCGTTAGCGCGGTTTCATACATCTTACCCATTGGCATTCTTAAGCTTCCCCACTTCTTGAAGTGTTCGCTGACAGAATACGGTTCCGCTCGTTCGTTTTGTCTGCTGGACACTCCAATACTGTTTAAAGGTTGCGATACCTTATTCTCACCATCTTTTCAAAAGAAGGCAGCCATGTCATCAAAGGCCTTTGATGATGATTGATCATTAATTGTTTTTCGGTTGATCTCCGGACAATAACATCATTAGTTTTTTCGAAAGCTCTTCAAAGCTGTATTGAGATCCTTTGTGTGAGTATAAATGTTCTTATACAAATCAAATAGTGTTTTATATTTTTGAACATTTTGCGCCTTTGGATAAAATGCAGCAGTCTCACGAATGAACTGCTCTGCACATTCTTCAAGGGATTCAAACCAACCGCTTCCAAAGGCAGCCAGCATTGCAGCTCCCATAGCTGGCCCTTGTTCATTTTCTAACTTAATCACCCTCGCATTGAAAATATCAGCTTGCATTTGCAGCCACGTATCATTTTTAGCTCCTCCACCAATAGAAACAACAGTATGAACTGATTTTCCCGCTTCGCGGAATAGCTCAATTGATTCATGTAAAGAGAATGTGATACCTTCCATTATTGCCCTCAAAAAGTGCTTTCTATTGTGGGCTCCATCCATTCCGATCAAGCTTCCCCGAATAGAAGAATCAGCATGCGGCGTTCTTTCACCAACCAAATAAGGAGTGTATAGCAGTCCATTGGCTCCTATCGGAATAGCTTCCACCCCATGCAATAATTGCTCAAACGATTCGTTTGGTGCAAACGTTCTTTTAAACCAATCCAAGCTGTAACCTGCAGCGAGCGTGACGCCCATCGTATAAAAAGAATCCTTTTTTCCATGATTAAAAAAGTGGACTTTCCCTTTAAAGTCTCTTTCTTTTTCTTCTTCGTAGGAAAGTATGACCCCTGACGTCCCAACACTGCATAAAGTTTTTCCGGAAGAAAGGATACCTGCTCCAATAGCGCCGCAAGCATTATCTGCTCCCCCAGCGTACACTTTTGTTTTTTCTAATAGCCCGGTCTTCGCGGCAACGTGCGGAAGCAGCGATCCTACACAATCATGAGATTCAACAAGCGGAGGACAAATATCTGCAGAAATACCAATTTGATTGCAAATATCATTGCTCCACTCCTTGCGAGTAATATGTAAAAGTAAAGTTCCTGCTGCATCGGAGTATTCGGTGTGAATGGCACCGGTCATACGGAATCGCACGTAGTCTTTCGGAAGCAAAAACACAGCAGTTTTTTTAAAAAGTTCAGGTTCATGTTCCTTTACCCATAACATTTTAGTTAATGTAAACCCTTCTAAAACACGGTTTTTTGTGATATCAAGAAGATGATCGCCAAATTTCTCGGTCATCCTTATACATTGAGACGTTGTTCTGGTATCATTCCAAAGAATTGCATTACGTAACACCTGACGATCTTTGTCAAGCAGTACTAATCCATGCATTTGTCCCGAATAGCTTATCCCGTCAATATCCTTGGCTTGAACATTGGATATAGAAACCAATTCAGCCAATGCTTCAATTGTTTGCTGTACCCAGACCTCAGGATTTTGCTCACTATATCCCACCTTCTCTTGGATGAGCGGATACCTTTTGGACGTTTCTGCACAAACCTTGCCGTTTTGATTAACTAAAATGGTTTTAACAGCACTCGTTCCAAGATCTATTCCAATGACATACTTCATTTTTTCACTCCTTGCCCTTTTAAAAAACCATTCACTCTAAATAAATCCTAATTATAGAAGTTACCCGTCATAACAACAAGCAATAGGAAAGGAATCATGACGGGTAATTCAGTGACTTGGTATTGATAGCAGGATCTGGAGCTTATCCTGTTATACTTCTAAAATGTATTGGTTCAATATCGCTTTTAATTTCTCCTGTCTTCCAGATTCGTTTTTAATTAATTTATGATTTAGCGCATATTGCTCAAGTGTGTGGAAATTAGCTCTTCCTTCTATAATTTCAAGACCAATCCCTTCAGTAAAGCTGCGGTAACGATGTTGAATCACATCTTCAAACACACGATCTTCGATTAATTTGTGGGCAACTTTCAATCCTCTTGCAAATGCATCCATCCCTGCAATATGGGCATATATTAGATCATCAGGCTCGAAAGAAGATCTTCTGACCTTCGCATCAAAGTTTAATCCGCCGCTTCCAAGGCCGCCATTTTGCAGGATTTCGTACATTGCTAATGTCGTAGAATATAAATCCGTCGGAAATTCATCCGTGTCCCAGCCTAAAAGAGGATGACCCTGGTTTGCGTCAACAGAGCCAAGCAGACCATGTACTCTTGCCATGCGTAATTCATGTTCGAATGTATGCCCGGCTAATGTGGCATGATTGGCTTCAAGATTTAATTTAAAATGATTGTCTAAGCCATATTGCTTCAAAAAGGCAATGGTTGTTGCTGCATCTGTATCGTATTGATGGGTGGTCGGCTCTTTTGGTTTTGGCTCAATCAAAAACTGCCCTGTGTACCCGATTTCCTTCGCATAATCCACTGCCATATGCATAAATCTAGCCAAATTATCAAGCTCAAATTTTAAATCGGTATTTAATAATGTTTCATATCCTTCACGGCCGCCCCAAAATACATAGTTCTCGGCACCAAGCTCTTTTGCTGTTTCTAACCCTTTTTTCACTTGTGCTGCAGCATACGCAAACACATCTGCATTACAAGAAGTCGCGGCACCATGGACGAAACGGGGATTCGTAAACATGTTTGCGGTATTCCATAATAGCTTAACGCCGCTATTTTTCATGTAATCTTTAATCATGCCCACGATCATATCTAAATTTTGGTTTGTCTCTTTTAGCGTACTGCCTTCTGGTGCAATATCCCGGTCATGAAAAGCAAAGAATGGTGCATCTAGTTTTTCAAACATCTCAAATGCTGCTTCTACTCTCACCTTCGCTAGATCCTTGCCTTTATAGTGATCCCATGGTCTTTGCATCGTAGCTGCTCCAAAAACGTCTGTTCCATCAGCGGTAAATGTATGCCAATAGGCAATAGAAAATCGCAAATGCTCTTTCATCGTTTTTCCGCCGATTACTTCTTGAGGATTATAATATTTAAATGCTAAAGGATTAGTCGAATCTTTCCCTTCGTAAACCACTTTGTTTACGCTTCCAAAATAGTTGATTGAACTGGAATGAGATTGAGCCATGTGATTTCCCCCTTAAAAATAAATTCATTCAAATACAGATGCATTTTATTTCATATAGTAAGTACATTACCTATTAGTTTGTTGTTTAAACAAACTAACTTATTTTCATCTTATATAACCTCATCAGTATTTTCAATATTTTTTTTAGTTTTTTATGAACACAGATTAGATATAATAAAGGGAAGATTCGCTATGTACTATGTTCATACTTAATTTAAAGATTAAACAAATGGAGTGGATGAAGTGGATATCGCTGATCAAACCTTTGTCAAAAAAGTAAATCAAAAGTTATTATTAAAAGAAATCCTTAAAAATTCACCTATTTCAAGAGCAAAATTATCTGAAATGACTGGATTAAATAAATCAACTGTTTCATCACAGGTAAACACGTTAATGAAAGAAAATCTGGTATTTGAAATAGGTCAAGGACAATCAAGTGGCGGAAGAAGACCTGTCATGCTTGTTTTTAATAAAAAGGCAGGATACTCCGTAGGAATAGATGTTGGTGTGGATTATATCAATGGCATTTTAACAGACCTTGAAGGAACGATCGTTCTTGATCAATACCGCCATTTGAAATCCAATTCTCCAGAAATAACGAAAGACATTTTGATTGATATGATTCATCACTTTATTACGCAAATGCCCCAATCTCCGTACGGGCTTATTGGTATAGGTATTTGCGTGCCTGGACTCATTGATAAAGATCAAAAAATTGTTTTCACTCCGAACTCCAACTGGAGAGATATTGACTTAAAATCTTCTATACAAGAGAAGTACAATGTGCCTGTTTTTATTGAAAATGAGGCAAATGCTGGCGCATATGGAGAAAAAGTATTTGGAGCTGCAAAAAATCACGATAACATTATTTACGTAAGTATCAGCACAGGAATAGGGATCGGTGTTATTATCAACAATCATTTATATAGAGGAGTAAGCGGCTTCTCTGGAGAAATGGGACATATGACAATAGACTTTAATGGTCCTAAATGCAGTTGCGGAAACCGAGGATGCTGGGAATTGTATGCTTCAGAGAAGGCTTTATTAAAATCTCTTCAGACCAAAGAGAAAAAACTGTCCTATCAAGATATCATAAACCTCGCCCATCTGAATGATATCGGAACCTTAAATGCATTACAAAATTTTGGATTCTATTTAGGAATAGGCCTTACCAATATTCTAAATACTTTCAACCCACAAGCCGTAATTTTAAGAAATAGCATAATTGAATCGCATCCTATGGTTTTAAATTCAATGAGAAGTGAAGTATCGTCAAGGGTTTATTCCCAATTAGGCAATAGCTATGAATTATTGCCATCTTCCTTAGGACAGAATGCGCCGGCATTAGGAATGTCCTCCATTGTGATTGATCATTTTCTGGACATGGTTACAATGTAATTTTAATGGAATGTACAGCTCATCTTTAAAGATGAGCTTTTTTATTCTAGGAGTATTTCTGAAGCAATATTGATATAGGCACCTTCTCATATGAAAAAGGAGTTCTAAAATAGAAATCTCCTTTTTCATGTGCAAATTATTTTTCTTTATAACGAAAATATCTAAAGTCGGCCGGAATATGATTACCACTGGTATCTTGGCATTGCATCCCTACAAAGGCCCCTGTGAAGAATCCTCCCCCACGGATGTAATCATCTGATAATTTTTTCGATTCCAGTGCAATGTCAATTTTGTGCCAATCTTCTTTGTTAAAAGAATAGAAATAATAATATTTGTCCTTTTCAATATTTACTCTTAAATATACATACTTTACTTCACGAGGAATAACAATTTTATTGTGTAATGGCTGTGTAAAAGAAAAGTTGTCACATATTGTTAATTCAAGAATGCGGCCAAGTTCTTCATCATGCGTGACTTGAAGAGCCGTCCAGTTCTCTGTATTGTAATAGTTCACCAATCCAGCGGCTTGTTGAAAATTTTCCGGATAAAACTCAACAGCAGTTTCGGCTTCAAAATGGAGACTTTGCCAGCGTCTGGCTACAAATGCCTGAGTAAATGTCGAGGTCAATGATTCATGACCGAATAATCGTAAATGATTTGGCGCTTGAGTCAATGAACCTAATTCATTCGTGAATGGAATCCTTAAAGTTTGAAAATTTATATTTAATGTTGAATCCTCAAATTCATCAACTTCCGGGTACGTTGCTTCAAATATTGTTTCGGGTATAGAAGGTGCATCTACCTCCAAGCTTCCTTCTTTTCCACCTACTACATAGGGCCATTCATCTTTCCAGTAAAGTTTTTGAATAGCTGTTTCTCTGCCCAAAGGACAGTATCCTCTCTGCTGAAAAATTGAATCATCGTCAGGATGAATAGGACGTCCCGTTAAATGAGCTAAATACCACTCATCTGTATGTGTTTGAACAATGGATGCATGACCACATTTTTGCAATGGATTTCCTGGGTCATGCCATGACGTTAAAATTGGATTATCGGGATGAACTTCATATGGCCCCTCAATATTTGCAGAACGGGCAATTGTAGCAGCATGTTCGTACCGTGTTCCTCCTTCTGCAGTTAATAAATAATAATAGTTCCCGATATGATAAAGGTGCGGAGCTTCTGTCAGTTTTCTATCAGTTCCTTCAAATATAACTTTTGGTTTACCGATTAATTTTTGCTCTTTATCAGAATATTCCTGTATAACAATTCCTCCAAATGAGTGCCGATCAATACGGTGATCCCATAACATATTTAATAAATACTTTTTTCCATCCGTATCATGGAACAAAGAAGCATCAAACCCCGAGCTATTTAATGTAATCGGCTCACTCCAATCACCATTAATCGTTTCACAAGTAACTAAATAATTGTGACAATCTTTCCATGCGCCATCTACTACCTTAACATCCGTATAGATCAGCCAAAACTTCCCATCACTATAGCTTAAACATGGTGCCCAAACCCCACCTGAATTTGGATTTCCTTTCATGTCTAATTGTGAAACTCTCTGTAATGGATGTGCAACTAAGTGCCAATTTACTAAATCTTTTGAGTGGTGTATCTGGACTCCCGGAAACCACTCAAATGTAGATACAGCGATATAATAATCCTCTCCTGCCCTACAAATACTTGGATCAGGATTGAATCCTTTAAGTACGGGATTGGTAATCTTCATTTGGGACTCCTCCTCAGTTTATTTTCTTTTTTAAGCCTTGAAATCATCAATATGATCCAAATAAACTTTGTCTCTATTTTCTAATTCCCGAACCATGTTTTTATATTTTTTCTCATCTAAGTTATAGAAATTAATATCAATTAAAGCTAGAACCAGCAAGAACACGGGTATAATGGTTGTTGTAATTAAAATCCCTGTTAATGCCGCCGGGGTTTGTGCCTGATTTGCCACATATCCAAACTTATCAAGAACCAGACCCGGAACAACTCCTCCTAAGGCCATACCAAACTTAAAGAAAAATCCGATTATAGCGTAAATGAGCCCACCCATTCTTTTTCCAGTCCTGTACTCTCCATATTCTATTGTTTCAGGAATAAGCGCCCACATATATCCCCCGGCAGTGAGACTTCCAGCAGCAGCAATTAATCGAAAGAAGAGTATGAGGAAAACATTACTTGGCGGAACAAACAGTAAAGCTAAGAGGCCGATCATATTCAGTAATAATGCATAGTTTAGTAATTTCTTCTTCCCCAAAAATTGATGAAGCCTTGGAATAAACGGTAAAATGACCAAAGCGGGCAAACTTCCTATCAAACCGTACCACTTCACCAGATCCTCTCTTTCTAAGTTATACGTTACGTAATAAATGCCAACCGAATTACTGATGGAATTCACTCCAAAAATAATAATAAAGAAAATACTTAATACAACAAGTGGACGATTAACACGAAACTGCTCAAATATATCCGTAAATTTAATTTTTTCTTCGGATTTTTGAAGAGTGACCCGCTCTTTTGTGCTTTTAAAACAAAAGATTAAAAGGCACCCGCCTATCATTCCCAAAATACCCATGGTTAATTGCCAGCCAAGAGACTCGTTGCCGGAAGTATCGCTTAAATAAGCAGCCAGTAAGGGAACAAAAAATGCAACGACAAGTCCCCCAAGATTCGCAAATAACATGCGAACAGAAGTTATACTAACAACTTCTTGATTATTTCTAGTCATTGCAGAAGTTAACGCGCCATATGGAACGTTTATCGTTGTGTATGTAAGCGACAAGCCAACATAGGTTATATAGGCATATATTAATTTCCCCATATCCGAAAAGTCTGGTGTTGTAAAACAGAGTATTGCCAGTATGACAAATGGAAAAGCTCCGAATAAAAGATACGGTCTAAAGCGTCCAAATCTGCTGTTCGTTCTGTCAACTATTGTTCCGATAAAAGGATCAGCGAGAGCGTCGATTATTCTAATCACTAAAAACATAGTACCGGCTGCTGCTGCCGATAAACCAAAAACATCTGTATAGAAGAACAAAAGATACGTAGACACTGTTGCATAAATTAAATTACAAGCAAAATCTCCAGACGCATATCCAACTTTTTCAACCATGCTAATCTTCTTTACATTTTCACTGAGCATGATTTCTCCCCTTTTCGATCCTTTAATATGGAACAGTGTGAAACGGTATAACAATTTCTCGAATGTACGGTCAGTAAACTTTTATAAAAGCGCTTTCAAAACAGTGCAAAAAAATATGGTGATCAGCAAGCAAAAAATTCATCTTTTTTCGTCATACCTTATATACCTGGAAGGATAAAAGCCTCATTCTTTCGTTTCTTATATTGTTTAGCTCCATTAAATCGATCCTCTTATCCCCCTTCCATCCATATTCAGTAAGACCTTATCTTGTGGATAATGAAAGTTCATCTTATTAGTTTGTTGACCGAACAAACTAACTTGACTTAATATTATAAAATCCTTTCAACTTTTTCAACATCTTTTTCAGAAAGTTTAAACAGAATGAATTAAATATTGATTTTTGACTGTTTCGTTATATTCAGTGTCTCAAATATTTGCGAATGTCATGTATCAGTTAACGACGATTAGTCCAAAACAGATTCTTGTGTAAACACATGACAAAGATGATCTATGCGAAATAAGGAATTGGTTAGTGGTAAGTTGCATTTAAGAGTTTGATAAAGGTGATCACAGGATGTATGGAGACTGTTAGCCTAGATTTATGCTGATGGCAAGCCCGGTCATGAATTGAAAGAACAGGAATGGCAGAATAGTTTATGTTATAAGTCTAACCCTACATACATATATCAATACAGGAAAGATAAATAAGAAGCAAAAATTGAGAAGCTTTTAACCGGAGTAGAAATGGCTATTTGACTGTCTGAGGATTAATGGCTGTGTTAAACACTATGATTTATCCTTTCAAACTTATTTTAATCTTAAAAATTTTAATTGAGACTGGAAACCAAAAGAGAATACAGAAATTAATTCCGTATTAATTTATTCAATATGTTAATTTTACTTTGGTCTTTATGATTCTTCTTCCTTCTTCTATAACCATCTAATAAAGACTTTTTATAAATCTTGAGGTAATCATCAATCGTTAGCAAATGATATTTCGCTCCGCCATCTTCAAAAACCTCTAGGTTATTATAGTCTACATCTGCAAATGGTTTTAAATCCTCAATGTAAGCAATGCCTATTTTTGTATTAGTTTTCTTAAATTCATGCTCATGTAAATCAACCATTTTGTATCCATGCAGTTCCATCACTTTTTTTAGTTTTTCCCACTTTTCCTCTAAAAAAATAAAGGAATAAGGAGATCAATATCTTCTGGAGAAAAGTCTAACCCAGTTACCTTTTCAAGACCTAAAGATCCATATAATAATGGAATTATGTCTAACTCTTTATTAAACGTTTTAGCTATATTGATAAATTCATTATACAATTTCATTTTCCATACCCATTATTTGGTGATTAATTTTTAAGATTCAACTGGCTCTTGAATTTTCATAAGTCCATACTTTCATGTGGTATATATCTCAAAGGGTTATTTTTTCAAACATCCTGAAAGTCATCTGTACAATATCTAAAAAGCCTTGAAAACTGAATTAAAGAAAAACATCAAAATGATAATGGCTAGCACAACAACAATTTCAAAAGTATGTGAACTGCCATCTTCTTTTTCTCGTTCTTTCTTCTCCCTCATTTGTTCCCTATATTTTCTTTGTATTTCATCCTTTTTCCTATTCACCTTACTCGACCCCTTTCAACATAAAGTAAAGCCAAGCAATTCTGAAAATTTTTTATTCCTTCTTTTGACAAGCTCGAAAATACCAATGTATAAGCGTAATGCCTAATGGATTTTAAACTCCAAATAACAAAGTCCCTCCGATAAACCAGAAAAAAGGAAAGGGAAACATAATTGCATTTAAGACAATCCCATATACAGCACACCGTTTATTTGTCTTCATTGAAACGAACGCTAAAATGATTCCTATAGGAGAAAGTAATAATGGAAAAAACACCGGCATTCCTTGCCATGGAATTGACATAACTCCCGTAAAAAAATTAATAATTAAGATAGCTGAGATAATTGGAATCGTGATTGAAAAAATAGCTGCAGCTTTTTTAACATTCATATTGAAAGCAAGTCTCCGTTCTCATTAAAATCGTAGTTTTATTTAGTCTTGAGAAAGTTTGTCAAAATCTCTTTCTTTCATTTCAGGCAGAGTTATATCAATCCCTAACATTTTTATTAATTCTTGTACGTAGCTTTTTATTGCAAGCATATTAAATGGGAAATCGAAATCAAGTTCCTCTTTAACGCTTAGAATATCCATTGCATACGAACAGCTATGCTTCATACCCAAAAGATCATCATTAAAGCTTAATACATCTTTATACGATTGATCAGATAACTCAAAGTGAGTAACTAAATAAACACTAATATGGTTTCCACCTTGAGAATCAAAATCCACTAACCTTTCATCAAGTACTTATAAAAATGCAGATCTCTCATCATCACATAATACCAACTGAAAAAATTCTAAATTTCTTAGTTTCAATAACCGTTTACATCTTGTATGTAAGGCCTCCATAATCTAATTCTGCCTTTCCTGATATAAATCGTTTTATAAAAGAGTATTACATGCATTTATACTCTTCTACCCAGTCGTGATATTTTTCATAAAGTGGACGTATTCGTTTGAAATCAAGAGCTATGACTTCACATCCACGGTCATCATAGATAAAGAAAATAATGTCTTTTGTAATGTTCACAAAGAAAACATCAGGGTAATCAATAGAATAGCCTCCGAATTTCGGTTTCAATGGAAAATCTTCATTACTGGCTGCTTTAAGTAATTCAGTTACACGTAAGTCTCGAGGTTTGCATAACAAGGAAAATTGTTGCATCTTGTATTCTTCAGTTTTATCTATTTCGAAAGGGTAGGGATATGTCTTCACCAGAATTTGATTCAAATGATTTTTACACTTTAGAAACGGTTGATAGACCTTTAATTTTCTTATACATTTCTCTTTCTTGTGCTTATACATATTCGTCACAAGGAATATGTCATCGTTTTGTTCAAATAATTCATTAAAAATGATTGTTATTTGCTCATATACAACTTGGAACCTCTTAAGATTCAATTCTTCTTTCTCTTTGAGTTGATAGATATTTTCCCCAAGACAAAAATGGATTCCTATGCCCCATTGATTATAGATGCTAGGAATGAATTCGAGGTTTTGAAACCTTTCCTCCATATACTCCATTATCTTCATTTAGACATTCTCACTTTAGGAATATGATCTTTTTGGAATATCAACAACTCATGCAGTTCGATGTTTTGATAGGGCCAGACTTTATCAAACAGCTCTCTCGGATACCGCTCCATTTCGTTATTATATAGCTTTCTGACAGTTGGATACTCATGATCAATATCTCTGGAAAGTTTCCGGATACTGATCTTTCTTTGGTCTATAATCGTTTTTAACTTTGATTTAATCATATTCTCACCTTTTAGTTATTTTTGATCACTTAAAATGATCATTAAGTTTATATGGATCCTTGACCTCGCTGAATTTAATAATCCCGCTCTTCATGTTCAAATCCATAAGTACCTTTTATCCACACATCGCCGCAGCCTGGACTTTTTGTTATTTCCAACTGATCACCTTCTACTCGGTCTGCTGCACTGTAGTCCAAATAACTTCCTGGAATTCTTTCTCGCTCCTTGAAAATATCCATCAGTTAGAGCTATTCTGCTAAGTTTCATATTTAGAGTACAGTCTTTATTATTGTGTAAGTGAATTTATAACCAAGTGAGGTCAAAATTCCGGTCGATCAAAACAAAGTCTACATTTGTTTAATCCACCGTTAGCTTTGCTTCAGCATTCGGAAGATTAAAACTTGAGACTAAGCCTAAGCAAACCAAAGTTAAACGATTAACCCTTTTCATCCCTCTCTCCCTTTACCCATTTATGGCTTAATTCAGTAAATGAAAGGGATTTTTGACCGTGCATAAGGAAAAGGATTGTGATGATTTAAGCTACGCTGCTACCCTCCCAATGTTTTGCAGGAAAACCGAGTCCCAGATCCAAAATATTACAGCAAATGAGACGCTAAACAAGTAAATTTCATATCCCATCAGAAAGTTTAAGGTGTTTTTTGGATCAGTAATGAAAGCGAAGAATAACCATACTAAGAAGGAAAAGAATATGTATATGAGTAAATATTTCGTGTTAAACCTTTTTGGATTGCGATTTAAGAAATATTGAACAGGTGCAGCAAAGATTAAATAAAAGATAAAGAGAAGAACACTTATTAGGAAGTATGGTATGTAGCCGTCATAACCAATGCCAAAAACATAAACAACAGCAGCTGATAACGCGGACAAGACATGAACAAATATGATCCTTAAAACTTGCATGTTTATAACCTCTTTCTAAATGAATGCTTCTTCAACATTGTCTAGATCCTCTTTAAAATCACTTTAAAACTACTGTTCTACTTAGAAATTAAACATCTTGGTCGCATTTCTCATTCTTCCGCCATTGAATAGTATTTCGGCGAGTTATTGCAACAGGTATTAATAGTAGAGTACCGACAATAAGCAACATAAAAAAGATCACAAACAGCGCACTTGTTCCCGGAACAATTTCTTCATAGGTAATAAAGCGCTTCTCTCCCTGCAGGACGAAGAACCGAGAATTTTCGAGAAAGGCCAGATGAAAAGCGATAGACGTCCATAAGCTTCCTGTTACAATACGCAGGAGTTGAAGGATGAATCCAAAACCCAACAATAAAACAATGTAATCTAATGTGATAGCAGATGATTCAATTCCAACTATATATTGCAAGCCACTTACAGTTATTGGTGCAAGCACAAACAGGATCGGCTGTAGGAGTAAGGCCATAAAACAGTTCCAACGCTTATTTAGAGCATAACACCGTCCCCCGAAAAGTTAATTCCTCTGGAAAAGCTTCATAAAAGAAAGCGATAATCATATTTAATAGCAATGCTGTCACTAAATGGACAGAGAAGTGAAATTGTGTAATTTTGATCCAGCCTAATAAATGGGCGATAGCGAAACCAGACCCGGATAATACAATCACATATATTGCTTTATGGCTTTCGGAATGGCTTGCCGCCACCCAGACAGTCCTATAGAATAAAAGGGTCTACTAGACATCCGTTTAAGAAGAATGTAGAGCAACGGGACAGTTATTAATGTGACTAAACCTGCTTGGATGCCTTGCTTCAAAAGCTTGGAAGCTCCTGCTTGGCTAGCCATTGAACCGACTAAAGTAGCAAAAAACAAAGCAAATACGAATGTTCCCCAACTGAGCAAGACAGTTCCTAACCATTTATGATGATTGTCTTGTTTTCCGCTTTTGGTGAGATGAATTTGCATTTGGATACCCCTCTCACATCATTCATATTAAGCACTATAAGCCCTACTATCACTATACGTTCTATAGCTGTTATGGTTTCAATTTCCTGCATTACCCCTCTTACAATTCCACTCTTCCTCTAAAATAGCGTAATAATATTCATCCCACCATTCATTGCCTTTCGGAATACATTTTTTAAAAAAGCCTTCTCTTCTCATTCCAATCTTCTCCATAACTCGGTATGAGGGAATATTCTCAGGTTGACACGTAGCTATAATCCTATGTAAGTTCATTTCTTTAAATCCATATTCCAAGATAGCTTGGGCTGCCTCAGAAGCATACCCTTTATTTTGATAATTGGGATTAAACACCCACCCAATTTCATATGTATGTTCACCAAAATACTTATAAAAAACAATATGGCCTATAAGACAGTCTTCATCTCTTAGTATGACAGGGAATTTTTCAGCGTTATCACCTTTGTTTTTATTTACAAATGCCTTTGCATCTTCTTCAGTAAAAACCCCTTCAGGTATATACTTCATTACATTACTATCAGATGTATACTCATATACAGCCTGCCAATCTTTGAATTCAAATTCACGTATCAATAACCTTTTTGTTGTTATGTGCATTAAAGTAACTAACTCCCCTCAAATATACTTAATCTTTATTTCAATATGAAGACAACAATAACCTCTTTAAATGACTATCCTTATTAACAATATTGCCTCTTGCTAGAAACCGGTTATAACAATAATCTGGTAAAATAATGCTATCCGGATTAGTTCCGTATTTTTCTTGAAGGGTTTTCTTTACTTCTTGAGGTGAAACCAACTCATTGATCTTATTTTTCAAAGCATCTTTAATTTGCTCGTAAATTGTCATTATACTTCCCTCAAATTGCAGATTCTTTGGTTGTTGAAATTAATCATAATTTTTTCTTTTGCCGAAGTGTTATTCTGAAACCAGTTTATAATACTCTTGGAGATTCGGATTTACTTCCCAATATTTCGTTCCATTAGAAGACACTAGCATATCAAACCATATCTCGAAATTAGAATTTAAGTTAATCGCATCTTCAATATCGTCTATTGAGTCTAGATATAACATATAACCTAATCTTTTTTTTGATTTGTTTGTGTCTATGACATACCTTCCATCAAAATGATATCCTATTAATAAGTATCCCTCTGGGAAATCTTGAACCTCATTATATTCAATGATTCCCTCTAAGCTAAGTATTTCAATGCCATCAAACATTTCCATCCCATTGTGTTGTAACAAAAACTCTTTAAAGTCATTAGGAAAAGTAACACCTAATTTCTTTTCTAAGCCGCTAATTTCTTGAGGAGTTGCTGGATTTTTGAAATGAAAAGTAGCATCTTCCAAGACATACCCCCCATGATGGAACACAGGAAATGTACCATATTTAGTAACTGCTTTCTTAATACCATCTAATGTCATGTGAACTAACTTTCCTTCTTCCATAAATGCTCCTCCTCCTTAAATCATCTCACTAAATTTTACCACACAGAACATTAAGATAAATTTAAAAGGGACATAAACTGTTTATTAAGAAACAATTTTACTCATAATTAAAGCAGGATTAGTGGTGAACAAAATGTAAGTGTTATATGCTGTTTTAATTACTACCCTATCTGTTGAGCCATAAGGAAACCCAATCCTTACTGCGCTTTTCTCCTCTCCCCCATAGTTTGGATCAAGAAATACATCATTGATTTCTTTGATTGGAATTTCAATTTTGGATAGCTGCCAATTGATAATTAAGTTTTCATTTGATTTTTCAACGTTGATTCCAAGCATAAAAACATTCCCCTTTTGACTATGAATTCAGTGAAACAAACACGCTTTAAAATTTAATAAATCCAAAAAGTAATACTTACGGGAATTATGACTATAAGCAAAAGAGCCCTTTCAGGCCCTTATTTTTCTTTTACCCTTGGTATGAATTTGTTACAAACTCTTTTGCTTTATTAGCAACAGCTTCCCAAGTGGCGACAGCATGATCAAGATCCGTAGAAAGCTTATTGATATCCTCATTCTCAAACCCTTGGGCGAGTGAATAAAATTGATTTGCTATAGAATACCAGATGCCTTCGATTTGTCCTATAAACTCCTTAGACTTTTCTGCTTGGACTATTACATTAACCAAGTCTATATTGATACTGTGAAGCATCCCCAAAACTTTTACTTCTAATGAAAGTTGTGCATCTATATTGTTTAACATATTCAGAAAATGATCAATTTGTTGTTTAACTGATTGTATATCAGAACACTCTAATATTTCAGATACAATAAAACCAAATAAAGGCCCTGACACCAATAGTGCCAAGGGATTGAGAGATTAATACTGAGACATATACTGTTCGCGTTCCCAAGGATGTACTTGCGTGCGGAACATATCCCATTCGATTTCTTTTGCTTCGATGAAGTGTTCGAATAGGTGCTCGCCCAGCGCTTTGACCATGACTTCGTTTGATTTGAATTCTTCTAGCGCTTCCGCAAGTGTTGCTGGAAGGTCAACGATTCCGTTTTCCATGCGCTCTTCTTTGCTCATCACATAGATGTTGCGGTCGATTGGAGCCGGTGCTTCCAGTTTGTTTTTGATTCCGTCTAATCCTGCAGCAAGCAATACGCTAAGTGCAAGGTATGGGTTTGCAGCTGGGTCTACGCTGCGTACTTCAACACGTGTGCTGATGCCGCGAGAAGCCGGGATACGGATAAGCGGGCTTCTGTTTTGCGCGCTCCATGCTACATAACAAGGTGCTTCATAGCCAGGAACAAGACGTTTGTAAGAGTTTACTGTCGGGTTTGTTACTGCTGTAAAGCTTGTTGCGTGCTTCACGATACCTGCAATAAAGTGTTTCGCTGTTTCACTTAACTGAAGGTCTGCGTTTTCGTCAAAGAATGCGTTAACACCATTTTTGAAGAGTGATAGATTGCAGTGCATACCTGAACCGTTCACACCGAACAATGGTTTTGGCATAAATGTCGCATGCAGGCCGTGTTTACGGGCAATTGTTTTGACAACTAGTTTAAATGTTTGGATGTCATCACAAGAGCGGACTGCTCCAGCATATTTAAAGTCGATTTCGTGCTGACCAGGTGCTACTTCGTGGTGAGACGCTTCGATTTCAAAGCCCATCTCTTCAAGCTCAAGTACGATATCGCGGCGGCAGTTTTCTCCTAAATCAGTTGGAGCTAAGTCGAAATATCCGCCTTTGTCGTTTAGTTCAAGCGTCGGCTCGCCTTTTTCGTCCAATTTGAATAAGAAGAATTCAGGCTCAGGTCCAAGGTTAAAATCACTGAAGCCGAGGTCTTCCATTTCTTTCAGAATCCGTTTTAAGTTGTTTCGCGGGTCACCTTCGAAAGGTGTGCCATCCGGATTGTAAATATCACAGATGAAACGTGCTACTTTACCTTTTTCAGCTGTCCATGGGAAGATAACAAATGTATTTAGATCTGGATACAGGTACATGTCTGACTCTTCAATACGAACGAATCCCTCAATAGAAGAACCGTCAAACATGACTTTATTATCAAGCGCTTTTCCAAGCTGGCTTACAGGAATCTCAACATTCTTGATTGTTCCAAGAATGTCAGTAAATTGAAGGCGGATATACTTCACGTTTTCTTCTTTTACTAATTTTTCGATATCTTCTCTAGTGTACTTTGCCATTTGGTAAAATTCCTCCTCTTAAAAGGTAAATGTATATAGCAAAACAGTTGCTAACGGATTAATGAAAGAAGCGGGACATGTCGCCTTGACGGAATGTATTCCCTCTTTGAAAACGGCCGGCTTGCATGAGCTCGTTTTTCAGGAGCTGTCTCAGTTCGTCATCGGACAGATCATGTTTCATTGGTTTTTTCGTCTTCTCGCTTTGTTTTTGCTCTGGCTCGGCTTCGGCTTTCGCCAGAATCTGTTTAATTCCTGCCATGTTTACACCTTGTTCTATCAGGTGCTTGATTTCTAACAGTTTATCTACATCATGAAATGAAAATAATCGTCTATTCCCTTCACTTCTGGCTGGAAATATCAGTCCATTTTCCTCATAATATCGAATTTGTCTTGCTGATAACTCAGTTAACTGCATGACAATTCCTATTGGAAATAAAGGCATTGAGCGGCGAATATTATCACTCATCTCAATTTCCTCCTTTTCTTAACTTAGTTTCATTATAGGTGATGTTATATTTTGTGTCAATACGATGTAAGGATTCTTAACATCAAATACAGAGAAATTTTTAAAAAATTTAAATTAATTGCTTTTCCATCAATGAATCCACTGCACTGCATATGGCATTCTTCACATGCGAATAGGTTAATCCTCCCTGAACATACGCTACATACGGCGGGCGGATAGGGCCATCAGCTGATAATTCGATGCTTGCGCCTTGAATAAACGTGCCTGCTGCCATAATGACATCATCCTCGTATCCCGGCATGTAGGCTGGATAAGGCGTCACATGAGCATTGATTGGCGATGCATATTGAATAGCCTGGCAAAAGGCAATCATCTTTTCTCTGTCAGAAAACTCAACGGATTGTATTAAATCCGTTCTTTTTGCATCCCATTTCGGGTTTGAAGTGAAGCCGAGTTTTTCAAGGAATCTCGCTGTAAACACCGCTCCCTTTAAACTTTGAGACACAACGTGAGGCGCCAAAAAGAAGCCTTGGTACATTTCTTGGAGCGAGTAAAGAGATGCCCCCGCTTCTCTGCCGATGCCAGGTGACGTCATACGGTATGAGCAAGCTTCAATCCATTTCGCTTTTCCGACGAGGTAGCCGCCTGTTTTCGCAAGGCCGCCGCCGGGATTTTTAATGAGAGATCCCGCCATCAGATCGGCTCCGACATGGCAAGGCTCAAGCTCTTCCACAAATTCTCCGTAACAGTTGTCTACAAAGACGATCAGGTTTTCATTGATTTCTTTTACAAAACGGATCATTTCTTTTATTTCACTAATTAAGAAAGAAGGGCGATTCGCATATCCTTTTGAGCGCTGAATGCCGATTACTTTGGTCTTCGGATTGATCGCAGCTGCGACTGCATCATAGTTTATCTTTCCGTCTTTCGTCAGATCAACCGCATTATAGCCGATTTGAAAATCCTTTAACGATCCAGCGTTTTCTCCACCCCTGACGCCCACAATTTCCTCTAGCGTATCATACGGCTTGCCCGTGATATAAAGGAGCTCGTCCCCCGGTCTGAGGACACCGAACAAAGCAATCGAGATGGCATGTGTGCCTGAAATGATTTGCGGCCTTACAAGCCCCGCTTCTCCGCCAAACACATCCGCATATATGCTTTCAAGCGTGTCTCTTCCGATATCATCATAGCCGTATCCAGTAGACGGCGTGAAATGAGTGTCGCTTACTTTGTGTTTTCTATAGCTCTGAAGCACTCTCCACTCATTTCGCTCGCTGATTTCTTCTATTTGTTTATGAATGCCGGCAATGTCCGCTTCCACTTCCATTGCCGTTTTCTTCAATAATTCTCCGTGTGTTAATGTGTCAAACATGTCTTTATATTTCCTTCCTACATATACTTCTTTAATTCACCGATGATACTTTGCTCTTCTTGGACATAGCCGGATATGTCATACTGTTCATTTTCTTCATTAAAATAGAAGCAGTCTACCATCGTTTCCGATTTGATTCTGGAAAGGAGCTTCCCTTCACTTGCCGGCACATGTGCTTCAAAAGACGTTAACAGTTCTTGGCGCAAATAGCGCTGAATCGCTTCTTTAAAGATTTCAGCGTCGTCCTCAAATTTCGCACTGACCATAATGTGATCCCTTCCGGCGGACGGTATAAAATCAGGCAGTTTTTGATCACGTTTATTGTAAGCCGTCAGCATCGGGATATCATCTGCTTCAAGCTCCTCAAGCAGCCGAAGCACTGTTTTTTCATGTCCCGCATAATCCTCATTTGAAGAATCAATTAAATGCAGAATCAAATCCGCTTCTTTTACTTCCTCAAGCGTTGAGCGGAATGCAGCAATCAATGTCGTCGGAAGATCCTGAATAAATCCTACTGTATCTGATAGAAGAACACTGTAGCCGCTTGGCAGGACCATTTTTCTGGTCATCGGATCGAGCGTGGCAAACAGGAGGTCTTCTTCATAGCTGTCAGCACTCGTCAGGCGGTTGAACCATGTTGATTTCCCTGCGTTTGTATAGCCGACAAGCGCAATTTGAAGCACACCGTTTTTCTTTCTTCTTTCACGGTATCGGCTTCTATGGCGAATGACCGTGGAAAGCTGTGTGTTGATTTCATGAATGCGATTTCTGATATGGCGGCGGTCGGTTTCCAATTTCGTTTCTCCGGGACCTCTTGCCCCAATTCCTCCGCCTTGCCGGGAGAGATTGATCCCTTGTCCCGTCAGACGCGGCAGTGCATATTGCAGCTGAGCCAGCTCAATTTGAAGTTTGCCTTCTCTCGTTCTCGCCCGCTTTGCAAAAATATCTAATATCAATTGCGTGCGGTCAATCATCTTCACTTCAATTGCTGTTGCCAATGACTTCAGCTGACTTGGCGACAGTTCATCATTAAAGATGAGGAGATCAGCTTCAAGCTCTTCCACCAGTGCCTTCAGCTCTTCTACCTTCCCTTTTCCTATATATGTAGCGGCGTCAGCCCTGTTCCGTTTTTGTGTGACGCTGGTCAGTACTTTTCCGTCTGCTGTTTTTGTCAGAGATGCTAGCTCTTCCATAGAATTTTCAAAATGCTCATCCGTGATATGCGGCAGCTGACATCCGACTAAAATGGCTTTCTCCTGAATCGTTTCTTGTTCGTTCAAATGGATGTTCCTTTCTTTTGCATATTGGGCAGTAGTATTATCATACCAAACCCTGCATGTGTATACCACAAATCGATTGCTTTGAAAAGCGGAAATACGAGCAAAAAACAGACCTCTCAAAAACTGAGAGGTCTATGCAGATCCAGATGCTTCTTCTTTAATGGAAAGATCTTGGCTTTTGATGGTCATCAAGTCGCTTTTTAAGTATTGGTCTCCCATTAAAAGCCTCATGGCTTGTGCTCTGATCGATTTTTCGATCACATTTCTGACAAAACGTCCATTGCTGAATTTAATGGGACTTGTCGTGCTTTTCACTGTCATTAAGTAATCTTTCAATTTCCATTCAGCTTCTTGACTGAGCTGGTATTCCCTTTCATCGATCATTCGTTTCGCAATCTCCATGAGCTGGGTCACAGAGTAATCCGGAAAATCAATGGAGATGGGAAATCTTGATTGGAGTCCGGGATTTAACGAGAGAAAATGATCCATTTCCCGTGAATATCCGGCGAGTATCAAAATAAACTCATGCTGTTTGTCTTCCATATGCTTTACAAGTGTGTCGATCGCTTCTTTCCCAAAGTCCTTTTCGCCGCCTCTTGCCAGCGAGTAGGCTTCGTCTATAAACAAAATGCCACCTAATGACTTTTTGATTAAATCTCTCGTCTTCTGGGCGGTGTGTCCGATATACTCCCCGACCAGGTCAGCCCGCTCCGCTTCTATTAAGTGGCCTTTTGACAGGACATTCATTTCAAAGAACAGCTTGCCGATGAGCCGTGCAACCGTCGTTTTTCCCGTTCCCGGATTCCCTTTAAACATCATGTGCAGCGCTTGCTTTCCAACCTTCAAGCCTTGCTCCGCGCGTTTTTGGTTCACAAAAATCCAGGCGTATATTTCCTTGATGTTGCGTTTCATTTCCTCCATCCCAACTAATGCGCTCATCTCTTTTTCGATTTCCTTCAAAATGCCGTGCTTTGCTTCGTTTTTTTGCAATGCAGCCTGATATTCCGCCTCTGCCTCAGCATTCGTCAGCACCTGCTTTTGCCCGTTCAGAATAATGTTGATCTGTCCGTTGTTTTTATAAGTCACAGCGCGCTCCAACATCTTCACCTCTCTGTTCTCTCTATATGATATTCAAGCGGATGCCGATTGTGACAAACGCCTATCATGTGTCGAAACAATTGCTTTTTTCGGGAACAATAAGGAATCCTGCGCTTTCCCGAGAAATACTTTATTTCTTATTGTATTCACGGACATGGGGTGGACAAACCATGAGATTTTGTTTTTAATCATCTTGTCAGAGTATTATGGTGAACTTCTTTTTCATTATTTTCTCCATTCGCCAATCCTTTTTTCATACAACGGGCTATTTTTTGTACGAAGCGTATTACCCACCCTAAGATACCTGAAGTGTTTTCCTTTTTTTCGATTTATAAAGTGGTGTCTTTAATGAAAGGAGCTTTTCTCATCAATTTACGTTTCAAATGCTTGATTTAATATGAACCAGCAGGAATCAGTGCAGGTTAACCGAACCCATAGTACATACAAACATATGGCGTATGCACATATTTCATGTCGGACCGTATCTGTTGTCGCTTCATGTTGAATTGTGCGCTTTCCCGAGAAATAATTTCCGGATGTGAAAGGGTTATTTCCTCATTTTTCAGTTGAATGATAATCGTACAAGCAGAAGCCGTGTTTTTTCATATCCTGTAATGAGGTGATGAAAAATGGTTAAAATTTTTATTGATCCTGGCCATGGCGGGTCTGATCCAGGCGCAACAGGTAATGGCCTTCAGGAAAAAACGTTAACCCTGCAAATCGCTTTAGCCTTACGTACGATATTAACTAATGAATATGAAGGCGTTTCTTTGCTGCTGAGCCGGACAAGCGACCAATATGTCAGCTTAAACGACCGGACAAATGCCGCAAATAACTGGGGAGCAGATTTCTTTTTGTCCATTCACGTTAATTCCGGGGGAGGCACAGGTTTTGAAAGCTATATTTATCCAGGTGTAGGAGCCCCGACGACGACTTATCAATCGACAATTCACTCTGAAGTGATACAAGCTGTCGACTTTGCCGATCGCGGCAAAAAAACAGCGAACTTCCACGTCCTAAGGGAGTCGGCAATGCCTGCCCTCTTGACCGAGAACGGTTTCATTGATACCGTTGCCGATGCAAATAAGCTGAAAACGAGCAGTTTTATTCAAAGCTTAGCGAGAGGACATGCAAACGGGCTGGAGCAAGTCTTCAACCTAAAAAAAACGTCCAGCTCAGGGTTATATAAGGTTCAAATCGGCGCATTTAAAGTCAAAGCGAATGCCGACTCGCTCGCAAGTAAAGCCGAAGCCAAAGGTTTTGACTCGATTGTCCTTTTAAAGGACGGATTATACAAAGTGCAGATTGGCGCATTTTCATCCAAAGACAATGCAGACACCCTCGCTGCCAGAGCGAAAAATGCCGGCTTTGACGCTATTGTGATCCTATAATCATATCCGAGACGGGGACGAGCGTCTCATAAAAAAACCCGGCTCCTCATCGCGAGAAACCGGGTTTTTTTATTCAAGAATATCAACAACAAACTGTGACCATGTTTCCAGACGGTTGTAGATGTCATCCTGTTTTAATTCAGAAACTTTCATCCATTTACCCGCAATTTGTTCTTTCTCCTTCACTTCCACTTGTGCGCCAGGCTTTAATTGAAGCGCAGAAAGAATACCGATATGCACTTTGCCAACACTGTTTTCATCATCATTGATCAATCCCAGTGTGACAATCGCCTGTTTATCTTCTTCATTTATTTGCAGTTCTTCCTCAAGCTCACGGTCTGTGTTCAGCTTTAAGACTTCAGCAAATGAGGCTGCCCCTTCGATGGCGTTCATATGACCGCCAAAGCCGAGAGAAAGCTTGTTGTGCAGTCGTGATTCACCGCCGCCAGCCAGCCGCTCGTAAAGAAAAACTTCATCTTCACGCTTAATGACGACATAAGGTATCGGCTGCTTGAAACGCGGATCTTCTTCTGCGTCCCCTCTTCTCATTTCACGATAGGCCGCTTCAATCTGAGCCATGATTTCGGCTACTCTGCGATCTTCACTGTACACGCCCTGGAAGGTTAAGCTTTCTTTCTTAAACACATCATCGCGCGGGGCAACTAAAATCATTTCGTCCATTTTTCCCATGGGTACTGCGTCCTCCTCATTTGAACCTTCAAGCCGAAAAGAGCAGATATTATATCTGCTCTTTTTCATCTTCAAAATAAAAGTCATCATCTTTGAGCGGCTCAACTGTCGCTTTTTTATAACCATTCCCCTTCATAGAGAAGAAGTCATGCGATTTTGTTTTTGTGTTTAATCCGTTTAAAACGATCGGATTAATGTCTTCCTCTTCGAAGTATGGATCAAATCCAAGGTTCATCAGCGCTTTATTCGCATTATAGCGGATGAATTTCTTTACATCGTGTGAGAGTCCGACTTGATCGTACAAGTCCTCTGTATATTCAAGCTCATTTTCATATAACTGATTCAGAAGGTCGATCGCAAATTCACGAAGCTCTGCTTTTTTCTCTTCTGTCTGTTTATTATAAATTTCCTGAGCAAGGAGACCGACATACACGCCGTGAATCGCTTCGTCACGAAGGATCAGGTTAATGATCTCACCGCTTTGCATCAGTTTTCCTTGTCCGTAGAAATATAACGGATAATAGAAACCGCTGTAGAAAAGGAAGCTTTCCAGATAGACGGAAGCAACCATCGCTTTGAACAATGAAATTTCATCATCTTTTTGAATGGCTTTGTAAAGCCCGACAATCATTTGCGCTTTTTTCTGCAAATATTTATTTTGTTTAACCCATTCAAATACTTCATTGATCGTTTCAGTCGGTGCAAGGGTCATGAAAATATTAGAGTACGACTTCGCATGGACAGCGTTCTCCATCATCGCCATAAAGTTCAGCACCGCTTTCCGCTGATGCCCATCTACGTGTTCAGCCACGATCGGCATCCCCGTATTCCCCTGCTCTGTATCAAGAAGCGTAAGTCCGGCCAGTACCTTCATATAAGTGTCCTGCTCGTTTTTCCCGAGGTACTTCCATGTGAGGAGATCGCCGTTTAAAGCAATCTCTTCCGGAAGCCAGAACTGTTTCACGTTTTGGTTATAGAACATTTGGGTAAAATCGTCTTCATGCTTTGACCAGTTTGCTGCGTCATAAATTTTTGTCACTATAAACTCTCCTTTAATCAAACAACACAAGAAAGGCAGCTGTCTTGCCCAGTATCTTTCGTTCTTGCATAGTAAATGGTTTTAATTCCTCTATGATGTGCATACAGATCGATTCGGTTTAAATCACGGGTCGTCATTGTGTCTTTTAAGAACAATGTAAAGCTGATTCCCTGATCAATGTGCTGCTGGATAGTGGCGATCATATCCACAACCTTGAACATGTCCATATCGTAGGCTTCTTTATAGAAGAACCAGTTATTAGATGCAAGCCCAGGCATTGGGTAGTACGTTTTTGAGTTGCCGTATGTTCGTTCTTCAATGCGTTCCATAATCGGCATAACAGACGCCGTACTTGATTGGACGTATGAGATAGAGCCTGTTGGCGCAATGCATAATCTGTAGCTGTGATACATACCGTGTTCAGCCACAAATGCTTTTAGCTTTTTCCAGTCCTCTGTCGTCGGGATATGCATACCTTCAAACAGATTAGCGATTTTTTCATATTTCGGTGAGAAATCAGTAGAAACGTATTTGTCAAAGTATTCACCTGTCGCATAGGTTGAGCCTTCATATTGATCAAACGTTTCGCCCTTCTCTTTTGCGATTTCCGCAGAACGCTGGATGGAGTAGAAGTTCACCATCATAAAGAACGTGTTTGCAAAGTCACGCGCTTCCGGGCTTTCATACGCAATGCCGTTTTGCGCAAGGTAGCCGTGAAGGTTCATAGCGCCGAGACCGATTGATTTCATCGCTTTGTTTGCCCGTCTTACAGCAGGCGCATTGCGGATATCAGTCGTTTCAGACACGTGTGTTAAAGAGTCGGTCGCAAGCTTGACTGTCTTTTCGATTGATTTATGCTCCATGACATTGAGAATGTTAAGCGAGCC
Source organism: Bacillus sp. FSL R5-0603 (assembly GCF_038050295.1). Lineage (NCBI taxonomy): Bacteria > Bacillati > Bacillota > Bacilli > Caryophanales > Bacillaceae > Bacillus > Bacillus sp. FSL R5-0603. The sequence goes on along the minus strand of NZ_JBBOYP010000001.1, from coordinate 1,770,662 downwards.
CAGGTTGCAGGAAATATCCAGACCGATTTCATCTTCTTCATCATAGTCTGTGTATGAAGAAACTTGAGATGCCTGCAGCACTTCAGAGCAAAGGTTAGAAAATTTGACCTTAGAAATATGGTTATTCGCATGCACTTTATTCACGTTATCTTGGAACATGATGTATGGATAGCCTGATTCAGAACGAAGCATCGCCAGTTTTTCAAGCAATTTCCGCGGGTTGATTTTTTCCTTTTTCACCCGAGGGTTGTCGACAAACTTGTCGTACATTTCGTTCATGTCCATCTCATCCATATGCTGGCCGTACTCTTTATAAATCGTGTGCGGATAGAATACATAAGCCGCTTTGTCCTCACGTGCAAGCTCAACGAACTTATCCGGAATGACAACACCGATCGAAAGCGTTTTGACACGCACATCTTCATCCGCAGAAATCTTTTTCGTATCAAGAAAATCATTGATATCGCGGTGGAAAATGTTTAAATACGCCGCGCCGGATCCTTGTCTTTGTCCCATTTGGTCAGCGTAACGGAACGCGTTATCAAGAAGCTTCATGACGCCTACAACGCCTTTTGTCGCATTCTCAACATCTTTGATGGCTTCACCTTTCGCGCGAAGCTTGGACAGGTTAAGAGAAACCCCGCCGCCAAGCTTAGAAAGCTGCATGGAGATATCGATCGCTCTTGAAATGTCGTTTAAGGAATCATTGACTTCCAGCAAGAAGCAGCTCACAAGTTCTCCGCGGCGTTTTCTGCCGGCATTCAAAAATGTCGGTGTGCTCGGCTGATATTCCTGATTGATCATCAGGTGCACATATTCCTTTGCTTTCTCAGTGTCGCCGTTTGCGAAGAACAGCGCAACAATTGAGATCCGGTCCTCATAACGCTCGAGGATTCTTTTCTTGTCATTCGTTTTCAAAGCATAGTCATTATAAAATTTAAACGCACTCATGAAGGAAGGAAAACGAAACTTCTTTGCGTAAGCTGTCTTAAACACTTCTTTAATGTCTTCAAAAGAATAAAGGCTTAAGAATTCCTCTTCGTAGTATTGATTTTCAATCAAATAATCCAGCTTCTCTTTTAAATCGTGAAAGTACACTGTGTTTTGATTGATATAGTCTACAAAATAGCTATGTACAGCCTCTTTATCCTTATCAAACTGGAATTTTCCATCTTTTTGGATCATGATTTCGTTATTTAACTGGATCCATTTTGGCACTTGATTTTGTGACAACTCTTTCTACCTCCTGAGTAAACAATTCAACGTCTTTAGATGTGCCGCTGAGTTCAAATTTGTGCAAGATCGGCACCTGATATTGTCTTGAAATGGTATCGGCGCTTTTTGCAAAGTTATCGCCCCATACTTTGTTGCCGCTCGCAGCGACTCCTAATAAAAGATGGGCGTATTTTTCGAGAAATGATTGTGTTGATGCCGGTACCTGGCCGAAGTTTGTCGTGTAGGTGACCAAAACAAACGGAGTGTCCACGTGGTCCATTTCGTCCACCTTGCGTATCTGCTGAAAGCCTGTTTTATTCACAAACCGCTGAACATTCCCTGTTTTCGAATCAAATATGATTTGTACCACGTTTTATCACGACCTATCAAAAAATATGAATCTCTCATCACTAACACTATATATAGTATACTACCCTCTAGCAAAAACACAATATATAGATTCGTTTTTATGAAAAATTCATATTTTGATCAAATCAGGCAAATGGGCAGACTGATTAGGGCCCAAAAAAGAGAGCAGAACGAGAATCATCTCTCGTCCTACTCGGGGTGTCGTTTTTTAGCCGATGTATATCATAACATGAAAAAAAACTGCTTAGTAGTCTAGATTTTTTTTTCTTAAGCTATCACAGCATTTTTCGCTCTCTACTGTTTCTTCTATTTCAACATCAGCGCCGATCTCTTCTAAAACCGCCTTTAAAGCGCTGATAATTGACGCTTCCCTGATTAATTCTTTTCCGTTCACAATGATGCTTGTTCCGTATTCATAGCAAGAATCATCTTCGCAAATTTCTTCCCAATGATTCACGATCACTTTATGCTTCATGTTTTCACCCTCTGTTTGATCTGTGTCTGTATTTAGTTTAGCGGGTAGCATCCGCTTTGTAAATTCGGATGCTTGTGAATTTTATTCAAGCTCATCATCCGTGTCGTATTCTTTCTTCAGCTTTACCTCATTGCTGGACTCATTATACTCATAAATTTTAATATAGCCGTCCTCCATAACGCCAAAATGATTATGTTCAAGCGGAAACGAGGTGGGTTGAGGCGTTTCATAGTCTGAATTGCCGCTGTCTGTTTCAATAATGGTTTCTTGATTCCCGCACGCCCCGAACAGTAAAAAAACAGCTATCCATACAAGTGCAATCCTGATTCGTCTCAGTTCTGCTTCACTTTCAAACAAGGTCGATCACTCCCAAATTCATTTTATACATAATATACCATTTTCACTTCCGTATGTTGTTCTCATAAAAAAAGACCGTGCCTTAGCATGGTCAGCTTACACAAAGCTTGGAGCAAAAGTGGATTCATGTTAAAAATGGCCGCCGGGAACCCCGGCAGCCTTTCTTCATGTCTTGACATGGCATTTTTTGATCTATTCGAGTTCAAGCTGGACGTTTTTTTGCGGCGCAAACGTTGAGATCGCATGTTTATATATAAGCTGCTGCTTACCTTCCGATTCCAACAATACGGTAAAGTTATCAAAGCCTTTCACCTGGCCCCGCAACTGAAAGCCGTTCAGCAAAAAAACAGTGACATACGTATTTTCTTTCCGGATTTGATTCAAAAACTGATCCTGAATATTAATCGGTTTCATGTTTCGTCCTCCTTGATTCTCTATATCATACAGTTTCGATTAAAGTTCGAGTTTTCCTGCTATATGTGTGAAAATTTCCTTTTTTTTCAGCTCCATATCAACAGGCGGTGTCATATCGAACCATGTGACCTGCATTTTGTTGCGAAACCACGTCAGCTGGCGTTTCGCATACCGCCTCGAGTTCTGCTTTAGCTGTTCGACAGCATCGGAAAGTGTCACAAAACCGTCAAAATATGCATACAGCTCTTTATAGCCTATCGCCTGTATTGATTGACAGTCTCTCACGTTCTTGTCGTATAAGCGTTTCACTTCCGGAAGAAGGCCTGACTGCATCATCATATCGACCCGCTGATTAATTCTTTCGTAAAGCGTGTCTCTATCCATTGTCAGGCCAATTAACACTGCATTGTACAGAAGTTCTCGTTTTTGTTCCTTCAAATGCTGGGACATCGTTTTTCCGGACGTATGTAAAATTTCCAGTGCGCGAATGACTCTTCTTGTATTATTCGGATGAATCGCAGCTGCTGCCTCGGGATCTGCTGCAGCAAGTTTGGCATGAAGAAAGTCAGCGCCTTCCCGCTCAGCAGCCATTTGCATGCTCTCTCGAAACACGGGATCATTTGCCTCTTCCGTAAATGTATAATCGTAAAGCACAGATTGTATATAAAGCCCTGTACCGCCGACAATCATCGGAAGCTTTCCTCTATTTGCAATCTCGCTGATTTTATTTCTTACTAAGCTTTGATAATCGGCAGTAGAGAAAGAGTCTTGGGGATCTAAAATGTCAATCAGATGGTGGGGCACTCCCTCCATCTCCTGTTCGGTAATTTTAGCTGTTCCAATATCCATCCCTTTATAAATCTGCATTGAATCTCCGCTGATAATTTCCGCGTTTAAGGATTTGGCTAGCTGAATACTTAAATTGGTTTTCCCCACTGCCGTCGGTCCGACTAAAATGACAACGGGCTGCTTCGTATTATTCAATATGTATCACTCTCTTTTATAAATCTCCCCCCATTATAGCATTCAACATGGATAACCACCTATCCATTTTGCCCTTTTTTTGCATCGGTAAACATCCTTCTACCAGCCGAGCGGCTCATTGCCGACAATTTCCCTTGTCTTTCCTTTCAGGGTATGACGATGCGTTTTTCTTCTGTCATCTCCTGGATCGTACACAACCCCTCCGTACTGGATCTCAATCGGCTCGTTATAGGCCAGATACGTCGTTTCTTCGATTTCATGATAATGTGTGCCATCTGCTAAGGGAATCGCCGGCCCTGAGATTCCGTAATACCGATGAAAATGGCCGTTTTCAAATGAAGTGATCCCTGTATAGTAATGTGTATGCTGATCGGTATTTGATCCGTTTGCCGGCTGAGTAAACCCTTCAATGAGATGATAATGGCCCTGTTCTCTCGTTGTTTTGACATGATAAGCATGTGCGTGGGGCGGTGCTTTTGACCAGTCAGACTGATACAGGCCCAATGTGTTCACATCCTCCTTTTCCTCGATTCGCCCAATCAAATCCGGGCAGGCTGAATACACTGCATCATCTACACTTTATTACAGGAGGAAAGAAAACATGAACGAGTTAGAAAATTTCAGCCCTGAAGATACAAGAATATTTGGAAGACCGTTCGGATTCGGGAGACCATTTGGGTTTGGAAGACCGTTCGGGTTCGGTTACGGGTTTGGAAGACCCGGATTTGGTTATGGATTTGGTTTTGGCCGGCCATTCGGATTTTTTGGAGGACCGTTTATCGGCGGCCTTGCAGGCGGGCTTATAGGAAGCGCTTTATTTAATCCCTATTTGTATGGCGGATACCCCTATTATCCGTATGCCCCGTTCCCTTATTATTATTAAACGCAAAAGACCCCTTAAAAAAGGGGTCTTTTTAAGTGTGTGAAAATGAATCTCTTGACTCATACATAGGCATACACTAATATTTTTCTAGCTGAAGTTTTTTTCTAATCTAAAAATATAGTGAGGAGAATTCATGATGTTGATAGGATATATATTCCTCACGATTGCCATATGTTCGGAATCGATAGGAGCAGCCATGCTGAAAGTATCTGATGGCTTCAAAAAGTGGAAGCCAAGTGCTTTGGTCGTTATTGGCTATTCCCTCGCCTTTTATATGCTGTCCCTGACTTTAAACCATATTCCCCTGAGCCTCTCCTATGCGACTTGGAGCGGGGCGGGCACGGTGCTGACGACAGTGATCGGAGTAAAATGGTTCAAGGAAGATCTGAATGCCAAAGGGCTTATCGGGATTCTTTTATTACTATCAGGGGTCGTGTTACTTAATTGGCAGTAAAGGAGTGATGAAGATGAGAGGTTTGCTTTATTTGGCTCTCGCCATTGTATCTGAAGTGTTTGGGAGCACGATGCTGAAGCTTTCAGAAGGATTTACACAAGCCTGGCCCATTGCCGGAGTCATAGTCGGATTTCTTTCTGCTTTTACGTTTCTAAGCTTTTCTTTAAAAACAATTGACTTATCAAGCGCGTATGCAACATGGTCGGGCGTTGGTACCGCGCTTACAGCAATTGTCGGGTTTTTGCTTTTTGGCGAAACCATCAGTTTAAAAGGTGTATTCGGTCTCACGCTTGTCATTGCAGGCGTGGTCGTGCTAAATCAATCGAAAGCCCACGCTGAAGATAAAAAACAGACGGTCTGTGAGTGACCGTCTGTTTTCTTTATTCTCCACCCAGTTTCACAGAGGCTTCAAGCTGCAGCTCGACATTTCCTTGAATTGCACGCGAAATCATGCATGACGCCTCCGCTTTTTTACAAAGCTTGTGAGCCAATGCGACGTCATCTTGTGAAGCATCATGTTTAAGCACGACAGAGGGACGGTGAACGATCTTTTTGTATGTAAAGACTCCTTTTGTGACGTCGACAATGCCTTCTGACTCCATCTGTAAGTCTTCTTTTTCCAGCCCGCTTCTCTCCATCATCGCTGCAAGTGTAATAATGTAACAGGTCGCTGCCGCCCCGAGAAGCATTTCATCTGGGTTGGTCCCTTCTCCCGGGCCATCCATTTCTTTAGGAATGGAAATCGATGTGATCAGGTTTCCGCTTTCAATCGTACCGACATCATTGCGGTTACCCGGCCAATTCGCTTTTAAATAAAAATGATGATCTGCCATTGTTTTGCCTCCTTTTTTATCCTATTTCAGTCTACTGATTTTCTCTTATTTTGTCTGCTGATCTGCTTGTTACGAATACTCTTTTTCCAGGACACCTTTGATCGCACTGACATAAGCATAAAATTCACTATTCTTTGTGTATTTTCTATTTTTATAATAAAAATCATCAAAAAATGCTTCTCTCTGCTCACGGCTGATTTCCAGCTGGATACTTAGCCCCGTTTCCCCTTGGTTATTAATGTTTTCGGCATTCAATCCAGCAAGACCGCTTTTAGACGACGCTAACTCAGCGGAAAACCCTCTCCGCTCAAGGGCTCTCACAATCATTTTCGCCCGCTTTCGGTCTGTTCCCCCTACAAGGGTATTCTTGTTCTCCCCTTTATATCCGTGAAAAGCCACCACATATTGATGCTCCTTGATTTTCTTTTTTGCCAATGGCTCATCAAAATTGGTGCTTGTAATGTGCAGCGTTTGGTTATCGTGGGACTTCAACCCTTCAAACAGGTATGTAGAGTATTCATTATTGAAATAACGCACAAGCTCACTTACTCCGCCTTCAATTCTTCCGCCATGCGGAGACATAATTAAGACTTTGCTTCCTTTTTTCTCATTATATGAAATATCGTAATCGGCTGGGCTCTCATTCTCTGCCAAGCTGCTGAAATTTGAATATGTATCTGGCTGATTTGATGGTTCAGGTTCCAATGAGTAATGAACATATCTCAAGAACAAGACAATGGCTAAGACTAATATGACATTTAGTAAAAATCTTCTCATGTTTAACTCCTTTCATAAGAATGGCGCGGTTCATTATATGAGGTTTAGCCAATAGGTTTTATCTTACCATTGTATACACAATATCATCAGTGAAAAAGTTCCCGGTTTCAAAAAATCAATTGATTGTCACGGTTATTAGCGGTTCATTTCAAATAAGAGTGAAAAAAGGTTGAGAGGAAAGACAAAAAAGGTAGGAACAACCTCACTTGGCAAATAAATGTATATAGGTTTAAGGAGGGTTTTAGTAACAGGCTGCCCGGTTGCTGAGACGGACAGCTGTTACCGGCCTGCAGAATAGAGATTTTGCTTATTTGTTCTCACAAAGTCACAGGAGAGGATAGAGTCCAATAAAAATGTTCTGATCTGTTGTTTCGAAAAACAAAATGCTTTGATTTTCGTTTTGCTTTTCTGTCTCACAATAATCGTTCTTTTACTAATCGTTCCGTCTTTCTTCATATATATAATGCTGATTGGCATTTGGCTTTCCAAAGATCGGTGCAAGTAGAAATTCATACGGTTGCTCTCCCCTTCCCAGTTTGATATGACCATATTATAATACGAACAAACGTTCTTTTTCAATCCCCAATGATTTCCTCAACTTCTGAATCTATCGTATCTAATGCGAAAGATTCAGAAAAACAAACTCTTGTCTGTCTCTTATAGAGGACAAACAAACTTACAAAACCTATCATCTGTTCATAGAGTATACAGAGAACCTTATAATAGGAGGAAAATACATGTTTGGGTACTCTATGGTACAAATGGTGAGAGCAAATGCTCACAAGCTAGATTGGCCGTTACGGGAAACCGTATTGCAGCTTTACAAGCCCTTCAAATGGACTCCTTGCTTCTTGCATAAATTTTTCGAAACCAAATTGCAAAACAGAAAAAAAATGTCAGTCATTATCGAATTTGAGGAAGGCTGTCACGAGACCGGCTTTCAAATGGCTGGAGAGGTGCTGCAAAAAGAAAAACGCAGCAAGCTAAAAAGCCGCTTCAACAAAATCAACTGCTGCAGCGCGGAGGTTACTCCTTCAGCATTACATTCCCTTCTCTCTGAATGCAGCAATATCCGTAAAGTGTATTTAAACCGCGAAGTCAAAGCGCTTTTAGACACGGCAACCGAAGCAAGCCATGCGAAGGAAGTCGTCAGAAACGGGCAAACCCTGACAGGAAAAGGTGTTACTGTCGCTGTTGTCGATACAGGAATCTACCCGCATCCTGATCTAGAAGGCAGAATTATCGGATTCGCGGACATGGTCAATCAAAAAACAGAGCCGTACGATGATAATGGTCATGGCACACACTGTGCAGGTGATGTCGCAAGCAGCGGCGCATCCTCTTCCGGTCAATACCGCGGACCTGCACCGGAAGCCAATCTCATCGGCGTAAAGGTATTAAACAAGCAGGGTTTAGGAACGTTAGCAGATATTATAGAGGGTGTTGAGTGGTGTATTCAATACAATGAGGACAACCCCGATGAACCGATTGATATTATTAGCATGTCGCTCGGGGGCGATGCCCTTAGATATGATCATGAACAGGAAGATCCGTTAGTCAGAGCGGTTGAAGAAGCGTGGAGCGCAGGGATTGTCGTCTGTGTCGCTGCCGGAAACTCAGGCCCTGATTCGCAGACCATTGCAAGCCCGGGCGTGAGCGAAAAGGTGATTACAGTAGGTGCGCTTGACGATAACAATACTGCAAGCAGCGATGATGATACTGTCGCTTCCTTCTCAAGCCGCGGCCCGACAGTATATGGGAAAGAAAAGCCCGATATTTTAGCGCCGGGTGTTAATATTATTTCCCTTCGCTCTCCGAATTCTTATATTGATAAGCTCCAAAAGTCAAGCCGTGTAGGGTCTCAGTACTTTACAATGTCAGGAACCTCGATGGCAACACCGATTTGCGCAGGAATCGCAGCTTTAATTCTTCAGCAAAACCCGGATCTTACCCCTGATGAAGTAAAAGAGCTTTTGAAAAACGGCACGGACAAATGGAAAGATGAAGATCCGAATATCTACGGAGCGGGCGCTGTCAACGCAGAAAATTCCGTCCCCGGCCAATAAAAAGCACCAAAAAGCCGGCAATTCTCTCTCAGCAGAACTGCCGGTTTTTTCGTTTGAATATTCATAATAATAAGGTAAAATAATGGAAAATAGATGAAGGAAGTGAAGAAAGTGCCATATTATATCTGCAATACATGCGGTGTGCAACATGCACAGACAGTAGATCCGCCCAACTCGTGTCTGATTTGCGAGGATGAAAGACAGTATATTCATCCCGATGGACAAACTTGGACAACCCTTGAAGACATGCGTGAGAAAGGAAACCTTCAGAACATCCTCCAAAAGGAAGAAGAGCATCTTTACAGCATCAAAACTGAACCAGAGTTTGCGATCGGACAAACAGCCCATCTTATCCAGCATAAGGGCTTCAATGTGCTGTGGGATTGCATGACATATCTTGACCAAAAGACAATTGACCAAATCAACGAATTAGGTGGTATTCAAGCCATCGCCTTGTCTCATCCGCATTATTACTCTACTCAGGTTGAGTGGGCTGAAGCATTTCAGGCCCCGATCTATATCCATGAGGATGATAAAGAATGGGTGACAAGGCCAAGCAATCACATTCACTTCTGGTCAGGGGAAACGCTCAACGTGAAGCCGGGACTGGACCTTTACCGACTGGGCGGACATTTTAAAGGCGGTGCTGTTTTGCATTGGAGCAAGGGCAATGAAGGGAAAGGCTGTCTATTGACCGGAGATATCATTACGGTTGCGGCGGACCGAAACTGGGTCAGCTTTATGTACAGCTATCCAAATCTCATTCCCCTTCCCGCCTCCAAAGTTGAAGAAATAGCAGCCAAAGTAAAACCGCTTCAATTCAACCGGCTTTACAATGCTTTTTCTAAAGTTGTCAAAGAAAATGCCGGCGAAGCGGTCCAGCGTTCTGCCGTACGCTATATCAAGGCTCTCAACAGCGAATTGTTTCATACATAAAGAGTGAGGCGGCTCTTTTCCGTGTAAAAGATGCAGCAATTGGGAATAGTATCGTGTAGATCAAAAGGAGGAATATTGATGGCACACACGAATACACAGCTTTCTCAATGGCTGGAATCAAAAGTCGGCCAGACGCTTGATATTAGAAAAGGTGAATTGACCCATGATGAAGAGATATCAGACTTGGATCAGATTGTTCTCCACCTTCAAAAAGTGGCTATACGCAGTACGAATCATCCTGATGATTATGTTGCGAAAGAAGAGCTTGTTTTAGAAGGCGAAGGAACAACATTCACTGAGGACGGAAACGTACCGCTTCCGCAAAATGCCTATGAGATTCCTTTATTAGGTGACATTCATATTCACCAAGAAAACGAAGGATTGAAGGTCGTAACAGATCGTGCAGTATATACAATTGATATCCAGCACAGCTGAGAGTCACTTTCATCAAAATAATACAGCGTAGCGCCTTTGAGCTTTCGTTCAAAGGCGCTGCTTTATATCGAGCCGTTTTTTCACTTTTTTCGTTCTTCACCCTATTGAATGACTCCTAAAATAGATATATAGTTTTAGAGACAGGATTACATTTCAAACAATTCTGTTTTTTGTAAACTAATTCAGCAATTTGATTCATCTATTTACCCTATTAGGCGAGGAGAATGCAAATGGAAAAATTGATGTTTCATCCGCATGGTAAAGAGTTTCATCACAATCCTTTTTCAGTTTTAGGACGATTTAGAGAGGAAGAGCCCATTCACCGATTTGAATTAAAACGGTTCGGAGCCACATATCCGGCCTGGTTAATTACCCGATACGATGATTGTATGGCCTTTTTAAAAGACAATCGAATTACAAGAGACGTAAAAAATGTGATGAACCAAGAACAAATCAAAATGCTCAACGTTAGTGAAGATATCGATTTTGTATCCGATCATATGCTGGCAAAAGACACACCTGACCATACCCGCCTGCGATCACTTGTTCATCAAGCATTTACTCCCCGAACCATTGAAAATCTGCGCGGCAGCATTGAACAAATTGCTGACCAGCTTTTAGATGAAATGAAAAAAGAAAATAAAGCGGATATCATGAAATCCTTCGCTTCCCCTTTGCCTTTTATTGTTATATCTGAATTGATGGGAATCCCAAAAGAAGATCGGTCACAGTTTCAAATCTGGACCAATGCGATGGTTGATACCTCTGAAGGTAATAGAGAGCTGACAAATCAGGCCCTTCGTGAATTTAAAGATTATATCGCCAAGCTGATCCATGACAGAAGAATAAAGCCAAAAGACGATTTAATCAGCAAACTTGTGCATGCTGAGGAAAACGGCAGCAAGTTAAGCGAAAAAGAGCTCTATTCGATGCTGTTCTTGCTCGTTGTAGCCGGCCTTGAAACAACTGTTAACTTACTCGGCTCAGGCACCCTCGCATTGCTGCAGCACAAGAAGGAATGTGAGAAGCTCAAGCAGCATCCTGAAATGATCGCTACAGCGGTTGAAGAATTGCTGCGATACACCTCACCTGTCGTTATGATGGCAAATCGGTGGGCCATCGAAGACTTTACATATAAGGGGCATTCGATCAAAAGAGGAGACATGATTTTTATAGGGATCGGATCTGCCAATCGCGACCCGAATTTTTTTGAGAACCCCGAAATATTAAATATAAATCGGTCGCCTAACAGACATATTTCTTTCGGTTTTGGCATTCATTTCTGCTTAGGAGCGCCTCTTGCCAGGCTGGAAGGCCACATTGCATTTAATGCACTTCTGAAGAGATTTCCTGATATTGAACTTGCGGTTGCACCTGATGATATTCAATGGAGAAAAAATGTCTTTTTAAGAGGATTAGAAAGTCTCCCTGTTTCACTTTCAAAATAACATTCAAAACGCCCCCTTTTAAAAGAGGGGGCGTTTGTGTTTTCTCAGCGCTTCACCAATTCATCTGTTTCTTTTTCTTTCCTCGCTTCATGTTTCTTCCGGAAAGCCTTAAGGAAATTCGCATTCACTACTCCCCTGTTCGAATAAAGCTTTTCACAAAATTCTAACATGGCTGTTGACGCTTTCGGTTCGGTTAATATCATGAAGTGGTTGCTTGAATCGACATCCAACAGGTGGAAATGGGGAATTTGCCGCTTCCATTCCACCCAATAGGCAGTTTGATCAAACGGTTCTTTTTCATTTGATAAAGTGAAATAAGTGTCTAAATCACCAAAGAAAGACCTGCTTTTGTTGAGGAAATAATAACATTTTACCGTCTCAGGATCAGGGAGAGGCTTAACAGTGTACGACTCCAAATCATAGGCGCGCTGTGTTTTCATCATTTGCTGAGCCTGCGCACGTATTTGCTTATTTGGTTTGTTTAGCCCTCGTTCTTTTGCCAAGTCAATCAACTCAGACAGGAATTCCTCATCCTCTAAGCTTATGTCCACCTCTTCACGGCTGATGAGAACATCCGTAAGCTTTTCCCGTTTCGCAATCGATGCCAGCATCGTATTAATTGTTTGCAGCATTGGCGTTTTCATAGATGCCTCATTCTCTTTTGTCTCAGAACGATATGGGGAGTCAATCATCACCATGCTTTTGACAGCAAGGCCTTGGCTTTGCAGTTGGCGAGTGACTTCATATGCAATCATCCCGCCTAAGGAATATCCGCCTACATCATAAGGACCTTCAGGCTGTATGGATCGAATGATCTCTATATAATAGGAAGCCATTTGTTCAATTCCGTGCAAAGGAGCATAATCAGTCATGAATCCTCTGGCTTGAATGCCGTAAAAAGGGCGCTGGCTCTTTTGTGCAAATTGCTGATAGATTTCAACTCCTCCTACTCCGCCATGGAACCAAAAGACAGGGCGCCCCCGCTTGCCGTCATTTAACGGTATCAATTCCGGAAACGTGCGAGCTTGATCATTTTGTAAGGATGTATCCTCCTGTTTCTTTGCGATCAAGTCCAACATGTCCTGAACAGTATGGCATGCTTGAAGCTCCGTCAAGGCAATGAGAGGGTCCACCTTTGATTGCAATTGCTGTAATAACTGTATGCAAGAAATTGAATCAAATCCATACTGCTGCAATGGCTTATGAGGCTGCAGTTCATCCGGAGCCATCCCTAGTACATTTGCTAATATGTGATGATCGCTGCTGTTGTTGATACGCTCATCCTGTGAAACAGAAGGCGTATTCTCTACTGCTTGAAAGCCGTTCCAGCAGCTTCTCTTTTCAAATGGATAGGTTGGCAACGATATTCTGCGGGCACCTTTTCCTTGATAAAGCTTCTCCCATGGGATTTGCACCCCTTTTGTCCAGCAAAACGCGATCTTTTCAAGGTTGTTTTCAGACAACAAAGTCTCGATCACCATTTCTCTTAAAGGACCATCCAGCAAGGCTCCGAGATCTGACGAGCCATTTTCTGCATTTCCGCTAAAGACAGGTACAGAACTCTTCGGCTTATCGCCTTTTTCTGCTAAGCAGGCTTGCAAGCCGATTACCAGTTCTTCTTTACTGCGGACGACGAGCGCCAGGCGGTCTTCCATTTCCTCTCGGCCGGTTTGGAGTGTATAAGCATAATCTTGTAATGACAGTGCTTGTTGTTTATTCACATAGTCAAGCTGCTGTTGAACAATTGCTTTTAGCCTGTCTTGATTCTTTGCAGAAAGAACCACAATGTGGGCACCATTCTCACTCATACTAACCGGTGGTTTTGGTAAAGGAATATATTCTTCTAAAATGACGTGCGCATTTACGCCTCCAAAGCTATAGCTGTTGATACTCGCTCTGCGCGGAATTTTTTTGCCTGCATCGTCACTTAAATCCCCCCATTGCTGATTCTCGGCAGTCACTCGGAAACGGGTGCCCTTTATTGACACCTGGTCATTCAAAGACGAAAATCCGGTTATGCCTGGTATTGTTTGATGCTTCATCGCCATGCTGACCTTCATAAGAGCAGCCATGCCTGAGACGAGTTCACCGTGTCCGATGCTCGGCTTTAAGCTGCTGATATAACATGGCGCTTCCTCCCGTACTTCCTGTGGAAGTTCCAATTCGAGCTGACTGCAGCCTGACTTTAACGCCTCTATTTCTATCGCGTCTGCCAATGGAGAGGCGATTCCATGCGCTTCTATATAGGTCACCGTTTTAGGATCAATTTGCGCTCCTTGATAAGCCTTCAGGATTGCATCCTTCATGCCGGCCGGATTTGGCGCGTGAAGTGACATTCCCCTGCCGCCATGCGATACACCTGAACCTTTAATAACCGAATAAATATGATCAGAATCTTCAATGGCTTTTTGCAATGGTTTAATGATGAGAACTCCTGCTCCTTCACTTCTGACAAAGCCATTTGCATCTGCTTGAAAGGATTTGGCCTGTCCTTTCTCACTCAAATAGCCCATTGAGTCGAAGCCAATAAAGCCTTTTGGTGAAAGCAGCAAATTCACAGCCCCGACAATGGCTTGCTCACATTCGCCGTTTCGAATGGATTGTATAGCTCTGTGCAAAGCCACTAGAGCTGAGGAACAGGCAGCTTCATAATATTCACTTGGCCCTTTTACATCAAGTGCATAGGATATACGGTTTGGAATTAGGGAAGGAACCACAGCTGTATCCGTATTGCCGGCTGAGACAAATACTCCTGTCGGGCGGCTGGATACAACCTGCCCTGTTAAGCCTGCATCTTCCATCGCCTTCCATGCATGTATCAAGAGCAGAAACTCCTGTGGGTCCATATTCGCCGCTTCTTTAGGCGATATGCCAAAAAACAGGGGATCAAACTCACCTATTCCTTCTATAAAACCGCCCCATTGAAGGCTTGATTGCCCTTCCTTATCGGCTGCGGCATATTTGCGCCAGTCCCAGCGTTCTTTCGGCACTTCAGAGACACAGATCTTTCCTTGGATAAGGTTATCCCAAAATTCCGTTACGCTGTTTGCTTTCGGAAACTGTCCCGACATGCCGATAATGGCTATGCCGTCTGCCGCGTGTTCGATTGTTTTATCCGTGTTCGTCTCGTATGCCGGAATCTGTTTCATTTGGTTTTCGATTTGAGCTGGGCGTTCTTCCTGCTGATGAGCTTCACCAAACAGCTGAGCAAAAGATGCTTCATGTTTGTCCGCAAAAAAGTCGATTAGCTCTTGAATAGTCGGATATTCAAAAAACAGAGTCGGATTTAATTCGATCTTTGTCTCTGCTTCCATCTCCCTTGTCAGTGCAACCAATTGAGAAGAATCGATTCCAAAATCCATGATATGCGCTTTTGCAAGAGACAATTTTGACGGATCGGCCATGTTTACTGCCAGTTTATCTGTTACATAGCTTCTGATACGATCTTTCAGATTGCTGGCTTTGATGGCCTTATTTTGATTTCCTCTTTGATTCGAAATACGAAGCTGTTTAAGCGAGTAGCCCGAGTAGTGCAGCACTGTTTCTGACGACTCATTGATCACATCTACATCAAACAGCAGCATGTCACCTGTATTCTTAACCAATGTAATCAAAAGCCAGCAATCCCCTTTTATCGTTTGCTTTGTAAACTGGATATCATTGATTCCAAACGGCAGGAAGCCGCCTGTCATGTCAAACTGCTCTAAGAAACTGAGGATAGCCAAGTACGCGCTGTTTGTCATCAATGGGCTTACAATGTAATGGTGCCCGTTTGCCGGCCCGCTTTGGGGCAGGCGAATTTTTGCCAGTATAGACTTGTGATCTCTGTAGAGATGAGTAATTGTCTTAAATAACTCTCCCCATTCAGGACCGTTTCCGGTTTTATACATCTGCTCGATGTGATGAAGCTTAGTTAATGAATGCTTAACGTTCTCAATATTGACTTTTTTGGGCTCAAAAGAACCGATTCCGCATTGTCCGATTGCGGCAGGCTTCCACAAACCAGAGGACGGCTCGCGATACATGATTTGCAGTTCTATGACTTGATCTTTTTGCAGCGGCTTTGCCTGAAGTTCAATGGTCTCGCCTTGTTTGATGACAATTGGACTGATATAACTTAATTTGCTGATACGGCCGCTGTTTTCCTCAGGGAACAGGTTAAAAAATGCTTCAATGGCCAGACTGCCATATGTGGCACCGACAAGCACCCGTTCATTGTTGAAGACGTGTCCTTGAACGTAAGGCTCATCATAAGTGAATTGATCTTGAATGACCGGCTGATTGATATTGTCTTCAACATCTGACGATTTCTCATTGATAGACGATACATCGAAATGAAATGGTGTATTATGGTCAAATGCATAGTGAGGCAGATGAACCCAGCCTGATCGGTTCCCTATATCAGCTTCTTTAAAAGCAATCGATGCTCCTTGTGCCCATTGCTCTGCTGCGTTTATTTCTCTATCCCTAGATGCTGATTCCGCACATGGCTGTAAATCGAATGATGTATAGATGCCTTGCTGGAGCGAGCTTTCTCTTGATGTTCGGAACACCTTTAGTTTTTCGATCAGCTCTTGAGTCGATGTCACTGTAAATGCAGCCCTATGCTCTAAATTGTGGTTTATTCTGTGTAAAGCCTGTACAACGGGTTCAATATCCAGAGAAGCTTCCTTCTCTAAAAACAATTGCATATTTTCTAGATAGCTAAGCAGGCTCCATTTTGTTTTGGCTGAAAAAACGGCAGTGAATTCCTGCTGGCGGAGAGCGATATGTTCTTTCTCAGGGGCCGTCTCCATATATTCTTCTATAATAAGATTGGCATAGGCTCCCCCCGCTCCGAAGGAATTGATCATGCTTCTGCGAGGCAATTGTTTTCCAGTTTCGGGATCATTCAAGCGATGCCATGGCTCTGTTTGTTCCTGAAGATAGAAAGCCGTGTGCTCCAGCTTAATATTTGGGTTGACAGGCATCGCGTTAATTGTCGGCACCAGCGTCCCTTTCTTCATCTGCAGCAGCACTTTTGTCAGCTGAGAAATACCGGAAGCCGCCTCTAAATGCCCCAGATTGGATTTGACAGAGCCTATCGCACAAAACTGTTTCTTGTTTGTATATTGTTGAAACGCGTTTGTTAAGGCAATTACTTCAATAGGATCGCCCAGCGCCGAACCATTTGCCGCCGATTCAATATAGCCGATAGTCTCTGGATCAATGCCCGACTGCTGAATCGACTTGACAATTAACTTTGCTTGCTGCTTCGGGTCCGGAGCTGTATACATCTGTCTTCCGCCGCTATGGTTGGCAAAACTGCTTTTGATCACAGCGTAAATATGATCCTGATCTTCCATTGCCTTCGAAAGCGGTTTTAACAGGACAGCTCCAATGCCTTCCCCGGGAATAAGCCCGTTTCCTGTGCCAAAACTTTTGCTTTGATTGCCGCTTCCCAGCAGATTGGCACGCTCCAAAGAATCATATTTAGAGAGATCGAGTGTTAAATTGACACCCCCAGCAATCGCCATTGAGCAGTTTTTCAATTTCAGGCTTTCACACGCAAGATGTATGGCGTTTAATGAACTAGAGCATGCTGAGCTGACAGCGATACTCGGTCCGGTCAGGTTAAAAAAGTGGGAAACGCGATTTGCAATGTGCCAGTCTCCCCCATTTGAGCTGAGGACTGCCTGCTCTAAAGATGGGATATTCCAAAAATACTGGTTATACATATTCCCTATAAAAACACCTACTCCGTCATCATCCCGCAATTTATCCAGCCGGGTTCGCGTATAGCCGCCGTCCTCAAACGTTTCCCAGACGGTTTCTAAACATAAACGGAGTTCCGGTGTCATTTCCATCACCCGGTTTTGCTCCACCTCAAAAAGCTGATGGTCAAATGCCTCTATATCTTGTAAAAATCCGCCATAGCGTTTCTTATTTGCCGGCTTTTTTGGATCTTTTGATAATGTTTTCAATAAAGATGTGCGCCATCTGGATTCCGGTGCCTCTGTAATACAATTGTCTCCGGCGATTAAATGCCCCCAAAGCTCTTCTAAACTGTTAGACATCGGATAGCGCCCGCTTACCCCGATTATTGCGATATCTTCTGTACTAGAATCATTAAAATGTGTTCTTTGCAAATTGCTTGTCTTTTCTTTTTTTGGTGGTTCGGTATTTGCTAGCTGAGTTTCAGTGACTTCCTGCTCTGTAACAAAGCGGCGTGTATGAAAAGTAAATGGCTTATTAGGATCTGTACGCTCTGTTTGAAGTGGAGCTTCATTTTTTGCAGGCTTCGTTTTTTCCTTTAACAATGCTGTCCGGAGCTTATTTTCATGCCCCTTTACTAAATATTCGACGAGTTCTTTTGTGTTGTTATGTTCAAATAAAATGGTTTTTGGAAGCTCTCCCGTCACTTTTTCTAATTCACGAATGAAATTCACCTGCAAAATCGAATCAATTCCATACTTCTCAAATGTCGTATCTTCGTGAATACGTTCTGGTGATAGTTTGATTGATTTTGCCAGCGTATGCTTCACAAATTGTGCCGTTTGTTCGATGAGAGAATCGCTTCCCTGTGAATGATCGATTTCAGCATTCATTTGTATATGGCTTGGATCTTCTTCTGCCTCCGTTCTCTTCTTTTGACGGACGACTCCGTTACTTTCAGCGGCAATGATCTGCTGGCCGAGCTGATGCGATTGTTCAGCCATAAAGGAAACATAGCGAAATCCCTCACTCTCAAGCACCATTTTCCAAGTGTCTGGATACAGGCCCGGACAGCCCGATATGCGGAGATCAGGGTCCTCATACAGCCACCAGCCCTCTAAAAGGCCGAACGTCAAATGCGAATATATATTATGATCACTTATTTCATTTAAAAGGAGCAGCCCGTTCTTTTTCAAAACTGCTTTTGCATTTCGCAATGTCTGCCGGATATTTTTTGTGGCATGAAGCACATTTGCCGCGATGACCGCGTCGTAGCCTCCCGCATCAATATGCTGTTCAGACGCCGGCTCCTCGACATTAAATCGTTTATATGTCAAATATGGATTGTCAGGGCCGTACTTATTTTCTGCATGGATTAAAAATGCTTTAGACAGATCTGTATAGCAATATTCTTTTATATGCGTCTGCCAGGCTTTCAATTTTTGAAAAACAGCCGCGCTTGTCCCGCCGGTTCCGGCTCCGATTTCTAATATTCGAATCTTCGCCTCAGGCTCTTGCTTCAGACGTTCTTGCAGATAGGCTGTTAACGTATCTGCAAGAACATCATTAAAATAGTCTGCGACTTGATTGTTTTTATAGACCCCTTCTACTAAATCCATAGATGAATTCGGAAACAGGATATCGGTGGCTGACGCCTTGCCGGTCAGAATCTCCGGCAAGGCTTTAAGTGCTGTCTCCACCAATGTCACCATGGCTTTCATATTATTGTCTTGAAGCAGGTCAGATTTTTGTTCATTCCATTCTTTCCACAGCTCGCTCATGGTGCCTATTGAGCGTGTTGGAACATATCCGTTCTCCGTTCGCTTGAGAAATTGCTGCCGTTCTAAAATTGATTGGCTTTCTTCGAACCATCTGCCATAGAAATTCTCCAATACCGGCTGGGATTTACTTTCTGTGAAAAACCCTATGGACTGTAATTGTGCGAAAAGCATTTTACAGAGAATGTCTTCTGTGTTCAGCATTGGCGCTTCCCCTCCTATAACAGTTGTTGAATCTTTGTGCTGTCACCCGGGTGATAGCTTCGCAGCTTTTGAATGGCGGAGCCGTGAGTTTCCGGGTACACTTCAATCGTTTCTTCTGCCTGTTCCGCTTCATCATTCGTTTCGTTTGCCATTTTCATCATTACTAGCTGCTTCAGCGGTCCCCCGAGCAGCAATTCCAAAGCTTCCATTGCTTCAGGGGCTTCAATTGAGCCTATGCCTGCCTGAGCCATTCTCTTCTGGTAATCCGGTGATGAAACAACACCAATGCTTCCCCAATAACTCCAATTCATCACGGCTACTGTACAAGGCCATACTTGAGACAGCCGCTGTGCAAAAGCATCCTTAAAACTGCAGCCCGCAGCGTAATTGCTTTGTCCGGAAGCTCTTGCAAACGATTGTACGGAAGAGAAAAACAAAACAAAATCCAGTGGTTCATGCCGGAAAACTTGGGCCATTCGCACGCTTACATCAACCTTTGCAGCAAGAACGTTTCTGAAACATTCCTCACTCATATTCATCAGGCTTCGGTCTTGTAAGACAATCGCAGAATGGATGATGCCGTTGATTTCACGATGCGTTTGTTTCATTGTTTCATACGCGCGTTCTAATTCCTCTCGGTTAGCCGCATCTGCTTGAATGTAATACGGGGCTGGCCCTAGACGTGCAAGTCTGTCCAGCTTGCTTTGAATGGCTGCATCCTTTTTCCTTCTGCCAATCCAAACGATCTGCGCCTGATATGTTCTGATCATATATTCACTCCACGCCTCACCAATACCGCCAGCTCCGCCTATGACAACATAAACACCTCCGTGCTTATACTTCGTGTGCACCGGTTGATTGTTGTGTACTGGAATCAAACGAAGCTTATGCCAGACCTTGTCTCGATAGGCCCACGTATTCCCTTCTTGATCGGCAGGCAAGGAAAGGAGTTGAGATAACGGCAGGTCTTCGTATTTTTTAACATCGATCAGCTTTGTCTGCCAATTTGGATATTCTTTTGACATTGAACCGATCAGGCCGTGTACCCCGGCATCTACCGGGTCGACAATATCATGCTGATCAACATATTGTGTGTTCACCGTCACGACCGTCCAGCTTATCTCCTTCTGTCCATAGCCTAAAGAAAGCATTGCCTTAATGAGCCTATACATTTGAATGACGCCTTGATCTTGGGCTTCAATCATTTCATCGCCGACTTCGCACTCTGTCACACGAGAAGGAGACATCCACACGATGTGGTCAAACGATCCGAGTGCTTCAAGCTGGCCTGCAATTCTATGAATTGATGCGTTCGGCTCAATGTACAGCTCCTTGGCAAACGGGAACTCCCTTTGAACAGCTTTTCTGCTGTTGTCATCCCCTCCGAGGATGACAACACGCTCATCAGCAGGCGAAATGCTCCTCTTCTCCAGCTGCACTCGATCCCATATCGGCGCCATAAGAAGCGCTCCGTTAAGAGTTGCTTGGGAGTTTCCTAGTGATGTCGGCCCGTCTGGCGGTTGTATGCCTTCTTCCAGCAGCCTTGAGGTAATCCCCTTGATTCTTACACACACTCGGCCTTGTTCATCACACAAATCAATATCCAGTCTCTGTATTTTGTCCTCATTAGGACGAGATGTCACAGACACCCACATTTTGTTTGTACACGGGCTGAATATTTCTAGCTCTTGCAGCGCAAAAGGCAGAGAAAGCTGCTCGTCACCGGAATTCAGCTTTAGCCCGATCGACGCTTGTAAAGCAGAGTCGGCCATACTTGGATGAAGAACGAATTCATTCAGTGTGTGAGTTACACCAGCAGGCAGAGAAAGCTCTGCCAAGGCTTGATTGCGGCCGATGTAAAGCCGATCTATCCCTTGAAAACCAGGTCCGTAGTCAATGCCGATCGCCTTAAACAATTCATAACATTGGTCGTGTGAGAGTGTGCTTAAACTGCATTGGTCTTGAAGCACGCTGATATCCTGGACTGGAATGTCTCCTGCCCCGCGGATTGAAGCACTGCCTTGACAATGTATCTTTCGATCATTGTGTGCAGCCTCTGTATAGACGTTAAAAGCAATCTCGCCGTCCTGCTGGGGATTTAGACTGATATCCACTTGAACAGGCTGGCGGTCCGCCACAATCGGCTGCACCCACACAACATTTTTGATGTGAATAACAGATTGTTGATCTTCGGTTCTTCTCACTGCTCTTGTAACGGCAGCATGAACCATCTCAAGATATGCCACGCCCGGCATAACCGGTTTTCCCTTCACCTTATGATCGGCGAAAAAGAACTCAGCACCTGTAAAGGTCGAGCTGAAACGCTGCTCTGACAAATCAGATGTGTTGACCTGTATCAATGGATGCAAAGCTGCTGATTCGACTGTTTTTAAAGCTGTTTGATGGGCGGCTGCCTCCTCTTTTGTATCCGTTATCCAGTAGCGTTCTTTCGCAAATGGATAGGTAGGGAGGCTGATGCGTTTCGGCTGTTTGCCGTCATACAGTTTACTCCAGCCTATTTCCATGCCTTTTACCCATAAATCAAGCAGTCTTTCATATATGTGAGGCTCCCAGCTATTGTTGAGCGTTTTCTGTACTTCGTCATCTGATCTCAATGTTTGTGCGATACTTTTTTCTGCTCTGCCTCTGTACATGTACTTCGCATTGGTGCCCCCTTCTATAAAGAGGTTCAGTTTTTCCAG
This sequence comes from Bacillus sp. FSL R5-0603, assembly GCF_038050295.1. Taxonomy (NCBI): domain Bacteria; kingdom Bacillati; phylum Bacillota; class Bacilli; order Caryophanales; family Bacillaceae; genus Bacillus; species Bacillus sp. FSL R5-0603. The sequence goes on along the minus strand of NZ_JBBOYP010000001.1, from coordinate 1,748,638 downwards.
CAAGTCCCCAGTCGAGACAGCGATGATCCCTAATCTCTCCTCCATTGCATCACGCCCCTCTTGGAGTGTATAAGCAATATCAGTGAGGTCACGAGCAGTGATAGATCGCTTGCTGATAAAGTCTGCTAATTGCCGGGCTTGGTCTTTCAGACGATCTTCATCCTTTGCCGACAAAATAAAGATGCCCGGGTTCTGTGCTGTCACAGCTGGTGCTGTTGCAGGATGGGTTGTTTCTTTCGGAATATATTCCTCAATAACCACGTGGGCATTGACGCCGCCTATCCCGAACGAACTGATGCCTGCGCGGCGCGGCAGCTCTCGGCCGGCTTCATCCCGAAGCGCCTGCCACTCTCTCGATTCCTGCACAATATAAAACGGGCTGTCATCCAGTCTGATATACGGATTAACAGTTTCACTGTACAGACTTTTGACAAGCGTTTTATGCTTGAGCTGCAATAACACTTTAATGACACCCGCCACACCGGCCGCCAGCGATAAGTGACCGATGTTTGTTTTCGCTGATCCAAGTCCGCAATGGCTGCCATGAACAGCCGGGTCCCCCGTTTTTTCATACAGCTCTTTAAATGCCGCTTTTAAGCCGTTGATTTCTACTGGATCGCCCAGCTCGGTTCCAGTCCCATGCGCTTCAATATAAGTTACGGTTCTTGGATCAATTCCCGCTTTTTCATATGCTGTTTTTACGACATCCGCCTGAGCTTTCGGATTAGGAGTCGTTAGAGAATTTGCGCGGCCACCGTGGTTTACCGCACTTCCTTTAATGACACCGTAAATATGATCACCGTCTCGTTCAGCCGCTGTCAGCTTTTTCAGAAAGAGAATGCCGGCACCTTCACTGACTGCGAATCCATCGGCTTTGTCAGAAAATGTTTTGCATCTTCCTTCTTTGCTCAGCGCCCCGGCCTTATCATAGGCGATATGGCCTTGCGGAGTTACGACCGTGTTGACCCCTCCCGCAATCGCCATTTCACAGTTTCCATTTTCAATGGCGCAAACCGCATGATGAATGGCGACCAAAGAGCTTGAGCACGCAGTGTCGATCGGTTCACTCGGTCCATGAATGTTCAGGAAATAACTGACTCTATTCGGTCCTGCAGAAGGACTCATATTCGCAGCCGCTGAGCCTTCGATGTCTACATTTGACAGAAGTGAACTGTACCCTGTGTTTCCTGTCCCGATGAAGATGCCCGTTTTGGTTCCTGCCAGGCTTCTCGCTGAGTGTCCCGCTTCTTCTACCGCCTTCCACGCATAGGTCATTAACAGGCGCTGCTGAGGCTCCATCTGCTCAGCCTCCAGCGGAGATATGCCGAAGAACAATGGATCAAACTCAGCTACTTCATCAATAAAACCGCCCCATTTGACGTTTGTTTTATTCGCTTCTTTCAGAGGGTCTCCGTAATACTCCTGCCAATCCCAGCGGTCTTTTGGAACCTCTGTAATACAATCTGTGCCCGAAGACAGGTTCTTCCAATATTCCTCAACGTCTTTTGCCTTTGGGAAAACGCCGCTCATCCCCACAATCGCAATAGGCTCAGGTTTGTGATCAGCTTCCTTTTGCATTGGTGTTACCGAAGGTTTTACAAAGCGGTTTTCAGTCGAAAACGTCATATTTTTTATATTCTGTTCGACAGGCTGCATCAGCACCCCAGCTTTGGCAGGCGTTTGAGCTGTAAAAGCATTTGGATATTCTTCTGACAGATACCCTGCAAATGCATAAACAGTTGCGTGCTCAAAGAAGATCGTAGGCGTAAGATCCAGCTTGTACTTCTCATTCAGTGTATTTGCGAATTCAGTTAACGTAATCGAATCAAATCCATATTGATTAAACTCCATGTCCGGGTCAATCTCTTCAGGTTTGATTTTGAGCAATTGAGAGATTGTTTGCTTTAAAACTTCTTGAATGTGGTCAAACATATTCCCTTGATCCATTCTCGCTTCAGATGTCACCGGTACTTGAACTGTTTTCATTGGTACATCATCAGAAGACGGCTTTTGAGTCAGCTTTTCCCTCATCATGTCTTTGATTCCTTCCATGACGATGACTTGATCTTTGCCAAATGCCAAACCTTTATACAGCGCTTGAATTCCGGTCTCGGTCCGCATTGGAGTCACACCTGTGTTTTTCAACGTCATGTTTTCAATTTCTTTATTCGCGCGCATGCCGCCTTCTTTCCAGAGCGGCCAATTGATTGACAACGTTTGTCCGTGCCTGTACATGGCGGTTACAAGCGCATTTCGATAAGCAGCATAACTGTCCATAAATGCATTAGCCATTGCATAATCGGCCTGTCCCGTGCTGCCGGCAACACTTGATATTGAAGAAAAGAGGATAAAGAAATCTAACGCAAGATGCTCGGTTGCCTCATCCACATTCACAAGCCCTTTCACCTTAGGAGCGAGAACTTGTGTCAGCTCTTCATTGGTTTTGCTCATAAGATAGTTATCTTTAATCAGCCCAGCGCTGTGAATGACACCATTCAAGTCTCCGTAATCAGACGTAATGCTTGTGATAAGCTCGGAGGCTGCTTCCGTTTGTGTCACGTCAATCTGCCTGTATTCTGCGCGAGCCCCTAATTGCTGAAGTTCGTTAAGCTCCGCCTGCTGATCCGCATTCAACGCGGATCTGCCTGTCAAAATGAGCACAGGCTGTTCGGCTTGACGAGCAATCTCTTTTGCAAAAATAAACCCAAGTCCTCCTGCGCCGCCCGTGATGAGGTATACACCTTTATCTCTCCACGGCATGCTTATTTCCCGATCATCTATTTGCATTTTATCCAGATCATTGATGTACCGTTTGCCTTTTTCATATTTGATGTGCTGATCTTCTGTGTGCCTTTTATTCTCTTTCAGTTTTTCTATTACACTTTCAACATTTTCATGTGAATCGATTTCAATCGTCTGGCCGATTAGTTTTTTATTCTCCAGGCCGGCGGTTTTAAGGAGCGCCGATAGCCCTGAGAATGAGTACTGCTTTCTTTGTGCAGAGGTAAGCAGCTGGATCAGAACATTGCCCTGAGGTCTGCTTTTGAGAAGACCCTGGACCGTCTCAAGCGCTTGTTCGGCATAATCTTGGAACCTCTCTGCAAGTCCTTCGCGGAATGACTCCAAAACGATGCATTCCGCTCCTGTCAATCTTGATTCAATGCGATCTTTTGAGAGGCTATTCATGTCACAAAGCATGACAATGTGCCGTTCGTAATGAGGCTCAGGACTTTCTTTTTTAAAATCCTTAGGCACCCATTTTTCTTCAAACATCAGGGTTTCCAGCGTTTGATCAGATTCCGCCGATCCAGAGCCGCCTTCTGCTGCTCTGAAAGATAATCCTTTCATCCGTACGCAAACATTGCCGCTCTCATCTAAAATATCAATATCGCGCTTTTGCACCTTATCAGTTGCCTTGCTGCCTTGGCTGTATCTTGCGTAGACCCACATTTCTGACGAACATGCTCCGAAGACTTCAAGCTCCTGGACCGCAAAAGGCAGTGTCAGCTGGTTATCCCCGGCGCCTGTCAAAATGCTTGACGCCTGCAAAGCAGAATCCATCAGCCCAGGGTGCATTTTGTATTGGCTGAGCGTATCTGCAGCTGACGGATGCAATGACAATTTTGCCAAAACAAATTGTTCAGCTGTATAGATTTTTTTCACTCCGCGATAAGCAGGACCATATTCAAATCCAATCATTCGATAGGTGTCGTATACTTCGTTTACGCTGAAATGGCTTTCCTGACACTGCTCCCGCAGAGATTGCAAATCAACCGCCGGCAGATTTTCAGCAGGATTCAATACCGCGCTGCCTTGACTGTAGACGATTGACTGTTCGCCAGTAACGTCTGAATGACCATAGATTTCATAAGAGATCTCACCATTCTCTCCCGGTAAAAGCCTAATGTGTACTTGCTGCGGCTGATCCTCTACAACAATAGGCCGCACCCACACCGCATTCTTTAGCTTCATGATGCGCGGTACACCTTGTACCTCTGCGGCCTGCTCAACAGCTGCCCTCGCCAATTCAAGATGAGCCACTCCCGGCAAAATCCGTTGGCCTTTCACAACATGATCAGCAAGGAAAAACTCTTCTCCCGTATAAATAGAGCTAAACCTTTGTTCCGAGAGATTCGATGTGTTTTGATGCATTAATGGATGCAGCACGTTTCCGCCAAGGCGGGAGGCTGCTTGATTTGCATCAATGCTGCCGCTTTTTTCAATATGATCAGAGATCCAATAACGGTCTTTTGCGAAAGGATACGTCGGCAAGCTGATGCGCTTTGGCAGATTCTCGCCATACAATTTCGTCCAGTCTACATCAAGCCCCTTTACCCATAATTCAAGCAATTTTGCATACTTTCCCCGTTCCATCCATTTCTCGACGGCTTCTTGAATCTCTTCGTCCTCTGTCAGCATTTGGAGTGTGCCTTTATCAATCCTGCCTTTAAATACATCCTCCACACCGCTTTTGCCTGCTGCAAAGTCTTTTAACTTTTGCTGTACATCCTCAATGGAACCGGAAATAATCCCGAGACGTTCTTCCATCGCATCCCGTCCGGCTTGCAGTGTATAAGCGATTCGGGCGAGATTTACGTCACTATATGTTTGCTTATCAAGCGCATCTGCCAGCTGCTGTGCATGTTCTTTTAGCCGCGCTTCATTTTTAGCCGATAGAACGAAGATACCCGGATGTTCCGGCGTGATGGATGGTATATTCTCATCGGATGCTTCCGGAATATATTCCTCGATAATCACGTGGGCGTTTACCCCGCCGATTCCAAATGAACTGACACCTGCCCGGCGAGGAAGCTCTTCTCCCCGTTCATTTTTCAGCGCTTTCCATTCTTCCGTTTCCCGTACGATATAGAACGGACTGTTTTTCAGCTGAATGTATGGATTCACGTTTTCGCAATGCAGACTTTTCACTAAGGTTTTATGCTTAAGCTGCAATAATATTTTAATAACTCCTGCTGCACCGGCTGCCAGCGATAAGTGGCCGATGTTTGTCTTTACAGACCCTAATCCGCAGTAAGGATTGGCTGATGTGTCTCCTTCATTTACACCCAATGCTTTAAAAGCTGATTTCAAACCGTTAATTTCAACCGGGTCTCCAAGCTCCGTCCCGGTTCCGTGGGCTTCAATGTAGGTCACGGTTTTCGGATCGATTCCCGCTTTTTGATATGCCGACTGAATAACATCTGCCTGCGCCTTCGGATTGGGAGTCGTTAAAGAGGCTGCACGGCCGCCGTGATTGATTGCACTGCCTTTTATGACTCCGTAAATGTGGTCTCCCGCTTCTTCAGCCGCTTTTAATTTTTTCAGGAACAGTATGCCGGCACCTTCCCCATGCGCAAAACCATCGGCTTGATTTGAAAACGTCTTGCATTTTCCTTCTTTGCTCAGTGCACCCGCCTTATCAAAGCTGATATACACCTCAGGAAGGATAATCGTATTTACACCGCCGGCTAATGCCATGTCACAAGTGCCTTCCTCAATTGAAGAGATGGCATGGTGGATCGCCACTAGTGAACTTGAGCACGCTGTATCAATCGGTTCGCTCGGCCCGTGCAGATTAAGGAAATAACTGACCCGGTTCGGACCGACCGATGGGCTCGTATTGGCTGCTGCCGATCCTTCTATTGCCGAGTTCGCTTTAGATAGAAGAGAGCTGTATCCTGTATTTCCCGTTCCGATGAAGACGCCGGTCTTTGTGTCTGACAACCTTTTCGCCGAATATCCTGCATCTTCGATCGCTTTCCAGGCGTAAGTCAGCAGTAAGCGCTGCTGAGGTTCCATTTGTTCAGCTTCACGCGGGGAAATGCCAAAGAATAATGGATCAAAATTTGCAATACCGTCAATAAAACCGCCCCATTTCACGTTCGTTTTATTGACTTCCTTCGCCGGATCACCTTCATATTCACGCCAATCCCAGCGATCTTTCGGGATTTCCGTCATGCAGTCTTTGCCCTCTTTTAAGATGTTCCAGTACGCCTCAACGTCTTTCGCCATAGGGAAAATCCCGCTTATGCCCACAATGGCAATTGGCTCAGGTCCAGCATCACTCTGTATGGCGTTTGGCAGCATGACTTGCTGCTTTCTGCGTCTTTTAGCTTTGGCACGCACGGCTTGTTCCTGTTTCGCAGCAGGCTGATTCTGAGCCGATGCAGCGCGCACAGCAAATGTCTTCACAAATACCGATTGATATTCTTCTGACAAATGCTTGCCAAACGCATGAATCGTCGGATGGTCAAAAAATACGGTTGGCGTCAGCTCTAACTGATAGGCGCGATTGATATGGTTGGTGAATTCAGTCATGGAGATAGAATCAAAACCATACACCGTCATCTCGGCATGATCGTCAATCGTTTCAAGCTTGACCTTTAACAGCTTGGCGATCTCTCGCTTTAACATCGCCTTTACTTTATCCAGCAAACTGTCTGTATCAATGCTATTTATTTGTTCAGTCATGTGTTCTGCTTCCTTCTTTTCCATAGGTGCGGAGGCGTTTTGGGCCAGCATGTTTTGTTTTATTTTCTGCACATCGCCTTCGATCACCATTACTTGGTTTGCCTCTGAATGAAGTGCTTGATATAATGCCTGAATTCCTTTTTCCGCCCTCATAGGAACAATACCGGCCAGTTGCACAAGCCTTTTCTCAGTTTCTTGATCGACCTGCATGCCTCCATCTCTCCATAAAGGCCAGTTTACAGAAAGCGTCTTCCCATGCCGCTGGCTGAGGCCGGCAAGCCTATTTCGATAGCCTGCATACATATCCATAAATACATTGGCTGCCGCATAGTCAGACTGGCCAATGCTCCCTAAACTTCCTGAAAGAGATGAAAAGAGAACAAAGAAGTCTAAAGGCAAATCCTTGCTCGCTTCGTCTAGACAAACAAGCCCTTTTACTTTAGGCGCCAGTACATCGTGCAGATCTTTTGCCTGTTTATTAACCAGGTAGCTGTCCTTGATGATTCCGGCACTATGAAGAATACCGTTCAGACGGCCATATCTTTTTTGAATGTCGTCAATGAGCTGATAGACTTCAATTTTATTGGTAACATCTGTTTGCCGGTAGGTGATGTCAGCCCCCTTGCTATGAAGCTCTTTCAGCTTTTTGCTTTTGCTTTCGCTAAGAGGTGAGCGGCCCGCCAGAATGACTGTCGCATTTTTCGTTTGTTCCGCAATTTCCTTTGCAAAAATATGACCTAGTCCGCCGGCACCTCCTGTAATGAGATAAACGCCATTGTCTTTCCACGGTTTGCTGCCGTCTCCTTTTGCCTGTTTGATTTCACGCCAATCAGCAATATACCGTGTCCCGTTTTGATATTTGACATATGAATCGCCGCTCATTTGATTTTCTAACAGTTTGCCAGCGATGCTTTCTCCACTTTCTTCACCGCTGACTTCAATCATTTGGCCGGTTAGTTTGGCATTTTCCTGACAAGCTGTTTTCAGCAGTCCTGTCAACCCTGAAAACAATTGCTGTTCTCCCTCTGCAGAGGTTACGATCTGAACGAGAATGCCGTCCTTCGGTTTCGTACGAATGATCTCTTGTACCTTTTTAAACACTTGTTCTGTATAAGAATGGAAACGCCCATCTACTGAAGAAGGCCTTGCTTCTAGGCTGTATACATGGACATCCTCGATGGCTGCTTCAATTTGTTTTCTCGTCTCATGATCATATTCACATAGGAATACGAGATGCTCTGCATATTTTTTTGCAGCTAAGCTGTCAGCAGCCTTTTGTTCTTGCCAAACGGGCTGAAGAAATAAAGTTTCAGTGTTGATTTTTGATGGTTCGGTTTGTATATCTGCCTCCATCACTCTCGTCGAAAATCCTTTCAGCCGCACGCAGATCATGCCATGCTCATCGCATAGGTGAATATCGACTTTCTGTATCAAATCCCCTGGTTTGTTTTTCGAGTTGAATTGAACATAAACCCACATGTCAGAAACGCACTGACGAAAGACCTCAAGTTCCTCCAGGGCAAATGGCAGTGCTGCCTTAAAGTCTTCAGTGTCTGAAAGTTCCGCTCTGACAACATTTTGCAAATATTCAGCCGCTTGTAACGCCCCGTCCATTACACTTGGATGAAGAACATAATCGCCCAACGTATGTGCAACAGATTCCGGCAGTGATAATTTGGCAAGCAGCTGGCCGTCGCCTTTATATACGGCCTCTACACTCTTGTAACCTGGACCGTAATCGGCGCCGATCATCCCTTCATAAAACGAGGCAGCATCCATTTTACTTTGATCACATTGTTTCTTGATCTTAGAAAGATCCAGTGCTTTTTCTTGCTTTAACTGAATCAATTCCGCTTTACCTTGGTTATATACAACTGGTTCTGCATCAGCGGATTCCGGATCACCATACATCCGATAAGCAATGTGTCCGCCATCTTCATCGTAAAGTCCGATATTTACCTGAACCGGCTCACTTCCTGCTACAACCGGGCGAACCCACACGACATTTTTCAGCCTGATTCCAGTTTCATGATCCTCCAATCCGCCAATTCCTTGTTCTATAGCGGCTCTTGCCATTTCAAGCGTGACCGCCGCCGGCAAAATCGGCATGCCTTTAATGATATGCTCGGCAATAAAATACTCTTGTCCTGTGAAAATGGAGCTGAAACGCTGCTCTGACAGAACCGATGTATTATGGTGCACCAAAGGATGCAAACGAGATGGTTGAATTGTTGTGATAGCGCCGGTGCTGCTTTCAGGCCAGTATCGTTCTTCGGCAAAAGGGTATGTCGGCAAGCTGATGCGGCGTGGCTTTGTATTTGGATAGAGCCTGCGCCATTCAACGTGAAAGCCATTTGCCCACATCTCGGCAATTTTTCTCAATTCTTCTTTTGATATCCGTGATGAAGCCATATCATCTGCTTCAGCATTTCCAAGCAGCTGTTCAGCGGATGTCATTCTCGTTTTTTCTCCTTGAATACAGCCTTCTGCGAGCGGCTTTCCAGTCACAAAAGCTTCCAGCTGATGTTTCCACTCTTCCAGATCGTTCACTATAAAAACGATCCTGTTATCCATTGCTTCACGGCCGACTTGGAAGGTATATGCAATATCTCTTAAAGAGAAATGCCTTTGCTCGTCTTGACTGATATAGGCAAGCATTTCCTTCGCGTATACTTGGAGCCGTTCACTATTTTTTGCTGATATAGGAATGATGTAAGGCTGATTGCCTTCGTTTTCGGTACCTGCATCAGAAATGTTTTCATATTGCTCAAATATTGCATGGGCGTTAGTTCCGCCAAGGCCGAATGAGCTCAGAGCCGCCCGATGGACACCTGCGTGTTTCTCTAACGATTTTCGTTCACGGACAACATAAAAAGGAGAGCTTTCAAACTTTATATCCGGATTCGGCTCCGTACAATTGATGGTCGGTGCAAGTTCATTATGGTATAAACTCATCGCAACTTTAATGCATCCGGCTAACCCCGCAGCTGTATCCAAATGGCCGATATTCGTTTTCACTGAACCGATTCCGCAAAATTGTGTTTTGTCGGTGTATTGCTTGTACACTTTATTTAGAGCAGACATTTCAATAGGATCGCCTAATTTCGTTCCCGTCCCGTGTGCTTCAATATAACTGACCGTTTCAGGATGGATCTTGGTTGTATCCAATACATGCTGTATCACTTCTGTTTGGCCTTTTACACTTGGCGCATAGAATCCTGCCTTCTCTGCCCCATCATTATTGATGCCTATTCCGCGCATAATGGCATAAATATGGTCTCCGTCTTTTACGGCATCCACAGCTTTTTTCAGCAGGATGACTGCTACGCCTTCACCTCCGGCCATTCCGTCCGCCGAAGCATCGAACGCCTTCACATGCCCGTCGCTTGAAAAATTCAACCCGTTTTGGTGCACGTAGCCGATCGCTGATTGTGCGTGCAATGTTGCGCCTCCGACAAGCGCATATTGTGATTCGCCCGATGTCAGGCTTTTGTATGCTTGATATAAACCGACTAGTGATGAAGAACAGTTAGAATGAACAAAATAGCTTGGCCCTTTTAATCCGAGCTTATGTGAGATCATTGTGGGAATGGTTCCGCTTTGGGCTAAAACCCATGAGACATAGCCATCCGGTGATTCATGTCCTTCTGTTGTCTCCTTCGGCAATAACGTTCTATATGAATTGCTGCTTGCAGACATATATACACTTGTTGCCGGAATCTCCTTAGCTACATATCCTGCATCTTCAATCGCTTTCCACGAGTGCAGCAATAAGAGGCGGAGCTGAGGGTCCATATACTCAGCATCTTTTGGCGAGATTTGAAAGAAACCGGGATCGAATAAGTCTTTCCCTTCGATCACAGATTGCACCGGCACATAGTCAGGATGCTGTATCAATTCTTCGGGAACTCCATTTGCGCGAAGCTCTTCTTCAGAAAAGAATCGTATGCTTTCTTTGCCTTCTTTGATGTGGTTCCAGAAGTCATGATGATTTTTCGTACCCGGGAACTGGCAAGATATCCCCACAATCGCAACACTGTCGTCAAAATAAGGAGGAATCTTCTGTTTCGGGTATTTTCCATCTTTTTTGTCATCATGATCATCTTCATTTTGTGTCCCGGCTAGATCTGAGTTTTTCATCTCCAAAATGTATTCACTGATTGCACGGATCGTGGAATACTCAAACAGCTCAGTAACATGAAACTCACAATCGAATTCTTTTTTGATTCGTTCAGCCACAGCTACAGCCAGAAGCGAATCGCCGCCCGCATCGAAAAATCCGTCTTCCGGCCCAAATCCGCTGACCTTGAGCGTTTCCTCCCAAATGCGCAGCACCTGATCCTCTATTTCCGTTAATTGCATGTGATTTGGTTTCCTTCTGTTGAACACGATCTCGCGTTTTTCTAATTCTTTACGGTTCACTTTTCCGCTGGGCGATAATGGAAGCTCATCTAAGCGGATAAAGTGTGAAGGTATCATATATTCCGGCAGACTCGATTTTAGATGAAGGCGCAAATCTTTTGGATTGGCAGAGGCATGTCCGCTTTCCTCTGTATAATAAGCAGCGAGCTGTTGATGGCCCTCCAGCTGCTTCACCACTACCGCCTGATCTAAAATGCCCGGAAATTCACCCAGCTTTGTTTCTATTGCGCCCAGCTCGACGCGAAAACCGCGTATTTTGACTTGGCTGTCAATCCGTCCCAAGTATTCTATGTTGCCGTCAGGAAGCCACCTTGCTGAATCACCCGATTTATATAGCTTCGTCCCTGGTTCAAAGGGATTATCAATAAATTTTTCAGCCGTAAGCCCCGGCTTTTTAAAGTAGCCTCTTGCTAAGCCGGCTCCAGCGATGCAAAGCTCACCAGGCTTTCCGATCGGGACAGGCTTTAAATGCTGGTCCACAATGTAAATTTTCGTGTTGGAGACAGGCTTTCCAATCGGTGTATGGTGACTTGCGATATCTCCTTTTCCGCATCCGAAATACGCAGCGTAAATGGAGGCTTCCGTCGGTCCGTATATATTTTCAACACGGCAGTTTTTAAAGAGCGATACCGCCTTTTTCACTAATTCTTTAGGGAAGGCTTCACCTGCAACCATCATATACTTCAGCGGACCATCCTCTGTGAATCGCTTGTTGTCTTTCGCCATTTCTAAAAAAACATGCAGCATGGCCGGCACAAAATTAATGTGAGTCACTTTATATGTTTCAATATAATCCATGCAAAGCTGCGGTGATTTCTCCCCATTAGGCGGAAGAATCACAAGACGGCCGCCTCCAATAAACCATCCGAATAATTCTGAGATCGATACATCAAACACATAGTTCGTCTTCAATAAATATGCATCCTCAGCCGTTACAGGATAGTGAGATTCAAGAAAATTCAGCGTATTCATAATGCTCCGATGCTCTACCATAACCCCTTTAGGCTCTCCAGTGCTTCCCGATGTATAAATAATATAAGCGAGGTGTTCCGGTTTTACTTCCCGCTTTAAACCGCTGCTTTGCTGGTCTGTATAACCGTTTCGGCAAGCTAACTCGATATTGATCGCTTTTACATGGCTGCCAGTTAATCCGCTGATCCTATCATGAACGTTAGGTTGGGTGAGGACAATGGATGCCTGACTGTCTTTGAGCATGTACTCTAATCGTTCTTGCGGAAAACTTGGATCTAACGGCACATACGCTCCGCCAGCTTTCAGTATTCCTAAAATTCCGATGATCATATCAAACGAACGCTCTGCACAAATGCCAACGGGCTGTTCAGGTCCAACACCCTGATGTTGAAGGTAGACTGCCACAGATGTGCTTTTTTCATCTACTTCTTTATATGTAAGTGATCTGTCTTCAAACATCACAGCAACCGCATCGGGGGTTTGTTTCGCTTTTTCCTCAAACACCTCATGTATACACTTTTCATTTGCGATGTTTGTCCCTGTCGCATTCCATTGTTCCAGCAAACTAGTTTGTTCTTGATTTAATTGCAAAGAGTAGGCTTCAAGCGGCAAAGACGGGTCCTCCATCATGTGCTGCGCGAGCTTCATATAGTTATCCATCATGCTTTCAATGGAGGACAGTTCGTACAAATCAGGGTTGTACAGAAGATGAAGCACTGTTTCATTTTCTTGCTCATATATTTCGAGCGCCAGCTCAAATTCACCCTCTTGCCGAATGTCTTCAATATATTCGATGCCAAGCGTTTGATACGGTTCGAGCACTTTTTGCAAGCCTGTTGCCTGAAAAAAGTTTTGGTACAGAAAGGCTGTTTGAAAAACCGGAGAATCCGCGGCCGAGCGGTCTACATTCAGCTCTCTTACCAATGCAGGGAACGGAAAAGCCGCATGATCCAGACCGTCAGCCATTGTCAGCTGCAGCTCCCGAATAAATGCTGTTAATGGCTGAGCTCCCATATTCTTGCTCCGAACAGCCATCATATTGATAAAATAACCGATCAGGGTTTCAAATCTGTCTTCTTGCCGACCCATTGTCGGAACGCCAACAATGATATCCTTTTGTTTTGTATAATGATGCAGCAGCACTTTGTAAATGGAGAGAAACACAACCGATTCATTCACATGATTGGTGCGGGCAAACGATTTAATTTGATTTCTCAGGTGATGGGGGAGCAAGCTTTTATAAGCTTGCCCCTTGAATTTTCGTGCTGAAGACCGCGGACGGTCAGCAGGCAAATCAAGAACTGGCAGACTCCCAGACAACTGTTCTTTCCAGTAAGCGAGATGCTCTTCCCCTTCTCTGCCAGTCAGCATCCGTTTTTCCCAATCGACAAAATCGTAATAATCAGCTGTTAATGGCTGCTGCAAGGGCTCAATCCCATTCAGCAATTGTTGATACGCTTCGAATAGCGCCGATATCAATGTCAGCATCGACACACCATCAAATATGATATGGTGAATTGTTATAAGAACAATGCATTCTTCTAACCGATGAAAAAGGTGTGTGCGCCATAACGGACCAGCATCCAACTGGAAAGGTTCTTTTGCTTTTTCTTTTAGAAAAGGAAAGATATCTGCTGATTTCATTGCTGATATATCCTCTTCCACAAAACAAAGATCCTTTGATAACTGAACCGATTGAAATGGAACGCCATTCTCTTCTTGAATCACACTGGCTAAGACCGGATATTGTCTCTGTACAAACAGAAGGGCTTTCTTGAACGTCTCTGCATGTATTGGTTTGCTGAAGCGAAAGCATAAAGGAATGTTATATGCACTCATCCCAGGAGACATTTTTTGAAGCATCCACAGCCCTTTTTGCCCTTCTGAAAGCGGGCTTTTCAACTGCCGCTTCATGCCTTTAAGATGTTCTTCCACCTCAGAAATGGTTAATTCTCCTGATCTGAAGGCATCGAGAATTTCTTTATGATTCATACGATTTACTCCCTTCTATGATGTTTTGCACACTCTTAAAATCCAATTTCCCTAGCGCCACCTCTTGCATCAATCCGATGATTTGCTCGTCTGTATACGTGCCCTTTATGTGATGTGCTGCTGCGCTATGATTTTGTTTTTCCGCTTTTAAGGCCAAATGGTCAGATAGAGCTTGGACTGTCTGACATTCAAGGATTTCCCGGCCGGCCATCTTCAGCTGCGTGGTTTTTTCGATATGCCGCATCAATTTTCGGCCAAGAATTGAATCCATCCCATAATCCAGGAAGTTTCTTTTGAAATTGATTCGATCCTCAGATATGCCCAATTCTCGTGCTAAAAATTGAACAATGATCTTTTGAATATGGGTTTTGCCATTCGGCTCGCCAATCTCTGTTTTCATATCTTGTGAATGCTGTTTAACGGCCTCTGATTGCTGAGTGCCTGACGAAACCCAATACCGCTCCCTTGCAAATGGATAACCAGGTAAAGAAACCATCCGAACATCATCGCCATCATGAAGGAGTTCCCAAGGAATCTGATATCCTTTCACCCAGCAATCCGCGATGTTTTCCAAATTTCTTTCTTTTGCGAGAGCTTGCAGAACTGCTTCATCTTGTTCTTCTAAAATCCCTTCTGTATATCCTGTATAAAGGGATCTCTGTTGGCCTGATACCCCACCATTCTTCATTGCTTCCACATATTCCTTCAATTTTCGCACCAATTGCTCCTGATTGTTTGCAACGATCGCGAGCCTTGCTTCCATGGCTTTTCTCCCAACCTGAAGCGTATATGCCACATCAGGTAAAGAAAGGTTATGATTCTGCTCCAGATACGCAATCATGCGGCAGGCAGCATCCTGAAGCCGATCGTCGTTTTGGGCTGAAAGCACAATGATCTGCGGTGACCCTTGATGCCGCTGTGTGAGCGGCTGATCTTCCGGAATGTATTCTTCAATGACTGCATGTGCATTGGTGCCACTGATTCCAGTCGTGCTGATCGTTCCCATCCTCGGCTTCTGATTTTTCCTGATCCACGAAACGTTTTCTTTGCAAAGCACAAATGGGCTTTCTTTAAACGGAATATACGGGTTTTCCGATTCACAGTGATGAGTGGCCGGAATGATCTGGTTTTTCATAGCCATCAGCATACTGATTAAAGCAACCGTTCCTGACGCTGCAAATGTGTGTCCGATTAAAGGTTTAATTGAGCTGATCATACAGAATTGCTTCTGCTTCGTATATTTGCTGAACACGCTCGTTAACGCTTGGACCTCAAGCGGATCACCAAGATTCGAGCCGGTACTGTGCGCCATCACATATTGAATATCGAGCGGATTGATTTCATTTTTTTCATAAATGTTTTCGATCAATTCTGCCTGGCTAAAAGGATTTGGCGCAGTAATGCCGTTGGTTTTGCCATCGTAATTCACGCCGCTGGCCTTGATGCAGCCATAAATATGATCTTTATCTTCAATTGCCTTTGATAATGGTTTCAAGAGAACAGCAGCCACCGCTTCACCTGGCACAAGACCATTGGCATCCTGGTCAAACACTTTGCATTGTCCGTTCGGAGACAGCATTTCGGCCCTTGTCAGCGCCTCAAAAGACATGTGAGAAATATTCAAGCTGACGCCGCCCGCTAAAGCCATTTCACAATCCCCCTGACGCAGAGCTGAACATGCCTGGTGAATCGCCACCAGTCCAGATGAACATGCTGCTGTCAAAGCCATATTAGGCCCTTTTAAATCCAATGCGTATGCGATTCTCGCAGACAATGTGGCGTTTTGTGTTCCGTTAATGTAATCCGTATCTCCGGTTAGATGCGCATATTCCCCTTCTTCCACACCTACATAAACACCGCAGGATTTTCCTTTTATCCGATCTCCCATATAGCCGGCGTCTTCAAACGTGTGCCAAGCTTCCTCTAGAAAAATGCGCTGGCGCGGATCCATGCTTTCGGCTTCTTTAGGCGATATTTGAAAAAACAGCGGATCAAACCGGTCTATGTCCTTCAAAAATGCACCCCACCTTGGCACTGCTTTTTCTGGATCTCTGTTAGCTCTCCCCCAGTCCCGGCGTTCGCCCGGAATGTCAGAGATACACGATTTACCGTTTTTCAGATTATCCCACAGCTCATGGACCGAATCAGCTTGAGGGAACCTGCCGCTCATGCCGATAATGGCAATAGGCTCATCGTGAACCTGCCGAATGCTTTGTTTACTGGTTTCCGGTTCTGGAGCTACAGGAATTGCTGCATAAGCTTCAGGGGGCTTTTGCGCCTCTGATGCATCATCCCGGTAAAATGCTTCAATCAGCTCTTTATGATCGGTTAAGAAAAAGCCGATCAATTCTTGTAAAGTCGAATAGCCGAAAAATAAAGCCGGTGTCACTTCGATGTTGAAATGCTTTGATAACACATTCGAAAATTTAGCCAAATAGATTGAATCAAATCCGAAGTCGGCCCAATTTTTGTTCAAATTCAGCTTGTCCTTTGAAATCTTAAGCAATGTGTGAATATGCTCTTTCAAGTCGTGTTCTAAACGCTTTTCAATGCTTAACGTTTTTACCTCATCCTTGTTTTCTTGTGCTAGAGGGGCTTGAGTGGCCGGTTCTGGAATAGCTGGTTCAGTCATTCCTAAAAATCTGCTGACACGGCTGGGCTGACCGGCTATCACGAGATGCTGAGCATCCTGCTGAGCTAGGATGTGCTCAAACATACGGATGCCTTCCTCGGCTTCTAGGAAGCGTTGGCCGCTTGATTTCAGGTACATATCCGTTGTTTCCTCATCACCGATCTTCATTCCGCCATCCTTCCATACAGGCCAGTTGATGACAAACGTTTTACCGTTATGCAGCTCATTTCTGTATTGTGCGTAAGCCATCTGAAACCTATTGCCAATCGCATAATCACAACATCCAAAATCCCCTAAAACCGCAGAAGAAGAAGAAAAATAACACATAAAATCAAGGTCTTCATTTTTAAGCCATTCATCAAGCGCTATCGTGCCGTTGATTTTCGGTTCAATGATGCGCTGGAAGCTTTCGATCTTTTTGTCAAAAATAGCAGAGTCGCTCTCGATCCCGGCTGCATGAATGACACCGTTGATGGCACCGAATCGGTCTTTCCCTCTTTTTACGCAGTCTCCCATTGCGATAGGATCAGACACATCTGCTTCTGCATACATCGCTTCGCCGCCTAGATTCTTTAATTCTTTTATTTGCTTTTGCTTTTCATCATTAAAAGGCGACCGCCCTGTCAAAATCAGGTTTGCGGCATAGTTTTTGGCCAAATGCTTGGCAAATAAATAACCAAGCCCTCCTACACCGCCTGTAATCAGGTAAGTACCGCCAAACTTCAATTTGCTGTTGTCCGGCTGTATCGTTGTCTGTTCAATGTGATTTACATATCGTTTCAGATTCTGATACAAAACCGTTTGTGCGGATGAAGCCTGTAATTCTGCCCATATTTTACGTGTCCAATCATCCATCGATCCTTGTTCCGCCGGCTGAAAGATTCCAGTCACTTTTGTGTGCGGGAGGACAAGCCCGAGTGAACGCTCGAAGCCAATCCATGATTCCAGATAGCTTCGGTCAAGACCGTCTTCAAAACATCCTGCCAGCAGCAGCCGTGAAGGATGAAGCTTTGCTGCGGACATACCTTGTAATAGGTAAACAATACAGGAATGGTCCTTTATACAGCGCTTGTCTTCCATAGGCCACATATAGAGGATTGCATCTGGCTCTCCAAGTTCTTCTTTAATGCTCTGGAAGGCCTTTTCAAAAGTAACGGGTTCTTGCCGCACAATCTGGTAGCTATATTCAGACTGTTTGCTGTACACTTCGCCCTGTGATATAAAAATGACCTTAGTGTCTTGATCAACGTTTTTCAGGGCTGAAGCAAATGCGTTTTGCTTTTCTCTTTCAGTCAGAAAACAGATGAGCGTTTTGATACGTTTCGATGTGAAAGTCGCCGGCTCTTCTTTCCACACTTCTTGAAAAGTCATAACCTTGAAAGGTTCTTCTGTTTGCTGATCATGATCCTGTTCTATAGACGCCGGAGCCTTTGCCGCGCCTGGTGCCCAGTAACGTTCTTTTGCAAATGGATATGCCGGAAGACTGATCCGGACAGGCGTTTGGGTGCCGTACAGCATGCCCCAGTCGAAAGACAAGCCTTTCACCCAAAGATCCAGCAGTTTCGTGTATTTCCCTTTGCTCATCCATGCTTCTATGATTTTTTCCGTATCCTCATCCGCTGATAAGACTGCTAACGCTTTTTTGTTATCATCGATACGATCCAGATACAGGCTGTCTGCTATGTTTTCGATAAAATCGTTCAACTTTCTCTCAAGATCCTCTAGTGATTCCGCTATAAATGCCAGCCGTTCCTCCATTGCTTCACGGCCTGTTTGCAAGGTATAGGCAATCCTGATCAGGTCTGTTTCGCGGTACCTTTTTTGTTTGATGGCTGTAAGCAGCTGTTTCGCTTTTTCTTGCAAGCGTTCCATGTTTTTGGCCGACAGCACAATCAGCGCTGGAGGATGGTCTTTCGGCGTTTGCGCCCCCGTTCTTGGAATATATTCTTCCAGGATGATATGGGCATTGGACCCTCCGGCGCCAAAACTGCTCAAGCCAGCGCGCCTAGGCACCTCTTGCCCGCCAATCACCGGGCGTTTCCATTCACCAAGTTGCTGCTGAACGACAAATGGAGTATGGCTGAACTCGATGTTCGGATTCAACCGCTGAGCATGCAATGATGGTGCAATTTGGCCATATTTAAACTGAAAAAGTATTTTTGTCAGCCCTGCAATTCCGGCTGCACTTTCACAATGACCGATATTTGATTTGCTGGAGCCGATCGCACAAAACTGTTTCTCCTGCGTATCTTTCTCGAATGCTTTTGTTAACCCCGCTATCTCAATCGGATCTCCTAATGCAGTGCCTGTTCCATGCGCCTCTAAATAACTGATGGTTCGGGCAGGAATGTCGGCGCGCTCCATTGCTTCTTTAATTACCTGTGCCTGTGCATGAGGATTTGGAACCGTGTATCCATTTGTTTTTCCTCCGCTATTAATGGCACTTGCCTTTATCACACCGTAAATATGGTCACCGTCCGCTATTGCTTGCTGCAGCGGCTTTAACACAATGGCGCCTACGCCTTCACCGTCGACAAATCCATCTGCATCATCGCCGAATGATTTACATGTATCACTAGCAGAGAGCATATTCATGACAGATAAATTCTGATAGTGAACCGGGTCGACAACTAAATTGACACCGCCGGCAATGGCACAATCACTCGATCCGCTATAGATGCTTTCCAGCGCTAAATGAATCGCTGTCAGGGAGGATGAGCAGGCTGTATCGACTGCAAGACTCGGGCCTTGGAAATTCAGTAAATAGGATATTCTGTTGGCGATAGACCAATAGCCATAGCCGGTCGGATAATTTTTGTTCATGACTCCGGCAAAGACGCCGATTTTTCTGCTTGAACAGAGCGAGTCAGGCGTGTATCCCGCGTCTTCAATACTTGCATAAACGGTTTGCAGAAATAATCGCTCCTGAGGGTCCATTCTTTCTGCCTCAAGCGGAGAAATCTGAAAGAATAATGGGTCAAACTTGTCCATATCCTTGATAAATCCGCCCCATTTCGTATAAATTGACCCTTCTTTTCCTTTTTCTTTATCGTAATAAGCTTTCCAATCCCAGCGATCTTTCGGAATTTCCTCAATACAATTTCTTCCTTCTTTTAGGTTGTTCCAAAAGTCTTCTGCTGTTTCCGCCTGAGGATAGCGTCCAGAAATGCCGATAATGGCAACGTCACGGCTTGCAAGAGTGTTTGTCGGTGTTTCTTTCTCCCCGCTGAAGCCAAGCTTGCGATAGCGCCGTGTTCTTTTAGCGGCCTGATCAGGTTTCTGTGAAGATTGGGTTCTGCTTTCGGCCGGTGTCTGTTGTTGAACTTGACGGTCAAGACCTGTTAATTTCATCAGCGCTTCTGTTTTTGTTTTGATGAAATGCTCCACTAATGCGTCAATGGTCTGGTACTCGAAAAATAAAGTGCTGCTTACATGGTCAAATTCTTTGCGCAATGTATTCGTCAGCTGGACAACAACGATAGAATCAATACCGTACTTCTCAAGCGGTTCAGATGACTCAATCTTTCCTGCAGGAATTTTCAACGTTTCCCCGATTAGTTTTTTCATATATTCTGTGCTTTTTTCTCTTAGGAGAGCATGTTTTGATTGTCCAGCTTCCTCTGAATCTATGGTATGAATGTAGGCTGGCTTCTGATTAGACGCTTGTGAAACATCCTTCTCCGGCAAGGTCACATTTTTCATCATGCGGCGAACCAGCCCGTTGCTTGAGGCTGCGACGATTTGGTGACTCAGATCATGTGCCGCCTCGGCCGGGAAAAAGACAGATTCAAAGCCTTCGCTTTCAAGTGCCGCTTTCCAGCTGTCAGGATGTAAGCCTGGACAGCCGGGAATCCGCACTGCAGGATCTTCATACAGCCACCAGCCTTCCAAAAGACCAAAGGTGATGTGAGGGAACAGGCTGTTTCCCGCCATTTCATTCAGCAGCAGCATTCCGTTGTTTTTCATTACTGCTTTTGTATGCCGCAGTGTTTGACGGATATTTTTTGTTGCGTGAAGGACATTAGCGGCAATGACGACATCATAGCCTCCCGCTTCAAATTCCTGCTGGTCAATCGGTTTTTCCACATCAAAAAGCTGATATGTCAGGTACGGATTTTCCGCCCCATATTCCTTTTCTGCATGCAGCAAAAATGCTTTAGACAGATCTGTATAGCAATATTCATTGATGTGCTTTTGATATGGTTTCAGTTTTTCAAAGATTCCGGCACTCGTGCCGCCTGTGCCTGCGCCTATTTCCATAATGCGAATCGATGCCTCAGGGTCGTGCTTCAGACGTTCATCCAGATAAGCTAATAATGTATCGGCAAGCACTTTATTAAAATAATCTGCCACTTGGTTATGCTTATAAATGCCCTCCACCAGTTCCATCGAGGAATGCGGGAACATGATATCTGTTGCAGGGACTTTCCCTGTCAAAATATCCGGTAATGCTTGCAGCATGGCCTCTGCTAATACAACCATCGCCTTTGTCTCGCTGTCTTTAAGCCACTTTTCTTTTTTCGCATTCCATTCTTGCCAAAGCAGCTCGATATCCTCTGCTTGGTCCTTCTTCACCAATGAATCTCCAACTTTCTTAAGATAGCCATGCTGCAAGAGAAATTCGCTGGTTTGCCGAATCCATTTTCCATAAAATTCACGAGTCTTATATTGTTGAAGACGTTCAACCGATAATGTATAACCATCAAACAGCCCGGCCGTTTGCAGCTGTCCTAACAACAGCCTGTAAAGAAGATCATCAAGCTCTTCATGTGTCACTCTTTGAAATCGTCCCGTAGTCGGCAGACGCTCCATCAGGCTCTCTGCATCTGCTGAAGGTTGCTCTGGATAAAGAGTGATGAATTCATTCTGATTCACGCCTTCGACTGCTACAGGCTTTGTCGTATGAATGAAAGCTGTTTGGCTGACTGGCCCAGAAAGCAGGGCTTCCAGCGCCTTCATAGCCTCCGCAGGCTCAATTAAACCTAAGCCGATTTGATTCATGAGCTGTACATAATGTTCATCCTCAGCCGCTTCACTATTCCCCCAATATCCCCAGTTCATGACTTTTACAGGACATGCCCAGCTCTGAGAAAGCTGGTGAGCAAAAGCATCTGCAAATGAACAGCCAGAGGCATAATGGCTTTGCTTCACATTTTTGATATGGGCTACAAGCGAAGAGAAGAATAAAACAAAATCTACATTCTCCTGGCGGAACACTTGGGCCATCCGAATACTGACATCGATCTTCGCCGCCAGTCCAGCGGTGAATTCTTCTGGCTTCATTTTTTCCAGGCTTTGCTCAAATAAAACCATCGCAGAGTGAACAATCCCGTGAATATGAGGATGGCGTTTTTTCACTTGATCATAAGCCTGCTGCAATGAATGCTTATCGGCTGCATCGGCTGCAATGTAGAAAGGCTCAGGGCCAAGCGCCGAAAGTCGGTCTATTTTTGACTGGATGGCAGCATTAAGTTGACTTCGCCCAATCCAAACGATTTGCGCCTGGTAGCGGCGGATCATGTACTCACTCCATGCCTCTCCGATATACCCGGCTCCTCCGATGACCACATAGACTCCGCCTTTCCGATATAGCGTGTCGCCTGACAGTGAGTGCCGATATGGGATCAATTGCTGCTGATGCCATTGCTGATTACGATAGGCCCAAGCATGGCCAAGGCGGTCAGCTGGGAGCGCAAACATGTGATTTACCGGCCATGTACAGCCTTTTTCAAGATCGAGAAGACGGATTTTCCAATGTGGATATTCCTTTGCCATTGTGCCGGCAAGTCCATGAATGCTTGCATGAGCGGGTTGTACTGCCTCATGTTGCGTAACCGGCTGCGCTTGGACTGTCACAAGAGACCATTCAAGTTGTTTCTCGCCATAGCCTAATTGCAGGCATGCTTTCACAAGCTTAAATAAGTGAAGAACAGCTTCTTCTTGTCCATCACTACCTATACTTCCCCGGTGTGACGGGGCAACACACAATACATGGTCAATCCTTCCGTACGCTTGCAGTTTGTCCGCTATTCCCTCAATGTCATCTGCAGGCCGGATATCGATAAAGGATACTTGCGGATAATGATGCTTTATTAATGCCCGATCAGCTTCAGCAGCACCGCATAAAACAACTCGTGTACCAGCAAACGAAGCATTATCCTCCGTATCTGAAGAGACTGGTTCCCAGACAGGGATCATCATCGTATGCCCGGTCAGCTGAGAATCAGTTAATAGTTTCGGCATTGAATGCTGCTCTCCATCAAGTGCCCGCATCGAGGCACCCTTCATTCGCACACAAACATGTCCGTTCTCATCACATAAATCAATATCATACTTTCTGACTTTGTCCTCCGCTTTACTGTCTGAACTGTATCGAATATAAGACCATATCTTCTCTGGACATGGGCTGAAAATATCAACCTCCTGCAACGCAAATGGAAGAGACAGCGTCTGAGCTTGTCCAGCGGCATTGACTGAGCTAACGATAAAACCGACTGTGGCATGGAACGCGGAATCCATCAAACTCGGGTGGAGCGCAAAATGTTGCTTGTCGTTTTTTAGAAAAGCGGGTAACGAGATTTTTGCAAGCAATTGATCTTTGCCGACATAGACTTTTTCAATCCCTTGATAGCCCTCTCCATAGTCAAGCCCAATCTTTCGAAACGCTGCATAGCATTGTTCTGACGTCACTGTGTCCAAACTGCATTCTGTCTGTATTGATGAAAGGTTTAAAATGGAAGTGTCCGCTTCATCTGAAATGACAGCGCGGCCTTGGCAGTGTATCGTCAAGGCTTCTTCTTTATGTTCAGAGCTGCTATAAATGTCAAAGGAAATGTCCCCGTTATCCTCAGGAAAAAGGCCAATATGTATTTCTTTTGGTTCACTTTCTATCGTGATAGGACGCACCCACACAATGTCTTTAAGCGACACCACTCTTTGTTCGCCGTCCAGATCGCCTGCAGCTTTTTCCGCTGCTTCCCTTGCCATTTCTAAATAGGCAACGCCCGGCAAAATCTTCTGTCCCTGTACAACATGATCTGAAAGGAAAAATTCCGTGCCTGTAAATACAGAGCTAAAGCGCTGCTCAGTAAAGTCTGATGTATTGCGGTGCACCAGCGGATGTAAGATATGATTCACAGTGCTGGTTTTCATTTCAGGAACCGGGATCCAGTAGCGCTCCCTTGCAAACGGATAGGTCGGAACACTGATCTTAAGCGGCTTGCGATCGCCGTATAGGTCGTCCCAGGTGACCCGCTTTCCTTGAACCCATGCTTTCGCCATTTCCATCATTTCGCTGTCTGTTGTCAAATGGTTATTCAGCGCATTTACCGATGTCGGCCCAGCCGCCTCCTGATTCTCCTTGGCTTGTCCGGTCCAGCAGCCCTTGATCTCTTCTTCTCCATTGGCAAACGCCCGAAGTTTAGCCGTTAAATCTTTTATGTCTTTTACGATGAAGGCCGCACGCTCCTCCATTTCAACCCGCCCTGCCTGCATGGTATAAGCTAACGCTAAAAGATTGACGTCCTCGCTAAGAAAATCAAGAAGTTTAAGAGCGTAAGCCTGCAGACGATCTTTGTTTCTCGCAGACAAAGGTATCACTATTTCTTCATTTTTCGTTAAAATCGTCTCTGAATGGCTCTCTGCCGGAATATATTCTTCCAAAATAAGATGCGCATTTGATCCTGAAGCGCCAAACGAACTTAAACCGGCACGGCGGGGATATGTGACGTCCACCCCGTTTTCTGTAAAAGATGGCTGCTCCCATTCCTTTGTTTCATGCTGGACAAAAAATGGGGTTTGATCGAGCTTCAAATAAGGATTCAGCTCTTCTGAATGTAATGAGGGCACCAAGGTTTTATGATGCAACTGCAGGACAGTCTTCGTTAAGCCGCTAATGCCGGCTGCAGCTTCAGCATGGCCAATATTCGATTTAACAGAACCGATTGAACAGAATTGCTTGTCCTGCGTATTGCGGCTGAAAGCTTTTACTAACCCCTGTATTTCAATCGGATCTCCCAATGAGGTGCCAGTGCCATGGGCTTCAACATAACTGATGGTGCGCGGATCAATTCCTGTTTTTTCTAGACACGCTTCGATAACATCAGCTTGAGCTACCGGGCTCGGTACTGTAATTCCGCTTACTTTCCCTACATGATTTATCGCACTGCCTTTGATGACAGCATAGATTCGGTCACCGTCCTGTTCAGCTTTTCGCAGCGGTTTTAGCACTACTGTGCCGACACCTTCTCCAGATACGTAGCCATCCCCGCCTTTGCCGAAAGTATGGCAATAGCCGTCACTTGAGTGCATCCCTACACTGCCATAGCTGATATATTTAGCCGGATGCAGTGACAAATTGACGCCTCCGGCAAGTGCGGCCTCGCATTCTCCATTCCGGATGCTCTCTATTGCCAGATGAACCGCAGTTAATGAGGA
Organism: Bacillus sp. FSL R5-0603; assembly: GCF_038050295.1. Lineage (NCBI taxonomy): Bacteria > Bacillati > Bacillota > Bacilli > Caryophanales > Bacillaceae > Bacillus > Bacillus sp. FSL R5-0603. Next base: position 1,723,713 of record NZ_JBBOYP010000001.1, on the reverse strand, counting down.
AGAGCAGACCGTGTCCACCGCCATGCTTGGGCCGTGGAAATTACAATAGTAAGAGACCCTGTTGGCGATTTGCGCATAATTCAGCGATAAAGGAAATGGATTGTGTTCTGATAGAGCTTCAGCCCCTATAAGGGAATAGTCCTTATGCATAACGCCGGCAAACACACCGACATGCTGTCTTTTATTTTCTCCCTGTGGTGAAGCAATTGTCTCTGGTGTATAACCCGCATCTTCAATAGCTTCCCAGCACGTCTCTAAAAATAACCGTTCCTGAGGGTCCATCATTTCCGCTTCACGCGGAGAGATTCTGAAAAATTGAGGATCAAAACAATCAGCATCCTCGATAAACCCGCCCCATTTTGACAATGGCTTGCCCGAAGGTGAATCCAGTCCATTGTTTTCTTTCCATTCCCAGCGTGAGTTTGGAATCTCTGTGATGCAGTCGGTACCCGCTTTAAGCTGTTCCCAAAATTCCTGTATATTTTTCGCCTTAGGATAACGTCCCGCCATTCCGATAATGGCTATGTCCTCCCCGATCTCTGGTGAAGAGGTAACACCATCAGGAGAATCCTTCATTGGTGAAGGAGATTGGCGGACAATGCTGTCCGCCTCTCCAATTGAATAGTGATCAGCAAGATGAGCAGCTAGTTCTGCAATTGTTGTAAATTCAAACAGCAGTGTCGGAGCAAGATCCGCTCCAACCTTATCTCCAATTTCCTGAACCACGGTAAGCAATGACGGGGAATCCAAGCCTAGCTCATAGTACCCAGCGTGGATATCCATTTGTTCTGCCGGCCTTTCAAGCTGCTTAGCAAGCAACTGACGCAAATACATTTCAAATGCGGGATAGTCCCGACTGATGTTCTGAGAGACAGCAGCTCTTTTTTCTTGAATTTCTTTTGGAGAATGAAAGGCTGACATATTCCGTACAGACTTGCCTGCAAATTGTTTCAGCTCGGCCACTTTTTGTCCTGATGAATTAAAATATTCAATCGTCATATAAGTGAGCTCTTTCTTTTGGCGCACAGATGAGGAGAGGATCCGTGCTGTACATCCTTTTTGCAATCGTTCTGAAGCAGAAAACGATTCATAATACAATGGCAGGTACATCGTTTGATCTGAGATCAGGCAGCTTGAACCTATGCCGCTGCCGTCAATAAGCGTCGGATGAAACAGAAAAGCTTCAGAATGGCGCAGGGCTTCCTGTCCAACTGCTAAATCAATTAAAGCACCCTCTTTGGTTTCATAAATCCGCCCTTTTGCCTTCATCATGCCGGTATGGACTAACTCCTGAGAACGGCATTGTTCATAGATTTCATCTAAATTCAGAATTCTGTCAGCTGTACTTTTCCACTGATTAAGGTCTATTGATTCGGCAAAAGCGGTTTGCTCTTTACGATGCATGTCAGCAGTCACATATTGTCTCTTGTCAGATAGTGATTCTCCATGCTGTTTTTGTCCGTCGATGATGATGGACCATGTCCCTTCCTTTCTTTCAGACACGTGAATGGTCAGGGCAATGTCATATGACTCATCTGCGATCAAAGGGTAAAAAATGGTCAGGTTTTTTAATTCAAGCTCTTGGTATGCATAACCATGTTCCTGGAATACTTGGTAGATTAAATCTATATAAGCAAGGCCGGGTAATAACGCTTGTCCATATACCTTGTGGTTGGACATGATTGGATTATTTAATGAAATGTGCAGTTGTTCAGTTATCATTTTCCCACTCCTCTCTTATTTGAAAGTTTTCCAAAACATATCTTTAGAAGCCCCTGTGTCTGAATACACTTTTTTCTGCACGTTTTGAGCCGATGGTTTGATTAAAACGGGCTGCCTATTTAATTCCGGTAAAGGCAGAGGTTTTCTTCTAATTGGACGCTCAGCCGAGTCTTTCCAACCTTCTATAATGAGATGGGCGTTCGTTCCGCCATCTGCAAAACAATTAATTGCCGCTGCCGGCGTTGTCTCCTTCCACTCGGCTTGCGATCTGCTGAAATACAAATCTGTTTTTTCTATATCAAAATACGGCATATTTTCATTACCTGACAGGAATGGAACCAATTGTCTATGCTTCAGCATTAAAGCTACTTTAATCAGGCTCGCAATCCCCTCTGCACATAATGGATGGCCGATGTTAGGTTTCACCGATCCCAGCCCTAACGGAGCCTTTGATTCAGAACGGTAAATGGACTGGATTGCCTTTAATTCAAGTAAATCTGTTACTGCCGACCCCGATCCGTTCGCTTCGAGATAGCTGATCTCTTCAGTCTTTTTGCCGCTTTTTTCAAGCGCTGACAGCATGACGTCCTTTTGTGCCTCGAGATTCGGAGATGATGGGCCAGCCGTTCTTCCATCATTATTAATCGCAGCAGCTTTAATGACTGCATATATGGAATCTCCGTCTTCAAGCGCTTGGCTGACGGTTTTGACGAGAACCATGCCCACGCCTTCTCCTAAAATGACACCGTCTGCCCGCTTATCAAAAATATGGAATGACGGTTTGTCACATAAAAGTCCGCGCTCATAAAACATTCGATGCGCATCAGCATCAAGCAAACTGACGCCGCCTACAACCGCTGCCTCAATATCTCCGCTTCGCAGAGCCTGAATCGCCATATTCAGCCCCACCAGCGCAGAGGAACAAGCGGTATCCAGGACAATACTCGGTCCCTTCAAGTCAAAAAATTGTGAGATGTTAGCTGCTAAATAGTTTTGTCCGCCAGCGACTATCGGATTTCTTGCTTTTGAAAGACTGACCGGATCAGGCTTGTGCTGGCTGCGGCCTCCTATATAAACACCAGCCCTCATGCCTTTCACTTCTTTCTCTGTATAACCGGCGTGATACCACAGCTTCAAGCTTTCCTCCAATACAGCCAAAGCTTGAGGGTCCATCGCTCTGACATCGTTTTCGGACATCATGAAGAAATCATGATCAAATCGGTTCATTTCATCAATGAGGCCCGCGTAATTTGGGCTGGAGTTCTCGAATCGTTCAGGCGGAACAGGCGCAATCGCAGACCGTCCATCACGTATTAGTTCCCAGTATTCCTCTAGGGTTTCTGCTCCTGGGAACCTGCAACTAAGACCGATGATAGCGATGTCCTCAGCAAGAAGTGCCGTTTTTTCATGGCTTATCTGTTGCGGCCGCTGTTCTGGCACCAGCTTCTGTTTCATTGCTGATTGCGGCTTGAGAGGTGTCTGTTTCTCAGGAACAGATGGCTGTAAAACAGCTGATATGTCATATTTCGAAATGAGCCAGTGTGCAAAGGATTCTATTGTCGGGTATTCAAACAAAATTGACGGATCAATATCTCCATTTAATTGTTGGTTCATCTGCTGTACCAGCTGGGCCAATATAATCGAGTCGATTCCGTATTCTTGGAAAGGTTCATCCGTTTCAAAGTCTTCTGCAGCTATTTTCAGTTCATCTGAAAAAAGAGTTACGAGCCAGTCGACTGTTTCAGGGAACAGGTTGCGAGTGCCGGTTTGCTCTTTCGTCTCAGGATGCGAGAGAGCTTCGACAGGCAATGACGGCTGCATTAGCTTATCCGGCTTCCAAACGTTTGTATCTGGTACTGCCGGCAGCACGACAGCATACTGTCTGTCTGATAGAATCTGGTCAAGCAGCTGTAATCCCTCGTCGTTTGTCAAACTGATCAATCCAGTTTGTTCTAAAGCTTTGCTTCGCACCTCGCCTAAACCGGTCTCCTTCCAGTTAGGCCACTGAATGCTTACAATGGGACATTTATCTTGATGAGCCTCCGCAAAATAATCCATAAAAGCATTTGCCATCGCGTAATCAGCTTGTCCTGCTGCTAGTGCAGGGATGGCCGCTGATACTGATGAAAACAAGGTGAAAAACGCCAATGGTTCATCCTGAAGCAGGTCAAACAACGTTTGCAGACCTTCAACTTTCGGTTCAAGCACCTGTTCGATCTCTTCTAGTGATTTTCTGATAAAAGCCGGGTTTTGTTTGTTCACCATCCCGGCACAATGGATGACTCCGCCAATCGCCCCCATTGTTTCGTGTATTGTCTTCAGGCTCTGTTCGACAGCAACCCTGTCTGTCAGATCCAGAGACAGCACCTGAACTTGCGCACCCATGTCTTCTAGCTCTTGAACGGCTTTTATTTTCTCGGCAAGCGAGGCCATTTTTACCGAATTCCACTGGTCACGCGGCGGAAGCTCTTCACGGCCGATAAGGACCAGCCGCTTAACGCCGTATGTTTTTACAAAATGCCGCGCACACAGCAAGCCGAGACCTCTTGTCCCGCCTGTAATAAGCAGGACTTTGTCTGTTGAAAACGATACTTGCTTATGACTAAGAGCGGCTTCTGCTGGCTGCTCTGCCAAATATGCTCGATATCGCTGTCCGTTTCGATAACAGACTTCTGATTCTGTGCTCTTGGCATAATATTCAACTGCAATCAGTCTGGCCAGCTCCTCAAAAGAGGTTTCGCATTCCATATCTGCATGTCTTGAAGTAAGATGGCTGTACTCGCTTTGAAGCATGCGGTATAAACCTGCCCGTGAAGCACCAGACAAAAGAACACCCTCATTTGCGTAGGCCTCCAGCCCCTTTGTTACACCCAAGATCGTCAAATGATGCTTGCTTGTACGTCCTTGCTCGATCAGCTTTTGGAGCCAGTTTATCCAGCCCATAGAATGCTCATGGCTCGTTCCGCACCCGATCAGATCGATTGCTCCAGCAACGTGTTCATAGTCAGCAGCAGATACCCGATCCAGCTCTTGGCTGTCAAATATACGGTATGTCGAGAAATACGTCGAAAGCTCTTCCGCTAATGCCATCGTCTCCTCATTTGCCAAAATGGCGACGGTTTGATTCGTCATTTCTGCCGGTTCAATCGGACAAGGCTGCCACTGTTTACGCAGAAAGCAGCGCTTTGGCATCAGTTCGGATTGAGGCAGAGCTGTAGCAATGGTTTCGTGTTCACCTTCTTGAGTTGGCAGCCAGTAATACTCTTCCGCGAACGGATAAGCAGGCAGGCTGATTCGGCGAGGCGTGTATTCCCGATAAAGCTTGTTCCAATCTATCTGCAGCCCTTTCACCCATAGTTCCGCTACTTTCTCCAGCCTTTTTTTCTCTATCCATGTTTGCAGCAATGCTTTGGCATCATGATCCGTTTCAAACAGCTTGATTTCGCTCTTCTTCGTTTTCACGTGAGCAGCAAATATGCTGCTGTTCGGCATTTCAGCCAAATAATCATCTAAAGTTTTGATCAGCATTTCTCTCGAATCCGCCAAAAACGCCATGCGATAATCCATTGCTTCCCGGCCCGCCTGAAGTGTGTATGCCATATCCTCCAGATCGATATCTTCATTGGAAGTTACGAAATCTTTCATTGCTTCCGCATAGGCCTTCAATTGCTTCTCTTTTTTCGCTGAAAGTACAAATAATGCTGAGCGGTGCTGCTTTGTTAATGGATCGTTCCTCTTGTCAGGCTGATATTCCTCTATCACAATATGAGCATTCGTTCCGCTATATCCGAAGGAGCTCACACATGCTCTCCGCGGTTTTCCATCAGCCGTTTCCCAAGGCTTAAGCTCCGTATTTACGTATAAAGGAGAATGCTCAAATTCAAAATGCTCATTCGGTGTCGTGAAGTTCAATGTCGGCACAAGTGTTTTATGATTCATGCACAATAACACTTTTTGAACCCCGGCTACTCCTGCCGCCGCGGATGTATGGCCAATATTGCTTTTGACGGAACCGATTGCGCAAAACTGCTTTTTGTCTGTTTTTTCTTGAAATACGGTGGACAGAGCTTCTAATTCAATTGGATCGCCTTGTTTTGTTCCTGTGCCGTGCATCTCGACATAACTGATACTCTCAGGATGTATGCCGTATGTTTCATATATGTCTCTTTCCAGATCCATTTGGCTTTTCGCACTCGGTGCCGTGATTCCGTTTGTTTTCCCGTCCTGATTAATACCCGAGCCAATGATAATGCCATAAATATGGTCACGGTCCGCTTCCGCATCTTTCAGCCTTTTCAGAACCAGCGCACCCGCACCCTCGCCGGGCACAAAACCATTCGCGCTATTGTCAAATGCTTTACATTGTCCATCAGGTGAAAGCATGCCGGCCTCACACATACTGATGTAAGATTCCGGCGTCAGGTATAAGCTGACCCCGCCGACCAGCGCCATATCAATTTCTTTGTTTATAAGTGCCTGCCGCGCTAAATGTGTGCCGACCAATGAAGATGAACAAGCGGTGTCAATAGGAATCGCAGGCCCTTTTAAATTAAGAAAATACGGAATACGCGCCGCAGCGATCGCAAAGCTGTTCCCCGTGGCATTTGCTCTTGCCTGCCGGTTCAGCATGACCCCGTATTCATTGCTCATAATGCCGAGATATACACCGCATTTTTTCTCATTTAAAGTTCGGGCGTTGTACCCAGCGTCCTCAAACGCTTTATAGCCTTCCTGCAAAAAGATTCGATGCTGCGGGTCCATCAATTCAGCTTCTGACGGCGGAATATTAAAAAACAACGGATCAAAATGTTCAATATCATCAAGCATCCCCATTGATTTGCAGTAGACTTTCCCTTTTTTGTTGAGGACAGGATCATAGTATTTGTCAACATCCCACCGTGATGTTGGAATGTCCCGAATGGCATTTCTCGCATGAACCAGGTTATCCCAGTACTCTCTTACATTACGAGCGCCCGGGTATCTTCCCGACATCCCGACAATCGCTATCGCATCCTCCGGGCGGTCTTGATGAACAGGAACCGTTTTCTTCACATGTTCTTTCTTTATTGGATGTTGAACAGGCTGAAGGGGCCGTTCTGCCGGCTTTGGATTAGATGATGCTGCTGGCTTTTGCTGGGCTGCTTCGAAAGAGTCAGTATGCTCTATCTTTCTATCAAGATGAGTTCCAAGCTCGGACTTTAGCATTTCGGCAAAATCACGTATCGTTGGATAATCATATACTCTGGTTACCGTAAAAGACGTTCCGTATTGCTTGTTCACCGCTTTTATCCATTCGAGTCCGGTAATCGAGTCCATTCCGATATCTATGAACGCTTCGTCAATATCCACCTCGTATGGCTCCATGTATAACACGTCTGCTATGCTTTCCCTCAAGTTTTCATGCAGCGTTTCAATTGCTACAGTATATTGTCTTGATGCAGATATTTCTGCCGCTGCATATTGAATCGTTTCTTCAGCTTCCTCTTGCACTGGCTGATGATGTTCTAACTGCTGCAGAGATATATTAGCCGGTTTAGCAGCAGGTACCGCTGTTTTTTGTCTTATCGGCGTGTACGTCTCCGTTTGTTTTTTCTCCCCAGCTTGTGTGCTTAACTCGTGTGCTAAGTAAACAGCGAAATCACGTGTTGTCGGATAATCGTATACCTTTGTGACATTTAGTGATGTGCCATACTGTTTATTTATTGCTTTTATCCATTCGAGCCCGGTAATCGAGTCCATACCGATATCTATGAATGCTTCGTCTGGATCAATCTCGTTTTGGTCCATGTACAGCACTTCCGCTAAGCTCGCTGTCAGTTCATCGCACAAGGCTTCCGCCGTGATCGTCTCTGTTTCTGTATCTGATGGAACCAGAGATGCTGTCCGCTCCAAACGATCCTGATTGGTCATTAAAGGCTGTAACGTAATATTGGCAGGCTTGCCGCTGGCTTCTCTGGCTACAGACGGCTTTGGAAGGACGGGCTGTACTGGAGCGAATGGCTCCTCCGTTCTTTTTTCCTCAGCCTTTGCATGTACGTCTATCCAATAGCGATCTCTTGCGAAAGGATAGACAGGTAAACTGATGCGCCGCGGTTTTTGATCCTGATATAGCGTGCTCCAGTCGATGCGCAAACCTCTTACCCATAGGTCTAAAACCTTCGCATATTTGCCTTTTTGCAGCCATGCCTCAATTGTTTTTGACATATCCTCATCAGCAGCAAAAGCAGCAATGGCTTCTTTGTTGCGCTTTACTTGTCCGCGATAGACATATTCACGATTTTCTGTTCCGGAGATACATTCATTCAGCTTTTCTTCAAGCTCCCGCATCGATTCCGCAACGAACGCCAGCCGTTCGTTCATCGCTTCCCGTCCGACTTGAAGCGTATAGGCAATTCGGTGTAAATCTGCTTCAACATATGTTTGTTCACGAATGGCATGCAGCAATCGCTCCGCGCGTTTCTGAAGTCTTTCCTCATTTTTTGCTGAGAGCACAATGACAGCCGGCTGTTTCCTCGCTGGTAAACGTTCCTCCACAGGTTCCGAAGCATACTCTTCTATTAAAATATGGGCGTTCACACCCCCGGCACCAAATGAAGAGACTCCTGCGATTCTCGGTAATTCGATGTCTTTGCCATTGACACTGATGATCGGCCTCTTCCACTCTTCTAGCTCTTGCTGTACTTTAAACGGCGAGTTAAGGAAATCAATATTCGGGTTCAGCACGTTTGAATGCAGGGAAGGCGCAAGCTGCCTGTATTTCATTTGGAGCAATACCTTCGTTACTCCTGCGATACCTGCCGCACTCTCACAGTGCCCGATATTTGATTTGGCTGACCCTATTGCACAAAATTGTTTGTCATCGGTTTCTTGCGTAAACACTTTGGACAGCCCTGTGATTTCAATAGGATCACCGAGAGAGGTTCCCGTGCCGTGGGCTTCGATGTAACTGACTGCCCGCGGGTCAACCTTCGCTTCCATAAACGCCTTTTTGATGACATCTGCTTGGGCATTCGGATTGGGAACTGAGTACCCGTTTGTTTTTCCCCCGTGGTTGATGGCTGTCCCCTTAATGATTCCATAAATGTGATCACCATCTTCAACTGCTTTAGACAATGGCTTCAGAAGCACTGCTCCAACGCCTTCCCCCGGCACATAGCCGTCTCCGCCCTGTCCGAAGCTTTCACACCGGCCTTTGCTGGACATAAATTTGTTCTGCCCAAGCATCAAATATTTATTTGGATGGATTGACACATTCACGCCGCCTGCGAATGCCGCCTCACACTCTCCGCGCTGCAGGCTTTGGCAGGCCAAGTGGATAGCCGTTAAAGAAGAAGAACACATGGTGTCTAATGCAATACTCGGTCCGTGAAAATCAAAATAATAAGATACCCGGTTCGCGATGGATGATGGATTTCCCGTTAAAGCCAGAGACCTTCCCCACACCTGCTCTTGTGCCCCGTACAGCTGATATTCTTCATACATGACACCGACGTAAACACCGACGCTTCCGCCAAGCTCAGCATCACGCTTACGGCCGAGGTGCTCTCTTGTATAGCCTGCGTCTTCCATCGTTTCATACACGCACTGCAAAAATAAACGCTCTTGCGGGTCCATTAATGTTGCCTCACGCGGCGATATATGGAAAAACTGCGGATCAAACTTGTCTACATCCTTCAAGAAGCCTCCCCACTTGCTGTAGGTTTTTCCAGGCTTGTCTTTATCTTCGTCATAATAAAGACTGTGATCCCAGCGGTCTGCAGGAATTTCAGTAATACAGTCTCGACCGTCTCTCAGATTCTCCCACAATTCATTAATGTTGTCTGCCTGCGGATAGCGACCTGAGATACCGATGATCGCAATTTCTTCCGTTTCCTTCTCTCTTAACTGCTTCTGCTCTTTATCTTGCAAAGGAAGAAACCCAGACTTTCTTGGGGTAACTGGGATTTCTTGTTTTTCAGCTTCTGATTTTCTCCCAACAGAAGGTTTTCCTGTTTCAAATCCCAAGATGTCCAGCAGTTTTTCTCTGTGGGAATCAATAAAATACCGTGTTAATGAGCGAATATCCTGATATTCAAAGAACAGCGTCTTGGACAAAGAACCGAATCCTTTTTCTAATTGACCCGTTACATGCATGATCATGATAGAATCGATCCCGTAATCCTCGAGAGGAGCTTCAGCATCAATCTGGCCGGCTGGCAGCTTAATCACCGAAGAAAGCACCTGTTTAAAATAGTTCTCCGCTTTTTCTCTTAGTATCTCTTCATCAATTTCCCCTATCATGTCTGCTTTTTCTGCCTCCTGATTGAGACTGCTTTTTTTGATATCGTGAGATTGGCCTTTGCCATGTCCCGTTTCATGTAAAAATGCACGAATCCGATCAGTAACACCGGAAGCAACTAACACTTGCGGCTTTCCTGACGTCCAGCCATGATATAGCGCCTGAATCCCACGATCTGTTTCCATGGCCACCATGCCTGTTTCTCTTTTCAGCATCCTTGCAGTTTCCGCATCAATTTGCATGCCCCCGTCTTTCCACAGCGGCCAGCACACTGAAAGAGTTTTTCCGTAACGCTTGTGCAGCTCAGCTTGGCCATTGCGATATTCGCTGAATGCATTCATAAATGCATTGGCCATTGCGTAATCAGCCTGTCCCGCGCTTCCTACTGCTCCGGCACCTGAGGAAAAAAGGATAAAGAAATCGAGCGGAATATCTTTCGTTGCTTCGTCAAGGTGAATCAGTCCTGCTACCTTTGGAGCAAGAACGGTTTGAACCTCTTCTTTCTTTTTCTTCATAATGAAATTATCTTTTATTAAACCGGCGCTGTGAATGATGCCATCTAAGTCTCCATAAACGTTTTGGGTTTCTTTTAATAAGGCATCAACCGTTTGTTTGTCAGCCAGATCAGCTTGTCTGTAAATCGCTTGGATGCCAAGTTTCTGTAAGGCTTTAAGCTTCTTCTTCTTCCTTTCATCAAGCGGAGAGCGTCCTGTCAAGATCACAACCGCATCATTCGTTTGGTTTGCAATTTCAGTTGCAAAGATGAATCCAAGACCGCCTGCACCGCCTGTGATCAGATACACGCCTTTATCTTTCCATGGCATGTCAGCACTTAGGTGCTCACCAGACACTTCTTTCCACTTGCTTACAAATCGCTTCCCTTGCCAGTGGCGGATATGCGTGTCACGCGGATAGCGTCTGTTTTCCTCCAATATTTCGAATAGGTCACCAGCTGACGTCCCGGTTTCTATTTCGATCAACTGTCCTGTCAGTTTTGGATTTTCCAGTTCAGCCGTTTTGAGCAATCCAGTTAAGCCGCTTAATAGCTGAGGCTCGTCCAACGCAGGCACCGCCACTTGAATGAATGTATGTCCTCCTGTTTTTGAGTGCATTAGCTGTTTGATTTCTTCAAATAACTGTATGGCATAACCTTCAAACCGTTCATCAATTGTCTCTGTATCATGCTGCAGAACTGTACAGTCAAGATGATTTTGGAGGCTTTCCATTTGTTCTCCAACATCACAGACAACGACTTTATGTGTGTCGTACTCTATGAGCTCTTTCCTCACTGCAGCACGTTCTTCCCAAATATGTTCGAACAATAGCGTGTCAGTCGCTTCAGAAGGATCTTCTTGACCTGTTTCTAACACTCTTGCAGAATAGCCCGTCAATCGCACGCAAACCTGCCCCTCTTCATTGCATAAATCGATATCAAGCTTCTGCATACGATCCCCAGCTGTACTGCCCTCGCTATATGTGATCCGCGCCCACATAGATGCCTCGCAGCCTTTGAAGATTTGGACATCCTGTATGGCAAAAGGCAGCATTGCCTTTCTGTCTTCTAAACTCGTAGCTCCTCCCAGCCTCAAACCGATAGATGCTTGAAATGCCGAATCTATCATGCTCGGATGCAGAATATAATGGTCTTCTGTATCAGAGATTACAGGAGGCATCGTCAATTTCACTAGAACTCCGTTTTCGCCGGCATATAGGCTGTCGATCGCTCTGTGGCTTTCACCATAATGAATACCCATTTCTGTATAAGCCTCGTAGCAATCAAAAGGTGACACCGTCCGGCCATTATAGCTTGCCTTCAGTTCTTCAATGTTGATAACCGGATTTTCACCAGCCTCACAAAGCACTGCACTCCCTTGCCCATATACAATCGGCGACTCCTCTGCGCTTTCAGGGTCCCGGCAGATTTCAAATGTAATCTCACCATTCTCCTCAGGATATAGACGTACATCTATATCTTTCTGCTGTTCCGTGACGGCGAACGGCCGGACCCAGACGATATTCCGGAGCCGGAATCCTGTCGGGAACTGATCCGCAGCTGCCCTTTCCACAGCTGCCCGAATCATCTCCAATAAAGCTGCGCCAGGTAAAACGTGTTCGCCCTTTATGACATGATCCTTCAAGAAAAATTCACGTCCTGTAAACGCTGAACGGAAGCGGACCCCCGATATGTCGGACACATTTTGATGCAGAAGAGGATGCAGGATGTGCCGCTCCTGTTTTGAACGATCAGTCTTTTTCTCCGCTTTCGGCACCCAATAACGCACCCTCTCAAATGGGTAAGTCGGCAGGCTGATCCGCTTTGGTTTGTTTCCCTCGTAAAGCAGCTTCCAGTCAACACCAGATCCGTTCGCCCACTGCTCTGCAATTTGATCGAGTTTTCTTTGCTCCAGCAATTTATGTACAGATTCGGCTGGTCGCGATGGTTCGCTTCCTCTTGACACGCGGCCCTTCCAGCAATGCTGAATGTTTTTTTGTCCTTCTATAAAAGCCTTCAATTGGTCGCTCAATTCTTGAATTCCGGATGCTAAGAAAGAAACCCGTTCTTCCATCGGTTCACGGCCTACCTGCAATGTATACGCCAAATCTCTAATCTGAATCCCATCATGAAGAAAATCCAAGAGACGTTTTGCATATACACGGAGACGTTCTTGATTACGGGCAGAAAGCGGAATAACTGCGGATATGTCAGAATCTGAGGACAAAGAAACGTCCTGCTCCGCTGTTTGAGGAATATATTCCTCAAGGATAATATGTGCGTTTGAACCAGTTGCTCCGAAGGAACTGATACCCGCCCGCCGCGGATAAGGGACCTCTTCCCCATTCTCCTTGATAACAGGCAGCTTCCACGTTTCTGTTTTATGCTGTACATAAAATGGAGACTTTTCAAAATCAACGTACGGATTCAGTTCTTCCGAATGCAAAGAAGGCACAAGTTTTTGATGGTGAAGCTGAAGGGCAACCTTGCTTAAACCGCTGATCCCCGCGGCGGATTCGGCGTGCCCAATGTTTGACTTTACAGAACCGATTGAACAGAACTGCCGATCCTGCGTATATTGGCGGAACGCTTTCACTAATCCCTGTATTTCGATCGGATCTCCTAAGGACGTGCCGGTTCCATGGGCTTCCACATAACTGATCGTCCGCGGATCGATTCCCGTTTTCTCCAAGCATGTCTCAATCAGATCAGCTTGAGAAACAGGGCTCGGCACTGAAATGCCGCTTACAGTGCCCACATGATTCACAGCACTTCCTTTAATAACTGCATAAATGCGATCTCCGTCTTCCTCTGCCTGGCGCAAAGGCTTTAATAAAACCGCGCCTATACCCTCGGCAGGCACATAACCGTCTCCATCCTTTCCAAACGTACGGCAGTGTCCGTCAGTGGAAAACATATCCCAGACCCCGTATGTCATATATTTATTCGGGTGCAAAGACAGGTTCACTCCGCCTGCTAACGCAACATCGCACTCACCGTGACGTATGCTTTCCAACGCCAAGTGCACTGCGGTCAAAGAGGATGAACATACCGTATCGACAGCCATACTCGGACCGTGGAAATTACAAAAGTAAGAAACACGGTTGGCGATTTGCGCATAGTTGAGCGAAAGAGGAAACACATTTTCTGCTGATGCTTCTTCAGCTCCGACTAATGTATAATCCTTGTGCATGACACCGGCAAAAACTCCTACATGCTGCCTTTTATTTCGTCCTTTAGGCTTGGCCAACGTCTTTGGCGTATAGCCCGCATCTTCAATCGTTTCCCAGCATGTTTCTAAAAACAGCCGCTCTTGAGGGTCCATTGTCTCCGCTTCTCTTGGCGTGATTCTGAAAAATTGGGGATCGAAGCAGTCGGGATCATCAATAAATCCTCCCCATTTGGAAATGTCCTTACCCGAAGGAGAGGTGATTCCTTCAAGTCGCTGCCAATCCCAGCGCGACTCAGGAATCTCGCTAACGCAGTCCTTCCCCTCTTTCAGATTGTTCCAAAATTCATGAATATTGGCTGCCTTCGGATACCTGCCCGCCAAGCCGATAATCGCAATATCGCCTGCTGCCTCAACAGGTACAGGACGAGAAGCTTCAACAGTCTTACGGTCGTTTATTGTGTCGGAAACGTGTGCTCTTTCATTCTGGCCAAGAGAACCAGCGGCACTAAAATGCTCAGCATATTCCTCGGCAAGAAACGCTGACAGCTCCGCTATGGTGGTATGCTCAAACAGAAGAGTCGGCGAAAGGCTCTCACCGATCTTATCACTGATCGTTTCTACCACCTCAAGCAAGCCCGATGAATTCAGTCCCATTTGGTAATAACCGACCTGTTTTTCAACTTGTTCTACCGGCTTATTGATTTTCTCTGCAATTAATTGGCTTACGAACTGTTCAGCCCCGCTGTAGGAATCAACGGGAGAAGAAACCATGTCAGCAGGTTTATCACGCTCAGCAGTGTCCGCTCTTGTCATCTGTGTCTCCTGTGCATCTTGATGTTTTCCGCTAATCAGCTCCGCTGCTCGCACCAATTTGCTTGTAAAGTTTTTCAACTCAGCCACTTTTTCTCCCGACGCATTAAAAAATTCAAGGGTTACATAAATCAGCTCTTTTTCCCGCCGGACGGAGGAGCGCTTAATTCTCGTCATGCAATCCGACTGCAAAAGTGCAGAAGCGGAAAAGGATTCATAGAACAGAGGCAAATACAGCCTCTGTTCTCCTTTAAGCAAAGATGTGAGCAAATGATTGGCACCCACCCCGCTCCCGTCTATGAGAGTCGGGTGAAACATAAAGCCTTCTGCGTGAAGCATGGCTTCCGAACCGAGAGAAAGCTCAAGAAGGACGCCGTCTTCCTCTTCATAGATGCAGCCACTTGCTTTCATATATTCGCTGTGCACCAATTCCTGACGTCTGCATTGTTCATATACATCATCAAGCTGAACAACGTTCTGTGCAGATGCTTTGATTTGACTGAGATCCAGTGTTTCTTCAAATATGGCTGGGGAGTCTGCGTACATATCAGCCTTCATATAGAGCTTTTCTTCTGAAGCTTCTTTCTCATCACGTTTTTCAATTCCCTTGGCTGTGATTTGCCACTGTCCTTCTTTTTTCTCTGCGCATTGGATATTCAGAACAATTACTGCATCCTGTTCCGCCGTCAATGGCTGATAGATGGATAAATTCCGCAGCTGAAGCTCTGAGCATGAGAAGCCGTGTTCTCTGAATATCTGGTAGATTATATCGATATAAGCCAATCCCGGCAGGACATTTTGTCCGTAAACCACATGGTGATAAATAAACGGATTTTTTAACGATAATGTGAGTTGTTTCGTTATCTTTTTCACGTTAGACCTCCACCTCATAAGTATCCCATATGTTTGCCGCAGTCATTTTTGAAGTCTCCGCTTCCAGCTTTGGCTCGCCTGGCAAAAGCGTTCGTTTCTTTAATTGAGGAGGCGATATTGGACTGCGCTTGATGGCGTGTTTTTCATCTTTTTCCCACGCCTCTACAATGACATGGGCATTCGTCCCCCCATCGGCAAAGCAGTTAATAGCCGCAGTAGGCTGCGAATCTGTCCATTTTTCCAGGGCTCGGCTGAACGTGATGTTCGCTTTCTGTTGATCGAAATGCGCCATCTCTTTTTCACCTGATAAAAATGGGACAAAGCGGCGCTCTTTCAGCATCAGCACAACCTTAATGAAGCTGGCGATCCCTTCAGCACATAGCGGATGCCCGATGTTCGGCTTGATTGAGCCAAGAGAAAGAGGCGATGAGTGCCCAGAACGGTACACTGATTGGATCGCTTTTAGCTCAAGGAGATCGGTTACGATTGAACCTGACCCGTTTGCCTCAAGATAGCTGATGTCTTCTGGTTTTTTTCCGCTTTTGAAAAGCGCATCTTTCATGACTTCCTTTTGCGCCTCAAGATTAGGTGTTGCAGGTCCCGCCGTTCTTCCGTCGTTATTGACCGAGGCCGCTTTCACGACAGCATATATGGTATCTCCGTCTTCCAGTGCCTGTTTTACCGTTTTTAACATGACCATTCCGACGCCTTCACCTAACACAACTCCGTCAGCACGCTCATCAAACACATGGAAGGATGAATGCTTGCTTAAAATGCCGCGCCGGTCAAACAGCCTGTGCGAGTCATCTGAGCTCAGCAAGCTGACACCGCCGACTATGGCGGATTGAATATCTCCGCCACGCAGCGCCTGAATGGCCATATTCATGCCGACCAAAGCTGACGAGCATGCAGTATCAACTACAACACTCGGGCCGCGGACATCAAAAAATTGTGAAAGATTAGCCGCTAAATAATTTTGGCCGACTGTCACGATCGGATTCTTGGCATGATCAAGGCTCTCTTCATCAGGTTTGTGCTGGCTTCTGCCTCCAATATAAACACCGACAGGCTTGCCCTTTATTTCCTCAGGCGTATAACCGGCGTGATACAAGAGTTTCAGACACTCTTCCAACACGAGCAGTGCTTGCGGATCCATCGCCCTTACGTCTTCTTCGTTAAGCAAAAAGAAATCAGGATCAAAATAGCTGACGTCATCAATCACGCCGGCATAATATGGCGTCTTACAGCCCCAACGCTCTGCCGGAATCGGACCGATTGATGAACGCCCCTCGGATAGTAACGACCAATATGACTCCAATGTCTCTGCCCCAGGGAATCGGCAAGAGAGTCCGACAACGGCAATACCTTCTGCATGAGAGTCCGGTGACAAAATCGCTGGCGCCTGAATCTGGGGTGTAAGAGCTCGATCCTTCGCAGGAACAGATGCCTCCGCCTCTATTTTGTTCTCCAAAGGTGCTGATGCATCCGATATCCTGCCTCCGAATAAAGCGGACAGCCTTTCGGAATAAGAACCGATCAGCCAATCTGCGAACCTTTGAATTGTCGGGTATTCATATAGAATCGATGGATCGAGCGCTGCCTCTAATTTGCGGTTTATACGCTGGAGCACCTGTGCCAAAATGATCGAATCCACGCCATAATCCTGAAACAACCCGTCAATCTCGAAGTCTTCACGATCTATTCTCAGCTCTTCGGTAAACAGATCAACAAGCCAGGACTGTGTTTCAGATAATAATCCATCACATTTGGAAACTTCATCGGCCTCTTCAATGTCTCTGGCTGGCGGGCTCTGTAAAGCAGCTTCCTGCAAACCGCCCTCATGCGGTTTCCTCCTCTTCATCAGCAGTTCCGGCTCCCAGTTTGTTTGATTCGCCATTGCAGGGAGAACAACCGGTCCGAACATTTTCGATACAATTTGATCTAGAAAACGTAAGCCTTCTGAATTCGTAATGCTCAACAAGCCGCTTTCCCGATACGCTTGATTTGTCACTTCACCCATACCGGTTTCTTTCCAGTTCGGCCACTGAACACTGATGATCGGCACATGTTTCTGATGTGCTTCTGCAAAATAATCCATATAGCTATTGGCCATCGCATAGTCAGCTTGTCCCGCCGAAAGCTCCGGAATAATGGCTGAAACAGAAGAAAATAAGACAAAAAACTGTAAAGGCTCGTTACACACATGGCGATATAACGTTGTAAGACCTGACACCTTAGGTTCCATCACCCGCTGGATATCATCTGAAGTTTTTCGGATAAATGCCAGCGTATCCATATCCGTCAGACCTGCACAATGAATGACACCGCCAATCGGTCCTAATGTTCGCTTGATATGTTGCAGCGTTTGCTCAACCTGAGCATCATCAGATAACGTCAGCGACAGCATCTCCACCTGTGCACCCTTCGCTTCCAGCTCCCGCACTGCCTGGATTTTCTGGGCAACTGATGTGTTCGAGGTGTCAAAACGAGTCCATTCCTCTCGCGGAGGAAGCTGTTCTCGTCCGGTCAGCACCAGTTTTTTCACTCCATAGCACTCTGCAAAATGACGGGCGCATAATAGTCCGATGCCTCGTGTGCCGCCTGTAATGAGAAGTACATGATCTTTCGGGAAGACCGTGCTTTGTTCCGTGGCCTTACCTGTTTCCGGATGTGCTTTTAGAAAAGCTTGGTACCGTAAACCATTTCTGTAGCAAACCTCGGCATCATGAGAATCGGAATAAAACTCATCAGCGATCAACTTCGCGAGACGGCGATGATCAGTAACCTCCTCAGCATCCATATGCCTTGATATAAGATGGCTGTACTCGCATTGGAGCATTCGATACAACCCAGCCCGTGAGGCGCCAGCCATCCGGACAGATGTGTTTTGAAACGATTCGAGCCCCTTCGTCACACAAAGCAGCCTGAGCCCCTCTTTATGCCCGAATTCAACCAGTCTTTGCACCCATTCAATCCAATCCAGCCGGCCCTCATCATCCTTACCGCATCCGATGACATCCACTAGGCCGTCAAACTCTTTCCAGTCAATGTCTGACTGATCATTTTCTATCCGGCTCACTTCTATTAAGAGATGATTCGGAAAATACGAAGACACTTCTGCTGCTAAATCTGCTGTCTCTTGATTGCTCAGGATGGCAACAGTTCTTATCCCGGGCACTGCTGAGCCAATTGGACTCAAACTCCATTGCTTCGTCAAAAAGCATGCAGCCCGATCTTCAATTGCATTAACCAGTTCTTTTTTGTCTCTTTCTGAATGTTCCTTTACCGGCACCCAATAGTGATCCTTCGCAAACGGGTATGAAGGGAGGCTGATCAGGCGCGGTTTGTTCTCTCCATATAATGTGTTCCACTGGATTGAGACCCCTTTGACCCATAAATCAGCAAGTTTGGCGTATTTTCTTTTTCTGATCCAAGCATCAAGTGCCAACGCCATATCTTCATCTGCTGTAAAAATAGTCTGGGTCTCTTTATTTCGATGAGACTGTCCCCGGAAAAATTCGTCTGTTTCTTCCTTACCGTCAACAAACGCCTGCAGTCTCTCTTCAAGTTCCTGCATCGTCCCCGCAACACACGCCAGACGCTCATCCATTTCCTCGCGCCCGACCTGCAGGGTGTAAGCGATGCGGTGTAACTCCTGATCTGTATATTTTTTATTGCGAATCGCCTCAAGCAATTGCGAAGCACGATCCATCAGCCTGCTTTTATTTTTAGCCGACAGCACAATCACGTTTGGCTGTTCTGTAGCCGTGTGTTCTGAATTGGCTTTTGGCATATATTCTTCAACCACAATATGCGCGTTTACTCCGCCAATCCCAAACGAACTGATTCCCGCACGGCGTGGAAGCTCGTTTCCGTCACGATCTGTGACAGACTTCCATTCCTGTTTTTCCTGAACGATGTAAAACGGACTGTCAGTCAGCTGAAGATAAGGGTTAAGCGTCTCGCAATGCAGGCTTTTCACTAACGTTTTATGCTTCATTTGCAAAAGCACCTTGATCAAACCGGAAATACCTGCCGCTAGCTCTAAATGACCGATATTGCTTTTAACTGAGCCGATGCCGCAACGGTGATCCGGAACATCCGGCTGGCTCTCGCCTCTCATATTGGATAGTTCCTTAAACGCGGCTTTCAGCCCATTTATTTCAATCGGATCGCCCAATTCCGTCCCTGTTCCATGTACTTCGATATATGTGACAGTGCTTGGATCTATGCCTGCTTGGCGATATGCACGCACCAACAAATCAGCTTGTGCTTTCGGATTAGGCGATGTCAGGGTATTGGCTCTTCCGCCGTGATTTTCCGCTGTCCCCCGAATAACGCCGTAAATATGATTTCCGTCGCGCTCGGCATCTTCCAGCTTTTTCAACATGACCATTCCGACCCCTTCGCCTCTGACATAGCCATTCGCATCGGCAGAGAAGGTTTTACACCTGCCGTCTTTGCTGAGCATCCCCGCCTTGCTGTAGCTAATATGCGCCTCCTCGGTTAAGATCGTATTCACGCCTCCAGCGATCGCCATCTCACAATCACCGTTTTGCATCGCAGTCACAGCACGGTGAATGGCTACAAGAGAACTGGAACAAGCCGTCTCTACTGGTTCGCTCGGACCATGAATATTTAAAAAATAACTCATTCTATTCGGGCCTACCGAAGGAATCATATGACCTGTAGCAGCATGGCCTTCAATTGGAAGATTCGCTCTATGGAATAGATCTTTATAACCGGTGTTTCCCGTACCGATAAAGATACCAGTCCCTGTACCCGAAAGGCTTTGCGGCGAGCAACCCGCATCTTCCAATGCCTTCCACACGTATGTCATTAACAAGCGTTGCTGAGGGTCTACATAATCAGCTTCTCGCGGCGAAATACCAAAAAACAACGGATCAAACTCTGCGACACCATCAATAAACCCACCCCATTTGATGTCGGTTTTATTGACGTCAGTGTCTGGGTTTCCATAATGCTCCCGCCAATCCCATCGATCTTTTGGAACTTCTGTGATGCTGTCTTTTCCTTTTTCTAGGTTTTTCCAAAATTCATCTATATCCATAGCGCCAGGGAATCGGCCGCTGATGCCGACAATTGCAACCGGCTCAAAATCGGCAGCCTGCTTTTTGTTTCTTTCTGCTTTTGCAATAACAGGCTGTGTAAAGCGGCGCTTTCTACGTGATGTGATTTTCGGCGCTTCAGGGGATTTTGTTTGTAACTCTTCCTGCCCCTCTGGTTTTTCGCGCTCCTGAACCAGGGTGTCCTCATGTTCAGCAGTCAAATACTCAGCCAGGCTTTGGATACTTCCATATTCAAAGAAAATGGTCGGCGTTAGCTCCAACTGAAATTCTTCGTTAATCTTGTTTGTAAAGACCGTAAATGTAACAGAATCAAATCCGTATTCACTCAGCTCTGTATTGACATCAATATCTTCACTATTTACTTTTAAAATTGCACTGACCATGTTGCTTAATGATGCCTCCAGGCTGTTTAAACTGTGCAATGAGTTTGTTCTTTCATCTATGCCTTTAGCAGTAGCATCTTGATTCCATTCGCCCTGATACGCAGCAACTACATATTCAGCCAGGCTTTGGACGCTGCCATATTCAAAGAAAATGGTCGGTGTTAGCTCCAACTGAAATTTTTCGTTGATCTTGTTTGTAAAGACAGTGAATGTAACTGAGTCGAATCCGTACTCACTCAGCTCTGTGTTGACATCGATATCGTCAGTGTTTACTTTCAAAATTGCGCCAACCATTTGGATTAAGGCTGCTTCCAATTTTCTAGTTTGTCCTTGATCCTGATCCGCCTTTCTCTGATCGTTCCGCTTGGCTTTCGATCCTGCGGAAAGCAGTTTTTGTTTCATTTTCTGAAGCTGTCCTTCCATCACAAAAACTTGCGGCTTATCAGATGCTATCCCTTGATAAAATGCTTTCAAGCCACTATCTGTCGGCATCGGGACCATTCCCGTCGTTTTCAGCATTCTCTTTTCATCTTCAGCGCCGACTTGCATACCGCCTTCTTTCCATAACGGCCAATTGAAGGAAATGGTGGAGCCGAATCTCTTTTTTGATGCCGCAAGAGAACGGCGGTATTCAGCAAATGCATCCATAAACGAATTGGCTGCCGCATAATCGGCTTGTCCAGCGTTTCCTAAACATCCCGAAACAGATGAGAAGAAAATGAAAAAGTCCAATGGGAAATCCTTGCTGCATTCGTCTACATGTAACAACCCGCTCACTTTTGGATGCAGCACTTCTTGAAACTCTTCATTCGTTTTATGAATGATGAAGCGATCTTTAATGCTGCCTGCACCGTGAATAATTCCATTGAGAGTGCCATATCTTTCTTTGATTTCCTCCAAAAGATGACGAACCGCATGCTGATCACTTACATCAGCCTCTCGATAGACAACCTCCGCTCCGATGCTTCGAAGAGCCTCCAGCTCGTTTTTCTTATCCTCACTTAAAACAGATCGTCCCGTCAGCACAATAGTAGACCGGCCAGTTCGCTTGGCAATTTCCTTTGCAAACTGAAGGCCTAAGCTTCCTGCTCCGCCTGTGATTAGATAAACGCCTTCGTCTCTCCACGGAATGTGAAGCGTATCAGCTGAAGGAAGCACCATTTCCCTCCAGCCTTTCACAAATCGGTGCCCAGCCTCATATCGAATCTGTTTGTCAAATGGTCTCCGGCTGTCGTCTTTCAGCTTGAGGTGAAGGTCTATCATCTCTTCAGGTTTCTCAATTTCGATGACCTGAGCAGTCAGTTTGCTGAACTCTATTTCTGCTGTTTTAAGCAGACCGGAAACGCCGGCAAACAATTGCTTCTCTTTTTTCAGCGGAACAATCGCTTGAATGATGATATGGCCTGCAGAAAGCTCACGGAGCTTGCCTCGCAGGAGTTCAAAAATGTTCTGCGTGTAACATTGATAACGTTCAGCAATATGTCCTTCAGCTTCATTCAGAGTAATCACACGGACATCTTTCATGTGGGAGGCAATGCTGTCTGTGACACTTCGTTCAGTTTCGAAGAGAACAATGATATGCTCCGTGTACGAAGGATCTTCGTCCTCTCGTTCTTCATTCTGTTTTTCCCACACCGGTTCAAGCATTAAGCGTTCGTGCCGTGATGAAGGCTTTGAAGGATGAACCTCCCCTTCTAATACTCTCGTTGAGAATCCTTTGATCCTAACACATACGCTTCCACTCTCGTCAATGACATCGATATCCGCTTTCTGAACAACCCCTCCGGAGTGATCGCTGTCACTTAAGCGAGCATAAGCCCACATAGAAGAAGAACACCCTTTGATCACCTCAAGCTCCTCAAGCGCAAATGGCAAAATCAGCTTTTGATCCGTCAATTCCTGCATGATGCATATTGTTGCTGTCTGCAAGGCGGAGTCCATGATACTTGGGTGCAGCACAAACTGTTCATTCGTTCCAGAAACGATTTCTGGAAGCTGCAGCTGCGCCAAAACCTCTCTGTTTCCTATATTCACATTCTTAATTCCTTGAAAGGCCGGACCATGGAACATTCCTCTGCTTCTGCCTTCTTCGTAAAATTGATCAGGCGACATCTTTCCTTTGCCGCAGCGGCGTGACATTTCAGTGAGGTCTGCGACTGGCGTTTCGGCGGCAGATGCCAGCTCCGCACTGCCTTGACTATGAATAACAGGGTCGTCCCCGTCTTCCTGTGTACTGTAAATGTCAAAGGTGATTTTTCCATCTTCTTCAGGGAAGAGACTGATATCCACTTGAGCTGAATGTCTGTCAACCACAACAGGCTGAACCCAGACTATATGATTCAATCTGATTCTGACATCTTGGCCAATTTCACTTCCTGCCGCCTGGTTTATAGCCGCGTACGCCATTTCAAGGTACGCAACACCAGGAAGCACAGGCTTTCCTCTTACCTCATGGTCTCTCAGGAAGAATTCTTCACCAGTGAAAACCGAACTGAATTTCTGCTCAGAAAAATCAGATGTATTCTGATGAAGCAATGGATGAATAGAGCCGATCCCTGTCTGATTTCCGGATAGCTGCGCCACCGGTTTGCGGTCATCCTGCGACGGCCAGTATCGTTCCTTTGCAAATGGATAAGTCGGCAGACTCATTCTGTTTGGGCGCTCTCCCTTGTAAAGCTGCATCCAATCTATATGCGCTCCCTTGCTCCACATTTCTGCAAGCTTGTTTACTTTTCCTTTGGCCATCCACTTACGTATGAGTTCAGCGCTGTCCTCATCCTCCATCAGCCATGAAACCTCTCTGGCATTGTGCTTACTTCCTTGAAAACAGCCTTCAATCGCTGTTTTTCCATTGATAAAATCTGTGAGCCTCTGTTTTAACTCATTTACATGATCGGCAATAAAGACAACGCGATGCTCCATCGCTTCGCGCCCCACCTGAAGGGTATACGCAAAATCAGGCAGCTGGCTGTTCTCAAGCCCTCTTCTTTCCAAATAGGCCAGAATGTCTTCTGCATACTCTTGCAGCCTCTCTTTATTTTTCGCCGAGATCGGGACGATGCAGGTTCCGTCTATCTTTCTCTTATCTGAATCCCTTTTGAATTGTTCAAAAATGGCATGGGTATTTGTCCCGCCAAGCCCGAACGAGCTAAGTGCAGCCCTGTGCGTTTTGATCTCACGGCTTAACGTTTTCTTTTGATCAACGACGTAAAAAGGAGAGCTGGCTAAGTCTGTATTTGGATTCGGCTCCTTATAATTGATACTCGGTGCAAGCTCTTGATGATAAAGACTCATCACGACCTTAATGCAGCCCGCAAGACCGGCGGCTGTATCTAAATGTCCGATATTGGTTTTCACCGACCCAATGCCGCAAAATTGCGTTTTATTTGTATATTGCCTGTAAACGTTTGTTAAAGCCGCCAGCTCGATCGGGTCCCCCAGCTTCGTTCCGGTCCCGTGTGCTTCTACATAGCAGATGGATTCAGGCTGTACCTTCGTTTGATTCATGACCTGTTGGACCACGTCAGCCTGGCCTTTAACGCTTGGAGCATAAAAGCCGACTTTGTCAGCGCCGTCGTTATTTACACCAATGCCTCTCAGCAAGGCATAGATATGATCCCCGTCCTTTACTGCATCAGCTGCTTTTTTCAGCAATACAACAGCAACGCCCTCACCGCCTATCATTCCGTCAGCTGAAGCGTCAAAAGCTTTAATATGTCCATCACTCGAAAAGTTCAGCCCCGGCTGATGCACATATCCGATATTTGACTCGGTATGCAGCGTTGCACCGCCAACTAAAGCATAATCAGATTCACCCGACAGCAGGCTTTTATAGGCAGAATGCAATCCAATCAGAGAGGATGAGCAGTTGGCATGAACGAAATAGCTTGGCCCTCTCAGCCCGAGCTTATGAGAAATCATTGTCGGAATCGTCCCGCTCTGTGCAAGCACCCACGAAACATAGCCGTCCGGCGTCTCCAGGCTCTCTGTTGTATCTGAAGGCAGCAGCGCGCGATAAGAATTATTGCTTGCCGACATAAAAACACTGGTTTGCGGAATCTGTCTCGCAGCATAACCGGCATCTTCTATTGCTTTCCATGAATGAGTCAGCAGCATCCGAAGCTGAGGGTCCATAAATTCAGCGTCTTTAGGAGAGATTTGAAAGAAGCTTGGATCAAATCTGTCTTTCCCCTCAATTGAAGCTTTAGCAGGGACATAGTCGGCATTCCCCGCTATCTCCTTTGAAATGCCAAAGCGCTGAAGCTCTTCTTTATTGAAAAACGCAATGCTTTCCTTGCCGTCTCTGAGGTTCTCCCAAAATTCATCACGATTTTTTGCCCCTGGAAATTCACACGATATGCCAATAATCGCCACACTATCATCATAATAGTCCGGGAGATCACTCATCTCGGTAGACTGATCTTCTATATGAGCTGCCGGTTCTGTCGGCATATGGTCACTTGCATCGCCCATTCGCTGTTCAGTGATGTACTGGCTGATATTTTTAATGGTTGAATACTCAAACAGGTCTGTGACAGAAAACTCACAGGATAGTTCATGTTTGATGCGATCAGCCACAGTGACCGCGAGAAGCGAATCCCCGCCCACATCGAAAAATCCGTCATCCCATTCAATGTCACTCGTTTTCAGCGCTTCCTGCCAAATGGTAAAAACAGTATCCTGAATGTTCTTAGGAGAGGTCTGCCTTTGCTTTAGCTGCTCCCCTGATAAATCGATATTCTTAAGGCTGTTTCTATCTACCTTTCCGTTCGGAGTTAACGGCATATGATCAAGCTGAATAAAATAAGAAGGCACCATATAGGCAGGCAAAGCGTTTTTCACCAAATGACGCAGCTCTCTCGCTGAGAGAGAAGCATTTGCATGTTTAGCTGTATAATAGGCAGCTAGATTATCCATATCTGCGACCACAACGCATTCCAGAATGCCGGGATGCTCACTAAGCCTGCTTTCAATGTCACCAAGTTCAATACGGAATCCGCGGATTTTTACTTGATTATCGATGCGGCCTATATATTCAATTCGCCCTCCCGGAAGCCAGCGGGCCATGTCTCCCGTTCTATAAAGCTTAGACCCAGGCTCAAAAGGGTTGTCAATGAATCTCGAATCCGTTAATTCTTCCTTTTTGTAGTAGCCCTTCGCCACACCGTCTCCTGCAATGCACAGCTCACCCGGGACACCTGCCGGCACTGGCGCGAGCTGAGAATCCGTAATATAGATTTGTGTATTGGCGATTGGCCTTCCTATCGTGGCATGAGAGCATTCATCGTTAATGCGCTGAACCGCTGACCAGATAGTTGTTTCGGTTGGCCCGAACATATTCCAGGCTTCGCTGCCCGTATCTAAGAAATATCGTTTTAATGTCTCAGGCAATGCTTCGCCTCCGCATAAAATTTTCACGCTCTCTTCATTTTCCCAGCCTGAATAAAAGAGCATCTTCCACGTAGCGGGGGTTGCCTGCATCACTGTCGGTTTGATCGTGCGGATGTCCCGTTTCAGTTTTTCAACGTCTTTTGTATGCTCCGTTTGACAAATATAGCAGTGTGCGCCCTTTATTAAAGGCAAAAATAATTCCAGAGCTGCGATATCAAAACAGTAGGTTGTGACAGCAAGCATTTTATCCTCTGCCGTAAGACCTGGTGTTTCCCCCATCGAAACGAGAAAGTTTGTCAAAGCTTTATGCGGTATCATGACACCTTTTGGCTTTCCTGTGCTGCCGGATGTATAAATGACATATGCCAAGTTCTCCGGCGTGACAGTGCGTGTAAGCACTTTTCGATCAGAGGCTGTTTGAGCAATTTCATCCCAATCTTGATCTAAAAGAGCTGTTGTGACACCGTTCCAACTCAACGTATTTACTAATTCCGATGTCGTCAGTGTAATGAAAACTTCACTGTCCTCAAGCATGTATTCTAATCGTTCAGCCGGATAGGACGGGTCTAGCGGCACATACGCTCCCCCAGCCTTGAGGATCGCTAATAAACCCACTAGCATGTCCAGCGATCGATCCACATAGATCCCCGCCAGACGGTCAGGACCCACTCCATGCGCCTGCAAATAAATGGCCAGCTGTGTGCTTCTTTCATCAAGCTCCCGATACGTCAATGTTTGACCTTCATAGCTGACAGCCGCTCTATCAGGCGTCTTTTTCGCCTGCTGCTCAAACAACTCATGAAAAGTGATATATGGATACGTTTTTCCTGTGGCGTTCCATGTTTTGAGAATCATCTGCTTCTCTGCCTCAGGTAATAAAGAATACTCTTTTAAAGGCTGAGAAGGATTCAACATCGCCTGCTCTGTTACATAAACAAAATGGTCCAACATGTCGGATATAGAAGCCGCATCAAACAGCCCAGTATTATACTTGATGTTCAGCTCCATTTTTTCTTCTGTTTCCCACAGTTCAAATACTAATTCGTATTCGCCCTCTTGGTGAATATACTCAACGAAATCGACAGAAAAGAAGTCAGCATAGCGGCTCAGCAAGCTTTGATAGCTTCCGGATTGAAGAAAATTCTGATAGAAAAAAGCGGTTTGAAATACCGGTGAACCTGCTTGACTGCGAGGAATATTCAGATCCCTCACCATTTTTGGAAAAGGATATGCTGCATGATCAAGCCCATCCAATATCGTTAATTGCAATTTTGAAATAAAGCTAGAAAAAGTGTCTGCCGGGTTCAGCTCACTCCGAATCGGGAGCATATTGAGAAAATGTCCAATGGCATCATCAAATCTATCTTCCGGCCTCACCATGGCCGGCATGCCGACGATCTGTTCCTTTTGGCCGGTGTAACGGCCAAGCAGCATCATATAGCAGCTTAAGAATACCGTCGTGACATTTACAGAATGCTCTTTCGCAAACGTTCTGACCTGATTCATGAAGCCGCTGGACAGCCGCCTGGTGTATGTATTCTCTCTAAACTCAGAATCGACTGAACTTGCGCTGACCTTAGGCAGCTGAAGATTCGGCAAAGTTCCCGATAGCTGTTTCTGCCAATATGTACGATGCTTCACACCGTGTTTGCCGGCAAGCATGTTTTTCTCCCATGCCGCAAAATCATGATAAATGGCAGGAGAAACAGCTTTTTCCGGCTGCTGTCCTTTTAAAAGAAGCTGATAGGTATCAAACAGACTGCGTATAAATGTGACAGACGAAACTCCGTCAAAAATCAAATGGTGAATGACAACTAATAAAAAATGCTCTTGTTCAGATCTGGAAAAGCTCATGACACGGACTAACGGGCTGTTTTCCTTTACATACGGTTCCTTTACTTTCTTCCTAAGAAAAGCAGGAATATCAGACTCTTTCATACTTGAGATATTTTCTGTCTTGATTTCAATTGAAAGTGCTGGCTCATTTTTAAGAAATGGCATTCCGTCTTTCTCTTGGATGACGTGCTTTAAGATTGGGTGCTGATTCAATACAAGGCCGAAAGCCTGCTGTAATGTTTCAAGGTGAAGCCCTGACGAAAATTTAAAACAGAGAGGTACGTGATATGCACTTTTTTCGGGTGACATTTTTTGCAATGTCCATAATCCTTTTTGAACCTCAGAGAGAGGCTGAAAAGTTGCCTGACTCCTTTCCGGTTCGGTTTTATATGTGTCCGTGCCCTTTTTGTCAGCAGACAAGCTGCTGAGGTCTTCATGTCCTGATAGATAGCTGGCTAAGCGTTCAATTGTAGGATATTGATGTATCTCTCTGGCTGTTAGTTTGATATGGTAGTTTTTCTCGATCGATCGAATGAGCTTCATCATCTTGATAGAATTCACACCAAGACTTTGGATATTTGCATTTGGCTCCACCCAATCGCGGGAAACGTGCAGCTCATCAGTCAAACAGGTGAGCAGATGCTTCTGTATTTCTTCCCTTACTCTTTTCACATGGTCTGCTTGCTGTATCTCCTCATCCTGGACCGCATCGTTCATCCGATTGGGTTTATGTAGCAAGTGGTCGAACTCTCCATTTTCAAATGAAGTTTTTAGCTGGGTGCGCTGGATCTTTCCAATAGCCGTTTTTGGAATCTCTTCTTTTTGTACAGGCAGCAAATATTCCGGGGTGACTCCGATCACCTGTGAGACATGGGATTGTATGTTTCTAAGAAGCTGAGACATCTGCTCATCATTTAATTTTGCGGAAGTAACAAAGAAGATAGCCAGCTGATCTGTTGAATTCTGGCCCAGACGGACAGCGCAAGCAGCAGTATAAGAAGTTTCAATTTCAGATAATTCTTCAACTGCAGACTCAATTGCATGACTGTAATAATTAATGCCGTTAATGATAATTGCATCTTTCGTACGGCCTGTTATGGTTAAGCGCCCGTTTCGCAAAAAGCCAAGATCTCCGGTTTCAAACCAGCCGTCTTCTGTAAACACACTCTCATTCAAATCAGGCCGCTGGTAATAACCGCTAGTAACAGAAAGACCCGAGACTTGAAAACGGCCGATCTCGCCCTCTTCAACCAATTCATTATGGTCATTCACAATTCTCATAGAGAAGCCGGGGATTGGAGAGCCTATTTCAACAAAATGATCATCATCACTTGTTCCAGCCCGGGTAAATTCATGAGAAAAAATAACGCCCGATGAAGTTTCGGACATTCCCCATGCAGGTCGGATGGCGTCAGCAGGCAGTCCATGTGGTTCTAAAAGCTCAAGTATTCTGCGCCCTACCTTGGCTACCATTGCTTCCCCGCCATTGAGCATGTATCGCATTGAAGACAGATCCCATTTCCTATCTTTTATTTCTTCTGCAAAATCAGTAACCAGACCAAACGCAAAATTCGGCGCCCACGTAACAGAAGCTCGGTAATGATCAATCCAATCCAGCCATTTCAACGGCTCCATTAAGATTGTTTCGCTTGAGACGTTAATTTCCTGACAGCCAAGATAAACATCCCGCAAATGCAGCATTCCGATCCCTCCGACATGGTCAAACGGCATCCAGTTAAACGTAATATCCTCTCTAGTGAAGCCTTGCATTTGAATAATCCCTTTCACCATGCTCATAATGTTACGATGATTAAGCATAACTGCTTTGGGCGTTCCCGTACTGCCTGAAGTCAGCAATAAAAGCGCTAAGTCTTCGGGACTGGATTGATGCCAATCTGTGTCCGCTTCAGCGCTGAGCAGATCCTCTACAGCAATTGCCCTGAACCCTTCAAGCCCTTGTTCTTTTGCCCAATCGAGCATTTCCTGGTGCATCCCCCGGTCCGTAATCACCGCTGGCTTGTCAAGAAGCGTCCATGCGTCTTTCAGCTTTTGAGTGCCGCTGCTCGATTCAGCATACGTTGGCGGAACGGCTAATGGAGCCGGAACAACCCCTGTTAACACACACCCCCAGAACGCAGGGAGAAGCTGTGAATTGTCACCAAGCTGCAAAATCACGTTTTGTTTTGCTTTCAGGCCTGATTGGC
Source organism: Bacillus sp. FSL R5-0603 (assembly GCF_038050295.1). Classification (NCBI taxonomy): domain Bacteria; kingdom Bacillati; phylum Bacillota; class Bacilli; order Caryophanales; family Bacillaceae; genus Bacillus; species Bacillus sp. FSL R5-0603. Next base: position 1,693,461 of record NZ_JBBOYP010000001.1, on the reverse strand, counting down.
GAAGCCCCTTCACAATGCGCAGTCCATCATCCCATAGTCGTCTGTATGATTGGTAAACTTCAGTTCCATCCGGCTGCAAATAAATGATTCCCTTTGTATCCCCAAGCTCCGCCGCCGTTCTGTATAAAACTTCAGGTATTGTTGCCGGCTGCTTTTCAGATATATGTAAAGGCTCACCATGACTGACAGAAGGATTAGCTAATATGCGGATATTATCATTATTTCTCATCACGCTGCCTCCATTTCACCTGCAAAATTTATATATATTTTCAGTTAATTACCATATAAACCTTTGATTCTACTTTTGACTTCTTCATGATGAAATGTTTTCTCATGCATCATCAGTTCCTGTTCAATGACGCGCGGCAGCTGATCGCGAAGCGGGGCAACCAAATGATCTTTCAGTGTAACCAGCGAGTTTCTCGGCTTTTCCGCCAATTCTTGCGCCAGCTCCACTGCATAATCTAACACTTCTGCACGGGGCAGCACCTTAAAGGGAACCCCTCTTTTTTCAAGATCAGCTCCGCGGTAGCTGCCCGCATTCAATAATATTTCCTGGGCCAGGCTGAAACCCAGTTTTTTAGGAACGATAAAGGTAGCGCCCATTCCAGGAGTAAATCCGTATTTCATAAAATTAGCCGTATACACGCTTTCCCTGCTCAGAATGACTATGTCAGCAAAGAGCCCCATGACAAAGCCGCCTCCAATTCCATGGCCCTGCATTGCCGCAATAACTGGAATCTCGCAATCCAGCGCCAGAGAATAAAGATTGTCATCTGTGAACTTGGTCAATCCCTGTTGAATTCGAAGCAGTCCTTCTTGCGTTCCTCCTGAAGCAAAATAATTATCATATCCTGTCAAAATGACCGCTTTGTATTTTGGGTTCTGCCGTATGTATTCAAACGCTTGAATTAAACCGTCTGTAAGTTCTTGTGAAAACGCGTTTTTATGAGTGCGATCTTGCATCTTTACCTGAATAATGGCGGATTCAATTTCGATAAGCTCTACAACAGAATGCGTCATGATGTCCTCCTAACGGTTCTGATTGTCATTTTTAAACGGTTACTGATCCTCCCATGGGAATTGTCCTGTTTCAACATACCTGATGATTCCCATTTGGTTTTGAGGATCAGAAAACATGTTTTGATTTGCAGTTAAAGCGGTGGCTTTCGCACGACTGACTTGATGATCAAGTGAGCTCATAAACTGTTTATAATGTGCGATTCCTTTTTTATTCAGCCTCCGCAAACGCAATAAATGCTTTCTCAGCAGCACGTCACTTTCAGCATCAAAAGCATCTATTAACCCCCATTCACTGGCTTCCTGAACGGAAATCGGCTTTGTCATAAGCGTCATATAATGCGCTTTCTGTCGGCCGATACGGCGGATCAGAAACGGTAAAACACAAGCAGGATACAGGCCGAATAGCAGCTCAGAGAGACTGAATGACGCCGTCTGATCAGCAATGGCAATATCTGTGGCAGATACAAATCCAAGACCGCCGGCATTCACTTTTCCCCTGACATGCGAAATCGTGACATAAGGGCCGGTCTGTAATTTCAGCCACAAATCATAGAGAGTCTCTTGGGAGCTTGCCTGTTTTCTGCCCCTTTTCATTTCCTGATAGATTTCTTGAAAATCAGCTCCGAAACAAAACACCTCGGGAAGCCCCTCTAAAACGACAACCGTCACCGTTGATGTTTCACATTGGTTTAACACTTGCAAGCATTCTTCTATCAGCGTGTCATTAATCGTATTATTCGCTTCAGGACGGTGAAAGGTAATATAGCAAACCGACGCTTGAAAGCGGACCTTTATCGTTTGATAGGTCACGAGACCCACCTGTACTTCCGATGAAACTCAGAAATTTCTTCTAAAAACAAGCGCGGCTTCTCTTGAGTGGACTGCATGATGCCCGGTATCATCTCAAAGTCCAGCTTTACATTGCGCGTCCCAAACCGCACCATCCCGCTCCCCTTAAACAGCAGCTCATACTCTTCCATGGAGAGCTGATACCGGCGGTCCAAATGCTTCTCAATACCAAATGTTCGCTGACGCTCCTGGCCTTGCGGAGTTGTAATTCCGCTGTAAAATTCAGAACAGCAGCCGGATCCGTAGGAAAAACAGCCAATTCGTTTAGGCGAATCAAATCTCCCTTGGTCTATCGTGCTGGCCAATGCCAGAAACAAAGCTGCCCCCATAATATTTCCAACCCGTTGACAGTAGTTTAAACCTGGTTTTACCCGAGTTAAAAAATCCGGCTCAATCCCGGATGTTTTCACCTTCGCCACCTTACGCATCATTGTCCGGTGCGCACCTTTCACCATCCCGCCAAAGGGCGTATGGTAAGCAAGATATTGAAACGTGTCCTGATAATTGGCACCCGGTACACGCTTTTGATATTCCAGAAAAGTCTGTTCGCAGCAATCCAAATATGACATTAAAGACAGATCAGAATCTCCCGCTTCACTGTCGGGAATGGGGCGGCACGTGTCCATCACTTCATAGCCGTAATAACCATTTGCTCCGGGATCTATTTGAAACACCTCGGGATTTTCGCCAACTAAAACGGCCACCGCTCCCGCTCCGGCGCTCGGTTCCGCATAAGACCAATCTTCGCTTAAAGCGTCTCCGCCCTCAGCGATTAAAAAACGTGAAATATCACTGGCGATAACCAGTGCTTTGGCACCCGGAGAAGTCTGGGATAATATAAAATTCACCGCCATCTGAAATCCCGCTGTCCCTGAATAACACGCCTGTTTAACCTCAAACAAACGGCAGTTGCGGTTGAGACCTAAATATTCATGGATATATGTACTTAACGATTTCCCAAAGTCGATCCCGGATTCAGAGCAAGTGATCAGCAATTCAATCCGGTCCTTCTCTGCTTCAGATAAAGCATCAATAATCGGCTTAGCTGCATTGACTCCGAAGGTCACGGGATCTTCATAAGGCAGTGCTACCGCTTTTTCTTTCATTAATAAGTTTTGAAATCTCACAGTATCTAAGTGTCTGTATTTGGCCAGCTCCATGACATCAAGGTATGCCGTTCCGCCAAAGACATTCATCGCTTCTATTCCGGCTGAAACCATTTATGATTCGCCTCCACATTTCTCAATGTTTTGTATACAAACCGCGGTGTTCATTCCGCCAAACCCCATGCTTAAGCTCAGCGCATTTTTGATGCGGTATGAAATCGATTTCTCATTTACCCAATGAAAGGAATCATCGATTGGATGATCCAAATTCCGGCTCGGATGCAGGGCAGATTTTTTCATTTGCAGCAAAACAGAAATAATCTCTACGATGCCCGCCGCACTAAGCCCGTGTCCGGTTATCGATTTTGTTGCATTGATATAAGCATGGGAAAGCCGGCATGCACGGAGCGCCTTTAATTCTATTTCATCTCCAATAAAAGAGCCTGTTCCATGAGGGTTAATATAATCAATATCTTCTGGTAAAAGCCTGGCACGCTCCAGTGCCTTCTGGATGACATGAATCTCTCCTTCTAATGAAGGATCAGGATTCCGGTTTCCGTCCAGTTTGATTGACCAGCCAGACAATGCTGCATAAGGTTTAAGACCTCTTCGTAAAGCCGTCTCCTTTCGTTCTATTACCAATGCACCGCACGATTCTCCATAGATAAACCCGTCTCTGTTTTGATCGAAGGGACGGCACGCTTTTTCAGGTTCATCAGCATATTTGTCCGTCCCCATAGCGCCTAAAGCCCTTAGCGCCTCGCATTCCATATAAGAAAGATCCATTAAAGCACCAAGTGCTATGCAAGTATCAACTTCGCCTGACAGGACTTGCTGAATCGCATGAATGACTGCTAACTGGCCGCTGGCCGAGGCTCCTCCCACCGTATATGCTAATCCCGTGATGCCAAACTGATCTGTACATATCCCGCAAAGATCGCTGTCCATGAAAGACAGGCCATACGCCGGAGAAATAAAACCGGAGCGGTCTTGATACCTTTCATAAACTTCAAAGTTTTCTCTCTGTTGAAAATTTGACCCGCCAACAACCAGTCCGATACGTGAGGAATCTGCATCGTCCAATTCAGCCTCCTCCCAAGCCTCTGTGAGAGTTACCAATGCAGCGCGGCTGGAGAATGATGCTTTTCGCAACATTTTTTTAGAGAGTCGGTCAGGATAAGACAATGACGCAATTTCGGCTCCGATAAACCGGCTGTCTTTTTGTCTGCCTGAACGCTTCATGACATCAAAGGCATGTCTGCCGGACAAGAGCGAGGAAGCAAAGTCCTCTTTCCCTTGACCGATAGAGGCCGTGACGCCTACACCGGTCACCACCACCTCAGGCAGATTGTACTTTGTCATAAAGCACCTCAGCTAATTCACCGATGTTTTTCACCCCGGATAGTTCAATACGAGGGATTTTTAACGATAAATCCTCTAGCACCATCGTGATAATTTCAGCTCTGTCTACAGAGTCAGCTCCTAGCTCAACTAACTGATCTTCAGGCTCAAATCTGTGTCCGTCTAATTCAGGAAGCACCTCGCAAATATTGGTGATTAGTACTTCAAAGATTCTCTGTTTATCCATAATACGCTCTCTCCTTCAAAGGGATTATTTTAATGATTTTTATAGGTATATTTTCACAATATTCAAACTTTCATTTTTATGCTGTCTGTTTCATGCGACGGCTGATACATCGATTGCATCCGTTCATGAAGCAATACTGCCGTTTCTGTCATTAATTTTTTCCCGATTTCATCCACATGGCGGTTTCGCCAATTTTCTAATTGCGATCCTTTGACCCATTGATTAAAGGCTCCCAGCGCGGGACCGCAGTGAATTTGATAATCGACCTTCGAATGTTCGCTTCCGCTGATTGCCAATTTTGAGCTGTATCTGAAGTACCATCGAAAAATCAAAGCCATTTTATGCTTCGGATTTTGTTCCGCCTTCTCAATGTCTGCAGCGGGATAATGCAATGCAATATCTTTATATATGTCTTCTATACTGCGTTTAAAGTATTTCTCCTCAAGCTGGGCCAGCATCTTTGCATCCAGCTCACGTATAGACCCATACCGCTGATACAGTTCATATAACTTGTTTGCCCGTGCGGGAAAGAACACGCCTTTCTTTAGCACCTGCACTTTACTGCCCGATTCAAACATATCACCTGCAGGCGCATAGGCTGTATCTTGTACATTCATCTGCTGAAGCAAATCCTTTACTTTATCACTTGTTGCCGCCTCAACCGTACATTGATTGATTGAGCCTGTTAGAATAAAATCAGCTCCTAGCATAAAAGCCGCCATCGCTGCCTCAGGTGTTCCAATTCCTCCAGCTGCACCAACTCTTATTTTTTTCCGGTATTGATATTTTTTCATCATTTCATCTCTTAAAGATGTCATTGCCGGCATCAGGCTGTATGCTACACCGCCATCTGTATGACCGCCTGAATCAGCTTCTACACAAATATCGTCAGCCATCGGAATGCACCGCAACAACTCAGCTTCGTTCATAGTGATTTTATTTTCTCCTAAAAGCTTTTGCAGCATATTCTCAGGCGCAGGACTCAGAAATGATTCTGCAACTTCCGGCCGTGATATTTTTGCTATGAGACGATTTGAGCATATAACGTCACCATTTTGATTTCGTTTCACTCCTTTTGCGCGGTACCTTACTAATGCAGGGGTGACACTTAAAAATGCTGAAGCTTCCACAATGCTCACTTGATTCCTCAATAAAAGATCGATCATTTTTTCTTCTGATTCAGTATGTTTCATATTGTGGACCAGATTGATGCCATAGGCTTGTCCTTTCCCTAATTCACCTTGTATAGCATGGATCGCATCTTCAACCTCTTTCAGGCTCAGACCTCCTGTGCCAAAGAACCCCATCATTCCCGCCCTTGACAGCTTTACTACCATTTCTTTCGAAGCAATGCCGCGGTACATTCCTCCTGCAAGATAAGCATATGTAAGATGATAATCTTGTTTAAATTCAGCACTTCCTAAAGATTCTGCCGTAATCCCAGCTTGAACATTGCGTTGCTCCTTTAGATGCGCACTGATCGCGGGGTTCTTTTTCAGTATATATGTCAATGGTTCAGCTTCATTTTTAATCCGATGAATGAGACCGGTTAAAACAGTTCCGGGCCCAATCTCTTCAAACTCCATTTCTCCTCTTCCCATCAGAAAACGAATGCTGTCCGTCCATTTCACTGTGTTGTCCATTTGTTCAGATAATGTATCTTTTAATCTGTCTTGATGGTATGGCTCTGCGTAGACATTGGAGATAACCGGGATCGCCAAAGGTGCAAACTGGAATAAGTCAATATATTGCTTAAATACCTGTTTGGCTTCATTCATATATCTGGAATGAAAAGCTCCGCTCACATTTAATGGATGAAACAGCTTTACATCCTTGGTGTTTTCAAATACAGCCCGAGCTTTTTCAACCTCTTTTTTCGGGCCAGAAATCACAATTTGCCGGGGCGTATTTTCATTTGCCACATCAATGTCATGAAGACGGCGCTCTTCTAAAACGGCTGTAACTTGTTCCTTACTCAGGCCGATCACAGCAGCCATTCCGCCCCCTGTAATTCGTCCCATCAATTCTCCTCTTTTTTTGACGAGCCTTAATCCGGTTTCAAAATCAAAGGCACCGGCTGCCATCAGCGCATTGTATTCTCCTAAGCTATGTCCTGCCGCAAAATCAGGTTTTCTGCCGGTCTCCTCTACTCTCTTCAAGTAACTGAGTGCATTAACAACGTACAAAGCCGGCTGCGTGTATTCAGTATGATTTACATCCAGATATGATTTTTCGGTACATAGCTTCTCTATTGAATAGCCCAATATTTGATCTGCTTGATCAGTCAAATGCTGATATTGTTCAAATAGGCCTTGTCCCATCCCCTTTTGCTGGGAGCCTTGCCCTGGAAAGACATATGTAATCATCTTGTAAACTTCCTTTCTGGTGTACGGAAATACTCAACCGTATTCAGATTTTTCAGCTCCTGATGAAATGGTGTTATGATTGAGCAGCAACGGTCAGCTGAATCACCCGGAATCAGCTGTTTCACAAAAGCAGCTAAGGTGCCGGATGGCCCTAAATCGATAAACTTGCATGCATGCTGGCTTTCCAAATATCGAATCGCTTCACGAAACATCATTGGCTTTCTGACCGCATTCCAAAAGAAATTCTCGTCCATTACGTGAAGGCAGCTTCCCGTTAAGCTCGATACAATCGGTATTGACGGTTTTTTAAAAGATTTTGATCTTAAAAATTCTGCATAGGCACTCTCTGCCGGATCAATAAGCGAAGAATGAAAGGCATAGGACACAGGAAGCAGCTGGCAAAGAATCTGCTTCTCCTTTAAATCCTCCATAATCCTCCTTATATGATCTTCTTCACCAGAAATGACGAAGTGCGAATCATAATTGATAGAAATGAGTTCACTATTTCCAAACAGTTGATGATGATCATTCAGCAATTGCGGTTTGTCAAGAATGGCCAGCATTTTTCCTTTATCGCAGGAATTTTGGATGATAATAGCCTGTTCAAGTATGCAATCCAGTATATCCTCTGCGTCTGACACACCAGAAACTGCCGCTGCTGCGAATTCTCCCAGACTTGATCCTAATACGTAATCAGGATAAATTCCCCTGTCTTCCAAAACCTTATATAAGGAATACTCGATCATAAAAATGGCGGGGTGAGAAAAAAGAATACTGTCAAACGGATCTGACACACGTTTATCTTGATGGTAGATTTCTTCAACAATGGATGTGCGGATTCGCCGTGCTGCAATGGCATCCATTTCAAGCATTGATTGGCGAAACACGGTATTTTCCTTAAATAGTTCTTTCCCCATGTGATAGTATTGGGAACCTTGCCCGGAAAACATAAAAACAAGCGGTTCTTTCATGTGTATAACCTTCTTTTTTTATATTTATGACGGCTATTGGATTTCTTATTTCCATGTATGTTGTAAAAGCACATAGCAGCGATTGAAATGAAATTAATAAATGGAAAAGACATATGTGAAAAGTAAAGGAGATTCAACTTGGAAGGATTGCTATTGGTGCTCTGGATGCGGTTCATTTATGACGTGATCGTAGATGGATGTTGATATCTCAAAATTGATGTAACATGATAACAGGATCAGCAAAAAACATCGACTCTATGATTGGTGGGTGCGGTTAAAAAATGGACCATCTAGATGTGGGAGCGATGGTTTGACAGACCGGCTGACATAGTTCAAATGTCTAACTTAATTTATCAGCCTCTTTATGTAACAGTATATAAAGTTATTCAATTAGAAACAGTGTCAATCGAACGATTGAATCCTTAAAACTTTATACCTTAAATGAAAGGAAATCTGTGTTTAGACCTGATTGATGAGGTACACGGCCATAGGGGCAAATGCTTTAGCGGGGCATTGCTTCCGCATCTTTCTTTATGCGATGAATTAACCCAGTTAAAACATTTCCAGGCCCTACCTCCTCAAACTCCATATGGCCTTTTTTCATTAAGTATCTTATGCTGTCAGTCCATTTCACTGAATGATTAATTTGATCAGCCAGCGTCTGTTTCATGAATTCGTATGTATACGGTTTGGCATACACATTAGAAATAACCGGGATAGACGGAGGCGAAAAATAAAAGGCATGAAGGAACTCCTCAAATTCTTCTTTTGCCTTATTCATGTATCTGGAATGAAACGCGCCGCTTACGTTTAAGGGGAGTACCATTGTAACTTCAGTCATCGTTTCAAAAAGAGATGCGGCTTTTTCAATCTCCTCTTTTTTTCCTGAAATTACAATTTGATATGGGGCATTCACATTAGCGATATCAACATCATGTAAATGATATTCTTTCAGAGCCTTTGCAACCTGCTCTTCATTTAGTCCCATAACAGCTGCCATACCGCCGTTGCTTATCAGACTCATCAGTTCGCCTCTTTTTCTGACAAGCTGTAAACCTGTCTTAAAATCAAAGGCTTCAGCTGCAAATAACGCATTGTATTCACCCAAGCTGTGCCCGGCGACAAAGTCAGGTTTAACTTCTTCATCCTTGATTTTTTTCAGATAGCTTAGTGCGTTTACCACATATAACGCCGGCTGAGTAAATTGCGTTTTGTTTAAATTGGAATAAGGATTTTCCAGGCAAAGACGTTTGATAGAATATCCTAAGATCTCATCTGCCTGATCCGTCAGTTCTTTAAATTCATCGAATAGGCCGCTGCCCATTCCCTGTTTTTGTGAACCCTGACCTGGAAAAACATATGTGATCATTCTCTCAAAGCCACCCTTCCGATTAGTAGATGTCTTTCACTTCTGTATGATTTTATAATAGTGATGACCGGATAAATAGTAGCATGTTCATGTTGATGGTAACCTCTGTAAATATTATCCGTCAAGTTAATTTTTCCTACAGTTTGCTCGATTGTTTTTCTGCTTTTTTCCATTGAGGAATAAAGGATCAGGAGATATAACAGAACATAAGAAAAAAGACCCGGATTACGTATAGGGCGCCATATCATGATAATGCGCTTCATTTTCTTTCAAATGAGTTTTCAAAATAAATAACACCCTTCTATGTAATCATTTTCGAAAATAAAAATCATTTAGATATTCGAAGAAAAATAGGATAATAGATTCAGAAGGATTATTTAAAATCAAAAATACCTTTTTGGTTTTTACGAGTGCGAAATTTCACAAAATATTCTTTCTTATCAATTTGAAAGTAAATATTATGCTGATAAAGATCCTTTATCGAATGGCCGGGCGATTTGCCAAATGAGTGACCAGGATACACCCGTACATGGGGTGAAACCTCCGACTTTATTCTTTGAATACTATCAAACATCTCTTCCGCAGAGCTGCCATCATCCTCACATATGCCGCACCCTTCTGTAAACACCGTATCTCCGGTAAAAATACTCTCAGAAAACAAATAACACATTCCGCCAGCTGTATGCCCTGGTGTGAGAAGGCATTGTGCTCTTGTGTTTCCTATGCTGATTGTCTGATGATCATCTAGGCTAATTAAATTTCTGCATCGGAATTGATAATAATCAATTTCTTTTTTTGACATATAAACTTGAGCGTTAAACATCTTCGTCAGCGGGTCTACCAGATTTACATGATCATAATGAGAGTGTGTCAATGCGACTGCCTTTAATTCCGCTTCGAGTTCAGAAAGTGTAGTGGTTATCTTACTCAATTCCCATGAGGGATCAACAACAATTGCAGATCTGCTTACAATATCTTCAATGATATAGCAATAATTCGTCCAGCCCTGATACCTTGTTTTAATTGGATGCACCTTGTAAGTAAGATTCATTTATACCATCCCTATCATGTAAAGTTCTTAAACGATGGACCAGTGTTCATCCCTCAGTCCGTCTTTCATTCCACTTTACCAAACAGCATGATTGTTTTCCATTTTTTTCAGAGATCCTTGTTCTTTGAATATAAAAAAGCGACTCTTTTGGACGCATGCCCAACAAGAATCGCTTTTCGCACTAGTGCCTTAAGGATGTCGTTTTTGTGTCTCACGTGTATCTTCCACGCAAATTGACTCTACATGCTGCATAATGACCCGCTTAATTCGGTCTTTATTCACTCGCACAGGGTCAAGCATGGCATGTAAAGCCAAGCCGTCAACAAGCGCGTAAAGTCTCTCAGCTTCAATGTCTTTATCAGCATTCTGCTTCAGTAAATCGGATTCATCTAAATAGGCAATCAGATTCCGCATGCCGCTGAAAATCCCGTCATGATTCGCATCAAACATATCCTTTTTATGTCTGGCGTAAGCAGTAAAAGCAAACCAAACCTCCATCTCTCTAATCGTTTCTTCATTCGTTGGGACCATTTCAAGCAACATTTGCAACACTTTTTCTTTAGGGAGCAAATCCCTCACTGCAATGTCCTTAATTCGGGCCGTCACCTTTTCTTGGACAAGTTTCATTGCAAAAGCAAGCAATTCATCTTGTGTAGAGAAATAATGGCGCAGCGCACCTAATGACAATCCTGCTTCCTTTGCAATATTTCTGGCTGATGCTCCTTCCATCCCTCGTTCTAAAATGACGCGCCACGTTGCTTCTGCAATTTGTTTTCTTCTTTTCTCATGATCAATTTGTTTTGGCATAGCTTTATTGTAACAAGAAAAAAATGAGAGAGCAATTTTTATAATACAGTTGTGTTACAAAAACAAAGATGGTAACATATTATTTAAATAATACAACTGTATTGAAAAGAGGGGAATGGATTGAACGGTATCGCATGGATGATTGTTTTCTGTGAAATTGCGTTTTGGGTTGTCATTGTTTTGGGGCTTGCTGTACGCTACGTATTCAAACGACATACATTAGGACTGCTATTCCTTGCCTTAACTCCCGTTATCGATTTGATCTTGTTAGCGGCAACTGGTGTGGACCTTTACCGCGGAGCCTCAGCGACCGCAGCCCATGGGATTGCAGCTGTTTACATCGGTATATCGATCGCTTATGGGAAACAAATGATTCAATGGGCAGATGAAAAATTTCAATATTATGTGACAAAAAAAGGCGCAAAACCGCTGAAACGTTTTGGAATGGATCATGCCAAGCACGGTGCGAAAGGCTGGCTAAGACATGTGCTGGCCTACTTAATTGGTGCGGGACTATTGGCAGGGATGATCTATTTTATCAATGACTATGCCCGAACCGAGGCATTGAGCGGCATTCTTAAACTGTGGACTGTCATTATAGGCATTGACTTTCTCATTACAGCCAGCTATTTTATTTGGCCAAAAAAAGAGAAAGCTTCGGCGAATCTCAGGAGTTAACATGAAGAAAAAGGCCCTTCCCTAGTGGAAAGGACCTTTTTTGGTTTTGTTAAAATATGCTATACTATTTTCGTTAGAAAATAGACTTATAGATATTTTGGGCTGATTCAAGGGTAACTGTTGTATGAGTAAGCAGGTGAAGGGAGTGTCATACTTGAACCAAAAAGAACAGAACGAGCACTCTAAAGATTTTAACTTGAGATCAAAATTAATCGGAATTGTATCTATCACTTTTATCGCGGCCATTGCGCTTGCAGTCATCTTCGGCGGCTTTTTCTTCGGGATGAAAGGCTTGTTCTCCATACTTGGCATCACATACGCTTCCAATCAAACATTAGCTTTATTTATTTTAGCCTGCTTTGCTGTAGGATTAATCATAGACCCACTCACAAAGATTATCTCTATCATTTTGGCAAAATCACTTTCATTGAAAAAGACTGCACTTTTTGCTTTTATACTGTATTTTATCAGCAATCTTATAACGATCTGTTTTGCAGATTACTTTATGCAGTCTATTTATATTCCAGATGTCTTGCTTGTTGTGATATCAGCTTTCATGGCTTTCATTGAACTTGCTTTTGATAACCAGCCTAATAGAGAAGCAGCTTAAAGCCGATGGCAGATATGGAAAATTCATAACACCCTATATTTGGACATCACCAGTTATATAAACGAAAAAATCTCCCTGTTCACACGAACAGGGAGCAAAACACAATGTCGTAATTTAAATTCTGCATTCTAAAATGATTCTTACATTTGGATCATCAAGTTCATCCAAAAAGATAATGATCTTCGGACCACATGCCATATGTTTCCACCCCCTCACCCAAAATATACATTAATCCCAATTGCCTGTAAATGGAAATTTCGTTATACGGAGGAACCATGAAGTATAATGCGTTAACACTGCTCACACGTTTACAACCGTTTCTTATAATCTGACACTCGAAGGAGTACAAAAAAAGCATTGATCCATTCAGAGAATGGATCAATGCCTACCACCCCCGCTACATCACGCGTTTGAACATCTTTTCCATCTCATATGTCGAGTGGTGAATGATGATCGGGCGGCCGTGCGGGCATGTAAATGGGTCTGATGTGCTTCGGAGGTCGTCCAGAAGCGCTTTGATTTCATCGTTTCTGAGGTGGCGATTTGCTTTGATGGAGCCTTTGCAGCTCATCATAATCGCCGCTTCCTCGCGGAGTTTTTTAATATCTATATTTTTGGAGTCGAGCACCTGCTGAATGATTTCTTCTATAAGCTCTGCTTCTTCTCCCTTTGGAAACCAGGCCGGGTGGCAACGGACGATGTAACTGTTAGAGCCGAATGACTCTAAAAAGACACCGACGCTTTCGAGCTCTTGTTTGTGCTGTTCAATAATCAAAGCCTCATTTGTGGAGTAGTGGAACGTCAGCGGTACAATCATATCTTGCACCTCAGGCTCAACCTCCCCCACCTTTTCACGAAAGTACTCATATTTAATACGTTCTTGGGCGGCGTGCTGGTCGATAATATACAGGCCGTTTTCGTTTTGTGCCAATATATAAGTCCCGTGCATCTGGCCGATCGGGTACATAATTGGAACCCGATCAGACGCTGGCTGCTGCTGTTCCTCATGGCATTCCTGCTCAAATGTTTCAGGCTGTTCTTCTGAAACATCGGACACCTCAAGGGTTTGTTTCTGATCAACGATAGGTGGAGCATCAAATTGGAGAGGAGGCAATTCTTCCTCCGCATCAATCGGCTCTTTCACGACTGAGCTGAGCTTCATTGGTGAATAAGATGACGCAGTCGATTTTTCCGGAACTTTTTTTTCCGGAGGCTTTTCATCAAAGGTTATGAACTGCTGCTCATTTTTGATAACAGGTGCCGATTTTTTCGGGAGCTGGGCACTCGGAATCAGCTGCTGCTGTTTAAATACATCTTTAATTCCGTCACGAATTAAGTCATGAAGCTCTGTTTCCTTGCTGAGCCGGACCTCAAGCTTCGATGGATGCACGTTGACATCGACTAAAATCGGGTCCATCGTAATTTCTATAAAGGTAATTGGATGGCGTCCGATCGGCAGAAGCGTATGATAGCCTTCATGAACCGCTTTGACGAGCGGGAAATTTTTAATGTAACGGCCATTGACCACAGACGACATATAGTTTCTCGACGCCCGTGTAATCTCTGGGAGGGCGATATATCCCTTTACTTCAAAATCCAAAGAGCTCACATGCAGCGGAAGCATTTTTTTGGCGACAGCCGTGCCGTAAATCGCTGCCAGTACATGGCGCACATCTCCGTTTCCGTTCGTTTGAAGCAGGTTTTTCCCATGATGGCGCAGGCGAATCGATACCTCTGGATGCGCCAGAGCAATACGGTTAACCACATCTGTAATGTTTCCAAGCTCTGTATGAACGGTTTTCATATATTTCAAACGGGCCGGTGTGTTAAAAAACAGGTTGGAAACGACAATTTCAGTTCCCTTCCTGCTTGAGGAACGCGATTCGGAAATGATGTTTCCTCCTTGGAGGACGAGCTTCGTCCCAGCTCCTTCACCAGTGCTTGTTGTAATCTCCAGATGAGAGACTGACGCGATACTCGGCAGGGCTTCTCCCCTGAAACCGAGCGTTCTCACCCTGAATAAATCATTTTCATCTTTTATTTTACTCGTTGCGTGGCGGCGGAAAGCTCGCTTGCAATCTTCATTCTCCATCCCTTCGCCGTTATCCAAGACCCGAATGGATGCAAGGCCTGCTTCCTCAATATCGATTTCAATGACTGTGCTGTCAGCGTCGATCGCATTTTCCACCAATTCTTTGACGACTGAGGCGGGCCGTTCCACAACCTCGCCCGCCGCTATTTTATTTGAAAGCTCATCTGACAGCTGGATGACTTTTGCCACATTCATCACCCCGTTTTAATGTAATTTCTTTTGCAGCTTGTACATTTCATTCATCGCTTCAAGCGGTGTCATATCCAGTATATTAAGTGATTTGAAAGCATCGATCACTTGCTTTTCTTTTTTTGAAAGCTTTGGTGTTTCAGCCGGCTTTTCCGCTTCGTCAAAAAAGGACAGCTGTGCCGGCTTTTCTTTCACCTGAGGTTTCTGCATCGGCACTTCCGGTTTGTTTCCTGAATGCTCAAGCTCTTTTAAAATATCTTGAGCGCGCGCAATCAGATCTCCCGGCAGTTCGGCAAGCTGAGCTACATGGATACCATAGCTTTTATCAGCGGCACCTTCTTTAATTTGATGAAGAAAGACAACCGTTCCGTTATATTCTTCAGCGCGAACATGAACGTTTTTCAGCTGGGGCAGCTTGTCCTCAAGAACGGTCAGCTCGTGATAGTGTGTGCTGAACAGCGTCTTGGCGCCGATATGATCGTGAACATATTCAATAATCGCCTGTGCCAGCGCCATGCCGTCATAAGTGGACGTTCCCCGCCCGATTTCATCAAACAGAATGAGGCTGTTTTTCGTCGCGTTGACAATCGCATTTTTCGCTTCAAGCATTTCTACCATAAATGTACTTTGTCCGGAAATCAAATCATCTGCAGCGCCGATTCGCGTAAAAATTTGATCAAAAATCGGAAGCACCGCTTTTTTCGCGGGTACAAAGCAGCCGATTTGCGCCATAATGGAAATGAGCGCGATTTGTCTCATATACGTGCTTTTCCCTGACATGTTTGGACCTGTAATGAGAAGCATTTGTCTGTTATCGCCCATCATACAGTTGTTCGGGACATATTCCTGGCTGTCCATGACTTTTTCAACAACCGGGTGTCTGCCTTCAATCACTTCGACTTCATCTTTAGAGAACTCCGGTTTCGTGTAGTGACGATTTTCACTGATTGTCGCAAAGCATTGCAGTGCGTCCAGCTCGCTCATCTGTTTTGCAAGCTGCTGTAGCCGCGGAATATACTGCTTCACTTTCTCGCGCAGCTCGGTAAACAGCTCGTACTCCAGCTCACAGATGTTATTTTCCGCCTCTAAAATGAGCGCTTCTTTTTCTTTTAATTCAGGTGTAATGTAGCGCTCTGCATTGGTTAACGTCTGCTTCCGCTCATAACGCCCTTCCTCAAGCAAGTGCAAATTTGCTTTTGTCACTTCAATGTAATAACCGAAAACTTTATTAAAGCCAACCTTTAAAGAGCGAATGCCTGTGTATTCCCGCTCCTGCTGTTCCAGGCGGGCAATCCAGTCTTTTCCGTTTCTGCTTGCATCACGATATTCATCAAGCTTTTGATTATAACCATCTTTAATCAGGTTCCCTTCTTTTACCGATAAAGGAGGGTTTTCGTACAGCGCTTCTTCCAGCAGTTCAAGTACATCCCCGCAAGGGTCAATGCGCTTTGCACGTTCCTTGGCCTTGTCATGAGCCAGTGAAGCAACCAGCTGTTTGATGCCAGGAACCTGCTTTAACGATTCCTTCAGCTGAATCAAATCCCGGGCATTGACATTTCCGAATGCAACGCGTCCGGCAAGGCGTTCTAAGTCATATACTTCTTTTAAACGTTCACGCAGTTCTTCCCGTTCAAAGAAATGGGACATCAATGTTTCCACCATTTCTTGGCGCTCTTCGATTTGATTGACTCTGATAAGCGGCCGGTCAATCCACTGTTTAAGCAGCCGGCCTCCCATTGCCGTTTTTGTTTCATCCAGCAGCCACAAAAGGGAGCCTTTTTTATTTTTTGAACGGATCGTTTCGGTCAGCTCCAGATTACGCTTTGAGTACAAGTCAATTTTCATCGCTTCCTCAAGCTCATACACCTGCACGGGCTGAAGATGATCAAGGCTGCGCTTTTGGGTTCTTTTCAGATACGTATATAAGCGCATAAATGTTTTTGTTATATCTTCATTATTTAAGTGCTCAATGATCGTTACGTGTTCGTCTGTTTCTCCGTCTTCAATTGAAATCGTTGCACCGCACCGCTCTCTCAGCTGTGCCACTGTATCGGCATCCAAGCTTCCTGAAACCACGATTTCCCGTGCGCCGACTGAATAAATTTCTGATATGACGTCTTCAAGCCGTTCAATCAAAACAGCCAAATTTTCTCCCGTTGTTAAATCAGACAGCGCAAGTCCGTATCCGTTCGAGCAGGCTGAAACAGATGCGATAAAATTATTTTCCGATTCATGGATGCCTTTGCCGTCCATTACAGTTCCGGGCGTAATCAGCTGAACCACTTCTCTTTTCACAACGCCCTTTGCAGCTTTCGGATCTTCCGTCTGTTCACAGATCGCCACTTTGTATCCTTTTTTAATAAGCTGTTCGATATACGCGGAAGCAGAATGATACGGCACACCGCACATCGGTATTTTTTCAGCCGCACCGCCGTCTCTGCTCGTTAACGTAATTTCCAGCTCCTGTGACGCTTTTTTGGCGTCCTCAAAAAACATTTCGTAAAAATCACCCAGGCGAAAAAATAAAAAGGCATCCTGGTGCTCTGCCTTTATTTTTAAATATTGCTGTATCATAGGCGTATAACCGGCCATTGTTTAATCCCTCACTATGTATCAACGTTTCTATTTTCCAACCTTCATTATAACATAAACAAAAAGTGATAAAAGAATGATATATCAATATAAAAAAGAGACTTGGGGGTACTGTCTCCCCTAGTCCCTTTTTTATTCTTCAGGATCTCCCACTAAAAACTCCGGGTTGATGTCTTCAAGCTCTTCATCAAGCTCATCTTCCCAATCTTCCTCGTCATCCTCTTCCCAGTCAGGATTGACCTCAACAACTACCTTTGTTTCCCCTACCACTTCCGCCAAAAATTCTCTTTCTGCCTGCACAACGATTTTATTTCCATTCGGCGAAATGGTCACTTCAAGGCAGTTTGGCTGCTGAAGCACTTTGGCAATCACTTCATGCTCATCATCTAAGTAATTATTGTCTCTGTATCTGAGTTTAATGACATCTACATATTTTACCCGTTCTGTGACAACCTCTGTCTTTGTGTTGTCCGCATAAGAGTACCATACGTTTATATCATAATACCCTTCAATTTCTACCGTTTTTCCAATTTTTTCAGCGTCATACTTGTGGTTAATAATCCAACCACCCAAAATGCTGCTCGGTTTTTTCTCAGGCGAGATGGTGTTGGTGCATTGGGTGAATTTTCGGCCTTTCGCTACTACTGCCTTCGTAATAATTTCCCTGTATTCAGACATTCCGGCATGCCTCCTTGTTCTTCTTCGTGTTATCTTATGCTGGGCATTTGTCTAGTGTGCATTTTTATAAATAAAATATAAAAATACAAAGTTTCTGTTCCATTGTATGCAGGGGTGCCTAGAAACTTTACTTATAAGTGCGATAAAGTTTATACGCGGCTGAGCACAGAATAACCAATTGAACATTTAGTACATAGATTATTTAGTTCATTTTTAACCGCACAAATGATAAAAAAACACGGGCCTGTAAAGGCACCGTGTTTAGAGAGAACAGCTGTTATTTGAATGCTTCACCTTTGAACCGGTTTCCCCTTTCAGCAGGTCGCCTCCGGTTGATGTGATGATTTCATTTGTGACTTGGTTGGAAATGGTGTGTGCAACGAGCTGCAATAGGTCATTTACTTCCATCTGCGAGTCTCTGAATTCCTGGATAACAGGAATCTCTTCAAGCTCTTCTTGCAGCGCGTCAATTTTTGCTTCTACTTGTTTGAGCGCTTCATGCTTTTCATAATGCTTCAGATTGACAGCCTGCTTTTGCAGGGCTTTAATCTGATTAACGATTGTGGACACTTTGTCATTCTCATTGATTTGCGCTTCAGCCCGTTTGAAAAAATCAACCTCTTCTGTTTCAGAAATCATTTTTGCAAGGTTTCGTGCCTGCTGCACAATGTCTTTTTTTGAGTAGAGCGTCATCTTATTTCACCTCGATTGCTTCTCCTACCATTTCTCCGTCAAGCGACCATGTTTTCGCTTGCTGGATTTTCACGCGGACGATTTTGCCGATGGCTTCCTTCGGCCCTTTGAAATTGACAAGCTTGCTTTTTTCCGTATAGCCGGCAAGAATATCAGGGTTATTTTTGCTTTCACCCTCAACTAATACTTCGACAACCTTGCCTTCGTATTCCTTCATTTTTTTAGCAGAAATTTCATTCACCAGTGCGTTTAGACGCTGCAGGCGTTCTTTTTTCACACGCATCGGTACATTATCTTTCATCTTAGCAGCCGGAGTGCCCTCACGCGGAGAGTAAATGAACGTATAGGCGCTGTCAAACTCCACTTCACGGTATAGAGAAAGCGTTTCTTCAAACTGTTCGTCCGTTTCATTTGGAAATCCGACGATAATGTCCGTTGTCAAAGAAGCGTTCGGCATCGCTGTCTTTATTTTTCGCACCAGCTCCATGTAACGCTCTCTGTCATATTTGCGGGCCATCAGCTTCAGAACTTCTGAGCTTCCTGATTGAACCGGAAGATGAATGTGATCAAGCAGATTTCCGCCTTTTGCCAGCACTTCAATGAGGCGGTCGTCAAAGTCGCGCGGATGACTCGTTGTAAAACGGATTCTCGGGATATCGATTTTTCTCAGTTCATCCATCAAATCACCAAGTCCGTACGTCATATCTTCAAAGTCTTTTCCATACGCGTTTACGTTTTGGCCTAACAGAGTAATTTCCTTATAGCCTTCACTTGCAAGCCTTCTCACTTCCTGAATGATATCCTCAGGGCGGCGGCTTCTTTCTTTCCCGCGTGTGTAAGGCACAATGCAATACGTACAGAATTTGTCACAGCCGTACATGATATTGACCCAGCCCTTAATTTTTCCATTTCGGACTTTCGGAAGGTTTTCAATAACGTCCCCTTCCTTAGACCAAACTTCTACAACCATTTCTTTTGAAAGGTATGCTTCTGACAAAAGCTCCGGCAGGCGATGAATGTTATGCGTTCCGAAAATCATATCGACAAACGGATGTTTTTTCAAAATACGGTTCACGACTGATTCCTCTTGGGACATACAGCCGCACACGCCTAAAATCAGATCGGGATTGTTTTTTTTCAGTGCTTTTAAGTGTCCGAGCTCACCAAACACCTTGTTTTCAGCATTTTCACGGATTGCACATGTATTTAACAAAATGACATTGGCATCGTCAACAGAGTTTGTCGCTTCGTAACCGAGCGCCATAAAGATCCCTGCCATAACCTCTGTATCGTGTTCATTCATTTGGCAGCCGTACGTACGGATATAGAACTTTCTTCCGTCTCCCAATCCTTTAAATTGTTCAGAAATTTTAAAGTCATTATGATAAGTAACGGCTTCCTTGCCTCGTTTTTTCGCGTCTTTTAAAGAAGGCGGAATGTAAACAGCTTCAAAGTATTTGCTGTAATCCTTCTCGGATTTTTTGTCCGATGGATTAACTTGTCCGCTCTCTAATTTTTGTTTTTCATTCATGTCATATTTTCTCCTTTCAAACCAAACTTCCACCCTTCAGTATAAAGGTTATTGAAGCTCTGCACAACTGGCAACCTATCATTGTACACTCATTGAGAATAATAATCAATAAGGAATCAAAAGAGGAAGAGTAAACTCTTCCTCTTGTTACAATAGCTGGAGCTCCTTTGCCGTCTTTTCGATGACATCAAGCGCCTGATCCAGTTCATCTTTGGTGTGCTCAGCTGTTATAATCGTGCGAATTCTGGCTTTTCCCTTTGCTACAGTCGGGAAAACGATACTTTGGGCAAAAACACCGTGAGAAAGGAGCTGATCTGAAAATTGCTTTGCCACACCTTCATCACCTATTAAAATAGGAAGAATCGGCGTTTGACTCTCTGTGAGAGTCAAACCCATTTTCACAAGCATTGCTTTAAAATAGGCAGTATTCTCCCACAAGCGCTCCATATGCTCCGGCTCTTCAAGCAAGACATCAATCGCTTCCATACAAGCTGCAGTGACAGCCGGCGGATGAGATGTGCTGAATAAAAATGGACGGCCTTTATGGCGCAAATAATCGATCAGCACCTTTGAACCTGCAGCGTAGCCGCCGAGCACTCCGATTGCCTTGCTTAATGTTCCGACCTGAATATGAACTCTGCCGTCAAGACCGAAGTGATTCACCGTTCCCCTGCCGTTTTCGCCAAGTACTCCGGATGCATGGGCGTCATCCACCATCACAAATGCGTCATATTTCTCAGCGAGCTCTACAATATCAGGCAAAGGAGCTATGTTGCCATCCATGGAAAATACGCCGTCTGTCACAATCAGACGCATCCGATAATTCATTGACTTTCTCAGCACCCGCTCTAAATCACTCATATTGACGTGCTGATACACCTTTTTATCCGCCTTTGTCAGCCGAATTCCGTCAATAATAGAGGCATGGTTCAATTCATCTGAGATGACAATGTCCTCTTTTGATAGAATACTTGAAAGTACGCCTTGGTTTGTTGTGAAGCCTGATTGGAATACAAGTGCCGCCTCCGTTTTTTTAAAGGCTGCCAGCTTTTTCTCAAGCTCTTGATGCATTGTAAATGTACCGGCAATCGTTCTCACTGATCCGGTGCCGGCTCCATACTGCTGAACGGCCTCCTGTGCGGCGTTGATGAGTCTAGGATGTGAAGTGAATCCGAGGTAATTATTAGAAGATAGCTGAATGACTTTTTGGTGATTCACTGTGACAGATGGGCCCTGCATAGATTCAAGCTGTTTTATGTCTTGCCATGTATGGTTTTCTTTCATTCTATCAAGCTCTGCTTTTAAAAACTCAAATTCCTTCGTCATGTTTATCCCCCTTTATGGAATTAAAATTACTTTTCCGCACTGCCCGCTTCTCATCAGTTCGAAACCTTTTTCAAACTCCTCTAACGGAAACTGATGGGTAATAACAGGTTCAAGATCGATCACGTTTGAACTGATCAACTGAGACACCTGGCGCCATGTTGAAAACATTTTTCTTCCTGTGATTCCTTGGATGGTAAGCCCTTTAAATACCACTTTATTCGTCAAATCAATTGTCACCGGATGTTCCGGCAAGCTGAGAATATGAAATCTCCCGCCATTCGCAGCCATCGCAAGACCTTGGGCAATCGCTGAGGGATGGCCCGACATCTCACAAACAAGATCTGCTCCTTCCCCACTCGTTAAAGCGCTTACAATTTTGAGCGGGTCTTCTTTTTCAATAGAAACAGTACAAGTCGCTCCCATTTGTTTTGCAAGCCTCAGCCTGTATTCATTCTTATCAATCGCTATCACCTGAGAAGCTCCTGCTGCTTTTGCAACCGCAACAGCCATAAGACCAATCGGTCCGCATCCAATGACTGCAGTCGTTCCTCCTGCAGGCTGGCTCTCGAGTACGGTATGAACTGCATTTCCTAAAGGCTCTTGAATGGAAGCAATCGACGGGTCCATATCAGCGGGATTTCTCCAAATGTTATCAGCTGGAACTTTTACATACTCCGCAAAACAGCCTGCCGTGTCCACTCCGATTATAGCAGTATTGGTACACACATGAGATTTTCCTGTTAGGCAAGGGACACATTCACCACAGACAATGTGTGTTTCCGCAGACACATACTCTCCCACTTTTACACTACTGACATTCTCTCCCACGTCCTCTACGATGCCGCTGAACTCATGGCCGAAAACATAGGGTGTTTTGATTCTCTGACGTGCCCATTGATCCCAATTATAAATGTGGACATCCGTGCCGCATATGGAAGCGGCTTTCACTTTTATGAGGACTTCATGTTTATCAATCTCAGGAATGGGAACTTCAGTCAGCACAGCACCGAACGCCCCGTCCTTTTTCATTAGAGCTTTCATCTTTCCACTCTGCATGTACAATCCTCCTTGAAAAATTCTTGTTATATTCGGATTGTACCATGATATGGAATAAGCGTAAACAGCACTGTCTTCTCCAGAAGGACAAAAGTATCTGTCTTGAAAAATGGGCGGAATTTTTTTTGAAACGTTTTAGCTCATTTTTGATTTTGTATATTCGCTCATTTATGTGCTAAAAATACTATCGGGAGAAAATATCCCAATAAATGAAAAACAACCTGTTTGCATTACGCAAACAGGTTGAGAATGCTTTATTTGTTTTTAGCGAGGCTCCACGATTAATTTAATCGCTGTTCTTTCTTCCCCATCGATTTGAATATCTGTAAAAGCCGGAATACAAATCAAATCAACGCCGCTAGGCGCCACAAATCCCCTGGCAATCGCCACAGCTTTTACAGCCTGGTTTAATGCACCCGCTCCGATCGCTTGAATCTCGGCGGCTCCTCGCTCTCTCAACACGCCTGCAAGTGCACCTGCCACTGAATTTGGACTCGATTTTGCTGAAACTTTTAAGATTTCCATTTCTGCTCCCCCTTAGTTTTACAATGGATAAGTGAGTGTTCATTAGAACAATCATTATTAGATGTTGCTATCCAAAAAGCCATCCCCACAATGCTTTTCAAAAATAGCGGGCTACCTTCCATTTTTACTATATTCACTAAGGAGTTGCTATATTCCTGCTTTTCTTTTTAATATTTTTATAAAATAACCATATGTTCAACTATTCAAAGAACATGTGATCATCGTTGATTAAAATACGCTCAATTTTCACGGCTTTTTTCGTTTGATCGTCAATGTCAATGACAACTCCGCTGAGCGTTGTTTTTCCTTCAGCGACAGTAAACCGGACTGGAAGGTTCGTTTTGAATCGCTTAATAATCGTCTCTCTGTCCATCCCCAGTATACCGTCATACGGGCCAGTCATTCCCACATCAGTAATATATGCCGTTCCCTTCGGCAAAATGCGGTTATCCGCTGTTTGCACGTGTGTATGAGTTCCTACTACAGCCGACGCCCTCCCATCCGTGTACCAGCCAAGTGCGAGCTTTTCACTTGTCGCTTCGGCATGAAAGTCGATAAAAATGTACGGTGTTCTTTTCGCAGCTTCTGCGATCAATTCGTCCGCTTTTAAAAACGGGTCATCAAGCGGCGGCAAAAACGTACGTCCCTGCAAATTAATGACTGCTAGTTCTTTGCCGTTTGCTTTCACATATGTGATCCCTTTCCCCGGTGTTCCTTCAGGAAAGTTTGCCGGGCGAACCAAGTTCGGAACGTCATCTATAAAATCAAATATTTCTTTTTTGTCCCATGTGTGGTTCCCCATTGTGATTGCATCTGCGCCGGACTGGATTAAGCTGTGATAAATTTTTTCCGTCAGGCCTTTTCCATGTGCGGCGTTTTCACCATTAATAATGGTAAAGTGAGGCTTATATTTTGTTTTTAGCTTTGGTACATATTCTTTGACCATGTCACGGCCCGGTGAACCGACAACATCTCCGATAAATAAAATTCTCATTTTGTAAATCCTTTCTTCTTGAAAATTCCTTGCCGTCAAAAAAATAAAGTGATGCTTAGCGCATCACTTTATTTTGCATACTCTACGGCTCGAGTCTCTCTGATTACTGTCACCTTAATATGACCTGGATAATCGAGCTCGTCCTCAATTCGCTTGCGGATATCTCGCGCCAGTCGATGAGCCTCAAGATCATTAATTGAATCCGGCTTCACCATAATACGCACTTCGCGTCCAGCCTGAATGGCAAATGATTTTTCAACACCTTCGTAGGACTCAGAAATTTCTTCGAGTTTTTCAAGTCTTCGAATATAATTCTCGAGCGTCTCACTTCTTGCGCCAGGTCTTGCAGCGGAAAGCGCATCTGCTGCAGCTACCAGCACAGCGATAATGGAAGTCGGCTCCTCATCCCCGTGGTGTGATGCAATACTGTTAATCACGACTGGGTGCTCTTTATATTTGGTCGCAAGCTCTACCCCGATTTCAACGTGGCTTCCTTCTACTTCATGGTCAATTGCTTTCCCGATGTCGTGAAGAAGACCCGCACGTTTAGCAAGCTTTGCGTCTTCACCAAGCTCCGATGCCATTAGACCGGCCAAGAATGCGACTTCCATGGAATGCTTAAGCACATTTTGACCGTAGCTTGTACGGAACTTTAAGCGGCCGAGGATCTTGATGAGATCTGGGTGGAGGCCGTGAACGCCAACCTCAAATGTCGTTTGCTCACCCATCTCACGAATATAGTCATCGACCTCGCGGCGAGATTTTTCAACCATTTCTTCAATCCGTGCCGGATGAATACGGCCATCCTGAACGAGTTTATCAAGAGCAATTCTGGCTGTCTCACGTCTGATCGGATCAAATCCGGAAAGAATGACAGCTTCAGGCGTATCATCAATAATCAGGTCAATTCCTGTCAGCGTTTCAAGCGTACGAATGTTACGCCCTTCCCGTCCGATGATACGTCCTTTCATCTCATCATTTGGAAGATTGACAACTGATACCGTTGTTTCGGCAACGTGGTCCGCTGCGCAGCGCTGTAAGGCGAGTGAAAGAATGTTTTTCGCTTTCTTATCCGCCTCTTCTTTCGCACGGTTTTCAGTTTCTTTTGTCATGATGGCGATGTCATGTGAAAGCTCGTTTTCAACCCGCTCAAGAATGATTTGTTTTGCTTCATCACGAGTCAGACTCGAAATTCGTTCCAACTCTGACTGCTGCATACGAATCATCTCATCCACTTTGCTTTCCATCTCTTCAATATGTTGTTGTCGTTCATTCAGAGAATGATCTTTCTTCTCCAACATCGCTTCCCGTTTATCAATTCCCTCATGTTTGCGATCAAGGTTTTCCTCCTTTTGGAGTAAACGGTTTTCTTGTTTTTGAAGCTCATTTCGTCTTTCACGAACTTCCTGTTCAGCATCTATTCGAAGTTTGTGGATTTCATCCTTTGCTTCAAGCAGAGCTTCTTTTTTCAGTGCTTCAGCATCACGCTTTGCATCTTCAAGAATTTGCTCGGCTGCACCGCGTGCGCCCGCAATTTTCGCTTCGGCAATGGTTTTACGAACAAAGTAGCCAACAACTAAACCGAGTAGAATCAGCAAAATGGAGATGAGAACCATCATAATTGGGGTCATACTTTCACCTCCTCTTGCTATGAACTTGGTTGTTGCTTAAAAAGTGTCGGCATGTACATTGTCTAGTTTTCTCAACATACAGAACCTTCACAGGGAATGAGTGTGTTCATCGCCCTTGTCAAGTTTAAATGGTTTAACAATCATGTTAAAAAAACAAATGTTACAACTTCATTGTAAATGTGTCGGAAATACTTGTCAAGCTTGCCATCTTAACGTTTGCAGGCCAGTCGTCTTTTCACGTTCCGAATGCAATTCATCCAAAAGAAGAACGCCAATCATTCTTGATTCAGAAGCTGGTATATTTTATTGTTCACTTGGCCCAATTTAGCATTATTTTGAATGTTTGAGAACAAAATAACAATGGTTTGCCCAGATTTGCTAAAGCTGTTCAAGATATTGAAGCCCGGCATAACACCATGGTTTGAATAGCTTCCGGGAGCAACATAAAATCCCATGCCGTATGTGGAGCTGCTCCCTGGCGTAAACATCTTTTCATAGCTTTTTTGCGAATACAGTTTTCCGTCTATCAGCGCTTGGTCAAATTTGTACATATCTATAGCGCTCATATAAATATCACCCGCTCCATACAGCTGGGATAGATCAGGTATATACGGTGTAACTGTTTTGCTGCCCTCCATCTTATACCCGACGGCAGGATAAGGTTCTTTTTCATATGTTTTGTAAAAGCCTGCATGCGTCATTCCCGCAGGTTTAAAAATATGATTCTTTATGTACTGTTCATAGGGCTCACCGCTTACTTCAGCAATAATATAAGCGAGAACAGAATAGTTGGAATCCTTGTAGTCCCATACGCCCGGCTGACTTTTGATTCCCTGCAGTTCTATGTCTTTTATTAAATCGTCCGGCGTAATGGCGCCGTTTCCTTCAATATGTCCGTTTATCCCCGATGTATGTGTAAGCAGATTCTTCAAAGTAATGGTTTGTCCGTTAGGAAAATGAGGTAAATACGTACTTACCGGATCACTTGTCTGAAGTTTCCCCTTTTCCTCTAGCTGCAAAATAGCAGTTGCAATCAGCGCTTTTTGTGATGAACCGACATAAAAAGATGTCAATGGATTATTTTGAATGTAGTGTTTACGGTCAGCATAGCCAAAACCTTTATTTGTTACGATTTCTCCATTTCTGACAATCATGGCTGTTCCGCTGAAACCGATCTCTTCTAAATAATTGCTGATTTTTTGATTTCGATCCACTGTTTTGATTTGTTCCTCTGATTTTTTGGCAGTTTTCTTTTTGACCTCTTTTTTCTGATCGGTATTTGAAACCGCTGCAGTTTCTTGAGATGGTTCGTTTTCTTCACTATTTCGATGAAGAGCATTCCAAATCGTAATGCAAACCATCACTGCTAAAAGACCAAGCAACAGTTTTCCTCTTTTATTTAGTTTTCTCCGTCTGCGTTTCGCAGTTCTTCTGCGGGTTGGGCTTGTCATTCATTTTTTCCTCCCAAAATAAATTCCATTTTGCACACGTTTTGTTAGACGAATAAAGCCCTAAAAAAGTTGTCAAAAAAAGCAATATTTTTATCATTTTTTTGCAAAATACAAAAAAGCTGAGTTTTTCACTCAGCCTTTTGTATCATTTGAAACTTATTTTATTTTTATTCTTCAAATTCGAGTTCTTCTTGTGTCTCTTCAGCTTGCTGCTGCACTACTCCGTTATTATCCAAGCCGTAATGTTCGCGAATTTGCTCCTGGATCATCAGCATGATATCTTTATTTTCTTTCAGGAATTGTTTTGCATTTTCACGGCCTTGGCCAAGACGCTCTTCTTCATAAGAGTACCATGAACCGCTTTTTTGCACGATATCAAGTTCAGTTCCTAGATCAATGATTTCGCCTTCTTTTGAAATGCCTTCTCCGTACATAATGTCAACCTCGGCTGTACGGAACGGCGGAGCCACCTTGTTTTTCACGACTTTAATTTTCGTTTTGTTCCCCATTACGTCGTTGCCTTGTTTCAGCTGTTCAGCACGGCGCACTTCAAGACGCACGGAAGAATAGAATTTCAACGCACGGCCGCCAGGAGTTGTTTCCGGGTTCCCGAACATAACACCGACTTTTTCACGAATTTGGTTAATGAAAATCGCGATTGTCTTCGATTTGTTAATGGCCCCTGAAAGCTTACGAAGCGCTTGAGACATTAAGCGTGCTTGTAAACCGACATGCGAATCTCCCATGTCGCCTTCAATTTCCGCTTTCGGAACGAGAGCGGCTACAGAGTCGACAACGACAATGTCAACTGCCCCGCTTCGAACCAATGCTTCCGCAATTTCAAGCGCCTGCTCGCCTGTGTCAGGCTGAGACAGTAAAAGCTCTTCGATGTTAACACCGAGCTTTTGCGCGTATACCGGATCTAACGCATGCTCCGCATCGATAAACGCGGCTTGTCCGCCCTGCTGCTGAACTTCAGCAATCGCATGAAGCGCCACAGTTGTTTTACCTGAGCTTTCAGGACCGTATACTTCAATAATCCGTCCGCGAGGATATCCGCCAATTCCCAGTGCTGTATCAAGAGCGAGGGAGCCGCTTGGGACAGTAGAAATTCTTGTATCTGTCTTTTCTCCCAGTTTCATAATGGAACCTTTGCCGAACTGTTTTTCTATTTGTTTAAGAGCCATATCTAAGGCTGCCTGACGATCACTCATTCTATTTTTTCCTCCTTTATGTTACCACTACATATACTATACCCTGTTTGAAGGGATTTGCCAAGAAAAAAGCGAACGCATATTCGGATTTTTTCTTGGCGTGATTCCTATCAAAATATCATAATGCATCAGAGAAATCATGTTTTCTTAGGAGGATAATGTGCTGAAAATATTATTTTTGCTCTAAAAGCTTTAAGATTAAATGGCAGCCGTATTTAGCGCCGCGTTTTCTGATCCCCGTTCTGGAGCCCGCAAAGTGAAACTCGTGAACCTCTTCTTTACCATTTGCGGAAATGCCGATAAACACATGCCCAGGCTCATGCCCTTCTTGAGTATCAGGTCCTGCTACACCAGTAAAGCTAATGCCGATATCGCTGCCAGTGAGTTTTTGAACACCCTTAGCCAGTTCTGATGCGCACTCCTTGCTGACCGCCCCAAAACGATCTAATGTTTCCTTCTTGACACCAAGCACATTCTGCTTCACGTCGTTTGTATAGCAAACAACGCCCCCGGCAAATAATTTTGAGGCACCGCTATGATCCGTCAGCCATTCAGAAAACAGCCCTCCGGTAAAGCTTTCTGCCGCAGAAATTGTAATGCCTTTTTCCTTACACGCTATAGATAGCTCTTTTACAAGAGAAGTATCATCGTAACCATAGAAAAATTCACCGACACGCTCTAAGATAACGGCCTCTGTTTCTTTTAACAGACGCTCTGTTTCCTTTTCATCGGCGTGTTTGGCTGTCAGACGCAGCGTCACCTCTCCATCAGCCGCCAAAGGCGCAATTGTCGGATTGGTTTGCGCATCAATAATATCTTCCAAATCGGCTTCAAGCTGAGATTCACCGATACCGAAAAAGCGAAGAACGGTTGACACAATTTTTTCATTTGAACCCATCTTTTTCAGCAGAAGAGGCTTTGCCTCGTTTTCAAACATTGGACGCAATTCGCTCGGCGGTCCAGGAAGAAGCATATAATAGCGCGATTCATGCTCTGTGAGCATTCCCGGGGCCATTCCAAAGTGATTCGCCAGCACGTCAGAGCCTTCGATCACAAGCGCCTGTTTTCGGTTATTAGGTGACATCGTGCGTTTTGTTCGTTTGAAATAGTCCTCAATGGATTGGAATGCCTCATCATTTAACACAAGCGGACGTCCCAGCGTATTTGCAATCGTTTCTTTCGTCAGATCATCTTTTGTGGGTCCAAGCCCTCCTGAAAAAATAATGAAGTCAGAGCGTTCTTCAGCAATGCGGATGACCTGCTTCAGCCGCTCCGGGTTATCTCCGACCGCCGTATGATAAAATACGTTGACCCCGATTTCAGCGAGCTGTTTGCTGATAAATTGAGCATTTGTATTGGCGATTTGGCCAAGCAGCAGCTCTGAACCGACTGCAATTATTTCTGCTTTTTTTGGAAATTCCATGACGAAGTCCTTCTTTCTTAGTTAGATGTTTTTAACGCTTCCCAGTTTTTAGAGAAATATTCCCAGCCTGAGACGACAGTAAAGAAGACGGCTACCCACAGCGCCAAGTCTGCAAACGGGAATGACACAAGTTCAAATGGAAGATTATGAAGAAGCAATGCGGATACCGCAATAATCTGTGCCCAGGTTTTGATTTTACCAAGCATGTTAGCAGCTACGACTTCTCCTGTTCCGGCTAAGACAAGCCTTAAACCTGTCACGGCAAACTCCCTGCTGATAATCACAATGACCATCCAAGCTGGAGCGAGATCAAATTGAACAAGGATAATTAACGCTGCAGATACGAGCAGTTTGTCCGCAAGCGGATCAAGAAATTTCCCGAAGTTTGTTACGAGATTCAATTTTCGGGCATAATACCCGTCCACCCAGTCTGTTGTAGATGCAATAATAAATAGAATGGCCCCCGCCAAATGTGCGACCGGGATCGATTCGTCTCCAACTTCGAGCCTGCCCCAGTCAAACGGCGCCAGCATGATAATCATGAAGATTGGGATTAATGCGATTCTAGCTAGTGTGATTTTATTTGGTAAGTTAAACATAAAGCCCCTCCAATTTCATACTCGGACGTGAAGAAAAGTCATCTGATAATTAAGATGACTTTTCTTCCTTTTTATTTACAATCTTTATGGTTTGTGCCATCACTTTTTTCGGATCAAGTTCATATGAAAGAACCTTACCGTTGATTTTTATTTTCAGATTAGGTGCATATCCAGTGCGGATATCAACTTGTTTCTGATCAGTTATGTCTTTTTTATAGGTTTCGTCTTTTTTCAGCGTTCCTTCTTTTAAAGAGCTGCTGTTTTCATCGCGCACTCGAATCCAGGAGCTGTCTGATGCCTTCAGTTCCAGCTCGATTTTATCAGCGCCGGACACTTCATAAGTCGTTAACGATCCTTCAGTGCCAGCAGCTTTAATCTCCAGCTTATCACTGTCATTTTCTTTTTTCTTATCTTCGTTTTCTTTCGTTTCTTTTTTAGTGTCTGTCTCTTTTTCAGAGCTGTTATTTTGATTCTCTTTCAGCGTTGAATCTTTAGGGATTTCGTACTTGCTCTCACTTTGCGTAATTGCTTTTTCTGATGCCGCATTGTGATCATCACTGTTTTTGTGATTGGCAAACTGAATGATCGCGTACACAATGGCAATCACGACAATCACGCCGAGAATAACAAGTATCGTTGGCAGCAGCTCCAGCGCCTTAGATGCTGGCTTCGGCATTTCCTTTTGAAGATTCATGCCGGAGATCTTTTCAGACACATCGTCATGATACGTATTAGGGATATCTTTTTTATGCTCCTCAAACAGCTGATCCGCATCAAGCCCAACGGCTTCTGCATATTGCTTGATGAATGCCCGAACATAAAACTTCCCCGGAATAATGTCATAGTTTCCTTCCTCCAAGGCGGTTAAATACCTTTTTTGAATCTTTGTTGCCGCTTGGAGATCATCCAATGACATTGCTTTTTCCTCTCTGGCTTCTTTGAGCCGGATTCCTAGTTCAGTCACAACAAACACCTTCCAATTTTAAAAATCAAAGCTTGAAAACCCGGATTGATCAAACATTTGGGGTTCCTCGGCATGTTCATATGTAATAACCTCATCAGGGTCATTTCTCAGTTCAATAATATAATCAAAGTCATCTAGTGTATACTCTGTATTTTGAACGAATATGTCCGGATGCTCCACCACTTTTGTTGCAGGCAGCCGCATGATTTCTCGGACCAGCTGGAGATGGCGTTCCGATCCTCTTCGTGTTGACACAATTCCGTCAACGATAAAGACATTTTCAGTGCTGTATTCATCGGCAATCAGCTGGCTTCTTATCGTCTGCTTCAGCAAGGTTGATGACACAAACAGCCACCTTTTGCTTGCACACACACTAGAGGCTACAATCGATTCCGTTTTCCCGACACGCGGCATACCTCTGATTCCGATTAATTTATGGCCTTCTTTTTTGAACAATTCGGCCATAAAATCGACTAATAAGCCAAGCTCGTCCCGTTCAAAGCGGAACGTTTTCTTGTCATCGGCATCCCGTTGAATATAACGGCCGTGGCGTACGGCAAGTCGGTCGCGAAGCCTCGGTTCTCTAAGCTTCGTTACTTTAATTGTTTCCATCGTTTTTAAGATTGATTCTAATCGTTTAATTTGATCTATATGGCGGCACCTGAGAAGCATTCCCCTTCTGGAAAGATCGACGCCGTTTATCGTTACGATGTTGATAGAAAGCATCCCAAGAAGAGATGAAATATCCCCGAGCAGTCCGGGGCGGTTCACTTGAATTTCATATTCAAAATACCATTCGAGCTTTGCCAAATGATATACCCCCTTCATTGTGGCAAAATTTTACCTTCCTTTATCATAAAGCATTTTTCTCTAATTAGAAAGAAGAATGTTGCTGTGATGAGGAAAACATAAAAAAGAGAGGAAAAATCCCCTCTCTTCCTAGTGAGTGCTGTTATTTTCAACAAGCTTAACCATCATATTGGCAATGGCGTGCTGTTCATCTTTTGATGCTACACTCCAAAGATCTGCCAGCACTTTTTCCTGCTCGTTCTTAGATTCCACTTCATTAGCCAAGTAGCTGCCGATTTCTGTCGCAAGATCTGTAATCGTATCCTGGCTCATACCTTTATCTTGCGCATAGTTCAGACGGTCGCCAAGGAAGTTTTTCCAGCTATCCCAGTTTTCTAATACTGACATGCTTGTTTCCTCCATTTCATGTGAAGTTACAAGATTATTGTGTCCTTCGCAAAAGAAACTATACACCGAATATTTTCGGATCAGCAGTGCCAGCCGCCATTCACCGACAGAATTTGGCCGGTGATATATGACGCTTTTTCAGACAGGAGAAAAGCTGTTGCATCAGCAATTTCTTGCGGCCGGGCCAGCCGGCCGATCGGAATCTCATCAGCGATCTCTTCTTTTTCAGCCGGGGTAAATTGATTCATCATATTTGTATCAACTGCGCCCGGCGCTACTGCGTTTACCCTGATTCCGCTTGGCGCCAGCTCCTTAGCCAATCCTTTTACAAATGAATGCTGAGCTCCTTTTGCCATGCTGTACAGTACTTCACAGGATGCTCCAGTCTCTCCCCAAATCGAGCTGACAGCCACAATCGCTCCCGATTTATTCCGAATCATGCCTGGCAGAAGGTTTCTCGTCAGCATATACGGACTCGCCACATGAAGCTGAACCATTTCCTGGACCGTTGCGTTATCTACATCCGTAATCAGCCCAAAATGGCTTCTTCCACTGTTTAAAACAATCGCATCAATCGGCTGAACAATTGAACTTGTCAGCTTATCTGCTCCATCTTGCGCGGACAGATCAGCTTGTAATATCTCCGCATTTACGCCAAACATCTGACTTAGTTTTTCAGCAAGCTCCGCTGCCGCGTATTGATTTGTATTGTAATGCAGCAGCAGATTGTATCCCTTAGCCGCAAGGGTTTCGCTGATGCTTTTGCCAATGCCGCCGCTTGCTCCGGTGATTAGTGCTGTTTTGTTCATCCTCTTTCCTTCTTTCCGCAGAAAAACACCCCTCACACTGGAGGGATGTTTTGTTTATGATTTAGGAACAACCTTGCAGACAGTCAGTCTGTCTGCAGCAATTTCCTCTTGTATTACGTTCTGGACATCCTCGAGGGTAATCTGCTCGAGTACCGTTACAACGTCAAACAGGCTCATATCCAAGAACGCATAACGGGTAAATTGATTAGCGATGTATTCAGGGGAATTCAGCGCTTTTAAGAATGTACCGATCTTTTTCTTTCTGGCAAGTTCAATCTTTTCAGCAGTAATCAGTTCACCGGCGCGCAAAAGCATGCTTGAAATGTCTTCAGCCAATTGATCAGGCTCAGGCGTATCTCCGCCGATCGCCGCAAAACCGAACCCATATTCAGCAGTAAAATCAAAGCTGAACGTTTCGTCAATATATCCTTTTTCATAAAGTGATTCATACTGGGCAGAGCTTTTGCCAAAAAGAGCTTCAAGCAATAAGTTCATTGAAAGTTCATGCTTTAAGAGCTCTTTGCCTAATTTAAACGGATTTTTGGATTTCAGCCCAACAAGGCATTTCGGTCCCTGCACGTTCATTTTGATCTCTTTTTCTTTTCGGAAAACCGCTTCTTGCTCTTTCACTTCTTCCCGTTTGATCTCCGGCTGATCAGTATACGGCTTTTTCCCCTGGTTTTCTCTTACCTGAGAAATAATCGCTTCAGGATCTACAGGTCCGACAATGAAAAGGAGCATGTTACTCGGGTGATAAAACGTTTCATAGCATTCATAAAGAAGGTCTTTTGTAATGTGTGAAATGCTTTCCACTGTTCCCGCTATGTCAATTCTGACAGGATGCTCTTTGTACATGTTTTCAATGACCCCGAAGTAAAGCCTCCAATCAGGGTTATCGTCGTACATATTAATCTCCTGCCCGATAATCCCTTTTTCCTTTTCAACCGTTTTTTCAGTAAAATATGGGTCCTGTACGAAATCGATAAGCGTCTCTAAATTGCGTTCAACATTTGATGTGCTTGAGAAAAGGTAAGCCGTTCTTGTAAATGACGTAAACGCATTGGCAGAAGCCCCCTGCTTGCTGAAATCTTGAAAAACGTCTCCGTCCGCTTTCTCAAACAGCTTATGCTCAAGAAAGTGAGCAATCCCGTCCGGCACGTGAACCATCTCGTTTTTACCTAAAGGGACAAACCGGTTATCTATCGAGCCGTACTTTGTTGTAAAGACCGCATATGTCTTGTTGAAGCCTTTTTTCGGCAAAACGTAAACATCAAGGCCGTTGGACATTTTTTCATGATACAGCGTCTCCTGAAGCTGTTCATATTCGATTGGTTTGATCAAGATGCACCCTCCGTCCCTTTTAAGAAATAAGTCGTATCAAGCTGAATCTTTTCGCCGGCTTTAATGATATCCTCTTTTGAGACATTCTCAATATTGGCAAGAAAGTCTTCGATAGGAATCTCGACTTGAGCAGCGGCCTGCTGATATAAAAATTCAGATAAACCGTATGCTGTATCAATCGTTTCCAGCACTTGATTTCGAATGACGGCCTTTGTCTGTGCTATATCCTGCTCACTGAAATCGCCATTTTTCATTGCCTGGAATTGCTCAGCAATAATCGAAACCGCCTGTTCAAAATTTTTCACTTCAATGCCTGACATCACCATTAACAAGCCTTTAAAACTTTCTATACGGGAAGCCGCGTAGTAAGCAAGACTGGCTTTTTCCCGAACATTAATGAAAAGTTTAGAATGAGAGAATCCGCCGAACAATCCGTTAAACACTTGTAAAGCAGGATAATCCTGATCTGTATAAGTGATGCTGGTGCGGTAGCCGATATTCAGTTTTCCTTGCTTGACATCCTCTTCATCAATTACTTCTTTTGGCTGAACTTTTTCATCAGCGTGATTGTTTTCAATCGTGTCAAGAGTGCGCTCTTCTGTTTTGAAATACTTATCAATTACCGATTGTACCTGGTTACTGTCCACATCGCCAACAACATATAGATCAAGCTGGTCTTTTTGGATAGCGCTTTGGTATGTTTCGTATAATTGCTCTGCCGTAATGTCATCGACGTCGTCGATTTCACCATTGACATGAAGCGCGTAAGGCTCATTTTTGCACATTTCCTGTATCAGCCTTAAATTTGAAAAGCGCATTTTATCATCATAGACGGCTTGAATTCTTTGCTTAAGCGTCCGTTTTTCTTGAGCCACATATTGTGGCTGAAAAGCGTCTCCCTCTAAAGCAGGTGAAAAGACGATTTCTGCAAGAAGCTGGAGCCCTTTCTCAAGTAGCGGCGTTTGGTCTTTTAAATATTTTTCATTCGGGATTTCAAGTCTGAACGTAATGACGTGCCGCTCTCCTTTTTTCGTAAGATCAGCCGATACTGACGTGCCGTACAGCTCATCCAGGTATGAACGCAATTCTGCGGTTTTCGGATGGCTTTTCGTTCCGCGAAGAAGCACATGCGGGAGAAGCGCTCTTTTGGTGACTTGATCCTTTGTCAGCGGCGCAAGCATCTTAAAAATAAGCGAGACGGTTTTGAATTTTTCTGTTTTTACAATGTGTGCGGTTAAACCGCCGTGCTTTGATTTGAGTTCATTAACATATGACATATGGAACCTCCTTCGTTCATTTCTTAATTAGTATGTATTATGACCAATTTTCAGCATTCGCAGAAACACTCTTTCATGTAATTATAGCAACTGTAGGATTTATAAGGAAACAATAACCTCCGCATGCTGTATAGGTACAGTTGTAAACTGTGCAAGAAAGCGCAAAAAAAGACGGCTGGCTAGACCGTCCCTAAGTTTTTTTCTTCTTCTTCACTTTTTTTAGCATCTACAGTAAAGAGCACTAAAAATAAAGAAACAATGCTGCAAAACGCCGAAAGTATGAAAATAATCCAGTTTGCATTAGACATTAATGCAGCAAAAACAGGTGGACCGAGAGCTACTCCTATAAAGCGCATGCTATTGTAGAAGGAGGAAATGGTTCCGCATTGTTCACTTTCAATCCCTTCGGTTATCAATGCATCTAAAGCAGGAAGAGCCATTCCAATCCCAATCCCGCCAAAGCTTAAAAAGACAAATAAAAAATAAAAACTGTGGTTCCACCACAAGGCAATAAACGAAAGGGTTAACAGAATCATTCCTGTAACAACGCAAAATTTCATTCGGCCTTTATCTTTACCGATCTTTTTGCCAGCTATAAAAGAACTGGTTGACAAAAACAAAAGTGGGATTGCCAGTAATCCGCCTTTAGCTACTCCGTCAATAGCATACTTGTTCTCCAGCGTATCTGATAAATAAAATAATACGCCAAATAACAAAAACATAATGACACACCCGATAATGAAGACCGTATAAAGCCAGCGACCATCCTGTTTAAAAATTTTCTTCACACTCTTAATAAACTCAGAAACAGCAGGCGCATCTTCATCTTCTTCAGGCTTGGCCACCAAAAACAATACGAGCAAAAAGCTGATCAAACAGAAAAACGGAATAAACCAAAACGGTACAAACCAATACCAAGAAGCCAGTAAGGCTCCAAGTATGGGACTCAGTACCTTCCCTGACGTGTTGGCGGTTTCAATATCGCCAAGACCAGCGCTGACCTTTTCATCGTCTCCTTTAAACAAGTCGCCGATAAACGGCATGACGATCGGAGCGGCACCTGCAGAACCAATGCCTTGAAGAACCCGCCCCGCCAAGATCATAGCATAAGGATTTTTCATATAGGTCGAGGCAAAAGCAGCTACCGCTCCCCCCAATCCTGCAATGAGGAGGCATGGAAGCAATATTTTTTTTCTCCCGAAACGATCCGACAAATATCCGGCAATCGGAATGCAAATAATTGCTACTACTGAATATACAGTAATGATTAAAGATACTTGAAATGAAGTCACAGACAGCTTTTTCTCCATCATGGGAAGAACAGGAATCAGCATGGAGTTCCCGAGTGTCATCACAAGCGGGACGGAAGACAATGCAATAATATTTTTCATTCCATTTTTCTCTCTCAACATTTTCACCCATTCACTTTCTTGTCATCCCTTATATATTGCGTTAACCGGAATGAAAGTATGTACAAAGAAACATGAATCAGTGCAAATAAAAAAACAGACACATCAGGCGTCCGTTTTTATAATCGTTTACGCAAAACATGAAATCTGAATTTATCTGCTCTAAAATAATTTAAAGAATAAAGCACCGGTTTATCGTGCTGATCGTAATGGGTTTGTTTTAACAGCAAAAGAGCTGTTTCCGGATCGCATTCAAGCACTGGAGAAATGGTATCGTGATAGCCGATCGGTTCTATATCAGTTACTGCATAGCTGATTACGGAGCCTGAATTTTTCTCAAGCAGGTCAAACATAGATTCTTGCTGATGAGAAAAAGAATTCGGCAAAATATTCATCGGAATTTTGTCTATACAATACACAATCGGCTGTCCGTCAGCTGTCCTGACTCGTTCAAGGTAAAAAAGTTCTTGCCCTTCTGCCAAATGAAATCTCTTCGTATCATCTTCAGACGGCATAAGCACTTGTGATGATAGAAAAATCGTGCCAGGGGTCATATTCGCCTGTTCTATCATCTTGGTTACACTGTTCAGCTGTTCAATGCCCGAAAGAAATAACGGCTTAGAATGGACAAAAGTGCCTACACCATGCCTTCTGATAATCACATGCTCTTCTTCCAGTATCCGCAAGGCTTCTCTTAGCGTCGCTCTGCTGACACCAAGCTTTTTGGAAAGCTCAAATTCAGAAGGCAGCTTTTCCTTCTCAGTGTAGATCCCATTTTTTATATCCTCTTTAATTCGTTCAATTACTTTCAAATACAAGTGCCGATTATCAGCTTTTGTAGACATGTTTCCCCTCCGTAAACCACTTTCGATAAAAATTATTGAACAATTGGGACAACTATATCATGTTTTGTCGAAAAAATAAATAGAAAGGTGATCAGTTTACATAATGTTATTATTAACAACTATAGAAAGCGGAACTCCCTTCATTAAGAAGAGAGCTCATCATATTTCTCTTTTGATAATAATACTTCCCTAGGTTTGCTGCCTTCATACGGTCCGACAACACCGCGTTCCTCCATTGCGTCAATCAGGCGCGCAGCTCTCGTATAGCCGATTCTGAATCTTCTTTGCAGCATTGAAACAGATGCCGTCTGCATGCCGACAATTAATTCAACAGCTTCATCATAAAGTTCATCAGTAACCTCGGAATGAGTTTCTGTTGTCTCCTCAGGAATCATTTCTTCTTGATATTGCGCTTTCTGCTGCGTAATCACATGGTCGACGATCTTCTCCACTTCGTCATCCGACAAAAATGCTCCCTGCACACGGACAGGTTTGTTAGCCCCCACAGGTAAAAACAGCATATCGCCGCGGCCAAGAAGCTTCTCAGCGCCACCCATGTCAAGAATGGTCCTTGAATCCGTCTGTGAAGATACGCTGAACGCGATTCGTGACGGAATGTTCGCTTTGATCACCCCTGTGATAACATCCACCGATGGCCGCTGTGTCGCAATAATAAGATGGATGCCGGCAGCCCGCGCCATTTGGGACAATCTCGTAATCGAATCTTCCACATCAGATGAAGCGACCATCATGAGATCAGCAAGCTCGTCCACAATGACAACAATATAAGGCAGCTCTGGCTGTTTCGCTCCTTCTTCATTGTTGGCGCGTTTTATATAATCATTGTATCCTTCAATATTTCTTGTACCCGTATGAGAAAATAATTCGTACCGCCGCTCCATTTCATTGACAACCTTTTTCAAAGCCTGCGACGCTTTTTTTGGATCGGTTACAACCGGAGCAAGCAAATGCGGAATCCCGTTGTAGACATTTAGCTCTACCATTTTAGGATCGATCATCATCATTTTTACTTCATGCGGTTTCGCGCGCATTAAAATACTTGTAATAATGCCGTTGACACAGACACTTTTCCCGCTACCGGTTGCGCCTGCGACCAAAAGGTGGGGCATCTTGTTTAACTCAGCCAATACAGCTTCACCTGAAATATTGCGGCCGAGTCCAATTAACAGCTTCGCATCCGGTCTGTCATTCAATTTAGACTCCAGCACTTCCTTCAGCGAAACCATTGCCACTTCTGCGTTTGGAACTTCAATTCCGATTGCTGATTTTCCTGGTATAGGCGCTTCGATCCTGATATCCTTCGCAGCAAGCGCAAGCGCTAAATCATCGCTTAAATTGACAATTTTGCTAACCTTCACTCCGACATCAGGATATACTTCATATTTTGTTACGGCCGGTCCGAGATGAACCTGTGTGACTTTCGCCTTTACGCCAAAGCTTTGGAATGTGCGTTCAAGCTTTCTCGCATTTTCATAAATATTCTTTTTATCAGCCTGCTGGCCGGTATGCTTCGGATCTGCCAGCAAATCCAGTGACGGCATCTCGTAATCCTTATTTTCGAGCTCTGTAAAGGTCATAGGAGGAGCAGAAACAGTTTCCTGATCACCTGTCTCCGGTTGGATGTCCTGAAGCGGCTTCGACACAGGTTCGGCGCGCTTTTCTATAACTGGAGACTCTTCCTCTTCATTACGATCAGAAAAGCTTGAGATAATCGGCTCTGAATGAATAAGAGGCGATACTGTTTCATAATCCCCCTCTTCATCAGGAGGCTCCGGTTCCATTTGCTGTTTTTTGCGGGCCGGTTTTTGTTTTTTGCTCGGCGCTTTCGTTTTTTTCGATGACTGCATATTTGATTTGAAGGATTTCATATCATCAATAAATGCTAACCATTGTTCTTTTATAAAACGTCCAATCGGGCTCATCCACTTTTTTAGCGTTTCTTGTAGCGAGCGTCCTGTTACTAAAATCATTCCGATCAAAATCATGACAATTGCCATGATCTGAGAACCAGTCGACGCAAACAAAAAGTGTGAAGCCGCAAACAGCAGCGCACCGATCATCCCTCCGCCTAAATCAGGTGAAGCAGAGCTGCCATTCATGTCCATTAAAAACAATTCCCACGTATTGCGCACCACGCTTGCGGACTCAATAGACCCTTTGTGCGTCAAATTTTTAAATAGCTGCACATGAGAAAGCAGCAATATGCTTGCGATGATACAGTACAACCCGGCCTTTCGTCTCGTTAAAAGGCTTGGGGTTTTCTTCTTCCAAAACAGTGAGACTCCTAACACCAATAAACCTAACAAGCATAAAATAAACCACTCTCCAGCAAAAAAGCGGAACAAATAGATAAACGTTTGCCCGACTACCCCCAGCTGCAAGATTGCGATAATTGAAATGGCTATACACAGCAATCCGTTGAGCTCGTATTTTATATTGAGCTGTTTCGCCTGTTTTTTTCTTGATTTTCGTTTTTTCTTTGCCACACTCATCACCTTACTGCGTTAAAAAATGTAAGTTCATACATAATGAAGAAAGCAGCCGTTTACAGGCTGCGTTTTTTCTGTAGGATTCCCCTATTATAGCATATTTTGCCCTTAAAAAAGGATTGGATTCTTATACGTTTAATTTCAGCTTTTGTCCCGGTGAAATGTCCGGATGCAGAAAATGCATTGGATTGGTGCTCATGATTTGAATGACTTCCGCTTCATTCCCTTTCATTTCGACTAGAAGCGGTACACCTTTATATTCAATTTGCTCATGTGCGCTTGTCTCTTGGTTCTGTTCTGCAAACACAATTTCCTGCGGCATCACGGTATAAAGAATCATTGAATCATCCGTCCTTCTTCTTTCCTTGCTTCATCGATGAGCTCATTCAGTTTGTTGATTGCCTGTCCGACACCGCCTGCGTGATCGATCAATCCGTATTTAACCGCATCCTTACCGACTACATTTGTTCCGATGTCGCGTGTTAAGTTTCCTTTTGAAAACATTAGCTCTTTAAACTTCTCTTCGGTTATATTGGAATGGCTTGTCACAAATTTAACAACTCTTTCTTGCATCTTATCCAGGTATTCAAACGTTTGCGGCACCCCGATAACCAGCCCGGTGAGCCTAACTGGATGAATCGTCATTGTTGCTGTTTCGGCGATATAGCTGTAATCACAGGATACAGCAATCGGAACGCCGATGGAATGCCCCCCGCCAAGCACGATAGAAACGGTCGGTTTCGATAAAGATGCAAGCATTTCCGCTATGGCAAGACCAGCTTCAACATCTCCTCCGACAGTATTTAATATGATCAGCAAGCCTTCAATTTTGGGATTTTGTTCAATTGCCACAATCTGTGGGATGACATGTTCATATTTTGTTGTT
Source organism: Bacillus sp. FSL R5-0603 (assembly GCF_038050295.1). NCBI lineage: Bacteria > Bacillati > Bacillota > Bacilli > Caryophanales > Bacillaceae > Bacillus > Bacillus sp. FSL R5-0603. The sequence continues at coordinate 1,651,811 of NZ_JBBOYP010000001.1, read as the reverse complement.
TTGTTTTGCGGAGGAAGCTGAACATGGCCTTCAATTTGTCCGATAATGGTCAGACAATGAATATTTGTATCTTGGGGCAGCTGCGGAAGCGTCGTTTCACCAAGCTGCTGTATTTTATTCATAATGCTGTCCTTCGCATCATTTTTTTCAGGACGCTCTTCTTCTGTGTTTTCCATACGATGATCCATCTCGCTTTCATCCTTTCCGAGTTTCTCTTTGTATTATGAACAAAGATACTTCATTCAATCCCGGCTTGAAGGACAAAAAATAAAGACCGGAGCAGCTCCGGTCTTTAGTCAGTCATTATACTTCCATAATAATTGGGATGATCATCGGTTTACGTTTCGTTTTTTCATAAAGGAATTGGTTCAAAGCATCCCGCATTGCCTGCTTCAGCGTTGACCATTCGACATTTGATGTTTCAGTCGCTTCTGTCACGATGGACCGTACAAGCTCAGTAGCCTGTACGATAAGACCTTCAGACTCTCTTACATAAACAAAGCCGCGAGTGATAATTTCTGGTCCTGATACAAGATGTTTCTTTTGTTTATCAAGTGTAATGACAACGATTAAAATTCCGTCCTGTGAAAGCAAGCGGCGGTCTCTCAATACGATATTGCCGATATCACCGACACCTAAACCATCAATTAAAATATTGCCGTAAGGAACTTTATCCCCAATTTTTACGTTTTGGCCGCGGAATTCAACGACGTCTCCTTTTTCAATTAAGAAGATGTCACTGCGCTTCATGCCGGTTTCTTCAGCGATTTTTGAATGAGCTTTTTGCATTCTGTATTCGCCATTTACAGGAATCAAATATTTTGGTTTAAGCAGGTTGATCATCAGCTTTAACTCTTCTTGTGAGCCGTGACCTGATACATGAACACGCTTTTGGGCAAAGATGACTTGTGCACCGGCTCTCGCAAGAAGATCTACTGTTTTAGAATAAATGAGTTCCTGCCCGGGAATCGGAGTTGACGCAATGACCACCGTATCCCCTTCTTCAATGTTCAGCTGTTTGTGAGCTTTGTTTGCCATTCTTGTCAAAGCAGCTAATGGTTCACCTTGGCTTCCGGCTGTAATAATGGCCACTTCTCGCTTCGGATATTTTTTGACATCCTGTACAGAAATAAACAATTCATCATCTGCTTCAATGTATCCTAACTTTCTCGCCAGCTGCAGGACAGATTGAAGATTTTTTCCGGCTACGGCAATCTTTCTGCCATTTTGAGCCGCTGCATGAATGACTTGCTGAATCCGGTTAATATTGGATGCGAAAACAGCAATAATCACCCGGTTCTCTGAATTATACAGCGCATCAGAAATTTCTCCGCTGACAGCCGCTTCCGAAGGGGTGTAACCCGGCCGTTCCGCATTTGCACTGTCAGAAAGCAGAGCGAGCACGCCGCTATTGCCGATCTTGGCGATCTCGCCAATGTCGCATGTCTGATTAAGTGCAGGTGTTTGGTCAAATTTGAAGTCTCCCGTGCATACAATAGATCCAAGTGATGTTTTAAAGCTCACACCTACAGAATCAGGAATGCTGTGAATCGTTCTAAAGAACGATACTTTTGTTGATTCAAATGTAATGACAGATTTTGAGTGAATTTCTCTTAAATCAGTTTTTCGGTTATGTCCGTATTGTTTTAATTTCTCTCTTAACAGTGCAAGCGTCAGTTTTGTTCCGTACACTGGAACGGACAGCTTGTTTAATAAGTAAAAAACGCCGCCGATATTTTCATCGTGCCCGTGCGTTAAAAAGATTGCCTTGACGCGGTCAGCCCGTTCAATCAAATATGATATGTCAGGAATCACTACATCAATACCGAGCATTTCGTTTTCTGGATGCATAAGGCCGGCATCAACGACAAATATGTCTGAGTCAATTTCAATGACATAAAGGTTCTTCCCAATCTCTCCGACACCGCCAAGGGCGATAATTCTAACGTTTTCTGTATTTTTCTTTTTCAAAATCTATATCCTCCTAGTCTCATACCCGTCCATCATCACTTGTTCCTATTATAACTGAAAGTAAATTTAGAAAACAAGATAAAGCAGAAGGTTTAGGGAAAACCAATATGTAAAAGAAACGGTCAAACTCAGCTGAATGTGAGAATGACCGCGTTTGTTTCACTGTATGAAATTTTCTTACAGTTCGCTGATCGTGCTGCTTAAGCTCAGACGTTCATCCTCAGTTAACGGGACTAGAGGCAGACGCACAGAACCGACATCAAGACCTCTCAGCTGAAGCGCTGTTTTGACTGGAGCAGGATTAGGCGCTTTAAACAGTTCCTTCATAATCGGCAGCAGTTTCTGATGGATCAGTGCCGCATTAGCTGTTTGCCCATTCGTATAATTTTTGATCATTTGCTGCATATCAGAGCCTGCAATATGGCTCGCCACTGATACAACTCCTCTTCCTCCAACTGAAAGAATAGGAAGCGTCAGAGCGTCATCCCCTGAATAGACATAGAAGTCTTCCGGTGTTTCAGCAATTATTTTTGTAATCGCTTCGAGGTCTCCGCTCGCTTCTTTAATCGCAACCACATTCGGAATGTCCGCCGCCAAACGGATCGTCGTTTCAGGAGCAAGAGAAGCAACCGTACGGCCAGGAACATTATAGAGCATAACCGGAAGAGATGTCTCTGCCGCAATTGCTTTAAAATGCTGGTACATTCCTTCTTGAGAAGGTTTATTGTAATACGGGGTAACAAGCATAACAGCGTCCACGCCCGCTTCCTCAGCTTTTTTTGTCAGCTTAATGGAATCCTTCGTGTTGTTGCTTCCAGTACCAGCGATAACGGGCACCCGTCCGTTTACTTCTTTTACCGTATATTCAAAAAGCGCAATTTTTTCTTCAGTTGAAAGGGTCGGAGATTCTCCAGTTGTTCCCGCTACTACTAAAGAATCCGTTCCGTTTTTCAACAAGTAATCAATCAGTGTAGACAATTTTTGAAAGTCTACGTTCCCTTTATTGTCAAAGGGTGTAATCATCGCTGTAGACACATTTCCGAAATTCATTTTATTCACCTCATCATGATTCAATCACATTTACTTCGAAAGTTCAAACACTTCATGCAAAGCGTTTACAGCAGGAACCATATCCGCTTCATGGACGAGCACCCATATCGTCGTATGGCTGTCAGCCGACTGAAGGATCGGAATTTCTTTTTCTGAAAGAGCCGATACAATTTTGGACGTAACACCGGGAACACCCATAATGCCCGCGCCGACCGCCGATACCTTCGCACAGTTTCTCGTCACCATTGGATCATAGCCCATATCCATTAAAATACGCTGAGCTGTTTCTGTTTTATTTCCGGCTACCGTATAGACGATTTCACTAGGTGTAATGTTAAAGAAATCGACACTGATTCCAGCGTTTGCCATAGCCTTGAACACTTCAGTCTGAACGTTATACTGGCCGATTTTCGCAGGCACTTTGAACTGCGTGACATCTTTGACATGGGCGATTCCCGTAATCAGCCTTTCAAAAACATCACTGCCGACCTTGGAAGAGTGATGTGATGTCACCAATGTACCTTTATCATTCGAATAAGTCGAACGGACGCGGATCGGAACCTTGGCCTGCATTGCGATTTCCACAGCACGCGGATGAATGACCTTGGCCCCCTGATACGCCAGGTTGCAGATTTCCGTATACGTCACAACAGGAAGCGGTTTTGCATTTTCCACCACTCTTGGGTCAGCAGTCATCACGCCTTCTACATCGGTGAAAATATCGATGTATTCCGCATCAACAGCTGCTCCGAGTGCGGCTGCAGACGTATCGCTGCCCCCTCTGCCGATTGTTGTTGTATCCCCCTTTTCAGTTGCGCCCTGAAAGCCTGCGACGACTACCGCATCATGATTGGCGAGCACACTGAATAAACGCTCCGGTTTCATTTCAATGATTTTCGCATTGGTATGCTGATCATTCGTTAAAAAGCCAGCCTGAGCCCCTGTCAGCGCAGCTGCTTTCACACCGTTATCAAGCAGCATGCTTGTAAAGACGACAGAGGAAATAGTCTCTCCGCAAGATAAAAGCAAATCCTGCTCCCTAGGAGAAATCGCTGACTGATCGCCGTAAAGCAGCCCAAGCAAAGAATCTGTTGCATACGGGTCTCCTTTTCGGCCCATCGCTGAAACGACAACGACAACCTTATATCCTTCACTGATTGCTTCTTTAATATGCCCTAAAGCCAGTTTGCGGCCTTTATCATCTTTTACTGATGTTCCGCCGAACTTTTGAACAATTATCTTCACTGTTTTCACTCCAAATTATTCGGACGTAACAGAAGAGAGCAGGCTGATAGCGCCTTACTCTCTTCTATTCGTCTTTAGAAAATTCTCTCTTTTATACGAGGTTTAGTTTTTTCAGGCTTTCTGCAATTTGAACAGAGTTCCATGCCGCGCCTTTTAATAGGTTATCAGAAACAACCCATAAATGAAAACCGTTTGCTCTGTCCAAGTCTTTGCGGATGCGGCCTACAAACACATCGTTTTTGCCGACAGCATCAGCAGGCATCGGGTAAAGCTGCTGGCTTGGATCATCCTGAAGTGTCACGCCCGGAGCTTCTTTCAATAGATTTTTAATATCTTCAACGGTAGCATCATCACGGTCTACCTCAATGTAGACGGACTCTGAGTGCCCAGTTTGGATTGGCAGTCTCACACATGTAGCCGCAACTTGAAGGTCAGGCATGTGCATGATTTTTTTCGTTTCATTTATCATTTTCATTTCCTCAAACGTATAGCCGTTATCTTGGAATTTATCGATTTGCGGAATCGCGTTGAAGGCGATTTGATAGTGTTTTTTGTCACCTTTTACAGGCATGATCTCAGGCTCTATTTCTTCTTTATTTAAAATCGCCTGTGTTTGGCTGTAAAGCTCTTTTACAGCTTCATTACCCGCTCCTGATACTGCCTGGTAAGTTGACACGATGACTTTGTTTAAGCCGTATGCTTTGCGGATCGGTTCAAGAGCCGCAACCATTTGGATTGTAGAGCAGTTTGGATTGGCAATAATGCCGTTGTGTTCATGCAAGTCTGCCTCATTCACTTCTGGCACAACAAGCGGTGTATTTTCATCCATGCGGAACGCGCTCGTATTATCTATAACAATAGCGCCGCGTTTTACAGCTTCTGGTGCCAATGCTTGTGATACGCTTCCGCCGGCGCTGAACAAAGCAATATTTACCCCTTCAAAGCTCTCAGGAGAAGCTTCCTGAACAGTCAGTTCCTGGCCTTTAAACGTGACTTTTGTCCCCGCAGAGCGTTTTGAAGATAGCAATGTAAGTGTGTCCATTTCAAAGTTTCTGTCTTCAAGTGTTTTAAGCATTTGTTGTCCCACAGCCCCTGTCGCTCCGACAACAGCTACGTGTAAACCTCTTCCCATCTGTAAAACTCCTTCCGCCAATCAGCTTCATTGAATTGATTTGACTATGATTTTACGTTTTATTTTACCATAGAATATGCGGGTGATGACCGAATTTTTTAGTTTGGGAAAGATTTTCTGTAAATTTAGTCATTTCCCTGATAATTCTCAACTAGAATCGGCTGAAGCTGCTGGTGCATGAGTGCCTTTTCAATCGTTTGCGGAAGCAGATCCATTTTGGCTACCATTGAATTCGGTTTTTTAAATGGATCGTCTTGCCCGAATGGAATAAAAAAGATATTTTTTGTTGACATGAGCCTCATTAAATTTGTTCCGTTTAAACCAAGAGCATCATTTGTCGAGATACCCAGAACGACAGGCCGATTGTTCCGGATTGTCGCTTTTGCCGCCATCAGCACCGGGCTGTCCGTCATGGCATTTGCCAGCTTGCTCATTGAATTGCCTGTTAAAGGCGCAATGACCATGCAGTCAAGGGGCAGCTTCGGCCCAAGAGGTTCTGCCTTTACAATCGAATCAATGGCCTCATATCCAGTCAGGTCTTCAATTTTTTTAACCCATTCTGCGCCCTCTCCAAATCGGGTATTTGTGGATTTCACATTAAATGTGACAACCGGACGGACTTCAGCTCCTTCGTTGACCAACGCCTCAATTTGCGGGAAAACCGCTTCATATGTGCAATGCGACCCGGTCAGCCCAAACCCGATTCTTTTTCCTTTTAATGACGACATCCTTATTTCCCCTCCTCAGCTTGTATTTCAGCCAAAAGCTTGCTCAAGACGTTTGCAAGGATTTGCCCAGCTGTTTTAGGAGCGACAATCCCTGGAAGCCCGGGAGCAAGAAGTGCTTTAATCCCTTGTTTCTCGGCATATTTAAAATCCGTTCCCCCGGGACGTGAGGCCAGATCCAATATTAAGGTTTTTGGTGTCATGCTAGAAAGTACCGTTTGATTTAAAATCATACTCGGTATGGTATTAATGCAAATATCTATATCTTTTACATGCTCTTTCAGCTCATCGGTATGAAAAGGAACGAGCCCCATTTCAGTGATACGTGCCAGATGCGCTGAACTTCTTGCCCCCACTTTTACATTCGCTCCGAGCGCGGCAAATGTACGGGCAATCGTCATCCCGGTGCGCCCCAGACCGAGAACGGCCACCTGTGATCCGTGTATCGTATAATCCGTGTGCTGAATAGCCAGCATGATCGTTCCTTCTACTGTCGGAATAGAGTTGTATATCGCAATGTCATCCCGCTCAAACAGTTTAACAAGTTTTCTTTTTGCCTGAGCTGCAATGTTTTCTAAATAGGCGTTAGAAATTCCTGAGAAAATGACACAATGTGCAGGCGTTCTGTCGAGATGGTCCTGTTTTAACACAACTTCTTCATTAGAAAATACAGTCGATACGACACCTTCTCCTGTTGTCGCGGATACTGGAAGAATGATGCTGTCTATTTGCTGAAAAGGAATTTCATCAATATTGCATTTTACTGCCCCGGTAAAACCGTGATCCAATTGGTCAAAACCGACAAGATAGATGTCAGCCTGCTGTTCAGTGAGCTTTCTTATAATTTCGAGCTGTCTTGCGTCACCGCCGATAACTGCAATTTTCAATCCGGTTAACATTCTAAACGTTCACCTTCTTTGTATATACTGGATCTCTAGTTGTTAAGCTCCCCTTCATCTTATGATCAAAAGGAAATACCGGTGAATATAAAAGATGCGCTTTTTCCATATAAAAAAACATCGGCTCCGGCAGCCGATGTTTCAGATGTTTTCTTTAGAGCCCGCCTCACAGTCAATTGGGCTATTTACACTTGTCGAGGAGGCATTTCCTCAGGTACATCTAATATAATCATATCTGAACCGATCTTTTGAATATGGTGCCATGGGACACGAATGTCATGACCTTGCTTTCTCAAACCAAACCACTTAACTGTGGGAATGAGGAGTGCTGTAATCTGTCCATCCTGTTCATTGATTTCCAAATCGGTCTGGCCGAGCACTCCGAGCCGTTCAGCTCTTTTGATGTCTACAATTTCCTTTCCTGATAATTCACTGAGCCGCATGTCTGTCACCCCCTTGTACTATGTATGATGAAAGGGATTAAAAAATGCCTGCTCCATTATGGGGCAGGCTTTCCTTTTTAAGACGGCATATTGCCGGAAGGGCTGATAAGTGCTAATGCATAGTCTTCGGTAAACAATTGTCTGGCAAGGCCGTTAACACGCTCTAAGTTGACGGCGTTTAATTCATTGATGATTTCATCTAATGTTTTATGTTTGCCGAGCAGCAGTTCATTTTTTCCGTTTCGGCTCATTTTGCTGTTTGTGCTTTCTAAACTCAGCATTAAGCTTCCCTTCATTTGCTCTTTGCTGTTTTCCAGTTCTTTCGAGGTAATGCCGTCACGTTTTAATGTGGCAAGGGTTTCTTGAATTGTTTCCGACAGCTGCTGAAGCTGATTTGCACCCGTTCCGCCGTAAATAGTTAGCATTCCGCTGTCCTCATATGAGCTGTGATAGCTGTAAACAGAATAAGCAAGTCCTTTATCTTCACGCACATCTTGGAACAGCCGGCTGCTCATGCTGCCTCCGAGCACATTGTTGAGGACGATTAAATCATAAATACGATCATGGCCAACCTCTAAGCCTTTAAATCCAAGGCACAAATGAGCCTGCTCTGTTTCTTTTTTTCTCGTCAGTTTTTCCGTGTGGAACTCAGGCTTCTCAAGGCCTGTCGCTTTGCCTTTCGCCTCGTATGACCCGAACCATTTTTCTACATCTTTGATAAAACTGTCAGATATATTGCCCGCTACCGAAATCACCACTCGGTCCGGCGTATAATAATCATGCATGTATTGTCTGAGAGAGTCACCGTTAAAGGAAGCAAGCGTTTCTTCCGTGCCTAGAATTGGGTAGCCTAAAGAATGATTGCCGTAAGTGGCTTTGCTCAATAAATCATGTACAATGTCGTCCGGCGCATCTTCATACATTTTAATTTCTTCATATACTACATTTTTCTCTTTTTTCAGCTCGTTTTCATCAAATGTTGAATGAAAGAACATATCTGCTAATACGTCCAGCGCGTAATTCGCATGCTCGTCAAGCACCTTTGCATAGTAGCAGGTATATTCCTTTGAAGTAAACGCATTGACCTGGCCGCCAATACGATCAAAAGATTCTGCTATCTCGCGTGCAGATTTTGTGCTCGTCCCTTTAAAGAACATGTGCTCTAAAAAGTGAGAAATTCCGTTTATCTCCGGCGTTTCATGTCTCGACCCTGTGCCGATCCATACGCCGATCGCAACAGAACGGACTGTCGGATTATTTTCCAGCACAATTCTTACACCATTTTGACACGTATATCGTTTAATCAAATTTGTTCCTCCTATTCAAAGACAAGCTGCCTTCATCTGTTACTTCAATAGTCTTGTTTCATCCATTAGTTCAGTGACTGTTCCAAGCGCATATCCTTTGTCTTTTATCTTTGTAATCAGCGCTTCAAGACTTTCCGCCGTAGGGGCAGTCGGATGCATTAAAATCATGGCACCATTATGTATCTTGCTTAACACTCTCGTCTGAAGTACAGACGGAGCCGGCTTTTGCCAATCGATTGTATCAACTGTCCACATGACTGTTCCCATCTGTTTCTCAGCTGCAATGTCGATAACCGCTTTTCTGAAACTTCCGCTCGGCGGAGCGAACCACTTTGGCTTAACACCGATCGTTTGTTCTATTTGTTCATTAGTCTTGTCGAGCTGCTCGGAAATTCTTCCTGTAGTCAGTTTGCTCATATCCGGATGATTGTATGAATGATTTCCGATTTCATGTCCGTCTTTTGCAATCTTCTTAGCGAGCTGTACATTGTTTCTCACCCAATTGCCTTCTAAAAAGAACGTAGCTTTAACCTGGTGCTTTTGCAGAATAGGAAGCATTTTTTCCAAATACTCATTTCCCCATGCCACATTGATTAAAAAAGCCACCATCGGTTTGTCAGGGTTTCCTTTATAAATAGGCTCAGGCTGAAGTGACTCAAGATGAACACTTGGTTTTACTTGACTGTACACCAAATCTTTTTCCCGAAACTCACCATGCTTTTTCATTTTTTTATATGATTGTTCAATATTGACCTTTAATCCATTGTAGCCTGGAATGCTTTTCCACACTTTATCAATTCTTGCATTCTGGGGCTTAACTTCGTACTCCGGCGCTTTTTGAAGCAATTCTTCATATAATTGGTCTTTTGACGCCGTGACAGTCACCGTATCTTTTTTCATTGCCCCTATATAATCAAGTGCATGCGGATTTTCCATCATCTCAAATGAGACAAAAAAAAGAAATAAAAAAACGGCAAACGGTACAAATTTTTTGTACATGTTCTGTCCCCCCTCACCTCACATTATGAAGGAGAAGAACAAGGTAGAACCCGCCTGCTTTTGAAAAGCTTCAAAATAAAGAAGCCGGGTCTCCCAGGCTCCTTTTATGTTTTCATTTAAGATTGTTGTTCTTCTTTTTCTTTCTCTTCACGGAGCACCGCTTTGCGGGATAAATTCACTCGTCCTTGTTTATCAATTTCAGTGACTTTGACAAGAATCTCGTCTCCGATTTTTACAACATCTTCAACTTTCCCTACGCGTTCAAGCGCAAGCTCTGAAATGTGCACCAAACCGTCTTTTCCGCTGAAAATTTCAACGAAAGCCCCGAATTTTTCAATCCGTTTCACTTTACCTAGGTAAAGTTGGCCGACTTCAACCTCTCTAACAAGGTCTTCGATGATTTTTTTCGCTTTTTGGTTGCCGCTTTCATCTGTAGAGGAAATAAAGATTGTGCCGTCCTGCTCAATATCAATTTTAACACCGGTTTCTTCGATGATCTTATTGATTTGTTTTCCGCTTGGTCCGATGACATCGCGGATTTTATCAGGATTAATGGTCATTGTTAAGATCTTAGGCGCATATCGAGAAAGCTCTTTTCTTGATTCGCTTAATGTTGCAAGCATGCTGTTGAGGATTTCCATTCTGCCCTTTTTCGCCTGCTGAAGCGCTTCTTCAAGAATCTCTCTGGAAAGGCCTTCAATTTTAATGTCCATTTGCAGGGCCGTTACGCCTTTTTCAGTTCCCGCTACTTTAAAGTCCATATCTCCGAGCGCGTCTTCCATGCCTTGGATGTCAGTCAAGACAGTGTAATGTTCGCCTGATTTGACAAGACCCATCGCAATACCAGCAACTGGCGCTTTAATCGGTACACCAGCATCCATCATTGCAAGTGTGCTTGCGCAAATGCTTGCTTGAGATGTAGAACCGTTTGATTCAAGCACTTCTGAAACAAGACGGACAGTATAAGGGAAGTCTTTTTCAGACGGAATAACTGGCTCAAGCGCACGCTCACCCAGTGCTCCGTGTCCGATTTCACGACGTCCCGGTCCGCGCATCGGTCCTGTTTCCCCAACGCTGAATTGCGGGAAATTGTAATGATGCATAAACCGTTTTGACTCTTCGACACCTAAGCCGTCAAGGATTTGCACATCTCCCAGAGCACCTAGCGTACATACGCTGAGGGCCTGAGTTTGTCCTCTTGTAAATAGACCTGAACCGTGCGTTCTTGGCAAGAGGCCAACCTCTGAAGAGAGCGGGCGGATTTGATCGACACCGCGGCCGTCCGGTCTTACTTTCTCTTCAGTAATCAGGCGGCGAACTTCATTTTTCACCAGCTTGGATAAAATCTGCTTCACTTGCTTGATTGTGTCTTCATCATGTTCTTCATCCTCGAATTTTGCCACAACTGCGTTCTTCACTTCGTTAATGGCATCTTCACGGGCATGCTTTTCATGAACTTGGATGGCTTTCAGCAGATCCTCTTCTGCCAAAGCTTTTACTTTTTCATTAAGCTCTTCATCAATTTCAAAGAGCTTAATTTCAGATTTCTCTTTGCCGACTGCTGCAACAATTTCTTCTTGGAATGCAATCAGGCGTTTAATCTCTTCATGGCCGAACATAATGGCCTCAAGCATGATTTCCTCAGGAACTTCGTCCGCTCCCGCTTCTACCATGTTAATCGCATCTTTCGTGCCGGCAACGACAAGATTGATGTCGCTTTTTTCAAGCTGATCGACTGTCGGGTTAATGATAAATTGATCATCAATGCGTCCGACAGTAACCCCTGCAATCGGTCCTTCAAACGGAATATCCGATACAGAAAGTGCAAGAGATGAACCGAACATGGCAGCCATTTCTGAAGAGCAGTTTTGGTCAACACTCATGACAATGCTGATGACTTGAACTTCATTACGGAATCCATCGGCAAACAAAGGACGGATCGGACGGTCAATTAAACGGCTGGCAAGAACCGCTTTTTCACTTGGACGTCCTTCTCTTTTAATAAATCCGCCCGGAATTTTCCCTACCGCATATAATCTTTCTTCATAGTTTACAGTAAGAGGGAAGAAATCAAGCGGTTTAGGTTCTTTTGAAGCGGTTGCTGTACTAAGTACTGCTGTATCACCGTAGCGGATCATCACAGCACCATTTGCCTGTTTGGCAAGCTGGCCGGTTTCAACAGTAAGCGTTCTTCCGGCCCAATCTATGGTAAAGACATGTTTTTCTTGTCCCATACAATTACGAACTCCTCTCTTCGTTGTGTGAAATAATCAATTACTCCTATTATGAACGAAATGAATTGAACATATCAATGTCAAAGTAGTATGTAAAAGGATTTCAATGATTTGTTATAAGAAATTTCGCTTTAATACGATAAAAAAGCGGGAATCCTCCCGCTTTTTACGATTATCGACGTAAGCCTAGTTTGTTAATTAACTCACGGTAACGAGTTACGTCTTTATTACGCAGATACGTAAGAAGATTACGACGCTTACCTACCATTTTAAGAAGACCGCGACGTGAGTGGTGGTCTTTCTTGTGAGTACGTAAATGCTCGTTCAAGTTGTTAATTGAGTCAGTTAGGATAGCGATCTGAACTTCTGGAGATCCAGTATCAGATTCGTGTGTTTTGAACTCATTGATGAGTTGGTTTTTACGCTCTTGAGTAATTGCCATCCTGTTTCACCTCCAAATCATATTTAGCCCCAGTTACCTAGCAACCGTCGGTGACTTCGGATTGCCAAGCAATGGTTTTAAGACTACGAAAACTATCATACTAAAAATCGTGCCTATATGCAAATATTTTAGAATAAAATTTGCGTGCGTTGCAAGTTATTTCCGCAAATTGCTGAAATAACGGATGGCTTCCTGCTTATCTTTCTCAATTTGCTCTGTTAATTCTTTGATGCCATTGAATTTCCGCTCGCTCCGAATCCGTTTGTACCATTCGATTTTTATAGCGGCTCCATATACCTCTTGATCGAAATCAAACAGATTGACCTCGATGGAAGGCTGCTCAGGGCGCTTTTCATAAAACGTTGGCTTATAGCCAATATTGCAAACGCCATTGTAAACTTCGCCGTTCACTTCCGCTTTTACGGCATATACACCTGTGGGCGGAACGATATAGCTGTTATTTAAACCGACATTCGCTGTCGGAAACCCGATGGTCCGCCCTCTTTTATCACCATGAATGACAATTCCTTTAATAAAATAAGGTTGTCCAAGCAAGACATTCGCCAATTCAACATCTCCGTTTTGAAGCGCGGTACGGATATACGAAGAACTGATTTTTTTATCCTGCTCCGTTAATTTTTCTACCATTGTGCACCCAGCTTTTCCGTCTAAATCATCCGGCATGGTCTTCATTGTTCCCTTGCCGTATTTGCCGTACGTAAAGTCAAAGCCTGCCACTGCGTGCTGTACATTAAGGCCGATAATATACTGGTCTATAAACTGCTTAGGAGAAAGAGAAGCAAACACTTCATTAAATTTAACGACATACAGAACTTCTGTGCCTAATTGTTCAATTTGATTTATTTTGTCTTCAAGAGGCGTAATCAGATCCTTAGGTTCCTTATCTCTGCCCAACACGTGAGAAGGATGGGGATGAAAGGTCATCACAGCCAATGTCAGGCCTTTTTCTTCGGCTATTTGCTTCGCTGTGCCGATTACCTTTTGATGCCCGAGATGAACGCCGTCAAAATATCCTAACGCCATCACTGATTTTGCCTGCTCCTCTTTTATTAAATGATGAGGATGTGTAATATGTATCGTCTTCACAGAACGGTCACCTTTTTTCTATTGTTCGCTTTTTTGCATCAATACTTTTGCCGGCTTTAACAGCCCTTTTTTTGCAGGATGAGGGAAATAGATCGCCAAACAGGTTCCGGATTCAGTAAAGACGGCGATACGGTCTTCACTTGTCATTTCAGAAAACTGCTCGGGCGTCTCAAGCAAAGCCCCATTTTCTACTTTCTTAGCTAATGTATCACTTATGATCCATTTCGGCAAATGATTGAGCGCACGTTCAATAGGAACTGTATGCTCTTCCACGGTTCCGGATTGGGCCTGTGCTTCGAGCTCATCAAAAGTAAAGCATTCGTCGAGAGAAAAATCTCCGGATGCCGTACGGATTAAATGAGACATATGAGCCGGATATCCGAGCTTTTCTCCGATCATGACCGCCAGCGTCCTTACATAGGTCCCTTTAGAGCAAGTCACTGTAAACCGGAAGCTTGCGGTTTCTCCATGATGTTTAATCTCTGTCGTCAGGGCAATGTCTTCAATGGTTATCATACGTTTCGGACGTTCTACTTCAATCCCTGCTCTTGCGTATTCGTATAATTTTTTGCCGTTTACTTTTACAGCGGAATACATGGGCGGAATTTGTTCTTGTTTCCCCTTTAAACTGTTTAAAACCTTTTCTACATCCCCTTTATCAATGTCGTGATTGACAGGCTTTGTTTCCACCGTTTCTCCGGTTTGATCCTCTGTAGTGGTTGAAAAGCCAAGCGTTATTTCTGCATCATACGTTTTAGATTTTTCAGTTAAGTATTCGACTATTTTTGTCGCTCTTCCTACACAAATCGGAAGCACGCCTGACACTTCCGGATCGAGCGTTCCTGTATGTCCTACTTTTTTTGTTTTTAACAGCTTTCGGATCTTCATGACACAGTCGTGCGATGTCATGCCAACAGGTTTATGTAAAAGGAGAACTCCGTTAACCATTTGCCTTTCACTCCTTCTTTTGAGCTTTTTTCTTTTAAACGAAGAAAGAGGACAGACGATATACGCCTATCCTCTCATTTTTTATTCAGATGGTTTCTCTGAATGTAATTCGTGAATCAGTGTTTCGATCCGATTCCCGTAATCGATTGATTCATCGAACTCAAATTCAATTTCAGGCGTTTTTCGAAGTCTGATGCGGCTGCCGATTTCGGATCGGATAAATCCTTTCGCTTTTGCCAGCCCTTTCAGCGCTTCTTCCCGTTTTTTCTCGTCACCGAGAACCGAGATATACACCTTTGCAATTTGCAAATCACCTGATACACGTACATCCGTTACTGTCAGAAAACCAATTCTCGGGTCTTTCAGCTTGCGGCTGATAATATCACCGAGTTCTTTTTTCATTTGCTCGCCGACACGGTTTGCTCTCATACTCAATTCAATCACCTCTAAGTTAAAACCACTCTGTCCTAGTGATCGTCCGTTCAATTTCAGGAAAAGAATCGATAAACGCTAGGACGCGCTGCAGTTCTTTTTCTGTTTGAACGCGAGAGGAAGAAACAGCGGCGATTCCGAAGCTGGTTCTTTGCCAGGTGTCCTGATAGCCAATCTCCGAAATCGAAACATTGAACTTGTTTTGAACCCTGGTTAAAACCCGCTTCAGAACGGCACGCTTTTCTTTTAGCGATCCTGCATCATAAATGATGCATTCACACTCCGCAAATCCGATCACGTTCTTTCAATTTCTTGCATGACAAACGCTTCAAGGATGTCACCTTCACGAATGTCATTGTATTTCTTAATTGTAATACCACATTCATAGCCTTGTGAAACTTCTTTCACATCGTCTTTAAAGCGTTTCAGAACATCTACTTCGCCTTCAAAGATGACGACGCCGTCACGAATTAAACGGAGGCCGCTGTCGCGCGTAATGGTTCCTTCAGTAACATATCCGCCGGCAATTGTACCGATTTTAGATACTTTGAATGTTTGGCGTACTTCTACTTGACCAATTACTTTTTCTTCATATTCAGGATCAAGCATACCTTTCATGGCAGCTTCAATCTCGTCGATTACTTTGTAAATGATACGGTGAAGTCGAATATCTACATTTTCAGCTTCAGCCGTACTCTTAGCATTTCCGTCCGGTCTCACATTAAACCCGATAACAATTGCATTGGAAGCAGATGCCAAGATAATGTCTGATTCAGTAATCGCACCAACGCCTGTATGGATGATTTTCACTTTAACGCCTTCTACTTCAATTTTTTGAAGTGCAGCCGTTAAAGCTTCAGCAGATCCTTGAACGTCAGCTTTTACGATGAGGTTGATGTCTTTTACATCACCTTGCTTAATTTGCTCGAATAAATCATCAAGACTGAGCTTCGCTTTATCGCTACGCTGCTCTTCAAGCTGTTTCGAAGCACGGGCTTCACCGACAGAACGAGCTGTTTTTTCATCCTTAAAGACAAGGAATTGGTCTCCCGCTTGAGGGACATCATTCAAACCGGTAATTTCAACCGGAGTTGACGGGCCGGCAGTTTTCACACGGCGGCCAATGTCGTTGACCATTGCACGGACACGGCCAAATGTATTGCCGACTACGATCGGATCACCGACATGCAGTGTTCCAGTCTGTACGAGCAATGTCGCGACTGACCCTCTGCCTTTATCGAGTTCAGCTTCAATAACCGTTCCTTTTGCCTGACGGTTCGGATTCGCTTTCAGTTCCTCTACCTCACTGACAAGCAAAATCATTTCAACGAGCTCATCAATGCCTTTTCCAGTTAAAGCGGAAAGCGGCACAAAAATGGTTTCTCCGCCCCAAGCTTCAGGGACAAGTCCGTATTCCGTCAGTTCTTGCATCACACGGTCAGGGTTTGCGGATTCTTTATCTATTTTATTCACAGCTACGATGATTGGAACCTCTGCTGCTTTTGCATGGTTAATCGCTTCAACTGTTTGCGGCATGACACCGTCATCGGCAGCTACGACAAGAATCGTAATATCAGTTACTTCTGCACCGCGTGCACGCATTGTTGTAAATGCGGCGTGGCCCGGTGTATCCAAGAACGTGATTTTCTTGCCGTTCTCTTCAATTTGATAAGCGCCGATATGCTGAGTGATTCCGCCTGCTTCTCCTTCAACAACCTTTGTTTTACGGATGCTGTCAAGAAGTGTTGTTTTCCCATGGTCAACGTGGCCCATGATTGTCACGACAGGAGGACGAATTTCAAGATCCTCTTCATTATCAGGCTCTTCGTATTTTTCCAGCTCTGTTTCTTCAAGCACAATGACCTCTTCTGTTTCAACACCATATTCTGATGCAATGAGTTCGATTGTGTCTTTATCAAGCTCTTGGTTAATGGTTGCCATTACGCCAAGAAGCATCAGCTTTTTAATGATTTCTGAAGGCTCTTTGCCAAGCTCTTCAGCAAGTGCGCCAACTGTTAAAGTGCCAGAGAATGTAATTTTCTCAGGAAGCTCTTTTTTCGGCTTTACAGGCTTTTGCTGATGTTGGTTTTTATTATTGTTGTTGTTGCGTTTATTTTTTTTGTTGTTGTTATTCTTCTTGTTTTTGTTAAATTGATTATTCTGCACGTCATTCTTCTTTCCGTCTCGAATTTTATTTGGTTGATTTCCAGCTGATTGCTGATTAACCCCTTGTGGCTGTTTGTTTTTGTTCGTTTCTGCTGGCTTTTGAGATTTAGCAGCTGCGCCGCCTTTTTTATATTTGGCATCAAGCTTTTTAATGGCCTTTTCTTCAAGCATGGCCATGTGATTATTCACTTCTAAATCCATGTTCTTCAGTGCGGTCAAAATTTCCTTACTTGAAACATTTAACGCTTTTGCATATTCGTATACTCTCATTTTAGCCATTCGTTCACCCCCAAAAATATTAATCGAGCAAGCTGATCAGCTTATTCGCAAAACCTTGGTCAGTGACGGCGACAACGACACGGGCTTCTTTACCGATAGAGCGTCCAAGAACCGCGCGACTCTCGACTTTTTTATAAGGGACTTTATAATAATTGCACTTGTCAGTTACTTTTTTTGCTGTGTTAGATGATGCATCCTCTGTAAGCAGGACAAGCTTTGCACGCGCATTCCTGATTTCTTTTATTACCAAGTCTTCGCCTGACACGACCTTACGAGCTCGATTGGCCAGACCCAGCAAGGGAAACCATTCCATTCCAGACATTTTATTTTTTCACCTTTTCCGCCAGTTCCAGCAATTCATCGAAAATCTGGTCATCGATTTGTGATTGAAATTGATTTTGCAAAGTGTTTTTCTTTTTTGCTGCTAAGATGCACTCTTTATCCAGCGTTAAATAAGCACCCCGCCCATTCTTTTTTCCGGTCGGGTCTACTGAGATTTCGCCTTCTTTTGACCGTACAACTCGGATCAGTTCCTTTTTAGGCTTCATTTCACCAGTCACTACACATTTGCGTAATGGGATCTTTTTGTGTTTATTCACCTAAAGTCACCTCTTATTCATCCGATTCAGCAGTTTCAGGCTCCGTAAAGAGCGGCTCATCATCTTCTTCAAGTTCTCTCGGATAGATTCCAAGTTCTCTTGCGTCCGTTTCGCTCTTAATATCAATCTTCCAGCCTGTCAGTTTAGCAGCTAAGCGTGCGTTTTGTCCTCTTTTGCCAATTGCCAGAGACAGCTGGTAATCAGGAACAATAACAGTTGTCGCTTTTTCTTCTTCATTAACGATGACATCAAGCACTTTGGAAGGGCTGAGCGCATTCGCGACAAATTCTACAGGATCACTGGACCAGTTGACAATGTCAATTTTTTCACCTTTTAATTCATTGACGATTGCTTGCACACGCTGGCCTTTAGGCCCTACGCATGAACCGACAGGATCCACGTCAGGATCATCTGTGCGAACAGAAATTTTTGAACGGTCGCCGGCTTCTCTGGCAACAGATTTTAGCTCGACAGTTCCATCATAAATTTCAGGCACTTCAATTTCAAACAAACGCTTTAACAGGCCTGGATGTGTTCTTGACACATAAATCTGCGGGCCCTTCGTTGTTTTTTCTACTTTTGTGATATATACCTTAATGCGGTCATGGGGCTTGTAGCTTTCATTCGGCATTTGCTCATTAACCGGCAGCAAGGCTTCTATTTTGCCTAAAGACACGTAGATAAATTTATTGTCCAGACGCTGGACGATCCCTGTCATGATGTCTTCTTCACGGTCGATAAATTCAGAATAAATCACACCGCGCTCAGCTTCGCGCACACGCTGTGTGACGACCTGCTTTGCTGTTTGAGCAGCTATGCGCCCGAAATCCTTAGGTGTAACTTCGATTTCGACGACATCGCCGACCATATATTCCGGATGGATGCCCTGCGCCTCTTCAATTGAGATCTCTAATCTCTGGTCGTACACTTCGTCAACGACATCTTTTCTTGCAAATACACGGATGGAGCCAGTTTCACGGTTTAGATCCACCCGTACATTTTGCGCTTGATTAAAATTCCGCTTATAAGCAGAAATTAACGCAGCTTCGATTGCTTCGATGATAATTTCTTTACTGATGCCTTTTTCTTTTTCAAGAATCGTGAGAGCATCTAATAATTCACTGCTCATTTAACGGTCTCCCCCCTTAAAACATTTGTATTCATTAGAATGTAACAGCTAATCTTGCATTAGCTATCTTTTCATACGGAATATTGATCCGTTTCTTTCTTGTTTTGATCGTGATCTCAACTGTCACTGTTTGTCCATCAAATTCAGCCAGTTCACCTTCAAACACTTTTACGCCGTCAATAGGCTCATACGTCTTAATGTATACGTTTTTTCCTAGTGATTTTTCGAAATCGGCTTTTTTCTTTAGCGGACGCTCAGCTCCTGGAGATGAGACTTCAAGAAAGTAATTTTGGCTGATTGGGTCTGCCTCATCAAGCTTTTCGCTTAAAGCTTCGCTTACTTTGGCACATTCCTCAATATCCACACCGTCATCGGAATCAATAAACACGCGAAGGAACCAGCTTTGGCCCTCTTTGACAAATTCAATGTCAACGAGTTCCAGCTGAAGGCTGTCTACGATTGGCTGAGCCATTTCTTGAACGGTGTCAGTCACTTTTTTGCTCATGTTCTTCCTCCTTGTGCTGTCGATCTCATATTCGTCTCGTCACTCTGCATAAAAACCCTGCTTCAAAAGAGCAGGGGCTAAAAAGTAAACGATGAACATGTCGAGACAAAATTCTCCTGTTCAATACAAAAGAGCGGGTTTCCCCACTCTTTGCCTCGGTAATCGTTAGCATTTCCAATAAAACTATACCATAACCATATTTTTATTGCAAATGGATATACGCTTACCTTCATACCTAAGCAAGTGACAGAAACTCTAATATTACGATGGCACTTTTTGCGCTTATGTATGCATAGAAGCAGAATTTCTGAGAAATTCTGCTTTCCATATTAGAACAGTGACAATTGGTTTTGATCAGGCAGTGACTCCAGGCAGCCATGGCGATCTAAGTACTCTAAAATCGTTTTTGATACTTTCCCTCTCTTTTGCAAATCTTCTTTTGAGAGGAATTCGCCTTCTTCGCGAGCTTTTACAATGTTCAAAGCAGCGTTCGTCCCTAACCCTGGAATAGAGTTAAACGGCGGAATAAGACTGTTGCCGTCAATAATAAACTCTGTGGCGCTGGAGCGATATAAATCGACTTTTTGGAATGAATAGCCTCTCTCACACATCTCAAGCGCTAATTCTAAAACAGTCAGAAGGTTCTTTTCCTTCGGTGAAGCGTCAAGTCCTTTAGCATTTATATCCTCCATTACCGCTCTGATTGCTGTAGAGCCCTTGATCATTGTATCGATATCAAAGTCATCTGCACGAACGGTAAAATAAGCCGCATAATACAAAAGAGCATGATGCACTTTAAAGTAAGCAATGCGGACTGCCATTAAGACATATGCCGCGGCGTGGGCTTTCGGGAACATGTATTTAATCTTTTTACAAGAATCAATATACCAGTCTGGGACATTGTTATTTTTCATTTCTTCTTCCCATTCAGGCGTTAATCCTTTTCCTTTACGCACGAATTCCATGATTTTAAAGGCAAGGGACGGCTCAAGGCCTTGATAGATTAAATAAACCATAATGTCATCACGGCAGCCGATAACCTCACTCAGCTCACAAATATTATTGTGGATGAGCTCCTGTGCATTGCCAAGCCATACATCAGTTCCGTGAGACAAGCCTGAAATCTGAACGAGCTCAGAAAAAGTGGTCGGCTTTGTATCTTCAAGCATCTGCCGGACAAATCGGGTTCCGAATTCAGGAATTCCAAGAGTGCCCGTTTTACAGCCAATCTGTTCTTCAGTCACACCGAGTGATTCGGTTCCCTGGAAGATCTTCATCACTTCAGGATCATCCGTCGGAATTGTTTTCGGATCTATTCCGCTTAAGTCTTGAAGCATCCGAATAACAGTCGGGTCATCGTGTCCGAGAATATCAAGTTTTAACAGGTTGTCATGGATGGAGTGGAAATCAAAATGAGTCGTTTTCCACTCTGAACCTGTGGCATCTGCCGGGAACTGGATCGGTGAAAAATCATAAATATCCATATAATCCGGAACTACAATAATACCGCCAGGGTGTTGTCCAGTTGTACGTTTTACACCTGTGCATCCCTGTACGAGCCGATCTATTTCGGCACCGCGCATATGAAGATTGTTGTCTCCGGCAAAGCCTTTTACATAACCGTAGGCTGTTTTTTCTGCCACCGTGCCTATTGTTCCCGCACGATATACATTGTCTTCTCCGAACAATACTTTTGTGTAATTGTGTGCTTGCGGCTGATATTCCCCTGAGAAGTTCAAATCGATATCAGGTACTTTGTCCCCTTTAAATCCTAAGAACGTTTCAAATGGAATATCATGGCCGTCTTTTTTCAAAGGCGTTCCGCAATGAGGACATGTCTTGTCAGGTAGGTCAAAACCGGAACCGACAGAACCGTCATTAAAGAACTCAGAATGCTGGCACTCAGGACAAACATAGTGCGGCGGCAGCGGGTTTACCTCAGTAATCTCAGTAAGTGTCGCAACTAATGAAGATCCTACGGAACCACGGGAACCAACGAGATACCCGTCATCTAGTGAACGTTTTACAAGTTTGTGAGAGATCAAGTAAATAACAGCAAATCCGTGGCCAATAATACTCTTTAACTCTTTTTCAATCCGCGCTTCGACAATTTCAGGCAGCTCTTCCCCGTAAATGCTTCTTGCACGCTGATAGCTCATTTCTCTGATCTCTTCATCGGCGCCTTCGATTTTCGGCGTATATAAATCATCTTTAATCGGCTTGATGTCTTCAACTAAAGAAGCAACCTTTTGGGTATTGGTGACTACGATCTCCTTCGCTTTTTCTTCACCTAAGAAAGAAAAAGCTTCAAGCATTTCGTCTGTCGTTCTGAAATGCACTTTCGGCAGTTCATGCCTGTTCAGCGGATTTGCCCCGCCTTGTGAGGATATTAAAATCTTTCTGTAGATTTTATCCTCATCATTCAAGTAATGAACATTTCCCGTAGCAACAACCGGTTTATTAAGCTTTTCCCCCAGCTTCGTGATATTCGCAATAATTTCTTTCAGCGCTTTTTCATCACGGACCAGTTCAAGCTCCAGCAAGTGACGATACACTTCAGGCGGCTGAACCTCAAGGTAATCATAGAATGACGCGATATCTTCCACCTCTTCAGGCGATTTTTGCATCATTCCCTCAAAAACCTCTCCCCTGTCACAGGCAGAACCGATCAGAAGCCCTTCCCTGTATTTCTCAAGCTGAGATCTCGGAATACGCGGCACTCTGTAAAAATAATGAATATGAGAAAGTGACACAAGCTTAAATAAATTTTTAAGTCCCGTGCTGTTCACGGCAAGTAATGTTGCATGATACGGTCTTGATCTTTGATAAGCATTGGACTGACCCATATTTTCATTCAACTCATCATGGTACTGAATGCCTTTTTCAGCTGCGTCTTTCAGCATTTTCAGAAGCAAATAAGCGGTTGCCTCAGTATCATAGATCGCACGGTGATGCTGTGTGAGTTCGATATCAAACTTTTTACAAAGTGTGTTCAACCGGTGGTTCTTAAATTCCGGATAGAGAAAACGTCCAAGCTCAAGCGTATCAATGACTGGGTTTTTAGCTTTATCGACTTCAAGAAGCTTTTTATAGGCTACATTTAAGAATCCCATATCAAAGCTTGCATTATGAGCGACAAGGATATCATCGCCAATCCATTCTCTGAAATCTCTTATTACATCTACGACATCCGGAGCGTCTTGTAGCATATCATCAGTGATCCCTGTCAGCTCTATGATTGTGGCGGAAAGCGGACGATGCGGGTTCGCAAACGCCTCAAATTTATCAATAATTTCTCCGCCTTTTACTTTTACTGCAGCCAGCTCAATAATGGTATCGTATACAGCAGACAATCCTGTCGTCTCAACGTCAAAAACAACATATGTTTCTTCTTCGAGCAGACGATGTGCGGCATTATAAGCAATTGGCACGCCATCATCCACGAGATTCGCTTCCATCCCGTAAATCATTTTAATTCCATGCTTTTTGGCCGCAGAATACGCATCAGGGAAGGATTGAACGACAGCATGGTCGGTCAAAGCGATGGCCTCATGCCCCCATTTTTTCGCCTGTTCGACAAGCTTTCCGATACCCGTAACAGCATCCATTTGGCTCATTGGGGAATGAAGATGCAATTCCACTCTTTTTTCTCCTTCAGGTGCTGAATCTTCACGGGTTTTTGCTTTTATTTCGTTTACGTCATTTGCGATCATGACAAGGTCTCTGACAAATGTATCATTTTGAATGCTTCCGCGTGCTTTTACCCACATTCCTTTTTTCAGAGACTTCATCAGTGCCGCATCTTCTTTTTCACGTGCAAACATTTTGATCAAAATACTATTTGTATAGTCTGTAATTTTGAAGATACACAGCGTGCGCCCGCTCTTTAGCTCGCGCGTCTCCACATCAAACACATAACCTTGGACCGTAATTCTCCGTTCTTCGTCCATGATGCTGTCAAGTGTCCGGATTTCCTCGTTATCTTTAATTTGATAACCGATAACAAGAGGACCAGATGGTGCTTGGTCTTCATCACTTTCTTTATCTTTCTTCTCCATTTCAATCAAGGCCTGCATAGCCCGCTCTTGGTCTTCTGCAAGCTTTTGCTCCCGAAACTTTTGAACTTCCTGCTCGGATACAAATATTTCAGCATCAAGCTGAAGATCCGGAAAGCCAAATTGACGGTAGCCTGCTTGAATCATGGAACTGTATTTGTTCTTTAGCGCAGCCGCTTCTGTATCCGTTTTGGTTTTGACAATCAGTTTATTGCCCTTCAGCTTCGGTTTTTGCTGGTTTAAAAGACTGATAATCGGCGGCGAAATGCCCTGCAGTTCTTCAATGCAGCGTGACCAGTAGTCTTGAACGATACTTTCACTGACCTCGGCATCCTGAACTTCAATTGAAGATGTCACTTTTGCTATGTGGGCAAACGATTGCGTCAGCCTCGTTGTTAATGTGTCATATATTTGAAAAGGCAGCAAAGATTTAAATTGAAAATGAAAATGCCAAGACTTAGAAGCTTTGTGAATTGTCAGCTTTTTAATCTCGCCATGTTCAAAGTATGTCATGAAGGTATCATCTGTCATATTAATCTGCTGCAGAAGAATTTGAAACTGCCTTCTGTTTACTGATAACTGTTCCATTAAGACAGTATCCCTCCCTAAAAACATCATAAGTGAAGGTACCTCAGGCAATGAGGTACCTTCTATTATTTCTATTTTAACATGTTTTTTGATAAATCGTTATGGTGATTACTGCTTGCTGATAAACGCAGATAATTCGTCTACTGAAATCTCAGTTGACTCACCAGTTTGACGAATTTTCACTTCGACGATTCCTTCGTCAGCTCTTTTTCCGACAGTGATGCGGATTGGAAGGCCAATTAGATCTGAATCAGCGAATTTTACGCCGGCACGCTCAGCACGGTCGTCATAGAGCACTTCATAGCCTTCCGCTTTTAAATCGGCATACAGCTTTTCAGCAAGCTCTCTTTGCCCATCGTTTTTCATGTTCAATGCAAGAATATGAAGATCGTACGGGGCAACGCTTTTTGGCCATATTAATCCTTTTTCGTCGTGATGCTGTTCAGCAATAGCAGAAAGCGTTCTTGACACACCGATTCCGTAACAGCCCATCAGCATTGGCTGCGCGCGTCCGTTTTCATCTAAATATGTGGCATTCATCGCTTCTGAATAGCGTGTTCCGAGCTTAAAGACTTGTCCGACTTCGATTCCCTCAGCAAAACGGATCGTTCCCTTGCCGTCTGGTGAAGGATCACCTTCTTTAATAAAACGAAGATCAGCAAATTCTTTAATTTGCGCGTCACGATTCACATTGACATTTTTATAATGATGATCTCCTTCATTTGCCCCGGCAACAGCATTGACCATTGCTTTCACAGCTTGATCGGCATATACTTCCACATCCTGATGAATACCGACAGGGCCTACAAAGCCTGGCTCTGTTCCGAGCTGCTGAATGACCTCTTCATGTGTGGCAAGCTCTACAACTTCTGCATGAAGCAAGTTTTTCACTTTAATATCGTTAACTTCATGATCCCCTCTTACAAGCACTAAGACAAAACGGTCATCAGCTTTAAACAATACTGACTTAATGCACGCTTCAGCCGAAACCTGCAAGAACGCAGTCAGTTCTTCGATTGTTTTCACGTTAGGCGTATGAACCTTCTCTAGAGCTTTAGGCTCTTCATCTGAAGGAACTTCCTGGTGAAGAACTTCAGCCATCTCGATATTAGCCGCGTACTGTGATTCATCAGAATACGCAATCGTATCCTCTCCGATCGCAGAAAGTGCCATAAATTCGTGCGTATCCTTTCCTCCCATTGCGCCTGAATCAGCGATAACAGGTCTTACATTAATGCCGCAGCGGGCAAAAATATTAGAATAGGCCTCGTACATTTTTTGATACGTTTCATCCAGGCTCTCTGCAGATGCATGGAAAGAGTACGCATCCTTCATAATAAATTCGCGGCCTCTTAACAAACCGAAGCGAGGACGTTTTTCATCTCTGAACTTAGACTGAATTTGATAAAGAGTCAGAGGGAGGCGCTTATAAGATTTAACCTCATCGCGAACAAGCGAAGTGATAACCTCTTCATGCGTTGCCCCTAAAGCAAATTCACGGCCATGACGGTCTTTTAGTCTCATCAGTTCGGGACCATACGTATACCATCTGCCTGATTCCTGCCATGTCTCTGCCTGCTGCAATGCGGGCATGAGCATTTCTACGGCATCAATTTTCTCCATTTCTTCTCGAACAATCTGCTGAATGTTTTGAATCACCTTATACGCAAGAGGCATATAGCTGTATACCCCGCTCGTATTCTGTCTGATAAATCCTGCTCTCAGAAGAAGCTGATGACTTTTTGCTTCGGCATCAGCTGGAACTTCACGGAGCGTAGGAATAAGCGTCAAGCTTTGTCTCATTTCTTCGCACCTCTGATTGATTTACTTTTCGTTTACAAAAACAGCCGCTGGATATCGTTCCATGTGACAACCAGCATAAGAAGCATTAAGAAAGCTACTCCGATAAACACAACAAATGCTTCTTTTTCCCTGTTAATCGGTTTGCCCCGAATCGCTTCAATAAATAGAAACAACAGTCTTCCTCCGTCAAGCGCCGGAATCGGAAGCAGGTTGACAATCCCAAGATTAATGCTTAAAAACGCCGCAAACTGAAATAAATTCACGATCCCTGTTTTCGCCACTTGGTCTGTCATGTCATATATGCCGACAGGACCTGACAGCATATCGAGTTTAAATTGGCCTGTTACTAATTTGCTCAGATTGGTTAAAATGGCTTTGGTGACATCAACTGTTGATGTCGCGCCGTAAGCAACCGCTGAGAGTACGCCTTTTTCAGTCGGCGCATAGGAACCGAAACGTCCGATTGTTTTTTTGTTCTCATCTTTAACAGCTTCCGGAGTCACCGAAATATGAAGCGTTTTGTTATCTCTTTTTACTGCAACGTCCATTTCTTTCTCCGGGTTTTCTTTTACAGCGGAGACAATGTCAGTCCAAGACCTCATTTTCTCTCCGTTAATGCTTTGGATATAATCCCCTTCTTTTAGCCCTGCTTCAGCCGCCCGTCCATTGTCTGTCAGCTGCCCGAGCATAGGTTCATTTGACGGTACGCCTTGAATCAGCCCAAGCATCACTAAAATGACGTAAGCTAAAATAAAGTTCATAATCGGCCCTGCAGCAATTGCTTTAATCCGCTGCCACACAGGTTTGGAACCAAATTGGCGATTATACGGCGCAATCTGCACTTCTTCTCCGTCTACAATAAAAAAGGATGTTTCGCTGACAGTAAAGCTGGAAAGTTCGTCCTCTTTCCCCTGTTCATAACCGGTGATCTTCATGTCATGCTCTAGATCCGCTGTTTCCACTTCAATGACTAAAGCATCCGGATATTTTTCCTTTTGATTGATGATGACTTTCTCAACTTGATCTTCCTTATTAAACAGAAGCCCGACCGTGTATCCGGGTTTCACCTCAATCATTTCCGGATCTTCGCCGGCCATACGAACAAATCCGCCGACCGGAAGCAGCCTGATCGTATAAACTGTTTCATTTTTTTTGAAAGAAAAAATCTTTGGACCGAAGCCGATCGCAAATTCACGGCAGAGAATTCCCGCTCTTTGGGCTAGCAATAAATGGCCCAGTTCATGGAAGAAAACGAGCGTTCCGAAAATAATGATAAACGCTATAACTGTATTCACGAACATACCACCTTATGTGAGTATTGAATTGACGTATCCCCGGGTATCTTTGTCCACTTCTTGAATGTCCGCCAGGCTCGGTTTTTTCAGTAATTGATGGCGGGTTAGTGCCTTTTCGATACAGTCTTCAATAGCCAAAAACGGTATCTTGCCAGCTAAAAAGGCAGCGACAGCTACTTCGTTTGCCGCATTTAGCACTGTCGGCATTGTTCCTCCTATTTTACCTGATTCAAAAGCAAATTGTAAGCATCGGAACCTGTCAAAATCAGCTTTCTCAAAATGAAGGCTGCCGATTTCCCATAATTCAAGCCTTTTCGCATCTGGTAATGGCAATCGGTCAGGATAAGTGAGCGCATATTGAATGGGGACTCTCATATCCGGAGTTCCGAGCTGTGCGATCACACTTTTATCATGGAACTCAACCATTGAATGGATGATGCTCTCCTTATGTAAAACCACATCAATTTGTTCATAAGGTATATCGAAAAGCCAGTGTGCCTCGATCACCTCTAATCCCTTATTCATCATTGTAGCCGAATCAATTGTAATTTTTGCACCCATTGACCAGTTTGGATGTTTTAATGCATCTTCAACCGTTACTGATTCGAGCTCCTCCCGTGTCTTGTCCCGAAAACTTCCTCCGGATGCCGTAATGATGAGGCGTTCAATGTTTTTAGCCTGTTCGCCTTGAAGAGCTTGAAAAATGGCTGAATGCTCACTGTCAACAGGCAGCAGCGGAACATCATATTTCTTAGCATGTTCTTTTACTATATGCCCTGCAGTGACAAGAGTTTCCTTATTTGCAAGCGCAATTGTTTTTTTCTGTTCAATTGCCTTTAACGTCGGGATAAGACCGACGCTTCCAAGCAAAGCGTTGACAACAATGTCAACCTCCTCCATTACTGCTGCTTCTATCAGTCCTTCTTCTCCCAGCCCGATTTGGCATTCAAAAGAAAAAGACATTTGTTTTAATTTATGATATGTATCCAGATCACCGACAGAGACAAACTTCGGCTGAAAGACCTCAATCATTGGAACGGCCTTATCAATATTTCTGCCAAACGACATAGATACCAGCTGAAATTGATCTTGATGTGCACGCAGTACATCAAGAGTCTGTTCGCCGATTGATCCTGTTGCTCCTAAAAGACAAATATTTTTCAAAGTTGCCACTACTCCTATTCTTATTGCTGCATGATCAGTCTCATATTCATATTAGACTTTTTTATGAAAAAAGGGCAAGCAGAAAGTACAAGAAAGGCATGACAAACAAGAAACTGTCAAAACGGTCTAATATACCGCCATGCCCGGGAAGAATATTCCCCGAATCCTTTACATCGTAATGTCTTTTCAAGGCGGATTCCACTAAATCTCCAAGTTGTCCGAAAACAGACAAAAACAGCGTGATCAACAGCAGATAGATATATGGGATTGGAAGTTGTGCAACAAGCTGAAAAATCGTCGCCAATACAAGTGCGATGACAATTCCGCCTGCAAACCCTTCCACTGTTTTATTCGGACTGATTTCAGGCCACAGTTTCCGCTTCCCAAGCGATTTACCGACAAAATAGGCACCGGAATCGGTGGACCAAATGACAACACACGCATAAAAAATGTATGTTAATCCGTATTGGTCAAGATTTCTGATTTCGATAAAATAATGAAAACACATTCCGATGTAAATTGCTGCAAGCGTAATAAACCCGACTTCATCAAAAGTAAAGGTGTTCTTGACCAACACTGTGTAAGTCAGCAATAGCAGTACCGCAAATAAAGCGATTTCCATTTTGGAAATCCCGTCCGCTTCAAAAAACGAATACTGGCTTGGCAATAAGAACATCCACAATAATAAAAGACCGATCAAACCCGGCAGTGAAACCAGCTTCAGCTTTTTCATCCGTAAAAGTTCAAAAAGCGCCACACTGCCCATAGCATAAATTAATATGGTGAACGGCAATTTCCCGACAATAACCAAAAATAAAAATACAATTGCTGCCAGAACACCTGTCAAAATTCTTTGTTTCATGTCCACCATCCTCTAAATTCCGCCAAACCTCCGGCCTCTCTGCTGAAACTCTCCTAACGCCTGCAAGAAGTGATCTTCTTTAAAGTCAGGCCACAAGACGTCAGTAAAGACAAATTCACTGTAGGCAACCTGCCATAGCATAAAATTACTCAGCCTTATCTCGCCGCTCGTTCGAATTAAAAGTTCAGGATCCTGCAAAGATTCAGTCATCAAATAAGTAGAAAAAAGCGATTCATCAATGTCTTCAATATTCAAAGAGCCTTCCTTCACTTTTTCCGCGAGTGATTTTGCAGCACTGACAATTTCAGTACGGCCTCCATAGTTAAGAGCAAAATTAAGGATCATTCCGTCGTTTTGCGCCGTGTCCTGTACAGCTTTTTCAATCGCACGTAATGTGTGCGCCGGCAAAGCCGTTTCATCCCCAATGATCCGAACCTGTACATTTTCCTCAACAAGCTCTGGAAGATACGTATTCAAAAATTCTTCCGGAAGCTTCATTAAAAAATCGACTTCCATTTTCGGTCTTTTCCAGTTTTCTGTTGAAAATGCATACAATGTCAGTACTTTGACACCTAATTCGTTTGCGAGCTTCGTGGTCCTTTTTACCACCTTCATCCCTTCATGGTGGCCTGCAATTCTGGGAAGAGAGCGTTTTTTAGCCCAACGGCCATTTCCATCCATGATAATGGCGATGTGTTCGGGAATTTCTCCCTTAAGTATGTCTTCTTTTGTATAACGTTCTAAGTTGGAAGCCGCAGTTTGCTGATTCTTCCAATTTTTGAGTATGTTGAGCATGAGATTCCTCCGTCACCCAAAAAGGTTACATTCCCTGCTGATAATCAATGTAATCAACAGTATTAACAAAAAAACCCCCTGTAAACATGAGAGGGTCTTTTCACTATTATCTATTGTACATAGTTTTTCATTAAACTTCCATGATTTCTTTTTCTTTGTCTTTTGTGACACTGTCAATTTTTGACACATATTCATCTGTCAGTTTTTGAACGTCTTCAGTGGAAGCACGCAGTTCATCCTCAGTAATGTCTCCGTTTTTCTCAAGTTTTTTGAGATCATCGTTAGCATCACGGCGAACGTTACGAACAGCTACTTTTGCTTCTTCAGCATATTTTTTTACAACTTTCACTAATTCTTTCCGTCTCTCTTCTGTTAGTGCCGGAATTGCAATTCGAATCATATTGCCGTCACTTGTTGGTGTAAGACCTAAATCAGCTTTTAAAATCGCTTTTTCGATATCGCCGATTGCTGTTTTGTCGTATGGTGTGATAACGAGCATACGAGCTTCAGGCACGTTAATAGAAGACAACTGATTTAAAGGTGTCTGCGCTCCGTAATATTCAACCGTTACTTTATCTAATAATGATGGATTTGCACGGCCTGCGCGTACAGTAGCCAATTCGCGCTGATAAGCAGCAATTGCTTTTTCCATTTTTTCTTTTGTTTGAGTTAATACTTCTTTTGACACGTTATTTCCCCCTCACGATCGTTCCGATTGATTCACCGATAACGGCACGTTTGATATTTCCTTCTTCCATAATAGAAAAGACGATAAGCGGAATGTCATTGTCCATGCATAAAGAGGAAGCTGTTGAATCCATGACTTCCAGGCCGTCTTTAAGAACGTCAAGATAAGAAAGTGATTCATACTTAACAGCTGATTCATCTTTTCTAGGATCAGCATTATACACACCGTCAACGTTATTTTTAGCCATTAAAATAACGTCTGCCTCAATTTCAGCAGCCCGCAGTGCAGCTGTCGTATCAGTTGAGAAATATGGGTTTCCTGTGCCCGCAGCAAAAATAACGACACGTTTTTTCTCTAAGTGGCGTATCGCTTTTCTTCTTATGTACGGTTCAGCAACTTGTCTCATTTCAATGGATGTTTGCACTCTGGACTGGATTCCGAGTGTTTCCAAGCTGTCTTGCAGAGCAAGCGAATTCATTACTGTCGCCAGCATTCCCATATAGTCAGCAGTCGCGCGGTCCATGCCCAGGTCACTTCCTGTTTTTCCGCGCCATAAGTTGCCGCCGCCTACTACAACAGCCACTTCGACTTCAAGCTCAGCGATTTCTTTCACTTGCTTTGCAATGGATTGAATGACAGTCGGGTTAATTCCATTTCCCTGTTCTCCTGCCAATGCTTCCCCGCTAAGCTTTAATACGATACGTTTGTATTTTGGTTTTTCCATGATAACCTCCAAGTGTAAACATTGCCGTTTTCTATTATGCAAGAGAAAAAAAGGTTTGTAAATATAGTTTTAAAAATAGGGAACACAAAATGTGTCCCCTATACTGCCTGAAAAGACGCGACTTAGCCGCGAAATCTTTTCACCATTATTTTTTCACTTGGTTCATTACTTCTTCAGCAAAGTTTTCTTGACGTTTTTCGATGCCTTCTCCAACTTCATAGCGGACAAAAGTTTGAACAGTAGCGTTTTTCGCTGCAATAACTTGTTTCACTTTTTCATCTGGGTTTTTAACGAACGCTTGGTCTAATAGACAAATTTCTTCGAAGAATTTGTTCAGACGGCCTTCAACCATTTTCGCTACGATGTTTTCAGGTTTGCCTTCTTGGAGGGCTTGCTGAGTTAAGATTTGACGCTCATGATTTGTTTCTTCTTCAGATACTTGATCACGAGAAATGTAACGAGGGTTAACTGCAGCAACGTGCATTGCGATATCTTTCGCAGTTTCTTCATCAGTTGTACCGTTGAGAACAGTTAATACACCGATGCGGCCGCCCATGTGAAGGTACGCACCGAATGCAGAGCTGTCGTCTTTTGTAAGAACTGTAAAGCGGCGAAGAGTGATTTTCTCACCGATTTTAGCAACTGCGCTTGTGATGTACTCTTCAACAGTTGAGCCATTTTCCATTTTTTGGCCCATTGCTTCTTCAACATCAGCTGGCGTGTTTGCAAGAAGGTGGTCAGCTAAAGTGTTAAGAAGCTCTTTAAAACCTTCGTTTTTCGCAACGAAATCAGTTTCAGAGTTTACTTCTAGGATAACGCCTTTGTTGCCGTCAGTTTTAATAAGAGTAGAACCTTCTGCTGCGATACGGTCAGCTTTTTTCGCTGCTTTTGCAATCCCTTTTTCTCTTAAAAGGTCAATTGCTTTGTCCATATCTCCGTCAGTTTCAGTTAACGCTTTTTTACAATCCATCATGCCCGCGCCAGTTTTTTCACGCAGTTCTTTTACTTGCTGTGCAGTAATTGCCATTTGTATTCCTCCTTATATGTTTAAACAAGAGTATGTATATTACACATTTTTCTTGAAAAAAGGTGATAAAAGGCAGTCCCTCTTATCACCTTTTGAATAGGTTACGCAGTTGTTGTTTCTGTTTCTGGTGCAGTTTCTTCAGCAACTTCCGCTTCTTCTTCGCCTTGCTTCGCTTCTAAGATTGCATCTGCCATTTTAGAAGTTAGAAGTTTAACAGCGCGGATAGCGTCATCGTTCGCTGGGATAACAACATCGATTTCATCTGGATCACAGTTAGTATCTACGATACCGATGATAGGGATGTTTAATTTGCGAGCTTCCGCAACAGCGATGCGCTCTTTGCGAGGATCGATGATGAATAATGCATCAGGAAGATCCTTCATATCTTTAATTCCGCCTAGGAATTTTTCAAGACGCTCTAATTCTTTTTTCAATTGAACGACTTCTTTTTTAGGAAGTACATCAAACGTACCGTTTTCTTGCATTTTTTCAATGTCTTTAAGACGTTTAATACGTTTTTGGATTGTTTCAAAGTTTGTTAATGTACCGCCCAACCAGCGTTGGTTGACATAGTACATGCCAGAGCGTTGAGCTTCTTCTTTAACAGAATCTTGAGCTTGTTTTTTTGTTCCGACGAAAAGGATTTTTCCGCCTTCAGCAGCAAGATTTTTAGTGAAGTTGTAAGCTTCCTCTACTTTTTTGACTGTTTTTTGAAGGTCAATGATGTAGATTCCGTTACGCTCCGTGAAAATGTAACGCTTCATTTTTGGGTTCCAACGGCGTGTTTGGTGACCGAAGTGAACACCAGCTTCAAGCAATTGCTTCATAGAAATGACTGACATGTTATTTCCTCCTAATATAATGGTTTTTTTCCTCCGCTTAGGTCATTTTTGTGCAGAACTGCCGCCTGCAGCACCCTCTGCATAAATCGTTAAGCGTGTGTATTTAACACCAAGACATAATATAACACAGCTTTATCCGACAATCAAGAATCCTTTACACCTTTGGAGCGAAATTTTAAAAATAGCTCGATTTCTGTCTTTCCGCTCTTCATTTTCTGGGCAATTTGACTTGCCGAATATCCCTGTTCATATAATTCTATGACCTGGTCTTCAAATGATTGGACCTCACTGTTTACGATCTCTTCCCGACGGTCAACCTCTGTAATCAGACCTTCAATATGTTCAGGAAGATTCTCTGCCTCTTGAACTGGATCCCGCTCTTGATATGTTTCAGAGTGCTGAAGGCCTGGCTTTTGGGATTCTTCATCGGATTGACTTGCAGGTGAAGCTTTATATTCTATCAGTTTCTCATTTTCTTCTTTTAATTCAAGCAGAAATGCCGCCAAGGTGTTTTCCGTCTCTTCAAGTATCTGTTTTTGCTGTTTTTCTGTTTCTTTCACTGCAGCGAGCCTCGTATACAGGATAATGACAGCGTACAGAAGAACGCCGTGGAGCGTAAAGCTTAAAAGCCATAATAGTGTTGACATGTTTTTCACTCGCTAACCATGAAATTCATTATTGTATCACTTTTTCCAGCAGATTCTTTAATTTAAATAATGCCTTTGAATGGATCTGAGATATGCGGGACGTAGAAAGATTTAATACTTGTCCGATTTCTGTCAGTGTCAACTCCTCTTTGTAGAACAAACTGACAACCAGCTGTTCTTTTTCAGAGAGTTCGTGAATTTTTTCCGCAAGCTGTGCAATCAGTTCATCCTTCATAATCTTTTCTTCAGGCGGAACATTTTTGTCATCTCTGATCATGACTTGAATGTTTTCCCCGTCATCTTGATCATGGAGCTTTTCATCAATTGACAGCAGATTTGCAAAAAAACCTTCATTCATTGTTGACACGACATCCTGTACCGTCATTCCGAGTTCCTCTGCAATTTCCGCGGGCGATACATTCCGAAGATACCGCTGTTCAAGCTTTTCAATTGCCGCTTCAACCTTCTTTGTTTTTTCGCGCGAGGTTCTGGGCAGCCAATCTTCTTTGCGAAGCCCGTCTATGATTGCGCCGCGAATTCTAAACGAGGCGTAGGTATCAAATTTTAAGTCCCGGCTGGGGTCAAATTTTTCAAGGGCATCATATAAACCAAGCATACCAAGGCTCATAAGATCGTCTTTATGCACTGATTTCGGCAGCCCGACAGAAATTCTGCCTACATGATATGTGACAAGCGGCATGTAACGGCGCATTAAGTCGTCACCGGCTTTAGGATCTTTCCACTCTTTCCAGCGCGTCCAAAGCACCTGATCTTCATAATTCAAGGATTGCATTGTTATCCCCCTAATACCTTAATTAAATCGTTTTTTCACCTTGTTTAACAGTTCGAATATGCAGCATGCAGGACTTCGGTTCAAATTCTATCGTCCGGCCGCTTGAGCCGCCCGTATCTTCACTAATAATAGGAATATTAAATAAAGACAGCTGTTCTTTTATCGCTAATACATTTCTCGGTCCGATCTTCATCAAATCATTTGTCGATTTAAATTTAAACATCTCTGATCCGCCGGCCAGCTTTGCTTTTAATGCAAATTTCCGGCATCCCGCTTCTATCAGCATATCAATCGTGGTCTTTACGGCGGTGTCAGCGTACTTAGCCCGGTTGAGCTCGACAGTTTTCGATAACGTCGAATCCGGAAGCATGACATGAACAAGACCCGCCGTTTGCTTTTCTTTATCATAAAGCACCAGCCCCACACATGAGCCCAACCCAGAGGTCCGAATGGTATCCGGGAAGCGGGCGATCTTCACGTCAGCAATCCCAACCTTTATAACAACAGCCTCAGTTGTACTCATAATGATGCACCTAAGGCGACAAAGAGCTTTTCAAATGAATCATAGTCCGGCAGCATAAACATATGCGCTTTCAGCTCCTGCTGATGGCTTTGGTCAAAAATTGACGTGTCGACAACAATGGCGTGTTCTCCAACCTGACTGAGCTCCATCAGCCCTTCGCTGATCACAGCTCCGAACATGTCCAATGAGACTTCAGGAACACTTGGATAGAGCTGGAGTTTCGTCAAATCTGCCAAAGCGGTTAAATATGACCCCGCTAAAATATTGCCCAGTTCATGCAAAGCGGATGAGCTCATGTGGTCTTCACCTAAGTCCTCTATGTCAAAATCGGGGTTTCCAATCAGCTCTCTGATAAACTGCTCCGCCTGAAAAAAAGGCATTATAAAGAACATTGAACCCGTTAAATCGCCTTCCATTCTTAAAAAGATGCTGGCAACCGGGACATCGGCGCCGCCGAAAAAATCAACAAGCTCATCAAAAGACAGCAGCTTTGCAAATGGGACTTCCATATCTATCTTTCTATTTAACAGCTGGGCCATTGCAGAGGCGGAGTGGCCGGCGCCTATATTGCCGACTTCCCGCAAAATGTCCATCTGCTCTTCTTTGATTCCATTAAAAATACTCATGTCATAACCCCTTTAAGATTAAGCTTGATCGGGCACAGCGGACTGAGATGATTCTTTATCCAAAACCGCGTTCGCATCAATAATATTTAAGAGTCTGTTCTCTTGTTTCACAATCTGTTCGATCGACACATCCGTATCTTTCTGAACGCCTTCTGGAGCAGATTCTATTTCACTTTCGTGTACGGTAATCACATCATTCGCTTCATCCACAATCCAGCCGACTTCAATATCACGATAAGCAATAATGATAATTCGTGTTTCATCGGTAATTTCATACTCTGGCAAATTCAGGCGTTTTCTTAAATCAATAACCGGAGTCACCACCCCGCGTAAATTGATTACCCCGCAAATATACGGTTCGACGCCAGGTACCCTCGTTGGCTTTTGCCATTTTTCAATTGATTTCACCTGAGTGACGGAAATGGCATATTCTTTGCCATTTACCATAAAGACTATCATTTTTTCGCCTGTTTTAATTTCTGCAGTCATGTGAGACACCTCCTCGAATGGTTAAATAATCAGTGCATTACAATCAATAATGAGCGCTACTTCTCCGTCTCCTAAAATAGTAGCTCCGGAAATTGCAAAGACGTTTGTTAAATAATCTCCGAGTGATTTCAGCACAACTTCCTGCTGGCCAATAAAGGAGTCCACCACAAATGCAGTAGGTTTGTCGCCTTTTTTCACGACAATGATATGGAGCTGTTCCGCATCTTTTCTTGTATCTTCTATTTTAAACTCTTCTTTTAAATAAACGACAGGGACAATATGCCCTCTAAAGTCAATCACTTCACGGTCATGCGTTTGCAAAATGTCTTTTCTGTCAATAACTGCTGTCTCAATGATTGAAGAAATCGGAATGGCAAATGTCTCTTCTTCCAACTTAATCAGCAGAACTGAAATAATAGACAAGGTAAGCGGCAGCTGGATGCTGAATAGAGAGCCTTGACCCTCGGCTGATTTCACACTGACTGAACCGCCAAGAGACTCCAGTTTGTTTTTTACAACGTCAAGTCCTACACCGCGGCCGGAAATATCAGAAATTTGGTCAGCAGTTGAGAACCCCGGAGCAAAAATCAATTCGTAAATTTGGTTGTCTTCTAAGGTTTCAGCTTCTTTTTCCGTTATGACCCCGCGCTCAAGCGCTTTTTCCAGAATTTTTTTGCGATTAAGGCCTGCGCCGTCATCCTCTACTTCGATAAAGACATGGTTGCCGCTGTGATAAGCTTTAAGCACAACTTTTCCTGATTCCGGTTTTCCCTTTTGCAAACGTGTTTCCGGCGCCTCGATACCATGGTCAATACTGTTTCTGATCAAGTGAACGAGTGGATCTCCGATTTCATCAATTACTGTACGATCCAGTTCAGTTTCCGCACCGATGATCGAGAGTTCAATTTTTTTATTCAGCTCTTTCTGAAGCTGGCGAATCATTCTCGGGAATCTGTTAAAAACGGTTTCAACCGGGACCATTCTCATATTCAGAATAATCGATTGCAAATCTCCGGAAATTCTCGTCATTCGTTCAACCGTTTCAGTCAGTTCATTGTGCTCAAGCTCTTTCGCAATCTGCTCGAGCCGCCCGCGGTCAATGACAAGCTCTTCAAATAAGTTCATTAAAGAATCAAGCCTGTCAATGTTGACACGAATTGTTTTAGATCCGCCGGCTGAATGCTTCGCCTGTTCATCGTTTTTAGCAGTCTGTTTTTGTTTCTCCTGCTTCGCAGGTACAGCTGCTGCTGGTGAATCTTCTTGCTTAGATTCTTCAGGCTTTTCAGCAGATGTTAAAGGAGCCCCTTGAATGACTTCAACATGCTCAATTTCCGACACGCCATTGATTAATTGTTCAATGTCTTCCGCTGATTGATGTGTTAAGAAACAAACTTGAAAGTCAGTTCCAAAATCTTCTGTTTCAAGCACTTCAGCACTTGGAATTGTTTTGGCTACTTCTCCGACTTCATTTAGTTTTTCAAACACCATATAGACACGAACTGCTTTTAACATACAGTTTTCGTTCAGAGAAA
Organism: Bacillus sp. FSL R5-0603; assembly: GCF_038050295.1. Classification (NCBI taxonomy): domain Bacteria; kingdom Bacillati; phylum Bacillota; class Bacilli; order Caryophanales; family Bacillaceae; genus Bacillus; species Bacillus sp. FSL R5-0603. The sequence continues at coordinate 1,613,746 of NZ_JBBOYP010000001.1, read as the reverse complement.
TCTTGATTTCATATCGTTTGAAGCCTTGCTCCTCCGCTTCTTGTATAACTGTGCGTTCAAATTCATCATATTCCCAATCAGATGCTGAACTCTGTGCTTCTGCAGGTTCCGCGGAGGCGGCGGATTCAGCGTGCGCACCATTCACATCAAGCTTGGCACTCACTTCTGAAATATCTCTTTTACCATCCCCGCCATCAATAATAGACTGAACCATTGCTTCCAGGTGATCCAGAGCTTCAAACAAAATATCCAGCCAGTCTGAGGTGACTTCCATGTCTCCGTTTCGGATTGCATCCAGCACGTTTTCAAGCAGATGGGTAAGATGTGCTAAATCCGTGTAGCCCATCGTTGCGCTCATTCCTTTTAATGTATGGGCAGCCCTGAATATATCATGTACGAGCTGAAGATCAGTCGGGTCTTTCTCTAAAAGAAGAAGCTTTTCATTACATGTTTGTAAATGTTCTTTACTCTCATCAATAAAGACATCTAAATACTGATTCATATCCATTTGAATCACACCCTCTCTTTTTTCACACAGCTTGTGATGGATGCTGCGATATCTTCCACATGTTTAATCTCATGAATGAGACCCGCTTTAACAGCAGCTTTTGGCATCCCGTATACGACACAAGATTCTTCAGACTCCGCAATGGCTTTCACATTGCCGGCTGTTAGCATGTCCTTTAGCCCAGCAGTGCCGTCACTGCCCATTCCGGTCATGATAACCGCTACTTTTTCATAATCTGTCAGTTTCCCGACAGAACGGAATAAATAATCAGCAGATGGTTTATGACGGCTTGGTGTGTCATGGTTATCAAGCACAATCTGGAGTCCTTCGCTGTTTTTAATAACGGATATGTTTTTTCCGCCCGGTGCTATGTAAACACAGCCGTTAAGAGCTGCTTCACCATCTTTTGCTTCTTTTACCTGAATGTCAGATAAATGATTCAGCCGATCAGCCAAAGAAGCAGTAAACCCTTCAGGCATGTGCTGAACGACAACCACTGGTGCGTTCAAATCCTTAGGGAGCTTCGGTATCACCTTTTGTAACGCCCGTGGACCGCCTGTTGATGTGCCGATACACACAATTTGTCTGCCCGTGCCAGGTTTCGGTTTGCTTAATTCAGGCTTAGCGACAGCACGCACAATAGGTTCGGGCCGAACTGTCTGGGAAACAGGACGTTTCCGCTTGCCGGAAAGTCCTGCCGCGACGACACGCTCAACTAATTGTTCTTTAATTTTGTATAGATCCAGAGATATTGAGCCTGATGGCTTTGTGATAAAGTCAAAGGCACCGATCTCCAAACAATTAATTGTGCATTCTTTACCTTTCTCGGTCTGGCTAGACACCATAATGACCGGCAAGTTATAAATCTCAATAATTTTGCGGAGCGTATCTGTCCCATTCATGACCGGCATTTCAACATCAAGAGTAATAACATCCGGTTTTAATAATTCAATCTTCTTAAGCGCTTCTTCTCCGTTTCTCGCAGTTCCGATTACTTCTATCTGCTTTTCCTCGGTCAGAAAATCACTTATCATTTTTCTCATAAAAGCTGAATCATCAACTACAAGCACACGAATCAAATTAAGCCCTCCTCATTAAAAAAGAAGATAATTTCTCAATAAATGTCTGTTTGTCTTCTTTGTGTCTCGTTTCTTCTCTTTCAAACAAGGCGTCCGCTAAAATACAGACTGACCGGCTGGCTTTTGCCTGAGGGCTTTTTATGAAAAAAGGAACCTGTTCGACAACCGCTTTGCTCACGATCACATCGTCAGAAACGGAACCGGCAAACTGAACCTGAACATCCAAAAACATATGAATTGTACGGGAGAGGCGGGCAAAAGCGTCAAGCCCTTCCTTTTGGTCACGGCACCGATTGACAGCCACCTTCATTGAAAGCTTATTTTCTGTCAAAACCAAGTGCTTGACAGCGCTGTATGCGTCCATAATGGCCGTCGGCTCGGGAGTTGTTATAATCAAAATATCTTCTGCTGATAAAATAAAAGGCAGTTGATCTTTTGATAAGCCCGCTCCCATATCAAACAGCACATAATCGAACTGGCTTAATGCATGAGAAAGTTCATTGGCAAAAAACGTCCATTTTCTCTGATCGAGCTGAAACATCACATCAAGACCGGTTCCCCCTGATATATACCGCAAACCCTTTGGGCCAATGGATAATGACTGGAGCAAAGGCTTACGATCGGTTAAAACATCAATTATCGTGGCAGACGATGAATTTCCCATTAATATATCAATGTTCCCCATCCCGATATCAAGGTCGATGAGCAGCACCTTCTTACCTTTATCCTGCAGCGCAAGTGCCATATTTAAGGTAATATTGGATTTTCCGACACCGCCCTTGCCGCTGATGACAGCAAGTGTCTTCGCTTTTTGTGAATAAACCATTGGCAAAACGCGCTCACGTTTTGCCATTTTCGCCCGTAAAGTTGCTGCTTGGTCATATCTGTTCATCTGCACAGCATCCTCACAAAACCAAGTGGAGATACAGTCTGTATATCCTCAGGCACATTCTGGCCGTTAGTCATAAACCCGACACCTATTTTTGATTCTGCCAGTATATTAAATACAGAACCTAAGGAAGTCGTTTCATCTATTTTCGTAAAAATAAACTGATTGACAGGGACAGATGAAAACCGTTTGACAATATGCTTCATATCTTCATATTTTGCAGTCGCGGGTAAAACTAGAAATGACTGAATGCTGCTCTCAAAAGGAATCGTTTCTTTCAGTTCATCAATGTATTGCGGGTTCTTGAAGTTTCTTCCGGCTGTATCAACAAACACATGATCATACTCAGAAAATAACTCCTTCGCCTGCTGAAATTCTTCTTTTGTATAACAAACTTCCAGAGGAGCCTGCAGCAGTTCAGCGTATGTTTTCAACTGTTCAACAGCTGCAATACGATACGTATCTGTTGTAATAAAAGCGATTTTTTTATGTTTTTCAAGCATAGATATGGCTGCGAGTTTAGCCAGTGTAGTTGTTTTACCAGCCCCTGTTGAACCAAAGAGAACGATATATTTTGAATGAATTGGCTCCTGCCACTTGTCTGCTGAGGGCAGCATATCGCATAGTATTTCCTGAAGTTTGCCGACAACATTTTCTTCAGTCAAGCCGCCTGCTTCAACAGAGAAGCGAAGCAATTTTTTCAGAGTGTTCGTTTTCGTAGACTCTTTGATCCCTGTTTCTTGCAAAAGCTTTTCTGCTTTTCGCAGCGGCTCAGGAAGTACAGATTGATATGCTGAAAAATCACCTAGCTCCTGTTGCGCCGGAATTTGAGGGGGATATGTTCTCTCCTCTATTTTCGGACTGCTGACCGGTTTTTTTAATGTTTGTTTCGGTTCAGCTGCCTTCTGAGGCGTTTTTTTCTCAAGAAAGTCCTGATCCAATACGGCGATTACTTCAACAGCAGGCTTGTTGATGAGGCCAAACCATTTTCGCTTTTTAATTTTTTTCGAATTTAATATGACCGCTTCATTACCTAACTCTTTTCTGATGAGAAGTGCCGCTTCTTGCATTGAAGCAGCAGTAAATTTTTTTATTTTCATTAAATATCCACCACTCCAATGCTTTGTACCTCAACATTCGCCTCAAGTTCGTTATAAGAGAGTACCGGAAGATCAGGGAAGTACCGTTCCAGAAGCTGCTTCACATACATTCTGACAGGCGGCGAGCAAAGAAGAATCGCGGTTTCCTGACGTAATGAGAGCTGTTCAGCTTCTTTGGCGACAGAGCGCACTATACTTTCTGAAATATCTGGTTCAAGTGATAAATAGTTCCCGTGTTCCGTCTGCTGCACACCGTCTGCTATTGCTTTTTCTACACGGCCCGAACAAGTAACAACCTTCAATACTTCATTTTCTTTGGCAAACTGGGCTGTAATTTGTTTAGCAAGCGCTTGTCTTGTATACTCTGTCAAGAGATCAGAATCTGTTGTTAATTTCCCATAGTCAGCAAGTGTTTCAAAAATCGTTACTAAGTTTCGAATTGAAACTTTTTCTTTTAAAAGCTTAGCAAGCACTTTCTGAATATCACCGACAGACAATGGATTCGGCGTAACCTCTTCAACCAGGACTGGATACGATTCTTTCAAGTGATCGATCAGCTGTTTTGTCTCCTGCCTTCCGATCAATTCGTGGGCATGCTGCTTAATTTTCTCCGTAATATGCGTTGAAACGACTGATGCAGGATCAACTACTGTATAACCAAGCATGTCGGCTTCATCCTTTACCGCTTCGCTAATCCATTTAGCCGGTAGACCGAATGAAGGCTCCACTGTTTCAATCCCTTCAATGAGATCGTCCTCAGGAGTAGGCGACATCGCTAAATAATGATCAAGCAACAGCTCGCCTTTTGCTACTTCGTTTCCTTTAATTTTCAATCGGTATTCATTAGGCTGCAACGCTATATTATCTCTGATTCGCACGACAGGAATGACAAGCCCGAGTTCCAAAGCCAACTGACGGCGTATCATAACAATTCGGTCTAATAAATCACCGCCTTGATTGGCATCAGCAAGCGGTATCAGGCCATATCCAAACTCAAATTCTATCGGATCTATATGCAGAAGCTGAACAACACTTTCAGGGCTTTTAAGCTCGTCCACCTCAGCCTCTTCCTCAAGAATCTCATCCACTTCTTCTTTTTCCTTACCTGATTTAGATAGTGTATATGCGCCAAAAGCAAGCAATCCCGCAAGCGGCCCCGTCAGAAGGATGCCGATCGGAGTGAAAATACCTAAAAGCATTATCGTAGCTGCTGCGACGTATAAAAGCTTTGGATACGCAAACAGCTGGCCTGTAATGTCATGCCCTAAGTTTCCTTCAGAGGCAGCTCTTGTGACCACAATACCCGTAGCCGTAGAAATTAACAGTGCCGGGATTTGCGAAACAATTCCATCCCCTACAGTCAGCATCGTAAAGTGTGAAGCAGCCTCTTGAATGGACATGCCCTGCTGAAGCATTCCGATCACGATTCCGAAAATAATATTGATCATCACAATGATGATTCCGGCAATGGCGTCACCTTTTACAAATTTACTGGCACCGTCCATTGCTCCATAAAAGTCTGCTTCTCTTGCCACTTTTTCGCGGCGATGCTTCGCTTCCTGTTCGGTAATCATCCCTGCGTTTAAATCAGCATCAATACTCATCTGCTTCCCAGGCATTGCGTCCAGCGTAAACCTTGCTGCAACCTCGGAAACACGTTCAGCACCTTTTGTAATGACGATAAACTGAATAATAATAAGGATGATAAATACAACGAGTCCAACTAATACATTTCCGCCGACAACGAAATTTCCGAAAGTCTCGACGACTTTCCCTCCCTCACCGTGTGAAAGAATTGAACGGGTAGTTGAGACGTTCAAGCCCAAACGAAATAGGGTCAAAAGCAGCAACAGTGACGGAAAAATTGAAAACTGAAGCGCTTCCTGCATATTCATTGTGGTGAGAAGCACGATCAACGCAAGAGAAATATTAATAATGATCAAAATACTTAACAGCCATGGAGGAAATGGAATCACCAGCATCGCCACAATGAGGACAACACTTATTAAAACGGATAAATCTCTTGTTGACATGCTGTTTTTTCTCTCCTTTTAAATCGAAAAATTCAATATACTTTTTGTTTTGTTTTATATACGTAAGCCAGAATTTCTGCTAAAACTTTAAAAAATTCTTCCGGCACTGCCTGGTCAATTTCTACCTGATCATATAACGCACGGGCAAGCGGTCTGTTTTCTACCATCATGACATCATGCTCTTTAGCAATTTTCCTGATTTTTAACGCAAGGTGGTCGACGCCTTTTGCAACAATATAAGGTGCGTCCATTTTTTCTTCATCATATTTCAAAGCAATCGCATAGTGAGTCGGGTTTGTGATAATGACATCTGCTTTTGGAACTTCCTGCATCATCCGCCTCATCGCCATTTCCCGCTGTCTTTGTTTAATCTTAGACTTGATAATCGGGTCCCCTTCAGATTTTTTGTACTCATCTTTTATATCTTGTTTTGACATTTTGATATTTTTCTCATAGTCAAACCTCTGATATAAATAGTCGAGACCCGCAAGAATCAACAATGCACCTGCACCGCTTAGTCCCATCCACAAAGTGAGTTTTGAAACGAAAGAAAGTGCCTCTTCGGGTGTCAGGAGAGGAAGCCGGAGAATTTCTCCATAATGCAGCCAAAGCACAGCAAAAGCCGCAAAACCAACGACTACGATTTTCAAAATTGATTTAATCAGCTCTACAATCGCCCTCATACTGTATATTCGTTTAAAGCCTTTGATCGGATCCAGTTTTTCAAGCTTAGGCTGTATCACTTCAGCAGAAAATAAGAACCCAACCTGCATATAGTTGCTTACTACTCCTGCAACAAGAGCAACAAGCAAAATCGGTGCGAGTATCATGCCCATATCCTTTAATAAGCTGACAAACAATGTATGCACATTTGATTCTGAGAGCTTCATTGTGAGCGATTCGGTATAAAATGTTTCTATGAATGACAGCAGCCTGTCTCTCATATATGGACCGATTGCAATAAGCGAAAGGAATATTACCAGTAAAGAAACGGCGGTATTTACATCAGAGCTTTTGGCTACTTGCCCTTTTTTTCGCGTATCCTTCCGTTTTTTCGGAGTGGCTTTTTCTGTCTTCTCTCCCGCAAAAAACTGCAGGTCAACTCTAAGCTTCATTAAGAAACACCGACCAATGCTAAAAGATTCCGCATCGTTTCAATCGTTAAACTGAAAACATTCCGGACAACGACGAAGATAACGGACATACATACAATGAGCATGATGAAACTGACAGCGATCTTTAAAGGCAGACCGACCACAAATACATTTAACTGCGGAACAGTTCGAGCCACGATACCTAATGCTAAATCAACTAGAAACAAACTGGCCACAACCGGCGCTGACATTTGAAAAGCGATAATAAACATTGCATTAAAGCTTTTCGCGATCAAATAGGCAAACTTTTCATCGCCGAAATTCGGAAATGCCTGATCAACTGAAATATACTGAAAGCTGTAGTAAATACCGTCCAGCAGCAAATGGTGGGCATTGACACTCAGCATAAACAAAAGTGCCATCGTATAGATAAACTGGCCAATCAACGGACTTTGTGCACCGGTTTGCGGATCAATAACGTTTGCTATTGAAAACCCCATTTGAAAATCAATAAACGAGCCGGCAATCTGCACTGCGGCAATCATCATATAAGCAATTAAACCCAGACATAGGCCGACCAAAGCTTCTTTAAACGCCAAGAGCATATAGTGCTCATCTATCTCCAAAGAGGGCGGTTTATCAATGGTGCTGAAACAAATGACCGCAAGAAAAAAAGCAAAACCTATGCGATGAACAGCCGGCACATTTCGATGTCCAAATAGCGGAATCGTTACAAAAAAAGCAGAGATTCTAATAAAAACCAATAAAAAAGCAGGAAATAAGTCAATAATTGAATTCATCTCTACATTACCCTGCAAAACGATTTAAATTAGAAAACAGCTCTGTTGTAAATGAAAGAATCGTCGACAGCATCCACGGACCAAAAAAAATGAGAGCCAGGAGAACCGCCACGATTTTCGGAATAAACGCCAAAGTCTGTTCCTGGATTTGAGTTGTCGCCTGAAATATGCTGACAATTAAACCGACCAGTAAAGCAATAGCCAATAATGGCCCGCTGATCATCAGCGTTACGTATACGGCTTTTTCCGCCATAGAAATTACAAATTCTGAACTCACGTTTAGCACCTACCCTAAAAGCTCTGAAGCAAAGATTTCACAATTAAATACCAGCCGTCTACCAAAACAAAAAGTAATATTTTAAAGGGCAGAGAAATCATAACTGGAGGCAGCATCATCATTCCCATTGACATCAAGACGCTCGCCACTACCATATCTATAATTAAAAAAGGGATAAAAATCATAAAACCTATTTGAAATGCTGTTTTAAGCTCCGATATGGCAAAAGCCGGAACCATTGTTGTTAACGGAATATCCTTTAATGATTCAGGTTTATCCATTTTCGCGTAATTCATAAACAGCGCCAGATCCTTCTGCCTTGTGTGTTTACTCATAAATTCTTTAATCGGTTCCTCAGCTTTCGTATACGCTTCATCCAAGCTGATTTTGTTGTCCATTAATGGGGTCAGCGCTTCTTTATTAATTTCTGAAAAAGTAGGAGCCATAATAAAAAATGTTAAAAACAGCGCAAGCCCGATAAGAACCTGGTTTGGGGGCATAGATTGCGTCGCAAGTGAAGTTCTGACAAATGACAGAACAATGACGATGCGAGTAAAACAAGTCATAAGAATCAATATTCCAGGCGCCACTGAAAATACAGTTAACAATAATAGTAATTTAACAGTTGAACTTACGTTTTCCGGATCGCTTGAACTGAAAATATTTATAAACTCATTCATGATGACGTGGGCCTTTCTTCTTTCCTTCAGAACGGTTTTGTTTTAACTCTTCAAGTTGCTCTTTTAATGCTTTTGAAAATGAAGGCAGTTTTTGCTGCGGCTGATGTTCAGAACTCTTAAGCGGCTTCACAAACTTTTGCCACTCTATTTTGCTTGACATTGCCTCTTCATGCTGACTGAGAATGACTTCAATCTCTTTTTCATCCTCAATTTCTTTCAGCAGCTGGATCGTCTCTCCTACACCGACGACGAGCACACTTTTCCCGACCTTGATCAATTGTATGGATCTGTTCTGGCCGACCGATGTGCCGCCAATATTTTCAACATATTGAAAAGGCTTTAGGAGCCGATTTCTTTTGTTCATGAGCTTAACCAGCCCGTAAATCAGCGCGATAACAAACAGTAAAGCGAAAATCATCTTTACAAAATCAAAAGCTGAGACAGAAGGAGCAGCCGCTCCCTCCGTCTCATCAGCAGTTTTTGTTGTTTTTTCTTTCTTTTGCTCTGATTGATCTGCAGTTTTTTCATCTTTTTTTTGAAACCATTCGTTTACAGTTGAATTATCAGAGTCTGCCGCGGCAGCAGCAATCGGATGTACACTGAATAAAACGAAAAAACAAATAAAAACCATAAAATATTGACTCTTTTTCAACAGTCGTACACCCTTTAACTTAATGTTTTGTTGATTGCTTCAAGCACACGGTCAGCCTGGAAAGGTTTCACAATGAAATCCTTAGCGCCGGCCTGAATGGCATCAATAACCATTGATTGCTGTCCCATAGCAGAACACATGATGATTCTTGCCTGCGCATCAATTTGTTTAATTTCTTTTAATGCTGTAATACCATCCATTTCTGGCATCGTGATATCCATAGTAACAAGGTCAGGTGAATGCTCTTTATATTTCTCTACCGCTTGTGCTCCATTTTCAGCTTCCGCCACAACTTCAAAACCATTTTTCACCAAAATATCTTTAATCATCATTCGCATAAATGCTGCGTCATCTACAATTAAAATTCTATGTGCCATAATCTATCTCTCTCCTTGTGTTTCGTTATTTTAAATTATTAATGCGCTCTGCCTGGCTTAAAATGTCAGTGACTCTTACTCCGAAGTTCTCTTCAATGACAACCACCTCGCCTTTGGCAACGATACGCTGATTAACTAAAATATCTACAGGCTCACCGGCTAATTTATCAAGCTCGATAATACTTCCGGCAGAAAGCTCTAAAATCTCTTTTACGCTTCTCTTCGTTCTGCCAAGCTCAACAGTAATCGAAAGTGGGATATCCAAAAGCATATCCAGATTATGAATAGGGGCTTGTACAGCTTCGTTTGGATCAAACGCGGAAAATTCCACCGGTGAAACCTGAACTGGCGCTGCTTTTTTTGCTGTTCCCTGCCTTTTTGGCGGCTGCTGCTGTTGCTTCGGTTCAATACGCGGCTCTGGCGTCACAGGCTCTTTCGGCTGTTCGTATGTAACTTCAGGCTGCACCGTTTCTTCTTCCTCTGCACTTTCTGAGTTCATAAGGCTTGAAATTAAATCTTTCGCAAATGTCAATGGGTAAAGCTGCATAATGCTGGAGTCTATTAATTCTCCCACCTTTAAGTTGAAAGAAACTTTCACCAGCATTTCATCATCAGGAATACGGTCTGTACCCTTTTCTTCAGTAACATCCAGCAATTCAACCCGAGGAGGTGAAATATCAATTTTTTTACTGAATACAGTAGACATTGATGTGGCAGCCGATCCCATCATTTGGTTCATTGCTTCTTGAACCGCACTTAAATGGATTTCACCCAGTGAAGGGTCCGCACCTTTTCCGTCTCCCCCGATCATTAAGTCAGCAATGATCGCCGCGTCACTTTGTTCCACGACTAACAGGTTGCTTCCGCTGAAGCCCTCCGTATAATTCACTTCAATCGCTACATACGGTTCAGGAAACGCATCGCTGATTTTACTTCTTGGAATGACCGTTACGCTTGGAGTCGTAATATCGACCTTTTGATTTAAAAGCGTTGACAGTGCTGTCGCAGAACTGCCGAATGAAATATTACCGATTTCACCGATCGCATCACGCTCCATTTCCGATAAGTCATCTACTTCCGGAACCTCTGGCTCATCAAGCGTGCTGCCAGTACCGTTAAGAAGCGCGTCAATCTCATCTTGAGATAATCTATTATTCTCCATCTTGTTCACCTCTTATGTCGTGATCTAAAATTTGCACTGCCTGTTTTCGATTCACCCGGCCGGCTTGTCCTAAAAATTTCGGCTTATCTCCGACCAATACAGTAAGAGGATCCGTGACTGATTTGTCCAAAGTTATGCAGTCTCCGACTTCTAAACTTAAAAACTCTTCTATCGTCAGTTCAGATGTGCCGAGCTCGGCCACGACAGGTATTTGTGCTGTCATGATACGTTTTTCAAGCGACTTTGTTTCCTCAGGCTTTGGCTCATTTCGGTCTGATTGCATCCAATAGTGGACTGAAAGCTTCGGTATGAGCGGCTCGAGTACAATATGCGGGATACAGAGATTAATGACACCGCTGATTTCACCAATTTGAGTATTGAGCGAGATTACCACGACTGTTTCATTAGGAGATACCATCTGAACAAATTGCGGATTCACTTCAAACTCAGTCATTTCCGGTTCAATATCAGCAATTGACTGCCAAGCTTCTTTATAATTACCCAGTGCATTTTCAAATAAATTAGAAATGATTTTTGTTTCAATTTCTGTCAAACTGTCAACCTTGTTATGACTGATTCCAATCCCGCCCATGACCCGATCCATCATCGTATAAGCTATCGTGGGGTTGACCTCCATCATAATTCTTCCTTCCATCGGATGAACATCAAATAGATTTAGAATCGTCATGTTTGGAATCGATCTGATAAATTCCTCATACGGGACCTGGTCAACAGAACTGACAGATATGTGAATATAGGTTCTGAGCTGAGCAGAAAAATGAGTGGTAAGAAGTCTTGCAAAATTGTCATGAATTCTCGTTAAACTGCGGATCTGATCCTTAGAAAACCGCAGCGCACGTTTGAAATCATAAACCTTTACTTTCTTCTCTTTTTCTTCTTTTTTCAGCTCTTCAGCGTCCATTTCACCAGTTGATATTGCAGAAAGCAGTGCATCTATTTCATTTTGGGAGAGAACTTCTCCTGACATTTTCCTCACCTCCGTATTCTGTCAAATTATGCTTTATTGCAGATTAAAGGAGGTAATATACACTTTTTCTACTTTTCCTTCTTGGAGGTAGCTATTTATTTTATCTTTTAGTTCCTTCTTAAAGGTTTCTTTTCCCTTGTCTCCCTCAATCTGATCAGCATTCGTATCAGCCAGCAGTGATATAACAGCGTCTTTCACTTGGAAATCACGTTTCTCAAGTTCTTCTTTTGATTTATCAGAATCAGTTTCAAGTTTAATAGCAAGACGGATAATGTTATCAGACTTTAAATTTGTTGTGATCTCTTCTACATCAACAGAAGACGCAACGATTTCATCAATACTTTTTTTCGCTTCACTATTTTCGGACTTTCCGCCTAAAACAAAATAAGCCGCCGCCCCGAGAGCACCAATTACGATAAGAATAATTAGTAAGATGATCATTAACTTTTTCTTCATTCCGGTTCCTCTATTCCTTGATCCATTGCAAATATTTGTATTTTTCGGTAGAAAGCTGCGATCTTTTCCAGAACAGCTTCTTCATCTTCTTTTACTACAAACTTCTTACCATTTGACAGAGTAATTGTAGTATCCGGAAAACATTCAATCTGTTCAATAAATAGCGCATTCAGTGTAAAGGGCTGCCCGTTCAAACGGGTTACTTTAATCATAAAACAGCGGAGAAGCGATTACTCGCCTCCCCTCCCTCCTTAACGTTTAAGGTTAACCAGTTCTTGAAGGATTTCATCAGATGTTGTAATAATTTTTGAGTTTGATTGGAATCCGCGCTGGGCTACGATCATTTCAGTAAATTCGTCAGTTAAATCAACGTTAGACATTTCGAGAAATCCTACTTTAAGGGAACCTGTTCCGCCATCACCGGGCTGGTTCGCTGCACTGGCCGTACCAGAGTTTAAAGATTCACGGTATAAGTTGCTCCCGATTTTATCCAATCCGTCACTGTTGGCAAAAGTCACAATCCCGATTTGTCCGCCGTCTTGTGATTGACCACCGGCATCAACGATCGATACCTTACCATCAGAACCGATAGTGAAGCTTTGTGCATCAGTAGGAATTTTAATTGTTCCGCCATTCATATTTAGTACATGGTAGCCATCACCTGTAACCAATGTTCCGGTGTTATCTAAATAGAAGTTTCCAGCTCTTGTATAAGCTGTTCCGGCGCCTGTATCAATTCGAAAATAGCCATCGCCATCGATTGCTAAATCAAGTGTTCTTCCTGTGCTTTGTGTCGCGCTTGTTGAATGAATTGTATCAATTGTGCCAGATGATGAACCTAAACCGATTTGCTTAGAGTTTGTTCCGCCGATTGTTGCACCAGCAGCAGAACCGCCGGCAATCGTTTGACTCACCATATCTTTAAAGGTCACACGGCTCTTTTTGAATCCTACTGTATTTACGTTGGCAATGTTATTGCCGATAACATCAAGCTTTGTTTGAAAGTTTTTCATACCGCTGATTCCAGAATAAAGTGAACGTAACATAATATATTCCCCCAGATGTTTTTATTTAGATGATTGTCCCACAGACATGACATTCGCAGGACTGATCTCGGTCCCATCATCCAGAACGAGATAATAATTTCCTTTAGAATGTTTAACAGAGCTTACTGTGCCTGTTTTATCTGTTGCACTTTTACCATCAGTCCAAGATACTTCTTTTCCCATCCAATCAACATACGTTGTAAACGGATCTTGGTTTTCAACGAATTGAGTCATTGTCGTATTCAGATTCATCATTTGCTCCAAGCTTGAAAAAGTCGCCATCTGGCTGATAAATTCTTTATCGTCAACCGGGTTAAGCGGATCTTGGTTTTGAACTTGAGTCATTAATATTTTTAAAAACTCGTCTTTCCCCAAGCTGCTGTTGTTCGTCGACACGGTGTTCGTTTTTTCAGGCAGTTTATATTCTGAACTTATAGAAGTCATTCTTCCTCCTCCATTTCAACCATCGACACTTCATCGAGCAGATCGCCAAAATCATTTGATTGCTTTTTCTGTCTTTGCTGTCTCTGCCCCTCTTGCTGCTGTTTCTGTTCATCAGCAAGCTGGCCGTATATCGGCTGATCCCCGCTTTGGACCGGAAGAGTAAAACGGTCAATTTGAACGGCCATATTCGGCAATGATTGCTTCAGCTGTGGAAGATGCTGTTCAAGCAATTCTTTTGCTGATTGGCTAGATGCAATGATTTTACTCTGAAACATTCCATTTTCATTTGTCAGCTTGATTGTGACAAATCCTAAATGTTCAGGGTTCAGCCGAATAGTGAAACTTCCCGTCGATCTGCCGAAAGGCGTATATTTCATCTGCTTCCACGCATTAATCACTTGATCAGCCACCGTTTTTGTTTCGGCATTTGGTATATCAGATGACATCTGCTGCAGATCAAGTGTTTGTACTCCTCCTATGCTCCGATACCCCGAAAACAGCATTTGGAGTCCTGATTTACTATCTACAGGCTGAATACTTCCAGAAACATCCGATGCATTTTTGCTGGATGAACTCTGCGAGAGCGGTGTGAGAACACGCTTCCCAAAGTCTTGTGATGATTCGGATGATTTCGATAACAAGAAGGCTTTCAGCTGGCTTTCAGCTAAACTCCATTCTTTGGTCCCTTTTTGAGGAAGCATAGACATTTGATCCATTAAGCTTTGAAAACTTTTCAGCTCTGACGCTGTCATCGAGTAAAGTTTTGAACTTGACTCAGCTTTAGTGAATATTTGCTGTTTAAGATCCTGAATTAGTTTTTGAGATACACCCTTCTTTTCTAATGCAGAAAGGAATTGATCTCCATTTTGGTAAATGGCATGAGCTTCATTGCCATTCCCGCGATCAGTCAGCTTATTCCCTTCTACGAGCTGGCTAATGAACATCTGGATATAGATAAGCTCTTTAGCAGGCTCGGATACTTCATTTTCCTGATTTGATTGCTCTGTATCAGACTTCAGTGCTCCATTAATGTCAGAAGCAGAATCATTGGCACTCAGAGCCGTTTTAGCTTCTGAAAAGATTTTCTCCGTTTCTGTGAGCAATTGATCCGTCCCGCCTGACATTTTTGATTCAACTGCTTGCAAAAGAACTTGCAACATTTGCAGAACATTCGCATCCAATTGCTTCCCTGTCAGTTTGCTTAATGTTTGCAAAAGATCCGCATTTTGTTTGTCTTGATCTTCAGGACTTGCATTTAGCCATTCACCGATCTTTTTAAGCGCATCTGCTAAAAGCTGATCTTCGGAATTAGGAGTTCCCTTTCCTTGTTCTGAAAGTTCCTTCAATCCAGCCTCAGACATAAGCCAGTTTTGAAAAACTCCCTGGCTACTTTTCATGTTTTTAGCGGCAGAACCCGTTGTGGTTTGCAGCAAAGGTCCGGCTAATTCAAGCAGCTTCACCTTTCATTCCCCCTATTCTTGGCTGGCAGCAATTTTTTCTGTATAGGTTGCTGCTTGCTCAGGAGTCATTTTCGCCAATATGTCAGCAAGCTGCTTTTTGCTTAGGCCATTCAATATTTTCAGTGCTTCTTGCTCCTTTAATTGGGCAATAATTTTAGCAGCCTTTCCGCTGTCCATGCTTTTGTACACACTGATCACTTTGTCATTTTCAGAAGAAGCTTTCGAGTCTGCTGATCCTTCAGCATGATCTTCTGATGACTTTTTTTGATCCTCAGCCGTCTTTTCAAGTGAACGGATCTTTTGATTGAGCCTATCGATTTCTGATTTACTTGTTTCTAAATCTTTATTCAATATACTGATTTCACTTTTTTGATCCTTAATGGTCTTTTCCAGAGCTGTCGTATTACTGCTATCCTTACTTGATGCTGTGCCTTTTTTATTTTCGGTTTCAGGGACCAATTCTTTAAGAACCGGCGTTTTTGCCGCAGCATCTTGTATCGGCTTTAAAACATTGATACCAGCAGCCCAAAGAACAATCCCCCCTGCGATTAATAGAAACATCAGCGGGAGGATAATGATCAGCAAAACCGAACGGAACTTACCTGATTCTTTCTTTTTGCCGGACATTACATTCGCTCCTAATGGCCTTGAATCATAAACTGCTTAATCGAAATATCGTCCATTTCTTTCATTTCTGCAGCTTTATCTTCAAGAGCAAACATTTTAAACTGTTTTTCACGCATTTTTTCAAACTTTTTCACTTCAATGTTTTTCTCTGTCAAAATTTCTTGTTTTTGATTCATTTGATTTCTTTTCATAATGACAAGCTTTTGATAGTGATAGATCGTATTATCAAGATTTGAGACAAATTGTTGGTAGTGCCTCATTTCTTGTACACTCATGCCGCTTTTTAATTTCTTTTCCTTATTTTGTTCCAGCAATTCTTTTTTGCTCATATTCTCATATAATTTTTCAGCAACGTTTTCAAATTCAGAAACTGATTGCTGATACTCAGATAAGGATTGGTCTTTTTCATTTTCTTTTAGTTCCAGCAGCTTTTGGAATCTAAATTGATAAGCCACGTTTATTCCTCATTTCCTGTCAAACTAGTTAATACAGCAATGCTTTCTTCCAATAAAGCCGGTTCGTCTGTTCCCTGCTTTAAAAATTGAATAAGCTGCGGATAAAATTGTATCGCTTCATCAATTTCTCTGGATGATCCTCTTTTGTAAGCTCCGATATTAATGAGATCTTCCGAATTTTGATATGTCGATAAAAGTTCACGGAATTTATTTGCCGCATCCAGATGCTGTTTTGTTGAAATGTTTGACATCACCCTGCTGATGCTTTTTAGTACGTTAACTGCAGGAAACTGGCCTTTATTGGCAAGCGCCCTGTCCAACACAATATGTCCGTCTAAAATTCCGCGTACGGTATCGGCAATCGGCTCATTCATGTCATCCCCGTCTACCAACACTGTATAAAATGCCGTAATGGTTCCATGCTCGTTTGCACCCGTTCGTTCTAGTAAACGAGGTAAAATAGCGAACACTGAAGGTGTATAACCTTTTGTCGTCGGAGGCTCCCCTGCAGCCAGTCCAATCTCTCGCTGCGCCATTGCCACCCTTGTAACAGAATCCATCATAAACATGACATTTTGGCCTTTATCTCGGAAATACTCGGCAATTGCAGTCGCTGTATATGCCGCTTTCAATCTCATTAATGCTGGCTGGTCTGAGGTGGCAACGACTACAATCGATCGTTTCAGCCCCTCTTTCCCCAGATCTTTTTCAATAAACTCCCGAACCTCTCGTCCGCGCTCTCCGACAAGTGCAATGACGTTTAAGTCAGCCTCTGTCTGCTTGGCGATCATCCCCATTAATGTGCTTTTTCCGACACCGCTTCCTGCAAAAATTCCAATCCGCTGGCCTTTACCGACTGTCAGCAAGCTGTCAATTGATCTGACTCCAACACCCATCTTTTCACGGATAGGTGGCCGTTTCATCGGGTTGGGCGGTGATTGCTCCGTTGATACAGGCGAAAGCCCTTTCGGCAGAAGTTTTCCGTCAAGCGGTTCTCCAAAAGCATCGATGACTTGTCCAATCAGTCCCGTTCCAACTTTAACCCGAAGTGATTCCCCAGTAGCTTCTACAATGCTGCCAGGTGCAATGCTCGCAGCCTCTAAATAAGGCATAAGCAAAATATTTTCTTCCTGGAAGCCGACTACCTCAGCTTTAATGACTTTCCCAGATTGTCCTTTTGCATAAATTAGACACACGTCGCCAATTGAGCTTGCTGGCCCTTTTGATTCAATCATCAGGCCGATTACCCGCTTGACTTTTCCGTATCGTTTATACGAGTCTGTCATTTCTATACAATCTATCAGACTCTGTGTCTTCATTCAGCTGCACCTGCTTCCAGCGCTGTCAGAAGTTTATCTTTCAATTGCATCAATTGTGTGTCAACACTCGCATCTACCCTGCCAAAAGGAGTTTCAATATAACAGGTTCCTTTTTGAGCTTTTTCATCAGCATATATGCCAAGCCGGCATTCTTTATAAAGAAGCTGCTGGATTTCATCTTTTTGCTGAAAGATTGTCTCATAGTAATATGGATCAACATAAATTGATATATCGTCATATTCCTTCACTTCGTTTATAACCTGTTGTACAAGCAGGAGGAAAGCCTCTTTATCATCAGACTTTTGCTGCCAAACTTTTTTTGCTAGGGCAACGGCAAGCTCAACGATTTCTTCATTTGCGTCTTCAAGCTTGTCCTCAACAGCTTTTCTGGACATTTCAGTTATACTGTTTGCTTGGCCGATCAGTTCGGCATACTGTTTCATTGCCTCAGCTTTTCCCAAGGCTACTCCTTGTTCAAAGCCCTCGTTTTTTGCTTCTTCAATAAGCTTCTGTTTTTCAGCCGCCCAATCGTTTTTCTCCTGCTCAATTTGACGGCGAATATTTTCTATATGACTGTTTGCCTGCTCAGAAATCCGGTCAGCTTCCTCTTTCACTCGAGTCATAAGCGCCTCCGGGTTCTCTTCAGCCTGCAAAAGGTGAGAATGATCAATACGCACCTCTTGTATAGAAAGTTTTCTTTTTTCCTTTTTTGGAGAAATAGATGATTCTTGTTTAATGATATTAGACAATAATATCATCCCCTCCGCCTCTTGCTATCACAATTTCACCGGCTTCTTCAAGCTTTCTGACGATGCTTACAATTCTCGATTGAGCTTCTTCTACATCTTTCAAGCGTACAGGGCCCATAAATTCCATTTCTTCTTTGAAGGTTTCAACCATACGCTGTGACATATTGTTGAATACAATTTCTTTGACTTCCTCGCTTGCAACCTTTAATGAAAGGAGCAAATCGTCGTTCTCAACATCGCGAATGACTCTCTGAATGGCACGGTTATCAAGTGTGACAATATCTTCGAAGACAAACATCCGCTTTTTAATCTCTTCAGCAAGATCGGGATCCTGAATTTCCAATGAATCCAAGATCGTCTTCTCTGTCCCTCTGTCTACCCCGTTTAACACTTCCACAACAGCTTCAATTCCGCCTGTTTGTGTATAATCCTGAGTAAATGCAGAAGATAATTTTTGTTCCAGAATCCGTTCTACCTCATTAATTATTTCTGGAGACGTTCTATCCATGACCGCGATTCTTCTCGCAACCTCAGCCTGTACTTCAGGATTCAGCTCGGATAAAATTTGCCCGGCCTGCACAGGATCTAAATAAGACAAGATTAACGCCATCGTCTGCGGATGCTCTTGCTGGATAAAATTCAAAATTTGTTCAGGCTCCGCTTTTCTGGCAAAATCAAATGGTTTAACCTGCAAAGAAGAAGTCAGCCTGTTTAGAATGTTCTCCGCCCTATCCTCCCCAAGCGCCTTTTCCAGAACTTGTCTTGCATAGCTTAAACCGCCTTGAGAAATATAATCTTGCGCAATGGCTATATTATGAAATTCTTCTATGATTTCATCCTTTTTTTGATGATCGACGCTTCGAACACCTGATATTTCCAGAGTAAGCCTTTCAATTTCTTCATCGGTTAAGTGCTTATAGACAGAAGCTGACACATCTAACCCCAAGGAAATCATGAGAATGGCTGCTTTTTGTTTTCCTGTAAGCTTATCTTGATCACGTCTCGCCATTTCTAATTCCTCCTAATCCTCGGCCAGCCAGCTTCTCAGCAGTTTTGCAAAATCTTCCGGCTTGTCTTTCGCCATCTTTTCAAGCTGTTTTCGTCTGACTGATTCCGCTGTTTCATTTTCCTCTTCGTTGATATCAGGCAAATTGATTGGTTCTTGAGGAACCTCATACTCATATTCCTCAAATTCATCCTCTTGCGCCCGTTTCTTTCTGATAAGCATAATGATCAGAACAATGATCGCTGCGATTAAAACACCGCCTACAATATATGCCCACAGCGGGATACCTGAGGAATTTTCCGTATTTGTATCCAAATTGACTTTTCCGTCGAATGGCTGAACGGAGACAACAATCTTATTATTGATATCAGCATCAGATAAATTCTGGTTTTGCGTTTCATCTTTATCCAAAGATGTTCTGACTACAGTTGAAAGGATTTTTTGTATATCATCCTGTCTTTCAGTTGATAGCGACGCTGTGTTTTTGGCATCAGGCGGCTCTACCATTACTTGAATCCCTAAATCTCTGACCTTATAAGGACTTTCGGCGATTTCTTTATGAATTCGGTTAACCTCGTAATTGATTTTGTTGCTGTTTTTTTCGTAGTTCCCGCTATCGGTATTTTCACCGTCAGCCTTATAATTTGTTACATCTTCCTCACCGGTTCCAGCAGTTCCGCCGTTGGCTGCACCGTCGTCCTGATATGTTTCAGATACCTTTTCAGCGCTGACTGCAATGCCTTCCATGTTTTCTTTATCCACAGGTTCGACAATGTCTTCTGTCCGATTTTCTTTTGTGAAATCAATGTCTGCTGTAACGGAGACAACGACTTTATCTTGGCCCATCATCGTACCAAGAAGTGACTGTACATGTTTTTGAATGTCTTTTTCAACTTGAGACTTAATTCCTTGCTGAGAAGAATAACTATCCGCGTAGGACCCTGCATCACTGTCTGATTTGTCGTAGTATGTAGAATTTTGATCCATGATGACGATGTTATCTTCTTTTAGGTTCGGCACGCTTTTAGATACCAGATGATATAATCCATTGATCTGGCTTTGATCAAGTGTATAACCCGGTTGAATCTGCAAAACGATTGATGCAGATGCTGCAGATTGCTCTTCACCGACAAACACCGCGTCTTTCGGGAGATTAATCATTACTTTTGAACTTTTAATACCGTCCATTTCATTGATCAAGTTTGACAGTTCTGTCTGTGTAGCTTTTACTTTCACCATATCAAACTCATTGTCTGTCAAACCAAAGCCGGCATTCTGTCCAAAAAATGAATAATCAATTGATCCCGTTTTAGGAAGTCCTTCTGCAGCCATCTGCACTTTCAAAGAATCAACTTGATCCTCCGGAACACTAATCACTGTACCGCCATTCGAAAGTTCGTTTGGCACTTTTTTGGCATCCAATTCTTCTTTGATTTGTCCTGCTTCTTCGGCAGACAAATCTTTGTACAGCGGCGCCATTTTAGAATTTGAAGCAAAAACACTAATAATAATTCCAATAATAATAATTGCCGCTAAAGCACTAACCATTAAAATCTTTTGTAATTTAGATCTATTTTTCCAAAACTCACTCGTTTTGTTTTTCATTTGCATTAGAGTACGATTCATGTTAACCCCCGGTCATTCCACTCTTTCTCTAAATCGTCAGACCCCCTACATTTGCATTCTCATAATCTCCTGATAAGCTTCCACAGCTTTATTGCGGAACTCTGTTGCTGCAGTTAGAGAGATGCTAGCTTTTTGAGCAGCGATCATGACCTCATCAAGATTTACATCTTTTCCTGCAGCCAAGGCATTAGTCATGTTGTCAGAAGCTACTTGGGACTCATTTAACGAACTAATAGAGTTTTTTAAAAGCTCCGAAAAGCTTGTTTGATTTGAAGAATCTGTTTTTTGGCTATTGTTTACTTGATTTGTTGCATTTTGAGTGTTTTGAGTATTTTGAACCTGAAAAGGAGAAATTGCATTAATCACATTCATTCACCTACTTTCCGATTTCTAACGCCTTCATCAGCATTCCCTTTGTGGCATTCATCGCCGTGACATTCGCCTCATATGATCTGGTGCTGCTGACAAGATCAACCATTTCCTTTAATGGATCAACATTAGGCTTTTGTACATATCCATCAGCGTTTGCATCAGGGTCTGTCGGATCGTAGACAAGATTAAAATCCGAATCATCCTCCGTAATTTTTGAAACCTTCACACCGTTTCCAGCACTACCGCTTCCGCTCATTTGAGAATTGAGAATGGAAGAGAACGATTCACCTTTTGACTGAAGGGAGACCATTTTTCTTCTGTAAGGCACCCACTCTCCATTCACCTGCTTAGCTCTTGTCGTATCCATATTTGCTAAGTTAGATGATACAACGTCCATTCTGACTCGCTGAGCTGTTAAAGCCGATGCTGAAACATTTAAACTATGAAAAGCTGTCATCATTTTCCTCCTGTTAATACGGTCTTCAGCGAATTAAATTTACCGTTCATTCTTTCAACCAAAGCTTGATAGTTGATTTGATTTTGCGCCAATTCTGTCATCTCTTTGTCAACATCAACATTGTTTCCATTTTGCTGATACGATGTATCTCCGCTCGCAACAATTGAATAATTCGAATCAGTATCAGAAAAATCAACATGACGATAGTCTGTTTTTATCGCTTCAAGACGCGAGGATTCTTGATCTAATAAATTTTGGAAAGAAACTTTTTTTGCCTTATAGTTCGGTGTATCTATATTGGCGATATTATTAGTTATGACTTTTTGCTTAATATCCGCTCTGCTCAAGGCATTTTCAAGATTTTGTATCGTTCCAGAAAATAAGCTCAAATCCACTTACCTCCATTTCAGTTTTTTTCACCCTCAATATCCTTGTCGAGAATTGTAAAACTATATGCTTATTGTAAGAAATAACAGGCATAAAGTCTATGAAGTTCGTGTAAAAAAATGTCCTCACAATTATCTATTTTGCAACTAGGTATAAAGTCCTAGATTGTTAGAACTACATTTCTCGCCTTGATATAAGCCTGAAAATAGCAGAATTTCTGTTTTTTCTCCTTTCTTTTCGGCATTTTTGAAACTTTTTGAAGAAAAATGCAAAATTTATTAAAATTATTACATAGAAAGACTTTCAACCCAGGAAATAAAGCTTATTGATTTCCTTTATTTGAAATAAAAAAAGAACCCTCAAAAAGGGTTCTTTTTGTGATTAATGAGATTTTAGATTTTCTAATTCAATTAGGAATTTGTTGTTTAGCACCTTGATATAAGTACCTTTCATTCCTAATGATCTAGACTCGATAACACCGGCGCTCTCCAGCTTTCTGAGTGCGTTCACAATAACAGAACGGGTAATGCCGACACGGTCAGCAATTTTACTTGCAACAAGAAGACCTTCGTTTCCGTCAAGCTCCTCAAAAATGTGCTCAATTGCTTCAAGCTCACTGTAAGAAAGCGAGCTGATAGCCATTTGTACGACAGCTTTGCTTCTTGCTTCCTCTTCAATTTCTTCTGCTTTTTCTCTTAGGATTTCCATTCCGACAACTGTTGCGCCGTATTCAGCTAGAATTAAGTCATCGTCATTGAATTGATCTTGTAAACGTGAAAGAATAAGTGTTCCTAATCTTTCCCCGCCTCCGATGATCGGCACAATTGTTGTTAAACCAGCTTGGAACAGGTCTCTGTTCTCAACAGGGAAAGCAGTATATTCACTATTAATATCCAAGTTAGAAGATGTTTCAGGGACATTAAACAGATTTTTCGTATATTCTTCAGGGAATTGACGATCCTCAAGCATTTTTTTCATACGATCATTTTCAATTTGCTGGTTAATAGAATACCCAAGGAGTTTCCCTCTGCGGCTTACAACGAAAATATTGGAATCAATTACATCCCGCAGCGTCTCCGCCATTTCCTTGAAGTTTACCGGTTTCCCTGCCGCAGCTTGCAGCATGGAGTTAATAATTCTTGTTTTTTGTAATAAAGCCATGATAAATAATCCTCCTAAACATTCCTCATATTAAATTTTTCACAATATAAATTGACTTAAATCTTTGTTTTTGGCTATCGTTCCGAGCTTTTCTTCGACATACTGTGGTGTAATCGTTATTTTTTCCATCGTTACATCTGGAGCTTCAAACGACAAATCTTCTAATAGGCGTTCAAGTATTGTATGAAGGCGTCTCGCACCGATATTATCTGTGTCCTGGTTCACATGATAAGCAACTTCAGCAATCTTATGAATAGCTTCGTCAGAAAATTCAAGAGATATACCTTCTGTCTGCAATAATGCCTGATATTGTTTCAGCAGCGCATTATCCGGCTCAACCAAAATTCTCACGAAGTCGTCTACCGTGAGTTTGTTCAGTTCTACACGAATCGGGAAACGCCCCTGCAGCTCAGGAATCAAATCAGACGGTTTGGCCATATGAAACGCTCCTGCTGCAATAAATAATACATGGTCTGTTTTTACAGAACCATATTTTGTGACAACGGTTGAGCCCTCAACAATCGGCAGGATATCCCGCTGAACGCCTTCTCTTGAAACATCGGCAGAAGAAGATGCACCGCCGTTCTTTGCGATTTTATCAATCTCATCGATAAAGATAATCCCGCTCTCTTCTGCTCTCTGAACAGCTTCCTGGCTGACTTCATCCATATCGATGAGTTTGCTTGCTTCTTCATTCGTCAGGACTTTTCTGGCTTCTCTGACTGTCATTTTGCGCCGTTTCTTTTTCTTTGGCATTAATCCGCTCAGCGCATCCTGCATGTTCATACCCATCTGCTCCATACCCGAGCCCTGCAGCATGTCAAACATAGAAGGCTGCTGTTCTTCGACTTCTACTGTTACATAGTAGTCTTCGAGCTCTCCTAAAGCCAGCTGATGTGCCATTCGTTTTCTTTTTTCTTCGATGTTTGCTTCTTCCTGGCTCTCCGCCTCATCTTCACCATTCGGCTGGCTGCCTCCAAAAAACATTTCAAACGGATTTTTAACGCCTGATTGTTTTTTCTTTCCAGGAACTAACAGACGAACAATGCGTTTGTTTGCATTTTCTTCTGCCTGTTCCTTTACTTCATTCATTTTCTCTTCTTTGATAAGCCGAACAGAAGTCTCCACAAGATCTCTGACCATTGATTCAACATCTCTGCCTACATAGCCGACTTCGGTAAATTTAGTAGCTTCAATTTTGATAAATGGCGCACCTGAAAGCTTGGCGATTCGTCTGGCAATTTCAGTTTTCCCGACGCCGGTAGGACCCATCATTAAAATGTTTTTCGGAACGACCTCGTCCTTCAGCTTTTCATCCAGAAGACTTCTTCTATAGCGGTTTCTTAATGCCACGGCGACAGCTTTTTTCGCATTTTGCTGACCGACAATATATTGGTCTAACCGATCTACAATCTGTCTAGGAGTTAACGGTTTTTTTTCCATGCGCCTCAAGTCCTTTCTATTCAAGCTCTTCCAGTATGATTTGATCGTTCGTGTAAACACAAATTTCGCCTGCTGTTTCTAACGCGGCTCTGGCAATCTCACTTGCAGACATGCTTTCACCGGCATGCTTTTTCAGTGCTCTTCCCGCTGCCAAAGCGTAATTGCCTCCTGATCCAATCGCGAGAATGCCGTCATCTGGTTCGATCACCTCGCCTGTTCCCGATACGAGAAGCAAAGTATCCTGATTCATAACAATCAGCATGGCTTCGAGCTTTCTTAGCACTTTATCGCTGCGCCATTCCTTCGCAAGCTCAACAGCCGCCCGTTTTAAGTTGCCGTTATATTCTTCAAGCTTAGCTTCAAACTTTTCGAATAAAGTGAAAGCGTCTGCAACAGATCCCGCAAAGCCAGCAAGAACTTTGCCGTTAAACAGTTTTCTCACTTTCCGTGCCGTGTGTTTCATGACAACAGCCTGACCAAATGTTACTTGGCCGTCTCCGGACATAGCGCTTCGTCCTTTATGCTGTACGGCAAATATTGTGGTCGCATGAAAAGATGACATAAAGGGCCTCCTTTAATTTTTCTTAAATGCTCTTGGATGGTGAGACATATATGTGTTTCTCAACATTTCCTTCGAAACATGCGTGTATATCTGTGTAGAAGACAGATTGGAATGCCCGAGCAGTTCTTGAACGCTTCTCAAATCCGCTCCTTCATTTAACAGATGCGTGGCGAACGTATGTCGAAGCATATGCGGATGGATATGTAAAGTGCTTGACGCTTTTTGAACAAGCCCGCTTAAAATATGTCTGATGCCACGGGCTGTAAGCGGTCCGCCTCTTTGATTTACGAATAATAGATCATGAGGTTCTTTTGCCTTCATCAGCAAGCACTGTCTTCCGCTATTCATGTATACCTTCAACGCTTCGCGGGCATAAGACCCAAAGGGGATATAGCGCTGCTTCTTGCCTTTACCGTGAACAAGCACAGTGTCCATAAATAAATCAACGTCGTTAATAGTTATGGAACAGCATTCACTGACCCTCATTCCGGTGGCATAGAGCAGCTCTAACAGCGCTTGATCCCTCATTCCGGCCGGCTGGCTTATATCTGAAACTTCAAACAGCTCCTCAAGCTCTTTTTGATATAGAAACTTCGGTATCCGTTTCTCCTGTTTTGGCAGATGAACAAGCTGAAACGGATTTTCTTCAATAAGCTTTTCCCGCATCAGAAACTTATAAAAGCTTCTTAATGCAGATATCTTTTTGCTTATTGTTCTTCTCGATAAACCTTTTTCATAGGCTTCTGTCAAAAAAATCCTAGTATCTTGATATGCAGCTTCTTCAAATCCATTTATACCTTGAACGCGCAGGAAAGTCTCGAATTCTTCAATTGAATCCACATAATTCACAATAGTATATTGTGAATAATTTTTTTCAATTTGTAAATATTCAACGAATAACTTTACGAAATTCTTAACATTCTCCATGCCTAATACCTCCCCAGGAAGGGCTTTTAAATGGTATCACAAATCGCGCTCAGGTTGCAATCAATACCTATATCGTTTTCGAAATTGTTTGAATTGTTTCAATCGCACGGTTCGCGTATTGTTCATTTCGTTCTTTTTTATTTTTAATTTTAACTGGCAATTCTTTCAAAAGCCCAAAGTTTGCATTCATCGGCTGGAAGTTCTTCTGGTTTGTTGTTGTAATATAATGTGCCATACTGCCAATTGCTGTTTCCTGAGGGAAGATCACAAGCTCTTCTCCCAATACAAGCTTCGCCGCATTAATGCCTGCTACAAGTCCTGAGGCAGCTGATTCCACATATCCTTCTACTCCCGTCATTTGGCCTGCAAAGAACAGATCACTGCGGTTTTTAAATTGATAAGTCGGCTTTAACAGGCTTGGAGAGTTAATAAATGTGTTTCTGTGCATCACGCCATATCTGACGATTTCTACATTTTCAAGCCCTGGAATCAACTTGAGAACTTCCTTTTGGTCTCCCCATTTTAAATGAGTCTGGAATCCTACAATATTATAAAGTGTTCCCGCAGCATCATCCTGTCTGAGCTGAACGACGGCATAAGGGCGTTTTCCTGTAACAGGATGCTCTAGACCAACCGGTTTCATCGGACCGAAAAGCATTGTTTTCTTACCCCGTTTTGCCATGACTTCAATCGGCATGCAGCCTTCAAAGAAAATCTCTTTTTCAAATTCTTTTAACGGCACTGTTTCTGCTGATGTTAATGCTTCATGAAAACGGTCAAACTCTTCTTCTGTCATCGGGCAGTTCAAATATGCTGCTTCACCTTTATCATAACGGGATTTCAGGTACACTTTATCCATATCAAGGCTGTCTTTTTCTACAATTGGCGCCGCTGCGTCATAAAAATATAAATAGTCCTCTCCAGTCAGCTCCTTCAGCTGGGCAGACAGCGATTCAGATGTTAACGGACCCGTTGCGATGATAGTAGGGCCTTCAGGAATTTCAGTCACTTCTTCATTAATAACGGTTACGTTTGGATGATTTTTCACCCGATTTGTCACACTTGCGGCAAATTCATGACGGTCTACTGCAAGAGCGCCCCCGGCAGGCACCGAACATTCGTCAGCCGCCGCGATAATGGCTGAATCAAGCGCACGCATTTCTTCCTTTAATACACCGACAGCGTTAGCAAGCGTATTAGAGCGAAGAGAGTTGCTGCAGACAAGCTCTGCAAATTTATCTGTATGGTGCGCAGGCGTTTGTTTAACTGGCCGCATTTCATACAATTTGACTTGAATCCCCCGTTTGGCAAGCTGCCATGCCGCTTCACTTCCTGCGAGTCCGGCTCCGATTACATTCACTGTTTGTTGGTTCATCTTTCACATCTCCTAGTTTATTATTCAAGGCCTTCTTTTAACACACAAAGAAGGTGAGCAAGACCCTGCTCACCGCTACTTCTGTGGTTCTTCCTTATAATCGCATTCCACGCATTGGACTTGTATGCCTTTTTTGAGTTTTTTCTCGACGAGCATTTTTCCGCATTTCGGGCATTTTCGTTCAATTGGTTTGTCCCATGATACGAATTCACAGTCCGGATAACGGTCACAGCCGTAAAACACCCGTTTCTTTTTCGATTTTCGCTCAACAATGTTTCCTTCTCCGCAGCTCGGGCACTTCACACCGATTTGTTTCACAATCGGTTTCGTGTTCCGGCAGTCAGGGAAGTTGGAGCAAGCTAAGAATTTACCGTACCGTCCCATTTTATATACCATTGGAGAACTGCACAATTCACAATCCTCTCCAGCATACTCTGGTTCAATCTCAACTTCCTTCATTTCCGATTCGGCTTTTTTGACGCGTTTTTCAAAATCGGTGTAGAAATTATCGATAATCTTGACCCATTCGGTATTTCCTTCTTCAACATGATCAAGATCTCTCTCCATTTTAGCTGTAAACTCAACGTTAATGATCTCAGGGAAAAACTCCATGATCAAGTCAAGAACGATCTGACCTAATTCAGTCGGAACGAAACGTTTATTATCCAATGCCACGTAGCCGCGCCGCTGAATAGTATCAAGTGTCGGAGCATATGTGGATGGACGGCCGATACCGCGTTCTTCAAGGGTTTTAACAAGCCGGGCCTCAGTATATCGCGGAGGCGGCTGGGTAAAATGCTGCTCAGGTTCTATATCTTTTGATAATACCGTGTCGCCTTCTTGTAAGTCAGGCAGCATCCGGTCTTTTTCTTCCATTTGGTCGTCTTTTCCTTCAACATACACCTTCATAAACCCGGAAAACTTGACTTTACTTCCATTTGCACGAAATGTCAAACCGTTGTTTGTCAGGTCGACACTCATTGTATCGAGAACAGCCGGTGCCATTTGGCTGGCAACAAAACGCTCCCAAATTAATTTATACAGTCTCATTTGGTCTCTGCCGAGGACTGCTTTTAATTCACTTGGTTTTCTAAGAACTGATGTCGGCCGAATTGCTTCGTGGGCATCCTGGGCATTTTCATTCTTTTTCGCAGGCTTCCGTTTTCCGCCTAGGAACTCTTTTCCATATGTCTGATCAATAAATGCAGCTGCTTCATCAACAGCCGTATTTGAAATACGGGTTGAATCCGTTCTCATATACGTGATCAGACCAACCGTTCCTTCTCTTCCTAAATCAATTCCTTCATATAATTGCTGTGCAATCATCATCGTTTTCTTCGCTCTGAAATTGAGCTTGCGAGCCGCTTCCTGCTGCAGGGTAGAAGTGGTAAAAGGCAAAGCAGGATTACGTTTGCGTTCCTTTTTGGTTACTTTTTCAACTGCATATTGATTCCCTTTGAGCTGAGAAAGAATCTCTTTTACATCAGCTTCACTATTTAAAGGAAGTTTTTTGCCGTTTTTCCCGAAAAAGCTCGCTTCAAAGGTTTCTTGACCTTTTAAGAACGTACCGTCAATTGTCCAATATTCCTCAGGCTTAAAGTCGTTAATCTCTTTTTCACGGTCAATAATCAAACGGAGGGCAACGGATTGCACGCGTCCTGCGCTAAGCCCTTTTTTGACTTTTTTCCATAAGATCGGACTGATTTTATATCCGACAAGCCTGTCTAAAATACGTCTCGCTTGCTGTGCATCCACTAAATCCATATTGATCATGCGGGGATGCTTAAACGATTCCTTAATAGCGTCTTTTGTAATTTCGTTAAACACCACACGGCAGTCAGAGTTGAGATCTAAATCAAGACTGTGTGCCAAATGCCATGCAATCGCTTCCCCTTCTCTGTCGGGGTCGGCTGCGAGATACACTTTTTTGGCTTTTTTCGCAGCCGTTTTCAGCTCTTTTAATACCGGGCCTTTACCTCGAATGGTAATATATTTCGGTTCAAAATTCTGTTCTATGTCAACTCCCATTTGACTTTTTGGAAGATCCCGGACATGTCCCATTGATGCTTTTACTTTATATTTTTTACCTAAGTAACGTTCAATCGTTTTCGCCTTAGCGGGCGATTCCACGATGACTAGATAATCAGACATTTTCATCCCCCTCAAGAGGTGTTCTCTCTCTTTTCAAGATATTTCAATTTTATTCTTGCAGCTGTCTTTATTTGGCTTTCAACATTTCATTCTTTATCATGAACGTCATTAATTAAATAGAAAACAATATGCAACTTTAAATCCTCACTATTATTAAATATTACAATACCGTTTGTCAAACGATAATTCAAAAGGGTTCCGTATATTGAACGTTTCTCTCAGAAAGTTCCTCGAAAATATCCTCTGCTGACCATATGGCTTTAGCCCCCTGCTGGATCAGTTTTATAGGACCTCCGGCGTAAGGGTCAAATAATGAACCGGGTACGGCAAATACCTCTCTCCCTTGTTCCAATGCTTGATAGGCAGTAATCAGCGAACCGCTTTTTTCTTTGCCCTGAACGACAATAACGCCTTCACTTAGTCCGCTGATAATACGGTTTCTCATAGGGAAATGCCATTTTTGGGGTTTAGTTTCAGGTGGGTGCTCTGACAGCAGGATATGGTGTTTAGCCATGTGATCTGCTAACTGAAGGTTTTCTCGGGGATAAATGTGCTGAAATCCGCCTGCAATGACGCCAATTGTCCGCCCCTTCGCCTTAATACTTGCAGCATGGGACATTCCGTCTATCCCAGACGCCAGTCCGCTGACAATCACCCAACCTTTACGACAGATCTCTTTTGTAAGATGATTGACAACTTGTTTCCCATAAGCTGTTGGATTTCTTGTCCCTACAATTCCAATTTTTCTCCCTTTCGAAAGAAGAGTCATATCACCTTTTGCAAACAGTACGGCGGGGGGATCATAAATGCTTTTAAGCCAGAAAGGATATTGCTTTGAAGAAATAGGGATGGTGTTGATGCCTTGCTCACGATAAGCAGCAAGTACACGCTGGAGCTTTGGATAAAGTTGTTCTATTTCGTTTTTTAATGCAGCTGCTTTTATTTGACCACGAGTAACCGTTTGTAACACGGGTGATGTCAGCGACATAGACGGATCGGCTTTCCACCATTTTAATAGAAGGGATGGGGATAATAATTGATTGATTCTGCAAATCGTTAGGCAGGCAGCGGCCTGATCCAATAGATTGACCTCCTTTTGTTAGAAAAAGCAGGAACAGCCTTGACGGCTGTCCCTTTTTTATTAATGCGTTTTACAAGTTTCGAACAAGTTCTTCTCTTTCAGCACCTTGATTAAGGTTTCACCCATGACAGAAGGTGTCTCTGCAACTTCGATTCCGCATGCATTAAGGGTTTTGATTTTTTCATCAGCTGTCCCTTTTCCGCCGGAAATAATGGCGCCTGCATGCCCCATGCGCTTTCCAGGAGGTGCTGTTTTACCGCCGATAAAACCGACTACCGGTTTTGTCATGTTGGCTTTTACCCACTCTGCCGCTTCCTCTTCGGCAGTACCGCCGATTTCGCCAATCATGATGACTGCGTGAGTGTCAGGATCTTCGTTAAACGCTTTTAAAACGTCAATAAAGTTTGTTCCATTTACAGGGTCGCCGCCGATTCCAACAGCTGTAGATTGCCCTACACCCGCTTCTGAGAGCTGGTGCACCGCTTCGTATGTTAATGTTCCTGAACGTGATACAACGCCTACATGACCCTTTTTATGGATGTATCCGGGCATAATGCCGATTTTACATTCTTCAGGCGTAATGACACCAGGACAGTTCGGCCCTATCAGTCTCGTTTTCTTGCCTTCCATGAAGCGTTTGACCTTCACCATATCCAAAACCGGGATATGTTCTGTGATACAAATCACGAGATCAAGCTCCGCATCTACCGCTTCCATAATCGCATCAGCTGCAAACGGTGCGGGCACATATATAACAGACGCGTTAGCGCCGGTCGTTTGAACTGCTTCAGCAACTGTATTAAATACAGGAACACCTTCCACTTCTGTTCCGCCTTTTCCAGGTGTTACACCGCCAACGATATTTGTGCCGTATTCGAGCATCTGCTTCGTATGAAATAAAGCGGTAGAACCTGTAATCCCTTGCACAATAACTCTTGTATCTTTATTAATGAAAACACTCATTATTTGGTCCCCTGCCTTTCATTCTTTCTTAAACTAAGGATACGATTTTCTGCGCGCCGTCAGCCATTGATTCCGCAGATGTAATGTTTAATCCTGATTCACTAAGGATTTTCTTCCCTAGATCCACGTTTGTGCCTTCAAGACGGACGACAAGCGGCAATGTCAAACCAACTTGTCTAGTCGCTTCAACAACCCCTTCTGCGATGACATCACATTTCATAATGCCGCCGAAAATGTTGACAAAAATCCCTTTAACGTTTTGATCAGAAAGAATGATTTTAAATGCTTCCGTGACTTTTTCCGCGGTTGCACCGCCGCCCACATCAAGGAAGTTGGCCGGTTCTCCTCCATAATGCTTGATAATATCCATCGTGGACATTGCAAGTCCCGCGCCGTTTACCATACAGCCGATATTTCCATCAAGGGAAATGTAGCTTAGATCATATTTGGACGCTTCAATTTCTTTCGGATCTTCTTCATCCAAATCTCTGTATTCCATAATGTCCTTTTGTCGGTACAACGCATTGCTGTCAAAATTCAATTTTGCATCAAGCGCCATCACATTTCCGTCGCCGGTAACAACAAGCGGATTGATTTCGGCGATTGAGCAGTCTTTCTCAACAAACGCTTTATATAGTCCAAGCATAAATTTAGCAGCTTTTCCCACGAGCTCTTTTGGAATATTAATAGCGAATGCAATTTCTCTGGCTTGATAGCCTTGAAGGCCAACAGCCGGATCAATGACAGCTTTTTTGATTTTTTCCGGTGTTTTCTCCGCAACCTCTTCAATTTCCGTTCCGCCTTCTTCAGAAGCCATCAGAACGATTCTTGAAGTGGCGCGGTCAAGCACAAGACCCACGTAATATTCTTTTTTAATATCGCAGCCTTCTTCAATAAGTAAGCGTTTTATTACTTGGCCGTCCGGACCCGTCTGATGTGTAACTAGGGTCTTCCCTAATAGTTCTTCGGCATACGCTTTTACTTCATCTAATGATTTTGCTATTTTTACCCCACCAGCTTTGCCTCGACCGCCAGCATGAATTTGAGCCTTTACGACATAAACCGAGCTGGATAAGCTCTTTGCACTCTCAACTGCTTCTTCTGCTGTAAAAGCCACTTTACCTTCAGGAACAGATACCCCATATTTTCTGAGGACTTCTTTTCCCTGGTACTCATGGATATTCATTTCCCATCCTCCTAACTTATGTAACAAAACTAAAATAGACTGCGCTTTCATTCTATAATAATACTGGAAGAATTGTCTACAGTTCGATGCAAAATCTTTTAATCCTTCTAAACATTCAAACTTTTACTTTATTAAAAACATAAATTTCAAAGGAGGATGGGGAATATTTTAGCTATTTTTTGTTTTTTACGCTTTCGTCCAATTTGTAAATGAATGAAAAAATCTCGGCTACCGTTTCATAAAGAGCTTCAGGGATTTGATCATCTACCGTCAAATGGCGCATTAATTCGACAAGGGTCCGATCTTCTTGAATCGGGACCCCTGCTTTTTTTGCTTCTTTGATAATGTTGTCAGCTACATGGCCCTTTCCTGTGGCAATCACTCTCGGCGCCTTGTCTTTTTGTTCGTCATAATGGAGAGCAACAGCTTGTCTGATCGGTGTCTGCTCTTTCATATTTTCACATCCACTTCCTGATCACTGATACTTGTTATATATTGATCGATTGAAGCCTTTTCTTCGGTGTGAACCCTTTTTTTAGCGTTTACCCCTGAAAGGCTGTACCCCATTTCCTTTAGCCCCTGTTTAAGCGCGGGCACCATCGGATCGATCGCAGCCTGCAGCTCGAAATCAGTCTCTATTGTAATGGTCATGACTTTTTGCTGTACCAAGCAATCAACGACGGTTTCTTTTAGTGTATCAAGCTGCAGCAAAAACAAAAGGCGGCAATGGGAAGGATCAAGCTTTCCATCCGCTTCTTTCTTTCCTTTAAACAGAACAGTCATGTCCTGAACCCCTGACTTCGAAAACATCGGAAATGACATTACAATTTGGCTGTATGATGGATGGTCCTGCTGCATGAAAAGCTGGCCATTTAATTTATGAAAAAGCTGATCGGCTTCTTGTTTGACTGGTTCGGCTACCTCATGCGATGCTCTTAAGGCAGAAAGAGCCAGCTTGATGGATTGCATTTCGCCAGATGTGACTGCGCTTCCTTGTTCAAACGCTTTAATGAACGCAACCTCGTCCCTTGCACCGATTGCCGTTTTCACTTTGGATAAGAAAGAAAGAACATCTGCCTTATCCGCAAAATGGGGTGCTGTCTGCTGAACAGCCTTTAAAAAGACTTCGGCTTCCTGGTCTGTGACTTGTGCCGCCTGTAAAACTGCTGAAGCTGCAAGTGACTTACTATCACCCGATGAAGCAGCCGCTTTAATCCAATTTGCTGCTTCTTTCACAATTTGGAGACTGTTTTTTTCAGCAGATTCCGTCAGCTTCACCAGCAGCTGGCGGGCTTCTTTAATTGGAATGTCTGCTGCTGTTTTAACAGGCTCTTCTTGTATGCTTCCCTGTTCTGCTGTGTGATTTGCAATCGGCGGGCTGGCTTTTCCGGGGGAGCCAGCTGGTGTGCTAAGCTCCCTGCTTCCAGCTGTATTCGTCGGAGAAGGTGCTTTCGTATTGTCGGTTAAAGAAATAAGCTTATCAATCAGCCGTTCTGCATGGACATCGATTTCACTATTTAAAAGCACCGTAACTGCTTCCTTTAGCTTTGACATCATTTGGCTCTGCTGAGGGTTTTGGTCGATTGCCTGTAGCAGCTGGGATACGTGCTGATGCAACGGAACAGGCGATCTCACAGCGTGAACACCATTCAAAATCTCGGAGTGAATGGGAAGATCACGCTTTAAAGCGAAGAGAACCGTTTCAACTGCTTTTTTTGTGTCTTGCGAAGGCAGCGTGTCCATCCAGCGGACAGCTGTTTTGATATCATTTTCTGTTACGGGTGTTTTGCTCTTCAGCATCGCTCCTGTCATCATGAGAGCTGCGTTTGACGTCTTCACTGACATGGCATTTAAAAGCTTGCCAGCTGCATCCTGAATGGTTTTAGGATTTTGATCAAAGCTTTGAACGACCTGAAGACGGCCTGTTTGCTCTGCCGTTTTTTTTTCGTAGGAAAACCAATAGTATGCCTGAGGACGAAGCTGGGTTTCAAGTTTTCCCTGAACAGTTTGATTGCCGACTTGGATCAGGGCATGCTGATCTCCTAGTATACGAAGCACTTTTCCTAAGAGGAGACGCTTCTCCCCGTTTAGCGCTTCGTTTACTTTTGATGTTTCCTGCGGGACGGCTGTACGCCCGAAAAGGTGCTGCAGCGCCTTTTGCACATCATTTCGTATGTTCATTTTAAAAAGGTGCCTCCTTGTCCATGGTGATTTATCTGAAAGATTGAACAGGAGCGAAAGTTTTGCGGTGCAATTCAGTTGGGCCGTATGCAGCGAGAGCTTCCAAATGTTCTTTTGTCCCATAGCCTTTATTTTTTTCAAAGCCGTACATGGGATACGTTTCGGCATAAGCGCTCATCATTCGGTCCCTCGTCACTTTTGCGATACACGCACCTGCCGCAATAGACACGCTTTTGGCATCGCCTTTTATAATTGACGCCTGAGCCGTGTCGAGGGGAAGTGTCATTGCGTCAACAAGCAAATAATCAGGTGTAGTCGACAAATCTTGTATCGCTTTCACCATTGCCATTTTTGAAGCTTCATATATATTGATCTCATCAATCACAGTAGCTTCTACAATTCCTATCCCGACCGCCAGTGCTTCCTTCATAATAAGCTCGTAATATTCCTCGCGTTTTTTCTCTGAAAGCTTTTTGGAGTCTGTCAGCCCAAGTATTTCACATTCCTCTGGAAGGATGACTGCGCTGGCGACAACTGGTCCTGCCAATGGGCCCCGGCCGACCTCGTCAACACCTGCAATCAAGCGAAATCCCTTGTTTCTTGCCAGCCTTTCATAGGAAGTCATATTCACCCATTGTTCTTTCAGCGCTTTTTCTTTCGCTTGCTTTTTAAGCCATTGCTCTACAAGCGTTTGAACGCTTTTTCTCGGGTCGTTTTCGCATTGGGCAATAAATGGGTCTTGTGCATCCTTCACTTCCTGCAAACGGTCTTTAATGTCCTTTACGGTTAATGTATTCACTTTCTCTTCTCCCTTACTGTATGTATCGGTTCAGCCAAGAAAAAATAAAGACCCGCATTTCTGCGCGCCTTTACATCGTCGGTTGTTCAAATGACAGCCTGCCGAACTTTTCAGTGCGAATATCGCGAATGATGACTTCAGTCGTCTTATCATAGTTAATGAGCCCACCGCTCATGAGACAGCCCCGCTTTTCACCTATTGCATCAAACAGCTCGGCAATGTCCTCTGGGATCTCATCAAGGTCATAACGCTCCTTGAGCCGCTCTGGGTAATGTTCTTCGAGAAAACGAAGACCAAACACGGCCACGTCCTGCAAATTGATAATCGAGTCTTTAATAGCCCCGGTGACTGCAAGTCTCAAACCGACAAGCTCATCCTCAAATTTAGGCCACAAAATTCCCGGTGTATCTAATAGCTCTAATTCTTTCCCAACCTTGACCCACTGTTGAGAAGTCGTAATACCAGGTCTGTCTCCCGTTTTTGCTATGTTTTTCTTTGCAAGCCGGTTGATGAGCGTTGATTTTCCGACGTTTGGAATGCCGATAATCAAAGCGCGAATTGCTCTCGGCTTCACACCTTTCGCCCGCATCCGGTCAAATTTTTCTTGGAGGATCTCTTTTGATGCAGGCACAATTTGATTTAACCCTTGTCCATTTACAGAATTAATAGACAGAGAGCGAATCCCCTGCTTCTCAAAATGCTCTTTCCACCGCTGTGTAACTGCCGCATCTGCTTTGTCAGCCTTGTTTAACAGCATAATTCGCGGCTTGTTTTTTAGAATATCTTCAATCATTGGGTTTCTTGATGACATTGGAATTCTGGCATCTACCAATTCATATACGATATCGATTAATTTTAATTTTTCGGTTACTTCCCTTCTTGCTTTTGCCATATGGCCCGGGAACCATTGAATTGTCATGTGACACGAACACCGCCTTTATCTTCAGTATGCATGATTCATTGTTGTCCTTTATGTATTTTACGATGCCTGTCCGGCATTTTCAAATTCTGTATAAAAAAAGAGCTTGTTACAGGTAACAAGCTCTTTTCGTTCGTTATCATTATCGTCTGATCTCTTTAATACGAGCCGCTTTTCCGCGAAGTTCACGCAGATAGTAAAGTTTAGCACGGCGTACTTTACCGTAACGTACAACTTCGATTTTCGCGATTTTTGGTGTGTGTACTGGGAAAGTACGTTCAACGCCAACACCGTAAGAAATCTTACGAACTGTGAACGTTTCGCTGATTCCACCACCACGACGCTTAATCACAACACCTTCAAAGATCTGGATACGCTCACGGTTACCCTCAACAACTTTAACGTGTACACGTAAAGTGTCACCAGGACGGAACGCAGGAAGATCAGTACGAAGCTGTTCTTTTGTGATATCTTCAATTAGTTTTTGCATCGTTTTCAACTCCTTCCAACAGATGCTCTTGGCCACAAAAACCGGCACAGCGGAACATCGTTTTCAAGCTTGCAGCGGATAAGCCCGCTTAAGCCACAAGTAGTATCTTATCACAATTTCATAGCCTATGCAATAAAATCTATTCTTTTTCCCATTCAGAAATCCACTTTCTTTGCTGCTCTGTAAGCGGGTAGTCTTTCAACAGATCCGGACGTCTTAGGTAGGTCCTTCTGATCGATTCTTTATTCCGCCATTCTTCAATTTTTGCATGGTTTCCTGACAAGAGTGTTTCAGGCACTTTTAAACCTTTGTAATCTGCCGGTCTTGTATAATGCGGGTGCTCTAAAAGTCCGGTGCTGAAGGAATCCTCAATATGGGAAGCCTCTTTACCCAGTACACCCGGAAGCAGTCTGACCACACTGTCTGCGATCATCATTGCAGGGAGCTCACCGCCCGTCAGAACAAAGTCGCCAATTGATATTTCATCCGTTACCAAGTGCTCGCGAATGCGTTCATCATAGCCTTCATAGTGGCCGCAAATGAACAGCAAATGCTCTTCCTTAGCTAATTGCTCGGCTTTTTTTTGGGTAAAACGCTCACCTTGCGGGCATACGAGGATAATACGCGGAGCGGCGGCTGCCTTTGATGTCAGGTCCTCGACCGCGTCAAAAACAGGCTGGGGCTTGAGAACCATGCCTGCCCCGCCGCCATAAGGATAATCATCAACAGTATTGTGCTTGTTATCAGAGTACTCCCGGAAATTTACGACTTGAAACTGCACCGCATTTTTTTCCTGGGCTTTTTGAAGAATCGATGAGCCGAGCACGCCTTCAAACATTTCGGGAAACAGCGTCAAAAAGTCGATTTTCATTCGTCTATTAACCCTTCCATGAGTTCAATCTCAATTTTCTTTTCCCTGACATCGATATGTTTGACCACTGATTCAATGTAAGGAATGAGTGCGTCTTTTTTTCCTTTTCTTCCGATGACCCAAACGTCATTGGCTCCAGGCGTCAAAATTTCTTTGACCTTTCCGATGAGTTCGCCTTCTTCAGTAAATACTTCACACCCAATAATTTCGTGGAAATAAAATTCACCCTCATTCAGCTCTCCTAATTCTTCTTCAGGAACTTTAATGATTGCGTTTTTCAGCTCTTCTACTTCATTTAGGTTTTGTCTTTCTTTAAACTGCAGGAGATGAAATTGCTTATGCAGTCTATGTGTGTTTACCGTTACCTCCACTGGTTCGTTACGGCCGTCCATAAACAAATACAGCGTGTTTCCCGGCTTGTATCGTTCTTCGGCAAAATCTGTTTTTGAAATCACCCGCACTTCGCCTTTGATTCCGTGGGTATTTACGATTTTGCCTACATTAAACCATCGCTTTGTCATATGATCACCTCTGGCGAATTTCAATTACTTTTCCGTCTTTTATGACGATGGTGTTCGCTGCTGTTTTCTCATGCCAGTCATCCCCGGCTTCAATCGTCAGCAGCGCATCGACTTCCTTTTCTTTCAACTCACTGCCAAGCGGCAATGTATGTACTTGAGCAATTTGAAAATCGATGATTTTTATATCATTTATTCGCTTTTCTATTGCCTTTTTAAATTGTTCAATCATATCAGGGTTTTGCTGTTCTTTCTCATGTTTTCTAAGCTGAAAATAGAGCTGGCTGCATTCTCGTTCAAGCATTTGTTTCTTTTCGGCAAAAGAAGCTAAAAGCTTTTCTTTGCTGCGCTCGGTTAAGACTTGCATAACGGCTACACGGTGAATAATTTGCATCGCACCAAGCTCCCCGCTTTTAAAACTTTTACTCGCCCAGGCTTTTCTATTTTGCCTAAGCTTCTATCAGTTTACCCTTTTTTTGCGTGTAAAAAAAGGGGAGGTGCCGGCCCTCTCCCTTTTAGTCAAATATTTCAAATTGAACTTTCTTAGAAGACTGTGCGCCAGCTGCAAATACAGCTGTTCGAATCGCTTTTGCAGTCCGGCCTTGCTTTCCGATAACTTTACCGGTATCTGACTTATGGACAGATAAGCGCAGCGCAATCTTTTGATCGGTTTCTTCTCTTATGACGCGAATGTCATCTGGATGATCAACAAGCGGCGTCACAATGTGGACAATCAAATCTTCCAAGTGTTGATCAGTCATTACTTGCCTTGTTTAGCGTTGTGGAATTTTTCCATGATTCCTTGGCTAGAGAACAAGTTGCGAACTGTATCAGATGGTTTCGCTCCAGTTTGAAGCCATTTAAGAGCAAGCTCTTCGTCAATTTTTACTTCCGCTGGTTTTGCAACCGGGTTGTAAGTTCCGACTGTTTCGATGAAACGGCCGTCACGTGGTGAACGAGAATCTGCTACAACAATACGATAGAAAGGAGATTTTTTTGCTCCCATACGTTTTAAACGAATTTTTACTGCCATTTTACTAGCACCTCCGAAAATATTTCAACAAGATAGTATATTAACAATGATAAAAGTGTTTGTAAAGTGTTTTTTCTTAACAACGGTTTTATCATGTATAACCGATTACATAAAAGGTAGCTTAAACCCTTTTTTCTTGCCTTTTGACATGTTTGTCATCTGCTTCATCATTTTTTTCATTTCATCAAACTGCTTAAGCAGACGGTTGACTTCCTGTACGGATGTCCCGCTTCCTTTTGCAATCCGCTTCCGCCGGCTGGCATTGATGATATCCGGCTGTTCTTTTTCAAGAACAGTCATTGATTTAATGATTGCTTCCACATGATTCAGCTGTTTTTCATCAACTTGGATGTTTTTCAGGCCTTTCATTTTACCTGCACCCGGCATCATTTGCAGAAGCTCATCAAGCGGCCCCATGTTTCTGACTTGCCCGAGCTGCTCCAGAAAATCGTCCAATGTGAAGCTCATCGTTCTCATTTTTTGTTCCAGCTCTTTGGCTTTGTCTTCATCAACGCTGGCCTGTGCTTTTTCAATCAATGTCAGCACGTCGCCCATGCCGAGAATCCTTGATGCCATGCGTTCAGGGTGGAACGGCTCTAACGCATCAAGCTTTTCGCCCAAACCTGCGAACTTAATTGGCGTGTTTGTGACAGCGCGAATAGAAAGCGCAGCCCCGCCGCGTGTGTCTCCATCCAGCTTCGTTAACACAACACCGGTTAAACCGAGCTGTTCATTAAAGCTTTTGGCAACATTCACAGCGTCCTGACCGGTCATGGAATCGACAACCAGGAAGATTTCTTCCGGATTCGCGATTTCTTTGACGTTGGTCAGTTCATCCATCAGTTCATGGTCGATATGCAAGCGGCCTGCCGTATCCAAAATGACATAGTCATAATGTTCTTCCTTGGCTTTCTCAATAGCCTGTTTAGCTATTTCTACAGGACTGACCTGATCGCCAAGAGAGAAAACAGGCATATCAAGCTGTTTGCCGAGTGTTTCCAGCTGCTTAATTGCGGCTGGGCGGTAAATATCAGCAGCAACCAGCATCGGTTTGCGATTATGCTTTTTGCGCAGCAGATTCGCAAGCTTACCGCTTGTTGTCGTTTTACCGGCACCTTGGAGACCGACCATCATAATAACAGTCGGTGGCCTTTTTGCGACGGCGATTTTGCTCTCTTCGCCGCCCATCAGCTCAGTCAGTTCCTCTTTAACAACTTTAATGACCTGCTGGCCGGGCGTCAGACTTTTCATGACGTCTTGGCCTACAGCGCGTTCACTTACTTTTTTGACAAAATCTTTGACTACTTTAAAGTTAACGTCAGCCTCAAGCAGCGCAAGGCGAACCTCACGCATCATATCTTTTACATCTTGTTCGCTGACTTTCCCTTTTCCGCGGATTTTAGAAATCGTCTGCTGCAGTCGGTCGGCTAATCCTTCAAATGCCATAGTTTGCCGCCTCCTAATCTAATTTCTCAAGCGCTTCAATCAGAGCTGTAATTTCTTCCTCTTCTTTTGAACCGGAAGCAAGCTCCTTCAGCTTATTAAACATCTCTTTACGCTCCTGAAACTTTTTCAAAAGGAGCAGCTTTTCTTCATATTGTTCAAGCATCGCTTCTGTTCGTTTGATGTTATCATAAACAGCTTGTCTTGAAACCTCATATTCTTCGGCTATTTCGCCTAGGGAGAAATCGTCCAAATAATAAAGCGACATATAGCTCTTCTGTTTTGACGTCAACAACGACTGATAAAAATCAAACAGATAATTCATTCTCGTTGTCTTTTCGAGTGACATTTGAGCTCTCCCCTTTGTTAAGTCAAATCCCTTTACGATAACTTAGTTTACACGGTTTTAATGACACTGTCAAGTTTTTATCTTGTCAAAGCGGCGATTAACTTTTTCCAAAATACGCTAAATATCATCCAATTTATTCCTATATTGTATATGAACCCTATTTAAAGGAGGATTTTTATGAAAAAAATCGGTTTATTGTTTATGTTATGTCTGGCAGCCCTGTTTACAATAGGTTTCCCGGCACAGCAAGCAGACGCTGCTGAGGCACCTTATAAGGCCTCAATCACAAATATCAGCACAGATGGAGGGGTATACGGTAAAATCAATTACGGACAAGGTCAATATTGGCGAGTCAAGTACAATATTACAGTAAGCGGCAAATTACTCGACCAAAACGGACAGCCAGTGCCAAACGCACCCGTAAGATTTGAAGCAGACACGAAGGTCGGAAACACAACACAAACTGCTTCAGGAACGACTGATGCAAACGGAACATTTGAGGTTCCAATGTATTTGGGGCCAGCCGCTGGGTATTACACGTATTACACATCTGTTTCCGTTCATTACTATGACATCATCCCATTCAGAGTTTTTTCTGGTGAGTCAAGACTGGTATCCACTGATAACAGCCTTTATCATTTCGCCTATCAAGTAAGAAGATAAAAAAGAAAAGGCCCCAAGATGTTGGGGCCTTTTTCTTAATCGTCGGCTTTTTCCACTAAATCTGAAAAGAGTCCGTACACATAGGATTCTGGATCAAATTCCTGAAGGTCATCAACTTTTTCTCCTAAACCGACTAGTTTAACCGGGATGTGAAGTTCGTTGCGAATCGCAAGGACGATACCGCCTTTTGCCGTACCGTCAAGCTTCGTTAAAGCAATGCCGGTAACATTTGTTGCTTTAGAGAATTCTTTTGCCTGAGCCATTGCATTTTGGCCGGTCGTGGCATCAAGGGCAAGCAGCACCTCATGCGGAGCTTCAGGAACTTCTCTTTCGATAACACGTTTCACTTTTTCAAGCTCTTTCATGAGATTTACTTTGTTTTGGAGACGCCCTGCCGTATCACAAATTAATACATCGGCATTTCTTGCTTTCGCAGCATGAACAGCATCGTAGATGACAGCCGCCGGATCGCTTCCGGCCGTCTGCTTAATGACAGGCACTCCTGTACGCTCTCCCCATACTTCCAGCTGTTCAATGGCTCCCGCTCTGAAAGTGTCTCCGGCGGCAAGTACGACAGATTTTCCTTCTTGTTTCATTTTATGAGCAAGCTTTCCGATCGTTGTTGTTTTCCCGACGCCGTTTACACCTACCAGAAGGATTACGTTTAAACGCCCATCCTGGATGTTCAGTTCTGAAATTTGCTCATCTCCGCTGTTATAAATCTCGACCAGTTTCTCAGAAATCACTGACTGGACTTCCTTTGGATCTTGAATATTTCTGCGTTTGACTTCTTTTTTCAGCTCATCTATTAATTCCATAACGGTTGTAAAACCGACATCCGCGCTGATAAGAACCTCTTCAAGCTCTTCGAAGAAATCCTCATCCACTTTACGGTAACGGGATACAAGATCATTCACTTTGTTTTGAAAGGAGTTTCTTGTTTTTTCAAGGCCATCCTTAAACTTTTCAGATACGGAATCTGTCTGTTTTGTGATTTTCTCTTTTAATTTTTTAAAAAAGCTCATCTTTTAACCTCTTTCCTCGTTACTGAACGTATTCTTTTGTTTCTTCCAGCTTAACGGAGATTACCTTGGAAACACCGGATTCCTGCATGGTTACGCCATAAAGCACATCCGCTTCCTCCATCGTTCCTTTTCTGTGGGTAATCACAATAAACTGGGTATCACTGCTGTATTTTTTTAAATACTGCGCAAACCGGAACACATTCGCTTCGTCGAGCGCAGCCTCTACTTCGTCAAGGACGCAAAACGGCACTGGACGAACCTTTAGGATTGAGAATAAGAGCGCTATAGCAGTAAGCGCACGCTCTCCGCCTGACAGGAGGTTTAAGTTTTGCAGCTTTTTCCCCGGCGGCTGAGCGATAATCTCGACTCCTGAATGAAGCAGATCGTTAGGATCGGTGAGCCTCAGTTCAGCTCGC
The DNA here is from genome assembly GCF_038050295.1 of Bacillus sp. FSL R5-0603. NCBI lineage: Bacteria > Bacillati > Bacillota > Bacilli > Caryophanales > Bacillaceae > Bacillus > Bacillus sp. FSL R5-0603. The sequence continues at coordinate 1,570,147 of NZ_JBBOYP010000001.1, read as the reverse complement.
CCTCCTCCGAATAAGGAGCGGAAAACTTGATCAAAGTGTGAGCGGATTTGGACGAATGTGTCGTTAAAGCGCTTCGTCATTTCTTCATCCATTTCTTCAATCACTTGGAACAGGGTATTTTTCGCTTCTGTTAAATCTTCTTTTTGTTCCGACAGAAACTTGTACCGTTCGTTGACCCTCTCAAACTCATCTATGCTTCCGAGGTTCACGGTACCCAGCTCTTCAATTGCGAGTTTGATCAGCTTCACGCGCTTTCTGGCTTCCTCTGGATCAGTTTCAAGCTGATATTTCTCTTTTGCCCCCTCAAAGGACAAGCTGTATTCCTCCCGTAAGTATTGGAGTAAATTATCAAGCTCGACTTCCATTCGTCCGAGTTTGACTTCTTCGTCTTTTAAGAGCGTTGTTTTTTGTTTATACAGGCGTTTCATTTCTTTCAGCTCACGCTCATACGTATCAAGCCCATGCTGAAGCTTGATGCGCTGATCGCGCCTTAATGCAATCAGTTCGATCGTTTTCGTTTTGTCATTCAATTTATGTTTTGCTGCTTCTTCCAGCTTTTCTTCGCCGCTGGTGCTAGATGACATCTCTGACGTTAAGAAGCTTAAGTCTTCTTTTGCTTCTTTTAACGCAAGCTCTGTTTCAGTGAGCTCTTTCTTTAATCTGGCAAGGTTGTCCTCTTCCCCCTTGCAAGCCTGCTCTTTTTTGGCCGCAGCGATCTTCAGCTCAGTCAGCTCGTTGGAGAGAGACTCTTTCGTTGAGGATTGCGTTTGTTTTTGTTTTGTCAGTTTGTCTATGTCCTCTTCAAGCTGTTTCATCTTTTCAGATACGGCAGAGAGCTCTTCTTCAAGCTTGCGTTTGCGCGCTTTTTTCTCCTCATCGCTTTCTGACAGAGCAGATTTTTCTTGGTCATAGAGCTCTAAATGGGTATTGATATTTTTCTCGGCAACTTGAAGTTCGTACAGCTGGCCTTTCACATCCTGCTGCTTTAACCTTAAGCCTTCCCCGGTTTCTCTTAAGTCAGCCAGTTTTTTCTCCATATCCTGAATGGATTGCTTAAGGGTTTTGACCTCTTGTTCAAGCAGTGCTGTTTTCTCTTCCATTTCAGCGAGCCGTTTCGTCACATCTTCTAGCTCCCGGCTTCTTCCAAGGAGGGAGTTATTTTTCTTTTTAACCGCGCCGCCCGTCATTGAACCACCGGGGTTCACAACATCTCCCTCAAGGGTTACGATGCGGTACCGGTGCCCGAGAAGCTTCGCAAGCTCGTTTGCACCCTTTAAGTCCTCTGTGATCAGAACGGTTCCAAGAAGATTCTGGATGACGCTTCGATACGCAGGATCAAATGTGACAAGTTCACTGGCAACCCCGAGAAATGATGAATGCCGGGCGGCTGTTTCCGCGTCACGGCTTTGAAGCTGGCGGTCTCTAATAACAGAAAGAGGCAGAAACGTCGCCCGGCCGAAGGAATTCTGCTTTAAATATTGAATCGCTTTTCGGGCAGATTGTTCATCGTCGGTCACGACATGCTGAGCAGAAGCGCCGAGCGCTATTTCAATGGCCGTTTCATACTTCTGTTCTGTAGAAATCAGCTCAAGAACCGCTCCGCGAATTCCACCAAGGCGCTCTTTTGCTTTCAGCACCTCTTTAACACCTTGATAAAAGCCGGAAAAATCTCCCTGCATCGTCTCAAGCATGTCCTTTTTTGATCTCGCTTGCTGAACGTATTGGTATGCCTGATACAGAGCGGATTCATTTTTTTCGTATTGGCGCTTTTTCTGCTCATATTTTGTCTGCATATCACGATATGCACCGACTTGACTGTGAATCTCCTGCTCAATTCGGGCAAATTCCGTTTCACATGCGGCTTTACGCGCAGAAATATCACGCCGTTCCTGCAGGTGCTTTTCATTGTTGTCCGCGAGTCTCTGCAATGTGACAGCGGATTGGGACATCTGGTCATCAAGAAGCTGGAGTTCGTTGCGTATCGAAGCCTGGCTGTTTAACAGCTCAAAATAATCACTTTTCAGCTGCTCGATTTTCTCTTCGACATTTTCATTGTGAAGACTGAGAGCCTGCTGTTTTTCTTTTACTTGCGCCCTTAACTGCTTCACCTCAGCCTGAAGCGTTTCGAAGACAGCTTCCTGCTTCGAAAGCTCTTCTTTCAGAACCGTTTCTTTTTGCTGGAACTGAACGATGGCTTCTTCAAGCTGTTCTTGGTTTTGCACAGCGTTTTTCTTTCGTTCTTTCAGGACTTCTTTACGGCCTTCAAGCTTTTCCAGCTCCTCACTAGTTACCAGTAAAACTTGCTGGAGCTCATCTACTGACTCATCAAGCGCTTGTATTTTGTCCCTTGTATCCTCAATCTTTGCTTCTTTCGCAGAAATAGCAGACGATTCAGCAAGCTCTTCTTCTTTTGCCATCTGCACTTTCTCTTTAAGAGTCGACCATTTACCATGCAGCTCTTCGATATCATAGGCAGTCAGCGCAATTTCAACATGCTCCAGCTCTTTCTTTTTCTCAAGGTAGTCTTTCGCTATTGAAGCTTGAATTTTAAGAGGTTCAACCTGTCCTTCAAGCTCATGTAATATATCTTCTACCCGATTTAGATTGTCCTGTGTCTCAAACAGTTTATTTTCTGCTTTTTTCTTTCTCGTTTTATATTTAAGCACCCCGGCCGCTTCTTCAAAGATACTGCGGCGATCCTCCGCTTTGCTGCTCAGGATCTCTTCCACTTTCCCTTGGCTGATAATAGAAAATGCTTCTTTACCAAGGCCAGAATCCATAAATAAATCAATAATATCTTTCAAGCGGCATGGCTGATTGTTAATCAGAAACTCACTCTCACCTGATCTGTACACACGTCTTGTGACACTCACCTCGTGGAAGTCAATTGGCAAGAAATGATCATCATTATCAAGAGTAAGCGTAACTTCAGCTAGATTTAATCGCTTTCTAGAATCACTCCCGGCAAAAATAATGTCCTCCATTTTTCCGCCGCGAAGAGAGCGTGCCGATTGTTCGCCGAGAACCCAGCGAATGGCATCCGTGATGTTGCTTTTTCCGCTTCCGTTCGGCCCGACAACTGCTGTCACGCCTTTAACGAAGTCTACGGAAATCCGTTCTGCAAATGATTTAAATCCTATAACGTCTAAACGTTTGAGGAACATAGCGATCCTCCTTATGTAATAAGTATTTCAATTCTATCATAAACATTGGTGAAATAAGACGGCATACATACTGAAATCCCCCTGAGTCATAAGGGGGATTTTATTGTTTCGTATGGTGTTTTTGCAATTTAGCTAAAGCTTCCTGAGCAGCGTGCTGTTCGGCTTCTTTCTTTGAACGGCCGTTTCCGACTCCGAGTGGTTCACCTTTTAGAGATACGATGGCTTCAAATTCACGGTTGTGCGCAGGTCCTTTTTCGTTGGAGATTTTATACTCCAGAGAGCCTTTGCCGTCCCGCTGCACGTATTCCTGCAGCTGGCTTTTGAAATCCATCACATGAGAAAAAGCACCATCGTTAATTTTAGGGAACACATAAACTTTTAAGAAACTTTCGACCGGCTCTAATCCTTGGTCAAGGTACAAGGCTCCGATAAATGCCTCAAAAACATCCGCCAATAGAGCAGGACGCTTTCTTCCGCCTGTCATTTCCTCGCCTTTACCCAACAGGACAAGATCGCCGAATGACAGCTCGTGAGCCAATGAAACGAGAGACGGTTCGCAAACAATTGCGGCTCTCAATTTCGTCAAATCTCCTTCACTCATAGCCGGGTATTTGGCAAATAAGAATCTGGAGATCGTCAGTTCCAAAACAGCGTCACCTAAAAATTCAAGCCTTTCATTATCTTCATACGGCTTTTTCCGATGCTCATTCACATAAGATGAATGTGTAAATGCTTGATACAAAAGCTTTTCATTTTGAAAGTGAACCGAAATCCGTTCTTGAAACTCTTTAAATTGTTCTACTTTTTTATAGAACTTTTTTTTATCTTTATAATGTGAGTGTTTTGACATAGTAACCTCCATAGGCACATCAGGTTCACCGCGCTTCTCTGACTAAACCGGATACAGCGCGCGTAAAAGCGGCATGCTGTAATAACTGCACGAATAAAGGGCTAAAGCCCCGCGTTTCGGCGGGACTTTTAGCATCAGCTTATTGCTGGTTTTGTATGTAGTTCACAGCGTCGCCGACTGTTGCAATCTTTTCAGCATCTTCGTCAGAAATCTCCATATCAAACTCGTCTTCAAGTTCCATAACAAGCTCAACTACATCTAGGGAATCAGCACCTAAGTCTTCCTTGAAAGAAGCTTCAAGTTTGACGTCTGCTTCATCAACGCCAAGGCGATCTACGATGATTTTCGTTACACGCTCTAATGTGTCTGCCATAGCAATTCACCTCCCCTCAAGTATTATAGTGGATTCGTTTTTAAAAAACTAGAGAAACTATGATGAAATTTTCGAGAAAAAACTTACATCACCATTCCGCCGTCAATATGAAGCGTTTGGCCTGTCATATAACGGGCTCCCTCTGAAGCTAGGAACGTGACAACACTGCTGACATCGCTAGGTTCACCAAAGCGCGCGAGCGGAATTTGTTTCAGCATTTCGTCTTGAACGTCTTTTGCAAGTTTATCTGTCATATCAGTTGAGATAAATCCTGGCGCTATTGCGTTTACCGTAATATTTCGGCTGGCGAGCTCTTTAGCAGAAGACTTGGTTAAACCGATGACGCCGGCTTTTGCAGCCACGTAGTTGGCCTGTCCAGGGTTTCCGCTGACGCCGACGATAGACGATACGTTAATAATGCGGCCTGAACGCTGTTTCATCATTTGTCTTGTAACAGCTTTTGTGCAGTTGAAAACACCCTTCAGGTTAATGTTAATAACGTCATCCCATTCGTCTTCTTTCATTCTCATGATGAGATTGTCTCTTGTAATTCCCGCATTATTAACCAGAATGTCAATCGTAGAAAAAACAGACAATGTTTCTTTTATCATGTTTTGTACATCTTCGGGATTTGATACATCCGCTTTTACAGCAATTGCTTTTCTGCCCATTGATTTGATTTCATCTACCACTTCATTTGCTTTCGCTTCATTGCCGGAGTAGTTCACGACAACATTTGCTCCGCTTTTTGCCAGATCAAGGGCGATTGAGCGGCCGATTCCGCGGGATGCGCCCGTGACAATAGCCGTTTTATCATTAAGCATTATCATTCTCCTCCTTAAGCGTTTGAATTGCCAGCTCGATCGTTTCCGGATCTGATACAGCAATTGTTTTTAACCGTCTATTTACTTTTTTCACAAGGCCTGAAAGCACTTTTCCGGGACCGATTTCAATAAAAGTCGTAACACCCTCTGCGATCAGCTTGTTAATGCTTTCCTCAAAACGAACCGGAGAGTAAAGCTGCTCAATAAGTTTTTCTTTGATATCTGCTTTTTCAGTCATCACGTCAGCAGAAACATTTGAGATGACCGGAACGTCAGCGTCTTTTATGTCACAGGCGTCCAATACCTCTTTCAGCTTTTCAGCAGCCGGTTTCATCAGTTCGGAATGGAACGGACCGCTTACTTCAAGCGGAATTGCGCGTTTTGCTCCGTTCTCTTTTGCCAGTTCAGATGCAAGCTCAACCCCTTTAGCTGTTCCGGAAATGACGATTTGGCCAGGACAGTTGAGATTCGCAAGCTGTACAAGGTTGCCTTCCTCTGTGACTTTATCGGTTACTTGCTTTAATGCTTCAGCATCCATGCCGAGAATCGCAGCCATTGCTCCTTCGCCAGCCGGCACCGCTTCATTCATAAACTCTCCGCGCTTTCTGACGGTATAAACAGCATCTTTGAAAGACAGAGCGCCAGCCGCAACCAGTGCAGAATATTCACCAAGGCTGTGTCCTGCTGTGAAATCAGGTGTAATGCCAGATTCTTTAAATTTCTCAAGAACAGCGATGCTTGTCGTAAGCAAAGCAGGCTGCGCATTGTATGTAAGTGTTAATTCTTCAGCAGCCCCCTCAAAAATAAGCGAGCTGAGTTTTGTTTCTAACGTTTCATCGGCTTCATCAAACAGACGCTTTGCAGCAGGCACCTGCTCATAAAGCTCTTTTCCCATGCCGATAAATTGTGATCCCTGACCCGGGAATAAAAATGCAATCTTACTCATGATGTAAAAACCTCCAGACTACTCATCTGTTTTTTCTTCTTTCACTTCTTCCTGAATGAGCGCAGCCACATTTTGGCTGACCATCTCTCTTGCTTGCCGAATCGCATGGAATACAGCATTTGAATCTGAAGAGCCGTGCGCCTTGATCACAGGCGCTTTTAAGCCAAAAAGACTTGCTCCGCCATAATTCGAATACTCCATTTTCATTTTCATTTCTTTCAATTTTGGCTTCAGCACAGCTGCTGCAAGCTTGGATGTCAAAGTAGACGTCATTACGTCTCTCATCATTTTAAAAATAGACAACGCAGAGCCTTCCAGCGTTTTGAGTGTAACATTCCCGGTAAAGCCGTCTGTTACTACAACGTCCGCCACATCATCTAAAAGGTCTCGCGCTTCCACGTTTCCGATAAAATTGATGTTTGCTGTTTCTTTTAAAATTTGAAACGTCTGCTTCGTCAGTTCGTTTCCTTTTTTATCTTCTGTTCCGACATTTAAAAGTCCGACTCTCGGTGAAGTGACACCGCGCACTTGCTGAGAATAAACAGAACCCATGATGGCATATTGAACGAGGTGCTCCGGTTTGGCATCAACATTGGCGCCGACATCAAGGAGAAGAAATCCGTCTCCCGAAACAGTCGGAAGTGTCGGGGCAAGCGCCGGACGGTCAATTCCTTTAATTCTTCCGACAATAAAGAGACCGGCTGTCATTAATGCACCGGTATTTCCTGCTGAAATGCAGGCGTCAGCTCTGTTTTCCGCAACCTCCTGCGCCATAAGAACCATAGATGAGTTCTTTTTTCTTCGCACGGCACGGACAGGTTCATCCGTAGGCTCAATCACTTCATCTGCGTGCAGCACCGTGATGCGATCTGATGTAGTTGTTAAATGTGATTCAATCGTTGTTTTGTCACCGACAAGTGTGATATGGAGATCATCAAATGCCTCTATACCTTTTATAACTCCGTCAATAACAGCTTTGGGAGCGTGGTCTCCTCCCATTGCATCTACAGCTATTCTCATGCATGCTCCACCTTTATGAATGTTTTGAACGATACATGTCAAAGCGTCCAGAAAAAACAATTTCTTCGCCAACGTAGCTGTTCACTTCGACAACCGTTCTTCCTTTTTCTTTTTCGACAGCCGTCACTTTCGCTTTTGCTACGACACGTTCACCCTGCTTTACCTGTCTTGTAAAGCGGATGTCTGCACTTGCAGTCAGCGCCAGCTCGTCATCAATGACTGCAACGGCCAAAGAATTCGCCTGTGCAAATAAATGGTGTCCTCTCGCAATCTGATTCCGGCTGAACACGTGCTCCTGTTTTATTTCTAAAATGGATATCGCCTGATCATCCAGCTCAAGGTCAATAATTTCTCCGATAACTTCATCAAGTGACAGGGACTTCACTTCGTCCTCAAGTGTTTTCTCTGCTACGTTCTTAATTCTTTCTCTCAGTTCAGGTATGGAAAGCTCTAAGCGGTCCAAACGTATCGTCTGGATGCTCACCCCGAATTTACCCGCTAATTCTTCATCTGTAATAAAGGGGGTTGCTTGAATCGTCTGCTGAAGTAATTCCTGGCGTTCTCTCTTATTTCTTCTCATATCTAAACACCATCCGGACAATTAAGACTAGGTACTAATAGTAGTATATAATTTCATAGATTGGAATGCAACGATTGTTTCTGGCTGAACACCAAAAACTTCTGATACTCAGCTTAATTTTTCCCCGTCCATTACTCCGCTCTTCAGCAATTCATCTCTTAACACAGCGTATTCCGGCTCCTTCCAAAACGCGTCAGAAGCCACAAGATTCGCAGCATCCTGCCTTGCCGTTTCAAGCGCTCTGTAATCATGAACCATGTCCGCCACTTTAAATTCCGGCATTCCGCTTTGTTTTTTTCCGAAGAAATCACCGGGGCCTCTCAGTTCCAGATCCTTTTCAGACAGCTCGAAACCGTCATTGGTCTCCGACATGATCCTCATCCGTTCTTTCCCTGTTTCTGATTTTGGATCAGCCATCAGAATACAGAAAGATTGATGCTCACCCCGTCCAACACGGCCGCGCAGCTGGTGAAGCTGTGATAGCCCGAAACGGTCGGCGTCATAAATCACCATAATCGTTGCATTCGGAACATTCACGCCAACCTCCACAACAGTGGTTGATACGAGAATTTGACAGTGATTTGCGCTGAATTCTCTCATGACCTGGTCTTTTTCATCGGAATGCAGCTTTCCGTGCATAAGGCCGACATTCCATTTCCCCTGAAAAATATCAGAAAGCATATTGTATACGTCAATGGCGTTTTGCACATCAAGCTTGTCTGATTCTTCAATCAGCGGACAGATGATATAAGCCTGTCTGCCTTGCTTTAATTCTTTTTCGACAAATGCCAAAATACGATCCAGCATGTCATGTTTTACCCAATAGGTTTCAATTCGCTTTCGTCCAGCCGGCATCTCATCAATGACAGATACATCCATTTCACCGAACACTGTGATCGCTAATGTTCTTGGGATTGGAGTGGCTGTCATAAAGAGAACATCGGGATCCTGCCCTTTGTTCCGAAGCTTTTTGCGCTGCTCAACTCCAAATCTGTGCTGTTCATCAGTAATAACGAGACTCAGCGACTTAAACTCCACCTCGTCTTGGATTAAAGCGTGGGTTCCTACAAGAATATCAATCTCACCCGCCGCAAGACGCTCAAGCAGTTCTTTTCGCCGCTTCCCTTTAACAGAGCTTGTCAAAAGAGCAACGCTGACGTCCCATTTTTCAAATAGCGAAACGAGCGAATCAGCATGCTGCTCGGCCAGAATTTCTGTCGGCACCATGAGCGCTCCTTGGTATCCGGATAGGATCGCGGCATACAGTGCAATGGCGGCGACTGCCGTTTTTCCTGATCCAACGTCCCCTTGAAGAAGACGGTTCATTCTGTATGGAGAAGACATGTCTGCTGTTATTTCGCGAAGAACGCGTGACTGGGCGTTTGTGAGGGGAAACGGGAGGCTTTTGATAAATCTCATGAGTTCTTCGTTTGAAAAACGCTGCCGTATCCCTTGTGTCTGCTCTCTTTCCGCCTTTCGGAACGCCTGCATTTTCAACTGAAACAACAAAAATTCTTCATAAACAAACCGCCGTCTGGCAAGCTTTAATGCTTCCCTTGTTTCAGGCTGGTGCATTGCTTTTAACGCTTGATAATAGTCAGGCAGTTTATAGCTTTTTCTTAGCTTTTCCGGAAGAGGATCAGGAAGTGAGTCTGCATATTGGGTCAGCGCCTGCTGAATAAAGCGCCTCATCATTTTGACGGTAACATTTTCTTTCACAGAATACACTGGTTCAATGCTTTTGTCTTCTTGATGCGGCCCGTTTTTCAACTCCTGAACAGAGATGGTTTGGCGGTGCTTGTCCCATTTACCTGAAACCGTCACAACAGAGCCGAGCGAAAGCTGCTTCTTCAAATAAGGCCGGTTAAAACATACGGCTGTAATTAAATAGTGGCCGACCAGAAGCCTGAATGTCAGCCTGTTTCGTTTTTTTCCGTAATAGGTAAGAGAAGGCTCTGAATGAACCTTTCCTTCGACTGTGACTCTTTCATCATGCTTTACTTCTTCTAAATCCCTCAGCTCGTAGTCATCATAGCGATAAGGGAAATAATTCAGAAGATCAGAAATGTCATAAATACCGAGTTCGTGTAATGTTTTTTCTGTTTCCGGCCCAATACCCTTAATGTTAGCTATACTAGTTTGCTGATGTTGTTTCACGTGAACCTAGCGCTCCTCCGAAAATTTTTTTCTCTAATTCTCTTCCTGTCGGTGTTGCCGCTAAACCGCCCTGGCCTGTTTCTCTAAGTGCAGTTGGCATCGTTTGGCCTATTTTATACATGGCATCGATAACCTCATCACATGGAATACGGCTTGTAATGCCCGCCAATGCCATATCAGCGGCAATCATCGCATTTGACGCGCCCATCGCATTCCGTTTCACGCAAGGCACCTCAACAAGCCCTGCAACAGGGTCGCACACGAGGCCTAGCATATTTTTTAATGTAATGGCCATGGCTTCCGCGCTTTGTTCGGGTGTTCCTCCTGCCATTTCAACAATGGCCGCAGCCGCCATGCCTGAAGCTGATCCAACCTCTGCCTGACATCCTCCGGCGGCGCCGGAAATGCTTGCGTTATTAGCCACGACAAATCCGAAAGCCCCGGCTGTAAACAAAAAGCGGATCATTTGTTCTCTTGTTGGATTCAGCTTTTCTTTTACAGCAAATAACGTACCGGGCACCACACCGGCAGAACCTGCAGTCGGTGTCGCACAGATGGTTCCCATGGCTGCATTTACTTCATTTGTTGCAACGGCTTTCGATACAGCATCTAAAATCAGCGGGCCAGACAGGCTTTTTCCTGATCGAATATAGGCCTGCAATTTAACGGCATCTCCGCCTGTTAAGCCCGTTTGGCTCGTAACTCCCTCGAGTCCTTTCTGAACCGCCGCTTCCATAACAGACAGGTTATGATCCATCTGCTGAAAAATGTCCTCTTTTGTTTTTTCTGTTACTTCCATCTCTTGAGCTATCATCACATCAGAGATCAATATTTGTTTTTCTTTAGTAATCTCAATTAATTCTTTTACATTACGAAACATAACTGGCTCCTCCTGACCCTTTTCGCTAGTCAGCAATCTTTGTCACTTGAATAATATTCGGCAGCTTCGACAGCTCGTCGAGAATGTGGTCGTCAATATTTTGATCGACCTCTATTGTCATCAGCGCAAGCTGGCCGATATCTTTCCGGGCTACTTCCATATGTCCTACGTTAATTGAAAATTTCGCCAGAACATTGGCAACACCGGCAATTGTGCCAAACTTGTCATTATGAACAACTAATATGGCCGGATGATTTCCTGACAGCCGGAGCTCAAAACCATTCAATTCTGTGATTTCAATCTTTCCTCCGCCAATCGAAATACCCGTCAGTTCCAGCTCACCCTTTTCATCAGAAATGGTGATTTTTGCTGTGTTCGGATGGACCGGGACTGCGTCTTCTACCCGAAACTCTATATCAATTCCTTTAGCTTCTGCAATTTGTATAGCGGTTTTAATCCGTTCATCGAATGTATCAAAATCAAGCAATCCGCCGATAATCGCGACATCTGTGCCGTGGCCCTTATACGTTTCCGCAAACGAGCCGTAAAAAGATACAATGATGCGCTCAGGCTCTCTGCCAAATAAACTTCTGGCCACTCTCCCGATTCTAGCAGCTCCCGCTGTATGAGAGCTGGACGGACCGATCATAACCGGGCCGATAATATCAAAAACGCTTCTGTATTTCATGCTATTCCTCCTTATGAACCAGAGCTTATTAGCGCTTTGCTTCTAGACTAATTGATCAGATATAAAATGGCAAGCGGGCGCGTTACAGCGCTGCCGCACTTAAAAGCAGACATAAGAATAGAAGGGCAAATTGCCCTTCTATTCTGCTGAAACTATATACGAATACAGAGGCTGTTTCCCATTGTGGATCTCAACCTCAATCTCCTCGTACTTTTCACCGAGGAACGCTTCAAGCTGCTCAGCTTCTTCCTGAGACGCATCCTCACCATATAGAATGGTCACGATTTCATCATCTTCTCCGATCATTTCTGACAGCAGCATTTTCGCGGCTGACAGCTGATTTTCAGAAGTGCCGATAATCGTTCCATTCAGAATGCCCATAAAGTCGCCTTTTTTAATGTCTTTACCGTCAATATGAGTATCTCTGACTGAGAACGTCACCTGTCCGCTTTTTACTTGCTGAATGGCGCTTAGCATATTGGCCTCGTTCGCTTCAGCTTCTTGATCCGGGTTAAAAGCCAGCAGAGCTGACATCCCTTGCGGAACCGTTTTAGCAGGAATGACAAAAACCTGTTCATCCACTACGCTGGCCGCTTGGTTAGCAGCCATGATAATGTTGGAGTTGTTAGGCAGGATAAATACCGTATCTGCATTTACAGACTTCACGGCATCAACAATATCCTCAGTGCTTGGGTTCATGGTCTGGCCGCCTTCAATCACAACAGAAGCGCCAATGCTTTTGAATAGGTCTGAAATTCCTTCTCCCATCGCTACAGTCACAATGCCATACGGCTGTTTTGCCGGCGGTGTTTCGTTGTCTGCAGGTTTGCTTTCTTGACTGATGATAGAGGTATGCTGTTCTCTCATATTTTCTATTTTTATTTTGATCAATTCACCGTAATGCTGGGCGTAGTTTAACACGTTTCCCGGCTCTTCAGCATGAATATGAACCTTCGCCAGCGATTCATCCGCAATCACAAGCAGAGAATCTCCGAACTGGCTGAGGTCTTGCCTGAACGTGCCTTCGTCGAACTCTCTTTTTGTCTGATCAAGCCTAACCATCACTTCGGTACAGAATCCAAATTCAATATCTTCGGTATTCATCATGCTTTGCGCGCTCTTGTGATGCTCTGCGCTGACCATGTCGTCAAGTGACGGAAGAACTGCTTTCTGAGGTACAGTTTCACCTTTTAATGAAGCAAGGAAACCTTCATACACACAGAGCAGGCCTTTGCCCCCGCTATCGACAACTCCTACTTCCTTTAGGACAGGTAGCAATTCAGGGGTGCGGTTTAAAGACGCCTCTGCTTCTTCTGTCACTGCAGTCATCAGCGCAGTGATATCGGTTTCTTTTTCTGCTAAGATCATTGCTTTTTTTGCAGCGTCTTTTGCAACTGTTAAAATGGTGCCCTCTACAGGTTTCATGACAGCTTTATACGCCATGTCTACACCTGCTTGCAGCGCAGCGGCAAACTCAAGTGCATTAATTTCTTTTTTCGTTTCAATGTTTTTGCTAAATCCGCGGAACAATTGGGATAGGATAACTCCTGAATTTCCGCGTGCTCCCATGAGCAGCCCTTTAGATAACGCGGAGCCCACCTTCCCGATATCATCCGTATCCATTTGTTCAACTTCTCTTGCTCCGGAAGTCATCGACAGGTTCATATTTGTTCCCGTATCACCGTCCGGCACCGGAAACACGTTCAGTGCATCAACTGCACTGGCGTTTTGAGACAGATTCTGCGCTCCCGCAAGAATCATCTCGGCAAAGGTTCTGCCGTTTAATGTTCTGATAGACAATCCTACTCCTCCTAACTACGGGTTCGTCACTCGTACGCCTTGGACATAAATATTGACAGAGTCCACTGCCAGTCCGATGGTTTGATTTACTGTGTACTTTACTTTTGTTTGGACATTATGTGCCACTTCAGAAATTTTCGTGCCGTAGCTGACAATGATATACATGTCGATATGTATCTGTTCTCCTTCTTGGCGAACTTGGACACCCCTGCTGAAATTCTCTTTCCGAAGGATTTCAGTCAGTCCGTCTTTAATCTGGTTTTTAGAGGCCATGCCGACAATGCCGTAACAGTCAACCGCCGCGCCTCCTGCAACCATCGCGATGACCTCATTAGATATATCAATCTGTCCGTACTTCGTTCTTAATTCAATGGACACACTAGTTCCTCCTTCGAATGCATAGAGTTACAGCTATTCTACTATATGGTTTCCATTATGAAAAGACCAGGCAATAATCGCTGGCCGTACCTCTACATATACTATAGCGCTGCTGTTTCCGCAAGATGTCAAGTGAATTTTCTTGAAAGATGATGAAACAATAGTTGCAAACGTTTTTTAGCTGTGGTAAATTATTTAAAGTATCCATATCGAAAGCATCTAAGATTATATGAATGTTAAAAAGTAGATGTTTTGTGCAAGTGAGGAGGGAAACAAATGGCACGTAAATGCGTTATCACAGGTAAAAAAACAACAGCTGGGAATAACCGTTCTCACGCAATGAACGCTTCTAAGCGCACTTGGGGCGCGAATCTTCAAAAGGTTCGTATCCTTGTGAACGGAAAACCTAAAAAAGTATATGTATCTGCTCGAGCTTTGAAATCCGGTAAAGTTGAGCGTGTATAACAAAATGAACGCCTGCCCCGATATGTGGCAGGCGTTTTTATGTGGTGAAAGAGGGCTTTGAACCCCTGGGCATTAATCTTTTCTAAATGAGCCCAGCATCGCCCGGACAATTCCTCCTAAAAACTTCGGCAATTTAATGGTGTAAAATTTCATTTTTGTCCCCTCCTATAACGTCCCGTAACCGCCTTGTTCATTGTTTTCAGCAATTGAATGAAAGCACATGCTTAATCCGTGCTTCTTATCATTATTAATATGCCTTTTGCAAACGAAAAAGTACCTCGTGAATGAATGAGTTCGTTACTAATACATAGTGTTGAACCGAGCGTAATATGACAATTATTTAGAGGATATTTAAAACCGGTCAGGGTCAGCTCATGTATGTCTTCGGAAAACGGTATGAAGGAGATATATCGCTTATTTTCATCCTTCTCAATATCATATTCACCAGGAGGGAACATTTGAATATGATTTTGTTTGTCTATCAGCCTAATTTTTATGTTCGTTTTTACACCTCTATACAGAAGCTGAATGTTTCCTAAAAAATGATCAGCTCTGCCGCCTGTAATCCCGAAAATCTGAATAATATCCGGCTGCTTTTCCAGCGCCCAATCAAGGGCGAGGTCTAAATCTGTTTGATCTTTTTCTGCTTGATACACATGAAGGGCGGGAGCGGCTTTTTCTATTCGCCGGCGTTCTTGCTCGGTTATGCTGTCAAAATCTCCGAAGGCTTCAACAGGTATGATCCCTGCATCTAAGAGAGTGACGGTGCCTTTGTCAACACCGATCCAAAGCGTGTGTTCCTCCGTATAGCCGGTTAGATCGGGAATGAGATTTTTCGGGCCTCCCGCAACGATATTAATTGTTTTCATCTCTGATTCCTTTCTCTGCATACAGGAAAAAGAGCTTAGGCTATTGTATGCCCAGCTCTTTTCTAAAGCTGCTTATTTACTTCCTCTGATTTCAGAAATTGCTTTTTTGCGGTCAGACTGGCCATAAACAGCTGAACCGGCAACGAGTAAATTTGCGCCCGCTTCAATGACGAGCGGAGCGGTTTCTTTGTTGACGCCGCCGTCTACTTCAATTAACAGATCTTTTTTTCCTTTTTCATCCGCCATTCGCTTAACCTCTTTTATCTTAGGAAGGACTGAATGAATAAATTTCTGCCCGCCGAAGCCCGGGTTCACCGTCATTAAAAGAACAAGATCGAGATCGTCGAAAACATGCTCGATGACTTGTACAGGGGTATGCGGGTTTAGAACTACTCCGGCCTTCACTCCTTGCTCTTTAATGAGCTGGATGGTACGGTGCAGGTGCGGACATGCCTCAGCATGCACAGACAGGATATCTGCGCCTGCTTTCGCAAAAGCCGGGATATAACGATCCGGCTCTTCTATCATTAAATGGACATCAAGCGGCAGATCCGTTACCGGCCGGACTGCTTCTACAATCAGCGGACCGATTGTGATATTCGGGACAAAATGGCCGTCCATAACATCAATATGAATACAATCGGCTCCGCCTTTTTCTACATCTTTAATCTCATTGCCTAAAACGGCAAAATCAGCGGAAAGAATAGATGGTGCAACCTTTATCATTATGCTAATACCTCGGCTTTCTGTCTTTTATCTCCGTCATAAATTCAACATAATGGTCATAGCGATACTGCTTTAATTCCCCGTCTTCAACAGCTTGTTTCACCGCACATTTCGGCTCTTTCAGATGTAAACAGCCTCTAAATTTGCATGAAGAACTTTTTTCTCTGATATCAGGGAAGGTGTAGCCCAGCTCTTCTTCCTCAATGTCTGTAAATTCAAGCGAGCTGAATCCCGGTGTATCTGCAACCAAACCTCCGGACGTGTGAATCAGCTCAACGTGGCGGGTTGTGTGTTTCCCGCGGCCCAGATGCTCGGAAATCTCGTTTGTTCTTAATCCAAGCTCCGGACTGATCGCGTTGAGAAGCGAGGATTTCCCAACACCGGACTGACCGGCAAATACCGTTGTTTTATCCTGAAAATGCGGGATGATGTCCGCTAAACTGTCTTGGTCCTTAGAGGAGGTAAGGTATACGTCATAACCAATATTCCGATAGTCCTCTGCATAGGCTTGTATCGTTTCTTCTGTATCTTGATCTTCAATCAGATCCATTTTAGTAATGCATATAATCGGCTGAATATCATTGGCCTCAACGAGAACCAGGAAGCGGTCGAGCAATGCCGTGCTGAAAGAAGGCTGAACCGCTGAGAAAACAAGGACCGCTTGATCAACGTTGCAAATTGGCGGCCTGATAAGCTCGTTGGTTCTTTCTTTAATTTCCATTAAATATCCTTCTTTGTCATTTTCAGCTTGATACACAACATAATCACCGACAAGAGGGGTAATTTTGTTTTTTCTGAAAATGCCTCTTCCTCTGCATTGTATTACTTTATCTGAATCCTCTGATTCATCCAGTACATAGTAAAAGCCGCTTAGCGCCTTAATAATTTTGCCCTCAGGCATATTTTCCCTCCTTGTTATTCATCTTTCGGATACTCAATGGTTTTGTAGCTGACAACTTTATTGTTTACCATTACTTGATAGTACCCTTTTTGGCCGGGTTCAATCTTTAGTTCGATCGTTCGTTCAGTCGGCTCTTTTATCTTAAATTCTTCGTAAGTGTCAGAGATGCTGTGATCTGCATCGTCAACCGCGATTTGCACTTGAAGCTCGTCCCCTTCATTTTCTGGTTCGTAGGGGATCTTGACCTTTTCTTTCACTGTTTTCGCAGGTTTTTTCTCTGGTCCGAGAGAGAATGTCACTTCAACTTCGTTTCCCGGCTTTACTGCCGTACCTGCTGCTGGTTTTTGTTTGACAACCTGTCCTTCTGGAACATCATCTGAGTATGCTTCTTTTTCTACAAGCTTCAATCCGTTGTCTTCCAGATATCCAGACGCTGCTTCTTTACTGTAGGTTTTCAAGTCTCTAAGCGTAATGTCTTCGGGTCCGATACTGACTGTAAGTTTGACTTGATCTTCACTCGGGACAAGCTCAGTCCCTGCTGAAGGATTTTGGTCAATGACAGTGCCCGCATTTTTCTCGTCATTCACTTCATTTACCGTTACATGTTTAAACCCTTGGTCCTTCAACGCTTTTTTTGCCTGGTCGACCGTTTGGCCTGTCACATCACCGATCTCCGTTTTTGCTTTTCCGGTGCTCTTATAAAGGGTGACCGTGGCGCCTTCTTTGACTGTGGTATCCGCTTTAGGATCCGTTTTTACCATCAGGCCCTCTTCAATTTTTTCATCTGAGATTTCCAACACCTCGGAATCAACCTGTAAACCTTCTTTTTCCAAGAGCCCTGCGGCTTTTTCGTATTCCATTCCGGAGACATCAGGTATTTTGACATCCTTAGGCATGAAAAGCGACGGAAAAACAGTGACAGCAAGAATTCCAGCTGTGATAAAAACGAGGCATATCGTGAGCAAAACCCACGGCCACTTTTTTCTTTTGCCGTTCTTCTTTGTTTTGTTTTCTTGTGCGGTTGTCACTTCAGCTTCTTTTTCGCCAGCAGCTTTAGCAAGTTCTTCATCTTTAATGATAGGTATCGCTTTTGTCATTTCTTCATCTTCTTGAATCGTAAATCTCTTTTCATTGAGTCTGTCGGCATCAAAAGCTGTTTTTATGTCTGCTTCCATGTCTTCAGCCGTTTCGTAGCGATGAAAAGGATCTTTGGCAGTTGCCTTGAGTATGATGTTTTCAACGCTTTGGGGGACCGATGGATTCCACCTTTTTGCCGAAGGAGTTTCCGCTTGAAGATGCTTCAAGGCGATGCTGACTGCTGACTCTCCATCAAACGGAATACGGCCGGTTAAAAGCTCAAATAGAACGATTCCAAGCGCATAAATATCCGATTTTTTTGTGGCTAAGCCGCCCCGGGCCTGTTCAGGTGATAAGTAATGGACCGAGCCCAGAACTGAATTGGTATGGGTGATTGTGGTCGAACTTAGTGCCGTCGCAATTCCAAAATCCGTTACTTTGATATTTCCCATATGATCAATCAAAATGTTATGCGGTTTGATGTCTCTGTGAACAATCTGGTTTTGATGGGCATGAGCGATGGCTGAGACAATTTGCTCCATGATGTTCAGAGCTTCTTTAGGGTGAAGCGGCCCATTTGCTGTTATGTATTCTTTAAGCGTCATGCCTTCAACGTATTCCATGACAATATAATAAATATCATCTTCCTCGCCCAAATCGTAAATGCTGACAATATTCGGGTGATCGAGGCTTGATGCGGATTGGGCTTCTCTGCGGAAACGTCTGATAAATTCATTGTCATTTGCATAGTCAAACCGCAGGATTTTAATTGCGACTTCACGGTCTAGAATGATATCCTCAGCTAAATACACGTTGGCCATTCCCCCGCCGCCTATAACGCGGAGAATTTGGTAACGCCCGCTGATCCGCTTGCCGATTAGCACTGATCTTCACCCTCTTCAACATGTAAAGCAAGCTCAAGCAAAACTGCTGTTATGTTGTCTTCTCCGCCATTCTGGTTGGCTTTGTCCACAAGCAGGTTTACTTTTTCCTGAGGAGCTGAATCGCTTTGCAGGATGTCTTTTAATTCAGTGCCTTCCACTTTATTCGTCAGTCCGTCAGAACATAGAAGCAGTTTGTCTCCGGGTTCTATATCAAAAGAACGGGTGTCAATGCTGACTGACTGGTCTGTTCCAAGCGCCTTCGTCAACACATTTTTTCGCGGATGATGTTCAGCGTCTTCTCTGGAGATCTCTCCAGTGCGAACCAGTTCATTTACAAGCGAATGGTCTTCTGTCACTTGAACGAAATCATCGTCCTGAAGCAAATAGCATCTGCTGTCTCCGATATGGGCAACAGAAACCGTTTTCCCCGTAAAAAGCGCACATACAATCGTCGTCCCCATGCCTTGGCATTCTTCGTGGGCTTGAGCGTGATCGTATATTTTGCTGTTTACCGAAAGAATCTGTTCAATGAGCCATTTTTC
This sequence comes from Bacillus sp. FSL R5-0603, assembly GCF_038050295.1. Classification (NCBI taxonomy): domain Bacteria; kingdom Bacillati; phylum Bacillota; class Bacilli; order Caryophanales; family Bacillaceae; genus Bacillus; species Bacillus sp. FSL R5-0603. The sequence goes on along the minus strand of NZ_JBBOYP010000001.1, from coordinate 1,551,023 downwards.
ACATTCCGAGGGCGCAGTTGGAATCGTCTCTGCTTCATTCCATTTCTCCCCCATGGCTTTCACAGCCATCTTGCTCGCAACATCTCCAGCAAGATGGCCGCCCATGCCATCAGCGACAACCGCTAATATAAATTCATCTTTCCCCTTGAATATCCCCGCGTCATCTTCATTATGCTGGCGGATTTTTCCTGTATCTGTTTTTAAGGCTGTTAACAACCCTCATCACCTCGTCTCGTCTTGACGCTCCTTCGCGCGAAGCTGACCGCAGGCTGCGTCAATGTCATGTCCTTGCTCTCTTCGGATTGTGACATTTACTCCGCGGGATTTCAGCGTTTTTTCAAAAGCAAAAATCTGATCACGCGGTGTGCGCACATAGTCCCGTTCAGGCACGTAGTTTACCGGAATCAAGTTCACGTGGCATTTGACTCCTTCCAGCAAGTCGGCAAGCTCTTCGGCGTGTTCCACCTGGTCGTTTACGCCTCCGAACAGCCCGTATTCAAAGCTGATACGGCGTCCTGTTTTATTAATATAATATTTAACGGCTTCCATTAGATCAGGCAGTTTATATGCTCTGTTAATCGGCATCAAACGGCTTCTGATTTCTGTGTTCGGCGCGTGCAGAGAAATTGCAAAGTTAATCTGCATTTGCTGATCAGCAAATTCGTAAATTTTCGGGATGATTCCACTCGTAGAGACCGTAATATGGCGAGCACCGATATTCAGGCCCTTGTCATGGTTAATGATTTTCAAGAAAGCGAGCATTTCGTTAAAGTTATCAAAAGGTTCACCGATTCCCATGATCACGACAGAGCTGACGCGTTCATCCGTTTCATCAAGAGCTTTTTGCACTTTGACTACTTGAGCGACAATTTCCCCCGCTTCAAGGTTTCGTTTTAAGCCTCCAAGCGTTGACGCGCAAAATGTGCAGCCAATACGGCAGCCGACTTGTGTCGTTACACATACAGAATTGCCATACTCGTGTCTCATTAAAACGGTTTCGATGGTATAACCGTCATGAAGCTCAAACAAAAACTTCATCGTACCGTCTTGAGAGGTTTGTTTAACAGCCGTTTTCAGTGTTGTTAACACAAAGTGAGTGTTTAATTTCTCACGCAGATCCTTTGAGAGGTTTGTCATTTCTTCAAAAGAAGATACGCGTTTTTCATATAGCCATTCAAAGATCTGAGCCGCACGGAACGGTTTCTCTCCGTTGTCTGTCAGCCATTGTTTAATTTCGTCTAATTCAAAAGAATAAATAGACGGACGCTCTGTCCGCAATTCTTTTCTTACTTTTGTTTTATTAAGTTCTGCCATTGCTTATCCCTTCTTTCTCATGCTGCAAATAAAGAAACCATCTGTTCCGAAATAATGAGGAAGGATTTGAAGCCTTCCATCCCGAACAAAGGGTCTCACCTTTTCAGGCAGCCGCTTTTCAAGAGACAAATCGGGTTCAAAATCAGGATGTTCTTGTATAAACGCATGTATTACTTCATCATTTTCTGTCCGGTCCATTGTACACGTACTGTAGACAAGAGTGCCACCTTTTTTTACTAATGGTGCGATTTCCCTCAAGATCGACAGCTGGATTTCAGCTAGACGGGCGCTGTCGTCAGGTTTTTTCGTGTATTTCATGTCCGGCTTTCTTCTGATAACACCGAAACCTGAGCACGGGGCATCGACCAATATTCGGTCAAACTGTTCGTTTTCAAACGTTTCCCCCGCTTTTCTAGCATCCATTGTTTCCGCATGAATGATTGTCAGGCCAAGCCGGTCTGCCGCTTCTTTGATCAGCTTCACTTTATGTTTGTGAAGATCAAGCGACGTAACGCTCCCCTTGTTCTTCATTAATTCTGCGATATGAGCTGACTTTCCGCCAGGCGCCGCACACGCGTCAAGCACTGTTTCATCAGGCTTAGGGTCAAGGGCGCGGGCGACGAGCATGGAGCTCTCATCCTGGATGGAAACTTCGCCGTTTTGGAAGAAATGAGTTCCGGCAATTGTTCCCTTTAAGAGCTTCACAGCATCTTCAGCGAGGTCGCCTTTTTCAACTTCGATTCCCTCAGCAGCCATTTGGTCAAGCAGCTCAGCTCTGTCTGCTTTCATTTGATTGACACGCAACGTCTGTTTCGGCGGAATGAGATGGATGCGGCAAATCTTTTCCGCAGCTTCAAATCCATACGCATCCGCCCACTCTTTCACAAGCCACTCCGGATGGCTTGTTTCTGTCGCCAGCCGGCGTACAGGATCTTCGATCGCGTCAAAGGATGGAACACCTTCGCGCTGAATAGAACGGAGCACGCCGTTGACAAATGAAGCAATGCCTTTGTGTCCGCGGATTTTAGCAATCTCAACCGCTTCATGGATGGCTGCCCTGTCTGGAATCTTCTCTAAATACTCCATTTGATATAAGGATAGGCGAAGAAGCTGAATCACCCACGGCTTTACCTTTTGAGGCTTATTGATAAACGGTTTAAGCATATAATCAAGCGCGATCTTATTTTGTAATGTACCATAGACAAGTTCAGTCAAAAGCCCTCTGTCCTGATCACTCAGTTCATTTGATTTAATGACCGATTTCAGCAGCAGGTTGCTGTATGCCTGGTTTTGTTCTAATTTGATCAGCGCCTCAAGGGCGATGTCACGAACACTAGTTTTTTTCATTGTTTACTCCTAACACATCACCGGCTTCAACATGAGCGCCTCGCACAAAGTCTTCGCCTTTCATGCGTTTTTTGCCGGCCGGCTGGAGTTCGGTTAATAACAGAGCCGTCTCGTTACCTGTGGCAACGATAATCCCTTCCTTTTCAACCGCAACGACTGTGCCGGGCTCAGCTGTTGTTGGTGCCGGTATTTTTTTCGACGCCCATATTTTCAAGTTTTGTCCGTTTAGCGTCGTATAAGCAACAGGCCATGGATTTAAGCCGCGGACCTGGTTGTAAAGCTCTTCGCCCGTTCTGGACCAATCGAGCAGCTCTTGCTCTCTTTTAATGTTAGGCGCGTATGTCGCTTTCTCTTCATCCTGCTTTTCAGGTGATATGCTGCCGGCAATGACGTTTGGAACCGTTTCAGACAACAGCTTCGCGCCAGCCGCGCTTAATTTATCGTGCAGTGTTCCGACATTGTCGGTTTCTTCAATGTCCACTTCCACTTTTGAGATCATATCGCCCGCATCCAATTTTTCTACCATATACATAATGGTAACCCCGGTTTTCTTCTTTCCCTGCAGAATGGAATAATGGATCGGAGCACCGCCGCGCAGTTCCGGCAAAAGGGATGCGTGAACGTTAATGCAGCCGTATTTTGGACTGTCGAGAAGCTCCTTAGGCAAAATTTGTCCGAATGCCGCCGTTACAATCAGGTCAGGCTTTAATGCCAGCACTTTCTCAATTTCTTCTGTCAATCTGACTTTTTCCGGCTGAAGAACCGGGATGCCGTGACGCAATGCCTCTTCCTTGACCGGAGGAGGTGTCAGTACTTTTTTTCTGCCCTTCGGACGGTCCGGCTGTGTGACGACCCCCACTACTTCATATCCGTCCTCAATCAGGGTTCTTAAAACAGGAACTGAAAAATCCGGCGTTCCCATAAATACGATTCTCGTCATCAAATCATCCTTCCATATCCGCTAGTTCATCTTCTGTATAGTATTTACTTATTTTAGATGTAAACAGCACACCGTCTAAGTGGTCCATTTCATGCTGCACGGCTCTTGCTAAAAAGCCTCGCGCTTCCAGAATGAATGGTTTTCCCTGACGGTTAAACGCACGCACTTTGACATAATCGGCACGTGTGACATCACCATAGACGCCAGGAAAGCTCAAGCATCCTTCAATTCCGGTTTGCTCGCCGCTTTTTTCTAAAATTTCAGGATTAACGAGATCAATTCTCCCTCTGTCATCCCCGATGTCTACAACGGCCGCTCTTTTTAAAATGCCGATTTGCGGCGCTGCCAGTCCGACACCATCCATTTCAAGCATGGTGTCGTACATATCATCAAGCAGTTTTTTTAGCTTTTTATCAAAAACAGTCACGGTTTCCGCAGGTGTTTCCAAAACCTCCGCAGGATGTGTGACGACCTTTTTTACTGCCAATTTGTTACCCTCCAAGACGTGAGATCTTACATCATCATATAAGGATTCATATCAATTGAAATCATTACATGTTTTTGTTCAATTTCGCGTTTATAATGTTCCAGTATCTTCTTCAATAAAGCGGATAACTGGGTTTCCTGTTTGTATTTTATCACGCATTGATAGCGATATCTATCTTTGATCCTGGCTATCGGCGACGCGCTTGGTCCGAGAATTTTCGTGTCAGCTCCGCAGTTTGCTTTCAAAAAATGAGCGATCTTTTCAGCTGTAACCGCTGCTTTCGCCACTTCCTCATGAGAAACAGTCACAAGAGCCAAATAGTAGTATGGCGGATAGGATTGCTCTCTCCTGTGCGCCATTTCATGCTGATAGAACGTTTCATAATCGTGTGTTTTCGTCAGCTGGATACTGTAATGAGACGGTGTATACGTTTGAATGATGACATGGCCGGGCTTTTCATGCCTGCCTGCCCGGCCGCTGACTTGCGTTAACAGCTGAAATGTTTTTTCAGCCGATCTGAAATCAGGAATATGAAGTGTTGTATCAGCACTTAACACTCCGACAAGCGTGACATTCGGAAAATCAAGCCCTTTCGCGATCATTTGCGTTCCGAGAAGAATATCCGCTTTTCCTTCTCCGAAAGCTGACAGTAATTTTTCATGGGCGCCTTTTCGTGATGTCGTGTCAACATCCATCCGAATCACTCTCGCACTTGGCAGCACTTTTGTCAGCTCTTCCTCCACTCGCTGTGTTCCCGTTCCGAAAAAGCGAATATGCTCGCTTGCGCATTCAGGACAAGTGTGCGGAACAGGCTCTTCATGTCCGCAATAATGGCATTTCAGCCTTTGGCCGTAACGATGATACGTCATGGAAATGTCGCAGTGCGGGCATTGCGGGACATAGCCGCAATCCCTGCACATCACAAAGGAAGAATAGCCCCTCTTATTTAAAAACAGCACCGCCTGCTCACCCTTGGCAATCGTTTCTTCAAGCTTTTCCATCAATTCAACTGAAAACATCGAGCGATTGCCGTTTCTAAGCTCCTCTCTCATATCGACAAGCGAAACCTCAGGCATCACCCGATGGTTAACACGGTGCTTCAGTGAAAGAAGCTCGTATACGCCCTTTTGCGCTCTTGCATACGACTCTAATGTCGGCGTAGCACTCCCTAATACAACCGGGCAGCTGTGATGCTCAGCCCGCTTGATTGCCACCTCTTTCGCATGATAGCGCGGCATTTCTTCCTGTTTATATGAAGACTCGTGCTCTTCATCGATGATTATCATTCCGAGATTTTCAAACGGAGCAAAAATGGCGGACCTGGCACCGACGACAAGCCGTACTTCCTTCCGGTGGATTTTACGCCACTCGTCATATTTTTCTCCTGTGGATAAACCGCTGTGCATGACTGCCACCTGGGAGCCGAAGCGGCCCTTGAAGCGGTTGACCATTTGCGGCGTCAGCGATATTTCCGGTACGAGGACGATGGCTTCTTTTCCTTTCGCCAGTACTTTTTCAATTGATTGCAGATAAATTTCCGTTTTTCCGCTTCCTGTCACGCCGTGAAGGAGGAACACTTTATGCTCATCGCTGTCCAATGTCTCGCGTATGGGCTCGAAGGCAGCCCTCTGTTCGTCTGTCAGCGGCAGGGGCTTTGTTTTTTTGAACATTTTGTCCTGATAGGGATCTCTGTAAACCTCTTCATAGCTTTCCTTCAAAAGCCCTTTTTGGATAAGGGTTTTGATGGTTGCAGAGCTCGTGTCCGTTTTTTTGCACAATTCCGCCGCAGGAATTTTCACACCTTCCGGCTCAGAGATGAGAAAGTGAAGAATCGCCTGCTGTTTTGCTGCTTGGCGGGACAATCCCTCAGCCTGCTTAGCAAGCTCTTCTTTACTCGCATTTGCCTGAATATGCCTGACCATTTTTTTATTGGTTTTTTGCGCGACTTTATACGTCACGTCAATGTCCCCTTTTTGAACATGCCTTTGAATCAGTTTCAGCGTCTCATGATCGGGTATATCTGAATACAACAGCGTCTTTGTTTCAGAAAACAGCCGTTCCACTTGCGGCGGAAGATCGGCGCCGCGTGCAATTTTTAATTCTTTTTCATATTTCGCCTTTAAGGCGGCAGGCAGCATTGCTTGAAGCGCCGTTATTTTAAAAGACAGCGTTTTGTCTGACAGCCATGATGACAGATCCATAAGCTCCTCTGTCAGAACAGGTGTAAGATCTAATAAATCCTCTACTTCCTTGACAGATTTTCCCGATAGGTCAGATGCTTCTTTGACTGCTGTCACAAACCCTTGAATCTTACGGGGGCCAAACGGAACAATGACCCGCATCCCCGTTTTGATCATGCCCTTGAGATGGTCTGGGATTTTATAATCAAAAGGCCTGTCTATATTTTTGGTGCTGACATCAACGATGACTTCTGCAAAATTCATGAGCGCTCTCCGGTTTGTTTTGAGAGGGCTGCGATCTCCTGAAGGATTTCAAAAGAAACATCGAGCTTAGACATAATCGGGAGTTCGCGTTTATGCCCGTCTTTGAAAAAAATTGTCACGATATTCGTATCAGCACCAAAACCGGCCCCATTTGCTTTCACATCATTTGCCACAATCAAATCAAGGTTTTTAGCGGCGAGCTTTTTACGTGCATAGTGTTCAATGTCTTGTGTTTCGGCGGCAAATCCGACCAAAATCTGCTCTTTCTTTTTCTCGCCCAATTCTTTCAGAATATCGACTGTTCTTTTCAGTTCTAAGGTCATGCCGCCGTCTTGTTTTTTCATTTTATGGTCAAATACTGTTTTCGGCGTAAAATCGGCTACTGCAGCTGTTTTAATGACTATATCGCTTGCGTCATACACAGAGAGCACAGCTTCGCGCATATCCGCAGCCGATTGAACAGGGATAAACTCAGCAAGGCCTTTAGGCTGATCAAGTGAAACAGGCCCAGAAATTAAGGTTACCCGTGCGCCGAGCTGAACAGCAGCCTCCGCTAGTGCGTAGCCCATTTTGCCCGTCGATTTATTGGTGAAAAACCGGACAGGATCAACCGCTTCCCGCGTTGGGCCGGCTGTAATGACCACATGCTTGCCTTCTAAAAGAGCGGATGTTTCTTCAGCAAAATGTTTTTCGGCCAGCTTTACGATGTTTTCCGGCTCTTCCAATCTGCCTTTTCCTACGTAACCGCATGCTAAATAGCCCTCACTTGGCTCAATAAAACGATAACCGTCCTGATAAAGAACAGAAATGTTTCGTTTGACTGCCGGGTGGTCATACATATGAACGTTCATCGCCGGCGCGATCCAAACGGGAGCCGTTGCTGCCAACAATGTTGTCGTCAGCATATCATCAGCGATGCCGTTTGCCAGTTTTCCAATCACATTAGCCGTAGCCGGCGCTACGATAATCAAGTCGGCCCAGTCTGCGGCATCAATATGAGAAATGACGCTTGGATTTTGTTCTTTAAATGTATCTGTATAGACTTCGTGGCGGCTCAATGCCTGAAATGTCAGCGGTGAAACGAATCGGCAAGCGGATTCAGTCATAATCACTTTGACATTTGCTCCTGCCTGAACCAGCTTGCTCGTTAATGCACAGGCTTTATAAACAGCGATGCCTCCGCTCACGCAAAGTAACACATTTCGATTGTTAAGCAATGAATTCTCCCCCTCTGCACTTTACAAAATCGCACGGAAAAAAATAACAACCTACATGATATAGGTTGCTACTTGTGCTACTATTCGCGGTCTTCCTTTTCAAACGAAAGCAGGCCTGCATCAATTTCTTCTAAAGCTTTGCCTACATATTTGTGTGAAATCGTATGTTCAATCATTTGGTCTTTTTTGATTTGCATTTCACGTGCGCGTCTCGCAGAAACAGTCACCAGCGTATATTTTGAATCTAATTTATTCATTAAAGAATCAATTGACGGATCTAACATTGATTATTCAACCTCCAGCATTTTCTTATATCTTGGTGCAACGCGTTCACGCTTCAAATGTTCAGCAAGAACGATTGCTTTGATTTTATCGCAAGCCGTTTCGACATTATCGTTTTCAACGACATAGTCATAAGCATCCATCATTTCGATCTCAGCTTTTGCGGCTTTCATTCGATTTTCAATCAGAGCGTCTGTTTCTGTGCCTCGTGTCACGATTCTGTTTTTCAGTTCAGAAAGGCTTGGAGGCGCAAGGAAAATAAATAGGCCTTCCGGGAAAGCATTTCTCACTTGAAGAGCCCCTTGAACTTCAATTTCTAAAAAGACGTCTTTTCCATCTTGAAGCGTCTGTTCAACATAATCGACTGGCGTGCCGTAATAATTGCCGACATACTCTGCCCATTCAAGCAGCTTGTTGTCCGCAATCATTTGCTCGAATTCGTCTCTTGTTTTGAAAAAATAATCGATTCCGTTCACTTCGCCCTCTCTTGGACTTCTTGTGGTTACTGAAATCGAATATTCAAATTTTGTGTCTTCCTGCGAAAAGATCGCTTGTCGAACCGTTCCTTTACCAACTCCTGAGGGACCTGAGAGAACGATTAATAACCCTCTTTCTTTCATGCGGCAATTACCCCTGCCCTTCATCCATAATTTCTTCTTTAACAGAAAGTCTGTGTGCAACTGTCTCAGGCTGGACGGCAGATAAGATAATGTGATCACTATCCATGACGACAACTGCACGGGTTCTTCGTCCGTATGTAGCGTCAATTAGCATTCCGCGGTCTCTTGCATCCTGAATCATCCGTTTGATTGGCGCAGACTCCGGGCTGACAATCGAAATCATCCGATTGGCGGAGATGATATTGCCAAATCCGATATTAATCAGTTTAATCGTCATCTTCTACGTTCCCCCTGTAAAATAGACGTCTCTAGTTTAGCCTAGTAAGACCGTCTGTAAACAATACGCACAGTCACTATTCTATATTTTGCACTTGTTCTTTTATTTTTTCAATAGAACTTTTCATTTCAACGACAAGCTTTGTGATCTGATGATCATTTGCTTTTGAGCCGATCGTATTTGCTTCCCGATTGAGCTCCTGAACAAGAAAGTCGAGTTTGCGCCCGACAGCTCCGCCACTAGCTAATATATCACGAAACTGGGCGAAGTGGCTCTTCAGCCTTGTAATCTCTTCAGTGATATCAGAGCGGTCTGCAAAAATAGCGCATTCTGTTACAAGCCGGCTCTCGTCTAATACGTCTTCAGTCCATTCTTTGATTCTGGCGTACAGCCGTTCCCGGTAACGAGATACGACATCTGCAGCCAGCAATTCAGTTTCTCTCACCAGCTCTTCAAGCTGATCAATATGCATCAGGCAGTCTTTCGCTAAGAGCAGCCCCTCTTTTTCACGCATTTCACAGAGACCTTTTACCGCTTCTTCTGCAGCATCGATGATCAACGCCTCCAGCTTGTCATTTTGCGTCTGTTCTTCATGAACCTGGACGACATGATCAAGCTTAAAGAAATCCATTACATCGGGCTCTGCAGACAATTGATACCGCTTCTTCATATCTCTCGCGGCTGCGACAAACTCATCGAGCAGCGGCCAATCAATTTCAAGCCTTTTCTCAACAAGCATATCGCTGTCAACGGATACGAAAAGCTCAATTCTTCCGCGCTGAATATGCTGCAGAATGGTCTGTTTCAGCTTATCTTCAAAATATAGCAAAGGCCTTGGCAAACGAGCGTTCACTTCTTTAAATCTGTAGTTCACAGATTTAAGTTCAACGCTTACAGAGAGATCGTCTTGTGTTTTGCTTGCACTGCCGAAGCCTGTCATACTTCGTATCATTTTAAAACACCCAATTCTTCCCTGTTCTCATAATAAAAGGGCAATAGACACGCTATTACCCCTAAGATTATATCATATGAATTTATTTTTTTCTTGTTAAAAGTGACCCCGCCAGCAAAAAAGTAGGGATGGCGGACATACCGATGACGAGCATCCAGTCCCCCGGCGTGATGGCTACAGTATGGAAAATCGGCTGAAGCGGCGGATAGTAGATTACTACAAGCATCAGCAAAATAGATGACAATACCGCGCCGATTAAATACAGGTTTTGAAACGGATTTCTAGAGAAAACAGAAGTTTCGCTGCGGCAGTCAAACACGTGAATAAGCTGAGCGAGCACCAATGTGGCAAACGCGATCGTCTGGGCATAAGCCAAGTTTTCCGGATTGCGGTGGTACACAATGATAAACGCTAAAATAGTGGCAACTCCGATTAAAAATCCTCTGGAAACGACCTTCCATCCTAGCTTGCGGGCAAATACCCCTTCTTTCGGATGACGGGGCTTGCGCTTCATGACGTCTCCTTCCGGCTGATCCATGCCGAGCGCCATTGCCGGCAACCCGTCCGTCACCAAGTTGACCCACAAAATCTGAATCGGAACGAGCGGTAAAGGAAGGGCGAGCAGCATCGCAAACAGCATGACAAGGATTTCTCCGACGTTAGACGCCAACAGGTATCTGATAAACTTCCTGATATTTTCGTAGATGTTCCTGCCTTCTTTTATCGCTGATTTAATCGTCGCAAAATTATCATCCACGAGAACAAGAGATGATGCTTCTTTGGCCACATCTGTCCCGGTAATGCCCATAGAGACGCCGATATCAGCTTGTTTAATGGCAGGAGCATCATTGACGCCGTCTCCCGTCATCGCCACAATATGCCCGTTCTCCTGATAGGCTTTTACGATTTTTAGTTTATGTTCAGGGGAAACGCGGGCAAATACATACACATCCTCCACCACATGAGAAAGCTCTTCTTGAGAAAGTTCATTCAGCATCTTGCCGTCCATGATTTTGCCGCTTTTCGGAAGGAGGCGCAAGTCTTTCGCTATCGCTTTAGCGGTTTCTACATGATCACCTGTTATCATAACGGTCTTAATTCCTGCTTCACGGCATTCTTTTATCGCCTGTCTGACTTCCGGCCGCGGGGGATCAATGATACCTGAAAGGCCAAGCATGGTCAGATCTTTTTCCGCCTGCTCCATTGACGGTGTTTCGCCTGCTTTTATCGGCCTGTAGGCGACCGCTATCGTTCTGAGCGCCTGTGATGCCAAATGTCTTAATACCGCCTCTGTTTCTGCTTTTCTTTCATTTGAAAAAAGAGCCGCTGAGCCATCATAATAAATACGGGAAGATCGCTGCATCAGTACATCCGGTGCACCTTTTGTAATGATATAGCGCTTTCTGTCTTGATCCTCTACGATGACAGACATCATTTTCCGTGCAGAATCAAACGGAAATTCTTCGATCACCCGGTAGTTTGATTCAACAAACTCCTTTGAAAAACCGCCTTTTCTTGCCGCGGTGAGCAGCGCTCCCTCTGTCGGATCTCCGTCAAGCACATATTCGCCGTCTCTTTTCTCAATATTGGAGTTGTTACAAAGCGCTCCGAACAGAAGCATCTGCTGAAGCGGCCTATGTTCATTGACACTGATCTCTTTTTCGTTCAGTGTGAAGCTTCCTTTCGGTTCATAGCCGGCCCCTGCCACTCTCCATGTTTTCCCTCCGGACCAGACATGTGTCACCGTCATTTTGTTTTGGGTCATCGTCCCTGTTTTATCTGAACAAATGATAGACGCACACCCAAGCGTTTCAACAGCAGGAAGCTTTCTAACAATGGATTTTTGTTTAATCATCCGCTGTACACCAAGCGAAAGCGCCACTGTCACAATCGCCGGCAGCCCCTCCGGAATAGCGGCTACCGCTAACGAGACACCTGCTAAAAACATACTGTACAGATCATGACCCTGAATAACACCGACAGCAACGACAAGTACGGTCAGAAGCAATGCAACAACAATCAAAATCTTCCCGAGCTGCTCCAGTCTTCTTTGCAGCGGGGTTGACAATGTCCCTGCCGATTCAAGCATGTCGGCAATTTTCCCCATAGCCGTATTCATTCCTGTCCCGACGACAACCCCGACACCGCTGCCGCGAGTCACAATCGTTCCCATAAATGCCATATTGGTAATATCGCCAAGTGAAACATCCGGTTTTTTCAATTTATCAGCATGCTTCACAACCGGGATTGATTCCCCGGTCAGCGCTGATTCTTCTATTTCAAGGCTTCTCGCTTCAACAATTCGAACGTCTGCGCCAATTCTGTCCCCGCTCGTAAATTTCACAATATCACCCGGCACCAGTTCCTTAGAAGGAATCTTTGTCCAGCTTCCTTCCCTGAGTGCCATGACGTGCGGTGTTGAAAGCTCTTTTAAAGCCTGAAGAGATTGCTCAGCACGCCTTTCTTGAAAGAAACCGAGTATGCCATTCACAAACACAATCGCAATAATCGCAACCGCATCTACATATTCACCAAGAAATCCTGAGATTAACGTTGCCGCCAGAAGCACAAGCACCATAAAATCTTTGAACTGCGCGAAAAACAAGAGAAGCGCTGAAGTTTTTTTCCCTTCTTGCAGCTCGTTTGGTCCATGCTTGTCAAGGCGTTTTTTTACCTCTTTTTCTGTTAATCCTTGTTTCATGGACGTATTGGTTGCCTCTAGTAAATCTGTTTGTCCCATTTCATGAAACTTCATTCCGCTCGTCCACTCCCCTGCTCTCATATAGAGATATCACTCTATAAGCATGCTTATTCTGACTCGTCCCATTTCATGCTATAATTATCGAATGCAGGAAGAATGAGAGGGTGTATTGCATATGTCGTTTGATGGCATGTTTACATACGGAATGACACACGAACTTAACGAGAAAATAATGGGCGGACGAATTACAAAAGTCCATCAGCCATATAAGCACGATGTGATTTTCCACATCCGTGCCAAGGGAAAAAACCAAAAACTATTATTATCGGCACATCCGAGCTATTCACGGGTGCATATCACGGCACAAGCTTATGAAAATCCAAGCGAACCGCCAATGTTTTGCATGTTGCTGAGAAAGCATATCGAAGGCGGATTCATTGAGAAAATTGAACAAGCGGGCTTAGACCGCATTATGATTTTTCATATCAAAAGCCGAAACGAAATTGGCGATGAAACCGTACGAAAGCTTTATGTAGAAATTATGGGCCGTCACAGCAATATCATTTTGACTGACGCAGCAGAAAATGTGATTATCGACGGACTTAAGCATTTATCACCGTCAATGAACAGCTACCGTACAGTACTGCCCGGCCAAGATTATAAGCTTCCGCCTGCTCAGGACAAAATATCGCCTCTTGAGGCGTCAGAAGATGATATTTTGCGTCACCTCAGCTTTCAAGAAGGAAGGCTTGATAAACAAATTGTCGACCACTTTTCAGGCGTGTCTCCGCTTTTCGCCAAAGAAGCGGTTCACAGAGCAGGCCTTGCCAACAAAGTCACACTGCCAAAAGCGTTGCTGGCACTGTTTGCCGAAGTGAAAGAGCACCGTTTCATTCCCAACATTACGACTGTAAACGGAAAGGAATATTTTTATTTACTGGGGCTGACTCATCTAAAGGGCGAAGCGCGCCGTTTTGATTCATTAAGCGAACTGCTCGACCGTTTTTATTTCGGAAAAGCTGAACGAGACCGGGTCAAGCAACAGGCTCAGGATCTTGAGCGTTTTGTTGTGAACGAACGGAAGAAGAATGCCAACAAAATCAAAAAATTAGAGAAAACCCTGGAGTATTCTGAAAACGCGAAGGAGTTTCAGCTTTACGGAGAGCTTTTAACCGCTAATTTATATATGCTGAAAAAAGGTGATAAACAGGCTGAGGTTATCAATTATTATGATGAAGAAAGCCCGACAATCACGATTCCTTTAAATCCAAACAAAACGCCTTCTGAAAACGCACAGGCCTATTTCACGAAGTATCAGAAAGCGAAAAATTCGGTCGCAGTTGTCGAGGAGCAAATCAGGCTGGCACAGGAAGAGATCGAATATTTTGATCAGCTGATTCAGCAGCTTTCGTCCGCTTCTCCCCGGGATATCAGCGAAATCAGGGAAGAGCTTGTTGAGGGCAAATATTTGCGCCCTAAGCAGCAAAAAGGCCAGAAAAAGCAAAAACCGCACAATCCGGTGTTAGAAACATATGAATCCACCTCAGGCCTGACAATTTTAGTGGGTAAGAACAATCGCCAAAATGAATATTTAACGACCAGAGCGGCGGCTAGAGACGATATCTGGCTTCACACGAAGGACATTCCCGGCTCCCACGTTGTGATCAGAAGCAGCGAACCGGATGAGCAAACAATCATGGAAGCCGCGACAATTGCAGCTTATTTTTCAAAAGCTAAAGATTCAAGTTCAGTGCCTGTAGATTATACAAAAATCAGGCATGTCAAAAAACCAAACGGCGCGAAACCCGGTTTCGTCACCTATGACAGCCAGCATACCGTCTTTGTCACGCCTGATGCTGATACTGTCATCAAGCTCAAAAAAAGCTGAGCCGCATAAAGAAAAGCCAGAGCATTTGTATGCTCTGGCTTATTTCTTTCTTCTCACCTGATAAAGCCTGTTCACTTCAGCAACAAAATCGCCGTCAATCAGCTTATCCACGTTTTCAGCAAGCTCTTTCGTGTGCTTTGGACTGGCTCCGCTTGTAGAAACAGACACAGTGACATGCCCTCTTTTTACGATTTTCGGCATATATACATTGCCAAGCTCAGCGTCACTGACACAATTGACAAGCTGAAAAGGCGTTGCGGATTGGGCAATTTCTTTGTTCACTGCCGCATTATCCGTCGCAGCAATAATTAAGAAAGCATTGAGATAATCTTCTTTTTCAATTGTCCGTTTTTCCCATTTGATACGCCGCTCTTCTGCCATTTGCTTGATTTCCGGTTCCACATCCGGACTGACGAGCGTTATATCAGCTCCCTCAGAAATCACCGTTTTCAGCCTTCTGAGAGCGATGCTGCCGCCCCCCGCAATCACAACCTTCTTCTTTTCCAGGCTAATGTGCAGCGGAAGCATATGAACCTCCATCAAAATCAAATTGTCCCTCAGAATTTGCCGCAGTTTCTCTCACACGGTTCAAAAATGCGTTTTTCACATGAGGATGAAAACCGATATAGGAAGAGAGGTAGACGTTCGGATTATGAGCTTTTAATTTCTGAACCTCTCGTTCGATTTCATTCATCAGCATACCCGTAAAGAGCAAATATGGAACGATAAAGGTTGTTGTGCCGTCATCTTTTTTAAGTTCTGAAAAAACCTCTTTGTAATTAGGGCCGCATGCTGTCAAAAAGCACGGAATGACTTCCTTGACTGGAATCATTTCCTGAAGAAGATTAGCAATACCGGTTACGTCTCTTTTGACATCTGGATCTGAACTTCCCCTTCCGATGAGTACCACTCTGGCATTTTCATATGGAACACCTATGTCTTTCATTCGGTGATATACAGCCTTGACTACTTCTTCGTCAATCCCGATCGGCTTTCCGTATGAAATGCGGACTGACGGATATCGGGATGCAACACGGGCAATTTCTTCTGGAATATCATGTTTTGCATGCGCAGCTGTTAAAAGAAGCAGAGGCACCACTGCGATATGAGTGGCGCCTTGCTTCACACATGCTTCAAATCCTGTCTCAATTGCCGGCTCCTGAAGCTCTAAAAAGCTGATTTCTTGTACTGGCACAGAGATGTGGGCCTTGCATCCTTCCAAAAAGGCTGCGGCTTCTTGCTGTGCTTTTTTGACCCGGCTGCCGTGGCCGACATATAAAATTGCTTGTTTCATTTTTACAACGCCTCGCTTAAATCTTGTTTTTTCAGTTCAGATTCAAACCATTCCAGCTTATAGTGATAATTTACAACATTTCCAATGACAATTAAACTCGGATTTGTAATGTTTTCTTTTATCACCGTTTCTGAAAGGGTGTCAACTGTACAAAAAACAGATTTTTGCTTGTCCGTTGTTCCCCAATGAATAAAGGCTGCCGGCGTAGAACCGTCCCGGCCGTTTTCAAGGAGTTTTCTTTCAATCTGCTGCACGTTTTTGATACCCATATAGATGACAAGTGTATCAATTCCTGTAGCCAGCGCTTTCCACTTTTCCTCAAAATCTTCTTCTTTTTTATAATGACCCGTTACAAAAGCGACGTTAGAGCCCGCCTCCCGATGAGTAACAGGAATCCCGGCATAAGCGGCTGCCGCGATTCCAGACGTAATGCCGGGGATGATTTCAAACGGAATTCCATTTTCAGAGAGGCATTCCGCTTCTTCCCCTCCTCTGCCGAACACAAAAGGGTCTCCGCCTTTCAGTCTGACAACGGTTTTCCCTTTTTGCGCATACTTTACAAGAAACCGATTGATGGTTTCTTGCTTCATCGTATGAAAATCCGGAAGCTTCCCGCAGTAGATCAGGTCTGCTTGCTCTTTGGCATATTGTAAAATCTCTTTATTTACTAATCTGTCATATAAGATGACATCAGCTTTTTCAATGGCTTTCAGCGCTTTAATTGTCAGCAGATCAGGGTCACCGGGACCCGCTCCTACAATATATACTTTCCCCATCGTATTTCCCCCGATCTATTCGAGTTCTTCCAGAGCATTCGCTGTGATGATGTTCTCGCTTGCATTCCGGCATCTGAGAAGAACGCAGCAGATCATATTCAGCTCAATTTTTGTTTAACAAACTCGATCAGCTGATTTTTACACGCTTCACGGTCATGCTGTCCTGAATCAAGAACGAGCTCTGGCGCTTCCGGTTCTTCATAAGGAGAATCAATTCCTGTAAAAAACGGAATCTCGCCGTTTCTTGCTTTTTTGTAAAGCCCTTTCGGATCTCTTTGTTCACAAATATCAAGGTCGCATTTAATGTAGACTTCATTAAATTCGCCCGCTTCCACAAGCTCGCGAACCTGTTGCCTGTCCTCGCGGAAAGGAGAGATAAAAGCAGTAATCACAATGGTTCCCTGCTGAACAAAAAGCTTTGCCACCTCTCCGATTCGGCGGATGTTTTCTTTTCGGTCTTCATCAGAAAAACCAAGATCCTTATTTAAGCCGTGACGGATATTATCCCCGTCAAGCACAATCACTTGGTAGCCTTGCTCAAACAATTCTCTCGCAGCGGCGTTGGCAATCGTTGATTTGCCTGAGCCGCTTAACCCTGTCAGCCAGAGAATGGAGCTTTTATGCTTGTTTTTTTGCTGGTACTCTTCTTTTGTGATAGAGGCTTCATGCCATACAATATCGCGATTTGTCACTGCCAGTCCTCCTTAAGATACGCCTACTTCTTCTTTTTTCTTCATCCCTTTGATTAACACTTCTACGACTTCTTTTCGACTGAATTCAGCAGGCGGCAGCACACCGTCTCTCAGCATACCTCTTACCTTAGTGCCTGATAAAATGACGTGATGCTCTCTGCCATGAGGGCATGTTTTCGCTGTTCCCATATTTCCGCATTTTTTACAGAAGAAGCTGTGCTCAAATTTCAGCGGTGTAATTCCGAGTTCTTCAGGTTTAAATGTGTCAAACAGCTCCTGTGCTTCGTATGTTCCGTAATAGTCGCCTACACCTGCATGATCACGGCCGACGATGAAATGTGTGCAGCCGTAGTTCTTTCTGACAAGCGCGTGGAAAATTGCTTCTCTCGGGCCTGCATAACGCATCGCCGCTAAAAAGACACCAAGGAAAACGCGATCTTTCGGGTAATAATGATCAAGAAGCACTTGGTAGCTTTCCATCCGTACATCAGCTGGAATGTCATCAGATTTTGTTTCACCTACTAACGGATTCAAGAACAAGCCGTCTACTGTTTCAAGAGCCGTTTTTTGAATGTATTCATGCGCTCTGTGAACAGGGTTTCTTGTTTGGAAACCGACAATGGTTTCCCAGCCTTTTTCCGCAAACTGGCGTCTCGTTTCTGACGGTTCAAATGTAAATTCAGGGAACTGTTTTGAAGCTTTTTTAATCAACGTAATCGGTCCGCCGACATATGTATTGCCGCGACTGAACAGCTTTTTAACACCAGGATGCTCCTGTTCATCTGTTTTGTACACATTGACAGCTTCTTTTTGTTTGTCAGGCACGTACAGGTCTTCGATTTGGATAACGCCGTATGTTTCTCCTTCATACGTTAACTTTACCGTTTCACCAAGTGACAGTTCCGCCGCTTTTTGCGCATCGACCGGAAGCGTGATTGGAAGAGACCAGACAACGCCGGAAGAAAGACGCATGTTTTCGACTACAGATACGTAATCTTTTTCATTAAAGAAACCTTCAATCGGGCTGTATGCACCGATACCGATCAATTCCAAATCCGCGAAAGAAATTAAATCAAGTTCAATTTCTTTTTGAATGCCGCTCACATCATATGATTCATCTACTCTGTTTACTAATGTTCCTCCGTGTGGTGCTAAGCTCATAATATCCATCTCCTCCTAGTTAACTTATAAAATTACTCAGATTAATGATTAGATTCCCCCGCCTTGTTCGTGGACTGAGCGTCTCTCTTTACGAATGGCCTTTGTCAGGCTGACGGCACCGCCCGCCGCTAAAAGCACACTTACCATGATAAAGATCGAATAATAATCTGCTTTTAAAAACAAGGATACAAGCATATAAGAAATCGATAAAGATAAAAACGGCGATACGATCCATACCTTCAGCATCGTTTGAACAACTTGTTTATGGAACACGTTCGGACCGTTTTTTGCCATGCCTATTCCGATAATAGACGATGACGTGACTTGCGCCAAGGGCACCGGCATCCCAAATACAGAACTGATGATCACCAGTCCCGCTCCTGTACCGGATAAGAGAATGCCTTCCCCTTTGGAGAATCTCGTAATTTTCTTCCCGTTTGTTTCTAGCACACGCCGGCCTAATAACAGTGCGCCAATAGCAACAAAAGCTCCTCCATACAAGGTTCCTTTTCCGACATCAAGCACACCGGCAGCTACTAACGGGCCAACAGCATTCGCCACGTTATTCATGCCGGCAGAGAATGCTTCGAAAAATCCGGCAACTAACAAAACAATGCCAAGGATTTTTTGCTTTTTAGAAGATTTTACTTCAATCTTAAAATAACGAAACAGCTTAGATACGAAATAGGTGAAGCCGAAAGCGAACAGCGGGACAAAAACCCAAAATGACACAATGATCAGAAGATTGTTCACAAACAATACTTTATAAGCCACTCCCACGCCGACAACCGCGCCGACTGTTACTTCACTTGTCGACAAAGGAATGCCGAGCAGATTAGCAGTAAAGAGCGACAGTGCAGCAGCTCCAATAATGATGCAAACAATCGTCAGTGTAATCGTCTGCTCAGGAATAATGCCGGAGCTGATTGTTTTTACAACCTCGCCTCCGCCAATGACCGCCCCGGCAAAGACACCGACTGCGCATAGGATCAAAGCGTAGGTTTTCTTTTTGATGGCTCCGGAGCCGTAAGCAACCCCCATCGAAGCTGCAGCGCCGCTTGCACCAATATTCATCGCGAAAAACAAGCTAAATAAAATAGCGGCTAATTCCATTTTGCAGCTCCTTATTCATGCAGTCCGCATTCTGTTTTCGCCATACCATTCCATCTGCCTGAGCGCAAATCCTCTGCTGTAAAAGCGGGAGCAGTGCAAGGCGCACAGCCAATACTTGGATATCCTTGGTCATGAAGCGGATTGTAGTCCAGTTCATTCCGGGATGTGTATCTCCAAATGTCTTTCCAAGTCCAATGGATAAGCGGGCAAACTTTTACTGACTTGAATTTTTCATCTTTGTTTAAGAAATTCGTATTGGCACGGCTTGGCCCTTGATCACGGCGCAGGCCGGAAAGCCAGGCTGGATGTCCTGAAAGCGCCTCTCTTAAAGGAACGACCTTTCTAAGATAGCAGCACTGATTCGGCTCTCTTTCCCACAGTTTGTCACCATGTTCTTCGGCTTGTTCCTCAAGGGTGAGATCTGGTTTTTTCAGGATGATATTAAGACCCGGATAACGCTCTTTCACTCGTTCAATTGTTTCATAGGTTTCTTTAAAATGAAGTCCTGTATCAAGAAACACAATCTCTGCGTCTTTTTTCACTTTATAAATTAAGTCAATCAGAACGATTCCCTCAATTCCGAAACTGCAGGCATAAACAAGCTGATCGCCGTAATGGCCGTATGCCCATTTTAAAACTGACAGCGCTCCTTTATAAGGATCGTCTTCCGGAAATGTAATCGTTGGTTCTTCCCAATTATCATACGTTAACATTTCTTCTTTCCTCCTTTCGGAGACAAACAAACAGTAGCTTTCTGCCGGTTGTCTTTTCCCATGTAATGTGATTCGCGGCTGCTGATATACAGACAGCCTTTTTACCTCTTAAAATAAAAAACTTTCAATCCGGCGGAAAGAAAGACAGGAACAGCATGCAGCCCTTATCTTTCAAAATGGAATTCATTTTGCTGGAAGTAGCACCTTACAAACTATGCAGGTTGCCGGGCTTCATAGGTCCAGTCCCTCAGCCGCTCTTGATAAGTTTTTAGATTTGTAGTAAATTTTAGCACAATTCTAACATAAGTCAACCCGACTTTTTTTATAGGATTAATAAAAAAACAGGCCTCATAGCCTGTTTTCAAGTACAGCAAGGCTTTGAAGCCTCTTTACATCATTTGAATTTATTTTTTATTTTTTAAACCAATCTTTTGACTCGGGATTTTGTTTCCATGTTTGCAGCTTTTTTAGATCATCTGAATGAATATTTCCGTTTTCAAGCGCGACCTCTGTGAGCGTATCATAATCAGTTAATGAGTAGTATGGCAGTTCTGCCTTTGCGAAGGCTTCCTCCGCTTTAGGAAGTCCGTACGTAAAGATTGAGACGACACCAAGCACTTCACAGCCGGCCGCTTGTAGAGCTGCACAAGCTTCAAGCACGCTGCCTCCTGTGGAGATTAAGTCTTCAATGACGACTGTTTTTTGCCCTTCTTGCACAGCTCCCTCAATCTGATTGCCTTTTCCGTGCGCCTTCGGCTTACTCCTCACATAACACATCGGAAGATTCAAACGGTCAGCCGCAAGAGCAGCATGAGGAATACCGGCAGTTGCTGTTCCCGCAATCATTTCAGCTTCAGGAAAATGCTCTTTGACAAGCTTGCTGATACCTAAGGCGACATCGTTTCTGACCTCTGGGAAAGATAGCGTAAGGCGGTTGTCACAGTAGATTGGTGATAAAATGCCGCTTGCCCATGTGAACGGCTCGTTCGGGCGTAAAAATACAGCTTCGATGTCTAATAGATGTTTTGCGATGATTTGTTTCAAGATTTGATTCCCTCCCATTCAAGTCTGACAGCCTTATAGGCTTTTACCGGGTCTTCCGCTTTTGTAATCGAGCGTCCTACCACTATCGCAGATGAACCTTTCTCTCTTGCAATGGCAGGTGTCGCCACGCGGACTTGGTCATTCGCAGCGTCCTCTGACATTCTGATCCCCGGAGTGACAGTCAGAAATGAAGGCGACACCGCTTGGTAAATGGCTTTTGCTTCATGAACAGAGCAGACCACTCCATCCAGTCCGCTTTCTTCCGCCTGTTTGCTGTAGTGCACAACCGTATCAATCAGAGATTTTTCGATCAGCAGTTCATCTTTCATGATTTGTTCAGATGTGCTTGTCAACTGGGTTACCGCGATAAGTGACGGACGTTTTTTTCCGGCCGGCGTACCTTCTTCTAAGCCTTCGAGAGCTGCCTGCATCATTTTTTTGCCCCCGGCCGCATGAACATTGACGAGGTCTACTCCAAGACTGGCAAGGCGCTTCATCGCTTTGTTTACAGTAGTCGGGATGTCATGAAGCTTGAGATCTAAAAACAGCTCGCAGTTTCTTTCTTTTAATTGTTTCACGATCGATGGCCCTTCTTGATAAAAAAGCTCCATTCCAACCTTTACAAATAACGGTTCTTGCTGAAAAGGAGCTAAGAACGCGAGTGTTTCTTCAGCTGATGCAAAATCAAGCGCGATGATGGGCAGGTTGTTTTTCATGATTCCAGCTCCTTCCGATGCATTCTTCAATTGATTGATAGCCGTATTGGCGCAAAACAGATGGGAGCTGTTCAATAATCTCTGGACATGCAAAAGGATTCACAAAATTTGCTGTTCCGACAGCGACTGCGCTTGCTCCCGCGAGAAGAAATTCCAGGGCATCTTCAGCCGTTTGCACGCCTCCCATTCCAATAATCGGGATGTTGACCATCTGGCTGACTTCATACACCATGCGAATGGCAACCGGCTTCACAGCAGGGCCTGAAAGTCCCCCTGTT
Source organism: Bacillus sp. FSL R5-0603 (assembly GCF_038050295.1). Taxonomy (NCBI): domain Bacteria; kingdom Bacillati; phylum Bacillota; class Bacilli; order Caryophanales; family Bacillaceae; genus Bacillus; species Bacillus sp. FSL R5-0603. The sequence continues at coordinate 1,528,767 of NZ_JBBOYP010000001.1, read as the reverse complement.
TTATTCGCTAATATCGGTTTGCCGGTTTTTAAATCGAGTCTCATGCCAATTAGTGTGTTGATCATCGTAAGACCGTCCGCTCCCGCTTCCTCGATCGCTAATGCAATTTCTGTGATATTGGCCACGTTTGGAGAAAGCTTCACATAAACGGGTACATTCGAAACCTCTTTCACCGCTTTTGTCAAATCAGCAGCCATTTCAGGATTCGTGCCAAAAGCGATTCCGCCTGTTTTCACATTCGGGCAGGAAATATTCAATTCAAGAGCATGAACATTAGGCGCTTTGCTAATATGCTCTGCGACTTCAACATAATCCTCGACTTGAGAACCTGCGACATTGGCAATGATCGGCGTATCAAACTGCTCAAGCCACGGCAGCTCATTATGCAACACGCTATCCAGCCCCGGATTTTGGAGACCGATCGCATTGAGCATTCCAGCACCAGTCTCAGCTACCCGCGGCGTCGGATTCCCAAAGCGCGGCTCCTTTGTCGTAGCCTTAATCATGATGGCTCCAAGACAAGACAAATCATAAAAACGTGAAAATTCTTTTCCAAACCCGAAGCAGCCTGATGCAGGAATGATTGGGTTTTTCAAATCAAGTCCCGGCAATTTCACCTCTAGCATTACAGCGCCACCTCCTGAGCTTTAAATACAGGCCCGTCGAGACATACTTTTACATAGGATGTCTCACTTTCGTTTGTATGGCACACACACGCGAAGCATGCGCCGATTCCGCAGCCCATTCGTTCCTCCATGGACAGATATACTTCTTTATGGGCATATTCCTGTTTTAACGCCTTGAGCATCGGTGTCGGCCCGCAGCTGAGGAGGATATCAAACGCTAGATTTTTCCGTTTAATCACGTCTGTGACAAATCCGGTTTCCCCGTAGCTTCCGTCAGCTGTTGCCACATACGTGTCTCCGTACTGCCGGCATTCTTCCTCGTAAAAAACATCCTTTGCCGATTGAAATCCTAAAACGTGGATGACATTTACCCCTTTTTCATTCAAGCGCTTCGACAGCTCTTGGAGAGGCGGCACACCTACTCCGCCTCCTACCAGCAAAGCCGTCTTTCCGGGTTGAACTTCATTAACAGGAAAGCCATTTCCCAAAGGCCCGAGGACATCCACAAGTTCTCCCTGCTGCTTTAGTGACAAGAGTCTTGTCCCTTCCCCATCTACCCGATAAATGATGGTGACTTCATTTTTTTCAAAGTTGACGTCTGCGATGCTGATCGGTCTTCTCAAAAGAGGTGTAACCGCTTCGCTCACTTTAAGATGAAGGAACTGTCCCGGGGTTGTAAACCCTTGGACAAGCTCCCCTTTCAGAACCATTTGAAACACCCGGTCTGCAATTTGCTGGTTAGAACATACTGTCAAATACGCTTTTTTCATATAGTGACTGCCGCCTCCTGATTTGTGTTGACTGCCGGCATTTGATCAGCACGGAATGTCATGCTTTCCAGCACTCGCAATATCGCCTCTGCCGTATCTAAAGATGTTAGGCAGGCAACACCATTTTCTACTGATTCACGTCTGATTCTAAAACCGTCTCTTGCCGGCTGCTTTCCTTTTGTCAGCGTATTGATGACAAACTGCGCTTCTCCGTTTCTGATGACGTCAAGCAAGTTTGGGCCATCCTGACCGATTTTTCCGACGACCTTCGCTGGAATGGAAGCTTCTTTCAGGTAGCCTGCCGTTCCTTCCGTCGCTAAAATGTTGTAGCCGATCGCGTGGAACCGCTTAGCAATGGCAAGCCCTTCTTCTTTGTCCTTATCAGCTACTGTTAAAAGCACGGAACCGTAGTTCGGGATTTGAATACCTGAAGCAATCAAGGCTTTGTAGAGCGCCTTTTCAAGTGTCGAATCTTTCCCCATGACTTCACCTGTTGATTTCATTTCAGGCCCTAACGTAATGTCCACTCTTCTCAGCTTGGCAAAGGAGAAGACCGGCGCTTTTACAAATACACCTTGCTGTTCAGGCTGAAGGCCCTCTGTATAGCCAAACGCAGCCAGCTTTTGACCAAGAATGATTTTTGTTGCGAGATTTGCCATTGGGATACCCGTAATTTTGCTTAAGAACGGTACGGTTCTGCTTGATCTCGGATTCACTTCGAGCACGTACACCTCGCCTTGCGACAAGACGAATTGAATATTGAGCAAACCGACAATATTCAGCCCTTTAGCCAATGCGATCGTGTATTGTTCAATTTTTTTCTTAATGTCCTCTGTGAGAGACTGAGGCGGATAAACAGCGATTGAGTCTCCGGAGTGAACGCCCGCACGTTCAATGTGCTCCATAATTCCCGGAATGACGACTGTTTCACCATCCGATACTGCATCGACTTCAATTTCTTTTCCTGTCAAGTATCTGTCAATTAATACAGGGTGCTGTGGATTGATTTTAACTGCGTTTTTCATGTAATGAAGCAGCTCTTCTTCATGATACACAATCTCCATCGCCCGGCCGCCAAGTACATAGGAAGGGCGTACCAATACCGGGTAACCGATATCACTCGCGATGCTTACCGCCTGATCAACTGATGTCGCTGTTTTGCCAAGCGGCTGAGGAACACCAAGTTCTCCAAGCGCTTGTTCAAATTTATCCCGGTCTTCTGCACGGTCTAAATCTTCTAATGAAGTTCCAAGGATTTTCACTCCGCGTGCAGAAAGCTCGTCAGCAAGGTTAATCGCAGTTTGTCCGCCGAACTGTACGACGACGCCCATTGGCTGTTCAAGGTCAATGATGTGCATAACATCTTCAATCGTAAGCGGTTCAAAATACAGCTTGTCTGAGATGCTGAAGTCTGTTGAAACGGTTTCCGGGTTGTTGTTGACAATAATGGCTTCATAGCCTGCTTGTTTAATTGCCCATACAGAGTGAACCGTCGCATAGTCGAACTCGACACCCTGACCGATTCGAATCGGACCCGAACCAAGCACCATCACACTTTTCTTATCTGTAACGACAGATTCATTTTCTTCTTCGTATGTGCTATAGAAGTATGGCGTTTCTGACTCGAATTCCGCCGCGCACGTATCTACCATTTTGAATACCGGCGCAATCCCCGCTTGTTTTCTCAAGCTGTAAAGCTCAGATTCTTTCATTTTCCACTCGCGGCTAATGTACTGATCAGAGAAGCCGAGTTCTTTTGCCCGTCTCAGCACATCCGTATTGCCCGCATTGGCCTTCAATTCTTTTTCAAACTGTACGATTCCGAACAGCTTATGCAAGAAGAAGACATCGATAGCGGAAAATTCATGGAGGTCTTCTACCGTGTAGCCTCTTCTGTACGCTTCAGCTAAGTAGAATAAGCGTTCATCACCGGCCTTTTTAATTCGCTTTTCAAGAAGCTCATCTGAAATGTCAGCGGCGTCCTTCAATTCAAGATGATACACATCCGCTTCCAGCGAACGCACTGCCTTCAGCAATGACTCTTCAAGCGTGCGGCCGATTGCCATGACCTCACCTGTCGCTTTCATTTGCGTGCCAAGCTTTCTGTTTGCTGATTCAAATTTATCAAACGGCCAGCGCGGAATTTTGGATACGACATAGTCAAGAGCAGGTTCAAATGCTGCATATGTTTTTCCTGTCACCGGGTTCATCATTTCATCTAATGAAAGTCCGACTGCAATTTTAGCAGCGAGCTTTGCTATCGGGTATCCCGTTGCTTTTGATGCAAGAGCAGATGAACGGCTGACACGCGGATTTACTTCAATAATGTAATATTGGAAGCTGTCTGGATCTAAGGCGAGCTGGACGTTACATCCGCCTTCGATCCCAAGCGCGCGAATCAGTTTTAACGATACATTCCGCAAGAGCTGATACTCGCGATCGCTGAGCGTTTGGCTCGGCGCGACAACAATACTATCTCCAGTATGGATTCCAACTGGATCAATGTTTTCCATGTTACAAACGACAATGGCGTGATCCTGGCTGTCTCTCATGACTTCATACTCGATTTCTTTATAGCCGGCGATGCTTTTTTCAAGAAGACATTGGTGTACCGGGCTTAATTTCAAGCCGTTCTCAACGATTTCTTTTAACTCTGTCTCATTCGAGCAGATGCCTCCGCCTGTTCCGCCTAATGTATATGCCGGGCGGACAATGACAGGGAATCCAATTTGACTGACGAATTTTTCTGCTTCTTCGAGGGAGTGAATAATCTCACTTTCAGGCACCGGTTCATTCAGTTCATTCATTAATGTTCTGAACAAGTCACGGTCTTCAGCTTGCTGAATCGCAGACAGTTTTGTGCCAAGCACTTCGACGCCGCATTCTGCCAAAACGCCTCTTTCAGAAAGCTCAACCGCAAGATTCAAACCGGTTTGGCCTCCGAGTGTAGGAAGAATGGCATCTGGGCGCTCTTTTCTGATGATTCGTGTCAGGAATTCAGGTGTGAGCGGTTCGATATAAACCCGGTCAGCCATTTCTGTATCTGTCATGATCGTGGCAGGGTTTGAGTTGACAAGGATGACTTCATAGCCTTCTTCTTTCAAAGCAAGACAGGCTTGTGTTCCCGCATAGTCAAATTCTGCTGCTTGGCCGATGATGATCGGTCCAGATCCGATTACTAAAATTTTGTTAATGTCTACGCGTTTTGGCATACCGCTTCCCCTTCTTTCTCTGTTGTTTCGATCATTTCGATGAATCTGTCAAATAGATGGTTGGCATCCTCAGGACCAGGTGAGGCTTCGGGATGATATTGAACCGTAAATGCCGGCAATGTTTTATGCTTCAGCCCTTCAATCGTATCGTCGTTAATTGCGATATGCGTCACTTCCAGTTCTGTTTTACTGATAGACGAAACTGTATATCCATGGTTTTGAGATGTTAAGGCAACTTTTCCTGTAGCCAGCTCTTTTACCGGGTGGTTTGAGCCCCTGTGGCCGAATTTCATTTTTTCAGTATTCGCCCCGCACGCCAGCGCGAATAATTGGTGGCCGAGACATATTCCGAATAATGGCACTTTTCCAAGAACACCTTTAATCATTTCAATCGCTTCAGGCACATCCTTCGGGTCTCCAGGTCCGTTAGAAAGCATGATACCGTCCGGTTTCAGCTGAAGCACCTCTTCCGCTGTAATGTTGTAAGGCACAACGATGACGTCACATTTCCGTTTGTTCAGCTCTCTTAGAATCCCGTGTTTCATGCCGAAGTCAACCAAGACAATGCGTTTGCCTCTTCCCGGGCTCGGATATGCTGTTTTTGCTGATACTTGGGATACTTGATTTCTTGGCAATTCCGTTTCGTTCAGTCTTTTCAGCACTGCTTCGATATCTTCATCAGATGAAGCGAATGTTCCTTTTAGCGCGCCTGCCGTGCGGATCATTCTTGTCAGCTTCCTTGTATCAATCCCCTGGAGTCCGGGAATGTTTTTCATTTTTAAATACTCGTCTAAGGTGTATGCTGAACGCCAGTTGGAAGGCAGCTCACATAATTCTTTGATGATCAGCCCTTTGACAAAAGGGGTAATAGATTCAAAATCATCACGGTTAATGCCGTAATTTCCGATAAGCGGGTATGTTAAAGTTACGATCTGTCCGCAGTAAGAAGGATCAGATAAAATTTCCTGATAGCCTGTCATCCCAGTATTAAAAACGACTTCTCCCATGTTGTGTTCTAAGCTTCCGAAGGCTTCTCCCTCGAATACCGCTCCGTTTTCCAGTACTAATCGTCTCTTCATTTGACAAGTCTCCCCTCTTCATAAGCAAGCTTCCCTGCCGCAATTGTAGCGACCGGCCAGCCGGTGCAGTTGATGCCGTTGAATGGTGTATTTTTTCCTTTTGATAAAAATGTCTCTTTGTCTATAACTGCTTCTTTTTCTAAATCAATTAATGTAATGTCAGCAACTTGTCCCGTTTGTAATGTTCCATATGGGAGACCGAACGCTTCGCATGGCTTGATTGTCATGTAGTCAATCAGCTGCTTCAGTGACCAGCTGCCATTTTTGACAAAGTGTGTGTAAAGAAGCGGGAATGCTGTTTCTAAGCCGACAATTCCGAATGGCGCCAGTTTCATTTCTGTGTTTTTCTCTTCTTCCGTATGCGGTGCATGGTCTGTTGCGATAAAATCAATTGTTCCGTCTAAAAGACCTTCAATTAAAGCAGCTCTGTCTTCTGCACTGCGGAGCGGAGGATTCATTTTATAGTTTGTGTCCAGCCCCGGAATGTCCTCATCACAAAGCAGCAAATGATGCGGCGACACTTCTGCTGTCACTCTGATTCCCGCTTTTTTCGCATCGCGTACAACTCTGACAGATTCTTTCGTGCTGATATGGCATACATGATAATGGCAGTTTGCCGCCTCAGCCAGCAGCACATCGCGAGCAATATGAACCGATTCACACACAGAAGGAATGCCGTTTAGCCCGTTCGCTTTGGAGAATGTCCCCTCATGTACGCTCCCTCCGTAAATTAAGGAGTTGTCCTCGCAATGTGCAACAATCGCTTTGTCAATTGCGGCTGCCCGTTTCATCGCTTCATACATCATTCCTGCTGTCTGTATACCAACGCCGTCATCTGTAAAAGCAAATGCCCCGGCTTCTTTTAACGCTTCAAAGTTTGTCATTTCATCGCCGATTTGTCTGATCGTAATGGATGCATATGGAAGAACTCTTACGCATGATGTTTCTTTAATTCTGTTTTGCACCCATTCCATCTGCTCCTTTGTATCAGGAACCGGCCGCGTATTCGGCATTGCTGCTACTGTAGTATAGCCGCCGCGTGCCGCTGCTTTTGCCCCGGTTTCAATAGTTTCTTTTTTCTCTCCGCCCGGCTCTCTGAAATGCACGTGGAGATCAACAAACCCAGGTGAAACGAGCAAACCTTTTGCATCAATTACCGTTTCATTATCCTTTGCATCAAGCTTGCCGATTGCGGTGATGGTTTCTCCAGTCACTCGGATATCCGCTTCTGTTTTTTCACCATTTTCGTTTAGTATCCAGCCGTTTTTAATGAGATATGACATACGCTGCTTCTCCTCTTTTCACATTGGTTTGTAAGGCACGCTGTATCACTGCCATTCTGATAAATACGCCATTTTGCATTTGCTTGAAGATTCTTGATTTTTCGCTTTCTACTAAGCTGTCATCAATCTCCACTCCTCTGTTTACCGGAGCAGGATGCATGATGATCGCATGCCGCTTCATACGCTCAGCCCGTTCTACGGTCAAGCCGTATTTGTTTAAATAGCCTTCATGGCTGACAGCTGACTGATGTCGTTCATTTTGAATGCGCAGCAGCATGACAACATCGGAAGACTCAACTGCTTCATCCATTGAGACATACGTGCCGAATGTATTTTCTTCATCCTGCCATTCCGAAGGGCCGGAAAATAGGACCCGGGCCCCCAATCTTGTCAACACTTCCGCATTTGACCTTGCCACTCTGCTATGCTTGATGTCGCCGTGAATGGAGATGGTAAGCCCTTTGAACGTATTGAACTCTTCATAAATCGTCATTAAATCAAGCAGTGATTGTGTTGGATGCTGGCCGCACCCGTCTCCCGCATTCAGAATCGGAATGTTCACCTGGCTGACAAGCTCTTCATAATACTCATCCTCACTGTGCCTGATGACGCAGACGTCCACACCGATTGATTCGAGCGTCCGGATCGTGTCATATAAGGTTTCGCCTTTTTGCACGCTTGTGCTTGTTCCATCAAGGTTAAGCACATTCATGCCCAGCTTTTTTTCTGCGACCTCAAAGCTGAACCGCGTTCTCGTGCTCGGTTCGAAAAACAGGTTTGCTGCAAACTTTCCTGTAAGCTGATTGTCTGTTTTTCCGTTTTTGAGGTCTTGTGCTGTTTGAAGCAAATCTTTGATTTCCTCAGTGCTGAGTTCACTCATCGTCGTTAAATGCTTCATGTTCTTTCCCCTCTCTTTTCAACTTAAGGCTGAAAAAAACCCCGGGTCTAAGATAGACTCGGGGTATGGTTAAATAGAGGGCAGCATTGAAGCTTCCTTCTCTTCATAACCCTTCCAAGCCTCTCTGGACTTTCATTAAAAGGTTTTAGATATGATGTTGTTCAGATGTGTCTGCCTGCTCTTCCTTCGCCTGCGGAAGAATCAGGTTTAAGATGACACCGACAATTGCGGCAAGCGCCATTCCTGACACTTGGAATCCGCCCTGAGATACTTGGATAAAAGCGCCTCCTACACCGATGACAAGGATAACTGATGTAATAATGAGGTTTCTGTTGTTTTCATAATCAATTTTGTTGTCAATCAGCATTCTCAGGCCGCTTGAAGCAATGATTCCGAACAGCAGGAAGGAGACGCCTCCCATGACCGCTGACGGCACTGAACTGATCAGCGCTGAAATTTTGCCGATAAAGCCGAAGCAAAGGGCAATCACTGCCGCGCCCCCGATGACAAAGACGCTGAATACTCTTGTGATGGCCAGCACGCCAATGTTTTCTCCGTAAGTAGTCGTCGGAGGGCCGCCGATCAGAGAAGCAACAATTGTCGCCACGCTGTCACCCATAATGGAGCGATGCAATCCCGGCTTTTTAATGAAATCTTGTCCAACAACCTTACTCAGCACCATTTGGTGGCCGATATGCTCTGACATTGTGACAAATGCGACAGGAACCATTGCGGCTGCGATGCCGAGTGTAACTGACGGTGAATAATCTTTGAACGGAATGATAAATTCAGGCACTGCAAACCATTTCGCGTCAAGCACCGGCTGGAAGTTGACAATCCCTTGAGTAAGGGCAAACAGGTATCCGCCGATGATTCCGATCAGAACCGGAATCAGGCTTAAAAATCCTCGTAAGAAAATCGCACAAATAATCGTGATTGCCAGCGTAACTCCTGCGACACTAAAGTGCTTTAAGCTGTAGACCAACTCACTCGCGTTCGGATCAGCATACATCGCCATATTTACTGCAGTGCTTGCCAGTCCCAGCCCGATGACGATAATAACAGGCCCTACGACTACAGGCGGGAGAATCTTCATCAGCCATCCTGTTCCAAGCTGCCTAATCAATAAGGCAATCAGCCCGTACACCAGCCCTGCAAGAAACGCTCCAACCATTGCCGCTCCCGGCCCGCCGGTCGCTTTTACCAGAATGATCGGAGAAATAAAGGCGAAGGATGAACCGAGATACGCCGGAATTTGTCCTTTGGTAATAAGAAGGTACGCCAGTGTTCCGATGCCGCTTGTCACCAACGCCACAGCAGGACTCATTCCGACGAGCTTCGGAACCAAAATGGTTGAGCCAAACATGGCAAACAAATGCTGAAGGCTGAATGAAACCCAAGAGAAAGGTGTCGGGACATCCCTGACCCCTAAATTTACTTTTTTCTTACTCATGATGATTTCCCCCTGATTGTTGACTTTCATTTTTAGGATGACTCAATGACTGTATAAAAAAACCTCTTTGCTTTTTTACGCAAAGAGGCATACAAAGACCTGCCGAATGCTTTTTGGGCCTTTGTTGTGCACCTCTTTGCAACCTCTCTGGATTGCCCTTAAAAAGGTGATCTATTATTCGTTTTCATAAATGGCGACGAGATCGTTTTGGTCTACCTCATCAAGCTGAACCATAACCTTTTCTGACTTTGATGTCGGGATGTTTTTTCCGATATAATCCGCTCGGATCGGCAGCTCCCGGTGTCCTCTGTCCACAAGCACTGCAAGCTGAATGGAGGAAGGTCTGCCTACATCAACAAGCGCATCCATACCTGCTCTGACTGTTCTTCCGGTATACAGGACATCATCAACGAGAATGACTTTTTGATCTGTGATATCTACCGGAATATCTGCACCTTTTACAAGCGGTTCATCGTTGCTCGTTTTTTTAGAAAGATCGTCTCTGTAAAGAGTAATATCAATTTCACCGACTGTAACAGGATTTCCCTCAATCTGTTCAATGCGTTCCGCAAGGCGTTTTGCCAGGTAAATCCCTCTTGTCTTAATGCCGACAAGAATGCAGTTATTCATTCCTTTATTGCGTTCGATCATTTCGTGAGCAATCCTGGTCAGCGCCCGTCTGATTGCCTGTTCGTCGAGAATGACAGCTTTTTGATTCAATGTGTGACACCTCACAGTTCATATAGAAGAAAAAACCCCTCCTGCCAGAGCATAGAGGGGTTTTAGGACAAGGTACGCGCCTGTACACGCATCCCGTCTATCCGTTATCCTTCTCAGCCTCTCTGGACTGTTTTAAAGAATCTATTCAGCTTCGTTTATTATTTCAGAAAAGAAACACGCTGTCAACCGTTTTTTCTGAGGTTTTCGATTAATTCTGCCATATCCTCAGGAAGCGGCGCTTCAAATTCGACATATTCTCCTGTTCGCGGATGGTCAAAACCTAAAACTCCTGCGTGAAGCGCTTGGCCATTAAAGTCGATTGTTTTTCTTGGGCCGTATTTCGGATCGCCTGCTAATGGGAATCCGATATATTTCATATGAACACGAATTTGATGGGTTCTCCCTGTTTCAAGCTGGCATTCCACTAACGTAAAATCCTGAAAACGCTCTAGTACATGAAAATGAGTGACAGCGTTTTTGCCATCACGTGTCACAGTCATGCTTTGACGGTCTTTCTTATCTCGTCCGATCGGCGCATCAATTGTTCCGTCATCGTGAGAAATAAGCCCGTGGACAACGGCCGTATATTTTCGGGTGACCGTTTTGTTGACCAATTGGTTTACGAGTGACTCGTGTGCCATATCATTTTTCGCCACCATTAATAACCCGGACGTGTCCTTATCGATTCTGTGAACAATACCCGGACGCATCACGCCATTTATACCGGAAAGGTCTGTGCAATGAGCCATAAGGCCGTTTACAAGTGTGCCCGTAAGATGCCCGGGTGCTGGGTGAACAACCATTCCGCGAGGTTTGTTGACGACCAGCACATCCTGGTCCTCATAATAAATATCCAGATCCATAGGCTCTGCCAAGACGTCGAGCGCTTCCGGTTCGGGTACAGTGACGGTCACTTGATCACCCGGCTGAATTTTATAATTCGCTTTCACCGCGCTTCCGTTCACGACAACCTGTCCGTCTTTTACCCATTGCTGAACCTGGGTTCTTGACCAATCATTCTCAGTTGATGCCAAAAATTTATCAATCCGCTCACTTTTTTGTTCTTCTGAAGCGGTTATATCAATTTGATTCATGCTATTGCTCCTTTTTCTTTTTCCCGCTGTCCAACAGCATTTGTATAAATAAAAGCATTACGCCGACACATAGTGAAGAGTCCGCGATGTTAAATATCGGGTAATTGTAATTGACAATAATAACATGGATAAAATCCACAACTTCCTGTCTGACAGCCCGATCGATAAAGTTGCCGATGGCACCGCCAAGCATAAGTCCGAGGGCAACGCCAAGAAGCCTTTGTCCTTTTGTATAACGCTGTATGTAATAAACAATACCAATAATAACAGCGGTTGTTATGAGGTAGAAAAACCACATTTGCCCCGCTAATATCCCCCAAGCAGCACCCGTATTGCGATGGGAGGTGATATAGAATACCTGATCAATGATCGGAATGCTTTGGCCAAGTTCCATGTTCTTAACAACTAGCCATTTTGTCAATTGATCGGCTGCAATAATAAGTAGTGCAATCATATAATACAGCACAAACGTTCCTCCAGTTTACGGTTACTTTAATCCATTATGCATTTTATCAATAAAAAGCACTGGAGTAAAGAAATATCAGGCATATTAACCGGCCAGACACTGTTATTCATACAGTGCCTGACCATATTCGATATCCGTTGATTTCCATATCGGAAGCGTTTTTTTCTCAAATTGGACAGAATAAAGAAAATCGTTTGCTGTTCGGGCCGTCGGCAGCACTGCCAGCTTTGCAAGAGGAATGGGAGCCCCGGTTTCTTCACAGTATCCGAATGTGCCGTTTTCGATTTTGGACAATGCAAGGAGAACGTCTTGAAGCTCTTCTTTAATATGGTAGATCAGAGTTGCTTTTTGTTTTTGATTGATTGCTGCTTGCGGGCTTGTAGAAACCTGAAAGCAAGAATACTCAAATAATCTCGACTGTAATTCTTCTTTCATCAGAAGAAGTTCCGTATAAATTGCGGTCAGTTGATCATTCATTCTTCACAACTCCTGCTCTTAACGTAGTATCTTTATTGTTGCCTGTGAATGATGATCTAAAGCCCATAAGATTTTTCCTGTCGTTCTAAAGGATGTCACTCTTGGCACAAAAAAAGCCCGGCTTTTACGTCGGGCTCTTTTGCATTATTTTTGATAGTATTTTTCAACGATTTCAGCGTTGCGTAATGAAAGTGTAGGATATTTCGGATTTGCCCCTACATCTTTTGAAATCACACGAGATCTCTCACACATTTCGCCTTCCGCTTTCTCGACAGCGATTTTACCTGTCGCAAAGCTTTGCGCATCGTTCGGCGCTTCATTTTCTTCGCTGATTGTCAGTTCAGACACAATAAACAGCTGAGAAAGGTTTTCTTTTATGGAAGCCAAGAGCTCCTTGTTTTCTTTGTTTGGATACAATTTCAGGTTTGCTTCCAAAGATTTACCGATAATTTTTTCATTTCGCGCAGTTTCTAATGCTTTTAACACGTCATCACGAAGAGCCATAAAGCGGTCAAATTTTTCTTCAGTCGCTTCACTGTTTGGAACCGCGATTGTTTCCGGCATATCGGTCAGCTGAACGCTCTGCTCTTCAACAAATGTTAAATGAGACCACAATTCGTCTGCCGTATGTGGAAGGATAGGCGCTGAAAGCTTCACTAATGCAAGAAGCGTTTCGTAGAATACTGTCTGCATGCTGCGTCTATCCGGATGATCCGCATGCTCGATGTAGACAATATCTTTTGCAAAATCAAGGTAGAATGAGCTCAATTCGATTGTGCAGAAATTATGAATGCTGTGATACACAACCGCAAATTCGTACTCATCATACGCTTTTTTCACTTTATCAATCAGCTTGTTCAGCTTAATCAGCATATACTGATCCACTTCACGAAGATCTTCGACAGCCACCGCATTTGTTTTTGGATCAAAATCGAAAAGGTTGCCGTGAAGGAAACGGAACGTGTTGCGGATTTTACGATATACTTCCGCAACCTGCTTTAGAATGGCGTCAGACACGCGAACGTCCGCCTGATAATCCACTGAAGATACCCATAATCTTAAGATGTCGGCACCAAGCTGTTTCATGACTTTAGCCGGAACAACAACGTTACCGATTGATTTACTCATCTTGCGTCCTTCTCCATCCAGTGCGAACCCATGGCTGAGCACACCTTTATACGGCGCTTTCCCTGTTACGGCTACTGCTGTAGAAAGAGAAGAGTTAAACCAGCCGCGATATTGGTCAGATCCCTCTAGGTATAAATCAGCCGGGCGAACGAGGTCTTCACGTTCTTCAAGCACTGCTTGATGTGAAGAGCCTGAATCAAACCAAACATCCATGATATCCTGTTCTTTTGTAAATGTGCCGTTCGGGCTGCCAGGATGCGTAAAGCCTTCCGGAAGAAGATCCTTTGCTTCTTTTTCAAACCAAATGTTTGATCCGTGCTGTCTGAACAATTCAGAAACATGTTCAATGGTTTCATCTGTAATAATCGGTTCTCCGTTTTCAGCGTAAAATACCGGAATCGGCACACCCCACGCACGCTGTCTGGAAATACACCAGTCTCCGCGGTCCCGAACCATGTTGTGCAAACGCTGCTCGCCCCATTCAGGAACCCATTTGGTTTCTTTAATGGCATCCAGCAGGTCTGATCTGAAATCTTTAATAGACGCAAACCATTGCGCTGTCGCTCTGAAAATGGTTGGTTTTTTTGTTCTCCAATCATGCGGATAAGAGTGAGTAATGAATTCAAGCTTCACAAGTGCGCCTTTTTCATCGAGCTGCTGTGTGATCGCTTTGTTTGCATCATCATAGAACATGCCTTCAAAGCCAGGAGCTTCGCTTGTCATTACACCTTTTTCATCGACCGGGCAAAGCACATCTAAACCGTATTTTTGGCCGATGATAAAGTCATCTTCCCCATGTCCTGGCGCTGTATGAACACAGCCTGTTCCGGCATCAGTTGTTACGTGTTCACCAAGCATAACGAGAGAGTCTCTGCCATATAGCGGGTGTTCAGCGATAATGTTCTCAAGGTCTTTCCCTTTGACCGTTCTTGTCACTTCATACTGATCAAATCCGCATGCCGATGCAACATTTTCGACTAAGGCACTTGCTACGACAAAGCGGTCTTCACCTACTGCAATCACGCTGTACTCAAGATCAGGGTGCACTGAGATTCCGAGGTTCGCCGGAATTGTCCAAGGCGTTGTTGTCCAAATGATGATGCGCTCGCCGTTTTCAAGAACGCCTTTTCCGTCTTTTACACCAAAAGCGACGTAAATAGATGCTGAACGTTTGTCTTGATATTCGATCTCGGCTTCAGCCAGAGCAGACTCACTTGAAGGTGACCAGTTAACCGGTTTAAGGCCTTTGTAAATGTAGCCTCGTTTTGCCATTTCACCAAATACGCGGATTTGCTGCGCTTCGTATTCCGGTTTTAATGTCACATATGGGTTTTCCCAGTCACCGCGGACACCAAGACGTTTGAATTGCTCACGCTGTCCCTCGATTTGCTTCCAAGCGTACTCTTCGCACAGTTTGCGGAATTCCGCTACTGACATTTCTTTGCGGTTGACTTTTTTGTTTTTTGTCAGAGCTGTTTCAATTGGCAATCCGTGTGTATCCCAGCCCGGCACATACGGTGCGTTGTAGCCGCTCATTGATTTATAGCGGACAATGAAATCTTTCAAAATCTTATTAAGCGCATGGCCCATATGGATGTCGCCGTTTGCATACGGAGGTCCGTCATGTAAAACAAATTTCGGGCGGTCTTTCGTCCGTTCCTGAACAAGACGGTAGATATCCTCTTCCTCCCATTTTTTTTGAATGTCAGGCTCACGGTTTGGCAAATTTCCACGCATCGGGAAATCTGTTTTCGGCATTAAGAGCGTGTCTTTAAAATCCATTTTCATTCCTCCACTGCATTTTTTCAGAAAATAAAAAAAGCCCTCTCATCCCATAAGGGACGAGAAAGCTTATCTCGCGGTACCACCCTTTTAGAAAAAGCAAGCATACACTTTTTCCTCTTGAGCATCGTAACGTGATGAACGTCCTAACCTACTGTGAGTTCAGCAAGGAAACTAAAGGGCTGATCTACATGATTCCGGCCATCCCGGACTCTCACCATCTCCGGGTCGCTATGAAGGCCTGAAGGAAACATGACTGTCCCTTTCAACCGTTTTTTCATCTGAATTTATGAACGTATTATATTCGACAAGCTAAGAAAATGTCAAGATAATCAGAGAATTTATTCCTTTTCCTCAAATACAGCGTCGACTTCATACTCAAGGAGATGATCCCAATCGTCATTTTTCAGAAGATCAAGCTGAGCTTCAATCAGCATTTGGAAACGTGTTCTGAACACTTTAGACTGTTTTTTCAGCTCTTCAATTTCCATTGCAATTTTTCTTGATTTTGATAACGATTCGTTGATAATGCGATCAGCGTTTTTCTCCGCTTCCCGAACAATCAGCTTTGCCTCTTTTTGAGAATTGCGTTTTACGTCTTCAGCCGCTTCTTGAGCAACTAAAATTGATTTATTCAATGTTTCCTCAATATTGGCAAAGTGTCCGATTCTTTCATCAAGCTCATTGACTTTCGCTTCAAGCTCAGTTTTCTTGCGGAGAACAATTTCGTAATCTTTTCTGACTTGGGCTAGGAATTCATTTACTTCATCTTCATCATATCCGCGAAAACTTTTTGTAAACGTCTTGTTGTGAATATCATTTGGCGTTAATGGCATGATGCCACCTCCATTTTTACATTTCAGTACGGTTATCTAGTTCACATTATAAAACAAATTTCGCACAGATGGAGAAAAAAACTGAAAAACCGACTATTTTTGTCGTTCAAACGTAACTCTCCATTTGTCTTTTTTGGTTTTCCCTTCGATTTTTGTTAAGCTGCACCGGCCAAAACCTCTGATTGACAGCATGTCCCCTTCCGCGACTATGTATGAAGGATCTTCAACCACCTTCCAGTTCACTTTCACAAGGCCGTTTTTCACAAGCGTCTGTGATTTCTGGCGGGATTGCCTGCTCATAGAGGCACAGACGGCGTCAAGCCTTAAAGAAGAAACCGTGTTATCTCTTATTTCGACATCAACTGCTGGAATGTTAAGGTCTGACAAGTCGATTTTCTCTAGGCTAACCGCCGCTTTGCCTGCTTGGGTCAGCTGTGCAGCCACAAAATCAGCGGTATCGGCTGAGACAATCAATTGCACTGCTGTCTCAGAAAACACGATGTCACCGAATTTTTGCCGCTTTAATCCTATGCCCATTAATGCACCAAGCAGAGAACGATGATCTACTGAGACAAACTTGTCAGCATAACGGACGTTAAACGCCTGCAATTCAAAATCCGATTCTTCCGGAGTAATGTACTCTGGATACAGAATCGCCCGTTTTCGCTCCGCTCTGTCATAGCCGCCGGAAAAAGCAAGCCCGACGTCAGCCTGTCCCGTAACAGCAGAGAGGATGACCTGCTCTCGGGGGTCTAAAAAGTCGGTCAGCTTCATCCGGTACTGCTCCTGGACAATTCTTTTCCATTCGAGCGCCTGATCAATAAAGGCCCGCTCGTCTTTTCTGAAGTGCTGATATATATCGCTCATCGTCTTTCCCTTCTATGTAAAGAGGCTTGGCTGCTGCCAAGCCCCTATCAAACTGTCACATTAAAACGCAATCATGCGATAAAGTCCCCACAAGCCGGTTGTCGCAAACCGAAGCACAAGTATTGCTACGATTGGTGAAATATCCAGCATTGCAATCGGAGGGATGATTTTTCTGAATGGTTCGAGATATGGTTCACAAATCGAAGCCAAAAAACGCCCGACTGCTGTTTCCCTCGTACTCGGCACCCATGACATAAAAATATATATGATCAGGGCAAATGAGTATATTGTAATTAATAAGCTTAAAACCGAAAAAACTTGATAAAGGATCATCTCGCTTTACCACCTCTGATGTTCGTCTTCAGATATGAGCTCAGAAATTGTGCCTGATACATCTACGTTGTCAGGCGTGCAGAGGAAAATATCTGAGCCGATTCTTTGAATATCGCCGCCGATGGCATAAACGGTTCCGCTTAAAAAGTCAACAATCCGCTTCGCCTGGTCATGCTGTATCCGCTGAAGATTGACGACAACTGCCCGCCGGTTCTTCAAATGGTCGGCTATTTCCTGCGCCTCCGCATAAACGCGCGGCTCACTCAACACCACTTTAGAGGATTTCTGAACACTTTGCAAGCTCACTACATTCTGTTTGCCCGCAGGTTTATTCCCCGTATAAGCCGGCTTTTCTTTTTGCTCATGCTCCTCATGAGATTCCCGCTCTGTCTCAATATATTCATATTCGTATTCTTCATCTTCCATTGAGAAAAAGTTTTTCAGTTTATTTTTCATACTCATTGCTGTACACCCCCTGTTTCATTTCCGACTAACGATGAGCCGATTCTAATATAAGTAGCTCCTTCTTCAATTGCAATTTCAAAATCATTTGACATGCCCATCGACAGTTCAGTACACGGAGCATTCGGCTGGTTCAGCTTCTGAACCTGGTCACGGAGTTCTCTCAGCGACCTGAAACAGCTTCTGATCTGATCTTGATCATCAGTCAGCGGAGCCATTGTCATCAGCCCGGCAACAAGGATATGTTCGAAACCGGAAAGCTCCTGTATGAATGGAATGACTTCTTCTTTTTTCATGCCGTGTTTAGAAGGCTCAAGAGAGGTATTGACCTGCACAAAGCATCGTACAGTACCTTCAGCCCGTTTTTCAATTTCTTTCGCTAATGAGAGCCGGTCTAGGGAATGGATATAGGAAACCGCATTGACGACAGATTTTGCTTTTCTTGATTGCAGACTGCCGATAAAATGCCATTCCGGATTCCCTTTCATCAATTCCTGTTTGCGGAGCAGTTCCGCATCCCGATTCTCTCCGAGGCAGGTGATGCCAGCATCTACTGCCTCCTGTGCTCTTTCAGGCGATACATATTTAGTGACTGCAATAACCGTAACTTCATCGGAGCTGCGGCCCGATCTGTTACATGCTTCGTTTATTCGTTCGTTTATATGTCGTAAATTATCAACAACACGCAAGATCTTTTATGCCTCCTTCATTCCGATAAAGGACATCATCCGTCCAGTTTTCCCCTGATCGCGGCGGTGAGAATAGAAAAGAGACGGCTCGCTTTCCGTGCATAAACTGCTGACAGAAATTTGTTCACTTGCCAAACCGCTGTCCATCAGTATAAGACGGTTCAGCTCTTTCAGATCAAGCTGATATTGTGCCTTTGCCGTCTGATTAACGGCAAGGTCTGCTGAAACCGGCAATGCGCGGACAGCATCCATGACGCGGTCGTCTACCGTATAGCATGCTCCGCTGATAGACGGGCCAATAACAGCGTAAATATCTGAGGGATTTGAACCTTCCTTCTCAGTCCATTGCTTCACCATTTCTCTGCCAATCTGTTTGACGGTGCCTTTCCACCCGGCATGGGCGACTCCGACAAGCGACTTAACCGGATCATAAAAGAAAAGAGGCACACAATCAGCAAAGCATAATGCTAAAAATACATTTTTTTCATTTGCATAGAGCCCGTCCGTTGCTTTTAGAGCCGTGTGATACTCACGGGCGCCTTTTCCCCTATCCCTCTGCGTCACTTTCTGAACGCGATTATCATGTGTCTGATCAGCGAATACCCAAGACTGCAAATCAGTATTAAACATATCGGCAATATATTCACGATTTTTAACTACATCTGCATCTTTGTCATGAACGTGCAATCCTGTATTTAACGATTCAAAAGGCTTTTGGCTGACACCGCCGTTTTTTGTCGTAAATCCGGCAATGACCTCTTTGTTGTTTTGATTCGTTTGAGCCCAGTCTTGTATCATGAGTGTCGAGGGTGTGGTAAGACTGAATGGGTGATATGTATTCATGATGATCCAACCTTTCGACAAACATTTAAAAAAGCGGAATTTCCCACTTATTTTACCACATCTTACTGCATTCGTTGAGCGCCGATTTGCATATTTCTAAATGAAATGTGCCGGAAGAATCGAGACTTCCGGCATTTGCCAATTTGCGGCAGACAAGCAGGTTTATGCATGTGGTTCACTTAATCGGACCAAGATTACATCTTCCCCGATTTTTACAATATTTCGCCATGGAATGACCAATTCCTCTTCTTTTCCAAAAAATCCGAGAACTTTCCCATTTCCTCCTAGTATGATCGCCTGAATTTTACCAGTGGTCACATTGATATCAATATCACCAATACTCCCCAGCTTTTTTCCGTTTGAGACATTGACGACATCCTTTACCTGAAATTCTGAAATGCTGATCATTCCATCACGTCCTTTTTCCGTCCTTTTGTTCAAGTATATGAACGGGCAGGCTGAACCTTGTCAGCAAGAAGAAATTTTCATGTCATTGTTCTTTTTTCCGGCTGCACCAGCTGATGATAAAATCGAGTATAATTTTTGTATACTCTACTAGCTGCTCAATCGATACCTTCTCGTTCACAGAGTGTGCATTGTGCAGATCTCCAGGACCGTATATTACGCATGGAATACCGGCATCATACAGCCATCCGCCATCTGTAACTGATTGAGAAACGTCAATAATTGGACACTCCCGTTTCACTTTCTCATGAGAGGCAGTTAGCGCTAAGACGCCTGGGTGGCCAGGGTCAACTTCCAATGCCGGAAAAATTTCTCCTCTGTCTTCTATCATGGATGAGCCTCCCCACTTGAATACAGGGCGGTTTTCCCTAAGCCAAATATCACTGTCACTCAGCCGATTGACGTAATCTTCTATTTCCGCTGCCACTTGGTCATGGGTTTCATTCGGATAAAAATGGACTGTGATCCACAGCCGGCATTCGTCCGCTATAAAAGCCGCATGTCTGCCGCCTTCTATAACTGCCGGGTTAATCGTATTTGTGCCTGGTTTAAAACCGGGATAACTTTTCATAATGGACCAGTGGCGCTCAAGTTCACCGAGCCCCGCAATGACTTTTGCCATTTTTTCAATTGCGCTTGCTCCGAATGTTCCTCCGCCTGCGTGAATCATATTCCGTCTCGTTCCATCATGAAATGTTTGACTGCTTTTGATTTCGATCCAGCCTGTAATAACACCGCCTTGGCCTTGAATATGCATATCGCTCGTATCCGCGACAATTGCAAAATCAGCGTGGTAGCCCCTCTTGCAGCATTCAAGTGTGCCGGCTTCTCCAACTTCCTCCCCAATAACCGATTGCAGAATCAGATCACCGGGAAGCTCAATGCCGGCTTCACGAATGAATTTGACAGCAAACAGCACACAAGCCATTCCGCCCTTCATATCGGAAGCGCCTCGCCCGATTAAGAGACCGTTTTTTTCAATTGGATGAAACGGATTGTGCTCCCATTCTTCATCCTCTTTTACCTCTGCCACATCTACATGACCATTGATAATCAGGCTATAATAATCTGCTGAATCTGTTCCCTTTAGCTTCCCTACAACATTGGGATCTCCAGGGTACACATCCCATTTGTCGATCGAGAATCCCAATTCATTTAAAAAACCCGCAATCCATGACTGAATGCCCTCTGTATTTCTTGCAGGCGGAGCGGGTGTTTGATAAGAAATCAGTGTTTTAGCAAGCTGAATAAGCTCCTCCTTTTGTTCTTCCACTTTTTTGAGCAAAGAGTCTATTTGTTGATCCAATGTAAATCCGCTCCTATTCTTTAAAATCAAAAAAGCCGTTTCAAATGTGATGAAACGGCTTAATAAAAACAAACGGAGTCCGATGTACTCCGCTTTTCACCGCTTCCCTCCGCTGGCATGATCCAGATCAGGTCAAAAGGGTTGAGACAAAGTCTCTCTCAGCTTCGCAAAGCACCCCTAGGATGAATCTATATATGTTTGTCAGGCATTCGTTATCGGCTCAGCTCTTGTTAAAAACGGCCGATCCTGATTCCATAATACATGGATTGGCGTATCAAAAAAAGCGGAAAGTATTTGATCAGTAAGCATTTCCTTTATTTCTCCGGATCCAAAGACCTCTCCCTGTTTTAATAAAAGGGCTTTATCAAAGACAGGCAAAATTTCTTCAGCATGATGAGTCACATAAAGGATAGATGGTGCATTTTCTTTGTTTGCAATGTATGTAATCGTATCTAACAGCTTTTCCCGGGCAATAAAATCCAGTCCTGTGACTGGTTCATCCAGTATCAGCAGCTCCGGATCGGCCATTAGTGCTCTAGCAATCAATGCTCTTTGTTTTTCCCCTTGAGAAAGGGTTTCATAGCGGCGATCGGCATATTCAATTGCTCCCAAGTCCTCTAACAAACCTATCGCTTTTTCCCTGGTTTCCTTACTTGGCGTTTCATATAACCCAATCGAAGCGTAAGCTCCGCTCAAAGCAATTTCAAAGGCTGAATCTGCCGGATACAATTTTTGCTGAAGAGCTGCTGAGACGAGTCCAATTTTACGTCTGAGCTTTTCCCCAAGCTCTGTTTTGCCAAATTCATGGCCGAGCACCTGCATCTCGCCTGATGTTGGAAAATAATATGAGCAAAGCATATTTAACAGCGCTGTCTTCCCGGCGCCATTTAGGCCGTAAAGCACCCAATTTTCCTTTTCTTCCACCTTCCAATGAATATCTCTCAGTATCCATTTCCCATTCCGTTTTAGTGAGACATTGTCAAGCTGCAAAATCATCGTGGTCCTCCTCTTTATTGCCTTTTATAATTGTTCCAATTTTCATAAAACTTTGTACGAACTAGGATACCTTACTTTTTCCAAAACGTAAACCATCCGTAATCAATAGAAAAGCCTTTAAAACAACATCGTTTTAAAGGCTTTTCATTATTGATGAATATTTTTATTCATTTGTTTGATAGCCGCTTTTTCAAGTCTGGACACCTGCGCTTGAGAAATTCCGATTTCCTCGGCGACTTCCATTTGGGTTTTCCCTTGGAAGAATCGCTTTCTCAAAATCATTTTTTCCCTATCGTTCAGCCTTCTCATGCCCTCTTTTAAAGCCAGCTCTTCAATCCATTGTGAATCTGTGTTACGCTCATCACTGATTTGGTCCATCACATAGATCGGGTCTCCGCCGTCGTTATAGATCGGTTCAAATAGAGAAACCGGATCCTGGATGGCATCAAGCGCAAATACAATTTCCTCATGCGGTACTTCAAGAACTTTTGCGATGTCTTCTGCAGTCGGCTCCTTGCTTGTCTCACTGATTAACCGCTCTCTTACCTGAAGCGCCTTGTAAGCGATGTCCCGGAGTGATCTTGAGACACGGATCGGGTTATTATCGCGTAAATACCTGCGGATCTCTCCGATAATCATAGGTACAGCGTATGTTGAAAACTTAACATTGTGGCTTAGGTCAAAATTATCAATGGATTTCATTAGTCCGATGCAGCCAACTTGAAATAAGTCATCAACATACTCCCCTCTGTTATTAAATCGTTGAATGACACTTAAGACAAGACGCAAGTTCCCGTTTACAAGCTTTTCTCTTGCTGAATCATCGCCTTCATCCTGCAGCTGCCTAAACAGCTTTCTCATCTCTTCATTCTTGAGTACTGGTAATTTGGAGGTATCCACCCCGCAGATTTCGACTTTATTTCTCGACACTTTTTTCCCTCCCTACAGGAGCTGCTGTACAACGTTAAGTATCTCCTTGGGTGGGAAAAATATGCACTGCACTCAGACCGAAAAACCGTCGAAATCAGGAAATCCCTGTAAAATCAAGGGGTTTTAACCATAAAATTTTTTACACCATTTTGTTGAACTCTTTTCTCAACCTTTTTATAATTCTTTTCTCAAGCCGCGAAATATAAGACTGAGAAATCCCCATCATATCCGCTACATCCTTTTGGGTTTTTTCTTCTTCACCGACAAGCCCAAACCGCAGCTCCATGATTTGTTTTTCTCTCTCATTAAGCTGTTCAAGCGCTTTTTTCAAAAGCTTTTTATCGACGTTAGCTTCTATGTCTTTAGTGATGATGTCATCGTCAGTGCCGAGCACATCAGAAAGCAAAAGCTCATTGCCGTCCCAATCAATATTAAGCGGTTCATCAAAGGAAACCTCTGAACGGATTTTGTTATTTCTTCTTAAATACATCAGGATTTCATTTTCTATACACCGAGAGGCATAGGTAGCAAGCTTGATTTTCTTTTCTGGATTGAATGTATTCACAGCTTTGATTAGACCGATGGTACCGATGCTGATTAAATCCTCTATATTAATTCCCGTATTTTCAAATTTACGGGCGATATATACGACCAGACGCAAATTGCGTTCAATTAGAATGGCGCGCGCCGCCTGATCGCCGTTTGGGAGCTTCATTAACAAAACCTGCTCCTCATCTTTAGATAATGGAGGCGGCAGGGCTTCACTCCCGCCTATGTAATAGACTTCATCACTTTTCAGCCCAAGTTTCATCAGCAGCTTATACCAGAGGTGCGTCAACCGTAATTTCAGTTTTTTCATCTTCCTCTCCCTTCTAAATGTCACGCCGTTTGAGTATGATAAGTAACGGACATTTGCGAACATTATGAAACGTGTTTGACAGCCTTGCCCGAAAGCATTTTCGGATGAATAATCGCGTCAAACTCTCCATCTGCCGACAGCTTTGTTGTGCTGATGCCGATTAAACATTTATCTGCAGAAATCATTTCTTCTTTTGTCATAATCGTTACGTGATCCGGTTTAACGCATAATAAAAATTGATTTTGCTGACCAACTCCCCTGTATGGAATCAACCTCATTTTATCTAAAAAGCGAAAGGAATCATCGAGCTGTTCGATGGCTTCCAATGGGTCTGTGTTTCGAATGATCATCGTTTCGGCTGTTCCGAAAATCGGCTCCAGTTTATCAATGTAAATGATCATTACCGGTGTTTTTGTAAGAGGATCGTAC
Source organism: Bacillus sp. FSL R5-0603 (assembly GCF_038050295.1). NCBI lineage: Bacteria > Bacillati > Bacillota > Bacilli > Caryophanales > Bacillaceae > Bacillus > Bacillus sp. FSL R5-0603. The sequence continues at coordinate 1,504,764 of NZ_JBBOYP010000001.1, read as the reverse complement.
AGCTGATTACCGGAATCAATCAGGCCTCTGACATGAAGTGTTTGGCTGCCCAAATCTGCCTGCACGCTGACTCGTTCATCATATTGAATGTTTTTTGTTTCAATATCTTCAATTCTTCTTTTAGAAAAAAACCATAATACTGGAAAGCCTCCAACAATAAACAACCAGCTGATCGGGTCTCCAAACCCTGTTTGATTGGTAATCATAACACCGTTTTGAACAATAGAATTTGACTGCAGCAAAGAATGGGCCCCGATAATTCCTCCCCCCATTAAAAAAGTGGCAAAATAAAAGGAAAACAAATTTTGAAAGAAAAACCGAAATCTTTTAAAGCCAAATGTCACCACCACAATTACAACTGAAAAAGCTAGCTTCCCAGCCGGATGTTCAACAATCGGCGAAAAAGGAGTAAACATCAAAAGGACAATACTGGAACCGATGAACGCTCCGCCTACCAGTCTTCTTTTTTTTACATGCCGTTTTAAAATAAATGCCGTGAGCAAAAGCAAAAGTGCATCAAAACAAAAGTTTAACAGCCAAATGACATCTAAATAGATTTTCACATCTGACTCCTTTCTTTCTTGCCTCACGCTGTTCCCCTTCTTGCTTCATAAGTATAAAGCAAGCTCTGTGGGAAAGTCTGTCAATTAATGTTGAGAGGAAAATACAATTTTTCAGGGAAATCTGCTTAATTTGTCGAGGAAGTATAATGAGAGGATATAAAAAAAGCTGCCAATGACGGCAGCTTTTTTCCACTTAATTTTCTGTGTTGATATTAAGTTTTCCATTCGCAGTTTTTCTTGTTTCATTTCCATAATCATCTCGGACGATCACTTCTACTTTTGCTCCTTTTGCTTTAATAGAAGAAGTGGCTGTCCAATAGCCTTCATATCTTCCCGGAGAAATTTCTCTTAACGGGAGTTCGGTGGCATTTTGCACACTCGCTCTTGCATTGGTCAGCGGCATACGAATGATAAACGTTGCATCTAAATCCTCAGCGCTTGAGAAAGCGATTTTCACAGATTCACCGGCTTTTAAGTTTTTATCCTCTCCCGGAATTAAGCCGGAAATGACAGGCTTGTCAAAATTGACATCAATGACAGCCTTTTTCGTTGTTTTGTTGCCTGCTAAGTCTGTAGCAATCACCTTGATTTCATTGCTTCCATTCTCCAAAAGAATACGGGCTGAGTATGAACCATCAGTTATTGTTGCTTTTTTGCCATTCACCTTGACGTCTTTCAGATTGTCATCGGATACAGCCCCTTTGACAGTCAGCGTTTCTTTATTTGTTTTCTCGCCATCCTTTGGATTGTCCAGTGTTAATTCAGGCTTTTCTTGATCAAGCGTGACCGTGATCGGGATGGAGGCATCCGTTGTTCCGTTATCTGTTGATGCAGTTGCCGTCAGCTTATTTTCACCCTTGCTGAGTGTGATGCCTGTCTGGAACGTGCCGTCCGCGGCAGTTTTTGTTTCTCCTGCTTCTTTCTCATCATTATAAATGTGTACCGTTGTACCAGGTGAAGCGTTTCCTTTTACAGTGACGTTCTCCTTATTTGTGTATGACTTGTCTGTCGGTGAAATAATCTCAGGTACAGCAGCTTCGTAATCAACTAATGCGCGAATCATATAGTTGCCGTCCGCTTTGTCACCTGGCTGCCATTTTCCATCTATATACTGCCAGTTGCGGCCGGAATTCTGGCCGGTTTCATCCATTGCCAATCCAGGTGAATACGGATCAGGTTTCGACTGGATATACACGAGATAAAAGTCTCTATCGACCATAATCCCTTTTGAACTGAGATCTACCTTAGTCCACTCGCCATTGCGAAGAGCTTCCGCGTTAAATGGCCCTGCAATTTTCTTGCCCGGTGCTCCGTCTTTTCCTGTAGCATCGTATACCTCAACCTTAAACTCTGTGCCGCCGGGATCAGGGAACTCTGTATCCCAGAATCTGAACAGCCCTCCTGTAAGCATGCCTTTGTCCTTGCCGTCAGCGAGCGTCATTTTGACCGCCCATCCGTTACCAGCCGCAAAATAGGAATTGGCATTCTCCGCCGTTCCGTCATCATATGCAATTTCACCCGGATAACCGACGAAAGGCTTCAATGCAGTTTCTTTTGTAACATCACCTTTTAACTCAACGGAAAATTCATCACTGTAATAACCCGGTGCAGCGACTTTAATCGTATAAGCGCCTTCATAGGCCTCCAGCGTATATTCACCTTTGTCGTTTGTCATAGCCGGTTCCACCGCAGCATCCTCTACAACATAAACGGAAGCGCCTTTTACCGGCTCTCCTGTCGTTTTATTGATGACCGTGCCTTTTAATGTGCCCTTCTTCATCTCTTCTAACGTAAAATTAGCTTGTGTCGTCTGATCCGTCATTAAAGATACTTTTTGTGTTTTCGACTGATAACCATATGCTTCTGCCATAAGCGTATAGTCTCCCGCTTTGTGCTTCAGCGTGTACTGCCCTGTGGATTGATCTGAATATGTTGATTTTCCTGTTTCCACTACACTGACTTGTGCCCTGAGCGGCAAAACTTGAGGCTGTATAGCCTTGTTCTGATGTTTTACCGCTGTGTTTGCAGATGGCTTAGCCTTTTTCGGATTTACTGACTTTTTCTTTTGTTTTCCAGACGGCTTTTCGACGCCCAGCTTATTCTTTTTGACTGTTTTTCCGGCTGATTTGTCAGAAAGCACTACATCATCAATATACCAGCCCTCTTTTGCAATGCTTTCATCAGATTGAAGGTTAAACATCACTTGAATGTTTTGGCCTTTATAAGCCGATAAATCAATTTCTTCATCCGTCCAGCTTGATGTCTTTCCGTTATATACACCAGCCTGCTCCCAATTCTTTTCACCTTCCGGAAGAACAAAAACGTAGCCGTAATCAAAATCATCCTCTAAATTGTGCCAGCTTTTAAATTGAAGGAACAGACTTCCTGAATCAGGTGCTTTAATAGGAGGCATAACAAGGTTCATGTTTGCTGAGTTGGCATAATTTCCTGTCAAATTCGTTCCATATACTTTTTCTCCGGATGCTGCTGTATTTGGACCAGTTGACGGAACTCCCCATTCCCAGTTATTATTTGTTCCGCTCGCAACCCAGCCGCCGGGTGCAGTTTCAAAGTCCTGCTTATATCCCGCCGTGATGCTTGGTTTCACTGTTACATCGTATACGTCAGATGAAACGAGATGACCGCCAAAATCGTGAATTATCCACTTATAGCTTAGTTTAGTTCCTTTTATGTCTGGGATCTCTGCTTGATACGTTCCTTTTAGATGATCACCGCTGATTCGTTTAGCCGTTATTTCCGTCCATTCACCTTGATCAAGCTTGTAGGACAGCTTTACAGATGTCACACTCACATTGTCTTCAGCTGTCAAAGTCAGTGGCAGGCTGCCACCTTCATAAGCTTCAGTTACTTTCTCATGCTGATAGACAGGAGGCTCTTGGTCATCCCCCTCTACAGAAACTTGACCTTCTGCTTTCCCTAAACCATCTGTAACAGCGGATACAGCATCAAAAGCATTCACCAGACCATGGCCATATCCGTTATTCGGTGAATCAGGAAATGTTGAATCCGTGAGCGGTTCAGCCGTGCTGGTTAATATATCCTCCATCTCATCAACAGAAAGTGAGGCATTCGCCTGTTTTAGCAGTGCAGCAACAGCGGATACATGCGGCCCTGCCATTGATGTGCCGTCCCATCCATCCTCATATGTCTGACCGGGAACGGATGAACGAATATTTACGCCCGGTGCAGATATTTCCGGCTTTATTTCATCATATGGAGATGGCCCTTGAAGAGAAAAGTCAGCGAGCTTTTTATTGATATCAGTCGCTCCAGTTGCAAACGATTCCGGATAGTTTGCCGGATTTGCGATAGAACCAGGCCCGCCGGGAATAAAGAGATCCGTATTCCCCGCTGAAAACTCAGGGAAAATATCGGCCGCACGCCAGGCATTGACCATGTCTCTGTACCATTCATCAAGTCCAGAGCCCCCTCCCCATGAGTTATTGACAACATCAGGAGCCATTTCCGGGTGGGGATTTCCTTCCGCGTCCTTTGGTGCTAAAACCCATTCACCAGCTTCCAAAATGTCAGCATCAGTACCGCCATCTTCAGAGAACGCTTTAACAGCAATCCATTTTGCGCCAGGCGCTACACCGATTTGATTTGTTCCATCAGGTTCAGAGCCCACCATCGTGCCTGTCACATGGGTTCCATGAGCCAAATCATCATAAGGGCTTGCCTCGCCTGCTACGGCATCATACCAGTTCATTTCATTTTCAGGCTCATTAGGATTTTCCGGATTATATCCGCGATATTTCTCTTTTAATGCCGGATGATTCCATTCCACCCCGGTATCAATGGACGCAACAACCGTGCCAGTTCCATCATATCCAAGTGCCCAAGCTTTTGGGGCATCGATTTGGTCTACATTCCATTCCACACCGTCAGTTGCTTTAATAGCTTTCTGTACTTTTTTCATATTAAATGGGGAGGATGACTTAAAAAGCTGCCGTTTCTCATTAGAAAGCACCTTTTCCACTTCGGGAAACTGCGCCACTTTTTCCATAACCTCTTTTGAGGCATGAACAGCAATCCCGTTCACCACATAATAAGAATGAATTTGGTCTGCATTTCCTTTATCTTTCTGGGTGTTCAAGTATTTTAGGACATCTTGCTGGGATTCATCGGCTGTGACTTTTAAAGATGACACAACAGCAGAACGCTTTTGATATTCCGTCTTAGCGGCAGACAGCTTCTTCGATTTCGCTTTTTTAACAGCAGCTTTTGCCGCTTTTTCTGTGTTAGCCTGATCTTTAAATTTAATCAGAAAAGTCGTTTTTTCTTTCTTTTTAAAGCTTTTCTTTAATGAACTCGAAATCTTGTTTTGAATGGATTCCGCAGATTGAAGCTCCTTTTTAACAGAAGGTGAGGTGACTTTACTGCTTGCCCCGGCTGCTCCCGGAAACAGCAGTGAACTGATGACAACTGTACTTAAAACAGAGCTGATGAGTCTGTTTTTCGTTTTTTTCTTCATTTTCATCCCCCTTTTTCAACATGCTTTTTAAAAAAAGTGTCGTCCCTCCTTTTAATAATGAATGGTTTGTCAGAACATCGCTGTATATTAACTGTAGACAATCTGAATTACAGATATTGTCGTTTCATGTCATTCAATTTCCATATATATGAAAATGATAAAAATGTCACAAAAATAAATAGGTCTAATTATCTGTTTTATTACTAAGAGAAGGAAACAATAGGGAAAAAGACCTTATAAGAAGGAAAGTGTGAAGAGAAAAACAAAAAAGGACAAAATCGAAAACGATTTTGTCCTTTACATTAGCCGCGTTTATTACGGTTTCTTAAGAATGTCGGGATGTCAAGCGTATCATCAGCCGGCTGTGAAGTATGACGGCTTACTGTGTTCTGCTGCTGAGGCTCCTCACGTTTTTGCTCACGCTTCGGAACACTTTGATTGTGTGTTTTGATGCTTTGATTTAAGCTTGGACGCTGAGGCTTCGTCACGTCCTTCTCTTGTTCGATAAAGCCGGTTGCAATCACTGTCACCACAATCTCATCTTTTAGATTTTCATTAATAACAGATCCGAAAATCATGTTTACGTCTTGATCAGACGCCGAAGCGACAATGTCTGCTGCTTCCTGAACCTCATATAGGCTGAGGTTTGTTCCTCCAGTGATGTTCATGAGGACGCCTTGTGCACCGTCAATGGCCGCTTCAAGAAGCGGGCTGGAAATTGCTTTTTTTGCTGCCTCTGCCGCGCGATTTTCCCCAGTAGCAATACCGATACCCATCAAAGCAGATCCTTTGTTTGACATGATTGTTTTCACATCAGCAAAGTCAAGGTTGATAAGACCAGGTGTAGCAATCAAGTCAGAAATACCTTGAACCCCTTGGCGAAGTACGTTATCCGCTTCACGGAATGCTTCAAGCATCGGTGTGTTTTTATCAACTATTTCAAGGATACGGTCGTTCGGGATCACGATCAGTGTATCCACCGCTTCTTTCATTGCCGAGATTCCGCCTGCAGCCTGAAGCTGTCTTTTGCGTCCTTCGAAGGTAAACGGTCTTGTCACAACGCCGACAGTTAATGCGCCTAAGTCTTTCGCGATTTGTGCGATAACCGGTGCGGCACCTGTTCCTGTTCCGCCGCCCATACCAGCTGTCACGAATACCATGTCAGCACCTTTAAGTGCTTCTTCAATCTGCTCTTTGCTTTCTTCAGCGGCTTTTTTCCCGACTTCTGGATTCGCACCTGCTCCCAATCCTCTAGTCAGCTTTGCGCCGATTTGCATTTTCACTTCTGCTTTTGACAGGTTAAGAGCTTGAGCGTCCGTGTTTACCGCGATATACTCTACTCCTTGCACTTCATTTTCAATCATTCGGTTAACGGCGTTGTTACCGCCGCCTCCTACTCCGATTACTTTAATTGATGCTAAGCCGTCTATGTTTGTTTCGAACTCCAACATGCTAAATCCTCCTAATCTGCCGAATGACTATCTATCTATTCCCAAAACATGCTTAATAGTTTTTTCATTTTGCTCTGTTTATTATGTTCGGCTTGTGTTTTTTGTTTTCCTTTTGGCCGCTGCTGCACCTCATTTTGGTGATGATGCTGCTCTTGTTCCTCAGATGATGAGACTGCGATTTCCTGTATCGCTTCTTCAGGCATCTTAAAGCCTATTTTTCTGCCTTGGATTCTTGCATTCCGGCAGGCGAATTGGATCAGGCCCACTCCCGTCATATATTGAGGATCTCTTACACCGATATAATTCGGGCTTGCCACTCTGACATTGTTTTGCAGCACATCCTGTGCCAAAGACATGACACCCGGCATAGCTGCTTGTCCTCCTGTCAGCACGAAGCCTCCCGGCAGATCGGTAATTCCCATACTGCGAAGCTCTTCTGAAACAATTTCAAGAATTTCTTCTACTCTCGCTTCAATGATATTCGCTGCTTCTTGCTGTGTAAATGTTTGTTTTTGATTGGTGCCTATAACGGTTACCTCAAATATTTCATCTTCCGAGGCTTCGTCATAGTAGGCATGTCCAAATTGCTTTTTCACGCGTTCTGCTTCTTCTGTTGACGTTCTCAATCCGATGGAGATATCTTTGGTGATATTTTCGCCTCCGAGAGGAATGACACGGGTAGAAGTGAGATGTCCGTTCTGGAATACGGCAATGGTTGTTGACCCTCCCCCTATATCAATGAGAGCCACACCAAGGTTTTTCTCGTCCTTTGATAATGCAGCAGAACCGGCTGCCAGCGGCTGAAGGCAAATATCAGTTATTTCAATACCAGCTCTTTCAACGCAGCGGAGTAAGTTATGTAAGATTGTTTTTGAACCGGTGATCAAGGTGCCCTCTACTTCTAAACGCACACCCAGCATTTTTTTCGGGTCGGTGATTTCATCTCTTCCATCTACGATAAACTGTTTAGGAATGACGTCAACAATCAGCTGTTCGTGCGGTACTGAAACAACCTGTGCCGCCTCCATGACACGGCGTACATCTTCAACCTGAATTTCTTTATTTTCACTGGAAACTGCTACAACACCGTTTGTATCTTGAATATTGATATAATTTCCATTAACGCCGACAATAGCTTTTCTAAGCGGAAAACCTACCATTCTTTCAGCTTGGTCAAACGCTTTTCTTATAGAATGAACGGTCTCATCTATATCAACGATTGAGCCTTTTTTCAACCCTTCAGACGGTACATTTCCCACACCGATAATATTAAGGGAATCATCTGTCATTTCTCCGACGATCACTTTTGTATTGGACGTACCGATGTCAAGACTGACGTAAAGTTCATTGTTGTTCATTCTATGGCACCTCCTCACATTTCGATCATTTCTATTCTATTATTTGCGGAACAACAATACAATGAATGTGGCTTTACAAGTGTGTAACAAAAAATAACAACAGAATATTTTTATGTGCTTTTCACATTTTATGTTTATTGAAAATATTCGTTATATCCTATGTATATCCTCTTTTATATCACATTTTTTTTATTTTTTTTAGAAAGAGTCCACTTTGTTAGTAGATTTCTTCTGATAACGGCTATATTCTGAAATAATCTGACTCCAAATGCGAATATACCTGCTAAATACAAGTCTACACCAAGATGGACTCCCAGAAAAGCTAAACTTATTGCCAATATAATATTAAAAAAGAAACCGGAAACAAATACCATTTCATCATATGTACCTTGTAAATGCGCCCTGATTCCGCCGATTAATGTATCAAGTGCGGCAAGCACCGCAAGCGATAAATAGTTTGAGTATTCACTCGGTATCGTTAAGTTTGTCATTAGTCCAATCGCTATTCCGAGCACCAGTCCCAACACGGGCAGCCACATGACAATTCTCCTCCTTTTCAGTCTTTAAGCAGTTTCAGCTGTTGTACGTCCAGTGGTCTGTCATATGCTTTTAATGTTAGTTTGCTTTCAGATTTACCGGCTTTTAATGCTAAATTTTCAGATGCAAAAAGATCCTCAAGGCCTGACCCCTTCACTCTGCTGTGTAACATGTCCGGATCTTTGGCAAGCACTTTTACTGTTAAAGGATAATCGTCAAGGGCGTATCCGTCTATTTTTGTAGTGCCGTTTATATCTCTGATGACTGTATGATTCACAACTCTTCGCTCGTTAATCGAGATATGCTCTGCACCGTAGGAGTTGAGTTCATTAATCAGCTTTTTCAGCAAATCCGGAGGCGGATTTTCGACCGGCTCTCCTGTTAAGCTTTCAGAAAAAAGCGGGGAAATCGTAATGACAATTCCGCTACCTGTTATATCGGTCATGCCGGCTGTTTTTTTTAAGGATTGCAAGGTATTATTTAGCGCGGTTTCTTTTGTCATTTCTTTCGTTTGCGAATAGCTATTCAGCAGTTTGTCATATTTGTTTATTTCAGCCAGCAGCTTTTCCTGCTTCTTCTGCTCTGATGTCAGCTCTTCCCTAATATCCCACATATCTCTTGTATCCCGGACTTTGGGGTGCTTTAACGAATTAAACTGAACAGATATCATCAGGCCGAAGATGACCATAAGCACACTGATGCTTATGAAGGAACGCTTTATTTTCAATCTATTTCACCCGCTTTTTCAGTCATTCCTTCGTTTTCAGAATCGGTTTCATTTGTACGTTTTTCTCTTTTTCTGCCGACACAGAAATATGATCCATTGACAGCTGATCAATTAGGCCTCCTGCGATATTTAACGAGGGCAGCAGGACATCCGGATCTCCAATAGCGGATACCGTAAACGGAGCGGGATGCTGCACCCCGTCTACCGTTACCACAGGACCATTGCATTTGATATACGAATCATGCGTCAAACGCTGTCCATTAACGGCGACAGCTGCCGCTCCTGAGATATACAGTTCGTTTACTACTTGGAAGATATGGCTTTCGTGAACGATGTAACTATTCACATTCTCCCCTTCCGGTATGTATGACGCATCTTCCAATGTCACCTCAACGCCTTCTCCCTGCACACCGACTTCCCCAATATACATCCTGTATTTTTCTGTATCTTCGAGGACATTATAGTATTCCGTCTTCTCTTTCTTCAGCTTATTTTCCGCCTGGCGGACTTTGTTTTGCTTTTGATATAATTCTTTTTCAAGCTTCTTATTTTCTTTCTCTTGTTTCAGAAGTTCATCTCTCAGCGCATATTCTTTTTTCCACTCTTCCGTCTCAGCCGCGCTTTTGTTGTTTTCTTTTGTCATTTGAAAAGAAAATGAAATCAAAAAGCCTGCGATAAGCATAATCAAGGAAAGAAGGACTGCTGATTTGCCCCTCAATTTTCATCTTCCTTTTTAGCAGCTTTATCGTTTTTCCCAAACTCTTCAAAATAGGTGGCAACTTCTAAATGAATGATTCCTTTTTTATTGCTGCTTAGCTGAGAAATGATAGAAGGATACGTCTTCATTCGGTCGGCAAACGTTTTAATAGATGCAGTGACAACATAACCGTCGTTCATGTACAACTTAATACGGTTTTCATCCATTTTTACAGGCGTATAATAAATTTCTGAAATCGACTGTTTTAACGAATTTGACAACGCATCAAGCTGCTTGGCCATTTGAGACCGCTTCTTCGCGTTTGTCCAATTCACTAAAATCGGTCCGGCATCATCCGGCGTTACTTCGTTTGGCAGAACTGAGCCGTTTTCAAGCACTTCATAATACACATCGTCTTTTTCTAAATAAGCAATCGCTTTATATTCTTCGATTGCAATGTTGATTTTATTAGGAAGCGATTTGCTGATCTCCGCTTTTTTCACTAATTTATTTTGCTGAATCTTCTTTTCTGTTTTTTGCTTGTCCAAACTCCAAAACTCAGTATCTCCGCTGTTAATATCGGAAAGGTCGATAATTTCCTTTTTTGATACATTTTCATTCCCTGTAACAGAGATTGTTGATACTTTACTGATTGGTGTTTGCAGGTACACAATGATCAGCACCATAATAAAAAAGAGCATAATAAATGAAATGAGACGGCGGTTTGCCTTTTGTTTCCTCTGCTCTTTAATTTTAGGGATCCGCTCTTCAATGTTAACGATTTTTTCTCGGTCTTGACCCGGGTTCATTGCCTGTTCACCTCATTCAAATGAAACAGCTGTTAAAAGTCTGTCTATTCCAAAACAAACGGCATACTATGATGCCGTTTGTCGTTTGCTTACAGTATATCATATGAACAGCTTCAGTCAGAACTTGAATCAGCGATTTCCACCGATGATTTCAACCTCTGTGTGCATATCAATCTCGTATTTTTCACGGATTGTCTTTTTCACATGGTCAATGAGATCAAGCACATCTTTTGCTGATGCTCCCCCCGCATTGACGATGAAGTTTCCGTGCATCTCCGATATCTTTGCACCGCCGATTTGATATCCTTTCAAGCCTGCTTTTTCTACAAGGTTCCCGGCATGATTCGGAAGCGGATTTCTGAATATGCTTCCCGCACAAGGGCTTGAATACGGCTGTGTATTTTTTCTATAGTCTTTATTGCTTTGCATTTGCTGAACGATTGATTCCTTATCCTTCTGCTCCAGCTGCAAAACAGCTTCAAGGCAAACGCCCGGGCGTTTCTTTTGCAGTACAGATGTCCTGTAGCTGAAATCCATCTGCTTATTTGTCAGCCACTCAATCGTTCCGTCTTCAAACAAAATATGCGCTTTGACGAGGATCTCGCTCATATCAGAACCGTGAGCGCCGGCATTCATATAAACCGCTCCGCCGACTGATCCTGGAATGCCGGCAGCAAATTCCAAACCGGACAGGCCTTTTTTGCTCAATGATGTAGCAAGGCGGACCACTGAATAACCGCCTCCGACTGTTACTTGCTCCCCTTCAAGCTCCAAGTGGTCAAGACCCGCACCCAGCTTGATTACTACGCCTCTAATTCCTTCATCTAAAACAAGAAGATTTGATCCGCGGCCGATGACTGTCCACTTCACATCATATTTTTTAATCACGTCCATGATGTCTTTAACAGCATCTACACTACTTGGAATGACCAATACATCCGCAGGTCCGCCGATTTTCATCGTTGTATGATTCGCGAGCGGTTCATTTGCAAGAACCTTGCCGACTTCGCGTTCTTTTAATTCCTGTATCACTTTCTCCATCGTAAACCTCCGCATTCCATTTGCTTTTCTACTATTTTTTTAATTCCTCGAGTACGCTGTATAAACGGGCAGCCGCGTCAGGAACACCGAGTGACTTTGTTCGTTCGCTCATTTCCTTTAACGTTTGCTCATTCAGTACAATCCGGTCTAGCGCTTCAATCAGCTTCTCCCCGCTGAGCTCTGTTTCTTTCAGTACAATCGCCGCATCATGCTGGCCAAGAGATCTCGCATTGACCTCTTGGTGATTCGCTGTCACATATGGACTCGGGATCAGAACACTTGGGATTCCGAGAGCAGTAATTTCCGCAATCGTTGTCGCACCGGCTCTGGCCACAATGACATCAATGGCCTTTAAATACTCAGGCATTTGATGAAGAAACGGCTTTGTGACCATATTATCAGCGGCACCCTTGCTTTTCAGCTCATTCATTACTTTTTCATAGTGAACTTCGCCGGTGATATACAGCACTTGATAGTCTCTTGTTTTCAGCGCATCCTGCATGTCAATGACAGCGCGGTTAATCGGTGCAGCGCCTCGGCTTCCACCGAAAATTAAGACCGTTTTTTTCTCTTCAGAAAGCCCAAATTCAGCCATTGATCGTCCCGTCTTTATTGAGACGACTTCAGAGGCTCTCGGGTTTCCCGTAAATACAACTTTCTCGCTAGGAAAATGTGATTTCGCTTCTTCAAAACAAATCGCTACTTTATTAACATATTTTGAAAGAAACTTATTCGTGATGCCCGGCAGGCTGTTTTGTTCATGGACAATAGTCGGAATTCCCATTTTCGCAGCGGCATAGACAACCGGCCCGCATACATAACCGCCCGTTCCAATTACGGCATCGGGCTTAAATTCCGCTAAATACGATTTACTCTTTTTGACGCCCTTCAGAAAACGCATCACAGTCTTGACATTTTCAAATGACAATTTTCTTTTAAATCCTGTAATTTCAATTGAACGAAACGGTATATTCTCCCGCTCAACAATTTTTTTCTCCAGCCCGTTTTCTGTTCCAATATATAAAAATTCCACATTAGGATGACGTCTTTGCACTTCTTTAATAAAAGCAAGCGCAGGATAAATATGTCCCCCTGTACCGCCTCCGCTTATTGCAATTCGCATTTCTTTTCCCCCAGTCTAAGTTTCTCTATAACATAACGATAACCCTGTTTTGTTGGACAGGGTTATCGCATCAATTGTTTCCAAGCTTCATGTTAGAAAGGAAGCTTGGACATACATTCGTTAATACCTCGAATAGCGGCTTACATTCAGCAGCACACCAACTGCCATCAGCATTAGAGTCAATGAAGAGCCTCCGTAGCTCAAAAACGGGAGCGTGATGCCTGTTACAGGAATCAGGCCCGTGACTACGCCGATATTTATCATGACTTGAATGGCAATCATTGAAATAATGCCGACTGCGACAAAGCTTCCGTACAGATCAGGGGCACCAAGCGCAATTCTGATTCCTCTCCACAGCAGGACGCTGAAGAGGAGCAAAATAAGTGTTCCCCCGATAAAACCCAGCTCCTCTGACAAGATGGCGAAAATAAAGTCTGTTTGCGGCTCAGGCAGATAAAAGAACTTCTGTCTGCTTTGTCCGAGCCCCATTCCGAACAACCCGCCGGGCCCCACTGCATAAAGCGATTGAATGATCTGAAATCCGCTTCCGAGCGGATCTTCCCATGGATTTAAGTATGAGGTAATCCGTTTAATTCGATATGGAGCCGATAGTACGAGCCCGACAAATCCGCTGAGGCCGATCAGCCCGAGAAAGACGAAATGGGCGATCCGCGCGCCGGCTACAAAAATCATGACAATACAAGTTCCGACCATTACTGTCCCCGTTCCGAGGTCAGGCTGGCACATGATAATCAAAAATGCTGAAAACACGATGCCAAGTGCGGGGACGAACCCCCGTCTGAACGATGTGATGTTTTTTTGTTTTTCAGAGAGAAATTTAGCAAGGAATGCAATCATCGCAAGCTTCATAAACTCTGAAGGCTGTATGCTGAATGCTCCGACTCCGATCCAGCTTCTTGAACCGTTCCGCACCATTCCGACGCCCGGTATCAAAACAAGCACCAGAAGGAAAAAGCAGATAACCATCAGCAATTTGGACCAGGTCCTCCAAGTCCAATAATCAACATTCATGATAAAAAACATAGCAATGACGCCGATTCCCGCAAACAAAAGCTGCCGTTTCGCGAAAAAGAATGAGTCGTCAAATTTATAATCCGCCCATACCGCACTCGCACTGTACACCATAATTAATCCGATTGTTAATAATAATAACGTAATGATGACCAATAACAAATCAGGCGATGTTTTTTTAGTAGTCAAAGCAATCGACACCCCAAGCTTAAAGTCATTAGGGCTGCCGATTTACTTCAAGACAAGCCCTTACTTAAGCATATGCACGGCATCTATAAACATGTCACCGCGTTCTTCAAATGTTTTGAATTGATCCCAGCTCGCACACGCGGGTGACAGCAGGATGACATCTCCTTCATTTGAGAGCGCAAACGCCGCAGATACTGCTTGTTCAACATTATCGACACGTTTGACATGTTGTATTCCCAGTTCATTGCCGAGTTTCTCGAGTTTTGGCGCCGTCTGGCCAAATGTAAGCACTGCTTTGACATGCTTCATATAAGGTTTCAAGTCATCAAAACCATTTCCGCGATCCAGTCCGCCCGCAAGCAGAATAACCGGCTTATCAAAAGCTGAAAGCGCCTTGCTTGTCGCCAGAATGTTTGTTGCTTTACTGTCGTTATAAAATTTGCGGCCATTCACAGTTGTGACATATTGGAGGCGGTGCTTCACACCAGTAAAGCTTGTCAGCACCTTTTTAACCGCCTCATTGGATGCTCCTGCCGTTTTCGCAACTGCAATAGCTGCTAAAATGTTCTCCAGGTTATGAGCACCGGGCAGCACAACCTCTTCCAGAGGAAGAATGGCTTCGCCGTTAAACATAATCATACTGTCTTTTACATATGCGCCCTGTTCAAGCGTTTTGCTGACTGAAAATGGGACGATTTCGGCTTTTCCGGCTTCAGCAAGACGCACGACGGTTTCATCATCCTGGTTGACAATAGCTTTATCTGAAGCAGTCTGATGAAGGTACACTTTCTGTTTCGCTTTTTCATAGTTTTCGCGCGTATGGTGATAATCCAGATGGGCGTCAAATACATTTAAAATCAGGCTGATTTCCGGTCTGAAAGCGTGTGTTCCCATCAGCTGAAACGAAGACAGTTCAGTAACGATCCATTCATCTCCATCAGCATGATAGGCAACCTCACTTGCGACTGTGCCGATGTTTCCGGCAATCAGTGCTTTTTGCGAGTCAGCTTTGAGCATTTCGTAAATTAGCGTTGTCGTGGTCGTTTTACCGTTCGATCCGGTAATCCCGATAAACTTGGCGCTGGTCAGGTAGTAAGCGAGCTCAATTTCCGTCCAAACCGGAATGCCTCGTTTCTCCGCTTCCTGAACCATAATATTTTCATAAGGAATTCCCGGGTTTTTGATCAGAATCGTGATTTGATGCTGATCAAACAGAGAAACTGGATGCTCTCCGCAAACAACTTCGATTCCTTTTTCAGAAAGCTTTTGTGCCGGTTCATTTTCTTCAAAAGGCTTTTGATCATTGACTGCAACATAAATGCCTTTTTCATGAAGAATGGAGGCCGCCGCATATCCGCTTTTCGCAAGCCCAAGAATTAAAAAATGCTGTTTCTGTAAAAATTGATCATTTTCCACTTATAACCACACCTCGATGTAAATTCCTAAAACGGCAAGCAAAAGTCCCGCAGTCCAAAACGTCACGACTACTCTCCATTCAGACCAGCCGACAAGCTCATAATGGTGATGAAGCGGACTCATTTTAAAGATTCGTTTACCTGTCGTTTTAAAGCTGATGACCTGCAAAATAACGGATAATGTCTCGATAACGAATACACCGCCGATGATAACCAGCAGGATCTCTAATTTCGTTAAAATGGCAATGGTAACGATGGCTCCTCCCAATGCAAGCGATCCCGTATCTCCCATAAAAACTTTGGCCGGATGAGCATTAAATACAAGGAAGCCCAGAACTGCACCGACAACGGCAACTGAGAAAATCGCTACGTCATATTGAGATTGATTCCATGCCAGAATGGCAAAGGCGCCAAAGGCAATCGCCGCAGTACCGGATAATAACCCGTCAAGGCCGTCAGTCAGGTTAACTGCGTTTGATCCGCCGACAAGCATAAAGAGCACAAGGATAAAGTAAGCCCAGCCAAGATCAAATGATAAGTCAGTTCCAGGAATGCGAATATCCGTCGCAAAATTGTAGTAATGATACACAGCGTAAAATACAACTGCAATAATAATTTGTCCGATCAGCTTTTGCTTTGATGTCAACCCAAGATTGCGCTTCATGACAACCTTGATGTAATCATCTAAAAAGCCAAGCAAACCGTAGCCTAGCGTAACAAACAGAAGCAGCACCATTTCGGGGCTTATTTCTGAAAACTTCTGTGTCATAACAATTGTTGTCACTATGATAGAAAGTATGATCATGACCCCGCCCATTGTCGGTGTCCCTGATTTTTTCTGATGTGATTTCGGTCCTTCTTCTCTAATACTCTGGCCGAATTTTAATCTTCTTAAAAACGGAATAAGAATCGGAGAGAGCAGAACACTAATTAAAAACCCCATTAAAATTGTAAACAGAATGACTTGCTCAAGCATTGTCCTTTTCTCCTCCTGTTTCTTTCAAACGACATACGTAGTTATCATATTCATGATTTTTTTCCATATGAAAAATCTTTTCAAGCTCCATTATTCAGTAACATCTCTTTCCTATGAATTCGTCTTATTCTTATTGAGTTCAACAATGGCTCTCGCCGCTACTTCAGCATCATCAAAATCGAAAGTTTCATTTCCGATCTGCTGATAGGTTTCATGTCCTTTTCCGGCAATGAGGACAACGTCGCCTTTTTTGGCATTGGCAATTGCGAAAAAGATCGCCTGCTCGCGGTTTGCAATACTGTGATAGTATGCGTTCTCTACTCCGGCTTCCATATCTCTTAAAATCGCGCGAGGATCTTCGCTTCTCGGGTTATCTGACGTGAAAATCGGCTCGTCAGCCAGCTCCACAGCAATTTTAGCCATTTTCGGGCGCTTCGTCTTATCTCTGTCTCCTCCGCAGCCGACAACGACAAATAGCTTTCCTTCCGTCATATCTCTGCATGTCTCCAGCACATTTTCAAGGCTGTCCGGTGTGTGCGCGTAGTCTACAATGACAGGAAACTCCTGCTGCTGATTGACCAATTCAAAACGGCCTCTTACACCATGCAATTCTTCAACAGCCTCAGTGATGATTTCAAACGGTATGCCTGCTGCAATACATGTCGCAACAGCGGCCAGCACGTTATACACATTAAATTGTCCGACGAGAGACATCGTGATGTGCTTCGTGCCTTTGTTTGTCACGAGTTCAAAGCTTGTGCCCTGTGCAGTGATACGGATGTTCTTCGCCATCACATCAGCATTGTTTTTAATTCCGTATGTAGAGATATGCGCAGCTGTTACCTTTTCAAAATAAGCGCTCGCCTCATCGTCAGCATTCAGGACGGCACGCTTTGGATGTTCATGGTTGAAAGCCCCGCCAAGTTGGGAAAAGAGCAAGCTTTTTGCATGCCGGTACTCATCCATCGTTTTATGATAGTCCAGATGGTCCTGTGTTAAATTCGTAAACACGGCAATATCATAATCACAGCCATGGACGCGTCCTAAAGACAAAGCGTGGGAAGAAACCTCCATGATTGCAGTGTCAACGTGCTTGTCATTCATTTTCTTAAACGTTTTCTGCAGCGTGACGCTTTCCGGAGTCGTGTTTTTAACAGGAAGTGTTTCGTCTCCGATTTTCATGTACATTGTACCGATCAAGCCTGTGCGTTTTCCCGCTTTTTTCAGAATCTCATCAACCATGTGGGTCGTTGATGTTTTGCCGTTTGTCCCTGTTATGCCAATCAGCTGAAGCTTCTTCGTCGGCTGTCCGTAAAACGCATCAGACAAAACGCTGAGCGCGCGAAGTGACTGCCGGACAATAATAACAGGAACATTCACATCGACCTCTCTTTCTGCCACAATAGCCGCTGCGCCGTTTTCTACTGCTTTTTGCGCAAAATCGTGGCCATCCACCGTATACCCTTTTACACATACAAAAAGACTCCCTTTCTTTACTTCTCTGGAGTCCATCTCAATTGAAGTTATTTCAGGGTCTTGTGAGTCGTTTACAGAAGGTTCGGTTGTTAAGTATGTAAGCAGCTTTGTAAGTTTCATCGTATCAAACCTCTCAACATTCTAATTCGTTCTTTTTATCATTGAAGTCACATCAAATGATGTGGTAATGATTTTAAGCATACAGTTCATATTTTAGCGTAAATAAAAGGATACATCCAGCTAATCTTGAAAGATATCAGCATTTTTTCTGCAATAAAAGAATAGGCAGCCCGAATCAATCGGCTGCCTCCTTTTCATCTTCTTCAGTCAAATACACGCGTATCTTTGAGCCTTCTTTTACTTTCGTTCCGGCAGCTGGCGATTGTTTAACGATTTTGCTCCCTTTCCCGGAAGCATCCACATTGAGATTCACCAATAGTGACTCAAGATCTGAGACAGACATCCCTACAACATTCGGAACTTCTATTGTTTTTGTGTCGTTCCATTGGTATTTTTTCTCGATTTGGTTTTTCCGGGGCTTCACACCAAGTTCCGGCAGGCTGTCTCTCATAATACTCCCGACAATAGGCGCTGCAACCGTTCCGCCAAACTGAATCGTGCCTTTCGGGTTATCCACCGCAACGTAGACGACTAGACTCGGATCATCAGCTGGCGCGAAACCGATAAATGATACAATATGGTTGTTTTCAAGGTATTTTCCATCTTTAACTTTTTGCGCAGTTCCCGTTTTACCTCCGACACGATATCCTTCTACAAATGCATTGCGGCCGGTGCCTTCTGCGACGACGCTTTCTAGAGCATAGCGGATTTGTTTGGATGTTTCCTCAGAAATGACTTGTTTCTTTGCGATTGGTGATTGTTTTTTGACCGTTTTCTTCGTAACAGGATCGATCCATTCCTTTGCAATATAAGGTGTGTAGAGCGTTCCTCCGTTTACAGCGGCGGATACTGCTGCAACCTGCTGAATCGGCGTGACGGATACTCCCTGTCCGAAAGCCGTAGTTGCTTGCTCCACCGGGCCCACTCTCTCAAGCGGGAATAAGATGCCTGTTCCCTCGCCTTGGAGATCAATCCCCGTTTTTTGTCCAAAACCAAAGTCTTTGATATATTTGAAAAGCTTTTCCTTTCCTAAGCGCTCGCCCAATTCAACAAACCCCGGGTTGCAGGAGTTCTGCACAACTTCCAGATACGTCTGCAGCCCGTGCCCGCCTCTTTTCCAGCACCGCAGTCTCGCTCCGTCCACTTCCGCATGCCCTTTATCATAAAATTGATCCCGTTTCAAATTTACTTTTTGCTCTTCAAGGGCTGCTGCAAGTGTAATAATTTTAAAGGTAGATCCCGGTTCATACGTGCTCCATACTGGCAGATTTCGATTGTAGACGGACGGATCAACAGATTGGTAATCAGCAGGGTCGAAGTCAGGCCTGCTAGACATTCCCAAAATTTCTCCGTTTTTCGGATTCATGGCTACGGCAATCATGCCGTCCGGATGATATTTGGCCTCAGCGTTATCAAGCTCTCTTTCCATTATCGTCTGAACCTTTGAATCAACCGTCAGCTTCATATCAAGCCCATCCTTAGGCGGCGTATAGTCATCTGCTTCATCAGGCATTTTTTTACCCTTGGCATCTGTATAAAACTTAACAGAACCTTTTTCCCCTTTTAAATCATCGTCGTAATAGGCTTCCAATCCAAGGAGTCCTTGGTTGTCAATTCCTGCAAATCCAAGCACATGAGATAAAAAGCTGCCGAACGGGTAATGACGGATACTGTCCTCCGCAACATACACACCTTTTAAATCAAGCGCTTTGATTTCTTTCGCCTTCTCATTTGAAATTTTTCTCCCTTCAGGAGTGATCTTTTCGATTGACGCTTTTTTAGTCACATGTTTATATACTTTTTCTTCTGACATGTTGAGCACCGCCGCAAGCTGCTTGCTCGTTTTCATCGGATTCTGAACTTGGCGCGGCACGACGAATACGGTCGGCGCACTTTTATTTGTTGCGAGCTTCACACCATTTCGATCCAGTATTTCGCCTCTCTCCGGCTCAAACGGCAAATTCCGACTCCATGAATCTTTCGCCAGCGAAGTCAGTTTTTCGCCCATCACAAACTGAACATACCCCAGCCTTGTATCAATGATCAGAAACACGATCACGCCAAAAAGCAAAACAAATAATAAACGTTTTCTAACCGTTACATTCGAGACGCGCAAGAGACCGTTCACTCCTTATTTAGGCTTGTTTCATTTTATGCCTGAAATTGGACAGGTAGAACGATGCTCCTCTGAAGGCATAAAAAAAGAAAGCCTGCATAACGCAGGCTTTCTTTTTAATCAGGATTTTTAAACTTAACCTTGATTACGGTTTTGTCTTTGATTTCTTTGTCTTTCTTAACACTTTGGCTGACAGCGTAGCCTTGTCCGCTTACTTCAATATGAATTCCCGCGAGCTCGCCGTACTGCAGAACCTCTCTTCTCGACCAGCCTGTCATATCAGGCATTTTGATTTTGCCGCCCGTTTTCAGGAAGACCTTTTGATTGGTGAGAACTTCCTCATCCGCTTTCGGATACTGTTCTTTTACAGCGACATCACTGCCGATGACAATTGGTGTGAGATTCTCCTCTTTTGCTTTCTTTTGAGCAGCAGCTACCGTTTGATCTGTTAAATCAGGCATTGTCTGCGCTTTTGTTTCTTCCTTATCTGAGTCAGATTTTTCAGTTGGCTCTATGTTTAGGTAGTGCAGGCTGTTTTTCATTGTCGGGTTGAAGATTTCTGATACTGGTTCTGAACCGGTTTCATCATCCTCTAATTGCGGTTGTTGTACCGCAACATAGATCAACAGCTCCGGATTATCTTTAGGAGCCATTCCCATAAATGAAAAAATATAGTTATCCCGCCCCTTTAAATAACCATTTGTTCCTGCAATTTGTGCTGTACCTGTTTTCCCAGCCACGTCAAATCCCTCAATTTTATAAGGGCGTCCGGTTCCAATGTCTGATGAAACGACATCTCCTAGGATATTACGCACGTTTTTAGCTGTACTGGCAGAGATCGGTGTTCCTGCAGATTCCGGTTTATTTTGATAAACAGTTTTCTTCGTATCAGGATCAACAATATGATCAATGACATAAGGCTTCATCATTTTGCCATCATTTGCGACGGCAGTCGCAGCTTCTAGCTGCTGAATCGGGGTGACTGCGGATGCTTGACCGTATGCAGTTGAAGCTTTATCGTAATCATACTTAAAGTTCATTTTACTTGATGCTTCTCCCGGCAGATCGATTCCTGTCTTTTGATAAAAACCAAATTTATGCAAATATTCATTATAACGATCAAACCCCAACTTTTCATTGGCTAATTTGGCAAAAGCTACGTTAGAGGATCTAAGTACTCCGTCTTTGAAAGATATAGGGCCCCAACCTACACCTCTGTTATGGTCATATACTATTCCGCCGCCAACTTTATAGGTCCCTGACTTATATTGTTCGTTCGCATTAAACACATTTTCCTGCATTGCAGCAGCGAGTGTGAAGATCTTCATCGTGGATCCGGGTTCATACGCATATGAAATCAAATCATTATAGTAGTTTGTCACATCACGCTTGTTCGGATCAAAGCTTGGGCGCTGTCCCATAGCAAGGACTTTGCCCGTTTTCGGATCGACGACTGCGGCCATGATTTTTTTCGGATTATACTTTTGCGCCACTTTTGTCATGCTGTCTTCCAAAAAGGTTTGAATTTTCTGGTCAATGGTTAAATATACATTGTCACCATTTTTTGGCGCTGTAATTTTATTTTTGCTGTTCGGGAGCTCCCAGCCGGATTTGTCGCTTTCATATGTCACATATCCGTCCCGCTCCTTCAAATACTTATCCAGCACTTTTTCTAACCCCATCGCGCCGGAAATTTCATTTGTGTCTTGATCAACCTCTGCATAGCCGATTAAATTGGATGCGAAAATACCATTTGGATAGTAGCGTTTAGTATCCCGCAAAAATGAAATGCCCGGGAGTTTCATTTTTTCAATTTTTTGCTTTTGTGAATACGTAATATCCCGGCCAGCTGAGCCAAACTCGACTTGTTTTGCATCTTTATTTAAGATATCAAGGATGTCGGCCTTGTCCAAGTTTATCACTTTAGACAATGCTTCTGCCGTTTTTTCTTTGTTCACAACATGCTGAGGATGCTTGACATCGGTGGTCATTTTTTTATCGAGAATCGCAATCAATTTATACGTCGCTGTGTCCTCGGCAATGACTTTTCCTTTTCGGTCTAAAATCGAGCCGCGGCTCGCTTCGATGGTCCGTTTCTTTTCATGCTGCTCTGTCGCTTTTGTCGCAAGCACTTCACCATTCGCTTTTCCGGTTATTTGAATATATGCCATTCTCCCTAGGATGACAAAGAAAAAGAGAGCGAAACAAATACTTAGAATCGCTGCTCCTCTATTCATAAATTTATTCTTTTTTGGCATTTGAATCATTCCTGTATGTTTTTCACTTTTTTATCTTTTAAATTCAAGCCGTTCTTTTTCGCAATGTCCATAATGCGCTGCGGTTTGCTTAAATCAGCAACGCTTTTTTCGAGGTCACCAATTTGCTTATTTTCGGATGAAATTTGCTCCTCAAGCTTTTGAACCTCAATATTGGTTTGATATGCCGCATACGCCTTCGATACGATCAAAAGCGATACGCTGAGCACCGCCGCAGCAAAGAGGACAAGAAGCACTTTTTCTCCGAGAGTAATGGAAGCCCTTTTCTTGACAATCACTTTTTTCTCAGGACTGATCGCATGCCGCTGCTGTTTCTCTGGTTGGTAAGCTAAATTGCTCATAGGCTGATGACCTCCTTTTAATTTTGCGTTCGCGTTTCGTTATTTTCTTTTTTCAGCAATCCGAAGCTTGGCAGAACGAGCCCGGTTGTTCTCTTCAAGCTCTTCTTGAGATGCCGTAATCGGTTTTCGTGTGATGAGCTTCAGCTCCGGTTCAAACTCTTCCGGTATAACAGGAAGCCCCGGAGGAAGTTCCGGAAGCGACGACTTTTCTTTAAAAGTGGTTTTGCAAATTCTGTCTTCTAACGAGTGGAAGGTAATGACCGATACCCTGCCCCCTGGCTTCAAAACCTCAATTGCCTGCTCCAAAGCTTCTTCAAACACCCTAAGTTCATCGTTTACGGCAATTCTGATTGCCTGAAACACGCGTTTAGCGGGATGTCCGCCGCTCCTTCTCGCTGGAGCGGGAATCGCGTCTTTTATTAGATCGACCAGTTGGCCCGTAGTTTGAATAGGAGACTTCATTCTTGCCTCCTCAATTTTTCTGGCGATCTGTTTACTGAACTTCTCTTCTCCGTATTTAAAGAAAATACGGACGAGATCCTCATAGCGCCACTCATTAACGACTTCTTTCGCCGAAAGCGTAGCCGACTGGTCCATCCTCATGTCCAACGGTGCGTCATGATGGTAACTGAATCCGCGCTCCGGTGTATCCAGCTGCGGAGAGGACACCCCTAAATCAAATAAAATACCGTCTACTTCTGTAATGCCTTGTTCATTCAAACATTCTTTTAAATACCTGAAATTGCTTTTAATCAGAATGAGCTGTCCTTTATAATCGGACAACATTTCTTTAGCATGCTGTAATGCCGTATCATCTTGGTCAAAAGCGATTAAACGCCCCTTCTCGGATAACTGCTGCAATAAGTATGTACTATGCCCAGCTCCGCCGAGTGTGCAGTCTACATATGTACCGTCTGGTTTAATATTAAGTCCGTCTACGGTTTCACGAAGAAGTACTGTCTTGTGTTGAAACATATTGTGTCGGTCCCACCTTTTATCAGGATGAATTGAAATTGTTTTTAGAGTGTTATACACGAAGAATCATTATATATCAAACCCAATCATGTTTTCAGCAATTTCAGCAAATGAATCTTCTTGCTCTTCTGTGTATTGTTCCCAAATTACTTTACTCCACAATTCAATTCGATTAGAAACCCCGATAACAACACATTCTTTTTCCAGTTTGGCGTAATTCAATAGAGATGATGCGATATTTACCCTGCCTTGCTTGTCCAGTTCGCATTCAGTCGCCCCTGAAAAGAAGAAACGGGTAAACGCGCGGGCATCTTTCTTTGTGAGAGGAAGAGCTTTTAGTTTTTCTTCAATTTGTTTCCATTCGTGCATAGGGTAGCCGAAGAGACATTGGTCAAGTCCTCTAGTCAGCACAAATTGCTCACCTAGGCCTTCTCTGAATTTAGCGGGTACGATCATGCGGCCTTTCGCATCGATGGTATGCTGATATTCCCCCATAAACATGATCTCTTGCCCCACTTTCTCTCCTTAACTCACCACTATTCACCACTTCGCTCCACAACTTCATTTTACACTGTTTACCCATAAAAAAAAACCCTGAACTATTCAGGGTTCTTTAAAACTTTATTTCAAAGTTTGACAACTTGATGTTGATTTTGAAAAGAAAATGGCAGATTCTTGAATGTCGTGAAGAATTTTGGACCGTACCTGTTCAAATAATACATGATATTCCAAATCCGTTCTTGCGGCGCAAGAAGCGGCTTAATGCTATTTTGAATTCTTTCATAATCCTTCAAGACGTAGCCTTCTTTTTCTTCAATTCGCTTTGTCACCGTGCGCTCTAAGAATTGAAGCTGATCCTGAATAAAAGCGGCATTTTTCAGGAGTAAAGGTTCCATGCTTTGATCAACCTTTAACGCCTCCTGCCGGACCGTTTTGTGAATCGCTTCAATTTGGCTTTTCGCCTGATCCATCACCGCCGTAAACTCTTCCGGAATCTGGCGCTCGAAGTATGTCTCTCTTTGATTCTCCGTTCCGTGCTCAATCGCGTCTTGTAACGAGATATTCCGTTCAGCCAGTTTTTTCTCAATATGCCGCTCAAGTATCGTAATGTTCAGCCTTGGCATGACAGGAGGCATTTTGAAGCCCATCACCGCAAAAGCCTGTTTGAGCTCGCCCCAATAGTTGATTTCTCCAGGCCCTGCAATAAATGCTAAAGTCGGAATGAGAAATTCCTGCATTAACGGTCTCGTTACAACATTGTTGCTGAAACGCTCTGGATGTTCTTCCATATGTGTATGAAGTTCATCCATCGTCCATCCTAGATCAAGCTCTTTGATGACAAATCGGCCGTTATCTTTTTCAATTAAAAAACGCTCATCTTCGTATTCATAAAACAGATTCGCCTGCTCTTTTCCGGACTCGATAATCGGTTTGTAGCCTGCTTGACGCATGAAGGCCTGCTGATCTGATACAGCCCGGGCGAGTTCATCATTTTCTCGAAGAATCTTTTGGAACATGGTCGTTTCCAGCTTTTTAATCCCCGGATCTCCAGAATTTAATAAAACTAAGCCCTCTTCTTGGAACAAATCCGCGATCAGCAGTTCAAAGAAGTCAGTAAACGTAACAGATTCCCTTAAACATCGTTTCACATTGTCGAGAAGTGAATTCGTATGGTCTGTTTCTTCAAAAGCGGCAAAAATATCATCTATCCACGCGGCACACTTTTCCTGATCAAGCGATGTACTCGCTGCTGATGATTTCTTCCAATAAGACTGAGGCAGCTTTTTTTTCACAGGCCCATTCTCTTCAGATGTGTGAACAAAATTAATCTCATCCAAATCGTGGTCTTCTCCAGCCACCCAGAAGATTGGTATGACAGGCACTTGCAGTTCCTTTTCTTGTTGCTTTGCTAAAACAATGATTGAAATGATTTTATGTATGGTGTAAAGCGGTCCTGTTAAAAGTCCTGCCTGCTGTCCGCCGACTACAGCGGCACTTGACGGGTCCTTCAGCTTCTCAATAGCAGACTGCATCGCACTTGAACCGAATTTATTATGGTAAGAGGTTAAGTACGCCGCCAATTCCTCTCTTGCGAAAAACCGGGAAGATAAGTCTTTCAGTCTTTCGCGCCACATGTCCTTATGATGAATACTGTAATCAAAAAAAGAAGACATTTCTTCTTTGCCATCTATATAGTGCTGTACAAACACATTCTGATTTTTGATGGAAAGTTCAGTTAGCTGCATCTTCTAGAACTTCCTTTCTCCAATAAATAGTTAGTGATCCGAAATGAGTATAGCATGTTACCGAAAAAGCTCAAAAGACTTTGTTTGTATTTCGCTCCAATGCTTTGATGCTGCCATATAAAAACTCTAGGTGGACGGCATCAAGACCTTGAAGATTTGCTTCCTTCAATAAGTATCCGATAATGGCGTCAGCTTCCGTCTGCCGGCCTCCAATGACGTCAACCAGCATTGATGAACGATTCTCTTTCGTTTGCCCACAAACGGCCTGAACCCGCTCCCAAGCCTTTTCTTCATTTTCAAGTTTTAAAATGCGGCATGCCTCCTGAAATACCAGCTTCATAAAAGCCAGATAAGCTGGCGTTGTCAGCAGTTCTCCATTTTTCACCTGCAATAAAGCAGTTAAAGGATTAATACACGCATTTACAATCAGCTTGCCCGTCAGCAGACGGTACCAATCCGTCTCATAATCAATCGGAAAATCCGAATGATTATGCTGAAACAAGATGTTCAGCCGGTCTGGTTCAGCATCGTCGAACGCGCTCCATTTTATCGCACCTAGGCCTGTATGATCAACAGCTGTATCCGATTTTCTTACAGCTCCGTGCTCAACGATTCCAACATAAATGGAATGGCCAACGTGCCAGTCTTTTAGGTCGTGGATATGCCCCATGCCGTTTTGCAAAAATAATATATTCGTCTTCCCGATCCGTTCAAGCGACGAAAAAACAGATTGAAGCTGATGCTGCTTCACTGTCACGACAAGCAGGTCAAAGTCCGAATTGATACTCGTGTCCGCACTGCAATCAGCCCTGAATTCCTCCCCGCCTTTATAAAGCCGGATTCCTTCAGACTGAATGGCCGCAGCCTGTTCTTGCCGCCTCGTCACAACAGTCACGTCGTGATAAAGTGACAAATAATAGGCGCATAAAAGACCGACGGAGCCTCCGCCGATAATTCCAATTTTCATGATGTCACACCCAATTTAGCATTTACGTATTATCATAGCAGAAGTAAGAAGAAATTACTTCTCAAAGATCCCATGTGCCTAAAATTAAAGTTTAAATATTTGGATTTTTTAAATAAAGCGTTTACAATATATGTAGAAACAACAAAGGGGGAGATTTGTTTGACAAAGGTAGAACGTCTGCTTATCAACTATAAAACGCTGGAAGAATTCAAGAAATTCAAAGAATACGGCATTCAGGAGCTTTCAATGCTTGAAGAACTTCAAGATAATATTATTGAAAATGACAGCACTTCGCCTTTTTACGGGATTTATTTTGGCGATAAACTTGTAGCACGAATGAGTCTGTATCAAGTTAACGGCAAATCGAATCCCTATTTTGACAACCGCCAGGATTATTTGGAGCTGTGGAAGCTTGAGGTTCTTCCGGGCTACCAGAACAGGGGATACGGGAGAGCCTTGGTTGAATTTGCAAAATCATTCAAAATGCCGATCCGGACAAATCCGCGAATGAAATCAGCGGAATTTTGGAACAAAATGAACTTTAAAACTGTTAAGTATGATATGGCGCGGGACAAAGGGGAAAACCCGCTCATCTGGCATCCTGATATGGATCATGAAATGACACCGGGAGAGTCTGCATAGAAATCAAAACAACCGGCCTATTCTTACTATAGGGCCGGTTCATTTCAGGCGTTTCTTTACGTTTCTTGAGCCGCTTTTTTCATTCTTCCGTCTTCCTTCGAAACAACCATTTTTCTGGCCCGATCCATGATATCGATCAGTGCCTTGTAATCCTCTTCTGTCATCTCTAGCTGATTCCGCAATGTCTGATTTTCACTCCGCAAATCCTCAAGCTCTTTTTGCAGCGATTGGATTTGCTCCTTCAATTTTTCCCTTTCAAGCTGAAATTCTTGTGCAGACGGTGCTTCTTTGAATTGTTCGAGAAATTGAATGACATCCTGAATGGACAAATCTCGTTTTCCTTCCGACGATGCCGAGGCAGTCTGCTTCATGGAATTCGGCATATTGACCGAATGAACGCCGATTTGCTTTCTCAGTTCTTTCCTTTGCTTTTTTGCAAGCTCTATACCTGACTGGTATTGTTTTCTCACATACGAGTTCCACCTGAAGCCACAGGCTGCCGCGGTTCTGGTCAGCGCCCTTCCAACCTCCTCAAAGGCTGAAAGCTGTGTTCCTCCCTCTCGAATATGACGAAGCACCACTTCTGCCAGCAGCAAATCCTCATCCTGAGTCCAAGCATCTTGTCTTGTAATGGTCAAATTCAATCTCCCTCCATGTCAGCTTATTTATCTCATACATATGCCGGTAATAGATTAGATAGACTATTTGCACTCACAAATTTTCCGCAAGCTGACAGGAAGAGAAAAAGAAAAAGCGCAGGGCTTTCACCCCGCGCTTTTCTTATTAGTTACTTTTTACATTTATGTCTTTGCCGTTGTATGATCCGCATGCTTTGCATACACGGTGAGACAACTTCATCTCTCCGCATGACGGACATTCTGTCATACCAGGTACATTAAGTTTGAAATGTGTACGGCGCAATCTTTTCTTCATTTTAGAAGTTCTTCTAAAAGGTACAGCCATTATTCCCACCTCCTTAAAGAGTTAAGATTCATCATCTTGTTTTAAGAGCTTTTCGAGGGCTGCAAGTCTCGGATCAACTTGATTCTTCTTGTCTTCTTCCGAAATGACTTGCCAATCCTTTCCTTCTTGAGGAGCAGCTCCTTTTTCTTGTTCAGATTCACAAAAGATTTGCATAGGGATTTCTAAAAGAATTTCTTCTTTCACGATCGGAGTTAAGTCGATAGTATCGTCCTCAACAATGTGAACGTCATCATCTTCTATATCATCCGTGTGATGAAATATAAACAGTTCTTTTGTTGAAATTTCAAATGGATACGGGACATCAACGAGTGTTCTTGAGCATGGCAAAATCATTTCGCCTGAAATTGTAAAATCAAACGAAACCTGTTTGGATTTGATATCCGCTCTGCCCTTCACCCGGACGGGAGAAATGCGGCGAATGTCAGAATTCAGCTTTGTCAGCTCATTTAACTCAACTGTTTCATCAAACTCAAAACTTTGTTTTGGCATTTGATGCAGCTGATAAATCGTCCATTTCATTTGTATCACCTCAGGAAAGCAACAAACATGATTATAGCTTTTAAGATTGTTTTTGTCAATATTTTTTCTTTACAGCATAATGCTGCCATTGAAGTATCGTTGACAGCGGAATATGCTATGCATACACTTAAAACAAAAATAAGGCGTAAGAGTTTTCATTTGCAAATGTACCATACGTTTTTAAACATAGCAAGAAAGGCGGAAAAAATATGAAAGCTGTCGGATTGGTGGTTGAATATAATCCCTTTCATAACGGTCACCTTTATCATGCCCAAACAGCAAAGCTGCAAACCGGGTGTGACACGACTGTCGCGGTCATGAGCGGGCATTTTTTACAGCGCGGGGAACCCGCTGTTGTATCAAAATGGGCCCGAACAAAAATGGCGCTGCAAAGCGGAGTTGATCTTGTCATTGAGCTGCCTTATCTTTATGCCGTGCAAAAAGCAGACATTTTTGCACGCGGCAGTGTTTCCATCCTGAACGAACTTGAATGTGAGGCGCTGTTTTTCGGGAGTGAAAATGGGGATATCAAGCCTTTTTTAGAAACAGCACAGCTTATTGATGAGCATAAACATATATTGAATGACCGAATTAAAGAAGAACTAAAAAAGGGGGGCAGTTACCCAGCAGCGGCGGCTAGCGCCTTCAGCTCCATTTTGCATACTGAAAGTGCACTTGACTTGTCAAAACCAAATAACATTTTGGGATGCCAGTATGTGACCTCGATTCTAACCGGGGGATATCCTATGAAACCTTATACTACGGCACGAATCTCTTCGGACTATCATGATGCCGATCTCCCTGAAGGCGAAAACCATATCGCAAGTGCCACAAGCATTAGAAAAGCGATGATTGGCCAGAATCTCGAAGCCTGCCTTCGTTTTCTCCCTGCTGCATCTGCACGTGAATTAGCAGCTTACCGCAAATCTTTCGGATTGTGGCATACACCTGAGAGCTACTTTTCTTACTTAAAATACAGCCTTTCAACTGTAACGGCACAGGAATTACAGCAAGTATACGAGGTGGAGGAAGGTTTAGAGCACAGAATTCTTCGTTCGATCAGAAAATCCAGCTCCTATCAGGAATTTATGGAACTGCTGAAAACAAAACGCTATACGTGGACAAGGCTCCAGCGGATGAATACACACATTTTAACCAGAACAAAAAAACAGGATATGCAAAAGCTGCTTGACAACGATAAGGCGCCGTATATCAGGCTTCTCGGCATGACGAAAAAAGGACAGGCTTATTTATCCGAAAAGAAAAAAGCACTGTCTGTTCCGCTTGTCAGCAAACTGTCCTCTTTCTCCCATCCAGCTCTCGATCTGGACGTAAAAGCAAGCAGGATTTACAGCCTGCCGATAGAAGAGCCGCTGAGAACTGAGTTTGACCTGCAGGAATACGGACATGCACCGATTCGATATGATGAAGATGAACAACACTTTTTAAATGTATAGAAAAAGCACCTGAGAATCAGGTGCTTTTCGCTTTCAGCTTATTCAAATAATCAATCGCATCCTGCATGGTATCAACAGGCACTATCTTCATATCTGAATCAATATCTTTTGCTGTTTTTACTGCGTTCTTATAATCGGAATTGCTGGCGCCGTTTTGATTTGGCGCGAAGAAAATGTCTTTTCCGGCTTTGTCTGCGGCGACGACTTTTTGATCAATGCCGCCGATCGGGCCTACTTTTCCATCAACATCAATGGTACCTGTTCCCGCAATATCGTAGCCTTTTGTTTCGTCTGGTTTTGTCAGCTGATTATAGATTTCAAGGGACATCATTAACCCTGCTGACGGGCCGCCAATATTTTCGATTTCAAAATCAATATCAGGCTCTACCTTCACGTTTCTGTCTGTATAAAGCGAAACTCCGATTCCTGCCCGATCCGGCTCATCAGGAAATTGTTTTAACGTAAGGGTGACACGCTTTTCTTTTTCTTCTCTTTCGATCTTTAACGTGACTTTATCTCCCGCTTTTTTGCTGCTGATATAATCAATCAGCTTTTCAGCAGACTGATAGTTTTTGCCGTCTGCGCTGATGATTTTATCACCGACTTCTATTTTCCCTTTTGCCGGCATGTTTTCTACAACTGAGCTTGCGTATATGCCGTTAAAGGAATAGCTGACTTTTTTTCCTGCCTTTTGATAGGCGGCTATAACCGCATTTTCTTGCGAGCTTTTCATCATTTGGAGCTGTCTTTTCATATACTCCTTATCTGACTCGCCTTCCTCCTTAATGCTCTCATCAGGAACAATTTCATAATAAGGGTGCATCTTTGCCCACACATATGTAAACGGATTAGCAGGTCCCACTTTAACAGTCATTAAGGACAGGCTTCCTTTTTCCGGGTAGCCTCCCTCCACTTTTATCAATGAAGCAAGCTCTGTCGCTTCTCCCGGTTTTGTAATATAGTATGGAAGTTTTATAAATGATAAAACGGCGATCAGTATGAGGATGACGAGCATCCAGCTAAAATGTTTTTTACGTAGCAAATTATGAGCCCTCCCAATTCTCTATTTCTTTTCTTATCTTGCTGATCATTCGGTTTGTCGCCTCTTCGCCTGCCGATATCATTTC
The DNA here is from genome assembly GCF_038050295.1 of Bacillus sp. FSL R5-0603. Taxonomy (NCBI): domain Bacteria; kingdom Bacillati; phylum Bacillota; class Bacilli; order Caryophanales; family Bacillaceae; genus Bacillus; species Bacillus sp. FSL R5-0603. The sequence continues at coordinate 1,473,105 of NZ_JBBOYP010000001.1, read as the reverse complement.
TTCAATATTGGCAAACGAGCTTGAGCTGTATGTTTCAAGGGAAGGGCGAATCATGATATCTGCGGCAATTGTTTGATGCCGCACTAATTCATTTTGCAGTATATCCATACTTTGCATAATCACATCAAAAATATGCACTGCTGTTTCAGTTTTTCGAACCCTGGAAACATCCGAAGCGATGATAATATCAGCTCCCATGTCTTTCACAACAGAAACCGGAATTCGATCGACGACCGCGCCGTCTACAAGAAGGCGTCCGTCCAGCCGCTGCGGAATAAAGATACCCGGGATGCTGATGCTGGCCCTCACTGCATCTGACACTGATCCTTTTCGGAACACAATCTTTTCTCCCGTCTGTAGATCACACGCAACAATGCCCAGCGGGATTTGGAGCTCTTCAATCGGTTTTCCGAATGTATAAGCATGCACAAGCTGTCTGACGCGGTCACCTTTTAAAAAACCGAGCTTCGGCACCGTATAATCAGCATAAAGCCTTCGTTTAAAGGCTTTGGCTACTTTTTTCATCGTTGCCACGTCATGTCCGGCGGCATAAAAACTGCCCACCAAAGCGCCCATGCTGCTTCCTGCAATCATATCCACTTCAATTTGGTGCTTATGTAAACTGGAAAGCACACCGAGATGAGCAAGCCCTCTGGCCCCTCCCGATCCTAACGCTAACCCGATTTTAGGTTTGGCCAAAGCGTTAACCTCCTGCCTGAATTCCCTGTATACCGAATTCTATGGTCTAAACTGAACCCCTATGCTCGTATATTAGTACAAAGAATCAAGAGGACAGGTACTGCTTGGCCGTTTTACATCATACATTATTTTATCATGATATACATGTCATTGGGCATTTTTAGCATCGGGGAGGTAAGAATGAACTTGTCGAAGATTAATACACTTTTGATTGCCTCGTTTTTTCTTTTTTTAACAGCGACTGTCATCTCACATCCACAGGCCTCATTCGAAGCCTCTAAAACCGGGCTGTCTATGTGGTGGGAGGTTGTGTTTCCGTCATTGCTGCCATTTTTTATTCTGTCCGAACTCTTAATCGGCTTTGGCATTGTGCGGTTTGTCGGTGTTTTGCTTGAGCCTTTTATGCGGCCGATCTTTCGCGTGCCGGGTGTCGGCGGCTTCGTTCTTGCTATGGGAATGGCATCAGGAAACCCAGCGGGCGCAAAACTCACTGCCCGTCTGCGGCAGGAAAATCAGATTTCAAGAGTAGAGGCAGAACGGCTCGCGTCGTTTACCAATTCTTCAAACCCGCTCTTTATTTTCGGCGCTGTTGCCGTCGGTTTCTTTCAAAACGCGTCACTAGGCATTTTATTAGCTTCTGCACACTATTTGGGGAATCTTGCCGTCGGTTTAACAATGCGCTCCTATGGCCGCAAGGAAGAGCAGCATCTCAGAAGAAAGAAAACGATACCTTTTCCTTCAGTCAAAGATGCTTTACACGCTCTTCATACCGCCAGACTTGCAGAAAAACGGCCCTTAGGTAAAATTTTAGGCGACGCCGTGACGTCTTCTGTTCAAACGCTTCTTATGGTAGGCGGCTTTATTATTTTATTTTCTGTCTTCAATCGGCTGTTGTCAGTGGTCCAGCTGACTGATGTTTTGTCTGTTTTCACAAAAGGAGCACTGACTTTGTTTCAGCTTCCGACTCAATTGGACATTCCGCTTTTATCAGGGATGTTTGAAATTACATTAGGCAGCAAGCTTGTCAGCGAGACAGATGTTTCTCTTCTGCAAAAAGCCATTATCGTCAGCTTTATTCTCGGGTTTAGCGGCTTTTCCGTACAAGCTCAGGTGGCAGGTATTTTATCGGAAACCGACATTAGATTTAAACCATTCTTTATCGCACGTTTGCTGCAGGGCGTTTATGCCGCTGTCTTCGTCATGCTTTTATGGAAACCTCTTTATACGGCATGGCATGATCCGTATCAGTATGTATTTAAATCTCTTAACAGCAGTGACATGTCAACTGCCTTTATAAACGGCTGGAATCTGCTTGTGCAGATCGGACCTGCTGTCACACTATGCGCGCTGTTTACGTACATTATCATTTTTTCTTACAGACTGACAAACGGAACAAAAAAAGGATGAGTCAAAACCCTCATCCTTGTCTGAATTTTTGCTGAAGCGCCAGCTCTACTTCCGGCGGTACAAACTCTGATACCGAGCCGTTGTATCTCGCCACTTCTTTTACGATGCTTGAACTTAGAAATGAATATTGATTGTTTGTCATCATAAAAAATGTCTCAATAGATTCATCAAGCACACGGTTTACTGATGTCCCCTGCATCTCGTATTCAAAATCAGATACAGCTCTCAAGCCTCTTAAAATCGCTTTCGCATTTTTTCTTTTTGCATAATCAATTAACAGGCCTTGCGATGTTTCAACTGTTATGTTCGGAATGTCTTTTGTCACTTCTCTCAGAAGCTCACACCGTTCTTCCACACTGAACAAAGGCTTTTTTGAAGAATTATTCAGCACACATACATACACTTGTTCAAAAATATGCGCCCCGCGTTTGATGATGTCCAGATGCCCGTAGGTCACCGGATCAAAACTGCCGGGACAGACAGCTATACTCGCCACCTCACTACCCCCTCTTTTTATAAATCGCCACACCTGTAAGCCCATAGGTTTCTTTTCTTGTCATCACAAGATCTCCTACGGTTTCGGGAAGCTCGACCTCTCTGTCATGCTCAGCGACGATAAAGCCGTCTTCTTCCAGCATTTGATATTCGTCAATCAAAGTTAAAAGTGCTTTCAGCTTTTGTTCCTTATACGGTGGATCGAGAAAAATTCCGCGAAAGCCGGTTTCTCTCTTTGCAGCAGCGTGCAAAGCACGTTCCGCATCATTGCGGTATACCTGTGCATGTTTTGTAAGCTCCAGCGTTTTCAAATTAGATTTTACCGTTTGAATCGCTTTAAAATCACGGTCAACGAATATACAATGCTCAAACCCGCGTGAAAGCGCTTCGATTCCAAGACCTCCGCTCCCTGCGAATAAGTCAAGTCCCCTGCCCCCGTCAAAATAAGGGCCGATCATATTGAAAATGGATTCCTTCACTTTGTCGGTTGTCGGTCTTGTTGATGTTCCGGGTACAGCCTTTAGTGAACGGCCTTTTTTTGATCCAGAAATTACTCTCATGTTCCACACCACTTTTTCTAAAAGCTATTTTGTTTCTTTATTCGGCCGGACGCCGCTATGTACATAGAAAAAAATCAATCCTATCTTAACATAAAGCATTCTTCCAAACAATGAACGCTAATCTTGATAAACAGGTGTATAGGCAGCATGATCCTTGTCCATACTATAAGCAACAGCATCTAGAGGATGTTGTTGCCAACCGCGGAGAAGACTTACGTTTCCCCATAAGTTCTTCCTCCGGTTTCTCCTCTCCCTTTGCCTTCTCCTTAACATATTAAGGAATAGAAGGACCCCGCAGATGCCTGCGGGGATTTTTTTATAGCTATATGCCGATTTTATAATCGTATTCTTTTGCCTTATCAAGCTTTGACTCGAATTCCAATTTTAAAAACGGTTTATAAGAAGGCTCCACTTTTTTCACAAATGAGTAAGACGCAATCTTGTCCATTGTTTTTTCAATTTGGTTCATATCACAGTATAGTACGACATATTTTAATCGTTTTGATACATAGTGCACATTCCCGAACTTCCTCAGCATTTTGCTCTGCTTTAGGGAGTGCAGATACACAACCATGCCCTGACGCCTATTCTCCAATACAATCACCTGCCTGTTTTCTCTTATATGTAAAAGACGAGACGGCCAGTCTCGTCAGGACACTTTACATCCGCAGCTTCCGCCTGAACCGCAGCCGCCTCCGCATGAAGACAAACCGTCAAAATAAGGGTTCCCAGTCGGAACTTTCACATGCTCCGAAACAGCTGTCCCAATCTCGACGCTGACCTCATCAAGAATAGACTGGAGCTCATTTTCAGCTCTCTTGAAGTCAGCCACCTTATCGTTCAGGTCCAACTCACGTTTGATCTCCCTCATTTTCCGGGATATTTCTCTATAGTCAGGATGATATTTGCCAAAACGCTGTACATCCTCATACTGCTCTTTTATTTTGATAAAAGAACGAATAATCCGCCCTGCCTCTTCATCTTCCTGGAGACGCTTGTAACAATTGCGGTAGTTCTCAGCCGTCTCCGACTGCAGAATCATCTCGGCAAGCTGCTGAGCTTCACTTTGAAGCCGCACGGATTCCATCGTCGCATACATAACATGCACCTCCAGTTGTTAGTTTACCATGAAACCAGCCAATTGGAAAATGCTTAACCGCAGCCATATACAAAACCTTATGTCCGCATGAAAAAAGACCCTTTTTCGGGGCCTTTTAATCTTTTGTCCGCATCGCTTGAAACATTTGCATCATCATTTGCGCCATTTGAATCCCGTTCGTAAACTGATTCACCCGATGCGGAATGGTTTTTTCATAAAAATTCATCATTTCAAGCTGAAAGGAGGACAGATCATCCGGTTTTCTTGAAAGCCTGCGGTACCATATCGGCTGTTCTCTGATGAATCGTTTCCGTTCTTCGTTTGCTAAAATATATTCCTGAACCTCTTTGCGCATATGAGCTCCCCTTTTTTAATCCTTTCGAAAAGAAAAAGGATGCTGTCCAGAGCCTGGCTGAGTATGCTTCTGTCCGCTTCCGGAAAATGTATTAAGAAGGCTTTGCAACGATGAGATCGACTGGCTCATTTTATTGATTTGTTCGTTCATTTGATTGACATCCATCTTTTTCACCGCTGTCACCATTTTCGAGACAAAATCATTTTTTTGCGGTGTTTCAGGCACAGCTTCAGCAGCTGCTTCCGGTTCCCGATACGGATCCCAAATCGGGTCGCTCTCCCCGAAGAGGACCCAATTTTCATATACGTCCTGCCAGCTTCTTTGTTCTTTGCGTACTTCTTTTATCAGCTTGGGATGCTTTTTGACGAATTGTTTAAAGTCATTGATTGAATGATTGGCATGTTGATTCGCCACAATCCTCACCCCCTCCGAAAATCGTTACCTACTACAATGTATCGTTTTGTCGGGCATTGTGTTCGCCTATATTCATTCCCAAATGAATTTTTAGCGATATCCCTATACACTGGTGAAAAAGCCTGACTGAAGGGATGGGAAACGGCCTTATCTGTAAGCTATCAGCACATTCATTCAGACCAGCTTGTATGGAAATAGAAAAAGCCGGGAACCATTCGTCCGCAGCTTTCATTACCATCGCTTAATAAAATTTTGGGTGTAATATTTCCGGTCTACTCCGACACCAAGATGCGTATAATCTGAATTCAGAAGCGCTTTTCGATGGCCTTCGCTATTCAGCCAGCCTTCTACAGCAGCCGGACCGTCCACATAATTGTATGCGATATTTTCTCCCGCTTGCTGAAAGTCAACATGCCCTTCTTCTAGGCGGTCTTTCAGCGAGCCGTATTTTTTAGAGACATGGGAGAAATAATTATTTTCCTTCATATCCTCACTATGTCCAAACGCCACCTCCGCCGTCGGCTGATCCCACTCAAGCTTCGCAAGTCCATGTTTAACGCGTATGACATTCGTCAAATCAAGGATTTGCTTTTCGCTCGTTGTTTGGATCTTTTTCCATTTCTCATCTGAAACGGCTTTCGGTTTAATTAATTCCCCGCGGTACACTACCTCATAAGGTCTTTGCTTTACAAAGGTTTGCGCATCAAACGCCCTGATGCTGGATAGCTTCCCCTCAAATTTGTCCATATACAGCTGGACATACATCTTTCCTACCTTTACAGTCGGTCTTGTATTGATATCTTCTTCAGAAAATTCAAACCGATAGGAATTTCCTTTATACTCTACATTCACAAATGGTGCCACCTGGGTGGTCTTGAATACTTCGCCGGTTGATTCTCCAATTTTGAAAGGCTTGGCGTTAATATCATTACCCGACGCGAATAATGTGACAACTTTATTGTTTAATACCCCGATTTGGATATATTGATCCTTACCTTGATTGTATACCCACCAATCGTAATCATAAGCCGAAGGGTCAATACGTTCAGGTTCCCCAAGCTTTTTCGTTACTTCATCGGCGGGCTTGCCCATGAAGGACAATAACCCTGAAGTCGGCATATGTATTCGTTTGCCGCTTTGCGCTTCCTCATTCGACACCTGAGGCTCGCTGTCATTTGATTTCTTTTCAGGAACAGATCCATATTGAATAAACAGAACATAAGTTCCGCAGATAATCAAAAGGATAACCATTGCTCTCAATATATTTTTCAATCTATCACCCCCGTGGCGATTCACAATCTCTTGTTTACATCCCATTACAATACAGCCTATTTAACATGTCAAAGATTTATGTGTTAATGAAAAAAGCCTTCTTCTCTATTATCACCTTCGGAAATATCCGATAAGGCGCTGCCGGCACGTTCATTCGTTTGCTCAGATAAAGAAAGATCACCAAGCGTGACAATTCCAGTCAGTTTTTTATTTTTTGTAACTGGTATCCTTCTGAGCTGATGCGATGCCATCAAATGAAGAACCTCATCGACTGAAGCATCTTCCTCCACACTGACAGGTTTTTCAGTCATCGCGTCAGTGATTTTTTGCGAGTTCGGTTTTTTGATGGCGATTCCTCTTAATACGAGATCGCGGTCGGTTACGATGCCGACCAATGTTTCCCCGTCCTCATCAACTACCGGAATCGCTCCTACATTTGCGTCCTTCATCTTTACTGCAGCTTCATATACATTATCTAATACCGTGCAATATTGCAAGTCGGCTGTCATCAGATCTTTTATTTTTGTCATCCGTTTAACCTCCTTTAGTCTAGTGCTATTGTCGTCAAAATTTAATTTTTGCATACTTTCAAAAGAAGAAGATTCATTGCAAGTTTAACGCTTTCATACTATGATTGTCAGGAAAGGTAATTTTTATAAGGAGGGGTCAGTGTTGAAGTTTACTGAAAGCGGACTTGAAGGGGTTAAGGCTGAGCTCAGCTGGCTAGACGACTTAATGGAAAGCAAAGGTCTTATCAGAGCGGGTCAATGGGATTACGAGAGAGTCACCTATGACAAGAAGTTTTCGACGATTGAGGGTACGTTTTACCTGCGGATACAAGGTATTGCGACAGAAGGCGATGTCGGAAGCGGGCGCGCCGTGATTCAATTAATGTCCCCTCTCCTAGGAAAGCATTACTACCCTCATGGAGTAGAATATGGAGAAACGGAAGAGTTTCCCGTACAGGTTGTGACAAAAAGCAAGGCACTGATTCAGGACATAGCCAACATGTTAAAAACAGTTCAAATGTAACGAAAAGGTACAGCATATTTCGCTGTACCTTTTATGATATCGTCTGCTGAATATACGGCGGCTCCTCCTGCCCGTCCTTTTCCCTTTCTTTCTTCACCCATTGGAAAAAAATAATGGCCAAAAAAGTACCGTACACAATTTCCTGAATGATTTTCATCATGACTGCTCCGAGCTGCTGATCCTCTAACAAAGGCAGCGTATTCAACATCTCTGGACCTGTTAATGGGACCTGCCCCATCATATCCGCTGGGACACAAAGCCTCATTGCCTCAGCCCATACAGCCGGATCTGTATAGGTGGCATATAACGGTGCACCGCTGAACATGATCAAGGCGCAAGCAGGTGTGAGCAGCATACCGTCCGCCATAATATAACCCAGCTTCATCAAGCCGCTGAGCTGCCGTAGACGCTCAACCTTATGAACAAGCGGCCACCACATGAAGAACGCAAGCACAAAGATAAGCCAAGTGATTAATGTATGATAAAACGGATCGGTTTTGACAGTATCAAATATAAGCGGTACATGATATAAAGAAAAAATGCCGTTAAACAAAAGCAAAGCAATTAAAGGCGTCGTAAAAAAGGAAAAAACCGGTTTGATTGAAGGCCTAAAAATGATTTTTTCCCAGAGCCATGCAGGAATTCCCGCGATCAAAAGCGGCGGGACAACCAAATACAGAACAGCCATCTGCACCATATGCGCACTGAACATAATATGTCCAAGCAGATCAACCGGGCTTCCCTCGGCTGCATATAAAAACAGCATCGCCGACAGAAAGCACACCATCTCTTTACCAGTTATTCGATTCGGCTTTGAAGACATTCGCCTGTAAAAATAGAGATAAAGCGCCGTAATGCCTAACAGGATACAAAAAAGATAAGGGCTCCACATCGCGCGAAACCCAAATATCTCCAACTGATTCATTTCTTCACCTCCGGCGGCTGTTCAAATTACCACCATATAATTGTCACAAACGCAAGCACAGTGATAAACGCGACAAACACCCCTGAATACAAAAACAGTGCCGGCGCCTCATGCCCTTTCTGATTCATATGCATGAAATAATACAGCTGAAAGATGACTTGAATTGCAGCTAGCAAAATAATGAAAGGAATCGTAAACCAGCTGCCGACACCGTCCGTGGCCACAGTCAGAAATGCAACAATCGTAAGACCGATCATTAAACCAAAAGACAGGACTTGATATTTCATCTCCCTGGCATGCTTTTTTTTCTTAAATTCAAGGTCGCTATTGATATGCCCTCTGCTTTTTTTATCGACCATGTTTATCCCACCATCCCCATTAAATATACAACGGTAAAGATGAAGACCCACACGACATCAATAAAGTGCCAATAAAGGCTGGCAACGTAAAACTTAGGCGCCGTATACAGGTTCAGCCCTCTCTTGGCATTGCGGATCATAAGCGTGCTGATCCACATAAGCCCAAATGCCACGTGGGCGCCGTGTGTACCGACAAGCGTGTAAAACGCAGAACCAAGGGCAGAGCTTGTGATGGTAAAGCCAAATTCATGGGTGTAATGCTTGAACTCATAGATTTCCAGTCCTAAAAAGCCTGCCCCCAATAAAATCGTAATTCCCAGCCAAAGCTGCATCTTGCCGAAGGAAAAGTTCTTCATGTGGTACATCGCGTACACACTCGTTAAACTGCTCGTTAATAGAAGCATTGTGGCTATGAATACAAGTGTCACATCGAACATTTCCGTCGTAGGCGGATCACCGGCATTTGAATTCCGAAGCGCAAGAAACGTGGCGAAGAGAGACGCAAACAGAACAGTCTCTCCGCCAAGAAAAAGCCAAAAGCCTAAAAATTTATTTTTCCCTTCCAGGGTTACTTTTTCGGGAGAAGCTGGAAAGGTTTCTGCGGTGAATTTTTCTTGAACTTGCATTATGCCTTCACCCCTTTATCATCGTTCGGCAGTTCCTCTTTATGAATATGATAGCCGTGATCATCAATTACTGAACGAAGCAGCATCGTAATAAATGTGATGCCAAGCCCGATAAAGATCACTGGCAGGCCCCAAGCATAATCACTTCTGTACATCAGCCCGAACGCTGCGACAAAAAGGCCGAAGGAAATGATGAGCGGTAGGATTGAGCCGTTTGGCATATGAATATCATCAACCGGTTCCGCCGGCGTCATTGATTTGTGCCCTGCCTGCTTCTCAATCCAAAACGGATCAAGTCCTCTGACAAAAGGAAGCTGTTTAAAGTTATACTCCGGCGGCGGTGAAGAAACGGTCCATTCCAGCGTACGTCCGTCATGCCATGGATCAGCACCTACATATTCACCTTTTACCGATGTCCATATGACATTGACCAGCAGAAGAATAACAGCTGCCGCCATAAAAAACGCCCCGATTGTACTGATCAAGTTGCCGGTTTCCAGACCCTGTCCTGGCAAAAACGTATAAACCCGGCGCGGCATCCCCATTAAGCCGACAAAATGCTGAATGAAAAACGTGAGGTGAAAGCCGATAAAAAACAATACAAATGAAATTTTCCCCATCGTTTCATGCAGAATTTTACCGAACATTTTCGGCCACCAGAAATGAACACCGGCTAAAAGGCCGAATACAACACCGCCAATAATGACGTAGTGGAAGTGCGCAACCACAAAATACGTATCATGGAACTGATAATCAGCAGCAGCTGCTGCCAGCATGACTCCCGTCACACCACCGAGCACAAAGGATGGGATAAATGAGACAGCATATAGCATAGCGGTTGTATACTTCACATTTCCTCCCCAAATCGTCAACAGCCAGTTAAAAATCTTAATCCCGGTCGGAATCGCGATAGCCATTGTTGCAACCGCAAAAATCGCATTTGCAATCGGGCCAAGACCAGTCGTGAACATGTGGTGCACCCAAACCATAAAGCCCAGAAAGCCAATGAGCACGATTGCAAAAACCATTGAAGAATAGCCAAACAAACGCTTTCTGGCGAACACAGGGATGACCTCAGAAAAAATACCGAACGCAGGCAAAATTAGGATATAAACCTCCGGGTGGCCGAAGATCCAAAATAAATGTTCCCAAATGACCGTATTTCCGCCAAGCTCCGGATTAAAGAAATTGGTTCCGAACAGCCGATCCAGCATCATGAGAGCCAATCCAACCGTAAGGGGCGGAAACGCGAACAAAATCAATGCCGAGGCCACAAATGTCGTCCATGTAAACAAAGGCAGCCTCATATACGTCATGCCCGGAGCCCTCATGTTGATAATCGTGGCCAAAAAGTTAATCCCGGCTATCAGCGTCCCCAGCCCCGATATTTGGAGTCCGAGGACGAAAAAGTCTATGCCGTGCCCTTTAGAATGAAGCGAAAGTGAGGCATATGACGTCCAGCCCGCATCTGGCGCTCCGCCCAAAAACCAGCTTAGATTTAAGAAAATGCCCCCGAAAAAGAAGAGCCAAAAACCAAGCGCGTTTAAAAATGGAAACGAAACGTCCCGAGCCCCGATCTGCAAAGGCACAACCGCATTCATCAAGGCAAATAAGAGCGGCATCGCAGCCAGAAAGATCATCGTCGTTCCGTGCATAGTCATTACTTCATTGTATGCTTGAGCACTGAGAAACGCATTTTCCGGCTTTGCAAGCTGAATTCTGATAAACATCGCTTCAATTCCCCCGACAAGAAAGAAGAATCCCCCTGCCACTAAATAAAGAATCGCGATTTTTTTATGGTCCACCGTCGTCAAATAATCCCAAAGCATAGATCCGCGCGTCCGCTTTTCTGTAAGCGCATTCAACATATGTGACCTCCCCCAATATCTCCCTTTCTTCCCTACTTGCTTTCCGCTTTTAAGCCTTTTAAGTATTCATAAAGCGCATCTGTTTCGCTGTCTGAGAGCTTTGGATATGTGCCTGTCATTTTGTTCCCCGGCTTTATGCTGTCAGGGTCCTTCAGCCAAGCCTTCACATTTTCTTTGTTGGCCTCTTTCACCCCTGCCACTTTTGTCCTTTCACCGAAGGTCGCCAAGTTGGGTGCCGTTCTAGCGGCTTCTGCACGCTTATCATTCGGCTCTACCGCATGGCAGCTCAGGCAGTTTTTCTCTTTAAACAGTTCTTCACCTTGCTTAGCCAAATCGCTCTCTGCTGTAGATTTATAGTTTTTCATTTCTTTTGTCCAGCCCTGAAATTCCTTTGCAGACATCGTCTTCACCTTAAAATCCATCAGGGCATGTGAAGGGCCGCAAAGCTCTGCACACTTCCCAAAAAACATATCTCCTGCCTCTTTGCTTCGTTTTGAATCAAATGTCAGGAAGAACTTATTTTCATTATCCGTATTCGTATCAAGTTTTCCTCCAACTGAAGGAATCCAGAAGGAATGTTTTACATCAGAGGCTTTTAAATTAAAATATACACGCTGATCTGTTGGTACAATCAGCTCCTGGCTTGTGATAATGCCGTAATCAGGGTACTCAAACTCCCACCAGTATAAATTTGCCCTAACATTGACTACAAGAGCATCCTCAGCTTTGCGGCCTTTTTTATCCATTGGTGATGTGTCCGCTAGCTCCAGCGTATATAATACAACAGGAATCACAAGAATAATGAGCAGCAAAATCGGGATCACGGTCCATGTGATTTCTAAAAATTTATTCCCCTCTACCTGTTTCGGTATCGTGTTCTCACCGACCCGTGATCTTCTGAATCTCACAATCACATAAAAGAAGATAACAGATACTACTGCAACAACAACCACCATAATCAATGTGCTGAGCACTGTCAGGTCATACTGTTTATCAGCCACCTCGCCAGCAGGCTTGAGCGTGGATAAAAAAGGTTTTCCACATCCGCTTAATAGAAGCGGCACTAAGGCTAATAATAAAATAAGACGCCAATGCTTTACCATTTCACCCAACCCCTTTTCTGGTCAATACAAAGGCGGAAAGCGGATCGAAATCTATCGCCATCCAACCTATCACCAATAAAACACTTACATTTCCTCTTCTCTTAAATTATGAGTTTTTTTACTCAAAATGCCATCTATGTATAAAAGTAAAGCCGCCTGATTAAACAAGAGGTCAAGGCGGCATTTACTAGTTGTCATCGTTTATTTTGAAGCGATAAAACAAGCATCATATCTATTTTTTAGAAAAGCGTCAAGACAACCATGGCAACGAAATAGATTGTCATGTAGTTAAGCGAGTAAACGAACATCTGCGTTGCCCACTTCATGATATTCTTGGAGCGGAATCCCATTAAGCCAAGAATCAGCCAGCCGATATTTAACAGCAAGCCGAGAATGACAATCGGAAGACCCAGACTACCAAGGAAAAACGGAAGCGGCATCAGGCACGCAACCCACACAATAATTTGTCTTTTTGTCACTTCAAATCCGTATACGACAGGAAGCATCGGAATATTTGCAGCTCTGTAATCCTCAGTTTTCTTAATAGCCAATGCTAAGAAGTGAGGAATCTGCCAAATAAATAAAATCATGAATAACACCCATGCTACGACACCGATATTCCCTTCCACTGCCGTCCATCCAATAAGCGGCGGCACTGCACCGGAAACGCTTCCTACTACTGTGTTAATCGTATAGCGGCGTTTCGTCCACATTGTGTACAATACAACATACGTAAAGACTCCGATAAAACCGATAACAGCAGCCATGACAGTTGTCATCAGCAGCATAATCAACCCTAAAGCAACCAGCAAAATTCCAGACCATAACGCCTGACTCGGCTGAATTTTACCCGTAACCGTCGGTCTTACTTTCGTACGCTCCATAAGATGGTCAATGTCCCGGTCATACCAGTTATTGATCGCGCAGGAGCCCGCAATAATCAGTGAAGACCCGATTAACGTAAGAAGAACGGTGTTTATATTGCCTAAAAAACTTAAACCGGAAATATGCAGTGCAAGCCACATTCCAGTGAAAGTCGTGATGAGGTTAGAATTGACGATCCCTATTTTAATAAGGGACAGAAAATCTTTCCATGCCGTTGTTTCTTCAATTTGTCCGTCTATAGCTGTATCATTTAAGATTCTGGAGTTAGCCATAACGTAAACCTCCCTTACAGACCTAACGCAGGAGAATAAAATAACCTGCAACTCTATCATACAAGATAACATCTTGTAAAAAAACATCCTATTAAATATTAAACGACAAACAGGAATTTATTTGTGAACTTTTTATGAATTTTACCAAAGGTGAAGGCAATCTCCAAATCGGCATTGCGTTTACCTTATTTCTATCAGACCCGGCATGAATAATCAAGTGTACATTTTCCAGAAGCCGTCATTCTATTATATTTTTGTGAACAAAAGGCTCTGGGAATTGCCACAAAACACATATTCGCTTACACTTGGAACGTATATAAAATTGCAGCAGTATGTTGAGAAGGTGAATATTGTATGAATAAAGCATTAAAAGCTCTCGGTGTTCTGACGACATTTGTCATGCTAATTGTTTTAATCGGGGGTGCCCTCGTTACAAAAACAGGTTCCGGCCAAGGATGCGGCAGACAGTGGCCGCTGTGTCACGGCCGTTTTTTCCCTGAACTGAATCCGGCCTCAATTATTGAATGGAGCCACCGATTCGCAAGCGGAATCTCTATTATCCTTGTGCTAAGCCTTGCGTTTTGGTCATGGAGAAAAATCACGCCGATTTTCCGTGAAACAACGTTTCTCGCGATCATGTCAATTATCTTTTTATTTCTTCAGGCATTGCTTGGCGCATTGGCTGTCGTATTCGGTTCGAACGCGCTGATTATGGCGCTTCACTTCGGCATCTCATTAATTTCTTTTGCTTCAGTGCTTATTTTGACATTGCTCATATTTGAAGCTGATAAATCAGTCAGAACACTGGTTAAGCCGCTTCAAATCGGCAAAAAGATGCAATTTCACATGATAGGAATTTTGATATATTCCTATATCGTTGTGTATACAGGCGCATATGTAAGACACACTGAATCAAGTCTGGCATGTCCTGATGTGCCGCTGTGCAGCCCGCTGAACAATGGACTTCCGACCCAATTCCATGAATGGGTGCAAATGGGCCACAGAGCAGCAGCCTTACTGTTATTTGTATGGATTATTGTTGCCGCTGTTCATGCTATTACTTCCTATAAAGATCAAAAACAGATCTTTTGGGGATGGATCTCATGTCTTATTTTCATTACATTACAGGCACTGTCCGGTATTATGATCGTATACTCTGAACTGGCTCTGGGCTTTGCACTTGCCCACTCGTTCTTTATTGCCTGTCTGTTTGGCGTTTTATGCTACTTCTTATTATTGATTGCTCGTTTCCGTTATGAATCCAGGCAATCATAAGGACTCAAGACCAAAGCCTTAGGCGGCTTTGGTCTTTTTTCATGTCTTGTTTTGGCGCTTTATTGTTTCAATGGCCAGCCTTCGCTGAACTTGATGATCAGTGAGCGGCTCACTTCGGTCTGTCCCCTTTCTCATCGTTATTATAGAAATTTCATATGGATCTATAGTCCGCGAACATAAATATTAAAGCCTTTTGGCCATTGGAAAATCAGATAGTGTTTAAAGAAATATGCATGGACTACTACAAAGCATCTAAAAAATTGGTGGTATATAAGCCTCTTTTTATTTTGTGCTTGTGACAGTACTCTATAATCTCTGAAGTCCCCTTATATCTCTTTTAACCATCTGTTTCACTCCACATTTTCTATATAAAAAACAAGAGTGTATATCATTGATATACACTCTTGTTTTTTTTTATGCTTTTTCAATTTCGAGAAGCAGATCTCCCGTTTGGATCGGCTCGCCATTTTTCACATGAACCTGCTTGATTGTTCCTGAGAAAGGCGCCTGAACCGTTGTTTCCATTTTCATCGCTTCATTAATCATCAAATGATCACCTTTATTGACTTTTGTGCCTGCTTCAGCCAATACCTTAATAACGGTTCCAGGCATGGAAGCTGCGATGTGGCTTGGATTTGTCCGGTCTGCTTTCAGCCTTTCCTGAACGGAAGACTTAATGCTTTCATCTTTAATGACTACTTCACGCGGCTGCCCGTTGAGTTCGAAATAAACGACGCGAGTGGCGTCAGGCTGAGGCTCACCGATTGAAATCAGCTTAACGATCAGCGTTTTGCCGCGCTCAATTTCAACTTCTATCTCTTCACCTAATGTCATACCGTAGAAGAATGTCGGTGTATCTAATACCGAGATGTCTCCATAGCTTTCTGTCGTTTTCACATAATCAGTGAAGACTTTAGGATAAAGGGCATATGCCACAGCATCCTGATCTGAAATTTCCAAGTTATGCTGCTCTTTAAATTCCTGTTTGATCGCTTCAAATGACACCGGCTCAAGCAGTTCGCCCGGTCTGACTGTAATCGGCTCCTGTCCTTTTAAGATCAGCTTTTGCAGTTTTTCCGGGAATCCGCCATGAGGCTGGCCGATATTTCCTTTAAAAAGCTCCACGACAGAATCAGGGAAATCTAAAGATTCACCTTTTTCGTAAACGTCTTTTTCAGTGAGATTGTTTTGCACCATGTAGAGTGCCATATCTCCGACTACTTTTGAGGAAGGCGTTACCTTGACGATGTCACCGAACATATCGTTCACGCGTCTGTACATTTCCTTGACTTCGTTCCAGCGGTCGCCAAGGCCTACTCCCTTGGCTTGCTGCTGCAGGTTGCTATATTGGCCCCCTGGCATCTCGTGCTCATATATTTCAGTATGCGGAGACTTCATTCCGCTTTCAAATTCACTATAATATTTACGCACCGACTCCCAATATTGGGACAGCAATTCAACGCCTTGGACATTCATTTCCGGACGGCGGTCGTTGCCTTCCATCGCATGATAAAATCCGCTCGCGCTAGGCTGTGACGTTAATCCCGCCATTGAGCTGACCGCCACGTCTATGATATCAACGCCGGCTTCAACAGCTTTTGCATACATATAAATACCGTTTCCGCTCGTATCATGTGTATGAAGGTGAACCGGAATGTCGATCGTTTCTTTCAACGCAGAAACAAGTTCATATGCAGCCTGCGGTTTTAACAGCCCTGCCATATCTTTAATCCCGAGAATATGGGCTCCGGCCGCCTCAAGCTCCTTCGCCATCGATGTATAATAAGCAAGATCGTACTTCGTCCGGTTCTTGTCAAGGATATCTCCCGTATAACAAATCGCAGCTTCTGCCACTTTTCCGGTATCCCGAACGGCATCAATGGCTAACGTCATCCCTTTTACCCAGTTTAAGCTGTCGAAAATACGAAACACATCAATACCGGATTGAGCTGATTGCTTCACAAATTCTTTAATCACATTGTCCGGATAATTCGTATAGCCGACCGCATTTGATGAGCGAAGCAGCATCTGGAATAAGGTATTCGGCACTTCTTTGCGAAGATCTTCCAAACGCTTCCACGGATCTTCTTTCAGGAATCGGTAGGCTACATCGAAGGTCGCGCCTCCCCACATTTCCATACTGAATAGTTCAGGCCATAACGCAGCCGTCGGATTTGCGATTTTTTTCAAATCATGCGATCTGATTCTAGTTGCCAATAACGATTGGTGGGCATCCCTGAATGTCGTATCAGTTAAAAGGACAGATTTCTGCTCCTTAACCCAATTTGCAAGCCCTTCAGCACCTTTTTCATCGAGAATTTGCTTTGTTCCTCTGGCAGGCTGCTGATCAACGTCTACCTTTACGCTTAACGGTTTGTCAAACGCCGGTTTTTCTTTTTTCCCGATTCCGGGGAAGCCGTTTACTGTCACATTGCCGATGTAAGTGAGCATTTTCGTTCCGCGGTCTTTTTGTTTAGGGAAATTAAATAATTCAGGCGTTGTATCAATGAAAGACGTATCATATTGCCCTGTCAGGAACTTCTCATGCTTTGCAACGTTCTCAAGGAACGGAATGTTCGTTTTTATGCCTCTGATTCTAAACTCCTGAAGGTTTCGCACCATTTTGGCAGCTGCCTGTTCAAACGTTAAAGCCCAAGTTGAAAGCTTAACGAGAAGCGAATCATAGTATGGTGTGATCACGGCGCCCTGGAAGCTGTTTCCGGTATCAAGACGGACACCAAAACCGCCGCCTGAGCGGTAAGCCATGATTTTTCCTGTATCAGGCATGAAATCATTTTGCGGATCCTCAGTCGTAACCCGTGACTGAATGGCATAGCCGATTGTAAAAATGTCCTTTTGCTCAGGAATATTTACTTTTTTGCTGTGAAGGCTGTGCCCTTGGGCAACAAGGATCTGAGTTTGAACAATATCGACACCAGTAATCATTTCTGTTATCGTGTGTTCAACTTGTACGCGAGGGTTTACTTCAATAAAGTAGAACTCGTTGTTTGCAACAAGGAATTCGACCGTCCCCGCATTTATATAGTTTACATTTTTGGCAAGCGCAACTGCCGCCTCACAAATTTGGTCCCTTAATTCAGGTGACAGCGAGACACTCGGCGCCACTTCAATGACCTTTTGGTGGCGTCTTTGAACGGAGCAATCCCTCTCAAAAAGATGGACGACATTTCCCTGCTTGTCTCCAATGACCTGAACCTCAATATGTTTCGGATTCTCAATTAATTTTTCTACATAAACTTCATCATTGCCAAAGGCTGCTTTCGCCTCTGATTTAGCACGCTCATATGCTTCTTTAACTTCACTTTCAGATCTGACAATCCGCATACCGCGGCCGCCGCCGCCAAGCGAGGCTTTAATGATGATCGGATAACCGTTAGCTTGTCCAAATTGTTCGACGGCTTCAAGCGTTTCGGCAGGACCGTCGCTTCCGGGAATCACAGGGATTCCGGCTTTTTCTGCCTGCTCACGCGCTTTTACCTTGTCACCAAACATATCGAGATGCTCGGATTTTGGACCAATGAATACGATGCCTTCTTCTTCACATCGTCTCGCAAAATGAATATTTTCAGATAAGAAACCGTATCCCGGATGAATTGCATCGACTTTGTTTCTTTTCGCAATATCAATGATACCTTCAATATCCAGGTAAGCATCAATCGGTTTTTTCCCTTCACCGACCAAGTATGCTTCATCCGCTTTGTACCGATGGTAGGAACCGGAATCTTCTTTTGAATAGACCGCAACTGTTCGAATATTCAACTCGGTACACGCCCGGAATATTCGGATTGCAATTTCTCCCCTGTTTGCTACTAATACTTTTTGTATCGATTGCTGAGACAAACTTTTCTCCCCCTTACCCGAATGGAATATAATCTATCATAGCGGAATATCCTTCCCCTGTACACACTTGTTTTTTACTGATAAACAGTTTTTTTGAGCTGTTTCTTTTTCATTCCCTTCGGCGCCAAGGGCTCTTTCTTTTTCTTATTCTCTGAATATTTCACAAACATGCTGATATTCGCTAATATCCCCATACTCCCCAGCAGCAGCACCAAAGAAGAGCCCCCGTAACTGATAAATGGCAGCGTAACCCCTGTAATCGGAATTAATCCGCTGACACCGCCAAGGTTAATAAACGACTGGATGGCAATCATGCTTGAAATGCCGATCGCTAGAAGACTTCCAAACGGGTCCTCGCATTTTCTGGCAATATAAAAACCTTTTATGACGACAAAACCCAATAAGAAAATCACAAACAATACCCCAAAAATGCCGAGCTCTTCAGCAATGACAGCCATAATAAAGTCAGTGTGTGATTCAGGCAGATATCCGTATTTTTGGATACTTTCACCGAGCCCTAGGCCGAAAATGCCGCCTGAGCTGATCGCATAATAAGAATTGATCACTTGCAAACCTGATGAATTTGCATACTTAAATGGGTCTTCAAGACTCTCAAAACGCGCCAAACGGCCTTTAGTTAAAATTTGATCCTGATTTAAATAGAGAATCGGGCTGACTAAAATTAAAACAATTCCGCCGAGCAAAAGCAGCCTCACCAGCGTCTTTCCGCTGAATCCGGAGCACAAGATCATGCACGTCGCAATTAACCCTATAATCATGGCTGTACCGAAATCTGGCTGCATGGCAATTAACCCGCAAATCACAAGCGTCATGACTACCGGAGGAGCTACACCAGTTAATAGATGGTCAATATAGCTTTGTTTTTTGGCATATACGGCTGCGAGGTATAAAATCACGACCAGTTTCACAAACTCCCCCGGCTGAATACTCATTCCGCCGATTTTAAACCAGCTCTGCGCGTTTCCGGCAACATGCCCGAAAACAAACAGTGAGATAAGCGCAAGAACAGATACAAGCAGTATCCCCTTCTGAAACTTTTGATGGGCCAGTGCCTTGTAAGGAAACAACGCCATGAGAATAAATAGAGCGCCACCCGCAATTAAAGCAAACAGCTGCCGCATGAAGAAAAAATTACTGCTTACTCCATACCGGGAGACAGCCGTAATCATACTTGAGCTGTATACCATCACTAAACCGAATCCGCATAATAAAACGATTGCGAATATCAGTGAGTAATCATAAGATTTTAGCATTTTTTTTAACATAACATCCTCTTCCCTGCTTCTAACTTCCATTATCTATGGTTTTTATGTATTTATCTTTTTTATTTTACTACAATTTATCAAACGAGACGAAGAATCTCTATACGATTCGGAAGGAATGTGTAAAAAAAGACCGTCTTTTATGAGATGAGAGAAAAATAGCAGTTATAAAAAAACCCAAACTGTTAATAAGTTTGAGTTTTATCATTTATTTAGCTGTAAACGCGTCATGTAAAGCAGACAATTCGCGTTCCAATGTGTATAAAAGGTCTTTACCGTCTTTTTCATCAACCAATCCCAGGCGGACAGCAAAATCGATTTCCCTCGAAAGCCCGAACATTTGAGTATCTAAAACCTCTTCATATAGAGGACATTGAGGCATCGTTAAGTTATCCATTTGTACTCGGATCAGCTTCAAAATCTTCTCAGCGTCCACTTTTAAGAGTTCAAAAGCTTTTTGCCGATGGTCAACTATCATCTCTGAAGCCAAAAGTATCCCTCCGTTCCCCAGGCGAGTACCTAATTCTTCTATTTATCATAAAGGGTATCAACAGAAAATGCAAGAGGATTTAAGCATATGACATAAATTAAAAAATACTCAGCCTGTACATCTCAGACATTATTTCCAAAAGCTTTACACCTGCAATGCTGTTCCCTTTTTCGTCTAATGCGGGGCCGAATATGCCGATCCCGAAATCGTAAGGCGAAATGCCCATAATCCCGCCGGATACGCCGCTTTTCGCAGGAATTCCGACCTTAATTGCGAATTCCCCGCTTGCATTGTACATTCCGCACGTCACCATAAACGTTTTGCAAATTCTAGCGACATCTTTTGAGATGACTTGCTCCCCAGTCTCTGGATGTCTGCCGTTCAATGCAAATACAGATCCGATTTTCGCTAAATCCAGACTGTTCATCTCAATCGCGCATTGTTTCGTGTATAAATCCATTACTGCTTCTACATCATCTTCAAAAATGCCGTACTGCTTCATATAATAACACATCGCCCGATTAATCATTGAAGTGCTGTATTCAGATTCAGCCACTTCCCGGCAGTATGTAATCTCTTGGTTGTTTGTCAGCCTTCTGATAAAAGAAAGCAAATAATCAAGTCTCTCTTTCACCGTTCTTCCTCTTATCAGACTTGTCACTACCAATGCCCCGGCATTAATCATAGGGTTTAACGGCTTGCTCGGATTCACTGTTTCGAGCTTTATAATTGAATTAAACGGATCACCGGTCGGCTCCTGTCCAACATAACTGAAGACCTTATCTTTGCCGTATTCCATTAACACCAAAGCAAGGGAAAGGACTTTCGATATACTTTGAAGCGTAAATGTTTTTTCTACGTCACCTGCTGACAGACAAACATTATTGGAATAATAAATCGCCACTGACAAGTCGTGTTTATCAGCTTTTGCCAAGGCGGGAATATAGCTGGCTACCTCCCCCTTGTCCGTTACTTTTTTCGCCTTTTTCACTAAGGCTTCAAGCTCATCATTATGCCGGCATACCATGCAAACACCCTCGTTCCCTCAGCATTTCAATACACATAATTTGTACACAAAGTGACAATTCATGCGAAAACTTTTATAATTTTGAGAGAAGGGGGTCATATCATGAGCGTTATCCAAGTAAAAGGCAATGTTACATATCCAATTACCATTGATCCAAGCGTATGGATTTTTGATGATCGCAAATTTTCGTTTGACCGCAAAGGGGACAGTCAAGACACATATTTACAATCAGCCGGGGATGAATCAGACCTTGATCCGGAACGCGTCATCAGAGAGGGGCGAATCGCGCCGCCTACATTAAAGACGGAAAAGCAATATGAGAAGCAAAAACTGATGAACGGCAGTTTCGCTATGAGACTTGGGACTGTCCTGAAAAATGCTGAGCCGAACAGCTCTGCGACACAATGTGTATTTGTCACAAGTTCGGGAAAGGCCGCCGTTTCTCTGGAAACCGCTCTGAACAGTATTGTCCATTTCAGTGAGGCAGGCAAGCCGATTCAAGAAGGCGGCCCCGTGCATATTTACTTTGAGGACCCGGTTCATCACAAACAGCCGATTACCGATGTAAAAGAGATCGAAATCATTTAATGTTACAGCAAATCAGCTGCGAGCTGGGCGAGACCTGATCTCTCACCTTTTAACAGCTTCACGCTGCCTGAGATGGGTTGTCCTTTAAACCGCTCAACCACATAGGCCAAACCATTGTTCAGACTGTCTAAATATGGGTGATCAATTTGTTCAGGGTCACCCATTAAGACAATTTTACTGCCTTCACCGACTCTCGTCAGCAAAGTTTTCACCTCATGCCTGGTCAAATTTTGCGCTTCATCAATGATAATAAATTGATCTGGAATGCTTCTCCCTCTGATATAAGTCAGCGCCTCTACCTGGATTGAGCCAATTCCCGCCAAAATAGCATCAAGCTCCCCTGGTTTTTTCGCATTAAACAGAAACTCTAAGTTGTCAAAAATCGGCTGCATCCAAGGCTTTAGCTTTTCCTCTTTTTCGCCTGGCAAATACCCGATGTCCTTGCCAACAGGAACAATCGGCCTTGCGACGACCAGCTTTTTGTATATTCCCAAGTCTTCTGTCTGTAATAGCCCTGCCGCCAAAGCTAAGAGCGTTTTGCCGGTTCCCGCTTTGCCGATTAGGGTGACAAGCGGAATATCTTCCCGCAGCAAAAGCTCTAATGCCATTGTCTGCTGTACATTTTTCGGCCTGATTCCCCATATATGTTCATCATCAAATACGAGTCTTTTTAATACCGTTCCGGTTTTGTCTGCAATTCCGACTGCCGAGGAGGACCCTCCTAGCTCATCCTTCATTAAAGCAAACTGATTCGGATAAAACGCATGCTGTTTCACATCGTTTACTGAAATTTGATTTTTCCCGTAAAAAGAGCTGAACAGCTGCTGGCTGATATATAAATCTTTATAGCCGCTGTACATTTCATCATTGTCCACAACACGGTCATTCAAGAAATCTTCAGCAAGCAGTCCGATTGCGTCGGCTTTAACCCTGACCAGTACATCCTTACTGACAAGGATAACCGGCCTGCCATTTTCCTTGGTTTCTTCCTCGAGGCTCAAGTTTTTCGCAACGGCTAATATGCGATTATCGTTCGTCTTTTCAATAAAGATCTCTTGCAGCTGGTGAAACGAACGATGATTCAGTTCAATTCTCAGTGTGCCGCCGGTGTCAAGCGGTACATGCTCATGCAGCCTGCCCTTTTGTCTTAGCGCATCGATTAGCTTAGATACGTGCCTTGCATTCCTCCCAACTTCGTCCATATACCGTTTTTTTGAATCAACCTCTTCTAAAACGACAGCAGGGATGACAACCTCATTTTCTTCAAAAGAAAATATCGCGTTAGGATCCTGTAATAACACATTCGTATCTAACACATAAATTTTACTCAAGTCTCAGCCTCCTGATATAAGGGTCAAAGTTCTTCCTGCTTCTCTTTTGATGAAAAAGGTGAATGCCTGCTAAAATATATGTTTTTGTGCATAAAGATAGAAGGTTAATTCAACAATAAAATTAATGAAAGCATTTTAAGGAGGGAACCCGCAAGTGCGAATTCTTTTCATTATCATACAGCTGACACTTATCCTGTCCGCTTGTGCCTATCAACAAGGAAAACAGGGCCAGAATGTTGAAAAAGAATCAACAAGACAGCAGGAGACTAAACCGATTCACGTAAAGGACACAACTCAAGAAACAAAAGACAATGGAACAAGAACGGATATTGCCAAGCATCTTGTCAGCGTTGCTGAAAAAAACCCCGACGTCAAGGATGCAACAGCCGT
Source organism: Bacillus sp. FSL R5-0603 (assembly GCF_038050295.1). Taxonomy (NCBI): domain Bacteria; kingdom Bacillati; phylum Bacillota; class Bacilli; order Caryophanales; family Bacillaceae; genus Bacillus; species Bacillus sp. FSL R5-0603. The sequence goes on along the minus strand of NZ_JBBOYP010000001.1, from coordinate 1,449,489 downwards.
TGTGCTGGGGGGTTATGCTGTTGTTGGGATTGATGTCGATGATACTTTGGACAGAAGTAAAGTGGAAACCATTAAATATTCTGTAGCTCAGGCGCTAAAGAATGATCGATATGGCGCTAACGCAGTGGTCATTGCTGATCCCGATACGGTCAGCCGCCTTCGTGAAATGAGCAGAGAAATCAGCGAGGGCCATCCGGTAACAGGCATACTGGATGAATTAGCTGCAATTGTCGGCCGAGTGCTTCCCGAAGTGCCTAACGACGTGATTGACAATGAAGACGAACCGCAAACAAAGCAGCAAAATGACCAATTAAATAGAAAACAGCAGCAGGAAATGGAGAAGGAGCAAAACGATCAATCTGATCATCATATGAAAAAGAACAACAATGACTAAGCTATAGCCTTGCGCTTTAGCTTTTTCTTATTTTGGACAGCTTCTGATCCGTGCTATAATACATGTTAGTGAAAGAGGTGATATGATGAGGGTCAAATGTTCTATTTGCGATAAAATTGAAACAATTGATGATGATACCCTGATCGCGAAACGGCTTCGAAACCGCCCGATCCATACATATATGTGCCAGGAATGCCACGATCGGATTGCCAAAAAAACAGAGGAACGGCTGAAAACGGGAAAATTTACTTTTCACCCGGGACAGCAGAAAAAAGAAAAAGTCAAAAAATAAAGCGGCCGCTTAACCATACAGAACACAAAAAAGACTCAGCTTTCAGCTGAGTCTTTTATGATTTTGCAGACTGTCCTTTTTTCGACTGATACAGCCGGATTTTGTAAATGATTAAAATCAGCGCAGCGACGACCAATCCTTCTGCCACGGGCAAAAACACCCCTAAAAAAGTCAAAACAGTGCAGCCCAACGCCAAAAATACATACACCACTGCAGATTTTAATACAGGAAGCCGTTTAGCAAATCCAAGTTTAAATACAATAACGGCCAACACAAAAATCGTGCCGTACAGCAGCCACATGCCTGCCGCAGGCTGCCGGTCTACTTGATATAGAGCGGCGAAGAACGACAGACGTTCGCTTACGTCATTCAAAAAGATTCCCTCCCCTGTAAACGTACGGGTTCTATCTTTTCAAATTCTGCACGAGATTAAGACAATCCTGCTGTTTTTTTCTTTTTAGCTGCTTTTTCACGTTCGTTCTTATTGAGAATCTTCTTTCTTAAACGGATGGATTCAGGTGTTACTTCACAATATTCATCTTCGTTTAAGTACTCTAGAGACTCCTCAAGAGACATGATGCGCGCTTTTTTAATTGTAGTTGTCTGATCCTTTGTCGCAGAACGGACGTTTGTTTGCTGTTTCATTTTGCTGACGTTAACAACAAGGTCATTGTCACGGTTATGCTCTCCAACGATCATTCCTTCGTATACTTCAGTACCCGGCTCAACGAAGATGACACCGCGGTCTTCAATTCCTTGAATACCGTATGATGTTGCTTTTCCATTTTCCATTGACACAAGTACACCTTGACGGCGTCCGCCGACTTGGCCCGCCTGCATCGGCTGGTAGCTGTCAAACGTATGGTTCAAAATACCGAATCCGCGTGTTAATGATAGGAATTCTGTAGAGTAACCGATCAATCCGCGGGAAGGAACTGTAAAGATGAGACGGACTTGGCCGTTTCCGTTGTTGATCATATCAACCATTTCGCCTTTGCGGGCACCCATTGATTCCATGACAGAGCCAGTATGCTCTTCAGGAACATCAATTTGCACACGTTCAACAGGCTCACAGCGTACGCCGTCGATTTCTTTGATAATAACTTCAGGTTTTGACACTTGAAGCTCATAGCCCTCACGACGCATATTTTCAATCAAAATTGACAAGTGCAGCTCACCGCGTCCTGAAACAACCCAAGCATCAGGAGAAGCTGTTGGCTCAACACGCAAGCTCACATCCGTCTGAAGCTGTGATTGAAGACGCTCTTCGATTTTGCGGGCCGTTACATATTTGCCTTCACGGCCTGCAAACGGACTGTTATTCACGACAAATGTCATTTGAAGTGTCGGCTCATCAATGCGAAGCACCGGAAGCGGATCTTGATGGTCTACAGGACATACCGTTTCACCAACGTTGATATCTTCCATCCCGGAAACCGCAACGAGGTCTCCCGCTTTTGCTTCTTCAATTTCCACACGCTTTAAGCCTTGGAAACCAAAAATCTTTGTAACACGGAATGACTTTGCCGTTCCGTCAAGCTTCATAAGAGAAACCTGCTGTCCGACTTTCATTGTGCCGCGGAATACGCGTCCGATTCCGATACGGCCTACATAGTCGTTGTAGTCAAGAAGGGCAACTTGGAATTGAAGCGGCTCCTCTGCATTATCAACAGGTGCCGGAACATGCTTAATAATGGTTTCATATAAAGCTTCCATGTTTTCATCCTGTTGTTTCGGATCAAGACTCGCTGTTCCATTAATCGCGGAAGCATATACCACTGGGAACTCGAGCTGCTCTTCATTAGCATCAAGCTCAATGAACAGATCCAGAACTTCATCGATAACTTCCTCTGGACGAGCAAAGTCACGGTCAATTTTGTTTACAACAACAACAGGGTTCAGGTTTTGCTCAAGAGCTTTTTTCAGAACAAAACGAGTTTGAGGCATACAGCCTTCATATGCGTCAACGACAAGCACTACGCCGTCAACCATTTTCATAATCCGTTCTACTTCTCCCCCAAAGTCTGCGTGTCCAGGGGTGTCCAAAATATTGATACGTGTATCTTTATAGTTAATCGCAGTATTTTTCGCCAATATTGTAATGCCGCGTTCGCGTTCAAGATCATTAGAGTCCATTGCGCGTTCAGCAACCTGTTCGTTGGCACGGAACGTACCAGCCTGATGTAAAAGCTGATCGACTAGAGTCGTTTTCCCATGGTCAACGTGGGCAATAATCGCGATGTTGCGAAGATCATTTCGAAGTTTCACTTTTTCATCTCCTAAAAAAATTAGATAACTTTCATATTATATCACACATCCTCTTTAAAAGCGTCACGTTTTTCTGTAAACTTAATATAAGACGTAAAAGGGGATGGAAATTATGAAAAAAACGAATTGGCTCTTACTATTATTTGCATTTGCAGCGGTTTTCAGCATTATGCTGATCGGCGTCTTTATCGCTGAAAAAAGCCCTGCAGGCATTATCGCCAGCATTGTACTTGTTTGCGCTGTCATGGGCGGCGGATTTACATTAAAAAAGAAAATGCGCGAACAAGGCTTGCTTGATTAAAAGCATTGCCCCGCCGGCGACATTGTAATCAAAAAACACCGCAAAGAAAGCGGTGTTTTTCATTTCTTTAAGCCTTATCTCCCCTGTTTCTTAGTCAGGAAGATGCAAAACAGCCTTCATACATAGACAATCGTTCTAACGATCACATGTGCAGCCTTCAAAAAGTAGTTCGGCAACGATACACATAAAATACCATAGCGCCTATTCCTCCACCGGAGACTACTCCCTATAATGGAATTTGTTGCACAATTCATAAAAGGGAGAGAAGAAACATGAAGAAAACATTTGTAAAAAAAGCTATGTTAACGACTGCCGCAATGACCTCAGCTGCTCTATTAACGTTCGGTCCTGATGCAGCCAGCGCAAAAACACTGGTTGATAACACTGCTGTTCAACTCCAGCATCAGGCGAGCACTAACGAAGATCTCAATACATTCATTGATATATTAAATCAATGTATATACGAACAAGACGGTGTATATTATTTTGACAGCGAAAAAGCTGTCGAGTTAGGAATGACAAAAGAAGAGGCTCAGGTAATTGCTACACTCTGGGAATCGACATCAGAATTTTTCAGCATTGTTTCACAATGTGTGTATCTCGAGGATGGAAATTACAAATTTGATACAGAAAAAGCAGTTGAACTTGGCTTCACAGAAAAAGAAGCACTTGCACTTGAACAATTTTTCTCCGCTGTTTCTCTCAAGATTCACATTCTTCAAGCAGCCATTGTGCTACAAGATGATGTGTACAGCTATGATAAAGACGCAGCGCTACAAGCAGGTGCAACGCCACTGCAAGCTGACGTTTATGAAAAACTCTTCAGTGCCATGTCACAAGAACAGCTTGCCGCTATTTACGATATGATTCATCCCCAGGCTTAATGTAAAAAAGCGCTTGCCGGAATCGGACAAGCGCTTTTTTTATATCAGCAGTTTGATGATCAGCATCATGGCAACCGCCGCTCCAAACCAGCAGGCAGCTTTCATGATCAGTAATCCATAGTACCTCTGTTTAAATCGCAGTTCTTCATCCGGCAGAAAAGCCTCCTCAACGGCCTGTTCGCTTTCCAATTCAAATGGCTCAGCCATCGTGTTATACATGTCTCTGCAGCTGCTGCACATTTTTAAATGCTCTTCTATAACGTGTTCCGTTTCTCTTTTACAATCACCTTCAAGATACAGAGGAAGCAGGTCTCTTACTAGAAAGCAGGTCATATCCGCTCCTCCTCTCTACTTTTCGTCATGTTTTTCTTTAGCTCTAATCTAGCCCGGTGCAATGTGGTTTTCACCTTAGAAAGACTCCATCCTAATATCTCAGCGATTTCTTCATAAGAAAGCTCTTGGAATTCTCTTAAAATCAAAACGGATTGATGCTGATCTTTTAACTTCAGGAGCTCCTGCCGCAGTGTTTCACTTTTTACAGTCCGTGACAGATACTGTTCAGGCTGCTCATAAGTTGTTTGCGTTAACCCTTCATTTTTGCTGATATCAGTAAATTGGTATTTGACATCCCTTCGGTACCAATTGATAAAGGTATGATGCGCAATGGTGTAGAGCCATGTTCTGATGGAAGAATGCCCCCTAAACGAAGCCAGACCGTTAAGAGCTTTCACAAACGTGTCCTGCGCTAAGTCCTTGGCTGTTTCAAGATGATGAGTCCTTCTGAATAAATAATTTAAAATTTCTTGATAATACTGCCGATACAAGTCCTCAATGGAATTCCTATGCTTCATTAAAAGTAAAACCACACCGTCATCCAAATGGCCAATAAAATGAAACAGATATACATGGAAGACAGGTATACTTTCATATATCTGATTTGGCTTTCTTCTTCAGCACCGGGACTTCTCTTTAAACAAGTTTTACTCTTTAAGTCTTCCGCATTCTTTTGAAATTGGGATTCATGCTGTTTCATCCATTCCATTGATTCATCCTCTAGCTCTCCTTCTTTATACAGGTCGTATAAGTCTAAAAAAACAGACTCTTTTTCTTTATGATTCATAAAGACTTTTCACCTCTTGTGTTTCTCCATCCACTACATAGGCATCATGGCGATTTGAACCAAACGGCTGAATAATGATCAGCCATGCATAATGCCGTTCACCCTCTCTTTGAACGATAATCGGACGCATACGCTTTTTGTAAATAACATCCTGATATAGAGAAGCTACCTTTTCGTAAGCCAATGTTCCATTACGATATGTATAGGGGAATGACTGATCAGGTGTATCGCTGTATACATAAACGTTTAGCTGACCTTGATCTTCAAAAAACTCATATGTTTTAGAAGAATCAGTATACATCACCATGTCACTCTGACTGCTTTTTTTCTTCTTTTCTGATCCACGAGCATCGAAGATCGATAATATCTGATGCTGCATCCGGCTGTTAGCCATTGAAATATTCTTTTTCATCGGAAGCGAAAGACTATGTAAACAACCGGATTCGCCCTCAAATTCCAAAACAATTCCACCTTTTGTTTCAACTCTCACCATGCTTCCGAGCAGGCTATTGCTTTCAATATCAGTGATCTGATAAGGCTGTTTTGAGATGTTCAGTGCTCTAAACATTTGTTCCACTTTGTCTTGAATGTCTTGTTCTGTTATATGAACATGCAATAGAGAGTCAAGCTGGTAAATCGATGGATCTTCACTAAAACCCATTAAGGTTTCCTTTTCCCAATAAAATACCGCGCCATCATCAGCATGATCTTTTTTATGAAGCTGGTTTTTCAGGTATATGCGTACGACTGTCTGGCCGTCCTCATTTGATACCTTTGTTTCGATATGATCCTTATGTAACACACGTCCGTGTCGCTCAAGGAAAGCGATGGACTTTCGCTTGTACTCCTGATTCGTTAGCTTTTTCCCATGCGCTTTTTGTAAGTATTCATAATTACGAATCAGCTGCGATACTTCATCTACCTCAGCTTTATAACTCTTGCTTTCAAATGAGTAGAAATAATGCACATCCATGTTTGTATCGTGCAAATAAAGTGTTTCATCCGTAGGAAAAAATGACTTTAGTATCTGTTCCGCTTTTTCTGATGAAATGTGCTCCCCGACAAAATTGAATGAATCATGGACATTTGCTGGCTTTGATACAGCGAAAGCAGCCGTTCCTATGTTATATATCGGATTTAACAGCAGGACAAAAAACACCATGACAGCCATCGTCACCCACTTATTCACACGCACATAAACCTTTCCTGACTTTTGGAACAGATGATAGTTCATCAAAAATCCCGCCATTGCCAAATAAATCGTATATGGCATTACTGCACCATAATCTTTTGAGATTTGATTGGGATATGGCGCAAGCAGCAAGACAAGCAGTCCGATAATCAGCGTATAAAATAAGCCTAGTAAAATCTTATTTGTTCTCCAATACAGCTTGAAAAACACAACATTCAACACAATAGAAAGAGTAATAATGAAAAACAGAAACACGAATGCAATTGGCTCGACTCCATCCGGATTTTCCTTCCAATACGTAAAGAAACTGAATATCATTTGTACGATTGGCAAACTGACAACGGCAAGGTCGAACGTATAAAACTTACCCTTTCCACCATGATCACGCGGCATCAACATATAGTGAAAAGCCGTCAGCAGCACATATCCGTATAACAAAAAATGCAGCAGCGGCAGCAGTTCTTTTCCGTCCTCTCTTAAGTAAGCGCTGGTGAAGTTTGTTGATTGCACCTGGTGAATAAGTTCAACAGACACTCCCGCCAGCAGCACAATCCGCAACATAACACCCGCCAAGAACATTGTGCGCTGCCGGTTTATTTTGGGATGATGCACCAAAAGATATAAGCCCGCCAGAACAACAATTGACCATTGAATCAGCAGGGTGCTTTGTCTGCTTAATATAAAATAACGTTCGAAATGCAATACATAATGACTGAATAACTCCAACACGAACAACAATCCTTTACTTCTTATTAAGGCCTCATTCGGTTAGACAGCGGACTTTTCAAAAAGTTTCAAGATAAAACAAAAATATCTCATCTTCCCCTTGATATGTAAAAAACATAACTCTTGAATGAACCATCACATGACACTTGACTCATCTTGATATTATTCAACAAAAACAAACACAGGACAATACTATCAATTTTGTCTAGTTATGTTAGTTTTTGTTGAGTATTCCAGAATGCTAGTTTAATATAACAATATAAAGTTTTCAGTATTTTCAAAAAGGGGGATTTATTGTGGGTTTAGGTAAGAAATTGTCTGTTGCTGTCGCTGCTTCGTTTATGAGTTTATCAATCAGCCTTCCTGGTGTTCAGGCTGCTGAAGGTCATCAGCTTAAAGAGAATCAAACAAATTTCCTCTCCAAAAACGCGATTGCGCAATCAGAACTCTCTGCACCAAATGACAAGGCTGTCAAGCAGTTTTTGAAAAAGAACAGCAACATTTTTAAAGGTGACCCTTCCAAAAGGCTGAAGCTTGTTGAAAGCACGACTGATGCCCTTGGATACAAGCACTTTCGATATGCGCCTGTCGTTAACGGAGTGCCAATTAAAGATTCGCAAGTGATCGTTCACGTCGATAAATCCGATAATGTCTATGCGGTCAATGGTGAATTACACAATCAATCTGCTGCAAAAACAGATAACAGCCAAAAAGTCTCTTCTGAAAAAGCGCTGGCACTCGCTTTCAAAGCTATCGGCAAATCACCAGACGCTGTTTCTAACGGAGCGGCCAAAAACAGCAATAAAGCCGAATTGAAAGCGATAGAAACAAAAGACGGCAGCTATCGTCTTGCTTACGACGTGACGATTCGCTATGTCGAGCCTGAACCTGCAAACTGGGAAGTCTTAGTTGACGCCGAAACAGGCAGCATTTTAAAACAGCAAAATAAAGTAGAACATGCCGCCGCCACTGGAAGCGGAACAACTCTAAAGGGCGCAACTGTTCCTTTGAACATCTCTTATGAAGGCGGAAAATATGTTCTAAGAGATCTTTCAAAACCAACAGGCACCCAAATCATCACATATGATTTGCAAAACAGACAAAGCCGCCTTCCGGGCACGCTTGTCTCAAGCACAACGAAAACATTTACATCTTCATCACAGCGGGCAGCCGTTGACGCACACTATAACCTCGGTAAAGTGTACGATTATTTTTATTCAAACTTTAAACGAAACAGCTATGATAACAAAGGCAGTAAAATCGTTTCTTCCGTTCACTACGGCACTCAATACAATAACGCTGCATGGACAGGAGACCAGATGATTTACGGTGATGGCGACGGTTCATTCTTCTCTCCGCTTTCCGGCTCATTAGATGTGACAGCGCATGAAATGACACATGGCGTCACCCAAGAAACAGCCAACTTGATTTATGAAAATCAGCCAGGTGCATTAAACGAGTCTTTCTCTGACGTATTCGGGTATTTTAACGATACAGAAGACTGGGACATCGGTGAAGACATTACGGTCAGCCAGCCTGCTCTTCGCAGCCTGTCCAACCCTACAAAATACAACCAGCCTGACAATTACGCCAATTACAGAAACCTTCCAAACACAGATGAAGGCGATTATGGCGGTGTACACACAAACAGCGGAATTCCAAACAAAGCCGCTTACAATACCATCACAAAACTTGGTGTATCTAAATCACAGCAAATCTATTACCGTGCGTTAACAACGTACCTCACGCCTTCTTCCACGTTCAAAGATGCCAAGGCAGCTCTCATTCAGTCTGCCCGTGACCTCTACGGCTCAACTGATGCGGCTAAAGTTGAAGCAGCCTGGAATGCTGTTGGATTGTAATATTAGGAAAAGCCTGAGATTTCTCAGGCTTTTTTTCGTTACATATCTTGATTACTCTCTTCAGCAGCAATGACGAAAAGATGCTGCCATGAGACAGATCGGCTTCTGATTTGCAAAAAGAGGGATGCAGCCGCAAGTGCGCATTTTATAAAAGCTAATGATTCAGTCCACATAATTGATAGATGAATTCTGCTACAGGTCAGGTGGCTATGTGAAGGATCACGCGTACAGTTAAGAGCAAAAACATTGACAAAAAAATTTATTTATGCTAAAATTTACTATCGATATATTTGTATGTATAATAAGATTCTCCTGGCCAGGGGAATCTTATTTTTTGTGGAGGATCATTTCATGAGGAAAAATGAGTCCAGCTTAACGTCTCTAATTTCAGCTTTTGCCCGTGCATATCACAGCCGATATGACACACCTCTTATTTTTGATGATTTTATCGCAAAAGATCTCATTAACGAAAAAGAGTTTATCGATATCAGTAAAAATATGATTCAAGGAATATCGTTTTTCAACAAAGAGATCGCCGAACGTCTTCAAAATGATCCTGAAAAAATATTAAAATGGGTTGCACAAATCCAGCTGTCTCCCACGCCCCTAGCACGTGCTTCTTATTGTGAAAAAGTCTTGCACAACGAATTAATGCTGGGAGCAAAACAGTATGTCATTCTTGGAGCGGGGCTGGATACTTTCTGCTTTCGGCATCCAGAATTAGAAAACAGCTTACAGGTTTTCGAGGTTGACCATCCGGCTACACAGCAATTCAAAAAAAATAAGCTGAAGGATGCAAATCTGACAATTCCGGGTCATCTTCATTTTGTTCCTATGGATTTCACCAAAACGTTTTCGTATGATCCTCTTTTAGATGAAGGATTTAAGAACACAAAAACATTCTTCAGCCTTCTCGGAGTGTCTTATTATGTAACACAGGAAGAAAATGCAAGCTTGATCAGCAATTTATTTTCTCATGTCCCGCCTGGAAGCTCTATTGTTTTTGATTATGCGGACGAAACACTTTTTACAGCAAAAGGGACGTCGAATCGAGTTGAACATATGGTGAAGATGGCTGCCGCAAGCGGGGAACCGATGAAATCATGTTTCACTTATCAAGAGATTGAACATCTGTTAGAGTCATCTGGTTTACTGATCTATGAACATCTATCACCAGACAACATCAATGACCTTTTCTTTAGTAATCGAAAAGACAATTTGTCAGCGTTTGAAACGATTCATTATATTCATGCGGTAAAAAAATAATTTTCAAATCATCAGAAGCCTCTCAATGTTTGAGAGGCTTTTTATTGAACCCGCATGCAGCAAATAAGCTGCCGTTATCATACGGCAGCTTCTGCTAAAGGCTTCACCAAGATCATAAATGATTTGCCTTTCTCATCTTTTTCCGTTTTCAGCTGTTCAAAGCCGCATTGGCTTAAAAACAGTATCCATTCACTGCGCTCAATGGGAACTCCCGCAAACATCGCTTTGTGTTTGGCTCTAAGCAATTTGCTGATCTGTTCAATGATCATCTTCGCATGTCCCTTTTTTTCTTCAGCCGGGTCAATCAGGACCGTTCCGAGCCACGGCTTACCGTTTGAAGGAGACCACTCGAGATGGTAGCTGACGGCAACAGGCAGACCGTCTTTTTCCCATACAAGCCATGCCCCGTTGTACATGGAATAGGAGATGATATAGTCTTGTGCATCTTTATCTCCAAACTCCTCCTCTTTCCATACAGGATGAGCCTCCGCGAGCTTTTCTAACAAGCTGAGATCATCCTGCTCAAATGGCCTACTTCCCAGCATGAAGATACTCTTCAAATATCGTTTTATGTATAGATGGGTTTCCGGCTAGCACACTGTGGTTTTCTAAAAAGGTAAACGGCTCTCCTTCAATGGTCGTATAGATGCCTCCTACTTCATTTAACAGCACACAGCCGGCTGCGTAGTCCCATGGCGCAAGACGCATCGTGATGTAAGCATCTATTCTTCCTGCCGCGACATTTGCCAGCTCTAAAGCGGCAGAACCGTATGAGCGTGTGCCTCTGACTCTTTTCACAAGTGGCGCTAACACACTTTGATCAATTCTTCTGTTTTCCGTTACCCATGTTGCATTAATGGCAAGAATCGCTTCTTCAATGACGGTTTCTTTTAAAGGAGCCAGCTTCGTTTCATTCATATAAGCCCCTCTGCCGCTAAATGCGTGATACAGCTCATCGTGCACCACATCATAAATTAAACCGATTTTCCCTTCACCGTTTTCAAAAATCCCAATGGAAATCGCAAAATTTCTTTGCTGGTGCACAAAATTCATCGTCCCATCAATTGGATCAATAATCCATACGACTCCCTCAAGTGAGTGGATTTTGTCTCCTTGCCCCTCTTCACCGAGTATCCGATGTCCCGGAAATGTTTCTTGAATTCGATCAATGAAAAACTTTTCGGTTTCTTTGTCAATATTGGTGACTAAATCATTCGGATTTGATTTCGTTTCAATTGTCAGGCTTTCATGCATGGATTGTTTAATTCTCGCGCCTGCTTCTCTTATCCATTTCTTTGCAATCTCATCAATTTCCGTCCAATTTGTCATTCGTTCGTACCTCTCTTCTATGTAGACCTTTTATTTTATAGGATACTGATAACGGCAATGAAAAAGCAAGGAAAATGAAAAATATCCCTTCTCACGTAAAAACGAACCATTCATGCGGTTCGTTTTCACTATCGCTTTTTTACCCGTTAAGACGAATCCATTCTTTTCTAAGTCGCTCAAGTTTGTTTTTGCTTTGTTCAATCTGCTCTTCATTTTCTTTCTGCATTGCTTCATATAGGGTTGCCAATTCATAATCAACCTCTAGTCTCCAGACAGCAACACGATTGTTTTTCTCTTCCTTAAATCCCTCTTTTACAACTTGCCTCATTGTCTTTCGCCCCTTCCAGAGATCATTTGTTTGTAAAAAAGCATCCCATTTTGCCATTCAACAATGATTACTTCTTATATCGTATGATTGTTCTATTTACGCGCAACATGATTCTGAAAATTGTGTGTTTACCTATTCGTTTATTACCACATTTCCCCTTACTTCAAACGCACTCAATCTTTTTGAAGCTCGTATGAACTGTGATAAAATATGTATACTTAGCATGAAGGAGGAAAATCATGACACAAATGCGTTTCACTGAAGAAGACTTTAACACATTTACAATAGAAGGCTTAGACGCGCGCATGGAAGTATTAAAAGAGACGGTCCGTCCGAAGCTTACAGCTCTAGGCGAACATTTTGCCCCAACTTTATCAGCTTTAACCGGAGATGAAATGTTTCCGCATGTGGCAAAGCATGCAAGAAGATCCGTCAATCCCCCTGCTGACAGCTGGGTGGCGTTCGCAAACAGCAAAAGAGGCTATAAAAAACTGCCGCATTTCCAAATTGGTTTATGGGAAAGCCACGTTTTTGTGTGGTTCGCGATTATTTATGAATCCCCTATTAAAGAAGAATACGGCAAATTGCTTGAAGTGAACCAAGAAACCATTACGAAAAATATCCCTGACAGCTTCGTTTGGTCTGCAGATCACACAAAACCGGGAGTACATAAACAGTCTGAAATGGACAAGGAACAGCTGAAGACACTGTTTGAGCGTTTGCAGACTGTAAAGAAAGCTGAGCTGTTATGCGGCATCCAGCTCCAAAAAGAAGAAGTGCTGAATATGAATAACCAGGAATTCCTTCAGCGTATCGACGATGCCTTTAAGCAGCTTGCTTTTCTGTACCGTCTCACCCAAAAAGTATCACAAGCATAAAAAAGAGCCGGGATATCCCCCGGCTCTTTTTCTTACATCTTAATCTTCGCGTGATCAGATTCTCTCGCCTGTTTGACCGTGCGATAAGAAGAATATGTACTTTGTTCCTCAAACTCGCCGCATAGCTTTTTTTCTTCGGCCTTCCCCGGTACAATTTCCTTGAAACGGCGGTAAGCTTTAAGCAGTTCTTCACGATCCGCTCCTTTTTCATATGCAAGCTCAACCTGCTGGAAAAATGCAATCACATCCACTGCTTCTTCGGTTGTCCAATCTTCATTCATCGGATATTGATACTCCATTTTCTTCACTCCTTGTAGATTTACTTCCCTTAAGAGAAAGCATCTTCATTTGATCATAAATTGTTCTTTACATTCTTTCAAGTTCATAATATAATTCATTTGTTTTACGTCTAAAAAACGGTTGAGAAACTGATTTTAATACACACTATTATGCATAGGTATGATTACAAAGGTGGGAAAACAATTGTCGCAACATGAAACACCCTTATACACAGGACTGAAAAAGCATGCAAGCAGACAGCCTGTTCAATTCCACATTCCCGGCCATAAAAAAGGGGCAGGAATGGACCCAGAATTCAGACAATTTATCGGTGAAAACGCGTTAAGCATAGATTTGATTAATATTGAACCATTAGACGATCTGCACGCGCCAAAAGGCATTATTAAACAAGCACAAGATCTGGCTGCTGAAGCATTTGGAGCGGATCATACATTTTTTTCTGTTCAAGGAACAAGCGGCGCCATTATGACAATGGTAATGGCTGTTTGCGGACCTGGTGATAAAATTATTATTCCAAGAAATGTTCATAAATCAATTATGACAGCTATTGTATTTTCCGGAGCGGTTCCAATTTTTATTCATCCTGAAATTGACAATGAATTGGGCATCTCCCACGGCATTACACTTGAATCTGCTAAACGGGCGCTTACCGAACATCCGGATGCAAAAGGGCTTCTCGTCATCAACCCGACATATTTCGGTGTTGCAGCCGACTTAAAAAGCATCGTAGAACTCGCTCATTCGTTTGATGTGCCAGTGCTTGTGGATGAAGCACACGGCGTTCACATTCATTTTCACGACGAATTGCCGCTATCGGCCATGCAGGCAGGAGCGGACATAGCAGCGACAAGTGTACACAAGCTGGGCGGATCACTCACGCAAAGTTCGATTTTAAACATGAGAGAGGGCCTTGTATCAAAAGACAGAGTGCAATCCATCCTGAGCATGCTGACAACTACGTCAACTTCTTACTTGCTTCTCGCTTCTTTGGATGTTGCCAGAAAACGCCTTGCAACAGAAGGCCACCAGCTTGCTGAGGAAACAATCAAGCTTGCCAATCAGACGAGAGATCGCCTCAACCAGATTGAAGGCATTTATTGTGTCGGTTCTGAGATTCTTGGGTCGAAAGCAGCTTACAGCTATGATCCGACAAAATTGATTATCTCTGTGAAAAGTCTTGGCCTGACAGGACATGACGTGGAAAAATGGCTTCGTGAATCCTTTAATATTGAGGTTGAGCTTTCTGATCTGTACAATATTTTGTGTATTTTCACTCCTGGTGACAGCCAAAATGATGCAGACCGGCTTGTAGAAGCTTTAACTGAGATCGCACAGCAAATGTCAGAACAAGATGTAACACATCAGCAAACTGAGGTTCTGCTTCCAGAAATACCTTTATTGGCAATGACTCCGCGTGATGCTTTCTATGCAAACACGGAAGTCATCCCATTAAAAGAAGCATCCGGACGGATTATTGCTGAATTTGTCATGGTATATCCGCCTGGTATTCCAATCTTCATCCCAGGAGAAATTATTACAGAAGAAAACATCAGCTACATTTTTAAAAACCTTGACGCAGGCCTCCCTGTTCAAGGACCTGAGGACTCGACTTTACATATGATCCGAGTCATCAAAGAACAAAAAGCAATTCAATAAAAAATAAAAAGCATGCGGCTTTAAGCCGCATGCTTTTTTTACTCTTCATCAACAGGACATTGACATTGTCCGCAGCATGTTCCGTATAATGTTGTCACTTTCTCATCTTCAAAGTAATGAATGGCTTCGTTGCAATCTTGGCAAACAATCGTACCCATCTCTTATTCCCCATTTCTTTGAAATTTGAAAACGCTTAATTTCTTTTGTTGTTATTATATTAATATGTCACATTTAAAATGTCAACAACAAACTGTATAACACATTTTATTTCATCTCATCATATTCACCTTGTTTTTCCATTTTCCATCATACAATATCTTCTTCATACAGAAGCTTTACTCGATATATATGCCACAGCACATAATGTAATTTCACGTTTTCTTGAACTTTCATCCAAGAATGCAGCAAAAAATTCAATATACCTCAGGTTGCTATTTTAAACGATTGATATAATATGTAATCTCACTTTAAAAACGGTTTCAATTATATAACAATTAGGTAACAAGAAGCAGATTAAGCCGCCTCTCGTGATAAACTAAAGCTAGTTAACTACTGTTTATACAGAGGAGAAGATAGATGCGATATCGCGCGGTATTCCCCATGCTGATAATAGTATTTGCTTTATCGGGCTGTACGCTTTCCACCATCAATCCGATGAAAAAAAGCCGGATTGACAACATTCATCATACACAAATCCTGTTTTTTTCTGATGAGAACCAAATAGACCAGGAAGCGCCTTATTACGATGCACTGCTTGATTTAGAAAAAGATTATCCCGAGCAAATAGATAAAATGAAGGTCTATGATAAAAAAGAAGGCTGGGAAGATGAGATTGAAACTGTCCCTACTCTTATGGTTGTTGATCAGCGCCATGTCGTGGTGAAAATCGAGGGATGTGTGAAAAAGAAAGAAGACATCATTAAACCATTACAGCATGTGCTGTCAAAATAAAAAAACAGCCCCGCTTTGAGCGAGGGCTGTTTTTGATATGAAAATTATTTTACGATGTGAATCGGACTTCCGATTGCCACTTCAGCAGCTTCCATTGTGATTTCGCCCAATGTTGGGTGAGCGTGAATTGTCATCGCGATATCTTCAGCAGTCATGCCGCCTTCAATCGCTAGGCTTAATTCAGAAATCATATCAGAAGCACTTGCTCCGGCGATTTGCGCACCGATCACAAGACCGTCCTCTTTACGAGTGATCAGCTTCATGAAGCCGTCTGTTTCGTTAAGAGAAAGCGCGCGGCCGTTTGCTGCAAATGGGAATTTAGCAGCAACAATGTCAAGACCTTCTTCTTTCGCCTGTGCTTCAGTGTAACCAACTGATGCAAGTTCAGGCTCAGAGAAAACAACCGCAGGAATACCAAGGTAATCGATTTCTGCAGGCTCTCCAGCGATAGCTTCTGCAGCGATTTTACCTTCGTAAGATGCTTTATGAGCAAGCGGCGGTCCTTCGATGATATCACCGATTGCATAAATGTTAGGTACGTTTGTGCGGCACTGTTTGTCAGTTTTCACGATACCGCGGTCCGTCATTTCGATACCGACTTGCTCAAGACCAAGCTCATCAGTGTTTGGACGGCGTCCTACTGTAATCAATACGTAATCAGCATCAACAGTTTTTTCTTCGCCTTTTACTTCGAAAGTAACTGTTACGCCGTCTGGTCTTTCTTCAACGCCTTTAGCCATCGCATTTGTATGGATTTCAACGTTGCCTTTTTTCTTCAGTCTGCGTGTAACAAGAGAACTCATTTGTTTTTCGAAGCCAGGAAGAATTTCATCTCCGCCTTCAAGAATAACAAGTTCAGTACCGAAGTTAGCATACGCAGTTCCAAGTTCAGTTCCGATGTATCCGCCGCCGATAACAACGAGCTTTTTAGGAATTTCTTTAAGAGCCAAAGCGCCAGTTGAATTCAGGACACGTTCACTATATTTGAAGTTTGGCAATTCGATAGGACGAGATCCAGTAGCGATGATTGCATTTTTGAACGTGTATGTTTGAGCAGAGTTCTCATCCATAACACGAACTGAATTGCTGTCTACAAAGTAAGCTTCACCTTTTACAACATCTACTTTGTTGCCTTTAAGAAGACCTGCTACACCGCCAGTAAGCTTGTTGACAACAGAAGCTTTCCATTCTTGAACTTTTGTGAAATCAACTGTTACATTCTCAGCAGTGATTCCCATGTCATCAGAATGTTTTGCATTCTCATAACGGTGACCTGCATTGATCAGCGCTTTTGAAGGGATACATCCAACGTTCAGACAAACGCCTCCAAGAGTTGCTTTTTCAACGACTGTTACTTTTTGTCCAAGCTGTGCAGCGCGGATGGCAGCTACATAGCCGCCAGGTCCCGCACCAATTACAAGAGTATCTGTTTCAATAGGGAAATCTCCTACTACCATAACATTACGCCTCCATTAAAATTAATTGTGGATCGTTCAGTAAACGCTTGATGTGATTTAATGCATTTTGCGCAGTTGCTCCGTCGATCATACGGTGGTCGAAGCTGAGAGAAAGAGCTAAGACTGGAGCTGCTACGATTTCGCCATCACGAACAATCGCTTTTTCTGCAATGCGTCCGATACCAAGAATCGCAACTTCTGGATGGTTGATAACCGGAGTGAACCATTGTCCACCGGCAGAACCGATGTTTGTAATTGTGCAAGATGCGCCTTTCATTTCAGCTGGAGCAAGCTTGCCTTCACGAGCTTTTGTTGCAAGGCCATTGATCTCATCAGAAATTTCAAAGACAGATTTACGATCTGCATTTTTCACAACCGGTACAAGCAAGCCTTTTTCAGTGTCAGCAGCGATACCGATGTTGAAGTAATGTTTTTGGATGACTTCATCTGTTTTATCGTCAATTGACGTGTTTAAAACAGGGAATTTTTTCAGTGCAGATGTAAGAGCTTTTACAACGTAAGGCAAGTAAGTCAGCTTGATTCCTTGATCAGCAGCAACCTGTTTGAACTGTTTACGATGTGCAACAAGGTTTGTTACGTCCACTTCGTCCATTAACGTTACGTGAGGAGCAGTGTGTTTAGAGTTAACCATCGCTTTTGCAATTGCTTTACGGATACCGCTCATTTTTTCGCGTGTTTCTGGGAATTCGCCCTCTGGAGCTGGTGCAGCAGCCGGTTTAGCAGCTGTTTCTTGTGGTGCAGCTGTTTCTTGCGGTGCAGCTTCTTGTGCTCCTCCATTTACAAAGCTGTCGATATCTTCTTTTACAACACGTCCGTTGTTGCCTGAACCAGTAACCTTACGGATGTCTACACCTTTTTCACGAGCATATTTACGTACGGAAGGCATAGCGATCACGCGTTTGTTCGGGTCAACTTCAGCTTGATCCTGCTGTCCTGCGCCAGTAGCTTTTGCAGGCTCTTGAGCTTGCTCTTCTTTCGCAACGTCTTGTCCAGCTTCTGCAGTTGACTGAACTTGTGCTTCAGTTTTCGCATCGTCAGACTCATCGCTGCCTTTAAATTGAAGATCTTCGTAACCAGGTGCATCAAACGTAATAATCGTTTGTCCAACAGTTGCAACCGTTCCCTCTTCAACTTTTAATTCTAATACTTTTCCTTTAACAGGTGAAGGAATTTCTACTACTGCTTTATCATTTTGGACTTCAGCCAGTACATCATCTTCGTCTACCTCGTCGTTAGGCTTGACAAACCATTTTACGATTTCGCCTTCGTGGATACCTTCCCCGATATCTGGAAGTTTAAATTCAAATGCCACAGTTCTCGACCTCCTAGTTTGATTAAGCAATTTTAAAGTTTACATCGTAAGCATTGAAAACAGATATATAATAGAGGGAAAACGTTCATCTTCCCTCTCGATTATGCAGTTTGATTAAAATTCAAGCACTTTTCTTGCTGTTTCAAGAACGTCTTTATGGTTTGGAAGCCATACGCTCTCCGCTTGAGAGAAAGGAAATACTGTATCTGGCGCAGCCACGCGAAGTACAGGTGCTTCCAAGCTCAGGATCGCACGGTCATTAATTTCTGCTACTACGTTTGCAGCAATACCGGCTTGTTTTTGTGCCTCCTGAACGACAATCGCGCGTCCTGTTTTTTCTACAGAAGCGATAATTGTATCGATATCAAGTGGGCTTACTGTACGAAGGTCGACAACTTCAGCAGAAATGCCGTCTTTTTCAAGCTCCTCAGCAGCTTTTAATGATTCATGAACCATTGCGCCGTAAGTGATGATTGAAAGATCAGTACCTTCACGTTTCACGTCAGCTTTTCCAAGCTCAATTGTGTATTCTTCTTCAGGAACTTCCTGACGGAAAGAACGGTAAAGCTTCATATGCTCTAAGAAGACAACAGGATCATTGTCTCTGATCGCAGAAATTAAAAGTCCTTTGGCATCGTAAGGAGTTGATGGAATAACAACTTTGATACCAGGCTGTTGTGCAACAAGACCTTCCAAGCTGTCAGCGTGAAGTTCAGGAGTATGAACACCGCCGCCGAATGGAGAACGAATTGTTACAGGTGAAGTCCAGCGTCCGCCAGAACGGTAGCGCATACGAGCCATTTGGCCAGAAACTGAATCCATTACTTCATAAACAAATCCGAAGAATTGGATTTCCATTACCGGACGGAAGCCGTTTAAGCCTAAACCAAGGGCAAGACCGCCGATACCAGATTCAGCAAGTGGCGTGTCAAACACACGGTCTTCACCGAATTCTTTTTGCAATCCTTCTGTCGCACGGAATACGCCGCCGTTTACACCAACGTCTTCTCCGAAAACTAAGACATTTTCGTCATTTTTCAGTTCTGTGCGTAACGCATCCGTGATTGCTTGAATCATTGTCATTTGCGCCATGGCTTACTTCGACTCCTTCTGTGTATAAATTTCAAATTGCTCCTCAAGGTTGTGAGGCATTTTTTCGTACATGATTTTCATTAAATCAGTTACTTTTTGCTTCGGTTCAGCATCAGCTTTTTTGATCGCTTGCTTAATTTCTTCTTTCGCATCCTCAATTACTTTTGCTTCTTCTTCTTCAGACCATAAGCCTTTGTTTTCAAGGAACGCACGGAAACGTACAAGCGGATCTTTTTGTTCCCACTCATTTTCGATTTCTTTTGTACGATATTTAGTAGGATCGTCACCAGCCATTGTGTGCGGGCCATAACGGAATGTAAGTGTTTCAATTAGTGTTGGACCTTCGCCGTTGATTGCGCGCTCGCGTGCTTCAGCAGTTGCTGCGTATACAGCAAGCGGATCCATTCCGTCTACTTGTACGCCGACAATACCGGCAGCTACAGCTTTTTGTGCAATTGTTTCAGCTGCAGATTGTTTTTCAACAGGAGTTGAAATCGCGTAACGGTTGTTTTGCACCACGAAGATTGCAGGTGCTTTATAAGCTCCGGCAAAGTTAATTCCTTCGTAGAAGTCCCCTTGAGAAGCTCCGCCGTCACCAGTGTAAGTGATTGCGACAGCTTTCTTACCGCGTTTTTTAAGACCTAGCGCAACACCGGCAGTTTGAATGTATTGAGCACCGATAATGATTTGTGGAGAAAGGGCATTCACATCATCAGGCATTTGGTTTCCTCTGAAATGTCCGCGAGAGAAAAGAAACGCTTGATATAATGGAAGGCCGTGCCAAATTAACTGAGGCACATCACGGTATCCAGGAAGAACAAAGTCTTCTTTTTCAAGCGCGAAATGCGTTGCAATCTGAGAAGCTTCTTGACCCGCAGTAGGAGCGTAAAATCCGAGACGTCCTTGACGGTTTAATGAGATAGAGCGTTGGTCAAGCACACGCGTAAATACCATGCGGCGCATTAGCTCTTTTAATTGATCATCAGTTAAATCAGGCATCGCCGCTTCATTCACGACTTCTCCCTTTTCATTTAAAATTTGGAACGTTTCGAACTGCTTTTTAATGGCATCAAATTGCTTCTTACTGTCAACGATAGCTTTTTTCGTTTTTGCAGCCATACTAAGTCACCTCTTCCTTTCTTTTAAACAGTCATTAGACGTGCATTCCTTTTATACATACAAACTTAGGGTACCCTAAAGTATCAGCAGTAAGTCGTATTATATTTTAGCCGATCCCCAGTTTGCCAAAACCTTTTATGTAGGATAGTTACACTCTGCTTTGAACTGTATTATTTCGAAGTTGTAAAAAACTAATACAACACCGCTTAACATGGATTAGTTTACACCAAATAAAGAAGAACCGTCAATCGTTTTCATCGCTGATTTTCAATAAATGTATTCGCTTTACATTTTCAACAAAAAAACAGATGCCAACCGCACCCAAAACTGTACTAGTATACCTTACTATGCTGTACTACAATAGAAATGAAAATTTTGAACGAAATCCGAATCGCATTTCATTCAAAAAAAGAGCTGATCTAGTCAGCTCTTTTTCACACGATAGCCTGCAGCATCATATAAATCTTCCCGGGCTTTATTATATTTTTCGGTTTGTTCATTAAATTCTCCGCTATATTTAAGGATCTTTTCATAAGAAGCATTGACTTTATCGATCTGCTGATCCAGATCATCTCTTGTCAAATCTTTGTCTTTCAGCTGCATATACAGCTTTTTATTAAGCTCAAGCGCTTTTTTATACTCTTTATACATAGTGCCATATGATGTATATCTTTTCTCCATATGGTTTGCTGCGGCATCGGCCCTTTCTTTTATGTCTTTTTCCTTAATATGTTCCGCTGACGTTTTTGCTTCCTCAAATTCCGTTTCCGATTTTTTCATGCTGTCATTTTCAAGCTTTAGGTGTTCTTCGCGCTTGCTGACATTTTCAAGCGCCTTATCAGATAAAGCAACAATTTTTTTATAATCATCCATATTGAGCTTCATAACACTATCGTAAAGCTGATTTTCTTTGGCCTCTAATTCTTTGAGTGTTTTTTGTTCTTCTTGAAACGGCTTTTCCGATTCCGCGGCTTTTTCTAATGAATGATGAAGTGAATCAACCGGGTCCTGTCCCATGCATCCTGTTAATATCAGTGCCATGGCACAAAAAGCTCCGATCTTCATTCCAGGCCGCCGTTTTATTGCGTCTTTCACGTTAAATCCCCCAATCTTGACAATTTCTACTATAGAATCCATGGGGACATTTGGCAATAGTCGTGCTGTATTAATGCAATACTGAAATTAAATCAAAAAAGTGAAAAATCAGGACAGATGACCATACAACTTTTTTGTTTTTACATAGGTTATATTAGACGCTATGCCTACTTATAAAGGCTCTGGCGTAATTAAAAGAGGAGGTTATGTAATATGTATGGATATGGTTACGGCGGAGGCTGCTGCAGTTATGGTGGTTACGGATATGGTGGCTACGGATATGGCTACGGCCGCACCTTTGCGCTAATCGTTGTTTTATTCATTCTGTTAATCATTGTCGGAGCTGCTTATTTAGGCGGAGGCTGTTGCTAACCACACAGCATGAAATTGACCAGCCATATACGGCTGGTCATTCGTTTCGTTGCACCTTTGTGAAGAAATCCGATATAATTTACATATTAAGCTTTAGGAGTGAAGTTTCTTGATTACTATGGAAAACATCGTACGTGACGGCAATCCAGCCCTCAGAGAGACTGCCGAACCTGTTGAGCTGCCTCCAACTGATGCAGAAAAACAGCAGCTGGCCGACATGATCGAATTTGTTAAAAACAGCCAAAATCCGGAATTAGCCGAAAAATACAAGCTGCGCCCTGGCGTAGGGCTCGCAGCTCCTCAAATTAATATCAAAAAACGAATGATCGCCGTTCATGCGGAAGATGCTTCCGGTAAATTATACAGCTATGCTCTGTTTAATCCTAAGATCGTCAGCCATTCAGTTGAAAAAAGCTACTTAACAAGCGGCGAGGGCTGCCTCTCTGTGGATGAAGCGATTCCCGGTTATGTTCCCCGCTATGCTCGCATCAGAGTAAAAGGAACAACACTAGAAGGCGAAAATATTGATATTCGTTTAAAAGGATTTCCGGCTATTGTGTTTCAGCATGAGATCGATCATTTGAACGGCGTTATGTTCTATGATCATATTGATAAGGAAAATCCTTTCAAAGAACCTGAAAATGCAATCGCAATTGAGCGCTAAAAGAAAAAACGGCTGGCACAATGCCAGCCGTTTCTTTATTTTAAAAGGCCCAATTCTTTGACAGCGTATGCAATTCCATCTTCATCCACCGGCTTTGTTACAAAGTCCGCGATTTCTTTCAGTTCGGGAACAGCATTTCCCATAGCAACGCCTGTCCCTACATATTCAATCATTTGCAGATCATTTAATCCGTCGCCGAAAGCATATGTATCGCCGATATCAAACGGAAGACGCTCAATCACTTTTTTGATTCCTTCTGCCTTCGAACCTCCGTGCGGCAGAACATCAGTCGATAGCTCATGCCAGCGAACTAGATCAAACTCAGGAAAAGTGGCATAAGCTTTTTCTTCTTCATCCTGACAAAATAAAAGAAGCTGAAAAATTTCTTTTCCTTCATAAAAAAGGTCATCGGTCTCTGGGTAATCGGTTTTAAGGCTGCCGATTCCCTCGAGAACATGAGGGTGATCCGCAACAGTCGCTTTCATCGTGTCCTCAGCCATAAACACAACAGGATGCTTGCCTTCATCCGCCTGCTTTAATAATCGCCTGATTGCATCTTCAGGCAGCGGATTTTTATAAATCACTTGATTTTCAAAGACAACAAACTGTCCATTGTAGGAAATAAATGAGTGGATGCCCAGCTCCTCCAAAATCGGCTTAACCAAAAATGGAGACCGGCCGCTGGCAATAAACACATGATGCCCTTGGCGCTGCAGCTCCGCCACGGTTTTTCTCGTACTTTCCGGTATATTCTTATCATGATCATATATTGTGCCGTCAATATCAAAAAAGATTAATTTAGAATCCATCGCAACTTCCCCTTTATCGTCTTGGTCTGCAATTCCCACCCTCATCATACAAAAAGATTGTCATTCAGCAAACAATTTCGTTCAAAAATCATATTAAATTCCATTAATAACCACGAAAAGTCTTCCTCAATCTCCGTATACTATTTGTATAAAAGAACTCTGGGACAAATATCTTAATAAAGGAGGGACTGGCTAATGCTGCGTAAATTAAGAAAGAAACTCAGAAGACAATGGAACGGAATGCTCCGCAAGAAAGCAATTGCCTGACAAGGGATCTTTCACTTTTTGAGAGATCCTTATTTTGCTCAAGGCTTTCCTTATATTCCGTTTTCGAATATAATAGAATGAGCGAGTCTAACATACGGCATTTAAGGAGAGATTTGGAATGATTTATAAGGTATTTTATCAAGAGAAGGCTGACGAAGTACCTGTTCGGGAAAAGACAGATTCACTTTATATTGAAGGCGTATCTGAGCGTGACGTCAGAACAAAGCTGAAAGAAAAGAAATTTAATATTGAGTTTATTACACCTGTTGATGGTGCATTCTTAGAATATGAACAACAGAGCGAAAATTTTAAAGTATTGGAGTTATGAGCGGTATGAAATTTGTAAAAAATGATCAGACTGCTGTTTTCGCCCTCGGAGGTTTGGGCGAAATCGGTAAAAATACGTACGCGGTGCAATTCCAGGATGAAATTGTACTGATTGATGCGGGGATCAAGTTTCCCGAGGACGAACTGCTCGGAATTGACTACGTCATCCCTGATTATACGTATTTAGTCAAAAACGAAGATAAAATTAAAGGGCTTTTTATCACCCACGGGCACGAAGACCACATCGGCGGTATTCCATACCTGCTCAGACAAGTCAATATTCCTGTATACGGCGGAAAACTCGCGATCGGCTTACTTCGGAATAAACTTGAAGAGCATGGATTATTAAGACAGACGAAACTGAACATTATCGGCGAGGATGATATTGTAAAGTTCCGCAAAACGGCTGTATCATTCTTCAGAACAACACACAGTATTCCGGATTCCTACGGCATTGTTGTAAAAACGCCGCCCGGAAACATCGTACATACTGGGGATTTCAAATTCGACTTTACTCCAGTCGGCGAGCCGGCAAACTTAACGAAAATGGCCGAAATCGGTAAAGAAGGCGTTTTGTGCCTTCTTTCAGACAGCACAAACAGTGAAAATCCGGAGTTTACCATGTCTGAGCGCCGTGTAGGAGAAAGCATTCATGACATTTTCCGCAAGGTGGACGGCCGAATTATCTTCGCTACATTTGCGTCGAATATTCACCGCTTGCAGCAGGTAATTGAAGCTGCTGTACAAAATGGAAGAAAAGTTGCCGTATTTGGACGCAGTATGGAATCGGCTATCGAAATTGGACAGACACTCGGTTATATTAACTGTCCTAAAAATACGTTTATTGAGCATAACGAAATCAATCGTATGCCTGCTAATAAAGTAACAATTTTATGTACAGGAAGCCAAGGGGAACCAATGGCGGCGTTATCAAGAATTGCAAACGGCACACACCGCCAAATTTCAATCAATCCTGGGGATACAGTCGTATTTTCTTCATCCCCTATCCCAGGCAACACAATCAGCGTGAGTCGAACAATCAACCAGCTGTATCGTGCGGGTGCTGAGGTTATTCATGGCCCTCTTAACGATATCCATACATCCGGTCACGGCGGACAGGAAGAACAGAAGCTGATGCTTCGTTTAATCAAACCTAAATTCTTCATGCCGATTCACGGTGAGTACAGAATGCAAAAGATGCATGTCAAACTTGCAACAGATTGTGGCATCCCAGAGGAAAACTGCTTTATCATGGATAATGGTGAAGTATTAGCGCTTAAAGGCGACGAGGCTTCAGTTGCAGGAAAAATCCCGTCCGGTTCAGTGTACATTGACGGAAGTGGTATCGGTGATATTGGCAATATCGTACTTCGTGATCGCAGAATTCTCTCTGAAGAAGGACTTGTCATCGTTGTTGTCAGCATTGACATGGACGACTTCAAGATTTCAGCGGGCCCAGATTTGATTTCCAGAGGATTTGTGTACATGAGAGAATCTGGCGACTTGATCAACGACGCTCAAGAGCTCATTTCAAATCACTTACAAAAAGTAATGGAACGAAAAACGACTCAATGGTCTGAAATCAAAAACGAGATTACAGACACGCTTGCACCTTTCTTGTACGAAAAAACAAAGCGCCGTCCAATGATCCTGCCGATCATTATGGAGGTTTAAAAAAAGAGGCACTCCCTAAGGGAGTGCCTCTTTTTATTGCAGTGATATGTGTTGAAATGATTTTACATCGAATAAGCCCGTAGTCGTCATTTTAATATCAGGAATGACAGGCAACGCTAAAAACGACAATGTCAAAAATGGATTAAATCCGCCTGTGAAACCGATTAACGGCAATTTATCATGAAGCGTCAGCAAGCTTTGATTCACTTGCTCTGCAGATTGGTCGGATAATAACCCTGCAATCGGCAGCGGTACTGAATGGAGCTCTTCCCCATTTTTTATAATCGTTAATCCTCCGCCAATTTCCTGCAGCTTATTAACTGCCGCCGCGATATCCTCATCATTCGTTCCGACAGCAATAATATTATGGGAGTCGTGTGAAATGGTTGTGGCAATCGCTCCGCTCTTGAATCCAAAACCTTTCACAACACCAAGTCCGGTTTCTTTTAATCCTTTATGCCGCTCAACAACTGCAATCTTTAACAAATCAAGCTCAGTGTCAGGCTCAAATTCGCGGGCAACAGGAGCCGGAACTTGTACTAATCTTGTTTCAAGCTGATTTGGTATGATTTGAATGACATTGATCTGCTGCTCTGAATCGATTGGCATATGAAAATCCTGTTTGTTAAGAGGAGCAGCAAGCTTAACAGAATCAAGCAGTGCCTGATCTGGTGCTGCAGTTGAAGCATGATCCTGATAGACCGCTTTGCTGTCTTCAGCAACAGTCTGCCCTTTTACCATCGTCATTGTGACAGTGACATTTTCCAGATCAGATACAAAGAGCAAATCAGCGTCAAAACCCGGGGCAATCGCTCCCTTTGTATCTAATCCGTAGCATTCGGCCGCATTGAGGCTTCCTAATTGATAGGCTAAAAACGGATCAAGTCCAGCTTGAATCGCCATTTTCACCTGATGGTTTACACTTCCCTCTGACAATAAATCATCCACATGCTTATCATCCGTACAAAAAAAGAACCGGCGTGCGTTCTTTTCATTCACCGCCGGCAGCACATTGAGCGTGTTTTTGGCGACTGATCCTTCACGCATCATGACATACATGCCCCTTCTGATACGATCAAGGGCTTCTTCCTTCGATGTTACTTCATGGTCATTTAAGACAAATGCGGTTCTGTAAATGTTAATGAGGTCTGTTGATAAACCAGCTAAATGACCGTCTATCCGTTTTCCTGCAACACGGGCATCGAGCAGTTTCTGAACCATGTCTTTTTCAGCCTGCTGAACCGACACATAATCCATAACTTCAGCCAGCCCTAATACTTCTTCTTCTTCATAAAATGGCTTGAGATCGGCAGCTTTGAGAATTGCGCCTGATCGCTCAAAACTTGCGGCAGGCACACTGGAAGGAAGCATAAAATGGATATTCAAAGGTGTATGCCGAGCTTGTTCAAGCATAAACACAATCCCTCTTTCACCAGACACATTTGCGATCTCATGCGGATCTGTAACAACCGTCGTCACGCCATGAGGCAACACTGCTTTAGCAAACTCAATCGGTGTAACCATTGACGACTCAATATGTACATGTCCATCAATAAAACCCGGAACAATCATTTGTCCTTCTGCATTAATGATATTTTCGCCTTCATACTCACCGAGGCCTACAATAACTCCATCTGTAATCGCAATATCTTCATATATCCATTCTTGATTATATACGTCCATGATTTTTCCGTTCCTAATGACGATATCAGCTTTTTGTCTTTTGGCTGAAGCATTCAGCCTATTGACTAACGCTTCTTTATTCAAATAGGCCCCTCCTCTTTTTTATTATATGGTACAATATGCTATCGGAACGCCTGTGCTTAGTCAATGAAATTTTAAGAAATTGGCGCTCAGTTCATTAATGTTGTTATATTCTGATAATACGAAAAACCGCCCTTTGAGGACGGCTTATTTGACTGCTATTTAGTATGAAGAACTCTTTTTTCAAAACGGGAGATGTCTGTAACTGATCCAATAACAATGAGTATATCTTCTTGGTGGATGACTTCGGTTGCAAGCGGTGATACGATGACTTCCTTGCCCCTTTTTATGGCTACGATATTAATACCGTATTTTGCGCGAATATCTAAATCGAGAAGTGTATTTCCAGCCAGGCGGCTGTTAGCTACGATTTCAACAAGACTATGCTCTTCAGACAGCTCCAAATAGTCAAGTACATTGTTGGACACGATATTATGCGCAATTCGTTTTGCCATATCGCGTTCTGGGTGGACGATGTGATCCGCGCCAATTTTAGACAGCACTTTTTCGTGATAATCGTTCTGGGCTTTAACTGTAATTGTATGGACGCCAAGTTCTTTCAGAATGAGTGTCGTTAAAATACTCGCTTGAATATTTTCCCCGATTGCTACAATAACGTGGTCAAAATTTCGCAGGCCTAAATTTTTCAGGACAGATTCGTCTGTCGAATCACCGATAACTGCGTGAGATGCAATCTTGGCATACTCGTTGACTTTATCTTCATCGATATCCATTGCCATAACCTCGACGCCTTCTTCGCTTAATGCTTTGCAAATACTGCCACCAAAACGGCCCAGCCCAATTACCGCAAATTCTTTTTTCATCGTGGTGCTCCTTTATATGACATGATATTGATCAAATTTTATCATATTCTTTTGTTACAGTGTTATCCTTTTGGCAGCGAATTCATATGCCGCTTGAGCTTTCCAGTAAACTCAGGCGACAAATACAGCTCCGCTCCGCGTTCGATTTCAATCTGATAGTGCTGAGGCGGGGCAATTTCCGCTTCTTTTTGGAGGACGAGAAAGGTTAAGCAGTCTTTGTAGTGCCTACCGCCAGCTTCAACGTCTACAAATGCCGGCCGATACGTAAGAGATTCGACGCCCTCCCTTTTATATAGATAGGAGAGAGCAGAATAAGGGATACGGTATAAAACGCCTTCTGTTGTTCCTCCGTCTTCCAACATGTCCGCTCTTGAACCGTCTTCCCTTTTTAGCGTGAAGCGGGTTGTGTATCCTTTTAAAACAGCTCTTCCTACTGGATCTTGAAAATGGTGATCGACTCCCGCTTTTTGAAAGCGGGCATTATCCATGCATGATCCATAGGCAAAATAATAAATGGGATTTTTCGATTTGCTGATCATCTGATGTTCTTTCCAGTCGCCGCTGCTTATTTTCGTAAAACCGGCACACCCGTCTTTGTTCATAAAATAAATAAGCGCATTTTTAATCCCGACATCCGTTTCTACAAACACCGTTTGTTTATGATATCCTTGAAAAAATTGATCGAGCTTATGTATACACAATTCATCTGCTTCATATACTTCGCCGTATATATAGCCTTCACCATTTAAAACAGCTGTGGGCCCCTCTTTTGCAGCAAACAAACTTCCCTTTGTTCTCGCCTGCTCATTGATACATGCCGATTGTGCCAGCAAATGATGGTTTTTTTCACGCTTTCTTAATGTCCCGTATACAAACAGAAGCGAGTTCATTTTATTTTTCTCCTCTCAGCTGTCTGATTTTAAAGGCAAAACCACTTGAAAGACGCTGCCTTTTCCAGCTTCACTTTCGATTTTCAATTCCCCGTCATGTTCCTTCAGGATTCTCAAACAAATGGGGAGTCCCAGTCCAGTGCCCTTTTCTTTTGTTGAATAAAAAGGTTTGCCAATCTGCTTCAGCTTTTCCTGCGGCATGCCGTTTCCTTCATCCTTTACGCTTATCACTGCATGAGAGGCGGTTTTAGCAGTTGAAATGGTTACGACACCGCCCTTTGGCATTGCCTCAATTCCGTTTTTAATGATGTTGATAAAGACCTGCTTCAGCTGATTTTCGTCTCCATTAATCATACAGCCATCTGTCTCTTTGAAATTTTTCTCTATGACGATATTGGACAGAATTGCATTGGTATCAAGCAATGTCGTGACTTGTTTCAAGATCTCATTAAGCTGGTGTGTTTTAAATGTGATTGCCTGCGGTTTTGCAAGCAGCAGCAGCTCGCTGAGCACTAAATCGATTCTTTTAATCTCTGAAAAGATGATGTCAAAATAGTCTTTTCTGTCCGGATATTGTGTTTTCATAATCTGGAGGAAACCGCTGACAGATGTTAAAGGGTTTCTGACCTCATGAGCAATACCTGCGGCAAGTTCACTTGTGATTGATAGTTTCTGGGATTCCCTCGCCAGCCGTTCATTAATCTCAATGAGCTCATCTTCAGCCTCTTTCCGCTCAGTGATATCTGACATTGTACCCAGGCTGCCTGTAAATTGGTCATCCCGGTCATAGTAAAGTTTATAATGAACTTCTCCCCAAAAAATCGTGCCGTTTTTTGTCACGTATTTTGCCGTAAACATGCCAGAAGACGCTTTGTTTTGGATTTGGGTGTTAATGTGGTCGGCTACGTGCTTTTCTTTTATGAAGTAATCGTTATACATTGTTCCCATACATTCACTGATTGAAAAGCCGGTTATTGATGCCCACGCTTGGTTTAAATATGTAATTTCGCCTTTTGCATTCGTTTGAAATACGATTTCCTGCAAATTATCCATGATACGGTTTTTTTCTTCAGAAAGCTGTTTATACTTCCATTCGTTATCCTTCATTTTCTTAACCAGCTGCTGTTTCTCATCAATATAATAAGCCAACATCCAGACACTTACCAGCGTGACTGCAGTATACACAATATCAACAGGCCAATTAATCGGGTTTTTGCCTATTAAATAAAATAAATAATCCCAAAACATTATAAAAATCATTGCCAAAATGATGGAAATGATACGAGCTTGATATTTTCTCATATGACCACCTGCCGCTTGTGTTTCTCTACTTATTGTACCATTCTTCGACAAATAATTGAGTAAAATATGTAAAGTATCCCAAATCATTCATTACCAAATATCTTGATGTCTTATCTTAGGCGGCGGTAATCAAAAATTGGTACGCAAAAAAGGCGGAGATGATATCGCTCCGCCTTTTTTAGCATAATTTTATTCTTTTAAAGCGGCTTGAATTTCTTCGAGAAGCAGCTGTGCACCCTCAGGGCTTAGCGTAATTTTACCGTTGCCGTATTCTTTATTTTCTGAAGTGATTTCTCCAGTCATTAAACAAACGCCATGAGGTTTGTACTTTTTCAAGATAATTTTATCTCCGTCAACAAAAAACTCAATGCTGTCTTTTATGGCAATATCCAATGCCCGTCTCAACTCAATCGGCATGACAATGCGGCCTAATTCATCTACTTTTCTCACAACACCTATTGATTTCATAAAAACCCTTCTTCCTTTAAATGTTTCTTTTCTCATGTAATGTTTTAAGGATGTACCTCAATATATCGTAGACGAATGAAACTTTGAAAAAGTTTCCCGCTTTCTATAAGAATTACAAGATATTTTTTCCATAAAACCGAAAAATGTATTACTTCTGTTACACAGTTCCTTGATTTTTTACAAAAACATTTCTTTACCGACGCACACCCCCAAAAATCGCAGTATTTCTGAGAAACTTTAAATGTAGAATCATATTAAATTAGGATAGAGATTGGGTGAAAACATGTTTCAATCAACTGAAATCGGGATTGACTTAGGAACAGCTAATATACTTGTTTACAGCAAAAATAAAGGGATTATCCTAAATGAACCATCTGTTGTCGCAGTGGATACGACGACAAAAGCAGTGCTTGCAATCGGAGCTGACGCGAAAAACATGATCGGTAAAACACCGGGAAAAATTGTCGCTGTCAGACCGATGAAAGATGGCGTGATCGCAGACTATGATATGACAACTGATCTGCTAAAGCACATTATGAAAAAAGCCGCAAAAAGCATCGGCATGTCGTTCAGAAAACCGAACGTAGTCGTTTGCACACCTTCAGGCTCAACAGCAGTAGAACGCCGCGCCATCAGTGATGCGGTGAAAAATTGCGGCGCGAAAAACGTTCATTTAATCGAAGAGCCAGTTGCAGCCGCCATCGGAGCGGATTTACCGGTTGATGAGCCGGTTGCCAATGTGGTAGTAGATATCGGCGGAGGGACGACAGAGGTCGCTATTATTTCCTTCGGTGGCGTTGTTTCCTGCCATTCTATCAGGATCGGCGGAGACCAGCTTGATGAGGATATCGTTTCTTTCGTCCGTAAAAAATACAATTTGCTGATCGGCGAACGCACAGCTGAGCAGGTAAAAATGGAAATTGGCCATGCTCTGATTGAACATATACCAGAGGCAATGGAAATTCGGGGACGCGACCTCGTGACAGGTCTTCCAAAAACCATTATGCTTCAATCCAACGAAATTCAAGATGCAATGCGTGAATCCCTCCTGCATATTCTTGAAGCCATCAGAGCGACACTTGAGGACTGTCCGCCTGAATTGAGCGGAGATATTGTTGATCGCGGTGTTATTTTAACAGGCGGCGGCGCGCTCCTTAATGGAATTAAAGAATGGCTCACAGAAGAGATTGTCGTGCCTGTACACGTGGCGCAAAACCCGCTTGAATCTGTAGCAATCGGCACAGGCCGTTCTTTAGAAGTGATTGATAAGCTGCAAAAGGCAATTAAATAGTCTTTACCCGCAAAATTCTCACACGCGGCAAATTTCTTGCTTCTTTTTTCCTCACTTCCTTCATATTGTGGGAAATGGAGAAACGTTAAGGAGGAAACAGATGCTAAGAGATTTAGGAAGAAGAGTAGCGATCGCAGCCATTTTAAGCGGAATTATTCTTGGAGGCATGAGCATTTCTTTGGCAAATATGCCTCATTCGCCTGCAGGCGGCACTGTAAAACTGAATCATCCATAATATTGAAAAACCCAAGACGTGTCGTTTTGGGTTTTTCACTTTGGGCTCCTTCTTTCCTTTATAGGATCATATTTGATATGATGAGAAAAAAGCTTGGAGGAATGATTCATGGATCTATTTTCACAGAAATTAAATACATATGCACAGCTGGCGGTAGAAGTCGGCGTTAATGTCCAAAAAGGCCAGTATGTAGTCGTAAATGCTTCAACAGACGTCCGGGATTTTGTCCGTTTAATTGTAAAACACGCATATGAAAAGGGCGCAAAAAACGTCACCGTGAATTGGCAGGATGACGAAGTCGCCAAATTAAAATACGAACTTGCGCCGTTTGAAGCATTTGAAGAATATCCTGAATGGGAAGCAAAAGGCAGAGAAGAGCTTGCCAAAAATGGAGCTGCTTTCATTTCTGTTGTGTCGTCAAACCCAGACTTGCTAAAAGGTATAGATTCCAAACGGATTGCGGCATTCCAAAAAGCAGCAGGCAAAGCATTACATACATACAAACAATATATTCAATCAGACAAAGTCAGCTGGACTGTCGTAGGTGCGGCATCAGCAGGCTGGGCTCACAAGGTGTTTCCTGGCAAATCAGAGGAGGAAGCGATCCACCTTCTGTGGGAAGAAATTTTTAAAGCGACGCGGGTAAATGAAGACAACCCGGTTCAGGCGTGGATCAATCATGACCAAAATCTTCATGAAAAAGTTGACCATTTGAACGAGAGACATTACGCTGCCTTACATTATCAAGCTGAAGGAACTGATTTAACAATTAAGCTGCCTAGGAAGCATGTTTGGGCAGGTGCGGGAAGCGTAAATGAAAGCGGCCATGAATTTATGGCCAATATGCCGACAGAAGAAGTGTTCACGCTGCCGCAAAAAGACGGGGTTGACGGAGTGGTATCAAGCACAAAACCATTAAGCTACGGCGGAAATATTATTGAAAATTTCACCCTGACGTTTGAAAATGGCCGTATAGTCGACATTAAAGCTGAAAAAGGTGAGGATATTTTAAAAGAACTGGTGGAAACAGATGAAGGTTCTCACTATTTAGGTGAAGTGGCACTTGTTCCTTATGATTCGCCTATATCACAATCAAACATTCTTTTCTATAACACGCTGTTTGATGAAAACGCGTCAAATCATTTGGCAATTGGAAGTGCCTATGCCTTTAATATTGAAGGCGGAAAGCAGATGTCTCGTGAAGAGCTTGTCAAAGAAGGCCTAAATGAAAGCATTACACACGTGGACTTTATGATCGGTTCTAAGGATATGAATATTGACGGAATTACGGCAGACGGAAAAAGAGAGCCTATCTTCAGAAACGGAAATTGGGCTTTTTAAGTAAATAAAAGGAGGCTTTTCCGCCTCCTTTTTTTATTTTTCTGCTTCATACATTTGCAGATTCGCATAAACGGTTTCTAATACTGGTGCTGCGAGAGATAAACGTTTTGCTTTTTCAAGCAAAAATCCATGCAGGTGGTCTCCTTCAGTCGTTTGGCCGTTTTCCATATCCCGAAGCATGGATGACTTCATATGGTAAGACATGCTGGTCATCGTACGAAAGCTCTCTTCCTCAAGATCCGGATCAGCCGGAACACCTTCTTTTCGTAAAACAGCGCAAATTTCCCCAATAAGAGTTTGGGCCGTGTGACGTCCGGCTTCTGTGGCGAGGATTGGGCCAAGCGGTCGTTGAAATAACGTTGTGATCCCCGCTTGCGCTGCAATAAAGAGATACTTTTTCCAAATGTCCTTCTCGATATGCCCGCTAATGATGACTTCAGCCTTCACACCTGAAAATGCCTCTTCAAGCGCTCTTATTCGCTCCGTACGCTCGCCATTCCATTCTCCAAATACAAAACGATGCGATGCGCTCGTATGATGAATTTCTCCTTTGTTGTCTAAAGCACTTTCTATAAAACACAGGCCGCCCAGCACCTGTTCTTTTGAAAATGCCGCAAATAGCTGCTCATAGTGGCGGTACCCATTTAAGAAAGGGATCATGACAGATTCCTGATGGATAAATGGTTTGACATCCTCTATCACTTGACCAAGCGAGTATGCTTTAGAAGCAATGATAACGACATCAAATTGCCCTGTTTCTCCGGCACTGATTAGTTCGGGCTGAAATGATACATTCCCTTTTTCACTATGGATGACAAGCCCGGTTTCTTTAAGCTGCTTAGCTCGTTTTTGACGCACAAGAAATGTCACATCATTTCCTTTCTCCGAAAGCCGTGCGCCAATATACCCGCCTACTCCACCTGCTCCGACAACTAAAAATTTCATGTTGTGATCTCCTTTCATATTTAGGTACAAAAAAAGCAGAGAAATCTCTGCTTTTTTATTCCGCGTATAGTTCAGTCAGTTTTTTCTGCACATCAGCATTTTCAAGGAACTCGTCATAGCTCATTTGCTTATCGACGATGCCGTTAGGTGTAATTTCTATAATTCTGTTAGCAATGGTCTGCACAAACTGATGGTCATGGGAAGTAAACAGCATAGCGCCTTTAAAGCTGATTAAGCCGTTATTGAGCGCTGTAATAGACTCTAGGTCTAAATGGTTGGTCGGCTCATCCAAAATTAAAATATTGGCGCCAGAAAGCATCGCTTTCGACAGCATACAGCGGACCTTTTCTCCCCCGGAGAGTACGTTTGCTTTTTTGTGGACTTCCTCTCCAGAGAACAGCATGCGTCCTAAAAAACCGCGTAAAAAGCTCTCACTTTGGTCGTGCGGAGAATATTGGCGAAGCCAGTCTACAAGGTTCAGATCACTGCCTTCGAAATATTCGCTGTTGTCTTTTGGAAAATACGCTTGAGATGTGGTAACACCCCATTTAAACGTTCCGCTGTCAGCTTCCATTTCCCCGGAAATGATTTTAAACAGCGTAGTAACAGCAAGTTCGTTTCGGCCAGTGAAAGCAATTTTATCTTCTCGATTCATAATAAAGCTGACATTGTCAAGCACCTTTACGCCATCGATTGTTTTTGTTAAGCCCTCCACGCGAAGAACATCATTTCCGATTTCCCGTTCCGGCGTGAAGTTAACATAAGGATAGCGGCGGGAAGACGGTTTAATATCATCCAGCGTGATTTTTTCGAGAAGTTTCTTTCTTGATGTAGCCTGCTTAGATTTAGACGCATTGGCGCTGAATCTAGCGACAAACTCTTGAAGCTGTTTAATCTGCTCTTCTTTTTTCTTGTTCGCTTCTTGAGAAAGCTTTAACGCCAGCTGGCTTGACTCGTACCAGAAATCATAGTTTCCGACATAGATTTGAATTTTGTTAAAATCAAGGTCGGCAATGTGCGTACATACTTTATTTAAGAAGTGACGGTCATGGGATACGACAATAACTGTGTTTTCAAAGTTAATCAGAAACTCTTCAAGCCACTGGATTGCCTGAAGGTCCAAGTGGTTCGTCGGCTCATCGAGCAGCAGAACATCCGGCTTGCCAAATAATGCCTGTGCCAAGAGTACTTTTACCTTCTCCGAACCGCCGAGGTCTGCCATCTTTTTTGTGTGCAGATCTTCTGAGATACCAAGACCTTTTAACAGGATCGCAGCTTCACTTTCCGCTTCCCATCCGTTCAGCTCCGCAAATTCACCTTCGAGCTCAGCAGCACGAATGCCATCCTCATCTGAGAAATCAGGCTTCATGTAAATGGCGTCTTTCTCCTGCATGACTTCATACAGGCGTTTGTGGCCCATAATCACCACTTTCAGCACTTCATACTCTTCGTACTCAAAATGGTTCTGTTTCAAGACAGCAAGACGCTCGCCGGGACTCATATGAACGTCGCCTGTTTGAGGCTCGATTTCGCCTGATAGCACTTTCAGGAACGTTGATTTACCGGCACCATTTGCACCAATTAACCCATAGCAGTTGCCTGGGGTAAATTTAATATTAACATCTTCAAATAACTTGCGATCCGCAAACCGCAAGCTTACATTATTTACAGCAATCATTTATTATCCTCCATCATGTCTATCATCAATAAAAGTATACCATGAATGCAGGGTAAGAGAAATGATTCCCTGATAAAACAGCGAGAAAACACTTATACACCCAAACCAGCCAGCTGTGTTACAATTAAAGAGAGAGAATGCATCCGCCTGGAAAATTACACACTCTCATGGAGGAACACGTTGAGGCTTTTAACACTTACTGAATATTGCTTACTGATCTTTTTTACGGGCTTTTACCTTGCCGTAACAGGCTTTACCGCCAAGGACATCGGCTTATATATAGGCATAGCCCTTATTTACATATTTTCGCACATTTTTTCTAAACGGCTTTTAGAAAAGCGCGGAAAAGAGAACAAACAGGTTCACCTTTTCTTCAGTGTGCTAGCTATTATCGGTTCAGTGTTCATCACGGTTTTATGCATTGCATTGGTCGCTTCTTTTTCAAAATAAAAACGCCTGCTGTCCTAGGCCAGCAAGGCGTTTTTATTTTGTTTGACGCATTTCGTTAAACGGGAAAAAGACAAACTTCGATGTGCCGACAATTCGATCTTCCGCGATCAGTCCCAGCCCGTTTCGGCTGTCCATAGAATTCAGCCGGTTATCTCCCATGACAAAGTATTTGCCTTTCGGAACCTTAACCGGTCCAAAGTCTCCTGTCAGACTGACACCAAGTTTTTCTGCTTCCTTCTTGTTTTTAGACAAGTAAGGCTCGGCTACTTTTTTACCGTTTATATAAAGCGTGTCATCCTTCATTTGAACGGTTTCTCCAGGCTTTCCGATCAATCTTTTTACATAATGGATTTTAGAAGTTTCACCGTTGATAATAACGATATCTCCGCGCTTCAGCTCTCCGATATAGTTGACTGTTTTATTCACAAACAGCCTTTCTCCGTCATGTAATGTGGGATACATAGATGAACCTTCAACTAAATACGGTTCAAACAAAAAGTGACGGATCAGGAGAGCCAGCAGAACAGCGATGACAATCGCTTTACCCCATTCCAGGTACGTATTGGTTTTTTTCTTCGCCGTTTTCTCAGTATTCGTATTTTTTTCCTCGGTCAAAGTGTTTCCTCCTAGACAATTGCTATGTCAGTTGTTTCTCTTCTTTTACTTTATCATAAAAAAGAATAAAATACATAACTTAACCGCGCTCCCTGCCGGCCGGATAAGAAAAAGCGTCCTTTCGAACCAAGGACGCTTTTTTTCTTATTTTTCTGTAACAGGTTTTTTGACGATACCGAGGATAATTGCCATCACGACAGCACCGATCACGATACTTAAAAGGTAAAGCATCGGATGGTTTGTAATGAAAGCTACGAATACTCCTCCATGAGGCGCCGGAAGCGTTACTCGGAAGAATTCAGTTAATCCGCCGGCAACAGCTGCACCGACTACAGCAGCTGGTATGACGCGAAGCGGATCAGCCGCAGCAAATGGGATCGCTCCCTCTGTTACGAAAGCAGCTCCCATGAAATAGCATGTAATACCGGCTTCACGGTCACGCTGAGTGAATTTGTTTCGGAAAATGGTTGTTGCAAGTGCGATACCAAGCGGAGGAACCATACCGCCGGCCATGATTGCTGCATGAGGTGCATAGTTGCCTGCATCGATCATGGCGATACCGAACGTAAAGGCTGCTTTATTAAGCGGGCCACCCATATCGATCGCCATCATACCGCCCAAGATAATACCCATTAACACAAGGTTTCCAGTACCAAGGCTTTCAAGCCAGTTTGTTAAGAAATTCATAAATGCCGCTACAGGTGTATTGACGACAAATTGCATTAATACGCCAGTGATAAAAATACCGAACAGCGGGTAAATCAAAACAGGTTTTAATCCATCAAGTGACTGAGGGATAAACGTAAATACTTTTTTCAGTAAAATCACAACATAACCGGCAAGGAATCCGGCAATTAAGCCGCCTAAGAATCCAGCATTCGCTTGAGTAGCCATAAATCCTCCGACCATACCAGGCGCAAAACCAGGACGATCTGCAATACTCATCGCAATGAAACCGGCCAGAACTGCAACAATCAGTTTTAATGCATTGTCGCCGCCGATAAAGTTTAATGCTGCTGCAAACGTGTTGTAGCTAGGATCATTCGGATCAGCAGAGTGAATTCCCCAGAAGAATGAAATCGCAACGAGAATACCGCCGCCGACTACGAACGGAAGCATGTTGCTGACACCGCTCATCAGGTGCTTATAAAACGCGTTTCCGATACCGCTTCCAGACTTGCCTCTCGCTACTTCATCATCGTTTGAAGCTGCTGAACCGCCGCCGCTGCCTTGATAAATCGGCGCATCTTGATTCATCGCTTTTTCGATAAGCTCTTGCGGACGTCTGATACCCGCCGTTACAGGAACTTGAAGTACGCGCTTGCCTTTAAAACGTTCCATTTCAACCTGCTTGTCCGCTGCGACAATGATTGCAGGTGCATCTTCGATTTCTTGGGCAGTGAGCTTGTGCTTAATGCCGCTTGACCCATTTGTTTCGACCTTAATTTCCACACCAAGCTCTTTCGCTTTTTCTTTAAGGGCATCCGCAGCCATGAATGTATGGGCAATACCTGTCGGACATGCAGTAACCGCTAAAATTTTTCCTTTTCCGGCAGGTGCTGGTGCCGCTTCTTCTTCTTCCTCTTCCTCTTCGTCATCATCTTTATCGTGCTGATTAATAATGTCGATGATGGCATCTTCAGACTCAGCTTCAAGGAGCTGCTTACGGATTTCTTCACGCATTAACAGCGTTGAAAGTCTTGACAATGCTTCAAGGTGAGTGTTGTTTGCGCCTTCAGTCGCCGCGATCATGAACACTAAGTGAGCCGGCTGGCCGTCTAATGATTCATAATCGACGCCGTCTTTTGAACGTCCGAACGCGATCGCCGGGTTGATAACGCTTGCCGTTTTCGCATGGGGGATAGCGATTCCTTCACCGATACCCGTGGAGCTTTGGCTTTCGCGATTTAAAATGGCTTCTTTATAGGCTTGTCGGTCATTTAACTTTCCAGCCTTATCAAGAACAGTGACCATTTCGTCAATAACATTTTCTTTTTCTTTGCTCTCAATATTAAGCTTTATCGTATGCTTCGTTAAAAGCTCAGTTATTTTCACTTGTGTTTCCTCCTCTATAGACGTGTGACCTTAACTTCAGGAAGAAGCTGCTGGACAAATTCTTCTGTTCCAAGTTCTTCAGAGAACGCGGTAGCACTGCCTGAAGTAACTCCTAAGCGGAATGCTTCTTCAAGCGGCAGCTGTTTGGAAATTCCGGCAAGGAAACCTGCAACAACGGAATCCCCTGCTCCGACTGAGTTTACCAATTTCCCCTTTGGCACGTTAGCAAAATAAACAGCTTCGTTCGTAAACAGAAGCGCTCCGTCTCCGGCCATTGATACGATTACATGTTCAGCGCCTTGTTCTACAAGCTTTTTCCCATAAGGAACGGCTTCCTCAACAGATGTAATGGTCGTGCCGAACATTTCTCCAAGCTCATGATGATTTGGCTTCATCAAAAATGGTTTCATTTCTGTTGCTTTCAAAAGAGCCTCGCCTGAGATATCCAGAACAACTCGTGCATTCTGCTGTTTGCAGGCCTCTGCGATTTTTTCATAAGTATCGTGAGGGAGTGAAGATGGAATGCTTCCTGCAAGAACGACGATATCTCCCTCTTGCAAAGATTGGAACTGTTCTAAAAAGGCTTTGAAATCTTCATCCGAAATTGTCGGTCCCTGCCCGTTAATTTCAGTTTCATCACCAGTTTTCAGCTTTACATTGATACGGGTATCCCCTTTTACTTCAGAAAAAGCTGTTTCCAGGTTTTCTTCCCGTAAAAATGTTTTGATATATTCTCCGGTAAATCCGCCGACGAATCCGAGCGCTTTAGACGCCACATGGTGTCTTTTCAGCAGTCTCGATACGTTGATGCCTTTGCCCCCTGGATACTTGGTATCATACGAAGAACGGTTCAGGCCTCCTACAGTAAAATCTTCAACGTGAACAATATAATCGACAGATGGATTAAGTGTTACAGTGTAAATCATGGTTTCACTACCTTTACGACAGTTTTTTCTTGGTAATTATCGAATGTAAGCTCTTCAGCGTCAGTCGTAATGATTGTTGCGTCGCCTATTCCGGCGAATGCCGAAAATGAAATTTCTCCGAACTTCGAAGGGTCTGCTAAGACGTAAGCGTGTTTTGCCTGTTTGATCGCTTTCTGTTTTAAAAGGGCCTCATCAGGGTCCGGCGTTGTGAATCCAGCCTCTGTATGGACACCGTTTGTCCCCAGAAAACTCTTGTCAAATCTGTACTGGTCCATGGCAATCAGTGAAGCGCCTCCAATAATCGCGCCCGTTCTGTGCTTTACGTATCCTCCAAGCAGATAAAAAGAAATTTCTTTCCTTATTAATGCATCGATATGCATTACCCCGTTTGTGACAACGACAATATCTTTGGTTTTATCCATAAAATCAATCATGTGCAATGTCGTCGTGCCTGCATCAAGGTAAATGCAATCCCCTTCTTCTAAAAGAGAAGCTGCTTTTTCAGCAATCTTCAGTTTATCGTGAAGGTTTTTGGATGATTTTTCAAGCATATCGGGTTCAAGTCTGATATCGGAAAGCTTGGCCGCTCCACCATGAACGCGCTTTAAAAAACCGCGTTCTTCAAGTGTCGATAAATCTCTTCTGATTGTTGATTCAGAAGCATTAGTCAGATTTATAAGCTCTTGAATCTTTACCACATCATGCTTTTCTATTTGATCAATAATCAATTGATGCCGTTCAGGAGTTAGCATGCTTCACCTCCTAATGAAAACGTATTCATTTTGAATACAATTTCATTGTAAACGCTATTTTCGGTTTAGGCAACTAAAATCATTCAAATTCATTCAATAACTATCAAAATCTTTCACGTTTCTCCATATTAACGTATGTCTATAGGGTTTGTAAACTGTAAATTCGACAAAAATAAGGACAATTGTACGACATTTTCTTCTTATTTTAATGAAAAAAGTCTTTTATATTCATAGTAGAAATCACTAAACATAAAAAAACCTCATGCATGTTGCATGAGGCTACTCATAACGCAGTGCTTCAATGGGATCAAGCTTTGCAGCTTTATTTGCAGGAAGCATGCCGAAAATAACACCAATGAGCATACTGAACAGCACGCCCCCGCATACAACCTGCCAGGATATGAGTGACGGCCAGCCCGCAATGGCTGAAACAAGCGCGGCCCCTCCGTATCCAATACCAATCCCGATCAGTCCGCCAATCAGCGTCAATACGACTGATTCAATTAAAAACTGAGTCAGAATCTGTCCTCTCGTCGCACCGAGGGATTTTCTGATTCCAATTTCCCGTGTCCGTTCTGTGACTGATACGAGCATGATATTCATGACACCGATTCCGCCGACCAAAAGGGAAATACCTGCAATTGAGCCGATAATCGTCGTCATAATTGCCGTTACTTTGCCAATTCCGGCCGCAATCTCTTCCATGTTCATCACTTGATACGAATCCTCTGTGCCATGATTGTCATTTACCAGCTGTGCCGCTTCTTTTCCAGCCGATTTTATGTCGTCTGCTGATTCGACCTGCAATGATACGTTACTGAAATCACTTGTGCCAAAAGAGGATTTCATCATATTAAATGGCACATACATTTCACTTAAATCGAAAGAAAGCAAGCCTGTTTCTTTTTTCAGCACGCCGATAATTTCAACGGGCTGTCCGTTTATCCAGACAACTTCACCTAAAGGGGA
Source organism: Bacillus sp. FSL R5-0603 (assembly GCF_038050295.1). NCBI lineage: Bacteria > Bacillati > Bacillota > Bacilli > Caryophanales > Bacillaceae > Bacillus > Bacillus sp. FSL R5-0603. Next base: position 1,407,028 of record NZ_JBBOYP010000001.1, on the reverse strand, counting down.
GGTTTTATCGAACAGTTCTTCAGCCATCTTTTGAGAGATGATTCCGGCTCTATTCCCCGCGAGAAAGTCATTGTCGGTAAATGTTCTGCCGCTTTCGATTTCTAAAGAATTGACATTCATGTATCCATCATTTATTCCGTTAACCGTAGCATCGGTTTCTTCTTCGTGATAACGCGCTTTCATACTTTCAGAAGTCGAAGCAACGACTTGTTTAATGCCTTCTATTCCTTTTAAACCTTTAATATCGTTTTCTGTAAACGTAGATTCAGCTGCGGCGTTCGGGTTCTTTGCCAGCTCCTCGTCGCTAGGCATATAGTACAGCTCCACAGTATTTCCCGGGCCGCTGATCGACTGCTTCAGCATTTGCTCGCCGCCCTGTCCTACCGCAACGACAACAATGACAGAGCCTACACCAATGATAATGCCGAGCATCGTTAAGATCGAACGCATTTTATGGGCAAGGACAGAGCTTAGAGCCATTCTGATGTTTTCTAACAGGCTCATTCTCCCACACTCCTTTGTCCGGAGCTGGCAGGAACAATGTTTCCGTCACGCACCATGACGATCCGATTCGTGCAATCTGCTACTTCAGACTCGTGAGTAACCAGAACGATTGTCGTTCCCTCGGCATTTAATGCTGTAAACTGATCCATAATCGCCTCGCTTGTTTTCGTATCCAGCGCGCCGGTCGGTTCATCAGCTAAAATCAATTTCGGCTCATTCACGATCGCCCTCGCAATCGCCACCCGCTGCTTCTGCCCGCCCGACAGCTCGTTGGGCATGTGGAGCATTCGATCGGCTAACCCGACCTTTTCCAAGGCTCTCTCAGCCCGCTCTTGACGTTCCTTTTTGCCTATCCCGGAATAAATCATCGGCAGCTCGACATTTTTTTTTGCGTTCAGCCGCGGAAGAAGCTGAAATTGCTGAAATACAAAACCGATGGACCGGTTACGGACTGCCGCCAGTTCTTTATCTTTATATGAAGAAATGTCTTCGCCGTCCAATTGATATGTACCGGAAGTCGGCCGATCAAGACAGCCGATAATATTCATGATCGTCGATTTTCCTGATCCTGACGGCCCCATAATCGAGACATATTCACCTTGATGAATGTCCAAATCAATAGAATGGAGAACATCAAACGTTTCCTTTCCGATCTGGTAGCTTTTTCGCACATTAGAAAGCTGAATCATTTAGGATTTCACTTCCATTCCGTCAGTCACCTGATCAGATGGATTCAAAATGACTTGATCATCTTGGGAAAGCCCCTCTTTAATTTCTGTCAGGTCATCTGTCACTTCGCCGATTTTGACATCAACTCGCTTTGCTTTTCCGTCTTTTACTGTATACACATAATATTGGTCATCTTCTTTTTTGACTGCCTTTGAAGGAAGCGTATTTGCTTTCCGTTTATCTGTTTCAATATTCATGATAAATTTAAAGCCTGGCTTTCCTTCTGGAAGATTTCCTTTTATTTTCACTTGAAGCGGGTATTGGACCGCCTGTTCTGTTCCTTGTGCCGCAGCGCTCTCCTGCTGATCCGGAACAAGCCCGACTGCGGAAACCGTGCCTTTCCATGTTTTACCCTGTATTACATCTGAAGTGAGTGTGACCTTCTGGCCTTTTTTGACTTTCAATGTATCGTATTCAGACAATTTCCCCGAGACGACAAGGTCTTTTGGGTTGCCGATATGTATGACAGGCTCTTGAATATCTGACTTTTTGGATGCCGCTTCTTGGTTGACAGAAATAACGGTGCCTTCAATTTCGCTTTTCACTTCAAGATCTGATACCCGGTTGGCAAGTGACTGTCGCTGAAGCTCGGTTTGTTTTAATTCGATCTCCGCTGTTTTTTTCTGCATTTGAAGCTCTGTCCGTTCAGATTCGATTTGTTTTTCTGCTTCTTTCTTTCCTACCTGTTTTTCCAGTTCTCTTTCTTTGCTGTCCAAGGCTTTTAACTTTTCTTGAATTTGGTCAATTTGAAGCCGATTGGATTCAGACGTTAACTGGTTCTGTTCTTTTTCCAGGCTCAGCTGCTCATTTGTATAGGTGACTAAAGGCGTGCCCTTTTTAACTTTATCGCCTTCCTTAACTTTAATGTCTTCTAATGTCCCTTTATCCGCTTCATAAAAGACATACTGTTCATTTGAAAATTTTAGCGTGCCAGGAACCATAACCGTTGATGAGATTTCATTTTCTTCAACGCTCCCCGTCTGTATCTCCTTGCCGGCGCTGCCGCTTGTTGGAGCGGCAGACCGGTATATATTGATTCCAACAAAAAGAGCGACTATAACTGCGATTCCAATTCCGATCCAGACTTTTTTCATGAGCTTATGCACCCGCCACAGAATTGATTAAACCTGAAAAAAGCGAAAATACAACTAAAATTCCGAATAGAATGATTGCTGAAATCCACCCGGCTTTTTTGGAGATGCCTCCCGTTTTGTGAAGTCCGATTGCTAATAATACAAAGCTCCAGATGCTGAAAATTTCAAAGGTATTTAACACGCTGGCAAGAGCCCCGTCAGATGGGATAATCCCTGCCAGTGACGTCGTGCTGTAAAGAGGATTCACGTCAGTCGTAAAAGCAACGATTCCATTAACCAATAATCCGAGACTGCTAATCAAAGAGACAAACAGACCGAGAGAAAGCATTTTTTTATATGTCGTAACTCCGCCTGATATTTTTACACAGAGCCAATAAATAAGAGGGGCAATAAATAATGCTGCGATACCGCCGATAATAGCGCCTGCCATTCCGCCAAATTTGGTTATTGTTGCGACAGTTTCCATTTGTTCAGCAGATAGCCCTTGCGTATCCTGGCTTTTCAAAAGCTCACTATAATCCGTACCGAGTGATTGGAGCACGGCACCGACGATGATAATTGCTGCAACAATCAAAAGCGGTCCCCATACAGCCGGCCTTTCTCTTATTCTTTCAAATTGAACGGACGGACTTGTGATTACTCCGAAAAGTGAAGGCTTTTCAGTCGCCGTTCCGCTGTTTTTTTCTACATTCGTTTCCATTTCAAAACCTCCTTGAGAATATCTAACAAATAGTACGGGAAGGATATCAAAAAGTTTCATGTTTTTCTAATAAATTTCCAAAAGCCTTCAATATTGAAGGCTTTTCATATTATTCTATCGCTGTGCTGTATTGCGCTTTCACAAGCCCGGCATAAATGCCTCCTTTAGCGAGCAGCTGATCATGGTTCCCTTCTTCTATTTTCCTGCCGTGATCAAGAACAATGATGCGGTCGGCGTCGCGGATCGTAGACAATCTGTGAGCGATCATCACTGCTGTACGCCCTTTCAGAAGCGTTTTTAACGCTTGCTGAATTTTTACTTCTGTCTCTGTATCAATGCTTGCCGTTGCTTCGTCAAGGATGATAATAGCCGGATCGGCGAGCAATGCTCTTGCAAATGAAATGAGCTGACGCTGACCGGCAGACAGTACGCTGCCTCTTTCCTCCACCTCTGTTGCGTATCCTTCCGCTAAATCGGAAATAAACTCATCCGCTCCGACCGCTTGGGACGCTTTCATCACCTCTTCATCCGAAGCATTTGGCCTTCCAAAACGAATATTTTCCATGATGGTCCCAGAGAAAATAAATGTATCTTGCAGGACAATGCTGATTTGAGAGCGCAGACTGGCAAGGGAAAGATCCTTAATCGGTATACCGTCTATTTTAATGGTGCCTCCGGTCGCATCATAAAAACGGCTGATTAAATTGGCAATCGTCGTCTTCCCGCTCCCTGTATGCCCGACAAGCGCAAGCGTCGAACCCGCCGGAATAGAGAAAGAAACGGCGTAAAGGGCTTTTCGTTTTTCATCATACGAAAATTCAACCTCTTCAAAACTGATCTCCCCATTTATCTTTTCATTATGAATGGCATTGGGCTTCTCCTTGACATTTGGCTGTTCGTCCAGAAACTCAAAAATCCGTTCTGATGATGCCATCCCCATTAACAGCTGATTATAGACCTGACCCAGTCTCGAAATAGGTTCCCAAAACATTCCCAGATAGAAAGCAAAAGAAACGAAGACGCCAATCGTAATGGTTTCATTCATGATGAGTGTGGCTCCATACCAAATCAAGACAGCCGTCCCAATCGCATTCGTCATTTCTACCAGCGGACGGAACATGGCATTTTTTCTAGTTGCTTCCCGCCATGATTCGTAGTTCTCCTGATTGACACCGTCAAAATACGCCATGTTTTCTTCTTCCTGCGTAAATGCCTGTGTGACCCGGATGCCCTGAATGCTTTCGTTTAGATGAGAGTTGAGCTTCGATTGCTTTAGCCGTACCGTTTGCCAGGATCGGCGTATTTTTTTTCTGAGACTTGTTGAAATAAAAAACATAATCGGCAATGTCACCATGATGGCTATAGTCAGGTCAGGGCTCAGCGTAAACAAAATGATAATCACGCCGGCCAGAAGCAGCAAGTCGGTCAACAAATTGATGACTCCGCTTGTAAAGAGCTCCTGAAGAGAGTTAATATCATTCATGATCCTGACTAAGATCGATCCCGCCGACCGCTGATCAAAAAATCGATGGGATAAGCGCTGCACATGGGTAAATAAATGCTGTCGTAAATCGTAAATGACATGCTGGCCAAGCTGATTCATCCACCTGATTCTTAACACATTGGCGGCGTAATTGAGGACATATAAACCGCTAATAATAAAAATGAGCTGAATCAGCAGCTCCGAATTTCTCCCTGTAATCGCTTGATCAAGAACATAAACGCCGATCAGAATGGGGATCACAAGCTTCACAGCAGTGCCAATCAATACGGTGAGAAAAGAAAGCGGCAAAATTGTTTTTCGATATGGTTTGACATAGCTCAGCAGCCGCCACATTTGAGCCCAGTTAAACGGCTTTTCAATGATTTCATCTGAAGAGTAATAGAAACGCTCTAAAATCCCGTGTTTTTTCGTTTGTTTCATTTGGCCCCTCCCTATCCGACCTCATGCGGCTCATTAATCATTTTGACATCACGGTATTGCAAATCGTAAATCTTTTTATAGTAGCCGCCTTTTTCAAGAAGCTCGTGATGTGTTCCCCTTTCACGAACGCGTCCTTTATTAAAAACGAGAATTTCATCGGCGTGTTTCAGTGAAGAAATGCGGTGAGCGACGATAAAGGTTGTGCGGTTTTTCATGACTTCTTTTAAGGCAAGCTGTATGCTGTGCTCCGTTTGCATATCTACTGCGCTTGTGGCATCATCCAATATTAAAATGCTCGGGTTCAAGCAGATGGCTCTCGCAATGGCAATACGCTGTTTCTGCCCGCCGGAAAGCCCCATTCCCCTCTCTCCCAGCATGGTGTCATACCCATCAGGAAGCTCCATAATAAAGTTATGAGCCTGTGCCCTTTTTGCCGCTTCGATGACGTCGTCCATTGAGGCATCCGGCCGCCCATACGAAATATTTGATCTAATCGTAGATGAAAACAGGAAGGATTCTTGAAGTACGACCCCGATATTGGAGCGAAGGGTTTTTAACGAATAATCCGTGATTGGTTTGTGATCAATGGTAATCATTCCGCCAACAGGACTGTAAAATCTGGTGAGAAGCTGTGTCACTGAGCTTTTGCCTGAACCTGTCGGGCCCAACAGTCCGATTACCTTCCCGCTGTTTGCCTCAAAGCTTACATTGCACAGCGCGTTTGTTTGTTCTTTCCCGTATGCAAGAGAAACATTTTTGAAATGGACATCTCCGGTTAATTTTTGTTTATGCAAAGCATGAGGATGATCTGTAATGTCTTCTTCTTTTTCCAGAATGTCGAGCAGGCGTTCCCCTGACGCTTTTGCTTGAGAGAACATATTGATGACAAAACCTAAGTTCATAATGGGCCACATCATATAATTGACAAGGCTGAAGAAAGCAACAAGCTCGCCAGGTTTGAGCTGATTTTGCATAACCAAGTAACCGCCGTATGAGAGGAGAGCTACAATACAAATGTTACCAATGAACTCCATTAAAGGGAAATACGCAGACCAGATGGATGATGTTTGTAAATACTGCGCCCTGTATTCTGCATTGGCTTTATTGAAAGTGCTGATCTGAAAATCTTCCCTGGAAAGAGATTTAACCGTATTAATGCCACTGATATTTTCCTGGACTTTTGTATTGAGTTTCGCAAACGATTTGCGGATGCCTCTGAAGGCGGGATGGACTCTTTTGTCAAACCGGTATACCGCAACTGCGAGAAATGGCAGAACAGCTATTGTCACAAGCGTGAGAGGAACAGAATAGTAAAACATAACCGACAGGCTGATGGCTACCAGCAGGCCGAAGCGAATGAGCTCAGCGAGACCGTATGATAAGAAAAAACGAAGCCCTTCAACATCAGCAGTCAGCCTGGACATCAAATCTCCTGTTTTCGCATTATCATAGTAAGAAAAAGAAAGCCGCTGCAGTTTTTCATACAGACCATTTCTCAGCCGATAAACGGATTTGATCCCGAACATATCACCTAAATACTGATGAAAAAAGGTAGCCGTTCCTTTCAAAACCATTACCGCAATAAATCCTAAGCTGACCCACGCCGCAAGCTGATACTGCCGTCCCAACACGATCTCATCAATCGTAATTTGCAGGATAATCGGATAAACGACAGTAATTGCAGTCATCAAAAGCATGGCTAGAAGCGACCACATAAACACTTTTCTGTACGGCCAATAATACATTTTTAATCTTTTAAATGTCTCCATATCCAGCACCTTTCCAACATTTATCATCTTTACTATATCGATACCCGAAATAAATTTCTATTATTTTTCGAAATTTCAGTCTAATTATGGGGTGAGTCTCTTACTTTATAGGGAGTAACATATGTAGAATAAACGCTTACAGAAAATCATTGTATGCTGAGGATACTTGGGGATATGCCAATGAAATACAGAAAAACCGGACGGCTGAAATGCCGTCCGGTTTTCATCCCCCGCTGACCGGCGGTATGATGGCTACTGTGTCACCCGAAGATACAGAGGTATTTTCTTTTACATAGCTTTCGTTAACGGCAATCATAGCCGTATCAATAGATTCAAGACCGTATTGTTCTTTTAGACTCGCTTTTATTTCATCTGTGGTTGCTTGTTCCATATCTACTTCTATTGCTTGTGTACCGGCCTGTTCAGCAAGCCCTGCAAATAAAAAAATTTTAATCATGCTGCTCTCCCTCGCTTAGGTCTGGTTTTCCGTTCGGATAAGCTGTTGTTTCTAGCTGGTCGCCGATCCATTGCTCACCGTCTTCCCAAATTTCTTTTTTCCAAATTGGCACAATCTGTTTAATGCGTTCAATCGCATACTCATTGGCTTCATATGCGGCTTTTCGATGGGGAGAAGATACAGCAATCACTACCGCTGCTTCACCGATATCAAGCACACCTATACGGTGCGTGATCGCAGCTGAGGCACCTTCCCATTTTTCTTCGATTTCAGCGCCGATTTGAGCAAGCATTTGCACGGCCATCGGTTCATATGCCTCATATTCAAGCCGAACCGTTCTTTTTCCGTTTGTCCATTCCCGAACCGTACCAATAAATGTCGTAATGGCTCCTGCTTCCCGTTTCTCCACTTTTTTGATGATGTCTTCAGTATTAATGGGTGTTTTCGTAATCTCAAACCGTTCCATTATGCAGATTCCCCCTTCAGCTGTGAAAGCACAAAATCCACGGCAACCGGATCATCCGCATGAAAAACGGGTAATCCCTGATGCTCTGTCATATGCTCTTTTTTTCTATAGATGATGGCGATTATATTTACTGCTTGCAGCGCTTCCAGATCTTCCTTTTCACTTAGGATAACCACTTTAGGATAAGGGGCTTTTTTAAAGCCTTCAATCAGAAGACAATCTGTTTCGAGAAATTGGTATAACTCGATCAGCCGTGCCAAATCCCAATTGCGGCGGGCAGTCAGCTGTAACACACCAGCACCTTCTACCGCTGTTACATCAGCACCTGCCGCCTTGTAACGGTCCGTGTCTTTTCCTTCCGTGAGCGTTTGCGGTTCACCGCCGTGACCATGATGCTTCAGGCAGCCCAAATGGACTCCCTGTTCAGAGGCTTTTTCAAGAATGCGCTCAATAAACGTTGTTTTCCCGCTGTTTTGAAATCCTACAACTTGGACGATCGGGAAAGGACGGACCAAGGCCATTCACTTCCATTCTCTTCTCTGATGAGCAGTACTTGAACCGTTCTGCCAGATTCGTAGCCTCGCGTGCCGCCCGGCAGGATAATAAATGCATTGGCATCTGCAAGTGATGTGACAGAGCTCGACTTATCTAAGCCAACGGGTGTCGCCAACAGCTTCCCTTCCTGATGGTGCACGAGCGCACGAACAAATCGGGTAAATGGGTTCGGCTTCGGAAAATCCTTGGTCAAAACAGCTTCCGTACAAATTGAATGCGGTGTTTCATTGAGCAGCCATGTCTGGATTATCGGTTTGACAAACAGTTCAAAACCGACATAGCATGCCGACGGATTACCTGAAAGGCCAAACAGCAGCATATCGTTTGCATGCGCCACCGTTGTCACGCTGCCCGGGCGCATGGCAACTTTATTAAACAGCACGTCCGCTCCGAGTTTTTCATAGATCGCAGGCAAAAAGTCAAAGTCACCGACAGACACTCCTCCAGTTGTGATCAGGAAATCCACCTTTTTCATCGCTTCTTTAATTGCATCAAAGCTTTTATCCAGTTCATCAGAGATTTTCCCTAAATAAAGCGGTGTTGCGCCTGCTTCTATCGCTTGCGCATATACCATACTCGCATTGCTGTTGCGGATTTTTCCCGGTTCCAGCGGATCACTGACATTCAGCAATTCGGTACCGGTTGCGATAATCCCGACTACAGGCTTTCTCACGACAGGCACAGATGCGTATCCGAATGTTGCCAAAAGAGCCGTCACTCCTGGTGTCACCCGGGTGCCCTTTGTCAGTAAAACACTCCCTTTTTGAGCGTCCTCACCTGTTTTTGAAATATTATCCCCCGTCTGAAAGCGGCGTTTTAAAGACATAAATGACTTCCCATTCTCCTCAAAGGCTTGAGTCAGTTCAATCATGACGACTGCATCTGCCCCTTCAGGGATTTGCGCGCCAGTCATAATCCGCACGGCCTGAAACGGGCCAAGTTCTTTCTCAGATACTGCTCCCGCTCCAATGTGGTCAATAACTTCAAACCGAACTGGGTTTTCACGTGAAGCTTCTGCCGTATCGCACGCTCTGACAGCAAAACCATCGTATGGCGAACGGTCAAACGCAGGTACGTGGTGATCCGCAGTTATATCTTCGGCTAAAAACCGATGAAGGCTGTCTTCAAGCGCCACCCATTCTGTTTCACCTTGTTTTTGAAAATGGCAGACACGCCGAACTGCCTCGTCTACCGGTATCGGTGTTCTTTTCTCCAGCATTCTGACCCCTCCTGTTGTTACAGTCCAATCACTCTTGCCAACACGGAGTTGGCTTCTTTCACATCATTTGTTCCATGCACCAGTGCCCGTCCGTCATTGAAAATAACAATTCTGAAATCCTCGTAAAAAATATGCAGCAAAAACGCATTAGCCTCGACCTTGCCGATTGTTTTCAGCCGCTTAATGAGCTCCTGTTTCGGTATTCTTTTTAATGATTCTGACCTTACCTGTACTGTATCACGGCCGCATAGTACAGCAGCTTTTGGTGTGTTCCAATCCTGAAGATAAGGATATACCGCATTAGCTCCGCAAGATGGGCATTCCTCAGGGCGTACATGATTAACGTTAATCTTCATATGCGAATTGTTCCAGACATCAAATGTCACAAAACCCCGCTGTATTGCTTCTTTTTGGCCGGTTAACAGCTTTAATGCCTCAGCCTGCTGATATGCTGAAACGATATGCACAGCAGGCGGAATAATGCCGGCAGTATCACACGTCGCCCCGCCGACAGGAATTTGCTCAAACAAACAAGACAGACAAGGGGTTTCTCCGGGAATGACAGTCATGAACATTCCCTGGCTGCTTACACAGGCGCCATAGACCCAAGGTGTCTTTGTTTTCTGGGCAAGATCGTTTATCAGCATGCGGGTTTCAAAATTATCTGTCGCGTCGATCACGACATCTGCTTTTTCAATCAGCGGCTCAAGCGTTTCGGCTGTTCCTTCGGTAACATACGCCTCAATATGTATCTCGCTGTTAATCGCTGATAGATGCTCTTTGGCAGCCATGGCTTTCGGCATGCGGAGTTTGGCATCGCTTTCTGTATAAAGCTGCTGCCTTTGAAGATTGCTCCACTCCACATAGTCACGGTCAATAATGGTAATAGTACCGACTCCCGCTCTCGAAAGCCCTTCAGCTCCTGCAGTGCCGAGCGCTCCCGCTCCGACTATCAGCACATGGCTGTCTGCCAGTCTTTTCTGGCCCTTTTCCCCAATTTGCTTAAATCTGATTTGCCGTGAATAACGTTCCTCCATCAAACTGTTCTCCTTATCTTTTATGTCATCTTATCATGTTATTGCCCCGTCAGTCCCGCTTGAGGGGGTTCGATTTTTCTTCCAAACAGCTAAAATCATCACGTGTATTAATGTTGATAAACTCTGCCGGGTTTGCTCCGATACTATCAGCCTGTACGTAACAAACCGAAATTCTGCCTAATAAATCTGATATTCTCAACCTCTTCTCAGAAAGCTGATCGTATAGAACTGGCATGATACGTTTGTGGTAAATCGCAATCAATGGCTGCACTTGTCCGTCTGAAATTGGGACTACCGCGTCCGCACCGGCAGTCATCAGACGTTTGAGCTCCAGCATCGTCCTTCTTTGTATCAGCGGTGTGTCACAGGAAAGAACAGTATAAAGATCACCGTCTGTCTTTTTAAAAGCGGTATATATACCAGCCAATGGCCCCATGCCTTGAAATGGCTCAGCATCTTGATACACTTCATTTTCACCGTTTTCTTGAAATCTATCAATAAATTCGGGACGGCTGATGATAACCGTTTGTTCTCCAAGTGCCTCTTTAGCGCATTCGTAAAGCATCCTGCCCTTCCATTTGACAAACGCCTTCGGTTCTCCAAATCGCCGCGAGGCTCCCCCTGCCAGCAGTACGTTTACATGCTTCATATCATCTCACCTCTAGTTTCGTTAAAAGCATAGCAAAAGCAAAGGCTCAACGCTACTGCTTGTCTGTTTATTAAAGAGGAATAGCTGTTCAGTATTTGCATATTGTAGTGTTAACATCATGAGGGAGATGGTTCGAATGAAAAGATCAGGTCCTTTTTTCCACGACGTGTCTCAGGAGAACCTTTATTTAAAATCCGAGCTTTCAAGGTGCCATAAGCTGATTTCTGAACTTGAAGCAAGCTACTTTCATCAGAAAAATAACAAACTGCTCAAAGAAAATACCGATATGAAAGAAAAACTCCAGCAGCTGTCTGCCGAATTAACACATATGTCAACAAAAGAAAAACATGCCTCCCACACCAGCCAAACCCTGCACCAAATAAGAGCTGAACTGCTTGATAAAATCGTTGTTTTGCAGGAGCTTCTATCTGCTGAAACCTATAAACGCAGAGCCGAAATCGAAGAAAAACATAAACTTCATATTGCTAAAGTCAAAATCGAAGAAGAAAATAAAAATCTTCATAAACAGATCAGCGAACTTCAAGCCTCGATTGAGCAAGAACAAAATGCACTGCTTATGGCAAAACAGCAAGCCGAATTGATAAAAGCCGAAAATGGGCGTCTAAAAGAGCAAATGGTAGAAAAAGAATATCAGCTAAAACATATTAAAATAGAAGTTGATCATATGAAAGATCGAATCATAGAAACGAAAGAAAGACTGCTAGACATAGAAAAAACGAAAGAAAAATTATTTCACGAAACTATTATATCGTATAAACGGCAGCTTGATGAAAGCGATGCCTGGATTGCTTCTCATTTTGCCGATATTGATGGCGGCACGAAACAAAAAGAAAAAACGGAAGAAGAAGCTCCAGCGGCCTACGCGCAGCCATATCATGTAGAGACCATCCTTGAAGATGTCACCAAACAGATACATGTGCTCCAAAAACAGCTTGCCCGCGCCCAATCATCAGACCAGGCCAAGAGCCATACAATCGAAGAGCTGAAAAACAGAGCCGCTGAAGAAAAGCCTTATCAAAAGTGGGTGTATAAGCTTAATCTTGAAAAAGAAAACAAACCTTCACAGAAAAAACCTCAATAAAAAAACTGCTTGAGCGATGCCAAGCAGTTTTTCTTTATATTTATTCATTAGCTGATTCAGCTGATTCTGCAGATTCGATTTCACCCTCTAAAATGTACTGCCCGCGATATGGCTTTTTCACTTCCGGGTACATTTTAATTAAGCTTTGCATAAACGTTGTCATATTAGGGATTTCAAGACCGCTTTCTTTTTCAATCTCTTTTTGAAGCTCCGAGCTCTTAATCGCCGCGTTGTGGCGTTTTAATGTTTTAATAGCAGCTTCACGCAGCTTAGCTGCTTTTGATCCCGGTCTTGCCGTTCCTCTTCTTCTTCGTGTTGTTCCGTCTGGTATACCGGCAGGAAGAGAGGAAATAGATTGAAGCTGAGGCTGAACAGACTGCTGCTGTGATTGCGGCTGATAGCTTCTGATTTCCTGAGCCGCAAGCTCAGCGAGAACCGGCAGAGAGTCAGGTTTTTTTTCAGAACGGAAATCCTTTTTGATTTCGGAAGGGCTTCCATTTCTGTCCAGCTCTCTTAATTTTGCGTATATTTTATCACGTTCAATTTGATATTCACGAATGACTTTCACTTCAGCTTCATTTAATTGTTCTAACCGCAAGCGCAAAGCTTCTCTTTCATTAAACATTCCTCAATGTACCCCCTATCAAAATTAACATCTTTAATTAAGATATTAGATTACAAAAGTAATTTTATCAACTATTATTTTAGCATTTTACTATTATATTTACTCTATGAAAAATTCCTTATTTTCTGAAAAAGTTTTATTTTTCAAAAGAGTCCTTTATTCTCAAGGGGTCAAGGGTCTTTCTAGTTTATTTGGTATAATGTTGAAAATATATATTTTACTTACTTCTTTAAAGAAATTTAGTGTAATATCTACAATTTTCGAGTTATGAGATATGAGATTTATCTAAAATTGAGGAAAAACATCAAAAATTAGCAGTGTTTTTTAGCGTATCAATCAAACAAATCATCAATTCCTATACCCAAATTTGGAAAAATAAGCTTCTTACTCTTCTTCCATTGCTTTTTGCACAAATAAAAAACCTGATGTGATCAGGTTTTTAGGAAATACTATTTAGTCAGATACCTATTCCGTTTCAGCCAGAACGCGGTTCACACGTTTTTCAAGCATTTTCATACCGCTCCCGCCGGCTTGGAAGTGACGGAGCTGTCCTGTTTTATCAAACACATAATATGCAGGTACATATTCATTTTCAAATGCATCGGTTAAAGCATGGTCACTGTCAACAAAAATCGGCTGAGTGATATCGTGTTCAGCAGCTGTTTCTTTAATTTTACCAAGATCAAGATCATCTTCGGAACGGGGCATGTGTACAGCTACAACATTCAGCTGATCTTGATATTTATCACGAAATTCATTCACTTGCGGCATCGCTTCTTTGCACAAGTGGCAGCTGATGGACCAGAAATGAATAAGCGTCGGCTTTTCCCCAATCAATTGCTCTCTCGTCACTTCACCATTTAACCAAGCTTTTTCTCCCGTCAATTCCGGCATGGGCTGACGTAATTTCATTGCTTTTTTCCCTCCTATTTAACAGAAAGGCCTAACGAATATGCTAGACCGCTTTTCGTTCTTGGAAAGAATTAAAGTGTTTTTTGGCCTGGTTTCCAGTTAGCCGGACAGAGTCCGCCAGTTTGCAGCGCCTGAAGAACACGAAGCGTTTCATCAACATCACGCCCAATGTTGTTATGGAAAACAGTTTGATATTGAAGCTCCCCTTCAGGATTAATAATAAACAATCCGCGCAAAGCCACACCTTCTTCTTCGATTAAAACGCCATATTCCCGGGATACCTCATGGTTTGTATCAGCAGCAAGCGGGTATTTCAGCTGGCCAAGACCGTTTTCTTTGCGGTCTGTATTGATCCAAGCTAAATGAGTATGGATGGTATCAGTTGAAACCCCGATGACTTCTGCATCAAGATCTTCGAACTCGTCATAGCGGTCAGACATTGCTGTAATTTCTGTCGGACAAACAAAAGTGAAATCCATTGGATAGAAGAACAGCACTGTCCATTTGTCGTTTTTCATGTTTTCCTCAAGACTTACTTTGCCGAATTCTTTGCTTGCAAGGACTGCTTCCATTTCAAAACGAGGAGCTTGTTTACCTACCATACGTTCTGCCATATGTATCCCTCCAATTTATTGTTTGGCTTAGTCAAAATCGCATGAAAATAAAGGGTGATTAACCATTTTCAGTTATATTGCAATGCCATTATATAAAAGCAGATTTCCTGAGTCAATTTTTAACAAATCATGTATGTCTTTGGCTTCGACATTTTTGAATAAAACGTTTAACATGGTCATATACAGGGTAACTAGCCTCAATGTGCAGCAATCAATTAGAAAAGGAGCTCAACATGGACTTTATTAAACAATATGATTGGGCGGGACTGATTACAAATGCCGGTGTTCTGCTCATTAAACTCGCCATTATGATATTGCTCTATTTTATCGTTCGATCATTAGGCATGAAAATCATTAAACATCTGTTTGCAAAATTCGAGGAGCAGAATAGCTTGTCTATCGGACGTGCACATACGCTCCGAAGCCTGACTCTTAACATATTTGCTTATACTTTGATTTTTATATTCTTCGTCATGGTTCTAGATTTGTTTCATTACGATCCAAGCGCTCTTTTAGCGGGGGCAGGAATCGTCGGCCTGGCTGTCGGATTTGGCGCCCAAGGGCTTGTCAGTGATATCGTGACAGGTTTTTTTATTTTGCTTGAGAAACAATTGGATGTCGGAGATTATATTACCGTTTCCACCTTTGACGGAATTGTCGAGCAGGTTGGCTTAAGAACAACTCAAATCCGCAGCTTTGACGGAACACTGCATTACATCCCCAACAGAAACATCACAAACGTGAGCAATCATTCTCGTGGTACCATGCAGGCTCTTGTTGATATTAAAGTGCCGGCTGAAAGAAATATTGATGAAATGATTCATATTTTACAGCAGGTTTGTGATGAAACGGCAGCGGCTCTTCCACAAATAAAAGAAGGCCCAAATGTCATCGGGATTCAAGAACTGGGGACTTCTGAAATTGTGATCAGGGTCATTGCCAAAACAGAAAATATGGAACAGTGGCGAGTCGAACGAGTGTTGAGAAAAGAAATAAAGAACGCGTTCGACCGCGCTTTCCCTAAAGAAACAGAATAAATAAAAGAACCGAAGCTTTTTGCTTCGGTTTTTATGTTACTGAATTCTGCTTTCAACTTCGCTGCAAATTTCTTCAGCCGTCATCCCGGAAGCTGTAATGACAGGTGCTTGTGTTACCGTATCGGCTATCCCTTGCACATTATTATCAAGACCTGTTACGACACAGCAGTCACAGCCTTGAGCATCAGCAGGGCTTTTCATCATTACAACGTCATATCCTTTTTCTTTTAAAGCAGCTTCTACATCTGATAACGATTGTTCAATTCCAATTTTTTTAGCCATTTTTGAACACCTCCGTTTACTAGAGTGCTCATTTTATGGAATTTTATTCTTTCATTTGTACTTAATTGGCATAAACAGAAAAATAACCTGTCATGACATTAATCGCTGTTTCTATCGCATTTTCATCGGGATTCAGCTTAGCGTGATGAAGCCCATGTTCAGAATCAGCGCCGAGCCAGAACATGAAGCCGGGATATTTTTTCAGCATATAGCCAAAATCCTCCCCAGTCATTGCTTCTTTTGCTTCAATTACTGTCGCCAGTTGATGTTCAGCAACAAAAGACATAAATTCTTCTGTTAATCCGCTCGTATTGTAAACTTGGTGATATACAGACGGATATGTCACTTTTCCTTTGCAGCGGAATCCGATTTCGATTCCTTTCACTACATCTTCAATCCGTTCCTTTACCTGTTTCATCGATTCTTCAGAAAGCGTGCGGATCGTGCCTTCCAGGTGGGCCGTTTCCGCAATGATATTTTGTGCCGAGCCTCCGGTAATGGTACCAACTGTAATAACAGCACTGTCTAGCGGATCTGTGTTTCTAGAGATAATCGTTTGCAGCTGGGTGACAAGTGTACTTGCCGCTACAACCATATCCTCAGCCAAATGCGGATATGCCGCATGTCCCCCTCTGCCTTCCAGATCGATGACTAGCTCTGATGTATTCGCAAATAGAAGGCCGCTTTTTGTCGCAATGGTGCCTACCGGAAGCTCTGGAGCAATATGAAGCGCAGTGATGAAATCAGGCTGCCACTTTTTTAATACATCGCTCTCAAGCATTGGTTCCGCACCGCCAGGCCCTTCCTCTGCCGGCTGAAACAGAAAAAGCAAATCATGTTTGACTGGGTGGTGAACAAAATAATCAATAATGCCGAGTGCAATCGTCATATGCAAATCGTGACCGCAGGCGTGCATGTTGCCGTGATGCTCTGATGCGAATGGAAGACCAGTTTGCTCTTCTATAGAAAGCGCATCGATATCCGCTCTGTACGCCAGCATTTTTTCCGGCGCCGTCCCGTTCACTTTTACAAAAAGCCCTGTTCGCCATTTCTCAATTTCAATTCTGTCTTGCGGATATTGTTCCAAGACATTTAATAAATACTGCTGGGTTTTGATCTCCTGAAATCCAAGCTCCGGTATACGATGCAGATCTCTGCGAATTGCGATGAGCTCCTCTTTCTTCATTTCTATTCCTCCTGCCTATACGAATAAGGCGTGGATATATTATCCACGCCTTTTTTATCAAACTTTTCCTTACAGCTGGCGTAATTCCTGCTTGATTTCAGTTTTGCCTTTTGTTTTTTCATCAATGTCTTTGATTTTTTTAGCTGGTGTGCCTGCAACGACAGTGTATGGCTCAACGTCGTTTACCACGATCGCTCCCGCAGCAACAACAGCTCCTTTACCTACTGTTACACCTTCAAGCACAACAGCATTTGCGCCGATTACGACGTCGTCTTCAATCACAACCGGTTTAGCGGATGGCGGCTCAATAACGCCCGCAAGTACAGAACCCGCGCCGATATGGCAGTTTTTTCCGACAGTAGCTCGTCCGCCAAGCACAACGTTCATATCAATCATTGTGCCTTCGCCGATGACTGAACCGATATTAATAGAAGCACCCATCATGATGACTGCGTTATCGCCGATTTCAACTTGGTCGCGGATGATCGCGCCCGGCTCGATACGCGCTTTAATGTTTTTAAGATCAAGCATTGGGATCGCAGAATTGCGGCGGTCATTTTCAACCACATAGTCTTCGATTTTGCTTTGGTTTTCTTCGATTGCTGTTTGGATTTCGCTCCACTCACCGAAAACGACACCAGTGTTTCCGTTGATAAAAGCTTTCGCAGATTCGCCGAAATTGATTCCTTCCAGCTCACCTTTCACGTAAACCTTTACAGGTGTTGATTTTGTACTATTTTGAATAAATGAAATAATTTCATTTGCGTCCATCATTTTCATATGTATAGTCCTCCTCCTGATTTTCTACCTCATTACTGTATCAAAGGAAAGATACAAAGACAAGAAAAAAAGGAACAGCCGTTTTAGCAGTTCCCAGTGAGTGATCAGACAGCGCACCCGCTTTTCTTTGCGAATTGTCTCCCAAAGTTTATTAATTCTTCCTCTTCTTCACCTTCAGGATTATTTTCGATTTTTACCGAAGGCAGCACAATGTCTCCACCGCGTTCTTTTATTTTTGCCTCTAGCGTATCAACCGCTCCGCAGAAAAATTCATATGCTGTATCACCGGAACCGAATACAGCGCATGTTTTGCCGGAAAAATCAATCTCATCCATGTCTTCAGCCAGATCTAAAAATTCATCAGGCAGATCTCCGTCTCCCCACGTATAGGTTCCCATTATGATATGGTCATAATCGGTAAACAGCTGGGCATCATCAATATCCATTGCTTCGAAACGGTCTACTTCTGCTTCCGCCTCCTGAAGCCCCTTTTCAATCAAATCTGCCATAGCTTCAGTGTTGCCTGACATTGTTGCATAAACGAGCAAAATCTTCGCCAATTCCTTGTTCCTCCTCTAATGAATCATTGCTGAAACTTCGTACGGCTGGACAAATTTACATTCATACAAGCCTGCGCAAAAGAAATTCTCTTTCTGATTGGCCACTCTCCATCCATGTCCCTTAATGGTATCGAACCATTTTAACGACCGGGCTTCGAGATCAGCCTGGTAAATTCTCGAAAAACCGTTTTCATCTTGTGTTGTAGTGACATATATAATGCCATCATCCTCTGAAAGATCAAGAAATGACTCTTCTTTTCTGATCATACTGGATTGAATGATAAATTCTTCACCATTCAAAAGATTCCGTACAGTGACAGCACCGTGCTTTCCTTTCACAGAACCCATCGCCGCCACCAGCCAATTTTCATTGAACACGAGCATGGATGCCGTCATCCGGTTTTTTTCTTTTTTGACAACTTGGACAGTGTCACGCTTAATGTCGTAAGCCCAAATGCCGCCAAAATATGCGTGTATTTGCGTGCCGATAAAAAGATTGCCCCCGTGAAGGCATAGAGACCGGATAACAGGGGGATTATGAAATTCGGCAAAAGGTTTGGCTACGCGCCATGAGACACCAAAATCATCCGATACATAAATACAATGCTTACCGTGGGCGCAGACAAACCCGTTGTTTCTGCCGGTAATCGCCCACACTGTTGCATTTGTCGGAAAGCTCGACATCGTCCAGGTTTTCCCTTCATCAGCCGAACGAATGACTGTTCCCTTTTCACCAACGCCAAATAAGTAAGGCCCTATGTAGCTGATACAGTGTATCTTACTTTTCAAACGAAAAAGCTTTCTCCAGCCCTGCTCCAAAGAATAATGAAAAATGCCTTCTCTTTGTACCGCCACAAAATATCCAGAAAACGCCGATGCCGTAACAGCAGTTGCTCCTTTATGAAACATGGCTTTTTTCCTTGTTCATATAATCTGCCCATGCAAGAAAACCTCTCGCAAACGCTCGGCAGCTTTCCACATCTTCATCTGTTTCAGGCGCTAATTCAATTTTTAGTGTTTCCTGGTAAACAGCAGCTCCCGCCTCTTGCAGCATGACATTGAACAAATTCACCGCTTCGCAAAACTTTGGATAAGAATAATCGCCAGACCCGAAGCAGGCTGTTTTTAAACCATTAAGCTGAAGCTGTTTGACCTCTTCGAAAAAATCCTCCGCTTCGTAGGGCAAATCGCCGTCCCCCCATGTATAGGTGCCAATCAGTACATAATCATAGGAGGTTAAACAAGACGCATCCACATCATCTATCTCGACACAATCGATATCCAACTCATATTCCTGAAGTGTATCTTTTATTATGAAGGCAATGTCTTCTGTATTTCCTGACATGCTGGCATATGTAATCAAGGCTTTAGCCATGTTATCACCCCGTTAATTGATAATGATTTTCAATATCATATGTATCACTTTAAATGATAATGATTTTCATTGTCAACAGATAAATAAAAAAAAGACAGCACCTCGCTGTCTTTAAAATGGATTTTCCTGATCCAGCATATCCTTTATCACTTGTACAAAAGCTTGAACTTGTTTCAGTTCAAAGGCAGGCTCATAGCCTAATAACCATGTATCCCGACCGATCGGATGCCCTTTCATGTCTAAAAGAGGCATTTTATTCACTTTATCTTCATTTTGAAGGGTAACAGACGGCAAAATGGCATAACCGATTCCGTGCAGCGCCATCTGTTTGCACGTTTCAATCTGATCAACCAATATCGTCTGTTTCGGCGACGTTTTAAATTTTTGATGCCACCAGTGCTGAATTTCCTGAAAATAAGTGCTGTCACTTTTAAACTGGATAAACGGCCGTTCTGTATGGGCAATATCTTCGATGCAGGAAATTTCAGTATCTACTAAATACAGATGATCTGTCATTAAGTAATCTTTGCGCCCCTTCCACTCAGGGTTGCCTCTTATAATGCCGATATGAACCTGATCCTCATACAAGCTTTTCAGCATTTCGCTGCTCCACCCGGTTATGAGCGAGATCTTTGCATTCGGATACTTTTCCACATACGTCTTCAGGACTTTAGGGAGCCAATGCTGACCGATTATGGAGGCGACGGCAAGCTTCAATGTGCCGTGAATTTCACCTTCAAGCTCGTCAATATTTTCTCTTATTCTTTCCTGCTCTAATGTCACATCATTCGCAAACTGAATGATTTTCTCACCGGCGGGCGTTACCGTTAATCCTTTTTGGGATCTTAAAAAGATTTTTGTTCCCCACGCCTTTTCAATGGTTTGTAAGCGCTGAGATAAAGCCGGCTGAGATACAAAAAGCCGTTCTGCCGCCTTTCTCATATTTAATTCCTCAGCTAAAACTACGAGCATATGAAGCTCTTGAAGCTGCATGTCGTCCTCCTTTTTGTTATCAATAAGTTTTTCTTATCTCCCATTCTAATAAAATCTTAGTTTCTTATTCAAGCCCTATTCTCGTTTAAATTATGTATGCGCTTTCTTTTTTCACTCTGCCTATATAATAAAAATAGGCCGTACAGCCTACTTATTCAATGAGCGTATATGCTTATTCAATTCCTTTAAAACGACTCTTCTCGTAAAAATCCCTTCAAAAACCTGCTCGTCATTTTCAACACAGACAAATCCGTTATTAATGACCATGCCGAATCCCTTCATAATCGGGTCATTGATATGAAGGCGCGGAATATCGGTCAGCATGACTTCCTCAACAGTGATTTGGTCAAGCTTTTCAAACTCAATTCGCTCAAGTCCAAAAATACTGTTCATGATCATATTTGTCCCGATTAAGCCATGTAAACGATAGGAAGGATCCAGAACCGGGATGGCTGTGTATCCGGTTTTTGTCAATACTAATAATGCGTGCTCAAGGTTATTTCCGACTTGCACGTGCGCTACTTTGTCCGCCTCAATCATAAATTGTCCGACTGTTGCCTCAAGAAGTTGATCTGATTGTAAGCTTATCATGTTTTCGACCCCTTTTCATTTTCATCATCAATACATTCCCTATATTGCAATAATATAAACTTTATCAGTATTTGTCGAAAAGTTTCCTTTCAATAAAAAAGATACTCTTTGTGGAGTATCAATTATAGGGTGTCCCATTAATTTTCAAATCGAAATCGGTCGTATAGCGTTACAAGTTTTTTGTAGGTGGTTCCGTCAACGTTTTTGGTCCCTGTCTCTATATCGTTGATCTCACTGCTTAATAGCTCGATGGCATACTCATGGTTGATCAGGATATTCAGCAGAAGTTTTTGTTCTTCTTCTGTAAATCGTTCACCGATAAGACTCATTCGCAATCAGGCCCCCTGTTTTATACTGAATACCTCTGAAAGCAAGACAACTTACTTTCAGCTCTACCGCTAGAATAAGTAATCAGATAACAAACGTCAACCGCATAATTCGACATTTACCTTGGCTTTTTCAGCCAAATTATTTTGTGAAACGATTTGCATAGCTGAAGGCAGTGTATGAATCCGGCTTTATTTTGGCCTCAATCCCCATGGAGGTAATACGTCCAGTCATTTCTTGGATCAGATCTTTTGTAAGCCCTTTTTTCCCAATATCCAAGTGAACTTCAAAGGTAAGATCCGCCCCCTCACCGGTAAAGGGCAGGAGCAGATCGGTAATATCCATTAAGTGTCCATCAAGAATATGAGCGGCCGTTTCTTGGCTGTACGCCGTTTCTAACGAAATCTTCTCCCGAAGGCTATGTATGGGTCTGTCGACTGTATGATTTTTCAAGCAGCCCCAAGCTCCCTTGCCTGTACGATGCAAATGCAATGCGGTAATAAACTTTGTGTAATCGCGGTAAACCTGTGAATCGGTTCCGATCGATAACACATAAGAAGAACGGGGGTCCTTTTGAACAAAGGCTTTAAGCCGTTCCATCACATCTTGAAAGGTCATCTGTGCTTCTGAAAGATTATAAAACAGAAAAGAATCAGCCATCACGACACTCCTTTTCAAGGATTTACAACCATGAAACAAGTATGTTCCTTACCGTTTATTTCGATTACTTTTGCAAAGGCGGAAGCTTGTTCCCCCCTATTTCAGGAATCTTACTGAAGAAGTTCAAAGATTTCGATGGAAACCATGTCGATATTATCAAACGGATATGTGTTAGGTTTTTCACCTTTTTGGAAAACCGTCAGTTCAAACGTTTGATTTTTTTCGAAATATTTAACACTGCATATTTTCTCACCATTCACTTCGAAATAGCGCTGCATTGGCTCGTTAGCCGCTTCCGCTGTTTCTTGCAGACTTTGCAGCCGTGTGATGATACCCATTAATTGTGACATTCTAAAAAAAGACTCCTTTCAAAAAGCAACTTCAAATCAACAAGTATTTATTATAATACAAGTTCTATTGAGCATCATACCATAAAGTCGGACAGGATGGCATTTTCACTGCTGAATTTAAGCAAAGAAAAAAAGTGAAAAAAACTATTTTTCTTTAGTTTGAGGCTTTTTTTGAATGTCATGCACACAATTATAATTTTTTTCGAATCTTTGGCAGCATTAAGAATGCCTTTTTGCAACTTTGTCAAAACCTTCTTTTGAATTTTCTGGTGAAGTCCCGCGTGGCCATAATCAATGGGAGTCATGCTGGATAGAGGTACACAACGGAACTGAAATAAACATTTAGAACGAATTTTCCTCCTCACCCGTGCAGCAGTGTCAGGGGTGTTCGGCACTGAATGTTTCTCCCCGTGTTAAACGTTTACCACTAGTTAGGTTTATTGTTTCATTGGATTGTCCTATGCTTTGACAAATAAAAAACTTGGCGGGGGTAGCGCCAAGTTTTTTCGGATCTTGATCTGATAGAGGGGTTGGGGAACAGAGAGTAGCTTCTCTCTATAATTAAATGATAATGATTCTCAGTATCAATGTCAATCGTTTTTTTGATATTTTTTTCAATTCATAAAAAAAACGGCCTTTCAGCCGTTAAATCAGTCCGTCCTGCTCATATAAATAAGAATAAGGCAAGTCTATAAATAAATACATCTGATCATCCATCGGATACGAAAACGTTCTGATCATTTCACCTGTTTCCAAATCACTGTACAGATCACTGAAAAAACCTTTTCTGAGATTTCTCATTCTCATAATGTTCTCCAGAAAATAAGGGCGCCAGCTCCAGTTCTTTTCCGCATATTCCGGCTGATAAATCCATTCTCCGTCCTGCTTAAACACATTTCCCGTCAGCTGATCGCCTTCTTCATCACACATGTAAATCCTGAAGCTGCAATCTGTCAGCTCTTCCGCCAGCTTTTTAATAAAGTCATCATCAGAAGACAGATTGTTTTTTCTCAAAGAGGTCACAGCCTGATGCACTCGTTTGTAAAACTGTTCAGAGTGCTCATAGACGGTTTCCAGTTTCTTTTTCTCATGTGTGATAAATTGGTGAAATTCAGTTTTTAGTCTATGTTTCAATACATCTCTCTCTAGAAACGTTTCAGATGGAGACACCAAGTAATAGCCCTGAAAATAGCGGCCTCCGTTTCTCCAGGCGTACTGAAGCTGGAAGTTCGCCTCAATGTCTTCATACAGCAGCGCCGCACCGATTTTTCTTGCTAATAAAGAGATGCTGTACAGCACATGCTCATATGACGGTGACGGCTGTGACACTTTCAGCGCCTGCAAATCGATTTTTAACAGATCTGGTGAGAGCAGCGCGATTCTGTCCAAGTTGCTGCTTTCTTTTCCGATGTTGTCAACTGCGATTTTAATTCCGTATGTACGATAGTATGCAAGCATATGGTAGAGCTGCTCAATATCCCCTTCAAAATTGTGCTCTGTAATTTCAAGCACAAAACGGTGGAGTTCGATTCCCTTCGCTTCATATTCTTTCAGAAGCTCCAGAAAGCTTTCACCATGATCCAGCATCAGCAGATTAGCATCCTGATTCATAAAAATCAGCAGATCAGAATCCGCCTCTAAAAAGCGGTCAAGAGCCTGGCGGATAATTCTGTTATCAACCTCTAATTTATATTCTTCGGGTATCCCCGCATCTAAAAAGAAGGGCCCGAGACTTTGGATTTCTGAATCTGCCAAAATTCGTCCAAGCACCTCATATCCGACAACCTTCTGTTCCTCGGCACTGAAAATCGCCTGGTAATATGGAAGGACATCATCAATGTTCGTTAAAATATCAAGTGGATCCAACATGTTATCACCTGCTTCTCTATCTTTGTCTGATTATACCACATTGAATCCAAAGATTAATATTCTTTAAAACGGATAAGGATTCAGCCATTGCCCTCCGTCCATTGTGATACAATCCCCGTTTAGATAGGATGCTTCATCAGAAAGCAAAAACGCTGCCAAAGCGGCGATTTCCTCCGGTGTGCCCAATCGGCCGAGCGGCACACTGTTCATCGTACGGGCCATCGCTTTTTCCGATTCAAATAGCTTCTCCGCACCGCCTGTTCGTTCAATCGGTCCGGGGGCTATAGCGTTTGTGCGAATGCCGTATTTGCTCCCCCATTCAACGGCCAGCGTTCTTGTCAATGACAATACCCCTGCTTTGGCTGCAGCGGAATGAACGACCCCCGCTCCCGCTCCCCAAGCGTACGTGGCTGCCATATTTAAAATGACACCCTGCTGCTTCTGGTCAATCCAATGCCTTGCCGCTGCTTGGCTGCAAAAAAATGTGCCGTTTAAAACAATCTCAATAACGGCTTTCCATCCATTGGGCGTCAGCTTTTCTGCCGGACAAATAAAGTTTCCGGCCGCGTTGTTAATCAGCGCGTCAAGCCGGCCAAAGGCTTTTATCGCTTCTTTAATCATGTCTGAAGCGGCGGAATCGGAACGGACATCCATTTGAAAACAAGCGACCTGTCCCTCAAAGGTCTCAATTTCTTTTTTTGTTTCCTCAAGTGCTTCATGGTTCCTCCCTGTCACCATAACGTGCCACCCTAATTCAGCCTGTTTTTTTGCCATCGCTTTTCCCATGCCGCTTGACCCGCCGGTAATAATTACCGCCTTTTTTTCCATGTTTATCCCTCCAATTGTGAATGAGTATTCATTCAATAATATTCTATCATTATATCCCTGCCTCTGTCAGCACATGCTCATATGAGATTTTTATCAGATACAGATGATATAATAGAAAAACTCTATTAAAGGTTGGTTTGAAATGAAAAAGATGTCCAGAAGACAATTTCTAAAAGGAATGTTCGGCGCTCTTGCTGCCGGGGCTTTAACGGCCGGCGGGGGATATGGCTATGCCAGGTATCTCGAGCCGCATATGATCGAGACAACCGAACACACAATAAAAAGCTCTCTCATCCCGCACGGATTTGACGGTTTTAAAATCGTGCAGTTCAGCGATGCACACTTGAGTGATTACTTTACTCTCGAAGACTTAAAAACTGTCATTCTTACAATTAATGAATCTAAACCTGATCTCATTGTTTTTACAGGTGATATTATCGATAATCCTGATACGTACCAGCACCACCAGGCAGTCATTCCATTATTGAGAAAGCTTAATGCTCCCTTCGGCAAGCTTTGTATTTACGGCAATCATGATCACGGAGGCTATGGAACTGCCGTTTACAAAAGCCTGATGACGGCCGGCGGTTTCACGGTATATCGCAATGGCTATCAAACATTGTCACTGGCAGATGGCAGCAAAATCGAAATTGCTTCGCTTGATGACTTAATGCTGGGAAACCCAGATTATGAAGGCACCCTTTCAAGGCTGAGCGACAGACTTTTTTCCATTCTTCTCGTCCATGAACCTGATGCGGCCTTGAAAACAACAGACTATCCCGTGAACCTTCAGCTTTCCGGCCATACACACGGCGGTCAGATTCAGCTGCCTTTTTACGGACCGATTATTACGCCTCCATATGGAAAAGTCTACACAGAGGGAATGTATCAAACGGGCAGCACTCATATTTACGTAAACCGAGGCCTCGGGATGACCAGGCTGCCTTTGCGGTTTCTGGCCAAGCCTGAAATCACTGTCTTCACCTTAAAAAGCACAAATTAATGTAGCAGGATGGGCTCCTCATCAATACTTATAAGTAAAAAAGGAGATGAGGAAACTGCTTACGTACCAGGTGAAACAAGGTGATACACTGAACAGCATCGCGGCTGATTTCAGAATCAGCACGGCTGCATTACTCCAGGCTAATCCGTCACTGCAGGCAGGGCTCACAGCGGGACAGTCCATAGTCATCCCCGGGCTGCCGGACCCTTATACAATTCCGTATCATATCGCAGTCTCAATCGGAGCGAAGACCCTTACGCTGTTCCTAAATAATCGGGTAATGAAAACCTATCCCATCGCCGTTGGTAAAATACTAACGCAAACGCCTACTGGCGAGTTTTACATTATTAACCGCCAGCGCAATCCCGGCGGCCCATTTGGCGCTTATTGGATGAGCCTTTCAAAGCAGCACTACGGAATACACGGGACGAATAATCCCGCTTCGATTGGTAAGGCTGTTTCTAAAGGCTGCATTCGCATGCATAACAAAGACGTGATTGAACTTGCATCAATTGTGCCAAACGGAACAAGAGTCACGATTAACCGGTAATGTTTTCTTATTTGTTTCAAAAACAGGCGGTTTATAATATGATAAAGTGGGACCTTTAGGGTAAGGAGCGTTTTTATGGATATATTTAAAAATCGTAATTTTGTTCGTCTATTTTTCGCAGCACTCGCTTCTCAAATGGGCACGACAGTAGGCAACATGGCCTTTGCTTTTTTTTTGCTGGATCGATTCAGCAGCCAGCCTTCATACACGACCTTGGCGGAGCTGATGTATTCTCTTCCGACCATATTTGTATTTCTGATCGTGGGAGTCGTCGCTGACCGGTTTGACAGAAAAAAGGTGGCAGAAAATTGTGATTGGATCAGAGCAGGCCTGACTGTCGTTCTTTTTTTCACTTTATTTACCGGCAATATTCCTCTTGTTTTTTGTATCTTATTTATCAGAAGCGCTGTAACAAAGTTTTTCTTTCCGGCAGAAAACAGTTTGGTACAAGCCATTCTGCCGAAGGAGCATTATGCGAAAGCGGCAGGGCTTAATCAGATGCTTTTTAGCATTTTTATGGTGTTTGGAGTCGGTATAGGCGCGTTTATGTACAACACCATCGGTATTGAAGGCGCCATTATTCTTGATTTTGTCAGCTTTATCATTTCCGGGCTGCTGATCCGCAGCTGCCGGATTCCAAAAGAAGCCCGACAGCCAAACGGTGCATTCAGCTGGAGAAAGACTTCTGTTAAGGATTCAATAAATGACTTTAGAGAAGGCATCCTCTATATTTTAAAAAACAAATTGCTGGCATCTCTTATTTTCGGCTTCTTCATTTTTGGATTTGTCAACGGAGGATTCGCCGTATTGCCGATGTTTACAATGAAATATGGATTGGCGCCTGACCGTTATGAGTGGCATACGTCTGTATTTACGATCGCACTCGGGTTTGGGCTTCTGGCAGGAAGCGTAATCGGCACGATCATCTCTAAAAAAGTGAAGCCTCACTTTTTAATGTCGATACCGATTTTCATTGCAGGTTTGCTGATCTTCGTTCTCGGCTACACCAATATTTTATGGGTGTATTACGCGGCAGCTTTTGCACTGGGAATGTGCATCGGACCGATCAACATTGCAATCGGAGGGTGGATGCCCAAAATTGTTCATCCAAAACTGATGGGACGTGTAAGCGGCATGCAGGACCCTTTTATGATGTTTGCACAGTCTTTGACACTTGGCTTAGTCGCACTGTTATTCCCTAAGTTTGTTTCAAACATTGATTATCTTTATTACGGCATGGGTGTTATTATCCTGCTCGTTTTTATTTTTTATTTTATTGCACTGCCAAAATACAGTGCTCAGGCTGTGGAAGTGAATGTTCAGGAAGCATTTCAAGAACAGCCGAAAAAGAAGGCAAGATCTGTATAATGCAGGTTAAAAATGCGCTTTTTTTCTTAGAAAAAAGCGCATTTTTACATTCAATATTTGCATTTCAACTTTAAAAAAGTATAATCTAAACATATAGAAATTGATAAGAGCAAAGGAGAGAAATAATGGACGACCATGCATATACGAAAGATCTGCAGCCAACCGTAGAAAATCTTTCAAAAGCAGTTTACACTGTGAACCGCCATGCAAAAACCGCCCCCAACCCTAAATACCTATATCTGCTGAAAAAACGGGCTTTGCAAAAGCTTGTCAAAGAAGGTAAAGGAAAGAAAATAGGGCTTCATTTTTCAAAAAATCCAAGGTTCAGCCAACAGCAATCGGACGTGCTTATCTCAATCGGAGACTACTATTTTCACATGCCTCCAACTAAAGAAGACTTCGAACATCTTCCGCATTTAGGTACACTTAATCAATCGTACCGAAATCCTAAAGCTCAAATGTCTTTAACAAAAGCGAAACACCTATTGCAAGAATATGTCGGCATGAAAGAAAAACCGCTAGTGCCAAATCGCCAGCAGCCAGCTTACCATAAACCGGTCTTTAAAAAACTTGGCGAGAGTTACTTTTAAAATAAAAACAGCCGTGCCTCTTTCTGGCAACGGCTGTTTTTATTTATTCAATAACATACGTATCCACTTTTTTAATCAAATCACTGATCTCAGGCTTGCTGATTTGCTCATCTGCGCCTACAACTTCGCCGCGGTGACGCAGATCATCCGTAATTAACGATGAGAAAATCATAACCGGCACATCTGAGCTTTTCGGATTTTCCTTCAGCAGCTTTGTGAGCCTGTGTCCGTCCATTTTTGGCATTTCAATATCAGTGATGATCATATCAATCTGTTCTGATAAATCAGTTTCGTTTTCAGCAAGGTTCATAATGTATTCATATGCCTCTTTTCCATTTTCAAACGAAGCGATATTGTTGTACCCTGCTTCTTTTAATTCATCCTGCAAGAGGCGCATCAAAAGCGGTGAGTCCTCTACAATGATAAGCTTTTTATCAGTTCTTCTTTCATCGAAGCCCTCGGTATGCATATTATACGTGTCAACACCTGAATCTGATTCAATGTCATAAATAATTTTTTCATAGTCAGGCAAAAAAATCATCAGGTCTTCGAGCTTAATAATCCCGGTAAGGTGCCGCTCCATTCCTTGATTTAACGATGTCGGCTTTTCAATCGCTTCCCAGGATACTCTGTGAATTTGAGAAACAGAGCCGACATGAAAAACAATTTTCCGTTTATTAAATTCAGTCACGATATATTTCTCATCTTTTGATCCTTCAGGCTCTACTCCAAAAAATGAGAAGAGACTGATCACAGGGAGGATTTCTCCTCTGAGTTTAATCATTCCTTCTACATGCTGATGGGAGTGAGGCACTGATGTCACCTCGACAGGCTGAATAATTTCTCTTACCTTCATAACGTTAATTCCGAAAGCATTTTCACCCACGCCAAACTTCACAATTTCTAATTCATTTGTACCAGAATCCAATAAAATTTCGTATTGTTGTAACGACAATTCAATCCCTCGCTATTCGCATTCAGTATTGTACTGTATATATCGGCGTAATTTGTAAAAAGTGAATGGCAGCTCTTCAAAATCGAATTCCGAAGGCAACAAGCCGCGTTCCTCAAAAAAGAAACTTTTTTCCTAATAACCATTGACTTTCCAACTAACAGTGATAAAATAGTCAAGGATTTTTCCAAAGAAGGGTGTAAATAATGGGTACCTTAGTAATATTTAAAGAAAACGAAATGACTGTTTTAGAGGATATCAGTGAAGAAACTTACCTGAATATGAAGAAAGAATCAGCTGACCTTCAAGAAGAGCATCCTCCGTATCTGATTTGGCACGAAGACCTTCATTTTGATTATGGCTATTAATGAAATTGGCACATATAAACAATAATAGAACATGATACAATAAAGACAATCAAATCGCTGGTTGTCTTCTTTTTTTCTGAAAAGAAAGGTATGTTTAGAAAAAAGGCGCATACAATCGAAATATATCAGTTAAAAAGGTGACAAATGATCAGCTAGTGGTAAAATAGGATAAACTCATTATATTTGTTAAGGTGATGAATTATGGAACATTTGCTGAATCCGAAAGCAAGAGAGATCGAAATTTCAGGAATACGCAAATTCTCGAATCTTGTAGCCCAACACGAAGACGTCATTTCACTTACAATCGGCCAGCCTGATTTTTTCACACCGCATCATGTGAAAGCTGCCGCAAAAAAAGCCATTGATGAAAATGTGACGTCATATACTCCGAATGCCGGCTACCTGGAGCTGAGACAAGCTGTGCAGCTTTATATGAAGAAAAAAGCGGATTTCAACTATGATGCTGAATCTGAAATTATCATCACAACAGGCGCAAGCCAAGCCATTGATGCTGCATTCCGGACGATTTTATCTCCCGGTGATGAAGTCATTATGCCAGGACCTATTTATCCGGGCTATGAACCTATTATCAATTTGTGCGGGGCCAAGCCTGTCATTGTTGATACTACGTCACACGGCTTTAAGCTTACCGCCCGGCTGATTGAAGATGCTCTGACACCCAACACCAAGTGTGTCGTGCTTCCTTATCCGTCAAATCCTACCGGCGTGACTTTATCTGAAGAAGAACTGAAAAGCATCGCAGCCCTTTTAAAAGGCAGAAATGTCTTCGTATTGTCCGATGAAATATACAGTGAATTAACATATGACAGACCGCATTACTCCATCGCAAACCATTTGCGGGATCAAACAATTGTCATTAACGGGTTGTCAAAATCACACAGCATGACCGGTTGGAGAATTGGATTTTTATTCGCACCGAAAGACATTGCAAAGCACATTTTAAAGGTTCATCAATACAATGTGTCGTGCGCCTCATCCATTTCTCAAAAAGCCGCGCTTGAAGCTGTCACAAACGGCTTTGACGACGCATTGATTATGAGAGAACAATACAAAAAACGTCTCGACTATGTTTATGACCGTCTTGTTTCCATGGGACTTGACGTAGTTAAACCGTCCGGTGCGTTTTATATCTTCCCTTCTATTAAATCATTTGGAATGACTTCATTTGATTTTAGTATGGCTCTTTTGGAAGACGCTGGTGTGGCACTCGTGCCGGGCAGCTCGTTCTCAACATATGGTGAAGGATATGTAAGATTGTCTTTTGCGTACTCGCTGGACACACTGAGAGAAGGCCTGGACCGTTTAGAATTATTTGTATTAAAAAAACGTGAAGCAATGCAGACGATAAACAACGGCGTTTAAGCCGTTGTTTTATTTTTTTGGAAATGAAATTTTAAACGCTGTGCCTTTTTCAGGATGGCTGTCCACATGTATAACTCCCTGATGGTTTTCAATGATATTAAATGTCACCATTAATCCAAGCCCCGTACCTTTTTCTTTTGTTGTTAAAAATGGCTCTCCAATCCGGTTTAGTACCTTTTCAGGTATACCTTCCCCTTCGTCTTTGACAGTAACATGAACAGAATGCTCATCTTCGGTTATGATAATGTCTACTGTTCCCCCATCAGGCATTGATTCAACTGCATTTTTGATTAAATTAATGAATACCTGCTTTAATTGGTTTTGATCCCCGTTTATATAAATGCTGTCTTTTTCATAACTTGTTCTGATAAAAATGCCATTTAAATTCGCCTGCGTTTCTAACAGGGCTGAAACCTCACCAATTAATTTTTTCAAGTTCAAATATTCTTTGACAGCATTTTGCTGAGGTTTCGCCAACATGAGCAGTTCACTGAGTATTAATTCGATACGGCTGAGTTCAGAAAACACAATATCAAAGTAATGTTCGTTGCCTTCCATTGTCGGTTTCATCAGCTGTAAAAATCCTTTGATCGCTGTAAGAGGGTTGCGGATCTCATGGGCGATTCCCGCCGCGAGCTGCCCTGCGATTGATAATTTTTCCGATTTCAGCATCAATTCTTCTGTTTGTTTTCTCTCTGAAATGTCCCGAAGAATGACCTGGACGGCCGCTTCACCAAAAAAGGTCGTCGGAATGCAGACCATCTCCGTATAAATGACCCTGTTCTGAAAGGTGAACCAGGATTGCTTGACAATTTCAGATTCTGTTTTTTGCTCGGCGATGTTTTGGATTCTCTCTTTTACATCCTCGTGATCGCAAGGATGCAGCTGATCGTATATGTTTTTGCCAATTAAGTCCTCATAGGTAGCCGCTTCAAACAGGGAAATTCCCGATTCATTCATAAACACCCATTTTCCATTGTGAATCACCGCAATGGTATCAATGGAATTTTGAATCAGCAGCTGATATCGTTCACGGCTTTTTTGCAGGATGGTTTGGAATTTTTTCCTTGAAGAGATATCGATCAGCAGCAGCAGCTCAGCCTGCTGGTTTTTGTAGACGGTCGGGGATGCTTTCACTTCTAAATGAACAGGTGTGCCATCAAGCCTTTTCCACGTCTGTTCAATCATTCCGACTTCCATTCCTTTTTGCATTCGTATAATCCTGTTTTTCACGATATCATGATATTCTTCTTCAATAAATTCATAGGACCATTTTCCAATAATAGCATCCTTGCTTTTTGCTCCCAGCATTGAAAGCATCGCGCTGTTTACATAGACGATCTTGCCTTTGACACTGATGCATAGCGGACTCGGGAGATTTTCAACCAACCGTTCATAATCATCCGTTATATATGTAGTCGATTCCGGGCTTGCAGGTTCGATTTCATGTTTTTCGCAGTTTAGGGATTGATGGCCTGTTTCTTCTTCAAGAACCTTCATTTTCAAAATGATTTCCCGTTCTGTCCGCTCAGCTCTTGTCGTAACAATTTCTACCGCAGCCTCCACCCACACAATCGTATGATCTTTTTTAATAAAACGAAAGGTGCACGGCATCAGATGATGTTCATTATAAAAATAGCTTTCAACCAAAAATTGATCTTCCTCATGCAGAAACGTTTTGAGGAATGATCCGATCATCTCTCCTTGGAGATAGCCCAAATGCAGTTTGGAGTTGGCAGATATATAAATGATGCGTCCATTAGAGGCCAAGACTGCATGAATATCGGTTTTTGTTTGAAGTGGTTTAACATGCTGCGTATCCTGTTCCACAGAATCCCTCCTTTGCATGATTATCGTGTTTCGATATATACAGATTGACTTTTACCTAGTATGATTCGCTAGAAAATGAGTATTCTCCTTCTATTCTTATGGTGAACGTCAATTTTTGAATAAAAGAAAGGGCACACAATCTTTTAGTTGTGCACCCTGTTTTTTATTTTTTACTGTGTTTTTTTTCGAGCTCTGCGTAGGCGTGGATAGCTCTTTTGGCAATAATTTTATTGATCTTATCATCATCATTTACTGATGGAACAACAACACTAAAAGCCACTTTTGGATTTTTCGATGGGTAATAGCCGACAAAAGTCAGATTGTATGTTTTTTTCCCCCACCAGTTGCGATTCGTGCCGTAGTAAAATGTTTCCGCTGTTCCCGTTTTCCCTGATACATCTTCTGTAAACGTATTTTTTGCTGTCCCTGAAGTGGTAACTAGCTTCAATCCGGTCTTCACCTGCTGAATGTCACTTTCTGAGTTGTTAATTTTGTTGAGAATGTTTGGCTTTCTTTGTTCAATGGTCTTCCCAAGGCCTTCTTTTTTGCTGGGCTCATGGATACTTGTAACAATTCTTGGCTGAACACGGTAGCCCCCATTGGCAATTGATGAGATGTACTGTGCCATTTGAAGCGGTGTATATGTATCGTATTGTCCAATGGCCAAGTCTAAAATTAACCCCCCTACCGCATCAGGTGTAGTTTGCATTCCGGCTGATTCCTGCGGAAGATCAATACCTGTCTTTACTCCCAGGCCAAATTGGCTGTAGTAATTTCTCATTTTGTTTAAATCCTTCTGGTCAGCAGGAAGAGGTCCATACGGCTTGTATGTGACACCGGCAATGTGCATGGCAACATTAAACATATATACGTTTGAACTTTTTTGCAGAGCGGTTAATTCATTGATGGTTCCCATGTTCATGTAGGATTTCTTCGGTTTGTTACCGTATCCTGCTAAATAAAGAGGTGTATCAACAAAATATTTATAATGCGGGATCCCGTCCTGATAGCCGGCTAGCACGGTGGCCCCCTTTACTGCTGATCCCATTTCATATTGGGTGGTAAATGCCCCTATCGCATAATCTTCAATTTTGTTGGTTTTTAAATCTATCTTTTTCCCTGCCATCGATAAAATATCGCCGTTATTCGGGTCCATCATCACGACAAAGGCTCTGTCAAGCATGTAATTTCCGCGTGCACGGCTGTTTCTTACTTCTTCTTCAATGATCTTTTCTACCTTTGCCTGAAGCTCCATGTCAAAAGAAAGCTGAAGATCGTATCCCCTGCTGCCTTTATCAATGGTTTTTTGGCTGACGACATTTCCTTTATTATCTTCTACGTATTCCACTTTTTCTTTATGCGAATTTAAATATTCTTCATATTGATACTCTAAATAACTTTTTCCCACCCTGTCATTATTCGCATAGCCTCTTGTTAAGTAGAAATCTTTCCGGTCGCTCAGCAGGCCCTGATCTGGTGTCGTGACGCCCCCGAAAACAGAATAAAGGGTTTTGTCATAAGGATATTTTCGTGTCCAATCGTTTACGATATCGATTCCCGGAAGCTCTTCTAAATGCTCAGAAACAATGGAAATTTCATCATATGTTAAGTCATTTTTTGGTCTTTGCGAGGAGTTTTTCTTCTCATCAAGCAGCGCTCCGTTTTTTCCATTGCTATTGCTCTTATTTGGATTCATTGCCTTTACGATTTGAGGTTCGTAAGCATTTCCGCTTGAAAACCTTGTATATATCGCAGCAGTTTCCATTTCTTCGTCATCTTGCTGAATAGCCTTTAATTCTTGATCCGGAACACGCTCTATTTGAAGCTTGTAAGCCTGGTCTCCTTTTAGATTGCTTTCTGATTCCTTAAGCAGAGCGGCGGCTTTTTTCGGATGAGCTGCGATCCAGTAATCACGAAGATCCCTTTCCTTCAAAAATTCGGTATCAATATGAATGAAAGAAGCAAGCCGCTTCGCTGTTTTGATTTTATCTTCTGTTTTTGTGCTAGATGTTGATACATACACAATTTCTGGAACGCTCTGGTTGTCGACAGCAACTTTCTGATTTCTGTCGTACATCTTCCCGCGAGGCGCAGGATAGTAAGCTGTTTTTGCATTTGATTTCTCAGCGTCTTCTTCATGCTGTTCGCCTTCAACAATTTGAACAACCCCGAGCTTAAAAATTAATGCAGTGAATAGAACAAAGACAGCTAGGAAAAAAAGGTTCATTCTGATTGCTCTGTTTCCTTTGCTCTTTTTCTTTGGTTCACGTCCTATTTCAGTCACTTCTGGTTACCCCTCTCAAATCATTCAATATATTTACATATACTGAGATTAATTGTAACACCTTTGTAATAGTTGTTACAGCGAAAAGGAGTAAAAAAAGCTGTCAATATAAAAACACATTAAAATATAACTAACGGTTCAAAAAAAAGGAAGCTATGTAACGGTACGATAAAATCATATATACCGCTGATTCCCTTATTCTTAGTGATTCAACGGATTTACTTTACGAAAATGACAATCTCTATTTGTCAAAGGAAAGTGCTGGAATCTTTATGACAAAAAAGCTATGTTATGATTTTTCTGTAGAAACAAACAACTCTAGGAGGTTACGAACTAATGAAGAAAGCATTTATTTTATCTGCTGCCGCTGCGGTTGGATTATTCACATTCGGGGGCGTACAGCAAGCATCAGCGAAAGAACTCTCCTGCCAGCCTGTGGTTACAGTAAAAACGGGGAACACAGTACAAAACATGTCACTTAACGATGCAGTGAAAAAACTGCATATTAACACAAATATCAAAACGTTAAACGCTGCAAACGAAAAAGAGATTAAGCAGTTTCTTCAAAAACATGCGAAGCAATCTAATGTGAAAGTTCAGGATGTTCAAAAGACAGAAACGGCAAAACCTGCACAAAAGACTACTGAAAAAGCAGCTGCTGATCAAAACACTGCTTCTAAAGCACCTGCAACTGCTGAAAAAACAAACACAACAACATCTGCACCTTCATCTGTAAGTGCATATGAGAAAAAAGTTGTTGAACTTACAAATGCAGAAAGACAAAAACAAGGCTTAAAACCGCTTCAAATTGATGAAACGTTAAGCAAATCCGCACGCGCAAAATCTCAGGATATGAAAGACAAAAACTACTTTGATCACCAAAGCCCAACATACGGCTCACCGTTTGATATGATGAAATCTTTCGGAATCAGCTACAAAACAGCAGGTGAAAACATTGCGAAGGGCCAAAAGACACCAGAAGAAGTAGTAAAAGCTTGGATGAACAGTGAAGGACACAGAAAAAACATTCTAAACCCTAACTTTACTCACATCGGTGTTGGCTACGTTGAGTCTGGAAGCATCTGGACACAACAATTCATCGGAAAATAATCCTGTACGATACAGGTAATCTTCAGCTTGTAGAGAAAACCATGTTTTTTCTACAAGCTTTTTTTGTATTCATCTAAAAGAAACAGAAAAAAGCTGCCAGACCCCCAGCCAAGCAAGGTTAAGTTACGGCAGTCTTCTTCACCCGGCTGCGAGGGGAACTTGTTCACTAAATCCGTTTTTCTTTCACCTTCAATAGCAAAGCTGCTGCAACAGATTTATGCCATTGATAGATTTAACTTTTTATAATAAAGAAGAATTTTTTTAAAAACCAAGTGTTCTTCAGGTTGAGCAACATAGGTTTCGCATGAGGTGCAAAGGGGCTAATTTCCCATTATTTAGTTGATTTTAATTTCCCTATTTTGTTACATTCTAATGCAAACCAAACTGTGCCATCATTATCGCATCCTATTCCATGAGGCTCAGCATGAGGTGTGTTGATTGTATATTCTTCAATTGTTTGATCACTTGTCAGCCTTCCGATTTTATTTCCCCCCCATTCGGTAAACCATAAATCTGATTTTACACCTGCAGCGATAGCGTGAGGCCGTGCATTTGGTGTAGGGATATCATATTCAGTTATGTCACCGGAAACCGTAATCTTACCTATCTTATTACCCATTATCTCTACAAACCAAAGTGCATCATCATGCCCTTTTGTAATGCCTACTGGTCCTGCTGCTGGTGTAGGAATTGGAAACTCCGTTAACTCACCTGATTCAGTTATTTTGCCGATAGCATTATTCTGGTTTTCAGTGAACCAAAGTGAGTGATCTGAACCCAACGTAATAAAAGAAGGGTACGATCCTTCATTAGGCAGTTCGTATTCATGAATTTTGCCCTCTGATGTCAATTTACCTATACGATTTCCATTCATCTCAGTAAACCAGATATCTCCGTCTGGACCTTCCGTAATCCCATATGGGGCTGAATGTTGATGCGGCAATGGATATTCTATAAATTGCCGTTTTGCTGTCAGTTTCCCTATCTTATTAGCCCTATTTTCTGTAAACCAAATATCACCTTCTGAAGACACTGTTAAACACATGACTCCAGCATCAGGTGTCGGAACAATATACTCTTGAATTTGGCCCGTCTTATCAAGACAGCTGATCTTGTTAGCTTTATGTTGAGTAAACCATACCTTTCCTTCGGGTGAAATGGCTATCCCGTATGGACCAGAATCAGAATGTAAAATATTTATTTCTTGCTGTTCAAGCCTCATATCAATACCCCCATCAATAATAATCTACAAAAAAAGCCTCCTATACTCACTTTTCTGAGATAGGAGGCAATGCTAAATCGACTTCACTCCAAAGCCGCTTTAGTAATAAGAACATTACCCCATAATCCTATCTCAGAGAATAAATCAATAAACAAAACAAATAAGCATTTAGATCATCAGAAAAATAGTCACTGATGTTGAATGTATAGGTTAAGCTATTGATTCTTTCTTAAAGCTAGAATTATAGAATCATGTTCTTATTTTCACCCTTCCGTTTTGTCAATTAATTAAAACAAGTGGTATTTTTCTCTTTTACGCACTTATAGTCCAAAAAAAGGCTGTCGAGATTTTCACGACAGCCTGATGGTTGCCTGCAGGATACAAGCAGTCCTTTTATTTCACCCAAAGCTTATATATACTCTGTGTTCCGCTGTTTTCTTCACCTTGAGCAGCTAGCTTGTCATATAAGGATTTTGCGAGCGACAAGCCTGGCATTTCTTCCCCCATTAATTCTGCTTCCTCTAGTGCAATTCCCATATCCTTAATAAAATGCTTCACATAAAATCCCGGTTCAAAGTTGCCTTGCAGCATACGGGGAGCAAGATTTGACAATGACCAGCTTCCGGCTGCGCCCGTTGTGATGCTTTTCAGAACATTTTCCGGCTTTAGGCCTGATTTTTGGGCATAAGCCATCGCTTCAGCAACACCGATCATACCGGCTGCAATTGCAATCTGATTGCACATCTTGGTATGCTGTCCGCTTCCAGCTGGTCCTTGATACTGAATATTCTCTCCCATTAAAGAGAAAATCGGCATGCAGACTTCAAAAGCTTCTTTTTCTCCACCGACCATAATCGCGAGTGTTCCGTTTTGTGCACCGACGTCTCCACCGGAAACAGGAGCGTCTAAAGCGAACAATGCTTTTTCTTTGGCCGCTTCAGCAATCTTCTTCGCAAGCGAAGGCTTAGATGTCGTCATATCAATAAGATATGCGCCTTCTTTTGCGTTTTCAATAATTCCATTGCTTCCGAAATACACTTCTTCAACATCACTGGGATAGCCGACCATTGTAATGATGACATCCGCTTCTTTCGAAAGATCTTTGACCGTATCTTTCCAGATCGCGCCTTTTTGAAGTATGCTTTCTGCTTTTTCTTTTGTCCGGGTGTACACCAAAACAGGGTGGCCGTCATTCAGAATATGTGATGCCATGCTCTTTCCCATCACTCCAAGACCGATAAAACCAATTGTTTTTTTCAAGGTCATTCCTCCCAGATGTTTCGTTTTGATTTTAGTTAAAATTTATCATTTTTCCTTCATTTTCTAGACTACCATAACCATACATCATAGAATAGACTCTTAAAATAAAAAATCCCCAAAACAAATGATGTTTGGGGATGTAATTGGATTACAATGTGAATTTTGCAATTGTGTTCATAAGCTCTTGGCTTGCAAGTTTTAGTGTTTCCGTTGAGTGTTTGACCTTATCAAGGGTGACAAGCTGTTCATCGGTTGATGCGTTCACTTCCTCTGCTGCGGCAGCTGATTCCTGTGATATGGCTGAAATGCTTTGAATAGCTTCAGAAATCGCAAGCTGTTCTTCACTCATTCTTTGAATTTCCGCGTAAATGTGATCAATACCTTGTACCAGTGACTGCATTTCTGCAGTTATCGTATTTAATACCTCTCCAGTTTCGTGAATGGCACTGTTTTGTTCATCATTCATTCTGCTTGCCTCAACCATTGCGTGAGAGGCCTCTTTTGTCTCAAGCTGGATAAGCTTCACAGTCTCGCTGATATGCTTTGTAGAAAGGGCTGATTGCTCAGCTAACTTCCGCACTTCATCGGCTACGACGGCAAAACCGCGCCCGCTTTCTCCGGCTCTGGCTGCCTCAATACTGGCATTTAAGGCAAGCAAGTTGGTTTGATCAGATATGTTTGAAATCGCTGTAACGACTTCTTCAATATTCTTAGTTTGATTTTCCAAATCCAGCAGCATCGTTTCAACCTTTTTCGTTTCCATATTGGCTTCGTTTGATTTCATCAGCAGCTGGCCGAGCGCGTCAAGTCCTTTATAGCTTGCATCCTCGGACGATTTTGAGCGTTCTTTAATTCCGCCTGCCTCCTCAGCGATTTGCCTGATTTTCGTTGACAGGCTTTCCGATTTTTCATTAATGGTTTCAACTTCAGAAGCCTGTTCCGATGCCCCTGCGGCTACTTCTTCAATCGCTTTTGCAATTTGTCCGCTTGTTTCATTTGTTTCGGCAGAGACAGCCGTTAATTGTTCAGAGGTGTCAGATACTTTCCCTGAAGAGAGTCTCACTTGCTCAACCATTTCCTTCATATTTTCAACCATCAGATTGAAATCTCTTGTTAAAATACCGACTTCATCCTTAGATTTTGATTCCGCGCGCACTGTTAAATCGCCTGCGGAAACAGCTTTCGTTTTTACGATCAGCTGCTGTATCGGACCGGTTATCGTTTTGGCCAGGAAGTAGCTGAGAATAATTGTTATGATAAGCGCAATCAATGATATCCAAAGATTTGCCCGATTCATTTTATCTGAAATCCACATTAATTGATCGGTATCAAATTGCGTTCCGACCTTCCAGCCTGTCTCGCCAATCGTTTGGTACACAACCATTTTCCCATTCACATCTTGTATCCCTTTTTTCTCGGATTCGATGGTTTGCAGTGTTTGATCCTTTGATATATTTTTTCCTTGATTTGACGGATGGGCTAAAAGATTGCCGCTCGCATCAGCTAAAAAGGCAAATCCTTTGTAAGGCACCTTTTGTTTATTGACCATACTCTGGATAGCAGAGAGTTTCAAGTCATAGCTGGCAACCCCTATCACTTTTTGCCCGTCTAAGATCGCTTTCGATGCAGTAACAATCATGTCTCCTGTCACGACATCTTTATAAGGTTCCGTCCAAACAACTTGATCCGGGGTTTCAGCTGCAAGCTTATACCATGGTCTTGATGTTGGATCGTAATCCTCAGCGAAATCCGCTTTTGGATATGTAAACATTTCTTTTTTTGCGGTGCCTATGTAAGCCATCGCAACATAATCATCGTTGTCTTTGATTTGCTTAATGTCATCGTGAAACAGCCGAGCAGCTTCTTTATTTGGTTTCGTTACAAATGTATGCGTTAATTCCCCATTAGCCAATCTTGATAACGAAATGGCATAACTCTTTAATTGCAATTCAATATTTTGTTCAAGTGACTGCGTCACGTTTTGAGTTGTATTTTTCCCATCCTCTGTAATCATCGGTTTTAGCGTCAAATAAGAAGACAGCATTAAAAGAACAACTGTGACGATTAACATAATCGAAACAAAAACAGCAATCTTCATGTGAAGTTTTTTAAACAAACCAATCCCCTCCTAATTTCTATATCGGCCTTTTCGTTTGAAAAATGAATAATCAAAAAATAAATTATAAGAAAATCGGAATATATTTACTGAAAATTCAATCTTCGTTATAATGAAACAACATAAGGAGAGTGATGACCATACTAAAACAAATGTATGTGCACGACGGCAGAAAATTTGAGGCTCTGACCATCAGAAACTACACTGAGACTGACATCGAGAGGCTGATTTCTCTTCAAAGAGAATGTTTCCCTCCTCCGTTTCCCCAGGAATTGCTGTGGTCAGAGGACCAGCTGGTCAGCCATATCAAAACCTTTCCGGAAGGCGCTTTATGCGCGCTCATCAATGGCAGAATTATCGGTTCCATGACTGCTCTTATTGTACAATTTGAGCCTGAATCTCCTGACCATACATGGGCGCAAGCAACAGACAACGGATCGATTAAAAATCATGAACCTCATGGAAATACTTCATATGTAGTGGATATTTCTGTTTCTCCTCATTATCGAAAGCTTGGAATTGGAAAATGGCTGATGAATACGATGTATGAGCTGACTGTTGATAAGAGACTGGAGCGCCTTCTCGGCGGCGGCCGCATTCCTTTATATCATAAATACGCACACGAGATCAGCGCTGTTCAGTACGTTGAAGATGTGATGGAAGGCAGGAAAAACGACCCTGTGCTGTCCTTTCTCCTCCGTTGCGGGCGTTCACCTATTCGTGTAGTCAGCAATTATATAGAGGATAAAGAATCATTGAATTACGGCGTTTTGATGGAATGGAAAAATCCTTTTTATAAAAAGAGAGCTGTTGATCACAACAGCCCGTTTAAGTGAAATATTCAATTTTCGCGTTAGGGAAAAAGGTATCAATATAGGATTCAAGTGCTTCTCGAAGTGCATGCTCTTCATCTTTCTGATAAATATATTTTCCGATCCCGTAACGGCCCCATTTATAACGGCGCTTTTCTTCATCTAATTCGAGCTTCGTCTTCGGATAATTTTTCTCTATCACTCGTTTGGCCGGTTTTGTAAAACGGTGTTGAATTAATTCAAACGTTATGTCATGTCTAACGTCCTGCGGCAAAGCAGCATCAAGCTTTTCAAACAGATGTCTGTATCCTTCTTCCCAGCCTTCATGAATATAAATCGGAGCAACAATAAAGCCTAGCGGGTAGCCTGCTTTTGCAACTTTTACTGCCGCTTCTATCCGCTTATCAAGAGGTGAAGTTCCCGGCTCAAAGTTTTTAATCACATAGTCGGCATTAATACTGAATCTGAATCTCGTTTTCCCGTTATGCTTTGCGTCTAATAGGTGATCGACATGATGAAATTTCGTTACAAATCGGAGCTTTCCGAGATCACTTTGGCCAAAATGTTCAATGGCGCGCTTCAGCGTGTGTGTCAGATGATCAATTCCTACAATGTCTGACGTACATGATGCTTCGAACCTTGTGAACTCTGGTGCGCGCTCCTTCATATACTTATCTGCCTGATCCAAAATCTCTTCGACGTTTACATACGTTCTGATATACGGCTTTGATCCCATGGTTGTTTGCAGGTAGCAGTAATGACAATGCCCCATGCAGCCTGTTGCAAACGGAATGGCATACTCAGCCGAGGGTTTGGATGAATCAAACTTTAATGTTTTCCGGACACCGATAACTAAAGTTGATTTCGCATTGCGATATTGCTGAAGATGATTTTTCCCAGGAATATTACGCACCTGATTGTGGGATGTTGTTTCTCTGATTTCAATGCCCATATTCTCAAATTTTTCTTGTAATTCTTGGCCTAGCGGATATTCCAGTGCCCTCGGTTCTATATATACAAGCTGCGGAACAAATGGGTTCTGCATGATGCCACATCCTTTTCCTTTACTAACGTTACTTTTCTCACTAGGCGGAAAGGATATGAGTTGTAATGATTTCCTTGTTACTCATACGGATCAATATCAAAGAGCTCTTTGTAAAGCGATTTAGCTTCTTCATAGCTTGCAAACACAGCATCGTCCTCTGCGAACGGGTGATAGGTTTCATAAATAAACAGGGAAAGCTCGCCTTCATGGTATGGATGGTGCACAATTTCGGCTTCCTTTATGTGGGCTACATTGGCGGCGTGCGGATTTCTGTAGATCACATAAACAGTATCTCCTGCGTTAAATTGGTTTGACATACTATCCCTCCTAGCCATGTTATTGTGTCCTTCTATACCCTTACTTATGAAAAAAACCAGACAGGCCGGAGGCCGTCTGGTTTTTGTACATTACTTGAATGTTTCTTTTACGAACGCGACAACTTCTTCTGTCGTGCTCATAGATAAGATTTTCTCTTTGAATGACTCAGCTTCTTGTTTAGACAATTTGCTGATCTGTGTTCTTGCCGGAAGAATAGACGTTGCGCTCATTGAGAACTCATCTAAGCCTAAGCCGAGAAGGATTGGAATCGCAATCTCGTCTCCTGCCATTTCTCCGCACATGCCAACCCATTTTCCTTCTTTGTGTGCTGCTTCAATTACCAGTGTAATTAAGCGAAGGATTGCCGGGTTGTATGGCTGATACAGGTAAGATACACGTTCATTCATACGGTCAGCTGCCATTGTGTATTGGATCAAATCGTTTGTTCCGATACTGAAGAAATCAACCTCTTTAGCAAACTGATCAGCGATGACTGCAGTTGACGGAATCTCAACCATCATTCCGACTTCAATATCGTCAGATACAGCCTGTCCCGCTTTTACGAGCTTTTCTTTCTCTTCAAGAAGGATCGTTTTTGCTTCTTTGAATTCGTTAACTGTCGCAATCATAGGGAACATGATTTTCAAGTTTCCGTATGTACTTGCACGAAGCAGCGCGCGAAGCTGTGTTCTGAAGATTTCTTGCTCTTCAAGGCAAAGACGAATCGCTCTATATCCTAAGAACGGGTTCATTTCTTTAGGAAGCTGCAGGTAAGGAAGCTCTTTGTCTCCGCCGATATCAAGTGTCCGCACGACGACTGATTTTCCTTCCATACGCTCAAGAACCGTTTTGTAAGCATCAAACTGCTCATCTTCTGTAGGCAGCTGATCTCTTCCCATGTAAAGGAATTCGGTACGGTAAAGGCCAACTGCTTCTCCGCCGTTTTCAAGAACACCTTTTACATCATCAGGAGTACCGATGTTCGCTGCAAGCTCTACATGATGTCCGTCTTTTGAGACAGTCGGTTCATTGACAAGCTTCGCCCACTCAGCTTTTTGAGCCAAATAAGCATTATGTTTTTCTTCATACTCTTTTACAGTTTCCGCAGATGGGTCAATAATGACATCGCCATTGATACCGTCAACGATAACAGTCACGCCGTTTTGGATCGTGCCTGTAGCCGCTTTCGTTCCAACAACTGCTGGAATCTCAAGAGAACGTGCCATGATGGCAGAGTGAGATGTGCGTCCGCCGATATCAGTAGTGAATCCTTTTACGAACTCACGGTTTAATTGAGCTGTGTCAGACGGTGTTAAGTCTTCAG
The DNA here is from genome assembly GCF_038050295.1 of Bacillus sp. FSL R5-0603. NCBI lineage: Bacteria > Bacillati > Bacillota > Bacilli > Caryophanales > Bacillaceae > Bacillus > Bacillus sp. FSL R5-0603. The sequence goes on along the minus strand of NZ_JBBOYP010000001.1, from coordinate 1,362,299 downwards.
CTACAATAATAACCTCTTCTGAGATCATGCTTGGGTTTGGAATTTCGACGCCAAGCAGGTGGCCGGTTACGCGTTTTGTTACATCGCGGATATCTGCCGCACGCTCTTTCATATATTCGTTGTCCATAGATTCAAACATGGTAACGAACATAGAAGACGTTTCTTTTAAAGCGAATTCAGCGTTCACTGAATCAGTGCTGATTTTTTCTTTCACAGGGTTCAGAAGCTCAGGGTCACTGAGAACTAAAAGGTGAGCAGAAAAAATATCAGCTTTATCCTGACCCAGTTCTTTCAAAGCGTGCTCTTTGATTTTTTCGAGCTCTTCTTTTGAACGTGCAATCGCTTCATCAAAACGGCTTACTTCCGCTTCAGAATCAGAGATGTTTTTCTTTTCAACCGTTAAATCTGGCTCTTCAAGCCGGTATGCTTTTGCAATCGCGATGCCGGCTGAAGCACCAATCCCTTTTAATTCTTGCATTACTCGCCGAGTCCTTCGCTTTTCATTGTTTCTTCTAAAGCGTTAAGAGCATCGTTTTCGTCAGCTCCGGAAGCAGAGATTGTGATCTCAGCGCCTTTAGCGATACCTAAAGACATAACACCCATAATAGATTTAAGGTTAACTGTTTTGCCGTTATATTCTAAATTAACGTCAGCGTCGTATTTGCTAGCAGTTTGTACAAGAACTGTCGCAGGACGAGCATGGATTCCAGAATCTGCAGTTACTTTAAATGTTTTTTGTGCCATTTTTATCATTCTCCTTTTAACTTAAAGCTTTATTACTTCACAATATTATATCATACAACCGTACTTGTCATCTGACAAGCACGGCGTACTAACACCCTTATTTTTCAATCTTCACAATATCTTCTTGTTCTCTGTTGACTGAACCGCTTGCTTTAATGCTGACTGTTTCTCCTTCAGCAAGGTTTGTAAATACAATCGGTGTCATGAGAGATGGTACATTCGGTTTGACTGCATCCAGATCAACTTCAAGAAGTTTTTGTCCAGGCTCAACGCGGTCTCCTTCTGATACGAAAGACGTAAATCCTTCGCCCTTCAGGCTGACGGTATCAATACCAAAGTGGATTAAAATTTCTCTTCCGCCGTCGGATTGCAGGCCGATCGCATGTTTCGTCGGGAACACATTTAGAATTTTTCCGCGAACCGGTGATACGACAATTCCTTCAGAAGGGAGAATCGCAAAACCGTCACCCATCATTTTCCCTGAGAAGACTTGGTCAGGAACATCCGTAATCGGGTGAATTTCCCCGGCAATCGGAGAAACGAAAACTTCCTCGCCGATTTCATTTTGCAGCGGTTCTGCAATCACTTCCTCAACCTGCTGGCCTACTTCCTCTTGAGCAGATGTTTTCGGCTCAGGTCTAGGCTTGCGTCCCGCAATAATGTCTTGCATTTGCGTTTTTAACCCGTCAGAACGCGGTCCGAAAATAGCCTGAATGTTGTTGCCGACTTCCAGCACTCCGGAAGCGCCAAGCTGTTTCAGACGGTCTTTATCAACCTTTTTCTGATCGTTTACAGTCACACGCAGACGAGTGATACAAGCATCAAGGTGTTTGATGTTTTCCTGGTCACCCATTGCCTGAAGAATCTCATAAGGAAGATCCCCTGCTTCACCTGTTTTCCCAGGTGCTGCTGTTTCTTCCGCAGCATCCTCGCGTCCAGGTGTTTTCAGATTAAATTTGCGGATGGCAAATCGGAATCCGAAGTAGTAAATGACCGCTAACCCTAAGCCGACAGGGATGACTAGCCACCATGCCGTCCGGTTCGGTAAAATACCGAATAGGAAGTAGTCAATTAAACCACCGGAGAATGTCATACCAATCTTAACATTCAACAGCTGCATGACCATGAATGAAAGTCCCGCAAACAAACAGTGAATCGCAAACAGGACTGGAGCAACGAATAAGAAAGAAAATTCCAATGGCTCTGTGATCCCCGTTAAGAAGGATGTCAAGGCCGCTGAACCCATAATACCTGCAACGAGTTTTTTGTTTTGCGGTTTTGCTTCATGATAAATGGCAAGCGCCGCAGCAGGCAGACCGAACATCATAAATGGATATTTACCTGTCATGAACGTACCTGCCGTTAACTGTACGCCGTCTTTAATCTGCGCCATAAAGATACGCTGATCCCCGCGGATGATTTCTCCTGCTGCACTCTTATAGCTGAAGAATTCATACCAGAACGGCGAATAGAAAATGTGGTGCAATCCGAATGGGATAAGCGAACGTTCAATCACCCCGAAGATAAATGCAGCAAGGGTTGGATTCGCTTCCACTAATCCTGTTGAAAAGGCATTCAATCCATGCTGGATCGGAGGCCAGATCACTAACATAATAAGACCCAGAATCAGTGCAGAAATTGACGTAACAATTGGAACGAAACGTTTACCCGCAAAGAAACCAAGGTATTGCGGCAGTTCAATTGTGTAAAATCTGTTAAACAATAATGCAGCTAACACACCGACGATAATACCGCCGAACACCCCTGTCGCCAAGGTAGGTATACCAAGCATGTTTACATATGCAGGATGGTTTTCCGTAAAGAACTTGGCTCTTTCAACTGAATCCGAAGGAATGGTTCCGTTTGCAAGAAGAACCGCACTCATGGATACATTCATTACAAGATAACCGATAATTGCTGCAATCCCTGCAACTCCATCACCATTGGCAAGCCCGATGGCTACACCTACTGCGAAAAGAAGCGGAAGGTTATCGAAAACAATCTGCCCAGCGCTTTCCATCACACCTGCTACAAGCTGAACATTGTCATTGCTCAAGAAATGCAGGACCTGAATCATGTCCTTATTTTGCATCGCATTCCCGATCGCAAGCAAAATACCCGCAGCCGGAAGGATCGCAACTGGAAGCATAAGCGCACGCCCAATTTTTTGAAGAACGCCGAATAATGCTTTAAACATAAGAATTGACCTCCTCTTTTTACTAGTCTGACCTTACAGCTAAAAATCATGACAACGAATTCACAGGCGTAAGTCTTCCAGTTTAACCGTTTACATTTGCCCTTTTACACAACAAAAAGGCATGAGCAAAATTGGGTGCGCAAAAGAACGAGAATGAACTTCCCGTTTTTTTCCCTCAATCACTCATGCCTGATCGAATCAGTAACACGTTATAAGGATAAACTGAATTTATGAAATTTTATTGGTTAATCGGTACAGATGAAGCGTCAGATAAACCGCTTCCGCCTCATGAACTGGTTTCTTCAATGTTTGCTGCAAGATTTTAATCAATTTCCAAGCTGTATTGTAGCATAGCGGATATTCATTTTTCAATAACAACATTAATTTTTCTGGTTCTTTAGTCGGTTCTTCTTTTTTAATTCTTTCTATTGTAAATCTGATATGCCTGATCAGCCGCAAATAGTTGACACTTTCCTTATTTACTTTCATTTGAAATGAGTCTTCAATCACCTCGACAAGCTGCGCCATGAGCTGAGAGTGCTGATTGACCTCGGACAGCGGACGGTTTGTCAACGCTGAATGGATATGCAGAGCGATAAAACCAATCTCCCCTTCCGGAAGGCAGATTCCCGCTTTTTCATTGATCATATCTATGACTTCTTTGGCAATTTGGTACTCCTCAGGATATAGTGACTGAGTCTCCATTAGAAATGGATTTTTCATATCAAATCCCTGCTGCTGCCTTTTGATCGCAAATGCGATATGGTCTGTCAACGCAATGTGAATATGTTCATTTAATGAGTGATTAGTCCTATTGCTTATGTGATAGATGACATCGTTTGAAATATCAACGAGCTTTTCATCAACATAGTCAAGGAGCTTTTTAAACTGCTTTTGTTCCTTCTCGTCTTTTAAAATGAACATTTTATCGTAGCCTTTATCTTCAATGACATCATCTTGTTTTTTTCCGAAACCAATACCTTTTCCGATTAAAACGACTTCGCTGTATTTATGATGAGAAGCAATTAATACGTTATTATTCAGTACCTTTTTCACTGTGAAGGACCCATTCACGATCCTCAGCTCCTTTGTCATTCAATACCTCATATCGTACATAACGAACGGAATGCACGTCAAACCTTTTTTCAATGCATTCACTAAACAGTCGATCTTTCGATGAGACGGTAATCCAGAACTTTCCTTTCAATCGGCTGCCCTTGAATTCTTTTTTCCAGTATGGCAAATGCCTGCTTTCCCATTTCCCTTGTCTGAATATCGATCGTTGTGATTCCAAGCGCTTGGCTGATTTCGTGGTTATCAACGCTTAAGATTGCAAGCTCATCCGGTACTGACACCCGCTGGTTCTTTGCTTCAAGAAAAAGCCCTGCTGAGACTTGGTCATTGGCAACAAAAATAGCCGTCGGCTTTTCCTTCCACGTTTTCCATTTATGAAAAAGCGCCTTCCCATCATTGATTGTAATCGCTTTCTCAATTACCCAGCCTTCACGAAATGCCTCGCCGATCTCTTCCAATGCCTCTTTGTAGGCTTTGATTCGAAAATGGCTGTTCATGCCTTTTTTTCTTGCCAAACAGATGGCTATTTTTTTGTGCCCTTTGGCAATTAAATAGTCCAAGCCGTTCCGAAATGCTTCTTGGTGAGGAATGCTGATGGTTGGGAAGCGGGCATTATCTGAATTCTGGCAAAGCAAAATCGGGCCCTCCCATTCCATGAGTTTCTCATCAGCAAGCGCCTTTGAGCAAAAAATCAGGCCGTCAACCTGGCGCTGCTTTAATTGGGACAGCGCAAAGATTTCTTTTTGTACCTCATAGTTTGTTTGGAATAAAGAGAGGTGAACCCCGGATTCCGCGGCTGCGTCGGCTATTCCTGCAATCAGCTCTGCAAAATATGGCAGATTAACCGTTGGCAAGACAACACCAATCATGTTTGAAAATCCTTTCGACAAATGTACAGCGTGAATATTTCTCGTGTACTCCAATAATTCCATTGCCTCAAACACTCTTTTTCGTTTGTCTTCACTGACGTATGGATGATTGTTTATGACTCGGGAAACCGTTGTAACAGAGACACCGGCTTTTTCTGCAATGTCTTTAATATTAGCCATAGATTCCCTTCTTTCTAAATCCCCTTGATCTGGAATGCGTTTCATACAATATGATATGGACGTACCAGATATCTTTTTGTGTTTTAAGCTGAAAGGAGAAGATCACATGGGTTTCTTCATTTTAATTGGGTTATGTCTCACTGTTCTCGGTGGCAGCTGTCTTGCTGTAAAACCTCTCAACCAAAAACATGAAATTAAATCCTTTCGAACATTTGATGATTTTTTTATTTAATGCAGATAAAAAAGGACGATGTCGAGAACAAAGTCCTTTTTTATTTCTTATTACGGCAGTATGATTAATTCCTTTGGATATTGGGTCAGAGCAACTGCTCCTTCCTTTGTTACGTGAACGTCATCCTCAATGCGCACGCCGCCGATCTCAGGCACATATATCCCCGGTTCGATCGTGTAGACCATGCCTTCCTGCAGCAGTGTATCGTTGGCCTGGCTCATAGATGGATACTCATGGACAGAAATTCCGAGTCCATGCCCAAGCCGGTGAGGAAAATAGTCACCGTATCCCGCTTTTTCAATGATTCCGCGGGCTGTTAAATCCAGATCTCCGATTCTCACACCGGGTTTGCTTGCCTCAATCGCGGCTTTTTCCGCTTGAAGCACAGTCTCGTAAATGGCCTCCTGCTTCGGATTGATGGTTTTGTATGCAAACGTTCTTGTAATATCAGAGCAATAGCCGTCAAGAATAACACCGAGATCAAATAAAACAAAATCACCTTTCTTCAACGTGGCTGTACCAGGATTTCCATGAGGCTGGCCTGATTTTTCTCCGAATAAAACCATTGTAGAGAAAGACATGCCCTGAATTCCTTTTTTCTTCAGCTCATACTCAATTTGAGCGAGCACTTCCACTTCACTGATGCCTTCACGCAAAGCGGCTGTGCCGACTTCAACACCGTAATCCGCAAGCTTTGCCGCCTCTTTCAGCAAACGAATTTCATTGTCATCTTTAATCAGGCGAAATTGATTGAGTGTTTCTTCTGCTGAAACAAATCGAGCCCCGCCCGTCGCGTGCTTCAGCTGTTCTGCACGAGATAGCGAGATTGAATCCTTTTCGACCGCAAGCGTATGTATGCTGATATTTCGCTTTTTCAAGGCCTTCTCTATCAGCTCCCACGGATTTTCGTGATCCGCATAGCCAATGATTTCATGATTCCAGCCTGCGTTGCGGGCCTGTCCTGCTTCCATTCCTGGACAAACAAAGAAAGGCTCCTCTTCTTGAAAAATAAATAACCCCATTAATCTTTCATGCGGCTCTGTGTAAAAACCGGTTAAGTAAAAAACATTTTCTTTTGTATGAATAAATGCGGCAGTATGCCCCGCTTCCTTCAGCCATGAAGAGACGCGTTGTATTCTATTCACTTCTTGTTCCTCCCTGCCATTTGCAATGCATTGTTCTGTCTTCCATTGTAACAGGTTTTACCGGTGTTTGCCTTTCACGACGCCTTCATTTTCTGATGCATTTTATTTCCTGCTCCTCTTCCTGTATACTGACAGTAACGTTCAATCGCAGGGGGGTTGTTCCGTTTGCTGATGAATTTTTTCAGACGAAAAGCAGTTATGCTCTTAACGGTTTTGGGAATTTCCGCTCCTTTTATCGGGATGAAGATGGTGGGCTTTTATTATTACAGCTCTATCATAGGCTGTGCAGCGGGTTTCCTTTGCTGCATCCTCGCTCTCATCCTGGTTATGAAAAGATCTGATAAAGACAAAAATGAAGGGAAAGCTTGATACATAAAAAGCCAGCAGCCTGATTAGGGCTGCTGGTTTTATTTTAGGAGTCTTAAACCGTTTAGTATGACCAAAATCGTGCTGCCCTCATGACCAATCACGCCAAATGGCAATTCCATCACCTGCAAAAAGTTTGCACAAATCAGCAGGCAGATTACAGCTAGAGAAAACACGATATTTTGTTTGATGATCCTGTTCATTTTCCGAGACAAGCGGCACATGTTTACGAGCTTTTTCAAATCGTTTTTCATGAGGACCATATCAGCGGTCTCAAGTGCTACATCGGTTCCGCCGCCCATCGCAATGCCGACATCCGCCGCTTTGAGTGCCGGCGCATCATTGATTCCGTCACCCACCATTGCAATCGTTCCGAATTCTTCTTTTAACCGTTTGATTTCATTCACTTTTTGGTCAGGCAGGCATTCTGCTACGACAGTTGTCATGCCGGCTTCCTTGGCAATCGCTTGAGCCGTGTCTTCGTGATCTCCTGTCAGCATGGCCGTTTTAATCCCAAGTCGGTTCAGTTCTTCCATGACCTCTTTTGCTTCAGGCCTGATTTGGTCCTTCAGTGCGATACAGCCTGCTATTTGATCATCCTTTTTCACAAATACAATTGTATGACCGCTTTGAATGACATCTGATGCTGTTTGTTTCAAAAATTGTGCTGCCATTTCCTCGCCGATAAAACCTGCTTTACCGACCTTCCATTTCGCACCCGACACTTCTGCCATAACGCCAAACCCTGAGGTTTCTTCTATAGATATGTAGCCGGACTGATTCACGCCGCGGCTTTCAGCGTACGCCGTTATGGCTTGGGCGAGCGGATGGCTTGATTGCATTTCGATGGCATAGACAGCCTCAAGAACTTCCGCTTCACTGAATCCTTCTGCTATTCTAATCGTCTCTACGGCAGGCTGGCCTTTTGTTACAGTGCCGGTTTTATCAAAGGCGATCATTTGCACTGAGCCCAGCTGTTCAAGAAAGACGCTTCCTTTCACAAGCATACCGTTGCGGGCGCCATTTGAAATCAGGGACAGCGCCGCCGGCATAATAGAGGCGACAAGCGCACAAGGTGACGCGACAACCATAAACACCATTGCGCGGTAGAAGGTTTCACTCCAGCTCCAGCCCAGCGCAAAGTGCGGGACGAATAAAAGGAGCGTCACCGCAATTAGCACACCTTTCACATAAGCATTTTCAAATCGTTCGATGAAAGCCTGCGCGGGTGAAACACTATTTTGCGCTGATTCAACCAGTTTGATAATTTTTCTGAATAACGAATCTTCATTTGCTTTCGTGACACGGACTGTCAAGGAGCCATTGCGATTCACCGTTCCTGTGAATACAGTGTCGCCTGTGTTTTTTTCTACAGGCATTGATTCACCTGTTAAAGCCGACTCGTCAAGACTTGTCGAGCCCGATTCAATGATACCGTCTGCCGCTACGCGTTCTCCAGGTTTGATCACAATCATATCACCGGCCTGCAAGTCTGAAACCGGAACTCTTTTGGTTTCACCATTGACCATCAATGTCGCTTCTTCAGGCTCAAGCTGCATTAAAGACGTTAAATCTCTGCTGCTTTTATTCATCGTGTATGTTTCTAAAGCTCCGCTTAAGGAAAAAATAAATATTAAAATAGCACCCTCTGCCCAGTATCCGATCAAGGCGGAACCAATGGCAGCGAAAATCATTAAAAGTTCTACATTCAGCGTTTTGGATTCGAGTGTTTCTTCGATTCCTTCCTTCGCTTTAGCAAATCCGCCGATCACAAAAGCCAGCAAGAAAAGTATTATGGATAATACCTGATATCCGGATAAGAGCCAGCCTGCCAAAATAAGAGCGCCTGATACAAGTGCTGCAATAAGCTCCGCGTGCTGTGCCCAGTTTTTTTCCCTCTTGTCTGTTTTCAATGGCTCATGCGGGTCGCGTTGAACGATAACTTGTTCATTCATATCGAATTCTCCTCTCTAATTGAGAACGTAAATCATCTTCATTTCTCTTATAAAAACAAAATCGCTGCCCAAAAGGCAGCTTTATCGTCAGTTATTTCTTGATGTCTTCCTTTATTATAGCACGCACGAAGAGAATTTCAATTATAATTATTTTAATTTCTTTTTGATAATAATTATCATTAATGTTTATTCGCTTCTTCTCTATATGAAAAAAGCTGAGAGTCTATGCTCTCAGCTATTCTTCCGTCCATTCCTTCAGTTGTTCCGCTGTCATCGGGCCAATTTTTGTTTTTTCAATTTCTCCCTTTTCATTCAGCAAAAATGATGTTGGGATCGTAATGATATGATACTCCTTCATCAATTCCCCTTTTGAGTCAAGGACAATCGGGAACGTCAGCTTGTTTGCTTTAATAAAATCTTCAACGACTTGCTGATTTTGTTCCGAATTCACTAAATTCACCGTTACCAGCTTTACACTGTCGGATGGATGGGCATCATAAAACGATTGAAACTGGGGAAGCTCCTTTTTGCAGGGCGGACACCATGACGTCCAAAAATGGAGAATTGTTTTTTGCCCTTTATTCGGAATCGAGATGTCCTCCCCTTCTATCGTTTTCATAAGAAAAACAGCGGGAACAGCAGGCTGTTTTTCCTCAGCTTGTGCCGCACATGGAAACCATGCAATCAACCCTAATAACATAATGTATATAGTAAGCAAGCGCTTCGTCAACATGGAATCTTCCTTTCATGCTTTTCAATTAGCTTGCCCCTGCTGTTCCTTTATCATCCTTCAATTCGCGGCGTTCTGGTCCCACCCGTAAGAAATACGGATACCTTCAATGCTTTGCAGATCGTGGCATAGTGCAAGCTCGTCAAAAGAATCATGCCAGTGTTCATTCCAAGGATAATCCCGAGCATTTGCAGATTCTCCATTGATCCCAGTACATACATCATACTTAGCGCAACGATATGGCTCCACACATTGTGATAAAAAGCCTCTTTCACAAAACCCATCCCGATTAAGCACGCCTGCAACGGCATGACAAACAGATGAAAGAGAAAGTAAGGCCACAACAGCTGCAAGTAATACTGCGCTTCAGGAGAGTGAAAAAACAAATGCGTGAGAGGTCCCGCAAACTGGAACATGACCCAGACGGCAGGTATACCGTAACCTAATGTAATGAAAATCGACTGCTTCAGCCTTTTTAACACGATGTCATACTGAGAAAGTGCATAAGCTTCCGAAATACTCGGTATCATGACGACCATTAACGAATGGGCAATAAAAGCAGGGAACGACCCTATCGTCACAGCCACTCCTGCCAGCATTCCGTATTGATCGATCGCCGCTGTCCCGGCAACGCCCGCAGCCAAAAGAGCTCCTTTTACTAAAAAGGGTTCAATTGCATTGACAACCGCATGAAAAATACGCAGTCCTGTTGTAGGAATTGAAACAGCAAGCAGTCTTTTCCTTACATCCTTTCCGCGCAAATGAATGTGCTGCTGGCCGGATAACGCCCGCCTTGCCATGATAAATTGTGAATATAAGTAAACAAGCACGACCACATCACTCACGACTAGAACAAACAAGGAAATCAGCACAGCCATGTCCAATTCAAATGAGTACCATTGAAAAAAGAGGAATAAGCACAAGAGCTGGATGATTTTTTTCAGCACATTGGCAATTGCGATCTTCCCCATTTTCTGCACACCCATAAAGTAGCCCCTGGCGATTGAAGTAAAGGCGACAACAGGAATTAAGCCGATGACAATCCCTTTAATAAACGGGTGGTATGTATCAAATACCGGAATAAACGGAAGCGCAATACTAGCGGCGACAGTAGAAAAAGCAGTAAAAATGGCTGTCATTCTGAAAGCGTGCCTCAGCATGCTTTCATGAAGCTTAGGATTTGACTCGGCAATGAATTTAGAAATGGATATCGGCAGTTCCAGGCTCGCGATGACAATAATTAAAAAGATCGTGGGCAAAATACTCATGTAAAGCCCCATCCCATGCTCGCCAAGCTCCCGCGCCAAAATCATATTGACGACAAATTCAAGGCATTCAGCGAAAAAGGCGGCAATGGATAAAAGAATGATCCCTTTCACAAATCGATTCATGATGTCTCTCCTTGTCTCTTGTACTACCAACATCATATGAGACAAGTTCAAAAATTATTTTATTTTTACTCTTTATATGAAAAAAAGCACAGCTGAGACAAATTGTCTCTTCTATGCTTAGACGGCAAAAACGTGTCTGCCGATTTTTTCTACGATTTTTCTTGAACGAATCCAATTATCTGACGCTGTTTTCGGATTATAAAAGAATATGGCATCTGTTTCTCTATTTTTTGAGGACAGCGCTTCTTCGGCAGCTTCAATCGATTCTTTATCAGGCTTTTGGTTAATGCTCCCGTTTGCGACCGGTTCAAAGGCGTTTTTCTGATAAATAACTCCTCTTATCGTATCAGGAAAACCTTTTTTCTCCGTTCTGTTCAGTACAACGCTTGCTACAGCGACCTTGCCTTTATATGATTCTCCTTTGGCCTCTGCGTGAACGAGACGGGACAGCAACTCTTTTTCAGACTGTGTATATGTTTCTTTCTCATCATTTGTTTTGTCCGGTTTATCTTTCTCTTTCTTTTCAGTGTGTACTGATAGCTTAATCGGTTTTATTTTCTTGTCCTTATCAGCAGACAGTGAAGGGAAAGATTCATTCGTATTTCGATCTATATGTGTAAGCCATTTCGCTTCTTCATGTTTTGTCTTCTTTGCGCTCAGTAGTGAAGCTTGTGTATGCTCAATTTTGGCTGCAGGCATGAAACAAAGAAGAAAAACAGCCAGAGCAGTGAATTTCGTTGTCATACAGTTTCCTCCTTAAAGTGCTCCAAAAAACACTTCATAACCTTAACAAGAGATCCATTCATTTTCACGGAAAAAGATTTTCCAACTCTCCCAAGGAGGTATCAGGATGGAATAAAGAGGATGACTCACTGCTTAATGGCAAAAAAACAGTCTGGAATTCTATAAATATTGTCAAATTAAAACATGTTTATCCATCTTTGGCACTTTACATTTTATTTACACCTGTTACAGACAGCTGTAATAAAAGGCTTGTATTCTGTCATATATGATAAAAAGGCTTCTCACGTATGAGAAACCTTCAGCTTCTTGGCTGTTCTAAGTATTGAAAAATAACATCTCCGCCTTGCTGGGCAATTCCCCGGAAATGTTTAAAATCATCTTGTTTAGATAACACGGCCCTGAAATCAAGAAAATGCTCTTTCTGGACTCTCAGTTCGTTTATGGCGCCGGTGCGCAGCTGTTCAATCATTTCTGTTATTTCTTCGGGACGCAACAAAAATTCCCCCCTTTTCTTTCTATTAACGAAAATCAATATATCATCTTTATAGCGACAGAACAATTCATAAGGGAGATAAAACTCCTTATCGCTTTACTTCTCAATGAAAATACTGCAAAATACTTTCAAAAGGCATTATTATGTTTAAAGGAGAGGAAGCTTGTGAAAATCGCTAAGGTTGGGAATGTCATTGAATTTAAAAACGGATTAACCGGTGTTGTTGAAAAAGTAAATGAGAATTCTGTTATCGTTGATGTGACGATCATGGATAACTATCGGGATCTTGAGTTAGATTCATTGACAGTTGTTAATCATAAAAATTATAAGATCATCAGAGACTCCTATTAAAACCTCCTTATTTCCACATTTATTCAAAAAACTGCAAGACGGACAATTTAACACCTTACATATGAAATTCGCTTTCTCAAAAGCTGCCGGCCGGCAGCTTTTTTACATAAAAAACACCGATCATGAATCGGCATTTTTGTCTATTTCCGTTATTTCTATATAGAACTCGCTGACGGCCCCTGGTTCGTACAGGTTGGTCAATGATGTTGAATAATTTGTCATTTCCCCCCGGAAGGCAAGACCGCGTTCCGGAACCTCGACATTAAACGTTTTTTCATACAACAGGACAGCGATATCATGGTAAGTCTCACTCGTAACGTTTAAGGTAAATGCAATTTTACGCTTCGGCTCGCTCTCCTCTTGATATGCAGCCATTTCTAACGTTACATTGTTTAACCGCAATGTCTTCACTTCATATCACTCCTTTATAGTCCATGCATCTTAGCATACCTTAGCGAATGTTTACAATGAATCTGTTCTTAACGGTTATATGAACCAATTCATTCGAAAAGACACCTTTACAAACATACGTTCGTTAAATTATAATAAAACAGACGAGCTGCCATCCAGCATCCCGTCTTTTCATTAGAAAGTGGCGAGTGGAATTCCCCCCGGATTCGCTCGTCTTTTTTATGTAAAAACCCCCTCATTTCAAAGGAGAAACTATATGGTCGATTATCAACAAGTCATGTTTCACCATGCGTACCTTGGCGCCTTGAATTTCCCCATCCTTTAATGAGAGCGGTCAATCAATTCTCATCATGTTTTTTAGATAAACCAGCATCCATTCAGGAAGTATATGAGTGTATGCTTTTAAAGTTCTAGTTAGTCGTGCGCTTCCATATCGAGCCTGAACAATTCTGAATGAAATGCAATAATCCCGCTATCAAGGTAGCGTGTGTATGACATAAATCATGGAAGCAGAATAAATTCAAGTCATCCGTAATTACTTGAAATGCGTTCTATAACATAAGTTTGAATGTGTATTTCAAGGCCTCGTATAGAACATTTCGGGACAAGGGTCTATGGAATGCCCTCACTGTTTTACCCGCACTCGTAATAAACACCTTTCAGTATGTCCAAGATTTAGAGATTCATTGCAATTATCTTCGAATTTTGCTTTGAACTATAAATCATTATATATTTTTAAACACTGTATTCCAGACTGATGCATCTTCTTGTCCAAGACTCCAGCTGCCAAGACCTTTCAGATTATATTTTTGAGCGAGTTTTATTTTTGCTCTGAGTGACTGTTCATTTTCAAACCATAATGTATATGTTCCCGAAGGCAACAGCCCCTTGTTATCGTGATTGACAGTAAAAATAGCTTTTGGAGATTGACTCTTTGTGTCAAAAATAATTGTCCCGTTATGCCTTTTTACTAATGAGTCAACAAGGTAAAGGGGAATGGCTTGAGAGGCAGATTGGCCTTTCATCCAGCAGCGGCCATAGAATGGCAATCCTAAAACTAGTTTTTGAGGAAAGATTTTTTGGGTCAGAACATATTGAATGGACTTTTCCACCCATCCTACACTTGCGGTAGGCCCAGCAAGGTGGCTTTCATCGTAGGCCATAATCATAAGGTAATCTGCATATTTAGCTAAATACTCGTAATCATATGATCCGTGCCAGCCCTTCGTCCAGCCAAAAGGATTTGCCGCCACTGCAACTGATACTTCTTTATGTCTAGGAATACTTTTTCTTACCAGTCTAACAAAATCCGTAAATAGATTCCGATCTTTTTCTGTAAGGTTTTCTATATCGATATTAACTCCGTCCAAATCCAGTTCTTCTATTGCATGAGAAATTTGTTTAGATAAAAGAACTCGGTTCATTAATGCAAATCTTCCCAAATCCTGATCCCAATGATTGCTTAGAAAAGGAACTACTTTTAATTTCCTTCTATGAAGAGCTTTAATCACATCGGGATTAGCTGAACGGAGAAGTAATGATCCATCTTTTCTGATATAGAAAAAATCAGGAGACACGACATTTAATACTCCGTTCGTTTGATCAACGTGTTGAATAAAATCCCATCCTAATCCAGAATAGAAATAGCTCATTTGAAACATCTCATAACCCCTTCATCCCCAAAAATATCAAGTTCCCCACAAATAAAAAAATGAGGATTGTCATTTCAATTTGATTCGTTTCCGAAACCTCAGAGATTACCTTTCTCTTATCTTTATAATTTGTCCAGGATAAATTCTATCTGAAGAAAGCTTATTAAGATTCATAAGTTGTTGTACCGGAATTTTAAAGGATTTGGCAATCGTCCATAATGTATCGCCGGATTCCACATGATATACTTCGTATGTCACGGGAAATTCCATATAACGAGGCGTTCTTTTTACTTTATTCTCTTGATTTCTTATTTTAGGTATTTTCCCCTTCATTCATATTACTCTCCTTTAGAAAAATTTGTTATTCATATTTCTAAACAGTTTCTCTCTAATCTTAATGATTTGTCCAGCATATATTTGATCTGATTTGAAATGATTAAGCTCCATGAGTTGCTGCAGGGAAACATTATACTTCCTGGCAATTATTGATAATGTTTCACCGGGAGTAACATGATGGATCAGGTATTTTTCTTTGAGAACATCTACATAATGAATAGTTTCCCCTAAGTTTCTTATGATTCCTCTGCTTTTTAGCACCTCAAGCATTCTCTCGGCTCTATGCCGATAGGAATCATTCTTTACAGCCTTTTTACCGTTTATCTGAATCTTTTTTCTCTCGCTATCATGATTCAAATAGTATTTCACCTTTTCCAATGTTTCTTTTGGGGAGGAAGAAACGATGAGATCGCGGCCAGGTTTGAATTTACCTCGAACTGCTGGTGTATCTGATGTCAATAAAAACCCCCCGGAACCAAGAATCTCATAGGTGCGTTGCGTAAGTTGGCTTTCACAGTTTTGCAAACCGATAACGACTTTTGCTGAACTGTAAACTTTATATGCTTCAGTGTAATCAAGGTATCCATGGATCCAATTGCGGGGAATTTCTCTTCCTATATATTTACTTATTTTTTCCCAGTTTCTCCCCCAAAAATCAATGCGAATACCCTTCCGTATAAGAGGACGAATCAGCGTTTTTAAAGAGGACGAACGGAACACTTCCGGATGTTCTTCAAGAAAATTAGGGTAAGCATTAGCCACCACTGCTATATCACAACTGTATTTTGCTAATGGTTTAATCTGGTGATGTATACTTTCGTGAAATGCAAAGTCTAAGTGAGCTGCTTTAATCCCCATGCTTTCATAAGTTTTACACAGAGAAGGCGTAACCGTGAAAACAAAATCTGGTTTCATCTTTTTAATTAACGGGATAGTAAAGTTTTGAGTGTGCAGCGGGTCTTCAGTAGCCCAATAAACGAGAGGGATATTCACCTTTTTAGTAGCGTTGCGAATCCAGGACTGCTTTTCCCTTGAATGCTCTGGTGTCCATCCCATAGATACTATTAGATCTGGTTTAAATTCGTCTATCATTTCAGTGATATTTTCCCGACTTACAGGACCGGAAATCATTACGGTATGTCCTGCTTCCCTAAACCCATTCGGTAAACCATAGAGCCACATGGGATGACTCTCAAGGAAAAGAATTTCCACACATTTCCATCCTCTCTTTCACTTTTTAATGTCTACTTTATTGGTATGTATATGTAATATAACTTGTCGCGGTACTAGTCTATAAAAAACGTTCAGGTGTGAGATCACGTGATAGCTTGTGTGGGATGCCCCACAAAAAAAGAAAGCAACCTACAACATATTTTCCTATGTGGTTATTCAGGACATAAGGATTCCTTTAAATATTTTCAAAAGTATCAGAATACAAGGACAGGGATATTATTTTTTATTAAAAATCAAGAGCCCCCGTTACTTTAAGTACATTTAATCACAGTATAATCTTTTTTACAGGTCATTTAGTGGTAGCCCCAGGAAAATGCGAATTTACAACGTTAATCAAATTCAAACATAAAAAAGTCGAATTCCCTGTCCTTTAAGGAAAACGACTTTTTTATACGACTTCTTCAAGTAAATCCCCATTAACCTTTTTTGGGGACTATTTGTAATCTCTGCGCAGTGAAATTATACCTGTGCTAGCCCGCCATCTACGAACAATTCAACACCCGTCAAGTAACTGCTTTCGTCTGAAGCAAGGAAAGATACAGCGTTTGCTACTTCTTCAGGTGTCCCAACTTTTCCAGCTGGAACAGTATTTCTGGTATTTTCCATTGCTCCTTCAAGTGCATCACCAAAAAGCTCATCGTATGCAGGTGTAAGAATAACTCCTGGACTAACCACATTTACACGGATTTCAGTACCTTTTAGGTCAAGAATCCAGTTGCGAACTAGTGCTCTTAATGCTGCTTTAGATGCTCCATATACACTAAACGCCGGGTTGCCAATTGATCCAGCAGTAGAGCCCGTTACAATAATAGAACCTACTTTGTCCGGGAATAGTGATAACGCTTTTTGAACAGTAAAGATGGTTCCTTTAACGTTAATGTCGAACGTTCTATCAACCTGCTCTTCAGTAATTTCACCTAATGGAAGGAAGTTGCCGATGCCTGCATTAGCAAAAAGAATGTCCAACTTACCTTTTTCCTGCTTTATAATGTCATATAGTTTGTCTAAGTCTTCAAGCTTAGAAATATCACCTTGAACACCGGTTACGTTCTTGCCAATTTGGTTAACAGCTTTATCAAGTTCGTTTTGTCTACGTCCCGTGATATAAACATATGCACCTTCGTTTACAAATTTTTGTGCTGTAGCAAGACCAATCCCACTTGTTCCACCCGTTACAAGCGCTATTTTACCTTCAAATTTACCCATACTTAACACTCCTTTAGAATTAATTTTATTTTATGTCTAGTACCTTTAAGTACTTGAAGAACAACTTACAAGATATAGTATCCTTCAGTAAGCACATTATCGGAAGTACCCACTTTTTTGTGATATAGTAACTAAAAAGTAATAAATGTGGAATGGAGAGCTTTAGACATGAAAAAAAAATTTAGTTGTGGGTTTGAAGTGACAAAGGAAGTTATTGGCGGAAAATGGAAAGGCCTTGTATTATACTTTTTAATGAATGGACCAAAGAGAACGAGTGAATTAAACCGCATTATCCCAAATATAACTCAGAAAATGCTGATTCAAACACTTAGAGAGCTTGAAGCCAGTGGACTTGTGAGCAGAAAGATGTATAATCAAGTACCGCCGAAGGTTGAATATTCATCCACTGAACTTGGAGAATCTCTTAAACCTATCTTGCAGGAGCTCTGTCAATGGGGAGGCTATTATGCGGAGCAAGAGTATGCAGAAGGTGAATATGAAATTGTACAACCAGAACAACTAAGTTAGGATTGATGTAGCTGCTGAAGTAAATGCTAAACAACTTCAATACCATCACCTAACAGATGAAGAACAGTCAGAAATAAATCAGATATTCAATTTTGAAAGTGAAGTTCTAATAAGAAGTGTCGGTTATATTCAGGAGAACTTTGATGAAATTCAAAAAAGAGCTGTTTCAAATGTTAAAGAGAAGATTCAGAAACTTAGCCAAAAAATAATGAAGATATTGATAATAATATTTAATGCCTATGATCTCTAGATAGGCATTTTTTCTTTCGGATAAAAAAGAAAAGACGTACAAATTGTACGCCTTAATCTGCTTCTGTACTATCAATTTTTCACTGCATAAAAGTCACAGTTCAGGTTGCACCTCAGGTCACACTCCGGTCACTTCGGGTCACATTTCCGCTGAAAATTAACGCTGAATGTTCGGATTTTACTGTGACTCCACTTCGTTTCACACACCGTATCACACAACGGAATAATTAACGGTTATCAATCGTCTCCGGATACAAATCATGATTCATCATGCGGTATTCGGCCATTTTCTCATATTTCGTGCCAGGTTTTCCGTAGTTTGTGTACGGGTCAATGGAAATTCCGCCTCTTGGCGTGAATTTGCCCCATACTTCAATGTAGCGCGGGTCCATTAATTCGATCAAGTCATTCATGATGATATTCATGCAGTCCTCGTGGAAGTCACCATGGTTTCTGAAACTGAATAGATACAGCTTTAATGATTTGCTTTCAACCATTTTTTCATCAGGAATGTAGCTGATGTAGATTGTTGCAAAGTCAGGCTGCCCTGTTTTAGGACATAAAGATGTGAATTCCGGGCAATTGAATTTTACAAAGTAATCACGGTTTACATGTTTATTCGGGAAGGATTCCAGCACGTCCGGTGCATATTCGAACAAATAATTTGTACCTTGGTTGCCTAAGAGTGTTACACCTTCTAATTCTGATTCTTTTCTTGTCGTCATGTTCATCTTCCTTTCTATTATACTCCGCGTTTGTTGCCCCATAACAGGGTGTGCAGCTGCGGGAGCACTCTGACGAGATTCAGCTCCGCATCGACAGCTACCTTATCAACAAGCGCTTCATATTTTCCAAGCAAATGTGCAATCAGTGACTGATCATCTGTCGTATGCACGTCATCATTTCCGACTTGTAAATAAAACGGGATTCCCGGATACCGCTTGTGCACAGTTTTGGCAAATTCCAGATCTTCATCATTAAAGATGACAACCTTCAAGCTGACAGCATGCTGTCTATCATTCTCTTGAAGTGAAGTTAAAATGTGGTCAAGCTTTTGAAAGTTCGTTACCATTTTTGAGCTTGGCGGTTTTGGAGAAATTGTCAGGTCATCAATCAGCGTAAACCAATCCTGATAAACGGTCCCTTGAGTTTCAAGCGCTGCACGGATGTTATTTTCCTTCAGCAGTTCAATAAAAGCATCCAGCTGTTTTAACAGAGCAGGGTTACCGCCTGAGATCGTCACATGAGAAAACGCGTCTCCCCCAATGTCCTTAAGCTCCGCAAAAATCTCCTCCGCCGTCATCCAGCGAATATCTTTTTTAGCAGACCCGTCCCAAGTGAAGGCGGAGTCACACCAGCTGCAGGAATAATCGCAGCCGGCTGTCCGGACGAACATCGTTTTCTGTCCGATCACCATGCCTTCTCCTTGAATCGTCGGGCCGAAAATTTCTAATACAGGAATTCCTTTAGCCATTCAAACCACCCTTTTTCGGACGGTAGACACAGTAGCTTGTCGGTGTTTCACGGACAAACACCTGTACACAGGTCGGCTTATTCTCCAAAGTGTCTAAATAAGCCTGCACCTTGTCATAAATCGTTTTCGCCACGACTTCAGTTGTCGGCAGCGAATACCGGTCGTCCTGAGAAAAATCTTCATGATCATTTAATAGCGTGTGATCATAGTTTCCGTGCACCAGTTTTTTGAGTACGCTGAAATTGACGAGGAAGCCGGAATCGTCAAGTTCGTCGCCGGCGACGGTTATATTTACGGTATACGTATGCCCGTGAACCCTGCTGCACGCTCCCGCACTTTCCCTAGGGATAAAATGAGCGGCTGAGATATGCATGTCCTTATTCAGTTCAAACGAATAAGGGTGCTGGGCCTGCGGATAAATTTGAGATAACAATTTATGCACGCTCTCCTTTCATCACCATATATTCTTCATAACCTTTTGAACGAAGATGGCATGCCGGACATTCGCCGCAGCCGTCTGCGATGATGCCGTTATAGCATGTCAGCGTGTTGTTTTTCACAAACTCCAGCGCGCCAAGCTCATCTGCAAGCTTCCACGTTTCCGCCTTATTGAGCCACATGAGAGGCGTATGAATCACAAACGGCTTCTCCATCGCCAGATTTACCGTTACATTGCAAGATTTCACGAATTCATCACGACAATCAGGGTAACCGCTGAAGTCTGTCTCGCAAACTCCTGTAATAATGTGGCGCGCGCCAATTTGGTAAGCCAGGATAGACGCAAAGGATAAGAATACCAAATTGCGGCCTGGAACGAATGTGGATGGCAGTTCGCCGTCTTTTACTTCTATCTCAATATCATTTCTAGTCAGGGCATTCGGTGCAAGCTGATTTAAAAGTGACATATCAAGCAAATGATTTTTCACACCAAGCTTTTCCGCAATGGATTTTGCCACTTCAATTTCCTGCGAATGTCGCTGATTATAATGAAAAGTCACCGTTTCGACTTCTTCGAATTCTTTTAAGGCCCACAGTAAGCATGTTGTGCTGTCTTGACCGCCGCTAAATACGACAATTGCTTTTTCTTTTTTCATGATTCCTCTCCTTCTCCGCAATAAAAACGCCGGCGAGAGACATCGCTACAGCTAATTCACGCAAAAAAACACCTTTTTTCGGAAGGTGCTCTAGAAAAACATAAAAAAGGCCGTATCCAAGGATACAGCTCGTCCTTAGTTTTTTATAGAGGGTGTAGCTAGAACCTCTCCCGCATATCGCACGGATTTTCTTCAATTTTTTCACTTCTGCTATCTTACCATAATGATGTTTTTCTTGACAATAAAAAAAGTCAGTCCCCGGTTCCTAGATCAATTATCGCTCTATAGTGACGGTTCGTTTCATTATATATATTTATAAACTGCGCCGCCGAGGAGCTTTTTTGCAAAGCAAAGCGCCTATGAAGGCCAGGCTCACATAGCCAAACAAGGGATAAATCGTTGAAATAAGCCTGCCGTACCCTATTTGGCTCGTAATATAAGCCGTGATCATAATGGCTGCAAAGATATATTTGCTTTTCACTGGAAGAAAGCTTTGCACTTGTTTTTCTAATCCATATAGATTACCGATAACTGATGTGAACACTTCTCCGAAAATAATGAGTAAATAAATCAAATGGACAGATCGTGCAAAGAGATAAACCACTTGTGCCATCGGTATATCATACAAAAATACATCCGGAAGAGTTGACAAAGACAGAAAACTCGCCGACAGCACAATCGTCAGCATCGTGCCTCCGATTAAAGCGCCTTTTTTTATCACTTTCTCCGATGACATTTCATTCGCCAGCGGAACCAAAACAGCTTGGGCAAGCGATAAATTTAAAGCCCCGTAAGAAACTGCTGATAACAGCCAATCCCAGCGATGCGGCCAGACCCACTGAGCTGCGTTTCGTGATTCGCTGAATATAAAAGAGTCGGCCACCACAATCATTGAAAAGATGATTAAAAGAGGAACAACAAACACATTGACACCGAAAATGCCTTTTACTCCTCTAGTCATCACAATTAAGCTCAGACCGATTGTAATGAGCATCCCAATCTGAGCGGACATCCCCAGCTGTTCCTCAAAAAGCGCCCCTGCCCCTGAAAGCATAACAGATGTAACTCCAAGGAGAACAAACAGCATAAATACATTGATAATCCGCCCAGCCGTCGCCCCGAATAAAAATATGTTCATTTCTTGATATGACTTGGCATTGATTCGCTTTGAAATGATCATCAGCTTGGCCCCCAGTAACGTAAACATTCCGCCGCTGACGAGAATGCCGAATAAACCGAACCAGCCGAACTTCAGAAAAAACTCAACAATTTCCCTCCCAGTCGCAAATCCAGCTCCGACTACTGTGCCGACATACACAAAAGCAAGCTGACTTGCAGACCCTTTTGATTGTTCCATTTCTTCCCTCCGAACGAACCGCAGTTTTGTCCATATATGCCTTTTTATAACCTATGAGACAAGTTCCTTGAAAAGACGAAGAAAACATGTTTTACTGAGAAACAAATCAAAAATTTTTTGTGCATAAGACTTGAAAGTCAAAGATAGTCAGAGTATACTATTAATCAAAGTTGGTCAAACAAACCGGCCTTTTTTAAAAATCAATTGGTCAAAGATAGTCAAATATTCAGTCTGCTTTGAGCATATTGGTTTGAATGCCGTTAAGTTTGCCGTATACTAATAGTCAAAGAAGGTCAAATCTAATAGACCTTTTTATTCACTTTCATTGGTCAAAGAAGATCAAATTATTAAGGAGGTTTTGGCAAATGCGTTGTCAACATTGTCAGCAAAACGAGGCGACGATTCGCCTTAACATGCAAATAAATTCAATTCATAAACAGATGGTTCTGTGTGAAACTTGCTATAACGAACTGACCCGTAAACCTTCAATGAGTATGGGTCCTCAATCTTTCGGATTTCCGTTTGAACAGGCATTCCAGCCGAAAGAACACAGCACAGCAAAACAAAGCGGAAAAAAAGGGTTGCTTGATGAGCTGGCTCAAAATATTACAAATGGTGCAAAAGCCGGTCTTATTGACCCCGTCATCGGCCGTGACGATGAAGTGGCGCGAGTGATCGAAATTCTAAACCGCCGAAACAAAAACAATCCGGTTCTTATTGGTGAGCCGGGTGTAGGGAAAACTGCCATCGCTGAAGGGCTCGCTTTAAAAATTGCTGAAGGTGATGTTCCAAACAAACTGAAAAACAAAGAGCTATATTTGCTTGATGTTGCATCCCTTGTTGCAAACACAGGGATCAGAGGCCAATTTGAGGAGAGAATGAAACAGCTGATCACTGAGCTGAAGGAACGAAAAAATGTCATTCTGTTCATTGATGAAATTCACCTTCTCGTCGGCGCAGGCTCTGCAGAAGGATCAATGGACGCCGGCAACATTCTCAAACCGGCCCTAGCCAGAGGCGAACTGCAAGTCATTGGTGCGACAACACTGAAAGAATATCGTCAAATCGAAAAAGATGCCGCGCTGGAAAGACGTTTTCAGCCTGTCATGGTGCAGGAGCCTTCAATTGAACAGGCTATCCTCATTCTGCAAGGGATTAAAGACAAATACGAGGCATACCATGGCGTAACATTCAGTGATGAAGCAATCAAAGCATGTGTCACTTTATCATCCCGCTACATTCAGGACAGACACCTGCCGGATAAAGCAATTGATTTATTAGATGAAGCAGGTTCAAAAGCCAACCTGTTAATTGATGAACTGAATGATGAGGATGCCGCTGAACGCTTAACTGCAATTGAAGCCGAAAAAACAAAAGCCCTGGAAGAAGAAAATTACGAACTGGCTGCAAAACTCCGTGATGAAGAACTCGCATTGGAGAAAAAACTGAACAGCTCCTCCGCTCATACTGCTGTCACTGTGGAAGCTGAGCACATTCAGGAAATTGTTGAACAAAAAACAGGCATCCCTGTCGGCAAACTGCAGGCAGACGAACAAACGAAAATGAAAGAACTCGAAGCAAAACTTCATGAACGCGTGATCGGACAAGAAGCCGCTGTTCAAAAAGTGGCAAAAGCGGTAAGACGAAGCCGCGCCGGATTAAAATCCAAAAACAGACCAGTCGGCTCCTTCCTCTTCGTCGGTCCTACCGGCGTAGGGAAAACAGAGCTTTCTAAAACACTGGCAGATGAATTATTCGGCACAAAAGACGCTATTATCCGACTCGATATGAGCGAATACATGGAGAAACACGCCGTATCTAAAATTATCGGTTCACCGCCTGGATATGTCGGCCACGAGGAAGCTGGACAATTAACTGAGAAAGTGCGCCGCAATCCTTACAGCATTGTGTTGCTGGATGAGATTGAAAAAGCACACCCAGACGTTCAGCATATGTTCCTGCAAATTATGGAGGATGGCCGTCTGACAGACAGCCAAGGCAGAACCGTAAGCTTCAAAGACACTGTGATCATCATGACAAGTAATGCGGGTGCTGGTGAGAAACAAACGAAAGTCG
This sequence comes from Bacillus sp. FSL R5-0603, assembly GCF_038050295.1. NCBI lineage: Bacteria > Bacillati > Bacillota > Bacilli > Caryophanales > Bacillaceae > Bacillus > Bacillus sp. FSL R5-0603. The sequence continues at coordinate 1,338,212 of NZ_JBBOYP010000001.1, read as the reverse complement.
GTTTCCAATCAGATGACAGTGTCATCGAAGAACAAACATTGATTGATTCACTGAGCATGTTCTTTAAACCTGAGTTCCTCAACCGTTTTGACAGCATTATTGAGTTCCGCTCATTGGAAAAAGAACATCTTGTCAAAATCGTCAGCCTTCTTCTTGGAGAACTTGAAGAAACATTGGCTGAACGGGGCATCAGCTTGAATGTGACAGATGAAGCGAAAGAAAAAATCGCTGAGCTGGGCTACCACCCTTCATTCGGTGCACGTCCGCTTAGAAGAACCATCCAAGAATGGGTTGAGGATGAAATGACCGATCTGCTGCTTGATAATGGCGAGATCACAAGTTTTCACGTGATTTTAGAAGATGATAAAATCAAAGTGCGAGCGAAATAACAATCAGCGGTTTCCTTTTAGGAAGCCGCTTTTTTTTTATACTTTCATACTCTTGACTTAGAAATTACCGTCCCTTCTCCTGAAGCGCTACTTCCCTTCATCCTTTACACTTTTTTTAAGGAGGGATGGAACATGTTTATATACAGTGAATATGTATTTCTACTATTATATGAATACCATCTGAAGGACAGCTTGCAAGCAAGCTGCCAATTTCAGTAGACCCCCGGGCTTTTCAATTTTGGAGAGCCCGTTTTTGTTTATTTCTCCCTTCTATGCCTCTTCCTTGAATATTTCATGAACAAATTCACAATGTCCCTAAAGTTCCGGGCACCAAAACCGATATTAACCATAGACAAGCTAGTAAAAAAGGATTTGGTGAAAACTATGGATAAAACTTCGTTAATCGGTATTATTCTTGCTTTTGTGGCATTGAGCGTCGGGATGGTTCTGAAAGGCGTCAGTTTCAGCGCCCTTGCAAACCCCGCTGCCATTTTAATTATTATCGCCGGGACAATCTCAGCAGTCGTTATTGCGTTCCCAACAAAAGAAATTAAAAAAGTGCCTACGCTGTTTCGAGTGTTATTTAAGGAAAATAAACAGCTCACAATAGAGGAACTCATTCCTATGTTCTCTGAATGGGCCCAGCTTGCACGCCGTGAAGGTCTGCTTGCTTTAGAAGCAAGCATTGAGGATGTAGATGATGCTTTCTTGAAAAACGGGCTCAGCATGGCTGTTGACGGACAAAGCGCGGAATTTATAAGAGATATTATGACAGAGGAAGTCGAAGCAATGGAGGACAGGCACCAAGCCGGAGCCGCTATTTTTACACAAGCGGGAACGTACGCCCCGACACTTGGAGTACTCGGTGCTGTAATCGGGCTGATTGCCGCTCTCTCTCATATGGATAACACAGATGAGCTTGGACACGCCATCAGTGCCGCCTTTGTTGCCACACTTCTCGGTATCTTTACAGGGTATGTGTTATGGCATCCTTTCGCAAATAAATTAAAACGAAAATCAAAACAAGAAGTAAAACTGCGTGAGGTCATGATTGAAGGTGTTTTATCCGTTTTAGAAGGACAGGCACCGAAAGTCATCGAACAAAAGCTTTTAATGTATCTTCCTGCGAAGGACCGCTTGAAATTTGCAGAACAAGGAGAGGCGCAAAATGGCGAGAAAAAAGAAGAAGAAGCATGAGGACGAGCACGTTGATGAATCATGGCTCGTTCCTTACGCCGACATCCTTACTCTTCTCCTGGCATTGTTTATTGTGCTGTACGCGAGCAGCTCGATTGACGCAGCTAAGTTTCAAATGCTCTCAAAATCATTTAATGAAGTTTTTACAGGCGGCACCGGTGTACTGGACTACTCCAGTGTCACTCCTCCTGAAAACGAGTCAGACGGCATCGATGAAGTGAAAAAGGAAAAAGAAGAGAAAGAGAAAAACAAGAAAGAAAAAGAAAAAGCAGCTGATCAAGAAGAACTTGAAAACGTGAAGAGCCAGGTGGAAAAGTTCATCAAAGATAAAAAGCTGGAACATCAGTTGGAGACGAAGATGACTAGTGAAGGCCTTCTGATTACGATTAAAGACAGCATCTTCTTTGATTCTGGAAAAGCGACCATCCGTAAGGAAGATGTGCCGCTTGCAAAAGAAATTTCAAATCTTCTTGTGATTAACCCGCCAAGAAATATCATTATCAGCGGACATACTGATAATATGCCAATTAAAAATTCTGAATTCCAATCAAACTGGCATTTAAGCGTCATGAGAGCGGTAAACTTTATGGGGCTCCTGATTGAAAACCCCAAGCTCGATGCAAAAGTGTTCAGCGCCAAGGGTTATGGCGAGTATAAACCGGTGGCTTCCAACAAAACTGCGGAAGGCCGAAGCAAAAACCGGCGGGTTGAAGTTCTCATTTTGCCAAGAGGCGCAGCGGAAACAAATGAAAAATAGCAAAAAAGGAAGCCTTGTGACATATCAGGCTTCCTTTTTTTACTTATTATGAAACTGTTTTGCGTTTAATCCTACTCTTTTTAACATTTCGGTGCACATCTCTACCTCTTCTTCGCTTAATACGCTGATCATTTCATCAATTTCAGCAGCGTGATCAGGGAAAATATCGTTCAAAAGACCGATGCCTTTTTCAGTAATTTGCGCAAATGTCACTCGTCTGTCTGTAGGAGACGCTTTCCGAATGAGAAGTTCTTTTTGCTCCAGCTTATCTACAACGTATGTGATGCTCCCGCTAGCCAAGAGAATTTTATCTCCTATCTGCTGCAGCGGCTGATCGCCTTTATGGTACAAAAGCTCTAGCACAGCAAATTCAGTCGGATTCAGCCCATGCTTATGAATATGCTTATTCATATGATCGTTAATAGACCGATACGCGCGCGACAGCACGATAAATAACTTCAGTGATTTTTCTGTCATGTCTCAATCATCCTTTTAGAAACCGTTACAGAGAAACATTAATAAACAAAGACCAAAATGTCAATAAAAATCTTTCCAATATTTCTCTTCTTTTTTAAAATGTAAGCTTGCCAACACCTTTTTCTAATTTTTTTGGTTATTTTTTCTTATTAAAGAAGAAGAAACAATGATATAATACCTCTAATCAGGTGTATGTTGGAGCGATGCAAATTGAAAATACTAAAAGGCGCCTGCGGGAGAATCAAACTTTATATCATACTGGTCGTGATTCCGGCAATCGTCATCAGCTTTTTCGTATATGAAAAAGAAAAAGATACAATAGCTGCAGAACATAAACAAGAAGCAAGTGTCCTGCTAAACCTTCACCGCAACAAAATCAATTATTTAATCGGAGAAACAATGGCGAGAATGACCTCCTTGTCCATCGCCATCGACAGACCGGTTGATATAAAGAAAATGCAGTCAATTTTGGAAAAGACCTTTGATTCAGAGCCGAGATTTTCCGGTCTCTATTTTCTCAATGCCAAAGGAGACGTCACCGCAAGCACAACCGAATTAAAAACGAAAGTAAACCTGGCCGACAGATCTTTTTTTACAAAAGCAAAGAAAACTAAAAAGACAGTCATTTCAGATAGTTATTCGAGCAGAATTACTGGTCAGCCAATTTTCACAATTTGTGTACCTGTTTTGGACTCAAAACGTAATGTAACAGATTATCTTGTCGCAGCAATTCAAATTGATTATTTGAAAAATCTCATTAACTTACTAAGCCCTGATGTTTATATTGAAGTTGTGAACCAAGACGGGAAAATGATTTTTGCGAGTGGACAAGCCTCTCATGCAGAGGATCAGAAACCTGTCAGCGGATATCTGGATGAAATCAGCTGGAATATGAAAGTCTATCCGAACCCGGTCACAATAGAAGAACTGACGAAAAGCCTAGTGCTTCCGCTTTCATGTATTATTGTTCTGCTGAATATCCTTTTTATTCTCGTGCTGTATTATTTGCTGAAGCGGCAGACCCAGCTGGAGCGCTCAGAAAATGAGGCGCAAAAATTAGAGCTGATCGGGACGCTCGCTGCCAGCACAGCCCATGAAATCCGTAACCCCCTCACCGGCATAAGCGGCTTTATTCAGCTGTTGCAAAAGAAATATAAAGGCGAGGAAGATCAGCTTTACTTCTCCATTATCGAACAGGAGATAAAGCGCATCAATCAAATAGTGAGTGAGTTTCTCGTTCTCGGCAAGCCGACAGCTGAAAAATGGGAGCTGAACTCACTTCAGGACATTATCGGAGAAATTATGCCGATCATTTATTCTGAGGGCAATCTATACAATGTTGAAGTCGAATTACAGTATTTAACTGAGCAGCCCTTACTCGTAAAATGTACAAAAGATCATATTAAACAAGTGATTTTAAATGTAGCAAAAAATGGCCTCGAGTCAATGCCTGAAGGAGGCAAACTGACGATCTCCCTAGGAGCTTTAGATAAAAAAGCCATAATCAAAGTTGTGGATAACGGTGAAGGGATTTCTCAGGAAATGCTGGATCACATCTTCCTTCCCTTTGTTACTTCTAAAGAAAAAGGAACCGGTCTCGGCCTTGTTGTTTGTAAACGGATCGTGCTGATGTACGGAGGCTCTATTCATATTGAAAGTGAAGTGCGAAGAGGCACAGAGGTGACAATCACCCTCCCCGTATCCGCATCATAGCCCCCCTGACCATGTCAGGAGGGTTTTTTATCTTCGTGATCGGGCATTGCCATTCGATTTGCTTGCTGGTCTTCCAGAAAAAAGGATTTTGATGAAACGCAACAGCATTTTCAAAAGCAAAAAAAACATAAAAAATACTAAAAAACCCTTTATACCTTCCGTGGCATCTAAAAACTCCATATTCCCTCTCCCCGTGACCTTTTGCTGAATCTCAATCGCAAATACGATGACAATGATGACTGTAACGGTATAGATAAAGGACAAGGCTGTCATACTCCATTTAGAAAGCCATGTAAACACAGCGTGAGTGACGCCGAAAAAGAATATGCCAAAAATGCCGATCACCCAAAAATGCATTTCTTTGTCAGTTAAATGAATGCCAAATATTCCGCATAATGAAATAAAAGCATCATGAAATTGATTGACCATTTCGGTAATGAGAATCGCCAGTTCTTTCATTAGTTCCCTCTTTCATATGAATTTTTTCCAGAAAAAAAGAGCGCTTCCGAAAAGCTCTCTCTTTATATATGCATCTGATAGGCCGCTATTTATTTGCATCATATGCTGGCATAACATCTCTGCGGGGCCACAAGCCTAATTTCTTTACAAGGCCTTGAATCCCTTGGGAATGTTCGTTTTCTTGCATAAGCTGGTGATATTCATTTATTAAACAATCCAGCTCCTGACTGTGCCTGATCGTGTCATGCCCTGTAAATCCCTGCTTTCTAGCGGCATCTATCATTAACTTTCTTTTTTCATCAATAGACACCAACAATCTTTCTTGTTCAGAAGAACCGCCCATTCACTTCACCCCTCGCCGCTAAGAAATAGGAAACAAGTTTGATTGGGTTATTGTGCATTATTACAGATTATACTTTATTTGTAAACATATTTTCATTAAATAAGTTAATTTTTCAGGTATAATAGATATATTGATAGGATTAGAAGAACAATACCCAGGTGAAGAATATCTTAAACACGCCGCCAGGCAGGAGGTATGCCCAATGAAGAAAAAGAAAGCAATTATGCTCGGAGCGGCAGGCGGAAAAGCAATTTTGAAGAGGAAAAACCGAAAAAAATGTATTCAGCACATCACTATTTTTTTTCAGATGCTTCGCGATTGGCGAAATGGTGACTACCCTCGTTCACAGGTTAAAACACTTTTGCTGTTAACTGCCGCAATCCTGTATATCGTCATGCCGCTCGATATCATTCCAGACGTAATCCTCGGTCTTGGATTCATTGACGATGCAGCTGTTTTAGGTTTGATTTGGACACTGATTAAAAAAGAACTGTCACAGTATGAAAAGTGGCGTTTGCAATAAATATAAAAAGCCCCGTTCGATGAACGGGGCTTTCTCATGCTTATTGATTCACGCTGTCTTTTTCATAAATCGGAACCCAGCCTTCAGTTGTGACAAAAATTCTCACCGCGACAACTTTGCGGTCCTCCTGAAGCGTGAAGTAATGGCGGATATTCTCAGGCACGGAGATTAAATCTCCAGGGTTTAAACGGACATCAAAAAACGTGCCGTCCTTGCCTTGAATGACAAAAATACCGTGTCCGCTTACAATAAAACGAACCTCATCGTCTGTATGGTGATGCTCTCTTTTAAAGTTTTCAAGCAGTTCATCAAGTTTCGGATTGCTGTCTGACAATGAAATAACATCCTGTGCTTTATAGCCGCGGCGGGTTGAGATATCTTTAATTTCAGTTTCGAAGGTATCAAGAATTTGCTGTTTTTCTTCTTCTGTCAGGTCATATTTCTCTGAGAGATGTTCCGGAAGCTTCGTGATATCCCATTGCTCATAAATAACCTCTTGACTGTCCAGAAAGCTTGCCACTTCCTCTTGATTTTCAATCGTTGTATTTGCCTCATTATGAATTCGAATTGTAGCCATTTCAATTCCTCCTTTTATTTAACCAGCTGATGCTGGAGTGTTTTCAATTTCAAATGGTAGCTGAACAAAAATTCATACGCTTCAAGCACTCTTTTTGCCTCAAATGCTGTTTTCCCCCAAGCCGTAATACCATGATTTCGAATCAGAACAGCTCCTGAATCTTCTGAAATCTCTTCCGCAAACAGTGCCGCAAGCGTCGGGATATGTGCCGGATTTTCTATAATCGGAACGGTCACTTCTGCGTTCTCTTCCCACAAGCCGAGTGCTTTTATAATTTCCTGGCCTTTGAATGTGATTTTCTTTTGGTCTCCGTATAACTCTGAAATCACATTATTGTTTACCGTATGGACATGCAGGCAGCATCCGGCATTGGTTTTATTGTACAAATGTGTATGCAAAAGCGTTTCTGCTGACGGTTTCAGAGAATGCCCGCTTTCAGCAGGCTCTCCGTTTTGATCGACCAGCAGAAAATCTTCAACCGTCTCTTTGCGTTTATCTTTTCCGCTTGCAGTGACGAGAAATGTTAAAGGCTCATCTGTAACCTTAATTGACAGATTGCCGCTAGTCGCCGGAAACCAATCTCTCTCTGCCAATTCCCGTTTTACTTCAGCGAGCTCTCGCCAGCGTTCTTGTTTTGCAGCCATTCCTGTACCTCCTTTACATTCTCAATTTCCTTTCTGATCTCATAAAAATCTTGATACGGAAGATGATTGAGGTTTTGCTCCCGGCATTCGTTTAATAAATAATCCCTTGCAAAGCATAGGTCAGACAGCTTTGCTGCCTCCACATCTGTAACCGAATCACCGATCATGATGATATATTGGTTCGGTTCAGAAAGTTCATGTATGACCGACGGCTTACAGCACCCGCATTGATTGCTGCATGTGCCCTTGCAGGAATGAGGCCAGTCAATATGGATATAGTCATTGTCAAATGAAGCATGGTTGCAATAAATGCGGTCTTTCTCCACAATGCCTTCAAGCAAAGGATATACAAAAAAGTCCATTCCACCGCTTATGACATAAAACGGAATCTCGTGCTCATTGATAAATGCTACAAATTCCCGAAAGCCTTCCCTGATTTTTGCATCTTCCAATACAAAACTTGTAATCTCTTCTTTTAAACGGCTGGGCAGAAGGCCGAACATCCGCCCGACACCTTCCTTGATCGACAGCGTTTTGGAAAGTACGCCGTCTTTTAATGCCACCCACTCTGGGGGAGCAAATGTTTTCATGATATTTATAATGTTGTCGTTCATCGTGATTGTTCCGTCAAAATCACAAATAATAAAAGGTTTTCGAGTCGTCATACGGCTTCAACCTTTCCCCATTTATCTAGCGCAAGCTTAAGATCCTTGCATTGTTCGGCTTTTTCATCAATCGGCTGGGCCTCTAGGACCGCATCAATAATGGCTCTGAACGCTCGCCCCCCGCCTTGGGCACCGTTCGGATGTCCATGTACGCCTCCTCCGGCGTTAATAATGTGGTCTATGCCGAAATCACGCATTAATAGCGGAACCATGCCGGGATGAATGCCTGCTGACGGAACCGCAAATGTTTGGTTAAAAGCATCCTCTCTCACACATTCTTCATGAATCGCCAGTGCATCTGCTCTTGGAAGCGCAACCGAACCATATGGAGACGGAAAGAGGCTGAAGTCAGCACCGCAATATCGGTTTAATTTTCCGAGTAAAAGAGCGTGAGAAAAACCGTAAAACGGAGAAGACGTAAACGCTCCGCTGACTGCTGGATGCGCCATAATCGGAACTGGGATTTCAGGATCTTCCGCAAGGCCTTGCATAACGTCCAAGCCGTAAGCGAAGACATTAAACAAAAGCACATCCGCTCCCAACTCGGCGGCGCGTCTCGCTTTGTCTTTCAGATCAGCCGTACGTCCGGTCAAATTCACCGCATACAGCGTTTTATGTCCGGTCTGCTCATACGTTTCTTTCAATATTTGCTTTCCTTCTGCAATTCTTGTTTCAAAAGGCGCTAGACCTGTCTCAAAGAAAATTTCATCGTCTTTAATCAAGTCAACTCCGCCAAGCGCCTGCTGTCGGAGCTGTTCTTTAATATCACTCAGGTCCCTTCCGATTACGCCTTTAAATATGCTCATTAACAGCGGTCTCTCAAACTCTCCCAGCAGCTTCCGGATGCCGTATACGCCAAACTTCGGTCCCGGCAGTGCACGCTTAAATGCTTCAGAGAAGTGAAGATCGATTAATTTGATTTTTCCGTCCAGGGACAGCTTGCCAAACACTGTTGTCAGCAAAGCCGGAATATCCTGAGAGAAATTGATTTCAGGATAGGCAATTGTGATGACCGCTTGTTTTTCTGATGCAGGAGTTCCCTCTCTCTCCTCAACTTTTATCACCCGCCCCTTATGCTTTTGCATTTGCTCCTGTTTTACAAGGGGCAGATCAGTCCAGGAGCCTACTGTCAATCCTGTTGCGATTTGTTCTGCTTTCTTCTCTGTATCGGCTCCCGGTTCGGTCAGGAGATATGTCGCTAATAACTCACTCATGCCAGAGCTCCTTTCATTTTCATCCATATCAAAAAACCTCTTCAAACTGCAATCGCGTCTAAAGAGGTTTCGTTTCTCGTCCGAATCTTATCTCTCAGCCGCTAGCTGCAAGAATTAGCACCGTGCTTTATAAGTCGGTTGCCGGGCTTCATCGGGCTCGTCCCTCTGCCTGCTCTTGATAAGAAAATATAGATTTTATAAATTATTTTGAATTATCCCATCGTTATAAGGTCTTGTCAATGCTTTTTTGGGTAAACAGGTTCAGTTTGCCAATTCGATAAGCGGCTTCCTTAAGTCTTTCTTCACTTGTTAAAAGTCCGACTCTGACGTAGCCCTCGCCATATTTACCGAAGCCGTTTCCAGCCGCAACCGCCACATTCGCTTTTTCCAGCAAAAGATCTGAGAACTGCTCAGAAGTATAGCCTTCAGGCACAGGCAGCCATGCAAAAAAAGAACCTGCAGGAGCTGTTACATCCCAGCCGATTTCCCGGCATGCCGTGATCCAAGCGTTTCTCCTGCTCTCATATCTGGCATTTTGCTCTGCCACACACGTCTGATCGGCTAACAGTGCCTCTGCTGCAGCCTCCTGAGTCGCTCTGAAAAGACTGACAAAGATATGGTCTTGATAAAGATTGATCGCTTCAATGACCGAAGCGTTTCCGACGGCAAAGCCAACCCGCCATCCTGCCATGTTATACGTTTTTGACAGCGTGTAAATTTCAATTCCGATATCCTTCGCACCTTCAGTCTGCAAAAAGCTTAAAGGCTTGCAGCCGTCAAATCCTACAGCGCCGTAAGCAAAATCGTGAACGACGCAGATTCCGTTTTCAGTCGCAAAACGCACGGTATCTTCAAAGAACTCGGAAGTAGCAACAGCTCCGGTCGGATTATTCGGATAATTTAAATACATCAATTTCGCCTGTTCCCTTGCTTCAGCGGCTATGCTGCTGTAATCAGGGAGAAACGCCCTGTCCTTTACGAGCGGCATCATTTCCATCTTTGCTTTTGCAAGTGTGACACCCGACCAGTAATCAGGATAACCCGGATCGGGAACCAAAATCGTATCACCGGGATTCAACAAGCATTGCGGGAGCTCGACTAGACCGGCTTTTCCGCCGAATAATACAGCGACTTCGGTTTCCGGATCCAGATCAATGCCGTATTCTCTTTTGTAAAATGCAGCAGCCGCTGACTTCAGACGGTATGAGCCGCGAAAAGACGAATATTTATGATTCTCAGGATCAGCAACAGCTCGTTTCATCTCCTCAACAATATGTTCAGGAGTCGGCTGATCTGGATTTCCCTGTCCCAGATTGATAACGTCATGTCCTTCTGCGAGCTTTCGGTTCACTTTCTGCACCAGAGAAGCGAAGAATTGTTTAGGCAATTCCTTCAATACATGAGACTGTTCAAATTTCATCTATTCTCACCTTCTAAAAAAATCTTGAAATGATAGTCCATCATCATATATGGTTAAATGAAAAAAGTAAAGAAAAATTTGGGGTGTTAAAAAGATGAAATGGACGATATCTTGTCTTCAATTTGATATTTCATACGGAAAACCTTCGGAAAATATAAAAAAAGCTGAATTTTTCATCGAAGAAGAAAGCAAACATGCTGATGTTCTTGTTCTGCCTGAATTATGGACGACCGGATATGATCTGGCCAATCTTGATGAACTCGCTGATGAAGACGGCCGCTCCGCTCAGAACTGGCTGAAGAAAACGGCAAAAAAACATGGTGTTCATATTGTCGCCGGATCGGTCGCTGTCAGGAAGAATTCTGATGTTTATAATACAATGTACATCGCGGATAAGGAAGGGCAAATCATTAAAGAGTACAGAAAAGCCCATCTTTTTCAGCTGATGGATGAGCATCTGTATTTATCAGCTGGTTCCGAAGACGGATACTTTGAGCTTGACGGCGTCAAAAGCTCAGGATTGATCTGTTACGATATCCGTTTTCCGGAATGGATCAGAAAACATACGACAAAAGGCGCCAACGTGCTGTTTATTTCTGCGGAATGGCCTCTTCCCCGCCTTGATCATTGGAAAAGCCTGCTTATTGCGCGGGCCATTGAAAACCAATGCTTTGTCGCAGCCTGCAATTGTACCGGTTCAAATCCGGATAATGAATTTGCAGGACATAGCCTGATTATTGATCCATGGGGGCGTGTACTTGCTGAAGGCGGCCGGGAAGAAGGCATAGTCCGAGCGGAAATCGACCTTCAAGAAAGCGCAGAAGTTCGGGAGAGCATTCCTGTTTTCGATGATATCAGAAAAGATTTATATTAAAAAATATATTGACAACTAACTAAATTACCTGTTACCATGTTCATCAACTGATAAATTAGAATTGTCAAACAAGTGAATATATTCTCTTATCGAGAGTTGGGCGAGGGATTTGGCCTTTTGACCCCAACAGCAACCGACCGTAATTCCATTGTGAAATGGGGCGCATCTTTTTCGCGCCGAGACGCTGGTCTCTTAAGGCACGGTGCTAATTCCATTCAGATCTGATCTGAGAGATAAGAGAGGCGGACATAGATGTTAAGCCTCCTTCTCTCTGAGAAGGAGGCTTTTTTACGGCCACATATTAAGTGATTACATAATTGGAGGTTATGATGATGGGAGTCACAAAAACACCTTTATACGAAACGTTAAATGAAAGCTCCGCTGTGGCGTTGGCGGTGAAGCTTGGCCTATTTCCAAGCAAAGGCACGCTGACATGCCAGGAGATCGGAGACGGCAACTTAAATTACGTTTTTCATATTTATGATCAAAAACATGACAGAGCATTGATCATTAAACAGGCGGTTCCGTATGCAAAAGTGGTGGGGGAAAGCTGGCCGCTGACAATCGACCGTGCAAGAATCGAAAGCAGCGCTCTCATCCGTCAGGGCGAGCATGTGCCTCACCTGGTTCCAAGAGTGTTTTATTCTGATACGGAAATGGCGGTTACCGTCATGGAGGATCTCTCTCACCTCAAGATCGCAAGAAAAGGACTCATTGAGGGTGAAAACTATCCTCATCTGTCGCAGCACATCGGTGAATTTTTAGGAAAAACACTTTTCTACTCGTCAGATTACGCGCTTGAACCTAAGGTGAAAAAACAGCTTGTTAAACAGTTTACAAATCCAGAGCTATGCGACATTACGGAAAGACTTGTTTTTACAGATCCTTTCTTCGACCATGACACAAATGATTTTGAAGAAGAGCTTCGTCCTTTTGTCGAAAAGCTTTGGAATAATGACAGCGTTAAAATCGAAGCCGCTAAGCTGAAAAAGTCATTTTTAACGTCTGCAGAAACGTTGATTCATGGTGATTTGCATACAGGAAGCATTTTCGCAAGTGAGCACGAAACAAAGGTGATTGATCCTGAGTTTGCTTTTTACGGACCGATCGGCTTTGATGTAGGGCAATTTATCGCCAACTTATTTTTGAACGCACTCAGCCGTGACGGGGCTGACAGAGAGCCGTTATATGAACATGTCAACCAGGTCTGGGAAACGTTTGAAGAGACGTTTAGTGAAGCCTGGCAGAAGGACAGTCTGGATGTTTACGCCAACATCGACGGTTACCTCACTGATACGCTCAGCCATATTTTTGAAGAAGCAATCGGATTTGCGGGCTGTGAGCTGATACGACGCACGATCGGCCTTGCCCATGTAGCTGACCTGGATACGATCGTGCCGTTTGATAAACGAATCGGCAGAAAACGCTTGGCGCTCGAAACCGGCACAGCCTTTATCGAAAAACGTTCGGAATTCAAAACGATAACAGATGTTATTGAATTATTTAAGTTACTTGTAAAGGAATGATCTATTCATGACCCATTCATTTGCTGTTCCACGTTCTGTTGAATGGAAAGAAACAGCTATTGCCATTTTAAATCAGCAAAAGCTTCCTGATGAGACGGAATATTTGGAGCTGACGACGAAAGAGGATGTATTTGATGCGATTGTCACGCTCAAAGTAAGGGGCGCTCCGGCGATCGGCATTACGGCTGCCTTCGGACTGGCGCTTGCTGCCAAAGACATTGAAACAGACAATGTCACGGAATTCCGCCGCAGACTGGAAGACATTAAACAATATTTAAACAGCTCGCGGCCTACCGCCATTAATTTGTCATGGGCGCTTGAGAGACTGAGTCATTCGGTCGAAAACGCGATTTCCGTAAATGAAGCAAAAACAAACCTTGTCCATGAAGCCATTCAGATTCAGGTCGAGGATGAGGAAACGTGCCGGCTGATCGGCCAAAACGCCCTGCAGCTTTTCAAAAAAGGCGACAGGATCATGACAATCTGCAATGCCGGCTCAATCGCGACAAGCCGCTATGGAACGGCGCTAGCTCCGTTTTACTTGGCCAAACAAAAAGATTTGGGATTACACATTTATGCCTGTGAAACAAGGCCTGTCCTGCAAGGTTCACGCCTTACTGCTTGGGAGCTGATGCAGGGGGGCATTGATGTCACTCTGATCACAGACAGCATGGCTGCCCATACGATGAAGGAAAAACAAATTTCCGCTGTTATCGTCGGAGCCGACCGAATTGCAAAGAACGGTGATACGGCAAATAAAATCGGCACATACGGTCTTGCTATTTTAGCAAACGCCTTTGATATTCCGTTTTTTGTCGCCGCACCTTTATCTACATTTGATACAAAGGTCAAATGCGGTGCTGATATCCCGATAGAGGAACGCGATCCCGAGGAAGTCAGGCAGATTTCCGGAGTTCGGACCGCTCCATCCAATGTGCCTGTCTTTAATCCCGCTTTCGACATTACACCTCATGATCTCATTTCAGGAATCATCACAGAAAAAGGGATTATGACCGGAAACTATGAAGAAGAGATTGAACAGCTGTTTAGAGGAGAAAAGGTGCATTAAAAAACCGCTGGACTTTGCTCATTTGGAGCCGAGTCAGCGGTTTTTTTGTTTCTTTTTGTTAACATTGATGATTTCATCTTTTTGAGCGCTTGATAAGATATGCAGTTTCACAAACAGTTCGGCAAAAACGGCAAGTTTCTCAGAGCGGCTCGGCTTCAATTGCTTTGTCCTCCTTTTTCATCAGACCAACTTTTTTAACTTAATAAAATGATATGTCGGCCGTGAAAAAAAGGGAACGTGCCATATGTTTTATTTTTCTTTATAGGAGATTCGCTCGATGTTTAGCAAAAATGCTTTGATCTCCGTTTTGCTTCCGGCGTATCCTGTTAACGCACTGTTTTTGCCGATCACTCTGTGGCACGGGACAAAAATCGGCAGGTCGTTACGTTTATTAGCCTGCCCGACAGCGCGCACCGCTTTAGGACTGCCGACCGCAGCGGCAATATCCGCATAGCTTCGGGATTCACCATATGGAATCCTCTCCAGCGCCTGCCACACTTTTTGCTGAAAAGGAGTGCCCTTTTGGCTGAGCGGCAGGGAGAATGTCTTCCTTTCGCCTGCGAAATATTCTTGAAGCTGTTGTTTCGCTTCTGCAAGATTAGATGTTTCCTTGTGCTCAGTATTCTGAACCGTTTCTTTCCAATCCACCCAATCTTCCTGACTGAGAAATAGACGAGTGATCCGGTCCTCCTCTTCAGCAATGATAAGTTCACCGAGCGGCGTTTCGGCTGTCGTATAGTAGTTCATTCATCTTTCCTTCTTTCTTCAGCATTCTGTCTGACAGGAAGCGTAATATGGAAAACGGTGCCCTTCCCTTCTTCACTTTCTACCATAATCTCGCCTTGATGTTCTTCAATAATTTTATAGCTTACCATAAGCCCAAGTCCAGTTCCCCGTTCCTTTGTCGTATAAAACGGTTCACCAAGTCGCTTTAATTTATCTTCTGTCATTCCGATTCCCTCGTCTTTTAAGGAGATAAGAACATGATCTTGATCCAATGCCTTTATCGTTACAAAAATATTTCCGCCGTCAGGCATCACTTCGATGGCGTTTTTTAATATATTGATAAAAACCTGTTTCAGCTGATTCGGTTCACAGTAAATCGGGGGAATGTCGTCAATTAAATCAAGTTGCATTTGTACATTACTGAGATTGGCTTGCGCATTTAGAAGGTCTATCGTGTCCCTCATAATTTGGGTAACATGTTTTTCCTCATACATAATGGCCTGGGGCTTGGCTAAAATCAAGAATTCGGTGATGATGGATTCGATGCGCTTTAGTTCTGAGGTGATCACGTTGAAGTAAAGGGCGTAGTCTCCCTCGACACTCCCTTTCAGAAGCTGAATGAAGCCTTTAAGAGCAGTCATCGGATTTCTAATTTCATGAGCAATGCCGGCTGCGAGTTCGCCGACAACATGAAGGGTATCTGATTTGCGCAGGCGCTCCTCCAATTCTTTTCGCTCTGTTACGTCTTTAAAGATAGCCAAGTTCATATTTTGAATAATATTCCGTTTAAATGAGAATTCGAGTTTTCTGTTATCACTGCTGCTCAGCAAAAATGGAATTTCGTTGTCCATTTCATCAAAATTAATCTGCCTTGCTGGTGATGCCAGATTTTCTATTTCATAAGCAGAAATAATATCTAACAGGCTGTGCTGTTTTATCTCTTCATGTGACAGGCCCAAAATATGGCTTGCTAATGGATTGGCGTCGATGATCCTGTATTGATTGTCGAACAATACATTTCCGTCCATTGAGCCGTTGAACACTTTTCTGAATTTCAACTCGCTTTCCCGAAGCTCTTTTTCCATCCGCTTTCTGTCGCTTACATTTCTTAAGATCGTCAAATGCTGATTTTCAAGGATTGTCCGTTTTGAAGTAAATTCAAGCTCTTTGAACTGCCCGTTCCCCATTTGAAACAGTAGCTCTTCTCTGATCTCTCCGTATTTTGCGTATTTCCTTTTCGTTATGCTGTATTTTTGCTGCGAGTCAACGAGAAAATCACACAGCTTTCTTTTCAACAGCAAATTCATCGGCAGCTCAAAAATTTTACAGGCTGATTGATTCGCTTTTACGATTCTTCCGTCATTCGACCAGATGATGATGGCGTCCATTGCATTTTCAAAGATTTCTCTGAAGCGCTCCTCACTTTTAAAGAGCTGCAGCTCCATAGACCGCTTCTCTGTGATATCCCTCATAATGGACATATAAAAACCGCTGATGATGTTTGATGTAATCGTGAATTCAAATAGTTTTTGAACTCCTGAACGAAGCTTGACAGGCAGCTCCCCCTTCGCTTTTCCCTTGCGGTTGAGCGCCTTCCAGATATTGTCGAAATCTTTTCGTGAGCCGCTGTCTATGAACTCATACAAAGATAAATGAGACAGCTCATTATGATTGATTTCAAAGCTTTTACAAAAGGACAAATTGGCATCAATAAAACCGCCATCTTTATCAAACAGGACGATTCCGTCAACTGCTCTGTCAAACAAGTCCTTAAAAAGCTGTTCATTCATAGAGAATTCCCGCTCCAGAATCTTCTTAGAAGATATGTCCCTCATGACAACAAAAAAGAAATCCTCGCCAATACCTCTTTTGGCCAGAAACTCTATGTATTTTGTTGCCCCGCAATCAAGCCTGATCGGAACCTCCTTCCACAGAAAGCCTTTTTTAAAAAACTTCTTTACGGAAAGATTCAGTTCATCCTTTGGGATGGAAAACAAAAAATCCAAGACAGAACGCTTTTTCAAATCTTCCGAGTCAACTTGAAGCATCCTTTCTGTTGCTTCATTTGCCTGAACAATCCGCATTTCGTTATCACAAATAAAAATAGCATCGAGCGTATTGTTGACAATCACTTGATGCTGATTCAATTCCTTTTTCAGTCGCGCGTTTTCTTCTTTGAGACGATTCAGTTCCTCTCGCAGCTCCGAGTTTGTCTGGACACCAAGAGTTTCCATGCATGTACACTCCTTCTTCAAAACCTATCCCTCAATATTTCTACAAAATGCGGGAACTTCCTTCATTTGCCCTATAAATTTCAGAAAATTTCAGCACCATTACATTACGAAGACATTTTCTACGATCCTTACCGTCACTTTACATCGACCTAACAATCAGCATTTTTTTAGATTCCTTTTTCATCTTTTATTTTAAAATATGTACCAGCAGGGAATAATCTCTTAGTGACTGATGAAAGAGAAGGTGATGCTATGAGTAAATCGCGGGACAGTTATTTCGATAACGCAAAATTTTTATTGATATTCCTTGTTGTATTCGGTCATATCCTTCGTTCCTTTATTAATGATAATCATTTTATGCTCTACCTCTACAAGTTCATTTACACATTCCATATGCCTGCATTTATTCTTGTATCCGGTTATTTCGCGAAAGGCTTTAAACGGGCGGGATATGTAAAAAAGCTGGCGGTCAAGCTGATTATTCCGTATTTGATTTTCCAAATCATTTATTCCGTCTTTTATTACATTATGCAAGATGAAAGCATGGCAAATGTGAACCCGATTGATCCGCAATGGTCGTTATGGTTTCTTGTAAGCTTATTCTTTTGGAACCTGCTCCTATATCCTTTTTCAAAGCTTTCAAAGCAGTGGGCGCTGTTTGTCAGCTGCGGAATCGCCGTGCTGATCGGTTATCTGGACTTTGTCAGCAGCACGCTGAGCTTGTCACGGACATTCGTATTCTTACCGATGTTCCTTGTCGGTTTTTATTTAAATAAACATCATTTTGATTTATTGAGATCAAAACGCGGCAAACAAATTGCGCTCGGAGTGCTTGCCGCAGTATTCGTCATCTGCTGGGGCATCGATTTTGACTATTCTTTTCTGTTTGGTTCAAAACCGTATTCTTCATTTGGAGACGTTACCCTGGTAAGCGGACTATCCCGAATCGGCTGGTATGTACTCGCCTTTGGGGCAACCTTCAGCTTTTTAGCGCTTGTTCCGCAAAAACGGTATTTCTTTACCAGATGGGGAACCCGGACATTTTACGTGTATCTGCTTCACGGGTTTATTATTAAAACATTACGGCAGGTCGGGCTTGAGGATTGGCTTACTGACTATCAAAGCTTAGTGATCCTCTTGCTTTTAACAGCAGCCCTGACATCAGTCCTCTCCAGCAACTTTGTTAAGACAGTCGCTCAGCCCTTCATTGAGCTGAGGATGACCAGCTTATTGCAATTTGTCAGAGGAACGGGCAAAAATGCTTATTTAAAATAGAAAAGCACCTCTTAAGCGGGACGCCGCCTAAGAGGTCTTTTTTTATTGTTGTTTTTTGTTTTTTTCTTTTTTCTTTTCAGGCTTGGTGACTTCCAGCGTTTCGATGATCTTTCCGGCATTGTAATCCCCAAGTTCACTTGAGAATTCTTCCTCCAGCACCTTTTTATTCATAGGCTTTTTATGATTTTGCATGTCTCTGCTATGACGGTTTTTCTTCACAATTACATGCCTCCCTGCTGGCCCTGTTTGGAATTGCGGTTTGCCCCTCTAAAATTGGGGTCGTCATGATATTGTGTCTTATATGAATTGGGGTCCATGCTCTCGGTAGGTGTATTGTTATTTTTAATGGCTTCATTCACTTCAGCTTTACGCTTCATACGAATCCTCCTCGCCAGTTTTCAGACATTTTAAGATGCAGGAGCGTAAATTGCACCTGTCGAAGTTAGGTTCTCCAACTGAACAGGAGGCACACATCTTTTTTTTGGCAATCAAAAAACACCGCAAAATATGCGGTGTTTTGGCCTATCCGATAATCACTCTTTCCTTCGGATAGTGATAATTCGCTTCAATTTCCTTTCTTCCGATCAGATACAGGAAGGTCAGGATACCGATTCGCCCGATAAACATGACAATCATAATGACGCATTTTCCAACACTGCTCAAATCTGCCGTAATTCCAAGCGACAGGCCGGTTGTACCGAATGCCGAGCACACTTCAAACAAAAGCTCCAGCAGGGAATGCTTTTCTGTAATGGTCAGAATGAGTGTCGCGCCAAAAACGAGCAGGATCGCCATCATCGTGACAACAAGCGACTTCATCAAGTCAGCAGGGTGAAGCTCCCGTTTGAATACCTTTACGGCCTTATTGCCGCGGGCAAAATGAAACAGCGCAAGAAGGTTCAAAGCAAAAGTCGTTGTCCGTATGCCTCCCCCGACTGAGCTTGGCGACGCTCCAATAAACATCAGCGCACAAATAAAAAAGAGTGTGGAATCTGATAATTGGCTGATATCGATTGTTGCCAGTCCTCCGCTTCGGGTTGCCGTTGATTGAAACAGGGACAAAAACAAAATATCATGCCATGATTTTCCTGCGAACGCATGGTTTGCTTCCAGGGCAAAGATGCCAATGGCTCCAAACAAGACAAGTGAGCCGAACGTAATCGTCGTAATCTTTGTAAAAAGCGTAAATGGATAACGCCGATGTTTTGAAAACAGGAAATCCTTTACTTCAACAAGCACGGGAAATCCAATCGCTCCAAATATAATTAAAAGCATTGTAATAAACTGCACAAAGTAATCGTGGCGAAATGGAATCATCGAATTACCGGTAATATCAAATCCGCCGTTTGTCGTTGCACTGATACTGGCAAAAAATCCGTGTAAATAAGCTTCCTGATAGGAGTCATAGTAGGTTAAGAAATATGTGCCGAGTATCAGCCCGCCAAAAAATTCAATCCACAAGATCAGAAACAGTACCTGCTTCATCAGATTGACAATTCCTGAAAACTGGGATTGGTTTTGATCAACCATAATCAGCTTCCGTTCTTTCAGCCCGATTCGTTTTCCCATGATCAGCCAAATGAACGTTCCGAGCGTCATAATTCCGATTCCGCCAAATTGCAGAACAAATGCTAATATAAAAATCCCTATTGTGCTGAATGTATCAGCTGTATCAACAACTGTCAGCCCCGTTACACTGACTGAACTGACAGCTGTAAAAAGCGCATCAATAAACGTCCAATCCGCCCCCGGTTTATGGGCCGCCGGCAAACTCAGCAATATAACGGCCACAGTAACTGCAAGAAAATAATATAATGCGATCAGCTGGGCCGGTGACAAGGCCTGTATCAATTTTCCAAACTTTAATCTCATGTAAAATCCTTCTGCCTCTCTTTTTAAGTACGGTAATTATTCTAAAGATATTAGGTCCATTTTTAAAGGCTTTTACGAAACATTTTCTTAACTTGCTTATTTTTTTATGATTTTAGTCAATGGATAAAATAAAAAACCTCTGAGAATTCTCTCAGAGGAACAATGTGTTTGTATTATTTAGCTTCCAGCCGTCTGATTCGCTCATCTAAATCAGGGTGAGTAGAGAAAAGTGAAGAGCGCTTCTTGCCATTAATCTTTAACGTTTGGACAGCTGTCTGATCGTCTTCCATAATCCGGGAAGAATAGCTTTTAAGCGTCCGCAGCGCATGAATCATCTTGTCCTTGCCGGCAAGATCCGCTCCTCCCCTGTCAGCATGGAATTCACGATGGCGTGAATACGCAAACACAACCAGGCTCCCAAGTATCGAAAAGACAATCTGAAAAATAATCATTGCAATAAAATGAACGATCGGCGCTAGATCTTCTTTGACAAAACGGCTTGCTATCCAAGCGGCGATACGCGATAAAAAGACGACAAAGGTATTAACGATACCTTGTAAAAGCGTCATTGTTACCATATCACCATTTGTGATATGCGCGACCTCGTGGGCAAGCACACCTTCAACCGCTGCGTCATCCATCTGCTCCAGCAGCCCTGACGATACTGCAACAAGTGAACGGCGTTTTGACGGTCCAGTCGCAAACGCGTTTACTTCAGGTGAACGGTAAATCCCGACTTCCGGCATTTTCGTTAAACCGGCAGAGCGGCTTAATCTGTGAACACGATCAACCAATTGCTGTTCCTCATAGCTGAGCGAATGTTTTTTCGGATTCAGCACTCTGACGCCCATCATCGTCTTTGCCATCCATCTGGACATCGCAAGAGACGTAAAGGAACCGACAAATCCAACGACTAAACTAAACACAAGAAGCGCCATTGGATCGATACCGCCATCAGCTGTAAAGTACGTCCCGACTCCTGTAACAGAGCTTAAAACAGACAAAACGATCCCGATTGTTGTAAGCACCAAAATATTCGTTAGAATAAACAGAAAAATTCTTTTCGCCATAACAACCTCCGTTATTTTAAGTTCAAAAGAACCCGTATATTTAAATTATAAAACATCCATTTGAAAATGCAAGGAATTCGACGTATGATGTTAATGTAATTTGCTGACGCTTGAACTTTGAATTTATACATAGACCTATATCCGCGTCAAATTGTTTAAAGAGGTGAACAATGAACATTTTTAAACTCTCTCGAACCGATATGGTGCGGCTGCTCTATTCCCTAAAAGGACAAGGAGAACATAGCCCGCTCGACATTCTCGTCCAATCAGCGAACATGTCAGCAGAAAAAGCAGCCAATCATCTAGAAATTCCTGAATTTCTTACAAGATATGAACGAAAAAAACAGAAAAAAGAATACGGTCTTTCTACAAATGAAATCGTAGAGCTTGGCAACTTATGCGAGCTGACTTCGTTAAAGTCAACCGCGATTCAAAACTGGGTAAAGCGTGATATCAAAGATCTGATCGGACACCCTGAGCTGGGCAAAAAATACTCAGTTGAACAGGCAGTTATTCTTTTAATTGTACGTGATTTAAAATCCATTTATGACTTTGAACACATACGGGCTATTTTAAAAGTGGCCTTTAACACAATCTCAGACAGATCTGATGATGTCATCAGCCCGATTGCTTATTATGAAAGCTGCGCATATGTGCTTGATGCCATCCATCACCAAGATACTCCTTCGATGAAAGAATCAAATCTGCAGGAGATCGCCGAACAGGAGACAGAGCGTCTCCGTCACCGTTTTGAAGAACTGAATGACAGCCAATGGCTTAAAATCAGACAAATTATCGCCATTACAGTCCTCTCCATTTTGACGTTCCATATTCAGGCAACCGCACATAAAATGACAGCAGACATTCTATAGTCTGCGTCACCCCGGCTCAGAGGCCGGGGTTTTATTTTTCTCCACAACAATTGCCAGCATAAATAAACCCCGTATATTTCAAACTAAATACGCGTTAAGAATTTCTTTATCGAAAAAGGAGATGAAAAAGATGGCGAGCAGAAATAAACTCGTTGTTCCAGGGGTGGAGCAGGCACTAGACCAATTTAAACTCGAAGTGGCTCAAGAATTCGGTGTGAACCTTGGTTCTGATACAGTCGCACGCGCTAACGGCTCTGTAGGCGGAGAAATGACAAAGCGGCTGGTACAGCAAGCACAATCACAATTAAATGGCACAACTAAATAAATTCAGGTCTTTATTCGCCGGGGGCACTCGGCGAATCTTCATTTTGAGCTGAATTATTATCACTGCTGTAGCCGTTTGGATTACGTCGGTCTGAAGCGTTATCCCTTCTGGACGAAGAACGGTTCTTGCCTTGTTCACCATTGTTCCAGTCCCTGTGATATTGGCTTTGGCCCTTGTCAGCGCCGTTATTTTCATTTCCTTTATCTTGAGGATCTTGTATTGGGGTTTGCTCATGGTCCCCATCTTTTTCGGTATTTGTGTTTTCATCTGATTCCTTTATTTTTTTATCTTGGTCACTATCATCAATCTGGTCATCCGCTTTCTCTTCTTTCTGGTCTCCGGAATCCACATCATTCAGCTGTTCATTATCTCCTTGCTTGCTATCCTGGGTGTCAGTTTGATCGGTGTTTTCATCCTCATTTTCATCACTCTTTTGATCCTCTTCCCCGGATGGTTTGCTGGAGTCATCCTTTAAATCTTTATTGTCATTCTTTTCATTTGATTTGATGTAGCTGCCTGTTGAGACGCCTTCTTTCTTCGCTTTTTCCCTCGTTTGCATATCTGACTCGAGAGATTCCATGCGGTATGTCGTTTTATATTTTTCAGTCACATCATTCAGCTGTTTTTTCACAGCCTTTTTATATGTATTGTCTTCTGTGTTTTCATAAACAGTGGAAATCAATATTTCTTTCGATTTCTTTACATACCCGTGTTCACTGCAGTCGGTTATAATATCGTCAATCACCTTTTTAAAATCAGTCTTCTCCCAATCATCTATATCATTCACGACTTTCTGTCCCTCATCGTTTAGAGGCGTCAGTTCAATCACTTCATAATCGCTGTTTAACGCCATTTCGACGC
Organism: Bacillus sp. FSL R5-0603; assembly: GCF_038050295.1. NCBI lineage: Bacteria > Bacillati > Bacillota > Bacilli > Caryophanales > Bacillaceae > Bacillus > Bacillus sp. FSL R5-0603. The sequence goes on along the minus strand of NZ_JBBOYP010000001.1, from coordinate 1,315,130 downwards.
TTGGATTGATATCGATTGTCATATACGCATAGGCCTTATTATTAGAAAAAACGGGGAGAACTATAAAAATAAAGAGCATAATAGCAGTCATCGTAAAAATCCCCATTTTGAAAGGGCGCAGTTTAAAAAAATCAAAAAAGCTGGCCCTTCTGCCCATGCGTGTTTCACTCGGAAGCATGATTTCTTCTCCGATTTCATAGCTGTGTCGATCATTTTTGGCTTTTAAAAATTGTCCGTCAGGGGTCAGCAACGTGACGAATTTTTTATTTTTCTCTACTATAATCCCTCTTCTCATGAGTGCAGCACCCCTTTAAGATAATCTTTTAAATAAATATAATCACCCGTAATGATAATACACATCGCAATAATATATTTTCTGTTTCTCTCAATCGTTTTTCGGCTTACAGAGACAAGCTGTTCAAGCTGTTTGACCGGAAGCTGCTTCTTTGTATACAGGATAGCGGCCAATTCTTCATGTTCAACAAGCGTCATTGCCACCTTTATGGCGTTTTGCCTTGCATCCGTGTGCTTTGGAGAATTTTCAAGCAGTTCTTTAAACGATAAACCATAATCCTTGAGCTGCTTTTGAAAATAGAGGATTTCCTCCCGCCTCTGCTCCTGTTCAATCTGACGGCGGTATTCATCTATGGAAAGCTCGGCTTCAATCAGGCTTTGTGATGACTCCTGATCGTCTCCTTCCTGTAAATCGATATTTATATTTTGTGCGCTTCTGGCTTCTTTTCTAATGTAATCAATGACTTTTCTTTTTATAATAAGCTCAGCAAATGCGAGCAGAGAATTTCCTTTTTCAGGTGAATATTTTTCTATAGCTTCATTAAACGCGATCAGTCCAATACTGAACTCATCGTCTTTTTCATCTATATATCGTTTACAAACGGATGAAACCGTCTTTGCGATAAATGGCTTATATTGCTGTATTAATTCATTTTGCAGATCTTTATTGCCTTTTTGTATACTCTCAACAGCTTTTTCAAGTGTTTGCTTCTTTTTTCCCAATTTAAACAAAAGGCTAAGCACTGGTTTCACCTCAGTTCCTCCCTATAACTACTCATTAATGATAGCTAATTTGATAGGGATTCGCAAAGGAGAAAAAGAAATATTGATTTCCAATGTCTCAATTATGACAAACCATTCTGACGTCCTATACATGATTTCGTGCCTTTCTAAAGAATTAAGGGGGTTTTATGCATGTTTTTTGTAACAAAGATGTTATAAAAATGTTATTTTATTTCGCTTATGAAAACGCTTCAAACACAAAAAGACTCTGCTTTTAAGCAGAGTCTTTCAGATTACGTCCGTTCACGGGTGCTGTTTTTTTGTTCGTTTTGTGCGCCCTCCGGCTGTTTTTTCCCACCTGACATAAACCAGCCGCAAACCGCGATTGCTGCTAAGACACCCCAGAATATCAGCTTCCATGTTCCAGAATGGATAAAGTGCTCAGAAACAACTGCTATGTCGCGATGGGCAAGCGTATATAAAGCAAGCTTTACTCCGACCCAGCCGACAATCACAAAGGCTGCTGTTTCTAGGCTTGGACGTTCCTTTAATAACTTCACAAACATGGAAGCCGCAAACCGCATGATCACCAGTCCGATGATACCGCCGGCCAAAATGACGAGAAATTGTCCTCCGTCAAGTCCGCCGATCTTCGGGAGTGATGTCCCAGGAAGTGTAACCGCCAGCGCTACTGCTGCTAAGATGGAATCAACAGCAAACGCGATATCTGCCAGTTCAACTTTTAAAACAGTCGGCCAAAAACCGCTTTGCTTCGTCTCTTTATGTGTGTCTTCTTTCTTAAATACATATCTTTTCAATAAGTGGCTTGCTGAGATATACAGCAAATAGATCGCGCCAATCGCTTGAACCTGCCATACGTTGACCAAAAATGAAATGGCAAATAAAGAGCCAAATCGCAGAACAAAAGCCCCTGCCAATCCATAAAATAACGCTTTTTTTCTTTTTTCCTCCGGCAAATGTTTTACCATTACCGCCATAACCAGCGCGTTATCGGCGGCTAAAATCCCTTCCAGCCCGATCAAGACGAGAAGAACCCAACCATACTCTAATAATAATGCTGCATCCATAAATGATACCCTCCCAAAAAAGTTGTTTTCTTTCTCTTCATCCGATCTTATGCCGGCCGGACCATGCAAAAAAGACCTTTGCCGACATAAGGCAAAGGTCTTGCTAGACATGAATTCAGGCATGCCAACAAAGCCGATGGATACAATCCATGAAATGACGACTTTGTTTCCGGAAGACATTCCGGACGCTACTCCCCTTTGGGATTTCAAGAAATATGATTTTATACGTCAATGATATGCGCAGCGCAATGATTTGTCAACGTTTATTTTTTAAAAATACAGATAATTGTTCGGAATGCGTGCGTTTCTTCCTCTTTTTCATCAGTAAGTAGAGCAGGAATAGCGCCAAAATCGCTATCCCGATCGGAAGCATATATTGATCAAGAATAGAGCCCACTTCCTTCCAATTTTCACCGAGCTTCACGCCGAGATAAACATATACAAATGTAATCGGAAGCATAGCAATGAATGTATAAAGCGAAAACACCCAAACATTCATTTTTGCAATTCCGCACGGTATGGAAATCAATGTCCTGATGCCAGGCAAGAAACGGCCGCTGAAGGCGACAAAACCCCCATGTTTTTTGAAAAAATTATCTGACTTATCAAGCGCTTCAGGTTTAATAAAGAGATACTTCCCAAAACGTTCAAGAAACGGCCTTCCTCCGTACCGGCCTATCCAATACAGCGTAAGCGGACCGGCCACTCCTCCAAGCGATCCTGCCAAAACAACGCCGGCAAGTGTCATATCGCCTTTAGATACCCAATAGCCCGCGAGCGGCAAAACGACTTCGGCCGGGATAAACTCAATACTGAGCGCTAGAAATATTCCAAAATAAGATAAGCTTTTAAATGCTTCTATCCATGACATAACCAGCTCTTCGATAGCCGCCAACTCCCTTGTTTCATGTTTATGTATCATACATTTTTGTTTTTTCGGAAAACGTCAAGATGATTTTAACACATTTTTCACGGTCAGTTGAACTAAAAATAGATCTCCCTCGTATTTCTATCGTTTTGAAGGCTGAAACTCTGCGGTTAAGCAGCCGATAATAAAGAGAGTCAACAAGACTGGAACACACGATACGGGGGGAATCTCCATTTGGAAATACACGTTACATATAATACGACGCTCATATGTTTATCTATTCTAATTGCCTGTACCGCCTCGTATATTTCCCTTGAACTTTCCAGGAAAGTCACCATCAACACAGGCTTAAAAAGTAAAATTTGGCTGATCGGCGGCTCACTTATTATGGGATTCGGTATTTGGTCAATGCATTTTGTAGGGATGATGGCCGTCCATTTGGAAATGCCGATGGAATATGAATTCATGCCTTTAATGGCAGCCATTGGCGCATCTGTTTCGGGATCATTTGTGTCATTACATTTTGTCAGCCGGCACATTCTTACATATTACAGACTGCTTACCGGATCAGTTGTGCTTGGCGCATCTATTGCTTCTATGCACTATATCGGAATGTCTGCCATTTCCCGGGTAATGATTATTTACGAACCGATTTTATTTACAGTTTCAATTATCATTGCGATTGCAGCCTCTTTCGTCTCGTTAAAAATATTCTTTGACTTGTCCGTAAAAAAACATTCTGAGCATCTTATATTCTATAAAGTCGTCAGTTCAATTGTAATGGGTATTGGGATTTCGGGCATGCACTACACAGGGATGCTTGCGGCAACTTTCCATAAGGACATGGCTCCGCCCGGAAGCCATATGGAGGTGCAAACGTTTCATTGGTCAATTTTTGTTACTTTAATTATTTTCTGTATCCAAACGTTATTGTTATTCAGTTCTCATGCAGATCGAAAGTTTATGAAACAGAGCGAACGCATAAAAGATAACGAACAGCGATTTCAGTCTTTAATCGTCCACAATATTGATGCAATCTTTATTTTATCATTAGAAGGAGACATAATATCTTCCAATCACGCTGGTGAGGAAATGACCAGCAAATTTGGATTCAGCATGCATGACTGGAGGAATTACACATCGCAGAAGGTTAAGCGCCTTTTTGAGCAAGTTAAAAAAGATAAACAAGCGATGAACAGCGATAGCGAACTTATCACTGAAAAAGGCCAGTTTCACTTAAATATTACGCTCATACCTGTTGAGGTCAATCAAGAACTGGACAGCATTTATGTCATTTGCAAAGACATGACGAAGCAGTACAAAGCAGAAAAAGAAATCCATAGAATGGCTCATTATGATTCGCTTACAGACTTACCTAACAGAAGACATGCCATCTCTCATCTAACAAAGGTACTGAATCGCGAGCATTCCTTGCATTATAACACCGTTGTTTTCTTTCTCGACTTAAACCGGTTTAAAGTGATTAACGATGCATTAGGGCATAATGTCGGCGATCAACTGCTTCAGTTTGCAGCTAAACGTTTGTCATCTGTAGTCCCTGATAACGGATTTATCGCCCGTCTTGGCGGTGATGAATTTATTTTTATATTAACAGACGCCAATACAGGAACAGGCGAAGCAGATGTTTTAGCAAGAAAAATTATCCAAAAATTCAAAAAACCTTTCAAGATTCAAGATCACACCCTTGTCACATCTGTCAGTATCGGGATTGCGATATCTCCAAAAGACGGGACTGATGGCCTTGAATTGATGAAAAAGGCTGATATGGCGATGTATGCGGCTAAAGAACGAAACAAAAGCAAATACAGATACTATTCTTTTTCAATCGGCAACAAAGAAACCGTCAAGCTTAACCAAGAGATGGTACTCAGAGAAGCAATCGAAAACGATAGATTTGTCTTGCATTATCAGCCGCAATTCAATGTAAAAAAACAAAAAATGACAGGAGCAGAAGCACTGATACGCCTTGTGACACCAGACAGGCAACTGCGTCCGCCCGGAGAATTCATCGGTGTTGCAGAAGAAACGGGACTTATTATTGATATCGGAAAGTGGATTATAGATGAAGCATGCAAGCAGGCAAGGATTTGGCACGACAAAGGCTATGATCTTTCTGTCGCCATTAATATTTCCGCCAGACAGTTCCAATCCGAAGATCTGATTCCCCTCATCAAGGATACGCTTAATAAATACCAGCTTCCTCCGCAGCTTCTTGAAGTGGAGGTGACGGAAAGCATGACAATGGACAATCTCGATCACTCCAAAAAGGTTTTGTCATCCCTTACAGAATTAGGAATCAGAATCAGTATTGACGATTTCGGTACTGGTCACAGCTCCCTTAGCTATTTGAAGGACTTCCCGATTCACAGGCTGAAGATTGACAAATCATTTATTGACGATATTCAGACCCATCCTAAATCAGAGCAAATTACCGGAGCTATTATTGCCATGGGGCATCAGCTGTCTTTGCAGGTGATTGCCGAAGGTGTGGAAAATGCAGCTCAAAAGCAGCTTCTATATGAAAAAGGCTGCGACCATTTGCAGGGCTTCTTTTTCAGCAGGCCAATACCTCCGGAACAATTCGAACAATTCATTATTGAACAGCCGTCGCAATAACAGCGCCGGCTTTTTTTTCACCCATAAGTTACTACACATGAATCGTACTCCTTCTCTTCACACTAAAGAAAAAAAGGGGTTTATCGATATGCATACAATGTGGAAGGGATCGATCAGCTTCGGATTAGTAAACATCCCCATCAAGCTATATGCGGCCACAGAAGATAAAGATATTAAACTGCGCAGCCTCCATAAAGAGGATCACGCACCAATCAAATACGAGAAAGTTTGCACAAATTGCGAAAAAACTCTTAGTCCTGATGAAATTGTGAAGGGATATGAATATGTAAAAGGGAAATATGTAGTGCTGACGGACGAAGATTTAAAAAGCTTAAAACAGGAGCATGAGGAGAAAGCGGTTGAGATTGTTGACTTTGTTCAGCTTCAGGAAATTGATCCGATTTACTTTAACCGCTCCTACTTTGTCGGCCCCGGGGATAATGGGACGAAGGCCTATACCCTGCTGCGTGAGGCGCTGCGCTCAACCGGAAAGATCGGTATCGCCAATATGACAATCAGGTCAAAGCAGCAGCTGGCGATTCTCCGCGTTTATGAAAATTGTATCGTCATGGAGTCTATCCATTATCCCGATGAGGTCAGAAGCGCCGCTCATGTCCCAGGTGTACCTGATCAATCGAATGTAAACGATAAGGAACTGCAAACTGCTATCACATTAATAGATGAACTGACTGCTGAGTTTGAGCCTGAGAAATATGAAGACACGTACCGACAGGCGCTGCTGCAAAGAGTCAACGACAAGCTAGAAAATAAAGAAACGGCCGTCACTCCTGATAAAGCGCCACCTCGTGAAGATGTCATTGACCTGGTAAGCGCTCTGCAAGCCAGCATTGACAGAACCAGAAGGCCGAACCGGGAGACACCGGCTGCCGCACCTGCACAAGCCGCTGAACCGAAAGGAGCCGGAGATAAAAAACGAAAAACAACTAGAAAAAAAGCCTCCGGCACGTCATAGCCCATGGCGTTTACCATGCAGCCGGTCTTAACTTCGTCACCGCCAATCGGAGCAGAATGGCGTTACGAAGTAAAATATGATGGGTACCGCTGTATTCTCCGCATCCATTCTTCAGGTGTGACCTTAACCAGCAGAAATGGTGTGGATCTCAGCAGCACCTTCCCTGAAATCACACAATTCGCCAAAACTGCCTTTCAGCACATAGAAAAAGAGCTTCCGCTGACACTTGATGGTGAAATCGTATGTTTGGTGAATCCCTGTCGTGCAGATTTTGAACACCTTCAAGTGCGGGGGCGTTTGAAAAGGCCAGACAAGATTCAGGAATCTGCAAACGCGCGGCCGTGCTGCTTTCTCGCCTTTGATTTGTTAGAGCGAAGCGGAGAAGATGTAACGCTTCTTTCGTATTTGGACCGCAAAAAATCGCTGCGTGAACTCATATCCGCAGCAAAGCTTCCTGCATCTCCAGATCCTTACGCAAAAGAAACCATTCAATCCATTCCCTGTTATGATCATTTTGATCAGCTCTGGGAGATGGTAATAAAATATGACGGAGAAGGAATTGTAGCGAAGAAAACAAACAGCAAATGGCTTGAAAAGAAGCGGTCGTCCGATTGGCTCAAATATAAAAACTTTAAACAAGCTTATGTTTGCATAACAGGGTTCAACCCTAACAACGGGTTTCTGACGGTATCGGTGCTAAAAAACGGAATAATGACACCGATTGCCTCAGTCTCGCACGGAATGCGCGATGAGGAAAAAAGCGCTATACGCGAGATTATGGAACAGCACGGACATCAAACACTCTCAGGCGAATTTACGCTTGAACCTTCGATTTGTGCAGCTGTTCAATACTTAACAATTCTCCAAGGCACATTAAGAGAGGTATCGTTTATCGGTTTCGAATTCCAAATGGACTGGACCGAATGCACGTATGCGCAAGTCATACGACACTCCAAACCGGTTCACCCAAAGCTCCAGTTCACAAGCCTGGATAAAATCATATTTGAAAAGAATAAAAAAACAAAAGAAGATTTTATTCAGTATATGATTGAAGTCAGTGACTACCTGCTCCCATTTCTGAAAAACCGGGCTGTCACCGTCATCCGCTATCCGCATGGATCTAGGAGCGAATCATTTTTCCAAAAAAACAAGCCGGACTATGCGCCGGATTTTGTTCAGTCCTTCTATGATGGAAGCCATGAACATATTGTCTGTGAGGATATGTCTACATTGCTATGGCTTTGCAACCAGCTTGCTTTGGAGTTTCACGTTCCTTTTCAAACCATTAAAAGCAGGCGTCCTGCTGAGATTGTCATTGATTTAGACCCGCCTTCGCGAGATGACTTTCTTATGGCCGTGCAGGCCGCAAATGAACTGAAGCGGCTGTTGGATTCCTTTGGCATCACATCGTACCCGAAGCTGTCCGGCAACAAAGGCATCCAGCTTTATATTCCCTTGTCTCCCGAGGCATTTACGTATGAAGAAACACGCCAATTTACGCAGCTGATCGCAGAGTACTGCACCAATGCATTTCCCGAGCTATTTACCACTGAACGCTTGATTAAAAACAGACACGGCAAATTGTATCTTGATTATTTGCAGCATGCAGAAGGAAAAACGATTATCTGTCCCTATTCGACGAGAGGAAATGAGCTTGGGACTGTCGCAGCCCCTCTCTATTGGCATGAGGTGCAATCATCTTTAACACCCGCTCTGTTTACAATTGATACGGTCATCGATCGAATTAAGAAGCAGGGCTGCCCATTTTTTGATTTTTACCGCAACCCGCAAGACGAACCGCTTAGCGCCATATTGCATCAGTTGAAGAAAAAGAGCTGACTAATGAAGTCAGCTCTTTCCGTTTAACTGTACTTTTTTTCTAACCGCTCTTTTTCCTGGCGCTGAAGCGGGCTCAGCTGCTCATTATACAAATCAATATCGATCGCGTATTTCGGCCGTCTTTTCACTTCAGAAAAAATCGTTCCAATATACTCTCCGATGATGCCAATTCCCATCAATTGCAGCCCGCCCAAAAACCAAATGGATATGATGAGAGACGCCCAGCCTGCATTCGTATGGCCGAGCAGCTTTTGAATAAACGCGCCAACCCCTGCCACAGCGCTGAGGAAAAACAAAACAAACCCTAAAAGCGTAAAGAATCGAATTGGTGCGACACTGAATGAAGTAATCCCGTTAAAAGCGAAGGATAGCATCTTTTTCAGCGGATATTTCGTTTTGCCAGCAAAGCGTTCCTTGCGGTCATACAAAACTTCGGCCGATTTAAAGCCGATCATAGGGACAATACCTCTTAAAAACAGATTCGCTTCCGGATAACGCTCAAGCTCTTCGAGGGACCTTTTATTCATTAAACGAAAATCAGCATGATTATAAATTAATTTAATCCCGAGCTTATTCATGAGACGATAAAACCCTAACGCGGTCGTGCGCTTGAAAAAGGTATCGGTTTTTCTGCTCCGTCGTACACCGTAAACGATCTCGCAGCCCTCATGATATTTCATCATAAAATCCCGGATCACAGAGATATCGTCCTGAAGATCAGCATCGATCGAAATGACGCAGTCTGACCTATTCTTCGCTTTATGCAGTCCGGCTAAAAGCGCTTTTTGGTGGCCGACATTGCAGGCTAATTTTAAGCCGGTAACCTTCTTGTTTCTAATGCTCTCCATAGCAATCAAAGCCCAAGTGCGATCTTTGCTGCCATCATCGACAAACAGAATTTTACTGTCTTCAGCAATTAATTTTTCTTCGATTAAATCATCTACAACCTCTGTCAACTGACGGCTTGTTTCTTGAAACACTTCCTCTTCATTGAAACACGGGACGACGATGGTTAATACTGGATGTGACTGTTTCAATCGATATCCTCCTTATCTTGTTTCATATAAATAAATGCGCCAGGCGGAATCTTTATGGTCAAACGTCTTTACGAGCGCGAGATGGTTTTGTTCAGCATTCATGATCGGAACTGAAGAAAAAATGTACCGTCCGCCCATTTTTTTAAATACATCTGTATTTAATTGAAGGTTGTTGATCGTTTTCTTCGAGTTCTTTTTGAAATCATATCGTTTACCGAGTTCATCGACAAAAAGGTAGCAGCGGCTGCCCCATTCATCAAAATATTGTTTCAGCCGAGCATTTTTTTCCAGCTCTTTTTCGATGATTTTCCTAAATTCATATTTATATGAAAGCGGGTACAGATTGTTATACGTATCTAACGTATAAAACCCGTTATATTGGGCGATAGACGGATGCAGTCCGATGCTCGCCACCCTGTACGAATCCTGAGGACGTCCGATATATTCCTTAATCTCTTTGAATTGCTCCGATGCATAAAACTCCTTGAATGTCGGTGCGTTGTAATGAACGCCATACGTATATTCTTCATTAAAAGGCGCCAACACCATCAGCTGTGCAGCGACTGCGGCGTACACAAGCCATTTCCATCCTTTCCCCATCCGCCAAATGAGATATAAAGCAAGCGCAAAGCTCACGTATATAACAAGCGGCCGAAGAAAATGAAAACGAGCAAAATTAAATTCTGCTAAAAAGGCAAATTTCTGCTTTGGAACAGCCCAAATTTTGTTGAACCAAAACGCATACCATAATGACAATCCATAATTAAGCACACATAAAAACAGATAAACATTTTCTGGCTTTGTCCGATTTCGTTTGAACAGCAGAGCAGCAAATACGACCATCAGGATCGGAAGGATGACAACGGTATGAACGGTCATCACATGATTATGGCCATAGACAAAGTTTTTTACGGATAGCCGAAGAGAATGCCAAACGTCATGCCTGGATGAGATAAATTCGATACGATGCATCGGTGCGTGCTCAAACAGCATCGAATAGACAAGCCGATATTCAACGAAAAGATAAATACTCGTCATAAATGCAATACTGCCTAAGAACATCAAATTCCATCTTCTTTTTGTAATGGCATCATACAGCCAAAAACACGCCATCCCTGCCAGGAAAAAGAAGAAGCCTAGAACAAAGCTTGAGTATAGAGGGAGCAAGCCCAGCGTCAGCCACTCTCTCCATGAGATATCCCCTTTTCGGATATTTAAAAAAGCCCACAGTGCCAAAGGATACCCAAGCGTACTCAGCATTCCCGAAGGCCAGAACGGTGTTAAGGCAAATGCAAGCGATACGCCAATTCGGATGAAAGCCGCTTTTGGTTCCGGGATTATATGTTTCTTCAGCAGCACATACATTCCAAAAAAAGCGACAACTCTTGTAACCGTCTGGCTTATTGCATAGGCGGTCATGGAAGAAAAGAAAGCATGGAGCCAAACAATTCCGCTCCACTCGGTGCCAAAGGCATCCCGGGGCAGCCCGTTAATGATTTGCGGAATGGCAGCGTCAATCTTGCCGACGATTTCTCCGCTATCGGCCAGAACCTTGTACCAAGCGATGTTGGAATCTAAATTATCGTGGACCCGGATATGGGCATCTTCCTTTAAAATAAAAAGCGGGGATACATACAATAAAAGAAGAAATAATGCGATCCAGAGATAATATGTTTCTTTTTTTTGTTGTCTCATCAATCGTAACATTGCTTACACATCCATTTGTTATTCTGACTCCGTCGGCATGTTCTGCCTCATGTGTCAAAATTTATTATCCCTTTTCCCTTCCAAATCATTCATCATATGACAATCCGTTTTTCAACCTGTCTCTACCCATTAATTCCCGCTATCCATAGGGCTTGATCACTTACTATACTGATAGAAGGGAGGGGATATATTTTGTTTACAATCTTACTTTCATTGGCCATACTCGTATTTGTGCCATTTCTATATAAAGCGAACCGCAATACAAAAGATGTGAAAGTCAACACCATTTCAATCGACCAAAAAGACGGCCTTCCAGCCAGAAAAAAATTAAATATCCTTCATTTATCAGATCTTCACTTGGAAAACATTTCAGTCTCACCTGAGGAGCTGTATCATTTAACAAAAGATCAGCCTGTGGACATCATTGCTCTTACCGGGGATTTTCTTGATCGGAAACGTAATATTCCGAAGCTGGCAGGTTACTTGAACGCCTTGCAAAATCTAAAGCCTGCATATGGAATGTACGCGGTGTTCGGTAACCACGATTATGTATTGAAAGAAGAGGACTTTCGGAGATTGAAGCGAGTTTTAGAGGAAAACGGCTGTACTACGCTGCAAAATGAACATGTTCGAATCGAGACGGCTGCAGGGCCAGTCAATATTATCGGCATTGATGATTACAGTACGAATCGGAGTAATATCACCGGCTCTTATCAAAGTCTGGAAAATGGCTATCATCTTGTCTTAACACATGACCCAAATATTATTCTGGATATGAAAGATGTTCATTATGATTACCTGCTGTCAGGGCATTTTCACGGCGGGCAAATTCACTGGCCAAAACCGTATCATTTGGTGAAAATGGGAAAGCTCGTGCGAATGAACATGATTAAAGGTCTTCATTATCATCACGATAAACCATTTTATATCAGCGAGGGCTTGGGACAAACCGGCGTAAATATCCGTGTCGGAAGCCGTCCTGAAGTAACATTTCATCAGATTTAATCAAAAAAGACTGTGCTGACCGAGGCATCAGTCTTTTTTTTGATAGGTTTTCTGCAGCTTTTCTTTTGAGATAAACAAATAGGATGAATTCGGTAAATGCCGCAAGCTCACAGGCTTTGAAGTCAAATATAAAATCGGCACATGGGACACTTTTTTAAAGCATCTGTAAAAAGGGTTCACCGGGGTGATCACATCAAAGCCGAGCCTTTCCACACCTTTGTCAAGCATTGTAATCCCAATGATTCCTTTGATTTTCTCGCTTTTTTTATGATTGTTGATATAGTCAAGAAGAAGCGGCATCGATTGATATACTTTCTGATAAATAATGATTCCCTTTCTGACTGCGCTCTCAATGCTTTGCAGCTCCCTGATCAGCTTTATGTTATGCAGGTGGATTTTAACGAGCACATCATTTTTTCTAATATGCGTTCCATCGCTAAGCACGACATGATGTCCTTTGTACTTCGTCAGCCTGACTCGAAAGACGCTTTTACGATCTTTGTCAACCAAAGTCAGCCTTGAAAAAAAGAAATAAATCGGATCAACCATTCTCCATATGGAAAGGAAACAGGTTTTCATCTCTTCACCTTCCTCATAATCAAAAACACCCTTATATTTTGTGAACGTTCTCCTCAAAATATAGTTGCCATATTTTTTAGGAGGACTGTCATGAAAAACATTCTCATTTTTCCTTTTTTAAGCATTTCCACCGGCCATCATCATGTGGCTGATGCATTGCAGGCTGAATTAGAGTCTCAAGGGCTGGCAGCTGAAAAGATTGATATCTTTTCACATTCGTATAGGCGGTTAGAAAAATTGTCCTCCGTGGCTTATTTAAAATGGATTCAATATTTCCCGAAAACGTACAGCGGCATTTACAGGCTCCTCGCCTGCGGAGAATTTCAGCATGACAAACGCTATTTCATGTACGAATGGCTGTTCACACAGCAAATGAGGCACATTCTCCAAGAAAAACAGCCTGATATCGCCTTCTGCACACATGCGCTGCCTTCTTATCTGCTGAACCGACTAAAGCCTGAATATCCGAATCTGACGGTTGTGAATGTATACACTGATTTTTTCGTGAATCAATTATGGGGACGGAAGAACATTGATTACCATTTTGTTCCGAGCACGGAAGTAAAGAAGCAGCTAATATCAGAGGGGATCGATCAGAACAACATATACTTGACCGGCATTCCAGTTCACCGAATTTTCGAAATGGAATCAGCAGATACATTGCAGCACCACCCGCCATATACCATCATCATCACAGGGGGCAGTATGGGGGTCGGTGGGATTTTAAAATGGGTGCAGGAACTGTCGCCAGGCGGAAAGATCTTATACAAAATATTATGCGGCAGAAACGAAAAGCTCTACTCCTATGTCAAAAGTTTACACCACCCCTTGATTGAGGCGATTCCTTACCTTCACAGCAAAGCAGAGATGAACCGTTTGTACGAACAGTCGACAGGCATCATGACTAAACCCGGAGGCGTGACCATCAGTGAGTGCTTACAGAAGCAGCTTCCGGTATTTATTTATCATGCACTGCCCGGACAGGAGGAAATGAATTTAAACCTTCTACATGAGAGGAAGCTCGTCACAGATATAAGAAACTGGGACATGCAGAAAGCAGAAGAGAATATCGCGGCATTTTTTCAATCGAACGAACAGATGAAGGAGTATAAAAAACACGTCAATGGATACCTTGGCGAAATGTCTGATAGGAAGATTGAAGATGTTTTAAAAAGAATCATATGGAAACAAAAAAACACTCTCCTGAAACAGAGAGTGTAGAATAGTTAACGAAACAGCAAATGCTGGCTGTGTATGCCTGCTTTCTTGAGCAGGACGATCAGCTGGTCCTGTTCATCAGGCGAAAGACCTGAAAACGCTCTCGCAATACGCAGTGCATGAATCGGATAAATTTTATCCAAATACTCATTTCCCTTGTCAGTTAAATGTGCGTAAACAGAGCGTTTATCTTTCGGGTCCTGCTCCCTTACTAAAAAACCGTTTCTTTCTAGTTTGTCAATAACATATGTGACGTTTCCGCTTACAAGCAGAAGTCTCGACCCAATTTGCTGTAATTTTTGCGGGCCTCTTGTGTACAGGAGCTCCAGTACAGCAAATTCAGTGGGATTAAAACCGTGCTCTTTGCTATCACGGATACTATGTTCGGACACACTTTTGAAAGCCCTTGCAAAAACTCTGTACAAATTCATCGCACGCTCAACTTCTTCTTCGTTAAACGATAATCTCATCATATCTACCTCGTATATAGGATTTTTATAAAAAAATAATGAAAACCCTTACATATAATAAGAGTTCAGTCCCTTACTATACGTATTCGCTATAATTCGAGAAATTCCTTCTAAAAGCAAAAAAATCCTTATACATTATCTTGTATAAGGATAATTTTTATGATTTGTAATGCTTCGAAAGAAATAAGCGTATTCTTTCCGAAGCTCAGAAATCGTCATTTTGTTCATGACCTCTTTATTATAAACCCCTATCTGATAGAGTTTTTCAGAATAATGGCTCCGTTCTTTTTCTAAAGCGGATTTCAATAAATTACTCATAGCGTCCTCCTTCATTTTGAGGTATCCTATACAAAAGATACTCTTTTTAAATGAACGTGGTATGAATCTAATGTAAAGAATTTATGTTTACGAAGATTTTCGGTATTGTCCGTTTTGAACCGATCTTAATAATTGAAAAGCCTGTTCTCCGGCAAGCTGCATAAACGTCTCCAGCATTTCATCACGCTTGATATCCAACTCTATAATTTCTTTTGCCAGTGAGACCGCTTTTTCTTCCTCCATGATTATCCTTCCTCCTCGTTTGATTCGTTACATAAAGGATAAAACGCGCTTGGGTGTTACGCATTATTCTTGTTAATTTTTCTTCCGTATTTTTTCAAAAATCTTCTATTTGATGTTAGAAAATATGACAAGCGTCAGGTTTTTTCTCTTTGTTTTTTATATACTATTATCAAAAGACATCCAGGGGTGGAAAAATGACCACAGAAGATCATTCTTATAAAGACAAAAAAGTGATTTCAATCGGAATTGTGAGTGAATTGACAGGATTGTCCGTAAGACAGATCAGGTATTATGAGGAACGAAAGCTCATTTACCCGCAGCGTTCTTCAAGGGGGACAAGAAAATACTCCTTTGCCGATGTGGAGCGGCTGATGGATATCGCCAATAAGCGTGAAGACGGCGTACAGACGGCAGAGATTTTAAAGGATATGCGCAAAAAAGAACAGATGTTAAAAAACGATCCGCAAGTGCGGAAAAAAATGCTGGAGGGGCAGCTTAATGCTCACTTTCGGTACAAAAACCGTTAAATAATAAAAGTCCGGCTCGCAGTTGAGACGGACTTTTTACGTTTATAATGAGTGAATGAATGCAGTGGCAATGCCAAAGTAGATTAATAAAGATAAAATATCGTTTAACGTTGTAATCAGCGGTCCAGAAGCAATTGCCGGGTCTACTTTCAGTTTGTGCAAAATAATAGGGATAATCGTTCCTGACATCGTGCCGATGATTAAGGTTAAGAACAGTGAAGAGGCGACAACAAATCCCAAAAGCGCATTCCCCTGCCATATGATGGAGACAATCGCAATCAGCACAGAACAAACCG
Organism: Bacillus sp. FSL R5-0603; assembly: GCF_038050295.1. NCBI lineage: Bacteria > Bacillati > Bacillota > Bacilli > Caryophanales > Bacillaceae > Bacillus > Bacillus sp. FSL R5-0603. Next base: position 1,299,308 of record NZ_JBBOYP010000001.1, on the reverse strand, counting down.
CTCCGATAAAAATGCTTGTTCTGAACTCTCGGAAGATCAGGCGCACAATCGTTTTTTTGTTCATTTCTTCTTTAGACAAACCTCTGATGACAACAGCAAGAGATTGTGTTCCCGTATTTCCTGTCATCCCTGACACCATCGGCATGAAAAACGCAAGCGCGACAACCTGCTTCAGCGCATCTTCAAAATAGCTGATAATGCTTCCTGAAATCAGTCCGATAAACAAGAGTAAAATCAGCCATGGCAGGCGCCGGTATGCCGCCACGTAAGCTTTTGTGTCAAAGGTGATGTCTTTACCGGAAGCGGCAAATTTTTCGTAATCCTCATCAGCTTCCCGAATAACGACGTCGATAATATCATCGACCGTCACAATGCCGACAAGCACGTTATTTTCTTCTACAACCGGTATTGCCAAAAAATCGTAACGTTCAATCAGGCGGGCAACTTCTTCCTGGTCCTGAAGAGCATCTGCTGATATGACGCGGGTAAACATTAAATCCTGCACCTTTTCTTCAGGTTCACCCAGTATCAAATCGCGGTAGGAAAGAACCCCAACCAGCTGTTTGCTTTCATTAATAACATATAAGTAGTTGATCGATTCAGCTATTTCAGCGAAGCTTTTCAGTTTGACGACCGCGTCTTTTACCGTGTAATGCTGAGGAATCCACACATACCGGTTTGTCATCATGCGTCCCGCTGAATCAGCCGGGTAATTCATTAAGAGCTGTACAGCTTTTGACTCTGACGCTTCCATGCTGGACAAAAGCTGTTCCTTCAGTTCTTCGTCCATTTCTTCAAGCAATTGAGCAAGGTCATCGTTGTCCATTTTGTTCATCGCCAGTGTTGCTTTTGTTTTTCCGACTTTATTTAAGACGACAAGCTGAAATTCGCGTTCCAGCTCCCCGATCATATCAGTGATATCGTCTACAGTTAAATAAGATAAATAGCGGGCGCGGTGTTTTTCCGGCATTTCTTTAAAAATAAATGCCATGTCATAGGGCTGAAGCTCATCAATAACACTTCTGAAATCCCTGATTTTCCCGTCTCGCAGTAAAATAATGATGCGTAAAATGAGTTCGTCATAGGTCATGTTTTGAACCATCGGGACTCGTACCTCCTCTACGGAGACGTGCCGGCCTCGCCAGAAGGTGCGGCTGTTCGTCTCCTCATCGTGTAATCAATTGTCTTGCTGTCATAGTATATGGGTACTTCTTCAGATTGACTCGAATGGGGAGAATCCATACTCCGCACCTCCTTTGATTGGTTTCGTTTTAAAGGCATAAAAAAAGCCTTCGGGATTGAAGGTGAAAGAAGCACGGCAAAAAAAGCGTGCGGGCGCCTTCAATCGTAGAGCTTTAGCACTGTATGGCATAGGACAAGCATCCAGCTGCATTAAAAATCACCTTATGTCGATGATTTCTGTTGACCCATTGGCGTCTTTGGACATTTTTGGGCAGCAGCGTATCTCCATACAGGAGCCTCACCTAACGAAGTTCCTAATTGAATTGACACACTGAGATTACAGAAAAAAACAAGCTGTGTCAACTCAAAAAAGTAATAAATGCGCTTACATCACAATTACGGAACAAAACAAGGGCCTAAGCCCTTATTCTGTTGTTTGTGTCTCGTCATCTTCAGAAAGCAAATGATACGTTTCATGAAGAAATAAGGCGTACTCTCCTTCCTTCGTCGGATGAGGGACATATTCAGCCTGATTGATGTATTGCTCCTCTTTCTTTTCCATGCGTTTCGCCTCCTTTTCTACTTAGATTGTCCAAAAGAAGGTTTCTTATCATGAAAAACCCCCGCTGCAGCGGGGGTACTGATTAGTCATCTATCTCCTGTTTGATAATGCGTCCATCTTTTGCGGAAATTTCAAATTCTGTCTCAGTTCCTTGTTTCGTTTGGATTTCCATTTCATAGATGTAAGCACCGTCATCTTCGTCAAGCTTACTTTCTGTTACGGTTCCACCTGTTTGCTTTAAAGCAATTTCTTCAGCTTCTTCTTTGGTTATGACGACTTGTTCTGCTTTCTCCTTTAACGGGTCATTAAGCGCTTGTTTTGTATGAATATCAACATAAACGTCGTAGTCTTCACCTTCTTTTTCAATCTCCACTTCATAGACTTCTTTGCCGTTGTAAAGGTCTCTGTCAATGTCTTCTACTGTGCCGTCAACAACTGTTTTAGCAATTGCTTCTGCTTCTTGTTCAGTGAGTGCATCCGTCTTAGAAGAAGCCTGTCTGTTTTCATTGTTTTCTGTGGCAAACGCGTTGTAGCTGAATCCTCCGGCCGCTAGGCACCCTGCTAAAAGACCAACCATCCATCTTTTCTTGAGCATTTGTGAGTCCTCCTTTGTTTTGTATGAGTACAGTTTACACACTCAACATGAAAGGAAAACGAGAGCAAGATGAGAATTTGATGAGAAACCGTCAGTCTTCATACACAATGTTAGCTACCTTTCCTGTGTAGGCATTGATTTTCACTGTCGCTTCCTTATCATCAGGAAGATCAACGTCCACTTCAAAGATGAGAGTGCCCTCACTTTCTTCGAGATCTGCGTCATCCGCTGTACCGCCCGTTTTTCGCTCTGCAATTGTTTTGGCTTCTTTTTTCGTAATCGGCGTTTTTTGTTGATCTTTGCTGCTGATGTGATCGGCAGACAAGACTGTTTTTGCCTGCATGTCTACCTTCACTTCGTATGTTTTTCCATCTTCTTTTTGTATGGTATAAGTGGCAACTCGACTTTGCCGTGTTTGTTTTTTGACCGTTCCCGGCACCCGCTCAAGCGCGAGATGCTCGGCTTCTTTTTCTGTCATGGCAGATGGATTCACTGCTTCTACTCTATTCATTGAAAGAATGTCAGCCGATATTGCGTCTGCTTTTACAAAGTAAGTTCCCTTTGGATTTTCAAGGGTTATATCATATGTTTTTTTATCCTTTGATTGTGTTGCTTTCGTGACCTTGCCTTCATAAGAGGCTTCGACTTTTTTTACGACAGTCTCCTTTGACAATACGTTCTCATGGTTTTGCCGAATGATGAGAAACGTACAGATGATGACAACTAAAATGGCTGCTGCAGCAAAAGATACTGTTTTTATTGTTTTAGTCATCGGCTTCCCCCATTCTGTTCGCTGAATTGCATGGTGACAGCTGTTCCTTGTCCCGGCTTGCTTTTGACAGACAGCTCAATGCCATGCTCATCAGCGATTTGCTTGGCAATGGAAAGACCTAAACCCGTTCCGCCTGTTTTTCTGTTTCGTGCCTCATCTGCCCGGTAGAACCGTTCGAACAAATGCGGGATATGCTCCTCAGGTATTCCAATGCCTTCATCCCTCACTGATAGAAACGGCCGTCGATTCCTCGTTCCGGCTGACATCTCAATAGGCTTTTCACTATACTTTATTGCATTATCAAGCAAAATGGTCAACAGCTGCTTGATGCGTTCTTCATCAGCCTTTACAAGCAGGCTCTCTTTATCTGTTTCAAGCAATATGTCACGCTGATAAACGGACTGGAGCGTTTGCATGACCGTGCGCGATACTTCAATCAGATCGATTGTTTTCAGATCGACCTCGAGTCCTTGATGGCTTTTGGCCAGCGCCAAAAGCTGATTGGTCAGTTTTTTCATATGCACCGCTTCTGAGTGAATGGCTTCTATCGACTCCTCAAGCACCTCCGGCTTTTTTGCCCCCCACCGCTTCATCAGGCTGCTGTAGCTTTCTATTATAGTGAGCGGGGTTTTCAATTCGTGTGAAGCATCTTGAACAAATTGCTGCTGTTTATCATAGTGATCCTTCAGCATCATTGCCATTTCATTAAATGTCAGCCCCATTTGATACAATTCATCGTTGGACTGTCCTTCTAAAGAAATCGTTTTAAATTCTTTGTCTCGCTGTATGTCTTTCATTGTGATCATTAATCGTCTGATCGGATTGATGATTCGGCGGGCTAGCAAGCTGCCTGCAAAAAAAGAAGCAATGCAGACAGCAGCACTTGCAGCGATTAAGATGATTTTCAACAGAAACAGACTCTCTTCTGTGTTCTCCAGTCTTTCAACCAGCTGAAGAGACACCACTTGTCCATCGGTCCAAATCACCGGAACAGCAGCCTCAGCAAACAGCTTGCCGTCATGTTTCCTCACATCTGCCGTTTCTCCGCTATGAAAAGAGAGAGGAAAATCTTTATAGGCTTTTTCTTTTGTGATCGTCATAACGGCTTTTTGATCACCATTCACTACACGCACCATGCCATTTGCCGGAAGATAGGCCTGCAGCATATCCTGCAAAGCCACTCCTTCTGTTTCAGCGGCACGCAGCGCTTCGACAATGTTATCCGTCTCATCAGCAAGCCGGGATGCATCCTTTGATGTCAGGGCAGACGAAAAAATGAGATATACTGCGGTATGAACCAAAATTAATAAAATCAACAGTGATATTGATGTGTACAGATGAATCTTGGTCTTCAGCTTCATCGTTTACCCCTTAATGGCATAGCCGACCCCGCGAATCGTATGGATCAGCTGTTTTTCGTAAGGATAGTCCAGTTTTTTTCTGATGTATCTTATGTAGACGTCCACGACATTTGTATCACCGATATAATCAAATCCCCATACCGAGCTTAGAATTTGCTCCCGTGTCAGCACTTGCTGCGGATGCTTTAGCATATAGACGAGCAGATCAAATTCCCGCGGCGTTAATTCCACCTCTTTGTCTCCGCGTCTCACTTCACGGGTTTTTTCGTTCACCCGCAAATCGTCATATGTAAGAAAGGTGCCGATATCTTCAGTTTTTGTTCCATTTTGCCGCAGCGCCGCCCTAATTCTCGCAAGCAATTCCTCGATTTCAAACGGCTTGGTGACATAGTCATTTGCACCGATGTCCAGACCTGTTACCTTATCAGGAATACTGTCTCGCGCCGTTAATAATATGACCGGTGTCTGCGGATCCGTTTTTCTCAAGCGGCGCAGCACTTCCAATCCGCTAAGCCCCGGAAGCATGACATCAAGAAGCACCAAGGAATACCCGCCTTCCGCTGCCGCATCCAGACCTTCTGTGCCATTGTGTTTGATGGTGACACTGTATCCTTCATATTCCAATTCAAGCTGAAGAACCCTGGCGATTTTTTCTTCATCTTCCACAATTAATATGTGTCCTTTTTCCAAATTTTATCATCCTCTCCCGTCCCTATATGAAAAAAATGATTTCGTTGTTTACAAAATGATTCTTATCATCTATTATGATGTCAAAATAAAAAATTGTATACGGAAAGCACTAGGGGTGCTGTTTTGGCTGAGATAAAGCGCGAAAGAAACGCGCTTTGATCCCTTATGACCCGATCTGGATAATACCAGCGTGGGGAAGTGCAGGTTGACCGAATGGTGTATTTTTTTGTGCGCTTAATCGATCTATGACTGCATATTCCCTTAGGATATGCAGTTTTTTATTTTACCAAAAAAACAGGAGGTCGGAGAAATGGAGCATATTTGCGGTACAAGCAGAATCGCCGGTTTTCGCTTCTCTTTATATCCGATGACGGATGATTTTATCAGTGTGATCAAGTCTGCGCTGAAAAAAACAGATACATCCAAGGTTTGGACGAAAACCGACCATATCAGTACGGTGTTACGCGGATCGATTGATCATGTATTCGATGCTGCAAAAGCCATTTACCTTCATGCAGCAAACAGCGAACAACACATCGTCATGAACGGCACGTTTTCCATTGGATGCCCGGGTGACACACAGGGGGATACATATCTTTCCGAAGGTGATAAGCGTGTCAATGATGATGTTGTCCGAGGCTTGAAGGCGGAAGCGCCGTGCCAATTTGCCCTTTATCCAATGAACGAGCCGGATTATATGGGATTGATTATGAAGGCTGTCGACATTGCAAAAGCCCTAGGCACTTTCGTACAGGGTGTCCATTACGCGAGCGAGCTTGACGGGGATGCGCATGACGTATTCAGCACATTGGAAGCCGTTTTCCGCATGGCTGAGCAGCAAACAAACCACATCACCATGACTGTGAATCTTTCGGCTAACAGTCCATCAAGAAAAAACAGAAAGCAGGGATAACATGAAAAGCTGGAAAGTAAAAGAAATTGTCATCATGTCCGTTATCAGTATCGTATTTGCCGTTGTTTATTTATTATTTACACATTTCGGAAACGTGCTTGCAGGTATGTTTGGGCCAATCGCCTATGAACCGATTTACGGCATTTGGTTTATCGTTTCTGTGATCGCCGCGTACATGATTCAAAAACCGGGTGCGGCGCTCGTTTCTGAAATCATTGCCGCTCTCGTTGAGTGCCTACTGGGAAATCCGTCTGGCCCGATGGTCATCGTCATTGGCATTGTTCAAGGGCTCGGGGCTGAGGCTGTATTTCTTGCAACACGCTGGAAAGCATACTCTCTCCCTGTCCTTATGCTGGCCGGTATGGGGTCTTCAGTAGCCAGCTTTATCTATGATCTCTTTGTTTCTGGCTATGCAGCCTATTCACCAGGTTATCTGCTCATTATGCTTGTGATCCGCCTCATTTCCGGCGCGCTTTTGGCGGGGCTTCTCGGAAAAGCTGTCAGCGACTCTCTCGCTTATACAGGTGTGTTAAACGGAATGGCACTCGGAAAGGAACTGAAAAAGAAACGGAAGCGGGCGTCAGAACATGCAAGCCTTTGATGAGCTTCTGACGGTTGAGCAGCTCAGCTTCTCTTATGAAGAAGACGAGAAACCGGTTTTTCAAGACATTTCGTTTGAGCTTCAAAAAGGAGAATGTGTTTTATTATTAGGACCGAGCGGATGCGGTAAAAGCTCGCTCGCCCTTTGTTTAAACGGACTATATCCGGAGGCTTGCGACGGCATTCAGTCCGGACATGTCTTTCTATTTCAACAGCCGGTCACAGATGCTGAAACCTCCGAAACGATTGCTCAGCATGCCGGGGTCGTTTTTCAGGATCCTGATCAGCAGTTCTGCATGCTGACGGTGGAGGACGAAATAGCGTTCGGGCTGGAAAATCTGCAAATTCCAAAAGAAGAAATGACAGAGAAAATCAACGCCGTATTAGAAAAATTACGCATTACCCATTTAAAAGAAAAAATGATCTCAACCCTTTCAGGAGGACAAAAGCAGAAAGTGGCTCTCGCCTGTATTTTGGCGATGGAGCCTGAGCTTATTATTTTAGATGAGCCGACCTCTCTTTTAGACCCTTTCTCAGCGCGGGAGTTCGTTCATCTGATGAAGGATCTTCAGCGGGAAAAAGGTTTCAGCCTCCTCGTCATTGAGCACCAGCTTGATGAATGGGCGCCTTGGATTGAGAGAACGATCGTGCTCGACAAATCAGGCAAAAAGGCGCTGGATGGCCTGACGAAAAATCTATTTCAGCATGAAGCGGAGACACTAAAGAAATTGGGCATCGCCATTCCAAAGGTCTGTCATCTGCAGGAAAAGCTGAGTATGCCGTTTACTTTATCAAAAGAGATGCTGTTCAAAGAGCCTATTCCTGCCGGGCATGTCAAAAAGAAGAAAGCCCCTTCTGGGGAGAGTGTGCTTGAAGTCAGCAGCCTTTCGTTCGCGAGAGGACAGCAGGCGATTTTCAAAGACATCAGCTTTTCGTTGCGCGAAGGCTCTTTAACGGCGCTTGTCGGTCCGAACGGAACTGGAAAATCGACGCTCCTATCAGTTCTGGCCCGTCTCATGAAACCGCAAAGCGGCAAAATCCTTCTCTATGATCAGCCGCTGCAGAAATATAAAGAAAAAGAATTGCGTAAACGGATGGGATTTGTTTTTCAAAACCCTGAGCATCAATTCGTCACCGATACGGTGTATGACGAGCTTCTGTTCGGCCAGAAAGCAAATGCTGAAACTGAGAAAAAAGCGCAACACCTGCTGCAGCGTTTTGGTCTTGCGCATTTGGCTGATCATCATCCGTTTGCGATCAGCCAAGGGCAAAAACGGCGACTGAGCGTTGCTACTATGCTCATGCATGACGTAAAGGTTTTATTATTAGACGAACCAACCTTTGGCCAGGACGCCCGCACAGCGGCTGAATGCATGGAAATGATTCAGCGTATCAAGGCAGAGGGAACCGCTGTCCTTATGATTACACACGATATGGAGCTAGTCTCTTCGTATGCTGACAGCGTGCTTGTGCTTCACGATACGGGCCTGACCTTTGACGGATCTCCAGAGCAGTTGTTTTCTCAAGAAACAGGGCTTGTCCAAAAAGCAAAGCTCACCCTTCCCCTTCTATATGAATGGATGGCATATCAAGAGGAGGTGCGTGATGAAGCAGCCGTTACATCTCATTAATCCGACTGTGAAAGCGGCGGCGGTTTTTTGTTGTGTCGTCATGCTGTCGTTTATTTACAACCCTTACACTCCGGCATGTTTTTATATCATCATCGTTGCGGGCGTTTTACTGGCGGCCGGAATCCCATTGAAAAAATGGTTGTTGTTTACGATTCCGTTTTTGATTTTAGCATTCGGATGCGTGTGGACAGCCGCAGTTTTTGGAAAGGTGCCGACAACACCGGATAATTTTTTGTTTCAAGCAGGCCCTATCTCAATTAACAGCGATAATGTGTCTGTCGGCATCTCTCTCGGGTTTCGTATTTTATGCTTTTCCGCCTTATCGATGATGTTTGTTTTTACAACCGATCCGATTTTATTTATGCTGAGCCTTGTCCAGCAGTGCAGGCTCTCACCAAAGCTCGCGTACGGTGTCATTGCAGGCTTTCGCTTTCTTCCGCTGTTAAAGGATGAGGTCCAGCTGATTCAGCAGGCCCATAAAATCAGAGGAGGAGCGGCGGAGAGCGGCTTCATTAATAAGATCAGTGCGTTAAAACGATATACCATACCGCTATTGGCAAGCGCCATCAGAAAAGCGGAACGGACAGCGCTTGCGATGGAATCGAAAGGATTTACAGGAAGCAGAAACCGGACATACTACAGGACATTGAGCGTGAACCGGCGCGACTGGGTGTTCTTTTGCCTCGTCCTCTTATTATTCGCGGGATCCTTTCTCGTATCTTTATGTTTCGCATCATAAAAAATCCGCTATCACAGATAGCGGATTTTTTTATTGATGATAGTTTAATGCTTGGGCAAGGTTGGTTTTAATGGTAATATTCGAAAAGTCAATCCCCAGCTGTACAGCAGTTTGCGCAATTTCAGGCCTGATTCCTGACAGGGTTGACCGGACACCGATCAGATTAAGCGCCTCAATCAATTTAAAGATCTGGTGCGCCACCATCGTATCCACCACAACAACACCTGACAGATCGATTAACAGATGCTCCACACGTCTTTTCGCACAAGCTTGAAGCGTGTTTTCCAGAATAAACTTCGCCCGTTCGGTATCAATGTCACCGACAAGCGGCAGCAGAGCTGTTGATTTGCTCAGGGTAATGACAGGTGAGCTTAATTCCAATATCATTTCTCTTTGGGCGTTTAATTGCTGCTTGGCATTCATTTCAGCGTGATCAACGAATGTATAAATGGTGAAATCAAATACTTTTACAATCAAATCTGCCCATTTTTGCTTCTCTCCCGGTTCAAACGCTGATTCATTTTCTTCTGCGAACTTCTCAAAATACTTCGTATATAATCTCCTGTTTCTCATAAACTCCCGAATGACATACTGAACCGGTGTGTCGAGATGTTTTTGATCGTTGGTCAGCTCAATGACCCACTCTTGAAACTCTTCGAGAAATTGTTTTTCCGGTAAAACATACATGTAATTCAGATGCCGGTAAAATTCTCTGTCCTGCTCTTTCAATTCTTCCGTTACTGTTGCATTATGTAGGGCGTAAAGCGAATTCGGATCACTTTCCTCCATCGTTTCAATCCATTCCTCGGCCATTTGTTCCACATGCTCTGAAAAAAATGCATATAATTTTTCATTCAGTTTCATGACACTGCTCCTTTCCCCAACACTATTATAACTTGACTTACAGTTGAATCCCAGTCATACACGCCGAAGCCATCCAATATTTTGAAGATTACTAATTCTTTGGTGTGTATCCTATTTTTTCAAAATGCTTCAAATGGCTCTGTCCGAGCGCTTGTTTTTTTCATATAATATGAGGCAACACCCTTGAATCCACTTGAAAGCATAAAAAAGGAGGGCTTTTTTATGAATGGTGAAATCCGCTTGATCCCGTATGTGACGAATGAGCAGATCATGGATGTAAACGAGCTTCCTGAGGGCATTAAAGTGATTAAGGCGCCAGAAATGTGGGCAAAAGGGGTAAAAGGCAAAAATATTAAAGTTGCTGTATTAGACACGGGCTGCGACACAAGCCACCCTGATTTAAAAAATCAAATCATCGGCGGAAAGAACTTCACGGATGACGACGGCGGCAAGGAAGATGCGATTTCCGACTACAACGGACACGGCACACACGTCGCCGGAACAATTGCAGCTAATGATTCAAACGGAGGCATTGCCGGAGTCGCGCCAGAGGCAAGCCTATTGATTGTGAAGGTTCTTGGCGGCGAGAATGGCAGCGGACAATACGAATGGATAATTAACGGCATCAACTACGCGGTGGAACAGAAAGTCGACATCATCTCAATGTCCCTTGGAGGGCCAAGCGATGTGCCAGAGCTGGAAGAAGCAGTGAAAAACGCAGTGAAAAACGGAGTGCTTGTCGTTTGTGCAGCGGGAAATGAAGGTGACGGCGACGAACGCACAGAAGAGCTTTCCTACCCCGCAGCTTATAATGAAGTGATTGCAGTTGGATCTGTTTCTGTAGCGCGAGAATTATCAGAATTTTCTAACGCGAATAAAGAGATTGACCTTGTGGCACCAGGAGAAAACATCTTATCCACCCTTCCCAACAAGAAGTACGGTAAGCTGACCGGCACTTCAATGGCTGCCCCTCATGTCAGCGGTGCGCTTGCTTTAATCAAAAGCTATGAAGAAGAATCATTTCAAAGAAAGCTTTCTGAATCTGAGGTTTTCGCACAGCTAATCCGCAGGACACTTCCTCTTGATATTGCAAAAACGCTGGCAGGCAATGGATTCCTATATTTAACAGCTCCTGATGAACTCGCAGAAAAAGCAGAGCAATCACATTTGTTGACCCTATAAAATTATTTTTCTTATATAATATACACCAAATCATATAAATAAAAATTTCAAATTCTATGTTGACAATGAATTTGAATTACTGTTAAGATTACCAACAAATGATTCAACTTTTCAAAAAATTAATAACATTTTCTCTTATCGAGAGTTGGGCGAGGGATTGGCCTTTTGACCCCAACAGCAACCGACCGTAATACCATTGTGAAATGGGGCGCACTGCTTTTCGCGCCGAGACTGATGTCTCATAAGGCACGGTGCTAATTCCATCAGATTGTGTCTGAGAGATGAGAGAGGCAGTGTTTTACGCAGAAAAGCCTCTTTCTCTCATGGGAAAGAGGCTTTTTGTTGTGAGAAAACCTCTTAGCAGCCTGTATCCGCGGGTTAAAGAGAGTGTTTTACATATAAAGGAGGAGAAACAATGACAACCATCAAAACATCGAATTTAGGATTTCCGAGAATCGGACTGAACCGGGAATGGAAAAAAGCACTTGAAGCGTATTGGAAAGGCAGTACTGATAAAGATACGTTTTTGAAGCAAATCGACGAACTATTTTTATCCGCAGTAAAAACACAAATTGACCAGCAGATTGATGTTGTGCCTGTTTCTGATTTCACACAGTATGACCATGTACTCGACACAGCAGTCAGCTTCAACTGGATCCCGAAACGTTTCAGACATTTGACTGACGCTACCGATACATACTTCGCTATCGCCCGCGGAATCAAAGACGCCGTATCTAGTGAAATGACAAAATGGTTTAATACAAATTACCATTACATCGTTCCGGAATATGACGAGAGCATTGAGTTCCGTCTGACAAGAAACAAACAGCTCGAAGATTATCGCCGGATCAAACAGGAATACGGTGTGGAAACAAAGCCTGTGATTGTCGGCCCTTATACGTTCGTTACGCTTGCTAAAGGCTATGAACCGTCTGAAGCAAAAGCGATCCAAAAACGCCTTGTGCCATTATATGTACAGCTTTTGAAAGAGCTTGAAGAAGAAGGCCTAAAATGGGTTCAAATCGATGAGCCGGCGCTCGTTACCGCCTCTAGTGAAGATGTCCGCGGTGCAAAAGAATTATTTGAAAGCATTACAAGTGAGCTTTCATCCTTGAATGTGCTTTTGCAGACGTATTTTGATTCTGTTGATGCTTATGAAGAGCTGATCTCTTACCCGGTTCAGGGAATTGGCCTTGATTTCGTTCACGACAAAGGCAAAAACCTGGAACAGCTTAAAACACATGGCTTTCCGACAGACAAAGTGCTGGCAGCCGGCGTTATCGACGGACGCAACATTTGGAAAGCGGACCTTGAAGAGCGTCTCGATGCCGTTCTTGATATTCTCAGCATTGCAAAAGTTGATGAACTGTGGATTCAGCCTTCCAGCAGCCTGCTGCATGTTCCAGTAGCGAAACACCCTGATGAGCATTTGGAAAAAGACCTATTGAACGGATTATCCTACGCAAAAGAGAAGCTGGCCGAGCTGACAGCTTTGAAAGAAGGCTTAGTATCAGGAAAAGCGGCGATCAGCGAAGAGATTCAGCAGGCTAAAGCTGATATCCAGGCGCTTAAACAGTTTGCAACAGGCGCCAATTCTGAACAAAAGAAAGAGCTTGAGCAATTAACTGATAAAGACTTCAAGCGCCCGATTCCGTTTGAAGAACGTTTAGCCCTGCAAAATGAATCTCTCGGCCTTCCGCTTTTGCCGACGACAACGATCGGCAGCTTCCCGCAGTCTGCTGAAGTGCGGAGCGCACGCCAAAAATGGCGGAAAGCTGAGTGGTCCGATGAACAGTATCAAAACTTTATCAATGCGGAAACAAAAAGATGGATTGATATTCAGGAAGAATTGGAGCTTGATGTCCTTGTTCACGGCGAATTTGAACGGACAGACATGGTCGAATACTTCGGTGAAAAGCTGGCCGGTTTCGCCTTCACTAAATATGCCTGGGTTCAATCATACGGCTCACGCTGTGTCCGCCCGCCAGTCATTTACGGAGATGTTGAATTTATTGAACCGATGACAGTGAAAGACACAGTCTACGCACAGTCATTGACTTCCAAGCATGTGAAAGGAATGCTGACGGGCCCGGTTACAATCTTAAACTGGTCTTTCCCTCGAAACGACATCTCGAGGAAAGAAATCGCCTTCCAGATCGGGCTTGCCCTTCGCAAAGAAGTTAAAGCGCTTGAAGACGCAGGCATTCAAATCATTCAAGTCGATGAACCAGCGCTGCGTGAAGGCCTTCCATTGAAAACCCGCGATTGGGATGAGTATTTGACTTGGGCGGCAGAAGCATTCAGATTAACCACTTCTTCCGTAAAAAACGAGACACAAATTCATACACATATGTGCTACAGCAACTTCGAAGATATCGTTGATACGATCAATGATCTTGATGCCGATGTGATTACAATCGAACATAGCAGAAGCCACGGAGGATTTTTAGATTACTTAAAAAACCACCCGTATTTGAAAGGGCTTGGCCTTGGTGTATATGACATTCACAGCCCTCGTGTGCCGTCAACTGAAGAAATGTACAATATTATCGTTGATGCGCTTGCCGTCTGTCCGACTGACCGCTTCTGGGTAAATCCAGACTGCGGATTGAAAACAAGACAGCAGGAAGAAACGGTTGCAGCATTGAAAAACATGGTTGAAGCTGCAAAACAGGCAAGAGCACAGCAGACACAGCTAGTATAATTTGAAAAAACCATCTGCATTTGGCAGATGGTTTTTTTCTATAATACAGCCACAATAGTTTCTTATTTTAGCAAATCCCCCAATTACTTTGTTTATTTTGCACTTTTTTAAGAATGTTCTTTGCATTTTTTTCGGCTATACTAATAACACTCTATTGACAGGAGGGATTGGGATGAATCATGAAACGTTCTTAAAACGGGCTGTCACTCTCGCATGTGAAGGAGTGAATGCAGGAATCGGCGGGCCTTTTGGAGCCGTTATCGTAAAAGACGGAGCCATTATTGCAGAGGGACAGAACAACGTCACAACAAGCAATGATCCGACTGCCCACGCGGAAGTCACAGCTATTCGGAAAGCCTGTAAGGTGCTAGGAGCATACCAGCTTGATGACTGCATTTTATATACGAGCTGTGAACCATGCCCAATGTGCTTGGGCGCCATCTACTGGGCCCGGCCTAAAGCCGTTTTCTATGCAGCTGAGCACACAGACGCTGCCGAAGCTGGGTTTGATGATTCATTCATTTATAAAGAAATTGATAAACCTGCTGAAGAAAGAACGATCCCCTTTTATCAAGTGACTCTTATGGAGCATTTATCCCCGTTTCAAGCATGGCGGAACTTCGCCAATAAGAAAAAATATTAAAAGGATCAGGCATGTGCGGCCTGGTCCTTGTTATTTCTCCAAGTAGCCGCTATGCCCTGTGCAAATACAAAACAGCAATCATGCGCGCCGGAATTCAGCTTGGCAGACACCGAGCCAGCCGCCCCCTTCATCTGTAACTTTTGCAGGCTTTAAACGCTGTGATCGCTTCTCTGACGTTTTATCAATAATCTGTGCCCACTCCTACCCCGTTCCGCGTCAATTCATAATGGATATAAGTCTGAATCCATTTATAAGAAATGTCTCAGACCTCGAAAAGATCACACCCGCTCCGACACCAAAAAACATCCTGAGAATCCTCAGGATGCCGGTCATTATTTTAATTCTAGTTTTACATCAACATTTCCTCTGGTTGCCTTTGAGTAAGGACAGAATTCATGAGCGGCGTTGACAAGCTCTTGTGCCTTTTCCCGATCTAAATCTTTCGTGTTCACAACAAGTGTGACACCGATTTTAAAGCCGCCGTCGCTCTCATCCTTCATGAGGCTGACCTGCCCTTCAATCTCCGAATCAATTTCGATATTCTGCTCTTTGGCTACGTGTTCGAGCGCGCCGCCGAAGCATGCAGCATACCCTGCCGCAAAGAGCTGTTCCGGATTTGTGCCGGTTTGTCCTTCTTTTTTGGCATTTGGCATGACAATATCAAAATCAAGAACACCGTCATCTGATGTAATATGTCCTGCCCGTCCGCCTCGCGCGGTTACTTTTGCTGTAAATAGTGCCATATTTCCCAACCTCCTTATTTGTATCTAGTTGTTATATTTCCCTTTCTGATCTTTTTAAACATGCTAAGTTTGCCGAGAATAGGAAAAGTGAGGTTTTTCAGATACAATAGAATCGAATGACAAAAAAGAGTTGGTGAACAAAATGGAAAATAAATTTGATCATATGAAATTGGAGAATCAGCTTTGTTTTTTGCTATATGCGAGTTCGCGGGAAATGACAAAGCAATACAAGCCGCTGCTTGATAAGCTGAATATAACATACCCTCAATATTTGGCTTTGCTCTTGTTATGGGAACATGAAACGCTTACTGTCAAAAAAATGGGCGAACAGCTGTATTTAGATTCAGGAACGCTCACTCCGATGCTTAAACGAATGGAACAACAGGGTTTGATTACGAGAAAAAGATCTGAAGAGGATGAGCGGTCCGTGTTGATCAGCCTGACAGAGGACGGAGCGTTATTAAAAGAAAAAGCGGTTGACATTCCAGAGACAATTCTGGGGCTCTCAAAGCAGTCTGGGGAGGATCTCAAACAGTTAAAATCCGCTCTATATACATTGCTGGAAACACTTCATCAAAAAAATTGAGGATGCCTTGTACAGGCATCCTCTTTTTATTTATTCAGCAACTTCAAGTGTCACATCAATATTTCCGGAGGTTGCTTTTGAGTACGGGCAGACGCCGTGCGCTTTTTTCACAAGCGCCTCCAATTCTGATGCACTGACTCCTTCTCCTTTTACTTGCAGCGTCACACCCAGCTTATAGCCCTGGTCCGCTTCATCCTTTAACAGGCTAACATTCGCTGTAACCTCTGTCTCTACTTTTACCCGTTCTGTTCTTGCGACAAGCTGCAGGGCGCTGTCAAAGCAAGCTGCATAACCTGCTGCAAACAGCTGCTCTGGATTTGTCGCTTTTTCTAATTTCTTGGCTCTCGGTGTCCCCGGCATTGCGACATCAAGCTCAAGAACGCGGTCTGATGAAATGACCTTTCCTTCTCTTCCTCCTTCCGCTGAAACAGTTGCTGTAAATAATGGCTGACTCATTTTTCATTCCCCCAATATATTTTATACAATTAAATTGTACACAATTAAATTTGAAATGTCAATTTTTCGCGTATAAAAAAGCTTATCTCTTAATGAGATAAGCTTTTTCATTGAACATTGCCCTGCTATTCACGGATTTGCCCAGTTCCTTTAATGATGTATTTTGTAGAAGTCAGTGCAGGAAGCCCCATCGGTCCTCTTGCATGAAGCTTTTGCGTGCTGATGCCGATTTCGGCTCCGTAGCCGAATTCAAAGCCGTCGGTAAAGCGGGTTGACGCGTTATGATAGACAGCAGCAGCATCGACAGCCGTTTGAAAATATGCCGCGTTTTTGTCATTTTCAGTTAAAATCGCTTCCGAATGATTGGTGCCGTATTGTTGGATATGCTTCACAGCTTCTTGGACGTTTTCAACTGTCTTTACGCTGAGGACAGGCGCTAAAAATTCGGTTTCCCAATCTTCTTTTGATGCTTGTTTGCTTGAAGGATGGAGTTCACATACCAATTCATCACCGCGAATTTCAACTCCTGCGTTTTCCAGCTGGTCCAGTAATTCTTTCCCGTGCTGTCTTGCCCAAGCCTTGTGAATCAGCAATGATTCAATCGCGTTGCATACGGAAGGGCGCTGCGTTTTGGCATTTACGACAACCTTTTCTGCCATTTGCGGTTTGGCTGTTTCGTCAATGAATATGTGGCAGTTTCCTGCTCCCGTTTCTAATACAGGAACTGTTGATTCTCTCACAACGAGATCAATCAGTTTCTTGCCTCCGCGCGGAATCAATACGTCTAAGCCATCATTTAACGTAAAGAGCTCTTTTGCTGTCTCTCTGCTCGTATCCTCAATCAGCTGCACAGCGTGAATCGGAAGCGCTGATTGCTCAAGTGCTCTGTGAATGACACTGACGAGCGCTTTGTTGCTGTGGATGGCTGAGGAGCTTCCCCGCAGCACAACCGCGTTCCCTGTCTTCAGGCAAAGGGTAGCCGCATCAACTGTGACGTTTGGCCTCGCCTCATAAATCATTCCTACGACACCGAGCGGCACACGGATTTTTTCAATAAACAGGCCGTTTTCTTTTTCAATCGTTTCAAGAGAGTCGCCGATTGGGTCCGCTAAGTCGATTAAGAGCTCCACCGCGTCCGCGATATCGCGTATCCGTTTCTCATCCAATGTGAGACGGTCAATGATGTCCGGTGTTAAACCATTCTCTTTTCCTTTTTCAACGTCTTTTGCATTCTCCGCCAAGAGAAAATCAAGTTCTTTGCGGAGTCCGTTTGCAATGAGGCTGAGCGCCTCATCCTTCTCGGCTGTTGTTTTCATGATCATTTCGGCTGCTGCTTCTTTCGCCAGCTTCGCTTTTACAGAAACTTCACTCATTTTTCCGCCTCCTAGTCGTTTACATTGACCCAGTCATTCCTATGAATAACCTCAAACGTTTTCTCAAAATCAAGTTCGTCACTGCGTTTGCCTTTGGCCTCCATAATCTCCTCAGAGGAGTAATGGGTTTGGCCTTTGCCGATCACGCCGCCCGGTCCCCTGACTTCCACAACCGCCCCTTTCGGAAAGCTTCCGTTCACACCCACAACGCCAGCGGGCAAAAGGCTGCTTCCATTATGGATCATCGCCTCCTCGGCACCCGCATCAATGATAATTTCTCCCGATATCGGCGAGTGGAACTGAATCCACTGCCTTGTGTTGTTAACCGAAGATAGTTCTTTGTCTCCGATATAAGTGCCGTCTCCCCTGCCGTCCAAAATATTCGCAAGTTTTTGCTCTCCGCTGCCTGTTCCAATGAATACTTTCACTCCCAGAGACAGCGCGGTTTGTGCGGCTAACAGCTTTGATTTCATTCCGCCGGTGCCGACTTTTGATCCAGCTGAACCTGCATATCCAAGCAATTCAGGCGTGATCTCTGGCAAATAATCAAATCGTTTCGCCTCAGGATTTTCATTTGGATTGGCATCATACAGTCCGTTAATGTCGGTGAGAATCATGAGCTGGTCCGCGTGAATCAATCCGCTGACTAACGCAGAAAGCATATCATTATCTCCGAATGTCAATTCTTCAACAGATGTAGAATCGTTCTCGTTGATAATCGGAATGACGCCGCGTTCCAATAATTCCATTATCGTTGCATACGCGTTTCGGTACCGTTCTCTTTTCGAAAAATCATTTCTCGTTAAAAGGATTTGTCCCGGAGTCAGTGAATATTGTTTAAATTGATTCATATATTGCTGCATTAACAGTGTTTGTCCGACCGCGGCCGCCGCCTGTTTTCCTTTGATGGTAACGGGACGGGATGGATAACCCAGGCTGGAAAACCCCGCCGCTACGGCACCCGAGGTAATCAGAATCATTTCATGCCCCGCTTTTTTTAACACGGAAATCGCCTGAACATGCTCTCTGATTTTTGCCTCATCAATGCTTCCTTTGCTATTCGTGAGCGAACTGCTTCCTATTTTCACTACTATTCTTTGTTTTTTCATTTATTCTCCTCCGCGGCTCTTCTACAATAAAAAAACCCATTTCATCCTGATTCATAAGGACGAAATGGGTTTCCGTGGTACCACCTTGATTGAACGCGCTTGTGCACGCTCCGCTCTCCTGTAACGCCAGGTTATGCGCCTAGGTTTTCCCCCTAGGACTCCAAGGCAGGTTCGGCAGGTTTCATGCGGCAAAATGTTTCAGCGATTCATTTTGCTCTCTGTCACAGAAAGGTCTGCTTACTAATCCTCTTCAACGCTCAATGATTTTTTTATATTATGCAAAGAAAAAAGACACTTGTCAAGGTTTTTTGTCATCAAAAATAGCCCGCATTGCGCGGGCCTCTTGCAGTCTAGTTAAAGACGATTGTTTTATTTTCATGAACGATGACACGGTCTTCCAAATGCCATTTCACAGCACGGGCAAGCACGCTGCGCTCAATTGTTCTTCCGATGTTTTTCAGCGCTTCCGCATTATCGCGGTGGTCCACACGCTCAATATCCTGTTCAATGATCGGCCCTTCATCAAGATCGTTTGTCACATAATGAGATGTCGCACCGATCAGTTTCACGCCGCGCTCGTAGGCCCGTTTGTACGGATTCGCACCGATAAAAGCTGGCAGGAATGAATGGTGGATATTGATGATGCGATTCGGATGAGCCGAAACAAAATCAGGAGTTAGAATCTGCATATAGCGTGCGAGCACGATGACATCAACATCGTACTGCTCCAGCAGTTCAAGCTGCTTCTTTTCGACTTCCGCTCTGATGTCTTTGTTCGCTTTCATATAGTGGAATGGAATGTTCAGGCGCTCAACCAGCTCTCTCGCTTCCTCATGGTTACTGATGACAACAGCGATCTCCGCCATCAGGTTGCCGGTTTGCCATTCCCAAATCAGCTCATGCAGGCAGTGGAGCTCCTTTGAAACGAAAATGGCGACACGCTTCAGTTCGCTCGCCAAAGTTAAGCTCCATGTCATGTCGAATTTTTCCGCAACAGAGGCAAACGCTGCCTGAAGTGATGATTTTTTCTCACGAATGCCTGCGCAGTCGAATTCGATTCTCAGGAAGAACCGGCCGCCTTCAGGGTCTGTCGTATATTGATTTGATTCTATAATATTGGCACCGTGTTCAAATAAAAACGCGGAAACTGCAGAGACGATACCAGGCTGATCGGGGCAGCTGACCAAGAGCCGCCCTTTATCCTCATTTCCGTCACGGTATTCGTCCAACCGCTGAGTCATATATGATTTCATGAATAATCCCTCTTATCTTTGTAAGTCTAAACTATTTATCCATTATACTGAAGATTTGATAAAAATCAATTTATGACAGAATTTTTAAACCAACTGCTGAGCATAAAATCAACGCGATAAAGAAGATCCGTTTGGCGTCTTTCTGCTCCTTGTAAAAGAGGATGCCGATAAGCGCCCCGCCGGCGGTGCCAATTCCTGTCCAGACCGCGTAAGCCGTTCCCATCGGAATGGTTTCCATTGCGTACGACAGCAAGGAAAATGAAGCGGCAAAACCAACAATGATCAACAGCACCCATTTCACGCTTTTTTCTTTCGCATATTGATTCATAAGGGCCACGCCGGCCATTTCTAAACAGCCCGCGCACAATAAACTGATCCAGTGCAGCATTATGCCTCGCCTCCTTTTTCCTCTGTCTCATCCTGTGTCACAAGCTTCAACCCGATTACACCGATTAAGAGCACGCCAATTAACAATAGCTTCGGCCATCCAACCGGTTCATGAAAAAGAACGATTTCACTAAGTACTGTTCCCGCTGTGCCGAGCCCGGTAAAGACGGCATACACGGTACCAACAGGCAGACTGTGAGTCGCCTTCATTAGAAGGTAAAAGCTGAATATGATGCCGATGGCAGTGCCGCTCCATGTTAAGACTGAGTCAGCGTGCTTTAAGCCTATCACCCAAACAACCTCGAAAACAGCGGCAAGCACGACCAATCCCCATTTCATTTTGAGTCATTCCTTTCTATCTATTAGGATTCTCCGAAAACAAAAAAACCCCGGACAGTCGTCTCACATGAGATTGACTCTCCCGGGCTTTTTTCCCTCCGTGTGCATACGCGCTTCTATTTACGCGTATGTGTTTTCTCTCGGACCAGTCCATGTCAATTGACATGCGGAACCCTAGAAAACTTTACATGATATCATGATACTAAACTCAGCTCTATCTTTCAATTGTAAGATTTTCTTTCATATACCGCGATCGGTTTATTCCATTTTCTGATCGTTTTGCTGTAATGCATGCCGA
This sequence comes from Bacillus sp. FSL R5-0603, assembly GCF_038050295.1. Classification (NCBI taxonomy): domain Bacteria; kingdom Bacillati; phylum Bacillota; class Bacilli; order Caryophanales; family Bacillaceae; genus Bacillus; species Bacillus sp. FSL R5-0603. The sequence continues at coordinate 1,278,326 of NZ_JBBOYP010000001.1, read as the reverse complement.
TTTTCTCCGCTACCCGTATGGACGCTTTGTTACCCGGATCAATCAAAGCCGTCATTTTGCCGAACTGCCGCTCGTTAAAGCCATAGTCCAGACAGGCCCGAGCCGCTTCTTGCGCATAGCCGTTCCCCCAGTGGCGGCGGGCAAACATATAGCCAATTTCCATTACGGTTTGATTTTCAATCTGCTGGGGAACGATGCCGCATTGCCCCAAAAACTCCCCTGTCCGCTTATCTTCGGCGATCCACAGACTAACGCCGTACCCTTTTTCATTTCGTTGGTTCCAATTGACCCACTCGCGGGTTTTCCTCTTATCTTTTAAACCGGAATAATATGTCATGACGTCAGGATCATTAAAAAGCAGCCCAAACAAAGTGGCTTGATCCCGATCTTCCATACAGCGCAAACGAATTCGATCAGTCACAAGCTTCGTTTTAGCGTTCATACTTCGCCACATCCTGCTTCCATTCTTTTTTGAGAGCTTCAATATGTGCCTGATGATAGCGGTTATGATCTGCCATATGCCAAATTCCCCATCGTATCGTCGCGGTGTCACCTTCGAAGGAAAGCGGCTGGTTCAAAGCATTTTCAGTTAAAGTGAAGCATACCGATTTCAACTCCTCTACTACATGCTGATGTCTTTTCAGGAGTTCATCTAAGTCTGGCTGATTCACCGGTTCAGGCAGCCGTCCGCTTTCATCTGTCATCGGGCCGTATGCCTGTTCAATATGGTCCGGTATCCGATTTTCCTTGATACGCCAGACCCATCTGATATCAACATTTGTGATATGGTGCAAAAGCTGAGCCGTGCTGTTTTTTGTTTGGCAGCGCCCCTTATAGTAAAGTTCACTGTGTGTCATATGGCTTACGATGGAAGCCAGACGGAGACTGTTTTCTTCCACTGCGGAATACAGCAAACTGACCGTTGGCGCCATGTCGTTTCTTATGGATAAGTCCTTCATGTTCAGTTCCCCTCCTAACTAGGTACATTTGACACCAAACAAAAATTCCCTTTAAAAAAGAAAAAAGCTCTCATTACAAGAGAGAGCCATCTTAATTGTTATTTCCCGGTTTATATAAGTAAGGATCATGCTGCGGATCATTAGCGGTATTTAAATCAAGGGATATATCACCGCGTGCATTCATCGTGCCAAGGGTAATCGAAGACAGCAGTTTGGGGCTGTACCCTTTTTCCTCAAGCTTCTCAAACAGCCAGGATCGGTTTTTTTGGAGATATTTCAAATTATGATCAAGGATTTCGCCATCCAGTATGAGCGGAATCGGGATAAAATTTCGTTCAGCTTCCATATTCAAATCCCGCACCTGCACCGCTCTCGCTTCCTCTTTCGGGATGACGCTTACTTCTCCCGTTTCTTCAATGATAGCAAGATCAATGTCAGCCGGGTCGGCATAGCCCTTTTCCCTCAGCTTTCCGAGCAGCTCATTAACAGTCAGCCTTTCTTTACGAAGGCCGCGTTCATCAATATCCCCGTTTCGGATTAGGACAGTCGGGCTCACGACCAGGAGCCATCTCCATTTATTAGATAAAGAGAGCTTGCTCATGATAAGATAAAGCACCAAAAAAGCACCCGCATAATAAATTGACATCGGCAGCTTGGATGTAAGGATCGGCTCACTGATAATGGTTCCGATTGCGAAGGTCAAAAGCAGATCAAAATTGTTCATTTGTGACACAGCTTTTTTACCGGCAAGCCGAAATAAAATATATGCAATCGAAAATACGATAACTGGCTTCAGTAAAAATACCCATACCATCCATAACACCAATCTTTACCTCCATCCGCTGGTCATATTGAGCCTATTGTGCCCCGTGGCAGGCCCTCTATGCATCAGTGTCTAAATAGGCGAACGTGCACATCGCCTGAACATAACATAATAGAAAGTGACACCGATTGGAGGCGCAATACGCAATATGAAAAATCAGAAGTCGAATACCCTTTGGCCCTTTGATCTGCCATCGGCTCCCCAACCCGCGGGCTACCAGCAGCAAACAATCGACAGGCTGGCCGGTTTGGAGCTAAGGATGGAGCAACTAATTAGAGCGATTGAGGTAAACAATGAATTGCTGAGAACAATGCAAGAACAGCAAAACCGTGTATGCACAAATGGCGGCGGCGGGTCAGTGATTGTCCGGATGTAGAAACCGGCGCTTGTCTACCTTCTTATATCTCAATAAAAAACTCTTCTCTAAAAAGGAGAAGAGTTTCATGTATGTGTTCAAACGGACTGCGCCAAACTTAATTGCGGGCCGAATAGCTCGTAATGGATTGACTCCGGCGCTGATCCGAGCTCTGATACAAGCTTATGCATTGCCGTAATAAACGACGGTGAACCGCAAATGTAGTAATCCGCATCTGTGTTGGCAATCAGTTCTTTGAGGAATTGCTGATCAATCTGTCCTTCATGAAAATGCAGATCACCTGAACGGTCTTCCTCTGTCGGCTCGCGATACACAAATGCTGTTTTAACAGCAGAATGTTTTGCTGCTTCTTCTACCTCATGGCGCAATGCATGATATTCACTGTTTTTCGCCGCATGAATGAACAGAATTTGCCGTTCAGGCTGTTTGGAAACAGATGTTTTCAGCATGCTGATCATTGGTGTAATGCCAACTCCGGCACTGATCAAAACAAGATCTTTTTGTGATGCATGATCTAAAACAAAGTCCCCTGCCGGTGCGCTGATCTCTATTGAATCTCCCTCTTGCAGCCCATCGTGTAAGTAGGAAGACACGACACCATCTTTCTTCACTGAAATTCGATAATAGTCTTTTCCCGGCATATCAGACAGGCTGTACTGGCGGATATGCGTATATTCAGAATCAGGAATCCGCACTTTGATGCTGATATATTGCCCTGCTTGGAATTCAGGTAACGGCTTGCCGTCTTCCGGTTTCAAATAGAAGGATGTAATTTCTTTGCTTTCCCGCTCTTTTTTTGCGATAACGAATGGCTTATACTCCTTCCAGCCGCCGGCTTGCTCTTCAGCCTTTTCATACATGTCTTTTTCAATTCCGATGAACGCTTCAGCAATGACTCCGTACGCTTTTTCCCATGCCTGCATAATGTCAGGGGTTGCAGCGTCTCCCAATACATCTTTAATGGCAATCAGCAAATATTTACCGACGATTGGGTAGTGCTCAGGCTTAATTCCGATACTGCGGTGCTTGTGGCCGATTTGTTTGACAACCGGAATGATGTTTCCTAATTGGTCAATGTTTGCCGCAGCGGCAATAACGGCATTTGCCAGTGCAGTTCGCTGTGTTTTTTTCTTTTGGTTTGTTTGATTAAAAATGTTCAAAAGCTCTGGATGGTCTTGAAACATCCGATCGTAAAAACGGCCAGTGATTGTTTCTCCATGCTGTTTCAATACGGGTACAGTGCTTTTAATAATTTCGATTGTTTTGTTATCTAACATTGTATAAACAATCCTTTCGAAAAGATGTATTTAAAATATATCTTTAAAATACATGATCTTACGAATAAAAGATATATCTAAAATGAATCTTTAATAAAATTGTCACAAAATTATCAATTTAACATGACATTTGTTGCTTTTTTATAGAATCCCCTAGCAAAAACGGACTAACCATTGTAATAATCACCATTGAAAAGTACAAAAAAAAACCCAAAACAACTTATGTTTTGGGTTTAATGTTCACCAAGGCTTATCAGTTCCGAGCGCATTTGCAAGCGCCTGGCTGTGTTTCTTGCGGTTCTTTCGTTCATTAGCGCGCTGTACTGCTGTATTATGAAGCATGATTTCTTCTTCTGTTTCCGGTACAACCCTCGGTACAGGCACCGGCTTGCCATTTGAATCTAATGCGACAAATGTCAAAAATGATGTGGCAGCGAGTTCCCGTTCGCCAGTCATCAAATGCTCCTTAATGACTTTCACAAATACTTCCATGGAAGATGTGCCGACCCATGTCACATATGACTCTAGGCAGACAGAATCCTTTTGCCCGATCGGCTTTAAAAAATCTACAGAATCCATTGAAGCTGTTACCGTTTCACGTCTGCAATGGCGCGCCGCGGAAATAGAGGCAATGTCGTCTATGTAGCTCATTAATTTTCCGCCAAACAGCGTATTATGGTTGTTCGTGTCAAGCGGGAACACCCTGCTGGTTTTCACAACCTTTGACTCTTTACAAAATCTTGTTTCCGGTGTTTCCATACCTTTCTCCCCTTTGATGTCTGATCTTTTAGCTAAATGCACTTATATTCTCCTATTAAACAATATTCTCTTCCATTTGTCTAAAATTTAAAATGGTTTAATGATTTTCATGATGAGGGAATAATAAATGTATTCTTCACACTTTAGGAGGAAAAACAAATGGACGTATCCATCCCGAAATCTCAGCACAAAACGGTATGCCGAACGGAATACGGCACACTTCAGAAAGTGATCTTATGCAAACCTGAGCACATGACCATAAAAGATGTTATAAACGAAACACAAAAACATTTTGAAGATGACAATATTCATGTAAAAACCGCCAACGACCAGCACAGCCGCTTAGTGGAGGCACTTAGGTCACACAACGTTGAGGTCATCCTTTTACCCGTTCGCGACGGACTACCAGAGCAGGTTTTTACTAGGGACATAGGATTTGTCATCGGAGAAAAAGCCTTTCTGTCAAGCATGACTGAACCGATTCGCCAAGGAGAAGAAGCCGTTATAAAAGATTTTTTTCACAGCCAAGGTATCTCTTACACCCGCATGCTTGATACGAGTATTGAAGGCGGAGACGTCATTATCGATGATGACATTGTCTATGTCGGAATCAGCCAGCGCACCGACATTTCAGCTATCGGCCAGCTGGAAGAGGCACTTCCTGAATATACGATCGTTCCAGTGAAGCTTCATGAAAAATTTTTGCATTTGGACTGCGTATTTAACATTGTATCTGAAAGCGAAGCGTTAATTTATCCACAGGCCATTGAGCCAGATGCAGCCGATATGCTGGCAAAACGTTATGATCTTATTGAGGTGCCCGAGGACGAACAATTTACGCTTGGCACCAACGTCCTTTCAATCGGAAAAAAAACGATCATCAGTCTCCCTGGCAACCGCCATGTCAATCAACAGCTATCGAAAAGAGGCTATCACATTATCGAAATTGACCTGTCAGAAATTATTAAATCAGGCGGCTCCTTCAGGTGCTGCACAATGCCGCTGATTCGAGGCGAATGAAGAATCTTCCCCTTTTTCATGTTTTGAACAGCTTATTTTATCAAGATACGTTAATATAGAGGTGACATCATTTTTAAGGGGGAAATCGCATGACAAAATACATAGGATATGTCGGGACGTATACAAAAGGCGGAAGCGAAGGAATTTATTCATTTGAGCTTGATACTGAGAAAAAAGCACTCAGCGAGCCAAAGCTGGCCGCTAAGCTGGGCAACCCGACATATGTGGCGCCGAATAAAAACAACACCATCCTTTATTCCATCGAAAAAGCAGACGGCCAAGGCGGAGTTGCTGCCTATCAAATCGATAAAAACAGCGGCGAATTGACATTTCTGAATCATCAGTTAATTGATGGCCCTTCGCCATGCCACGTAAGCATTGATGATCAAAATCATTTCGTCCTGACTTCCAATTATCACAGCGGGAAGGTACACGTTTTTCCGGTTCAGGAAGACGGCAGCTTGCAATCACCTGTTTCAGAGGCCGCTCACACAGGAAAAGGGCCGCACGAAAGACAAGAAAAACCGCATACACACTACGCGGGGTTCACACCTGAACACAATTATGTGGTAGCGGTTGATTTAGGTATAGATAAGCTGTACACCTATAAGCTGAAAGACGGCGTATTGACTGAATCCGGAAGCCATTCCTTCGCTCCCGGTGCAGGACCTCGCCATATCGCTTTTCATCCGAAAGAAAAATACGCTTATGTCATGACAGAATTAAGCAATGAAGTGATTGCGCTTGAATACAACCCGACAGCCGGCGAATTTAGAGAAATCCAAGTCGTTTCTGCCATCCCTGATGATTTTACAGATAACAGCCAGGGAAGCGCAATTCATGTCACGCAGGACGGACGTTTTGTTTATGTCGCAAACCGCGGCCATGACAGTATCGCCGTATTTGAAGTGAATCAATATTCAGGAGAGCTGGCTTTCGTAGAAAGAGTGTCGACAGAAGGAAACTGGCCTCGTGACTTTGTTCTTGACCCAACGGAAGGGTTCCTCGTTGCTTCAAATGAAGAAACAGGCAACCTTGTCTTGTTTGAAAGAGACAAAGAAACCGGCCGATTGACACTCCTCCCATCAACGGTTTCTGTCCCTTACCCGGTTTGTGTAAAGTTTTTACATCAAGTATAAAACAAATGGAGTGGCTCTAGTAAAAAGGAGCCACTCTTTTTATTTATCTCACTTTTTCCTTCGTTTCAGCATTTCGATACAAATGGCAAGCGACAAAACGGCCGGGTTCGATTTCTTGAAGCTGGGGACGAGATTCTCCACATTCAGGCATCGCCTCCGGACAGCGGGTACGAAACACGCAGCCGCTTGGCGGATTGACCGGGCTCGGCAGCTCTCCTTTTAAGAGAATACGCTCACGCTTGTCCTCCAATTCAGGATCTAGAATCGGAATCGAGGACAAAAGCGCCTTTGTATAGGGATGAAGCGGTTCACGATACAAGGTGCCGCTCTCTGTAATTTCCATCATGTGCCCTAAGTACATAACACCGATCCTGTCACTGATATGCTTCACCATCGAAAGATCATGGGCAATGAATAAAAACGTTAGCCCTTTCTCTTTTTGAAGCCGCTTCAGCAGGTTGACCACCTGCGCTTGAACCGAGACATCAAGAGCAGAAATCGGTTCGTCCGCCACGATAAATTCAGGATTCAGCGACAGTGCTCTCGCAATCCCGATTCTCTGCCTTTGTCCGCCGCTGAATTCATGCGGATAACGGCTGCCAAAATCGGGGTGAAGCCCAACTGCCTCAAGCAGCTCGTCCACGACGAGAAGCCGTGCTTTATGGGTGTTGTAGAGGTTATGAATCTCCATTGGCTCCAAAATAATTTCTCGAACGGTCATGCGCGGATTAAGTGAAGCATAAGGGTCCTGAAAAATCATCTGCAGTTTGCGGTTGAAGGCAAACTGCTCTTTTTCACTCAGTGCATGAAGATTTGTGCCGCGGTATGTCACGCTTCCTTCTGTCGGCTGATAAAGGCGCATCAGCACTCTCCCCAAGGTTGATTTCCCGCACCCTGATTCCCCGACTAGCCCGAACGTTTCTCCTTCACGAATCTGAAAGGTGACCCCGTCGACGGCTTTGACTGTCCGCTTTTTCCCTGCGTCAAAATGCATTTTCAGCTGGCTGACCTCTAACAAAGGCAGTCGCCTCATTTGTCTCCCTCCTTATTCTGAAAAACAGCGGCGCGCCGCACATAATTCTTTTTCATAGATTGTCTCTTTTAATGTGAGGATTTCGATTGACTTCCCTGTCTTTGGAGAATGAAGCATTTTCCCTCCGCCTACATACAGACCGACGTGATGAATCGCTCCTTTTCCTTCCTCATAAGCAAAAAACAGCAGGTCACCGGCTTTCATATCATCAAGCGGGACACCCTTCCCTGCCTTAGCCTGATCTCCCGCATCACGGGGGATGCTGTATCCATTCGCCTTAAATATACTGTACATAAATCCGGAGCAATCAAACCCAAACCCGCTGATCCCTCCCCATAGGTAGGGAAGGCCAAGGAAAAACGCACCCGTTTGAATGATGTCTTCAGCAGTCCCTTTCTGTTTGCTGACAGGCACTGCATCACTTTGCTTCACAAACCTTTCTCCCAAAACAGTCGAAACCTTAAAATATCCGTTTTCTTTTGCAATGAAGGGGAGAACCGTCAAAAAGCTTAATTCGATCTCCTTTTCCCCATTGCTTCTGTACAAAAAGGCAGCAGGTTTGCTGATCATCACATCGTGTTGTGTATGGATGGGCTTTGTTTTTTCCAGCTGTTTCTTTTTCATCCAGCCCGGGTATCCGCGCGGATCCTTTCGGGATGGCTGGCTAGGCGCGATCACTGAAACCCATTCCCCCTGTTCTGCCGTCACAAGTACCTTTTCGCCAAAGAGAACCTGAGTTTGGATTACATTGTCTGTACATAATCCAAGCCGTTCATCATACGTCATTCGCTCCAGCCAGTCTCTGATCATTACAGTCGGTTGAAGCATGAATTGATCAGACGGGCGCGGTGAATCAGGCGCTGTCCAGATGTTGGCCACTGCTGATATGACAGTGTGCATCATTGCTCTTTTTCCCCTTTCAAATGCGCAGTCCCGGTGATTCCGAGGCCCGGTTTGCCAGGCATCGAAATCGTGCTGCCGCTATATGTTATGCCGCCTTTGAATACATCTGTTTTCAGCATCAGCGGCGCGTCAAAATCAAAGCGTGTGATGTTTCTCTTGCTTGCCGCAAAATGCGCCGCGGCCGTAATGCCCAGCTTCGTTTCGATCATGCTGCCGACCATACACTCCACCCCGCAGGCCTCCGCCATGGCATTAATTTTCTCTGCTCCGCTGATGCCGCCTGCTTTCATCAATTTAATATTGATCAAGTCTGCGCTCCGGGTTTGCAGAACTTCGAACGCCTGGCGCGGTGTAAAAACACTTTCATCAGCCATAATCGGCGTATCTGTTGCATCTGTCACCTTTTTAAGCCCAGCGAGATCATCTTTATGGACAGGCTGCTCGACAAGCTCAATGCCTAGACCCGCATCCTCCATTTTCCGAATGGCAGTTACCGCTTCCTTCGGCGTCCACCCCTGATTAGCGTCTAAACGCAGTTTCACAGCTGATCCGACACGTTTTCTGATTTCCTGGATACGGGCGATATCTGTTGCAATATCATCTTTTCCGACCTTTATTTTCAGCGTTTGGAAGCCTTGTTTGAGATAATTCTCGGCATCAGCTGCCATCTCTTCAGGTGAGTTGACACTGACGGTATAATCTGTTTCCAGCGTATCTCGGTATCCGCCAAGCATTTGATAAAGCGGCAGCCCGCACATCTGCGCCCAGCCGTCGTATAGCGCCATCTCTACAGCAGCCTTCGCGCTCATATTTCCTGTAAGAAGATGCTGGATGTCGTGCAGAATGGCCTCACAGCCGGACAGGCTTTTTCCAAGCAAAGCCGGTTTCAACACATGGTGAATGGCACTTTCAATGCTATCCATGCTGTCTCCTGTAATCACTAACGTCGGGGGTGCTTCTCCCCATCCGACTGCACCGCTGTCATAAGTAATCCTTACTATGACTGATTCAGCCGTATACACAGTGCGAAGCGCGGTTTTAAACGGCTTTGTCAGCGGGACAGCGATTCGGCTTGTTTCGATTCGAATGATTTTCATGTCTTCAGCGCCCCTTCTGAAACGCCCGCCTCGATGACGACTGTTTTTTCTGCTGTATTCATAGCAGCTTTCGCACCGATCGGAACGGCAATACTTGGCGAGCAGTGGCCGATTTTTAATCCTCTCAGAGCAGGCCTGCCCGCAGTAATAATATAGTCTTCCAGCACCTGCTCAAGTGAGAGAGACTTCTCTCGCTTCACCGGGACACAATTGTGAAAATCACAAACTAGAATTCCCGCCGCATCCGTCAGCTTCCCCGCCATTTTCAGCTGATTCAGCATTCGGTCGATTTGATAAGGCTCCTCGTCAATATCTTCAATAAACAGAAGCTTTCCTCTCGTATCAATTTCAAATGGCGTGCCCAGTGTAGACGTCAGCAAAGACAGATTTCCCCCGACAAGCTCGCCTTCCGCTTTTCCAGGAACAAGCGCGGTCAGCGGAGAAAGCTCTTCTGTATAGGTGAATTCCGTCTCCTGAAAGAGCTGCTTATATGACGCTTTTGTCAGCGGGTGAACGTCGTCAAGTCCAATATCCGAGCTGAGCATCGGGCCATGGAAGGTGACAAGACCTGTGTTTTGATGAATGGCAGTATGTAAAAACGTAATATCGCTGTATCCCCAAAAGATTTTAGGGTGTTTGCGGATCAAGCTGAAATCAATGCCCCCGGCGATACGTCCTGTCCCAAAACCACCGCATGCGCACAGCACTGCTTTTACCTCCTCGTCTCTGAACATCTCATGGAGATCCGCCAGCCGCTCATCATCCTGTCCCGCTAAATAGCCGTGCTGGTTTTTCAGCGCCTTGCCCAACTTCACCTGAAGACCGAGCTCTTCTAAAAATAAAAGCGCGGTGTCAAGCTTTTTTTGATCCGGCGGACTTGCGGGCGCGATCACTCCGACTGTATCACCCTTTTTCAGCGCTTTCGGCTTGTAATTCAACGAAAACACTCCTTTCATTTGCTCTGCACCCTACGTATACGTGCAAGAAAGAGAAAAAATACCGCTCCTTCGCATAAAGAAGCAGTATTTCCTCAATCACCGCCATCAGTTTTTATCTGCCCATTTTAAATCGATATAGCCGACAGGGTGACGGACAATTCCCTTTACTTGTTCATTTTGCAGGTGAACTTGATTATAAAAATAAACCGGAATGATCGGCGCTTCATTGATGAGCAGCTCTTCAGCTTGATGCATAAGAGAGAACCTTGTTTTTTCATCGGCTTCATTTTTCGCCTGTTTGATCAGTTGATCGTATTCTTTATTGGCCCAGCCTGTGCGGTTCATCGAATTTCCCGTTTGGAAGGCTTCCAGAAAACTGATAGGGTCCGCATAATCAGGCAAAAATGAGCTTTGAGAGAATTGGAATTTCAGCGCTTTTTGATCCTCTAAAAATACGTTCCATTCCATATTGGCCAGCTTCACATCGACTCCAAGGCTATTTTTCAATTTTTGCTGAATAGCTTCGGCAATCTTTTTATGCTCCGGCTTTGTGCTGTAAGTAAGCGTGATCGGAGGAAGCTTATTATAGTTTTCTTCCTTCATGCCTTTTTCGAGCAGCTGCTTCGCTTTGCTTTCGTTAGGCTTGATCAGGTCTCCGCCTGCTTCACGGAAATCTTTGCCGTCAGGCTGCGTAAACCCAGGCGATACAAAGGCGCGCGCCGCTTTTTCATTATTTTTCGTGACGTACTTTACAATTTCCTCTTGATCCACAGCCATCGCAAAGGCTTTTCTGATGTTTTCATTTTGAAACGGCTCCATGTTGACATTAAATCGATAGAAATAGAGACCCGCCTGGTCAACAATATTGACGTTATCCTGATCCATCAGCTGGTCGCTTAACTCTGCAGGGACATAAGCGGTATCAAGTTCCCCTGATTGAAACATCTGATAATCTGTATTTCTGTCACTGACCATCGCCCATTTCACCTTATCAAGCTTCACGGTATCTTTATCCCAATACGTGTCGCTTTTCTCCATAGTGATGCTGTCATCATGCTTCCATTCCGTCAGCTTAAACGGGCCGTTTCCGACAAATGTATCCGCCTCAGCAAACCACTTTGGATTGTCTTTATCGACCTTTTCATTTACCGGAAAATACGCAGGATTGGACACAACGCTCAGAAAATATTTTTGCGGTGCTTCCAGTGTAACTTCAAGGGTTCGATCATCCTTTGCCGTCACCTTCACATCGTCTTTTTTCCCTTTCCCGCTGTTATATGCTTCGCCGCCTTCAATAAAATAACCTAGGAATGCCGATGAAGCGCCTTTTTTCGGATCAAGCATCCGCTTCCACGCGTATTCGAAGTCTCCGGCTGTTACAGGATCTCCGTTTGTCCATTTCGCATTTTCCCGAATCGTAAATGTGTAGGTTTTATTATCTTTCGAAACAGACCACTTCTCCGCCATTGCCGGCTCGGGCTCATGATCTTTGCCAAGACGCGTCAGCCCCTCCATGATGTTATTTAACGGCTGCCATGACACATTATTAAAGCCGATCGGCGGATCGAATGAAGTCGGTTCATTTTCATTATTTACATACAGCACCTTTTCTCCACTGGTTTTTGCCTTATCATGACTGCCTTCTTTTCCGGCCTGTTCATTTGCTGTGCACCCCATCAGCGCAAACGAAAGTCCTAATGCAAGACCCATGCCCCATAGCTTTTTCACTCGTTTCATCCTCTTCCCCCTTTTCATGTTCAATCCTTCGCATCTCCTGACAGCACCGCATGCTCTGCTCGTTGATCCTGCAGCCAGCAGTTGACGGTGTGCGAGTCAGATCTGATCGTCTGGCCCGGGTACACCCTGTCACACACAACCATCCTGTTCGGACAGCGGGCGGCAAACGGGCAGCCCGGCGGAGGCGAAAATAAATCCGGCGGCGTTCCGTCGATCGGGGTCAGCTCAGCGCCATCTAAATCCAGCCGCGGGACAGAACCCAGCAGTCCTTTTGTATAAGGGTGCTGCGGCTGATAAAAAATATCTTTTCTCGTGCCGATTTCCGCCATTTTCCCGGCATACATGACTGCGACTCTGTCAGCTACCTGGGCAACGACCCCTAAATCATGTGTAATCAGGATGACAGACACATTCGTTTTTCTCTGAATCTCTTTAAACAGCTCTAAAATCTGTGCCTGAATGGTTACATCCAGGGCGGTGGTCGGTTCATCCGCAATTAAGATGTCAGGCTCGCAAATCAGCGCCATCGCAATGACAATCCGCTGTCTCATGCCGCCGCTGAATTGGTGGGGATATTGCTTTAGGCGCTCTTCGGGATCTGGAATACCAACCAATGACAGCATGGAAAGCACCTCTTTCCGTGCCGCTTTTTTGCTCATTTTTTTGTGGCGCAATAGCGCTTCCCCCAGCTGGTCGCCGACAGTCAGCGTAGGGTTTAACGCCGTCATCGGGTCTTGAAAAATCATAGAAATGTCGGCTCCCCTTATACCTCTCATTTCTTTGTCAGAGAGACGGCAAAGGTCTTTGTTTTTAAATAGAATGCTGCCGTCTGTCACCTTCGCCGAATAAGGCGGAAGCAGGCCCATGATGCTTTGGGAGGTAACGCTTTTGCCGCAGCCAGATTCGCCGACGATCGCAAAGGTTTCTCCTTTATACAAATCAAAGCTCACCCCTCTGACCGCCTGAACCGTCCCGCCGTAAGTCGTAAAAGACACGTGCAGATTTTTGACTGACAGAACTTTTTCCATACAGCTACCTCCTCAGCTTAGGGTCAAGCGCATCCTGCAATCCGTCCCCCAGCACATTAAACGCGTACATCGTCAGAGATATGAAAAAGGCCGGAAAAAACAGGCGCCACCAATGCCCAGATAAAATCGTAGGCAGGCCGTCATTCGCCATCACGCCCCAACTTGCAAACGGAGCCTGTATGCCGAGGCCGAGAAAGCTTAAAAATGATTCTGCGAATATAGCGGCAGGTACGGTTAATGTCATTTGTACGATGATCGCTCCCATAGTATTCGGCAGCAAATTCTTCCGGATGATCCGAAAGGTTTTCGCGCCAAAGGTTTTCGAGGCGAGTACATATTCATAATTTTTAATCTGAAGTACCTGGCCTCTTACAATTCTCGCCATGCCGACCCACCCGGTCACAGTCAGCGCCACAATAATCGTGCCCAGTCCCGGTCCCATGAGCACCATCAGCAAAATGACAACAAGCAGGTACGGCAGTCCGTAGAGCACTTCGATAATCCGCATCATAATGCTGTCAATCCTGCCGCCTTTATAGCCGGCAACGCCTCCGTAAATGACACCGATCAAAAAATCAATCAGTGCTGCCATCACGCCGACAAACAACGAGATTCTCGCGCCATACCATGTTCGGGTAAACACATCCCGGCCGAGTTCATCGGTGCCGAACCAATGATCGGCTGAGGGCGGAAGATTTTGTTCTGTCAGCGATTGGCGTACGACACTATGGGGCGATAAAAAGGGCCCGATAACTGCCATGACAAAAAGAAATAAAAGAATAAAGAGTCCGGCCATCGCTAATTTATTTTTTTTCAGCCTCCTCCAGGCATCCTGCGTGTATGATAAACTCGGCCGCTTGACCGAATCGGCTTCCCGATTTTTTTCCTGATTCGAGACAAACCACTCATCAGGCACTTGATTGTGCTGTTCTGGCTGGCGTTCATCCGTTTGTACAGGGAGATTCACACGCTTCACCCTTTCTTATGCAGTTTAATGCGCGGGTCTAAGAGACCGTAGGCCAAATCGACCAAAAACAGCATGATAATCAGAATGACGCTGTAAAAAACGGTCGTTCCCATAATCACGGGATAGTCCCGCTGATTAATGCTTTCAACAAAATATTTTCCCATTCCCGGAATGGCAAAGATTTTTTCTATGACAAAGCTTCCTGTTAAGATGCTGGCGACGAGTGTGCCCAGGACGGTAATGACGGGCATGAGTGCATTTCTGAGTGCGTGTTTTACGATAATTTTGAACGGAGAAAGCCCTTTTGCTTTTGCTGTGCGGATATAATCCTGTGTCAGAACTTCGACCATGCTCGACCGTGTCAGCCTGGCAATGATCGCCATTGGCCCTACAGCAAGCGCTGCGGTCGGAAGCACCATATGAATCGGGCTCGTCCATGTAGCAGCAGGAAATAGTTTGAGATTGACAGCAAATTGCTGAATGAGCAATGTTGCCAGAATAAAATTCGGGATGGAGATGCCGAGCACTGCAAGACTCATCGCGGCGTAGTCCAAAAAGCCATTGCGGCGGAGTGCAGCGATTACGCCGAGCACCAGCCCAGAAATCACAGCAATGACAATCGCCGTCATCCCAAGCTCAAAGGAAACGGGAAATCCGCGTTCCAGCATATCATTTACACTGTCCGACGGTTTTTTAATTGAAGGTCCGAAATCGAATGTAATGATGGATTTTAAGTAGAAAATGTATTGGAAAATGAGAGGATCGTCTAAGTGATAGTAGGCTTCGAGATTTTTTTGAACGGCTTCATTTGTGCCTCTCTCCTCGTTAAAAGGAGATCCGGGAATGACCTTCATGAGAACAAAAGTCAGGGTGGTAATCACCAAAATCGTAGCTGCCATTGCCCAAAAACGCTTTATCATGTATCGCGCCAAAGCCTAAAACACCCCTTTAGCAGAATGATGTCCGCATCGCAAGCTCAGTCATGACAAGCATCGCCTGATAGGCTTCAAGCATGTCCTTCG
Organism: Bacillus sp. FSL R5-0603; assembly: GCF_038050295.1. Taxonomy (NCBI): domain Bacteria; kingdom Bacillati; phylum Bacillota; class Bacilli; order Caryophanales; family Bacillaceae; genus Bacillus; species Bacillus sp. FSL R5-0603. Next base: position 1,263,248 of record NZ_JBBOYP010000001.1, on the reverse strand, counting down.
CCTGAAATTGAACGGTTGTAGTTCCCGTCTTGATTTCCGTTCCCGGCATCAGATTCGCCCATTCTGCTTGGCCATAATTGGCGAATTCAATGCTCAGAACCGGCCTGTCAGGCGGTGTGAGCGGCTTGACTTTGTCCTTGTTTTGCAGGGCAAACGCAGTTTTTTCTGTCAACAGCCGTCCGGCTTTCGCAGGGGACAAGCACTTCACTGCGGATCTTGAAATGGTTTGTTTGACTGCGGCTGTCGTCACGTTCGGGATAAGCTCTTCCGCTTCCTTCGCTGCCCGGTCATCCCCGGCTACCATTAATACCGGGACATCATAATAACCGGCAACGTATGCATTTAATCCAAGCTCACCTACAGGCCGATCGTTTATGTAAAAATGACGGACGCCGAAAATCATGCTGTGTGACATGACACCGGGAGTCGAGGCTCTCGCATGATAACCGAGAAACAAAGCGCCTGTAAACGTATCATCCAGTCCCTCCACCATTGAAAATGGTTTGACGTCACCAGAAATCAAGTCTGCTTCAGGGTGAAGCTTTTCAACCATCAGATTATTCATCTTCGAATGACTGTCATTGACCAGCACCTCGGTACACCCGCTGTTAAACGCTTCAGCAATACAGTAGTTTGCTTCTTCAGTCATGATAAGCCGTCCGCGTTCATAATTCCGCTTGCCGGAATCCACAAAGGTATCGTCCGGAAGACCCGAAATACCTTCCATATCTACTGACATGTACAATTTCATAACGCTCCTCCTTTTTTACTAAATTATGAATATTCTAACAAATTATATTAAAAAAAGAGGAAAAATGCAATATAACTGGGGAAAATTACAACCATTCAGTGATAAAAAAAGAATCCTCTTTCAAGGATTCATGTTTGTTTACCAACCTGTTCTGTAAGCAGTTCATATTTTTTCAGGGTTCTTTCAAACACCTCATCAAAAACGTCTGGCACAGAGGCGCGTATCACCTCAGCTCCCTCTCCCGTTATTCCGCCTTTGGTTGCAACACGTTCCAGCGTCTCCTCGAAAGACATATTTTTTTCGATCAGCATCTTGCCAGTTCCGTATAGCGAATGAATCAGAAAATCAAAGGCTTCTTCCTTGGACAGGCTGCTGTTTCTGACCGCAGACAGTGCCAGCTCTTCGAAGATTGCAGCTATGAATCCCGGTGCCGAGCTCGTTAAATTGCTGGCCGCATCTAAATTCGATTCTTTGATTTCTCGGACACGGCTGAAAACCGATAACAATTCATTCAGATGCTCTTTTTTCTCCGCATCCAATGCTTCACTGTGAACGACAAGTGAGATTCCTGCTTCTGCTTCTGACGTAATGGTTGGAATAACACGTGATATACCCGCTTCTGTTTCTGCCTCCAAAAGACGCAGCGGCACACCGGCAGCTATGGATACGATTTGAGTATTTCTGTTCACATACGGGTGCAGACGGCGCATTGTTTCGATGACATGGAGCGGCGGGACGCATATCAAAATCAATTGGCACGTATTTGCCCAATTCTCCAACGGATCAGCCGATACGTTTGGATAATCTGACATGAGTGCCTGCAGCCGCTCCCCCTTCGTTCTCGTCTCAATAAATAGCTCATTCTCTTTTATTTGTTCATGTTTCAACAGCTGTCTGGCGATCATATCCGCCATGCTGCCATATCCAATCAATCCAATCTGTTCCATCGACTCAGTCCTTTCATATACAATATGAAGTGTACCGTTTTCCGCACTTTTTCACAATTTCCCATAATCTTTTCATTTTTATCCCACAGTTTTTGTTTATGATAAACTCAAGTCATAAACCTATCAATATAAATAGACATGTGAAAATAGAGAAACGGAGTGAACATGATGGATAACTATCGTGATGAAAACAGAACGAAAGGTAATGAGAATGAGGTCTTTTTAACGAAAGAGAACGATCAGAGCGCCTCCTACTCGGCCCGCAATGTCATTCATGATCAGGAGAAGAAAAAACGAGGATTCGGATGGTTCAGACCGTTGCTTGGCGGAGTGATCGGCGGCAGTCTCGCCCTTGGCATTTACACGTTTACACCGCTTGGCGACCATGATTCTCAGGACACTGCAAAACAATCATCCAGCCAGCAGCAAACGCAATCTGTTACAGCAACAAGCACCTCCTCCGAATCTAAAAAAAGCTCATCAAGCTCAAGCAGTTCATCTGCATTCAAGAGCGAGGACTCTTCTAAAATCTCAGATATGGTAGAAGACCTTTCACCAGCGATTGTCGGTATTACAAATCTTCAGGCACAATCAAACAGCTCTTTGTTCGGCTCTAGTTCTTCTGATTCCAGCGAAGATACAGAAAGCGGTTCAGGGTCAGGTGTCATTTTCAAAAAAGAGAATGGCAAGGCTTATATCATTACAAATAACCACGTCGTAGAAGGGGCATCATCACTGAAGGTATCTTTATATGACGGCACTGAGGTTACTGCAAAGCTGGTGGGCAGTGACTCGTTAACTGATTTAGCCGTCCTCCAAATCAGTGATGACCACGTCACAAAAGTGGCAAACTTCGGTGATTCATCTGATCTCAGAACAGGCGAGACCGTTATTGCGATTGGGGATCCGCTTGGAAAAGATCTGTCCCGCACAGTAACACAAGGAATTGTAAGCGGCGTGGACAGAACGGTTTCAATGTCTACATCAGCCGGCGAAACGAGCATTAACGTCATTCAGACAGACGCAGCAATTAATCCAGGTAACAGCGGCGGTCCTTTGTTAAATACAGACGGCAAAATTGTCGGCATTAACAGTATGAAAATCAGTGAGGATGATGTTGAGGGTATCGGATTTGCCATTCCAAGCAATGACGTAAAACCGATTGCTGAAGAACTGCTGTCTAAAGGACAAATTGAACGTCCATATATCGGTGTCAGCATGCTTGATCTGGAACAAGTGCCGCAAAATTACCAAGAAGGCACACTCGGCCTGTTCGGCAGCCAGCTGAATAAAGGTGTTTACATCCGTGAGGTCGCTTCAGGCTCTCCTGCTGAAAAGGCCGGATTAAAAGCAGAGGATATTATCATCGGCCTAAAAGGTAAAGAAATTGATACAGGCAGTGAATTGCGCAATATCTTATATAAAGACGCAAAGATCGGTGATACCGTTGAAGTGAAAATTCTCCGAAACGGCAAAGAAATGACGAAAAAAATTAAACTTGATCAAAAAGAAGAGAAAACTTCGTAAGACATAATGCCTCAGGCCGCAAAAGCGGTCTGAGGCTTTTTATTAGATAAAAGACCTAATTGCTCTATGAAACTTTCTGACGAGATATCCGTATATCATACAGATTGACATCATTCTCATCAGATGTTAGAAACATCGTTTGCTAGGAGGCATGAACATGAAAACCGTGGGACTGAGTATGATTTGCGCAGGATTGGCTTTTCTTTTGCTGAGCTTTCTTCTCTCTGAATCGACGTTGACGTGGGGAATTGTATTGGGTACCAGTACTCTATTAAACATAACTGGTACGGCTCTAATCATGCGTTTCTTAAAAGCCCCCCAATCTAACAGCTGACATGTAGCAAAGCCGATGACGAAATCTTTAAGTTTTGCTGTTTTTATTTCAGCATGACTGAACCGCAGTACAAGCTCACAATCTCTTCTTTACCCAATCTCCATATATCTATCAGCATCTTTTGCTTTAGATCGGGCTCAGAGCATAAAAACCCCCTGTCCGTTACGGACAGGGGGTTTGAGGTTATGACATATGCTGGTCTCTATAGAGTCTTTTATTTTCAATTCCATACGATTTTTGGACGATGTAAAGCGGCCTGTCTTTGGCTTCATCGTAGATTCTGCCGATATATTCGCCGATCACGCCCAAAATCAGAAGGACAATGCCGCTGAACAGGAGCTGGATCACAATAAGTGATGACCAGCCGGTAATCGTGCTGTCTGTGAATAGCTTCAGATACAGCACGATAAACATATACAGAAATCCAGCACCTGACATTAAAATCCCCGCATAGCTTGCCAGCTTCAGCGGTTTATGTGAAAATGTCGTGATGCCATCCATTGACAGCTTCAGCATTTTCTTCAGCGGGTACTTTGTTTCTCCGGCGAGCCTTTCATCACGTACGTACTCGACCGCTGTCTGTTTGAAACCCACCCAGCTGACTAGCCCTCTGACAAATGGATTTTTTTCTTTTAATCTCTTCATTTCATCACAGACTTTTCTGTCCATGAGACGAAAATCCCCCGTATCAATCGGGATATCAATATCTGTCATACCGCTGAGAAGCCGGTAAAACATAGCCGCTGTTTGTTTTTTGAAAAAGGTTTCCCCTTTTCGTTTAGTCCGCACGGCGTACACGACCTCATAGCCTTCCTTCCACTTTTCAATCATATCTAAAATCAGTTCAGGAGGATCCTGCAAATCGGCGTCAATGACGACGATTGCATTCCCCTGTGCATAATCCATACCCGCCGTAATGGCGATCTGGTGTCCAAAATTCCTTGAAAAATCAATAATTTTCACTCTCGGATCGATCAGGCTGTGCTCTCTTAAAATCTCAATACTGCGGTCTTTGCTGCCATCGTTGACAAAAAGTAGCTCGTAGTTTTCCTTCGTTTGATCCATGACCTCTTTTAAGCGCTGATAGGTTTCATGAATGACAAGCTCTTCGTTATACACAGGTACAACAATTGAATATTGAATATGTCTGCTCATGTTTTTGCCTCCTATTCATCAGCATGTAGTTCGTATAATGTTGCTGACTGATTCATTCCGCCAGGTCCGCCCATTTTGCCTTTTTCACCTGAAGCCTTGCTGCTTGATGTATCAGCTGAATCAGTATTTTCTGTTTTTTGATCAGAACTTGATTGCCATTTTTCTGATGTTACTTCTTTTCCATTTTTCTCAACCCATTCAACAATGTCATTGTTTCCGCCTCTTCCCATTCCAGAAGCCAAGAAGTATTTCACTTTTCCTTCTTTTACAAGCTTTTTGAATTGAGTCAGCGTGATAGCCGGGTCAGAACCGCTGAATCCGCCAATAGCCATGACAGCTTTTTTCGTTTTAATAATATATGGCGCCGCTGTGTTCGAATCGGTTGTGGCGAATAAGTATTCAGCTCCGGAGTTATTCTTTTCCAGATATTTGATCAGTTTTTCATTTACAGCGGCATCAGACATTCCCATGCCTTTTCCGCTCATTGATGCGAGCTGAGGGCCTGTTTCAGGCTGTGAGCTGTTGCCTCCGTACAGAAGCGGTGTACTTGCCCAATAAATCGGCATCACCAGCAATGCGAGGAGAGCTGCAATTGAAACATAATAACTGAACGGTTTTTGGCGCTGTTTAAACAGCAGCAAAGCAATAGCTGACAACACGCCGATAACACCTACACCGATGCTCCAGCCTGCACCGATTTGATCGTTGTAGTTTCTGAGAATAAACAATTCAAATCCAGTTGTCGCAATAATTGCTCCCGGCAAAAGCCATGCTTTCCAGCCTGTCTGATTGCGATACAGATGAACAAGGGCAACCCATCCCGCACCGACAAGAGCCGCAATCGGCGGTGCCAGCATGATGAGATAATAATGATGGAAAAATTCTGCGACACTGAAGAATCCGGCAATCGGTACAAGCCACGCAACCCAGAACACCGTTTCCTTCTGCTCTATAGATAATCTTCTTCTTTCTCTTGCGCCAGCGATCAGTAAGCCTGCGATTCCAAATATCGCAAATGGCAGAAGCCAGCTGATTTGATCAGATAACTCTTGTTGGAAAAGCCGCAGTGGACCAGGTGTTCCCGTTCCAAACATCCCTGAACCCGATTGCATTTTCGAACCGGTTCCTGTACCGCCTTTCCCTCCGTCTCCGCCAGGTCCGCCTTGGCCACCATCTCCGCCGCTTGGAGGACCTCCTTGACCGCCGCTTGGCATTTGGCCATTGGATGGAGGCGCCGCCATATTGCCATTTGAAGATTTGTCATCATTTGATGAGCTGCTGCTTGATGACTGATTAGGCGGTGCTTGAGTGTTATCAGAAGAAGACATTTCTTTTGAAGCGTCTTTGTTTGGCGCACCCTGGCCGCCGCCTGAATTTTGGCCTGTCAGCCGCTGGATTCCGTTATAGCCGAAAGCCAATTCCAAAACAGAGTTGGTCTGGCTGCTTCCGATATAAGGCCGCTTGCTTGCAGGGATATTGTCGACAATGAGCGGCCACGATAACGAAACGGCTGCTAATACGGCTAACGCACTTACCAACGAAATGATTTTTTTCTTCACCGCGGCATTTGCCGCAATCAAATAGAACAATAGGAAGGCCGGTAAAATCATGTAAGCCTGCAGCATTTTTGTATTGAAACCTACTCCAACAACGAAAAATGCTGCTAACAGCCAGATCAGCTTTCCTTTTCTGATCGCTTTAAAGAGAAGCCATGTAGCAAGCAATAAGAAAAATACCAGTAATGCATCAACATTGTTTGTACGTGCTACAGCTACAGCAATCGGTGTACATGCCATGATGAAAGAGGCAATTCTTGCTGCTGTCTTACCGAATGTCGGTTTTATTAACAGATACATTAAAAGGACAGAACCTACACCAGCAAGTGCCTGAGGCAGGATGACGCTCCAGCCGTGCATACCGAATATAAGTGCGCTGATGGTTTGTATCTGGAACGTAATAGGCGGTTTATCAACCGTTATAAACCCCGCCGCGTCGAATGAGGCATAGAAAAAATTATGAAAGCTTTGCATCATACTTGTGACTGCAGCGGTGTAATAAGGATTCACCGTATCATCATTCCAGATGTTATAGATATTTAAGAATGCAGATGCGAGCAAAATGAGGATGAGGAAAATATCCAGCTCGCGTTTTTTCTTTTCCACTTATTTTTCACTCCTTTTTGTCTAACTTTGAAATAGTGTAACAAGCAAATATGAATAAACTATTAATAAACAAAGACAATATTTTTGCCGAGGTCATTTCATGCCAATCATCCTATATACAGCTGGTTTCAAGCCCTTTCTCCAAATCGTAATCGGCGATGCGTTTTCTCAAAATAAAAAAGCCTTCCGGCACGCCGGAAGGCAAATGAATCACAATTTATTGGATCGGTTTCAATTTCGCTTCAATTTCTGCTCTTCGATGCTCTAGATATGGCGGAAGAGCAATCGTTTGGCCAAGCTCATCAAGATTTTCATCTACCATAAAGCCCGGTCCGTCTGTTGATAACTCGAACAAAATGCCGTTCGGTTCTCTGAAATACAGCGCCTTGAAATAGTAGCGCTCCACAATGCCGGAATTGCTAAAACCTTCCCGGCTGATGATCCGGTGCCACCCGGCAAGTTCTTCTTCATCTCTTACCCGAAATGCGACGTGGTGGACACTTCCTTTGCCTTGACGCTCGCGCGGAAGATCGTTTCTTTCTATTAAATGGATTTCCGTTGCAGCACCGCCTTCTCCTGATTCCAAAATAACGGCGGTTCCTTGCCCTTCGACTGGTTCACGGCTGATTTCTGTAAATCCAAGAATATTCGTCAATACGTGTAAGGTTGGTTCAGCATATGGCACAGTCAGTTCAACCGGCCCTAACCCGCGAAACGAAAATTCTTCCGGTATGCCGCTCTGTTTAACAGGCAGGCCATATCCTTTTCCTTCCTCATCAGCAGTCAGCACAAGTCGCTGCCCTTCATGATCTTGAAATGCCAATATGTCACGTCCGGCTCTTTTGGAGATGCCGCTGTGCGTTACTTGCTGCTCTTCAAAACGTTCTTTCCAGTAATGCAGGGCTTCTGTGCCTGGGACGCGCAAACCAATAGAAGAAATACTGTTTGTTCCCGCATGAAACGGTGCAATGCGGGGAATCTCGAAAAACGTCAGCTCAGTTCCCGGGTTTGCCACTTCATCTCCGTAGAAAAGATGGTACATTGTCGGTTCATCCTGATTGACGGATTTTTTGACGAGCTTTAATCCTAATACTTTCTTATAGAAATCCAAGTTTTTTTGTGCGTCGGCCGTTAATGCCGATACGTGGTGAATGCCGTTAACTTTCATATGCTGTCCCTCCAGGTTATTTTATCTCGATTTCGAGATATCATATCATAATTGTATATTTATTGTTCTAATAACAAAGTATTTTATTCGCATGAGAAAGTCAACATATCAGCTTCACCGAAGGTTCGTTCATTTTCTGAATTCTCACCTCCCCTCTGTACCGGCTAAAATCCTAATACAGAAAACACGAACTTTGTAAATAAAAATCATGAATTTTATTCGTTTATAGATCGTTAAAACAGGTATTTCCACAGTTTTATCTGCTGTACCTAAAGCAAATTTCGAAAATCAGAAAATTTATTTTATTTCACTTTTCTAAAATAGGGTTTACAATATGAAAAAATAGATTCTTCAACATGAAGCTTCAACATCATAGGAGGTTAAGGACATGCATACTGAAGACAACGGTTTGAAAAAAGAGATAGGCCTCTTGTTTGCCCTTACTCTTGTCATCGGAACCATTATCGGTTCTGGTGTTTTTATGAAGCCCGGCGCTGTGCTTGCTTATTCAGGTGATTCAAAAACGGCGCTATTCGCCTGGCTGTTAGGCGGTATTTTAACATTGGCGGGCGGTTTGACAATCGCGGAAATCGGAACGCAGATTCCAAAAACCGGCGGTCTTTATACGTACCTTGAAGAAGTGTACGGCGAGTTTTGGGGATTTTTGTGCGGCTGGGTGCAGATTATCATTTACGGCCCGGCGATTATTGGCGCGCTGGGTTTATATTTTGGATCTTTAATGGCGAATCTTTTCGGCTGGGGATCTGGACTATCAAAAGTCATTGGAATCATAGCAGTTCTCTTTTTATGCGTCATTAATATTATTGGTACAAAATATGGCGGTTTTGTCCAAACGCTGACAACGATCGGAAAACTGATTCCGATTGCCTGCATCATCATCTTTGGCCTTTGGAAAGGGGATCAGCACATCTTCACAGCAGTAAACGAAAGCATTTCCGATATGAACTTCGGGGCGGCTATTTTAGCTACGTTGTTTGCTTATGACGGATGGATTCTCCTAGCCGCTCTCGGCGGAGAAATGAAAAATCCCGAAAAGCTGCTGCCACGCGCTATGACGGGCGGATTATTAATTGTAACGGCGATCTATATTTTCATTAATTTTGCATTGCTTCACATCCTGTCAGCGAACGAAATTGTCACGCTTGGTGAAAATGCGACAAGCACCGCTGCAACCATGCTGTTCGGTTCAATTGGCGGAAAGCTGATCAGTGTAGGGATTATCGTCAGCATCTTTGGGTGCTTAAATGGAAAGGTGCTTTCTTTCCCGCGTGTTTCATTTGCGATGGCGGAACGCAAACAGCTTCCATTTGCTGAAAAACTGTCACATGTACACCCGTCGTTCCGCACACCATGGATTGCGATTTCTTTTCAAATTGCTTTGGCTTTGATTATGATGCTGATCAGCAACCCTGATAAGCTCTCAGAAATCTCAATTTTCATGATCTACATTTTTTATGTGATGGCCTTTTTTGCAGTGTTTATTCTCCGCAAGCGAGCAAAGGGAAAAAAGCGCGCCTACAGTGTTCCGCTTTATCCATTTATGCCAATTCTGGCAATCGCGGGCTCCTTCTTTGTGTTAGGCAGCACACTCATTACAGATACAATGAGCTGCGGATTATGGATTATCCATCCTCATCGGCCTTGCCGGACTGCCTGTTTATTACGGGATGAAAAAACGAAAAGCAAGCTGATAAAACGGTTCCCTTGTTTAGGGAACCGTTTTTTGGTGAAACAGAAGATAAAAGTTGACAGGAAAAACACAACTTTTGATATACTTTTTACGTTAAGCAGAAAGTTTTTGCAAACTTGGGTCGTTTTTTAAAAGCGAAGTAGGTCAAAATAAGGAGACACGATTTATCGAAAAAGTCAAGATGCGTTTTTTTCGACTTTACCTGTTTTTTTTCGACAAAAGGCTATATAATAATTTGATGTGTGCATTGTTCATTCAAACTATGGAGGGTTTTTAATGATAAGAAGAAAAAAAGATAAGTTCTCACTCCTTTTAACAGAAATTGCAAAGAACATAGACGAAACTGCAGAATATTTTGTGAATTTTAAGGTCACTAATCAAACGACTCTTAAAGAATTTGCAGATACGTTAAAGGAATATGAAACAAAAGGTGACAATCATGTTCATGTCATGATTAAAGAGCTTAACAAAGCGTTCATCACTCCTATTGAGCGCGAAGATATCCTTCAGCTGACAAACAGCTTGGATGATGTGCTTGACGGAATCGAACATTTCTCTGCCATGATGGAGATTTTCTCAATTACTTCATCAGACGAGCATATCGATAAATTCAGCGGATACATCAGAGAATGTGCGAAAGAGATTTTGATTACGATCGAGCTGCTGGCAGAAAATCGCTTAAAGGATATTCAGCCTCACGCAATCAAAATTAAAGAGTATGAGCACAGCTGTGACAACTTGCACAGAAAATCATTAAAGAATCTTTTCGGAAATGAAACAGATCCAATCAAAGTCATTCAATATCGTGAAATATACGAAACGCTTGAAGAAATCGCCGACTCTTGTCAAAGTGTTGCCAATAATCTTGAAACCATCATTATGAAAAACGCGTAACGAGGGGTAAAAATGGATATTCTATTAATATTAACGATACTAATAGTCATTTGTGCTCTGGCGTTTGATTTCATCAACGGGTTTCATGATACGGCGAACGCAATTGCGACTTCGGTATCGACAAAAGCGCTGAAACCGCGCCATGCCATAATAATGGCGGCTGTGATGAACTTTATCGGAGCAATGACATTCACAGGTGTTGCCAAAACCATTACAAAAGACATTGTGGATCCTTATACGCTGGAAAATGGCTCTGTCGTGATTTTGGCTGCGTTAATCGCTGCGATTGCCTGGAACCTGATCACATGGTACTACGGTATTCCAAGCAGCTCATCCCATGCCATCATCGGGGCAATTGCCGGTGCGGCAGTAGCGGCAGCCGGATTTGCTTCATTAAATTATAAAGGTTTCATTAAAATCATTGAAGCACTGATCCTTTCACCGATTCTTGCTTTTGTCGTTGGGTATATTTTATACACCATCGTAAAGCTGATATTCAAAGACAGCAATTTGGCGAAAACGAACAAGCAATTCCGCAGAGTGCAGATTGTAACAGCTGCCCTGCAATCGTATACACACGGCACAAATGATGCGCAAAAAGCAATGGGTATTATCACAATGGCTCTCATCACAGCAAATTTACATACTTCTGCTAATGATATCCCAACCTGGGTGCAATTCGCCTGCGCAACAGCCATGGGTCTCGGAACATCAATCGGCGGCTGGAAAATCATCAAAACCGTTGGCGGAAAGATCATGAAAATCCGCCCGGTAAACGGTGTTTCCGCTGACTTAACCGGAGCAGCCATTATTTTCGGCGCCACGTTTATTCATTTGCCGGTCAGTACAACCCACGTCATTTCTTCATCAATTCTTGGCGTCGGTGCGTCACACCGGGTAAAAGGCGTAAACTGGGGTACGGCCAAGCGAATGCTCATTACATGGGTCATCACGCTTCCGATTTCAGCGACACTTGGTGCCATCGCCTACTTTATTTTAAATATGATATTTTAATGTCACACCGCTTCTGTCAAAGGAGCGGTTTTTTTGATGGAACAGGAAAACCATCCGGATCTCTTGAATACAATAAGCAGAACCTATTTCAGATGTGAGGGATTCGAATATGGTTTTATTCTTTCAGATCATGGTCTGGTGCATCGTGGCCGGACTGGGGCTATACGTGTATGCCACGTGGCGTTTCGAAGCGAAGGTCAAAGAAAAAATGTCCGCCATCCGGAAAACATGGTATTTGCTGTTTGTTCTGGGCGCTATGGTATACTGGACATATGAGCCCACTTCCCTATTTACCCACTGGGAACGGTATCTCATTGTCGCAGTCAGTTTTGCTTTGATTGATGCTTTTATCTTCTTAAGTGCATATGTCAAAAAACTGGCCGGCAGCGAGCTTGAAACAGACACAAGGGAAATTCTTGAAGAAAACAACGAAATGCTCCACATGTACCTCAATCGGCTGAAAACATACCAATACCTATTGAAAAACGAACCGATCCATGTTTATTATGGAAGTATAGATGCTTATGCTGAAGGTATTGATAAGCTGCTGAAAACCTATGCTGATAAAATGAACTTAACGGCTTCTCTTTGCCACTATTCGACACAGGCTGATAAAGACCGGTTAACCGAGCATATGGATGATCCGGCAGATGTACAAACACGGCTCGATCGAAAGGATGTTTATTACGACCAATACGGAAAAGTGGTTCTCATCCCTTTTACCATCGAGACACAGAACTATGTCATCAAGCTGACGTCTGACAGCATTGTCACGGAATTTGATTATTTGCTATTTACGTCATTAACGAGCATATATGATTTGGTGCTGCCAATTGAGGAGGAAGGTGAAGGATAATGGAACGTGCGTTTCAAAACAGATGCGAGCCCAGAGCGGCGAAGCCGTTTAAAATCCTGAAAAAACGTTCAACCACCAGTGTCGCAAGCTATCAAGTCAGTCCGCATACAGCAAGAATCTTCAAAGAAAACGAACGGCTGATTGACGAGTATAAACGAAAAAAAGCATGATCACACTAAAAGGACAAGGGAAAACAGCTCTTGTCCTTATTCCTTTTCTTAAAGGGTTACATATAATAAATACAAACAGAGGATAATGTCAGGTGATACAGTGAAAAAATTGGTGAGGCGTGTGAAGTTTGTTGATTACGGAAGGTTTGGGCTTTCCGGGTACTCGCTTCGGGTGAGGGAGCGCAGTGCTGGAATTATTAAAAAGTTGAAGAAGAAAAAATAAATCCCGGAACCAGCTCCGGGATTTTTGTGGTCTGTGATCAGCTTAATTGCGCTGCGATCTTCGCTTTCGTCGGAGGCCCGTAGATACCGTCAGCAGTTAAACCGTTAACAGACTGAAAACGGGCAACTGCGTCAGCTGTTTTCGGTCCGTAAACGCCGTCAATTCCGTTGTTAACAGCGCCTTTATCAGGGTAAAAATACAGAGCCGCAAGTGCTCGTTGCACCTGAAAGACGTGTTCTCCTGAGGTATAAGGTGTTGTCAATTGAATGATACCATCAGGGAGCGGATAGAGCTCGGGTTCTTCAGCGGACGATGGAGCACTTACAATTAATACTTGACCAACGCGAATAAGATTCGGGTCTTCGATATTGTTCCACTCTTGCAGCTGAGCAACCGTAACGCCAAATGCTCTCGCTATGGATGTAAGTGTGTCGCCCTGTTTCACGACGTAAGTTTGGCTGCCGACTCCCCCAATTCCTGCTTTGAACGAATCCCACGTATCTAACAATTTTCGCGGACATTCCTTCCCTGACCAATACTTATGAGGGACGACATTGGCGAGACTGATATTATGTTCAGCCATTAATGTTTTGATGAGCCACTGGGCATTTGCTGTTGCTTTTGCAAAATCGCCATCGGCATTTTCGCAAATTTCAATTCCAATAGAAGCCCGGTTTCCGCTGCCATTTCCGTCTCCCGCATGCCAGCCGTTTTCATTCAAAGGCAGATGCTGATAAATTTCTGTATCATCAACTGTAAAATGCCAGCTTGTCGTCGTATCAGGATTTTTCAAATAGCGGGCATGGGCCGCAGCATCTGCTCCTACTGCGGTATTCGCTGTATTGTGCACCGTAATGTAGAGAGGCGTCATTGCGTAGCCTGGACGGTTATTTGCGCCAACTGGAATAAAGTCTTGAATAATGTTAACCATTTTCATCTCTCCTTATTTCGTCAGATTATTGTCCCTTAACAAGTCGCGCTGTTTTTTCCCTTTTTCTGTTACATAGTTGTTTTTAAACCAAGCGGCAAGTGTCGTTCCAATTGTAAATGCGATGGAACCGGCTGAATAAAGAGCGTCAGCGAGCTGATTGACCTGCTCCTCCTGAATGTCCAATGGTGATTTGCCGAGCATCAGCATGGTCTGGTTGATTAAAGCAATTAAAAGAAGCACCGTCCTGATGACCGTGCCCTTGTCAAACGTGTTCATGAAAATCCCCCTTTAATGCTGCAGCAGGCTGTACATAATGGCGATGGCTCCGCCAATGATGCCTGTAGACACTGCTGTAATGATGGCACCTGTGATGGTGCGTTTTATCCACGTGGTGTTTTCTTCAATTTTGTTTAATTTTTCGTTCAGCGTCATGATTTGCTGGTCTTGCCGGTCAGACACGCGTTCTAATGCGGAAACCCTCTGCTCAAGTGCTTTGTGCTCGCCTTTCATGTCTGCTAAATCCTGCTGAAACATACTAACATCAGGTACATCCGTCGGTTGTGACATCAGTGCGTCCCCCTATTATTTCATCTTGTTCACCTCCTTTGAGGCAAAATAAAAAACGCCCTATTAAATTAAGCGTTTATCATTCCTTATTAAGTCTCAATAAGTTCACTAGTTCTCAACAGAGGTATCTTTACTGGAAGTTAGGTAATCCTTTCCGGTAATTTCTTTGTATTGCTCTTTGGTAATCCATTCAATCCTAACGTATTCTCGAATTTTTTCATCTGTATAGCATTTCCACTTATAAAACTGCTTTATGTCAGCTACTTCTGGATACCTAGCCATTCATACTCACCCTTCAATTCTTGTATTTGTTTTTGCATCTGAGCAATGACAAAAGCCTGATCCGCTTCCCTCATACGTCTTTCCTCATTTTCCTTCTCTGTCTTAGCAATCTGCAAAGAAAGCGAAGCATTTTGCTGCTTCAAAAAGTCAATTGCAGAAACTTCTTCTTCCACTGAAATTAAAACTGCATCAATCTCTTCCTGTGTGGCTGCCTCAATCCATTTCTGTTTCTCTGCATCAAATTTTGGTTTGAACAGAGAAGGGGAATCAGGCAATTCAATACTCGTGCAATTAGCAGGAATAACATAATTCCCTCCTTCGTCCAATTCTGTGACTAAAATCGGCTCTGCAAACATATAATTTTCATCAAATCTATAAACCTGTAACATATTTACCTCCTAATCTAATGGTATAGGGTTAACGTCCATATAATAGCCTGTAACTGCATTGTTATCATTTGATTGTAATCCAGTAAGCTTTAAATCCCCAGTAGCAAATACGATAAGCTTACAATAGCCTGTTATTCCTGAGGTTGACACTAATACAACCGCTCCATTGCTAGGTGTAATTGACGAAGGGATAGACCCTATTACGACTTCCCTCGGACCCGTGATGTGTCCACGCAGCAAAAGCAATTTCCCCCACTTGGCATATTGAAACGGTCTGTCACTATTTGTTGCTCCGTTTTTAAGTGTGACATTTCGCCATGTTACTGATTCAAAATCCTCATTGGTTATAAGACGCTTCCATCCTAAGAAATCGCCCTCTTTATGAAAAATCCCAATCCATGTTTGATTATCATAAGATCTTGTAGCGACAATCTTCTTTAAACCTTGAGGCGGGGCAAGGTCAGCCGGAACATCTGTAATATCATAATAGTACCAAGCTGCTTCATCATCACCTGGGTGATTCACAACTCCCGCGCCGAAATATAAGCCAGTTGGATAATCAAAAAGATTCTTTCCATTATCAATCTTAATTCGCTGCCCATTCTCTGTTGTGAATGGATATAGTTGCGCATTATTCCATTTGTCTTTATCAAATTTTGTTACGTGGATATCTGTTTGGTTAGCATGGGCATCTACCCTAGATTGCGCCCCTGCTGTTGATTCAATAGGATACCAATTGATTGCAGTTTGATTCGCATTATAGTAGAACCACCATGCGTTGCCTCTCACATCTACAGCATAGCCAATACCTATTCCTGGCTGTCCGACCAGTTGCATCCCCCGCAAGCTTACCCCCGACGGATTATCTGTCACTGCATTTGTTCCATAAAATGAAACTGTGCCTACATCCTTTAGGGATTCATAAAATGAACCAGAATTCAAATTGATTTTTTGTGTGCCATTATCTGCAGTTATTTTGAACAATTGACTGGCATCCCATTTTTCTTTTTCAGCCTTAGTTACATGTATATCAGTAAGCTTGGCGTGAGCATCGACTTTCTTTTGAGCTCCCTCTGTAGATTCTATCTCAATCCAAGATGTCCATGTAATAGAATCATTTTTACGAATTCGATAGAAGGATTTTAAACCATTTGAAGCATCGTACGCAGATTGAACGAGTGTATTCCCGTAACTCATAACTAGAAGAAAGCAATTAGTCAAGCTCGGTCCATTTAATCCAGCATTGTATATCAAATACATTCCAGTAGCAGTCAGTTCATTATAATCCGTTGTCTCACCACTGCTTTTATAAAATACCTTGCCGTTATCTTGTGTTAGTTTAAAAAGCTGTCCTGCATCCCATTTATCTTTATTGTCTTTTGTAACATGTATATCTGTATTATCAGAATGGGCAGCCACTCTTTTTATTGAATCTTCTTCAGTTTCGAATTTTATCCAATCGGACCATGTTCCATTAATTAGGGACTTTCTCCAAAATCCACCGTCTTCGGCCATTGCCATTGCTTCTCCGTTCGTCGAAGAGGAATACAAGTAAATACCGTGAACCGATCGAGGCGGTGCATTTTTAGCATCACTCGAAATATAAAAAGTAAAAGTCTTGTTTTGCCCTAAGACAACACTATGAAAGTCGTAACTTTTATTGATATTAATAAGGATTGATCCATCGTCTGTCGTAATTTTCGAAAGCTGCGCCCCATTCCATTTAACCCGTTCTTCATTCATAACATGCCGCACCTGATCTTGCTCATGCTTCTCAAAATCCTTCTTAGCTGCCTGCTGCACATTATCCACGTTCCCCAGCCCGATTTGCGCCTTTGTTGTGTTGTGGGGGTTGTTCATGTCGTTTTTGTGGGCAGCCAGGTCGGTGTGGGCGTCTTTTATGCCTTTTTCCCAGCGGTTGACGTCATCTTCGTTGATGGGGTCGTCCGGAAGCCAGTCTGTTTTTTCTTCGTATGCCATGTTTACACCACCTCAAAAGTAAATCTGAAATCAAGTGTTCTGTTTTCGCTGACGTCCAGGTCAGTCTTTCTCTCTGTGATGACGTTGCCCAGCTCGTCAAAAATTTGTACCGTTTCGATATGCTTGATGTCTTCCTCACGTTTTGTCAGTACAGTGACGGTAGCACCGTCAATGGCGAGCTCTACTATTTCTGTTTTTTGGCCGTTGAGCAGCACGTGATCGATTCTGCTTTTTAGATCAGCCGCTGTGCGTTCTCTGTATATGGTTGAAATCAAGTTAAGACCACCTCATTGTTGTTAAGAGTGACAGAATAACCGACCTTGAGCTCACTGGCTGTTCGGTATCTGCGGTGATTCAGGATGACTGTGTCTTTGATTTGCAGTGTCTCGTTCAATCCGCCTCTGAGCGTATACGCCAAATGAGCGGGCTTCATGTTTTCTATCGCTTCGATCAGCTCATTCATGTGCTGGAGGTCATCAACATTGATATCGACGTTAAATCGGTATTCGCCGGGAAGCAGGCGGACCTGTGCAGACGGGTTTTTCAAGAAACGGTTTACCGCCTGCTCAATGGCCCTGTATGTGATGGGCGGGATGTTCGACATTTTGGAAATGAGCCGCAATCGTCTGATCTCATCAGTGTCGCCTGATTCCCGCGGTACGTTTAAAATCTTTTCCCAGCGGCTGAGCCCCCATGTCGCCGTCGGCACGAATAACTGATCCGTCAGATCAAATATGCTGTCATTTTGTTTATCAAACTCAGGCGCTTCCGCTTTCAGCAGCTCAGCCATTTCTTTAAGGCTGGTGAGAAACGGCGGCAGATAAGCTCGCATGTCATCTTGTTTGCTCAATGATCTTCACCTGCCCAAGCCTAGGAATTTCCACGTCGCTCAGCACCAGATTTTCAGACGTGCCGTTGATTTGAATATTGGAGTAGTCACTGACTGACGGTGAATTATAGACGATATTGTTAATTTGAGAAAGACGGATGACGTTATCTTCAAACGCCATTTTCTTAAAGAGATTTAAAACGCCTTCCTCAATTTCTGACTTCACTTCATCAATTGAGTGATTGATCTCAGGCAGCACTTCGGCAGAAATCTCAACTTCTTTCCAGACCGCGCTCTCCACTGTGACAACGGCTCCGATTGGCGCCTGTCCCTCTCCCTGTCCTGGTTCAGGGTCGATATAATCTTTCACTTTTTGAATTAAAATATGAGAAGCGGGCTCAAGATTCGCATTGGTGACGACAATTTTGACCGTGCCTTCACCGTTCCAAAGCGGGAAGATCTTTGCCTTTCCCACACCGTCCACTTCCTCAGCCCACTCTTTATAATGCATTTTATTGGCACTGACGGCCTCACGCCGAACCCTTGTAAAATACCGTTCTCGCAAGCTGTCATCTCCCTCTTCCTCGCGCCCCGGAATCAGGATTTCTTTGACAATGGCCGTTTCTAAACCGGGAATGGTATCCAATGACAGTAAATTGCGTCCGGTCAGATTGGCGTTTCCCGCTTCACCAGGTGTTTCACAGATGAGCGTCCCTTCTGCCGTATATTGAAAATAAAGATTATCCACGTAAAAGCGGGAGCCGACAGGAATAGTAACTCCAGATGTAAACTCTCCCGCTCTGACAGCCTTTGTCGCGGCAGTTCTTTCAATTCCCGCTTCCGCTGCACGCCTGTCTAAAAATTCGCCTTGTGCGGTATCAGAAAAGACTAGCTCAAGCACAGTATCCAGCCATATATAAGACTTCGCAAGCTCGGCTGCCGCCGGGGCTAACGCATTATAAATGACACTGCCTTCTCTTGTGTCAATATCTGCGGAAATGCTGTTCAGCATTCGCTCCATAATATTTTCAAAGGTCTGATCTTCAAACATGTTCGCCAATCACCTCCTCAATCTCAAGCGTCCCTTCATCAGTCTCCACCACAAAGGATACATGAAACGCATCGCCTTGTTTTTCAATCTCAAAATCTGTTACAGCCGATATCCGGTCATCATAAACCAGCGCCTCTTCTATCAGCCTCGGAATCTCCATCTTTTTATACGCATCAGTCGTCTCATGATCTGTCAGCACGTCCTGAAGCTCGTTTCCGACATTATGGCTGTATACGGAATACGCATAGCGTTCAGTCTGTAAGGCGATATACACGAACTGCATGATCGCTTCAAGCCCGGTAATCAGCTCATTCGTAATTCTTCCGTTTTCAAAATCTATTTTGTACGTTTGCGAGGTTTCAATGATTTCACTCTCATCTTCAATATCTTCAAACTCCACTTCTGGTGTCAGGGCCATGATGCCCACTCCTTTTACATGCTAAATAAAAACCCCTTCGTACTGAAGCGGTTTTGTCTATACCTTATCTAAAATAAAAAACGATTGCCCGCCAGTCAGAGCCGCGGTCATGAGGCGATCCCCCGGCTCGAGTGCATCGTCTCCTCCGGACTGCATTCGTTTTGGGATAATGATGGCGTCAGTCGGTATGATCAGTTTGCTGTTTTCTTTTAATTTGATTTCCACAGGAGAAACCGAAATGACTTCAGCCGGGAGCAGTTCTACCGGAGACTCAGCGTCAACTGCGCCGACTGCCAAATGTTTGATAGCCTCACTTAATCTCATCAGGAAACTCCTTCCGGCATCGTATTCTTTTCGACAACATCGATCGTCATCGTATGTTTCGTTCCTTTAAATTCGTGCCGGTCCGTATCTACCCAATAGGTTTTCTTGATGCCGGCCTCCGGAATCGAAATATAGACAGGCAAGCCGCTCTGCACTTCCGGGATGCCCACTGCCTGAATATTTTTCAGTTCTTTTTTCACGCTCTTTTTTTCAGCAAGGCGTACATCAGCCCGCTGCTGAAGCTGTGCCTGGTTGATGTCATCTGTGACCGTTTCTGTATATTGAAGCACACCGTATTTATTTAAGCCTGAACTGTCCTTGGCAGAGGCTTTATATGTCTTATTGTCCTTCTGCCGGCGAAGCACCACCCGAGTAGCAGTGTCGTTTATAGAAGTGCTGTATTGGTAGCCCGTGATATTGACTCCCGTTTCAAGCACCCATACTTCTGACGGATCTGGCCAAGCGCGCAGACCGAGCTTTCCTTTTTCCGAATACAGCTGGTAATGTCGTCCTGTCTGGCTTTTCGTCTGTTTCAGCGCTTTTAATATGATGTCATACAATGTCGTATCATTTTTAATGACAAGACTTTTGATCGTATGGCCTGTGTTTGCGATCGAGGTTGTCGGTATCTGGAAGTCACTGGCAATCCTTCTGATGATCTGGTCGGCCCGCTGATTGGAAAACACGTACATATCCTGGTTTTTGACCAGGTACTGAAGCATGTCATAAGCGCTGAAGGCAAGTGTATGCTCGTCCGGGGTTCTTGCAAAAACAATGCCCCGAAACAGCTCTTTTCCCTTCCATTTAAACAAAACCGTATCTCCTTCTGAGACACTGTAATACGTCTGGTCGCCCTGCTTGGTGACGATGGTCGCTTCAATAGAACGCGGCGCCTGATAACGATGGCCTTCAAGCGATACGCTTTCTGCAACCAGCTCAAGCCACTCTGTGTCTTTAATGACGAACAGTTCTATCATCATACATCACCTGTTTCATTGCGGTATCTTTAATTTTTGGCCGGGAAAAATCCAGTGGCCCGGCTGCCTGATGTTCCGTTTGCTTCGTTTGATCATTGCTGTTTTATTGGCGTTCCAAATTTTGCGCCATTGGGTGCTGTTCCCGTAAAATCTGCCTGCAATGTCCCATAGCGTGTCTCCCTTTTTCACTGTGTACGTCTTCGGCGCAGCCTTCGACGGACGTTTTGCCTTTGTTTTTTTCTTCTGCTTGATTTTCCGCGGGGAAGCGGTTTTGTATTCTTTTAATTGAATATCAAAGGTGCGATCACCTATATCCTGCTGGCCTTCGCTATAGGAAAAACCTTCAATGCTGCATGTTAAATTCACTTTAGTTCCCGTAATCAAAAACTGAACCGGTTTTTTGGCCTTCATCCATTTTTCAATTTTTGTTATCGCATTTTCCGGCGACGGGAAGGTTTGATATTCAGCTATTGGGCTGTATTTCTTCGGAAAAAACGAAGAGAACGAAATTTCTTTTGCTCCCTGTTCGTCAATAAATGTAAGGTCACCGAACTTGGCTACTTTAACCGTCTCATTCTGAACCGTATTTGAAATATTCAGCTGGTCGGGAAGAACGGGGAGCCGCAGCTTGTCCTTCCCTTGTGAAATCCAAAATTCATATACGGATTTAGTCAAATGCAACGACTCCCTTCGTTCCAATATTGATATCCTTTTGCAGTTCATCTATAAGCGCCTGCTTGATTTTCGCTGCAAGGCTTTCAGCGTCCTGTCCATTATGGAAGTGCTGGTCTCCGTTAAACTCAATCTTTATTTCTTTCGTTCCGGCTGTTTGTATCGTTTGCCGTGTACCGGATGTAACTGCTGAAACTTGTCCTGAAGAAAGCTCAGACTGCTGGGATTGAGACGGATCTGTCACTTCCATACCAAGAGCTTGCGCAGCTCTCTGAAGGAGGTAGCGGCCGCGGATGCCTCGCTCCTCCGGAATGATCCATTCCCGCTTGTTTCCTTCTCCGACACGGGCAATTTGTTCTTTTGTAATCAGCCCGCCGTTTGCGTAACCGACATACGGTCCGCCATGATTCAAGCTTTTAATACCCGGCACATTGTTGATTGATCCATATCTGCTTTTAATGTAGCCGATCGCAGCAGCTGCGTTGTGAATCGGGTTTTTAATGTTACCCATACCCGGTGCTTTATGGTCATTAAAGGTGCTTGGGATCGTCTGCATCAGCCCTTGTGACGGATGCCCCGCTTTTGCGTTGCTGTCCCACAAGTTAATTGCATTCGGATTGCCTCCGGATTCATGCTGCGCAATCGTCATGAGTCCCGGTAGCCAGCTCATCGGTGTCTTGGTGGCCATGAGAGCAGCCATAATCCATTGTTTTACGTTCCCGCCCATGGCTCCCATTCCGGAATAGGCAGCCGCCAGTGATCCGGCTTGTTTTTCAGCATATTTCTTTACATCTACTGAGCCAAGGCCTTTGACAACACCAATTGAAGCAAAACGCCCCAAGCTCATCATGACACGGGAAGGTGAATGAATATCTAGCTCCTCACGGAAAGCCTGCTCCACTCTCTTGGCCATATCCTTTGCTGCTTGTTTTACTTCACTGGATTTAGAATTCATGCCTGTCACAAAGTTTCCGATCAAACCGGAGCCCCAGCTGTTCGATGTGTCTTTTGAACGCAGGAACGGTTTGTCAACATGTGTACTCACATACTGTGCAGTCCCTGTTTGGGTTGAATTTTGTCCTTGCGCAAAGCCTTTGACCGTTCCTGTGCCCCATGAAGACGATTTGTTCACAGTGGCTTGATACGGCGTTTTAACTTTTGATTGCAAAAAGCCGTCCGTTCCGGTTGCTGTACTGTTTTGGCCCTTGGCATACCCGCTTACCATTTGTTTACCGTAATTTGGTGAAGCAGAAATCATTTGTGTAAATGGCGTATTGATGTTTTTCTTTTTCCAGTCTTCCATTTTGACAGGTTGGTTGTTTATTCCCTTGTCAAAGCCTTTTGAAAATTGCTGTCCGAGTGTGGACGCTTGGCCTGTAAGATTTGCAGTGTTCATTGCTGGGGAGGCTGAGCCTGATAAAGGACTGACAGCTGCTCCTCCTGAAATAGATGCTGGACTTCCGCCAGAAGACGAAGCTGCTCCCATGTCGTCTACAACTTGCATACCCAGCTTAGACGCCGCTTGTGAAAGAAGCATCTTCCCCCGGCCTCGGTTGTTATCGACCGGGATAACGAATTCCTTGCCGGCTTCACCGATCCACGAGATGGTTGGTTTGGTGATGTAGCCGCCTGTGGCGTTCTGATCCAGTGCTTGTTGAAAAACAGTCATATTATTATTTGATGGAGATTGAGCAAAAATGTTATTAGTAGTTGTTTTGGAACTAGTTTTTTTCTCTTTCGAATCCTTTTTGCTTGGTTTTTTCTTGAGGTGAGTAACTTCCTCCCCCCTGTGTATTACTTTTGCAACGAAACCTCCAACTGAATCTTTTAAATCGAATAGCCATTGAAATTTCTCAGCAATTTTCTCTGATACTTTAACCAATGGATCTTTCACATGTTCATTAAACCAAGTTTCAATTCCATCCCATGCATCCTCAAAAAATTTCCTTGCATCATCGAATTTTTCTTTTATTGAAGTTTTAATATCTTCTACTTTTGTGACGATCGGGTTCCATACATTATTATAAAACCAATTCGACACACCCGTCCAAATGTTGGAAATTATTGTCCATGCATCATTGATCTTACTCCAAATCCATGTTGCCGCAGTGGTTACGGCTTCACTTACAGGATTCCACACATTGTCCATAAACCATGTTGAAACAGTAGACCATATGCCTGAAATAACCGTCCAGGCGTTGCACAATCCAGTCCATATCGTTGTAGCAACATTAGTAACTGCTCCGCTTATTGGATCCCACACGTTATCCTTAAACCACGGGTAGACAATGTTCCATACTGCCAATATGCCATCCCATGCATAGGCAAACAATCCTACTATAAAATTAATTACAGGTACAGCAACATTATAAATAGGTGTAAACACATACTGGTCAAACCAAGTTGAAACTTTACTCCATGTATCTTCAATCCAAGTAATGGCCCCATTGGCAGTATCAGAAATGGAGTTCCATTTTCCACTCCACCACTCTTTGTTAAATAGTGAATTGCTTATGCTCTCCTTTAACTTAGAAGTATCAAACATCTTACCAATGTTCTTACCTGCTTCTTCGCCACCGATTCCGCCTACTAATCCACCGCCAATTCCGCCGATTGCGCCGCCGATTGCTGTACCTTCCGGACCAACGAAGGATCCAATCGTTGCACCAGCTTCCGCTCCGGCTGTTGCACCAGCTTCCGCTCCGGCAATGCGTCCTCCGATTGAACCAACCTTTTCGCCAGCATTATCTTTATTGATTCCAGCTAAATCAAACACTGCTAAAGCAGATCCTACGTATGGAACAGCCTTTCCCATTCCTCTGAACGCTTTACCTAGTTTGGATGAATCCTTCCCTAGCGATTTTAAGCCTCCAAGCCAGTTCTTTAACTTGGAACCCGAGGTCCTAGGTGCACTTTCAGCAGGTGTGCCGCTTTGGCGTCTTCTTATCACCTCTCCAGGAACCTTGAGTGTTCTGTTTGGAGCCTTTGTGGGACTTTTCTTTTTTCTATAGGTTTTTTTATTTTTAGTGCTCGGATTGAGGCCGCCGCCTTCACAGCAGTCGCAGCAACAATTTCCTCCTGTATTACGGTTAAGGACTTTTTTATCTGTGTCAGAATTTTCACCAGAATCGTCCTTTTTTTGTGGTCCTAGAATTTTATCAATGATCTTATCAAACACATCATTTTTCAGCTTTTCTATCAATCTCTCTTTGAAACGATCCAAAAAAGCTTTGCCTATTTCATTGAGTGTATCTTTAATCCAAGGCCAAGCTGATTTTGTCCACCAATCCTTCAGCCAGCCTTTTATTTTTCCGACCCATCCAGGTTTTTGATCTGAGCTTTTATCAGAGCCTTTATCTGAGGATTTGTCTGATTCTTTCTTAGAAGTTTCTTTGTTAATCGGGCTTTCTTTTTTATTGATTTTGTCTGATATTCTTGTCTTAACAACCACTTTTACATAATAGGTTTTTTCAAATTTCCTTAGAAGTGCTGTTAATCGATTAACTGTTTTGGTGATTTCATCGATGACCTTTAGTTTTACTGTGTATCCGTTTTTTAAATTTTTCTTAATATAACCGATAATCCTTTTAACTGTAGAAGTAACCTTGTCATCTGGAATCAAAAGGAATGATAGCTTTTGATTAGATAGCATCTTCTTTATTTTTTTATACGCAGCTGTTGTCCGGTCTACCAAAGAGACAGTCAGCTTCGTTTCTTTCGGCAGCCGTTTAAATTTTCTTTCAATTGCATCAAGCTTTGAAGTGACTTGGTCATCAAGTATAACTTTAATTTCAAGCGATTTCGCGAATTTTAAAATGATATAGTCGTTTATTTTTCTCAGCCGGTAAAATGCCTGATCTTCCGCTCTGATACTGATTTTGATTTGCCGATTAATGGTTTTGACTTTTTTTTCGACCTCTTGGAATCCTTTATGTATCCGTTTTAGTTTTTTAGATACCTTGTCTTCGAGATCAAAACGAGCTGTTAATTTTGCGATATTAGTTCCCTCCTCTCCTTGATTCTTTTTCTAATAGATCTAGCTTATAACCTATCAACCCAAATAAAAGAGCTTTAAAATGTTTTGGTGCTTCATATAATTCAAGAAGTTGGGATGGCGAGTAATGAAGCTCATGCATTGCATAGTACAAATACACAGCTTCCTTATCGCCATCCTTTACTAGTTTTTTGCTTCTTCTTCTAGATCTTCAAGATCATCTTCAAAACCATTGATTTCAATTGCTTTATTCAGCCAGTTCGCATACTCTCCCCCAACAGATAATACACGTTTGGCAACTTCTACCGGATCCGCAGTTTTGTATGCTTCCCTTAAATCTTTTGAACGAAAATCAGGATAAATAGTAGATTCGATGGCAATTCTCGCATAAAAGCGCTGGGAGTCTAAATCTTTGACGCGGCCGCGGCCTTTCACATTTTTAAATGTCGTGTTTTCTTTCTCTAATTCATCAATCCGTTCAGTAGTAATTGGTTTTAAAATAAACGGAATGACATTCCCTTTTTTATCAACAAAACGCTTTGAGATCGGCACTTTGATTTCCTCAGCTTCAATTGTTTTTCCCGGCATAAAAAAGGAAAGATCATATACGTTTTCGTTCTTCTCGCTCATGTAAAAAACTCCCTTGTCTATTGTTTGGTTTCATCTTTTAAAAACAGACCTTTCTGAGAAAGGTCTGCGTATGGGCTGATTCAGCTTTGATTAAAACGTGTCAGATAGCTTTTCAGGGACGTCGAAGTCTTCGAATGTAAATGGAACTTCTTCCTCTAACGCTTCTGAATCGACATCAAGGCTTGCGATTTTGGCAGAGTCAAAGTTGACGTCGTACAGCGTGACTCGCTCTGTGCCCCGGCCGGAGGATTGATCATCCAGCACAGCTTGGAGCGTGAAATAAGGGTCGCTGCCTTTTTTGACATAGTCCATCATCAATAGCACGAATTTTGATGTGACTTTGTAGAACGTCGCGGTCCCTGTTCCATTTGCCCCTGTTGTTTTATGGCCTGTCATGCGGCGGCCCATAATGTTGACTTCAGATTTGTTTTTCTCAACGTTTGCTTCAAATGTTTTGATGTGCGCCATTTCCTCGCCATCGAGGAATAAACGGCCTTCTTTTCCTGAGATTGTGTTTTGTGCTTTTAATGCCATATTAGTTTACCTCCACATTAAAGTAGAATTTTTCTGCTGCGTCGACAGGCTGTACAGCCAGGTCAATCAAGAAGCCGTCACGATCTTCATTCATTGAAATTGTGATATCTTCATCGGAATCAAAGCCAGTGATGCCGCCTGCATCCTGAAGCGTTGTCATGTATTGTGTGATCATCGTTTTTACATACTGCAGTCCGTCTTCAGATGCCGGGATATCGCTTCCGCTGCCTTTTCTTGATTTAATTAAGGCTTTCAGCTCGCGTGTTAAATCATTATTCACAGCATCCAGGACACGAACGATTTTGTTCTTCGCAAATTTCTTGTTTTTCTCAGCTGTGAACGTCACGAGTGAGTTAATGTCCTTTTCTACGCTGACGGATTTATCACGGGCGTCGAATGTGAATAAAAATTCACCTTTACCCAGACGTTCAACAATCGTATCGTGGTCGAGGCGGTGTAACACATCAACTGCGCCTTCGTACTCTACAAATGTAAGTGATTGGTTAAAGGTTGCTCCTGCACTCGCTCCAGCTACCCAAGCTGTTGCTTTGTCGGGTGTAACTTCCGTGCCATCTTCAAGCAGCACACCCTCGGTTACGTTGATGATGCCTTCATAATCACCGGCATAATTGGCTGTGACGCCTTGCACTTTTTGTCCTTGGCCGTCGCGCAGGCGTTTAATGAAAGCAGCAAACGTCGCCTTTAACTGGTCACCTTCTGCAACAGGCAGCGCAATCACATCAAAGCTCTCCGTTTCAGCCGCGGCTAAGAAATCTGTATAGTCGGAGTTGACAGGGGCTTTATCTGTACCGCCGGATAAACGGATGCCCGCGGATGCATTCAGCGTCTCAGCTGCAGTGTCTCCTTCTGATCCAGTGAGAGGAATCGTTGAAGAAAGATCGCCTGTTCCGGTAAAAGTGACATAGCCGTTAGCTGTTAATTCTTCAGCCTTTTTGACAGTCTGTTTATCAACCTCTGATTCGTCCATATATGTTGTCACATCGAAAGAATTAGCATCCAGCACATTTTGATTGATGCGGATGATAATGTCATTTCCTTTTGTTCCGCCATATACTGCAGTTGCTTTGACGCCTTCAGCAATATCAGCAGACGCTCGGACACCTTCGGTTAGTCGGTACATTAATACCGTTTTCGCATTTTTCTTTGCTTCACGCAGCAGCAATAAAGACGGGTCATCGATGCTGAGGCCCACTTTTTTGTTTAGGTCTTCAACACTGGAAATGGAGACGAACGTTTTCGCTTCGCCCCAGCTTGATGCGACCGGAAGTGCGACTGTTCCCCGTTCACTGAGTGATACCCGCTCCTGTGCCGTCGTTTTAAAGTTAAAATAAATGCCTGCACGTTCTTTTTCTTTGCCTGTTGTAAATGTTCCGCCATTCATGATGACATGACCTCCTTGGTTAGAAATGTTTGAATCAATTGGTTGGCTTTTGATTTCGTCATACGTGGTTGATCCACGCCAAATAAAGCCCCCTGAAGAATATCCGGCTTAACGCCGAACAGTTCCTTCGCGTGCTTAATCAAATCCGCTGTATCAAATAGAGCTTCCCGGCTCTTTGTATGTACAGCCTTCTTGTGTTGTTTGTCCTTTGACACCGTTTATTTCACCCCGCTGTTCATGTCGATATCCTGTAAGACATGCTGTTCTGTTTTGTGATAATAATATCGGCTGCTCCACCTGATCACCATGGCCGCCTCGCCCCTGTCTCCTACCCTTGTCTCGATTCGGGAGATGCGAACCATATCCCCCGTCTTCTCGCCGGATTCACTCAGCAGCGGAATCATATTTCTCGCTTCTCTGATGGCATCCGCGAGCCTGTCCGCTTCATCCAGCGCCTGAACGGAGTCCAGATGAAACAGTTTTACATTGAGACTGTAGGTTTTTTTAAATGTGGAGACCGTATCTGTTTCCTCGAAAACAGATGGTGGCGGGACGTATAACGACGGCACCTGAAAGTGATCAGGAAGCTCGCGTTCATAAATGGGAACAGACCACCGGCTGTACAAAAACGCCATGATCGATCCTGTTTCACTGTTCATCCTGCTCCTCCTTTACAGCTTCTTCAGCCACTGGCGCAGTTTGCTTTCCAGCGATTTTTCAAACAGCTGTTCATATAAAAGCAGTGCATGATCCCAGTAGCCCGTGCCTGGTATCCATTTTTTCTTAAGCGCCATTCCCATTGAAGCCGCTGGATCATAAATAAACCGTGAGCCTTGAAAACGCCCCGGCACCCATCTCACATCTTGTTTTGACGTCCAATGGCCGTCATTAAGAAATGAGGCGTAATCAAGCTGTGTCCCCACCTCAAGCGAAAGCCCGCCGCTTTGCACAATCCAGAGATTGTCCTCTGCGCCTTTCTCAAAGGAACTGAGCAGTTTTTCTGTATCAATCGTTTGTGTGCTGATGAGTTCAGATTGGACGATCTCCAGAAAATCTTGCCCGCACTCCTCAAGCCACCGGGACGCCTGTCTGGAAAAACCGCCTGAAGCCGCTTCTTTTAATGCCGTGTTCAGCTGTTTCAATCCCGCTATTTTCATAGGCTTTCATCCCTGACTGCGACGACCTCCCAATGATGATGCCTGATCCTTTTCGGCAGCTTTAGTATATATTTATGATTCTCCCGAATGATTTTATCGTTCACGCGGATGTCCGCTGACAACGGAAAATGGACGAGAAAGCTATGATATACAGTTTGATCCGGCTTCTCCTGATTCAGCTGCTGCGTTTTTTCGGTAAAATAACAAGGGACATCTTGTTCATCGGGTGTATCCGGATATGAAATCATCGGCTGCAGCCTGTCTGCCGGAATCCCAAATCGGCCTGCAGACGGCGCTTGGGCTGCTTCATGATAAATGTCGCAACGGTGAATGAGCATCTGCTTGTAGCTCATAAAGATCTCACCTTCAGTCTGGAGGATTCAGGGACGTAGCCCGGCGTGATAAACTCTTCGAGCAAATGATACACCTCAGGCCGCTGAATCCCGCCTTCTCCGGAAACCGTGTAGGAATAATCCCCCATTTTCTCAGACTGATAGCTTGATGAGGCAGATTCATCGCTGTTGACAAGCGCAAAATACTGGGCAAGCTTTACTAAAGCCAACTTCACCTTGCCGGGCAGCGGATCATACAAGCTGTCTTCAAAGCGGTGGCCCGTGATGAGAGCCGCTTCTGCTTCCGCCTCGATGATATCCTGCGCCAGCAGCTCTTCCGGCCTGTTTTTCACCCGATCATAGACCGAATAGGAGGCTACGTCAGTCGGTTCAATGAGCATGAGCTGACCACCTCGTTTCTATTATTCTTTTACGTTAATTAATTTCGCGCAGGCATCCTCTTCCTCGAACTTGCTGTCCAGCTTGGCCGTTAAGACAATAATGAATTTACGGGAGCGGATGTCTTTGTCGACTTCAATTCGGATATTGCGGGAGAAGCCGAGAATGATATTTTTCGGATGTGTGAGAATGATATCAGAAGCGTCATATTGCGCGTCTCCCTCACCGACTGTGTACGGCTGAATATTGGATACCCCTTTGACCGGTACGCCGAATGCTGTTGACAAGCCGCCCTGAACAGCCTGGTCCCCAAGGTTTGTCTGGCGGTCTGCCACGCGGTCCTTCCATTCAACTTCTAAGCCGTGAGACGTATAGAATCTGAATTCCTGAGGGATGCGCAAATATTTTGGCGGAACTGCCTTTAAGCCTTTCTTGAATGTCGCTCTGGACAGTTCTTCACCGTTCATGTCAACGATATGGGAAACTGCCTGTTTGCGGATGCCGTCCAGCTGTGCCAGATACGGATCAGCTGATGCAGTATCGCCGTTAACAATCAGCTCTTCAATATCAACTGCTGCGCGCTCTGCTAAAATTTGCATGATTGTCTGCTGCAGGCCGTCTTTTTCAATATTGTTTTCAAGTGTGTCATACGTAATGTTAATTTCCGCAATGACTTCCTTCGTGTTCAGCTGGACAGTGCTTGTCGTTGGAACTGTCAGCTCGTCGTTTGACAGTGCTTTCCCTTCTTGCGCAGCCCGCAGAATACGCTGGCCGAAGCCGATTTTCTCAAATTTTTGCGAGTCATTTTCCATTTGAATCACGCGGGATTCACTGAAAATGGTCGGCGTGTTTTGCACCATGCGGATAAAAGCCGATGCTTGCGCAGGGTTCATAAGCCCGCCGCTTTTTAAAGCAGAAAGCGACATTTCCGCTTTCCGAATGATCTCTTGATTTCTCAATTGATTTCCTCCTCCTTGACTGGTTTTACAGCAGTCCGCTCCAGATTGATTTTTTGACTTGCTCTGTATTGCCGCCCGTATCGTCCGCTGTCTGCTTAGACGCGCCTCGCGCTTTTTCCAAAGCCTCGATGCGTTCGATCAGCGGGGCAAGCATGTCTTCAACGAGCTTTTTCAGACGCTCGTCATCACCCGTCTGCTCCGGCTTTTCCTCCGTGTCTGTGTTTTTTTCAATCCGCTCAAGCCGTTTGAGCAGAGGGTAAAGCGCATGCTCGAATGATTCTTTCATGTCTTCTTTTCTCATTTCTTCAGTCTCCTTCCCTGTTTTGTCAGCAAGCATTTGCTTGAATACACTGAAGAACCCTGCTTTTTCGACCGGTTCTTCTTCATACACATCTGCAGTGCCCGCCATGCTGTAGCCGGTGATAATTCCAGCCTTAATCTGTTCCCACACCTCGTCAGACGCTCTTGTCACGAGTACCCATGAGCCCTTTGTAATCCGCTTTGATCCGATCATAAAATCATCGGGCGCCACATAGGACTCGACCACGACGCCGGTTCCGCCCTCAAAGCTGTGATTGATATCAATCTCCCGTGCCTCCGCGAGAAAACCGTGCGCCGCTTTTTCAATTTCCTCGGCGGTCATAAAATCGCCGTGGGCATCAGGAACATCAGGCTCATACACGATTCCGTACACGAGCTTTTGTTCATTCTGCTCACTTTTTGTAAACAGCCGAACCTTTTTTTCAAATGACGGAGGTTCGGCTGACTTCGTAAAGAAAAATTCTGTCTGGTTAGCCGCCTTGTCCACATAACTGACAAAGCTGATTTTGGCATTTCTTAATTCTCGCGCCACCTGCTTGATTCACCTCCCTTCAGGACGTTTTGATATCTTCGATGCTTTCTTTCAACTCCTGCATGAGCGCAGTCAGGTTTGTCTTTTCCGCATCCTGTCCTGCAGGCCGTTTATAAATGTCCTCCGGCCACTCCTCCAGTGTTTTGCCAAGCACCCGTCCGGCAAGGTCGCGTAAATCATTCGGCGAGACTGCTCCTGCTGTAATAAAAGGACCGAGCACCTTCGCAATCTCAAGCGGATCACGAAAGTCTGGTCCTTTTAATGTCAGCCTGACGTCATGGATATTCAGCTCCGGCAAAAGCAGCGTATTCAGTTTATTCACGAGCGTTTTTCGCTCCGGCTGAAAAACCTGCTCCTCCGTAATTTTTCTAGCCGTATCAGCTGTCGCCCGGTTGTATTCCTGGGCCTCGCCTGTATACAGCGGCGGGAGGCGGAACGCGGAACGCAGCTTATTTCTGCTTTTTTCATCGTATTCAAGAAACAAGGCGTCGTTTTGGAGAATTTCAGCCAAGGATTTGATTTCCACGGAAACCGGCGTAATATCCTCGCCTCCGTGGAGATCCTTTTCTTTTGCGATTCCTTCCGCTTCTATCAGGAGAAATTTATGGGCGTTTTCAACACCTTCAAGATCATTCATGTATTCCTGCAGCTCCCGGTAAGAAGCTTCAGACAGCATCCCGTTTTCCACTGTAATCGCAGCGGGGACGTGACGTCCCTGCTTAAAATACATAAAATTGAGCTCTTCTGCTTTTCGGGCCCCGTATAAATTGACAATATTGCCGATCCAGCGGGGTACACCGTATACGCCGCTTCCGATTTTGAGGTGAATGGCTTCATTTGCTTGATACTTCTCTGCCAATGTGTTTACATATTCACCTGTGCGCATATCCATTTTTCGCGGATCGCCGTATTCTTTAAAAAATACTTTCTTTCCATTGATCATCTGCACATATTTTCGGAAGCGTTTTTGCCTTTTGATCCTTTTCATTTTCCCGTTTTCTTCATATACGAATGAAACCTCTACAGGCTCGCCTGCTCCGCATACACGCATATATTTCACATCTAAATATTCGATGCCGGCAGGTTTTCCCGCCCCGTCGCGAAGCACTTCCATAAATCCGTTGCCTGTTTTTTCTCTGTCTTCGATGGCATAGCCTAAAATCATTTCAGCTGATTCATCAAAGTGAAGACATTTATAAAAGGCTTCGAGTCTGGCCCAGTCTTTTTCCGCTCTTTTCTTTTTTGCCTGATCGACATCACTTGCGTTGACATCAAATGTGTACTCAACATCGAATCCAAAGCCTGTAATATTCACTCTGTACGCATCAATGCATTGCTGAAGAATAGTCGAGTATTCGGCAATGGTTTTGAGCTCGATGATATTGTAGGGCGGAGCGATAATGTCCTCTCCGTACAGCTCAGAAAAGTCATCTTCATAGATTTGCTTTGTCTGAGGAGCCGCGGCATTGGCTTTAAATACAGTTGCTCTGACTGTTTGATTGTGCATGATTTATGACCTCCTCCTTTCTCGGTTCGGCCGGATTCGTTTGTGTGCTGTCTCTTTCATATCAGCAACCTCATAATCATCAAGCGCATACCAAATGGCAGAAAGCGTATGCGGGTCAATCGTGAATTCATCCTCAATCAGAGCTCCGTTTTTATCTTTGGCATACGTAAGTGTCTTGAGCTCATAGATGACATTTTCACAGCGATCCGAACAGAAGATTTTTTTGAACCGTTTTACCTTTTTGGTATATTGAAGCCTAGAGCCGGGAAACTTTCTGGCTCCAACCATCCGAAAGCCTTGCTGGCGGAAATATTGAATGCTTTTCGGCTCAGCCGAGTCGGCTTTGATCAATTCCTGTGTCTCAATAAACTCACGCAGCTCATCAGCCGTCCTGTCATCTGTCATTTTGTTTTGATAATACTCCCAATAAATGTAGAGGTATTTTTTTTCAGGATCTACAGCAAGCCGGACGACGGCATTATAGGATTCCTCGAATCCAAAATCCATGCCTGTACGAAAGATTGGCTTGCTGATGGCTGCGATACATTTTTTTACTTGATTATGCGGGAGTACCTCGAACTGCGGCAGCACCCTGATCCCATTGACGCCGAATCGTCCTTTGCGGGCAATCCGGTACAGGTCGGGATCATACTCTTTGAGTCCGTCAAGCTGTTTCAGATAGCTTTCCGGGAGAAAAAGATTGTCGTTAGCGGTGGAATGATGGTAATACGTATCTCCCTTCACAATCGTCCGCTTTTCGTAAAGTTCGCTGTCATCCAGCACAAACCGTTTCTTGCGTTCATCCCGAAAAAAATGCCTATACGTCCAATTGGAGGTGCCGACGGGATTGGTGGTACAGATCATATGAAGCTTCAGCTCAGGATGGCGAAGACGTCCGATTAACTCCTTGAACCCCTCATACTTCACCTCTGAGCACTCTTCAATCCATATTAATGAAATGTTATGAACCGATTTTAATTTTGCCGGATTGTCCATTCCTTTGAACATGATCCGGCTGCCATTGTGAAATCGCAGCTGCAGCGGGGAAGAAAGAGATGCCACAGCCTTTGTGAGACCGAGCTCTTCGATCACCTCTTGAAACAAGGCGAAGGTCGAATCCTGATGGGTATCGAACACCTCCCGGATCACAAGGGCCGTCCGTTTTTCCTTCAGCAGCTTTAGCACGATTTTCAATGCCGTATGATAGCTTTTGGATGAGCCGTAGCCGCCGACGAGAAACTGGTACGTCTGCTCCCAATTGAACACGTAATCTTCGAAATGAGGGTTGATTTCTTTTACAATCATGACTTGCCCTCTTTTCGTTTGATCATAATTTCAATCGGTTCCTGGCTGTCATCTGTTTTCTCCGCTTTTTGTTTGGCAAGCTTCAATTTCTCATTTTCAATTTTTTGTTTAAATTGATCTGGAAACAAATCAAAATATAAGGACAGCTTCTCAAGCGCCTTCATTTTATCTGCAAGCTTGATGGCAATGCCTTCTTTGCCAAGCTTTGCTTCCGTTACAATGGTGCCGTCAACGAGCCCGGAGTCTTTGACATCGACAAAGCTGATTTCCTTCATAATCGGGTTATCATCTTCATCAAACAGCGGCCCCGATTTCCCGACAGCCTGGACCTCTTTTTTTCCGAAGGTCACATAGTCCGTAATATCCGCAAACGCGATCTTGATATAAACCTGCAGCACATCCATCGCTTCAATAAACATCTCATTGACCATTTCTTTTTTTATGCGCCTGATTTCAGCAGCGACCTTTTCGTTTTTTAAGAGCCGGCTGCCCGTCACATGAGCGCTGTCCGGAGAATAGCCCGCTTTGATTGCTGACTGTGTGGCATTGAAGCTTTTGACGTAATACAGGCAAAACAGCCGCTGGCGTTCATTTAATTCATCGTTGTCTATAGGGCGCTGTTTTTGTTCGTTTTTGGACGCAGAAAACAGCGCCTCTTTCCATTTGTCTTGTTTTTTCCAGATGCCGATTGTTTTCGCGGAAACACCGATTGTGTCCGCAATCGCCCGATTTGTGATCTTTCCTTGATGTTGTTGATAGATTGATAATGCTTGTTCGCGAAGTTGTGTTTTCATGCTACGGCATCACCGCCACCTCCAGCATGGTTGTTTATTCATAAAAGCGGCTGATCAGCCAGCCGCTTATGTGTCATGCTCTATTCACTTATAGGTGGCAAACGTATGACAAGCTTTCAGGCAAGTGATCGATTCATTTCTTCCTGCTTTCTTTGCATCTTTAAACTCGCCCGTTTAATCGTCGTTTGCACTGTCGATTTTTTCACGCCGAGAAGATCGGCGATCCGTTCATAAGAAAAACATTCTACCTTATGCAGCAAAAACATTTCCTTTTCTCTGTCCGTTAACAGGGCTAATGCTTCTCGAATTCTCTCTCTGTCTTCTTCTGATACCTGTCCGTCCGGCTCAAACATCATAGCGCTGGAAAATGATTCGATGATTCTCGGGTCCTTGATCATCAGCCGCTGGTAGGCATCACGCCGGTCAATCGCCCGTCTGATGCCGGGCTGCCTTCCTTTTTCAAGCCATTCTGTTACATATTCAAGATCAGTAATCATATTTCTGATGATTTTTTTATCCTTCAGCTCTTCAGCTGAGAGCACGGATTCATCTGCCTCAGCGAGCGGTTTATATTGTATTCTTGTTTGTTTGAGCGTGCGTTTATATTCAAATAGTAAGTCTTGCATTCTATGATCCTCCTCATTTTTGGCAAATAAAAAACGGACACCAATCAACGCACAAATGCTGTGCAGTTGATCAGTGTCCGCAGGCTTTCCGTCTTGGACGTATTCTGTTTTCGCTTTAATTTAATTTGTAGCCGATTTCAAATTCCACACGGGCAAGGTCGCCCTTTCTTGTTTCGACGAGCGTTTTTCCATGCTCCGGCGCTTCTGCAATCCATGCTTCTTGCTTGATCCCGTCCACAATAATGACACGGATTTTTCCGTCTTCCAGCTGGCTCTCCAGCGTGATGGAATCAATATGCAGCAGTTTTTTAGGATGAATCATGTTTTATTTCCTCCCTTTTTCAGTGCAGCGCTTGCTTCGGCTTTTTCTAATAGCTGAATGATGCGCTCCTTTGAATGAACAGAATTTCCTTTCAGAAAATCAAGTGCTGCTTTAGACGCTTCCAGCAATTCAGGCGCAGCGGCCATCAAAACGGCATTGCTTTTTTGCGAATAAGAGCTGAGGTCAAATACAGCTGCAATCAGCCGCCCGTTTGAGTACGGAAATCTTTCTTTTTCTTCTTCACTGTAAGCTGAATAAATATAGATCGGTTTCGTATCCCCACACGGGACAGCACGCCACGGCGCAGGGCTTTTCTCTGCCTGTTTTGTCTTTGCCAACACTTTCACTTCCCGTCGTCCTTATACCATTGTTCAATGTTTTTTTCTGTTCGCTTTGCCCGAAACAGCAAAGCGATTAGTGCAGTCAGCTGTTTAATCATAGATATTCAGCCTCGCTTTTCCCGCTGTCAGCATTTGCTCCAGCTTTTGAATGACAGGCGTTAAGTCAGTGCCGGACCGGCAGTTCGGACACGGATGAAAAACGACTCCAATACCGGTATGTTCCACAATGACTTTCTTTGTTTGACAAAGCTTACACATTATCTGACGCCCTCCAATCTATGGTTAAGCTCGTAGGCTGCTCCTTTGATAATCACTAAATAGTCACTGCACATCTCATAGATTCTCGTGCCGAGCGCTTCATCGACCCGTACAAGTGCTTCAATTGTCAGCTCGCTCGAAAGCAAAATCGGTTTATGATTTAAGTAGCGATAGTTGAGTACCGAATACATTTGCTCTAATTGCCAATCTGTAGCGCGGGGTTTGCCGTTAACCGGTTTAAACAGATCATCTATGAACAGCACATCCGCCTGCTTCATCCGGTTCAGCTTCGCTTCTAATAGGGCAAAATCATTTTTCAGATCAGTAAAGCCTTCCACGAACGGAAAATAAATGACAGGCACATAGCATGTTCTCATTAATTTGTTGGCAGCGGCAGTCAAAAGGTGTGTTTTCCCTGATCCGGGCTGTCCTAAAAGGGCAATGCTGTTTTTTCGGCAATCCTTGATTTGTTCATAATCGGCAACATACTCTTTTGTACACTCAAATGCGTCTTTTATGGCCTGCGGCTTTCCCTCCGTGCGGAATTCCTTGAAGCCGAGCTGTCTGAAAGCGTGGGTAATCTCACTTGCACCCAGCAGCCGCTTCACTTTTCGTTCTGCCATGCAGCTGCACATCGTCCAGACTTCCAGGCCATTCTGCCTGACGAGATAGCCTCCCTGATCCTTGCAGCGCAGGCAATCATACCTGCTTGCGTCTGATTCGGCCGGTTTGTCCGCCAGTAATGGACGTCTCCCTCTTCTCAGCTCGTCCAAAATCTGTTCGATTGTTCGTTTTGTCATGTTTTTTCATCCTCTCATGCTGAATTGCGGCATTCTTTTTGGCTTGCTGCGCGAAAAATCGATCTTCAATGAATTTCGAGCAGTAGCGAAAAGCCTTGATTGTTTCAGAAGCGGCGGTCCGCCGGTTTTCAAAAGCCTGAAAGCATTCTTCAAGCCATTTGATTGTTTGCGTGACAGGAACGCCGATGGCAACAATGCGGGCGATGGCTTGATAATCTCTTGAGGAAGGATACACGGTGCGTCCTTCTTGAGCCGACCGTAATTGTGTAAACCGCTTCGCAATGTGATCCACTGCATCATCAGCAGCAGTATATTTGTTTGTTTTATCTATATCTGTACGGTCGTTTGTGTCCGGTGTCTGCGGCGAAAATGGCCGTTCTTTTAGACTCCCGTGTACAGTATTGTCCGATCTGAAGCTGAATTTTTTGGAATGCTTGACCGAAATCATCAGTCCGTATGGCGCACGGACGGCCTTTATGTAATCATGGTTTTCGAGAAGCTCCAGCCATCTTCTGACGGTTTTTTCACTTACGCCGAAGACTGCCGCCATTTCTCTCGCTTTTAACGGCTTATGGCCGAGGACGATGCCCCAGCTTACCCCGTCTTTTTCGATTTCTTTTGTTGTTGAGCTGATAAACCAGAGAAACAGCCATAGCGCCGGGCCGATTTTGTCATAATGTTCTGAATTCAGTAAGCCTGAATACGTCGGAAAAGGATAGCTTTTATCGTTTTTCATTGTACGCCGCTTCTCCTTTTAACATCATGTATGCTTGAAACTGTTCCTGCGTTTCAAAGTGAAACACCGGAAGTCCGCAAGCGGTAAACGAAATGGTGCCGCCGGATTGTCCGAGATGGCGCTGATCTATGGGATTTTCACTAAAAACAATTTGGATTGGATACATGTGATCACTCTCCTGATTTGTTTTCGATACATTTCGTATCAACTGTTACCAAGTATAAACGATACGAACTGTATCATCAAGTTATTTTTGATACTTTTTTTATCATAACTTTATTTTGATACATATTGTATCTATAATCATAAGTAACGTAGGGAGTTTAAAAAAGAGAGGTCATAGTATGATAGGCGGCAGATTGAAGAGTCTCAGAGGGAAAAGGACACAGGAAGAAATCGCATCACACATCGGTGTGTCACGGGCACGATATTCCCACTATGAAAATGGGCGAAGCGAACCTGATTACGACACACTCCAAAAGCTGGCTGATTACTTTCAAGTAACGACTGATTACTTATTAACGGGAAAAGACAAAAAATCCGATGACGATGTGTTCTCAGATCCGGACCTGCAGCTTGCATACCGCGATATGCAGGATTTTTCCCCAGAAAGCAAACAGCAGGCCATCGAATTTATCAACTATTTAAAAGAAAAAGAGAAAAACCGCAAACCGAAAAATAAATAAATCGTTCTCTGTTCTCTAAAACATATAAAAAGTAGACCGATATAAAGAAAAAAGTGTTTATTTTTTAAAGAAAAGGGAAAGATTTCTACACTACTTTCCAGTCCTATACGGGCTTTTCTTTCTCGCTAAAAACAGAACAAATGTTCGAAAGGGAGTATTCAATTGGGCGATTACTTATCACATCTGGAGGAATACGTTAAAAATTTATACGGCCGGCTGGGCATCACATCCCCTCATCACATTGACATGCTGAAAATCGCAAAGGATCTGGATATTTGGGTGCATTTTGAGGATATGGGGAGCATGATGGTGAAATGCGACGGCATGTACAGTATCGTATTGAACCAAAAAAAGTCACGGGAAGAGCAATGGGAGGATTTTGGCCATGAGCTGTGCCACGTGTTAAAGCATGCAGGCAATCATTTTCAGATGAACAAGCTCTTCAGAGAGCTTCAGGAATTCCAGGCAAATCAATTTATGTACCACTTCTGTGTGCCAACCTTTATGCTGTTGCAGATGGAACTGCCGCAATGGAGAAGCCAGGCACTCGCCACAATTGCGGCGGTATTCCGGGTAACAAAGGAATTTGCTGATAAAAGGCTTGACATGTTTGAACGGCGTAAAGCAGGTATTCAATTTCAGAAGCGGCTCGCTTATTTATTATCTCACAAGCGGCCACATGCGTACGAGGAAGGCGATCAGCAGCACTTGCAGGTCGCTGAGGAAAAAGCGTTATATCATATTGGCAAAAACATCTGATCAAATACGGGCTGAGGATATATTCCTCAGCCCAGAAGAGAACCTAACATTTCGACATTGGGGGAACTGTATTATGCAGCCACATGGGCGCCGGTTTAAGATGAGGCGCAGATGCGAACGCAATCGGAGCCGGGATATACCTGAATTCACCCCGGCCGTCAAAGGCTTCCCCATGTGCCCATCTTCCTTGTGAGCTTTCATCTCCCCTGGAAAAGTTAAACAGGTCATAGGAGACTTCCTGCTTTTCGAGCTCACGCGGAAACGTCGTCGGGACGACAATATCCCGTTCTCTTTCCTCCAGCTCTTTAATGGCCGCGTACCACATATTTTGATGATAGGTATCCCTTGCAATCAAAAATGACAGCATATCTCTTACCCCTGGATCATCGGTCATGGCATAAAGCCGTGTCACCTGAAGGCGTCCTTGGGCCTCCGCATTTAAGTTAGCGCGAAAATCGGCCAGCAGGTTTCCGCTTGAGATAATGTATTTTGCATTCCACGGATAGCCCTCACTATCTGATGCCATCGCCCCCAATCCGGACACAATCGCGTGCTGAGGATTCATCCCTGACATGACTGCTGCAATAGCGGGATTGCTTTTATAAGCATCCTCCTGTACATCCGCGGGTGCATTGTCCAGAAGTCTGGAAATCATCGTTGCCAGCATTTCTACGTGCCCAATCTCTTCGGTCCCCACATCATATAACAAATCTTTATACTTAGCATCCGCCCTGCAGTTAAACCCTTGAAACAAATACTGCATCATGACGCTAATTTCACCGAATTGGCCGCCGAGCACCTCTTGAAGTTTTTTCGCATAAACCGGATCAGGATGAGCTGGCTTTGCTTGATATTGAAGCTCTTTTATATGATAAAACATGAATCATTCCTCCCCACACTTTCGCACAACCCCAGCGTATGAAGGAATAGGCCCACCGTGCAGGTCCCGTCTAGTTTTATTTATAAAAGCCAAGCTTGACGGCTTCCACATATCGATCAAACAAATCGTTTTGTATGTAGCTTTTATCACGGCACCCAAAATTGCGGAATAGCGCGTTTCGCTGTGCCGTGCTTACCTCCAATTGCAGTCCCATTTCTCTTTTCGTCCGATTGACAATATTGTTTGGGTGTACACCTGCCAGGCGGTCTTTCTCATTAGTGAGCTCGGCGCTAAAACCCGCTTCATTCAGACGCTCACAAATGAGCTTGGCTTTTTTACGATCCGCCCCCCCGACCAATGTATGCGGGATTTTCGGATCATAATACCCGTGAAACGCTAATGCGTAATGGTGGTCATTCACTTTTTCTAAAGCCAGCGGCTCATCAAAACGAATGCTAGTGAGATGCAAGGAACGGTTGTTTCGCTGCTTTAGACCCTCAAACAAATAGATGGAACATCGATCCGAAAATGCCCGCACCAGTTCACTGACGCCAGGCTCAATTCTGCCGCCGTGAGGACCGAGGACGATAAGCTCACTTCCGTTTTTCTCCTCATAAATAATCCGGTACTCCGACTCAGAAGCAGAAAGGGCTGCAAAGCTGTCATACATATCTTCCATTTTGAACGCCCCCTTTACCAGTCAGCACAAGTTTACTCTACTCATCCATGAATGAAAACCTTTTTTATAGTATGATTTGATAGAATACGAAGAGGAGGTATATGATGGGGTTTATTGATGGATTACTCGGCAATGCGTCAACACTGTCAACGGCTGCTGTGAAAGAAGAGCTTGCCCATATTTTGCTGGAGGGTGAGAATGTTGAAGCCGCGTTTAAGCTGGTTCGCGATTTGATTGTCTTTACTGACAAGCGGCTTATTCTTGTGGACAAGCAGGGGATCACAGGCAAGAAAACGGAGTTTCAATCGATTCCGTACAAAAGCATTTCCAGATTCAGCGTGGAAACGGCCGGCCGCTTTGACCTCGATTCAGAGCTGAAAATTTGGATTTCCGGCGCAGAACTACCTGCCGTCTCAAAGCAGTTTAAAAAAGATGAGAGCATTTATGATATTCAAAAGGTGCTTGCCGCAGTTTGTATGTAAATAAAAAGACGGAAGCTTCACAGCTTCCGTCTTTTCATTTACAGCTTTTCCTCCATCTTCGCTTTTGTTTTCGGACCGTAAATCCCATCAGCCGTTAAACCGCTGACAGACTGAAAACGTTTCACTGCATTTGCTGTTTTCGGGCCATAAACGCCGTCAACGCCGTGATTTTTCGCTCCTTTATCAGGATAAAAATAAAGAGCGGCTAAAGCGGTCTGCACCTGCTTTACTTTTGTCCCTTTCGTCAGCGGGCTTGTCACTTTGATCACGCCGGATGGGAGCGGATATGAGGATGCGGCATGGCTTTTAGAAGCAGATGCCGTCTGAGGCAGTTTGATCACTTGTCCGACTTTAATATAATTCGGGTCAGTGATATGATTGATGCTTTGCAGCGTTTTCACACTGACTCCGTGTGATGCGGCAATCCCTGACAATGTGTCGCCTTTTTTCACATGATATTCAGACGCTGAAGAAGAGACTGCAGCTTTTTTAGCTGATACGCCCCCGTTTAATTCCTTTTCAATTGCCGCCTTCATCTGATCCCAGCGCCCCTCTGATAAAATGCGGTGCGGGCAATACTTTCCGTTCCAGTCCTGGTGCTTTCTCACCCGATCGATGCCCCAGCCGCGCTCCTTCAAAAGCTGTGCAACAAATGAAATCGCCAAGGCTTCAGCTGCCTCATACTTCGGGCCTCCCGATTTGCTGTAGCAAATCTCAACACCGATTGATTTGCGGTTTCCCGGACCGTTTGTGCCGTCACCTGTGTGCCAGGCGTTTCGGTTAAGCGGCAGACCTTGAATCACCTCTTTATCATCGACTGCAAAATGAAAGCTTGTCGAGCTTGTGTTCCCGATCATATAGCTGATTTCATTGGCCGCTGACGCATCGTTTGCCGTGTTGTGAATGGTAATGTATTCAGCGGACATTGCATTAGGACACTTCAACGCGTATTTCGCCTCAGAAACCAAATTTTTCTTTACTGGAATGCTCACCTATCATCTCTCCTTTTCTTTTTTCATAAATAGGTGGCATTCGTAGGACGAAAAGCTCATATCATCTATCACTGCTATATGGTTAAATGTGTTAAACTGAATTTCAATGGGAGGGCTGAATATGCATACATACTTAATGCTCACAATGAGGACGGAGAAATTTAATCAGGAGCATGTGGCTGGGCACTATGAATTTCTGGAACGTTTACAGGCAGAAAAACGTTTAAAAATGTTTGGGCCATTCAGCGACGCCACAGGCGGAGCGTATGTCATCGAAGCAGATTCACTGGAAGAGGCAGCGGAAATCGGGCATGCGGATCCGCTGGTGGCAAGTGGATCTTCTGAGCTGACCATAAAAGAATGGAAGCTGAAGAAGTAAAAAAGACCCCTAAGGGTCTTTTTTATGCATCATGTTTGATTGCGTGCCGCAATATGAAATGTTTTCCCTTCTGTGTTTGCTGTTTCACCTGCATGAACCATCACCTGAGTAAAGCTGAACCCGACCGCAACGAGCAACAAACCTGACATCCATTTAGATTTCATATAAACAATCTCCTCTCTGGATTTGTTTTTGTGCGTGCACCATTTTCTCATAAAATGAAAGTGCTTTTTCGGGCTGTCCGTTTTCTATATAGAATTGGGCAGCATCATGCGCCAGCTCTTCAATATAAGGATACAGCATATGTTCTTCAAGAAATTGAAAGGTGTGTGAGACCGATTCTGTGTCAATGTTTTTTCCGTATAACGCATGTAAAAATTGAAAAAGCTCCACAAATAATTCATCACTGTATTGACGGGCGATTTCCAATCCTTCACGATACTTTTTTTGCGCTTCGGCGTCATTTTTTTGTTTATACAGAACTTGTGTTAAAGAGTAGATAGAATGCGGAAGATTATCGAACTTTTCCGACTTGCAAATAGAAACAGATTTCTCAAAGTATTCGGCTGCCTTTTGCAGTTCACCCATTTTCTCATAGCAGTTTCCGAGATTATATAGGGCGGAACTGATCAGGCGGGGATTGCCTTCTTTCTTTGCAAGATCTAAAGCCAGTTCTAAGTGGGGCAATGCTCTTTCTGGATACTGCATATCATCATAATTACCTGCAATAACGAATTCACATTGGATTCTGCGGACGGTGTACGTTTCATACATTTGGTATGTTTCTAATGCCTGAACGGCGTAGCTCATCGAAACATAGGTTTGTTTTAAATTGTAAAAAATCTCAGCCATTTTAAAAGCAAACTCGGCTTTCTCAATATCATCCGAGACGAGGGCAAGATTCTTTTCTGCCCGTTTATAGTACATCATGGCACTGACAAACATTTTCTGCTTAAATTCATACATTCCTCGAAAAA
Organism: Bacillus sp. FSL R5-0603; assembly: GCF_038050295.1. NCBI lineage: Bacteria > Bacillati > Bacillota > Bacilli > Caryophanales > Bacillaceae > Bacillus > Bacillus sp. FSL R5-0603. The sequence continues at coordinate 1,219,133 of NZ_JBBOYP010000001.1, read as the reverse complement.
AATTAAAGTAATATTCGAGAAGCCCTGTCAGCTTGTACTGATTCCCTTCGATGTCTTCTAATAATTCTGAAAACTCTAGCTGCGACGTGTCCTCTCCAAAAGGCTTAATGTAATCCAGCATGACACGGTGCCTGAACTCCATTAAAGAATAATACAGCAGCAAATCTTGGTCTTCTTCCATATCCTCAATTTCTCTTTCTACTTCGAGCTTGACCCGTTCGGCTTCAGCGACGTGGAACTGCCGGATATGAGTATACCATTCATTAATTTTAAGCCCGACATATGAGGACGGAATCGTCTGCTTCATCCTCAATTAATCCCCCCTTTTGAGTTACCCGAGATATGTCATATTTTATCATATTTACAAGAAAAAGAAGAACGCAAAATAACCGCAATTGTCGAATTTCGGCTAACCGCAACAAAATGAATAAATGGAGAACTTCCTCACACAGTATTTTGTTTCACCCACAGCATATTACTTGTGAATTGCTAACCGTTGATATAGGATTTCATTGCACCATTTATTTTTACATATGGAGGAGATCATAATGAGCCAATCCAATCAAATTGTCAGCCATTTTTTATCCCATCGAAACGTGACCAATGAGCTTGCCGAAAAAATCAGCAAAGACCATTACAGCTACAAACCGGCAGAAACATCAATGTCAGCAGAAGAGCTGGTCAAACACATTCTTACGTCTTTCCACTTGTTCGCAAATGTCATTAAGGAAGGCAATGCCTCACCATTTCAAAACAAGCAGGAAGAAACAGAAACAGATCTCAATGTTCTGGCAAAAACATATACAGAAAAAACGGTCGCTATCCTTGAACAGCTGACTGAAGAGCAGCTGGACAGAGAAATTGATCTGACATCCGCTTTCGGCAGAAAAGTCACAGGCCGCGCGCTGCTTCAGCTTGCAATGGAGCATGAAATTCACCATAAAGGCAACCTGTTCGTGTATGTGCGGGAAATGGGTCACACTGAGCTTCCTTTCTATCAGCAGCGCATGTAGCGTAAACAAGAAAAAAGATACCTGTTAAGAGGTATCTTTTTTTTGCGCCTTTAGTACTTCTCGATTTCGTCCAGACACTCATTTTAGGGCAAATGAATAGAGATATTGAGCATACCAAAATTTCAAGCAGCTAACGTGCAAAAATTCAAAAAATTTAATTGATTAACGCGTCCTAATCATATATAATCTGATAAAAATAGTCGGGTTTTCAGGAGGCCTTTATCATGAGTGTAAGCATCATATTGATGGGTTTGTTTGTCGGAGCCTTAGTCGGATTGACGGGAGTGGGTGGAGCGGCCTTATTAACTCCTCTTTTAATTGTGCTTGGAATTAATCCTTCCATCGCGGTCGGTACAGATCTTGTATATAACTCGATCACAAAGCTGTTTGGCGTTGCCTCCCATTGGCGGCAGAAAACGATTAACTTTAAATTGGTAAAATACTTAGCCATCGGCAGTATTCCGAGTGCTTCGCTAGCCATTGGCATATTGCATTTGTTCCCCGCCTTTCACCAGCATCAGGAAGAAATTATTAAGCACGCTCTAGGATATGTGTTAACGCTGGTTGCCATTTCAATCATCGTTCGTTTGTTTTTGGATAGAAAACTTCGTCCCAACCGCTGGCAGCTGATGCCGCTTGAAAATAAGAGGGCGCTGACAATTCTTATTGGTGTTGTGTTTGGGTTTATCGTCGGATTAACATCAATCGGTTCCGGCTCATTATTTGCAATTGCCATGATTTACTTATTTAACATGAAAGCGTCACAGATTGTCGGAACCGATATCGCGCATGCTTTTCTTCTTGTTACGGCAGCAGGCATTTTGAACGCAAGCTTCGGAAGCGTGGATTACATGCTGGCAGCTAATCTGCTCATTGGTTCAATTCCCGGCGTGCTGATCGGAAGCCATCTTTCGCCTCGATTCTCCCCGCGTCCACTGCAATTTATTATGGCGTCCATTATTTTAGTCAGCGGTTTAAAATTGATTTAATGAAGAAGGCTATCCGCTTGAAGGATAGCCTTTTCTTATTATAGCGTCACACCCGATTTAAAAATGGCGAGTTCTCTGAAATCATTTTTTTCATGGTTCACAAGCTGGCCGCTTGCCACCTCAACCATATAGTGGATAAACTCACGCAGCACATATTCCTCATGAACATTATCCTCTGCTAAAAGGCCTGCGTTAAAATCAATCCAATGCGGCTTCGCTTCATACAGCTCGGTGTTTGTCGCTACTTTCACCGTCGGGACAAAGGTGCCAAACGGCGTGCCTCTCCCCGTTGTAAAGAGGACAATTTGGCAGCCGGCCGCCGCCAATGCGGAGGAGGCGATCAAATCATTGCCTGGCGCGCTCAAAAGCGTCAGCCCTCTTGTCTTGAGCACTTCACCGTATTTCAAGACATCCGTGACAGGAGAAATCCCCGCTTTTTGCGTACAGCCCAGCGATTTATCCTCAAGTGTAGAAATGCCGCCCGCTTTGTTGCCCGGTGAAGGATTTTCGTACACCGGCTGATCATGTTTAATAAAGTATTGTTTAAAATCATTGATTAAATCGACTATCTTATGAAACACTTCTTCATTGGCAGCCCGCTGCATCAGGATGGTTTCTGCGCCGAACATTTCCGGTACTTCCGTCAGCACAGTACTCCCTCCCTGTGCAATGAGATAATCTGAAAAACGTCCAAGCAGCGGGTTTGCGGTTATGCCGGAAAAACCGTCCGAACCTCCGCATTTCAGCCCGATCTTCAGTTCAGACAGCGGAATGTCTTCTCTCTTATCTCCTTTGGCCGCTTCATGAATTTCCTTCAGCAAAGCAACGCCTGCCTCCATTTCGTCGGTCACCGACTGGGATTCCAGAAACTTCACCCGCTTCAAGTTCACATCTTGCAGTGCTTCCTTCATTCTTGCCAGCTCATTGTTTTCACAGCCAAGCCCTAACACCAAGACGCCGCCGGCATTTGGATGGCGAATGGCATTCAGCAGGATTTGCTTCGTATTTTCGTGATCATCGCCAAGCTGCGAGCATCCGTATTGATGCTTTAACACCAGTACGTTATCAAATGGAGCGATATCCCCTGTTTCTCTGACAAAACGCTGCAGCATTTTTTCTGCTATCCCATTGACACAGCCGACAGTTGGGACAATCCACAATTCATTGCGTACACCCGCATCTCCGTTTTCTCTTCTAAAACCTTTAAACGTCCGGTTCTCATTAGAATACGGATTTTCATCAAATCTCGGTGTATAGCTGTATGATTGGATATCAGACAGGTTTGTTTTCGTATTATGGACATGAATATGCTCTCCGATCGAGATATCTTGTGATGCATGACCGATTGGAAACCCGTATTTAATGATGCTGTCATTTTCTTTAATAGGCTGCAATGCAATCTTATGGCCTCTTTTTATATCATTCTTTACTTCAATCGACACGCCGTCCGCATGCAGCCTCTCTCCCTTTTGGATATCCCGCAGAGCAAGAAGGACATTATCTTGCTTATGAATCTTTATAAACGACTTCAACGTACCTCTCCCCCTTGTATGCAGTATTGTTCAAGAGCCCGCTGCATGCCCAGCTCATGAATAAGATTCAAGTAAACAGCGACTCTATCAGTCAGCTTCGGTATCTCATTGAGATCTGCCCCCCACAGCCGCTGTTCGCCTAACACTCTTGATGCAATCCGAAGCATGTCGCCATCCTCCTGACACCAAACCTCTTTGAAAAATTGAAGAACTGCCGGATCATCCTGCAATGTCTCGTTATCATGATAAAAATACAGAAGAGCGCTGAAAGAAAACACCAAGCGTTCAGGAAGCTGTCCCTTTTGTCCAGCATATTCCTTAAGAGTCGGCAGGTTTCTCGTTTTGAATTTGGAAACGGAGTTCAATGCAATGCTTTCCAGGTAATGCTTAATATACGGGTTTTTAAAACGGTTCAGCACATCGTCAGCATACTGAGAAAGACCTTCCATTTTTAAAACAGGAAGAATTTCGTCGTCAATCAGCTCTCTTATAAATTGCCCAACTTCCGGATGCTCGACAGCATCCCTAACAGTTTTTAAGCCGTATAATAAAGCCACTGGCGTCATTGCTGTATGAGCGCCATTTAAAATTCTTACTTTTTTAGTCCGGTATGGGGTGAGGTCGCTGACGATCTTTGTATGCAGCCCTGCAGCCGCAAAGGGAAGTTCTTTTCCAATCCAATCAGGCCCCTCGATAACCCATAAATAATATTGCTCTCCCACAACTATCAAATCATCCTGATAGCCAAGATCCGCCGTGATCTCATCAATGCTGTCGACGGGAAAACCCGGGACAATCCGGTCGACTAAACTATTACAAAATGTATTGGCCTCATGAATCCACTGTGTAAATCCTTCCTCCAGCTTCCACAGATGTGCATAATGAAGAACCGTTTCCTTCAGCTTTTCGCCGTTGTTCTCAATCAGTTCACATGGGATTAGGACACACCCTTTTGTCTGATCTCCTTTAAAAGCCTGATAACGGAAGTAGAGAAATGCTGTTAATTTCCCAGGGAATGTTTTTTGCGGCTTATCCTCTAAACGATCTTTTTCATCACATACAATCCCAGCCTCAGTGGTATTGGAGATGATAAACCGAAGCCCTTCGCTTGATGCCAATTCTTCGTATGCTTCATAATCAGAAAACAGGTCAATTCCCCGGCTGATTGAGTTGATAATCATATGCTCGTTTACCGCTTCTCCGTCTTTCATTCCTTGTAAAAAAAGCGTATATAATCCATCTTGCTGATTTAATCGTTTGATTTTTTCTGAGCCTCTTGGCTGGACAACTGCCACGCTCCCATTAAAATCAGTGTGTTGATTCAATTGATCAATCTGCCAATCGACAAATCCCCGAAGAAAGTTTCCTTCTCCGAACTGGAGAATTTTTTCTGGATACTGAGTATAGTGATCGTACACATTTTTATTCAGCTTCTGCACCCGTATTGCCTCCCTCTCACTTTATGCACACGTTAACATTTTTCTGTATAAAGAATGCCCGCTGAAAAACGGGACATCACGTCGTCAATCGTCTGACTGAATCACGCACCATGAATTCTGTGTTTTCCAAGATTTTTTCTGCTTTTGTTTCGGGCTCGCTGATCAGCGACAAGAGTTTTTGCGCACCGAGCACGCTGATTCTCTCCACTGGGCGCTTTACTGTGGAAAGCCTTGGCGTGATGTACTGTGAAAACCCAATATCATCAAACCCGATCACCGAAATATCATCAGGAACGCGCAGGCCCTTTGCGAATATTGCATTCATCGCTCCGATTGCCATGTCATCATTCGAACAAAAAACAGCGGTTGGAGGATTCGGCAGCGCCAGCAGCCGCTCCATCGCTTGAAATCCGCTTTCCATATCGTACTGTCCTTTGACACTGTATTCATGCTTGATCGGAATATGATGTTGAATCAGTGCAGATAAGTAGCCTTCCTTTCGCTGCTGGGAGGATTTAAAGCCTTTGATCCCCTCGATGATGGCGATGTCTTGATGTCCGGACTGAATGAAGTATTCTACAGCTTCTTGAGAACCTTCCTTGTCATTGGACAAAATATTCGTGATGGTGCGATCATCAATATCACGATTCAGCACGACAAGCGGTATGTTTTTTTTGCGAATATGGTAAATAAAAGAATTATCAATGTCACTTTGGCTCATTAAAATGATGCCGTCATATCTCATCGGTGTAACGGAGTCATAGTGTTTCAGATCATCAATGCCGCGCACATACAGATTGTAATCCTCACTTATGGCTTGATTGACGCCTTTGATTGTGTCTGCAAAGAAGCTGTGTGAGGTTCCGTTTGTAATGCTTGTAAAGAATAGCCCGATCGTATGCGACTTTTGCATCGCCAGACTCTTCGCATTTACATTTGGTGTATAGTTGAGCTGCTCTGCTAGCTCTAATATCTTTTTCTTCGTATGTTCTTTGATGTAAGGACTGTTGTTGAGTGCTCTGGAAACGGTTGTGTGGGATACGTTTGCGAGTTTTGCGATATCTTTTATGGTTACCATCTAATTCCCTTCCTTATCATACCGGCTGCGATTATTTACTGTATATTGTATCATCAAACATACCGCCTCTCCCACTATATTTCCAGATTAATAAGACACAGGATTCTCAGCTTCTGTTCCTGCTGGCTTGCCAATGATTGGACGGACAAAACGAATCACAGCAAGTGAAGCGAAGACAGCCAGCCCTCCGGCAAGCAAAAATGCTCCAGAAAACGTGCCTGTTTGGTCAACAATAAATCCGGTTAGAGCCGGGCCGATAATTCCTGCCGTGTTGGCGAGGAAATGCATGAAGCCGCCAACAGAACCGACATTGTTTTGATCAACCACATCTTGAATGACAGCCCAATAGATAGCACCGGTCAAATAAAGAAAGAACACTGACAGAGCGACTAGAGTGACAGCCCCCGCAGTCGTTGCCACAAGCCCGGCAAAACCAATCAGGACAGCTGATGAAAACAAACACGTGACAAGCACAACCTTGCGCGAGAATAGCACACCTTTTCGGGCCGTTTTTTTGTACACATAGTCAGAAACAAATCCCCCCGCAGCCAGCCCGATAAATCCTAAAATCCACGGTATGACCGTGATGACACTCATCGATTCAACACTTAATCCCCGTTCGTCGACAAGATAGCTCGGAAACCATGTCAAAAAGAAGAAGAGGATGTAGTTGTAAGCGAAAAAAGCGAACGCCGTGAACAGGACCGTTTTTTGCTTCAGGTAAAAGGTGAGCGGAATTTTTTCTCCGGGAGACGTTTCTGCTTTTATTGCCGGTGCTTCCTTGATCGTCTCTTGCGGCTTTTCTTTGACAAACTTGAACCAGAGCACTGCCCATATCAATCCAATAATCATAATGAGAACGAAGGATACCTTCCAGCTGAACGCCACTGCGATCATGCCGACTATCGGGCCGGAAATGGCTCCCCCGAGCGGCGTGCCGCTGTTGGTTACACCGATAACGGACGCCCGCTGGGTCGGCGGGAACCAGTTGTTCACCATCTTGTTGATGGTCGCCGAAAGCGGGCCTTCTCCCATTCCGAAGAGAATGCGTATAATCAGCAGGCTGACAAAGCCAAAAGCGAGGGCGACTGCTCCGCTAAACAGCGACCAAACAACCATCGCGACAAACAAGGTCAGCTTTGCCCCATAGCGGTCGGATGCCACGCCCCCAAGAAAATTAAAAATCGCATAACCAATCGAAAAACTGCTGAAAATCAAGCCCATTTGCGTGGCAGACAATGTGAGATCATCCTGAATAAAAGGAGCTGCAATGGAAAGCGCCGAGCGATCCAGGTAATTAATCACCCCTGCCAGGAACAAAAAAAGGATAACGGGAAGCTTATCTTTTGAAAACATCTCAACCTCACCCCTATGTTGGTTCAGTTTCTGTTGCACCGCTTTCGTTACACACCTGAATAAGCCATAAATCCTCCATCGACAGGAACGGTGATCCCAGTGACAAAACCGGAATAGGCTTCATCCGCCAGCCAAAGAAGCGTACCGAGCAAATCCTCGGGTTTTCCGAAGCGCTTCATCGGTGTTCCCGCAATAATTTTGTGAGATCGGCTGGTGAACGTTCCGTCTTGGTTGATCAGCAGATCATGATTTTGTTTTGTCAGAAAGAAGCCTGGGGCAATCGCATTGACCCGCATCCCGGTTTCGGCAAAATGAACAGCCATCCACATCGTAAAATTATTGATCGATGCTTTGGCGGCACTGTATGCCGGAACCTTCGTCATAGGTGAATAAGCACTCATCGAAGAAAGATTGATAATCGCGGGTGAATCTGCCTTCAGCAGTTCTTTTCCAAACACTTGTGAGGCCAGAAACGCACCGGTGAAGTTGGTGGAGAATACAGTTAGAAAGCCCTTCTCATCCATATCAAAAAAGGATTGGCCTTCTCCCGCTTCTTCATAAGTCTCCACATCGGTTATCGCGTCAGGATGATTGCCGCCAGCCCCGTTAATTAACAGATCAACAGCGCCAAATTGGCCGAGGATGTCTTCCTTTGCCCGCTCCAGTGACATCCTGTCCAGCACATCCGCAGCAACAGCGCACGCTGTGCCGCCAGCCGCCGTTATCTCCTTCACGACCGCTTGGCCTTTTTCAGCCGTCCGATTCAATATCGCCACCTTCATGCCATGACGGGCTAGCTCCCGTGCCATCGCAGAGCAAAGCACGCCGCTGCCGCCAGTGATGACAGCCGTTTTACCAGCCAGGTTCTCATGCAGCGGGATCATACGCCCACCTCTTTTTTTGCCATTGCTTCATAGGCGTCCCACAGCCCGTTCAAATACATGATGCCAAGTGCCCGATCGTATAAGCCATATCCCGGGCGGCATTGCTCGCCCCAAAGATGTCGCCCATGATCCGGTCTGACATATCCTTCGTAATCCTGCTTATGCAGTTCTTCCATCACGCCTTGAATGTTGATCGAACCATCCTTTGTTAAATGAGATGTTTCAATAAAATCGCCATTCTCATAAATTTTCACATTGCGAATATGTGAAAATGGAGCGATGCCGGCATACGTTTTAGCGATCTCCACCATGTCGTTAGCGGGATTGGCTCCCATTGAGCCTGTACAAAGGGTGATACAATTAGACGGTGAATCTGATATCGCCCGCAGTTTCTTATAGCTTGCCTCTCCTGTGATAATGCGCGGCAGTCCGAAAATCGGCCACGGCGGGTCATCCGGATGAATGGCCATTTGAACACCATAGGCCTCAGCAACAGGAAGAATTTCCTGCAAAAAGAATGATAAATTGTCCCATAGCTTTTCTTCATCGACCGTTCTGTAGGCAGCAAAAAGCTCTTTGATCCGAGCCAATTTTTCGGGCTCCCACCCCGGCAGTGTCATGTCAGATGCTTCCTCCACCGTCCGAATCAGCTCTTGAGGATCAAGGCTTTCCACCTTGGCCTTTTCAAAAAACAGAGCGGTCGATCCATCTTCTAGCGGCCGGAACATGTCCGTGCGTGTCCAGTCAAAAACCGGCATAAAATTATAGCAGATCACTTTCACGCCAAATCCGGCAAGGTTGCGGATCGTTTGCTTGTAGTTTTCAATATACCGGCCGCGTTCTTCGTTCCCAAGTTTAATTGCTTCGTGAACATTCACGCTTTCTACAACTTCAGCATGAAAACCATAGGATTGAATATATTCGGTCTCGGCTCTGATTTCTTCTTTTTCCCACACGTCGCCGACGGGCTTTTGATGGAGAGCCCAAACGATGCCTTTGACACCGGGAATTTGCTTCACGTGTTCAAGTGTGACTGTATCGTTGCCTCGTCCATACCATCGGAATGTCATATTCATGCTTGCACCTCCGGATTCAGTCATTTAATCAAACGTGATGACGGCTTTCCGCACCTGATCTGGATGCTCCTTAATAAACTGAAATGCGTGATGAACGTCATCAACTGAAAATGTATGGGTCACCAGCCCGTTATGCACTAACCGGCCTCCATTCAAAAGCTCTACTACTTTTGGAAACTGATTGGTCTGCAATCGGGATCCGGTTATCGTGACTTCTTTTTTTGTAATCGGCAGCTGAGAAATCTGAGCAGCTCTTTCATCAAATCCAAGCACAACCACATGTCCCGCCGGTGACACAGCCTCAATTGAAAGTGTAAAAGTCTCCGGCAGGCAAACAGCATCAATGACCACGTTTGCTCCTTCATTCCCAGTCCATTCAAGGACCCGCTCGGCAACATGTTCTGCTTGGACATTTACAACAGCATCGGCGCCGTTTTCTTTCGCAAATGCCAGCCGCTCGTTGTTCAAGTCAGTCATCATGACAGCAGCGCCCGCCAGCTTTGCCATTTTTAACACACAGATCCCAATGGGCCCTGCTCCCTGGATCAGGACGGTATCACCTTTTTCCACCTGGCCTCTCCACACTGCCTGGGCGCCTATCGTATAAGGCTCGGCCATGACTGCTTCCTCCCAAGGCAAGTCCTTTGAGACTGCGTGAAGCTGCCTTTCCGGAAGCACAATATATTCCCGCATGCCTCCGTCCTCATGTACGCCAAATACAGAAAGCTTGGCGCAAACATTCGGCCGCCCTTTGCGGCAGGCATAGCACGATCCGCAATAAGAAATCGGCTCAATCACCACATGATCACCGGGTTTTAGGCTCTGTACATTCGCACCAACTGCCTCCACTTGTCCCGTTACCTCGTGTCCGATAACTCTCGGGAGGGTAGCAAGCGGATTCGTTCCATGATAAATGTGCATGTCTGAACCGCAAATGCCGACTCGCTTGACTTTCACGAGCACTTCATCATCCTTCGAAAGAACTGGCTTCTTCACCTCCGCTGTCACCAGATCATACGCTTTTCGCACTTGAACCGCTTTCATTTTACTCACCTGCTTTTTAAGAATTCATACACGCTCCGGGCGATAGAAATTCCGTTTTTCTTATTTCTTTCTTCATGCAGCTGCTCGATCTCGCCGGGCACATACACTCTTTCGAATCCAACAGCCGGCGGTGATTGCTGCAGTTCATCAATCATGGCATCCATCTGCTCTAAAAACGTATCCCAGTCAGTAAAAAAGGCTGGATTGATCGCGCAAACGTAATGCCCCAGCTTTCTTTTTTGATCAAGGCCGCTGTACATTTTGGCAATATGAGGGCCAAAAGCCGCGCCCGCCAGCAATCCGGAAAATACATCCACCACAATCGATAGTCCATAGCCTTTCGGGCCGCCGAATGTTGAAAGTGAGACGACCTTGTCAGGATCAGTTACTGCTTCTCCGTTTTCATCGACTCCCCATCCTTCAGGAATTTCTTTGCCCTCTTCACGGGCCTGCAGAATCTTCCCAAAAGCCACTTTGGATGTCGCCATATCTAGGATAAACGGTTTTTTATGCTTAGCCGGAACACCGTAAGCAATCGGATTTGTCCCTAAAAAAGGAGTCCTCCCCCCAAACGGGACAACGATACTGTCTGTATGCGTCATTGTCATTCCGATCAGCTTTTCGTCAGCCGCTTTTTGCACAAAATAGCTTAGCGCTCCGCAATGGCTGCTGTTTACGACAGTGACCATGCCGACTCCGTTTTTCTTCGCCATGTCAATTGCGTGGTCCATCGCCATGTCGCAATTCACATGACCGAAACCATCGTCTCCGTCAAGCACCCCGGTCACAGGCCCCGTCTCTTTAAAAACAGGCTGTGCCCCAGGATTGATCCCTCCCGCTAAAAGCCTGTTCACATAGTGTTCTGTGCGCAGCACGCCATGCGAATGTACATTGCGCAAATCAGCGTGCACGAGAACACCTGCTACTTTTTCAGCATCTCGTTCATTCAAACCGGCACCGGCCAGCTTTTGCCGAACGAGTCCCTTTGCTTCTTCAGCTGCAATTGTTATCGTTTTCAAACAAGTGCCTCCTTCCTTTTCAGTTTTTTGGGCACTCTCCTAGCGAAACCCCTACAAACACATTTTATTTACAAATTATTTTAAATATTCTTTATATTATATTGTCAGCTCTTTTGATGAAGATCCTGAACGATCTGAGCATGCTGCTGGTCTGTGAGTTTATATAGAAAGCCGATAATGATCATCGCTAATGCCAAAGCAATGGCCGGATACAGAAGCAGAAGCGCTTTGATGCCAATCAGCGCCTGTGCTGTCTGGACTGCATTCGGCACATAGCCGATAATCCCCAAACCGATCCCCGAGAGAAAGCCAGACAAAGATTGAGCAAGCTTTCTTGAGAAATTAAAAAGTGAATATGTCGTTGCTTCCTTCCGTTCACCGGATTTCCATTCGCCATAGTCGATAATATCGGAGACAAGAGCCCACGTGATGCCATTTGGGATACTGATTCCGATAAAGGCGATACTGGCGAGAATTGTAAACACATAAACGTTAGATGGAAGCATAAAGTTGATCAGATCCGCGGCCACACTGATGCCGAAGCCGATCATTGCCGTTCGTTTCTTTCCAAACATCTTGACGAGCTTTGGAAGGAATACGACGCCCAAAAAGGAAGAACCAATAATGATAAAGTTCATATAAGCCATTAATTCAACATTGCCCAGGTTATATTGTGCGAAATAGACGAGCATGGCGGATTTAATGTTGTATGCGGAAATTGAAAAAATCGTCATCAGGACAAGGGTTAACAGCGGTTTATTTGTAATAAATGTTTTGACGACAGATGAGAGTGTTAATTTTTCTTTGGGTGCTTCCGATATGACAATGCGCTCTTTGCAGTTGCGGTAGCAAATATAAAACCAAAACACACCGAGCGCGGCGAACAAGCCCATGACCACCGGGTAGCCGACCTTCGGATTATCAAACTTGACGAGCAGCGGCATCACGGCAACACTTGTGATAAACAAGGCGCCAAGTGATCCGATTTGGCGGAACGTCGAAATGGAGGTCCGGTCCTCAGAATTTTGAGTCATCGCTGCCCCTAATGAGCCGTACGGAATATTCACAAACGAATAGCCGATGCCCCAAATCATATAGGATGCATATGCATATATCAGTTTTCCGGTCGTTGATACATTGGGAGACAGAAAAATAAGAACAGTAAGCACCGCAAGCACGATGCTGCCGATTAATAGATAAGGCCTGAATTTCCCCCGTTTGCCGATGTTTTTGCGATAATCGATTGATGAGCCGACAATTGGATCTGTTATCGCTGCAAACAGCTTACTGACTAAAAAAATGCCGCCGGCCATCGCAGCGGGGATTCCCGCTACATCAGTGAAATACTTCAATAAATAAATCTGGCCGAGATCAAACATAAAACCGTTGCCAAAATCACCAAAACCATAGGACATTTTCTCTTTCAATGAAAGCCTTTTTTCCGTTTCGACCGACACAACCTTATTTGCCAGTTCAGTTCGCATGTTCCACCTCTGTGTCTTAAGAATTTTCGGATAGTGATCCGCTCAGCGATACTGAGCGGACACTTTGTTACACGTTTGCTTTCTCTTCTTGAAATTGAAAGTAGTGTTTCGCATTGTCATAGCAAATCCCCTGAACGATGCTTCCCAGAAGCTCCATATCGCGCGGCACTTCGCCGTTTTCCACCCATTCTCCAATCAAATTGCAGACGATCCGCCTGAAATATTCGTGACGCGTATACGAAAGAAAGCTTCTGGAATCGGTGAGCATGCCGATAAAACGGCTGAAAAGGCCAACGTTTGATAACGCTTTCATTTGGTCGAGCATCCCGTCTTTAGTATCGTTAAACCACCAGGCTGTGCCGAATTGTATTTTTCCCGGGGTAATACCGTCCTGAAAACTGTTGATCATGCTGGCGATGACATAGTTATCATTTGGATTCAATGAATATAAAATCGTTTTCGGCAGCTGGTTCTTCATCTCAACTGAGTTCAGCAGCTTGTATAAAGGCTTAGCAATTTCTTCATCGTTCATTGAATCATAGCCTGTATCAGGTCCGAGCCTTTTCATCATTTTTGTATTCGTGTTTCTTAAAGCGTTGATATGAAACTGCATCGCCCAATCAAGCTCCGCATACAAACCGCAAAGAAACTGAAGCGTATATGTCTTAAATTTCTTCTCATCTTCATAAGAAACCTCTGTTCCTTGTAATCTGTCAGAAAAAATCCGTCCAGCTTCTTCTTTTGTTGTTTCGGCAAATACCATTGAATCTATCGCGTGATCAGAAACTCTGCCGCCGGCTGAGTGGAAGAATCGCACTCGTTTTTCCAACGCATTTAAAAACTCATCATAGGTTGTAATCGATATGGCGGCGGCATCTTCAAGCGCCTGCACCCACTCAGGAAAGCCTTCACGATTGATCTCAAGTCCTTTATCCGGCCGAAATCCAGGCAGCACGCTGACAGGAAAGTCTTTGTCTTCTCTTAATAATAGATGGTATTCAAGAGAATCAACAGGGTCATCTGTGGTGCACACAACTTTTACATTTGATTTCACAATTAAATCCCTTGCCCCGAAGCCTTCTCCTTTGAGCAGTTCATTTGTCCGTTTCCATATAGCCGGCCCGGACTTCTCGTTTAAAATCTCATAAATGCCAAAAAAACGCTGTAATTCTAAGTGAGTCCAGTTGTAGAGCGGATTGCCAATCGCCATCGGCACGGTTTTCGCCCAAGCCATAAATTTCTCCTCATCAGGCGCATCTCCGGTGATGTATGTCTCCTCAATTCCATTGGCTCTCATGATGCGCCATTTATAATGGTCACCATACAGCCAGGCTTCCGTGATGTTTTGAAATGTCTTATTTTCATAGATTTCTTTCGGACTTAAGTGGCAGTGGTAATCAATAATTGGCATGTCTTTCGCATAATTATGATAGAGGCTGACAGCGGTTTCATTTTTCAATAAAAAGTTTTCGCCCATGAAGGGTTCCATGTCCTCACCGTCTTTCATTCTATTTCAAAATGTTAACGTTAACATTTTGATTTGTTTTTATTTTACCTTTATATTCCTCTGGGATCAATCTCTTTTTTGAAAATGAAATGTTAACGCTGTCATAAACATAAAAAAAGACATTGCCAGAAAGCACTCGGTAAGGAACGCTTTTGGCAATGTCAGATTCATTAAAAGTCTTAGTAAGCCAGGCTGAAAAGTCCTTTAATGTGTGTTAAGTAACGTACGTTACTTGCTTCTTTCATCAAGGAAGCAGGAAGACCTTTAAGCGGTGTAGAATTAGCACCAATGATGGCAACCGCGTCTTTGCGTCCAAGGCTTGCAAGTGTACCAGAGTTTACTGGCTTGAATGTTTCAAGCGTTTTGCCTTCCAGATAAGCGAATAGGTTGTAACCGATCAGCTCACCCATTTGCCATGCGATTTGTGCAGTTGGCGGGTATGGACGGCCGTCTGGACCGAAGTAAACTGCGCTGTCTCCAGCAACGAATACATCTTCATGAGATGTAGATTGCAGGAAGTCATTTACAGTCGCGCGTCCGCGGTTCACTTCTAGACCTGATTCACCGACTAATGGGTTACCTTGTACGCCGCCAGTCCAAACAAATGTGTTGGCAACAACTTTAGATCCGTCTTTCAGATCAATTACGTTTCCTTCTACATTTGTAACAGGAAGACCTGTTAAGAACTCAACGCCGCGTTTTTCAAGGCTTGCAGTCGCACGTTCGATAAGATCATCCGGAAGAACAGGAAGGATTTTCGGACCTGCTTCAACAAGTTTTAATTTGATTTCTTTATGGTCTACGCCGTATTTTTTCGCAAGGTTCGGCATGATGTCAGCAAGCTCACCAACAAGCTCAACACCTGTTAAGCCGCCGCCGCCGATAAGGATTGTTGCGTCTGCTTCGTTTTTCGTTTTAGAGTACTCGCGCACACGATCTTCAACATGCTGGAAGACTTTGTTCGCATCAGCAGCAGATTTCAACACCATGCTGTTTTCTTCAAGACCTGGGATGCCGAAGTAAGCTGTTACAGAACCAAGACCTACTACAAGCGCATCGTAAGTTAATGTAGAACCGTCAGCAAGCGCAACTTCTTTTTTATCAACTGAGAAAGAGCTTACTTCCGCAATTTTAAGATCAATGTCTTTGCCTTTGAAAAGTTTTTCTAATGGCATAGCAACCGCTTTTTCAGACACGTTGCCTGCAGCAAGGCGGTGTAATTCCGTAATGATTTGGTGAGTAGGGTATTTGTTTACCACTGTCACGCGTGCTTGTTCTTTTGTGTAATGTTTGCGAACTGTTAGAGCAGAAAGAACTCCGCCATAACCAGCGCCTAGAATGACAATATGTTTTGACATCGTATATCCTCCGTCCTTTATATCAATTTGAATCTGAGATTATTTTTGGTTTTCGCGTTCGTTCATGACTTCAAGGTAGCTGTTAGCAAAACGGAACAGCTTTTGAGCTTGAGGATCTTTCAGCATGCGAAGAAGGCCGAAAAGTCCAATTGTTTCGTTGCTTGCTTCCGCGCGGTCTTTTGCTTCAATCGCAGTCGCAGCTACTTCTTTCGCTGTTTCTTTTACAGGCTCAAGAATTTCAGTGATCGCACCGACTGTGTCGCTTTTTAACACTTCGTCAGTCGCTACAGACTGAGCGAAATCATAAGACTTCGTTAAAATATTCACTAACTCAGTCAGCTTCGGAAGCTGGTCAACTAAAACAGTCAATGATTCTTGAACTTCTGGCTTTAATAGCTGATCAATAAGATCTTGCTGGCTTTGGCTGACAGACGCATTTGTTTGATCGATTGTTTCTGGCATATCCAATTCTCCTTTACTATAAGCAGTTTGCTGATTTTTTTGGAAAGGGTAGTGCCTCTCCCTGTCTCACGCTTTTAAGGCATAAGAATAAGGATTGTGAATTCGTGCACAATCATTTACAAAAATAAATGTTTACTACCCAGTTTTTCATCTTGCCATATTCAGTATTATTTTTATCTAAAAATAAACAATTGAATAAGTCAAAATCCTTTACTCTCTCTGAAAATAGCAAACACAAAAAACTCCAATTCGATTACCTTCTATATGATAACACTTTTTGAACAAAATTTGAACGTGAATTGCTTCGATTATGAAATTAATTTATATGGAGCTCATGTCATATCGTTTCTGCGGCACTAGTTATTGACAATCCAGCAATTTCTCCCCTTCACTTTACCCATATTTCCAATAGAGGCTCTCTTTTTCCTGTGATCGGATCATTCGCCGGCAACGCCGCCTGCTTAATCTGTTTGAGCGCTTCCTCCCGCTCATTCGGTTTCCCCGTCTTCATATCATACTGAACGCCACCGGGATAGGCGCCAAGGACAGTAAAATCGGGACTTGAGCTGAGCTTTTTATGTCCGACTCCGGCTGGAATCACGACTGCGTCGCCTGATTTGAAAGGGATGGCAGCCCCTTTTTCTCCCCCAAACTGAATCACAGCCTCTCCCCTAAGGGCAATCAGGACTTCATGCGTATTGCTGTGATAATGCTGGTATGGAAAAACACTCCCTGACCAGCTGTTTGACCAGCCATGCCGGATGACGATCCGCTCTGCCAGTCCGGTGTCCTTAAGCGCGTTTTGATACACCACGAGCGGAAAATCAGGGTGATTCGGAATCCTGCCGTCATCCGGAAAGAAGTATGTCTGTGTCTCTTTTTCCATCAATTTCACCTCCCTTTTTTGTCTTCCACACATAGCGGTTCGCAAAACATGATGTTTTTCTCATGATTCCATTGATCTGCATGATACCGAATAGTATAGTATAAAAAAATAATGCCAGAATGAGGGATATCATGAAAGCTATCGTTATCGGAATATTGGCTTCACTCTTTTTCGCCGTTACCTTTATATTAAACAGAGCGATGGAGTTATCAGGAGGCAGCTGGCTTTGGAGCTCTTCGCTGCGCTTTATTTTTATGGTGCCGTTTTTATGTTTGATTGTCATCATGAGAGGGACATTCACGCCTCTCTTACTAGAGATGAGGAAAAAGCCGTTTTATTGGATCAAATGGAGCTTCGTCGGCTTCGTGCTTTTTTACGCGCCGATTACATTTGCGGCTGCATACGGTCCGGGGTGGCTCATAGCCGGAACCTGGCAAATTACAATTGTAGCCGGGGTGCTCTTATCTCCTTTGTTTTATGTCAAACAAGATATGCCGGGCGGTCCGCAGCTCGTTCGCCAAAAGATTCCCCTGGTTTCACTTGGCACTTCCATGATCATCCTGATTGGAGCGGCTCTGATTCAGCTTCAGCATGCAGAATCGCTTTCTGGGAGGATGCTGCTTTTCAGTGTGCTGCCGGTTGTCATTGCGGCTTTTGCCTATCCGTTAGGAAACAGGAGAATGCTCGAAGAATACGGAGGCCGGCTTGATACATTTCAGCGCGTGCTTGGAATGACATTGGCAAGCCTTCCATTCTGGCTTATATTAGCAGCTTACGGCTGGTGGTCAGATGGCCTTCCAACAGCAAGTCAAACCGTTCAATCCTTTATCGTTGCCGTCAGCTCAGGCATCATTGCGACGGTTTTATTTTTCTGGGCCACTGATATGGTAAGAGACAATCCGCAAAAACTCGCAGCTGTTGAAGCCACTCAATCCGGTGAAGTGATTTTCGCGCTGCTTGGTGAAATTGTTCTGCTGTCAGGCGTTTTCCCATCTCTTTTATCATTTGCCGGTTTGTTCATTATAATAGCGGGGATGATGTTACATACCTTCGCTTCACAGCCGAGAAAACCGAAAAAGAAAGCACAGTCAAATCTGACTGCGTAGCATCTGCAGGAGAATGGGTGAAAGCCTGTTCTCCTTTATTTGTGCTACCAAAAGGAATCTGTTTCACGTTATAGTTAAATATAATGTCAGCCTACTTATATTGAAAGGTGATTATTGTAATGGAAGCAAACGATCAAACACAAAACATACCAGCCATCTCCTTCAGATCAGTCAGAAAAAGCTATAAACAAGATGGACAAACCTATGATGTGCTGCAGGATGTCACCGGAGACATTCAACAGGGCGCAATCGTAGCCGTTTTAGGTCCTTCCGGCTCAGGCAAAAGCACCCTCCTTTCTATGTGTAATTTAATGAGAACGCCTGACAGCGGCGAAGTCAACATATACGGAAAGGAAGTCAGAGAATGGAATGTCAATGAGCTGAGGCGAACGGCAGCCCTCGCGTTTCAATCGGCTCCCGTGCTCGACGGGACAGTGCGTGACAATTTAAGTCTTGTACAAAGGCTGCATCAATCCCAGCTGTACTCTCCTGAAAAGCTGGCTTCGCTTGCAGGGCTGCCGCCAGAGTTGTTAGACAGAAGCGCCAGAGACTTATCGGGCGGGCAGCGGCAAAGACTGTCACTGGCCAGAACTCTCTCAAATCCTTCCTCCATTCTATTGTTGGACGAAATCACATCGGCCTTGGACCCGGTTTCTGCTCTTGAGATTGAAGAACTGATCAAACGTCAGCATCCAGAGAAAAAATGGACAGTCATGTGGGTCACTCATAATATGGAGCAGGCAAAACGAATAGCCGATACCATTTGGTTTATGGCAGATGGCCGGCTGCTTGAAATCGCTGAAACCGAAACATTTTTCTCCGCTCCGCAGCATGAAGCAGCGAAAGAATTTTTGAAGGGAGGCACTCGGTAATGGATTACCTTTCTCTCTCTTTAACGATGATCTTTGTTTTGATCGCCTTGTTTTTATCAAAATCCTTTAAAGCCGGTGTAGAAAAAGACATGATCATCGCCACCATCCGGGCCGCGGTGCAGCTGCTTATCATCGGTTATGTTTTGTCGCTGATTTTTCGCGGAGACCACCCTGTTTTTATCCTGCTGATGGTGCTGTTAATGCTCGCGGTGGCGGCGCAAAATGTCATCAAGCGAAAGAAAAATACTATCGGTTCGTTTTGGAGGGTGTTTGCCGCGTTAGCAATCGTAGAAATTGTGACGCAGGGAATTCTGCTGTCTCTTCATATCATTCCGCTTACGGCACGATATGTCATTCCGATCAGCGGGATGGTCATCGGAAATTCGATGGTGCTCTCAAGTTTGTTTCTAAACCGGATTAACTCAGAAGTCGGCGTTCGCAAAGAAGAAATTCAATTAATATTGTCACTTGGCGGCACACCGAAGCAATCCATACAGCGCATTCTTACTTCAGCGATGAAAATGAGTATGATCCCGACACTCGAAAGCCAGAAAACACTGGGTCTTGTCCAGCTTCCCGGCATGATGACTGGCCAGATTCTAGCCGGCGCGGACCCGATTCAGGCAGTACGCTTTCAGCTCTTAATCGTGTTTACAACGATGGCTTCAGCCGCGCTGACTTGTGTAATCTTAAGCGTGCTGACATACCCATCATTATTCACCGTTCATCAGCAGCTGAAGCAGAATGAATGACAGACAAAAGCCGCTTTCCAAGGGAAAAGCGGCTTTTTGTACTTGTTATTCCTTTTCTTCATAATACTTGGCCAGCTCAACAATCATTGCACCCATCCGCTCAATCTCTGGCGCAAGCAGTCTCGTAATGCCCTCTTCCCGCAGTGCTTCAGCAGTCACTTTTCCGACAGCAGCTGCGATGGCGCGTTCTTCGAATACCTTCTTCACTTCATTGATATAACCTCGCCCCTTTGCAAAATCAAACAGGGAACGAACCTGAATGGCCGTTGTAAAACAAACGGCATCGATCTCACCGTTCATCAGCTCTCGGCATAACCGCTCCACCGTTTCCTCCTCCGGCGGGATGTGCTGATAAGGCAGAATCGGCAGGACAGACGCGCCTTTTTCTTCAAGAAATGCCATGAGAGCCGGCGCTTTTTCGCCATGAAGCTGCACCATGACTGTTTTTCCTGAAAAGTTGTGAGGCTCCAAAGAACGGATTAAGCCTCTTGTTGTCCCGTCTTCATCCGAAGCTTCCGGTGTGATTCCAAGCTTTTTCAACGCAGACAGCGTTTTGTATCCCCGGCATGCCGCTTTCGCTTGGCGAATGGCCTGCAGAAACTCAACTTTCAGTCCAATTTTCTCTGCCATATCGACAAGAGTCTCCAACCCGATGCCTGTCGTGAAAATGACCCAGTCAGCTTTTTCTTCCGCAAACGTCCGCAAATCCGGCTCCACCTGCTTCTCTGCTAAGTAAACCGTGCCTTGGAGAGACCGGATGACAGGTATTCCGCCCTGTTTTTCAATGATTGTACTAATTTCTTCCGTTTTTCGTGAGCCACCGATTGCCACGCGTTTTCCAAGTAACCCTTTTCCCATACCCGTTTCCTCTCCTCTTTGCATAGGCTTTTTATGTATATAAGCTTAATAAAGCTATTTTGGCGCAAACCAAGGGAGAAATCAAGATAACCCCCAAACCTCTAAAATCCATTGAATAAGCCGGAAGCTTGCTGTAAGATAAACAGCAGACACGTCTTGTAACGGAGGATCGACATGGATACAAAAAAAGAAGGATATGAAACAAAAGGCTACGATACATCGATTGTTTACGAATTCAATGAATATCCGGACGCCCGCAGCGGGCGCTGCGACAACTGTGATTACACACTGTTCAAAAGCTCTGTAAAAGGCGGAAAATTTCTTAGAGAATGCCGGAGATGCGGGATGAAAAAAAATATTTAAACAGAAAACCGAAATCAAATTGATTTCGGTTTTTATGTTTTTACTGCGGGACAGCAGATTTTTTCATAAACGCTTCAATCTCAGCTGCCGCACGCTCCGCTCCGCCAGCTTCTTTTACATCCTTTTGCATATTCTTGACGCGGCTGAGCAGCTCTTGATCACTGGATACAGCCTGAACCGCTTCCTGCAGGCTGGAAACAGTCACTTCCTCTTTCGGCAAATAAACGCCAAGGCCTAATTCATCAACCCGATTTGCAGTGAGCTCTTGCTCATACATTTGCGGAATGACGACAAGCGGCACACCTGCGTTCATCGCTTCCATCGTACTGTTCATCCCGCCATGAGAGATGAACAAATCAGCTTTCTCTAACACCTCAAGCTGCGGCACACTTTGGCGAATGGTAAAGTTGGCAGGAATATCCTCCAAGCTTTCTGGATCAATCGTTTTCCCAACCGACATGATCACTTGCCATGAAGAATCCCGAAATGCCTTGATGCACATCTTGTAAAATTCCGGCCATGCGTTAAATGCCGTACCCAAAGAAATCAGCATAAGCGGGCGATCATCCTTGTCAATCAACAGGCTTTCTTTCTCCTTCCGTTCTCCGAGAGAGGGGCCGACAAAACAGAAACGGTCATCGAACGTCTCATGCTGAATCTGAAAAGACTTCGGCATAAAGACAATATTTAATGCTTCCGGCACAGCTAACTGTTCAAATGAAACAGCCGGCAACTTCTCTTGCTCCAAGTAGGCTTTAAATTCAGCCTCTGCTTCTCTTATTTTTTTCAGCATGTCTTCATTTCCTAACTGAAAGGATTCATTTTGGGCATATGACGAACAGAGCTTAATGACCGGAACATTAAGCTTTTCAGCAAACAATTTACCAGCCAGCGCAACAAAGTCATAGATGATCAGATCAGGCTGATCATCCTTATATAACTCCTCAAGCTGCGGCAGAATGCTAAGTGATTCTTTCAAAAGGCTGAGGGGCGCGTCATTCTTTTCCATCATCTCCCTGATTTGCTTAGGATCAATATTCAAGGATGTATGATAGATCAATGCTTCTCCACCGGCTTGCTGAACAGCGGGCGCAAACTCCTCAGTCGTCGCGTACGTGACACGGTGCCCTTTCTCACAAAGCTTCTCTACTAAAGCAAGCGTAGGATTGACATGTCCGTACGCCGGGATATTGATCATCGAAATATGGTACTTTTTCATGAATCTCCAGTCTCCTTATCTATTACATTTTCACACGGAAGCTCTTTAATCCGTATATCACACTGTTTTCAATCGGAGTGATACTGACGCACTCCATATGAGGAAAAGCAGAAATCAAAGACGTTAACGCGATATTTGCTTCAAGACGGGCAAGCGGAGCCCCAAGGCAAAAATGGATGCCATGGCCAAACGCAATATGCGGGTTGGGATGGCGGCGGATATCAAACATGTGCGGTCTGTCAAACTTCGCTTCATCACGATTTGCCGATGCCACAAACGCCAAAACCATATCACCTTCTTTAATCAGATGCCCACCGATCTCCGTATCCCGCTTGGCAATGCGCCTCAAAACCGGGGCCGGCGCTCTGAAACGCAAGGCTTCCTCCACTGCCTGAGGCATCAGTTCAGGATGGCTTCGCAGTTCCTCGTAAACGCCTGGCGTTTCTAATATGCTGTACATCGCATTTGAGATCAGGTTTGTAGTGGTCTCATTTCCGGCCACCAGCAGCAGCGTGCAAAACGGAATCAGCTCTTCACCGGACAGCTTCTCGCCTGTTTCTTCCGCTTCCACTAAAATAGAAATAATATCCTGTGCCGGTTTGTTTCGCTTTTCTTCTATGATGCCGGCAAAAAACGCAGCCAGTTCTTCCTCACACTTATCTCGTTCTTCCAAAAAGGCTTTTTCAGCTTCTTCACTTTTATCCTTCGGTGTACTGACCAGAAGATCAGACCATGCTTTAAACTGATCCATATGCGCTGAAGGCACTCCCAGCAGCTCAGATATCACAATAACAGGAAGCGGGTATGAAAAATCGTGAACAAGGTCAAACTCACTGCGCCCCTGACATTTTTGAATCAGTTCATCTGTGATTTCTTGAATTCTCGGTTCCCATTGCTTCATCACGCGCGGAGTGAAGGCTTTATTCACGACTGAACGGATTTTTGTATGCTTCGGCGGGTCCATGTTAATGATGGAATTTCCAATAGAGCTTGTCTGCTGCGGCATGTAACTGGAAAACAGCTCTTTATCCCCAACAACTTTTTTGACATCATCATAAAGAAAAACGCTCCACACTTGGTTTTCTTCATCAAAGGAAACAGGCGCATCCTTTCTCATCGATTCGTACCATGGAAACGGATGATACGCATCCTGTTTGTTTTTCCCATTGAGCAGCGCTCGCTGCAAGGCTTGCCGGCGGTTTAACACACTCATTATGGTCACTCCCTTGAAAAAATTCAGCAATGAATGTTCCACTTCACCTCCCGCTTTCGAAAAAGAGAGGGACTACTACATATAATCAAATTGATAACAGCAGGCAGGCGATCACGATGTTCGATGCAGGCATCATATATTCCCCCTCGAATTTCGTTCATCTTACCATAATCTTTCAATTTTTTTCTATTCTGCACTGCTGTTTTGGCTCACAACGTGACCTTAGGCATAAGCACGCAAAGCCAATATGGATTCAATTGCACCGCTCCGCTCAAAAAACGTCTCTGTTTTCAACCAAATGCACTAACTCCAAAAATGACTTTCCCATTATGTAAAATAAGCTGATTCTATGATTAAATAGAAGGTAAAAGGTGAAGGAGAGAACAACGTGGCAGCACAGACTGATTACAAAAAACAAGTTGTCGGCATCCTACTTTCACTTGCATTCGTACTGTTTGTGTTCTCTTTTTCTGAGAGACATGAAAAACCGCTTGTTGAGGGAAAAAAACAGGAAAACTGGCATACTGTCGTCGACAAAGCCTCTGTCAAAATTTATGGCAGCCGATTAGTTGAAGAAAACAAATTAAAGCAAAAACTCGGCCATAAACAAGCCGATTCTATTTTGACCCTTCTGAAACTCGCCAACGAAAAACACATTACATTATAAAAAAGAAAGAGCCCATAGGCTCTTTCTTTTTTAGTCAAATATCGTTTTCTTGTCCGGATGGCGCAAAAAGTCAAACAGCATGCTAAGCTGTGAGGGTGTGTTTCGTTTGGGAGAAAGCGGCGGGAGGCTGTCTTCCGGAAAAAAAGCGGCATGATTCGTCTCAATCCCTGTTTCCCCCTGCCCGCCCGTAATGCTGCATGCGATGAAGATTTTATAATAGTGATAAGGCTGAGGGGGATGAGAGTGTTTTTGGCTGTCTAGCACGGCCAGCAATCGAGACGGCTCTGTATCATACCCCGACTCTTCTTTGATCTCCTTGACGACGTTTTCAGCTGGGGATAAACCAATCTCGCAAAATCCACCCGGCAGCGACCACAGCTCATCATGCTTCTCCCGGACAAGCAAAATCTGATTCTCTCGGAATACTGCGCCGCGCACATCCGCTTTCGGTGTTGGATAGCCGCTCTCCCCATTCCATAAATCAGTGATAACTTCAATGTTCGTCTGTGAGTAATCCGCCATCATTTCTGCACTGAGCTTCATTAGCTCTTCGTACCTCTCCCTGTCGTACACATCCTTGGAAAAAGCAAGCCCCGCCTGTGCGATCGCCCGAATCCGCTGTGCCCGTTCCAGCCATTTAGTTTGCATAATCGATCACCTCACTACCATTTTATACCATAAGTCTCTTTAAAATAAAAAAAGCATGCTCCGATCTTCCGGTGACATGCTCAAAAGTACCTTAATTCAATTTTACCAAATATGTAATATCCTCTGTTTCAAAATTTAAAAATGATGGATTATATGATAGAGTAAGGTTTTTTTCTCCTTTTGGAATCACAAAACTGACTGTGCCTGTTACCTTTTTACCCGAGGCTAACTTCCCTGATTTTAGGCTTGTTTTCAGGTCAGCAGTAGATACTATGTTTGCTCTGATCGATTGATCCTTGCTGTCTTTCAATTCAAAACCGCCACTCGTATAATTGAAAGGCTTGTCGCTTGTATTTTCGATCGTTACCTCAGCTATTAAAAATTCTTCCTTTTGATTTATTGTTTTTTCTTTATCTCCTATTTTCGCCTTATATTCACCTTGTTCTGCCGTCGTATATACTTTATTAACCGAGAAATTTGTGCTGGAAGCTTTAAAAGTTTCGCCTACTTTATGCACCTTTTCATCCGTTTTGGTTTCGTTTTTTTCCTCTGTTTTCTTTTCCGTTGCTGTTGCTTCTTTCTTTGCTGTCTTTTGCTCAGCTGACGCATCACTTGACTTGCTGCACGCAGAAAGCGCAAAGCCAATCGCTAGCACAAACAAAATGAATAATGCTTTTTTCATTGCTGTTCCTCCATCTAAAGTAATCGTTTTCTATTATAATCACGCTTTTCCTTTTCTTAACAGAGAACAAAGTAACAAATTCCTCTATCATTTCCAGTCATATTATAGGTCAGCCAATGATATAGATATCTATCCTCTACTGAAAAAATACTGGACGGGCCTATGCTGTCATTTCATTTTTCCAAAATCAAAGCTACTTTGTCTTGTTTCTGAATTAGATATTTCATCCTAGTTCCCAAGACTCATCTCATAAAAAAACCCGAGCTGGCTGAAGCCGGCTCGGGCGGGAGGTCAATCTCGCTTGTTCATTCCTCTTTTCTCTCGGGGTTCCTGATGATGTTTTTGGTGTTCCGGAGGCTGCGTCGTGCGTTCCAGCTCCTTTGTATCTTGTCCCATTCCTTTTAAAAAGGAAAAGAGCAGTGTAATTGATTTATTGATTTCCGGGTCTTTTAGCGAGCGGATAATATCAAAATAACCTGTCTTTTCTTCGCTGTTTTTCTGCTCTACAGCGCTTGCCACACCCGCATTCACTTTCAAAATGAGAGGCTCCAGCTCCTTCACGTCCAGCATGCCGAGTGTTCCAAACAGAAGAAGCAGATTTTTCAGCGTATTGGCTGTTTCCTCTGTATCTGCCTTTTTCACCAGAATATCAAGAACTTTATCCCCTTGGCCAAAAAGGCCGCGGAGCAACGGCAGGACACCGCGCTCGTTCATATGGCCCAGCATATGCAAGGTTTCGAGAATCGCTTCTTTGTGATCAACTAGAGCATCTTCAATTTCCCGCAAATCACGCTTTCGCTGATCTTCTTCTGTTACCTCGATTTTTTGAATTCGTTTAATCGCTTTAGCCATTATGGCCCATCCCCCTTTTCACAGCGTCACCAGGGAAAATATAATCCTTCCGCGCCCATTTCTTTTGAACCTGCACACCGATTTGCGGCTGCGGATTGCCGTTGCGGTGGTTGATCTTAGGCAGCGGGCTGATTCCGTCGTGCTTCAAAATTTCCATCTTGGCCGATGTTTCTTTGTAAGCAGGCGTATCGGTATCCTTATCGGCATGGCTGCCTGTTAACAGGTTGATCGCCGCTTCCCCTGAATCGTTCATTGGCAGATATACTTCCTTCCCTTTGACTCGATCAGTAATCAGGCACTTCACTTTGACATTTCCGAAAGGCGATGTGAGTCTGACGAGGGTTCCGTCCTGAATCCCTCGTTCTGCCGCAAGCTCAGGAGAAATTTCTAAGAACACTTCCGGTGTTTTCTCCGAAATCCCTTTTGATTTGTAAGTCAGATTCCCTTCGTGGAAATGCTCCAAGAGCCGCCCATTGTTGACATGGATATCATATTCCTCACCGAATTCCTTAGGCTCTGTCCACTGGACAGGGTAGAGAATGGCCTTGCCGTCCGGGAAAGGGAAGCGCTCTGTAAAGAGTAAAGGCGAATCCTTTCCATCAGCGTTTACAGGCCATTGCAGGGAATTATAGCCCTCAAGACGTTCATAGGTGACACCGGCATAAATCGGCGACAGCTTGGCTGCTTCCTCCATAATGTCTGCAGGATGCTTATAGTGCCAGTCGGCGCCAAGCTTATTGGCAACCTCCATAATAATCTGCCAATCCGGCTTTGATTCACCCAGCGGTTCAAATACCTGATACAAACGCTGAATCCGGCGTTCTGTGTTTGTAAACGTTCCTTCTTTTTCAAGGCTTGGGCTCGCAGGAAGAACCACATCAGCAAACTCCGCTGTACGTGAAAGGAAAATGTCCTGCACCACAAAGAAATCAAGCTTTTCATATGCGGCGTGTACATGATTGATATTGGAATCCACCAGGCCCATTTCTTCACCTTTTACATACATCGCTTTCAACTGTCCGGAATGGATTTTTTCAATCATTTCGTGGTTGGTCATACCCGGCTCCTTCGGCAGCGGCACACCCCACACACGCTCGTATTTTTGGCGGACTTGTTCATCCGTCACTTTTTCATAGCCTGGCATTCTGTCAGGCATACTCCCGAAGTCACTTGCTCCCTGCACGTTATTATGGCCGCGCAATGGGTAAGAACCTGCTCCCGGTTTTCCGTAGTTTCCTGTCACAAGCAGCAGATTAGAGATCGCCGTGCTCGTGTCGCTTCCTCCAATGTGCTGTGTCACGCCCATCGCCCACAATGCGCACACACTGTCAGCTTGCCCGATCATCTCTGCCATTTGGATAAGGGTTTCTCGATCAATCCCGGTTTTCTCCTCAGCATATTCAAGTGTGTACGGCGCGAGGCTTTTTACATATTCATCCCGTCCGTTCACTCTTTCTCTCAAAAATCGTTCATCGGCCTTGCCGTTTTCTATTAAATATTTGGCGATCGCATTCAGCCAGACGATATCCGATCCGGCACGCGGCTGGACAAATAAATCGGAGCGTTCTGCCATTTCGTGTTTTCTGATATCCGCGACGATCACTTTCTGCCCTCTCAGCTTATGAGCCCGTTTAATGCGAGTGGATAAGACTGGATGCGACTCAGACGTGTTCGAACCGATAATCAAAACAAGGTCCGCTTGCGCGATATCTGTAATTGATCCTGAATCACCGCCATAGCCGACTGTCCGGAACAGGCCGGCAGTCGCAGGAGATTGGCAATAGCGAGAGCAGTTGTCCACATTATTTGTGCCAATGACCCCTCTGGCCAGCTTTTGCATAAGATAGGATTCTTCATTTGTACATTTAGAAGATGTAATAAAAGCGAGAGAATCCGGGCCAAACGCCTCTTTTAATTCCGTGAACTTGCTGGCGATCAGCGATAACGCCTCCTCCCACTCTGCTTCACGGAAATGGTCACCTTCCCGGATCAGCGGCTTTGTCAGGCGTTCCTCGCTGTTGACGAAATCCCAGCCGAACTTCCCTTTTACACAGGTAGAAATACCGTTGGCTGGCGCCTCCTCCTGCGGCTCTACTTTCAGAATGTCTCTTCCCTTTGTCCAGACATCAAAGCTGCAGCCGACGCCGCAATACGTGCAGACGGTTTTCGTTTTTTTGATTCGTTCATCACGCATGGCCGATTCCATATCAGAAATGGCAAGAATCGAGCCGTAGCCTGTCTCTACGCCTTTTGTGATCTCGATCATCGGACGCAGGGTTTCATTATTGATGCCTGTTAAATATCCGGCTTCCCCTTCCATTCCTTTTTCCATCATCGCGTTGCATGGACAGACGGTTGAACAGTGGCCGCATGACACACATGACGACTCGTTGATCGGCACATCGTTATCCCAAATGACGCGCGGGCGTTTCCGCTCCCAGTCAATGGTCAGTGTTTCAGTTACCTGAACATCCTGGCACGCTTCGACACAGCGGCCGCACAAAATACATTGGTCCGGATCGTAGCGGTAAAACGGATGGGATTCATCCTTGTGGTAGGGCTTGTGATCAAACGGGATGCTTTGGTGATTGATTTTCATTTCCTTCACCGTATTATGTATTTCGCATCCCCCGTTGTTGTAATCGCAAACTGTACAATAAAGCTCATGATTATATAAAATCTTGTCCATCCCGATGACCTGCGCTTTTTTCACGTCAGGTGAGAGCGTATCAATGATATCCCCATCCTTTAATTCAGCGGAGCACGACCTCTTCAGCTCACCATTGATGCTGACGATGCACGTATCACATGTTTCAATCGGCCCTAAGCTTGGATGATAGCAAACTTGCGGCACTTCAATCGAGCTGTTATTCAAAAGCTGCAGCACCGTCTGTTCCTCGGACGCTTCCATTTCAACGCCGTTTATTGTGATTTTTTTCTTGCCAGCCATCTCCATTCCCCTTTCTTGCTTTATATACCGAATTACCTATTTCAGTTCCCTTACAACAACTCAATAAAACATACAAAGCGCACTCACATGTTTTATTGCACTAACACCGGGAAACGGGATGGTAGATCAATAAGGAGGGATCAACATGAAAAAGACAATGTCTGCTATTACCGCTGCGGCAGCAGTAACAAGCTGTTTTACCGGCTTTGGGGCTGCGTCCTTTTCAGCACCGGCAAAGGCCGCAGCTCAAACAAACACGCTCTCAGAAAACACGAATCAATCAGCCGCCGAGCTTGTCAAAAACCTCTATAACACCGCCTATAAAGGGGAAATGCCTCAGCAGGCGCAAGGCCTTACCATTAACAAAAGCACAAAAGGGGATGTCCACGCTGCGTTTGGGGAACCGGAAAGACCCGTCGGGGGAGACAATCGATTTGATTTATATCACTGGAATATGGGACAGCCGGGCTACGGATTTTCCTATCATAAAGACATGACAATTTCAGAAATCCGCTACTTTGGAACCGGTGTGGAACGGCAGCTGAATTTAGGCGGAGTTACGCCGGAAGTGCTGCAGAAGCAATTAGGGCCAGCAAATCGGGTGTTAACCGTCCCGTTTACCGATGAAATCGATTATGTATATGATACAGGCCGCTATGAACTCCATTTTGTAATAGGCACGGATCAGACAGCCGACCATGTAAACCTAAAAGCAAAATAAACACCCTACGCGGCTATTCAGCCGCTTTTTTAGTGGACAAATAAAAGCTATATTCCTTACAATACAGGGAGATGAAGCAGAGACGGGGTATCAATTCGCAATGAAGCGAAATCGTTGGATATATGCAGTTTTCACCTTTCTGATCATTGGGCTGGGGCTTGGATCCAGAGCATACTCCAGTGTTCTTCCTGATACCCTCAATACTTATCTTGGGGACTCGTTGTGGGCCGCCATGATCTTTACGGGATGCGGATTTCTATTTCGGAAGCTGAAGACAATGATAACGGGCATTATCAGTCTTTCTTTCTGTTTTGTCATTGAATTCAGCCAGCTCTATCATGCCGAATGGATCGACCAGATTAGGGATACTTCTCTTGGCGGGCTTGTACTGGGGTACGGTTTTTTATGGAGCGATATCGAAGCATATACAATTGGAATTGCCGCCTGTGCCGCCATAGAACTGCTGGTTTTGGGAATCAAAAAGCGCCGCTGTATGTGACGCTTTTTTCATGTAGAAAACAGCCCGCATTGAGAAAGAATGGTCTTCGCATCCAAACGTGTGGCCTCGCTTATCGTGATATGATGTTGATTCATAAATAACTGAACGGCATGATATCCAACCGCATAACCTGCAAAAGCCGATAAACCTGCAGGCTTAAAGCCTTGGTCGTTAGCAATTGGATCACCAAACATATAACGGCTGACTTCCGAAAATCCTTTCACAACCAGCACCTCATTGATCACATCAATGGAATATTGCAAATCTTCATGATCAAAACGAGTTACCCAAGGGTCCAATCGTTCCGTGCCAAACAGCTCTCTGGCGAATGATTCCGCCAATCCTTCAATCACAAGATAATCCCCGACACTTACAGAGCCATGATGAAAATCTATATACGAAAACCGCACATTATGATGAAACTCATGAGCAATAATTGAAGGAATCCTTGGCAGGTTATAACGGTTCGGATCAATCCATACATGAATAAAGCCCGGTATCCCGCCAAACCCGCAGCAGCCTTTTTGCAGCTGAAGTTTATTTGGATCAGCGATATAAAGGCCGAATTTGATCTCCTCTGCATTCATCCGCAGCTGTTCGCGCTCAGCAAAAAATATGCATTGCCGAAGTGCAGATTCAGCTGTCTCTGAAACATATGATTCTTTCAGTATTTGCAGTGCTTTCTGGCCGCTTTCAGTATCACGGACATCCAAATAGCCCAGCATTTTCGCGGCCATGATCACATCATAGCCGTTTGGCTCCTTCGCTTTCAGCGGAACTTGGATGGCGGTCCACATCTTTTCAAACGGCCTCATCATCGTATACCGAAATTCATCTTCTCTTTTCTGTTCTTCCATTGAAAACAGCTTTTCGTATTGCTCAAAGGTCTTTTCCATTACTAGATTCATCCTGATTCCCTCCTTGTCAAAAACATACGATATGCCGCAGCGTAAGGGTCAACAGCGAAAATTAAGCCATTTTTCACTGTAAAATCATACAAACCCGCCGATAGGTAAGGCATAGGAGGTGGAACGATGGATATTCCTGCTTTATCAGTTGCAATGCATCAAGCATCCCTTGCCCAGAATGTTAATATCGCTTTAACGAAAAAAATGCTGGACACCGCCCAGCAAAATGCCGATCAAACCTTAAAGATGATTCAGCATCCGACTCTCGGACAAACCATTGATGTAAAAGCTTAATATCACACCAAAGGCGGCCAATAACTCCATCCTCCCGGCCGCCTTTATTGTTCACAAAAAAGCATGCATGTTTTGATTGTTCCTCCGTATGATTTATTGTTTGCCATATTAAGGAGGTCAAAAGGATATGAAAAGACTGTTTACGAAGGCTTCATTGGTGTTATTCGCAGTAGTATTTGTTTTTGCCGTCAAAGGAGTACCCGCCAATGCGGAAACCCATGCCTACGATGGAAAAAGCCCTTATTACAATGATTGTGCGTCCACCGGCTCTACAAAAAAATCCTCAAACTTAGTGAATGCCAGCAATCAAGTCATCGGAGTAGTCGAGCTTAAATTCAGCAGTACATGTAAAACGGCTTGGGCAAAAATCACGATGAATAATACTTTGACGTCTGGCTTTGAAGCAAATGCGGAGATTACCCGAAACACGGATGGAAAGAGATATAATTGTGATTCTGCAGGCGGCAATGGAAAAGCGGTGGCCGGCCAAAAATCTTGCTATACACCGATGGTATATGATTTAGATCCAAGGACTTCTTACGCTTTCGGCAAGTATTCAGGACCAAACTTAAATGTTTGGGCCACCACAGGCTCTTATTAAATAGAAAAAAGGCTGTCCGTACGGACAGCCTTTTGTAATTTATTTCGCTTCTCTTTGTTTTTTAACCTCTTCAAGCTGAGAAACCGTCACCAATTGATATCCTTGATCTGTGAGCTTTTTCATAATTTCATCGGCCGCATCAGCAGAGGTGCGGTAAATATCGTGAATTAAAATGGTTCTTCCATCTCCCGCCTGACTCATGACACGGTCAACGATTGTTTTTTTGTTACGGTCTTTCCAATCTTCCGGGTCAACATCCCATAACGCAACATCCATTTTCATTTGACTCCGCAGTTCGTCATTAATGCCGCCGTATGGGGGTCTTACAAGCGTCGGGCGGTATCCGCTTATTTTTTCAATGATGTCTTGCGTGTCATTGATCTGCTTTAACGCTTCTTTCACTGAAAGCCTTGTGAGAAGCGGATGGCTCCATGAATGGTTCCCCACCTCATTTCCTTCTTTCAGCATTCTTATTAGCGTTTCCGGATAATATTGAACCCTGCTCCCCAAAACAAAAAACGTGGCATGACCCTTATATTTCTTCAAGGAGTCTAGAATCTGATTTGTTGTCGCAGGATTCGGGCCGTCGTCGAAAGTAAGCGCAATGACTTTTTGATTTGGATCAACCGTTTCCTCTTTGGGTAAAGAAATCACTTCATGCTTCGGCTTTTGTTCTTTGATTTTATTTTTATTTTTTGCTTTATCAATATATTGTTCTTTCAGAATGTCTTTCAAAAGACTTTTTTTAATGGCAATCGATTGTTCTCCAAGATAGCCTGCTGCAACCTGATATGTGTCAAAGTAAAGTTCGATATAATCTTCCTTGATGGCAAAGCGGCTGAAATTTTCTTTTTTCGGAGCCGTCCCTTCCTTTAACAGTGCATCGTCCGCGGCAATGTCCTTATTCTTTTTCAGCTCGTGATAAGCGATTAACGAAAGCTTATGTAAGTAGTCAGCGTCCTCTTTGAAAATATCATCAATGGAAAGAAACGCTTGTTTACTAAAATCATAGTTAAACGTTTTTTTCACGGTTTGCCCGTGTGCCCCGCCGATGTATTTATATTCATTAAATACAATCGCCACTGTCTGTTTGGCATAATGGACAATTTTATAATCAACATTTAATTCGTTGCGTTTTGTCGTATGGTCTTGGTCAACGTCTTTTGTTTCCTTTTGAAATTGACGAACCTCTTTTTCTGCGAATCTTTTTAATGCCGAATCCATTTTTTCATTTTTGAAAACGGGATAGTTAACCGCGTAATTAAAAGTTTTCCCGTCATTCACAAGTGTTGCGATTTCAACATTCCCATATTGAGAATCCGTTCTTACTTTATTCATGACCGTTTCTTTTTTCAATGAATGATTATGGAAAAAGCCGATAAGGCCCACCACACATACAACTGCTATTAATACATGAAACCATTTGATTCTTTTTGCTAACAACAAAAACTCCTTCTTTCGTAGCCATTTCGATTTACTCTTCATCAGTTGGAACTGTATCTATTTAGAAATGTTTTTGTAACATTGTAGTAACATTTATTTCACATTTGTAATACTATGAGATTTAGAAGTTCATGTCAATCCTTTTTAAGGAATTTCATCATAAAAAAAACCGAGTTTCATGAATGTACATACACCCAACTTAAGCATCAAGAATATGGTAAAAGGAATAAAAAAAGCTAGGGAGGTTTTCCTCTTGGATTATCCTTTGAATGAACAGCCATTTGAACAAATTACCCCTTATGATGAAAGACAGCCTTATTATTATCCGCGTCCGAGACCGCCATTTTATCC
Source organism: Bacillus sp. FSL R5-0603 (assembly GCF_038050295.1). Classification (NCBI taxonomy): domain Bacteria; kingdom Bacillati; phylum Bacillota; class Bacilli; order Caryophanales; family Bacillaceae; genus Bacillus; species Bacillus sp. FSL R5-0603. Next base: position 1,185,007 of record NZ_JBBOYP010000001.1, on the reverse strand, counting down.
GCCTTATTATTATCCAAGACCGTATTATCCGTTCTATCCGTTTTATCCGCGCCCGCCTTATTACTACCCGCGCCCGCGCCCGCCTTATTACCCTTGGTACGGTTACGGCGGCGGTTATGGCGGAGGATATGGCGGAGGTTACGGTTACTAGTCACCGCATATCAAAATGGGGGCAGTCCAGCTCCCCATTTTTTTGTTTTAAAAATGACAATATCATGACAAATATAGGAAATAATTGTGATTCCGCCCCCCTCTTGTTACGATAACAAAAGCATGCAGTTTTAGGGGGAGGCGTCTATTTTTAGAGAATACAAGAGATTCTGCAGCCATATCTGAAACGAAATACATAAAAGCTTCGAACCGGGTAACCATTTACGATTTTATCAAACTTGCAAAACCCGGCATTATCATATCAAACTCGATAGCAGCCTTCGGCGGATTTTGGATCGCGTTTGCAAGCGCAGAAAAAACGTTAACCGGAATGGCTTTTTTGATGACAATGGTGACAGCAATGTTGGGAACCGCGTTTGTGATGGCTTCCGGCACTGTCTATAACAACTATTTTGATCGGCATATGGACGCAAAAATGGCACGCACTCGCAGCAGGGCCTCGGTCACAGGGAAAATGCCGCCAGCCATGATCTTAACATATGGCTCTGTGTTAGGAATCGCAGGTCTTGCCATGCTTTATTCCCTCAATCCATTAACGGCCTTTCTCGGACTGGCCGCCTTTATTTTTTATGCGATCATCTATACGGTATGGGTGAAACGAACGTCTGTGTGGAGCACATTTGTCGGGAGCTTCCCAGGAGCTGCGCCGCCATTGATGGGGTATTGTGCCGTAACCGGTGACTTCAGTATGACAGCAGTGCTGTTGTACACGATTATGTTTCTGTGGCAGCCGCCGCATTTTTGGGCGATTGGGATAAGACGCAAAGAGGAATATCGTGCCGCTGGCGTTCCGCTCTTGCCAGTAGTCAAAGGCAACCGTGTAACAAAAATAAAAATGATGCAATATATTGCCGTCCTGGTGCCGGTCACGCTATTATTTCCTTTCTCTCTCGGCACCGGCCATATAAGCCCATTTTATTTCTTAGCCGCCTTGGTTCTCGGAGGCATATGGATCAAAAAAAGCATCAAAGGATTCAAAACAGACGATGACGTGAAGTGGGCAAAGGATATGTTTGTCTACTCGCTTATTTATTTTTGCTTGCTGTTCTTCATCATGATGATCGATTCATTTATGATGTTTCTGATCAGATGATGCAAAAAGAGCCACACATTAATGTGACTCTTTTTTGTTTGGAAAAACAGCATCAAATAGAAATGTCACGGCAAAAAACACAACCATGCAAATCAAAAATCGTATAATCTCACTCAAAATCCTGCTATCAGCTATGCGCATACCATCGGTTTCTCGGAGGGTTGCGCATATTGAAAAAATCATGAGTATGTTTTTTAGGGTTTCTTTGTTCATAAAATACCATCGCTTTCTCGATAGGATGACTTAAAGGCAATGAGATAAGTCATCAAGAAATAAAATGTGTCGCATCGTTGCATGTTTTGATTGAAAGAAATCATTGTTTTTTTGCCAGCCAATTGTAAAGCTCAGGCAAACAGATGAATACCGTTTCTGTGAAAAAGCAGATCTAATCGAATGCTTCTATACTCTCACCACAAATAAAAAATGCTAAGAAATACATTTGTTTCTCTAATCTATAAACCCACACTCTTTATCCACCATCAGGTATTATAAGCCAAAAACAAACAAAAAAATAGACTTGCGTTTGAGTTGTATGAAAGTGAAATTGCAAGAATAACCCATACGGTGGTAATATATTGTTTGATTTTCCCATATTCATAGATTTGGAGGTCATACAAAAGTGAAGGGAATATTTTTAGTTGTTCAGCTTGGATTTTCTATTATGGTATTTCTGTTTTTAGCTGCTGTTAATTGGTATCAAGGAAGCGAGCTTGTTTCAGATCGATTTGATTGGAACTATTCTGCTAAACTCTCAAAACTGCTAAATGGAATTGATGCCGTCAGCAGCCCCAAACAAATTTCACAGCTTGATTTTTTCATCTACTCCGCTAAACATTACCCTGTCATGAGTGCGTTAATGATCATCTCCTTCTTATATGTTCTGGCCGCTCTTTTTTTACTTATATACTCAGTCAAATGCAATAAGCAAGAGATTCATTTAGACTGCTGACCCGGTAAAATTCGTTTTTATAGCCCCTTAACTCTTCAAGATGTTCCTGTGTTTAGAGAGGCAGACCTTAACCTAGGTTTTTGGAACTTCTTGCTCAATTATGCGTATACCTTAATAGGAGGGATCAAACGATGAAAGAATATGAATTCGTAAGAGTTGAGCTGAGTACGATGAGAAGAAGGCCTAAAGAAGACTACCAGCAAATCATCCAAGATTATGCGAAAAGAGGCTGGAGATTCGTTCAGATTTTCGCTCCCAGTATAGATGGGTATGGGGCAGCTGCTTATTTTGAAATCATATTTGAAAGAGATGCGGAAAAAGCTTAATCGATATGACTAAGCTTTTTCGTTCCCCTATATCTGCATCTATACAATTTCTGCAAATGCGGCATCACATGATTTGGCTAAATCTTGTGGCGCCAACTTTAGCTGCATACCGATTTCCCCTGCACTGACAATGATAAAATCAAGCGTTTCTGCAGATGCATCAATATAGGTCGGGAACAATTTTTTCATGCCAATTGGCGAGCAGCCGCCGCGAAGATAGCCAGTTACCGCTAATAGCTCCTTCATTGCAATCATTTCTATTTTCTTTTCCCCTGTCACCTTTGCTGCCTTTTTTACATCTAACTCTTCTGCAACGGGTACAACAAAGACATAATAATGATTTGTTCCTGCTGCTGCCACCAACGTTTTATATACATATTCCAAAGGATAACCGATTTTTTCCGCAACAGAGATGCCATCTACAGGCTGGCCGTCTGTTTTATACCCTAATAACTCATAAGAGATGTTCTGCTGTTCTATCAGACGAACCGCATTTGTTTTTGCCATTTTTTTCGCCATTGTTTTCACCCACTATCAAAATGATGTATGGTCTAACTTCTTGCAGTAATATGTAAATTCTATCATCCTAACCTGCATTTTCAAGGTTACTAGCATTGAATCAACGAAAGGACAAATTGATTACCTTGGACGCCTATAGCCCATTATTAGTCTACATGGAACAAAACAGGAATGAACAAATAACTCCCACATACAATTTGTATGAATGGAAAATAAAGGAGTGGTTGCTTTGTATCATTACTTTTATGGCCCTGCGTTAATTCCTTACTTTTCACATACTCATAACCCTCAAAGAAGTCCAGACTTTTCAGAAAGACAGCGAAGAAGAGAAATCACATTGACTGTAGATGGCTTTGTCCCCCCATCTTCCACCGAAGATCTTGGAGACGGCTTTTATTCTTACGCATGGACGAACCAACAGGTCATCAATCCAGGTGAATACTTAGTTTGTCATCTTGAAGGAAGAGATATCAACGTGATAAATGGTGGGTTCACTCCGCGCGATACTGCTCCATTGTATGCGGTAGCAAGCTTTCCAAGACGAAGAAACCAATGGGTCATTATCATTCATAATCCTGTTCAAACCCAAAGAGCCATATCGCTTTATTTGATTGCGAAAAGGTAGCACAACATGTTATCAGAAACCCTGCATTCAGGAACAGAAAAACGGGTAGGGACACATTAACATCGGCATTTTCCTACCCGTTTTTGGTCTGGGCAAACTCTCACCTGTCACTCTTTCAATTCCCCCCAATTTCTTCATCTTTCTCTACTGCCAAGGTATCAGAGAAAATTGTTATATGTTATCATTATTCCCATTAAAAGGAAAAGAGGATTAGATATATGGTTCTCCTTGAAACGAATCGATTACGATTAAAAACGATTGATATTCCCCTTCTTGACGCCGCGTCTAAACAAGATCATCAGGCTATCAAAGACTTAGGTTATGAAACAAATGGTGAATGGCCAAATTCTGATTTTTTTGAAGCGATACCTTATTTCCGCGAGATTTTAGTCAAAAACAATGGAACAAAAGGATTTGATTCATGGATTATTGTAAAGAAGGACAATCATGAAATTGTTGGAGGAACCGGGTTTTTAGGTGATCCAGACGAGAATGGCATGATTGAAATCGGTTTTGCGACAAATAAAAGTCATCGCCGCAACGGTTATTGTGTGGAAGCCGCCCAAAAACTAATAAACTGGGCATTCAGCCAAGAAACAGTAAACCGGATCACCGCAAGATGCGAACATGATAATGTTGGTTCACAAAAAACTTTGGAGAAGTTAGGGTTTATATTAGATCATAAATCAGCGGATTATATGCATTGGATATATGTTACAAAGTAGAGTCCTTGATTACAAAAAGCAGGCACTGCGCCTGCTTTTGTTTTGATTATTTACCTCTGTGCTTCTTTTTCGCTTTTTGCTTTTTGAGCATATACCTCTGCTCTTTTACATGTTCTCGTTGTTCTTTCGTTATTTGTTTTTTCTTTTGCTTTCTCGCTTCAAGCTCTAGCTTTATCGCCTCTTGAGCTTTAGAAGTTACTCCGGCGTTTTTCAATTCTTTTGAAACCTGGCGCTGCAATCTTTTTGGATTGATCTTTTTTTGACGTCTGCCTTGTAATCGAACTCCTTCCTGCTCAGCTTTGGCCAACATATTCAGGAGTTGGTTATGAACAAACTCTAATACTTCAGAATCCCTCGGCTCTGTGCCAAAAAGATGACGAAAGGCTCTTAGCTTTCCATTGTTCACAGTTTCAACAACGCCTACCCAAAACTGACCATCATAGTAAACCGTTAATTTCATAACGATTCCCTCCTCATAAAAGATACGAAAGAATGATGGACATCCCGAGGAGGGGAAGGTTACTGACATGATCAATCATGCATCCGGACTACCAACCGAATCGTGTTTTTTCATTCTTTACCATATACAGAAAATAGTATAGCACTTCTTCTCCGACTATTAAACTCTTATTTGATTTAGATCATCGCTGGAGAATAGGCGTCTTCACTCGCAAATTTATTTCTCAAGCCCTGCCATGTTACAGATGGGAGACGATACATTCTGCATACCCTTCGAGTTTAAATTCTCCAAAACCATGAGGTAGTAACATATGATCTCCTTTTTTGAAGGGATAGACATACTCACCAGAGATCATACGGCCTTCCCCTTCAATCACACTGATAAGAAGGAATGGTTTTTGCTGCTTTAAGCTTGCTGATCCTGATAAGTTCCATTTCCCCACCGAAAAGTAAGCGCATTCAACTAATGTCGTTGTAAGCAAATCCTCAATTTGTTCATGATGAACTGTATGCCGTTCTGGAATAGACGGGACCTCTATCACTTCGATGCTCTTTTTCAGATGAAGCTTGCGCAGCTTGCCTTCTGCATCTTTTCGGTCATAATCATATAATCTGTAGGTTGTGTCTGAGTTCTGCTGCGTCTCTAAAGCAAGAATTCCTTTTCCAATCGCATGAACAGTACCGCTTGGCACATAGAAAAAATCCCCCGGCTTTACCTTTACACGGCGCAAGAGCTCATCCCATTCTCCACGCTCTATCATGGTAGTTAGTTCTTCCTTTGTTGTTGCATTGTGGCCGTAAATAATCTCGGCATCTTTTTGGCAATCAATAATGTACCAGCATTCTGTTTTTCCAAGCTCACCGTTTTCATGTATGTTGGCATATTCATCATTCGGATGCACCTGAACAGATAAGTCCTGGTCAGCATCTAATATTTTTGTAAGCAGCGGGAAACGGTCCCCTTCAAGCTGTCCGAATAAATGTCTGTGATGTTCCCATAATTGGCTAAGCGTGAACCCCTTATACATTCCGTTTTGAACAACGCTTTGACCATTTTGATGCGCGGCAAAAGCCCAGCACTCCCCTGTTCGTTGTGACGGAATGGTATAGCCAAAATCAGCTAAAGCGGTCCCGCCCCAAATTCTTTCTTTGAAAACAGGCTTGAAAAATAACGGTTCAGTCGTCATGAAAATCCCCCGCTTTATTCGATTTCTTCTAGCAGCTTGTAGGCTTCTTCTGTTGTTTGCACGGAGAGCAGCCGCTCCCTATAATTGTCATCCATTAGCTTTCGAGATAGCATCTGCAGTATTTTGAGATGCTGGTTTCCCCCGCTCTCTTTCGGTACAGCAATCATAAAGATTAATTTAGCTTCTGATCCATCCAGGCTATTCCAATCAACGCCTGATCGTTTGATCCCAAAGGCAACACTCGGCTCCCTGACCGCCTCAGACTTTCCGTGCGGAATCGCGATATTCATGCCAATCGCCGTTGTTCCCTGTTGTTCACGATTCAAAATGGCTTGTTTAAACCCGCTCTCTGAAAGCAGCGCACCTCTGCGGGACAATTTCTGAATCAATTCATCAATGATGTCATCCCTCGTTTCACCCGATAAATTTGGTTCAATTAATTCCGGGCTGATAATGTCTGTCAATTTTTTTATCTCCGCCATCTCAGCTTTTTGCCTTTCGACTTGAATTGGCTGCTTTATTTCGTTTGCTGCCGCAGCTTCACTTGGCGCGGAGGGCGGTGCAGTTTCACTGAGCACAGGAGGCGCCGAAATATCCTTTTTTAGTACGTTGACGAACAGAGCAGTGACAAGAGATCCTGCAATCACAGCAATAAAAAACATCAAGACATGATCAACTGCGCCAAGCACTGCAACGATAGGTCCGCCGTGCGCCACTCTGTCTCCCACATTGCCAATCATGGCTATCACAGAACCTGTCATAGAGCCTGCCATAATACTCGGAATGACTCGAAGAGGATCCTGCGCCGCAAATGGAATCGCTCCTTCAGTAATGCCGAAGAGTCCCATCGTAAATGCCGCTTTCCCCATTTCTCTTTGAGATGCCTCGAATTTTCTTTTTCCTAAAAACGTCGCAATGCCAAGGCCAATCGGGGGGATACAAATGGCGACAGCAATTGGTCCCATAATTTCATAATTTCCTTCTCCAATCATTGCCGATCCAAACAGAAACGCCACCTTATTTACGGGACCGCCCATATCAAATGAGATCATCGCCCCTAAAATCAATGCCAGAAGGATCGAGCTCGACCCTTTCATCCCCGCCAGCCAAACTGTTAAAGAGGCGAAAATTTGAGCTACAGGCGCACCGATCAAAAATACAAATGCTAAACCTACTATCAAAGATGCAAACACCGGAATAATAATAATCGGCATAATCGGTTGAATAGCTTTTGGAACTTTTAATTTTTTGATCCAAAGTGCAGCATATCCGGCCAAAAATCCGGCAATGATTCCGCCGAGGAAACCGGCGCCGCTTGCGCTGTCATAAAAACTTCCAGTCGCCGCAATATAACCGCCGATCATCCCTGGCACAAGCCCCGGTTTATCAGCGATGCTATAGGCGATATAGCCGGCTAAAATCGGAATCATAAATGAAAATGAAGCACTGCCGATCTGTTCAATCGTTTTCCAGAAGGAATCATCCGGAATAACTAAGCCTTTAGGTGTTTTCTCCCCTCCAAGCGTTAATGCAACCGCTATCAATAATCCGCCGACAACAATGAAAGGAACCATAAATGAAACGCCGTTCATTAAATGACGGTAAATTGGATTTTGTTTCTTCTCCTGATGATTGCCGGATTCCGATTTTGTAGCGGAACGATAGACCGGTATCTCCCCGTTAAGAGCTTTTTGAATCAATTCTTCCGGTTTGCGGATGCCGTCCTGTACCCCCACAGACAGCAGTTTTTTGCCTATAAACCGGTCTTTGTTTACCGAGCGGTCTGCAGCAATAATGATTGCGTCCGCTTCGCGAATTTCCTCTTCGGTTAGCTTATTTTCGACACCAATTCCCCCCTGGGTCTCAACTTTGATGCTAACGCCCAGTCTGTCAGCAGCTTTTTGCAGATTTTCCGCTGCCATATACGTATGGGCGATTCCATTTGGACAAGATGTAATCGCTAACAGTTTCATAGGAAACCTCCTTTAAAGTGTGAATAATAAGATCTTGTCTCAACTGTATACCGAAATCAGCTCATTAAAATCGTTTTTTTTACCATAGGTTCCGGTAATAAAGGCATTTTTCCCTATAACAAAAAAAAGCAAGGAATAATCCCTGCTTTTAATAATCCAAATGAGATAAAAATGTCATGACATTGGCTTCTTTCGTCAGCTTCTGGACGAAGGCCGGCTGCTCGCTAAGATATGAAAGCTCGCTAAACAGCTGCTTTGTCATGGTTTGATCCTCGTGTTTGACAGCCAGCATAAAAACGAGCGAAACTTTTTCATTTCCCCATTCAAGCGGCTCCTTTAATGTGGCAATCGCGATTGCTGATTGTTTAATAAATTTAGCGTTTGCATGAGGAATGGCAATGCCTGACCCAATATTTGTCGCCGACATTTTTTCCCTCATCACCGCATGAACCGCATAGTCCTTATCAACATAGCCTTTCTCAAACAGAGCTGTCGCCAGCTGTTCGATTAACTTGTAGCGATGCTCCGCCTCCTGCTGCAAAAAAACCAAAAAAGGAGTCGTATTGTTCAGCATCTGAAACGTTTTTTGTTTTTGGCGGTGTGATTCGCCCATCTGACGTATAAACGCACTTAATTTCTTCTCTTCGCCAGGCTCTAAAAGCGGAGACACAACAATATGGGGAACCGTTATATTCTCCAGCGCAATGGTGGATATGACAAGATCAATATCCTCATGCTTTTTGATATAATCCTTTAAATCGGCCTTTGCAATACAAGCCATTACAGCGATTTGGTGATATTTCCGTTCAATTTTTGTCCGCAGCAATTGTGACATCCCAATCCCCATGTGGCAGACGATAATCGCCTTTTTATGTGTCTCGCTGCTGCACTGCATCCGTTCGATCGCTGCCTGAAAATGCAATGTCAAATATGCTGCCTCTTCCTCAGGAATTTGAAGATCAAAAGTTTGATTGATATCTTCCAAAACATCAATGATGAGGTGGAACAAATAAGGGTACATCTTTTTGATGTCATTGAGCATAGGATTTGCTACAGAAAGATCGTAGCTCAGCCGTTGTAGCACAGTATTGAGATGAATGTTCAAACCATTGATCAAATCCTGATCCTTATGAAAATCCATCATTTTCAGCTCTGAAACACGATTGATTAAATGCCCAACAACCTTAGGAAGCACAGCATTTTCAAAGTTCTCTTCTGTCTGCAATGGATAACGAACTTTACCGCCTAATATATGTAATGTTAAGTACACGGCTTCTTCTTCAGGGAAGCGGATTGCAAAAACCGGTTCAAGCCGCTGTAAACAAGCAAATGTCCATTTATATTCTTTCTTCTTTTTTACTGCCGCCATTTCTTTTGGGGACAATGAAATCGGCTGCTTCATTTTGATGCGGCGGACCATTAACAATGTATGCAGCAACAAACTTTCAAACGTTTCGTCTGTGAAATAGAGGGAATGCTTTTTTTGTAGTGATTTGATTTCTTTCGTCACAAAGTCTACTTCATAATGTAAAAACTTACTTTTAATAAATTGGCTGGTAAACGCTGTATTGTGGATCAAATCAGATATTCTTGTCAATGCCTTTCTTTTATTTCTTTCGTTCCCTTCAACCTTTAATCCAAGCCGCTGCCTAGAAACCAGCGTGAGATCAAAACGCTTCAGCCACTCTTCTACTGCGTATAAATCCTTTTTAATGGAAGATCGATTGACAAAATGCCGAGCGGCAATTTCTTTTGCGGAAACAGGCTTCGGATTCATTAATAAGTCATAAGCAATGTGCAGCATTCTTTCTTCATCGCTCCGCTGCCTAGAAGAAAAATGTTCAGTATGTAATTGCTGGTTTAGCCAGGTCCTCTCCTGTTCTTCTATATGTAAATAAACGCCCAACCCTGGTTTTCGAATAAGCTGTGCATGAGAATGCTCATTGAGATAATCCTCGATCACTTTCAAATCATTTCGGATTGTTTTTTCAGAACACTGTACCCTATCTGCGAAATCTTGCACAACTAAATAGTCATCAGGTTCAGATAACAACAGATACAAAATCTCTTTTTGCCTTGTATTTATGTATTCCATCTGTTTTTCTATCCTTCCTGTCAGTATCTACTTGAGCAAATTGATAGTATAAGTATACTATATAAGAAACCGTTTACATTATAAAATAAAATCATAGAGACAAAAGTTTCGTTTTTTACCGAAGCTTCCGGAAAAATGCGATTTTTATATTCTTTGAGTTTGCTATGTAATGTATTTTTTATCGTTATTCAGCAGAAATTCATAAAAATACTCCAATTCTTCAGCTATTTAGAACGAAGATTTTCTAATGTATGAGTACGAAAGTAAGAACATGATGAAGAAAAGTGATTTGGTATCTTCGGGGATAAAGTGCAGGTAACAAAATTCCCACACGCTCAACAAACTAATAACCATCAAATGTGTGCTATTAACATTTTAAGGATGGCCATTCTCTCTCAGCAATTTTCTATCATAAATACAAACTCTGTGCAGGGCACACAATAGTCTTAGCTCAAATCAGTTGATCGTTCACATATTATTAACATTTATTTACAAGGAAAATAATTACTTTTGCTGAATTGTTATAGTGCAAGACAAAAAACTTTAAAGGAGTGTTTCAAAATGAATTTCAAAAAAACTGTTGTTTCTGCTTTATCGATCTCTGCGTTAGCTCTGTCGGTCAGTGGGGTAGCTTCAGCTCATGAAATAAACTCCACACCTACTGAAGTAAAGAACATTTCTATTTCACCTACACATGTTATCAAGATTCAAGACTATAATTTACCTCTAAAAGTTGGAGAAACCTATTCTGTTAAAAATAATTCAGCTACTCGTTATTGGACTGATAACCAAAAAGTTGCTGAAGTCGATCAAAATGGTTTAGTGACGGCTAAATCAAAAGGGAAAGCCACGATTACTTTGTTTAAAGGTACTGCAGTATTCGGAAAAGTATATGTAACGGTTTATTAATCTCTTATCCGCCAGATTTTCTGGATGCAAAACATGCATGAATAAAATAAGGTCCCCCTCTAAAAAGAGAAGGGACCTTATTTTATTTCAATTGCGCTTCAAGTTTAGATTTAGTTTTGGGAATACATCATACATTGGTGTATATTGTGTTTCATTAGCTTAGCCCCGAATAAATCCACCTTCTGAATGAATAATTTGTCCAGTTATCCATTCAGCCTCATCACTTGCAAGAAAAGCAATCATTCGTGCTGCATCATCTGGTGTGCCAATACGCCCCATTGGAAATTTAGGTGAAAGAAAATTTCTTATTTCATCTGTCATCCATGTAGAATCTGTTGGACCTGGGTTTACAGCGTTAACAGTGATGCCCAATGGTGCAAGTTCTTGTGATAACGACCTAGTAAAGGCAGAAATAGCTCCTTTAGTAGCTGCATACGCTAACTCCCCAGGCAAAGGACCTAAATCCTGCCCTGATGTCATATTGATGATTCTTCCTGATATTAAATTAGATTTTTTAAACCGACGGGCGAATTCAACACAAAGTAGAAAATTCGATCTCATATTAACCGCATAATGATCATCAAGTGATTTAGCATCTAACGATACATAATTATCACTTGCGGAATGAGCTGCATTATTAATAAGGATGGAAGGATATCCTAATTTATCTGAAATTTTTTCATGTATTGTGAATGCAGCATGTGCATCTGATAAATCAATTTTCATTGCCTCACAGCGGACACCCATATGTAAAATTTCTTGTTGAAATTCTTCTATCCAGCCCGCATCAGAATTCCAGTGAGTAAAGAAGATATGTATACCCTGTGAGGCTAACTTACGACAAATAGCCGTACCAATATCCCCTTGACTGCTTGCTCCTGTAATTAGTGCAATTTTTTCTTGAGAATGACTCATTATTTTAACCTCCAATTTATACGGAGTATCTCCATTATGATGGTAACAAGCTATCCAAAGAATATAATCCATGAAATCAAACAGAGCTGACTTTGAATACATTTCAAAATCAGCTCAAAAAATATTAAATAGAAAAAAATAAGAGTTGGACAACAATTTACTACTTAATCACAAGTGGCTGATACTAAGTCATTGAATGTCTCTTTTTAAAGAACCTTTCAATCATTCACATTGCTTTTCATTAACCATTCTACTTCCGTTAATTCTTGTTTTTGAACGTCTATTGTGTGTTTTTTCGTGAAATGGGTTTTCACAGCTTCTTCGTTTTCCCAAATCTCCCAAAGCATTATTTTACGTTCTGATGGCTCAAGCGGATAAGCATGGAATGTAATACAACCCTCTTCTTTGTTCGTTTCTTCCTCAAGTTTTTTGAATTCCTTCATTATCTCATTAAGGTCTTTATCACTGATGATTTTTAAACATGCCGTTATGTAATGCATCGAAATTCCCCCTCCCATCATTTTATGGCTTTTCATTATAACATTTTCTTGAAAAATAAAAACAACCTCGACATTAAGGCAGCGATTTAAGGGGTAATAGTAGAGTAATGAATGCGATTGACGGTACTATATTTGGTGTTAAAGACTTAGCCGTGGGGGTATGGGAATATTAACAGACGAAGAACTGATTCAAAGACTAGCTAAAAGCAAAATGAGTAACAAGAAGATTTCCAGTTCATCATCATTTAAAAATAAAGCACTACAGAAAGAGCTGTTAATAGTACTCTTAATTTAAAGTTAGATAGAAAAATGGTTAAATTGTGATAAGAACAAGCCTTTATACTCCTATAAAGGAAATGAAGATTTAAGAAGAGAAATACCCAAGGGAGAAGATACAATTACTGATTTAACAATTGCTAAAATTTATTGAAAAGGTATCTTTATATTAACTGGCTAGCCAACGAGATGATATCATGATAGATACAAACTTATCTGAACCTGTATTTCATTTTCTAGGAGGTATATTTCATCAAGATATAGAAACTCCAGAGTCAGCACTGGACGAATACTTAGAAGAGATTCCAAAAGAAGAGCAAAAAACTGATATAGTAGCATTAAAAGATTTTACAGTGATTATTTGGATGAAGACAAGAATGATTTTATAGATGAAGCTGCTGACGGAGTGGACATTCTTAGTTACGGAGTATCTCCATTAGTATGGCTCGAACAAGTTATTCAAATAATAGAAAAGAATATTGAAACCTTATAATCCATTAAACCTAGCATAGAAACAGGGCTGATTTTGAATTCACTTCTTAATCAGCAAAAAAAATTTTCGTCCTCAATTCGTCCCTATGTAGACACAAAGCTAACAAATATAACTAAATAAAAAACCCTTGTTACGCAAGGGTTTAAGCTATGATTTCGACTGGTCTCAAACCAGGGGCCTCTCCCCCTGTCACAAGGTAGCGATTATATTCTAACATTAAGCTGATAAGCTGGCTTGCACATCCCCGCTTAACCCCGAGTAACTCTGCTACCACTATACACTTATGGTCTGCTGGATAAGGGAAACATCATTTCATATACCATTAGACATATTACGGATTGCTCAATTTTTATATAACTGTTGGAAACGGTTTTTCCGTCTGCGATAATTAAATAAGAGGTGAAATCAATGAATGGTATAGAGTTTTTAGAGTCCGTGTCTCAACTAGGACAAATAATTTTATTATTCTCCGGCTACGCCCTTTACTGGAGATTAGGTAAAACAAAAAAAGAACGAAAACTTACAAAATACGAAACTTTTCTTAGATTCTTTGTAATGTTCGGGATATTTGCATGGGCACTTTCGTTTCTTGCTTTGCACTTGTGGTAACAATCTTCTGTCGATATTTGACTTATTATGTCTAATTTGCTTAATTCTAAATAAAACTCCCTTTTTCTTGAAAAAATGTATGTTACTATTGAATTGCTTTACCATTTCAAAAAAGGGGGAGTTCACACATGTTGAAAAGATTGTTTTTTCTGGCGTCGATTTTCTTTCTTGCTATTGCCACAATAGCACCAGCAGCTTCAGCAACACAATTGAATCCCGAGGACGGTTTAGATGGCTTAACTGAAGAACAAATTGAAAAATCTGTTGCAGAAGTTGAGTACATCTTTACTAAAATTTTAGTTTTTGACAAAGAGACGGGATATACAGTCAATGAGGACGAGCTTGAAAAAGCTCCTTATCCTCCAGCTCAAAAAGAGGGCATGATTGCTTTCGCTAATTATATGAATAAGGAATATAATTATACCGATGTCAAAATCAATAGTGTTCAAGGATGTTTAGAAGATGCACTTAACTTAAGTAAAGGTGCTTTGAATCAAGTTCAAAAAGCCATTCAAAACGGAGATTGGTTGACTGTTGTAGGATTTCTAGGAACTATAGGTTTAGCAGTTTCCCCACCAGCAGTATTTGCATTCTTCCTACTCTGTGGTGCTCCAGTGGCAAAGATTGCTCCACAAGAAAATTGATAAATGAATTTTAAACCCCTTCTACAACAGAAGGGGTTTAATTTTTTATAATTTCGCTTCAAGTTTCGCTTTAGTCTTAGGTCCATAAATACCGTTAGCTTTTAACCATTCATCAGTTGGAACCGTTTAACCGCGTTTGCGATTTTTGATCTGTAATATCTTTATTTCATTCGATTCGTTTTTGTCTGTTTATCACATAAATAAAAGCCCTCTATTTAAAGGGCTTTCTAGATTGATGATGCTTATGTTTGAAGACGATCCGATGTAATTTGAAATGAATTTTAAGTTTGACTTTCTGTTAAGCTGGATCCAAACCCACATAGAAAACGAATGACAACCCTAGGATAAGACATACCTTCTTTTTAAAAGTCAATACTGGCATTCTCCCCTTTGAATTTGCGTTTGAGCAATCATTTTCTGATGATAAACATAGAATATTTCAAATTCTTTAGAGTTTGCGTAAGCAGCTGCGGTCTCATAGGCAACGTCTTCTACATACGAATAGTTTTTGTTTCTTTCTAAGTATTCTATTGTTTTATTAACCCCTTGTTGGTCCACTGCATCGACATAAAGTGCTTTTAAGTAACCCTGTAATTTCGTGAAAAGCTCCTCGCCTTGATAAATAGCTGCGGAAAAACCTATATCAATTTTTTCATTAAAAAAAGAATGATCTTGCACTTGTCGGGATTGCCTACGACTTCGATAATACGTATAACGCCAAAAATACTCCTCTACTTAAAAGTATTATTGAGGCTTTTAATCCTTTAGGCCCCTTGGAAATTCAAGGGACCTTTTTTACTTCGCCAAAAATCAAGTTTGCCAACAACTTGCAAATTTGATAAACCGGCTTTATTAAAGCAAAGTAAAAAACCCTTGCTACGCAAGGGTTTAAGCTATGATTCCGACTGGGCTCGAACCAGCGATCTCTACCCTGTCAAGGTAACGATTATGTTCTGACACGAACGGATGTTTTATTTCGAAACCTTATTTTATAGGGTTTTCTGACAAATGTTTCTGATAAAAAGTCTTCTGTTTTGACTAAAAATGAACAAGTTGGTCCCCAATTCGTCCCCATCTGTCCCCAAAAGGCATTATAATATTCTTCCTTAATTAAACCAGACCTCAAATATGGGACCTGATACTCCATTATTTTCTCCACTGACAAAGGAACATTTGTTCTCTTATAATTTAATCAAGGAGATGATCGGAATGAGTCAAGGAATTTACGACAAGAGATGGGAACAAAAATTCATATTACCTGAGCAAAAAGCTGCACTGTTGAATAGGAAGAAAGAAGTCCAGAAGATCGAAAAACCCATTCTCGATGAATACCAGCTGGAAGATATAGTACGCACTATTTGCGAAGCGATGGAATTCAACTAGGTTCTGGTCATCGGTATACACAGAGACGGATTTATTGAAGAAGTTACAGGACATGTTCATTACATAGATGAAGTTAAACAGAGGCTGCACGTGAAGAATTTAAAAGGTGATACAAATTTTATTAATCTTTCTAATGTGGTTGACGTTAATTCTAAATAAAACAAAGTGAATTTCTCCCCAAGAATTTGTCCAAATAATGTTATAATGGAGAAAAAAAGAAGGGTAAACAAGTTATGGCAGATATTATTTCCGTCTTTTTGGACAAAAGTCCACCTTGGTTTTTTATTTTTTCTAGTATCATCCTTATTTTTATACTCATTGTTATTGCAGTTTTTGTGTCTATAGCTGCAAAACGATATGCTGACAATGCAGTTAAGGAAAACAAGCTTATTAAGGTTTTAGAAGAAAGGGATAACCTTAAAAATGAAAATCTGCATACTAACCTAGTTTCTGAGCAACTGTCTGTAGTTATCACAAATGCAAAGAGTTTTGTAGATATGCTGGTTTACATACAAAAGAATCCAACAACTACCGAAGGTGTACTCAACCGCATTCAAAAAATATTGGACGGACTAGCTGCTGATATTAAAACTGACATTGGTGAAAAACACAGATGCGGATTTTGGGCAGCTGATGAAGAAAGTCTTAGACTAATTTGTGGTAGTTCTGGATTCCCGCAAGAATATACTAGCAGTAGAGAATTACCGATAAATGATTCTATTGCTGGAAGATGCTTTAGAAAATCTCAGATAATTAATGTCGCTGATGTAACCACAGATGTTGATTGGTCAGAATCTGATTCCTCCAACACATACAAATCCCTAATTTGTATTCCGATAAAAGATTGGGGAGTCGTTACTATTGACGCAAAACGTGAAATGAATGATAATACATTACAAATAGCACAACTTTATTGTTCAATTATCAGTGGCTTTTTAGGTGAACTTTACGAATTTATGCAGGCTGAAGATAGTCGTGCTATTTTTGAACAAAGTCTAATTAGTGAAGATGAAGTTGCTGTAAATGTTGAATCTTAATTAGGGAGTTGATGAGATTGAACAGCAAAATTGCACTCCAAAAAACAGCACTTAAAAACCTTTTTTCGGACGAAAAAATTACCAAAGAAGAGTTGGAACTGATGTTAGCAAGACTTGAAAAACAAGCGAGCTTCTTGGATGAACAAAAGAACAAACGAAAAGAATTAATTAAAAAAGCTCGATATAGAATATTCGAACATGTTTAAAAACCCCTTCCTCTTAGAAGGGGTTTTTATTACTATTTTAACAATGCTTCCAGTTTCGCTTTCGTTTTCGGTCCATAAATGCCATCAGGATTTAAACCATTCATCAGCTGGAATCGTCTTACTGCGTCATCAGTTTCCAAACAAATAATCCGAATAGGTAAGGTAAATTGACACAGATCAAATTATTCATTTCATACTTTTGAATCACATCGCTGTCTGTTTCTTCATTTTCCCATGGTAAAATCTTGTTGATCATAAATGAAAGGATATGAACATGAAAGTATTTGAAGCCAAATCACTGCTTTCAGAAGCAGATAGACGTGCAAAGGAATACAAAGAATTAAGAAGTCAGATGGTCAATCTAAAAAAGGCTTTTAAAGCTGTAGCTGATTTAGATGACAGTGAGTTTTCCGGCAAAGGTGCTGACAACATTAAAGCATTTTATCAAGACCATGCAGGTGTAGCTGACAATTGGATTGACTTACTTGATATGAAAATTGCTTTCTTGACAAGCATTTCAGGCACTCTAGAGGACGCCAGCTTATCTGATGCTTATATAGAAGAATCCTTCTTAGAACACGAGCTGGCTAACGCCTACACAAAATCAAAATCTATTATGTCTGAACAAAAGAAAGCCATGAAAGATATCTTACATGATATCGACGATATCCTTCCGCTTGATCTGTTTTCAACTGAGGACTTTAAAGACGAACTCGCCGATGCGGAGGACAAACGCAAAAAAACAGTCGACAAACTAGGTAGCGTGGACAAAGCACTTGTTACTGAATATGCCCAGTCAGAGACAAACGAGCAATTCATCAAGAAGGACTTCCAAAAGCTTGAGGAATCCACAGGCAAAGGGAAGAACGCCACACCCATTCACTACAACGCCAAGGCGTACCGTGAAAGTGACATACATAAGAAAAAAGGCGATATTGAGAAACAGACTGAAGCTTATTTGAAGATCAAGAAAGATGAAGCGAAAGAACGAGAAATCAAAGATTTAAAGAAGAAGCTAGCTGACGGAGTGACGGATCCGGATGAATACTTAGAAATTGCCAAGAAGGTCGGCTATGAGAATCTTACCCCTGAACAGCTTGAATTTGTTTCATTTCTTGAACAGCGTAAAGCTTTCATGGATAACGGAAAAGAAGTGTTGCAAATCATAGGTGATGGCGCCAAGGGTGCGATTGTTGGTATATACGATCTTGCCAAGGATACCGGTGAAGGAGCCATTCAATTTGGATGGAATATCGGTTGGACGATTGATAACTTAAACAAGGATCCTCAAAAAGTGCTGGATACCGTTTTGGAATACGACTATCAAGCTGCCTTTCAAAGTATGGTTGACACATTGAAGGATAATTGGGATACAAAAATGATTCACGGGGATGCATACACACGGCTGCACTATGTTACTTATTTGGGCGGAAGTCTTCTGTTATTGAAAGGTGGAAAGTCCTCTGTCTCAACAGGCTCGAAAGACCTTGCTAAAGTTGGGAAAGCAGCTAGTGGCACAATTAAGAAAGGCGGAAAGTCTGTAAAACAGTTTGTCAAATCTCCTGTCAATCGGTATACTCCTGCATTAGAAGGAATCCTTCAAGATGCTGAGAAAACCATTAACGTGAAAAATACTCCGCTGCTAAAAAGTATTGCGGAAGATAAAAAAGAGAGTGTTCTCAGAAGATCTGAAAGTTCTAACAACACGGGAATAGGTAATGTCGAACAAGGTGATAGTACCCCTCTCGCACCTGGCGGCGGATTAGCTGCTCATGAAGCAAAAGGCGGGCATCTTATAGAAAGACATGTTGGGAAGACCGACGAAGAATTAATAGAAAGACTGAGAACTGATCCTAACCCACATATTACAGCTTCATCTACTTTTAAAGATAGGGCTACCGCTGAGAGAATTGCTAATTCAGTCTTAAACGATCCAAAAAATATAAAGAAAATCGAAAATTGGATTGATGATCCTAAAAAACCTAAATTAATGTTAAAATACAAAGGCGATGGAGAAATAATCGGCAGAAGTGTATCAAGAAATTCAGAACTAGTAGAAAACGTTACAAACGCAAAAATTATACTCAAAAAAGATAACAACGGTAACTTTATTCTTACAGGATATCCAACCAAATAGAAAGAGAGGAAGTATCATGGATGAAAGTTATGATTTCTTAGACGAATTAGAAAATTTTTTAGGTGCAACATTTCATCAAGATATCCGATCCCCTGAACACGCATTAGACGAATTTATTGAGGAAATTAGTAAAGAAGGTTTGCTATTTACAGTTAAGTTTTGCGAAGAGTTTCTAAATAGCGATCTAACTAAAGAAGAAAAGGAAGACATTATAAAGTGTAATGCAGAAATATATTTCCCGACAATTGGATTACCACCTATAGAATGGTTGAAAAGTGTAATAGAAAAACTAAAAGAAGCTATTTAAAAGAAACACTGAAAGGCCCCCATTTTAAGAGGGCCTTTTTATATTACTTCAATTTCGCTTTTGTAGCTGGTTCATAATAGCCATCGATACCGAAGTTTTTGGCTTGCTTATCTGGATAGAAACGCAATGCCGCCAACGCTGTTTGGATCTGCTCAACAGCCGCTGTGCATCAATGGGTTTTTCACTTTGAAAATGCTCGAAGGCAGATTAAAAACCATGAAGTTATTTTTTACTTGATGTTTTGCCGCCAAGTGCTTTTAATTTAGCAAAAAAAGATCAGGCTCCAATCAATCTTGGTTTCCCGAAAGTTGGACAGAGTCTGATATTGCTGGTGCAAAGATTGCTGAAACACCCGAATTCACTAATGCAGAAAATGGTGTGACTATATTCGGAGAGTATAAAGGTGTTAGGATTGGAGTTATTAAAACAAATGGAGAAATAGGAACCATTTTCCCAGATGTCACTAAACAACCATAGACAAAGTATGGAGAATCAATATGAACTTAGAGAAAAAAATGGAAGCTATATTAATTAAAAGAAAAGAACTTAATCTTAATGATGACTATGGAATTCAAAATAGTTGGGATGAAATAATTGAAGTGCTCTCAGAAAATGAAGAAAATACAATTAGCTATCTAGAAAATTGTAATAAAGAAGATTTATATTGGATCAGTGAAGTATTTGAAGATTTAGCTGAAAGTTTACAAAGTAAAGAACTTATTAATTGTTTAAGAAAATTAGATGAAAAATACCCTGACTTAGAAATGACAAATGATATTGATATAGCAGAAAGTTATATAGAATAAGATACGCACCATTTCCCAGATTTGAAGTTAACATTTCTTGGTGGTGATAAGTAATGATTGAAATCGAAATATCTGAACCTTTATTTCAATTTCTAGGAGATATATTTCATCAAGATATAGAAGCTCCAGAGTCAGCACTGGGCGAATACTTAGAAGAGATTCCAAAAGAAGACAAGAAACTGATATAGTTGCATTGAAAGATTTTATTAACAGCGATTATTCGGATGAAGAAAAGAATGGTTTTATCGATGAAGCTGCTGACGGAGTGGACGTTCTTAGTTACGGCGTATCTCCAATCATATGGCTCGAACAAGTTATTCAAAAAATCGAAAAGAATATTGAAACTTTATAATCCATTAAACCTAGCATAGAAACAGAGCTGATTTTGAATCACTTCAAAATCAGCTTAAAAAAACTTCCGCTCCCAATTCGTCCCCAACTCGATGAATGATGACAAAATCAATAAATAAGCAAAATAAAAAACCCTTGCTAGGCAAGGGTTTAAGCTATGATTCCGACTGGGCTCGAACCAGCGACCTCTACCCTGTCAAGGTAGCGCTCTCCCAGCTGAGCTACGGAATCATGATATGTATGTGTTGCTGGGTATGTTGTTATCTTTCTGACAAGTTCTATTATATAACCTTCCCTTCTATTCGTCAACTGCTTTTTTAGAAAAACTTTTTTTGGACTTGCTGTTCCGTTCCCCGGCTATTATAATATGTCTTAATTTTCTAACAATAGAGGTGATGGGGTTTTGCATTCTTTGATTTCTTCCGATGATGTTTGGGTATTATGGGGGTTTATTGCGGTGTGGGCGGCAGTGAGCATCGGGCTGGAGCAGCGCTTTAAGTGGGCGTCCACTGTGTCGGGCGCTATTATCGCCCTTGCAGGTGCTATGGTGTTTACAAATGTAGGAGTGCTTCCTGTTGAGTCGCCTGTGTATGACACTGTGTGGTCTTATGTGGTACCACTGGCGATACCACTTTTATTGTTTCAGATCAATGTTCGGCAAATTTTTAAGGAAAGCAGGCGTTTGCTGTTTATTTTTCTGATTAGCTCCGTTGGAACAGTGCTTGGCAGTATCCTGGCTTTTTTTCTACTCATACAGCATATTCCCTATCTCGATAAAATCGGCGGGATGATCAGCGCCTCTTATATCGGCGGCGGGGTCAACTTTGCGGCGATGGCGGCAAAATTTGAGACGCCTGGTGAATATGTGTCGGCTACCGTTGTGGCTGATAATTTTATGATGGCGCTTTTGTTTTTTATTTTAATCAGCATTCCTGCACTCAAATGGTTTCAGCGGCATTATGCCATGCCGTTTGAAGAGAAGGTAAAAGCCGATGGAAACAGCGGAAACAGTGCTGAAAGCTATTGGAAACGGAAGGATATTTCCTTAAAGGATATCGCATTTAATGCCGGTGCTGCTTTCGCGCTTGTTGCGGTAAGTATGAAGGTTTCCGGTTATTTTAAAAGCATTTTTTCTCATCCCCTGCTGACCGGTACGCTTGGCGATCAGTACCTGGTGCTTACGTCTTTAACTGTTCTTATCATTTTTCTTTTTCCGCGTTTTTTTGAAAGGCTCAATGGATCTCAGGAACTTGGAACCTTTTTGATTTATTTATTTTTTGTGGTGATCGGCATTCCTGCAGATCTGCGCTTAATCGTCACCAATGCGCCTCTTATTCTATTATTCGTGTTTATCATTGCGATCAGCAATTTAGCAGTTTCCTTAGCTGCCGGAAAATTGTTCCGGGTGCGGCTTGAAGAAATTCTGCTCGCCGTCAACGCTACTGTCGGGGGACCGACGACTGCGGCTGCGATGGCAATTGCCAAGGGATGGCGGGAGCTTGTCGCCCCGATCATGCTTGTCGGTACGCTCGGCTACTTAATCGGCAACTATGTTGGCACTTTTATGGGAAATTGGTTTTATTCCTTCTTATAAAAAGGATAGTTGCTTTCCCCTGAGAATAATGTAAGAGGAATGCTGACATGAGAACGGAGAGATCACTGTATGTTAAAAGGAAAAACCATTTATGTTAGACCTTTAGAAGTAACGGATGCCGAAGAAAATTTGCGGCTGCAAAGCGAAAATCGGGATTTTTCCGAACAGTTTTCTATGATACGCGCAGACGATTACTATACGGTTGAGGGGCAAAGAAAACGAATAACCGAGTATCAGGAAAGACTTGAGAAAGATGAAGAATATCATTTTGGCATCTTTACAACGCCAGACGATAGATTAATCGGGACGGTTTCGCTCTTTCAAATCATCCGTGGAGCGTTGCAAACTGCGTTCATTGGGTATTTTTTAGACAAAGCCCATAATGGAAAGGGCATTATGACAGAGGCAGTCAGATTGGTTGTTGATTATGCGTTCCACGAATTGAAACTGCATCGGATTGAAGCCGGTGTGATGCCCCGTAATCTCGGGTCCATGCGTGTTTTAGAAAAAGCGGGATTTCATAAAGAAGGCATCGCCCGAAAAAATGTAAAAATTAATGGCGTTTGGGAGGATCATCAAGTCCTCGCGATTCTGAATCCTGATGACGAACAATAATAAAAGAAGCCGGGCCATCCCCGGCTTCTTTTTTAACGAACCGCAACTGGAGCAATTTCTTTCAGCGCTTGTTCGAAATCGTGTTCTAAATCGTCTGCATGTTCGACTCCCACACTCAGACGGAGCAGGCCATCAGTGATACCGCGTTTTTCACGCTCTTCCTTAGGCATTGCCGCGTGAGACATCGTTGCCGGATAGGACAAAATCGATTCCACGGCGCCAAGGCTGACAGCGAAGACCGGCAGTGACACATTCTCGACTAACTTCTTAACGGCCTCTTTGCTTTCAAGCTCAAAAGATAGTACGGCGCCCGCTCCCGTTGACTGGCTTTTATGGGTTTCAGCGCCGGGATGATCAGCCAGTCCCGGATAATACACGCGCTTGACCGCCGGGTGCTTCTGGAAAAATTCCGCAAGCCGCTGCGCTGTTTGGCTCGCTTTTTCTAAACGGACCTGCAACGTTTTTAAGCCGCGCAGCACGAGCCAGCAATCTTGCACGCCAAGGACGGCGCCGAACGCGTTTTGCAGCTTATACAGCTGCTTCCCAAGCTCTTCATCCTTGACAGCAGCTAAACCTGAGAGCACATCGCTGTGTCCGCTTAAGAATTTTGTCGCGCTGTGAAGTACAATATCCACGCCGAGATCAAGCGGACGCTGCAGTGCCGGCGTCATGAATGTATTGTCCAGAAAGGTCAGGCAGCCGTTTTCTTTTGCAAGCTGAACAACTGCTTTAATATCCGTAATCCCAAGTGTCGGATTTGATGGCGTCTCCATATAAATGACCTTTGTGTTCGGCTTGATGCTCCGCGCCACTTCATTACGATCCGTCATGTCGACAAACGTATGCTCAATGCCAAACCGGGTCAGCACCTCTGTCACCATACGGAAGGTTCCGCCGTATACATCTTCTGTCACAAGAACGTGATCACCCTGTGACAGCAGTAAAAATGCTGTTGAGATGGCAGCCATGCCTGAACTGAAAGCAAATCCTCTTGTTCCGCCTTCCAATGCGGCAATTGTTTCTTCGAGAGCTGTTCTTGTCGGCGTGCCAGA
This sequence comes from Bacillus sp. FSL R5-0603, assembly GCF_038050295.1. NCBI lineage: Bacteria > Bacillati > Bacillota > Bacilli > Caryophanales > Bacillaceae > Bacillus > Bacillus sp. FSL R5-0603. The sequence continues at coordinate 1,161,051 of NZ_JBBOYP010000001.1, read as the reverse complement.
GCGGCTGTAATCAAATGCCCCGAATTCTTCAAATGAAGATTGGTGAAAAGTCGAGGCGTGCTGAATCGGCACACTGACCGCCCCGGTTGCGCCGTCTGTTTTAAATGGATTGTGCACGAGCTGGGTTTCCAGCGTCCAATTGTGATTACTCAAATGAAACAGCTCCCTCTTTGACCTGAGATAATGCCTGTTTTAGGTCCTCTTTTAAATCTTCCGCATGTTCAATTCCGACAGAAAAGCGCAGCAAACGATTGCACACTCCGTTTGCGATGCGGATCTCTTCAGGAATATCCATGTGCGTCTGGGTCGCAGGGTATGTAATAAAGCTTTCCACCCCGCCGAGGCTTTCTGCAAAACAAACGGTCTTCAGCGCTTTTAAAAACGGATTGACCCATTCTTCTTTTTGCAGACGGAAGGACAGCATGCCGCCTTTTCCGGGATACAGCACATTCGAAATTTCTTCTTGCTCTTCTAAAAACGCCGCAAGCTCCTGCGCGTTTGCCTGATGCTGACGCATTCTGAGGCTCAGCGTCTTCATTCCTCTCATCAGAAGCCACGAATCAAATGGCGGCAGGACGGCGCCGATCGCATTTTGATGCTGAAACATTTCCTCTCCGAGCCGCTCATCCTTCACCACGACAAGTCCAGCAAGCAGATCGTTATGCCCGCCTAAATACTTGGTTGCGCTGTGAATGACAATGTCAGCTCCCAGCTCAAGCGGCCGCTGCAAGACCGGTGTATAAAATGTATTATCTACGATCAGCAAAAGACCGTGCTCCTTTGTCATCCGGGCAATATGTTCAATGTCCGCCTCCTGCATGAGGGGGTTTGTCGGCGTTTCCACAAACACCGCTTTTGTATTCGGCGTAATCTTAGAGCGTAAACAGTCCTCATCGCTGAAATCATCATAATGAAAAGTCAATCCGTATTTTTTCCATTCATTTTCAAATAAACGGTACGTGCCGCCATATAGGTCCGATGAAACGATCAGTTCATCTCCGCTTTTAAACAGCGCCATAATCGTTTGGATAGCAGCCATTCCCGAACTAAAGGCAAGCCCTCTTGCGCCGTTTTCTAAGTTAGCGATCGCGTCCTCAACAAGCTGGCGTGTCGGATTTTTTGTGCGGACATAATCAAATCCGGTAGATTCTCCGATCCCTCTGTGGCGGTATGCTGTTGATAAATAAATAGGAGCACTCACTGTCCCCGTGACTTCGTCGCTTCGGTTCCCAATTTGGGCTAATTTCGTTTCAACGTGCTGTGACATATAGCTGACACCTTCCCTTTTCAAAATAAAAACCCCTTCTTCATAAGAAGAAGGGGTTTAACGCTTCTTCTTATCTTCCAAGCATAAAAAACGCTTGCTGGATTTAGCACCTTGGCGGTCTGCACATGCAAAACAAGCCGGTTGCTGAGGTTTCTAAGGGCCAGTCCCTCCACCTCTCACGATAAGAAATATCGATTTCAATTTTCTGATTGTTTTATATTAGCGCAATTCACAGTTTATTTCAACACTTTTTTCTTCGTATGCCGAACCGTTTAAAGAGAGAAATTTCTAATAATTCATGGTACAATAATTGAAAATGCAAGAAAGTATAGTGATGTCCTGGAGGAATGTTTTTATGGCACCGAAAAACGGCACAGTGCAAGAAAAGAAATTCTTTTCAAAAGAGCTTAACGAGGAAATGACCTTGCTTGTTTATCTGCCGTCCAACTACTCCCCGCTTTATAAATACCATGTCATTATCGCGCAGGACGGCCACGATTATTTCAGGCTGGGGAGAATTGGCAGACAGGTTGAGGAATTGCTGTCGAAACGCGAAATAGACCGGAGCATTATTATCGGTGTTCCTTATAAGGATGTAAAAGAGCGCAGAAACACCTATCATCCGGAGGGTTCAAAATTTTCGGCGTATAAACGGTTCATCGCCCATGAACTCGTTCCTTTTGCAGATGATGAGTATCCAACCTATCAGATCGGTTACGGCCGAACGCTGATCGGTGATTCGCTCGGAGCGACCGTGTCACTTATGACAGCGCTTGATTATCCGAATATGTTTGGCAACATCATCATGCAGTCTCCCTATGTTGACAAACATGTACTAGAAGCCGTGAAACAGTCTGACGATATCAAACACCTCTCTATTTATCACCAAATCGGAACAAAAGAAACTGACGTCCACACGACAGACGGGAACATTCTGGACTTTACAGAACCGAACCAGGAGCTGAAGCAGCTGCTGGAGAAAAAGCTTTCCGATTATGATTTCGAGCCATTTGACGGAGACCACAAATGGACATACTGGCAGCCGCTCATCACCCCGGCGCTGAAAAAAATGCTTTAACACTCTATCATACTTTATTTCCAGGAGGGACATAATATGAAATATGGAATCGTTTTATTTCCATCAAAAAAGCTCCAAGACCTTGCAAACTCTTACAGAAAGCGCTATGACCCAAGCTACTCTCTGATCCCGCCTCATTTGACGCTGAGAGCATCCTTTGAATGCGCGGAGGAGAAAGCGGATCAGCTCGTATCACATTTAAGAAACATCGCAAAAGAGTCCCACCCACTCGTTCTCAAAATGACAAAATACAGCTCATTTGCGCCTGTCAATAATGTCATTTACATCAAAGCAGAACCGACGGAAGAGTTAAAAACACTCAATGAAAAGCTATACACCGGTGTGTTGGCAGGAGAACAGGAATATAATTTCGTTCCGCATGTGACGGTCGGCCAAAATCTTTCCGACGATGAGCATTCAGATGTGCTGGGACAATTAAAAATGCAGGAAGTGTCGCATGAAGAAATCGTTGACCGTTTCCACTTGCTTTACCAGCTGGAAAACGGATCGTGGACAGTATATGAAACCTTCTTGCTAGGCAGAGGAGAATAATGTTTGAAAGCAGTTATCGCAAAAAATGAAGAACAACTGAAAGATGCATTCTATGTAAGAGAAGAAGTCTTTGTCAAAGAACAAAACGTGCCTGCTGAAGAAGAAATTGACGAACTTGAAAATGAGTCAGAGCATATCGTCGTGTATGACGGTGAAAAGCCTGTCGGTGCCGGAAGATGGCGCATGAAGGACGGCTACGGCAAGTTAGAGCGGATTTGCGTACTGAAAAGTCACCGCTCAGCCGGTGTCGGCGGCATCATTATGAAAGCGCTCGAAAAAGCCGCGGCAGACGGAGGCGCTTCCGGTTTCATTTTAAACGCGCAAACACAGGCTGTGCCGTTTTACAAGAAACACGGGTATCGCGTGCTTTCTGAAAAAGAATTCCTCGATGCCGGCATTCCGCACTTACAAATGATGAAGGACTGAACGCATCCGGATCTTTTGAGATCCGGATTTTTACTGCATATAAAAAAACCGTTCTCTCGTATGAACGGTTTTTTATACATATCGATTAATATATGTGCCCATTCCTTTTTCTCGCAATCTCTTATAAAGAGAGCGCTTACGTTTCATCTCGTTTACTTTTCTTTCAGCTGCCGTTTGATTCTCCTGCTGCTTTTCCAGTTCTTTGTATACCCGCTGAAACGGGACATAGCTGATTTTTTCGGTTCCAGCATAATCCTGCTTATGTCCAATCGTTCTATTAGCATATTGAGCGTATTGCTGGTTCTGAATTTGACCTGCATATATCATACAATACCCACCCCTCTGCTGTCTCTTTTCCCTTAAACTTACTTTTTGAAACACATTTCTTTTGATATGATAGTCATTGTCTGTAATGAACACCTTTTGATAGGGAGGACCCCTTTTTGAAATGCGCCCGACTGAATGATAGAATCATACATTTACATACATATTCGAGAGAACATTATCAATTCCTCTTTGAAGAGGGAATAAAAGGACATTTATTTTGTTCTCATTGCGGAAAGCCCGTTTTGTTACGGCTTAACATCGCCGATCCGCCAGAGTTTATCCATCGCCAGCCAGGCGATTTTCCGGCATGTGAGGAGGCGTGCGAACCGAAGCCTTCTAAAGAGGAAAAAAAAGAAGACGATCAGGAATCTGGTGTCATTCGTTTACCCAAGGGAAAAGCGATCGCCGCTGACCCGTCCCCAGCTGTTACGGAATGGCACCGTCCTAGAAGCATTAAACCAGAAACACCATTTGTGCCAAAAACAATAGAACCCGATACAAACCTTTTTCCGTCTGTCGGTTTAAACACGGATCAGCTGAAAGCTGTCACGGAAACAGAGGGCCCGCTGCTCGTGCTTGCAGGTGCGGGGAGCGGAAAAACACGGGTGCTGACAGCCCGTGCCGCCCACATGATCGAACACTTAGGCATACCGCCTGAAAATATGCTGCTTGTCACCTTTACAACAAAAGCTGTCGCTGAAATGAAAGAGCGTATGGCGAACCAGTACGGATTACAGCCGGCAAAAGTCAGAAGACTTGTGACAGGAACATTCCACAGTCTGTTTTATAAGATCTTGTATCACTCTAATTCTGCTAAATGGAACGGTGAGCATCTGCTGAAAATGGAGTGGCAGCGGGAACAATATATCAAAAAAGCACTCTATGAAGAGGGCATCGATGAGAAAGAATTCCCAGTTGACCAAGCTCTGCAGCAGATCGGTTTTTGGAAAAACACTTATGTCCCAAATGAACGCATCCCTCTAAAAGATGAGTGGGAAAAACAAGTTTATCGTTTATATGAACATTATGAACGCCAGAAAAAAGAACACAGCCAATTTGATTTTGATGACATGGCTTCAGCCTGCTATGAATTGTTTATCGAGCGGCCTGACCTTCTGGAACAATATCAATCTCGGTTTACGTATATCTTAATTGATGAGTTTCAGGACATTAATCCGGTTCAATACAAAATCATGCAAATGCTCGCCAGCCCGGAGCAAAACCTGTGCTGTGTCGGAGACGATGACCAGTCCATCTACGCGTTTCGCGGAAGCAATCCGTCTTTCATTCTTGATTTTCAAAAGGATTATCCGGGAGCGAAGACGATCTATTTAACTGCGAACTACAGGTCTACGCACCCGATCGTCTCTAGTGCTGATATCGTTGTGAAAAAGAACAAAAACAGATATGCCAAAACGCTTGAAGCGGCCCGCGATGACATTCAGGTCCCTGTGCTGTTTTATCCCTATGATGAAGAGGAAGAAGCCACAATGGTCGTTTCCGATATCAAAGAAAAAATTCAAAATGGAGCCAGTCCAGATGACTTTGCGGTTCTTTATCGTACAAACAGCGGAGGCCGTGCTATATATGAGAGGCTTCATCAATCGTCAATTCCGTATACAGCTGACCGCGGCGTCCAATCGTTTTACAGCAGACGGATCGTCCGCCAGATTCTCGCCTACTTGTATGCCAGCCAAAATGAGGATGACACCGAAGCGATTAAACACTTGCTTCCCGCCTTGTTTTTAAAACAGTCCGCTTTGAATACGCTGAAGGCGCTCTCGATTACAGAGGACTGTACCATGATCAAAGCGCTGGCCAAATTGCCTGATCTGAAGCCATTCCAGCTGGACAAAATCAAGAAAATCGTACCGTTTTTTGCAAGCCTCCGCACGATGAAGCCCGTAGAAGCCATCACCTTTGCAGAAGGAAAAATGGGCTTCTCCGAGTATTTAAAAAAGCGGGGCAATGAGGGCAACAAGCTGGAAAAAGGCTCTGATGACCTGCGCGACATCAAGGTTGTCGCCAAGAAGTTCAAAACGATTCCTGACTTTCTTGCCCACGTAGACCATATGAGGGCCGCTGAGAAAAACAGAACGGATGAACATGGCGTTCAGCTGATGACCATTCACCGGTCAAAAGGCCTTGAATTCAAAACAGTCTACGTGTTAGGCACTGTAGACGGCTCGATTCCGCACGATTTCTCATTAGAAACGGCAAGAAAAGGAGACGAGGCCGCTCTTGAGGAGGAAAGACGCCTTTTATATGTAGCCATGACCCGGGCGAAACAGCATTTATATTTGTCTTGCCCCGCTAACAGGCGCGGCAAAACAGCCAATCGCTCAAGATTTTTGTATCCCCTGCTACAGAAAGCAAGACAGCCCTTGCATCATTAACAGCCCGGCAGATAACTGCCGGGTTTTTACTGTAAAAAAAGGCCCGCTGCAGTGAGTCAGCCAGGCCATCCACTTATTTATTATCCATCATTTTAGAAATCGTGCCAAAATCAAGCTTTTCTTTTCCGCTTGTAATAGATTCCACAATTTTATCTTCTAATTCTTTTGGCACGCGTCTGTTTGCCATCTGTGCTACGCGGTTAATCACACTGCGCACTGTATTTTCATCTTTAAAATTAGCGTTTTGGAGTGATCCGGCAAGATTCATTACATCCTGCATCTTCACACCTGTTTTCTTTTCGATATTCTTAAAAAATTGATTATCCATAATGCGCCTCCTTTTGGCGGAGTAATACGGTATTGTATGAATGCACATAATACAATGTGCTTTTCCAACATTTTTAAAAATAAACACAAGGCAAGGAAGCACGGGTTATAACCCGTACTTCCTCAATACATCTTAAAAGAAAGATGCACCTACGATGATGAGGAGAATGAATAATACGACCAACAAAACAAATGTTGAACCATAGCCGCCGCCGTAACCGCCAGCATAACCGCCATAACAGCCGCCGTAGCCGCCGCCGAATCCGTATCCAAAGCCCATAGATAAGCACCTCCTTTACTCTCTATACACTATGTGAGCTGCTTGGATCGGCTTGGATATTCGCATAGGGCGTTTGCGGATTTACGATTGATCATATTGAGCTTGATGTTTTTTAAGTAAGGCCTCCGTTTTTTCAGCCAGCTCTTCAATCTCATCTTCAAATTCCAGACCGGCTTTATCAAATGCATCCAAGTCTTTTCTGATACTGCCCATCGTGTTTTCATGCTCTTTTTGCTTTTGTTCGTGTGGTATATATCTTCCTTCTATCCATTTTTCAAACTCATTCACTTTTATCCCCCCGCTTATGATATATGCTGAGCGAGGCCGCCCCGTTAAAAAAACAAAAAACCGGAGTTCTCCGGTTTCTTTGCCAGGCTATTGAGGCTTTTTCTTTTTATTTCCGCACCCGCAGCCTTTCTTTTTTATCTTTTTTGATTGATACGATGAATCTGTATATGGAGATTTTTGGGAAGGTTTATTATGTTGATTCATTTTTGTCCCCTTCCTTTCCTTATGTCATATATGCTACTTTATGCGTATTCTGACAGAAAGTTGCTGGTGGTAACGCCTTATTCTTGCAGCCATTTTGATACGAGCGTTTCTATGATGCCGGCAAGGCCGGCGATCGCCAAAAGTAAAATCAGCCACTGCGCCGCTTGCGGGATCAACGCCTGGCATAATATCAAAAAGCCGGCACACCACACGCCTGTGCACCAATAGCAGCTCAGCAATTCACCAATAAACGCCCTGACACCGGTTCCTTTAATCACGATATAGGTTTCAATGTTCCCGTCCGCATCCTTTTCTTCCTTCTCTTCATGAAACAGACTGCGAAGCGGCGCCATAATCGTGTCAAACACCAGCAGGCGGGCGAGCCGAAAGACCGCAAGCGATAGAAGAACAATTGTCAGCCCATTTATAACCACTCGTTCACTCCTTTGCCAATCCTGATCCCTTCACATATATGCGAAAACCCTATTCTTCATGAATTGTATCTTGTCCGGCAGAAAATTGGTTATTTTTATTATTCCGCTCGGCACCCCATTTGCATTATATAGAGTATGGATAAGAAAGGAGTGAAGGTTATGTCATTTGAAGAAAAAGTCGAATCCCTGCACCCTGCAATATTTGAGCAATTATCAAGCGAATTCGAACAGCAGATCGAAGTGATTGATTGCGAAAATATCACAATTGACACGTCACATATAACAGCTGCCCTTTCTATACAAGCCTTTGTGACAACCATGATTATCGTGGCGACTCAGCTCGTCATCGCCGACGAGGATTTGGCTGACGCAGTGGCAAGTGAAATTCTTATTCTCGATAGCTCCCAAATCAAAAAAAGAACCATCATTAAAATTATCAACAGCCGCAACATCAAAATTACTTTGTCTGCCGACGAGATAATAACCTTTGTACAAATCTTGCTTCAGGTGTTAAACAGCATTCTCAGTGAACTTGACGTCCTTTAACCCTTTCTTTTTCACAAACTTAAAAGACGAGGTGAAAACAAATGTCAGATAACGATAAATTCAAAGAAGAGCTTGCAAAGCTTCCAGAAGTTGATCCAATGACGAAAATGCTGGTCCAAAATATATTTTCTAAACATGGTGTCACGAAAGACAAAATGAAAAAAGTATCAGACGAAGAAAAAGAAATGCTCCTAAATCTTGTGAAAGACTTACAAGCTAAATCACAAGCGCTAATAGAAAACCAAAAGAAGAAAAAAGAAGAAGCAGCCGTGCAAGAGCAAAAGAACACAAAACCATTAAGCCGCAGAGAGCAGCTCATTGAACAGATCAGACAAAGACGGAAAAACGATAACAATTAGCCAATCATAAAAAAATAGGGTTCTTCATCAGGATATATGACTCAGTCAAAATAAGAGGCTCGCTCATTTAATAACAGTAAAAGAAAAGGAGGAATAGATATGGAAAGCAGACCATATTCTTGGGTTGCACTTGATCCTGACTGTGACCATCCGTTAGATGACAAAGAGAAAGATAAAGAAAAACACGAAAGAAAATGTCATTGCGACGTTTGCTGTAATGGCAATGGTTTTTTTGGCAACGACAATGCCTTCATCGACCAAGATCTAGCTCAAGCAAATCTCAACAAACAAGTTTCAGATGAAACGATTATTATTAGAGATTCTTGTGACATCAATGTTACATCTACAGACGTTCAAGCCGTAACATCAGTTGTAACAGCACTTAATGCCGCTGTCGTAACGGCAACTCTGACATCCATTGCAGACGGCGTAATTGCCGAATTAGTCGCACAAGATTTGTTACAGCTTACAGCCAACAAACAAGTAAATCGCCAAAAGCTTCTCATCGAATGTTCCCGCGGCGTAAACGTCACAACAGTAGATGCCGATATCGCAACCCTTATCTCTACAGCAACAAATACACTCGTAGCCATCCTAGTTATCACTCTTGTCCTTTAGAACCTAAAAGCAGAGCTAAAAACGCTCTGCTTTTTCTTATTTTCTAAGCATATGATGAATATATAGACGTTCACCCACACCAAGTGGGGCACGGGTACATATGTTGTTAAGGACTAAAGTCAAATACCCTATAAAGAAGGAGCTGAAATCAATGAGCTGCGGAAAAACCCATGGCCGGCATGAGAACTGTGTATGCGATGCAGTGGAAAAGATTTTAGCAGAGCAGGAGGCAGTTGAAGAACAGTGTCCGACTGGCTGCTATACCAACCTTTTAAACCCTACGATTGCTGGAAAAGACACAATTCCGTTTCTCGTTTTTGATAAAAAAGGCGGATTGTTCTCCACATTCGGAAACGTGGGGGGATTTGTGGATGATATGCAATGCTTTGAATCCATTTTCTTCCGCGTCGAAAAATTATGCGATTGCTGTGCAACACTTTCTATTTTACGCCCGGTCGATGTCAAAGGCGATACCTTAAGTGTTTGCCACCCTTGCGACCCGGATTTCTTCGGGCTAGAAAAAACAGATTTCTGCATTGAAGTGGATCTCGGATGCTTCTGCGCGATTCAATGCCTATCACCAGAGTTAGTTGACAGAACATCGCCTCATAAAGATAAAAAGCATCATCACAATGGATAAACACTTGTAAAGAGGAATCCCCTTCCAAACTCTATTACAGGTGCAAATCATTCAGCTGCTTCCAGCGTGAGGCAGCTGACTCTCCATCATTTCGCCAGTCTCAAATTTATAAGGCAGGAGGGATAATATGAGCCAGAAAACATCAAGCTGCGTGCGTGAAGCTGTAGAAAATATTGAAGAACTGCAAAACGCTGTTGAAGAGGACTGCCCAACCGGCTGCCACTCTAAGCTTTTATCTGTAAGCCATTCGTTAGGCGACACAGTGCCTTTTGCAATATTTACATCAAAATCAACGCCATTAGTCGCCTTCGGAAATGTCGGCGAACTCGATAACGGCCCTTGCTTTAATACAGTATTTTTCAGGGTCGAAAGAGTGCATGGAAGCTGCGCAACACTGTCATTATTAATCGCATTTGACGAACACAAACACATTTTGGACTTCACCGATAAAGATACGGTGTGTGAAGTCTTCCGACTTGAAAAAACGAACTACTGTATTGAAGTGGACTTAGACTGCTTCTGCGCAATCAACTGCTTAAATCCTCGATTAATCAATCGTACACATCATCATCATTAATCATAAGCTGGAAAAGCTTGCAGGCCTGCAGGCTTTTCTCTATGTAAAAAAGCTGTCCGGCAACATCAGCCGGGCAGCTTTTTTCTTTTTCGTTAAAAACCGAGCGGGTGCAAAGAGGTAATATCATCGATTGCCAGTTCGGTTGGGGCTCCGTTTCCGGTTGTTCGAAGCAGGACGGAATCATTTCTTCTTCCGACAATCACGCCCCTGTACGTTCTTCCATTGGCTTCAATCAAACAAAGCGCTCTCGGCATGTTATGAGGCAGCTTTGTTAAAAAATCAATTTTTTCGTGGATCGTCATCTTGCTCATCGGTTTTTTCACCTTTCGTGCCGGCGGTGCTTTTTCCTCCGCTTTATCAGCACTATGGACAGCTTCCGGTTCTTTCTCAGGCTTCCGGGTCTCAAGTGCAGGCTCTTCCTTTTTTTCTGCTTTCGGGGGCTCGTGTTCAACGGTTTCTTCTACGGCCTGCGGCTCTGCTTTCTGTTCCTCTTGGCTTTTTATGTTCTCTGGCTCTCTCGCCTCTTGTGTTTGCTGACTCACTGGTTCGGCTGCAGGCTTTTGGTCTTCTTGCAGGACATCCTGTGCCACGGCTTCCTCCTGCTGATTCTCATGGTAAGCCGGCTTTTCCTCAGCTTTTGGCGGAGCGGGTTTGTCGGCCTTTCTTTTGATGACAATCTCCTGCATGGATGATCTTGTAGTTTCTGCATAATCCGGCTGAACAATATACATGAGCGGTTTTTTATCCGCGTTTCTTTTCTTATTAGACATCTTCATCCCTCCGATTGTGTCATATTCTATCTATATGACAGAAAGCTGAAAATCAGAAGAAATAAAAAAGCAATCCCTATTCGGGATTGCTTGATATAGATCCTGCTTAGCGGGCAGTGATATGGAAACCTGAATCAACGTGAAGATTTTCACCTGTAATCCCGCGGGACATATCGCTGAACAAGAACGCAGCTGTATCGCCCACTTCTTCAGGTGTTGTCGTGCGGCGAAGCGGTGCACGCTCTTCGATGTCTTTTAAGATAGAGTTGAAATCGCTGATGCCTTTAGCAGATAATGTTCTGATCGGGCCGGCAGAAATGCTGTTAACGCGGATATTTTCTTTTCCTAAGTCAGCAGCTAAATATTTCACACTTGCATCAAGAGAAGCTTTTGCTACACCCATGACGTTGTAGTTTGGCATCACAAGCTCTCCGCCAAGGTACGTCAAAGTGACAATGCTTCCGCCTTCAGTCATCATCGGACGTGCCGCTTTGACAACAGCAGTCAGAGAATATGAGCTGATGTTATGAGCCAAAAGGAAGCCGTCACGATTTGTGTTTAAGTATTCGCCCACAAGCTCTTCTTTGTTGGCAAACGCGATACAATGCGCGATACCGTGGATTACACCGACCTGCTCCTTAATGCTTGCAAAGCAAGTTTCGATTTCTGCGTCGTTTGTAACATCGCAAGGGAGGATGATGGAATCGTTGCGGTCTAATGTTCCAGCAAGCTCGTGAACGGATTTCTCCAGGCGTTCACCAGCGTATGTGAAAATCAAACGTGCACCCGCTTCATGTAAAGAACGCGCAATGCCCCAGGCGATGCTGCGTTTGTTGGCTACCCCCATCACAACAATGTTACGGCCTTCAAGTGAAAAATTCATATGTATAAAGCCTCCTATATTTAATAAAGACATAGTATTAGTACCTGATCTTAATTCCTATCATATCATAACCTTGTCCAGATGAAAAGCGCATACCGTAGCAAACGCAAAAGAGATCACCATCAGCTGGTGATCTCATCGGCTTGTATTTAAGCTGTTTCGTTTAAAAGCGAAATGGTTTGTCGGCCCGTGTCCCGACCCGATGCCAAGCGTATTTTCCACCGCTTCGCGGACAAAGTTGGCCGCAACCTCAAATGCCTGATGGATGCTGTCTCCTTTAGCCGTTTGGGCTGTTAAAGCCGCAGCAAAGGTGCAGCCTGTGCCATGCGTATGCTTAGTATCGATATAAGGATGGGTGATTTGCATAAACATGCTTCCATCAAAAAGAAGGTCAGTAATGTGATTGTCCTCAGGCTGGTGCCCGCCTTTGATAATGACATGCCGCGCACCCATCTTGACGAGCTGCTCCGCTGCTTTTTTTCGGTCATCCAGCGAGCTGATTGTCATTCCTGTCAGCGTTTCTGCTTCCGGGACATTCGGCGTAATCGCGTAGCTTCTTGGAATGAGCAACTCCTTTAAGGTGGCAACTGACTCATCACGCAGCAAGGATGCCCCGCCCTTTGCGATCATAACCGGATCAACAATTACACGATTGAATCCGTACTCGTCAATTTTTCTTGCCACTTCTTTAATCATGTCGGCATTCCAGAGCATTCCCGTTTTAACTGCATCCGGTCTCAAATCCTCAGCAACAGCGTCAATTTGCTGTCTCAACGCCTCTACAGTCAGCGGATGCACCCCATGAACGCCAAGCGTATTTTGAGCGGTTACCGCTGTAATCGCAGACATTCCGAATACATCAAGCTCTTGAAAGGTTTTAATATCAGCCTGTATCCCTGCGCCGCCGCCTGAATCTGATCCGGCGATTGTCAATGCTTTATATATACTCATTACACTACACTCCTTTTATTACCCGATCCATTTATGATAAATAGATTTTGCCCGGGCAATATCATTTGTTCCATGGATCAAAGCTCTGCCGTCCCGGAACAGCACCATTTTCATATCATCCGAGCGGCAGGAAATTAAATACGGGTTCGCAGCTACTTCAAGCCCGGCCTGCCTCAGCTGACCGGCAAGCGCTTCAAGATCCGCTTCTTTCGTAATGGATGATCTGATCTGCACCGTGTTCCTGCCGCACAATACAGCCGCTTTTGTTTGATTTTCATATGACAAAAACGGAAAATCCTTTGTGCCGCAGCTTGGGCATGCGTCATGTTTGAGACTGGCCGCTCTCACTTCTGACCGCTCGTTTTTCCACAAATCAAAGGAGCGCAGCACCGGCTCGCACTCCTCTCCCGTCAGCAGCTTCAGTGCATCTGTTACCTGAAAGACTGCTACCTGCAAAACAGCCGGACTGATGATGCCGGCTGTGTCACATGTTGCTCCGCCAATCGGAAGTGTATCGAGCAAGCAATGCAGGCAAGGAGTAGAACCCGGCACCACGGTAAAGGTGAGGCCGTAGCTCCCTACACAGGCACCGTAAAGAAAAGGAATCCCTTCCTTTACCGCAGCATCATTTACAATCAGGCGGGTTTCAAAATTATCAGCCGCATCCACAATAATCGATGCATCCCTAATCAGCTCGAAGATATTTTCTGCTGTCACATCCATGACAAGTCCGGTCACATCAACATCGCTGTTAATCGAACGGAGACGGCGCTCCGCAGCGGCTGCTTTCGGCATTTCTTTTTTGACATCATCTTCTGTATAAAGCTGTTGGCGCTGGAGGTTGCTCCATTCAACATAATCTCTGTCGGCAATTTTCACAGAGCCGACTCCCGCTCTCACCAGCATTTCTGCACTGGCTGTTCCGAGCGCGCCGGCGCCGATAATCACGGCGCGCGCTTCTTTCAATTTTTTCTGGCCGGATGGTCCGATCGGAGCAAACAGCTCCTGCCTTGAATACCTGCCTGTCATACAGGAAGACCTTCTCCCGGACTGCTTGCCGTTCCGTATTGCTTAAGCGGGATTCGGCCCGCCTCATAAGAAAGGCGTCCTGCTTCCACCGCGAGCTTCATGGCACGAGCCATTTTCACAGGATCGTCAGCGCCCGATACAGCCGTATTGAGCAGTACGCCATCCGCTCCAAGCTCCATTGCGTATGCCGCATCTTTAGGCGAGCCGATTCCCGCATCCACGATGACCGGCACTTTCGCCTGTTCAATAATAAATGACAGATTCAAAGGATTTAAGATTCCTTGTCCCGATCCAATCGGAGATGCACCCGGCATGATGGCATGAACGCCGAGCTCTTCCAGCTTTCTCGCCAGCACAACGTCATCCGACGTGTACGGGAGCACAATAAAGCCTTCTTCAAGAAGCTGTTCAGACGCTTTTAATGTCTCAACAGGGTCAGGCAGCAAGGAACGGCTGCATCCGATGACTTCAACTTTAATCATGTCACAAAGGCCTGACGCTTTTGCCAGCCTTGCAATCCTAACCGCTTCTTCAGCAGTGCTGGCGCCCGCTGTATTCGGCAAAAGCGTATATTTGGATAAATCAAGCTGTTCCAGAAAATTCGGCTGAGATGCTTCAAAGATGTTCATTCTCCTTACAGCAAATGTTAAAATATCAGACTCAGAAACAGCTACTGCTTCCTTTTGAATGTCAAACGATGGGTATTTCCCCGTGCCCAGCAGCAATCTTGATTGAAATGATTTTCCGCCAATTGTTAACATGCTCATCCGCCTCCTACAAAATGGACAATTTCAATGACATCACGATCACAAAGCTCAACCTCGTGATAGCGTTCTTTCCCGATTATTTCTTTATTTCTTTCCACGATAACGATTTTATTTTCAAGCTGATACGACGCCAGCAGGTCTTGAATTGTACCTGTGTCTTTTTCCCACTTCACGTCTTTACCGTTCAGCTGTAGGATCATATCTGAATCGCCTCCTTGCGATCAATTCGGAATGCGTGCAGCCAGTCTTGGTTGACCTCTTTATTCATGATGAGATCACTGATCAAAGCGCCCGTTGCGGGAGCAAGCAGGATCCCATTTCTGAAATGGCCAGCCGCAAATAAAATACGGCTGTCCTCAGGATGTCTGCCGATGTACGGTTTTCCATCCTTTGTTCCCGGACGGAGTCCCGCCCAAAAACGATCCACCTTCATATTCTGTATAGCCGGCAGCATCGTTTTTGCTTTTTTCATAACCGATTCCAATCCGCCAAGATCTGGTGTTTCACTCCAGTCCCCCGGCTTCATTGTAGCGCCGACAACCAGTCTGCCGCTTTTTCTCGGTACGATATAGCAATGGTCATGATAAAGCGTTTTTGTCAGCGGGATATCATCATTCCAAACGGACAGGCACTCCCCTTTTACAGGGAGAAAAGCATTGTTCAGTCCAAGCTGTTTAAAAAACATTCCGCTCCACACCCCGCTGGCAACGACAACATGATTAGCCCATACGTCTCCGCTAAGGGTCTTGATGGACAGGGCTTCACCGTCACGTTCGACATGCAGGACGGGCGTATGCTCAAAAATCTCCGCTCCAAGCATTTTTGCTGCTTTCACATATGCCTTGCAAACAAAATAAGGCTCCACATGCACATCATCCTGAATAAAAGATGCACCAAAGATGTCACCTGACGCATACGGCTCTTTTTCTAACACCTCTTCTTTTGAATACCAGCTGACAGAGTCCAAATCGTCCATCTGTCTCAGCTGCAGCACATCTTCTTCAGAAAATGCAAGCTTAAACATACCGCCGTTATGCTGCCTGATATCCACACCGGATAATGCATAAAGCTCTTCTCCAAGACCTTTGTACAGACGCTGACTGTGCATGGCGAAATCAAAAAACGCGTCACGTTCCTCGCATTCGGCATGGGCGCCCAGCATTCCGGCAGCGGCACTTGTCGTTCTGCCGCCCATTGTTCCGCTTTCAAACAATGCGGTGCTTTTGTTTTCCTTTGCCAAATGATAAGCAATCGCGGAACCGATAATTCCGCCTCCAATCACCACTGCTTCATAATGCCTTTTCATAGCGCATCTCCTTTAGCTTGCGGGAATATCGTCTGGCTGCTTCCAAGGGCTCAGCGGAAGAGAAAATTCCTGACATAACAGCAATGCCGTCTGCTCCTGCTTGTTTTACGTCTCTTAACCTGTCCGGCGTCATCCCCCCGATGGCTATAACCGGGATGGAAATCCGCTGTTTGATATCTGACAGCAAAGATACTCCTCTGCCTTCAAGACCCTTTTTGCAATCCGTTTCAAACACATGGCCGAACAGCACGTAGTCCGCGTCTTCCTTTTCTGCTTGAACCGCTTCCTCCAGTGAATGCACCGACCTCCCGATATGAAGGTGTGGAAATCTGGCTCTGACCTGCTTCGGTGAAAAGCTGCCGCTTGGCAGCTGCACGCGGTGAATAGTAGAGAAAAGTGCAATATCCACGCGCCCGTTCATCACCAGTTTTCGTTTATCTATACCGCCTTCAAAAATAAGCTCGAGCAGTTTCAAAATATCCGCCGCCGATTTTGAGCGTTCCCGAATATGAATAAAATCAACTTCATTCTGAATCGTAATGATGATTCTCGCTAGCTCTTCTACCGGCTTGCTGTCATCCGTTATGGCGTGAAGCTCCACATTCCTCCACCTCTTTTATGGCGCTGTCAGACCAGCCTTCTTTTCGATAGGCCATTCCCCAAAATTGATATTCATAGTAGCTGGAGATGACAAAATTCTCTTTCATCTTGGCACGCACTTCCTCCGTGCTGTTTTCCGCCAGCTCATCAAAGCGGTTGATTTGCTCCTCGACCTGTTGTCTAAACCAATCACCGCCATATGTGCCAATCCACTTCTGATAAATTGGATGCCCCGGATCACAATGCAGCAATTTCTCACCAACCTCATAATAGAGCCAATAGCATGGCAGCAAGGCCGCTAAGATTTCTGCGAAATTCCCACTCAAAACCGAACGGTACATATGGGATGTATAAGAGTACGCAGTAGGAGACGGCTTAAACGCCTTACGCTCTTCCTCGCTGATTTCCAACAGCTCGGCAAACTCCCGATGAAGCGCCATTTCCGCCTCATATGTACCTTGGGCATGGCTTGCCATCCGCCCCGTTGTATAAAGATCCTTCGCATAAGCGGCGCCAAATGACTGCACCTTTGCAAAATGCGTTAAATAATAGGAATCCTGAAGTACGTAGTATTTAAAACGGTCAATCGGAAGCGTTCCGTCACCGATTCCTTGAACGAACGGATGGACAAAGCTCCCCTCCCACCATTCTGCGGCTGCACTGCGGCATTCTTCTGAAAACTTCACAAATCATTCCCCCTCTGAAAATAAAAAAACCACTTTCCCGCAAGGAAAAGTGGTTTGGAATTGGCATAGTAAAATAACACAAATACCGCTCCACTTCCCTACGCAGGTCTGAACCTGTTCAAGTTATGAGGGTCTAAAAGTCACACTTTTATCTCAGCCCTTATGAAGGACACCCCTAGTGGTTAAACGAATACATATTGAATTGTTCTGCACCTCTATATTAACACGAATCCTTATTTGGTCAAGATTTATCCTTCCAATGTTTTCTTAAGATCCGTTACGTACCCCCGAGATCCGGTGACAATTAAACGGTCTCCAAGTTTCAGCCTTGTATCCCCATGAGGAACGATGCTGTCCACACCTCTGAAGATCCTGACAAAGATGACGTCACCTGTTAAAGGGAATTCCCGTAAAATGACACCATCATATTTACTGTTCTCCATATTAATTTGATACAGCGAAGACTCTTGGTTCGTGAGCAGCTTCATGACGCCAGGCGCTTCAATCAGTGCGCGAAGCAGCGTTTTTGTCGACAGCAGAATAGAAAAGATGCTGATTCCCTGCTCCTTCAGGGCTGCTTCATGCTCCGGTGATCCTACGCTTGCAATGACTCTTTCTGTGCCTTTTTCTTTTGCAAGTAATGCAATGTCTGCATTCATATCTTCATTTCCTGTCGCCACAACGAGGATATCCGTTTCAAAAATGCCGAGTGATTCAAGCGTCTCGTGTTCATAGTCAGAAATTGTTTCAACAGCAAACACTGATTCTGACAGCTTTTCCTCCGCATTCTCTTGGTAGACGTGTACAACACGCACGTCATACTCTTCCTCTGGCAATTCAAGTGTAACAGGCAAAGTCATTTGATTGGCGCCAATGAACGTAATCGTCTTTTTCTCCTCCGGCTGCTCTTCCCGTTTGTATAACTTTTTAAAACAGATCGGCGTAAAAATACTTGCAATGACGGCTACTAAAATTAGCGCTCCTGACATATTTGCGCTGATCACGTGAAGCTGCTGGCCGATTGTTGCAGCGGCAATCACGAGCGAAAGCGTTGATGTCAGCAGGAAACCAGACGCGAAAATGGTTCGGTTATCATACCACTTCTTTAAGTACATGACAGGAATGATTTTGCTGACTAACAGCGCCAGCAGCAGGAGCGGAATCATGATTAAAATTGTTTTATCCTGAAAAAGAGTCCAAATATCCAGCTTCACACCGACCATCACAAAGAAAATCGGTATTAAGAACCCATAACCGAATGAGTCCAGCTGCTGAACAAGTTCTTTGTTTGGCGAAAGCAGGGAAACGAGAACCCCCGCTAAGAAAGCGCCGAGAATATTTTCCGCCCCAAGTGATTCAGACAGGGCAACGAGTACAATGATTAACGTAAAAATGGCACGCGTCCCGATCTGGATCGTCCCTTTTGACATGGATTGAACAAAAGAGCGATGTTTGAAGACCCGGCCGAAAAAGTAAAGCACCACTCCAGCCGCAAACAGAATCATCAGGAGCCACATGTTTCCGCTGTCCTCTCCGTATAAAGAAGAAAAAACAGCAAGAAGAATCATCGTGGCCAAATCAGCAATAACAGCAACAAGCAAAATAATCTGCCCGATATTCGAATTCATGATCCGTTCTTCTTTTAATGTTGGAACGACAACGCCTAATGAAATCGTTGAAATAATAAGGGTCATCAAAAAAGCATTTTGGATAAATCCGGCCAAGACGAACCCATAGGACAAGAGCAATGATAAAATAAAAATACCGACAAAAATAACAGATGCCGCAGCAAACGTATTCGGCGCTTCCTTGCCATTCGGCAGGAACTGCTTTTTCTTTCCTTTCTCAAACGACGAAAAATCAATTTCAAGCCCGCTTAAAAACATTAAAAAGATAAATCCGAGCATAGAGAGTGTCTGGAGCCAGGTGTCACCCTCCACAACTAAATTAAGGCCGCTTTTCCCAATAATCAGCCCCATAATGATTTCAGCAACAACAACCGGGATGCTGAGTTTAAACCGATGCAAAAGGATGGGTGTCAAAAATGCAACGATAAGTACAACAACTAAAGATGCGACAGATGTATGCGCCATAATCAGAACCTCCTTTTTAAGTCAGGGTTATGCTAGTTCTCACTCAGAGAACAAAACCTCATTTTTAAAAAACATAACGCGATTTTAACAAGGGTGATGATGAAAAATAAAGTGATAAGGTCTTAATCCTGTTTAGAAAATGATTCTTCTTCTATAATTTGCACATAAAAGCTTGTGATGACTCACAACACTTTGCTTCATAATAAATAAAACAATCGGTAAGGAGGATACCGCATGGCTTACGATATCATCAGCGATATTCATGGCTGCTATGACGAAATGACTGCATTAATCCAAAAGCTTGGCTATACAATCAAAAATGGAGTACCTGTCCATGAAGAAGGCAGAGTGCTTGTTTTTGCCGGAGATTTAACTGACAGAGGGCCCAAATCGATAGAGGTCATCCGATTTGTAGCCGGCGCTTACGAAAAAGGCGCTGTGCGTTATGTCCCGGGAAACCATTGCAATAAATTATATCGTTACTTAAAAGGAAATCCGGTAAAAGTGATGCATGGTCTCGAAACAACAGCGGCAGAGCTTGAGGAACTTTCCAAAGATGAGAGAAAATCAGTCAGCGAACAGTTTATGAAGCTGTACGAAACAGCGCCGCTTTACGACATCTTACATAATGGAGAATTAGTTGTCGCCCATGCTGGCATAAGAGCTGACGATATCGGCAAATATACCCGCAGAGTGAAGGACTTTGTGCTTTACGGTGACGTGACGGGTGAAACATATCCGGACGGCAGACCCATCAGACGTGATTGGGCGGCAGCCTATAACGGAAAGGCTTGGGTGGTATACGGTCATACACCTGTGAAAGAGCCTCGGAAGGTCAATCGCACCATCAACATTGATACAGGCTGCGTGTTCGGAAATCAACTGACAGGCTTTCGCTTTCCAGAAATAGAAACCGTCTCTGTTCCAAGCTCCCTGCCTTACGACGAATCAAGATTTCGCCCCATATAAAAAAGGAGAGAATCAATGATTCTCTCCTTTTATCAGTTTTCTCATGTCCTGAGGCAGTGGAGCATGAAACGTCATGTTCTTCTGTGTCAGCGGATGGATAAACGAAAGACGCTCGCTGTGCAGAGCCTGCCGGCCAATTTCCTGTCTCGTTCCGCCGTACAGTGTATCGCCGCACAACGGGTGCCCGAGATAACTCATATGAACACGAATTTGATGGGTTCGTCCAGTCTCAAGCTGCAACGTCACCGAGGTCATATCGTCATTTGCACATGTGACGTAAAAATGCGTAACAGCCTTCTGGCCGTCTGGCGTTACCGTCCGTTCAATTATACTGTCAGGATGTCTGCCAATCGGAGCATCGACTGTTCCCTCCATCTGTGCCATCCGCCCGTGAACCACTGCCGCATACCGGCGTTTCACAAGGCCGTTTTTTTGCGCAGACGATAAAATGGAGTGGGCAAATCGATGCTTGGCAACAAGCATGACACCTGATGTATCCCGGTCTAACCGGGTGACAAGATGAACTGTCGCCCTCACTCCGGTTGTTTGATAATGATCAATAATTCCATTGGCAATGCTGCCGGAGGGGTGCTCTCTCGAAGGGATTGATGACACATACGGCTGCTTGTTTATCACAAGCACATGTTCATCCTCATAAAGGATATCGAGCGGAACAGGCTCTGCCAACAGCGTCTCGCTCACCTGCTCCTCAGGAAACTTCACGATAAGAAGATCTCCCTCTTTCAAAACGTATTTGACCGTCACATGCTCACCGTTAATCTGCAGGTCGCCCCCGCCAAACTTAATATCGGTCAGCAGACGTTTTGAAATTCCCAGTTCACTGGCATATTCCTTTACAGTCATCCCGTCCTCAGCGGAAGTAATGTTCTTTCTGATAAAAAAATGCTCCACGATATGTCCTCTTTCTATTCACCTTTTCCAATAAACGAATCCTGGACTCTTTTCCAAAATGGAAACGGACGGAATCTCGCAAACCGCACTTTTTCGGATGCAACTTGGCAGCGGATCGACTTTACATCCTTATGGAGAAGGGTTAAGTGGTCAATCGTCACTTGAAAGTCAACTTCGTTTCTCGGCTTAATCATGCAATCATGATGGGATGGGAGAAGCAGAGGTGACCCGACCGTACGGAACACGCGGTTATTAATTGAAGCCATTTCCGCAAGCTGGATCGCCCTGATAGACGGATGGATAATCGCTCCGCCCAGCGCCTTATTGTAGGCTGTGCTGCCTGACGGAGTTGACAGGCAGAGGCCGTCGCCCCGGAAGGTTTCAAAGAGCTGCCCTTTGATTTCCACATCAGCAACAAGGCTTCCTTCGATGCTTTTAATCGTACATTCATTCAAAGCTAAGTATCTTTCTTCCCGCTCGTTTTCGTGATAGGTCACAATGACTTCGAGAAGCGGATATTCGACTGTATGATACGGCGTTTTCGCGATGGCAAGAACAAGTTTTTCAATTTCATGAGGAACCCAGTCGGCATAAAAACCCAGATGACCTGTGTGAACGCCGACAAATGCTGTTTTGT
Organism: Bacillus sp. FSL R5-0603; assembly: GCF_038050295.1. Lineage (NCBI taxonomy): Bacteria > Bacillati > Bacillota > Bacilli > Caryophanales > Bacillaceae > Bacillus > Bacillus sp. FSL R5-0603. Next base: position 1,139,129 of record NZ_JBBOYP010000001.1, on the reverse strand, counting down.
CCAAGCGGTCGCTGTATCTGTGAAAAGCATACAAAAGCGTTCCGTCGCCTCCGACTGAAATAACGATTTCCGGTTCATTTTCATCCAGTTCCATATCAAAATCCAATAAATACGCCTGTATTTTGCTTTTCAGCGTATCAGAAACTTGATCTCCTTTTGATGATACGGCAAATTTCATGCTCTTCTTCCCCTTTACCTATTGTTGCTCGCTTCCTTTTTTCTTTCTTGAAAAGGCAGCTTGAGCTTCCTGTACTTCACCCCTGATCTCCGACATCTCTTCATCAAGCCGGGAAGCCGCTTCAGAAGCGCGCTGAAGCCTTAGTTTTACTTTTTCAGGAATGTTTCCGCTGTATTTATAATTCAATGAATGCTCAATGGTCGCCCAAAAATTCATCGCCAGTGTACGGATCTGGATTTCCACGAGAACATGCTTTTCTCCGGATACCGTCTGCAAAGGGTACAGCACAACAAGATGGTATGACCGGTATCCGCTCTCTTTATGTTCCGCAATATAATCCCTCTGATCCACAACGGTGAAATCTTTTCTGGCAAAAAGCATCTCTTTTACGATTTGGATGTCATCGACAAATTGGCACATGATTCTAAGGCCAGCAATGTCCTGCATGGTTTCAATTTCATGCAGCGGTATGCTTTTCCGTCTCGCTTTTTCAAGTATGCTCGCCACAGGCTTGACGCGTCCGGTCACAAATTCGATCGGTGAATGGTCGTCCTCGTATTCATATAGTGTGCGGATCCCCTTGAGCTTCACTTTCAACTCTTCGACAGCCTGGCGGTACGGCACTAAAAAACGCTCCCATTGTTTGTCATCCATCATACATCCCCCAATTCCGAACCAGTTTCTATAAAAACACGCGTTTCACTTTTTCTTCCATTTCTTCTCCATAGTTTGCATTATCTTTTATATTTTCTAAAAGATATTCCAGCTCCTCATGCAGGCCTGCCAGTTCAATTGTTTGGTCTCCTGCCTCTAAAACAACCGGTGTTTTGTGTGCATGGGCCTGCTTCAGTTCCGGCCATACATGTTCCTTTATAATGACATATTCAAAAGAATCAGCTAATTCAAGTATGTATACAAAAGCAAAGTGGTCAGAATCAACAAGCATTTGACCTGACGGCTTGCGTTCCGCTTCGTTTCCTCCTGTCTGACAGGCAAGGCGAAGCTGATCATCCGATAATGTTACATTCAAAATTTCGATTCTGTTTTGCATAATGCTCTCCTTTTTTAAACAAAGTACAGATTCATTTTATCATATCGAGCTCGATATTGATAAACCTAACATCTAAAGAGATAATAGTAAAAATAAGATTTACAGGGCGGAAAGGAAGAGCATCATGAGCCAAGAAATTGAAATCGAATTTAAAAACATGCTGACCAAACAAGAATTCAAAAACATAGCAGCGGCACTCCAGCTGACAGAAAAAGATTTTACAGATCAAAAGAATCATTATTTTGATACAGACAGCTTCGCGCTGAAACAAAAACAAGCTGCGCTTCGTATCCGCAGAAAAAACGGAAAGTATGTCCTTACATTAAAGGAGCCGGCTGATGTGGGACTTCTGGAAACGCACCAGCAGCTTTCAGAGGTATCAGATCTCGCTGGATTTTCAGTTCCCGAGGGCCCTGTGAAGGACCAGCTGCACAAGCTTCAGATCGATACGGATGCCATTCAATACTTTGGATCTTTAGCAACAAACCGTGCGGAAAAAGAAACAGAAAAAGGCTTAATAGTTTTAGACCACAGCCGATATTTAAATAAAGAGGACTATGAAATTGAATTTGAGGCTGCGGATTGGCATGAGGGCAGACAAGCCTTCGAAAAGCTGCTTCAGCAATTCAGCATTCCTCAGCGCGAAACCAAAAATAAAATTCTGCGTTTTTATGAAGAAAAACGAAAGTCTATATAAGGTGGAATGACATCGTGAATGTAACGAATTGGGCAGCATTACTTCAGCTTCAGGCATTACAGTCCATATCTAATGCACGCAGCAGCACGGACACTCAGAATACGGAAAGCCCGCTTTCAAGTTTCAGTTCTTTGCTCAGCCAATATACAAACGGTCTGACATCTCAACAATCAGCACCTTCTTCATCGCCAAGCCCGCTCAGCATGCTGAACAGCGCGAATACAACAGCGCCGTCACTGCTTTCAGCGTATGGGCTTAACTCATATACGAGCAGCAATTCAGGCTCAATCACAAAAGCGGCAGAAAGCACTGAAACAGCTGCTGCAGATTCAGCTTCAAACAAACATGAAGCAAATCAGATCAGTTCGGGAGACTTCTCTATTGACAGTGCGATTAAAAAAGCCGCTGATAAATATGGCGTTGATGAAAAACTGATCCGTGCCGTCATCAAACAGGAATCAGGCTTTAATGCAAAAGCGGTCAGCGGAGCAGGTGCGATGGGCCTCATGCAGCTGATGCCGTCAACAGCAAGCTCACTTGGCGTTTCCAATCCGCTTGATCCACAGCAAAATGTGGAGGGCGGAACGAAATATTTAAAACAAATGCTGGATAAATACGACGGCAATGTGTCTATGGCATTAGCGGCTTACAACGCCGGACCGGGGAATGTTGACCGATACGGAGGCATTCCTCCTTTCCGAGAAACGCAAAACTATGTAAAAAAAATAACTTCAGCTTATTACGCGTAACCAGAGGTGCTCTTTCCCTCTGGTTTTTTTGCGAAGTGAAATCTTACGCATTCCTGATTTTTATGTGATATGATATGAAATACAAACCCCGGCTGTCAGCCGAAATGAGTCATCAAACGCATAAAAGGCAGTTTGTTTGTAGAAATGATGCCTTGTTGCTAAAATAAATCTAGATGAAACAATGAAATACAGAAAATTACTTTTTGCAATAGGATTTATGATTCCTATTAGCCATATTTAAAGGAGTAGTCAACATGGGACAATCGTTTAACGCACCTTATGAAGCGATTGGAGAGGAACTTCTATCGCAACTTGTTGATACTTTTTATGAGCGTGTCGCGTCTCATCCTTTGCTGAAGCCGATTTTTCCAAGCGATTTGACAGAAACCGCCAGGAAACAGAAGCAATTCTTAACTCAGTATTTAGGCGGGCCTCCTCTTTATACTGAGGAGCACGGCCATCCTATGCTCAGAGCAAGGCATCTTCCCTTTCCAATTACAAACGAGAGAGCTGATGCGTGGCTCAGCTGTATGAAGGACGCAATGGACCATGTAGGGCTGGAGGGCGAAATTCGTGAGTTTTTGTTTGGCCGGCTGGAGTTGACAGCAAGGCATATGGTGAATCAAACGGAAGCGGAGGATCGATCATCTTGACAAACTATCAGCATGAGCTATACTTCGCCCATTGCCACGGTCATCCAAAAAAACCGCTTGAAATTTATATGTTTGTAGACCCTTTATGTCCTGAATGCTGGTCCTTAGAGCCCGTCATCAAAAAGCTAAAAATCAGATACGGACGTTTTTTCACCTTACGCATTATCGCTTCCGCAAGCCTTACCGCTTTAAATAAAAAGCGAAAAAAGCATCTTCTCGCAGAAGCATGGGAAAAGATCGCGAGCCGCTCTGGCATGTCATGTGACGGCAATGTCTGGTTCGAACAGGATCAGCCGCTTTCATCGCCTTATATGGCTGCTCTCGCTTTTAAAGCAGCCGAATTGCAAGGACGGAAAGCCGGCATGCAATTTCTCAGAAATATGCAGGAGAGCCTATTTGTTTCAAAGAAAAATATTACGGATGAAAACGTGCTTTTGGAGATTGCTGAAAATACAAGTCTCGATCTTGAAGAATTCAAAAAAGATCTGCATTCTCAAAGCGCGGTCAAGGCGCTTCAATGTGACATGAAAATTGCTGCTGAGATGGATGTTTCTGTTAATCCGACACTGACGTTTTTTAATACGCAGCATGAGGATGAAGGGCTTAAAGTTCCTGGCAGCTACTCATATGATGTATATGAAGAAATTTTATTTGAGATGCTTGGCGACGAGCCGAAGCCGTCGGAAACACCGCCTTTAGAATGTTTTATTGAATATTTCCGCTTCGTTGCCTCGAAGGAAATTGCTCTTGTATATGACCTGAGCCTTGAAGAGGTAGAAAAAGAAATGAAAAAACTGGCATTTGCTAAAAAGGTTGCCAAAGTGGAAGCCAAACACGGAATGTTTTGGAAGTCTCTCAGCACTTATTCTGATGAATATCAATCATGTGAAAAATAGCCGCAGGCGTGCATATGCTTGAGGCTGTTTTTTTACGCCATAACCAAACGTACGTTCCGTTTTTAGCACTAAAGAAACCGCGCCGGGATAAGCGCGGTTTCATATGTCTTAACGACAACAAAGGGGATGGGAGAAATTTTTCACGGTCAAACAAAGGGGTAATGTTTGTTTGTGATCAATTTCACATCCTTATGATAACAAAAGATGTCGACTTTTGACAACCTCTATGCTTAATGTTCATATTTTTGTCACAAAACATAACGAAGTGCATTCACTCATATCCTTATATGGAAAAAGGACGAGGAGGACCGCCATGATGTCTACTTTGATCTCAATTGTGTGCATTGCTGTTTTTTTCTGCTTGAATATCTTAGGCATGATGCATATGCTGCCGCTTTATATTACCTCTCCTCTGCTGTTTCTGTCTATTTTGTTTACCCTCTACCGCTTGAATCACCGGAAAACCTTTAAAGGGTTTTAAAAAAGCCTGTGCGTCATTTCCGCACAGGCTTACTTTTTTAAGACTGCTTGACTTTCATCAGCAGCTCTTCCATTTCATCAAGTTTTTCTTCAAACATTTTGCACGCGGCTTCGATTGGCTCTGGAGACGTCATATCAACACCCGCTTTTTTCAGGACATCAATCGGGTATTGTGAGCTTCCCGCTTTCAGGAAGTCAATATAACGGTCAACCGCCGGCTTTCCTTCCTTCAAAATCTGGCTGCTTAATGCTTGGGCAGCACTGTACCCTGTCGCATACTGATACACATAGTAATTGTAATAGAAGTGCGGAATACGCGACCATTCAAGGCCGATTTCCTTATCAATCACCATGCCGTCTCCAAAATACTTTTTATTCAGGTCGTAATAGACATTTGTCAGAAGCTCAGGTGTAAGCGGCTCGCCTTCTTGCGCCTTTGTATGGATCAGATGTTCAAATTCAGCGAACATCGTTTGTCTGAAAACCGTTCCCCTGAAGCCTTCAAGCATATGGTTGAGAATATATAAGCGCTGTTTTTCATCCTCTAAATTGTTCAGCAAATATTCGCCAAGGAGCGCTTCATTTGTCGTAGAGGCAACTTCCGCGACAAAGATACTGTAATTGCCGTATGGATAAGGCTGGTGCTTTCTCGTATAGTAGCTGTGTACGGAATGTCCAAACTCGTGCACGAGCGTAAAGAGATTATTGACGTTATTATGCCAGTTCATCAAAATATACGGATTCGTGCCGTAAGCTCCTGATGAATAAGCCCCATTGCGTTTGCCTTTATTTTCGTAAACGTCCACCCAGCGGTTTTCCAGTCCTTCTTTTAGGATAGAGGCATATTCTTCCCCTAAAGGTGCGAGGCCTTTCAGCATGTAATCTTTGGCTTCCTCGTATGTCACCTTCATCCCAGCATCTTTCACAAGCGGTGTATACAGGTCATAGATATGCACTTCATCAAGCTCAAGCACTTTCTTTCTTAGCGCAATATAGCGGTGCAGGAGCGGCAAATGCTTATTAATCGTCTTAACAAGGTTATCGTATACTTCCTCAGGAATACTGTTGTTAGAAAGCGCAGCCTCACGCGCGGACTTGTACTTTTTCACTCTCGCGTAGAAGTTGTCCTTTTTCACAGTGCCGCTAAGCGTCGTGGCCATTGTGTTTTTATATTGTCCGTACGTTTTATACACTGCGTCAAACGCATTTTTGCGGACTTCACGGTTTTCACTTTCCAAGAAATTAATAAAGTTGCCGTGAGTGATCTGTTTTTCATTCCCATCTTCGTCTTTAATGGACGGAAACGTTATATCTGCGTTATTTAACACGCTGAATGTATTTGAAGATGACCCCAGTACCTCGGAGGCTTCAGCAAGCAGTGCCTCTTCCTTCTCGCTCAGCACATGCGGACGTTCCTTTGTAATCTCCTCAATCGCATGAGAATACAGCTTTAATTCTTCTTTTTCAAGAATGAACTGCTGAAGTTTGTCTTCTTCTATGGATAAAATCTCCGGAACCAAATAAGCTGTCGCGCTTGCGGCCTGTGTATACAGGTTTCCCGCCTTGTCATTCAGCCCCTGGTAAAAGGAGTTCCCAGTATCCTGGTCAGAGCGCATATGCGCATATGTGTACAGCCTACCCAGCCGCTCCATCACTTTATCTTGATACGTAAGAGCCTCGTATAAATGATCAGCTGAATCTGCCAGCTTTCCTTTATACTTAGATAAATTCGGAATTAATTCTTTTACAGCTTGAAATTCTTTATTCCAGGCCTCATCACTAGGAAAAATATCCTCAAGTCTCCATGTGTCTTCTGCCTTTACCTCACTTCTGTCAGGCAGTTGGTTTGCTTTTTTTTCCTCAGCCATGGTGATCCCCCTCGTCTTCTTTGATTCAAGCCAATTGAAAAAACAGCTGTTTCTCAATAAACTTGTGTTGTGAATATCTTCCGGTTTTTCACTGCCTTTTGTCAAATCATATGCAGTAATGAAGAGAACGAATGCCAAAAAAGCAGTAAAAACACGAAAAACCTTTCCTTTTGTGCCTTTCACAGCCTGCCCACCACCTTTGTCTTAGGGTGAGCCAAATAAGACAAACTCATTCTATAAACCAGCTGCGGTCTCTTTCTATGAGATCCTGCATTGTGTGTATGCCGCCTGCAGGCTGATTCAGCACATATACTTCTTTCTGAGTCTCCCTTAAAAATCCCTTCTTGCACAAAAAATCAATATACTGTTTAACCGCTTCTGAAAGACACTCTTCGCTGCATTCAAACCTGAGTGCAATGTTCTTATTATGAATGTGCAGTTTGCACTGCTGCAAAACGGCTGAAAAATGAATTGGCGCACGTTTATCTCCAAGATCCGTCATAAACAAATAAAGAAACCCCTGCCACACAAAAACCGGACTCTTAAAAACTGCCCCTTTTCTAACAGGAACAAACACTTCAGTCGGCAGAAAAGAAAAAGGCGTCTGCCGCTTCTCATAAAACAGCAGCCTAAGGCGATTTGTTTCCTTTGAGTTAAACCGATGGGGTTTATGGCGAAAACGGTGAATCGCTTTCGTCCAGCCTGAATATTGAATTGAGGGTTTCGGTTCAGTGAAAAAAAGATCGCCTACACCTGCCCGATGGATAGGGATCGTTTGGACTGAGGAATAAGAATGGTTTGTGTAGAATGGAATGATGTGGCTGAGCCGGAGAAAAGAGCGCCTTTCAGGACAATAACATATCAGTTCTCTGTATGGACTTGCATTGATAAACTGCCAATGAAAAGCTGAAAGCTGATAAAAGGACGAAGCAGTCCGTTTTAAGCGGCTGTAACCCATAATCCACTGCGGGATGATTCCTTCTTGTTTGAAGCCCTCTGTCCGCTTTTGAAAGACATCTGGAGCGATAGTGGCGCATTGATATTCAACAGCAAGCATATGCTCCTTGATTCTTGCCATGACGTCCGGTCTTTGGTTGATTGTCCTTATATACGGCTCCAATATTGGTGAAGCCCGTTGTGTTTTCAGCCATACATACAGCTGTCTTTTTCCTTCTAAGTGGTAGGCGCTTTCCGGTTCGATGGCTATGGAGCAGGACTTGTTCTGTTTATGGGCAAAATGCGGCGCTTTTTGAAGTCCGAGCTTCACAGCTAGCTCTCCTCCGCATACCGGACAGAAGAACCGTCTCCGCTTTAATTTCTGGTTTTGCTGAGCGCCTAGAAGGTGAAACATTTGGCCGTCTTCAGTCACAGCACTAAACAATTGTCATCTCTCCTTTCCAGATGAAGTATACTTTCTGGAAAAGATGATCAACTCCTGTTCGCTGTTTTTTCTGCTTGTCTATATGTTTTTGATTTTTCACATCTCTAAAATGGCATTTTCGTGCATAAAAAAAACCGATTTCCGGAAGGAAATCGGTTTGCTATGATGCAAAGTGTTTTTTTATCGTTTCTAGAGCATGCTCTGAAATAATCAGCTTGCCGTACTCTTCAAGACGGTGTATGCTGATTGAGGATTCAGTTGCGTACTCCAGCAGGATGCTTAGCTGATTTTCAACCTCTTCATCAGTCATATTGCAAAAATCTACATATAAATAATATCGGTTCTCAAACGAATATAAAGTCGTTTTGCTTCCGTTAACGTTCAAATTAGATAGAGAAATAACATCCTCAAAATCGCCAAATCGCAAGACAAATTGAAGCTTTTGCTCCTTCTCTTCCTGATTGACGGCTTGCTCTTCTTTCTGGAAATCATCCAGCAAGGCGTCAAGATCCTCAGATGCTGGTTCTTGCTTTTTATCCTCAGGAATCGGCAGTTCGAGCTTTTGTCCGTCTTTGGAAAGCTGGGCTTTTGTGACGATGATTTCTAATCCTTTGTCCAGTGCCTGAACTTGAATCCAAAGTGGGCCTTCCACAGCGAATTCCTCTTCTTCATGAACTTCATCCATGACTTCCCAGAAAAGTTCTTCACTGCGCTCACGGTTATACCAAATTTCTTCTCTGTCAAAACCGCGATCTTCAATATCTCCGTAAGACATATAAAATTTTACTGTATGCTCGTTAATTCTTTCAATTTCCATTTGCCAACCTTCCCTTCTATATAAGATGTTGAAGGGACATCTAAGCTCCCGATTAATTGTACTTTACTACACTTTACCCATTCCGTCCACATCTTAACCTTAACCAAGGCCAGTGTGAATTCCTTTGTATTTCTATTTTATGATAAAACAGTCACAAAAGAAATAAAAATGCACCTTTGCCTAAAAAATGGCAGTTCAGGCGGCTGATATCATAAAATACGACCTGTCTCATATAGTAGTAGTACAAGCGAAGAACTGAAAGCGAGGTGCCGCTTCATGGAGCATGACTATCTGATTTCTCTGCTTGTCATTGTTGGGATTGACCTGATCCTCGGCGGAGATAATGCGGTTGTTATTGCCATGGCCAGCAGACATTTGCCGGACAAGCAAAGACAGCAGGCCATTATTCTCGGAACATTTATTGCCGTTGCCATGAGAATCGGATTAACAAGTGCAGCTGTATATCTTTTGAACATTCCGTTCTTGCAGTGCGCCGGCGGAATTTTCCTGCTGTATTTAGGATATCAGCTGCTGATTGAAAAAAAAGACACGAAGCACATTAAAAGCAGCACCTCCCTGTGGAGAGCGATACGAACGATTGTGCTTGCAGATCTCTTTATGTCCCTGGACAACGTCATCGCAGTTGCGGGAGCTTCACACGGTGAGTTTTCTCTCGTTGTTATAGGTTTGTGTGTATCGGTTCCGGTTATTATTTGGGGCAGCAAACTCATCCATATTGCACTAGAGAAAATACCGCTTCTGATTTACGCGGGAAGCGGGCTGCTTGCTTATACTGGCGGAGAAATGATTGTCAGAGACAAAAAGCTGTCTCTTTTTATGGCGCAGCACGGCACAGTTGAAACGCTCCTCCCCATTTTGACGGTTGCGTTTGTCATCCTTGCGAGCATTTATTACCAGCAGGTTGAAAAATAAAAGAAGGCTGATGACTCAGCCTTCTTTTGATGATACGATCTATTAGTTTGCCAAACGCTGTGCTTCTCTTAATTGGAAAGAGCGAACTTTTCTTGGCAGGAAACGTCTGATTTCGTCTTCGTTATATCCGACCTGCAAACGTTTTTCGTCAATGATGATCGGACGGCGAAGCAACCCTGGATGCTCGTTGATCAAGCGGTACAAATCTTGCAACGGCATAGATTCAACGTTCACATTCAGTTTTTGGAATACTTTTGAACGGGTTGAGATGATTTCATCTGTTCCATCCTCAGTCATTCGAAGAATTTGTTTTATTTCATCAATTGATAAAGGTTCAGAGAAAATGTTTCTTTCTACAAATGGAATATCGTGCTCCTCGAGCCACGCTCTCGCCTTTCTGCATGAAGTACAGCTTGGTGATGTGTATAGTGTAACCATTCATCTTCACTCCTCTAATTAGTAGGATGAACATCTATTTTATTCTTAAATTGAAATTACTCTAAAAAAGGAATCTTTACAGGTATTATACTATAAAAAAGTAAGTGTGAACAGTATCCTAAGAAAAAAATGTGTCAATCCAGCAAATTTTTAATGTCCATGATATGTTCTAATTCTCAATTAGCTTAACTGATCGAAAATATTTTTTTGTTTTTCTTCATCAATGAGTTTCAGGACTTCATCCGTTTTTTCGTACGATTCCCCGTACCATTTCTCGTCTTTATAAGTATGAATGTTTTCATATGTCTGTTTCATGGCTTCAAGAATTTCTTCTTCGGATTCTGTTTTTGGTGACCAGTACAGAATCTCCATCTTGTTTACTTCATTCGTAGCCAATGACCGGCGCCGGTACCCAATTGACTGAGCATGCTTGAAATGCTCTCTTTGATAAAACCTCAGGCGTTTTTCTGTATCAGTATCATCTTCATCCACAGGTTCCACCTCGAGCAATATGGGCTTATTTTTCTTTTTCAGCTTCGCGATCAATTTGCCGCCAAGCCCCTGCCCTCTTGCATCCTTAGACACATACAGATAATCAACGAAGATAAAAGAATCGAATTCCGCAAACATTAAAATATGATGTTTGCCTTCATCTTTATGATAAATATCGCTTCGCTCTTTCAGAAGAGCTTCCATATGCGCTTTTGATTTCATTTCTTCAATTGGAAAGTACTCGCTAAGCTTTTCATACCAGTTCATTGATTTGCTCCTTATGAGTTCGTTGTCTTCATACTTTTAGATATACCCCATTTCTTCTTGTTTAAACAGCCTTACATCTATAAAGACGTGCGAACTTCCGCCATGGTTTCATTTTTTTTTCAGCAAAACGGAGCCAGCTGCTCCGTTCATTTTGAAGTGTTTCTCATTGAACTCGATTTTCCCGCCTGTAATGAATCAGGCGGGGCTGCGCCAGTGCAATCAGAAATGTCATGATATATAATGCAGCAGCCGCGATAAAAGCTATTTTCGCACCAGCAGCATCAGCCACTAGCCCCATAATGGAGTAGGTGACGCCTGACCAAGGAGTCAAAATCGCATTTTTTGCAGCCATGATTCCGATTCGTTTCTGCTCGGGAATAACCTCCTGCAGCATGGTTTCCTGGCAAATATCACGCACCTGATAAAAAGGCCCCATTGCAGCACAAGCCAGAGCGCATACAAATGGGACTGGAGAAAATGAAAACAAAAGGGTCAGCGCCGACATTACAAGCGAGCTGAACATAATGGCATAACCCATATTCCGCTCAAAAAAAGAAGAAAAACGAATGGCAATCACACTGCCGACAATTGCGCCTATAAAATAGGAAGCGTTAAACATCCCCCACCACACCTCTGTTTCATGCAAAACAGCCGCAGTAAATGCGAGGAGAATAGCAGATGACCATACGGAACCCGCCAAAGCTTCTATCATGTCCATTACAGTAATGTCTCTTACAATAGGGATGATCATTAAATCCTTTCATATACTTCTGACAGATGCTGTTTCAGCAGTTCCTACAGCCTCTTCTTCATTTACATGCAGCACACTGATGGAAGCTCCCGATAGAACTAACAGGCAAATGGCAGCGCCGACAACGAGTTCAAAAGGGACGGCGTACGTCAGAAGGCCTCCAAGGCCCCAGCCTGCTGTTAAGAACAATTGATTCGAGAGGGAGATCACACCATTCGCTTTTACATATTGCTTCTTTGGAACAATAATCGGCAGCAGCGCAAATCTTGCCGGCTGAAAAAAAGCGCCCGCGAAGGAAAAACAAAACACAAACAGCAGCGTAATCCAAAAGAATGCCTGTCCGTGATGAGTGACGCTGTATGCCATCAGTATTGTAAAGACCGCTCTCAGCAGATTCGCTCCCGCAAGCACCTTTTTAAAACCGAGAATGCGAAGCACCGGAGAGACGCAAAAGCTTGCTGCTATACTCGCAAACGACATGAACGATAAAATAAGGCCCGCCAAAAAAACGGAGTCAGTCATTTGATAGACCCGGACCATTAAAACGATTGTGACGAGGACTCCTGCTAAAGATTGAAAAGATTGAGACAGCAATAGCACAAAAACATTTTTGTTATGCAGAAATTGGATCGTATTTCGCCTCCGCTTTTTCCTCTAATTGTAAATGTTATCATTCTCACTTTCTATGAGGACGCAAAAAAATCCTTCAAGAGAAATCTCTTGAAGGATTGATGAATCATGAAAAAGCTTTAAATTCGGCTTCCGTGCACATCACAAAATGTCCCGGTTTGACTTCACGGAATTCCATCGTTTCCCCATCCTTTAATTGATGGACGGACGGATCATATTTCTGGCGGACGCGATTTCTCTCATAGTCCGGATCAGGAAGCGGAATCGCAGAAAGCAATGATTTTGTATATGGGTGAAGCGGATTTTCATAAAGCTCATCTGCCGGCGCAAGCTCAACCAGTTTCCCGAAATACATGACGCCAATGCGGTCACTGATGTATTTGACCATCGATAAATCGTGGGCAATAAACAGGTATGTGAGCCCTTTTTCTTTTTGCAGTTCTTTCATTAAATTCACGACCTGCGCTTGAATGGATACATCCAAAGCGGAAATCGGCTCATCCGCGATAATGAATTCCGGATCAACAGCAAGCGCTCTGGCAATCCCGATTCTTTGGCGCTGGCCGCCGGAAAATTCATGCGGATAGCGATTCGCGTGTTCCTTGTTTAAACCAACTGTTTCCAATAGTTCATGAACCCTCTGCATCCGCTCTTTTTTCGTTTTCGCCAGCTTATGAATATCAAGGCCTTCAGCAATAATATCAGCAACTGTCATTCTCGGATTCAGGGATGCATAGGGGTCTTGGAAAATCATCTGCATTTTGCGGTTGAATTCCAGCAGCTTTTTCCGCGATTTTCTCCCGTGCACATTTTCACCGTTAAACAGCACCTCACCATCGGTTGCTTCGTACAGCCGGATAATGCTACGGCCTGTTGTCGATTTACCGCAGCCAGATTCACCAACCAGCCCTAATGTTTCACCTTTATAGATATCAAATGATAAATCATCTACAGCCTTAACCGTTCCTCTCGGCGTGACAAAGTGCTGTTTTAAATGTTTGATTTCTAATAGTTTTTCAGTCAATTTATTCACCTTCTCTCACTAAGACAGGTTTTTCAAACGTGTTTGCCAGTTTACGCATTTTCGCTTTTACCGCTTCAGGCGGCTCTACCTTTGGCGCGTCAGGATGAAGCAGCCACGATTTGACATAATGAGTATCGGATACCTTAAACATTGGCGGCTCCTGTTCAAAATCGATTTTCATCGCGTAAGGACTCCGCAGGGCAAAAGCATCTCCTTTTGGCGGGTTTGTCAAATCAGGCGGCGTGCCCGGAATTGCAGTCAGCTCTTCCTCTCCTGAACTTTCCAGTGTCGGCATGGATGCAAGAAGCCCCCAAGTGTACGGATGTCTCGGATCGTAGAAGATTTCGTCTACCGTACCGGTTTCTACAATCTGTCCCGCGTACATGACAGCGACCCGGTCAGCAACGTTAGCCACAACACCAAGATCGTGTGTGATAAAGATGATGGACGTGTCAATTTTCTTTTGCAAATCCTTCATTAATTCCAAAATTTGCGCTTGAATCGTTACATCAAGAGCAGTTGTCGGCTCATCGGCGATCAGAAGTTTCGGATTCGCTGCAAGCGCCATGGCAATGACAACCCTCTGTCTCATCCCGCCTGAAAATTCATGCGGAAATTGGTTCACCCGCTTTTCCGGCATTGGGATACCGACTAATTCCAGCAGTTCAACCGCGCGTTTTTTAGCCGCTTCCTTCGAGATCTTTTCGTGTTTAAAAAGCACTTCCGTAATTTGTTTACCGACCTTCATCGTTGGATTTAAAGAGGTCATCGGATCTTGGAATATCATGCCGATCTCTTTTCCCCGGACATTTTGCATTTCTTTTTCGGACAGCGGCACCAGATCCTTTCCTTCAAACAGGATCTCACCGCGTTTGAAATAACCCGGAGGCATTGGAATCAGCTTCATAATCGCTTGAGAGGTTACACTTTTTCCGGAACCTGATTCTCCAACAATGGCCAGCGTCTCCCCTTTATCCAGATGGAAATTCACTCCGCGGATCGCCTGGACCTCTCCGCCATATGTTTTAAATGAAATTGCTAAATCTTTTACTTCTAATAGGCGTGTCACCCGTATCACTCCCTTATTTACGTAACTTAGGATCCAATGCGTCTCTTAATCCGTCGCCGACAACGTTAAAGCCAAACATTGTAATGCAGATAAATCCGGCAGGGAAGAATAAACGCCACGGATAATAGGTCAATGCAGGCAATCCGTCAGAAGCCATCGTTCCCCAGCTTGCCAGCGGAGCCGGAACACCAAGTCCCAAATAGCTTAAAAAGGCTTCTGTGAAAATCGCAGTAGGAACTGTCAGTGTCATCGTGACCAAAATAGAACCCATTGCGTTTGGCACGATATGTTTAAACAGAAGACGGGATGTTTTTGCACCCAGTGTCTGTGAAGCAAGCACATACTCCTGATTCTTCAGCTGCAGCACTTGTCCGCGCACGATTCTGGCCATATTAATCCAGCCTGTAATCGTCATGGCAATAATAATCGTAAATAGACCTTTCGGAAGAACAACCATCAGTAAGATAACCATTAATAATGAAGGAACTGCCCAAAGGATATCAGCGATACGCATCATGATTTCGTCCGTTCTGCCTCCGCGGAAGCCTGAAATGCTCCCCCAAATGACGCCGATCAGCAAATCGAGAACAGCAGCTGCAACACCGATAAAGATTGAGATTCGCGCCCCTACCCATGTACGGACGAAAATGTCCCGTCCAAGATCATCTGTTCCGAACCAGTGATCTTTTGAAGGCGGCTTATCCGCATTTAAGAGATTAGTAGTTGAATAATCATACCTTGAGAACATCGGCGCAAAAATAGCCATAAGGATAATAAGTACGATAATGATAAGCCCGACCATTGCAAGCTTATTGCTGCGGAAGCGAAGCATCGCATCTTTCCAGAGGGAAAGGCTCTTTTTACTTATTTTTTCTGCATCGCCGGCATTCGCTGCGGCTGGTTCAAACATGTTTTTCGGAATGTTCTGCATGGCCTAGGCTCCTTTCTTTGCTTTGGAAAGCTTGATTCTCGGATCAATAATGCCGTATAACACATCTACGATTAATACACACAATAGCAGGATGACACTGAAGAACACCGTTACACCCATAATGACCGTATAATCACGGTTTGTAATACTGTTGACGAAGTGTGCACCAAGCCCCGGGATCCCAAAAATGGTTTCAATAATGAAGCTCCCCGTTAAGACCTGTGCGGCCATCGGGCCCATATATGTAACAACCGGCAAAAGCGCGTTTCGAATGGCGTGCCGCACTGTAACCGCTGGGCGGGACAGCCCTTTCGCTTTCGCTGTGCGGATATAATCACTGTTTAACACTTCGATCATGCTTGAACGGGAAAGTCTGGCAATAAACGCCATCGGCATGGAAGCAAGTGCGATTGAAGGCAAAAAGGTGTATGCCCAGGAATCCCACCCCGCGACCGGAAACAGCCCAAGCTTCATGGAGAACACATATTGCAGAACAGCCGCCATGATAAAGCTCGGAACCGAAATACCAAATATCGTTAAAATCGCGACGGTATAATCCTGCCACTTATTATGGTAAAGGGCTGCAATGACCCCAAACAATACACCTAACGCTAAAGCGAGGAGAATAGCTTCTGCTCCAAGAGTAAATGAAACGGGGAAACCTGAACTGATCAGGTCGTTAACACTCTGACCTTTATATTTAAATGACGGTCCGAAATCCCACATTGCAACTGATTTCAAATAACTGACATATTGTACAAACAGCGGCTTGTCCAAGCCATAATGCGCATTTAAATTTGCTTCAATTTCAGGCGGAAGCTTTTTCTCACCTGAAAATGGCCCGCCCGGTGCTGCTTGCATTAAGAAGAATGTCACAGTTACAATCACAAATAGTGTGATAATCATATAGACTAAACGTCTTCCGATATATTTTAGCAAGGGGGAACACCTCCATGGTTTTTACATTTTTATACTCCATCAGTAAGAAAGGTATATGGGGCTTTTCTCCCCATATACCTTGAGGTCTTTTATTTTCAGACGTAGCCTTATTTAAAATATGCGTTTCTGAAATAAACCTCACCAGTACCTGGCATGATAACACCTTTTAGGTTTTCATCCTGTACCCAAGTATCAGTATAGAAATAGATTGGGGCAACCGGCATTTCATCAATGAAAATACCTTCTGCTTTTTTCAGCAGCTCTGCACGTTTTGTTTTATCTGTTTCAGTTTGTGACTGATTCAGAAGCTTTTTGAATTCTGGATTTTCCCAGCCTGTATCGTTATTTCCTCCGTTTTTGTCACGGAACAATTCAAGGAAGTTGATAGGATCATTGAAGTCGCCGAGCCAGCCCATACGGCCGATTTGATAATCTTGGCTGTGGAGCTTATCAATATAGACATTCCACTCTGAGTTATCAAGCTCAACATCAACACCTAAATTTTTCTTCCACATTTCTTGTACTGCTTGAGCGATTTTCGCATGTGCGTCATCAGTATTGTAAGACAATTTGATTTTTGGCAAATCAGACGCCTTGCTTAAGCCAATTTCTTTTAGGCCTTTATCAAGGTATTCTTTTGCTGTTTTGACATCATTGTCTTTGAAGTATCCTTCTTTGTTATCCTCAAATCCCTTCATTGTAGGCGGCACTGCAGCCATTGCCGGGATTTGCTCTCCTTGTGTAACGTTTTTAACAATCGACTGACGGTCAATCGAATATGTTAGAGCTTTACGGATATTTACGTTGTCTAACGGCTTAGCTTCAGTGTTGAATTTGTACCAATACACACCTGCAATCGGCTCAACATGTAAAGAACCGTCTTTTTTCAGGGTCGGCAGAGATTCTGTCGGAAGCTGTCCGAGCGGCATACCGGCCCAATCAAGTTCGCCAGCTTGGAATTTTTTCAGTTCCGTATTGTTATTGTTGATCATAACCATATCGATTTTCTTCAGTTTGACTTTGTCTTTATCCCAATACTGGTCATTTTTTTCGAGAGTAATAGAACCGCTGTGTTTCCATGCCGTCATTTTGAACGGCCCGTTTGATACATAATCATCTCCGGCATTTGTATTCCACTTTTTATTTTTCTCTGCAATTTTCTTATTGATCGGCATATACGTATAGAACGCAGTTAATTCAGTGAAATATGGAGTCGGGTTATTTAATTCAACCTTCAGCGTTTTGTCATTCACAGCTTTTACTGCCACATCATCTAGGCTGCCTTTGCCGGTATTCGCCGCTTCAGCACCTTTTATGTAGTAGAGCTGGTAAGCGTATTGTGATTCGTTATTAGGATCAAGCGCCCATTTCCAAGCATATTCAAAATCTTGTGCTGTTACAGGGTCTCCATTAGACCATTTCACACCATCACGAATGGTAAATGTATATGTCTTTCCGTCCTTGCTCGTTTCAATTTTAGAAGCCATGCCTTCTTCAGGCTCACCATCTGCATTGATACGTGTCAATCCTTCAAAAGTCTGACGGATGACACCGCCTGATACTGAATCATTTGCCAATCCCGGATGTAAGGAGAACGGCTCAGTTTTAATATTAATGTTAAGTGTCGTCTTTCCTTTACTGTCCTTTTTCCCTTCACCGTTTGATCCGCTGCCGCCAAAGCCGCACGCGCTCAGCACGAGAGTGAAAATGAGCATCAACGTGACAATCGACCAACGTTTTTTCATATTCGCAAACCCCCTAATAATAATTTTCAGCTCCTTACGGCTAAATCCTCAGAAATATCAGACAAATGAACCTGAGTTTCCACAACTTTTATTCTGTTCCGTCTTTTCTGATTATTTTTGTAAAAAAGCTGTAACAATAGAGTGAACAAGTTCATTATAATGAAACAAATAATTTATTGCAATATTATTTTATCAATTTAAAATATTTAAACTTCGTTAGTTTTTCTTCCATGAACATAATATCCTTCTACCATTTAAAGCATAAATTGATTAAAAACTTTTTCATGTGTTTTCTGCCCATATTGCTTTTTACATATAATATCTGCCTGTTTTTACGCTGATAGCAGTTATCATTTAAGGATTTTACAGCACTCGTGTTATTTATATTATTACAATTTTACTGGAAAAAAGAATGTTTTTTCATGATGACAATTGGTTATAATTGATTTATAATGAAGCAATCAAAAGAAAAGCTTGCTATGAAAAAGAGTAGTACACATTTCACCTGTTTGAAGAGAGTCTGCGGTGCTGGGAGCAGATAACGGGCAATGTGGAATGGACTTTGGAGCAGCTGACCGAACTGGAAAAAAGTAGGCTCAGCCGGAGCAGTCTCCGTTACAAACGTCAGAGTGATTCCATTTTAATGGAATAATCAGGGTGGTACCACGGTTCATTCGTCCCTTTTTTACAGGGGATGAATGAGCCTTTTTTATTATGTTTTAAGAAATGAGGTTGATGTTTTCATGAAACAAACGATTTTTTCAGGCATTCAGCCAAGCGGCTCAGTGACGCTCGGCAACTATATCGGTGCAATGAAGCAGTTTGTCGAACTGCAGCATGATTATAACAGCTATTTTTGCATCGTCGATCAGCATGCGATAACTGTTCCTCAAGACCGGCTTGAGCTTAGAAAGAATATCCGCAATCTCGCGGCGCTTTACTTAGCTGTCGGACTTGATCCAGAAAAAGCAACATTGTTTATTCAGTCAGAGGTCCCCGCGCATGCGCAGGCCGGATGGATGATGCAGTGTGTCGCATATATCGGCGAGCTTGAGCGGATGACTCAATTTAAGGACAAATCCAAAGGCAATGAAGCTGTCGTCTCCGGCCTGTTAACATATCCGCCGCTAATGGCCGCTGATATTCTGCTGTACGGAACGGATCTTGTGCCTGTCGGTGAGGATCAAAAGCAGCACCTTGAGCTGACGCGGAATCTTGCAGAACGCTTCAACAAAAAATACAACGACATCTTCACGATTCCGGAAGTGAAAATTCCAAAAGTCGGTGCACGTATCATGTCTCTGAATGATCCGCTGAAGAAAATGAGCAAATCTGATCCGAATCAGAAAGCTTATATTACATTGCTGGATGAGCCGAAGCAGCTTGAAAAGAAAATCAAAAGCGCTGTAACGGATTCTGAAGGCATTGTGAAATTTGATAAGGAAAACAAACCGGGCGTTTCAAACCTTCTTACAATTTATTCAATCCTCGGCAATACGACAATTGAAGAGCTTGAAGCAAAGTACGAAGGAAAAGGCTACGGCGAGTTTAAAGGTGATTTGGCAGAAGTCGTGGTGAACGCATTAAAACCGATCCAGGACCGCTATTACGAGCTGATAGAATCTGAAGAATTAGACCGGATTCTTGATGAAGGCGCGGAACGAGCGAACCGGACAGCAAACAAAATGCTGAAAAAAATGGAGAATGCCATGGGTCTTGGAAGAAAAAGACGCTAATCAAAAAACCGCTCTTTGCAAAGAGCGGTTTTTTTAGTTGACCTTTGATTCGTTTTCCATTTCCCATAACTTTTCGAAAAAAGGCTGTCCTTTTATTAGGTTTTCGCAAAAAGCTAGGTGCTTGTCCGACCAGCCTTCAATTGTTTCGTTATACAGCATGTCCCAAATCTCTTCAAAGCTCATCCTTTTGATTTGTTCATACATATGCGGATTCCACTCTGTGTACCAGTAGCCGATTTCAGCCCGGTTTTTCAGCCCTTTTAATTGGTCAAGCGCCATAAACATCAGCTGCTTGATTTGCCGTTCTTTTCTCGTCAGTCCTCTGACATGTTCTGGTGCTAATGATAAGATGTGATATTCCTTGGAGGATTCCAGCTTCTTTGGCTCAAATTCATATGCTTCAGGCTCTACATCTTTTACCATTTCATAAACGAGCTGCTCCTGTCTTGGGATTAAACGGCTTTTCCTGACAGGGATCGTGTAGCCGATCGTGTCGACAGCCAAAATGCCGATTCCATCTGTTACGACAAAACAATACTCAAGCTTTGTCCGCTCATGATTTTTCCGAATGTACGATTTCTGATGTACGTCTTCAAGCAAACCTTTCGGAAGCTCTGACAAATCGTTTTCTATGTAATGAAACAGTACTGACGGCACCCTTAACAGCGGCACCTGATCCAAAAGCTCAACCGTATCTTCCTTGCGCCATTCGTGAAAGTGGCATACATTGTAGCCATTTTCTTCCCCTTCAAACCAATTGACCCACACATCATGAAGAAATAACATCTCTAACCCCTCACTTTTATAAAAACTGTTGTCCACAGTATAGGCAAGGGATAGAGAAATTATTCCAAGAGATTGAGGAAATCTGGAATCACTGGTTTTATGCAAGAATCACAAAAAGCAGATCTCTTTGTATATTTTCTGACAAAAGGAGATCTGCTTTTTTTCTGATTTGGTGATATTTTATAACAGATATGATATTCATTTTTATTTAATATTTTTCGGGTCAAGCGCATCCCGCAGGCCATCACCGACAAAGTTGAAGCATAAAACGGTCATTAAAATAAATAGCCCGGGAAATAACGGGTACCACCATGCTTGAATCATTACTGTGAAATTCTGTGCGTCTTGAAGCATGTTCCCCCAGCTAGCGATTGGCGGCTGGATTCCAAAGCCCAAGTAGCTTAGCGCCGATTCAGCTAGAATAACAGACCCTACTTTCAGCGTAGCTGACACGATAATCGGCCCTAACGCATTGGGCAGGATATGAGAAAAAATAATTTTGTGCGTTTTTGTTCCAATTGTTTTAGCAGCAAGAACATATTCCCTTGAACGGAGCGACAAGAATTCTCCCCTTACTAATCGTGCTGTTGTGGTCCATCCTGTGAGACAGAAAATTAAAATCAGTTTGTCCACACCCGGCTTGAAGATGGTGACCAGCGTGATCAACAAGAAAATATCAGGAATGGATAACACAATGTCAACTACACGCATAATGACAGCATCCACTATTCCTCTGAAATATCCGGCTAATGCTCCTAAAACCGTTCCGATCAAAATCGAACCGACTACGGACGCAAATCCAACCAATAAAGAGACACGCGCTCCATATAGGATCCGGCTGAAAATATCACGTCCAAATTTATCCGTTCCCATCAGATGTTCAAGGCCCGGCGCCTTATATTTATCAAGCAGGCTTTGCTGCTCTTGGGGATAAGGTGCAATTAAAGGGGCGAAAACAGCAGACATAATAATGATAAAAAGAATAACGGCACCTAAAATGGCCAGTTTGTTTTTCGAGAATTTTTCCCAGAAAATCTTTGTCATTGTTTCTGGCTTTTTCGAAATATTTTCTTTCAGCCTGATCTCCGGCGAGGGAGTTGTTTGCAGCTCTGACATCTCTGTTTCCCTCCTTTTAATATTCGATCCGCGGATCAACAATCGCGTAAAGGATGTCTGCAATGAGGTTTCCGACAACGACAAGAACCGCCGAGATCACAGTCATTGCCATGATAACCGGATAATCGCGCTGGAATGCTGAATCGACAAACAGCTTTCCTAATCCCGGCCAAGTGAAAATTTGTTCGACAACGACAGATCCGCCGATAAATGAAGGAATCATCAAACCGAAAATTGTAATGACGGGTAATAATGCATTCCTTAATCCATGTTTAAATAGCACTCTGTTCTCTTTAAATCCTTTTGCTCTCGCTGTGCGAATATAATCTTGATTTAATACATCAAGCATATTGGATCTCGTGTATCTCGTCAGTCCGGCCATGTCAGCTGTAGCTAGAACGAATGCAGGCAGAATTAAATGATGAATCCGGTCAAATATATTGAATTCGGTATTCAGCGTCTCGACACCCCCGGTTGGAAACCAGCCGAGATTTACCGATAACACCATAATCAAAATTAATCCAAACCAAAAGTTTGGAATAGCCAGACCTATAAACGAGGTAAATGTAATGCCATAGTCGATTTTTGAATACGGCCGCTTTGCCGACAGGACACCGAACGGAATAGAAATCATAAGAGCCAAAATCGTTGAAACCAGCATCAGCAGGAGCGTATTGGGTAGTCTTGCCATAATCAATTCTGAAACAGGCGTTCCTTTTCTGACAATAGACGTTCCGAAATCACCCTGCACCATGTTGCCTAGCCACTTTAAATATTGAACGTACTGAGGATCATTCAGACCGTATTTTTCAATAAACTGCTCTCTGTCAGCCTGGCTGATTTTCGGGTCCATCATTAATGTCATCGGATCTCCGGGCGCGGCTTTCATGATAACAAATGATAAAATCGTAATTCCCAATAAAATCGGGATAGACATTAAGGTTCTTCTGATAATATATGCAGCCATATACTTGTCCCCCTTTACTTTCCTTATTAAAAACAGAAGAGGGAGAAAACGCTCTCCCTCCCCTTTAAGGGAAATTTATTTTGCAAGCCACCATTTTTCAATATTATACAAATCACGTTTCGGATGATATTTGTATCCTTCAAGATTTTCCGGCATTGCCATATGGTTGTTAGGATAATACAAGAACGTATACGGCTGATCTTCCGCAATTTTTTGATAGATTTGCTCATATTCTTTTGAATACTGCTTTCTGTCACTGATTGATTTTGCATCTTTCATGAGTTTATCCGCTTCGGCATTTTTATACCAAACGTAGTTCAAACCCTTTTTAATCTGGCTTGAATGGAAGATATCATATTGATCCGGGAATGTGGATAAACTCCATCCCATGACCATTGCATCAAAATCCCAATTCGGAGGATTCATTTGTTCAACGAGAGCGCTCCATTCAACGATCTGGGTTTTCACTTCAATGCCGATTTTTTTCAGCTGTTCCTGAACGACGACAGCGATGTCTTCACGGACTTTGTTTCCTTGGTTCGTTTTAAGGGTAAACGAGAATTTCTTTCCGTCTTTATCCAGAATGCCGTCACCGTTCGTATCTTTCCAGCCGGCTTCTGCAAGCATCTGTTTCGCTTTTTTCTCGTTGTACTCAAATTTCGGAACATCTATATCTTTAGGATAGTTCCAAGATAAAGGGCTTTCCGGAATGTAAGCTACCTCGCCGTCTCCATCTAATACTTGGCTGACGATTGACTCGCGGTCAAGAGCGGTTGTCAGCGCTTGACGAACCTTTTTATCCTTGAATAATTCATTTTTTTCATTCCACCCGATGTACACATAACTTAATGCCAAATCAGTAACGATTTTTAGGTTGTTGAATTTTTCAGCCGTTTTGTAGTCAGTGGCGGGCACATTAAAGAAATTAATATCGCCTGCCTGCAGCTGAGCAACGGCAGCATTTGCGTCAGGAATGACTTTATACGTCACAGTATCTAAATACGGTCTTCCTTCAAAGTAATCATCATTCGCTTCGAGCTTAATATATTGGCCCTGTTTCCATTCCTTAAACTTAAATGGTCCTGAACCGATTGGTTTCTTTCTGTTAAACTCATTTTCTTCTAAATCGGCAATCGGAACATTACCGAGAATATGTTTCGGCAGAATAGCTGTGCTGTCTAACGCATTGTTGTAGAAATTACCGTCTTTATATTTCAGCTTAAACAAGACTTCGTAATCGCCTTTTTTTTCTACGGATTTCAGCATTTCATATGTTGAACCGCGTTCTCCCTTGTAATCTTTGCTTAAAGGGACACTGTACGTAAATACGACGTCGTCTGCAGTCAGTTCTTTTCCGTCATGAAACTTAACGCCTTTTTTAATTTTCACATCATATGCAAGGCCGCCGTCTAATTCTTTAATACTTTCAGCGAGTGACAATTTCACATTTAGTTTTTCATCCGTTTTCGTTAAAAAGCTGTACAGCATATTTTCAATATCCGTACTTGCGTCATCCGTAGAATACAGAGAGTTAAAAAGTGTGGGTTCTCCGATTGAACCAACAACCAAATCCCCGCCTTGCTGCGGTTTGCCTGTGGATTTTTTCTCGCTGCTGTTGCTCGATTTTGATCCCGAGCAGGCTGATAAAAAGATGGCCAGAACCATCAATACACTTAGCATCATCAGTGCGGTTTTCCGTCTTTTCATTAGATATTCCCCCTCTTGAAATGTTCGTTCTTCTCAGCTGTTGTTTATGTAGTGTGCATACCCCCTCTCAAAGCTGTGCGGGCAACATTAGCTATAAAGGTGACAAGCCACAAAGTGGCTGGGAGCAGCTTCTTTAAATTCTGGTATTTGTTCCTTGCATATCGGTTTTGCAACAGGACATCTTGTGTGGAATACGCAGCCTTTTGGCGGGTTGGCCGGACTAGGCAGTTCTCCCTTCAGGACAATGCGTTCACGTTTGACAGATCCTCTTTTTCTTGTAACCGGAACGGAGGATAAAAGCGCTTGGGTATATGGGTGAAGCGGGTTGTCATAAAGCTCATGCTTGCCGGTCAGTTCCATCATTTTGCCAAGATACATTACTCCGACTCTGTCGCTGATATGGCGGACGACACTCAGATCATGAGAGATAAATAGATACGTAAGATTAAATTCTTCCTGTAATTCCTCCATCAAGTTAATCACTTGGGCCTGAATGGATACATCAAGTGCGGAAACCGGCTCATCTGCAATGATCAGCTCTGGATTCAAAGTGAGTGCTCTGGCAATGCCGATCCGCTGACGCTGGCCGCCTGAAAACTCATGGGGATAACGGCTGGCAAACGACGGGTGAAGCCCTACTCTTGCAAGCAGCTCTTCAACTTTTTCGTTTCGTTCACGCATGGTATACATGTTGTGCGTATTAAACGGCTCCTTTATGATGGAACGCAGGGTCTTTCTCGGGTTTAACGAAGCAAATGGATCTTGGAAAACCATTTGAATATTTTTGCGGACACTCTTCCGCAGCTTCTCCTCTGACAGATTGGAAATATCCTGCCCTTTAAAAAGAATTTGGCCCTCTGTCGGTTTGTACAGTCTGATCATCGTTCTGCCGGCAGTCGATTTTCCGCAGCCCGACTCTCCAACGATTCCGAGTGTTTCTCCTTTTTTTAACGAAAATGAAACACCATCCACCGCTTTTACATCACCGACTTTTCTTTGAAAAAGGCCTGACCGGATCGGAAAGTATTTTTTTACGTCACGAAGCTCTAAGATTGTTTCTTGATTAGCTGCTGTCATGATTGTTCGGCACCCTCTTCCTCATATAAAAAGCATCTCACCGTTCTTCCGCTTTTGTGTGTCAAAAGCGAAGGCTGATTTGTCCAGCACTTATCCATAGCTTTCGGGCACCTTGGGGCAAAACGGCACCCCGGCGGCAGATTATCCGGTGTAGGCACACTGCCTTTAATTGCATTTAATTTATCAATCTCTCCATCTATAACAGGAATTGACGTAAGCAGGCCTTCTGTATACGGATGAAGCGGTTCTAAAAATAAGTCATCAACGGTAGCATTTTCCACGACTTGTCCGCAGTACATGACAATCACTCTATCGGCAGCTTCAGACACGACACCTAAGTCGTGTGTGATCAGAAGAATCGATGTATTGAACTTCTGACAGAGATCTTTCATGAGCTCCAGCACCTGGGCTTGTATTGTCACGTCCAGCGCTGTCGTTGGTTCATCGGCAATGAGCAGTTTAGGATTACAGCTCAGTGCGATGGCAATCATCACCCTCTGTCTCATACCGCCGGACAGCCGATGCGGGTACTCTTTCATAATTTGCTCCGCCCGGGAGAAACCGACCATCTGCAAGAGTTCAACAGCCCGTTGACGGGCTTCTTTTTTCTTCATGTTTTTATGGTAAATCAGCACTTCGGTAATTTGTTCTCCGATTGTTAACACCGGATTAAGGGAGGTCATTGGTTCCTGAAAGATCATGGATACTTCGTTACCGCGGATTTTGCAATAATCGTTTTCAGTGAATGAGGTGAGGTCTTTGTCTTCGAGTTTAATAGAGCCGTCCATGATTTTTCCGCCTGAGCTTTGGACGAGGCCCATAATTGATAAAGAAGTAATGCTTTTTCCGGAGCCCGATTCACCTACAAGCGCGACGGTTTCGCCTTTGCTGATGTGAAAATCGACTCCGTCAACCGCAGGGATCGGCTCCTTTTTCCTGAAAAAATAAGTCTTTAAATTATTCACTTCTAAAAGTGTGCTCATGCTAGCTCCCCTTTCCCCCCTCTTGTTGTCAAACGTTTTCAAGAGAAAGCAATCCCCTTATTCAGAAATAATAAATAATATTGAATTATCAAAATTTTATAGTTGTATATTATTACAATCATTTTGCAAAATCAAGAATTTTTTAGGATAATTGTAATATTATTAATGAAATTCCATTATTTTATCCTTTTAAAGCATTGCATCCAAAAAGGTTTCAGCAGGAATGGACAGCCCGTCTGCGGTGCTTGCCTTGCTGGCGGTTAAATATTTTTTTACAATATTGAATCCAACTGCGTATCCAAGCATTTTTGGCTGATATCCTTTGCCGAATAACAGCTGGGGGAATAATCGATTATCCCGTTTGATATCCTGATGGGGCGCAATCTTTTTTTCATATAAAGCCTGAAGCTGCTCCGGTGTATACCAAGTCGTCCATTCAGCCGTTTGACTTCGGCCGAACCTCTCATAAACAGCATATTCCGCCAGCCCTTCCATGATGATTGTATCAAGTAATGTGACATCCTTTTCCTCTTTTGTCAGATGACCTAACCGGCAAACGTGATGATACTCATGCGTCATAAGGGCCGATACCGACCCAAAATCTAAATCTGACGAAAGAAAAAGGAACATTTTGTCTTGAAAGGCGAGTCCTGATTTTGATCCGAATTCTAAACGGATTTTCCTGTTTCGTTCATCAACCGGCAGCGTGACAATTGGTACATCAGGACCTTGCCATTTGTTTTTGAGGTACTGTTCTTCCTTTTGGATATGACCGTAAAAACCTTTTTCCTTCAGCTTGGAAACAGTCTGAATACCCTCTTTTATGTTTTTAAACATCCCATGATACTGAAGGTGCCCCAGAATGCCCTTCCAGTTCTTTTTCTTCGCACCTGAAAAAAGCGGGATAATGTAATGCGCCAAATCATCTATTGAATCAGCCTTCCTGAGCCAGCTATATGTTTGTTCTACACTCATGTGATCGCCTCCTCTTTTAATCCTATGCACACAAAAAAAACCGGCTACCCTTTAATGGCAGCCGGTTTGGCTTGATTATGATTGATATTTCTTAAAGATTAATGTTGCGTTGTGTCCGCCGAATCCTAATGAGTTGCTGAGAACATAATTAAGTTCCTGTCTGCGGGCTTCATCAGGCACATAATCCAAATCACATTCTTCGTCAGGTGTTTGAATATTGATTGTCGGCGGAATCACGCCTTCTTTAATGGCCAGGATAGAGAAAATGGCTTCAATACCGCCGGCTGCTCCTAAGAGGTGGCCTGTCATCGATTTTGTAGAGCTTACCGCAAGTTTATGCGCATGCTCGCCAAAAACGGTCTTAATCGCCATTGTTTCGTATTTGTCGTTGTAATACGTGCTTGTCCCGTGAGCATTGATGTAATCAATTTCCTCAGGTGCAATGCCTGCATCTTTAATGGCTTCTTGCATCGCTCTCGCTCCGCCTTCACCGTCTTGGGCCGGCGCTGTGATATGATAAGCGTCTCCGGTTGAGCCGTAGCCGACAATTTCTCCGTAAATTTTAGCGCCGCGGGCCAGGGCATGCTCAAGTTCTTCAAGAACGATAATCCCTGCACCTTCCCCCATGACAAAGCCATCACGGTTTTTATCGAACGGGCGGCTCGCTGTTTTCGGATCTGGATTAGTAGACAGCGCTTTGTTGGCACTAAAGCCGGCGAATGACATTCTTGTCAGCGGTGCTTCTGTTCCGCCTGTGACCATCACGTCTGCATCACCGCGCTGAATAACCTTAAACGCGTCACCGATGGAGTTCGTTCCTGTAGCACATGCTGTAACCGTACAAGAGTTCACCCCTTTTGCTCCTAATGCAATAGAAATCTGGCCTGTCGCCATGTCAGGAATCATCATTGGCACGAAAAACGGGCTTACCCGTCTTGGGCCTTTTGTTAAGAAGATTTCAAATTGAGACTCTAGTGTTTCAAGTCCTCCGATACCGGAGCCTACCCAAACACCAACTCTCGGCGCGATCTCATCGGTAATGTTAAGATCTGCGTCTTCAACTGCCATTTTCGCAGCCACAACCGCATATTGTGTAAAGCGGTCCATTTTTCTGGCTTCTTTTTTATCCATATAATCTTCAACATTAAAATCTTTTAATTCAGCGGCAACTTTTGCCGGATATTCTTCAGCGTCAACACGAGTGATCGGACCGATTCCGGACACACCGTTGATTGCGTTATTCCAACTTGTATCGACGTCGTTGCCAAGTGGAGATAATGCTCCAAGTCCTGTAACAACTACTCTTTTTTTAGTCATCTTGTGTGCACCTCACCTTTTTTTATCGGCCCCAGCGGATTGCAATGGCGCCCCATGTTAGTCCTCCGCCGAACCCTACCATAACGACCACATCGCCGTCTTTGATTTTACCGGCTTCCAATTCTTCTACAAGAGAGATCGGAATGGATGCGGCAGAAGTATTTCCATATTTATGAACAGTTTTAGACATCTTTTCGACAGGAAGCTCTAAACGCTCGCGAGCAGCTTCCATGATGCGGATGTTCGCCTGATGCGGAATCAAAAAGTCGACATCCTCTTTTGAAAGTCCGGCTTTTTCAATGACATTTACGCATGATTCTCCCATTTGGCGGACTGCAAATTTGAAAACCTCTCGTCCATTCATGATTGTATGTCGTTTTTCATTCAGATACAAGTGCTGACCGCCTGTGCCGTCGGCTCCTAGTTCAAATGAAAGGATTCCTCTGTCATCACTGACTGGCCCGACTACCGCAGCGCCTGCTCCGTCTCCAAACAGAACGGCTGTATTGCGGTCTTCCCAGTCGGTAATGCTTGAGAGCTTCTCTACACCGACAACTAGAACATGCTTGTAGGTTCCGGATTCAATAAATTGTTTACCGGTTACAACCCCGTACATGAAGCCCGCACAAGCTGCGCTGATATCCATAGCACACGCTTTCTTCGCGCCGAGCTGTTCTTGAATCATACAAGAGACCGTAGGAAATGACTGATCAGGTGTAACAGTTGCAACCAAGATCATATCCAGATCCTCAGCAGCCACTTCAGCTTGTTCCAGCGCATTTTTCGCTGCTGCAACAGCCATATGTGATGAAAACACATCATCTGCTGCGATTCTTCTTTCTTCTATTCCTGTTCTTGTACGAATCCACTCGTCAGAAGTTTCAACCATTTTTTCAAGATCATGATTTGTTAAAACCTTCTCAGGAATGTAACGTCCAACACCAAGTATTCCAGCTTTCATAAGGGAAGACTCCTTTATATCTTAAATTTAGAAGATCAATCAGGTTGTGATCAATTATTAGTATCAGGTACTAATTCTATCCTATTTTTTTTCACATGGCAATATATTCGTCTAAACTATCAGTTCATCTTACTCATAGAGTATGGTATATGGAAAGGAGGCGTATGCAGTTGGATGTGTTTTCAAGAATGATGTTCGGCGATGCAGCAAAACCAACAGAAGAGAAGGAGGAACAGCAAGAGGAGGTTTCTCAGACAAACGACGAAGAGACGATTCATTACATGCATATTATGGACCAAATCGGTTCAATTATGAACTCTCTTGATCAAATCAAGCCCGCTTTAAAGGAGCTTGCGCCCATGCTCTCCGCTATTAAAAAGAAAATCATGTGAAAAGCCACTTTCAAAAAAGTGGCTTCTTCTTATTCTGTTTCAGATTTAGCGTCAGACTTGCCAAGCTCATAAGCTTCCGCCATTACCGTTGTAAATAGATTCATAAACGGCTGGATGGCCTCCATTGAGAGCTCAATGCCTGATTTCTCAAGCTGTTCTTTCGCTTCAGGGAGATATTTCATGGCAATTTGCAAGAATTCAAGTGATTTTTCGTGCTGCATGTGACGTCACTCCATTACTCGTTTTTTGGCAGCTCGCCTGTTTTGTTGTATGTTTTGATCAGCTTGGTGATTCTTTGCTGAAAGTCTTTGTCGACGAGCGGGCTGAATGTTCCCATCTCAACGACTCCCGTATTCAGGTCGTAGTAATGATCGCCGCCCTCAAGGGTGCCTTTGTTAAATTGTTCAGCAATGATTTCATAGGCCTTGTCCACATTTTGCACCGTGCTGGTTAATACGGTATTCTCGCCCAGATCCGATTGATCTGTGACGTAGCCAATGGCATAAAGACCGTCTTTTTTGATTTGCTGAATAACAGGAACATTATACCCGTCTCCGGCGGGATACACAACATCCGCGCCTTCGTTCTTCATTTTCTGATAAAGCTTTACTGCTGTTGTATCATCATCCCAATGATCCGTATATTTCGTATTTACCTCTATATCCGGATTTTCATACTTGGCCCCTTTGATAAAACCATCAACCTCAGGCTGCCACGTAAAGGAGGCAATTACACCGACCTGATTCGTTTTCGACATATGGGCAGCAGTCATTCCTCCAAAAAAGCCCATTGCTTCCCCGCTGAAATGGACACTCGTTACATTATCAGCTTTCGCTTTCGCATTGGAAATGACGAATTCCATATCTGGATAATCTTCGCCGACCAAGTTAAACACCTCAGCATATTCACTCCCATGGCCGTAGAGCAGATTGACGCCCCTCTTATGAAAATCCTCAATCGCATTTATGATATCTTCTTCTGTTTTAACGCCTTCTTTATAATAGACGTCCACATTGTATTTGGATTGTATATTCAGTAATCCTTTATACCCTTTTGTGCCCCATACGAGGTCATTAATCGTATCAGGAAAGAGCATGCCGACCTTCTCAATTTTTCCTTTGAACGGAGTTTGTCCACATCCACTCAATAAAAGGAGGACAGAAAAGATCATGACAAGCCTTGTGATCAAGTCATGTTCAACTCCTTTTGACAAGCTATAACATGTATTATTTTTATACGTTTATTGTATCTAGAAAACTCGAAACATGGAAGGTTTTTCTTAATATTTGTCGAAAATTGATGAAAATTGTCTTTTCCACTCGATAATTTTTGTTTTTGCTTCTTCTTTTGAGGTTTTCTCTGTGACTTGCAATTCAAAAAGCTGATCTTTGCTATGACGGCTTGGTTCTAACAGGAATCTCAGCAACTCGTCAGCCACGTCGTTTGTGTAATAGCCTTTTTCCTCTGTTTCTTCTTTCCATGGCCCATACATTTTCGGCAGGATCACGGTTTTTTCCGAGCCTGTTTTTTCACGTTTTTCCCATTCTTTTCGGTCTTCTTCATATACTAAAATATAAGGAGAATCACATTGGTCTAAAGGCAAAAAACTTCCGAACTGGATACAAATTGTATCATACTTTTGATCTCCAATGTGCTCAAGCTGGCGAAAGAGTTCATTTCTCCCAAGCCACATGAGTCTTTCTTCTAAGTACATTTGTCTCATTTTATCTTCTGTTTCCGCCAGAACAACGTCAACATGTATGCCTTCATCCATCATTCGCTCACATAATGAAAGGCCGAAAAATTCGTCCGCACCTACAATCAGCGTTGATTCCATTGCATCTGCCGCCCTTCCGGTTTTTCATTTCCCAAAACAAAACAGCCTCCGCAAAAGAGAAGGCTGTTGTCATTATATTCTCTATAATTCTTTTTCATGACTGTGAAAGAATTTGCAAATTGATGCATAAATTCTGCTTGGATGCTCAAATAAATGAAATGTCATGTCGACCGGTGAGCCTTGCTTTTGCTGTTTTTCCTTGAAAACTTCCGCATGTACACTGTAGGGATATGGAGCTCCGGTCATACGCTGCCATATATGAACCGGTACGCCGCTCGGGTAGCTTTGAATTGTTTTATAACGAAGCGCTTCCGCTTCTTTTTCAGAAATTCCGTAGCTTTTCGAAACTTCTTTCAAAAATTGCTTATAGAAAAATTTATTTTCTTTTTCCGATTCATAATGTGCCTGAAGATCGAGACAAGGATTCAACATTGCGGCTGAGCGGATATGATCCGGGGAAAAACGAAGCAGTTCATCGGCCACGAGAGCACCCATGCCTTCTGCTAAAATATGAATCTTCGGATTGAGGATTTCCTGCTTCAGCACAGAATGTATCAGCTGTTTGGCATAGGTGACTGCTTTTTCCGCCCCCCAATGCCTTCCGAACAGATTGCTGTTAAAAAGAGTGTATCCTTCATTCATCAACATGCTCAGAAGCTGATTTCTGCCATAATGCTGCTGCCAAAAGCTTGAATCATGTCCGACAAAGTGGGTTCTGTCCCCCAAGATAAAGATGCCGAAGCCGTTCGGGCGATAGGGCAGATGAATGACATTATGCTCCGTTCCCAGTTGAAAGTATCTTTCCGTTATTCCCATCGCTTGCCCGCCTCCTTTCACACTTCATCTCACGCTATCTTATGTAAATAGAAAAGAAACGAATAAGGTAAAGTCCTAGCCTTTTACATTTTTGGCTATTATACTGATTGACGTTTTATATTTTACCATTAAAGTGTGACGAATCAGACTCTTTTGTCACCTCACTTTCTGCTAAAATTGGATTCCCCCTTCGCTTTTTGTATGGTATGATAACTTTTAGAATAGAATGAGAAGGACGAGGTGGAAACGTGCGATATATTATTGCCTTTATTTGGACGTTCCTTTTATCACATATGGCATGCTACTTGGTTGCAAGCATGAACAGCGTTACGTATAATTTCAAAACATCATCTGTCATTGCTGTTGTACTGTATGTCTTAATCATGGTTTTAGCAGAAATCATGCCTATGAACAAAAATGCAAGCCAGCATTAAAAAGCCAAAAAACCCAAAACATTTATTGTTTTGGGTTTTTTAGTGGTCACGGCTTTCTTTTGTAGGTCCACAGCCGGTTGTGGTTTGATGTTTCGGGAAACATTTCCCCTGCTGACAGATGGACCTTTTGAGGGTTTTTAACCATGCTCCCTGTCTCGCCGATTTCTACGTAGACACCGTTATTAGGCGCTTTCTGTCCGGGCCGGAATTGGTGCTGCTGTCCCACTGTTTTTCCTCCTTTTCCTTTTTGCTGTAGTATGCGCCTAAGCGGCTGTGAATATGTTGCCATCAAAAAAACTGCTGAGTTTGGCTCAGCAGTTTTTTGATGATTCCCCTTTATATAAAATGGCCTTCAGCAGTGCTTTTTGCACATGAAGACGGTTTTCCGCCTGCTGGAACACTGCAGAGTTCGGCCCGTCAATAATCTCCGCAGTCACTTCTTCCTCACGATGCGCAGGGAGACAATGTAAAAATGTATAGTCAGGTTTGGCATGGCTGACCAGCGCCGCATTCACCTGATAAGGCGCAAAGACAGCAAGACGTTCTTGCTCTTCCGCTTCCTGCCCCATGCTTGTAAACACATCAGAATAAATCACGTCCGCGTCTTTTACAGCTTCAATCGGATCATCTGTCAGCGTGATAGAAGAGCCTGATTGAAGTGCATATGTCTTTGCCGCTTCAGCTGCTTCATCTAACACTTCATATCCCTTTGGTGAAGCGATCGAGATATCACAGCCCATTTTCGCGCAGCCGATCATCAAGGAGTGCGCCACGTTATTTCCGTCACCGATGTATGCGACTTTTATGCCTTTAAGCTTCCCTTTTATCTCCTTAATCGTCAAGAGATCCGCCAGCGCCTGGCATGGGTGGTATTTATCGGTAAGTCCATTGATCACCGGAATGTCAGCTTCTTTGGCAAGTTCCTCCACCTTTTCATGTTCAAAGGTCCGGATCATGATGGCATCCACATAGCCTGACAGCACTTTTGCCGTATCAGCGACAGTCTCACCGCGCCCCAGCTGCAGATCTTTCGGGCTTAGAAAGAGGGCGTTCCCGCCGAGCTGCGCCATGCCCGCTTCAAATGAAACACGTGTCCGCGTTGATGATTTTTCAAAAATCATCGCCAAGGTTTTGCCATGGAATATAGGCTGAATTTTGTTTTGTTTCAGCTCACCGGCCTCTGCGAGCAAGCCGTTTATATCCTCTTCACTAAGGTCCTTTAACGTTAATAAATCTTTTCCGTATAAACTGGTTTGCGTCACTGTGTGCATGATGCCACTTCCTTTTTATAGAGGTCTTTGAGAGATACAGGCTGCGGATGGCCTGAACCGCTTTGTAAAAACGCCCGCACAGTTTCTTCTTCTGTAAAGACGGGGATGCCGTGCGTCATGGCTTCCAAACGTTCTTTGCGTGCTTCTTCAGAACCGCTCAGATTAATGTGGAGCGATTTTCCTTCCTGTTCCATCCATGAGGCAAATGTTCCTTCATGTATTGTAAAACCTGCGTTTTCTGCTAACTCCTTCACATCTTCCGGAACGTTTTGCAAATAAATGCTGCCTTTTTGACTCCAGACTCTTGTATAGATTTTTTTCAAGGCGCTGTTAGCATCATATGCGACACACATGCCTTCTCCCGTTGATTTCATTTCCGGCCCAAGCTTGACATCCACATCCTGGATCGCATGAGAAGAAAAAACAGGGAACTTCACGGCAACTCCATGATGATTTTGAACTGCCGGATTTAGATCTTTTAAGGACGCTCCCGCCAGCAGACGTGTGGCGAGCGGAATCATCGGAACGCCCATTACTTTGCTGACGACAGGAACCGTGCGGCTCGCTCTCGGATTCACTTCAAGAACGAGTATGTTTCCATTGTCGATCACAAATTGAATGTTCATGATGCCTTTAAATGAAAGTTTTCGGGCAATTTTTTGTGCCGCATCTTTCATGCCCTGCTGCAGCCCGCTTGTGATGGACGGTCCCGGAAGAATGGCAAAGCTGTCCCCTGAATGGACACCCGCCCGTTCAATATGCTCGGTATATGTCGGGATAAAGACATCCTCGCCGTCGGAAATCATATCAATTTCGACTTCCTTTCCAGACACATACTGATCAATTAAAATCGGGTATGGCATGCTGTCCTCATCATTCAGCAGCTGAGAAAGCTGGGCTTGCGAGTCAACAATGATCATGCCCATTCCGCCGATAACATAAGATGGGCGGATTAACACCGGATAGCCGATCTCACTCGCTTTTGAAGCGGCTTCTTCTTTTGTATAGGCAATTTCTCCTTTTGCATGCTTCACTCCCAGCTCGTCAAGAAGCTGATAGAATTGATCCCGATCCTCTAACACATCGAGCGTTTCAAACGAAGTGCCGAGAAGGGTAATGCCGGCTTTTTCGAGTGCTTCAGCAGCATTGATTGCAGTTTGGCCGCCGAATTGCACAATTGCAAAATCAATATTTTCCTGCTCCGCCACGTTTACAATATGCTCCGTTGTCATCGGTTCAAAATACAGGCGGTCCGCAATTTCATAATCGGTGCTGACTGTTTCCGGGTTATTGTTAATCATGATGGTTTCGAATCCAAGCTCTTGCAGTGTCAGCACACCGTGAACAGCACTGTAATCAAATTCAACACCTTGGCCGATCCGAATCGGGCCTGATCCGATAATGAGCGCGCGTTTTTTCTCTTTGCGGCTGATGTCTCCATCGGTCTCTCCGAAATATGTGGAGTAAAAATAGTTTGTTTTCGCATCAAACTCTGCCGCGCATGTATCTACGATTTTAAAGGAAGGCGTAATGCCCATCTCCTTGCGAAGCGCGCGCACCTCTTCTTCTGTTTTGCCGATCAGCGAGGCAATCGTTGCGTCTGAGAATCCCTTTTCCTTTGCTTTCTTCAATAATTCAAAAGAGAGATCGCTCCCTGCTTCCATCAGGCGGTTTTCCAATTTGATGATGTTGTCAAAGGTATGAAGGAAAAACGGATCAATTTTTGTTTTTTCATGGATGTCATCAATCGAGACGCTGCGGCTCAACAGCTCCATGACAACGAAAAATCTGCGGTCATCCGGAGTGATTGCCAAATCCCATAGCGTATCAATTGACAACCCGCTGAGCTCTGGAAGGTGTGTCCCGATATTTTTTAATTCAAGCGACGCGGCTGCCTTTTGTATCGCCGCTTCTAAATTCCGTTCAATCGCCATCACTTCACCGGTGGCTTTCATTTTTGTGCCAAGCTTGCGGTCTGCGTTTTTGAATTTATCAAACGGCCAGCGCGGAAATTTGACGATCACATAGTCCAGTGCCGGTTCAAAGCTTGCGTAAGTCGAGCCTGTGAGAGGATTTTTCAGCTCGTCAAGGGTGTATCCGACTGCCAGTTTCGCGGCCATCTTCGCAATCGGATAACCGGTCGCTTTAGATGCGAGAGCCGATGACCGGCTTACACGCGGATTCACTTCAATGACGTAATATTGCTTGCTGAATGGATCAAGCGCGAATTGAATGTTGCAGCCGCCTACAACATCAAGTGCTGAGATGATCGTCAGACTTGCTGTCCGCAGCATTTGATAGTCTTCGTCTGTCAATGTTTGTGACGGCGCCACAACGATAGAGTCACCTGTATGCACGCCGACCGGATCGATATTTTCCATATTGCAGACGGTAATGCATGTGTTATTGCTGTCACGCATGACTTCATATTCAATTTCTTTAAAACCGGCAATGCTTTTTTCGACAAGGCATTGATTGATCGGGCTTGCTAATAGCGCCTGCTTAATCATAGCTGTAAAGGCTTCTTTATCAGGGGCGATTCCTCCGCCCTTTCCGCCTAATGTGTAAGCTGGTCTGATAATAACAGGAAAACCGATGGATTCCGCAAAATGGAGGGCATCGGCCTCGTTATCAACAATTTCACTCTCCGGCACGGGCTGTTTTAATTCATTCATTAACGAACGGAATTTTTCCCGGTCCTCTCCTTTTTGTATCGTTTCAACGGATGTGCCGAGGAGTTTGACACCGTGCTCTTTTAAAACACCCGTTTCGTCAAGCTCCACCGCTAAATTCAACGCGGTCTGACCGCCTAAATTGGCAAGAAGCCCATCAGGCCGTTCTTTCTTAATGATGGCTGTCAGGCTTTCTGCTGTCAGAGGCTCAAAATAAATTTCATCAGCGAAGGCTTCATCAGTCATAATTGTCGCCGGATTGCTGTTGATGAGAATGACCCGGTAGCCCTCCTCCTTCAGCGCGATGCACCCTTGAGTGCCTGAATAATCAAATTCTGCCGCCTGCCCGATGATGATCGGGCCTGAGCCGATTACTAATATGCTTGAAATACTGGTGTCTTTAGGCATGCGCGATTTCTCTCCTTGCTGGTATCACATTCTTTAGATAATCATCAAAAATCCATTCGCTTTCCGCAGGTCCGGGATGGGCTTCCGGGTGGAATTGAACACTCATGACAGGCAGTTTTTTATGGGCAAGCCCTTCAACTGACGTATCATTGACATGATGAAACCTGATGGTGAGCTCTTCTTCATTAATCGACTGTTCATCAACCACATAGCTGTGGTTTTGGCTTGTCATAAAGACCCGTTTCGTCTCACGGTCGATGACCGGATGATTAGCTCCCCTGTGCCCGAATGGCAGCTTAAAAGTATTCCCTCCAAACGCGAGCGCGATCAGCTGATGTCCGAGACAAATGCCTAGAGTCGGAAAGCGGCTGATGATGCTTTTGATCTTTCCTAAATATGGATGGATTGCTTTCGGATCTCCAGGTCCGTTCGATAGCACAATGCCATCGGGTTTGATGTTGTATACGGCCTCCATTTGCTGGTATGGCACCACGGTAACCTTGCAGCCTCGTTTGACAAGTGATGATGCGATTGACTTTTTATAGCCAAAATCAATGAGAGCGATATGTTTATTCCCGTCGCCAAATGTGCTGATTTCCTGGGCGGAAGCCTGCTCTGCCACATTCTCTGGTTGAAGGGCAATCTCAGCTCCTTTTTTAGAGGCTGTGACTGTCGCACCCATCGTCCCGTTTGCCCGGATTTTCTTCACGACAGCCCTCGTATCAACATGGGTTAACAGCGGAATGTTCCATTTCTGTAAATACTCCTTGAGGCTGTATACCGCTTCATAATGAGAAAAGTGATCACACGCCTCATAGACAACCGCGGCTTTTACTTGCGGTTTCTTGCTTTCAAAATCCTTTTCATTTATGCCGTAGTTGCCAATCAGCGGGTAGGTAAATACAATAATCTGTCCCTTATATGATGGATCTGTCAGCACTTCCTGGTAGCCTGTCATTCCTGTGAAAAAAACAGCTTCTCCCGTACAGTTTTCATGACCGTCCAGCTCGCCGCTGAACGATGTCCCATCCTCTAACACTAAATAACCTTCCATCTAACAGCCCACCTCTTGATGAATAATTAATTATAAAAATGAATTTTTATGCCTTTATATCGAAAAAAAATCACTGGTTTACAGCGGAATGATGAGCGATTGCCTGTTTCAGCTTGCTGACGGCTTCTGCTATTTCATCCTTAGTCACGGTGAGCGGCGGCAGCAGCCGAATCACGTTCGGGCCGGCCGGCAATACAAGCAAGCCTAATGTCTGCAATTCAGCAATAATGTCAGCAACCGGGCCATCACACTCAATTCCAAGCATTAATCCTTTACCTCGGATTTGTTTAACAAAAGGGCTCTTTAGCTCCGCCTCAAGCTGTTCTTTTAAAAACGCCCCTTTGTCAGCAGCCTCTTGCAAAAAGTCAGGCTGGAATACAATTTGCAATGTGGCATTTACAGCAGCCATCGCCAGCATGTTTCCTCCGAAAGTCGTTCCGTGAGAACCAGGGGTAAACGCTTCTCCAAGCTGTTTCTTTCCGATGACAGCGCCGACCGGAAAGCCGTTTCCCAATCCTTTGGCGACTGTGATGATATCTGGTGAGAGTCCGAAGTGCTCATATGCGAAGCCTTTTCCCGTCCGTCCGATGCCGGTCTGGATTTCATCAATGATGAGAAGAGCTTGCTTTTCCTTGCAAAACGACTGTACGGCTGATAAAAATTCAGCGCTCGCCGGATTGACTCCTCCTTCTCCCTGCACTGTTTCAAGCATCACCGCGGCAATATCGCCTTCCTCCCCAAGAGCTTTAAAAGCAGAAGGATCATTGTA
Organism: Bacillus sp. FSL R5-0603; assembly: GCF_038050295.1. Classification (NCBI taxonomy): domain Bacteria; kingdom Bacillati; phylum Bacillota; class Bacilli; order Caryophanales; family Bacillaceae; genus Bacillus; species Bacillus sp. FSL R5-0603. The sequence goes on along the minus strand of NZ_JBBOYP010000001.1, from coordinate 1,099,862 downwards.
TGGCAGGTAGTGAAAGCCTTCAAGCATCGGGCCGAAGCCTGTTTTGATTTTATCCTGTCCGGTCGCAGCCATCCCTGCATACGTGCGGCCATGGAACGACTGAAGAAAAGTGATGATTTTTGTTTTTCCAGTTGCTTTTCTGGCAAGCTTTATCGCACCTTCATTCGCCTCCGCGCCGCTGTTGCAGAAAAAGACAAGATCTCCCGCACTATGCGCCGCCAGCTTCTGCGCTGCTTGCTCTTGGAGGCTGTTTTGAAACAGGTTGGATACGTGCCATACGCTGTCAAGCTGTTTTTTGACTGCCTCTGTCACCGCTTCATGGCAGTGTCCTAGATTTGATACCGCAATCCCCTGAATGAAATCAAGGTACGTTTTGCCGTTTTGATCCTCAACGTACGTTCCCTTTGCTTTTTTGATGTCAATATCCCAACGGCCGTAGGTTTGAAACAAGCTGCTCATGAAACAGCCTCCTTTGCTTTGACGATTTTTGTCCCTTGAAAGGTTTGTTCTGCGAAGAATGATCCTTTTCCGTTTACGATCATGACTTCAGACACCTGATCTGATAAAGCTGACAAGGCTGAATTGACCTTCGGGATCATCCCTCCTGTGATCACTTCCTGCTTGATCAGCATCTGAATCTCCTTAGGGGTCAGGACGTCCAGACGCTGCTTTTCCTTCATGATTCCATCGACATCCGTGACGAACATCAGCTTATCGGCTTCAAGCGCTCCGGCGACTGCTGAAGCAGCCAGATCAGCATTTACATTCAGCGTTTTGCAGTCGCTTGTCATAGACAGCGGCGCAATAACGGGGATGATGCCATTTTCCATCAGCGCGTTCACCATGGACGCATCGACTTTTTTGATTTCTCCCACTTCTCCGTATGTTTCCGGATCTAGATAATCAGCCTCCAAAAGACCTCCATCCTTACCAGAAATGCCTGCGGCTCGCAGTCCGTGTTTGGCAAGCTCAGCAACGAAAAATTTATTGACAGAACCGGATAAAACCATTTCCGCCACTTCCAGCACCGGCTTCGTTGTTTTCCTCTGTCCGCCCGAAAACTCTGTCTTGATATTTAACCGTTTCAGCATATTCGTGATTTCCGGTCCCCCGCCATGTACGATCGCCAGCTTCCAGCCTGACGCCATCAGCTCTTTCAGATTTTGAAAAAATTCCTCCGACAGCTCACGGATGACGCTTCCCCCGCATTTAAAAACGATTGTTTTCTTCATTTCGCTCCCCTTTATTACGTGCGATAGCTCGCGTTAATTTTGATATAGTCATAGGTCAGGTCACAGCCCCACGCTCTCCCGTTTCCGTCCCCTTCATCCATCTTGATGACAATGGTGATTTCATCTCCTTCAAGGTATTCCTTGGCGAAGGATTCAGAGAATGGCTGAGGTTCGTTATTCTTAAACAGGCATTGGCCGCCAAGATAAACCTCTACTTCTTCTGCCGTCACTTGAGCTGCGGAGTGTCCGATGGCTCCGATGATCCGCCCCCAGTTGGCATCTGTTCCGTATACTGCCGTTTTTACAAGATTTGAGCCGACAATCTTTTTGGCAATGACGTTTGCATCAAGATTATTTTTCGCTCCCTGTACTTGGGCTTCAATTAGTTTTGTCGCGCCTTCTCCGTCTCTGGCAATCTCTTTAGCCAGATCCTCACAAGTGAGCAAGAGCGCTTTTTTAAAGACCGGCCAGTCTGGATGGTCTTCTGTCAGGCACTCGTTTTCGGCGCAGCCATTCGCCATAACTAATACCATGTCGTTCGTGGATGTTTCTCCGTCAACTGTGATTTGGTTAAATGAAACGTCAGTGATTTCCCGAAGCGCCTTTTGCAGCGCTTTTTCTTCAATTGCCGCGTCAGTTGTCACAAATCCCAGCATCGTGGCCATGTTCGGATGTATCATCCCTGAGCCTTTGGCCGCTCCGCCGATCGTGACTGTTTTTCCGCCGATTTCCAGTTCATAGCACGTCTGCTTGATCACCGTATCAGTTGTTAAAATCGCTTCCTCAAAATCGCCTGATCCCGCAGGTGTTTCTTTCAGCAGCTCGATCCCCGCGTGGATTTTTTCCATGTCTAAATGCTCGCCGATGACACCCGTTGATGAAACAGCGACAAGCTCCGGCTCAATGCCAAGCTGTGAAGCAAAGCTCTCCCGCATTGTGTATGCGTCCTTTAAGCCCTGTTCTCCCGTGCAGGCGTTGGCAATGGCGCTGTTGACGATGACGGCTTTCAGTGTCGGTCCGTGCTTTAAGCTGTCTTGTGTCACTTTGATCGGAGCAGCCTGAAAGTGGCTTTGGGTATAAACTGCTGCACTCACAGCCGGTGTCTCGCTGATAATGACGCCGAGGTCTTTTTTCGAGTAGCGCAGCCCGCAATGCACACCCTTTGCCTCAAACCCTTTTGGCGAGGATACATCACCTGTTACTTTTACAATTTGATCTTCACTTAACTGAATCATGGTTCGATTCTCTCCCGTTCTATGGATAAATTGGCGTGATGGTGAGTCCAGTTTCTTCATTCCAGCCATTCATCAAATTAAAGTTTTGCACTGCCTGACCGGCGGCACCCTTCATTAAATTATCGATTACCGAGACGATCGTGACTCTGTTCGTTCTCTCATCGAGGGTCACGGCGATATCACAGAAATTGCTGCCGTACACTTCTTTCGTTTGCGGGTACTGACCTTTTGGCCTCACTCTCACAAAATATGAATCTTGGTAAAATTCCGAATATAGATCATGCAGGTCATCTGCGGATAGATCACCGGTTAATCTGGTATACATCGTCGCCATGATGCCCCTTGTCATCGGAACCAAGTGAGCCGAAAATGTAATGGGCCCGAGACTTGGCTGCCATTCATTCAGCGCCTGCTCAATTTCCGGCGTGTGCTGATGTTCATTGACTTTATAAATTTTAAAATTGTCGTTCAGCTCAGAAAAATGGGTTCCCATGGATGCTTTTCTTCCCGCTCCGGAAACACCCGTCTTCGCGTCAACGATAACGAAAGATTCATCGAGCAGTTTCTTTTGAGCCAAAGGCGAGAGGCCAAGCAAAACAGCTGTTGGAAAACAGCCGGGATTGGCAATGAGTTTCGCCTGTTGAATTTGCTGTTGATTCAGTTCTGCCAGACCGTATACCGCCTCTTGAATCACTGCCTTAGGTGCCGCTGTCCGTTTATACCATTTTTCATATTCAGCCGGTTCTTGTATCCTCAGATCACCTGACAAATCAATAACCGGAATTCCCGCGTCTGCTAGCTTTGGAGTCAATTCACTTGAGACTCCGGGCGGCGCAGCGAGAAACATGATATCTATTTCGTGTTTGATCGTATTCATATCAATCGGCTTCAGCTTCTGATCCGCTAAGCCGGTAAGATGAGGATAACCCTCGCTATAGACATTCCCTTCTCCGCTGGATGAATAAAGTATGCATTCCTCTGCATGAGGATGATGCGAGAGAATCCTGACAAGTTCGGTGCCTCCATATCCTGTAGCACCTACAATTCCTATTTTCAAAACAAGTTCACCCTCTTGGTCTTTGTGAAATTATTTAACATTATAACATGAATAAAAATTAATTCAATCGTATATTTAATATTTTTATTCATTTATAAATTTTCTGTTCAATGGAAATTCCGCTCAAAAAAATAAGCACGACTCCAGCACAAAAACGTTGATGCGGCGCCGCATTTCAGCCGCATAAAAAAACAGGCTGACCGCGTCAGCCTGTTTTCATCATCATCAATCCACTCAAAAAATATAGAATAGAGCTTGCATAAAAAATCATTTGCACTGTAAAAAAGTCCGCGAGAAAGCCCCCGAGCATAATGGCTGCTGCTGAAAAGACAGCTGTCCAAAAATGGTAATTCCCAATCTTCTTTCCACGCTCTCCGCTGTCTGTAAAATTAGCGATCAGCACTTTTTCTCCATGCTTTTGCATCGCTCCAAAGAGCCCTAACAGCACTTGGACGATATACACTTGAACGACGCTTCCGATATGCGGGACATATAAAAGCAGAACAGCCATCCCCCACGAGTTCAGAAGCAGAAAATAACGGCTGTCAAACCTTTCAGACAGCCGTCCGAGGAGCGGGTAAATGAGCGCTCCGCTCAACCCGAACAATCCGTAGGAAAAACCGAACTGTGTGTAGCTTGAGCCGATATTTTTCACAAACAGAATATAAAACGGAAAGATTAAGCTGCTTGCGAAAAACACGCTGCTTTGTGATAATGTCAGCCATTTTAATTTGTTTTTCCCCATTATTTATACCTCTGATAAAAGTAATTCATAAAGCGCTCATCCGGGTCATAGGTTCGTTTTTTCTGAAAAAACGCTTCACTTTTCGGATATGCCTGCCTCATTTGCGCTTTTGTCTGGTAGGTCATATAAGGCAGATAATAGCTGCCGCCGTGCTTGATGGCAACGTCTGTCATGCGCCTGATGATTCGGGCAGTATCCGCCTGGTCTTCTTTTGAAAAGCCCTCGTTTATTAATAGCACGAGCGAAAACATATCGTCCTTCGCATAGGAAAGGTCGGCCTTTTCATTTTTCTGCACGTAGCGGATCGTAATGTTCAGCAGGTTCAGATCTTCGTCCGACAGCGTTTGTCTCAGGTCATCAATATAGGACCCATACTCCTTCACGGGCACAAAGTATTCTTGCAAAACATCTGTGTTGTCATTGTTTTCATACTCAAGAAACTTAGATTCGGACCGCATGACGTTATTGCGTGAAATCTCTGTGCCGTTTTGGCTCAGGAAATAGGATTGCTGTGTGTCCCACAGCCAATTCCTGCCCCATTCATACCGTCTTGACAAACCGAGTGCAAACTTTGTGGCTCCCGTATACTCATCTTCTTTGAGATCGCTGTATGATGGCAGTTGATCCTGGTGATCAGCCAATACGTAATTTGTGACATACATGTCTTTCAGAAATCCTTTTTTCGCTGTTGAAATTCGCGCCAGATGCATTCGGACATCTGGATTTCCTTTTACATGCTTTGAAAAATAGTCTGCGTATTTGCTGTAATTCATTTTTTCTGTCTTCATGACATACAGCTCATCATCTGTCAGTTCAAGCGTTACATCAAGAATCACGCCAAAAAGGCCGTACCCTCCGATGGCCGCCGTAAACAAATCATCTTTTGGAGTGACAGTGATAATCGTCCCGTCAGCTTTTAAAAGCCGGAATGATTTAACTGTATCAATCAGCGAGCCGTAGCGAATATCACGCCCGTGTGCATTTGCGCTGAGAGATCCGCCGATTGTAAAAATGTTTTGTGACTGCATGACTTTTACCGCGAGTCCGTATGGATTCACGTATTTCTGGATATCATTCCACGTTGCACCGCTTTGCACCCTGATGGTTTTCTTCTCTTGATCGAGTGACAGGATTTTGTTGTAGCCCGTCATGTCGAGAACGATGCCGTCCTCATAATATGTATGGCCGCCCATGGAGTGCTGGGCCCCAGCGATTGAAATTTTTATGTTTTTTCGATTTGCCTCTTTGACTGTGTCAATGAGCGTTTCCTCTTCCTGCCCTTTCACTGTCTGCTTTATTTTTACAGGCATCAGGCGGCTGACATCCGTCATCTCGCTTGTGTCTGTTTTTTGCTCTGGGTTCACAGAGTACGCAAACAGGGCCGCATACGCGCCAGTACAAAGCGCGAATGCAAGCAATTTCTTTTTCATAGTGCTCTCCCTGCTGTTTTTTATGACCATTATACCATGACTGCGTCCTCATTTTTCCAAATTATCTTCTAGCCCGTTTTTCGGCACGGCGGTCGGCGACGATAAAGCAGGCGTGAATCGCGCCCGGCAGCCAAAAGATACAGGTCAATATGAGATTCAGCAAGGCCTGAAACGGTTTTCCCGAAAACAAAACAGCAAGCGGCGGGCATAAAACTGCCAGCAGGTACATCATTTCCTTTCACTCCTTTCAGCTGTAAAAAAGGACAGCCTCACATGTCAGGCTGTCCTCTTTTGTTTTATTGAATGCCAAGCGCAATTTTTGCGTATCTGGACATTTTATCTCTTGTCCATGGCGGATTCCACACAATGTGAACCTCCGTCTCTTTTACTTCCGGAATGTCCGCTAACGCTTTTTTCACTTCATCCACGATAATCGGCGCTAAAGGGCAGCCCATTGATGTCAGTGTCATCGTCACGTGCGTTAAGCCGTCTTCATCCATATCAACGTCATATACCAAGCCAAGATTCACGATATCAACGCCAAGCTCTGGATCGACAACCTGTTCCAAGGCGCCCATGATGTTTTCTTTTAATGCTTCTTCCACGTTCCCTCACTCCTTTTTTCTACAGTATAACGTAAATTCAGCTCTTGTTAATAACTTAGTGCTTTATAAGTACGTTTCAAACCATTCAATCGTTTTTAACACAGCTGCCCGCGGGACTTTATGGTCAGCGTTTTCATCTCCGATAAATTGCAGGCGTTCCGGCTGCTCGCTGTAATGGGATTTGATCGTGTCATAAAATTTCCGGGTCGGCGCGTAAGGCACGACCTTATCTTTTGCGCCGTGCCAAAATAAAAGCGGGCGCTGTTGCAGTTTCTCCGGCTGAAGGCTGAGATCCCGCAATTCGAGACGTTTCATCAGCTGCTGTACCTTCTCTTCCGGCACATCGATTTCAATGCCCTGAGATTGAATATGGTCAATCTGCTGCTGAAACAGCTCCACGTAATTGGGGCTTCCCATCAGGCTGACGCCGGCTTTTATCCAATCATATGCAGTCAAAGCGCCAAGCGTTGTGATGCCGCCCATTGACGTGCCTGCGAGACCGATGCGGCCGCCGTCTATCAGGCCCTCTTTTTCAAAATGGTTTTTAAGTACGCCGATCTCTTCAATCTCGTTTAGGACGATATCCCAAAAATGCCCCGCCAGCTCTTCGACAGCCATTTCTTCTCCCCGTTCCCCATGGTGCAGAGCCTCCGGCAGAACGGCTCTAAAACCCTTCTCCGCAAGCAGATAAGCAATATGAAGGTTGTGTTCCTTCGCGCTTGTAAAACCATGTATAAAGATCACGAGAGGAACAGCGCGGTGCCTGTTCTCTTCCTTTACAATATGTAAAAACGGAATACCGGAAACGGTTTGATTCTCAATTTGTATCACAATGTGCCCCTCCTTAGGATAACCATAATCATAAGTGTAACATGTAGACAATAAAGATGGTAAAAAGCTACACTGTAAGTAAGGCAAAACAAGCAAAATCTAAGGTTAAAGGAGCTTTTCATGGAGACAAAACCCTATTTAATCGCATTAGATTTAGATGGAACATTATTAAAGGATGATAAAACCATATCTGAAAACACCCTTCAGACGATACAGCGCCTAAAAGATGACGGGCATTATGTCTGCATCTCAACAGGCCGTCCGTATCGTTCAAGTTCCATGTACTACCAGCAGATGGAGCTGACAACGCCAATTGTCAATTTTAACGGAGCATTTGTCCATCATCCGCAGGACGACAGCTGGGGACGGCATCATACGTCACTGCCGCTTGATGTTGTCAAACAGCTCGTGGATATCAGCGAGAGCTACAACGTACATAACGTGCTTGCTGAAGTGATTGACGACGTATACTTTCATTACCATGATGAGCACCTGATAGATGCCTTTAACATGAACACAACAAATGTAACGGTCGGAGACTTGCGGGAAAATCTTGGTGAAGATGTGACGTCCGTACTCATACATGCAAAGGAAGAGGATGTGCCGGCAATACGCTCATATTTATCGGATGTGCATGCCGAGGTGATCGACCATAGAAGATGGGCCGCTCCGTGGCATGTCATTGAAATTATCAAAAGCGGCATGAATAAAGCGGTCGGCCTGCAGAAAATCAGCGATTATTACGGCGTGCCTAGGGAGCGGATCATTGCTTTTGGAGATGAGGATAACGATTTGGAAATGCTTGAATTTGCAGGCTGCGGCGTTGCAATGGGAAATGGAATTGACGCGGTCAAGCAGATTGCCAACCGAACTACGGCCACAAATGAAGAGGACGGCGTGGCAAGGTTTTTGAAAGAATATTTCTCACTTTAAAGAAGGTCCGTATTAATTTTTCCCACTCATAAACCTTACTTTACCCCACCATACTATTGAAGACGACTCATCTCGTCAAAGTATGGAAGGGGGCAGTCTCAAAATGGGTAAACGAAGCAAATCCAGAAGGTTTATTCAGCAGGGTAAAGACTCCATCGGGCTACACGCCGCAAGATTTCCATATCGGTCTACTTTAGAAGAAGCTCACCAGCATGCCGCGGCACGAGACTCGGCCGAAAGCCAGGTTGAATATTAAATGAGAAATGAACTGTTTCAGCAGGCAAAATCATTTGTTCAACAGGCGGTCATGGTGACAAACGGCTTTGAGGAAGGCGATCAGGAGCAAGCGATTCTGAGAGCCAAAAATGCTGTATCTTCTGCGTATGCCAATTCGACAGATGCGGAACGTCAACAGCTGCATCAATTTCAAAATCAGCTGGACAAACTGCAATAAAAAAAGGCTATGGCGACTCGCCATAGCCTCTTATTTGACTTCAAACTGCTGAACAGCCTGAACCTGCTTGAGATTTTCCGCCCTGCCCTTAAATGTCACCTTGACCTCATAGGTTCCGGGCTCAGGGACTTCCTTCCACACATCAGAGAAATCATATGTTTCTCCAGATTCAAGCGTCAGGTTTTGAAAAGCCTGCGTAAACATTTTGTCTTTCGAATAACGGTATCTTTCTTTGTGCTCAGAATCATACACGACAAGTTCAAATTTTTGCCCTGTGCTGAATTGAAACTCGACAGCACGTTCGCTTTGGTTCTTCAGCGACATGTTAAACTTGATTTGTTCAGGCTCCTGAATTGCGTCAATAGATAAAACAACCTCTTGATTCTCCATTCCGCCTGATACCTCCTTATCGGGTTCTGTCTGCTCATCTTTCCCGCAGCCTATCAAAAGCAGCACGGGGAGGAGCATCACAAGCAGCCGTTTCACGACTTCCACCTGCTTTCGTCAGTCTTTTCTAAAGAAACCAAAAATCCCTGTCGTTTGAACGATGTTCGTAAATGCTTTCGGATCAACTTCTTTGACGATCTTTTCTAAATCGTACAGTTCATACCTCGTGATGACGATAATCATCATTTCTTTCTGTTCGTTCGTAAAAGCTCCTTTTGCCGGAACAGTTGTGATGCCGCGCACCATTTTTCCGTAAATGGCTTCCTTGATTTCGTCCGCTTTTTTCGTCACGATCATTGCCGTAAGCTTCATGTGGCGAGTGTGAATGGCGTCGATCACCCTCGTTGTCACATACAGCGTAACCAGGGTATATAATGCTTTCTCCCAACCTTGCAATAATCCTGCCGTCAAGATGATAATCCCGTTCAGAATGAAGAAATACGTGCCGACGGGTTTATCCTTCCACTTTGCAAGCACCATGGCGACGATATCAAGCCCGCCTGTCGAAGCTCCGTATTTTAATGTTAAGCCGATACCGACTGCGGAAATGACGCCGCCGAACACCGCGTTCAGCAAAATGTCATGTGACAGGCTTGTTTCCGGCAGGATCCCCATAAACAGAGTAGTGAGTGCGACACTTAAAATGCTGTACACTGTAAACGATTTGCCGACCTTCAGCCATCCTAAAATACCGACCGGAATGTTTAAGAGGAACAAGAGCGTTCCCGTCGATATGTAAAAGGGGGCATATTGATCAACGACGCTTGATAAAAGCTGGGCAACACCTGTAAATCCGCTGGCATATACATCTGCCGGAATCAAAAATAAGTTCAGCCCGGCAGCATTGAGTAAAGCGCCGATGATGACGATGAGTAATTTTTTTGTTTGATCTAGTACCATGGCATGTTCCTCCGCTCTTTCTTCTTTATTATGTTTTCCCTTAAAACAAATATTTGAACACGATTTTGGCAAATTAATATGATATAGTTGGCTTAACTCTCATGATAACGAGCGATAACGGAAAGAAGGGAAGCAATATGACAGTTCATCTCATCGCTGACAGCGCCACTGATTTGCCTCGTTCTTATTTTGAAGAAAAAGGCATTGGCTTTATTCCACTCAGGGTTTCTCTCGGCGATAAAGAATTCGAAGATGCAGTCACAATTCAAGCGGATCAAATATTTGAAGCGATGCAAAATGGAGAAACGCCTAAGACGTCCCAAGCCTCACCGCAAACGATTAAAAATGTGTTTTTGCAATATGCCGAAACAGGTGATCCCGCTCTTTACATTGCCTTTTCCTCAGGTCTCTCCGGCACGTATCAGACAGCTGTAATGATCGCCAATGAAGTGAAGGAGGAATTCCCCGATTTCGATTTGCGGGTCATTGATTCCAAATGCGCTTCATTAGGATACGGTCTGGCTGTCCGGCATGCTGCCGATCTCTGTATCAACGGGAATACAATACAAGAAATTGAAACGTCTGTAAAGAACTTTTGCAGCCAGCTTGAACACATTTTTACCGTTGATGATTTAACATATCTCGCGAGGGGCGGCCGGATATCCAAAACGTCCGCTTTTGTCGGCGGCCTGTTGAATATTAAACCGCTGCTTCAGATGGAGGACGGCAAGCTTGTGCCTCTGGAAAAAATCCGCGGACAGAAGAAACTTTTCAAACGGATCATCGAACTTATGAAAGAGCGCGGGGATGATTGGAGCAATCAAACCGTTGGGATCAGCTACGCCGCGAACAAAGAAAAAGCCACGGACATGAAACACCTGATTGAGGAAGCGTTCAACCCGAAAGAAATCATTATGCATCCAATCAGTTCAGCAATCGGCTCGCATGCCGGTCCAGGTACATTGGCGATATTCTTTTTAAGAAAATGAGCAAACAAAAACAGTCAGACTCTGTGTCCTGACTGTTTTTGTTTGCTCATAGAATGCCGACAGCCTCATACGCCTTTTCGACTGAAGCTGATTGCTCCGAGCCTTCACCGTATAAATCATTGGCAGCTTCAATCGCCGCTTGCTTCATCATGCTGAAATCTGTAGATGCCGTTACATAATATGTTAAAGCCCGATAGTAAATTTGTTCACTTGCTTCACGCCCAATCCCTTCAACCTGTACACCGTGGTGCACGCCTCCTTCTGCAAGAAGATAAGCTGCTTTATTGTGAATGGACGAATTGATATGGACTCCGCCATAATCCTCTGTTCCTGTGTAGCGGTTCGAGTAATGATCTGGATTTCCCTGCTTAGATGGGTCCTCCAATGACCGCAATGAATCTCCTGCAATACCAGGAGTATAGACATCTTCGCCGATCTCCCAATCGTCACGGTCAGCCATCGTGCCCATAATGTCAGAAATGGACTCATTTAATGCACCGGGTTCTCCTTGATATAAAAGACCGGCGGAATACTGTGTGACTGCGTGTGTGATTTCATGCGCGACAATGTCGAGCGATCCAGACAGCGGCTTAAATTTCGAACCGTCTCCATCCCCGTATACCATCTGGACACCGTTCCACGCAGCATTGTTCCATTGTTTGCCGACATGCACGGTAGACGTAATCCTTGCTCCGTTTTGATCAAAAGAATCACGGCCAAATGTCTTGCTGTAATAATCGTAAACGGCTTGCGCATTTGCGTGTGCGTCTACAGCCGCAGGTTCATTAAATACGGACGTGCCGCTGACTATTTCTTTGCCCGTATACCCGATCAGTTGAGACAAAAGCGTAAACAAGGTTTCGTTCAGGTTCTTCGCGTCAAACGTATTGATCCCTTTTCCCCTTGTTTCGTCAGCCAAATAAAAGCGCCCATTTTGTTCTGTGACGTCAAAGCTTTTTTCGTCACCTGACACGCCGATTCCTGTACCTGCCGCTTCATGAATGGCATTAAAGGACTCAATGACCTTTCCGTTTTTGGCATCGATGAAATAATGCCAATAGCCAGGCTCAGTTTCAGATGTCGAGAGTCTCACAAGGTAGGCGAGATCATATTCACCGTCGTGTGGATAGATATATAATTCGCCTTTTGGTTCCCCATCAAGATATTCGATTTTTCCAATGGAAGCCTCGAGCTCACGCCTTGCTGCATGTATTGCTTTTTTCTCAGAAATAGACGGTGTGATGGAGACGTCCTTGATTTGCGGATGCACCTTTCCAAAGAAACTTTTCACTTGTTTGTTTTCCTTCATCGCGACCGCTTGTTCAAAGCCGTAAATCGGAATTCCTTTGTAAACCTCCGTTAATTTAAAAAACGTTTGTTTTGTCTTTGGATCCTTTATGGTTTTCGAAACGCGAAAATGGCTGTTCGCATTCCCTTTGAGCTTAAACTGCATTTGATGCTTGTCAAGATAGGAAAATAGCGATTCTTTCTGGGTTGTGTTTTGTACCGGCTTCTGCGGTGACTTTTCGATGATGTATGAAGGGGTGTGATACGTATGGTCGTATTCGATGCTTTGTTCAGCTGAGGCATGTGTTACAAAAACCATTTGGGCCGCCGTGCATAAGCCGGCCAGTAATAGAGATGTCTTGGTCAGGTTGCGCAAAACACCACATCCTTCCTATTTTGGAATCTATCATTTTTCTTCATCCTATCAAAAATACAAAAACTTGTATGTGGTGCTTCGTTCTTATTTTCCCAAAAAAGAAGGGCAGAGATATTTCGCTCTGCCCTTCTTTTTCTACTCTACTAATTTTTTATTGACATAAATAATAACCCCTGCTCCATATGCCAGTATAAGCGGAGGTATGAGCTGCTCCTGGCCTTGAAATGAGATAAAACTATTCAGCAAAATGAACAAACCGGAATTCAAGAAAAAGTAGCCTGCTATTCTGGCCAGCCGATCTTTATCCCGTATACGCGCCTCGTTAAACCCAGCCAGCATCCAGGTTTGTTTTTTGATTCCGACAAAATAGGCAACCACAAAGAATAAAAGCGCGATGACAATTAATAGATAATTGATGCTGATTTCCATCTTACAGCCTCCTACAAGATTACTTGATGTTAAGAAAAAGAAAAAAAGCGGCACAGCTTACTGCAATCAGCAGCAGGACGACAAGCGCATTGAGGAACGGGCTCAAAAGAAGCAGCACTGCTAAAAACAGCAGATAAACCGCACCGACTCGCGAAATCGTAACAATCTCCTTTTGAGAGCGCATTTTGTTTTTTCTGACACCTGCAAACATCATCAATTTTTTTCGCTTCCATACATATCCGGCGAGCACCATTAAATAAACAGCCAGCGGCAGATGTCTGAAGTCGGACGGCAGCAGCGGCAGGGCGATAATCGTGACAATGAGAAGGAACGAAAGCCAGCTTTTGCCCAATAAAGACCTCCTCCTTTTCGTCTCTCCCCCATCACCCATCATCAATTCGGCAAGCTCCTTCGGATGAGAAAATTCAGATTCAACAGCTTTCTGCAGTTCCTCTTCACTAAGGCCGGCTTTGATTCTGTCTTGAACGAAAGCGGTGATATGCCCCTTTAATTCGTCGATAGCGTTTTCTCTCTCTACATCAGGCATATTCGCCAGCTCTGCATTTAGTTCCTCCATGTATCGGTCAATGATAAGCTGTCCCTTCATAGCAAATCCCCCGATAAAGACAGTAAGGCTTGATGGGTTTCCAGGTATTTCTCCAGCCGTTCTTTTAACATTTCTTCTCCTTTTTGCGTCATTTTGTAATACTTTCTTTTCGGGCCGTCCAGTGAATCTTCCCAAAAAAATTCGATCCATCCCTTCTCGGTCATACGTTTCAAAATCGGATAAATCGCTCCCTCTGAAATAGCCAGCGCCGAGGTGGTTTTTAAGGATGACGTCAGCTCATAACCATACATCGGTTTAGAACGCAGAAGGGATAGGATGGCCAGCTCGAAAATCCCTTTTCGAAATTGAACAATCCAGCGGTCATTAACTTGATTCGTTTTCATGGTTTAAATATATCGAAAAAACCACTATATATCAATCACATATAGCAGTGTAAAATGTCCTGTTTTTCCTTTTAACAAAAATGGAATTTCTCATACTTTTTAACCTTTTTATTACATAAGTGTTTTTATATTATGAAAAGTGTAAAAACGATTCTTCAGGTTAAAAGGAGCAGTCGAATGCAGAAACCGATATCATTTTTTGTCATTTTTTCAATCCTTTGGGGTTCGCTATTTCTGTTTTCTATTATTGGCAGCTTAGGGACAACCCCGATTCCGCTGACAAAGGACTCCAAATTTCTCATGTCCAGCATCCTCCCTCAGGGCTGGGGCTTTTTTAGCAAAAATCCGCGTGATACTGCAATCGGCTTATATGAGGCTGAAAATGCCAGCGCCAAGGTCAGATGGCCCAATATGAGGGCTGACAACCTATTCGGCCTGTATCGGTATGGGCGGTCACAAGGCGTTGAAATGGGCGTGATCTACAGCCAAGTCGGCAAGGAACAGTGGACAGCATGTAAAGAAAAGGACCTCGGCGCATGCAAAAGCAAAGCCAAAACCGTGCAATTAAAAACACCCGCTCCCCGCCCGCTGCTTTGTGGCAGCTACTATTTGACGAAAGAGGATATTGTTCCTTGGAGCTATTCTAAATACACCCCTTCGTCTTATCAGGTAAAAAGCATAGTCAAGGTTGTGATTTCATGCTCGAAAACATAAAACAGACCATCACCAGATGGGACGAAAGAAACCCGTGGACAAATGTATACGGCCTCGCGCGAAGCATCATTGCGCTATCCAGCCTGCTGACGCTGCTCATCAATCACCCGAGCCTCATTATGAAGCCAGCCAGCGGTATCAGCAGCTATCCAGCTTGTAAAATGAATCTCAGTCTCTTTTGCCTTGGTGAAAATAACTATATGATGTTAAATCTTTTCAGATGGGTCTGCATTGCCATTCTGGTGCTTGTTGTCATTGGCTGGCGCCCCAGAATCACCGGGGTTCTGCATTGGTATGTCAGTTACAGCCTGCAGTCATCGCTGATCGTCATTGACGGAGGCGAGCAGGCAGCAGCCGTCATGACCTTTTTATTGCTTCCCATCACGCTGACCGATCCGAGAAAATGGCATTGGAGCACGAGACCTATAGAGGGCAAAAGAACACTTGGAAAAATAACAGCTTTTATTTCTTATTTTGTGATCAGAATCCAAGTGGCGGTGCTTTATTTTCACTCTACCGTCGCTAAGCTGTCTCAGCAGGAATGGGTGGACGGAACGGCCGTTTATTATTTTTCCCAGGAAAAAACCATTGGCTTCAACGGCTTTTTTCAGGCGTTAACGAAGCCAATTGTAACAAGTCCGTTCGTGGTGATTCCGACATGGGGAACGCTGCTGGTTCAAATTGTCATCTTCGCGGCGCTGTTTGCGCCGAAGAAGCATTGGAGATTGATTTTGATCATCGCTGTTTTTATGCATGAGATTTTTGCAATCATGCTGGGCCTTATCAGTTTTTCCATTATCATGGCCGGCATTTTGATATTGTATCTCACTCCTATCGATTCCACGATTCAATTTACATATATTCGCAGACTGTTGTGGAATAAAAAACACAAGAAGGGAGAGGTTTCAGTTTGAAGAAGGCGTTTCTAGTATTTTTGTCGGTTGTATTGGTGACGACTGTGTTTTTGGTGAAGCAGCAAGAAAGTGTGGCACAGGCAAAGCAGCTTGAGTATTCAGGTGAGGAAATTTTTAAAGGCTTTGTGTTTGCCCAAGGGGAAGTTGGCAAACAGCTTCCAGAGGTCTTTAATAAAGCGATGACAGACAAACTCAACACAAAACAGGCAAAGGCTTTTGCCAATCAGGTTGTCGCTGATATTAAAAAAGAGGATGCTGACTTTTTTGATAACCTGAAGAAAGCTGTTTACAGCAAAGATGCATTGAAAGTGGATGAACTGCTGAAAAAAGCAGGTCAAATCGTTGAAGAAAAAGTAGAAGCTGCAAAGGAAATCGCCGCTTCCAAGGATGATACATCCAGAGTTCAGGCCGAGCTTGTCAACACTGTTGATACCGCTAACTATTTCTATTATGTTTCCTATGTTGCTGCAGCAGGTGCCCTGATTCTGATCATTCTCGCCATTGATATTACGCCGATTGCGATTTCAGACAATGTGGATCGCGAAATGGCAATCAGAACGCTGGTTGATGAATTAAACTAGACATAAAAAAACGGCTCGCTCCGCAGTCTGCTGCAGGCGAGCCGTTTTCATGCTATTTTTTCTCGTATGTCCATCCATTTTCCTGATACACTTTTCCGTTTTTCATCAAATGGCCCAGCGCGCGTTTAAAGGCGGCTTTGCTCATATTAAAACGTTCTCTGATATCGTCAGGCTGGCTTTTGTCACTGTACGGCATGGCACCGTTTCTCATTCTCATATACGTTAGAATGCACTCAGCATCAACTGACATTGCATCCTGTTTTCTTGGAAGCAGCGACAAGTTGACTGAACCGTCTTCTTTCACTTGAATCACCCGGCCTGTGACTCTTGAACCGAGTCTTGGCTCCTCTTTTCTTTCTGACGGGTGAATAAAACAGCGGATACCGTCATCCGTGATCACGAATGAACCCGATGCGATCAGCCTGTACACCGTACCTGTCAGCTCTTTATTCATCAAATCTTCTGAAGCGTCGCTAAACAGTTCGCTGATGATATCTTCCGGCGCTGGTTTCGCAAACATGCGCCCCCGGTTCGTCACCTTCAGCATACAGTAAAGTTTGTCCCCTTTTTGCGGCCAGACATCTTCGTACGGCGGCAAATGCTCAGTTGCGACTAGTGCGTCCTTCGATAAACCGACATCAACGAAAACGCCCATATCTTCCACTTTATCCACCACTTCAACCCAGCCATATTCATCCGCGCTGATGACCGGAATTTTCATCGTGGCCGCAAGCCTTTCCTGCTGGTCTACGTATATAAAGACTTCTACTTCGTCTCTGTCCTCGATATCCTCAGTCATTTCACTGTTATGTAAGAGAATCGTATCTTCCCCATCGGTTAAAAAGTAACCGAAGTCGGTTTGGTGATCTATACTCAAGGTTAATTGCTGCCCTGGTCTCATGCTATCGTCCTTCCTGTTCCGCTTATTCTCTGCGGATTTTGTTAACATTTTTTCCAATCATCACAAATTGATTCTTTGTTCTGTTGGAAGTTTCTCTTTATTCTACTATAATCAACACATAAGTTAAATGTTATGGAGGTTTTCATATGGCAAAAGAAAGCTCATTTGATATTGTATCCAAGGTGGAATTGCCTGAAGTGCAAAACGCAATCCAAATCGCACTGAAGGAAATCAGTACCCGATACGACTTTAAAGGCAGCAAAAGCGACATTTCATTAGATAAAGAGGAGCTGGTCCTCGTTTCTGATGACGACTTCAAATTAAGCCAGCTGAAAGATGTGCTGGTCAGCAAATTGATTAAACGAAACGTACCGACAAAAAACATTGAGTACGGCAAGGTTGAAAACGCGTCAGGCGGAACGGTGCGCCAGCGTGCAAAGCTTGTTCAAGGCATTGACAAGGACAACGCAAAAAAAATCAATACGATCATCAAAAACTCCGGACTGAAAGTAAAATCTCAGGTGCAGGATGATCAAGTGCGTGTCACCGGAAAAAACAAAGATGACCTGCAGCAGATTATCTCAGCTGTGCGGGGAGCAGATCTGCCAATTGACGTTCAATTTATAAATTTCAGATAAATTTTCTGATTCCTATTGATTATTGTCTTTATTTTCGGTAAATTTGGAGAAAGGGAAAAACGCCAGGTATCTTTTGGCACTTCCTGACACGAAAATTTCATATCCGTTCTTATCAAGAGAAGCAGAGGGACTGGCCCGACGAAGCTTCAGCAACCGGTGTAATGGCGATCAGCCATGACCAAGGTGCTAAATCCAGCAAGCTCGAACAGCTTGGAAGATAAGAAGAGACAAAATCACTGACAAAGTCTTCTTCTTAAGAGGACTTTTTTTATTTCTCTTTTTTCCTTGCTGACGTGAATAAAGGAGGCAGACAATGGGACTTTTAGAAGATTTGCAAAGACAGGTGTTAATCGGTGACGGCGCCATGGGGACACTCCTTTACTCCTATGGCATTGACAGGTGTTTTGAGGAGCTCAATATTTCAAAGCCGGAGGAAATTCAACGCATACATAAAGCGTATGTTGAAGCGGGAGCCAACATTATTCAAACGAATACGTACGGGGCCAACTATATTAAATTATCCAGACACGGTCTTGAGGATGACATCAAAAAAATGAATCAGGAGGCCGTAAAGATCGCGCGGGCTTCAGCAGGCGATGCATACGTGCTTGGAACGATGGGCGGCATACGGACATTTAATAAAAACGCGTACAGTCTTGACGAAATTAAGCGCAGCTTCCGCGAGCAGTTGTATCTGCTGCTGCATGAAGAGCCGGATGGCTTGCTGTTAGAAACATATTATGATTTGGAAGAAGCCCGTGAAGTGCTGAAAATCGCGCGCAAAGAGACTGATCTTCCGATTATGCTCAATGTCTCCATGCACGAGCAAGGCGTATTGCAGGACGGAACGCCGCTTTCTGACGCATTGCGCTCGATTGCGGATCTCGGAGCTGATATTGTCGGCATTAACTGCCGCCTCGGCCCTTATCACATGATTGAAGCGCTCAGCGAAGTGCCGATTTTTGATGACGTATTCTTATCCGTTTATCCGAACAGCAGTCTTCCTTCGCTTGAAGAGGGACGGCTCGTCTATGAAACAGACGACACGTATTTTCAAAACAGCGCGTCAGAATTCCGTAAGCAAGGCGCGCGGATTATCGGCGGCTGCTGCGGCACAACGCCGAATCACATCAGGGCGATGGCGGAAGCGGTTGGCGGGCTGGCTCCGATTACGGAAAAAGAAGTCAAAACCCGGGCGAAAGAATTCATTTCTGTTCATCACGAGCGAACCGAGCCCGGCCTGGATGAGATCGCAGCGAAAAAACGCTCTATTATCGTAGAACTGGACCCGCCGAAAAAACTAAGCTTTGACAAATTTCTATCGGCGGCTGCTGAATTAAAAGAAGCGGGAATCGATGCCCTGACACTCGCCGACAATTCTTTGGCGACCCCGCGGATCAGCAATGTTGCCTGCGGCGCCCTTGTCAAGCAGCAGCTCGATATGCGTTCCCTTGTCCATATTACGTGCCGTGACCGTAACATTATCGGCTTACAGTCACATTTAATGGGCCTTGATACGTTAGGGCTGAATGACGTGCTTGCTATTACAGGTGACCCTTCTAAAATCGGGGATTTTCCTGGTGCGACGTCTGTATATGATTTAACATCTTTTGATTTAATCAGGCTGATCAAACAATTCAATGAAGGTCTGTCTTTGTCTGGAAAACCGCTCGGCAAGAAAACGAATTTCTCAGTTGCGGCCGCATTTAATCCTAACGTCCGCCATCTGGATAAAGCGGTAAAACGGCTTGAGAAAAAAATAGATTGCGGCGCAGATTATTTTGTTTCTCAGCCTGTCTATTCCGAGCAGCAGCTTGTCGATATCCATAACGAAACAAAACATCTGAAGACGCCGATCTATATCGGCATCATGCCGCTGACAAGCAGCCGGAATGCAGAATTCATCCATAATGAAATTCCCGGCATTAAGCTGTCTGATACGATTCGCGAAAAAATGGCCCATGCCGGTGAAGATAAAGAAAAGCAAAAGGCGGAAGGCCTTGCAATTGCACGCTCCCTGCTGGATACGGCATGCGAGCTGTTTAACGGCATCTACTTGATAACGCCTTTCCTCAGATCTGACTTAACCGCTGAGCTCACTTCATATATTCAGCAAAAAGATGAGCAGCGCCAAAATATCTTTTTGCATTAATCCCTTAAAAGACTGTCTGATCCAATCGGGCGGTCTTTTTCAACGGGATTCGTGTTACGATATAGAAAAACAGTCATGAGGAGGAACATTATGCTCGAAGTCAAAACCATTTCCGCGGAAGATACATATGAAATCCGGCACCGCATTCTGCGCCCCCATCAATCCATTGAACAATGCAAATATGAAGAGGATCATGCAAAAGGCTCCTTTCATCTCGGCGCGTTTTTTGAAGGGAAGCTGATCAGCATCGCTTCTTTTTCCCCGCAAAATCAGCCATTAATAACAGAATCCCCAGCATATCGGCTGAGAGGCATGGCAACGCTTGAAGGATATCGCGATCAAAAAGGCGGGAGTACGCTGATCAAACACGCGGAAGAGAAACTGGCAAAGAACGGCGTTCAGGCAGTCTGGTGCAATGCCAGAAGCCATGTGAAAGGCTACTATTCAAAACTTGGCTGGGAAGAACTCGGCGAACCGTTTGAGATTCCCGGCATAGGCACACATATCATCATGTATAAAAAACTCGAAACAAGCAGGTGATCTGTATGAGGGTAATCGATGAGCTGATTAAGCTTCATGAAGAACATACCCCTAGTTTATTGCGGCTTTGCAGGCAAGCCGGGTGGCCGGATTACGGCGAACAAGAGCTGGCACTGCTTGTCCAGCAAGGACGCTTTTTCGGCTATCAAAATGTCAGCGGTGATATTATTTCCTGCATCGGCTTGTTTTTGTTTGGCCGTCTTGCTTCTATCGGCCTCGTGATCGTGGACAAGGAATATCAACGGCTCGGTCTCGGCCGGCGTATGGTAAACGCCTGTATCACCCAAACGGGTGAAAACACCGCCATCAGGCTTTGCGCCACAAAAGAAGGTTTGCCGCTTTATGAAAAAGCAGGTTTTCATACGGCAGGTTCAGTGCGAAAGTACAGCTGTCATAGTTTTCAACCTTATACAAAAAAGCTTGACGCTGAACTGACATCCTTTAGAGAACAAGACTTTCACGACTTAACCGCGGCGGATCTGGCTGCCTTTGGCGGAGATCGATCAAACCTTTTGCAGCAGCTTATTTCTGCTTCATGCGAATGTATCATCGCCAGAAATCAGGACGGACAGCTAATTGGCTACGGACTTTCTGTACAGACACCGGCCAATTTGAAATTCGGCCCCATCATCGCTCCATCATCAGATGTTGCAGCACAAATAATTAACAGGCTGGCGGCCGGCAAACAAGGGCCGATGCGAATCGATATACCGAGTGAACACACGTCTCTGCATGACAGCCTGATAGAAATGGGATTTCATAAAGATGATGAACCTCCGCTTTTGTTCTATCAGAAAAAAGCGCCTATTCAAAATGGACACTTATATGCTTTGATTTCACAGGCTCTCGGTTAACCCTCTTTTTTCCCGAACAGGTATCTTCTGTTCGGTTTTTTGCTGTCTGATCGCTGAATAAACGAAGCCATCAGGGACATTCTAAGCAGAAGAAAAGGAGTGTGCTCTGAGATGGAATCATCAAAACAAAATAACGGAATGACGATTGTAGCAATCGGTTCAATCCCTTTAATATTAACCCTAGGAAACTCGATGCTTATTCCGATTTTGCCAAAAATGAAATCTGAACTTCATTTATCACAATTTCAAGTCAGTCTCGTGATCACAGTATTTTCCTTGATTGCAGCATTTGCGATTCCGATTGTCGGTTATCTCGCAGACCGATTCTCAAGGAAAGTCATCATTATTCCCTGCTTAATTTTGTATGGTGCCGGCGGTTTGTTAGCCGGGTTTGCGGCAGGTTTTTTTGATAATGCCTTTCCTTGGGTCATGGCAGGACGTGCGCTTCAGGGAATCGGGGCAGCCGGAACCGGCCCAATTGCCATGGCACTGACGGGAGATCTGTTTAAAGGCGCCCAGGAGAGCAAGGTGCTCGGCCTTGTTGAAGCTTCAAACGGCATGGGGAAAGTGCTATCGCCGATCATTGGCTCGCTGATCGCCCTGCTTGTCTGGTATGGCGCGTTTTTTGCCTTCCCTGTGTTTTGTATCATTTCAATCGTGCTGACTTGGATTTTTATTAAAGAAAAGAAAAAGGAAAAAGAACCGCCACCAATCGGAAAATATGCAAAAGGGCTGTTAAGTGTCTTTAAACATGAAGGCAGATGGCTGTTTACCGCTTATTTAGCCGGTGCGACCTGTTTGTTTACTTTATTCGGCATCCTGTTTTATCTCTCAGATGTTCTTGAAAAAACATACGACACCGACGGCGTGAAAAAAGGCTTAATTTTAGCGATCCCGCTTTTGGTTATGTGTGTGACGTCCTATACAACAGGAAGCAAAATCGGGCAAAAGCAATCGTTAATGAAAAAGCTGATCGTACTTGGATTGGCGTTCATGACCGTATCCTACGCGGCACTGTCATTCATTGAAAATCTTGTCCTTTTTATCAGTGTTCTTGTACTGAGCAGTATCGGCTCAGGTCTTGTCCTTCCTTGTGTGAACAGTTTCATTACCGGGGCTGTTGGCAAGGAAAGACGGGGATTTGTCACCTCGCTGTACGGCTCTGTACGTTTCTTAGGGGTAGCGATCGGTCCTCCGATTTTCGGCCGCCTGATGCAATGGTCCAGACCCGGCATGTTTTTAAGCATTGCGGGATTGACTCTCGTTGTCGGGATTCTTGTGATGATGCTCATCCATGTGAAGCAAAACAATGAAGAAACAAAAGAAAAAGAAGACCCTAAAATGGCTGGAAATCGGCTACAGCCCGCTGAGGAAAGGTAGCACCCAGTGTGAAAATTGTACGGATTGAAACCTTTCCGCTATTTCACCGATTAGAAAAGCCATACGGAGATGCCAATGGGTTTAAACGATATCGGACTTGTTATCTCATCAGGATTATCACCGAAAGCGGGATAGACGGCTGGGGAGAATGCGTTGATTGGCTCCCTGCTCTCCATGTCGGTTTTACGAAGCGGATCATCCCGTTTCTATTAGGAAAACAGGCTGGCAGCCGCCTGTCATTAGTGCGCACGATTCAAAAATGGCACCAGCGGGCGGCCTCCGCTGTAAGCATGGCGCTGACAGAGATTGCAGCCAAAGCTGCGGATTGTTCGGTATGCGAATTATGGGGCGGGTTATACAGAGAGGAGATTCCTGTATACGCGTCTTTTCAATCGTACTCAGACTCCCCGCAATGGATCAGCCGCTCAGTCTCCAATGTTGAAGCCCAGTTGAAAAAAGGTTTTGAGCAAATCAAAGTCAAAATTGGCGGAACTTCATTCAAAGAGGATGTCCGGCACATCAATGCGCTGCAGCATACAGCAGGCAGCTCCATTACGATGATTCTGGACGCAAACCAAAGCTACGATGCCGCTGCGGCTTTTAAATGGGAGCGCTATTTCTCCGAATGGACGAACATTGGCTGGCTTGAGGAGCCTTTGCCCTTTGATCAGCCTCAGGATTACGCTATGCTTCGAAGCCGTTTGTCTGTTCCTGTTGCCGGCGGAGAAAACATGAAAAGCCCGGCACAATTTGTGTCTCTCCTTTCACAGCGCTGTTTGGATATCATTCAGCCCGATGTCATGCATGTCAACGGAATTGATGAGTTTCGGGACTGCCTCCAGCTCGCGCGTTATTTTGGCATCAGAGCATCCGCCCATGCATATGACGGATCGCTTTCACGGCTCTATGCTTTATTTGCACAAGCCTGTCTGCCCCCATGGTCTAAAATGAAGAACGATCACATTGAACCGATCGAGTGGGACGTCATGGAGAAT
Organism: Bacillus sp. FSL R5-0603; assembly: GCF_038050295.1. Lineage (NCBI taxonomy): Bacteria > Bacillati > Bacillota > Bacilli > Caryophanales > Bacillaceae > Bacillus > Bacillus sp. FSL R5-0603. Next base: position 1,076,292 of record NZ_JBBOYP010000001.1, on the reverse strand, counting down.
CCTTTTACCGATCTCGTCAGCCTGCAGCCTTCAAAAGGAATGGTCCACATCCCGAAAGGAAAAGGCATTGGAACAGAGATCAATATGGAGATCGTCAATCGCTACAAGTGGGATGGCTCAGCATATTAAGCTGGGCCATTTCTTTATTTTGAGACATAAATAATGGACAGCCTCATAAAATGAAAACAGCGGACAAGTCTTTTCATAAAGGAGCAAATGACTTAATGGCTGAACTGCTGATGAAAGCAAAACTTACGTTTATGATTGTCGTAGGCGGCGTACTACAGGGACTCGGCATGTCCTTGTTTTTATTTCCGCATGATATTCCGACAGGCGGTGCAGCAGGTATTGCGGTGCTATTGCATTATCTGTTTCAAATCCCCCACGGATTTTCAGTGTGGGCTGTGAATGTATCAATGCTTTTTACCGCTTTAAAATGGCTGGAGATGAGAACATTCACCGGCACCCTCGCTTCTATCACCGTCACCTCTGTCTCGGTATTGATCTTTGATGCGGTTTTTCCGGATATCACATCTAATCTGTGGCTTGATCTGGCAAGCGGCGCAGTGTTATTGGGACTCGGCATCGGACTTTTATACAAATATAAAATTTCGAACGGAGGATTCGGAGCACTTGCTCTGATGATTTCTATCTACCGCGGCGGGAATCCCGGAACGATCCTGCTCATCATGAATTGCATCATTTTTATGGTCACCGCGTCTATTATTGACTGGGGCATCGTCATTCAAGCCCTCATATGCCAAGTGATATCGACAAGAGTCATCGACTTCATCTACAACATCCGTCTGACCTCACTTCCCTATCTCACGCCTATGTACCGCCATAAAAAATAATAGGCAGAGGCTCTCTTCACGACGAGAGCCCCGCAGCCGCTATTTTACAGAAAAAAGGTATCGGATCTTAGCCCTAAACGCAGCGTTTCCAACGCGATGGCATCATGAAATGGAATATTGGCCAGATTCACATTCGGCCCGATTTTTTGAATAAACCCTTGCTGAAGCGTTTTGTTAGGCGCTTCAAAAATCAGCCTGTTGATATCAATATCCGAGGAAATGATGTCGTCAACAATTTGAAATCTGACATCGCCGCTGCTGGAACAGATCCCTCCCGTTCCGCTTTCTCTGGCTTCTGTAATCACTTTTTCCGCGCCCGCTTCCATATCCTCAACGATATATTCAAGCCATTCCTCAGAGCTTTGCCGGCTTGCTAATTCCGCATCCTTGCTGCCCACCTCACTGAGCACAAGAAATTCATCAGAAAAATCGGCAATGAAAGCCGCTTTCTCTTTATTTGTCATCGGGAGCGTACCGTTTGAAATCTCAATATATTCACAGCCGAAATAGGTGCAGTACCGATGAAATTCATTCACTTTTTTCTGGCTTACGTACTTCTCAAACAGTGTGCCGCCAAAGAAAAATGTAATGTCATGTTCTTTCAGTGTGCTGATTTTTTCTTCAAGATCTTTCGTAAGTAATGAGGTGCCCCAGCCGAATTTCACAAAATCAATATAGTCGGACGCTCCGGCTATGACATCTTTGAAAAATTGCAAGGGATAGCCGTTATCAATTAAAATGGACTGCCCGGTTTCTCTCGGCTTATTTGTTCTCACTGGCAATTCTAGTGAAAAATCATTCATATTATGACCCTCTCTATCGTTGGAACTTCTCCATCTTGTTTCACTTTCATCACGAAATCGCCCGTCAGTTCTTTTGTACAGTAAACGATGTCTTCCGAATCAAACAATGGCTGGCGGCTGTCAAAAAACTTCTCCGCAACAGAAGAGCGTTTTATTCTTTCAATCGCCTCCTCAGCCGTTACCGCATTTGTCCCTTCAATGATGCCTTTGATATACTCCGCACACACCATATCGTCATCACCGGATGGATGGGAAGCCACAATGTTTATGACACAATCGTTTGCGGCGAGCTTTTTCACATGCTGTGCCGTTGTTTTGGCATTGGAAAATCCAGTTACGAACAGATGCTTTGCGTTCAGCGCCCCCAATGCTGCTGTGACGCCGTTTGTTGTTTTCTGGATCAGGCTTTTATCCGCCATATTCTGCCCAGCCATACGTTTTGGAGAATTATCTAAATCAAAACCGCTGATACCGACCCCCTTTTCCTCTCCCGTCAAAACATAATCCGGATAGGTGTCTTTCAGCGCAAAGGCTTCATCAGCTGTCCGGACCAACAAAATCTCTTTCGCCCCGCCGATAAACGCATAATGGGCGACCGTAAAGGCTCTGATGACATCAATGACGATGTTAATGTCCGCCGGGGCAAGCGAATGATGATGCCCCTGATAAATGGCAATCGGCATACTACCTCTCCTTGGGCATAAAACCATTTTGCTAAAAAGCATATTCAGCCGGGCTCTTAATGGTTCCGCACCTCATTTTAGGCGGGCGCGGCACGTAAAAACCCTGAACCTTTATGCAAAAAATGAATAGTCTGCCTATAACTCGATCAATAGATAAAAAAAGCAGATGCAAACGGGGGGAAAACGTTGAACGAAACCATCACATATGACACATGGAACGACATGCTGTCCAAACAGATAACGGATCAATTGATCGATGAGCTCGATGTGTTGAAGTGGGCTTACCGAACGTACGGAGAAAAGATTGTGTATGCCTGCAGCTTTGGCGCAGAAGGAATGGTGCTTCTCGACTTAATATCAAAAATCAACAAAAATGCACACATCATCTTTTTGGATACCGGGCTTCATTTTCAGGAGACATATGAGCTGATCGAGACCGTCAAAGAGCGATATCCGGGATTTGCAATCCAGATGCTCGAACCCGATCTGAGCTTAACAGAACAGGGGACGAAGTACGGCGGAGAGCTATGGAAACATAACCCGAACCTCTGCTGCCAATTGCGGAAAATTGAACCGCTCAAAAAGCACCTGTCCGGCATGACAGCTTGGATTTCAGGACTGCGCCGGGAGCAGTCGCCAACGAGAAAGCATATTCAATACGTAAACCTGGACCAGAAGTTTGAGCTCATCAAAATTTGCCCGCTCATCCACTGGACATGGGATGACGTTTGGACGTACATCCGCCTGCACAATTTGCCTTATAACAAACTGCACGATCAACATTACCCGAGCATAGGCTGTGAAATGTGTACATCGCCTTCCCCGGACCCGAACGATGAGAGGGCTGGAAGATGGGCCGGACGGGAGAAAACAGAATGCGGCCTGCATCAAGAATAGCGACGGCAGGTTCTGGCTATGAGAATCGAAATGATGTTGAGGCGCTGATGTCAAACTTTCATTAACTGCAGAAAAGAAAACAAGGAAACGTATAAATGGAGGTTGAACACGTTGAATGGAAACGAACCCCACGGAGGGGTATTAATCAACCGCTGTGATCCCGCATGCCATTTTGAAGGGTGCGCGTGCCAAGCAGAGCTGGATCAGCTTGCACTGAGTGATCTGGAGCTTATCGCGATCGGCGGATACAGCCCGTTAACAGGTTTTTTGGGAGAAAAAGATTATCATCGTGTTGTGAAGGAAATGAGGCTGGCAAACGGCTTGCCGTGGAGCCTGCCGATTACGCTGCCTGTCGGAGAAAAAACAGCAAAACAGCTGTCTGCCGGAGATCACGTCAAGCTTGTGAAAGACGGTGTTACCTACGGCATGATCACAGTCACCGATATATACCAGCCTGATAAAACACAAGAAGCACTGTCTGTTTTTAAAACAAACGATCCTGCCCACCCAGGCGTAAAAAAATTGCTGGCGCGCCCGGATTACTATATCGGAGGGCCTATCACGGTCAGCCGCCTGCCTGACAAATCTTTCGAACAGTTTTATGCAACGCCCGCAGAAACAAGAGCGGCCTTTCAAAAACTCGGCTGGAAGACGATTGTCGGCTTTCAAACCAGGAACCCTGTTCACAGAGCGCATGAATACATTCAAAAAACAGCATTAGAAACGGTCGACGGTCTGCTGCTTCACCCGCTTGTCGGAGAAACAAAGTCAGACGATATCCCAAGCGATATCAGAATGGAGAGCTACCAGGCTTTGCTTAATCACTATTATCCAAAGGATCGTGTCATGTTATCGGTTTTCCCTGCCGCCATGCGTTATGCAGGTCCGCGGGAAGCGATTTTCCATGCGCTCGTCCGAAAAAATTACGGCTGCACCCATTTTATTGTAGGCCGTGATCACGCGGGTGTCGGCAGCTACTATGGAACATACGACGCCCAAAATATTTTTCAATCATTCACAGAGGAAGAGCTGGGCATCAAGCCGATGTTTTTTGAGCACAGCTTTTATTGCCGAAAATGCGGAAACATGGGCACCTCCAAAACATGTCCGCACAGCTCAAGAGACCACATCCACTTATCAGGCACAAAAGTGAGAGAGCTTCTCCGCCAAGGCAAAAAGCCGCCTAAAGAATTCAGCCGGCCTGAGGTCGCAGCCGTGCTGATCAAGGGACTTCACCAACAGCCTGTTGCCATCAAGCAAAACAGCGGGGAATTGCAATGACACACAATCCGAACATCATTTGGCATCCCGCTGCCATCTCAAAGTCTGACAGACAGTCCTTAAACGGACACAAAAGCTGCGTCCTCTGGTTTACAGGTTTGTCCGGCTCCGGAAAATCGGTGCTGGCCAATGCAGTCGATGAAAAACTTTACCGCAAGGGCATTCAGAGCTATGTGCTTGACGGTGATAATATCCGCCACGGCTTAAACAAAGATCTTGGATTTCAGACTGGTGACAGGATTGAAAACATCCGCCGGATCGGAGAAGTGGCGAAGCTGTTTGTCGACAGCGGGCAAATGATTTTAACGGCTTTTATTTCTCCATTCAGAGAGGATCGGGACATGGTTAGAGCACTCTTTCCTAAAGGTGAGTTCTTCGAAATTTATGTGAAGTGCCCGCTGCATGTTTGTGAACAGCGCGATCCAAAAGGGCTTTACAAAAAAGCGCGAAACGGAGAGATCAAACATTTCACCGGGATCGATTCTCCGTATGAAGCGCCGCTTTCACCCGATTTCATCATTGAGTCAGACCAGACCTCTATTTCCGATGGAGCTGATCTCATCATTAACGCACTGCAAAACAGAGGAATTATATAAAAAACCCGATCAATGTCGGGTTTTTTCTTATGAGTTGGAGAACTGCGCAATCAAACTGTTGATCTTCTCTTTTTCCTCATAAAATGCTCCGTGCCCGCTGTTTGCAAACGGAACCAATTCCGACTGTTTGATGCCGCGCTTCAATTCTTTCGCAAAATCAAACGGCGCAATTCTATCCTTTCTCCCGTGCAGGATCAGCGTCGGCACCTTGATTGCAGCAAGTTCCTTTCTGAGATCTTCGTCTCTTAATGCGATGCCCGAGTGGATCGTCCCGTAGGAGGAGGCCTCCAGCATCAGATTGAGAAACCACTGCCTAAGCTCTGGAGACACTTTTTTCTCAAAAAACTGTTTCCCTAAATCAGCCAGTGTTTTGGGCCGATCAGCTTTGAACAATTCAATCATATCGTCAATATCCTGCTTCCTCATCCCGTACGGATAACCCGGGCGTTTTGTAAACGCGGGGGCCGCCGCAGACAGTAAAATCAGCTTATCAACATCGGCTCCTTCATGCCGTCCCATATAACGGAGTGCAATGGCGCCGCCCATTGAAAAACCGGCAAGAATCGCATTCTCAAGCTGCAGCGTATAAATGACTGCTTTCACATCATCGGCCATCGTGTCATAATCGTAGCCTTCCCAAGGGCGGTCAGATTGCCCATATCCCCGCAAATCAACGCCGATAAAACGAAATCCCCTTTTCGGAAGCTCATTCATTTGATATTCAAACATCTTATGATTCAACGGCCACCCGTGCAAAAAGATGATCGGCCTTCCATGTCCGATATCCTCTACAAACAGTGTCACATGCTCCTCGGTTTTGATGTAATGCCCCATTCCGCATTCCTCCTGTTCCCCTTGGCTTTTTCGGCCTGTAAACGCCTTGACGTATAGGAATCTTTCCATTTATGCTTACAAAACAAGCGGGCTGCTATACCAAGAAAAGGCTCTTCACGATTTACTATATGTATCAATTTCCTTAACGATCTATTAAATTGAACCCGGAAGCCTCTGTTTTTCGGGCAGCAAAGGATGTCATCACATGAATAAAATCGCAATTCAAAAACCAAACATACCAGAAAACCTGCAAACCGCAGATTTTCATGATGCCGTGACGCAGGATGATGTAATCAGCATGCATCTGTTTGAAGATTGTACAATCTGCGGCGAAGATATCGAAAGACTCTGTGTTGAAAAAACGGTATTTAGAAATGTCGTCTTTATCGATGTGTCTTTTCGGCATATTGAACTGACCGATGTGATCTTTGAAAAATGCGATTTATCAAACGCCGATTTCAGCGGGGCTGTCATTCACAGAACTTCAGTTAAGCAGTCAAAAATGGTTGGAATGAATGTGGCGGAAGCAACGCTCCGGAATGTTTCATTCGAGGAATGCCACGGACATTTCAGTTCATTTTCGTACTCAAATATGAAACAAGTTCGATTTGATCACTGTGCTCTTATGCAAAGTGAATGCAGCAATACGGTGCTCCAGCAGACACACTTTGACGGATGCGAATTGGAAGGCGCCAGCTTTACCGGCACGTCCCTTCAAAACATGGACATCAGCACGTGCCGTTTTGAACAGCTTCATGTCTCCCTCGACAAATTGAAAGGCTGCAAAATCGCACCTGAGCATGCGATTGCCTTCGCCAGGGCACTGGGAGCTGTCATCGTATAACCAAAGCTTAGAACATCATCAGGCGGCGTGCTGTTTCAGCTGCCACTTTAATGCCAGTTTCCAAATCTCCAAGAGATGCATAGGAATATGACAGCCTGATGCTGTTTCGGTCTTCACCGTTATAAATGTAGCCGGGATTCACAAGCACCTGCCGTTTCAGCAATTCATAAAAGAAACGGCTGACAGGCAGGTTTTTGTGAAATGTCACCCAAATATAAAAGCCGCCTGCGGGAATCCGCCACGTGGCAATGTCCCCGGCATACCGCTCGAGAAAATGAACGGCGGCGTCTCTCCTTTCTTTAAGCTTCCTGCGTACCCAAGTCAGATGCTCTTCATAATATCCCTGTGACAGCCACTCGGCAGCCGCCCACTGGGACAGGCCGCTTGATCCGTAGTCTGTCTGCATTTTAATGTCCGCCAGCCTTTCAATAACCGGCTCCGGACCGGCAAGCCAGCCGATTCGCAGACCGGGGCTAACCGTTTTTGAAAACGTGCCCAGATACAGAATATTGCCCTCATGATCCATTGCTTTCAACGGCTGCGGAGGTTTTTCTTCAAACCATAAATCACCGTACGCATCATCCTCAATGATGGGCAGCTGCTCTTTTTTTGACAGGCTGATGATCTCTTTCCTTCGCTGCTCTGACATGACTGTGCCTGTCGGATTATGAAACGACGGAATCGTGTAAAGCAGCTGTCCTCCATATTGTTTTCGATTAGAAGAAACAAGCCCCGCTTTGACCCCTTCATCATCCATCGGCAAGCCGCGAAGCCGCATCCCAGCTGATTGAAATACATGCAAGGATTGAAGGTAGGACGGCTTCTCCGTCAAAATGACAGAATCTCGTTTTAAAAGTCCAATTGAGATGAGCTGAAGTGCCTGAAGTGCACCGGACACAATTAAAATTGCAGACGGTGACACATGGATCTTCTTTCCTTTTAAATGGTCGGCCACTGCCTCCCGCAGTTTACGGTTTCCTTTCGGCTGCTCATATCCTAAAGACAGGGCGCCCGGATTGATTTGCTGAAACATCCGTCCAATTGTGTCAGCAGGCACAAGATCCGGTGAAAGTTCTCCAGTCCCTAATCTGATGATATCCGCTCTTGGTTCGTTCTGATTAATAGCTTGAATGATGGAAGAATTGGCGCGATGAATGCCCGAACGGACGTAATCGCTCCAATCAAGCGGAGGCTCAGCCGCCAGCACGCTCCAAGTACTGTTTACAACCTTCGTACCGCCGCCTTTTCTTCCCTCTAACAAGCCTTGAGACGTGAGTTCATCTATGGCTGCTGTGACTGTGCTGCGGTTGACTTGAAACATGCCGGCCAGCGTTCTCTGTGAGGGGATTTTCGTCCCTACAGCCCACTCTCCGTGAAGAATCTTGTCTTTCATATATTGTTCGATCTGCCGATGCAGCGGAACATCCGACTTTCGGCTTGGCTGCCATTGCGACAAGGTCATGCCCCCCTTTTTTACACATTATACATTTGGCTGGTTCCTAACCCAACCAAATGGCTGGAGACTTTAGTGACAATCTCTCTTATGATTGAAAAAAAATGTGAAGGGAGCTTTTTCAGCATGAATGCAATCATTCACGGAATTGTGCTCGCGTTTGGCTTAATTTTGCCGCTGGGAGTGCAGAATGTGTTTATTTTTCAGCAAGGCGCGTGGCAAAAGCATATTTGGCGGGCTCTCCCAGCTGTCATCAGTGCTTCAGTCTGCGATACCCTGTTAATCGTATTAGCCGTTGCGGGCGTATCTGTCATTGTGCAGGAGCTGCCTGTGTTTGAGACAGTCATGATGGCCGGCGGATTTTTATTTTTGCTCTATATGGGCTGGGTGACTTGGAACAGCCGTCCGAACACAAGCCAAAACGAGAAACATACGTTCACACCAAAAAAGCAAGCTGCGTTTGCGGCCGCTGTTTCTCTTTTAAACCCGCATGCCATTCTGGACACGATCGGCGTCATCGGCACGAGCTCTCTTCAATATTCGGGGCTTGAGAAATGGCTCTTTATGGCCGCCTGCATCGCTGTGTCTTGGATTTGGTTTATCAGCCTTGCAATAGCGGGCCGGCTGTTTCAGGCGATAGATACGAGCGGCAGGCTTATGCTGATCGTAAACAAATGCTCTGCAGCGGTAATGTGGGCAGCGGCAGGATATTTTGGGGTGTCACTCTTTTGCAATTGAAGGAGAAACAGATGAAAAAAACGAATTTCTTAGAAAAGGGGGCATGCTGATGACTGATGCAAAACAGTTTTATGACTATCATTCTTGGGCAAACAAGAAAATATTTACCCATATCGAAAACCTGCCGGAGGAAACTGCCTACCAAGAAGTAAAGAGCGTATTTCCTTCTGTCAGCGACGTGCTGCTTCATATGTGCAGGGCTGACTACATTTGGCTGAATGTTCTTTCGGGAGTGGCCTACCAAGAGATTATAGACAGCGCAGGCAAATTAGAGTCCGCGCAAGGTAATATGGCAGCGATTAAACAGCACGCTGCCGAGCTGGAGTCACAGTATCATGATTTCTTCAGCCGCCAGACAGACTTAGAACAGACCTTCACAATGCAGCATCCGAAACTAGGTACACTGGAATCAACCTATGCAGACACCATCCTGCATGTCGTCAATCACGGCACTTACCACAGAGGGAACGTAACCGCCATGCTGAGACAGCTGGGCCATTCAGGCATACCTACTGATTATATGTACTATTTATATGAGAAAAGAGAAAGCAAGGGCTAAAATGTCCTTGCTTTTTTTTGCGGAAAGCCTCAAATGCAACATATTAGCTTTTACATACCTGTATAAGCGCGCTTCACATCTAGCTGTACCGGCATGCCGCTTCGAAAGGAATTGGTTGCGGCGATACCCACTTCTAAATTGATCGTCGCATCAATATCAGTCACAATCGGTGTTTTTCCATTCCGGACACACTCGGCGAAATGCTGAAGCTCCAAGCAGTAGGCTTCATGAAAACGAGTTTGAAAGTCTGGAATGATATCAAAACTGCTCCCTTTAGCCGATAGGATGGTCACATGTTGATATCTCAATGTCCCTATGAAAATACTGCCCTCTGTCCCGATAACCTCCGCCCGGATGTCATGTCCGTATGGAGAGGTTCTGCTTGCCTCGACGTCCCCCGCTGCGCCGGAGTCAAATTCAATATACGTCAGCGCCTGATCCACATCACCATACTGCTCCATAAACGGATTGTTCAGAATCCTGCCGTGTCCTGAAACAGAAGTGATTTCCGCCCCCAGCAAATAACGGGCAATATCATAGTCATGGATGGAACAGTCGATAAAAATTCCACCGCTGTGTTTGATAAATTCTGCGGGAGGCGCGCCTTGGTCGCGCGTAAAGCCTTTATAATAGATAGGTTTGCCGATTTCTCCAGCGTCGATCCGCCGTTTGGCATCTGCGTATGCTGGATCGAACCGTCTCATAAAGCCGACTTGGCAGATAACACCTGTCTCTTTCACTTTTTCAGAAACTGCTCTAGATTCCTCAAGGCTTAATGTCAGCGGTTTTTCAACGAAGATCATTTTGCCGTTCTCAGCTGCTTTGATGATCATATCACCATGTGTGCTTGTCGGCGTTACGATAATGACAGCATCAATGCCGGGATCTTCTAACACCTCATACGGGTCCTCTGACCATTTTTCGATACCGAATTCTCTGGCAACCTGCTCCGCTCTCCCTTTTAACGGATCACTGACACAAACCAGCTTTGCCCCCGGTACACTGGTGACGAGATTTTTCGCATGATCATAACCGAGCCTTCCTAATCCCAATACTGCACATCTTACTTGATGTTCCACGTCCCATCCTCTCCTTTATCTCATTTCAGGCTCGCTTTGAGAAAGCGCTTTCTCTTAACAACTAAAAAAAACAGCGATTCTATCCGCTCTGCCATTTTGCGCAAGCGCTTTCTCAAAAGATGGTTTCATTTTACACTGCCATTGGTTTACACGCAATATGTTTTTTTTGCTTCAACTGTCATAATGAAAAAACCCGCTCATTAGCGGGCTCATGTGTTGAGCGGTGATGTAGAATGTCTGACTACAAGCTCAGGCGGGAGCACTATTTTTTGTTTCGCCTTTCGTTTTCCCTCTATTGCTTCTGCCAGCAGTTCGATGACGCTCCGCCCCATCTCTTTTATCGGCTGGGCTACGGTTGTCAGGGGCGGAGCCGCCATTTCTGCGAGTATCGTATTATCAAAACCAATGATAGAAAGATCATCCGGCACTTTTATGCCTCTTATTCTCGCAGCTTGTATGGCGGCACAAGCCAATACGTCGTTGAAGGCAAAAATAGCAGTCGGAGCGTTCCTGTCGAGTAATTTTCCCGCTTCTTCCTTGCCGCTTTCCAAGGAAAACCGCGTCTGGATGATAAGTGATTCATCAATGGGCACGCCCGCTTCCTCCATCGCCTGACGGAAGCCTTTGATTCTATTTTTTTCGCCTGTCGTTGACCCGTCTCCGATAATGCAGGCGATGTTCGTGTGGCCGAGTGACAGAAGATGCTTGGCAGCCTCATATCCGCCACGAACGTCATCTATCACAACAATATCCATCGGAAGAAGCGGCTTATCCTGAGAAATCATGGCAATCGGAATTTGTTCACTGGCGATTTCCTCCAAAGCAGACATACTGTCATGGCTTTCAATCCCTGTTGCAAAAATAATGCCATCCACCTTTTTCTGTTTCAGCACAGAAAAATACTTTGTTTCTTTTTTTGGATCGTAATCGGTGCTGCAAATCAACATTTGAAAACCGAGCTCATCCGCTCTTTCCTCAATGCTTTTGGCCAGTTCGCCGTAAAACGGATTAGAAATATCAGGCGCCACGAGAGCAATCATATTCGTTCGTTTTCCCGTTAACGCCGCGGCGTGGACATTGGGCGTGTATGCCATTTCATTCATGACATTCATGACCTTCTGCCGTGTTTTATCGCTGATTCTCCCCGTATTGTTTATCACACGGGACACAGTTGTGATCGAGACACCCGCCGCCTTTGCCACATCGTAAATTGTTGTTTTCATGTTCATCCCTCGTCTGGTTATTGAACTTTCCGGCTGACAATTTTCCGGTATTCAATTGGTGAAATGCCTTCTATCTGCTTAAAGAGTTTTGAAAAGTATGTCGGATCTTCCATTCCGACCGTTTCCGCAATAACGCCCATTTTATCATTTGTAGAGGATAAAAGACGCTTCGCTTCCGTCATTCTCACCCGGTTCGTGTATTGTGCCGGAGTTACGCCGAGCACCTGCTGCATGCAGCGGCTCACATAATCCTGATGATAGTGAAGGGCGAGCGACAGATCCTTGATTGTCGTCTTTTCCTTATAGTGCTCCTGTAAGTACCGGGCCGCCTCCCAGGCTACCCGCTCTTTCGCAGACGGTATTTGGAACGCTTCTTTTTGAAGATGCAGCAACAGCTCCTCAAATAAGATTTGCTTTCTGAGCGGCAAATCAGAGTTTTCCGCGGAGTAATCGATCAGCTTTTCAAACTGCTGCGCCATAAACTGCGGGCGCTGCACCTTGCCTTTTCTCGGCAAGGCCAATCCGTAGCGGGCCGGCTCTTCGAAGCTCCCTTTTTCCTGCTGAAGCTCAGACCAGTTGCTGCCTCCCTTTGCCGTAAATTCATATCGATGTTCATCGAAGTGAAGCCAATAGTAGGAGGTTGCTTCATCACTGCCCTTCGTCCCGTAGTGTTCAAGACCGGGAGAAAGCAAGATGTACTCGCCGCCTTCAACAGAAAACGATGTTTCATTTTCCGTTATATATAACGTTCCCTGTTTGACATATATCAGATCAAATACGGAGAATACACGTTTCACATGGGTTTCTCCTTTTTTAAAAACCCCTTCCCCAGCTGCGATAAATACCGGAAAAGGCGGGACTGTAAACAGGATGCGAGGCATTTGAATCATCCTCCTTTTTAAGTCGGATTTTTACAAGAAGTATCGTTTCTATCCCTTTTTATTATAAGGAAATGGAGGTACACTTTAAAACGTTGATTTTATTTACGAAAGGGGTTAGACACTATGAAACAAGCTGTCTTCAAATCAACTGCTTTGAAAAAACCCGCTGACAAAACGTTCTCATTATTTTCGCTTACTTGGCCGATCTTTATTGAGGTCTCATTATATATGTTTATGGGTAATGCCGATACACTGATGCTCAGCCAATACTCGGATAACAGCGTGGCAGCAGTCGGCGTCAGCAACCAGATTTTAAATTTAATTATCGTGATGTTCAGCTTTATCGCAACAGGAACGACCGTTATCATTTCACAATTTCTAGGCTCACGGCAAAAGAAAGAAGCCATGGAAGTCGCTTATGTGTCAATCGGCGCCAACTTCTTCATCAGCCTGGCCATCAGCGCCGTCGTCTTTTTCGCGGCTGTCCCTCTGCTTCATATGATGGGATTATCAGACGCACTGATGCCTGATGCGAAAGTCTTTTTACAAGTTGTCGGAGGTCTGTCCTTTATTCAGGCTTTAATCATGACATTCAGCGCGATCTTAAAAAGCTACGGCTACACAAAAGATACAATGTTTGTCACTATCGGCATGAACATTTTAAACATTGCCGGAAACTTTGTTGTGATTTTCGGTTTGTTCGGCTTTCCTGTTCTCGGCGTTGCCGGTGTGGCCATGTCCACATCTATCGCCCGCGTCATCGGATTAATCGCGATGATTGTGATTGTCAACAAACGCATTCAGCTGAAGATGTCGCTGAAAAAAGTCTTTCATATGCATAAAGAGCATTTGCGCAAACTGCTGAAAATCGGCATTCCTTCTGCGGGAGAGCAGCTTTCATACAACCTTTCGCAAATGATTGTCACGTATTTTATCGCCATCATGGGCGCGCAGGCGTTGACAACAAAAGTGTATACGCAAAATATCACGATGTTTATTTTGCTGTTCGGCACTGCGATCAGCCAGGGTACACAAATCTTAATCGGCCGTTATATCGGCGGCAAACAATTTGATGCCGCTTATGAGCGCTGCATGAAGAGCTTATATTGGGCACTCGGAATTGCTGCGGCTACCTCTGTTTTGATGACGATCTTTTCAAAAGACCTGATCGGGCTCTTCACACAAAGCCCTGACATTATAGCAACTGCAAGCCTATTGATTGCCATGACCATTATCCTTGAACCAGGCCGCTCGTTTAATGTCATTATCATTAACTCTCTGCGGGCCGCGGGGGATGCGAAATTCCCGGTTTACATGGCAATGATTTCAATGTGGGGCATTGGCCTCCCGCTTGCTTATCTTTTCGGCATCCACCTCGGTTTCGGTCTTGCCGGCATTTGGATTTCTTTTATCGCTGATGAATGGGTCCGGGGAATCTTAATGTACAGAAGATGGCGCTCACGTATCTGGATTCAAAAAGGTATGGCGTAACACCCGGCTCAATCAAGGCCGGGTGTTTTTTAGATATCAGACAGAATCTGCTTCACTTCGGTCTCTGTAAGAGCGAAGTGATGTTGAAATACATCGTGCTGCTTTGCCCGGATTTTTTCTAAAACAGCCCGGTGCAAATGAAGAGCGGCTTTCACCGTTTTTTGAGAATACTGCGGAAATAGCGGCAAGGCATCCTGACACTCTTCAAGGTAGGCTTCTGCTTCAAAAGCGATATACTCCCACGTCATTGTGAACGCCTTATTCACGACTCCCTTTTGAAGGTCGTCCTCTGTATATCCAAATTGCTGCATCACTTCCCGCGGAATACGGCTTTTTTGCTGTTGGCCAGTGCCGATATCTCTCAGAATCCGAATCAGCTGAATCGCTAAACCGAGAGAACCGGCTGCGTGTGTCAGCTGTTTCTGATGCCGGCGCGCCATAATCGGGAGCAGCATCAATCCGGCTGCGCCGCCTGTCTGGTATGCGTGCATGAGCAATTCATCAAGGTTTCCAAACGGTTTATCTTCCGCTTTCTGTGCAGCAATGAACTCACGGAATGGCTCGCTGTCCAGAGTAAAGGTTTGGTACGCATGGCCGAAAGCCTTCCACAAAAAGTGATTCCCGTTATACGTCCCGGAAAAAACATTTTCCGCCTCAGCTTCAATGGCAGATAACGTGTTCTCATCCGCATTGGCCGCCGTATGGCAAAACGCCATAAACGCCCAAGCTGCCTGCCTTTGCTTCAGCGGAAGAAACGAAAATGCTTTGTAACAGGCTGGTTCGCAGGCGCTGACGATCTGGCCGCATTGCTGATAAGCTTCTTTTATCTCTTTCATTTTTCTCACTCCTATGTATCACTGCTTCTTCAAGTCTAGTATGTTTTTTCCTAATTGTATATGAAGAAAATGCCGATTCCTTTGAGCAGAATCGGCTTTTTCTTTATCCTTCATCAATATCAATGCGATACGCTTCAAACCATGTATGAATTTGAGCAAGATGGGCGATCAGCTGAGGCCCCTTCATGAGCTGCCCGAACCACGGCACCTTGAAGGAGGAGCCTTCCGTTTCTAAAAGCTGATCTAATTGTTTTCTGTCCAGCAAGGTATGGAGCACGGAGTCCTTTTGGCTTCTGATCGTTTTCAGCCATTCGCTGACGCCTTTTGTATATTCCGGATGATGTGTTTTCGGATACGGGCTTTTTTTGCGATACAGAATGTCATCAGGCAAAATACCTTCAAGCGCTTTGCGTAAAATGCCTTTTTCCCGATTATCATGCATTTTCATTTCCCACGGAATATTCCAAACATATTCCACAAGCCGGTGATCGGCGAACGGCACCCGCACTTCCAGGCTCGCCCCCATGCTCATGCGATCCTTCCGATCCAAAAGGTTCGTCATAAACCAAAGCATATTTAAATAGAACAGCTGTCTTCTTGCTTTATCCACACCCGTTTCACCATCTAATAATGGCGTTTCTGCCAAGGTTTCTTCATATTTGGCATTTACGTATTCTTTCAGATTCAATTTTTTCTGCCATGAGTCAGAAAGCAGCTTGATCCGCTCCTCCGTTGATCTCATCCATGGAAAGCCAGACTCAACATCTGCCGTATGGAACCACGGGTATCCGCCGAAAATCTCATCCGCGCACTCTCCCGATAGGCTGACGACAAAGTCCTTTTTGATTTCCCGGCAAAACCACAGCAGAGATGAGTCGACATCCGCCATTCCCGGCAAGTCTTTGACCAGTACAGCTTCCTCCAAATGATCAACGAGATCTTTTTGGCTGATGACGCATTTGTGGTGCGTTGTGCCGAAAGCCTCTGTCATTTTTTCAATCCATGGTCCGTCATCATTCGGCTGAAAAGCGCTTGCTTGAAAATATTTATCGTTCTCTTCGTAATCAATCGAATAAGTATGAAGCGGTGCTTTTCCTTTCTTTTCAAAATGGCCCGCCGCAATCGCTGTAATTGCGCTTGAGTCCAGACCGCCTGATAGGAATGTGCAAACCGGCACATCCGACACAAGCTGCCGCGTCACCGCGTCCTGAAATAACGATCTGACATTGGCAACCGTGTCATCAAAACTGTCCGTATGTTTTTCGCTTTCAACATTCCAATAACGCCAAATATTAAGTCCGTCTTTGGAAAATGTCAGCGCGTGAGCCGGGCGGATTTCTTTTATGCCTTTAAATATGCCAGTGCCCGGGGTTCTGGACGGTCCAAGACCGAAAATTTCAGAAAGTCCCGTTCTGTCCACTCGCGCTTTTATATCAGGGTGCGCGAGGATTGCCTTAATTTCTGATCCGAAGAGAAATGAAGAGCCTTCCTTCGTGTAAAAAAACGGCTTTACGCCGAGACGGTCTCTCGCGGCAAACAGCAGATTACGCTTTTCATCCCACACAGCGAAAGCGAATATGCCATTGAGATGGTCGACACAGTCTTCCTGCCATTCGATGTAGCTGTGCAGAAGCACCTCGGTATCTGACGTACGTTCGAATTGATGGCCCCGCGCCCGCAATTCTTTGCGCAAATCTTCCGTGTTATAAAGCTCGCCATTGTAAATAATGGTGTACGTATCGCCTTTATAGGTACACGCCATCGGCTGGCGTCCGCCTTCAATATCAACAACCGCAAGTCTTTTATGTCCGAATAAAACATGGTGCTCCCCCCAAACGTTTGAATCATCAGGCCCTCGTTTGGAAAGAGTGTCTGTCATTCTGTCCATCGTTTGTTTTTCCTGGACGAGCTGCTTTTTAAAATCGACCCAACCCGTAATTCCACACATGTGACATCAGCTCCAATCCCGTTTCTTTCGTAACAATTTCGTTTCTTTCAGCACCTTAGTAAGTTTATGCATCTATAGGCAGATAGTTGATTTGTCCATAAAAGAGTTGTATGGGACAGGCTTGAATTGGAAAGAAAAGAGAGGAATGAAGAAAAAGGAGACAGCATGGATGAAACGGAAACAATTGTTATATACAGAGGAACGAAAGTGGGAATACGGCACCATCCTCATTGAAGACGGCATCTGCTTAATCGAAAACGGTGAAGGCGATATACTGCTGGCGGACAGTCTCCAACACAGCCCAATCTGGATCCATCATAAAGGAAAGTGGGAGCAAGCCGGCTTCCAAGATCAATTGGTTCTGGCATGCGGTGAAGAAAACATCTCCCTTTCCGGGGGAGAACGCATCCGCTATGAGAAATCAGTCAAGCGGCCGCTCATGGCGCTTTTGGATTCGCTTGACGACGAAACCTTTCTCGCATTTCTACAGCACTTGCACAGCTTCGGCTTATCGGTATTCGATTGCGTCTTTTCTTATAATAAAGGAGTCTTTTCGAATACTTCGGCGGGGCAGGGTGTGTCCTTTTATCACTTTTCAAATGACACCGCACAATGCGCGATGCAGCATCACTACAGCAGCGAAGGGACAGGAGACCGTTTTGAATGGACGGCTTCAAACGGAAAGCGATCCATTATGTATTCAGCAGTCCAACGGGGGCGCAAATAAAAAAGCGGTGCATCGAGCACCGCTTTTTGGTTACTTTTCAACAACAACTTTTGCTTCCTTGCTTTCTTTTTTATCTGTATCCGCAGCCGTGACGTACAGCACCGTTCCGGCTTTTTGTTTTTTGATTTTCACCGAAAACGTTCCTTTCGCGTCAGCTTTGGCAGAAGCAATGACTTTCTTTGATTTGTTTTTCACTCTGATCATCGCTTTGCTGTTTGCCTTCCCTTTTACTGCCGTATCCTTCGTTTTCACCGCGTTTACTTTCGGTGTGCCGGAAGGTTTTCCTTTGACGACGACAACTTTATACGATGTTTTCGCATCGCCTTTTGTTGCTTTCACATACAGTACTTGATCCTGTTTTTGAGTCGCGATATTAACCTTGAACGCATTGTCTTTTCCGGCTTTGGCGCTGCCGAGTTTCTTTTTGCCGTTCATCACCTCGATAAGTGTGCCTTCCTTCGCGTTTCCTCTGACAGCTGTTTGAGTGCTTTCCAGCTTGTTGACCTTAAGCTGTAAATCAGCTGCGCTGACAGCCTTCATGACATTCAGCCGCCCGTAGCCTGAATGCCAGTCTACACCAGGTGTCTTCGGAATTTCAATCGGATCGCCATAATCGTCATACAACTCTTCTTCTCCGCCATCGACACTTTCAAAGGAAATATCATCTGCCGTCTTTTTCAACATATCCTCAACTTCTGTGCTTTTCAGTTTAGGATTTTGAGCAAACAGCAATCCTGCAGCAGCTGCAGCATACGGCGTCGCCATAGACGTTCCGCTCATGTACGTGACATTTCCGTTCGGCACTAAGCTCGGGATATCCGACCCTGGAGCAGAGATGTCCAGACCTTTTCCATAGTTAGAGAAATCAGCGGTCATATCCATGCGGTTCGTTGCGCCGACCGACATCACATATTTAGAAGATGCAGGATAAGATAAGGCATTTTCTCCATCATTCCCGCTGGCTGCGGCAATCAACACATTTTTGTCAGCTGCGTACTTCAAAGCAAATTCAAGCACGCGGCTGTAGCCTCCGCCTAAACTTAAATTAATCACCTTTGCTCCTTTGTCAGCAGCATATTTGATGCCGAGAGCAATTTGTTCAGTATCTCCGGAACCTGCGGAATCAAGCACTTTTACAGGGATGATTTTTGCTTTGGCATTCAATCCAGTCATTGAATAGCCGTTATCGCTTTGGGCCGCAATAATGCCTGCGACATGCGTCCCATGCCCCTGATCATCCATTGCATTGTTATTCCGTCCGACAAAATTGTGTCCGAGATCTGTTCTTACTTTTCCTTTTAAATCGGCAAGCGTGCTGTCTACGCCTGTGTCTACTACTGCAATGAGTGTATCGTTAAGCTTGCGTTTGGACAGCAATGTGTTGGCAGGCTCATATTTCACATCCGCATTTTTGACACCGCCGGTTTCACCGTTGTTTTTAAGGGGCCATTGATAAGGGTACTGAATATCGTTTGCCAGGCTTTTGTATTCCTGCACGGGTTCCGCAAACTCTACATTGGACATCTTGGATAGTGTCGCAGCAGCGCTTTTGACCCTTTTGGCGCTTGCCGTATATGCGCCGTTCTGTTTCTCGTCTTTCGGAAGTTCAAATGAATACAGATTGTCAAACAGTTTCTTTGCCTTTTTCACATTGGATATGTCTTTTTTCGATTGCGCGCTTGCAGAAAAGCCCTTCATTTCATTATGTACGGATGAGAGGCTTTTATTGTCCTTCACCTTGAAAATAACCTTTGTTGTCTGAACTTCACTTTTTGCTGCAATATTGTTTTCTGTTAAAATGGCTCCGGCTGTTTTGCCTTGCAGCTGCTTCATATTTAGTCGGTCCGCTTGTTTCTTTATCTCCTCTTTAAGGAATGACGGGACTGATTGTAAAGCTTTATCATATAGCCGGTTGATCGCTTTTTGATCCTTTTCAGTGACCTTATACGAAGATGATGCTCCGTTTTCTGACACATCGTCAAATAACGGCTTTAATGTCACAAGATCCTGATAGATTTCATTTCTTGCTGTTTTATTGAGTGCGAGCTTTGCAACGATAAACGGTGCTGCTTTGTAATAAAGGCTTGTCAGTTCTTTGCCTTCAGCTGTTTGGCTCAGCTGCTCATCACGAATCGCTCTCAGCTTATCCAGGATGCCTTTTCCTGATTTCTTCTGATCGACACTCATTTCAACCGGACAAGCTTCTTCCTCTTCTAAATCTGACGGCTGTTTTTTGGTGCCTTTATACCCGATCGTATACTTGGCTTCTGCAGCTGCTTCTGCCGTTCCGCCGTCCTCTGGTTCTTCTCCGAGGTATTCAACTTTTACATAGTAAGGGCCGCTCCACGCGTATGGAAAAATGACTTCGCTTTTTCCATCCTCCGCTGTGAAAGAACGGTACATCTCAAACGTTTCATCTTTAAGCGCTTTTTCCTTACTTGGATATACAGATACATTCAGTACTGAATCACTCTTTACGGTCAGTGCCATATGTGAGTTTTTCTGAATATCCGTTGCTCCCGGGGTCACTTTGTACCATTTCACCTGTTCCGGCTCCTTCATGGCGCCTGTCTGCTCTTTGCCGTTTTCCAGAGCAGCCGCCTGATCGATCGCGCCGGCCGCTGCAGCTTTGGTTCCCGGAGAAAAAAGGCTGAAAATCAGTGCAAAAATAAGCACTGCCGCCACAACCGAGCTGAATTTTCTGCGTTTCATGTTATCCCTCCTGCAAAATAATGAATCTCCTTGAAGGTATCATAATTTCATAGGACGAGATACCGCTTACAGGGAATTTTAAGGTTATTTTAAATGATTTGGAATATGAGGGGATAAATATAAAAAAACCCAACTCTATCAAAGAGCCGGGTTCATAGGTTTTTCTATTAAAACAATTGAAAACCAATTGGCAAATGCAGACCGAGCAGCACTGTCAGCAAAAGGACAATGACGAAGCCGACCCACAGGCCTCCTGTTGATTTTTCTTTTTTCTTGCGGATGAGGAGCATTTCCATCAGGCCGATGGTGATAATGCCCAGAATCATTTTGCCGGCGTATTCTCCGTTCCAGTTGGCGAAACGGACAAACAGCTCAGCTCCTGTCAAAATAATAAGGATATAGAATAACCGCAGAATCATATGAGTGATTTTTGCGCCCTTTGCACTTCCTGACGAATACAGCGAGTAGCTGACGAAAAGCAGAATCAGCGCTACCACCCATGTCGTAATATGTAGGTGTGTCATATATGTTCCCCCTATCAGATAAATTACCCCACTTATAGTACCATGAACTTGTCCTCTGCCACAAAGATGATTATCAGAAAAAACGGGCGGGTCCGGGTCCGCCCTCCAGTTTTATTCAGCCAATTTGGTTTGACAGCGTTCCGATCGGGTCAATTGTAATATCAATTTTGTCACCTGACCGCAAGAATTTTGGAGGCGTAAACCCCTTGCCGACACCAGACGGCGTACCGGTGGCAATGATGTCGCCCGCTTCAAGCGTCATCCCCTTTGAGAGGGTTTCAATTAATTCCGGAATGGAAAAGATCATATCGCTTGCCGAACCGGATTGGCGCAGCTCGCCGTTGACTCTTGTTTCAACCTTGAGGCGCTCTGGCTCCTGAATAGATGATTTATGTACAAGCACGGGCCCCATCGGACATGTCGTATCCAAGCTTTTTCCGATAAAAAACTGCTTATGCCTTTTTTGCAGATCACGCGCCGTGATATCATTCACAATCGTATATCCGAAAACATGGTCATAGGCATCTTCTTTTGAAATGCGGGTCCCGCTTTTTCCGATCACGACAGCAAGTTCTCCCTCATAATCAAGCTGAGAGGTAACCTCTTCATGGCTCTTTACGATATCACCATGCCCCGTAACCGTTACCGGTGATTTTGTAAATACCATCGGATGCTCCGGAATATCAGCCTCGCTCCCCATTTCAATCGCGTGATCCCGGTAGTTTTTGCCGATGCAGATGATATTTTTTGATGGCTTCGGAATGGGTGCATGGAGCTTCACCTCAGATAATGAATACATAAATGATCCCAGCTCATCATTCGGTTTCTTTGCCCACTCGGCCAGCTGCCTTGCATGCGCAACGAATTTATCCCCTTCTGCGATACATTCAATCAGCGATCCCGGAATCGTCTCAAGTTCAAACAGTTTTTTTTCAGCCTTTTGCAAATCCATAATTTTCTCATCGTCAATGATCAGGCCGACAAACATTCGGTTGTAAAGTTCCCCTGTCGCAAATTTCATGTTATTCCTCCATCATCTTTTAAATCAAAATGCTCCTTCATGTATTCTCTGTCGAATGCTGAAATCCCTTTTTCTCAATTCCGTTTTCATTTCGTTTCAGGACGGGCTTGCTCTACATATCATACAAATGTCGTTTTGAGAAGGAGGAAAGAATATGGAGCGCGTGCATTTATTTTTTCATCGGGAGCAGCTGAAAAGTAAAGGTACTGCCAAGGGGCTTTTCGTAACAGATCAATCTGTTTCTCCCATTCTTCTCACACAGCGTGACAGAGCGGAAAAGGCATCCTATGAAATCAGCTGGGAAAAGTCTCTGCTTGGTGAAAGGACACTTTTTTTGAATGCAGAACAGGATGATCCGTCCCTGATGCGGCGCAGACTCGCCTATTGTTTTTTTGACCAGATCGGCGTACCTGCTCCCGCTGCCTCGTACAGCTTTCTGACCATCAATGGCCAGCCTGAAGGCATTTATTTGAACATCAAGAACCATCAGCCAGCCGGTAAAACGAGTTACGAAGCAAAGACGGCCGATCCAAGGGTTCCGTTGTCCCTTTTTAACAATGATTCCTCGGCATTCTTACATGAATTTTTCATACTGATCCGCACAGCCGGAGATGACGAATTGGCTGAAAGGATTAAATTGTATCTGGATGTCAAGCTGTTTTTTTTGTGGCTGATCGGCAACGCCTGCACCAATCAAGGCTTTTACTACACATTTTGTTTAAACGAATCAGGCCGGCTTTACGTTTCCCCGATGGAGACAAGATCGCTTGCCGTACAAGAATGGTATGAAGAAGACCCGCTTCTGACAAAAGGAAAGACGCTTTCGTCAAGGCTTCTATCCATTCCCGCCTTCCGGTCGCAATATCATACCTTAATGAAAAACGTGCTGAAGCGGTCGTTTACTATTGAACGATTATCTCCTCTCATCAACGAATGGCACCTTGACATTTGTCAAAGTGCTGCTGATGATCCTTTTATCAAAAAAAGCCCCTTTCAGATCGAAAAGGAGCAGACAAACATACTTAGAGAAATTGAGGAACGGCAGGACTTTTTGCAAGCACACTTAGCAAGACTTTAGTCCTTTCTCCATTAAAAAAGGCCGCAGCAAAAATTGTCGCTTTTTTAGTCAAATTGACGAAAGGCAACCTTTTGAGCCAAAATAGGTTATACTAACGATATCCTGTATTTATATCAAAATAAAATCTAGAATTGGAGATAGCGTAATGAACAGTAAAATTGAAGAAATGAGGATCACACTAATTGAAACCGCACAAAAATACGGCATGAATTCAAAGGAAACGATTCAATGCAGCCAAGAGCTGGATATCCTGCTGAATACCCGGATTAAAGAAGAAATGATTTTTGGGAGATATCTTGAAAACTCCCGTATGTAAATCATTTTCTATAACAATTAGAATACACCACATGTAACTCCGCTTTTTGCTCAGCACTTCTGGGATATACCTCAGGGCGAGAATGTGCCCGCCCAAAAATCGAATACCGCAGCACGACATACTCCAAAAAGCATTCTACACGCAAAAACACCAAAGAAATAAACAAAAATCACCATAGGCGGATAGCGGCATCCTTCGCCGCATTTCCGCTCAATTTATACCCAACATCCTCTTTTGCCATGTTTAAACATAACGGCCCGAAAAAATAAAACGCTTTCATCAAGAGCCCTTATGTCCCCTTTAAATTTCTCTCACACATATGTGCGTTTGTCATAAGCTATCGTGAATAGCCCAATTGAAATCAGAATTGTCATTTCACTTTACCTGTCTTTTTTTAATTTTTCAACAAAGGATGTGCTCGTATGCCGGCCATTGTCGGAGCGTTTAAAATTAATGCGATTGGTACGAGCGGAGTCGTTCACATCGGGGACTGCATTACGATTTCTCCTCAGGCTCAGGTCAGAACGTTTGCCGGTGCTGGCAGCTTTAATACCGGCGACAGCCTCAAGGTGATGAATTATCAAAACGCGACGAATGTGTATGACAATGATGCGGTTGATCAGCCGATCGTGGCCAATGCGTAAAAGGAGTGAGACTCATGAACTTCTATATTAATCAAACCATTCAAATCAACTATCTCCGGCTGGAATCAATCAGCAACTCCTCCATTCTGCAAATCGGGAGCGCCGGATCAATCAAGTCTCTGTCAAATTTGTATAATACAGGGAGTTATGTAGAACCGGCACCAGAAGTTTCTGGCTCAGGGCAACCGCTCCAGCTGCAGGAGCCCGACACAGGTTCATTGGTCCCGCTCCAGCCTCCTGGCCGTTAATCATATGAAAGAGGTGAAGAACATGTATGATCAATCTGTTTCCTCTTACCTGCAAAACTTGAATTCCTTCGTTCAGCAGCAGGCGATTCACATTCAGCAGCTCGAACGTCAGCTGAAAGAGATTCAAACTGAAATGAATACGATGAAACAGCGGCCGGCCACTACCATTGAGCGTGTGGAGTATAAATTTGATCAGCTGAAAATTGAAAGGCTCGACGGGACTTTGAACATCGGCTTAAATCCGACTGACCCGAACAGCGTCCAAAACTTTGAAGTCAGCCAGTCGACACCGCAAATCGGGATGATGCAGCAGGAAGAGAGCGCTCAGCTCATGCAGCAGATCCGCCAGAATGTCGACATGTACTTAACTGAGGAAATCCCAGATATTTTGGAACAGCTTGAAAATCAATATGACAGCAGACTTGACGATACAAACAGACATCATGTTATTGAAGACATCAGAAAACAAATGGACAGCCGGATTCACTATTATATGTCCCATATCAAAAAAGAAGAAAATACACCGCCTGCACAATATGCAGAACATATCGCTGAGCATGTGAAGCGTGATGTCATCCGCGCTGTAGAACACTTTCTGGAGCATATTCCATCAGAAATGAAAGGAGATGAGCAAGCATGATCTTTACAGTCATCAACCGCAGCTTGGAAGTCGGGGACATCCGGATGAACGGTGTGTCCAGTTCCTCCGTTTTCCACATCGGAGACACTGAATCCATTTACCTGTCTTCTATTTTTGATACACCGCCTGAATCTCTTATTATCGGGCCGTTTGCTCCGATTGCTCCAGAATAATGCTTAAACGCATATCACGCATCAGACTAGTTAAGTTTAATTCCCTCGGGATCGCAAGTGTGTTTCAAGTTGGCGACACAAATGAAATCGATATGAGTGTAAAAGTATTTGCTGTTCAGCGTTCTCTGTCCACGTTTTACATTAATGAAGGCTCATTTAACAAAAAGGAATATCAGATCTTTCAGCAGCAGGCAGTGAAGCCGATTCCCGAAACAGGTGTACAAAGCGCATTTTGCCACGAGGTGCCGGCTATTTATGTTCGCAGCATTAAAATTCAAGGGGTGTCCGCCTCTTCTGTTTTACATGCTGGTTCAGCTTCGCTTATCCGCGGTGATGCGAGAATCAAACATATCAGACAGATTCAGTCTCCGCGCTCACAATCGCCCGCCAAGAACATATAATAAACAGAGACTTCGATAAAGGGTGTCGTTTATGCCAGCAATTGTCGGGCCTATAGCTATCAATTCCATATCGGGCGGAGTCGTAAACTTTGGTGATTCCTTTTACCTTTCTCCGAAAAGCTCTTCAAAATCTGCGCTCGGTTCGGGAGCAGGAAACACGGGAGATTTCCTTCTATTAAATAACGCAGTCAACGCGACAAATTATATAGACCCCGATGTCAACGATCAGGATATGGTTGGAAACGGATAAAAGCAGCCGCTCTGCAAAGAGAGGGCTGCTTTTTAGTCATTTTTTCTTTTTTCGTTCATTTGATTTCTTTGTTTTGATCAGCTTCTCAGGCGGCTGTTTTCTGATCCATTTGACAAATCGGGCAAGCTCTGGATCGCTTCTGAGTTCAGCCATTCCGTTTAAACGTACAGCGAGCTCTTGATTGGTATATAAGGCATGAATCTGTTTATGGCAAGGAATACAGAGCATCGCTGTCGGCAAAAACGTTCCGCCTTCCTCTTTCGGTGTGAGATGATGCTCTGTCTGCTGGACATTGCTCCGGCCGCACAGCTCACATATTCCGGCAGTCTGCTTTGCCATACCCGCTCCTCCCTTACATCAACTCAAGTGATACCCGCGTACCGCGGCCGCTCGGTTCAGCCGGATGGACGATCAGCTTTTTCGGAAGCCGTGCACGCAGTTCCTGTACATGGCTGATGACACCGACAGCCAGATTGTCTGACTGAAGTTTTTCTAAAGCCGTTACAACCGTATCAAGCAGATCTTGATCCAGTGTGCCGAAGCCTTCATCTAAGAAAAAGAACTGAAGCGGGTATTCCCCGCGAAGCTGGATCTGCGCAGACAGCGCAAGAGCAAGTGAAAGCGAGGTGAGGAAGGTCTCTCCTCCAGACAAACTGGAAACCGGGCGTCTTACGCCTCCATTCGCGTCATCCCGCATCATGAAGCCGCCTTCTGAATCTACTTCGATGGCATAGCGCTGTCTTGTCAGCATACTGAGTCTTGCTGAGGCGTCCCTCGCAACGCTTTCAAGCTGCTCCTCAGCTAAAAATTCGACGAAGGTATTGCCTTTAAACACAGCTTGCAGCTTGTCCAGCCTGTCGATATGCGTCTGCCATTTTTTCAGTTCAGCTTCAATTTCATTAAACCGTTTATGATGGTCGCGAATGACAGCCAGTGCTTTTGCTGCCGCGCCTTTTTCCTCTATAGCAGCGCCAAATGCGTCCTCAGCTTCTTGTAATGCTGCAACGGTTTCGTTCCATTCGCTCTCTGATAATGCTCTGCCGGCAAGTATCTCTGCTACTCGTTTTAAGTTTGCAGCATTTTGCTTCAGTTTATCCATAAACTGGTCTATGCCGGTTTTCATCTTTTCAAGTTCATCGGCTGGGATGAGACTTTGTTCAACCTCCTCAGTCCGGGTAATGGAGGTGTTTTTTGTATGCTCAAGCCAAGCAGCTTTTGCTTTTTCCAATCTGCCCTTCGCCTCTTGAAGAGTGAGCTCGCTTGCCGAAGCGCGGCTTTTGGCCTGGTTGAGCTTCATTTGGGCGCTTTGCAGTTCTTCATATAAAGATTGTTCTTTTTCCTTTAACAGCTTTAGATCCTGCTGGACAGAGCGGAGTTTGATTTGAATCGAATCTCCTTTTGCATAATCTCCGAGTTCGTGCTCATAATCAGCTATCACGCTCTTTATGCGTTCAGCCGCATAATGAAGCTCCAGCTTTTCCCGCTCAAGCCGGTGTCCCGATTCCCGGAGTTTTTCCTTTTGTGCTTCATGCTCAGCAAGAAACGCAATACTCTTCTCAATTCGTTTTTCACATTCTTCTGCAGCCCGGTCCTTTTCTTCAATGGCTTGCTGCCATTTTTCTGCTTCGTCCACAGATTGATTCTGAAATGCTTCTTTAAACATGTTCAGACTGCTGTCCATTGAGGATTGAAGCTCGTTGATGATGCTTTCAATACGGTCAGCTTCTCTTTTTTCAAAACCGATTTTTTCATTAAGCTGCTCGGCCTTTTTTAAAGACTCCTGATAGGCGCCGATCATTTGTGCCATTCGTGTCTTAACAGAAAGAATGTCCTGCTTGATTCGTTTCCATTCAAATGTGGCAGTTTCAAATGCTTCATACACCGGCTGATGTTCGAAGGAAGCTGCCGCTTCAAGGTTCTGTGCTTGAATTGTCTGCAAAAACGGACACTGTTCAATAAAGCGCGCGGATTGTTCTTCAAGCGTAATTTTGGCTGAAAGAATCTCCTGGCTGAGAGCTGCAGCTTCCGTCAATAACCCATCTGTCCGTTTGATGTCCTCTTCAAGATGGCTGTCGGCTTCATACGTTTCATGTACTGAGGCAGATGGATCATGATCGGTTGAACCGCATACCGGGCAAGGCTTTCCGGCAGTCAGCTTTTGGGCTAACTCTTTTGTCAGCAGTGCCACCCTTGCTTTTTCACGCTGTAAGTGAAGCGTGTGTTGACTCTTTCTAGCCACTTCCGTCATACGTGTTAATGAGCGTTCCGTTTCGCACACCAAATGGTACACAGTTTGTACAGCCTCATATGCCTGAATGATGTTGTTTTCTTCCGCTTCCGTCTTTTGAGCGAGTGTATTCTTCTCTTCATTCATCTTCCGCAGCACGAGGTTCAATTCTTCACTTCGTTTTTTCTCTTTTTTGATTTGCTCCTCGGTTTGTCTGATGCGCAATGCCATTTCTGCGGCCTGCTGGCAGCTTTTTCGCTCATCGGATGTCACCTGCAGGGATTTGAGCTGCTGTTTCAATTCTGTCTGTCTGTTTTGCCCTCGTGTCAGGCGGTCTGTTACGGTCTCTAATTCATTCATGACAGATTGAAGAGCCTCTTCTTTCTGCCGAAGGTCAGCCTTTTTGCGCTCTTCCTCTTGCTTGGCCTCACTCAGTTTGATTTCGATTTCCTGCAAGCGTGAAAGCTGTTCCTGTTTGGCTAAAAGCTCAGGCTCTTTCTCGTTTTTATGCTGGCGCCACGCTTCATACTCTTCATGTTTTTGCTGAAAGAAAGCTGTCCGGTCTGCTAAATCCTTTTGGGCTAGCGTTTGTTCCTTTTCAGCTTGCTCCTCATGCTGGATCGCTTCTGCGTACCGGTCCGCATAGGGCTTAAGGGCTGCTGCTGTTTCTGCTTCCAGCAGGCGTTTTTGCATGCTGTCTATATGCGGCTGTTCTTCTGCGAGACGTTTTTCCTCTTCTTCATAAGCGGATTTTTCCTTTTGGACATTCCATATCTCCTGATGCTCTGTAAACCGCTCCTTCGCCTGATCACGGTTCTTCCTCATCGCTTCCAGCCGGGCTTCAGCTTGTTCGAGAGCCTTTTCAGCCTGCTCAACTGCCTCTGAGCTCGCCTCACCGAGACCGGACTGTTCAGCAAGCATTTCATTTTTTCTCGCATTGGCTTCCTGCGCCTGCCGTCTCAGCTTTTTCACAAGCCTGTCTCCATATTGCTCCAAATTAAATAAACGCTGAAGCATATGCCTGCGCTCTGCCCCTTTTAAAGACAGAAATTCAGCAAATTTCCCTTGGGGCAGCACCACCGCTCTCGTAAAATCATCGATCGTCAGCCCTAAGAGCTCCTCCACTCTTTTATTCACTTCGCTGGCTTTATCAGCCAGCACCGTATGCTCGTCCTTGATTTCGATGAAGCGGCAAAGTGCCGTTTTTACCTTCATTTCATCCGTTCTCTTAAACACACGCTCGACTTTGTATGAGATTTGGTGATTCGTCTGAAGCGCAAAGGTAAAGGAAACAGACAGCGTATCTTCCGCCTGGTTTAAGATACCGTGCGTATTATTCGCCGCCCGTTCCACCTTTCCGTATAAAGCAAGCGTCATTGCGTCGAGAATAGAGGATTTACCGCTTCCTGTCGGGCCGAAAATGCCGAAAACACCGGCACCGGAAAGGCCTTCAAAATCTATCGTCTGCTCCTCTCTAAAGCTGTGGAGCCCCTTAATGCTTAAGGCGATCGGCTTCATTTCGCATCCTCCTCTTCAACGCCTGATGCAAGCTCTAAAAACAGCTTCACCATTTCTTCATCCGGCACCGCACCGCCAGTTTGTTTTTCATAAAATTTCTTAAAGCGGGCCTCGATTGAGACATGTTTAACCTCGATCCGTTCCCGGTCTTTGTTCTGTTCTTCAAAAACCGGCCTGATATGGATAAAGCCCGGGTGAGCCTTCCGCAGCCTGTGAATCTCTTCAAGTGACAGCTGGTCCGCGACACGGATTTCCAGGTCAATCCAAGCATTCTGGTCTCTGCCTTCATCCAGCCAGCTGTACACCTCACCTAATCCATTTGCCGCTTTCCACTTCACAAGTGGCTTGCCGCTTGATAATAACACCTCTTGCCAAGTGGCCTCTTCCCCAGGCTTTGCGTCCACAATCGTCACTGATTTAGCGTAGCCCGCTTCAGAAAAGCTGTAGGCAAGCGGAGATCCTGAATAACGCGCAAGCGTCCGCGCCCGCTTGATCGTTTGCGGGCGATGCAAATGGCCGAGCGCAACGTAAGCGGCATCTGCCGGCAGGCTTTCAGCAGCCACCGTGTATGCACCGCCGACTTCAATCGGCCGCTCTGAATCGGTTTGGTTTCCGCCTGCCACATAAATATGGCTGGCGGCAATCTTCACTGCATCGTTCCGGAACCGGCTTGTCATATGCTCAAACGCCTGCCTGATTTTCACATCATAGTGATCACGGAGCAGCTTTTCATCAAACGTATCGGATAGCACTTCATTTAACCGCGCTTCAGATGGGTACGCCAGCGCTCCAACCGCCAAAAGCTCTCCTGCTGAAGGCACTTCAATATGAATCGGCTCTGTTGTCGGATAACCGATTAAATGAATGCCGTTTTCATGTGTCAGCGGTGAAGCGGCGGACAAACGGTCAGGATTATCGTGGTTTCCGGCAATGACTACGATCGGGCGCTTTCCTCTGTCGCTAAGCGCAGACAGGCTTTCATAAAACAGCTGCTCGGCTAAAGCTGGCGGGTTTACGGTGTCAAATGCATCCCCCGCCATTACAATGGCATCGATCTGCTCATCCTTTACAATCGTATTCATTTCATCCAGCACATCGGCCTGTTCACTCAGCCTGCTTCTTCCTTCAAGCGTTTTTCCAAGATGCCAGTCAGCCGTATGTAAAATCCGCAAATGCTTTCACCTCTCTTTTATATAGAAAACGAGACCCGCTCCGCCTGAAATTCCGGAGCTTATGGATCTCGCTATAATGTCAGAATGTGCCCTCCGTCAAAGAAATAAAGCGCACATCCCTTTACCTTTGTTTTTGCAATTTGCTCCACTGCCTTCGTGTACAGCTGAATTTGCGTTTCATATCGTTTCTTCAAGATCGGGGCCGCTCCTTCAAATCCATGCTGGAATTTGCCCTCAATTCGGTCCGACTTATAATCCAATAGATATAATCCGTCCTCAGTTTCATAGAGACAGTCAATGATACCCTGCACTAAAAGCGGCTCATCTGCCTCCTGTGCATCAGGATAGATCTCCTTGGCCGGAAGCGCTAAGCTGAATGGTATTTCCCGGTCCTTCCACTTAGCACCGATCAGCTGTCCGCCGATTTCTGTATGGAAAAATTGCACGATTTCTTCTATATCAATAGCGTCTTTTTGTTCTTCAGTGAGAAGCTCTTTTTCATAAAGCCTGTGAACCGTCTGCTCAGCTTCTTCTATCGACGGCACATTTGACAGCGGGATATGCTGCATCACCGTATGCATGGCAGTCCCTTTCTCTGCCGCTGTCAGGCCTTTTTTCATCATAAAAGCGGGACGTCTGTACAGAATGCTTCCGTCAGCCGGTTTTACAGGGGCCCTGCCGCTGTATTCATCCTCGTACTCTCTTTTTCTCTTGATCTCAGAAACCGACTGCTTTGTCCGAATTTGTGTCACCTCGTGATGCGGGTATGTCCAGTTCAGCTGCTCGCGGGCTTTTTCATCAAACGCAAACGAGCCGGGAACTGGTTCACCTCGGCGGATCGCTTCCAGACGTTCGCTTTTTTCTTCCATTCTTTCTTCCAAATCATCATCAAGCAAATCATAGGAATGAATCATTTGAACCGCAAAACGAGCCGGATGGCCTGAGATGTCAGCGTGTGCTGGCACGCCAGCCAAATCCTCCAAGTCTCTGTGTCTGGCAAGAGCCGGTCCGATGAAATCTAAATACGTTTTCGCCTGATAGCGGTCAAATTCCGGAAGGAGCCAATCAGTTTGGGACGCGGATGCCTGCCATTTTGCGAGCTGTTTCTGATGATCCTTACATGAGCCAATCAGAAACAGCTTTTCCTTCGCTCTCGTTAATGCAACATAGAGCACACGCAATTCCTCTGACAGCAGCTCCCTGCGCATTTTTTTCTTCATCGCAATGAGCGGAAGTGTCGGATAGCTGATGCGTAATTGCGGATGAATATACTTCGTGCCAAATCCGAGCTCCTTATCCAGCAGGTACGATTTATTTAAATCCATCATGTTGAAATTCCGGCCGAGACCTGCTACAAACACGACTGGAAATTCGAGCCCTTTGCTGCTGTGGATCGTCATTAAGCGGACAACATCCTCCTGCTCGCTGAGCGCTCTCGCCGTACCAAGATCATCGCCCCGCTCCTGCATGCGTTCGATAAACCGCAGGAAACGGAACAAGCCGCGAAATGCCGTTGATTCATATTGACGCGCCCTGTCATAAAGAACACGCAAATTGGCCTGGCGCTGTTTTCCGCCCGGCATGCCGCCGACATAATCCATATATTTGGTGTCGCGGTACACTTCCCAAATCAGCTCAGATACTGAGTGGTTTTTCGAAAACGCGCGCCATTTTTGCAGATGTCCGTAAAACGTATTTAACTTTTGATAAAGCTCATCGTTCCGGTCACCAGCAGCCAGGTAGTCTTTCATCGCCTCATAGTACGGCGCTTTTTTATTTTCAAGCCGGATCAAAGACAGCTCGTTTTCATCTGCTCCGACAATCGGTGAGCGCAGCACAGAGGCAAGCGGTATATCCTGATACGGATTATCAATCACCTTCAGCACAGAAAGCGCGACGGCGACTTCGACCGCTTCGAAATAGCCTGACGTTAAATTGGCGTAAACCGGTATGCCCTGTGCTCTCAGCTCCTCCATGATTTGCGGAGCCCACGGCATCGAACGGAGCAAAATCACGATATCTCGGTACTGAATATTGCGATGTGTTTTCTTTTTTCCGTCATACACCTTAAATGGCGATGAAATCAGCTTGCGAATTTCCTTAGCGATGGCTTTTGCCTCAAACTGCACCGTTTCAAGCTCTTCTGCTTCCTCGCTTGCATCCGTATCTTCTGCGTTGTCGATCAGCAGCAGCTCTGTTTCCGTCTCGTCATTGTCCGGATACGCTGCACCAAGCTTCAGCTCAGCCTGCTCGTCATAATCGACCTCACCGATTTTGCCGCCCATCAGCTGTTTAAATAAAAAGTTTGTGCTGTCTAAAATATCAGCCCGGCTTCGGAAATTTTTATTTAAATCGATTTTCCGCCCCGTGCCTTCTCCGCTCTCTGTAAACCGTTTGTATTTAGAGAGGAAAAGAAGCGGCTCGGCAAGCCTGAATCGATAAATCGACTGTTTGACATCTCCTACCATAAACAGGTTACCAGTCTCCTCCGGCCCGCTTGTGACGAGCTGCAGAATCGATTCCTGCACGAGGTTGGTATCCTGATATTCGTCAACGAGCACCTCATGAAACTGTTCCTGATAAAACCTCGCAGCCTCGCTCGGCTCACGTTCACCTTTGTCATTCTCAGCTGTCAAAATCGCTAAACAGTAATGCTCCAAATCAGAAAAATCAATGATTGATTTTTCCTGCTTCGCGGCTTCGAACCGTTTTCCATAGCTGATGACAAGCTGTACGAGCGTTTCAATGACAGGCTTCATCTCGGCTAGGCTTTTCAAGTGCTGTTCAGGACTTCGCGTGAAGTAGTCGGTTTTGAGCTTTTCAAGCAGTTTTTTTGCGCCGTTTCTCAAATCTGTCGCCTCATCAAGGAGCGCTGGATCGAACTCATCCCCTTTTACTGCTTTGGCACGCTTAAAAGAGACGGCGGGCACCCGCTTATATAGTTCACTGAAATCGTCCTGATGCTGAATCAGTTCATCAATCTGCGCAAGATCATCAAGAAAATTGTCAGCACGCGGCGCCGGACCGCCCGGCGCTTTCGTCAGCTCAAACGCGCGCAAGAGCTTTTCCTTCGCCCCGTTAAGCACCATTGCAATATCTTCTTTGACATATTGATAAAACGGCAGCTCCTCGATGGCGCTCTTTTCTGATACATCATACAAATGAACAAAGCTTTCCAGCCACGCCTCCGGGTTGGGATGGGATCGGGAATACTCGTACACCTGTTTAACGAGAAATTGCAGATCCAGATCATGCCGGTCTGTCGTATAGCGGTCAACAAGCTCAAAAAACGCCTTTTCACCCTTTGCATATTCGTCTTCAAACAGCTCGTCAAGCACTTCATCACCGAGCAGCTCGCCTTCCGTCTGATCAGCTATCCGAAAGCCCGGATCAAGATCGATCAAGTAGTAATATTTCTTCAGCACTTGCAGGCAAAAGGAATGAAGCGTCGAAATGCTGGCCCGGTTTAAAAGAGACAGCTGGCGTCTGATATGCAGCGAGCCGGGGCGCTGTACAAGCTCTTTTTCCAAGGCTTCTGCGATTCGGTGCTTCATCTCTGCCGCTGAGGCGTTTGTAAATGTCACAACGAGAAGACGGTCTACATCTATTGGGTTTTCCTCCGCGGTGATTTTCCGAATCATTCGTTCAACGAGCACAGCGGTTTTACCAGAGCCCGCAGCCGCTGCCACAAGAATATCCTGGCCGGTTGAAACAATGGCATTCCATTGGTCATCTGTCCATGTGCTGTCTGCCGGTTTAGGAATGTTCATTGCCATCCGCCTCCTTTTTTATCCACTCAAGTATTGTCTTGTCCTTTTCAGCCTTTAATGGGCGATACTCGTTTTCTTCCAGTGATTCATCAAATTGGCATACTGATTTGAACGCACAGTATGTGCACGGCGTCTTGTTCTTCATTTTGTACGGCTCAATGGATACGCGCCCGTCGGTGATTTGTTCGCCCGCTTCCTGGAAGGTGCGGCGCACATGCTTTGTCAAAAGATCAAATTCCTTTTCACCGACTGCTGCCGAGTCTGATCTAAGAGATCCGTCTTTTTTCAAGCCGGCGTTTATGATATTTGACCGTCCCTCTTGAAGGGTTGTATCCATGAGGCGAACCACTTCCTGATCACCGAGGAGCAAGCCCTTCATTTTAAATTTCTTAAAGATCTCCTGTTCAATCTCGTCAAGCCCAAGCGGGAGATTAGATTGAATCATCGGGTCATGAATATGGAAATACAGCACTCCGGCAGGCGTCGCCCTCATCCCGAGCCAGTCAGCTGAATGTGTAATCGATAAATCAAGGTACGTCAGCATTTGCAGTGCCAATCCGTAATATACTTCCGCTAAGTCAAGGCCTTTGTCGCTTGATTTATAATCGACAATCCTGAGGAGCAGGCCTTTTGAGCTTTCAGCCTTATCAACACGGTCAATTCGCCCGACGAGTTCCATCGTACAGCCGTTTTTCAGTTGAAAGGTCAGCGGCGGAAGCGGCCCTTTTCCTCCAAAGCCCAGTTCAAGCCCGATCGGTACGAATCCGCTCGCTTTCGCATGCTCGCTTAAAATGCCGGACACACGTGTCACAATTTTTTGCAGTTTTTCCTTCACATAATAATGCCGGTTTGAGCTGAGCAGAATTTCCTTTTGCAGTTTCGGTGCCAGCCGTTCTACCGCATCATAGGAAAACAGCTCGCACTGCTCCTTCGTTAAATCACGCCAATCCAGCTTTTGCTCACGCAGCCTGTCAGAAATCAGCTTTAAGCTGGAATGAAACAGCTGGCCGATATCCGGTGCTTCAAGCTTGAAGAATTGCCGTTCCTTCAAATGCAGCCCGTGTGACGCAAAATGGGAAAATGGGCATGCGTTAAAGGTTTCCATTCTCGATACACTGCCCTGAATGCGTTCTCCATAGAGCTGTCTCGACACGCTGCGTTCAAGCTGCTTCACTTCATTCCGGAAAAACAGGCTTGAGAACAGCTTTTTCGATTGCAGCCTGTCCGGCTCACTCATCAGCACATTGTACGTGCTCCACCAGACGTCGCTGATGTCGTATTCCCGTGTCCATAACCTGAGCTGGCTCGCGGTAAAGGACTGTGCCACGCTTTTATTCACGACATACATCAGCTGTTCCTCATCGCTGACCTGTTCAGGTTCATTTGTTAACAGGCGCTCCTTATGATGCGGAAACAGTTCTTCCAGCCGCTTAACGATCATCGACGGCAAAAGCGTTTTTCCTTCCGCATCAGCAATCGGATACGATACGTAAAGCCGGTCAGACGGACTTGAAAACGCCATGTAGATGAGGAAATGCTCATCAAGCAAACGCTCCCGTCCGCCTGAGGATAGCTCAACCCCAATCGTTTTCAGCCATTCCCGGTCATCATCCGACAGGACTCCGTTTTCATCAGGGCGTGCCGGCAGAACGCCGTCGTTTGCCCCGAGCACAAAGGTGCAGGAGGTGCCATACATTCTGGACAAATCCATATTGCCGACAAACACCTGGTCAAGCGCAGGCGGAATTAGAGAAAATGTAAGCGACTCCGCGCCGGCTTCTATCATTTGCTGAAACAAATCAAGAGAAATCTCATCATCTCCCATCATTTCAACAAACTCCTCAAGCAGCTGAATGACTGCGTCCCACGCCTGCTGATGCTGCTGCGCTTCAATGATTCTGCCGTCATCCTCAGCACGCTGCCTTTCCTGATCCAGCTTCAGCGGCACATCCGTCGCTTCTAAATAACGATAGAGCGCCTCCGCCTTCTCTTGAACCGTCTTCGCTTTTTTCATGCGTTTTTGAAGCTGAAAAAGCGGCGGAACAATCCAATCGCGGGTGTCATTCAACATGTTTTCCATTTCGATTTCCTGATCAGTCTGCGCAAAATCATCATCCAATGACACAAAACGCCTGTATTGGAACCGATCGCCCTTTGTCCAGCGGTCGCCTTTAATACCATAGGCGATACAGTAATTTTCGAGCTGATCGACCTGTTCTCTCACTTTGGCCTTCGGTTCATTGAGCGGGAATAGCAGTTCGGTTTTCACGCAGCGAAACACCGCTTCATAACGCCAATTCCCTTTCAGAACATCAAGGCTTGACCGGATAAATTCAATTAACGGATGGTTCAGCATAGATGCTTTTCCGTCAATGAAATAAGGAATCTCGTAATCTGCGAAAACTTCCTTCACCATATCCTTGTAGTCTTCCGGCTGGCGCGCAAGAATGGCTACATCCTTATAGCGATATCCCTTCTCTCTGACTAGGGCGTGAATTTCCCGGGCAATGCCTTCCAGCTCAGCCCGTCTGTTTGCGGCCTGCATCACAGTAAGGGCTTCTTGTTTTTCTGCGTATGGAACGGCCGGACGCGCTTCATACTGTGCCTCTAGATGCGCCAATTCCGGCGTCTTTGTATGCCGCTCAGTCCCGCTCAGCTCTTTATACGTAATGTCCAAATTCAGTTCCTTCGCCTTCTGATGCAGGCGGTAATAGGTTTTCCCCGTCATTCTGAACAATTCCAGTTCATGCGGCTCCCGCTCATATGACGGCTTGTCCGCTGTGAGCGAAAACGTGATATGCTCCGCATGAACCATAAGCTGCTCCAACACCCTGAATTCCTGCGGTGTAAACTGATAAAAGCCATCCACATAGATATGGGCGCCTTTTATATCTTCCGCAAGCGGGATATGCTCTGCCAGCAATGTCAAATAATCCTCAGAGTGAAGATATTGGTCTGCGAGGCTTTTTTCCATTTGCTGATACAGAATTGATAAGTCATGGAGCTTTTCAGATAAAACTCGTTCTCCGCGATACTCAGAAGCCGTTCCGCTTTCCGCCATCCGGCGGATATCCTCCGGTTCCAGACAATAGCGCTTAAACTCTGTCAGCATCCGCTCAACCTGTGCGGTAAACCCGCTTTTGTCACTCGCTTTTTGATAGACTTTGAACTCCTGTTTATGCTCCTCAATGAGCTTCCGCAGGAGCATTTGTACGCCGGTGCTCGTCAGAAACGGCCTGCTCATTCCTCCCGTATGCTGGAGGATGCGCCAGGCCAATCGTGAAAAACTGAACACTTGAGCGCGTATCATCCCGCCCATATCTGGCGTTTTAGCAAGCTCGTATTCCATTAAAAACGTCATTTGATCCGGGACTAGAAAAATGATCGGCTTCCCGAATGGAGCCCGGCGCAATTCATCCTGAATGCTGTCGATGATCAGCTTCGTTTTTCCACTCCCGGACCTGCCTACTAAAAACTCTGCTCCCAAATTAGAAGACCCCTCTCTTTTTATCTCTATATATTTTATCGAATGTTGACGAAAATGACCAATCTGATCTATTGGTAAAAACGGCCTTTTCACATATAAAAAGCTGATTATCTCCGCACATCTCTCCCTGCCCAACATATACTTTTACAGAAGCCCAATTCCTAAGAATGGAGTTGAATCCCCTTGCATTACAGCTACTATCCCTATCCGGTGCCATACAGGGAAGATCCTGTTTTGATTCGGAATTTGCAGAAGGCCA
Source organism: Bacillus sp. FSL R5-0603 (assembly GCF_038050295.1). Taxonomy (NCBI): domain Bacteria; kingdom Bacillati; phylum Bacillota; class Bacilli; order Caryophanales; family Bacillaceae; genus Bacillus; species Bacillus sp. FSL R5-0603. The sequence goes on along the minus strand of NZ_JBBOYP010000001.1, from coordinate 1,038,125 downwards.
TCAACGGAGAATTCAGTGCAATTCAATGCTACCGCAAGCTTGCCGAACTCGCCCACAGCGATGAAGTCAGAAAACAGATTGAAGAAATCAGGCGTGACGAGATTCGCCACCTCCGTGAATTTTCCACACTGTATGGATCAATTACCGGCAAACACATCATGCCGAAACAAACGGAAGAATGCCCGGACAATTTCACAAGAGGACTGGACGCCGCTTTTAAAGATGAACAAGAAACCGTCGACTTTTACTTGCGTGCGGCCGAGGAAACGTCAAACCTAAAAGCGAAAGGCGTCTTTACGCGCGCAGCACGTGATGAACAAAATCACGCTGTCTGGTTCCTATACTATCTGATGGAACGTTAGATATACCCGTTCAGGGTATATGTACATATCCCCTTAGCTAAAAACACACTCCCCTGTTTTTTTCAAATGCAGCCGGGAAACATAAAACCATATACTGTCATACAGGGGGAATCAACCATGGAGCAATATTCTGAAGCTTGTATTGAGGCTTGCATCGATTGTATGAAGGCTTGCAATCATTGTTTCACTAAATGCTTGGAAGAAAGCGTGCAGCATCATCTCAGCGGCTGCATCCGGCTCGACAGGGAATGCGCGGATATTTGCGCGCTGGCGGTCAAAGCCATGCAAACGGACAGCCCGTTTATGAAAGAAATTTGTGCACTTTGCGCCGATATTTGTGAAGCATGCGGCACTGAATGCGGAAAGCACGATCATGATCATTGCCAAGCATGTGCGAAAGCCTGCTTCACCTGTGCTGAACAATGCCGCAGCATGGCAGCGTAAAAAAGAGGGTTCAAAAAAGAACCCTCTTTTTATTTGGACAGCCATACGGAGTACAAATCAATCCATCCCTCTTCATCAAGCACCAGGCCTTTTACATTTTTACTTGATGTCACCTGGAGCACATTTTGATACAGCGGAATCGCATTCAGCTCCTGTATTATCTGCCGGTCAACGTCACGCAGGATGTCGATTCTCGAACAGCGGTCAGGCATGGAAAACATCTGCTCTGTCATTCCTGAGCATATCTGTGTCAGCTTTTCAGATAGATGCTGATACAAGAAACTGTTCTCCGACAGTAGCAAATGCAGAAAACCAAACTCGCTGTCTTGATAAAACGTCGCACTGTCATGAATGATATCCGCCATCTGCACGATTTCCGGCCGTCGCAGATCAGCAGAATCACAGAATTGAAGTGTAAGCCTGATACCGTGCTGGGCGCAAATATTTTGAATCCATTCGGCGTCCTCACGATGATCCGTTTCTGAAAAGGTATAAAGCACGATTGTTTCGCCCTCGTATCCGCTTTTTTTCAACAATTCAGATGGCGAAACGCCCTCCCACTCAAAAGAACTCGGTTGCAAAAAGGACGTAACCGGGATTCTTCGGTGCCCTCCCGCTTCACGAACGAGCCGTTCAGAGGAAATCAGCAGCCGGAGCGCTTTTCTAAAGCTTCGATGTTGAAGAGGCCCCTTCTTTTTCAGATTGAGCGACAAATACTGAACATGCCGCTCATCAAAAACAGTTTGCTGCTCAGGGCATGTTTGTTTTTCTTGAATGGTAAAACCGTTCATCTCTCCTGCTTGCTCAGAAAACACAAACTCAACGCGATCCAAATAGGGGCGTCCCTTGAAGTAGCGCTCATTGGCTTCAAGCACAAGCATCCCGCTGTGTTGCTGATTCATCTGAAAAGGCCCTGTTCCATTTTTCCCGCCGCCCTGTTCTGCCGGCAGTATGGACAGCCGTTCATCACAAAGAGCATACGGCAAAAGCGCATTCGGCTTATCGAGTATGAGTTCCACACAATAAGGGCTCTTTTCTAAGACTTGTTTCACTCCGTGCAGAAGCCATTTATACGGGTTGTCACCCAGTTCCAAAAAGCGTTGAAACGTAAACACAACGTCCCGCGATGTCAGCGGCTGTCCATTATGAAATGACACACCTTTTCGAAGAAAAAATCTCCATTGTTTTTTTTCGACCTCTTCCCATCCATGAACCAAATGAGGCTTTGGCTCCTGCATATCCGAATCAAACGTGAAGAGTGTATCAAATATCTGTTTGACGAAATGGCCCTCAGACCGCAAAAATATGTGGCATGGATCCAAACTGCTGACAGATTCGGGCGTGATGAACAGCCGCAGAACATCCTTCGCCCCATTCTCGCCTGTCTCCGTCACAAATCCGAACACCTCTGAAAGCCACATGTTATATTCGTTTTGAAGCCCCGGAAACGCGGACTGATACTGCTGAAGCAGCTCCTTTGCCTTTTTAAGCTTTCCTGACATGGTATATTCCTTTGCAGTTTGAAGAAGCAGTTCCTCAGGCCTCCGAAGAAACGCGATTTTAGATTTGCGGCCGCGCCCCGCCCCGCTTTCCCGGATAATCCAATTGCTGTTCTCCAGCTTATGTAAAATGAGCTTTGCATTTCTTTCTGTACAAAATAAACAGTCGGCAATCTCAGTGAGCGTCATTTCGTTCATTTGTCCATACTCGGCGCAGCCTGTTTTTACAAGCGCCACGTAGTGCTCTATCAGCTTCAATCCCCGCACCTCCCGACAAAAGGGGAACTTTTATCTCTTCTTTTCTTCACTTTTTGGGCCGCCGCCCCTTCTATACACTACTACTATATCAAACAGCGAAAGGCGGCAATCACATGTTGGCCAGTTTTCACTCTATAAAATCGAGATATACCGCTCCCGTTCGGCTCCGCTTTTTCGGCGAATTGCTGACAAGCCTGACAGGTGCAATGATGGGACCTTTTATGGTGCTGTATCTGCATGAACAATTAAACGGCAGTATCATGATGCCAATGCTGATCATCAGCCTTCAGCCATTTGCTGATATTTTCCTGACGCTCGCTGCAGGAAAGGCGGCGGACCGGATTGGGCGGCGCACAGCGATTTTGACCGCATTGCTTCTTCAATCAGCGGCAGTGACAGGGTTTATATTTGCTGAGCATGCGTATGTTTTCGCTATTCTCTATGTCATGAATGGCATCGGAAGATCGTTGTACATTCCCGCTTCCCGCGCCCAAATCGCTGAAAGCACGCCGGAAAGCAGACGTTCGGAAGTGTTTGCGGTCATCAATGCGATCTATTCAGCGGGCCTGACGGCAGGGCCGCTTGTCGGGATGCTACTGTACAATCATAACCCCGTGTGGATATTCGCATTAGATGCTGCAGCATTGTTTATCTATTTTCTGATCGCCGCACTGAAACTGCCTGAGACAAAGCCGCTACACCCAGCTGTTACCCGAAAATGTCTGCGAGCTTTACGATATACAGGCCTGTCCTGCTTCTTTTGCTGCTTTCTCTCCCCATCAGCATGTTATATGCACAAATAGAAACAACATACAGGCTGTTCAGCAAAAACATGTTTTCTGATTATCTGTCCATGCTGACCATCTATTCAGCAGCAAAAGCTTTATTCAGCTGTGTTCTCCAAGTACCTCTTGTCAAAGGGACCGAAAAGCTTTCAATGAAAACGATCCTCTTCATTACTTATATTTGCTACTCCCTTGCGGCTGCCGGTTTTGCATGCTCAACCTCCCTGACAATGCTTTTAGTGACAGCAGCGGTAATGACGGTTGGCGAAAGCATCGGGCTAACCCACATCCAGACCTTCATATCGAAATTGGCGCCGCCTCATTTGCTGGGCCGGTTTTATGCTGTCTATGGTCTGCATTGGGATATATCCCGCTCAATCGGACCGCTGGCAGGCGGGCTGATCCTGACATCATTTGGCGGAGAAGTGATTTTTTACGCTCTCGCCGTGTGTCTGCTGGCAGCGGGTTTATCTCTGACTTACACAATAGAAAAGCTCGAACACAAGGTCATAAGAAAAGTGAATCGCTTATAGAAAATAATTCATAATTTCTTTATCAACAAAAATATACTATAGTAATAAATACATTCACTACGTGAACAATTGGAGTGTTACGTGAAAAAGGAAGAAGGGTTTTACATTGAAGAAAGACGAAAATCTCCTCAAAGATCTATGGTTTATCGCAATCAGTGCAGCCGGGGGGTTTATTCTTTCATTAACCGGAATATCAATTGGATGGATGATCGGAACACTGATTGTCGCCTGCTGCCTCGCCATGATACGGCCGGCATGGCTGATGATGGCACCAGACCAAAAAGGAATTAACCGACGATGGCTCGCCCTCGGGCAGATGATCCTCGGCATCGAATTGGGCCAAAAGCTGAATTTATCCGTTCTCTCTGTTCTCAAAGACCATTGGTTTTCAGTCGGCGTTATGCTGATATTGTCTATCCTGCTGGCCATGCTGTCAGGATATGTGCTTTGGCGTTTCAGCAAAACGGATATGATGACTAGCTTTGTCGGCACCGCTCCCGGCGGACTTTCCGCCATGCCGAGCATCGCACAGGAAGTAGGCGCCAATACCGCTATAGTCAGCCTCGTTCAAATGATGCGTGTGCTGCTCGTGGTGCTTTCCATTCCGTTTTTAGTCATTCTGATCTATACAAAACAAGATCGTACCGCAAGTGCCGCAGCAGAGACAATTTCTTCTGCAACGACAGATTTTAGGCTCGCTCCCGTTTTGTGGACCGTCATTCTTATTCTCGCTGCCTGGGGAGCTTGCAAAGCTGCGAAATTTTTAAAATTTCCAGCTCCATGGCTGCTCGGCAGCATGCTCGGTGTAGCAATTGTACATGTTGGCAGAGCTGCGGTGACAGGGCACGACATGATGGCATGGTGGCCGTCACAAGCTAACCATGTATCACAAGTATTTCTCGGGGCAACGATCGGCTCTAAGATGTACAAAAGCATGTTTGCCGGCGTCACCCGTATTATCATCGTCGGGTTTGTCTCGTCCGTCGGTTTAATCGCAGCAATGTTTTTGAGCGCCGTGATCGTTTCCGAGCTGACAGGAATTTCGCTCATCACTTCTGTACTGGCATTTGCGCCCGGCGGGATTGCAGAGATGGCGACGACGTCAGTTACCTTACATGCTGATTCCACCTTTGTCGTTGCGGTTCAGGTCATTCGCGTCATTCTGGTTATTGCCCTGCTGCCGCCGTTTTATCGCCTGCTTCACCATCTTCATGGTGAAAAAAAAGACAAAAAGAGCTCAATCAGCGGCAGTAGTGCCTAGTTGAAAAAAGGTTCAAGAACTTTTAATTCGCAAACCATCGAGATGGGGAAATATAAGCGGATATTTCGTTGTTAATGGATCAGGTTTGAAGTGAGTGCTGCCAGAGGGTGAAATGAAAGAAATAATTGACGACTTACTATTGAAAAAGAGGTTAAAATGAATAACCTCTTTTTCTTATATAAAGATATAAAATGATAAAGGGAAATCTATCGTTACGTTGATTCTCTTATAATAAGCTTTGTTGGCAGTTTAATAATTCTTCTGTTTAAAGAGGCATTACCCGAAATGGACTCGATGATTTTCAACACAGCCTGTTGGCCTAATTCTATTACGGGAATATCAATTGTTGTTATGGTCGGAGTAACGACTTGGCAAATCAATTGGTTGTCAAAACCAATTACAGCTAAGTCTTCTGGAACTTTAAAGCCATTTTTCATTGCCTGTTTAATAATCCCTGCGGCGACTTGATCATTTCCTGTAAATATTGCTGAGGGTCTGTCCTTTAGATCCTTTATCTTATGAAAAACACGAAAGCCATCCTCGATATTAAACATTTCGCCGAATATCCATTCGCTTCTATGATGTAAATTGTAATCTTGTAAAGCTTTCAAATAACCCTCTTTCCTCTGACATTGAGCTTCGCTATATGGAGTATCAAAACAAAACCCAATTTTTTTATGCCCTCTTTCAATTAAATGTACTACCCCCATGTATGTAGCTTCAAATTCATCATACCCAATTATCGTTATGTCCGCTGAGTGATGATATTCATTACATAATAAGATAGGACCATACTTTAAAAAAGGGGATATCTGATCCCATTCATTTTCTAAAGTTCCAAGAATAATACCATCCACTTCTTTATGTTTCAATAACTCTAATAATTCTAGCTCTGTCTGTTTGTCATAAAAGGTCTGAAATACAATTACCTTGTAATTCTTAAACAGTGCTTCATGAGAAACCCCTTTTATTAATTGAGCAAAAAATGGATGGTCGATACTCGGAACCGATAAAGCTATCGTTTGTGTCTTATTTCTCCTAAAATTCCGAGCCAAATAATTGGGAGTGTAGTCAAGTTCGTTAATTGCCTTTAAGATCATATCTCTTTTTTCTTTCGACACATACGGATGATTATTCAATACTCTTGACACTGTGGTTTTAGACACATTGCATAATTTTGCTATTTCATCAATTGTAGGCATATTTTCCCTTCCTTAAAAAAGTTGTTGACATGTTACCGATTTCAGAAATTAGGATAAATTTGTAATAAATTTTTAGATTATAAAATCATTGGAGGTACTGTTCATGCAAAAACAGGTTAAGATTTCAGGTAAAAGCAAAGAAAACATGTCACTATTAAAACACTTAAAAGGTGACGTACAAGGAAAAGAACTTGTTATTGAAGACAGTATTGTAAACGAGCGGTGGAAACAAGTATTAAAAGAAAAGATAGATATTGAACATGATCTTTTCAACTATCAAAAAAATCGTGAAATCAGTAAAGTCCCTTTTTTGCCTGTAGACAGATTAATAACCAATGATGAAGTGGAAGATATCTTAAATACATTAACTGAAGTTTTGCCAACTGGAAAATTTACGAGTGGTCCCTATTTAGAGCAATTCGAAAACGTTTTATCTACATATTTACATAAAAGGTATGTAATTGCAACCAGCAGTGGAACCGATGCTATTATGATAGGTTTATTGGCTTTAGGGTTAAACCCAGGGGATGAAGTTATCATGCCGGCTAATAGCTTTTCAGCTACTGAAAATGCGGTGTTAGCTTTGGGAGGCGTTCCTATCTATGTAGATATTAACCCACAAACATTCTCCATCGATCCTGACAAAATTGAAGAAGCAATAACTCCTTATACCAAGTTTATTCTACCTGTGCATTTATACGGAAAACATTCAGACATGCAGCATATCCGTCAAATCGCAAATCGTTATAAATTAAAAGTAATTGAAGATGCCTGCCAAGGAATTGGACTGACAGACTTAGGAAAGTATGCAGACATCACTACTTTAAGTTTTAATCCCTATAAGAATTTTGGTGTATGTGGCAAAGCTGGGGCAATAGCAACTGATAATGAAGAACTCGCTAAAAAATGCATTCAATTTAGTTATCATGGTTTTGAAGTAAATGTGAAAAATAAGAAAGTCATCAATTTTGGATTTAATTCAAAAATGGACAATTTACAGGCAGCAATTGGTTTAGAGAGAATGAAGTACCTTTCATTAAACAACTTCAAAAGACTGTTCTTGGCGGATAGATACATTACCCAATTAGCAGAGTTGCAGAATAAAGGCTTTATTGAATTACCAGAATTAAGTGAAGATCATGTATGGCATCTGTTTCCTATTAAGGTAAGAACAGAAGATAGGGCAGATATCATGACTAAATTAAATGAAGATTTTGGTGTTCAAACAGATGTATATTATCCAATACTGTCTCATATGCAAAAAACTCCTTTAGTACAGGACAAGTATGCAGGACTCCAATTGGTTCATACGGAAAAGGCTCATAGTCAGGTACTGCATTTGCCTTTATATCCGTCATTTACTTTAGAAGAACAAGACAGAGTAATGGAGGGACTGTTTCATGTTATTAAGCAAGAAATCGGAGTATAAAACGTTATCCACGGTTGAACATCCTCAATATATTGTTTTTTGTGATTTTGATGAAACGTATTTTCCGCATACAATCGACGAACAAAAGCAACAAGACATCTATGAACTCGAAGACTATCTAGAACAAAAAAGTAAAGATGGGGAACTAATAATCGGATGGGTTACTGGGAGCAGTATAGAATCTATTCTCGATAAAATGGGACGAGGAAAATTTAGATATTTTCCGCATTTTATAGCTAGTGATCTTGGAACTGAAATTACGTACTTTTCAGAGCATAACTTCGGTCAGCAAGATAACAAGTGGAACAGTCGCATTAATGAAGGGTTTAGTAAAGAAAAGGTTGAAAAACTTGTGAAACAGCTACATGAAAATCACAACATTCTTTTGAATCCTCAAACTCAATTAGGAAAGTCACGGTATAAGCATAACTTCTACTATCAGGAACAAGATGAAGTAAACGACAAGAAAAACCTATTAGCAATTGAAAAAATCTGCGAGGAATATGGCGTTTCAGTAAATATAAATCGGTGTAATCCCTTAGCAGGCGATCCAGAAGACAGCTATGATGTAGATTTTATCCCCATAGGGACAGGAAAAAATGAAATTGTAACGTTTATGTTAGAGAAATACAACCTAAATACCGAAAGAGCTATCGCATTTGGGGATAGTGGAAATGATGTTCGTATGTTACAGGCAGTAGGGAATGGATATCTGCTAAAAAATGCAACACAAGAAGCCAAAAACTTGCACCACCTTATAACTGATAGTGAGTACTCAAAAGGAATTACTAATACCTTAAAAAAATTAATTGGATCATGAGGAGGAAATTAAAATGAAGAAGATCGGCATCATAGGTGCAGGTGGTATTGCAAGAGCGCATGCAACTGCTTTATCTACAATAAAAAATGCAGAGTTGGTAGGGGTATATGACATAAATCAACAAAATGCAGAAAGCTTTGTGAAAACTTTCGGCGGGAAGTCATTTGAAAACGCAGATGAACTAATTGATGCCTCAGAAGGTTTAATTGTAGCATCACCAAACTTTTGCCATAAAGAACATGCTTTGCAAGCATTAGGAAAACATAAGCATGTTTTGTGTGAAAAGCCTATGGCTATTTCTCTTGAAGAAGCAAGCATAATGAAAGATACTGCTGAAAGGTTGAGCGTAAGAGCCAGTATGGGATTTAATTATAGATATTTATCTTACGTAAATATCTTAAAAAGCTTAATTATCAATAATGAACTAGGTAACATACTGTCCATAAAAGTACACTTCAAGAAAAATAGTGCACTTAGGCGTAAGAAGTTTACTTGGAGAGATGACGCTAACAGTAAGAAGACGAGTGGATCATTGGGGGATCTGGGTATTCACCTTATTGACATGGTATGGTATTTGTTCGAGAGTGATTTCATCACAGAATCAGTAAGGGCAAAAATGAACACAAATGTAAAAACAAAAGAGGATAAACAGGTACTAGTAGATGACTATGCAGAAATTTATGGCCAGCTGAAGAACAAGGTATTTGTAAATATCATCACATCAAAATGTTCTGCACCTGAAGACTGTGGTTTTAGCATTGAGGTAGTTGGACACAAAAAAGAGTTTAAATACCACACAGGTAATCCTCACGTTTACAAGCTCATAGATGGCTTGAACGTGGTAGACTGCCCAGTACCGCAAAGCCTATTAAACGATCCGCCAAACGAGTTTTATGGATGGGCTGATTCTTTTAGAAGCGAGTTAATCAATTGGATTGCATCAACTCAGAATGATTGGGTTGAGATCCCTTCTTTTAGTGATGGTTTTAGATCTCAGGAAGTGTTAGAAATGTTCTTTGAGAAAGACAGCAACTCTCAACCAATGTCTGTTTCAGCAGTCAACTAGTATTTCAAAGAGAGAAGTTACTAAAAAAGCAGGAATTTACTTTCCTGCTTTTTCATATAGGGGTGTAATGAATGTTAAGAGGGACATATTTATTCGGATATGCTTTCTTTTTTACAGTAGGTATTATCCATATATCAACAGGGAGTTTGACACCATTTCTATTAGAGGCTTTTAACAAGACAACAGATGATATTTCGGTCATAATCTTCTTTCAGTTTACCGGATTTCTAAGCGGAGTATTAATCGCACCGTTAATGATCAAGAAATACAGTCATTTTAGGACACTTACTTTAGCTTTGACAATAATGCTTGTAGCGTTAAGTATCTTTTTTCTAACTAAGGATTGGTATTATATTATTGTAATGGCTTTTCTCTTAGGATATGGAGCAGGCACATTAGAAACGACAGTTGGTTCATTTGTTATTGCTAATTTCGAAAGTAATGCAGAAAAAATGAGTAAGCTGGAAGTTCTCTTTGGATTAGGCGCTTTATCTTTCCCATTATTAATTAATTCCTTCATAGATATCAATAACTGGTTTTTACCGTATTACTGTATATTCACCTTTTTATTCGTCCTATTCGTAGGGTGGTTCATTTTCTTGTCCAAGAACCGAAAGTACGCTAAGAATGCTAACCAACAAGTGACCTTTCCAGACGGAGGAGCATTTCAATACTTTATAGGAGATAGAAAAAAATCAAAGCAATTAGGCTTTTTTGTATTTTTTGCTTTCCTATATGCTGGAATCGAAACAAATTTTGCCAACTTTTTACCTTCAATCATGATAAACCAAGACAATGAACAAATTAGTCTTATAAGTGTCTCCTTTTTCTGGGTAGGGATCATCATAGGAAGAATATTGATTGGTTTCGTAAGTAGAAGGCTTGATTTTTCCAAATACCTTCTTTTTAGCTGTAGTTGTTTAATTGTTTTGTTGATTGCCTTCTCTTATATAAGTAACCCAATACTTCAATTGAGTGGTACATTTTTGATTGGCCTAAGTATAGCGGGGATATTTCCCATTGCTTTAACACTAGCATCAATCATTATTCAGAAGTACGTTGACGAAGTTACAAGTTTATTTATTGCCTCGGCAAGTTTCGGAGGAGCGATCATCTCTTTCTTAATTGGATGGAGTTTAAATCAGGATACGATCTTATTAACCATGGGAATATTTACAACTATGGCGGTCATTCTAGTAGGTATTTCTGTAAAGATTAGAAGAACTAAAACAGAAGACCCTATTTCACTTGAAAACAAAGCATCAAAAACACAGTAGAAAACGTGTAAATTAAAGATACTAATAGACATACCGTATAAGCAGGGCAAATTCCTGAACATCTTGAATTTCATTCTTCAAGAGGAAATCTGATTTACGTTACAGCCTTGAAAAAGATAGAAAAAAGCGAAAAACACGCACCGCAGTGCGTGTTTTTTATTTAAAAATGCTCGGGAGACCCCCTTCAATTTCTTCTGACGACGGATACCATTTTGTCACCAGATCCCGAAACAGCCGTTCCGCAAAAAGAATCTCTTCCTCGGTATAGCGGTCAAAAAATGACAGAAAACGCTGTTCAGCCTTCTGATGATAATATTTGTGCAAACTGTGCAGCTTTTTTCCAGCAGGCGTCAATCGGAAGTAGACCTCCTTTTTATTATCGCTGAGCTGTGTTCTGTGAAGGAAGCCTGCGCCGAGCAATTTTGTGCTGATGCGTGATACAGTCGCTTTTGTCGTATTCATTTTTTCTGCTATCGACGTGACATTAATTGGTTCATTGTCCCCGACACAGGATAGAACATGAATTTCTGTCATCGTCAATTGAGATTTACTCCCGTGCTCTACATCCAGCTTCCTCAATTCGTCAGATAAAAAGACTTTAATAAGCCCCTCCCATTTCTCCTGCTGATGAATGAGCTCCGCATACAATTCAAAAAGATTGCGTTTCGTATGATCTGTGTTCATCGGGTTTTCCATCCTTTTTCATTCGATTGTTTCTTCTATCATACCGTTTTGTTACAGATGAAACAATCGAATTGAATTATATTCGGCTGGTGACGGAAAACCAGCGGCTGATCCCTTTTTGAATCACCTCGGCACAATCGGGCGCTGATGCATCCACCGCCCAGGCTACATGTCCATCGGGACGAACCAATATGGTATGCACATCCCGCAACTTTTCATTCGGTTCGGCAAGCGAGGCGGTTACCGTACGTAAGCCTTTCACTTCGATATGCTCATCAGCTTCCTGCCTCAATGACAGCAAAACGAATGACCCGTTTTGGAGAAAGCTGTACAGCCATTCCGAACTGCCGTCGGAAAGAATCAGCTTCATGTCAGGGAGCCGTGCCCCGTTCAAACGATTCGGCGGCATGGTACGATCAGCTTCATACCTGACATCGAGCGCAGAAATTTGCCCCGCTACATATCGATTCACTTCAGGATAGGCAAGCAGCTCCGACATCATACTCCGCAAATGGAGGCCTGCTTGAGTGAAATCAATCAGTTTTGTCTGCGCCTCCGTGTTCCTCAGGAGCCCTTCTGCAGCCGGGTGCCGCTCCTCATGATAGCTGTCTAAAAGCCATGAAGGCGCAGCGCCCTTGACGGCCGCCGCCAGCTTCCATCCAAGATTCATCGCATCCTGAAGGCCGACATTCAGCCCTTGGCCGCCAGCTGGAAAATGAATATGCGCCGCATCCCCTGCAAGGAAGATTCTGCCGTCGCGGTACCGCTTCGCTTGGCGTGCGGCGTTCCCGAACCGTGACATCCAGGAAGGCTCGGTTAAACCGAAGTCAGTCCCGCAAATTCGTATGAGATCCGTTTTCAGCTCCTCCTCAGTGACAGGCACATCTTTCGGCGTCTGCGTGCGATAAGGGCTGATCACGACGACACGGTATCGGCCCGGAGAAAGCGGAACGATCATGACACCCCCCTCTTTTGTGCAAAGGGACAGCACGCCTGACGGCGGCGGAGAATGGAGCGCCACATCCCCAAGCGCAGCGGTGACAGTGCTGTCTGTTCCCGGAAACTCAATTTTTGCCTGTTTCCGGACGGTACTCCCGGCGCCATCTGCCCCAACGGCAAACTTGCTTGTGATCGTCCGTACACTGCCATCCCGATCCTTAAATATCGTTTGGACCGCTTCCCCGTCTTGCGTTATCGCCAGCGCCTCTGCACCCCGAAACACCTCTGTTCCCAGCCTTCGTGCATGATCTTCAAGCAGCTTTTCTGTTTTGGACTGCGGGAGCAAAAGCGTGTAAGGACAGCTCGTATCCAAGCCTGAAAAATCCAGACGGGTATCCAGCATTGAAAAATGTCCGGAAGGTATCTTGCTTCCCTTGGATACGAACCGCTCTAAAATCCCTCTCATCTCAAGGAGCTCCAGCGTTCGGGGATGCAGCGTCAACGCCTTGGAATGCGGAACAGGTTTTTCAAGCCGTTCAATCACACATGTTCCCACTCCGGCCATCGCAAGCTCAGAAGCCAGCATAAATCCGACCGGCCCTCCTCCTATAATCACTGCTTCATATTTCATCATCATTCACCACTCCTTTTGTTTCATGAAAAACGAACAAAAATCAATAAAAACGGCCCTCTAATCAAAAAATATTTAAATTTTGTTACACAGGTAACAATATTGATTATAGCTCCTTACAAATTTTTCTTCAACACATTTTTCCAAACGGCATACAAAAAGACGCCTCTTCCATTAGCGTCTTTTTATTCGGCATCAGAAATCACACCGACAATATTTTTTTCTCTTATCGGACCAAAATGCCGGCTGTCGAAGCTGTATATGCGATTATCTCCAACGACAAAATATTTTCCTTTCGGCACCTTGCTTGTTCCCGTCACATCTTTCAAAGAAAAATCACCCGTTACATGGCTGCCGGCAGAAACAGATTTCAAATGCTTCAAAAATGGCTCAGCAACCTGCTTTCCGTTCACATACAGCTGATCATCTTTATATTTGATCGTTTCACCGGGCAAGCCGATTACCCGTTTAATCAGCACTTTATGATCAGGGCCTTTAAAAAGGACGATGTCAAAACGATGGATGGTTTTAAATCGATGCGAAAATTTATTGACCAACAATTCGTTTCCTTCCTGGAAAGTCGGGTTCATACTGACGCCTTCTACCTTGTAATCAATAAAGACAGCATTTTTAACCTGAATGGCGAGAACAACGGACACTACACCGGCAAGAAACCAAAACCGTTTTTTCATGTTACTGTCTCCCTCCATCATGCTCACGCTGACTGGCTCTTACATGCAGATACCGCTCCACCTTTTTGCCGACATACCATAAGACAGTGATCACCAATACGGCGATGACCGTTCGAATCGGCTGTGTAATCAGCGCGTGCAGATCATATCCGATGAAGCTGATCATAAAAATCATGACAAGCTTCCCCGAGGCTGCCGCCAAAATAAACGGCCGCGTTCCGATCCTTGACAAACCGGCAACAACATTCACCGCGGCTGACGGTGTAAATGGAAAACAAAGCAGAAGAAACATGGGACCGAAGCCGTGTCTTTCCACCCATAACATCAGCTTTCTGACAGACGGATGACTGCGGATAAATCCAAGAAATTTTCTCTGTCCGTATTGACGGACAATTAAAAATACGAGAATGGAACCAGCAGTTGACCCCGCCCAGGACAGGATGAATCCTTCCCACAAGCCAAACGAGTTCGTATTCGCCACCACAAACACGATCAGCGGCAAAAACGGGAGAAATGCTTCAATTAAAGGCAGCAGCACAGCAATGAGCGGACCGAAAGCCCTATAGCTTTGAAATAATTCAGTTAAATGTTCTTGTGTCAAATAGGATAAAAAATGCTCCAACATTTATACTCCTTACCGGGTTTGTCTATCCTTATTCTACACATTATCAGCAGAAAACTAAAAAGTTTTGGTGATTTTTTCTGTCTTGAAACATTTCACCAGCCGATATAGAATACAAATAGAACAAACGTTCCCTTAGAAAGAAGGAGTCAACATGCCAAATCTGCAGGAGGAAATATACGATTTAATTGAACGGGCTCTCTTTTTGCCCATGGCCATTACGATTTTTAACCGTGATCTCGCCGGAATTGAAGAAAGCACATTAAAATTGAAGCATCCTTATAAACAGCTTATCGGCGAATCATTAAAAATAGCACAAAAGGATTTGATGGAGGTCAGAAAAGAACTGAGGAAAAGGAAAATTGCGATCCGCGAGGTGGAACGCGATGAGGCCTTTACGCTCTATGTATTTGTCATCGACGGTTATGAAGAAAACCACCGCTATTTTAATCCGCGAATCCGTGAGCAGGTCAGCGAATTATTAACATACTATCTATTTGCCCCAGACAGACTCTGAGCCTTTTGAATCATACTGCCCGTTCCCTCTTCGGGCGATTCAGAGCATTAATTTCAGACAATTCACACTATACAAACAAAATAAATTTATTTATAATTCGAACCACAGCCTTTCACGCCAACAAATGACATGTGCTGCCATATCTGCGCCATCATTTTCAGTACGCTTGGGCTTGTACACCCCAATCCTAAATAGAAGGAGGATTCTATGAAACTGATTCACGTTCTTGCCGCTTTGCCCTTTATCGGAATCTTACTCGGCATCCCTTTTGCAAATAAGATGACCCCCTATGTGTTCGGCATGCCGTTTATTCTTGCCTATATTGTGATGTGGGCTCTTTTGACCTCTGCGCTGATGGCGATTGTGTATGTCCTCGACAAGGAAAATAAAAAGGAGGAAGCAGAATGAATGCAGCTCTCATCATCATTTTCGGTGTCCTGCTTTTGAGTATTTTTCTCGGTATACGCGCCCAAAAAGGAAAAGACATGAACCTGGAGCAGTGGACGGTCGGAGGGCGCGGCTTCGGAACTGTTTTCGTCTTCCTTTTGATGGCAGGCGAAATTTATACTACTTTTACGTTTCTCGGCGGCAGCGGCTGGGCCTACGGAAAAGGCGGTCCAGCCTTTTATATCATCGCCTACGGATGTCTGGCCTACATCCTTTCTTACTGGCTTCTTCCAGCAGTTTGGACGTACGCGAAACAGCATAAACTGATGTCGCAGTCTGATTTTTTCACAAAAAAATACAACAGTCCGCTGCTTGGCATTCTCGTTTCACTGGTCGGCATCGCCGCACTCATTCCCTATCTTGTACTGCAGCTGAAAGGCCTCGGGCTGATTGTATCGGAAACCTCGTACGGCAAAATCACCCCGACCGCCGCCATCTGGATCGGCGCTGTTTCCATCACGGTTTATGTTATGGTTTCAGGCATTCACGGGTCTGCCTGGATATCGGTTGTGAAGGACATCATGATTCTGGTTGTCGTTCTGTTTTTAGGTGTGTATTTGCCAATTCATTACTACGGCGGATTTCAAGACATGTTTCAGCAGATTGAAACGGCAAAGCCTGGCTTTCTTACGCTCCCCGAATCGGGACAAAGTGCGGCGTGGTTCAGTTCAACCGTACTCTTGACAGCGCTCGGGTTTTACATGTGGCCTCACACGTTTTCCGCCTCGTATTCAGCTGAAAATCCAAAAGTGTTTCGTAAAAACGCCATCATCATGCCTTTGTACCAGCTGGTCCTGCTCTTTGTCCTTTTCGTCGGCTTTGCGGCTATCCTGCAAGTTCCAGATCTGAAAGGCGCAGACGGGGATCTGTCGCTTTTGAGACTGTCTCTGCAAACATTTGACCCTTGGTTTGTCGGAATTATCGGTGCTGCCGGACTGCTGACAGCACTTGTGCCAGGGTCTATGATCTTAATGTCCGCCTCCACGCTGTTTGCAAAAAATGTGTACAAGGTAATCGCGCCCCGCACGACAGAACAGCAGGTATCGGCTCTTGCTAAGTTTTTAGTGCCGGTGATTGCGTTGATTTCAGTGTATTTTACCTTCAAAGGCGGGAATACCATCGTTACGTTGCTTTTGATGGGCTACAGCCTTGTCACACAGCTATTCCCCGCCCTTTTGTTCAGCCTGTTCAAGCATAATATGGTGACAAAGCAAGGAGCCTTCGCCGGCATTATTGCAGGTGTCGGAGCAGTTACTTATATTACAATGACGGAAACGACGATCGGCACTTTATTTCCGGCGCTGCCGCAAGCCGCAAAAGACCTGAATGTTGGCATCGTTGCCCTGCTTTTGAATATCTCGGTCATGATGGCAGTCAGCCTTATGACAAGGAAGGCGAAAAGCGCTGCGGCCGATCAGGCTGCATAAGCATAAAAAAAGCAATCTGGACACCAGATTGCTTTTTCTTATTTACCGTTCACAGGCGATAAGATCTTTATCGCGGTCTTTCTTTTTATTGGCATCATAAAGGTCCTTAGAGACGTAAGGCTTGTACTTTGTTTTTCCGCCTTTGTTTTTCGCCTTCGAAGTGCGAGCCACTCCGCCTTTGTATACTTTGTTTAACTCCTTGCAGTTCTTATAGACCTTCACCTTTGTTTTGGCTTCCGCCACATGGTCAGCTCCGTATGAAAAACCGAAAACGAGACCGAGTGACAGCAAAACCGCCGCCGCTTTTTTCATGACGATTCACTCTCCCAATACCCAATATTTAGTTGATTTATAGCTCGAATTTATCATAATTCATATAGTCTTATTTGACAAGATAAATATGGAAGAAGGCTTTGTTTTTTCTTGTTTTCTTTTTCCTTCACTATTCAAACTGCCAAAACATGTTTTTCTGCTTATGCTCAGGGGTACACATACGAATGTACACCAAACAGAAAAGGAGCGTTGCTGATGTCTGATTCAAATCTTACGAATCCTATAAAAGTATTTTTTCATGATGAATTTCCCGAACAATATCAAGAACCGCCAGGCCTGCAAAAGAACATGAAGCCTGTCCCTGATTGCGGAGAAAAAAGCTACAAAGGATCAGGTAAACTAACGGGTCGAAAAGCGCTTGTCACGGGCGGCGATTCCGGTATCGGCCGCGCTGCCGCAATTGCTTACGCCAGAGAAGGTGCCGATGTGGCCATTAACTACTTGCCCGAGGAACAGCCAGATGCTGAAGAGGTAAAAGAACTGATTGAAGCAGAAGGCCGAAAAGCAGTGCTGATCCCCGGAGACTTGAGCGACGAATCCTTTTGCCAAGATCTAGTCAAACAGTCGCATCACGAACTCGGCGGACTTGATGTGCTAGCACTTGTTGCAGGCAAACAGCAAGCGGTCGAAAACATCGAAGATCTGCCTACTGAACAAATCTATAAAACCTTTGAAGTGAACGTCTTTTCCCTTTACTGGGTTGTAAAAGCGGCGCTTCCGTATTTGCCGGAGGGAGCTTCAATTATCACAACTACCTCAGTTGAAGGCTATAATCCAAGCCCGATGCTGTTAGATTACGCAGCAACGAAAAACGCCATTATCGGCTTTACCGTCGGACTGGGAAAACAGCTTGCTTCCAAAGGCATCAGAGTAAATTCAGTTGCGCCCGGACCAATTTGGACACCGCTGCAAATTTCCGGCGGACAGCCGACGGAAAACATCCCGAAATTCGGACAAGGCACGCCGCCAGCTCCATTAAATCGCGCTGGACAGCCAGTGGAATTGGCCGATGTTTATGTATTTCTAGCTTCAGAGAATTCAAGCTATGTGACATCTCAGGTATATGGCATCACCGGAGGAATTCCGACGGCATAGCTTTATGAAAGGAGCTGCCCTGTGGGTCAGCTCCTTCCTATTTTTCTAATACCGTTCCCCGAGCTCACGCAAAATAAAATCATAAATCATCTTCGTCCGCTCTTCTTTCGGGTACAGCATAAATTCCTGTCTTTTCGGAACGCGGTGGTCGATTCTGTCTTGGAATTTGGTTCTGAGCCACGCTGTTCGGTATACCTGGTTTTCGAACGAATTATAGGAAATCGGCAGCTCCATCGTTTTCCCATTCGAAAACGTCACTTCCGTATCGTCGAATTCAGTCGCTTTGAATTCTTTTACATGCACATGGGAAATCCAGCCGCATTGGGGTCTTGTCGAAGAAAGTGTAGGGAATAAAAAAATTTGGTTCGAAGGGTCCACCATGATTGGCGGCTTGTGTGAAATTTTTGTCACTTCATAAGTTCCTGCTTTTCTTCCCGCATAGCTTGATCCAAAAAATCGGCAGCTTCTGTCGACAATTTGCAGCGGCTTCATGTTGACATAAAACACGCAATCTTTTTCAATAATTTTGGAACAGATTTTGCCGTCTATTTCTTCTGGCAGCACGGCAATTGTTGCGCCGTTCACTTCATACGATTCTAAAGGTGCGTCTGTTTTCTGACTCATATTATGGCCTCCATCCTTTTTCTGCAAAATTTATACTAATAATCTATCATCTGTTTTTGTAAAACGACAGGTTTTTTTAACATTTAAGATAAAATCATCTTTTAATGATATTTAATGGTACTAAATGACTAGTAATAAACCGATTTTACTTTCATAAGACTTGCCGGTTTACGGCATTTTGCAGGATATGTCGATAGATTGCCAAGTATTAGTTGTCTAAAAATTATAAAAATTTATTGATTTTTTCGACCGTTATCCATATACTATAAAAAAGGCATTGGGGGGATTCTTTATGAAAGAGAAAAAATCGTACACTGAGCTCATGAAGTCCCGCAACACGCAAAAAACAAAAGAATTCGATGTCACAATGACGGATATTTACATTCAAATGGTGCTCGATGAATCCTTGTATAACCGTCGGCTTGCCATGCTGACGGACCAAATTAACAAAGCCTTGGACGAAAAAGATAAAGATGCGTTTCTTACGCTCTCTAAAGAATATGCAGCGCTCAAGCAGAGCGAATAAGCCAATCCTTCAAGGATTGGCTTTTTATTATCCGTTCACAATTGTTCCGCCATTGACGTGAATCGTCTGCCCTGTGACGTATGTGGAATCGTCGCTGGCAAGGTATAGATAGCTTGGCGCCACTTCGACCGGCTGTCCCGGGCGTTCCATCGGCACGTCTGAACCAAACACTTCCACGTCTTTTGCGGCAAAGCTGGCCGGGATAAGCGGTGTCCAAATGGGACCCGGTGCCACTGCGTTGACCCGTATGCCCTGCTGAACAAGCGACTGGGAAAGGGACCTTGTAAACGTAACGATCGCGCCTTTTGTCGCTGAATAATCGATCAGCGTTTTATTGCCTTTATAGGCGGTAATTGAGGCGGTATTAATAATAGAGCTCCCTTTTTTTAAATGAGGCAGCACTGCCTTTGTTAAGTAAAACATGGAAAAAATGTTTGTTTGGAAGGTTCTGATCAGCTGGTGACTGGTGATTTTTTCAATGCTGGGCTGGACATGCTGCTCAGCTGCATTGTTAACCAATATATCAATGGATGGAAACACTTGGCTTGCCTGCCCGACCACATCATTGCAAAACGCTTCATCCCCGACATCTCCTGCAATCAGCAGGCATTTTACTCCTTCCTTTTCTACATACTGCTTTGTTTCCTCGGCGTCCTGATGTTCATTCAAATACACAATGACCACATTAGCCCCTTCTTTTGCGAATAACACCGAGACAGCGCGTCCAATCCCGCTGTCTCCTCCAGTAATAATAGCGGTTTTGCCCTCTAATTTTTTCGCTTTCTTCGGCTTATTAAAAACCGGACGCGGGTCCATCAGATATTCAAAACCAGGCTGCTGGTTCTGGTGCTGAGGCGGTAATGTTTTCTTTTTTTGATTCGCCAATGAAATCACTCCTTTTCAACCTTATTATGTTATGAACAATGCCTGCTTCCTATGTATGAAAAGATAGAATATGGAAAAATTAAGAATAAATCTGATTGGAGGTATAACGGCTTGGCTAATCAACATTTTGCAAAGGAAGCACCTGAAACATACTGGAAAACATCAACTGACCTGCCTTCTTTTCCTGCACTTCAAGAGGACACTGAATGTGACGTCACCATTATCGGAGGCGGGATTACGGGAATCACAACGGCATATGAACTTACGAAGAGAGGCTTCCGTGTCGTTTTGATTGAAGCAAATCAGGTTCTTAACGGAACCACTGCGCATACAACTGCTAAAGTTACCGCACAGCATGACATGATATACGACGAATTTATCCGCAATTTCGGATTAAACCATGCGAGGCTTTATTATGAAGCAAACCAAAACGCAATTGATTACATAAAAGGCATTGTGGATGAACATCAAATTGATTGCGAATGGATCGAGCAAGACGCATATCTTTATACGGCAAATGAAAACGCTGTTCAAAAAATCCGCACCGAGCATGAGGCATACACAAAGCTGGGAATTGAGAGAGACCTTATCAAGGATCTTCCAATTCCCTTAGGTTCTAAGCTGGCGCTTGTCATGAAGAATCAAGCTCAATTTCATCCGCTTCAATACTTAAAAGCGCTTCTGGAGCAAATTGTTCAAAAAGGCGGCCGAATTTATGAAGAGTCCGTTGCGCTTGATATCAAAAAAGGCGAAAGGCCCGAAGTGGTAACAAAAAGCCGGCACGCCATTAAGAGCCGCTTTATCATATGCTGTTCCCACTTCCCTTTTTATGACGGAGGCGGATTATATGCTGCGAGAATGTACTCCGACAGATCTTATGTCCTTGCCATCAAGCCGAAGATCGAGTATCCCGAGGGCATGTATTTGAGTATCGATCAGCCGTCAGTGGCGCTCCGCTATACGGTTGTAAACGGTGAAAAGCTGATTCTCTTCAGCGGAGTAAGCCATAAAACAGGCCAGGGAAAAGCCATGTCTACACATTATGAAACACTAAGACAACTGGCCGAAAGCACCATCGGCATCGAAAGCATTCCATATTATTGGTCCACCCAAGATCTAGTGACGATCGACAAAATCCCGTTTATCGGGCCGATGTCGGAAAATGAGGACAATATTCTAGTAGCGACCGGGTTCAAAAAATGGGGCATGACGTCCTCAGCAGTCGCAGCCACTCTATTGTCAGACCTTGTGGAGAAAAAAGACAATCCATACGAAAGCATTTTCACTCCGTCCCGTTTCCATCTGAATCCCGGGTTGCAGAAAGTGATTTCCTACAATGCCGATGTCGCCAAGCATTTGATTAAAGGAAAGCTTGAAAAGCCTGATGTCCAATTTGAAGACATTTCGCCAGGAGAAGGGAAAGCCGTCACCATAAACGGCAGGCGAGCGGGAGCATTTCGGGATGAGACAGGCTGCCTCCATCTCGTTGATACGACTTGTACCCATTTAGGCTGCGAGGTCGAGTGGAATGACAGTGAGCATACGTGGGATTGTCCGTGCCACGGATCACGCTTTAAGCCATCTGGCGAAGTTGTAGAGGGTCCGGCCATTAAACCATTAAAACAAATAGATCTCGATTAAACCGTTCATTTTAATGAACGGTTTTTCAAATATTTTTCATCTGCAGCTTCATTCATGTTTCCCTTGGCCGATAAAAAAGAAAAAGGCTTAAAAAGCCAAAAAGTAAAAATTATATTTTTCCCAAGGGGGATCATTGTATTGTTATTTAAAAAAGACAGAAAACAAGAAACAGCTTACTTTTCAGATTCAAACAGACAGCAAAAAAACCGCATTCAGCTCACAAACAAACATGCAGATGTCAAAAAACAGCTCAAAATGGTCAGGTTGGGAGATGCTGAGCTTTACGTGTTAGAGCAGCTTCAGCCACTCATTCAAGAAAATATCGTAAATATCGTTGATGCGTTTTATAAAAACCTTGACCATGAAAGCTCATTGATGGATATCATTAATGATCACAGCTCAGTTGACCGCTTAAAACAAACGTTAAAACGGCATATTCAGGAAATGTTTGCAGGCGTTATCGATGATGAATTCATTGAAAAGCGTAACCGAATCGCCTCCATCCATTTAAGAATCGGCCTTTTGCCAAAATGGTATATGGGTGCGTTTCAAGAGCTTCTTTTGTCAATGATTGACATTTATGAAGCGTCCATTACAAATCAGCAAGAACTGCTAAAAGCCATTAAAGCAACAACAAAAATCTTGAACTTAGAACAGCAGCTTGTCCTTGAAGCGTTTCAAAGCGAGTACAACCAGACCCGTGATGAACAAGAAGAAAAGAAAAACCTTCTTCATCAGAAAATTCAAGAAACCTCTGGATCGATTGCCAATCTGTTTTCAGAAACAAGCAGATCAGTTCAAGAGCTTGTGGACAAATCTGAGGGCATTTCTCAAGCATCCAAAGCCGGCACTGTAACATCCAGCACTGTTGAAGAAAAGTCGATCGGCGGAAAAAAAGAGCTAGAAGTCCAGCAAAAACAGATGAACAAAATTGACACAAGCCTTGTCCAAATCGAAAAAGAAATGGTCAAGCTGGATGAAATCGCGCAGCAAATTGAAAAAATCTTCGGCATCGTCACAGGCATAGCTGAACAAACAAACCTTCTCTCGCTCAATGCATCTATTGAATCCGCCCGCGCCGGAGAACACGGCAAAGGCTTTGCTGTCGTGGCAAATGAAGTGCGGAAGCTTTCTGAGGATACGAAAAAAACCGTCTCTACTGTTTCTGAGCTTGTGAACAATACGAATACACAAATCAACATTGTATCGAAGCATATCAAAGACGTGAATGAGCTAGTCAGCGAAAGTAAAGAAAAAATGACGCAAATTAACCGCTTATTCGATGAAATCGTCCACAGCATGAAAATCAGCAAAGAGCAATCAGGCAAAATCGATGTCGATCTGCAGGCCTTTCTTGGAGGGCTTCAGGAAGTCAGCCGCGCCGTTTCCCATGTGACCGCTTCCGTTGATTCGCTTGTCATCCTGACAGAAGAATAACCATCAAAAACCGGTCTGCGATACGGCCGGTTTTTTTGCGTTCATTATGTAAACTTAAATTAAAAATCAGTTGACATAATAATTGCCTGCATTTATTGTATAACCATATTTGATTACTGTTTGGAGGATTTCACATGCTGAAATTAATCGACATGATGCATATTGCGATTTTCACCGCACTGATGGCAGTGCTCGGCTTTATGCCCCCTCTCTTCTTATCCTTTACACCTGTTCCGATTACATTGCAAACGCTTGGTGTCATGCTGGCAGGCAGCATCCTCAGGCCAAAGTCTGCTTTCTTAAGCCAGCTTGTCTTTTTGCTGCTCGTCGCCTTCGGAGCGCCGCTGTTGCCCGGCGGACGAGGCGGTTTTGGCGTTTTTTTCGGACCGAGCGCAGGCTTTTTGATTGCTTATCCCCTCGCTTCATGGCTGATCAGTTTAGCCGCTAACAGGCTGCGGAAGGTGACAGTATTGCGTCTCTTTTTCACTCATATCGTATTCGGCATCATCTTTATTTATCTGCTTGGTATACCGGTACAAGCTTTTATCATGCATATTGATTTGTCACAGGCCGCCTTCATGAGCCTTGCATATGTGCCTGGTGATTTGATAAAAGCGGCTGTATCTGCATTTCTGGCGATAAAAATCACTCAAGCCTTGTCTCTTTCTGATACGATGTTTACAAAAGGAGGATGACACTACATGACAATTACTCATACCTATTCATCTATTGCCGCAACATCGCCCGGCCGTGTAGCGATCCAGACTGAATCGGAGCAAATCACGTACCAGGATTGGGATCGGCTTGTCTCTCAAACCGCAAATTGGCTGCGGTCACAGCCGAGCATGCCGAATCGTGTGGCATTCCTGCTCCCAAATAGTGTGGCGTTTTTACAGCTGTTTGCCGGAGCCGCAGCGGCTGGATGCACGGCCATTCCCATCGACACACGCTGGAGCGCGGCTGAATGCAAGGAGCGGCTGTCCATAAGCAATGCGGATCTTGTGGTTACTTTAGCCTTTTTCAAAAACAAACTGACAGATAGCCAGACACCTGTTGTTTTGCTGGATAACTGTATGGCAGATATTTCTGAATCAGCCGCTGATCCCTTGCCTACCATTGATCCGGAGCACCCTTTTTATATGGGATTTACGTCGGGCTCGACAGGAAAACCGAAGGCCTTTACGCGATCTCACCGCTCATGGATAGAGAGCTTTACCTGTACAGAAACAGATTTTTCGATTTCATCAAATGACACGGTATTGATTCCCGGGACGTTAATGTCCTCTCACTTCTTATACGGGGCAGTCAGCACTTTGTTTCTCGGAGGAACCGTTTGTTTACTGAAAAAGTTCTCCCCTGCTCAAACGAAGGAATGGCTGAGCCGTGAATCCATCAGTGTTCTCTATACCGTACCGACGATGACAGACGCCCTCACAAGGATTGAGGGTTTTCCCGACAGTCCCGTCAAAATCATTTCATCCGGCGCAGACTGGCCGGCAGAATCCAAGGAGAAGCTTGCCGCTGCATGGCCTCATCTCAAGCTGTACGATTTTTACGGCACATCGGAGCTTAGTTTTGTGACGTTTTCTTCACCGGAAGACAGCAAACGGAAGCCGCATTCAGCGGGCCGCCCTTTTCATAATGTCCGGATCGAAATCCGCAATGCTGGAGGAGAACGCTGCCAGCCAGGAGAAATCGGAAAAATATTTGTCAAAAGCCCGATGAGGTTTTCCGGCTATGTGAACGGCAGCACACCAGATGAATGGATGACAGTGGATGATATGGGCTACGTTGATGAAGAGGGCTTTCTATACATATCAGGAAGAGAAAACGGGATGATCGTGTACGGAGGATTAAATATTTTCCCAGAAGAAATTGAACGTGTGCTTCTCGCCTGCCCAGAGGTTGAAAGCGCGGCTGTCGTTGGCATTCCCAACGAGTATTGGGGAGAAATCGCTGTAGCTGTCATTCTTGGAAACGCTAATGCCAGAACACTGAAAGCCTGGTGTAAACAGAAATTAGCCTCCTATAAAATTCCGAAAAAATGGGTGTTTGCAGACAGCTTGCCGGAAACGAGCAGCGGAAAAATTGCCCGTTCCAGAGTGAAAAAATGGCTGGAAGAGAGTGTACAGTATAAATGAATGCGGTTATTGTTGATGCAAAACGAACGATCTTTGGAAATCAAAACGGACTGCTGAAGCCCTTCCTGCCGGAGGATTTGGCGGCTCCCATCATCCGCTGTCTCAGCCGAAAGCTAGAGGATCAAGTTGACGAGGTCATTCTCGGAAACGCTACTGGCAGAGGCGGCAACCTCGCCAGACTGTCAGCCCTTCAAGCCGGACTGCCTTTATCGGTTCCCGGAATGACAATTGACAGACAGTGCGGCTCCGGCCTTGAAGCTGTGCGCTATGCCTGCAGCCTAATTCAAGCGGGAGCCGGCACGATGTATATCGCGGGCGGCTCAGAAAGCAGCAGCCAATCCCCTTTTTCAGAACGGGCCCGCTTTTCTCCAGATGCCATCGGCGATCCAGACATGGGCATCGCAGCAGAATATACGGCGGCACGCTATTCCATCAGCCGAAGCATGCAGGATGAGTACGCGCTTCTCAGCCATCAACGCAGCAGGAACGCGCATGATGAAGGATTTTACCGTGAAGAAATTGTTGCTCTCGGGGAATTGGAGACAGACGAAGCATTTTTGAAAACACGTCCGATAAAAGCGATTATTCCCCGCGCAAAGCCGGTTTTCGACACCAGCTCCGGAACAGTCACAGCAGCCAACAGCAGCGGCATAGCAGACGGAGCAGCCGCTCTTTTGGTAATGGACGAAGAAAAAGCGGCAGCCCTCGGACTTAAGCCTGTGCTTCGGTTTATCGGCAGCGCTGTCAGCGGCACTCACCCCAACTATCCGCCCGCGGCACCGGTTGATGCGATCCGTAACCTCTTACATACACACGATGTAACACCTGATGATATCGATTTATTTGAAATCAATGAAGCCTTTGCCGTCAAAATTTATGTCTGCTCGCAAGAACTCGGCATTCCCTTTTCAAAAATCAATGTGCGCGGCGGCGCATTAGCTCTTGGCCATCCATACGGTGCATCAGGTGCAGCTCTGGTAACCAGATTGTTTTATGAAGCGAAAAGACGGACAGACTGTCAATATGTGGTTGCAGCCATCGGAAGCGGCGGCGGAATCGGGCTGGCTTTATTATTTGAAGTTCTTGCATAGGCTTTTTCATAGGACACACGCTTTCGATTTAGTATAATAGCGATATGAATAAAGTCAGGAAGGGGATTTTATGACAGCCGTTTGTTTAGTAAGACATGGAGAAACCGATTGGAACCTGCAGCAAAAATGCCAAGGCAAAACCGATATCCCGCTAAACGCAACAGGTGAACGCCAAGCAAGAGAAACCGGAGAATATGTAAAGGACTTTTCTTGGGATATTATTGTGACGAGCCCGCTGAAAAGAGCGAAAAGAACCGCGGAAATTATTAATGAATATCTGCATCTTCCGATAGTCGAGATGGATGATTTTAAGGAGCGCGATTACGGCGACGCGGAGGGCATGCCGCTGGAGGAACGGACAAAGCGCTATCCGGATAACATCTATCCGAATATGGAAACCTTAGAAGAACTCACTGACAGACTGATGGGCGGTTTGGCAAAAGTGAACCAGGCGTATCCAAACAAGAAGGTGCTGATCGTGGCGCACGGTGCGGCAATTCACGCCCTGCTGACGGAAATATCCGGCGGTGACCCGGAGCTTCAAAGCACCCGTCTCGTCAACGCCTGCCTCAGCAACATTGAATTTGCAGAAGAAAAATGGCGGATAAAAGACTATAATATCAACAGCCACTTATCCGGCTTTATCAAATAAGAAAAAGACAGGCGTTTGCCTGTCTTTTCTTTTATTTCTTAGCAGCCGGCATCTCTTTTTGAAGCTCGTCCAAAATGGCATTCGCCCCGTCTACACTGCGGCGCAGAGACCACACCGCACGGTCCACGTGGTATACATGCCCGTTTTTCACTGCCTTCAGTTTTTTCCAAAGGACATTCTTTTCGATCGGGCGTTTACCGTCGGCGTCGAGGTCATCTGTTTTTCCTGTCATCAGGATGATCACATCCGGATCTGTTTTCAGCAGCTGCTCCAGTGTCATTTTCATATTCACAGAGTCGCCGCCATTGCTTGAATCGCTATTGCCTGACGTACTGATTGCATATCGATAGCCGACCTGTGTTAAAAGTCTTGATGTAAAGAAGTTTTCATCCCTGGCCATAATCGTATCATTTGTATTTCCGATCAAAAGCACGGACTGGCTGTTCGCGCTGATTTTCTGCTTTGTCTCGCTAAGCTTTTCTTCATGCGCCGTCAGCTTTTTCTCCATTTCCTTCTCCTTGCCGACTGCTTTTGCAATCGTAAGTGAAGCGTCAATTGTATCCTGATAATCAGCATTTAAATTATTAAGCGCAATCGTCGGCGCTATTTTTTTCAGCTGATCGTACACCTTCTTATGCCGGGTCGTGTCAGCAATAATTAAATCGGGTTTTAATGAAGCGATTTTTTCCATGCTTGGCTGTGAGCGAGTGCCGACAGATGTGTAGCCGTCAATTTTCTTCAGCACATCCTTGTTGATCAGCTGCTTCGCTTTGTTGTCATCGGCAACCCCGACAGGCGTAATGCCGAGATCAAGCAGTGTATCAATAAAACCTAGCTCAAGAACAACAACCCGCTTCGGATGCTCAGGCACATTTGTCTTCCCTAAATCATGTGTTACCGCCACTTTATGTTCTTTACTGTTTTGATTGCCGCTTGAAGACGAGCAAGCAGCCGTTAAGACAGAAAGAAGTAAAACTGTAAGAATAATCAGTGTTTTTTTCATATGTTCCAGTCTCTCCTGTTGGTAGTTTCAATGGTTAAGATGTCCAAGAGTAGTATAACACGGAATGAGAATCATTATCACCAATTATTTTTAAAATGAGAAGAGAAAGTTCGGCTTACAGGAAAATCTTGTTTCACGACACAGCAGTTCAGCAGCTGATCATCCTGTCCACAAAAAAGCTTGCAGAAAAATAACATTCTCTGCAAGCTGATCCTGTTAAAGCTTCACAATCACTCTTCCTTGAATGCGATTTTGCAAAATATCTTTTAACGCACCCGGCGTTTCTTCCAATGATACTTCCCTGTCCACGATGGTCAGCAGCTGATCAGGCTTGAGATCAGAAGACATGCGCTCCCAAACAGCGGCTCTGACGTCCATCGGACAGTATACTGAATCGATTCCGAGCAGGCTTACTCCGCGAAGAATAAAAGGATACACCGTTGCCGGAACTTCTCCTCCGCCGGTTAAGCCGCTCACTGCGACAGATCCGCCGTATTGAATTTTGCTTAAAAGCGAGGCAAGCTGTTTTCCGCCGACTGGATCAACCGCTCCCTGCCATTGCTGCTTGGACAGCGCCTTAAGCGTTCCGTCATAGACATCTTCCCTGCTGATTACTTCGCTTGCACCGAGCTGTTTCAAATAATCAGCCGCCTCCCGGTTTCCGGTGCTTGCCACCACATCATAGCCCCGCTTGTTCAGCATCGATACCGCAATACCGCCGACACCGCCGGTTGCTCCTGTGACTAGCACGCTGCCTTTTTCCGGAGACAGACCGTTCTGTTCAAGCCGATGCACTGATAACGCCGCAGTAAATCCCGCCGTTCCGTACACCATCGCTTCTTTTAACGATAGATTCTGTGGCAAAGGCACCAGCCAGTCACCAGGCACCGAAGCGTATTCACTTAATCCGCCATCACGGGAGACACCGAGCTCATAGCTTGTCGCGATCACCTCATCCCCCTCCGCAAAACGCGGATCATTGGAAGAGACGACCGTACCCGCAGCATCAATGCCTAAAATAAGCGGATACTCTCTGACGATATTGCCTCCTGCTTTTCCGGCCAGACCATCTTTGTAATTAATGCCGGAATAAGCAACTTTAATCAGGACACCATCCTTCGGCAAATCCTCTGTTGATATGGTTTTCACATGGACTGAAACATCATCGGCATTTTTTTCTGCCTGCAATGCTTGAAATAACGTTGACATTCGGCACACTCCTTTTCATTTCTATCGTAACCGAAGAACGTTCAAAAAACCAAATCATCAAGCCGCAGCTTTCATTTCGCCGGCACATTGAGACAATAATGGACAAATCCGGTATCCTCTTCATAGCCGTTTTGCTCATACAAGCTTCTTGCCTTCCGGTTGTGGTGCTCAGTCTGAAGTGTTAAACATTTTGCCCCGTTTTCCTCTGCATAATCCTTTGCGGCAGAAAGCAGCCGGCCGCCGGCTCCCTTTGTACGCGCATGAGGAACGACAAATAAGTCATTTAATATGTAGATCCTTTTCATTGACACAGAAGAAAACGTTGGATAGAGCTGGGTAAAGCCTATGAATTCTCCATTTTCTTCTGCTATCAAAATAACAGACTCGTGATTTTCCAAACGAGCTTTCAAAAAAGCCTCTGCCCCTTGCAAATCGGATGCCTGTCTATAAAATTCCCGATATTGGTTAAACAACGGCGCAATGGCGGCCGCATCTGATGTCTTTGCTTGGCGAATGTTCATCTCATTTCTTCCTCCCTCTCAATAATTTTTTTATTCTATCCCTTTTCTGTAAAGTTTATTTTTCAGAATACTTTTATCATCATGTTTTGAAAAAATATCACGATAATATCCATTGTTCTCACGGAAGCATATGCAGGTCATTTGAACGAATTTTTTCGACAGGAATTTGCCGGGACTCAGGAGCATTTAACCTAAAAAAGCATGACATTTCAGCATAATGAACATTTACTCATGTCTATTTTCGTTCTTTTCTGTATGAAAATAGTTATTTCGAGTCTCTACGGAAATAGCGAGAGATGATATACCTAAATAGAGATAAAATCATCTCAAAAAAATGGGTCTACTAAAATATTATTCCATCTATTACAATAAATTCACAGAATAGTCTTTTAAGTAAGTCTACTCTGAATTTTTTAAAAGGAGAGGGTAAAGAGTGAGAAGCAAAAAATTGTGGATCAGCTTGTTGTTTGCGTTAACATTAATCTTTACGATGGCGTTCAGCAACATGTCTGCGCAGGCTGCCGGAAAAAGCAGTACAGAAAAGAAATACATTGTCGGATTTAAACAGACAATGAGTGCCATGAGTTCCGCCAAGAAAAAGGATGTTATTTCTGAAAAAGGCGGAAAGGTTCAAAAGCAATTTAAGTATGTTAACGCGGCCGCAGCAACATTGGATGAAAAAGCTGTAAAAGAACTGAAAAAAGATCCGAGCGTTGCATATGTGGAAGAAGATCATATTGCACATGAATATGCGCAATCTGTTCCTTATGGCATTTCTCAAATTAAAGCACCGGCTCTTCACTCTCAAGGCTACACAGGCTCTAACGTAAAAGTAGCTGTTATCGACAGCGGTATTGACTCTTCTCATCCTGACTTAAACGTCAGAGGCGGAGCAAGCTTCGTACCTTCTGAAACAAACCCATACCAGGACGGCAGTTCCCACGGTACGCATGTAGCCGGTACGATTGCCGCTCTTAATAACTCAATCGGTGTTCTGGGCGTAGCGCCAAGCGCATCATTATATGCAGTAAAAGTGCTTGATTCAACAGGAAGCGGCCAATATAGCTGGATTATTAACGGCATTGAGTGGGCCATTTCCAACAATATGGATGTTATCAACATGAGCCTTGGCGGACCTACTGGTTCTACAGCGCTGAAAACAGTCGTTGACAAAGCCGTTT
Source organism: Bacillus sp. FSL R5-0603 (assembly GCF_038050295.1). Lineage (NCBI taxonomy): Bacteria > Bacillati > Bacillota > Bacilli > Caryophanales > Bacillaceae > Bacillus > Bacillus sp. FSL R5-0603. The sequence goes on along the minus strand of NZ_JBBOYP010000001.1, from coordinate 1,006,891 downwards.
CCAGCGGTATCGTCGTTGCTGCCGCTGCCGGAAACGAAGGTTCGTCCGGAAGCTCAAGCACAGTCGGCTACCCTGCAAAATATCCTTCTACTATTGCGGTAGGTGCGGTAAACAGCAGCAACCAAAGAGCTTCATTCTCAAGCGCAGGTTCCGAGCTTGATGTGATGGCTCCTGGCGTATCCATCCAAAGCACACTTCCTGGAGGCACTTACGGTGCTTACAACGGAACGTCAATGGCGACTCCTCACGTTGCCGGAGCAGCAGCGCTAATTCTTTCTAAGCATCCGACTTGGACAAACGCGCAAGTCCGTGATCGTTTAGAAAGCACTGCAACATATCTTGGAAACTCTTTCTACTATGGAAAAGGGTTAATCAACGTACAAGCAGCTGCACAATAATAGCAAAAAGAAGCAGGTTCCTCCATACCTGCTTCTTTTTATTTGTCAGCATCCTGATGTTCCGGCGCATTCTCTTCTTTCTCCGCATGTTGAATCCGTTCCATGATCGACGGATGGCTGCCTCTGAAAATCTTCACAAGCACCGGAGGATCAACCTGGCTCAGCCCCGTCACGGCCAAATCCTGAAACGTTTTAACAGCGGCTTCTCTGTTCTCTGTCAACTCGATCCCATACTGGTCAGCCTTATTCTCCTGATAACGCGAGACAGCATTAGAAAAAGGCGTAACCGCAAAGCTCAAAACAGAAAACAAAAGCAATAACAGCGGAAGTGCCGCAAGATCATGCCGCCCTTCTAAATGAAACATGCTGCGGGTTAGGCGAACCGTCCGCTTGTAAAGCTTATCAATGACATAAAATCCGGCGAGTGACACGAGCAAATAACCAGCCAGACCGATGTAAACGTGCTTCATGACATAATGGCCCATTTCGTGGCCCATAATAAACAGGATTTCTGAATCGTCAAGTTTGTTCAGTGTCGTATCCCACAATACAATCCGTTTATTGGCCCCAATTCCTGTAACATAGGCATTCAGCGCATTTGTTTTTTCTGACATGTTCACTTCATATACATGATCAGCCGGAATATTGGCTTCATCTGCCAGCTCTAAAATTTTGCTTTCAAGCTCTTTGTTTTTAAGCGGATAAAATTCATTGTATAAAGGATCGATAATGACCGGCTGAATAAAAAACAGAAAAAGCGAAAACGGCACTGTTAACAGCCAGGCGTATAACCACCATTTTTTTTCATGCCTTTTGATCAGCCAATAAAAAACGAGAACGCAAAGCGTAAAGATTGGAAAGCTGATCCAAAAGCTGATAACCTGATCCTTAGCCCAGCTGGCCGTTGTCTGTGTGGAAATGTTATAGTCAAGCGATACTTGATAGCCTATCCAATCTAAAGGCAGCGTCACCAATGTTGTAACCAGCGAAAGCACAAACACAAAACCAACGGTCTGCAAAAACCGAAAAGGCACGGCCGCTTCCATCCATTTCTTGATTTTCTTTGAAACACCGCTGACCAGCAGAACAAAAAACAGAAACCAATCAAGTGGTACCCCGATAAAAAACAAAAAATTCTTGACATTCGAATACTGCTCGGCCACTGCCAGCTCAGACGGCTTCATGAAGGAAGCCGGATCAGCCTGCGTCCCTTTCACGGCTTCCGGTATTGCGGAATCACCCGACAGGAAAAAATACCAATAAAAAAACAGCCCGTACAGCACGTAAGCAAGTCCTGCTGCCGCAATCCACTTGCGCATAACGCCTCACTCCTCACATCAACCCGTTACTTCTATTGTAATCATAAATTCAAATTCTTAGAACCAAGCTGTGTTCCGCACTTTTCCACCCTTTTAAGCATGGAAAGCCCGATCGCTGGGAAAACTAACAATGTTTGGAGTGATGCAAATGAAAAAAATAGTGGCAGCCATCGTGGTAATCGGTCTTGTGTTTATAGCATTTTTTTATCTTTACAGCCGATCAGGCGATGTGTATCAATCGGTAGACGCGGATTTGATCACACTGTCTTCAAGCGGCCAGGAAGATATCGAGATTGAAAAAAGACAGCACGTCAAAGATATGCTGGATATTATGAATCAGGGAAAACAGGTGAAGACAGAAAAAACATCAGCCCCTGATTACGAAGGGACAATCAAGTTTCATAAAGACCGGTATGACTCATTCAGACTATGGATTGACGGAAGCCAGCAAGCCGTTTTTTTGAAGGATGGCACATACTACAAATTAAGCAAAAATGATACAAAGGCGCTGCTAAATATTATTAAAAAAGAAGCAAAGGATTGAAAATGAAAAAGCGAAGCTAACCGCTTCGCTTTTTCATTTTATTGGGGCAAAATATCTCTCAGTGCCCGTCTGAGCATTTTCCCCGTCGCATTTTTCGGAATATCGTCAAGAAACGTAATGGCAGCAGGCCGCTTGTACTTTGCCAGATGCTTTTCACAGTGCTGCATGATATCCTCTTCTGTTACCCCAGAGCGTTTCGGCACCACATATCCCTTTACCGCTTCCCCGCTTTGGGGGTCCGGCACGCCGATGACAACCGCCTCCTTGACGTCCGGATGGCTGTACAGCACCTCCTCCACCTCCCGCGGATACACATTGTATCCTCCTACAATGATCATGTCTTTTTTCCGGTCAACAATGTAAAAATAGCCGTCCTCATCCCGTCTTGCCAAGTCCCCCGTATAAAGCCACCCGTCTTTTAATGCATGTTCTGTTTCCATCGGCATTTTATAATAGCCCTTCATCACATTGGGGCCTTTCACGATCAATTCGCCGACCTGGTGAGCGGGCAGCTCGCGTCCGAGCGGATCTACGACCTTGTTTTCGACATGTAAGATACTTGTCCCGATGGAGCCCGGTTTTCTGCCCCTGTCAAATGGGTTAAAGCACGTGACGGGTGATGCTTCCGAGAGCCCGTAGCCTTCCAAGATGGTAACACCGAATTTTTCTTCAAACGCCGTCAGCAACGCGACTGGCATGGCCGCGCCTCCCGAAATGCACAGCCGGATCGAAGAAAAATCATCTTTCTTTCCGTTTTCATGCTGAAACAAGTAGTTATACATTGTAGGCACACCGGCAAAAATGGTCGCCTGCTGCTGCTTAACAAGCTTAAAAACAGATGCCGGACTGAATTGAGGCTCAATCAAGACAGTTGCGCCGCTCATCAGCGGTGCATTCATACAGACAGTTAAACAAAACACGTGAAACATGGGAAGAGCGCAGACCACATTGTCCCTCTCATCCATTCCCAAATAGCCTGCGACATCGTTGGCATTGCTGTACAAATTCTGATGAGTCAGCATCGCGCCTTTCGGTTTTCCAGTCGTTCCTGACGTATATAAAATAACCGCGGTATCATCAGGGACAAGTTCTTGGTTTTGTTTAGCGGCAGATGTCGGCCGCAATATTTTTGCAAACGTTGTCATTTTCATCCTGACCTCTGGGTCCGCAGCTTCCGGCTCGGTCTCCCCCGTCTGGCATAAAATGACGAGCTCAACCTTTGGCAGCGACTCATGCATGCTCTCATAAAGCGGCAAAAGCTGGCTAACGCCCACGATCGCCTTTACATCGCCATTTGTCAGCATATAACCAATTTCTGTCGGCGTGTACAACGGATTGATGGGAACAACCACGATCCCAGCTTTTAAAGCGCCAAAAAACGCGATGATAAAATCAGGCGAATTGCCAAGCAGCAAAGCTAGATGGTCCCCTTTCTCCATACCGGCTTCCTGAAGGCCGTCCGCAAATCGCTGAATATGTTCATTCAGCTCTTGATACGTCATCATGTGATTTTTAAACCTGCATGCGATGCTGTCGGGCTTCTCAGATGCTGTTCCTTCCAATTTTGAAACAAGATTCATTCTCCCACCCCTTAAAGTGAATGAATAGTCATTCATTATTGAAGCCAAGCTTTCTCCTCCATTATAGAGAAACTGAAAAAAACACTCAAGAGCAAAAAGCCCTGAGTGTCAGTACTGTCATAGTTTCTTCAATGCTTCGGCAATCGGCGTATCTCCTGCTGTCAGATCAAAGGCCCGATTTTCCGTATTCTTCTCATCTAAAGAGGCAATGACCGTTTTTGCAACGTCATCACGAGAAATAAATCCCCGCTCCAGATCCTTCGCTGCTGAAACAGTTCCCGTTCCAGGCTCATTGCGAAGGCCTCCCGGACGGATAATCGTATAGGTTAAACCGCTCGCTTCCAGAATTTTATCAGCATAATGCTTGGCCACATAATAAGGCTTGAGTGCCTCATTCCAATTTTCACGGTGATGGGCTTGCAGGGCGCTGACCATAATAAACCGTTTGATTCCGGCAATGTCCGCAGCTTCAATGGCTTTTGCCGCTCCATCGAGATCCACCAGCAGCGTTTTATCATAACCTGTGCTGCCGCCGGAACCGGCTGTGAAAATGATCGCGTCACAACCTTTTGCCGCAGCGGCGATTTCTTCCGGGCTGCCCTCCAGATTCGCAAGCACAGCTTCTGCACCGGCAGCTTCAAGAGACGCTTTCTGTTCTTCTTTTCTGACCATCGCTCTGATGGAATGATCAGGATTATCTTGGAATAAAGAGACGAGTCTTTGCCCGATTTGTCCGTTCGCTCCGATTAAAAACACTTTCATGTGAATCCCTCCTGCCTCCATTATTTCAAAAACACAACCGCTCTTTCAAACGATGTGTTTTGCCTTAATAAATCAGATCAAGGAAATCCTCTTTCGTAATGTTCCCAAAGTAATGCTTGAGATTCACACCTTCGAGCACATCAGCGATGACGCTGCGTTCGTATTGTTTTCCGACCAGCAGGTTTTCAATTTCAGATACATCACCGACACCAAAGAAATCTCCGAAGATTTTGCAGTCCTCGATTTTGCCTTTCTTGACCTCCAGGCGCAAATCGATCGATCCAACCGGATAACGTTTCGAATGATTAAGGTTAAATTTCGGCGAGCGGCCGTAGTTCCAATCCCAATTCTGATAGCGCTCTTTCGAAATTTGATGAATGGTCTCCCAATCTTTTTCCGTCAGTTTATACTCCGGCACGTTTCCAATGTCGTTTGTGTTAAAAATATGGCGAAGCAAATGGCTGCGGAATTCTTCGGTGGTCATTTTATCATCGAGAAACTCACTGATGTTTGCCACTCGGCTTCTGATCGATTTGATGCCTTTTGATTCAATTTTATCCTTTTTCACCTTTAATGCTGATACAACATGATCTATAGCTGAATCAAACATGAGGGTGCCGTGGCTGAAAATACGGCCTTTCGTTGCAAACTGAGCGTTTCCGGATATTTTCCGGCCATCCACTACAATGTCGTTCCGGCCGCTTAATTCCGCTTCAACCCCAAGCTGATGTAACGCCTGAATCACCGGCTCAGTGAATTTTTTAAAGTTATGAAAGCTGTCCCCGTCATCCTTGGTAATAAAGCTGAAGTTCAAGTTCCCCAGATCATGGTACACAGCGCCCCCGCCTGATAAACGGCGGACGACGATAATCCCGTTTTCCTCAACATATTTTGTATTGATTTCTTCTATTGTATTTTGGTTTTTCCCAATGATAATAGACGGTTGATTCACATAAAAGAGCAAATATTGCTGTTCAGGGTCTAAATGCTTTACACAGTACTCCTCGATAGCAAGATTAATCCGCGGATCATTGATATTTTGATTGTCTATAAATAACATGGTGCTCCTCCTTTATCCTTCCCACACAAAACCTGATTTCGCAATATTCACTTCTCCGTTAAAAACGGTTTTCGCTTCTTTGCGAAGGTTGTCATGCACGCCAAAATGCGGCAAATGTGTCAGCAGCAGTTCTCCCGCTCCCGCTTCTTTTGCAATGCGCCCGGCTTCCAGGCTGTTCATATGGCCTGCACTTGTTCCGTCTTGATCGGCATAAAAATTGCATTCCGAGATCAATAAATCAGCACCTTTCGAAAACGGTATAAATGAATCCTGATAGCTGGAATCAGCAGTATAAACGACAGTGTGGCTGCCGTCAGTAATCCGCATGGCATAGCACGTCACCGGGTGAATCGTTTTTAAAAAGGTGATCGTAAATGGACCGGCAGTCAGCGGCTGATCCGGCTGATAGGCGATCCCTTTCGTATGTGTTTTATATGTAAGCTTTTGAAACTGTTCTATATCAGCATCATGTCCGTAAATCGGAAGCGTATGCTCTCCTTTGCCGAGAAACGAACCGACTTGCTTGGCAAATTGCAGCGGCCCGATATCAGCGATATGGTCATGGTGATAATGAGACAGAACGACCGCATCCAGCTTTTCCGCCGGCACATATCCGAACAGCTTAGACAAAACGGCACTGCCGCAATCAACAAGCAGAGAGTAATCACCTGACTGAAACAAATAGCCTGACGTCGCTTCATTTGCGGCCGGAAAACCGCCATAGCATCCGATAACTGTAACTTTCATAATGTCCTCCTATCTTTTCAAAAAAATTGATCCTCCTTCAATATACCCATTTTTCTTGAAAAAAGCATGTTTTAAACATTGTATCAAAACAGTTATTGATTTTTGTGATCTGTTATATTACAATGAAATCACTACAAAGGGGAAAGAGGGATTGGTTATGCTGGGGAAAATCACAGAATTTTTTAGAAACCTGCCTTCGAAAAAGTGTGCGGAATGCGGAAAAAAGATAGAAGAGCAGCATGAGTGCTATGGTAATATCTGCAATGACTGTATAAAAGTAAACGATTTGTAATGAGCGAAAATCCCGCGCCTTACGCGTGGGATTTTCTTATTTTTTCACATATCTCTTAATTTTGAAATAATAGTCAGGTTAGGTCAAAGCTCACCTGTTTTTAGATAATTCTGGTGATTATCATAATGCCATTGAATATTCTTTATTTTCGAAATATAATTTACTATAGACGAATTGATTTCTTATCTATTATAATTTGATCTAATAGTGAGATTAAATATATGTCTATTCATGATATATGTTGATACTTTGTTTTTTGGGAGGTAATCTATGAAAAGAATTAAGTTTGGATTAGCCACACAAATATTCGTTGGACTTATTCTAGGTGTCATTGTTGGCGTCATTTGGTATGGCAACCCAGCATTGCCTACTTACCTGCAGCCAATCGGGGATCTCTTTTTACGCTTAATCAAAATGATAGTGATTCCTATTGTTGTCTCCAGCTTAATCATCGGTGTAGCCGGTGCAGGAAATGGAAAGCAAGTCGGTAAATTAGGCTTCAGAACGATTCTGTACTTCGAGATCATCACGACTTTTGCCATTATTCTCGGACTAGCCCTTGCAAACATCTTCCATCCGGGTACAGGAGTTAATATACACGAAGCTCAAAAATCGGACATCAGTCAATATGTTGAAACTGAAAAAGAACAAAGTAATAAATCAGTGGCGGAAACGTTCCTCCATATTGTGCCGACAAACTTCTTCCAGTCATTGGTCGAAGGGGATCTTCTAGCCATCATCTGCTTTACAGTACTATTTGCATTGGGTATTTCCGCGATCGGTGAAAGAGGCAAGCCTGTATTAGCCTTTTTTGAAGGTGTATCCCATGCCATGTTCCACGTTGTAAACCTTGTGATGAAAGTGGCGCCATTCGGCGTTTTCGCTCTTATCGGAGTGACTGTGTCTAAATTCGGACTCGGTTCTCTTATCTCTCTCGGAAAGCTCGTCGGATTGGTTTATGTCGCGCTTGCTTTCTTCTTAATTGTTATTTTCGGGATTGTCGCAAAAATTGCCGGCATCAGCATCTTCAAGTTCCTTGCTTACATGAAGGACGAAATCTTACTGGCGTTCAGTACGTCCAGCTCTGAAACGGTTCTTCCGCGCATCATGGAAAAAATGGAGAAAATTGGATGTCCGAAAGGCATTGTTTCATTTGTCATTCCGATCGGTTACACGTTTAACTTAGACGGTTCCGTTCTCTATCAATCTATTGCCGCACTCTTTTTAGCACAGGTATATGGCATTGATTTGACGATTTGGCACCAAATTACGCTTGTGCTCGTCTTAATGGTGACATCCAAAGGGATGGCTGCCGTGCCTGGTACTTCTTTTGTTGTCTTGCTTGCGACGCTTGGCACCATCGGCGTTCCGGCTGAAGGACTTGCCTTTATTGCCGGCGTAGACCGCATCATGGATATGGCACGTACAGTTGTCAACCTGACTGGTAACGCGCTTGCTGCCGTTGTGATGTCTAAATGGGAAGGCATGTTTAATCCTGCGAAAGCAGAAACTGTTATGTCCCAATCGAAAACAGAACAAAACGCAACCATTTCTGGTTAATGAAAAGCCTGCGGGGTTCTTGCCCCGCAGGCTTTTTTAATCTTTAACAAGCACAAACAGCTCTGTAATCAAAACAGTATTCTCATTCAGCTCCAGTTCACCGCTTTTGATCAGTTCCGCCCATGCCATCCGATGATCCTCTTGAAACTCCTCAATTCGGTCTCCATTGCCCTCTCCTTTGACTAACCTCATATCAGGTGCACCAAAGGTGGTTTCAAAGACATCTGTCACTTTTATATTGCATCTTGGATTGTCATGTTTATCATAAACGGTAACAAGCTGCCCCGCTGTTTGATAAACGTCCCTCAATTCATCTTTTGAATACAATGATTTCGGCGCGCACGTGGCGGTTTTTTCTCCGGCAAGGATCTGCTGAATCAGCTGTTCTCCCAACCCGTCATCACCTTCCCAGCCGAATGTGCTTTTCAGCTTATAAATCTTCATTGGTCCTCCCCCTTATACCATTGGTGACTGTACATAGTAATACAGAAGCTTAGCGGTATGGCGAAGAGATGATTTATGGGTGCGTTCAAATGCATGGGAAGCGTCAATTCCCGGCCCTATGAGGCCATGCACAATATCATGCCCGGATTTGATCGCTGCTGACGCATCAGACCCGTAGTACGGATATATATCAAGCTTATAGTCGATATGATGCTTCTCGGCTAATTGAACTAAATGCTTTCTGAGCTGATAATGATACGGCCCGCTCGCATCCTTCACACAGATTGATACTGAATATTCATCAGTCGCCTGCCCGTCACCGATAGCCCCCATATCAACCGCCAAATATTCAACTGTTTCAGGAGGAATATTCGAATTCCCGCCGTAACCGATTTCTTCATTATTGGAAATAAGAAAATGAGTTGTATACGGCAGCTCAATGTCTTCTGTTTGAATTTCATGAATTAAGCGGAGCAATAAGGCGACGCTTGCTTTGTCATCCAAATGGCGCGATTTAATAAATCCGCTTGATGTGATCTCGACACGTGGATCAAACGACACAAAGTCTCCGACGCCAATGCCAAGCTCCTCCGTATCTTTCCGGCAGTGAACAGGTTCATCTAGGCGGATCTCCATATTCTCTTGATTCCGCTCAGCCTTCCCCGCGTCTTTGTATACGTGCACAGACGTTTGATGCATTAAAATTGTGCCTGTGTACGTTTTTCCCGAGGCGGTTTCAATTTGGCAATACTCCCCCTCAATCGAGTTGTAGCGAAACCCGCCGATTAAGTCGATTTTCAGCCGGCCGTCCGCTTTAATCTCCTTCACCATAGCGCCGAGGGTGTCAACGTGCGCTGTCAGCATGCGATGCCGGGATGTCTCGCGTCCTGGAAGCGTTGCTATTAAGCCGCCCTTGTGGTTCCGAACCGTTTCTACCTTCCATTCTTTTAAAAGGCTTTCAATATAATTGATCACCTCATATGTATTTCCTGTCGGGCTTGGGATCGATACAAGTTCTTTAATGAGCTCCATCGTTTTACGTACGGACGTCATAGGGCATTCCTCCTTTTATTTTCTACTTAAAATATACTCTTTTCCCGAGGGACCCGTCCAATCTTTTCCTATCAATCTCTCATATGCTGTAGAGAGCATGGGAAGAGGAGGGATTTCTATGTGCTGTCGTCATTCACATGAACAGAAATGTCGTTGTCACGATTGGTTCGATGATTTTTGGTTCTTTGACGAGTGGTTCGATAAAGATTTCCACGACTATTGCAAGAAAAAGAAAGAATGCCATGACCCTTGCGAGAAGAAGAAAAAGAAACACCATTGTTTCTCTTGTAAAAAACACAGACATTCTTGCTGTCATTGCTAAAGACTGAATCAGAAATATTCTGATGACCCATGCTTACTGAATATTTCCATTCACATGTTTCCAAGCAGGCTTTGCTGCTGCTTGGGCTTTTTATTGAAACAGCCTTTTTGCTTTCACAATCCAGTAGACTGATACGGCCGCTAGCAGAGCAATAATGATTTCAACAGCTGCAGCATGCTCTATGATTCCTCTCTGATATAAAACCGCCGGTACATTAAACAGTGCATGTAAAAGAATAGAATACAACAAAAACAGCGGCCGGCGGCTTTTAACCGCGTACAAAACAAGCAGAGACAGCCCAATTTGGACGGCAATGGCACTGATTCTTTCTATTCCGCCCAGCATCCATTCATACGAAGGAGTATGCAGCAGCTGCTCCTGTATCGGCAAAAGCGCCTGTTTGACGTCGCCATTGACCAAAAGCTGTTCAAACGTCCCGCTATTGATTGCAAATGCGTATACAATAAGTGAGATAGAGGACAAGCCTGTAATCAGGATGGCTTCAAGCCCGCCATGGCCTGCCCCGAAAGCCAGACCATCCGCCCAGGTATGATGGCGCTTCATAAAAAATCGCATCATCATATACCTTCCGCACTCCTCAAAAATTCCGGCCATCAAGCTGCCGTAAATGCCATACCATAATGGATGTTGCATCGCTTCTTTCGTCATTTCATTCACTTGCAGTACATAAACATGAACGCCGCCTTCCAGCAGCTGAGCGAAGACAAAAAACGTGAGAGCGCCAATAAAAAACACTTTGAGCGAGGCGCCATACTTTCGCTTAAACCATACAATCAGCCCGATTGGCAACAGAAACGCAATAGCCCCGGATAATGCCAAAAAGACTACTGCTTCTTGACTGACCATTTTTCAGCCTCCTTTTTCTTTTTCATAGATTCCCTATTCTACACTTCTCTTTTTTTGTAAAAAAACCTTCTTTTTAGTACCAGATACTAATATCTAGTGTTATAATCTGACCATAAGGAGTGATTCATATGTCAAAAGCAAAAATTACAGCTATCGGCACCTATGCGCCGAGCAGACGTTTAACCAATGCAGATTTAGAAAAGATCGTCGATACCTCTGATGAATGGATCGTTCAGCGCACAGGAATGAGAGAACGCCGGATTGCGGATGAACATCAATTTACCTCTGATTTATGCATAGAAGCGGTGAAGAATCTCAAGAGCCGTTATAAAGGAACACTTGATGATGTCGATATGATCCTCGTTGCCACAACCACATCCGATTACGCCTTTCCGAGTACGGCATGCCGCGTACAGGAATATTTCGGCTGGGAAAACACCGGCGCGCTGGATATTAATGCGACGTGCGCCGGACTGACTTACGGCCTCCATTTGGCAAATGGATTGATCACATCAGGCCTTCATCAAAAAATTCTCGTCATCGCCGGAGAAACGTTATCAAAGGTAACGGATTATACCGATCGAACGACATGCGTTCTGTTCGGCGATGCCGCTGGTGCGCTGTTAGTGGAACGAGATGAAGAGACGCCGGGATTTCTTGCGTCTGTACAAGGAACAAGCGGGAACGGCGGCGATATTTTGTATCGTGCCGGACTGCGAAATGAAATAAACGGTGTGCAGCTTGTCGGTTCTGGAAAAATGGTGCAAAACGGACGCGAGGTATATAAATGGGCCGCAAGAACCGTCCCTGGCGAATTTGAACGGCTTTTACATAAAGCAGGACTCAGCTCTGATGATCTCGATTGGTTTGTTCCTCACAGCGCCAACTTGCGCATGATCGAGTCAATTTGTGAAAAAACACCGTTCCCGATTGAAAAAACGCTCACTAGTGTTGAGCACTACGGAAACACGTCTTCGGTTTCAATTGTTTTGGCGCTCGATCTCGCAGTGAAAGCCGGGAAGCTGAAAAAAGATCAAATCGTTTTGCTTTTCGGGTTTGGCGGCGGATTAACCTATACAGGATTGCTTATTAAATGGGGAATGTAACAAAAAAAAGAACTTGTTTCCAAGGAAACAAGTTCTTTTTCTTTATGAAGCCGGCTGTTCTTCTGATGATTCTTCCTTCCGGCTTAACATTGTAAAGTAAGTAATGCTTAGTGCAATCATGACGAGGGCGATGCCGATTAAGACGCCGGCCATCTGCCACATGTAGCCAAAGTCACCGTTTGAAATGACCGCTCTGAATCCGTTAATGCTGTAGGTCATCGGCAATGCGCCGTGGATGACTTGATAGAAATTCGGAAGCAATTCAAGCGGGAAGGTTCCTCCGCTCGCTCCCAGCTGCAGCACTAAAATAATGACTGCGATAAATCGCCCCGGGTTGCCCATCGTTGTAGCCAAAAATTGAATTATCGCCAGGAAAGCGAGACTCGTAATGATCGTAAACACGTAAAATCTCCACGTGCTCTCTACCTCGAGACCAATTCCCAATAGAAGAACCGTCGCCACAATCAATGATTGAATGATTCCTACAAGCATCATGACATTGAATTTGCTGAAGAACCACTCAAAACCATTTCTCGGACGCCCTGACGCTTCCTTCAGCGGGAAGACAACCGTCAGCATGATGCCGCCGACATATAAGCCCATTGACAGGATATAAGGTGTCAGCCCTGTACCGTAGTTAGGAACGGAATGAATGGCATCGTCTTTGGTTTTAACCGGATCCGCAAACATGCCATATGTTTGATCATCAGCATCGATATCTCCTGTTTGGTCAGCCGCATCCTTCAGCTTACTAGACAGCTCTCCTGTGCCGTCCAATAGCTTGCCTAAACCTGTATCAAGTGATGCAGATCCGTCTGCAAGTTTTGATGATCCGCTTTGGACCTGTTTAGACCCGTCTAACAGCTTAAACAATCCGCCGGATACTTGGCTGCTTCCTGTCACCAATTGCTCTGAGCCCGCTTTTGCTTTTGCGAACTGCTTATTATATTCACCGATGCCGGCTGTCAGTTTAGTTTGGCCATCTGTCAGCTTCTGTGAACCATTGTATATCTTATCAGCTCCCTCAGTTAATCTGTCAATTGCATCTTGGATTGTTTTTGCGCCGTTATAAAGCTTAGATGTAGCTTCCGGCATGGCTTTCACCTGCGCCACCTGCGCTTTCACGTCTTCAAGAGAGCTTTTTATCGTTGCGATGTCAGGCAGCTGATCAGCTGAAGGAAGCCCACTTAAAATTTCATCAAAATCAGGCGCATCAACTTGCGGAAGCTGCTTTTCAACAGAGCTGATCAACTGGCTTTTTTGCTCCGCTGTTAAGAAATCACTCGAATTGATGAGATTTTTGAATGCCTGATCACGGTTTTTTAAGCTGTGTTCAAAGTCAGACAGCTGTTTCTTAAATTCCTTCATCGCAGTTTCTGATTTTTCCAGATTGTTTACAGCAGTTTCAAGCTTCGTTAAATCGAGCGCATTAATGAGCTTTTCCGCTTTTGCTGCTTTCTCAGAAGCTTCTTGGGCTTTACTGTTGAGCTGATCCAGCCCGTTAGTAAGATTAGGCGTACCCTTCTGCACATTTTGAAGTCCAGCAAGAAGTTCATTCATCTTGCTTGTCAGCTCGCCTGATCCTGCTGCAAGTTGACTAGATTTATCATAAATCTGGTTGCTGCTGTCCTGGAATTTTCCGAGGGAGCTGTCAAGCGATTGGATGCCGCTCGTCACCTGAGCCGCTCCATCTGCAAGCTGCGCTGTTTTGTCACTGATGGTAGCGGTGCTTTCCTTCAGCTTCGCCAGATTTTCTTTCAGCTGGGCGCTTCCGTTTTTCGCATCCTTTGTTCCGTCATCAATTTTTTTCGCGCCGCTGCTCGCGTCGCTCAAACCTTTTGCGATATCTTTAAAGTTATCAAAAATAACTTTCGTATATTGCTCGGTCACTTCTTTTGAAACAGAGGCTTTCAGTTTATCAATCGCTTTTTCGCCGATCGTTGCCCCTACATAGTTAGAACCTGCATTTGTATGGTATTTCAGATCCAATTTTTTCGGATTTTTGTCTAATACAGTGCTGGCATTCTTAGAAAAATCCTCAGGAATCTCGACAACTAAATAATATTTTTGATTCAATAAGTCCTTTAACGATTGGTCGAGATCATTGGAAAAATGCCAATCAAAGTTGTTATTATCCTTTAATTCTTTGACCAGATCATCACCGATTTGAAGTTTTTCTCCTTCATACGTTGCTCCCTTGTCTTGGTTGACGACAACGACAGGCAGCTGGTCAACTGTGCCGTACGGGTCCCAATAAGCCTTTAAGAATACGCCGCTGTAAATAAGCGGGACAAACAAAATGGCGATGATGGGAATCAATAATTTTTTACTTGTTACGATGTCTTTCCACTGACTTCGTATTGTGTTCATCCTGATGCCTCCATTCTAAAACTGACTCATCATGAAAAATGGTCATTTTCTTGCAAAGAGAAAGGATTATCTAGTTCGCTGACAATCCTTTGACAACATACAATTCAAGCAGTCCCGCAATTGTCTCTTTATCAAGCGGGGGGTGTTGTTTTTCCCAGTCAAAAATGAGCGCGATATAAAGCTTCAGCATCACAAAGGCTGTCAGTTCAGGGTCGCACGGCTTGATTGCGCCGCTTTTGATCCCGTCTTCAATCTTACTTTTGATATAAGACAGTATGGCTCGCTCCATTTTCTGGATCACTTCCTGAACTGCCATTGTACCAATCTCGGCATTCTCTTGGAAAATTTTAATCGTCAGCTGATGTGTTTTCCTGAACTCCAGAATGGCAAACAGCGCTCTGTGCACATTTTCATGGAACGGAAGGTTCGGCTCCATCGCTTCATCCGCTTTTTGCTTCATTTCCTTTAATAAAGTAGTGAAAATCTCGTCAAACAGCTCTTCTTTGTTTTTGAAAAAAGTATAAATGGTTCCCTTCCCCACGTTCGCAAGTTTTGCGACAAGATCCATTGTCGTCGCTTTATACCCGAACTGCGTGAAAGACTTTGTAGCCGCCTCCAAAATGAGCTTTTTTCGATCTATTGACATTGTATTCACCTCGAAACTGACCGTTTGAACATTTTAGTCATTAAGTACATATGCAAATGTATCATAACCTGCTGTTCAATTCAATCATTTTTTTACACAATATTGCCATTGCACATCAAAAAAACCTCCGCGATAAAGCGGAGGTTTTAGCTGAATAAATAGGTAAGCGCGTCAGACACGGCAGCTTTTCCTTGATCAATGCAGTCGGGAATGCCGACACCTTCGAAAGAAGCGCCTGTCATATAAACACCCGGATACGCAGATGCAAGTGCTTCACGCAGCTCCTTGATACGCTGCTTATGGCCGACATGGTACTGCGGCATGCTTTCATGCCATCGGGTGACACATGTCATTTCCGGCTCGCCGTTTATGTTCATGACTTTCTTTAAGTCTTCTAACACAATGTTGATAATGTCATTATCTGATAGATCGACAATGGATTCGTCTCCAGCTTTTCCGACATATGCCCGAAGCAGCGTTTTGCCTTCCGGCGCTGCGTGCGGCCATTTTTTATTCGTCCACGTACAGGCTGTGATCGCAAAGTCACTGTTTCTTGAAATGACAAAACCCGTGCCCTCATGCTCCATTTGGACGGAGCCTTCAGGGAAGCCTAAAGCGACGTTTGCCACGGATGTGGAGTGCATATTTTTCAAATGAGAAATGGCAGGAAGCTCAGAAAGCATTCCCGCAGCCGCTTTATGCGGAGCAGTCACAATTACTGAATCAGCATCAAGTGTGACGCCGTTATCCAGTTCGAGCGAATAGCCAGAGCCGCTATGGCTGAGTTTGGTCACTTTTGTGCCTTTATACACCTTCGTCAGCTTTAACTGCTTTTCGATCTCTTCTACAAGGGTCTGCAAACCGGTTGACAGAGTCTGGAACTGCCCTTGTTTTTTTGCCGTCAGCTGCTGGCCTGAGCCTTGAGGCCTTGTTTTTTTCATGCCGAGAATCAGGCTTCTATGCTTTTGTTCCGTCTGGTAAAATTGCGGGAATGTCGACATCAGGCTGAGCTTGTCAATGTCGCCTGCGTAGATCCCTGATAGAAGCGGCTCGATTAAGTTCTCGACCACTTCATCTCCGACACGTCTGCGGAAGAATTCTCCCAATGACTGATCATCCTTTGTTTTGCTTGCAGGCAGGATGAAATCCATAGCAGCTCTCGCCTTCCCGGACAAGGAAAACAGACCCGTAGAAACAAACGGCGCAATTTTTGTCGGTATCCCCATTACAGCGCCCTTCGGCATTGGATGCAGGGTGCGGTTTACAAGCACATAGGATTGTCCGGTCGCATTGTTGACAAGCAAATGCTCAAGACCTAAGTCTTTAACAAGCTGCGGGGCGCTTTTCTTTCGTTCCAGAAATGAGTCTGGCCCTCTTTCGATGATATAGCCGTCCTTCTTGACAGTCTGGATTTTCCCGCCGACTCTCGGACTTGCCTCAACAAGTGTCAGCTCAAGCGGCAGATTCTTTTCTTTGATTTCTTTTTCCATATAGAAGGCGGCGGCTAAACCGGTAATGCCGCCGCCGATGATGACTACATGTTTTTTGCCGTCACTCATGTTCATCGCCTTCTTTAACGTCCTAATTTTTTTAATACGACTGTTGCCAAAGCATCAATAAATTCAGGCTTGGCATTTGGCATTTCCGGCCGGTAATAGCTTGCGCCGATATCGTCAGTCACCACTTTGCATTCATAATCATTATCATAAAGCACTTCTAAGTGATCCGCGACAAATCCAACAGGAACATATACAAATGCTTGATAGCCTTTTTGTTCGAATAAATCACGTGTTAAATCCTGTACATCGGGTCCGAGCCAAGGATCAGGCGTGTTCCCTTCACTTTGCCAGCCGACAGCATATTCGGAAACGCCTGCGCCTTCAGCAATTAATTTCGCCGATTCATGCAGCTGGTCCGGGTACGGGTCTCCAAATTCTTTGATTTTTTCCGGCAGGCTGTGTGCGGATACGATAAGCATCGCGTTTTCTCTTTCATCCTCAGGCATTGACGCATATGTTTCCTTCACTCGGTCAACCCAATATTTCACGAACTTCGGTTCATCGTACCAGCTTTCAACTGACGTAATCGTTAAGCCGCCGAGTTTTTCAGCCTCTTCTTTGGCACGTTTGTTGTAGGACTGAACGCTGAACGTGGAGAAATGCGGCGCCAGCACGATGCTGACTGCTTCTGTAATGCCATCCTTATGCATCTCTGCTACGGCGTCTTCAATAAACGGCTCGATATGCTTCAGTCCGATATACGCTTTAAACGTAATCTCATCCTGAATTTCATTCAAGTGCTGTTCCAGATTATGCGCCTGCTCTTCTGTGATTTTGGCAAGCGGTGAAATGCCGCCAATCGCTTCGTATCTGTCTTTCAAATCTTGAAGCATTTCAGGTTCAGGCTTTCTGCCTCTTCTGATATGTGTATAATAACGTTCAATATCTTCTTCCTTATAAGGCGTGCCGTACGCCATCACGAGAAGCCCCATTTTCTTTCTACTCACTGTTTACACCCTCTTTAATGATCTGATACAAACATTTTGACAGGATATCATTAAGATACCAAAAGATATGCTTAGGAATATTGACCCATTTTTTTGTTTTGTGAATATTCATGGACAAATGCTGTCAGTTTTTTCAAAACCTCGGGACTGACATCAGGAAATACCCCATGGCCAAGATTGAAAATGAAGCCGTCTGATTTCATCCCCTGATTAAGTATTTCCTTCGTTTTCTGCTCAATGACTTCCCATGGCGCAAGCAAAATGGACGGGTCTAGGTTGCCCTGCACTGTTTTAGTAATTCCTTTTGATCTGGCTTCATCAATGCCGAGTCTCCAGTCAAGCCCGACAACATCGAGAGGAAGGTCATGCCAATCACCTGCAAGATGGCTTGCGCCAACGCCAAACATGATCAGTGGCACATTCTCCTTTGCGAGCTCTGAAAAAATCCGGTTCATTACGGGTTTGATGTATGTTCTGTAATCTGCCTGATTCAATGCGCCGACCCACGAATCAAAGATTTGAATCGCTTTTGCGCCTGCCTCAATCTGCGCTTTCACGTACACGATGATCATGTCGGCAAGCTTGGACATCAGCAGATTCCATGCATCTGGCATGCTGTACATGAAGGCTTTTGTTTTATTGTAGTTTTTCGACGGGCCGCCTTCGATCATATAGCTTGCAAGCGTAAAAGGCGCACCTGAGAAACCGATGAGCGGGACGTTCAGCTGCTCATTGACAAGCAGTTTAATCGTCTCAAGCACGTACGGCACGTCCTGTTCCGGATCAATTTGGCTGAGTTTTTCAATGTCCGCCAGAGACCGGATGGGCTGATCAATCACAGGACCGATCCCGTTTTTGATTTCAACATCCACACCGATTGACGGCAGCGGCGTCATGATATCTTTATAAAGGATTGCAGCATCGACTCCGTATTGCTCAACCGGCAGTCTTGTGACATACGCACAAAGTTCGGGCTGATGTGTGATCTCAAACAATCCGTACTTTTCCTTCAGCTTGCGGTATTCCGGCTGTGAGCGCCCTGCTTGCCTCATATACCACACAGGCGTGTGATCCGCTTTTTCTCCCCGCGCAGCTTTTAAAAACGTCTCGTTAAACGTTTCTCGTTTACTCATCTGATTTCCACCTTTCATACGGCAACCATACGTTCGTATTTCTTGACTTATTACACTATACCTTGTTTTAGGCAAATGGTATAGAAATGTAGCTCAAAGTTCAAAAAATCGCCGAATTCCATTAAGAGGAAAACAATTTTGGCTGAACGTAATCGGTTCCTTCCCCTTCTCTTTTTGTCTGTGTATTATAAGGCACAATTTTATAAGACGCGCCCGAAAATAAGTTGGCATAAGGAATTTCATAGCTTCCCTTCCCTTCAACCGAATCAAGAAGCGTCTCCTCGCCGTCCTTGTTTACATAAATTCTGTATACGGCCCGATCATCCTCTTGAGCGTCCCACTTTAATTCAATAGTAAAGAGCCCCGCTGCTTTAAATGTGTAATCGGCTGTGAGTGTTTTGACCGGCTTCAGCTCAATCGGGCTTTCCAGTTCTTTAACGTTTTTAGGCTTTGTGAACACATGACCGGTTTCTCCTGCCTGTGTCAAAATATCCTTAAACAGCCGCGTCGGGTATGAGCTTCCGGCTTTCAAATAATGGTTTTGATCCGTTTTGTCATAGCCCATCCAGACTGCCCCGGTTATTTTCGGCGTGTAGCCTGCAAACCAGGCGTCCTTTGTCGCGCCGGAGACGCCTGTATAAGATGTAGAACCTGTTTTTCCCGCCAGGTCACCGTGATAGGTGCCGGACGTGGCCGTTCCCTTTTTGACTACCTGCTGCAGCATTCTCGTCATATTCCAAGACGTCTGCTTGCTGAAAACCCGCTTTCCTTCCTCTATATGATCGGCTATTGTTTCTCCGTCTTCATCTATTATGCTCGAGATAAAGAAGGGTTCCGTATACGTTCCATTCGCGGCAAATGTATGAAACGCGCCGGCAAGCTGGAGCGGCGAAACGCCTTTTTCCAAGCCGCCTAGAGCGAGAGCAAGTCCTTCATCAGGGATATCAATGCCGTTTGCTTTCAAATAAGATTTTCCTGTTTCAACGCCGATCTCATTCAACGTCCAGACAGCCGGCGCGTTTTTGCTGTACGTAATGGCGTCAGACATAGTGACTTCACCCTCATACCGGCTGTCATAGTTTTTCGGAGTATAATCTCCGTAGGACTGCAACTCATCCTTCAATAGAGAATATGGCTTAAATTTCTTTTCCTGCATCGCCGGTCCGTATACGGCAAGCGGCTTAAATGTGGAACCCGGCTGGCGGACAGCTGTGACGCGGTTATATCCTTTGGATGTGTAATCCCTTCCGCCGATGGCCGCTTCTACACCGCCTGTCTTGTTATTAATAAAGACCGCGCTTCCCTCGGCATTCTGATCTGTTCCGGGATAATAGCTTCCCTCTTTCATCACCTGGTAAGCCGTCTTCTGCAGCTTCGAATCGAGCGGCACCTTGATCGTGTATCCGCCTTGAAGAAGCTGCTCTCCGGAAATGGAATACTTGTCTTCCGCCTCTTTGATCACAAGGTCAATGTAGCTGTCAAACCAAGGTGTTTCCGACTGTTTCTTCACATGCAGCCCAAGCGTTCGGCCCTGTGCGGTGACAGCCTCTTTCGCACTGATATAGCCTTGGTCATTCATCATACCTAGAATTGTATCACGCCGCTCCTTATTTTTATCAGGGTGCAAAATCGGAGAGTACGTAGAAGGCGCCTTCGGAATAGCGGCCAAAACAGCGCCTTCAGATACAGTCAAATCTTTTACTTCTTTATTAAAATAATAGTGGGACGCCGCTTGTATGCCGTAGACCCCGTGTCCGAAGTAAAGCTGGTTCAAATACATTTCAAGCAGCTTGTCCTTGCTGTAATCCCGTTCAAGATTAATCGCAATGATCACTTCTTTTGTTTTTCTTAGAAACGTTTTGTCATGTGTCAGAAAAATATTTTTGGCAAGCTGCTGGGTGATCGTGCTTCCGCCTTCCACCTTTCCGCCTGCTAATATATCGCGATACACTGCTCTTCCGACAGATTTTGCATCAATGCCGTGATGCTCATAGAACCTTTTATCCTCAACAGCGATAAACGCTTCTCTGACCTGCTTTGGAATCTCATTGATCGAGACCGGTTCGCGATTTTCTGTATACAGGCTTGCAACCTCATCTCCGTTTTGATCAACAATTTTTGAAGAAGCATGAAGAATAAGCTTTTTTTCATCTATGACATAATGGCCGAGAAAAATAATTGAAATATATCCTATTAAAGCGAGAAAAGCAGTTAACACTAAAATAATGATAGGTATAAAAAGTTTCTTTTTCTTTATCTTAAACATGAACTCACCTCGCCTTTCTAAAGGTAGTATGGGAAAAATTGTTTGGAATTATGTCCGAAGCACTCGCCAATAGAAACTTATACCATTGTTTTGATATACTAGCAAGCAGGAGGTGGCTGATATGAAGGTTTATATTACATATGGGACAGCCGATTTTTTAAAAACGATCGTACAGAAGCATCCCTCAGAAAATATCCTTTTGATGCAGGGGCAGGAAAACGCCATTTTAATTCATGAAACAAACGGAGATACCGTTTTCCAAGCACCACACGCTTATGAAGTCATTGACCAAGTCGGAGAGATCAAACATCCCGGTTTTGCAGTATTGAACAATATTGCCGTTACCCAGGAAGGGCGTCCGCTGTTTGAAAACAGATTTAAAAACAGAGCGGGAAAAGTCGAAAACGAGCCTGGCTTTGAAGCAATTCGAGTGCTCCGTCCGCTTGACAGTGACACCTATGTCATTCTGACCTTGTGGGAAACGGAAAGCGCCTTTCAAGACTGGCAGCAGTCCGGTTCTTACAAAGAAGCCCACAAAAAACGCGATACATCTGCCGGAATTGACACAACGTCGATCTTCTCCCGGCCTTCCTATGTCACCACATATTTCGCTGTCGAATAGCTGCCGGCATGTCCGGCAGCTTATTTTATTGGGAGGAAAGCAAAATGAAGCATACTTGCCCAGTCTGCGGGTTTAAGGGATTGGCTGAACCGCCATATGATCATGAAGGCAATCATTCTCATGAAATCTGCCCGTGCTGCGGTTTTCAGTTCGGATTTGATGATTACGAGATGCAGCACGAGGATGATTCATATTTAGAGCCATCGGAAAGCATCATCGCCTATAGAAAAAACTGGCTTGCTGATGGGTGCGTCATTTTTTCTCCTGAATGCTTCCCAAAACATCTGCAAAAAGCGAATAGAGTATTAAGGCATCATCTGATTGAGCAGCTGAAACAGATCAATGTTCATCTTCCATCATAACCCTCCCCTCTGTCCCGGCACCTTCCGCCCGCCTATGAATAATCTGTAAGCGGAAGGAGTGATCGATGATGGAAGTCGGGATTTTGTCTGTCCATGTTCTGTATGTGTTTTTTATCGGTGCAATTATCCTATTTATGCTGCTGAGAAAAGACACGACATTTATTTCTCTATTCGGCATTTTTATCATATCGCTATGGGCCAGCCATTCACTTTCAGCTTCTGTCAGCAGTTTATTCCACAGCTTTATCTATGCGGCCGGCGAACTGCTGCCCACGATTTTCATCATTTGCTTTATCGTTTCAATGAGTGATTTGTTAACAAAAACAGGGATAAATGAAGCGATGATTTCTCCCTTTGCAAGCCTTGTGAGAGGGCCCGTGACTGCCTATTGGCTGATTGGGGGCCTGATGTTCGCCATTTCTCTCTTCTTCTGGCCTTCTCCGGGTGTCGCTTTGATCGGCGCCGTCCTGCTCCCCGCAGCCGCACGTGCCGGTTTGACGCCTCTTGCCGCGGCCATGGCCATGAACTTATTCGGACACGGTTTTGCCCTCTCAGGAGACTTTGTCATTCAGGCGGCGCCAAAGCTGACTGCAGATGCAGCAGGCATTCCAGTCGGTGATGTCGTCTCGGCCAGCATTCCGCTTGTGCTGATTATGGGTATGACAACAACAACCGCTGCCTTTATCATGATTCAGCGCGAACGCAAAAAACAGGTGCATCCCGCTTCTTTTTCCCCCGTTCTTTCCGGCGAACAAGACAACTCGCTGTACTTGCCAAAACGCCTGCGGTCCATACTGGCTTTTTTGATTCCGCTTGCCTTTCTTGCAGATATCGCCTGCATGCTCTTGTTTAACCTACAAGGAAATGATGCAACCGCGTTAATTGGCGGGTCTGCAATTTGTATCCTCTTTACCGTTCATTTTTTCGTGTATAAGCATAAAGGGCTTGAAAAAATCACCGGCTATTTTATTGACGGATTTAAGTTCGGTTTTAAGGTTTTCGGCCCCGTCATCCCGATTGCCGCTTTCTTTTATCTTGGCGACTCAGGCTATGAAAGCATACTGGGCACTTCACTCCCTAAAGGTTCCCACGGCATTGTCAACGATCTTGGCATTGCTTTATCCCATATGATGCCTATGTCAAAGGAGCTTGCCGCCGCTGCATTAACTGCCGCTGGAGCCATAACAGGCCTTGACGGCTCAGGATTTTCTGGCATTTCTCTCGCCGGCTCCATCGCAAAGCTCTTTTCGTCCGCTCTCCATGCCGATCCCGCCGTTCTGACCGCGCTCGGACAAATCTCTGCCATCTGGGTGGGCGGAGGAACACTGGTCCCATGGGCGTTGATTCCCGCCGCGGCCATTTGCAAAGTTGATCCTTTTGAGCTTGCCAGAAAAAACTTTATTCCCGTTGCGATTGGCCTTTTGGTGACAACCCTCGCAGCTGTGATGATGCTTTAAAACAGCATGAGTTGAAATATTCAGACTTTTTCTATACAATCATGGAAAACATAGAAAAGGGGGAAGCGGCTTTGTCCATATCCACACTGCAGAAAGAGATAAACAAACAGCTCGACGGCTGTTTTGAAGAAATGGTTGAGATCAGGCGCCATTTTCATATGTATCCTGAGCTTTCATTTCAAGAAGAAAAAACCGCCGCATTTATTGCTTCCTATTATGAATCGTTAGGAGTCCCAATCCGCACAAACGTTGGCGGCAGAGGGGTTTTAGCATATATAGAAGGAAGCGAACCCGGCCCTACAGTCGCTTTGAGGGCCGACTTTGACGCTCTCCCCATTCAAGATGAAAAAGATGTCCCTTACGCCTCCAAAGTGCCTGGTGTCATGCATGCATGCGGCCACGACGGCCACACCGCAGCTCTTCTCGCAGTGGCCAAGGTCCTTCACCAAAACAGACATGAACTGAAGGGAACATTTGTGATGATCCACCAGCATGCAGAAGAATATTATCCGGGAGGCGCAAAGCCAATGATTGATGACGGATGTCTCGAAAACGCGGATGTGATATTCGGCACTCATCTTTGGGCAACTGAGCCGCTCGGAACTATTCTCTGCCGCCCCGGCGCCGTAATGGCGGCGGCAGACCGATTTACGATTAAAGTCTTCGGAAAGGGCGGCCACGGCGCTCATCCGCATGATACTAAAGACGCCGTCCTGATCGGTTCGCAAATCGTTTCCTCTTTGCAGCACATTGTCAGCCGCAAAGTCAATCCGATTCAATCCGCCGTCATTTCGACAGGCTCCTTCATCGCCGACAATCCGTTTAATGTCATCGCAGACCAAGCAGTACTCATCGGCACAGCGCGTTCTTTTGATGAAAATGTCCGAGACATTCTGGAGAAAGAAATTGAAGCGGTTGTAAAAGGAATATGCAGCATGCACGGCGCGTCCTATGAGTACACCTATGAACAGGGTTATCCGGCGGTTGTGAACCATCCTGCCGAAACGAGCCACTTGGTGAGCACCGCAAAGAATACCGAGGGCGTTCAGCAGGTCATTGACGGTGAACCGCAAATGGGCGGCGAGGATTTTGCTTATTACTTACAAAACGTGAAAGGCACTTTTTTCTTTACAGGTGCCGCTCCCGAACAGCCAGATCGAGTTTATTCCCACCACCATCCGAAATTTGATATCAACGAAAAAGCCATGCTGACAGCGGCCAAGGTCCTTGCCGGCGCTGCGATCACCTATCATCAGCTATAAAAAAACACCGGAGTGTTTATTCTCCGGCTGTTTCCTTTAATATCCTCAGATGAAAAACATGTCTTGCCGTTTCTCCAAGCTGAGCAAGCAGCTTATAATTGGCAATTCCGCCGACTGCCGCTCCTACGCCCGGCAAAAGCTGAAAAAGCTTCACGACGTCAATATAATCGCGATATTCCTGCTGGAACACTCTCCAGTCGATGCTCTTTTTCTCCGTCTCCCAATTTTCGATGACAGAAAAAAGCGATTTACGGCCATCATCACTCGAAAACGCAAGCTGAAACACGAGAAGCAAAAATATCCTTTCTTGTGCATCCTTGACATCAAAGCCGTAAATGGAAGACAAGGTAAATAAACACTTCATCTTAATTGAAAGCAGCAGCGGAAAATCAGCAATGCCTAAAAAAATGCCGCCCGCTCCGGTGCCGACTCCCTCAGCAGCTGCCACTTTCTGATAAGAAACAATCGTTTTTTTCGCCAATTCGTTTTTTTCACTGAGCGACAGTGCACTTGTATCCTTTTTATAAGTGATGATATTAGAGCCGGCCATTGTCGCTTCTACCATTTTTCTTACACTCTCGGTGACGACCGTATGGATTTTTTCAGGAATCCGTTCATTCACCTTCGTCTGGACACGCTTCGAAAAGCGTTCAAACATGGAATCCTTTCGCAAAAAATGCATTTTCCATTCCAAAGCTTCCTGCATCAGCAGCTGATTATCTGTCATTTGATTACCCCTTTTCAGTTCACAGCTTTCCGTGCTTTTTCAGCCTGGTTGTCATATAAGAAGGCAAAACAACAAAAATCAGAACGACAGAACCGATCAGCGCGTACAAAAAACCGGTCAAGCTGGCAGCATAGGCAGATGCAGCAGACATCAGCATCGCTTGAATACTAAGTGCAGTTTTTAATAGAGAGAAATAGCTTTTCAGCTTTGTTTCTTTTTTCACAGGGTACAGCTCTTGAAGCGCCAGATGGTCAAAGTGGCCGAAGAGCGGCAGAAGCTGAATGCCCGTAATGAAAATGGCAAACACAGTCAAAACCGCTGCAATCAGCGGGCTAGCTGAGACATACATAATGATCAGCGCGAAAACGATCGTTAATCTGACAAGAATACCCAAATAATCACTCGAACGCAAAAAGGCGCGGGTGAACATATAGGCAAATGTTTTGCGCTGTTCAAACGGCACAAGCCGCAGCAAAAAGTCGAGATAAGCTCTGCGTTTGGCTTGCTTTCGCAAATGCGGCACATCAGTAAACAGGTTGGCAATCCGATAGAAACGCTGCTTTCGTCTCAATTCGGACTCAATATGGCTCTCCCATTTAAATGTTTTCCGTTTTGCTGCGGAAGACATATACAGATAAAGAACAGCCATAATGACATAGACGAGAAGCGCATACATATAAACAGATTGGAAAACAAAATAAAGAACGAGTGTATTCGCCGCAAATCGAATGATGACGTCCATCCGTTTCATGCTGCGGTCGTTCTGGAAAGTCGTGCGCCATTCCATTACCTGATTCCACGCTTTCAGCAGCAACAGTTGGACAAAGACCGCGGCATACGATACGAGCGAAGCCCCCGGTGTGACTGCGAAATAAAGCGGCATCGCAACGATGCTCAGCGCAATAAGCGGAAACAGCTGAGACACATAGCTGTAGACAAACGCCTGCTTCAAGTAAGGCTCCATTTTTGCTTCAAGAGGCAATAAGAAAACAAGGTCAGCCTCCTTCAAAAGCGTTCGCACATAAGAGCTTGTCAACACGAGCGAAAACAGCACGGCCATCACCCAAAAGGACGGAAAGTGAGCAGGAATGTCCCGTATCCATTTGCTGTACCAGCTTGCAGCGCCCGCTAGAAAAAAAATCAAAACAATGACGAGGTGATCGTTGAGCATATATTTCATGTATGTTCTTGTTTCTTTGATATGCTCCTGCAGCCGCGACTGCCAAATATCAAGCATATTATTCATGGCCAACGTCTTCCTTTGTAAGCTCAAGATACAAATCGTCCAGCGCCGCGTCCTTCATTCCAAACTGCTCTCTGAGCTCTGACAGCGTGCCGCGCGCCCGCACCTCGCCGTTATGTAAAATAATAAACGAATCGCAATAGCGTTCTGCCGTTGCCAAAATGTGTGTTGACATCAGCACGCTCGCCCCGCCTTTTTTCGCTTCATTCATCCGTTCAAGCAGCGCGTTAATGGCAAGCGGATCAAGCCCCAGAAAAGGCTCATCAATAATGTAGAGCGCAGGCTCTGCCAAAAATGCGCACATAATCATAACCTTCTGCTTCATTCCTTTAGAAAAATGGGCCGGGAACCACTTCAGCCTCTTTTCCATTCGGAATTCCTTTAAAAGCGGAGGCAGCCTTTTCTCCATCGTTTCTTTTGACAGCCCATATGCCATGGCTGTTAGTTCAAGATGCTCCATCAGCGTCAATTCTTCGTATAAAACAGGTGTTTCAGGTATATAGGTAAATTGTGAACGGTAGCCTTCCGGATCCTCAGCAAACGTTTTACCGTTTAATTCGATTGAACCTTTATGCGGGTCCATAAGCCCGATGATGTGTCTGATTGTTGTACTTTTACCAGCACCATTCAGCCCGATTAAGCCGACAATTTGATTCGGTTCAAGGGTGAATGATACGTTTTTTAAAACCGGATTCCTTGTATATCCGCCGGTTAAGTCTTTTACCGATAGCAGAGACATAGTTTCTCCCCTTATAGTGTTTTTCTTCATAGTACCAAAAACAAGGCCTGATTTGAAACAATTCCCTTTTAACAAATGATGAATTTGCTGTCATAAAGAGACAGGGTTCTGGACATCATAAAAGTTGTAGAGGAAAAGCATATCAACTGAAAAATGAGGTGTTTGTCAAAGACGTCTTAGAAACAGTTGGATAGAAAATAAACATGTCCAATGCTCAAACCATTTCTCTTCACTGAATTGATGAATTCTTCATGTATGAAGCAAATTGTCAAATGAGGTGTTTATCGCAGGAATCGTTAGGCATTAAACAAGTCTTCATTTTATTGACAAATGAGGTGCTTACCAAAGGCATAACACATTTTCTTCATATAAGCTCTTCCTCTGCATTCAGGGTGAACGCTCGCCGTTCATCCTGTTTTCTATTTTCTGCATTTCTGTGGTACGATGAGTGTATACATACTAAACAATTTCATAAGGAGGAACCCTCATGCATTGTGCAGAGAATTGTATCTTTTGTAAAATTATCGCCGGCGACATTCCATCCGCAAAGGTGTATGAAGATGAACATGTACTTGCCTTTCTTGATATCAGCCAAGTGACAAAAGGCCATACGCTTGTCATTCCGAAAACACATATTGAGAATGTATATGAATTTACAGATGAATTAGCAAAACAATATTTCCATGCTGTTCCGAAAATCGCCCGCGCTATCCGGGATGAATTTGAACCGATCGGCTTAAATACGCTGAACAATAACGGCGAAAAAGCTGGACAATCTGTGTTCCACTACCATATGCATATTATCCCTCGCTATGGAAAAGGAGATGGATTCGGAGCGGTTTGGAAAACGCATGCTGATGATTATAAACCGGAGGATCTGCAGAACATCTCTTCCTCTATCGCAAAACGCCTGGCCTCATCATAAGATGAGGTTATTTTATTTTGTGAACATTTCGCAAACATCCGTCAATTTCTTTTGATAATTCTAATTTTTTATCAAAAAACTGAATTTTTGTGATAGGATAATTGTATTATTTTATACATTAACGTGGAAAACAGGGAGAGATCATAATGGAACGTACAACGAATTTTAACGCAGGTCCTGCAGCGCTGCCACTGGAAGTTCTGCAAAAAGCACAGAAAGAATTTATTGATTTTAACGAATCCGGCATGTCTGTTATGGAGCTTTCCCACCGCAGCAAAGAGTATGAAGCGGTGCACCAAAAAGCGAAAAGCCTCTTAATCGAACTGATGGGCATTCCGGAAGATTACGATATCTTGTTTCTTCAAGGCGGGGCAAGCCTTCAATTCTCAATGCTTCCGATGAACTTTTTAACACCTGAAAAAACCGCACATTTTGTCATGACAGGCGCTTGGTCTGAAAAAGCACTGGCAGAAACGAAATTGTTCGGGAACACGTCTATCACCGCTACAAGTGAAACAGACAATTACAGCTATATTCCAGAGGTTGACCTTACGGATGTAAAAGACGGCGCATATTTACATATCACATCCAACAATACAATTTTCGGCACTCAGTGGCAGGAGTTTCCGAATTCTCCAATTCCGCTCGTAGCCGACATGTCCAGCGATATTTTAAGCAGAAAAATCGATGTGTCCAAATTTGATGTGATCTACGGAGGCGCCCAAAAGAACCTCGGCCCTTCCGGCGTGACTGTAGTCATCATGAAAAAAAACTGGCTGAAAAATGAAAATGCGAACGTCCCAAAAATCCTGAAATATTCCACGCATGTCAAAGCGGATTCACTCTACAACACCCCGCCGACATTTGCGATTTATATGCTGAGCCTCGTTTTGGAATGGCTCAAGGAAAACGGCGGTGTGGAAGCTGTTGAACAGCGCAATGAACAAAAAGCGCAGGTTCTCTACAGCTGTATTGATGAAAGCAACGGCTTCTATAAAGGACATGCCAGAAAGGACAGCCGCTCACGCATGAATGTCACCTTCACGCTTCGGGATGACGAATTAACGAAAACATTCGTCCAGAAAGCAAAAGATGCGAAGATGATCGGCCTTGGCGGACACCGTTCGGTGGGAGGCTGCCGCGCTTCTATTTATAACGCGGTCTCTCTCGAAGACTGTGAAAAATTAGCTGCGTTCATGAAGAAATTCCAGCAGGAAAATGAGTAAAAAGTCTGGCTATGCAAACCGTCCGTTTGGTATACTGTTTGCATAACACATTCTGTAAAGCCTTCGCAATAAATGATGAGCATATTATTGGAGGGCAAAAAGCTTAGCAGAGGAGAGCATAGTTATGAAAACAAAAGAGTTAGTCATTATGGCTCTGTTTGCCGCAATCGGCGCAGCGCTTCATTCCATTATTCCGCCCTTTTTAGGCGGCATGAAACCAGATATGATGCTGATCATGATGTTCATGGGCATTCTGCTGTTCCCGCGGGTGCAAAATGTACTCGTCATCGGGATCGTGACCGGAATCATTTCCGCGCTTACAACCGCGTTTCCAGCCGGACAGATCCCTAACATCATTGATAAACCGGTATCAGCGTTTCTGTTCTTCTCCCTGTTTCTCTTGTTCAGAAAGAGCCGAAAAACAGGTGCAGCCGCTGTGCTGACAGTGATCGGGACCATCTTATCAGGAATTGTGTTTCTATCGTCAGCTTTATTGATCGTCGGTTTGTCGGGCGGTTTCGCCGCATTGTTCGCGGCTGTTGTTCTGCCGGCCGCAGTGCTGAATACAATCTCAATGATCATTATTTATCCGATTGTGCAAACCATTTTAAGGCGTTCAAGCTTTATGGAAGCTGCTAAATAATTGTCACACAAAACCTCTTCCGCTTCCGGGAGAGGTTTTTTTGAACAGAGCGCCCGCAGCATGTCAGCATGTTTTAAGCGAGGAGTTTTGTGAAAAAGATAAGACATAGTGTAAAGGCGGTTCCGGTTGAACAAACAAGCGCTTTCTGCCGGATAACCTTCTTGGGCGGATAAGAAGCAGCCTGGCTGAGAAGTCTGATATAGTAAACAGCGCCTGAAGCGAAGGCAAGAGTGATGCAGGATAACACAATCAAAAAGACAGACAACCTTCTCCCTCCTTTTCACTTAAAAAATATGCTAAAATAAAGCAAGCTATGTATAGAAGTTCAGGCTTTCAACAAAAATGAAAAATGCTGAATGAATCCTATTTTGAAGAAAAAGACGGGGTGATTGAAATGGCGAGCGGACGTTCTCTATTAACAGGACTATTCGTAGGCGGCATCATCGGAGGAGCAGCGGTTCTTCTTACTGCACCTTCCTCAGGAAAGCAGCTGCGTGAAAAAATGAAAACCAATTATGATTCTTTTGAAGAAACAATCAAACGCTTAAAGTCAGACGGGCTTGCATTAAAAGACCAGCTGATCAAAGCGGCAAAAGAAAGCACGGATGTTATTAAAGACGTGGGCGGCGAGCTCCAAACGTCAATTAAAAAATGGCAGGAAGAGATCAAGCCTCACCAGCAGGATCTGCAAAAAGAAATTGCCGATATCGAAGAGAAAATCAGACAGCTGGAGAAAACCTTACAAAACTAATATCCTATTCAAAAGAAAAAAATGCGGGCCAAAATTGGACCCGTATTTTTTTTGGCCGAAAAACCCTTCCGCCGCAATGGTTTGTGAATTTATTAAAAAATTCTTACATTTTCATCTTTATTAATCTTTATTTTATTGGCATAATAGAGAAAAAGAAAAAGAGAAGCAGGTGACGTAATGAATCGAGTGGAACCGCCCTATGATGTGAAAGAAGCTCTGGTCTTCACCCAGAAAATGGCTCAGCTTAGCAAGGCTCTTTGGAAATCGATCGAGAAGGATTGGCAGCAATGGCTCAAACCGTATGACCTGAATATTAATGAGCATCATATTTTATGGATTGCGTATCAATTGAATGGAGCTTCCATTTCTGAAATCGCGAAGTTCGGGGTCATGCACGTATCAACCGCATTCAACTTTTCAAAAAAGCTGGAAGAACGGGGATATTTAAGGTTCTCCAAACGGCTGAATGATAAAAGGAACACATATGTCCAATTGACTGAGGAAGGCACCGAGGTATTCTGGAGCTTGCTTGAGGAATTTGATCCGACACGCAACGCTGTTTTTAAAGGGTCACAGCCTTTGTATCATTTATTCGGAAAATTTCCTGAAGTGGCAGAAATGATGTGTATGATACGCCATATCTACGGCGATGATTTTATGGAAATTTTCGAAACGTCACTCACCAATATTGACAATGACTTTGAAAGCGTAAACGGAAAACTGAAGAAAAAAGCAAAGGACAGTGCGGCGGATGAACCGGCTGAAGAGCTCGAACCTGTAAACAGTTAATCAAAATGCTTCATGATGTCGATAAAGACTTCCATCAACTCTTGATAAAGCCCCTGCTCATACAGGGCAAAAATCGTTTCATGAACATCTAATTTTTCATTCAGCTGTCCGGCAAAAAGCGCAAGGAGCTTATCAAAGGTTACAAATCCTTGCGCTTTTTGTGTTGCCAGCTCTTCCGACAATTCATCGCATATCCTCATAACCGCTTCCCCTTCTTCCTTGCTCAGCCCTTTATCAATGAGAAGCGCATAGAAGGGGTACCTGTCCATATCAACTGTTTTCACTAATAATTGTATGTAATATTCTAATCGCTCAATGCGATGATCCATCGAATCCATCCACACCACTTCTTTCTATCTTTAATCTTATTTTAGCTGATAATTCACTGAGAAGAAAGTTCTAACCCCATATTTCGCAGTTTGTTTGCTTGTTTCAAAAAAATACCTGCCGGATGATATTTTTTCTTAAAAAAGCATTGATTTTTTCTCTTGGGAGGAGTAAATTATTTTGAGATTCTATTCAAGATGTATGGAAGGATGACTTTGATGAATTGCTGGAAGACCATAAATCTCATGAAGGATTATGGCGCCGTTCGCATAATATTAACTGCTGTATGTTTTATGATTTTGGTTTTTATATCTACCTTTTTAGCTTTTGAGCTGCTGCGGCCTGGCACAAGCTTAAGCGATGAATATGTATCTTTATTCGGCGGTTTGCTCGTCGTTATTTTATTTGTACATAAAGTCATCCATGTCCTGCCAATCATCTGCAAAAAAAGAAAAATAGAAAAAAAGTTTTACATATTGCGCATGCGCACATGGAAACGTATACCAAAAACAACAATGCTGATTTCACTCGTCAGCCCGTTCTTGCTGATTACACCGGTATTGTTTTACGCAGCACTGGCATTTCCGAATCATGCTCATTATTTCTGCATGATCTCGGGCATTCACGCCGGCTACTGTCTGCCTGATTTCCTGCTGGCTCTCAAGCTGATAAAAGCACCGAAAACCGCTTTTATTGATCAGGAAGCAGACGGCTTGGATATTCTTGTTGAAAAGTAGTCAAACCCCGGTGCTGGTGGCGATTTTTCAATTTGCATTCTATCTTTTTTAATAAATATTTGGTAATGTAATATGGGACAGTTCAGAGAGAGGGGGAATCTCCCATCATTTTATTCTATTTTATCGTGGCTGCCGTGTTTATTTTATATTTCATAAACAGGCTCACCAATACATTATGCCTTGTCAGAGAGATTCCTGAAGAGCGGCAAGATAAGGTATTCCGATTTATTAATGTATCTATATTAATTTTACTGATCTCTTCGTTTGTGGAGATCTCCTTTACAGTGTAAATACGAAAGAAAGCATAGCTGCTGATGAAGCAGCTATGCTTTTTTATGTTGATTAGTACAGCCAAGAAGCGCCGATGATAATCAATAAAATAAATAACACAACCAATAAAGCGAATCCGCCTGCAAATACTTCACCCATCTTAAAAAGCACCTCCTGTAATAAGCTTTATTTACCAATTACATGTTATGCAATTCATGTTTGAAACGATTAGGCGCTAGTGAAAATAAAGGATCGCTTATGTTGCAAGCGATCCTCGGGCTGCTTAGTAGATGTAAGCTGCACCTACGATGATAAGCAAAATGAACAGTACTACGAGCAACGCGAATCCGTTAGAGTATCCTCCGCTCATGTTACATACCTCCTTTTCTTGATCAATATATAAGTATGTCATCAGCAAAAGTTTGACTAGACGAATGCCCTTTATTTAAAATCTTTTTACAGAAAGCCACAATATGTTATGATACGCATAGGTAATTTAATTTGGAATGATTAGGAGTGTTTGAAAACAATGAAGAAAATCGCAATAGCAGCTATCACTGCTACAAGCATCCTCGCTCTCAGTGCTTGCAGCAGCGGCGACAAAGAAGTTATCGCAAAAACAGACGCAGGCGATGTAACAAAAGGCGAGCTTTACACAAACATGAAGAAAACAGCTGGCGCAAGCGTACTGACACAGCTAGTGCAAGAAAAAGTATTGGACAAGAAGTATAAAGTTTCGGATAAAGAAATTGACAACAAGCTGAAAGAATACAAAACGCAGCTTGGCGATCAATATACTGCCCTCGAAAAGCAATATGGCAAGGATTACCTGAAAGAACAAGTAAAATATGAATTGCTGACACAAAAAGCGGCTAAAGATAACATCAAAGTAACAGACGCCGATATCAAAGAGTACTGGGAAGGCTTAAAAGGCAAAATCCGTGCAAGCCACATTCTTGTTGCTGATAAAAAGACAGCTGAAGAAGTAGAGAAAAAGCTGAAAAAAGGCGAGAAGTTTGAAGACCTTGCGAAAGAATACTCAACAGACAGCTCTGCTTCAAAAGGCGGGGATCTTGGCTGGTTCGCAAAAGAAGGCCAAATGGACGAAACATTCAGCAAAGCTGCATTCAAATTAAAAACAGGTGAAGTCAGTGATCCTGTCAAAACGCAATACGGCTACCATATCATTAAAAAGACAGAAGAACGCGGCAAATATGATGATATGAAAAAAGAACTGAAATCTGAAGTGCTTGAACAAAAATTAAATGACAACGCAGCTGTTCAGGAAGCTGTTCAAAAAGTCATGAAGAAAGCTGACATCGAAGTAAAAGATAAAGATCTGAAAGACACATTTAATACATCTTCAACAAGCAACAGCACTTCTTCAAGCAGTTCTAAATAATAAAAAAGCTGTGCAGCTCATTGAGCCGCACAGCTTTTTTTATGCGATGGAATGGTTTTGATTTTCTTCTTCATGCTGCTGAGAACTGCGGCGTTCTCGCTCCTTTTCCATCCTCTCCATATAAATCTGCCCTTCTTTTTCAATAAAAGCCTGGTCTACTTTTTCTTCCTCTTTGGCTGCCGCCACAAGTTTATATGCGCTGAAAATGATGCCTACAATACAAAGATACACCCACCATGGAAAAAATAACACGGGCTCCTCCCCCTTTGCATAGATTCTTTATTCTTAACCATATGCGGGAATGAGACGAGTTATGTGCGGGAAAGACACATCAAAAAGGACTGAGCTGAATATGTCAGCATCAGTCCTTTTTAAGTTATTTATGAAATGTCGGTTTATAAAAGGAACGGTTTTCCAGTGCGAATACACGTTCAGTATACTCGCCCGGCTTCACGCGCTCAAGCGCTCTGTCCATCATATTCATTTTTGCATCCAGATTGTCTATATAGTGAAGAATTTCCGCTTCTTTCACCATCGGCGGTTTCGGGCTGCCCCATTCTGCTTTGCCGTGGTGACTCAAAATCAAGTGCTGAAGAATTAACACCTCTTCAGAATCGATTTGAAGCTCCTCAGCCGCTTTAGAAAGCTCTGTCACCATGATGGAAATATGGCCGAGCAAATTGCCTTCAACCGTATATGAAGTGGAAACAGGGCCGGACAGCTCCTTCACTTTTCCAAGATCATGCAGGATAACACCGGCGTAAAGCAGATCACGATCAAGAGACGGATATAAATCTGCTATTGCTTTCGCCAGGTTCAGCATAGAGACAACATGATACGCCAAACCTGAGACAAACTCATGGTGGTTTTTCGTAGCCGCCGGATAATCCATAAACTCAGCTTCGTGTTTTTTAACTAAAAACCTTGTGATTCGCTGGATATTCGGATTTTTCATTTCAAATATATATTGAGTGATGGTATCCATCATTTCATTTTTCGGAATCGGCGCGGTTTCTAAAAAATCATCAATATTGACGTTTTCTTGCTCGCTTACCGGTCTGATATTTCTTAGCTTCAGCTGGGTGCGTCCGCGGTAATGGTGAACATCCCCCACGACCTTAACAATCGTCTGCGGCGCATAGGTCACTTCATCACTTTGCTTGGCATCCCACAGCTTCGCTTCAATATCGCCTGACTGGTCTTGCAGCATCAGCGTCAAAAACGGTTTTCCATTGCTTGCAATCCCTTTCGTCGAGGATTTAATCAATAGATACTGGTCCACCTGTTCGCCAACCTCATGTAGCATAATCCCTTTAGCCATTCTATTAAAGCTCCCTCCGTATCTTACATAATACCAGTATATCACATACCGATTTTCAGCTATAGAACCTCTTTTATGACACCAAATGGATGATTTGGCTGCTATGAAATGCATCTTTTACGTGCTCATGGCATGTAAAATACAAAATCTGCCTACCGCCTTTGGATAAATCATACAGAACATGTAATACACGTTTCAGCCTTTCTTGATCAAAATGAACAAAGCTGTCGTCAAGCTGGAACGGAAGCATTGACCCATCCTGGCGCGTAACGGCCAAAGCAAATCGGATCGCTGTATACAGCTGTTCACATGTCCCTTGTGACAGCTCTTCCGCATGATAGACAGTTCCATCGCGATGCATAACCATGATCGAATCATCCGTTTCGGAAAAATAAATGGTTTGGTAGTTTCCGTCAGTCAGAGGACGGAAGAATTCTCCCGCCGTCTCCAGAAGGCGCGGAAGCTCGATTTTTTTATGCCGCTCCAATTTGTTTTTGATCACCTGTTTGACCATTTGTATGGAGGCCCATTTTTTAGCCGTTTCTTTCACACGTTCTTTTTGCATTTCGGTTTGAAGCTTGAGGTCTGAGACCAATCCCGAAGCCTCTAATTGTTCCTGTTTGACTGAGAGCAGTGCGATTTGGCTGCGGAGCTGCTCGATCTCCTCAGTCAGCCGCTCTTTTCTTTCATTCTCAACAAATTGCTTATCTTTCAATTCAGAAAGCGTATTGGAATCCGCCAGTTCAAGTTCCTCCGGGTGCCCGCCTTGAAGCTGTGCGTTTACGTGATGAAGCTTGTTCTCCGTATCCTTCAATTGCCTGCTGATGTCGGCTATGGCAAAAAACGCATCTCTGTCTTTTGCAGCAGCCGCGGCAAATAACTGTTCAATCTGTGCGTGGAAATACTGTATTTCTTGCTCAAGTTCAAGCATCTGTTCCTTTGTATAATGAATATCTGTTTCAATTTCCTTTTTTTGCTTCTCAATTTCTTTTTCACGTTCAATGTTTTTCCGCAATGTGTGAAGGGCGTCCGAAATGGAGATATCCTGACTCTGATTCACGGGGAGAAGCATACTGACGCGTTCTTCGAATGTTCTCCGGTGCTTTTTCAGCCTGCCTGCTTCAATGGTCAGCTCATGCTTTTTCTTCACTTCTTTTTTAACATCCTTCATTAAGCTGTATGCATCAAGCAAAAATGATGGATCTTCCTTAAATCCGAGCTCATTCATAAAACGCTCAACCTGTGTAAAGGACGGCGCCATTTCGGCTTCCCACTGTTCAAACTGCTGGATGACCCTTTCATACGCCGCCTCTTTTTGCTGGAGCGCTGCACGCTGTGTGAGAAGGTGCTGCTTATTGCGGTCATCCTCCCATAACGCTTCTCTAAGCATTTCAGCTTCTGCTGGTGAAATATCCGTCATGGGCTGTCTTGTCTCTCGGCTGTTTCGAGAAGACGATTTTCCTGATACAAGCCAATACACAATAAGTGCAGCGCCGAAACTTATGGCGGGAATCCATTGCTGCAGCAGAGAAAAGAGAACGATGAACAACATACCAGCTGCAATAACAGTCTTTTTCTGTTTAGCCTGCTGTCTTTCAAAAAACTTCAGCTGTTCTCTTAGCTTCGCTTGCTCTTGGTGCTGCCCCTGTGTTTCATCATATGCTCTAAGAGCCGCTTCTTTATCTTTTCTTTGGCTGTTTTCAAGAATCGCGGACGAAGCGGCATGAACGGCCTTTTCCGCGTCTTCCAGCTCTTGCCGGGCAAGTTCAAACGTCTCGTCAAGCTGCCGTTTTCTGTCTCTTGCCTGTACATATTGCTGCACCGCTTGCTGAAGCTGCCATTCATAATCATATGAGGTGTTCATATTCAGGAGCTCATTTTCATCCGTTTTATTGAGCTGTTCCAGCCCTGCCGCTGTCTGCGCAGACGTCTGGCGCAGCTGTGCCTGAATGGCGGCCAGCTGTTCTCCCCAGGATTGGTACATATGAAACGCTGCCGAAAGCTCTTGTATCAGCGTTTCTTTCGCCAATAGTTCTTTATCGGGGATAAGTTTTTGCCTCTGTTTGTCCAACTCCGCCAGCTTCACCCGAAGCGCCTCAAGCTGTGCTGATTTCGGGTGAAGATGGGATTCATATTTTTCCAGCTGATGCAGGCCGTCAGCAGGAAATTGTCCTGCATGTTCCGGACATTCTGCAATCACCTGTTCGAGTGTCGCTTTTTCATTTAGCAATGGTTTTCGCTCAATCGCTCCCTCAATCATTCGGATATGTCCCGCCGTCTCTTTCAATTCGGTTTCCGCGGCTGCAAGGCGGGCTTCAAGCATTCGTTTTTCCCCGAGAAGCTGATGATAGCCCGCTTCCTCTGCTTCAGCCTGTTTTAGCTTCACTGCCAGCTGCTTAAGCGTTTCCAGCTCCTGATTCAATTGAGGGTTTCGCCCATTTGGTTTATAGAGCCTTTCGCTTTCCTTCGTCAGCCTTGAATCAAGCTTTGATACGGCTTCAGCACCAAACAAGCTGGAAAAGAGCAAAAATTCCCCTATCTTGTCCCGATTAAAGGCGTGAATTTCCTGCAGCCCGAATACGTCGAACGAATATATGGCTTTGTACAACGACCTGTCTGTGCCCTGGAACAGCTGCTTTAAAACATCTCCCTGCTTTACTTCGCCCTTTTCTGTGTACACGCTTAGTTTTTCGGCAGTCCCTTTCGTCCGTTCGATCTTCAGCACCCCATACTCAGGATGTTCAGCTTCAAGAACACCGCCGTAGACACCGCCTGTTTTCGGTTCATACTTTTTCGTTTTCGGAAAACCGAACAGCATACTTTCAATGAATGACATCATCGTCGTTTTTCCTGCCTCATTTAATCCGTAGATGACTTGGACAGGAGAGGCGGAAAAGTGAAAGGTTCGATTGGAAAATTTTCCGTATTGGTAGATATGTAAAGATATAATTCGCAAAGCTGTCACCGCCTCATGTATCAAGCACCTTAAGCTGTTTTTTCAATAATATCTGTGCCTGCTCTTTTATTTCTTTTACCTCCTCTTGGCTAAACCGGTCCGCGTGCCTTCTATACACTGGATGCCGCTCAAGCCCTTCCAGCACGTCTGACAGATCGCTGCGATCAATGTCTTCAAATAAACCGCCAAAAAAAGGATCAAGGTTTGTTAGGTTTGCTTCGTTTTCTGTCTCATCGTCCAATCTAAGAGGCCAAACGAAATGTTCCTCCTCCGCTTCTTGCTCCTGAAGAGCTTCAAGAAACTCATCCAAGGTGCCTTTTGGCGCCTCCAGCAGCCATTCCGGCGCCGTCCCTTGTAAAACAAGCCTTACACAAACAGGGCTCCCCTTTTTCCGCAGCTTCGAAAACGTGTCCTCCACCATTTGGAAGAGGGCGGTCATATTCTTTGCCTCCGTCACATCAACCGCCGCTTTTTCCCACAGAACATCATGCGCTCTCTGAAATTCATGAGATATATCTCCGTTTGTCACATGAACGAGATAATAGCCTTTATCTCCCGTCTCCTTCATATGGCGTGCTTGCGTGTTTCCCGGGTAAATGACTGCCGGGTGCTCGGCAGATAGAACTTGGCGTTTATGTATATGGCCAAGCGCCCAATAATCCATCCCGCTTTTCACGAGGTCGTCATGTGTAAACGGGCAATACGGATCGTGTCCTTCAGATCCTGACAGCGTGCCGTGGAGCATGCCGATATGAAACGGTGCATCAGTTGATCTCCGATAGCGGGCGGCTTGGTTTTCCGTCACCGCTCTGGCTTGATAGCTGAAGCCGTAAATGCTTGCTATGCGCCTGCCTTCTTTAAAAAACGATTTTTCTTCTGGAACAGCGGACGAAAAAATATGGACATTCTCAGGCCATTCAATCGGCGTCCACTCCCCGCCAAGATGATCGTGATTCCCAAAGATGACGTATACCGAAATTCCGCACTCTCTGAGTCTATCAAACTGTTTTTTCAAAAAGAGCTGAGCCTTTAAGCTTCGATTGGCTTCATCAAACAGATCTCCCGCCAGCAAAATGAAATCAACGTGTTCTCTCACTGCGGCGTCTATCATATGTCTCACGCTTGCAAACGTGCTTTCTTTAATCCGGGCAAAAATCGGCTCCGGCAGATGCGATATCCCGTAAAACGGGCTGTCAAGATGAAGATCTGCCGCATGAATAAAGGTTAGATCAGTCAACATTCTGCTCCTTTCCAGGATGAAGTACCCTTATTTTAGCACCGAATTCTTGCGAATGCACGTTCTGTCAATAAAGAAACAGCCTGAGAATCCCCAGGCTGTTTTCCAATCAGTTTTTCGCTAAACGTAGCGCTTGTTTGATCGCTTTGAACGCGCTTGAATTGCCGTAAATTAATACACCGCCTTTATAAATTCTGGCGCCGATAACGGCCAGTATGACAATGGTGAGCAGTGTGATTCCGATTCCGACAGCCGCCTGCCAGAACGGAATATCAAGCATGCCGACGCGCAGGAACATAATCATTGGCGTAAAGAACGGAATAAACGAAGTTACCGTAATAAATCCTGCGTCAGGCGCATTCAAACCGAACATCGCGATCATAAAACCGGCGACAACCAAAAGCGTCATCGGCGTGATCGTTTGCTGCACGTCCTCTATTCTGCTGACGACACTGCCGAGAAACGCGGCAAGTGTCGCGTACAAAAAGTATCCGAGCAAAAAGAAAATGACAGCATAGATGACAGTGGTTGCAGATACGTCGGTCAGATTAAGGAATCCGCCGACAGATGAAGCCGTTTCGCTCTTTTGATTCAGCTTAAGCGACAGAGAACCGGCTCCTATAATAATAGCAAGCTGTGTGATCCCGACAAGCCCGATACCAAGCAGCTTTGCAAACATTTGCTGGATCGGCGGCATACTTGAGATCAGGATTTCCATAACTCGCGAAGATTTTTCGGTTGCGACCTCCATCGCTATCATGCTGGCATACATAATCACCGAAAAATAAATGACGAACAGCATAATGTAAACAAGCCCTACCGTCTGGCCAAGCTCTTCCTCAGACTTTGCCCCTTCTTTCAGCGCCTTCTGCCCCACAGTAACGGGCGCATAAAGGCTGCTAATCGTTTCCTGCGACACGCCGAGCTCCGCTGTTCCGACAGCTGTTTTGGTTTGCGTCAGCGCCTGCTGCAGCGTTTGATACGTGCTTTCATCAGAAATCGTTAACGCTTTATATGTTCCTGAAATGGTCCCTTTTTCATCTCGTTTGATGATGAGCATGCCATCGAGTGATTCATCTTTGACTTGCTTTGTGACCTCATCCTCCGATTGCTTCGACAGTTTCACATCAAGATCGCCGTCAGTATCCACCGCTTTCAGCTGCTTTGAAAAAACCGGATATAATTCGTTTGTTTCATCAACAACGGCGATTTTTTCTTTCGCATCGTCACCTTGAAACAAAGAAATGATCGACTCCAGATTCGTTACAACTAAAACAAGCAGCACCGTGATGACAGTCGAAATAATAAAGGATTTTGCCATAATCTTATTTTTGTATGTATGAGAAAGCATGATCCAAAATTTATTCATAGACGGCCCCCACCTTTTCTATAAAAATATCATGCAGTGACGGCTCTTCAAGCTCAAACTTTCTGATAAACCCTTTTCCCTGTAGCATCGCAAAAATCTCTTGAGAAATGTCTTCATTGGCAATCTGCAGCTTGACGCCGTCGGCCGTTTCCTTCCATTGTAGAATGCCTTCATGAGACTGCAAAAAGCTTAGATCGTCATCGGAGTGAATGGTGACGTTCTTTTTGCCAAAGGAGCGCTTGATCTCCTTCAGCTTGCCTTGCACGACCGGTCTTCCTTTCTGCAATATGCAAAGGTTCTCACAAAGCTCCTCCACATGTTCCATCCGGTGGCTTGAAAATAAAATAGAAACGCCGCTGTTTTTCAGCGAGATCACAGCCTCTTTTAGCAGCTCAACATTGACAGGGTCCAGGCCGCTGAAAGGTTCATCAAGAATAAGCAGCTCCGGCTTATGCAAAACTGCCGAAATGAATTGGATTTTTTGCTGATTCCCCTTTGAAAGCTCTTCCACCTTCTTATTCTCGTAATCTGTAATATTGAAGCGTTCAAGCCATGTCCCGAGCTCTTTTACAGCCTCCCGCTTCTCCAT
This sequence comes from Bacillus sp. FSL R5-0603, assembly GCF_038050295.1. Lineage (NCBI taxonomy): Bacteria > Bacillati > Bacillota > Bacilli > Caryophanales > Bacillaceae > Bacillus > Bacillus sp. FSL R5-0603. Next base: position 964,962 of record NZ_JBBOYP010000001.1, on the reverse strand, counting down.
CCCTTTTAATCTGGCGAGATAGACAAGCTGATCCTTTACCTTCATTTTCGGATAAAGGCCCCGCTCTTCCGGCAAATAACCGATTTTGTTGCTGATATGATAATTCACAGGTCGGCCCTTCCAGCTGATTGAGCCCTCCGTAATGCTTAATAATCCTAGGATCATGCGAAACGTCGTCGTTTTTCCCGCTCCATTTGCGCCTAACAGACCGAACATTTGCTGTTCCGGAATATCTAAGTCCAATCCGTCAACGGCTTTATAATCTCCAAATGTCTTCGTTACGTGATCAATTGTAAGCACTGAATCTCCTCCTTCCCTGACCCATTATATACTAATTTTGGATAAAGCATAATAAAGGATTTTGATTTCCTTTTTAGAATATAAATGAAGAAAGACTGATAAACCTTAAAATGGAGGAGAAACCTGATGGCTGATTATTTCCTTACCGTATTTGATCCTTCGGGGAACACGCTGGTAAACGAGCGATTCGAGGCAGAACATGAAGAAGCGGCAAAAACGCATGGTGAAGCCCTCTTAAAAGAAAAAGAGCTTCATAGTCATACTCATCGTTTAGTAAATGCAGCCGGAAAGCTGATTTTGTTTCACAGATGATCAGCTTTCCGGCTGATCTGTTACGCTTGAAACTTCGGCTCCCGTTTTTCTAAAAATGCACGGATTCCTTCTTGGTGATCCTTGGTCCTTCTCATTCTCTCTTGGGCGCTGCGCTCAAGGGATAGCACTTTTTTCAGTTCTTCAATCTGGAGGCTTTGAAAAATAGCTTTCGTTTCGATCATCGCCAAAAGAGGGGAGGCCAACAGGGTTTCGATAATGGGTCTTGCGCCTTCGACAGGGTCTCCGGCAAATGTCCCATCAAGAAGCCCCATATCGGCAGCTTCTGAAGCAGATAGTTTTTTTCCGCTCCAAATCAGTTTTTTCGCTTTTGCTTCACCGATTCTTTTCTTAAGCAAATAATGTCCTCCGCCGTCCGGAACAAGCCCAATGCCGATAAAATTCATCGCGAGGACGGCGTTTTTTTCAGCGAGCACAATGTCCGCACAAAGCGCCAAACTCAGGCCCAGTCCCGCAGCAGCGCCATGAATGGCTGCAATTGTCACTTTCTTCATCTGATATAAATTCAGGGTGACAGCCTCAATCGTATCCATCAGCCGTTTAAATTGATCAGGGTCATGCTCTGACGTCATCATCCTGATATCACCACCGGCCGAAAAGCCTTTGCCGCTTCCTCTCAGGAGAACGATGAGCGCCTCGCTTTCAGCCGCCATTTCGACTGCCTCCTTCAATTCAGACAGCATCTGTTCATTCAGGGCGTGATGGGCATCTGGCCGATTCAGGATAATCTCTGCAACGGCCCCATTACATGCATATTGAACAAACTCCATATAAAGCACCTCCATGTATGCGCTTACTTTTTTTCTTTCTCCTATACATTCCCCGCCATCCTCAAATAAACCTTTTTATTTTTCAAGGTCAATAGATACTGAAAAATGCATATTGTTTGAATGGAAACATAAAGTTTTATATAGTGAAAAAGAAGGGATATCTTGATGAGAAGGGAGGAAAGGAACATGGATAAATTGCTGATCAGTTTTCTGTTAAGTTTATTTATGGTGTACTTTCCCCCTTCGGACGTGGTTCTGCCTTCCCAGTTTGAAGCAAGCACTGACAGCTATGTGCCTATGTCCTCATATCCGCAGGAAACACAATCGGCAAAAACGCCGTCGCCGGGCAGCATGCACCCGGCTGAGCTGATCAAAGAGTACAGCCCGCTGGCGCAGTCTGTCAGGCAGCTCTCTGTCAAACCACTTGACGAACCGCTGATAAACAGGCTGGAAAAGGCTTTGGCCGTCCCTGTCAAATACCAGTCTAATTACCTCCGAATATAATTTGCTCAAGTTTTATTTGTAACTCACCCCATACTGCCAACACTACATTCGGAGGGATTTTCATTGAATATTAAAGAAAACGATCTGCCGGGCATCGGCAAAAAGTTTGAAATCGAAACAAGAAGCCACGAAAAAATGACGATAATCATTCATGATGACGGAAGAAGGGAAATTTACCGGTTTAATGACCGGGATCCGGATGAGCTTCTTTCAAATATTTCATTGGATGATTCTGAAGCAAGGCAAATTGCAGCTATTCTCGGGGGCATGGTCTATAAACCGCAAGCTCTGGAGTCCATCGAAATGGCCTTCAGCGATCTGATTATTGAATGGTTTAAGGTCGAAAAAGGCGCCAAATCGATCGGGCGCACACTCGGAGAGCTTGATGTTCGCCAGAATTACGATGTCACTGTGATTGCCATTATCAAACACAACCAGGAAAAGCTCCTAAATCCCGGAGCCGATTCGATTATTGAAGAAAATGACACCCTTGTCCTCTCAGGTGAGAGAAAGCATCTGAAGAAACTGATTCACGATTTTCTTTCTGGAGAGGGCGTGTGAGCCCCGATGGACCATCTTGTATTTGAAGTCGGAACTGCACTTGTGCTTGTGGCAATCGCCAGTGTGATCGCCAATAAAATTAAATTTTCGATTATTCCGTTTCTGATTGTGCTGGGAATGCTTGTTGGACCGCACGCGCCGAAAATAGGGATTATTGATCTAACATTTATTCAAAGCAGTGAAATCATCGAGTTTTTCGGGCGAATGGGCGTACTGTTCCTCCTCTTCTATCTCGGACTCGAATTCTCTGTCGGGAAGTTAATCAAATCAGGAAAATCAATCGCGGTCGGCGGGACGATTTATATTTTGATTAACTTCAGCCTCGGACTGCTTTACGGGTTTATCACCGGATTTTCCTTTCTGGAAGTCCTCATCCTCGCAGGCGTCATCACAATCTCGTCAAGTGCGATTGTCGCAAAAGTGCTCGTTGATTTAAAAAGAACCGCCAATCCGGAAACCGAATTGATTCTCGGCATCATCATGTTTGAAGATATTTTCCTTGCCGTATATCTGTCCGTTGTTTCCGGCCTTGTACTAGGTGATGCGACATCCGTAGGGAGTGCGCTCTTGTCCATTTTGATCGCCTTCGGTTATATGCTGCTGTTTTTTATCGCAGCAAGAAAACTCCCGCCGCTGTTGAACAAACTGTTGGACATTCGCTCAAACGAAGTGTTTATTATCGTCATTTTCGCAGCGCTCTTTTTTATCGCCGGGTTTTCCGAGACGATTCATGTAGCAGAAGCAATCGGCGCGCTGCTGCTCGGTTTGGTCTTTTCAGAAACAGAGCATTCCGATAGGATTGAACACCTCGTCGTTCCGTTTCGCGACTTCTTCGGTGCGATGTTCTTTTTCAGCTTCGGCCTCAGCATCGATCCGTTTTCGCTCGGTGAAGCGGTTTGGCTTGCGTTGGGTGCAGTGATTTTGACCATTCTGGGAAATTTTATCGCTGGAATGGTGGCAGGACGACGCGCAGGGCTTTCTCATAAGGCTTCATCGAATATCGGGCTGACGATCGTATCGCGGGGAGAATTTTCGATTATCGTTGCGAATCTCGGAATAGCCGGCGGACTGTCAGCCACATTAAAGCCGTTTGCCGCATTATATGTCCTCATTCTGGCGATTTTAGGACCGCTTGTCACAAAGGAATCAAAACGAATTTACCGCTTGCTGAACAAGGTATTTAAATGGAAGCCTGAGGTTCAGCCCGCAAAAAAACAGGGATAAAAAAAGCAGCACTGTAATCAGTGCTGCTTTGTCGTTTTTTCAAAAATCTGCTCTAAATATTTGATTTTTTCGTCCGTGTAGTGCTCGAAGCGCTCATTGTACGATTTCGGATCTTTCGGATTCGCAAAATGCGTGATTTTCCCTGTATCCCGATCAATAAATTTACTAGCAGCGCCGCAGCCGATGCCGATAATCGTCTGGACCTCTTCCATAATCATAATGTTGTAGATGCTTTCTTGTCCCGGCAAAGAGTATCCGACGTTTTCAAGGTTTCCAAGAATGTTTTTCTGGCGGTATAAATAATAAGGCACGTACCCATGCTCTTTCGTCCAGGCTACCGCGTCTTCCATCATTTGAGAAACCTCTTCCCTGCCGGCAACTTTGTACTTATGCTTGTTTCTCGTCATTTCTGACGCCCGTTTAAATGAAAGAGTATGAACGGTAAGGGATTCCGGCATCAGTTTTTCTGTTTCTGAAAGACTGTGCCTAAACTCCTTCACGCCTTCCCCAGGCAAACCAATAATCAAGTCCATGTTGATATTATTCATGGCGTGCTGGCGTGACAGATGATATTTCTCAATGGTCTCTTCAACCGTATGGTGCCGCCCGATCGCCTTTAGCGTTTCGTTTTCATAGGATTGCGGATTGATGCTGATCCGATCAATGTCATATTTGTTTAAAACGGCGAGTTTTTCTTCTGTAATCGTATCAGGACGACCGGCCTCCACCGTAATCTCACGAATGTTTTTCACATCCGGGAAGGAGCGGACCATTTCTTCATACAGCAGATCCATCTCCTCCGCTGTAATGCTTGTCGGCGTCCCGCCGCCAAAGTAAATGGTTGTAACCTTAACATCATGCTCCTTCAGCCATTCACCGATCTTCTGCATTTCGTAATGCAGTCCCCATAGGAATGAGCCGACTCTGCCCGCCTGTCCTTGGATGGCATACGCAGGGAATGTGCAATACGCGCATTTTGTCGGGCAGAACGGAATGCCGATATAAATGCTGACTTCATCCTTTACTCGGTACAAATCCGGAACTGCCGCCAGCTGACGGTCAACAATTTCCTGCATTAGCATGATTTTTTCATCATGAATTAAATAGTCTTTTTTCAACTCAGCATGCGCTTGCTCCTTGGACATTCCGCTTTGCAGTTTTTTATGAAGCAGCTTTGTGGGCCGGATTCCTGTGAGGATTCCCCACTTCTGCGTAATGCCCGTATGCGCCTGAAGAAGATTGAGATACACATAAGAAATTGTGTTTTTCACTTGCTTAAAAGCTTCTTTTTCAGTCATGCCGGGAGAAAAGAATTTTGTATGCTGTTCCTTTATGCCAGTTCCCTTCACTTCTCCCGAAACCGTCACATGCTCATCCGTTTGTGACAACGCTAAAGAAATGACAAAATCTGCGGGCTCCTCTCCGCCATACGCAAGCTCGCACTCTTCATAAAACAAATTTGCAATATTTTGAAGAGGCCGATGCAGGCGGTCATCATGTATGCCTTCTATTTTAATTTGCAACTTCATCACCTAATTTATCAGATTCAAAACTTTCTTTAGTGTACAGAAATAAACTGCTAAAATCAATCCGGCAAAAAAGCCGCCGCACCTGTCAGGGCGCGAGCGGCTTTTTTACACACGTTTCATGTGGAACTTATCAAGAAATCCTTTTCGCTGCTGCATTCGGAAATATTCCTTCATCATATAAGCGACACCTTGCTCGTCATTGGACCTTGTAACCCAATCTGCCTTTCTCTTAATTTCCGGAACGGCATTCCCCATCGCTACCCCAAGACCGGCAAGTTCGATCATCGGCAGATCGTCATACTGATGCCCAATGGCCACGACATCATCCATACTCAGGCCCAGCTCTGAAGCGACGAGGGCCAAACCCGCTTCCTTCGAGACACCTTTCGGGACGATATTCAGCTTCTCATCGCTTACGCGAATCACGTCCACCGCAGGGAAGGCTTTTGTAATCGTTTCTGTAATGTCATGCTGAATGTCGTGCTCCGTGTACACCTCGATGACGGGTGCACTCACCGGCTCATCCATGAGGAGATCGCTTAATGATTCAACGAACTGGACTGGATAAAAGATCGGGTCAGACGGATGAATGAGTGCTTTCCCCAATAAATTCGAATTCACCTTTTTCTTGTTTCCGATGGAATACTTTTCGTGAAGAAGCCGAATATTACATTGATAGCTCTCCAGCACTTGAACAATGTTAAAGGTATGATCATCAGAAATTCTTTTTTCAAAAAACGGGGCGTCAATTTTCTCAGCGATATATGCCCCGCTATGGGTGATCAGCTTGGCATCAAGCTTTAGCGATTTCGCTATTTTCTGTGCTGAGCGAAAATGACGGTTGGTCACGAGTGTGACGTAAATCCCTTTTTTCTTTACATATTCAATCGCGTCTTTCGTTGCCTGATGAATCTTCCCGTTCGACCGAAGCAGCGCTCCATCTATATTTAAGGCAAGCAATTGTTTTGACACAGAGATGTCCCCCTCCTTGATGACTGTACTTGTGTATAGGATATGACCCTGTCTCTGTGTTTAGAACAACCTTTTCTTAAAGCAAAAAAAGCCTGGCTCAGCAGACTTTATGTATGGCTTGTTGATAGGATACGATCGAAGCAGCCATTCTCCCTAATATCGTTATTTCGATTTACGAAAAATCATGTATCAGGAACCCCTTGTTTGACCAATGATGCGCTCCGAACACTTACTCTCTGTTGCTTATCCCCTCTATATAACGGCATGATATGCGACCGTATCCATTTGAAATAGGTAAGTGTAGGCGCTTTCAATGTTATTATCTCAGTTTTCCTTTCCGATGACAAGGGTTTTTTTAACTAAAAAAAGTAACCAACTTTTGTATATCCGTGGTAGGATCAGTTGTTAATTTTTAGGACTATACACTTGATCCAGAACGTACATTCCCATACAATATAAATAATAAACGAAAAAGCGGTGTTTATATGGCTGATTTAAAAGAAATATATAATGAAGAACTGATATCTCAGTTGATCCATCATGTAAGGTCATCCTATCCTGATTTTAACAAAAACAGATTCTTGGGTACATTACGGCTGGAGGACTGGCCTGAACTCACTTTAAAAGAGCGGATGCGCCGCGTGACAGTTTCTTTATACGAAACTTTGCCAAAACAATACGTTGAAGCGCTCACAATTTTACGGGATACAGCCCCTCATTTTAAAGGACTCAGCGGAATTTTATTTCCAGATTATGTGGAACAGTACGGGTTAGCGCATTGGGAAGAATCAATAAAGGCATTGGAATACTTTACGCAATATTCGACCTCAGAATTTGCTGTAAGGCCTTTTTTGCTGTTAGATCAAGAAAAGATGATTGCACAATTGCTTGCATGGTCTGAGCATAAAAATGAACACGTGAGAAGACTTGCGAGCGAAGGCAGCAGGCCCCGCCTGCCATGGGGAAAATCGATACCGGCTTTGAAATCGGACCCTTCCCCCGTATTGCCGATCCTTGAGAAGCTGATGCAGGACGAGTCCTTATATGTAAGGAAAAGCGTGGCCAACAACCTTAATGATATATCAAAAACGCATCCTCATTTACTGAGAAAAGTCGCAGATCAATGGTACGGAACACATCCCCATACAGACTGGATTATCAAACACGCCTATCGGACCTTATTAAAAAAGGGTGATAAACAGGCCTTAGCGCTTTTTGGTTATGAAAATGCTGATTCGATACAACTACATGATTTAACATGCCAGCCCAAACGTATAGTTATTGGCGAAAGCCTTGAATTTTCTTTCTATATTCATTCAGACAGGGATCAAAAAGTAAGAATTGAGTACGCAATTGATTTTGTAAAAGCAAGAGGCCAGCGTCATCAGAAAGTATTTAAAATAACAGAAACAAATATACGAAAAAACGAAACGAAGTCATACACAAGAATCCAATCCTTTAAGGATTTAACCACCAGAAAGCATTACAAAGGAATTCATACATTATCAGTCATCATCAATGGAGAGGTAAAAGATTCATTGGATTTCCAAGTTTGCTGAATGAATAAAAAATCCCTTCTTATCCAAGAAGGGATTTTGCTTATTAGCCTTCAACACTGCCGTAAAGCTCTTCTAAAGGCTTCATAATGATTTTGTTCAATTCACCAATCAGCATGCTCATGCGCTGCTCCGCTTCCATCAGCTGAGAAATTTTTTCGTGCTGCTGTACAAGCGCAACTGTTTTTTGAGCCTGCGTCACTTCTTCTTGTGTAATCTCTTCTCCTGCCATTTGTTTTTGCTGGAGTCTAAGCTGTACATCACGGAAGTTTTCGAACATGCGCTTCGCTGATTCATCTGCGTTAACTTCGTCGTAAAGGTTTTTTAAACGGGTGAACTCTTCGCTCCCGCGTAATGCATTTTCCAGATCATACGCTACATCATAAAAATTAACAGCCATTGTAAATAGCTCCTTTCATCATTGCCGTTTGACATACCACTCCACTATAACAGACTATGGAGCTCCTTTCATTAATCAAAACCCATTTCTTCTTAAAAAAGGATGACAAACAGTGCTTGAATCGCGCCTATCATTCCGCCGAGAAGGCCCCCCAAATAGGTAATCATTTTAAATTCTTTTTTTGAAATGGACAGCACCATTTCTTCAAGACGCTCCACCGGGAACTGATCCACCTGCTCCTTCACGATTTCCTCAAGACGCAACCGTTTTAAGACACTTTCAAGATTGGACGAAATCCCTTCAAGCAATTTGTCTAACAGTGCCGGCAGCATTTGCTGGGTCAGCTCAGATTCATAGCGGACGGTAAGCGTGCCAATCGTATTGTTGAAGAAAGGGGCAGTCGAAAATGCTTGCAGCACTCTTCGTTTCAAACTGAAAATGAGCGCCTTTGCATTCCATTTTTCGTCTGCTTCATTAAACGTATACTCCCTCAGCTTGCCCCATTCGTTTTTTAAGAGATCAGAAAGCAATTTATTTGTTTCCTCATTCCGCAAGAATTTCAGCAGCTCCGGCAGCACGCGATCCGCAAGGCTTGAATTGCCAAGAAACATTTGCACCATGCTTCCAAGCATGCCGCGCTCTTTTAAAAAGTCATCAATCATATTGCCAAGACGGATTTTTCCTTCATCACTTTCAAAATAACGGACACTCCGTGACAATATATATCCTGAAATCATCGGAATTTTTTCCTCAAGCTTTTCCTGCACCTCTATAGGCACCAGCTCTTTTAACGATTGGTCCCCGTATTGGCGGAAAAGCTTATTCAGCTTATCATCGGTCCAGCTGCTGATCCATGCATCAGCAGCTTTTTCGGGGCGCTTCATCCCGGCTTTTTCAAGCGCTTCTTTTACTGTCACTTCAGAAAGTGACAGCCTTTGAATCAGCTGTTCCCCCATTCGAAGAGCCTGCGTTTTGGCTGCATCAGAGACGAGCCGCTTTTTAATGCCTTCAGGGGTTAAGAGATGATTGACTACCATCAGTCCCATTTGTTTTGCAAGTTCATCTCGCCGTCTTGGAATCAGCCCGGGCGTAAAAGGAACTCGTTTCCCAAACAAATAGTACGCTTTATACGGCCTAAACAGCATTTGAATTGCTAAATGATTGGTCACCGCTCCAATGGCAGCGCCGATCACGATCATAAAAATAAAGGTTCCTGCAATACCCATTCCTATTCATCTTCCTCCATCTGTGCTTCAGCTTTTTTCATATAGATTATGTACCTATACGTATTATAGAGGCTCATGCAATCACTTAGCAAACGAGGAGACAAATTCCTGTTCTTAGAAAATCAGCTTGTTCTTTTGGAATAGGGCAAGGTGGAGAATCGTATTCTGTAAAGTAGAATACCGTCAGCTGCGTTCGTCTTACATGTATTTAGTGTAAAGCTGCGGACACCCGCCGGCAGCTTTTGAATAAAAGGGGGAGTCTCACCATGATAACACTCGGTTTTATGTCCTTATCCCGCCAGCATGAAGCGGATTATTCCGCAGAACTGGCCAAAAGAGCACCCGAATTCGGCATACGTTTCATCCGGTTTACACCATTTGATATTTCACCTGACACTTTGCGTGTCAAAGCATCGGTCTATCATTCGGCCAGCAGCACATGGAACGAAACTGAAATGGCGATTCCAGATTATATTTATGATCGCTGTTTTTACGGCAAGGATTCACATTCCCAAAAAGCAAAACCAATCGTTGAGTGGCTCAAAAAATATCCGAAAACGGAATTTATCGGGCGGGGTCTTCCCGATAAGTGGACCGTCCTTCACGATTTGCAGCAGCACTCTGTAATCAATCCCTATATTCCCGAAACGATAAAGGTGAGCCGCTACGAACAAATTCACTCCTTTTTATCCAAAGAAAAAGCCTGCATCCTTAAACCGGCATTCGGCGCGGGAGGCAGAGGCGTGATTCTTTTGAAGCTGGGCAAGAAAAACATCACAGCTACTTATCACATTGGAAAGGATAAGCAGACAAAAACGTTTTCCAACCAGACTTCTTTTAAGACATGGTGCAAAAAAGTGCTTCAGCATCAATATTTGCTTCAGCCTTACTTAAACATTCAAGATAAGGAACAATACCCTTGTGATATTCGTCTGTTTATGGAAAAAAACGAAGCAGGTGAATGGAATACAGTCGGAAAGGCAGTAAGACGCGGATACAAACACGGACTGCTGGCCAATTTGTCAGGCGGATCTGATGCGCTGACATTTGACTCCTGGTTTGAAGATATACCGAAAAAACAGCAAGTGGTTTTACTAGATGATGTGTTTTCGATTACCCAATCGGTTCCGTATTATCTTGACGAGCGCTACGGGCCGTTGTTTGAACTCGGTCTTGATATATGTCTTGCAAAGGACGGGAGAATTTGGATTTTAGATATCAATTCCAAACCGGGCAGGAAGTCAATTCTGCGTGTCTCTCCCGAGCAAAAAGAACAGCTGTACACTTGTCCCCTAAAGCGCTGCCAATTTCTGTTTTCTGAGCAAAGCCAGAAAGGAGTTCTTCCGCGTGAATCCTAAACGGTTTTTGATCGGCATAGACAAAACCAGTGAAAACACCCTGTTTCTGCCCTCTTCGCTGAAGCAAGACGGACTTTTGCATGCCGCATTCGGAACGAAGGTTGTCAGATGCCACGTTGCTTACAGACGGCATCTGGAACAAACCGTGCTTCTCTCTGAAAATCTGTTTCATGAGCTTTTGCTTCCCCACCGAAGCAGGGCTGATATACTGATTCATGATCATACAGTGCATATCGGGCCGTTAGTCGGCATCTTTACGGCAGGGTTTACTGTATCTCTTGAACGTCCATTTAAGGATCGTTCCCTCTTTTTTTCTAAGCTTGTCACGTTACACGAGCAAGCCGGAGGCTACTGCTTCGTTTTTGGCGCGCACCAAATCAACTGGGAGGAAGGCACGATTGAAGGCCTCCTTTACAGGGAAAATGGCTGGGAGAAAAAAATCGTTCCATTGCCGAACGTCGTTTATGACCGTTTGCCGAACCGAAAAATTGAAGATTCACTTCTCTTGCAACATACAAAAAAGAGGCTGATCGATGAATATCAGATCCCATGGTTTAATAAAACGTTTTTCAATAAATGGAACGTTCATCAATTGCTCGAAAAAGATCCGAGAACGGCACCCTTTTTGCCTAGATCCGAGCTGACACCGTCTGTGGAGCTGATAGATGAGCTCTGTGGCGCATACAAAAAAGTCTATATCAAACCGGCAAATGGAGCACTCGGCACCGGCATTTATCAGCTGAAAAGAACAGATGGCGGCCTGACGGTAAAGCATACGAATGACGCCAAAACATTTACTTCGATTGATTATTCCGATGCCGCCTCATTCCTTGCAGAATTTCAAAAACAGCACAACACGTCCGACTTTCTCATTCAGCAAGGTGTTGATCTCATCGAATTTCAAGGCAAACCAGCGGATTTCCGTGTCCATACCAATAAAAACAGAAAAGGAAAATGGACAGTGACAGCAATCGCCGTAAAAATTTCCGGAAAGAACAGCATTACAACACACCTTTCTAACGGCGGCACTGTAAAGACACTTGCGGAAGTATACGATGATCCCGCTGAAAGAGTTGAGGTCATAAAAAAGCTTTCTGCAGCGGCACTGACGGCAAGCCATGTCCTTCATGATCATATCGAGGGGTTTATCGGGGAGATCGGTTTCGATTTTGGCATTGATCAGAACGGTAAAGTATGGATGTTTGAAGCGAATTCGCGCCCAGGCCGAAGCATTTTTTCTCATCCAAATTTGCATAATGTTGATTCTCTTACAAAACGAAGAAGCTTTGAATACGCGTCATATTTATCTGAGAAGGCAATCACATCTCCTGAAGCATTGTGGCCTTCGTAACCTGTCCGCTTTTTTAATAAAGCGGGCTTATCTTTATCCAAAGCTGGGACAATCTGCATATTAAGGCCTCTTCAATGATGTTCTGAAACAATGATACAATGAACATAAGCCGTTTTTATTTAGGTCAATTGATACCAAATGTAAGGAGCGTGGCCGTAATGATTTCTCATTTCAGCTGGAAACCTTTGTTCCCAAAAGAAAAGCTGCCCGGATGGAAAATTTCATTTTATTATAAAGGGACCCATTATGAAGGCATCTATCATAAGAGCGGTGAGATTGAATGGGGAGACTTGTTTCCCGCCCGCGCTGACGAGCCTGCTCTTACAAACGAGATACATGAACTGATGCTTTTTCATATTTATGACTAGCTTAGCCTAAACGGCTAAGCTTTTTTTCTTTCTCAAGATTTACCACACAATTCTCCGCATGAGTTTCCGGCCATTTTAACATAATACGTAGTAACAAGCCGGCAAAGCATTGGGTTACGCCGAGGCGGCAGTGACACCCGATAAGGGTTCACAGATCTGGTGCAACTCCAGTTAACCCAACCATACTAAATAAAAAGGAGATTTTACACATGGCTAACCAAAACTCTTCAAATGACTTACTAGTTCCTGGCGCAGCTCAGGCTATCGATCAAATGAAACTTGAAATCGCTTCTGAATTCGGCGTTAACCTTGGAGCGGACACAACTTCTCGCGCTAACGGTTCTGTCGGAGGAGAAATCACAAAACGTTTAGTATCTTTCGCTCAGCAGCAAATGGGCGGCAGAGTTCAATAACAATTCAATAAATGGCTATAGAGGGCGCGGTTTCCGCGCTCTCTTTATTTTGTCACCCTTTTTTCCTGCTCCACATATCCTAGAAAAAAAGGGAGGGAATCGGGGTGTCATTCATCACCATTGTGAATTGGGAGCTGGTTCAGTTCGTAAGTGTATCCATGATTCATGAATATGTTTCCCATCGTTCTGTTTATTTGTACAGGTATTCTTTCCCGCGCTGTTCAAACTGAGAACATCCTTTTATAATGAAAGGCGAGGAGGTTTTTTGATGAAAATCGCTTTACTAGGAGCCAGCGGCCGCGTCGGACAAGCCTTTTTAACACAAGCTGCAGCAGATGAAAGATTTGATATTTTCGCTCTGATCAGATCTCAACATGCTGATCTTCCCCTTTCAAAAGACAGAACTGTCATGGGGAACGCCCGCCGCTTAGAAGATGTGAAAAAAATAATGGAGAATGCTGAAATCGTGATCAGCTGTCTAGGCACAGATGGTGATGATACCTTGTCAACTGCTATGGCACACATTCTCTCCGCTTTGGAGGAACAGCATATCAAACGGCTTATTACGATCGGCACCGCAGGGATCCTAGATTCCCGATATGAACCGGGAAAATACCGGTTTGAAACAAATGAATCGAAACGAAAGCAGACCCGCGCAGCTAAGGAGCATGCAAAAGTATACGAAATGCTTAAAGAATCATCATTAGACTGGACAATCATCTGCCCCACTTACCTCCCGGACGGAACAGCAACCGGCGTTTATCGTACGGAGCGTAACGTTTTGCCTGAGGGCGGCACAAGCATTTCGGTCGGCGATACTGCGGACTTTTTATATCGTGAGCTTGTTACAGGTAAGTATGTCGGATACCGTGTCGGTCTGGCTTATTGACTACATAAACCAAAAGCCCAAAACACGATTGTTTTGGGTTTTTTGAGCGTTATGCAATGGAATGTTTCTGTCCCTTTTGCAGTTCATACATTTGATAATATTGGCCTTCTAATGCCATCAGTTCCTCGTGGTTCCCTCTCTCAACAATTTCTCCTTTATCAAGAACCAAAATCTGATCAGCATTTCTGATTGTTGAAAGCCGGTGAGCGATGACGAAGGTGGTGCGTCCTTGTTTGACGACATCAAGCGCCTTCTGGATCACGGCCTCTGTCTCTGTATCAATATGCGCCGTTGCCTCATCTAAAATCAAGATCGCGGGATCAAACGCCAAAGCTCTAGCGAAAGAAATTAACTGCCGCTCTCCAGAGGATAGCGTGCTGCCTTTTTCAATCACGGGTTCATTAATGCCCTTCGGAAGCTTCTTTAGAAGAGGCTCAGCACCGACTTGCCGCAGTGCATTTTTTATCTCTTCTTCAGTCATTCTTTCGTCATTCAGACTTACGTTAGATCCGATTGTACCCGAGAATAAGTACGGGTCCTGAAGCACAATGCCCATATGGGATCTGAGTTCCTGTCTTGACATGTTGTAAATGCTTCTCCCATCAATCAGAATATCCCCTTTTTGCGCATCATAAAAACGAAACAGAAGATTCAAAATCGAGCTTTTTCCTGATCCGGTATGGCCGACGAGCGCTACGGTTTCGCCTTTTTGCGCAGTAAAGGAAATATGCTTTAATACCTCTTCACCTTCTTGATAGGCAAATGACACATCACGAAATTCAACCCGTCCCAGCGCGCGCTCCTTCGCCGGTTCACCCGCTTCTTCCGTATTCTTTTCTTCAAGCAGTTCAAAAACACGCCCGGCGGAGACCCTTGCAAGCTCCAGCTTTGAAAACTGATTGACGATGCCTGTGATCGGCTGAAATAACCGGTTCAAATAATCGACAAACGCGTACAGCACACCGATAGAAACAATCCCGGCCGCATTCAGGCTCGCACCGCCAAAATGCCAGATCAGACAGACGAACGCAAGATTGCGGATGACATTGACCAGATTATGGGACATTAAGGAGTTTAAATTCAGCATCCTGTTTTGGAAATAAAAATGTGATTCATTTAATTCCTCAAATTCTCTCATTGTTTCCTTTTGATGGCGGAAAGCCTGAATAATGGTCATGCCTTGAATTGACTCATTCATTTTTGCGTTAATGTCACTGTTGATCGAGCGGATTTTTTGGTTGTAATATGACGCATATCTCCGGTATATGACAGACCACAGCCAGATAATCGGCACAATTGCCAGACATACAAACGCAAGCTTCACATCAAGCAGAAACAAAGCCGTGAATATCCCGAACATATAGATTCCGCTTGTCACAAATGTTGAAAGCACTGTGACATATAAATCCCTGATAGCCTCCGTATCATTGGTAATCCGCGCAACAACTTTTCCGGCCGGAAGGTTGTCAAAATAGCGAATCGGCATTTTCTGTATGTGCGAAAACACGTCCTGCCTCATCTTTTGAATAATCCGATTGGCGCTCATCTGCAGCAGATAATGCTGTCCGTATTGAAAGAATACCGAAAACACAAGCAAGCCCCCATACAGGCAGATCAGAAACACCATTCCCTTTATTTCCGGCTGATAGAACTGGAAAAGTTCCTGCTTAGTCAGCTTTTCGGCAGCATATGCCCGGCTCTTGTCTCCGTTTGTGATCGTCAGCTTCCCGTCAGAAACCGTTCTATTCCCGTCGAAGCTGACAGCCTGATCAACAAAATAGAACGCCATTCCCACTTGATAAATATGCGCTTCTTTTGCTTTTGAAACAGGCTCATGCAATCGGTCCTCTCTGACATATGAGACGCCGTGAAACTGAACGGCATTTTTATCTTTTTCCGCAGCTTCATACCATGTTCTCTCAATGCCGAGGATATGGTCGTCTATCATTTTCTTGCCGATAAACGGCCCGGTCAGTTCTGCACCGACGGCGACAGCTAGCAATAGGACGGCCGTGATCAGCAATTTTCGATAAAGGAGTGCGTATCTCCATAACGTTTTTCCTATTTTCATGCCCCTGCTCCCCCTTCTTCGGCCGTGAACAGCTGCTGTCTTTCATATTGTTCCCGGTACCACCCATTATTGGCCAGCAGTTCTTGATGCGTGCCTCTCTCAGCAATGACGCCGCCGTCCATCACAAGGATCAGGTCAGCGTGCTCTACCGCGGATAATCGGTGTGTCAAAATAAATGTCGTTTTTCCTTTGCGGTTTTCTCTGATGTTCTTGATAATTGCAGCCTCTGTTTTGGCATCTACAGCGGAAAGTGAATCATCCAGAATCAAGATTTCCGGATTCGCCATGAGTGCTCTCGCAATCGAAATTCTTTGTTTCTGCCCGCCTGACAGTGCCACGCCTTTTTCACCGACCATTGTCTCCAGACCGGACGGAAGCATGTGCAAATCTTTTTCAAAATGTGCTTCGGCAATGGCTTGCTGAACCTCTTTATCAGTTGCATCCTGTTTTCCGTATAAAATATTTTCTTTTACAGTCCGTGAAAACAGTAAATGATCCTGAGGCACATATCCGATCCATCCGCGGAGACGGTCAAGAGGGATTTGCTGAATCGGTACACCTGAAAATGTAATGCTCCCTTCACCTGGAGGATACTGGCGCAAAAGCTGCTTAATAATTGTCGTTTTTCCGCTCCCGGTTTTACCGGCAATCCCGACAGTCTGCCCTTTTCGTACCGTAAATGAAATATCCTGAAGATTGTCACTTGTTGAGCTTGGATATGTAAAGCTGACATGACTGAAAACGATATCTCCAGGCTCTTTAAGATCAGCGGGCTGTTTTGGATCTGTCACATCCGTTTCATAAGAAAGAGTTTCATTTACCCGGTCTAATGACGCATTGCCGCGCTGCATCACGTTAATGAGTTCACCGATTGCAAACATCGGCCAAATCATCATGCCGAGATAAACGTTAAAGGACACTAACTCTCCAAGCGTCAGCTCGTTCCGGAATACAAGAAACGCTCCGTAGCCGAGCCCAATCAGATAGCTTGCGCCGACAAGCAGTTTCACCGTCGGCTCAAACAGTGAATCAATAAAAGCCACTTTCATATTTTTCTGATAAACATCAGCGGTCATTTCATTAAACCGGCGAACATCGTTTGTTTCCTGAACATACGCGCGAATCACCCGCACGCCTGAAACAGATTCCAGCACTCTGTCATTCAGCGCCCCGAACGCATTTTGGGCCTCAGTAAACCGCTCATGAATTTTACTTCCATATAGACTGATTGCAATCGCCATGACTGGAAGCGGGATAATGGCGGCAAAGGTCAGCTTCCAGCTGATCAAAAACCCCATCGTCAAAAAGATTGTCATCATAAACATCGTAGAATCGACTAACGTCAAGATGCCAAACCCTGTCGTTAAACTGACGGCCTGAAGATCATTTGTCCCTCGTGCCATTAAATCGCCTGTCCGGTTTTTTTCATAAAACGGCGGCGACATAGTCAGCAAATGCCCCATCAGCTTCGTACGAAGAATTTTCTCCATCAGATTCGCTCCGCCAAACAGCTGATGCATCCAAAAATAAGACATAATATACACGGCCGCCGTCAGCACAAAAAAGATACCGATATAAAACAGCAGCCCTTCCGCAGTAAACGCCCCTGCTTTCATATCATCTATGGCGTTCCCCAAGAGCTTAGGCGGAAACATTTCAATGACATTGACTGCTAATAAAAGGACAATCGCAATCGTATAGCGCAGCCAGTACGCCTTAAAAAACCAGCCAAGCTTTTTCAAAACTGAAAACATCTATCCCCATCTCCTCATCAGCCGCCTTCTATTTTTTCCTTGCAGCTTTTTTCATCCAGTTTGGCACGAACAGCCCTCGCCTCTATATTTGTCTTCACATCCCATACACCTGTCTTTCCTTAGATTTTGTATATAAAAAGGCATGAAGCGTTTAGCTCCATGCCTTTTTTAACCGATATGTTACGCACAGCGCTTTTCAGCGCGCGGTCCGACCTAAAAAACCGTTCACGAAAACAGAACAAAAGGTTTGCCGCGCCAATATGAAACTGTTTGATAAACACGCAAATTCCTTGGCATAGCAAACCCTCCTTCCATTCTGATTTCATCTTTTTATCATCATATAAACAAAACCTTTTATTGTCAATCATTACTTGAATAGGAAAAGGTTAATTGTGCTCAAATTCGGGTAGTAGTGTTGTAAGACGCTTTGAAAGGGTGAGAAGGATGTTCCATGCTGACCGTATCATCGTTGCGTTTGACGGAAGTGAAAATAGTAAGAAAGCGCTTCAGACAGCCATTGATCTTGCTAAAACCGTAAATGCCGCTATTACCGTCGCCCATTCACATGATATGAAAGACAACCAGACCGTCATCGACCCGCCCAGACCCGCAGCTGAGGCAAGCTATATCAGCGGAGGCATGACAAGTGTTCCTGATCCGCTGATATCGGATGTAACATCACCTGAGCCAATGATCTATGAAGACCGTACGGAAGAAGTCATCGCCGAAGCCAGAATGATGCTGAATGAACAGCAGGCAGATGGAGATATCGATATATTAGAAGGCGATCCGGCTGAATCAATTATCGAGCATGCAAACCGCATTTCTGCCGATATGATCGTAACCGGAAGCAGAGACCGAAACAGGCTGAAAAAGCTAATATTCGGAAGTGTAAGTGAAAAGCTTTCAGCGAAATCGGATATACCCGTCCTGATTGTAAAGTGAGCACGCCCTGTGCTCACTTCTTTTATATTCATAATTGTGAAAAAACATAGATTTTCGTTTTTTTCTGTTATAATGCTTTCGTGCCCAAAAGCACAAAAGCATTAAAGATAAATATGGGGTGTTATTTTGGATTCTCAAAAAAAGCTGACGTTTCCGTTAGCCGTCGGTTTATTTATATTCATGTTATGCATTATTATTTCTTGCTTATTCTTGCTTCATGTAGAACCTCATATCCCGCTGTTTTTAAGTGTTGTCATGCTTTCAGCAGCAGCTTTATGGTTTGGATTTTCCTGGAAGAGTATTGAAAAAGGGATTGTAGACGGGATCAAAAACGGCGTACAGCCGATTATTGTTCTAGCGCTGATCGGCATCTTAATCGGCGCCTGGATGTACAGCGGCGCAATACCGACTGTGACAGTTTATGCCCTATCCTTTATTGAACCAAGCCACCTTCTGTTGACTGCTTTGTTTTCATGTATGATCATCAGCACACTTGTTGGCTCAAGCCTGACAACTGTAAGCACAATCGGGGTAGCGCTGATTGGCGTAGCGAGCGCGGCTGGCGTTCCGCTTGAATGGACAGCAGGCGCAGTCATATGCGGCGCTTGTTTTGGGGATAAAATGTCGCCGATGTCGGACACAACCAACTTTGCAGCTGGAATAGGCGAAATACCGATCTTTGAACACATTCGCCATATGATGGGCACAACCATTCCAGCTTTGCTCATCACTGTCGTTCTGTTTTACTTTCTCGGTTCATCAGTGTCAGCGGACGCTGCTTCAACCGATAATATTCAGCAGGTCATAACCGGAATAAAAGATGCTGCAAACGTGACACCGTGGGCCCTTCTTTCTCCGCTCTTAGTCGTTTTGCTGGCAATGAAACGGGTATCAGTAATCCCCGTTCTGACTGCCGGAATTATTTCCTCGGGAATTTTGACTGCTATTTTTGTACCCGACAGCAGCCTGCAGGCGTTTATGACAGCTTTGCAAAATGGCACAACTTTCGAAACTGACAATGAGGCAGCCGCTAAAATTATCAACAGAGGCGGACTGCAATCCATGATGGGCTCTGTCTCTCTCATTATGATTGCTTTTGCACTCGGCGGATTGATGGAGAAAATCGGATTGATTTCTGCACTATTGGAAGGCGTCATGAAAGGCATCCGCTCAAAAGGTCGTCTTGTTGCAGCAACTGTCTGCTCAAGCATCGGCGTCAACTTGGCAACCGGCGAACAGTATTTATCGATATTAATACCGGGACAATCATTTAAATCTTTATATGACAAACGAAACATCCAGCGAAAATTTCTGACAAGATCATTAGAGGACGGCGGAACATTAATTAACCCATTGATTCCTTGGGGCGTCAGCGGCGCATTTATGGCGAGCGCACTTGGTGTTCCAGTCATAGACTACATCCCGTTTACGTTCTTCCTCTATATATCGCCAATGATCTCCATTTTGATTGGATTTGTTAAAAAATAAAAAGAGCTCCGCTGTATAAAGCGGGCTCTTTTCTTCGTTCATTTATGAAATGCTAGCAGCCTGTTGAATGCTTTCTTGAAAAGCAGCCTGAAGCTGTTTGGTCACCGGTCCGGGTTTCCCGCTTCCGACCGATTGTCCATCGAGCGTCACGACCGGAATAATTTCTGCCGTCGTTGACGAAATAAAGATCTCTTCCGCCTGTTTCAACTCTTCTTCACTGACAGGAGTCTCATCCAGTTTGATCCCATTCTTCTCAATCAGTCCAAAAATATTCATCCGTGTAATTCCATTGAGAATGAGCCGGTTAGCCGGATGTGTTCGCACCGTGCCGTTGATAACGGCATAAACGTTAGAGGATGTACCCTCCGTAACAACGCCGTCCCTAAGTAAAATGGCTTCAAATGCTCCCGCTTCATAGGCCTTTTGCTTCATCATGACATTATACAGTAAATTCAGACTTTTGATATCACATCTTAGCCAGCGAAGATCCTCATCTGTAATGGCCGCCACTCCGTATGCCTGCTCTTGCTCCGGTTTTTTCACCGTAAACGTATAAGCAGTAGTCTGCGGCTCGAGGCCGGCTTCATACTGGTGTTTTCGCGGGGCCACACCTCTTGTTGTCTGAATGTATACCGCTCCCTCACTGACCGCATTTTCCTGTACAAGCTTTTGCAGGTCCCACTCGAGATCTTCTATACTGAATGGCAGTGAAATTCCAATTTCAGCAGCACTTCTGAAAAAACGCTCTGCATGCTCACGTAAGCCGAACAATACTCCTTTGTACACCCTGATCACTTCATAGATGCCGTCACCAAACTGATAACCGCGATCTTCCAAATCGATTGATGCTTCACTGCGCCCAATCAGCCGGCCATTGACTAAAACCTTCATAAAAGCCCTCCCTTTTCGAGATGTCCCTGATGTCATTCAAGCTGTCATTATCACTAATTCTACCATATTGGACAAGCTGAAAAACAGAAAGATCAAGAGATCTATAGCGGAAAGGAGTTTATTTTTTCCTTAAAATCTGACATTTCGACAAATTTTCTATGTGCTTTCCAGTTTTATTCCTGTATACTTGACTGGTAATACATAGGTTGTAAACATAAGGCATCTTCATAAGCTGCCTGCTGTACAGCATTATGTAGAGATTTTATGCCAATGGAGAGATTGTTATGCGACAAACGAGAGGAGAGGCTTCTCCTTCTGCAGTTTCGCTTGCTTTTAAATTTGCAAGTTTAGCAGTTTTATGTGTGCTGCTTTTGCTTATGGTTATTTTGGGTTATTCCAACAGTTCAACGAAAGCAAAGGAAGTCACTGTCACAACTAACGGACAGCTTCGAGATGAGAAGGAAAGCCTTAAGCTGAAAAACGACTCCCCCGATCTGCTGATAAAACATCTGCAGACAAAGCAGGACATGGGAGATAAAACGGTTTACTTAACCTTCGATGACGGCCCGTCAGCCTTTACAAACCGCTTGCTCGATGTACTGAAAAGCGCTGATGTAAAAGCGACGTTTTTTATGCTGTCACCGCGGATGAACGAATTCAAACAAGCTGTGAAAAGAGCAGAAAAGGAAGGCCACGCACTCGGTTTACATGGCGTTACCCACAATAACAGATTGTTCTATCAAACACCGACATCTCCGCTAAAAGAAATGCAGGAGGCGCGTGACACGCTGCAGGACATTACAGGATATAAAACCGCTCTTGTCAGAACGCCCTACGGAAGCAAGCCGTCACTAACCCCCTCACAAATCCGCAATCTTGAGAAAGACGGTTTTGTGTACTGGGATTGGACGATTGACAGCATGGACTGGAAATACCGAAATTCAAAGTATGTGACGGCCGTGTTAGAGCAGCTTGAAAATATGGAACACAGCTCTTCAGGCCGCCCGAATGTGATTCTCATGCATGATCTTCCCGCTACCGTAAACGCGCTGCCGGTACTAATCAATAAATTAAAAGAAAAAGGCTATTCCTTCGGAGTGTTAGAGGACACAATGGTTCCTGTTCATGAATAAAAAAGTGAGGCGCATAAGGCGGCTCACTTTTTTATGCCCAAACTTCGGGCAAACTCGCCGATTTTTTGATGGATGACCATGTCAAACAAGCTGTCGCAATACGTTGGTTCAAGGTTTATGATGACTTTCTTCATGCCGGGAATCAGACTTGCATCCTCAGGCACAAATCTAGCCGGAGCCACTTCGAGAGACGTGCCGATAACCAATAAAAGATCTGCTTGATCCAGCTTTTCATAAAGGGTGTCAAAGTGCATGACGGCGTCGCCAAAGAGAACAACATCGGTTTTTAAAACCGTTCCGCAAATGTCCCCATTGTTTCCGGCCGCCGTGCACTCCGGCACCTCCCGCTCCAGCAAATGGGGAAGATCATATCGGGCGCCGCATGCCGGACAAGCTGCTGTCTGGATAGAACCATGCAGTTCGTATACATGCCTGCTCCCCGCTTTTTTATGAAGACCGTCAATGTTTTGCGTAAAAATATCGACCTGCTTCCCTTGCTTCTCCAGCTCAGCTAAAAGCAAGTGTCCTTCATTCGGTTCAAAGCTGCCGCTCATTTTCATCTGGAACAATTCTTTGAATTTGGGCCAAAACAGACGCGGATGACTTAAAAAATAATCAAGGCTCATCGCTTCCATTCTTGAGGCATCTTCCGTCCAAATGCCCCCTGCTGAACGAAAGTCGGGAATCCCTGATTCTGTGCTCATTCCCGCTCCTGTCAGCACAACAATTCGCTGTGCTTCATGTAGAATACTTTTGAATGCTTCCAACTCAACACCGCCTTTTTCTCTTATTTTACCATGAAAAAGACTCCGCCTCTGTCAGACGAAGTCTCTCTTTTAAGCCCGTTCCTTTTCCTCTTTATTTAGATTCACCTGGAATGGGTCGCTTTCGTGCTTTTGCTTGACAACAACCATTTGGCCGGGATATGCAAACTGGACACCTTCTGCACCTAAAATCTCAATAATTTTATAGTTGATATCCTCTCTAATATTAAGGTTTTCAGCCCAAACTGTCGTTTTTGTATAGAAGTTAAAAAATAAATTGTAGTAGCTGTCGGCAAACGTATCGAAGTTGACCATGATTGTTTCATTATCAACGCCCTCATGCTCTAAGAGCATTGTTCTGAGAGAATGAATGGAGCGTTCAAGGTTCTCAATCGGCGTAGCGTAGGACACATGGATGGAAAACGTAATCTGGCGTTTGGTCATTCTTGTCCAGTTCGTGATCGCTTCCATCGACAGCGTAGAGTTCGGCACCGTTACAAGCGCCCCCTGTGCTGTTCTGAATCTCGTGCTCCTAAAGGTAATATCCTCGACTGATCCTGTTACTGTCGACGTCTCCACCCAGTCACCAATTGTAAACGGCTTTTCAGTAATAATAATAATACCGCCGAAGAAGTTGCTGATGGTATCCTTCGCGGCAAGCGCAAAAGCCAGTCCGCCAAGACCTAGGCCCGCTACAAATCCGTTGACATCATAATTGAATTCCTGAGCGATCACACTGACACTGAGCGCAATGATCACAAAACGGAGCAATTTGGATAAAAACGGGGCCAGAATGTCATCCATGTCAAGCTCGAAGCGCTGATTCACCTTATGGAAGATAAACGACGATGTTGCGGTCAAATTACAAAGACCCCAGCACAAGAGCGCCACAATCAGTGAGCGGTATATTTTGCTGATGACCGGCATTTGCTCATCTAAAAACGGTGAATACCGGATCGCTAAAAACAGCCCAAGGGCAACAAAAAACCATCTGGCCGGCTTATCAAACGCCAGAACCACCTGTTTAAAAATTTCTGTTTTCGGCCGGTTTGTCAAATTAAAAAGCAGGTTAAAGAAATATCTTGTGAATAATTTTCTAAGTATAAGAAACACCAGCAAAATCGCCAAGCTGATGCCGATTTGTATGATGTTATCAAGCGTAAAATACTGCTGCAGATAATCCGGCATGACTGTCTCCCCTCTATCCCAATCAATTGTTTATTATACTAAAATATTCGTAAAGATGTTCATTTAAATGTCTTTTGCAGCACAAAACCCCGGCGAAACGCCGGGGTCATTTCTCAATTCATCTATCAGCCAGATTCAATAGGGACAGTCACTTACCTTTTTTCGTTTGTGTCTGATCAAGGAGAGTTGCTTTTTGCATTTCAGCATCCGTTTCGGCTTTAATTCTTTCCTCCACTCTGATTCTCCCTTTTCCCATGATCTCGCCTCCTTTTTTGCTATTATAAAGGATCATATTTTGTTGTGAACATGTCGAAAGACCTAATTTTCTGACGAAATGTGTTCTGATACGCTGAGTGTCTTTTTTTAGTTATACGCATTCCTCAGCCCGGACCATTCCGATATGGCAGAAAAAATTCACCAGTTTGTATCGCGGTGCATATATGGATTTGATACAATAACAGAAATGCCCATACGAGGAGCTGACTTAGCTTGTACATCATTGCCCATCGCGGAGCATCCGGCTACGCTCCGGAAAATACGATTGCCGCATTTGACCTTGCGGTGAAAATGAATGCAGATATGATCGAACTGGATGTCCAGCTTACAAAAGACAGGCAGATTGTTGTGATACACGATGACAGGGTTGACCGAACAACAAACGGATCGGGCTTTGTTAAGGATTTTACCTTGGAGGAATTGCAAAAACTCGATGCAGGAAGCTGGTACGGTCCCGCTTTTCAAGGAGAGCGTATTCCGACCCTGGAAGCGGTGCTCAAGCGCTACCACAAAAAAATCGGCCTTTTAATTGAACTAAAAGGCCATCCGTCTCAAGTCGGAATTGAAGAAGAGGTGGGACAGCTATTAGGGCAATTTTCTTTTTCTATCAATAATATTGTTCAATCCTTTCAGTTCCGCTCCGTCCAAAGGTTCCGCGAGCTTTATCCATCGATTCCGACAGCCATCATTACAAGGCCCAACTTTGGTATGCTGTCCAGAAATCAGATGAAGGCCTTCCGCTCTTTTGCAAACTATGTCAATATAAAATACACACGGCTCAACCGTCTGATGATCGGCTCCGTCCATAAAAATGGCTTAAACATATTTGCATGGACTGTCAACAATCAAAAGACAGCGGCAAAATTACAAGCCATGGGCGTGGACGGCATCGTTACAGATTACCCGGATTTCATCATAAAGGATGGCAAACATGAAAATATATAGCGCGGTTTTTATCGGAGGCGCGCTTGGCGCCTGCCTCCGATACGGATTAAACTTATGGATACACACCGGTCAGTTCCCGGCGGCAACCTGGCTGGAAAATGCGGCAGGCAGCCTTCTATTAGGCATTTTGACCGGATTTTTTATGACCGGGGCAAAACGGCCTCTGCTGTCGGCTTTTTTAGGCACCGGCTTTTGCGGAGGCTTCACAACAATGTCCACGTTTTCTAAGGAAACAGTGATGCTTTTGCAAGGACAACCCTCATTGGCTCTTTTATATGTGGCAGCCTCATTGATATCAGGGATCATATTTGCACTGATTGGTGTTTTTGCGGGACGGCGCATAGCAGGCATTCAGCAAAGAAAGGGGCTGCAGGAAAGATGACACTAGCGGGTATTTTCATAGGGGGCGGACTTGGTGCAATGCTTCGCTTCTGGCTTGGCAATGTCATAACCGCCAAAACCAAAGGTCTCAGCCTGCCCATTGGCATACTGACAGTCAATATTCTCGGAGCTCTCGGGCTCGGAATATTTACAGGACTTCACGTTGCAAATGCTTCGCTCTCGCTTATCATCGGCACAGGGTTTTTTGGCGCCTTTACGACCTTTTCCACTTTCAGCGTTGAAAGTATTCAACTCCTTATGGCCAAACGTGTAATAGAAAGCATCTTGTACATCGCCCTGACACTTTGCGGGTCGCTTTTGGCATTTTGGTGCGGCTGGACAATCACAATATAAAAAAACCTTGAGCTTATTTCTCGCTCAAGGTTGCACTGTTCAGCATCACAGGCTCAGGCAGCGGCAGCTTGTGGTGCGCCGTAATCCCGGTTGTGTTGCCGGCTTCTTCTTTTATATCGATTTGCTTGATTAATCGGCCGTCCATCTTCAGCACCTTTATCGTATATGAACCGATGCGAATGGATTCACCAGCCTCAATATCGATGTTTTCTTTTAATATCAGCCCGCCGATCGTATCGACGTCTTCTTGAATCGATGCGCCAAGAAGGCTGTTCACCTGATCGATCCGAACCTTTCCATCCATCACATAATGGCCGTCGCCAAGCTTTTGGATCAGCGGCTGTTCATCTTCATCAAATTCATCTCTGATCTCTCCGACAATTTCCTCAAGAATATCCTCTGTCGTCACAAGTCCCGAGGTTCCTCCGTATTCATCCGACAATATAGCCATATGAATGCGCTCGCGCTGCATTTTAATCAGCAAGTCATGAACCGGGATCGTTTCAATCACTTCGATGACCGGCCTCACATACGGATGGATCGTCATCTTCATTCGTTCTTCTTCTGTCATAAACAGCAAATCAGAAAACAAATGCTTCGTATTGACCAAACCGATCACACTGTCTTTGTCTCCATCTGTGACTGGCCAGCGCGTGTATTTTTCCTTCAGCATGACTTCAAGCATCTCGGCCATCGTCATCTCAGTTGACACAGCAGCCATTTCCTTCCGCGGTATCATAATTTCTTTGGCGATCCGATTATCAAATTCAAAAATCTTATTCACATATTTATATTCAGACGGATTAATCTCTCCGTTTTTTAAACTCTCAGATAACAGCATCCTGAGTTCTTCCTCAGAATGGGAACCATCATGTTCTGACGCAGGCTTCAAACCGAACATCCCGCATAAAAGCCGCGCCGATCCATTGAGGATCCAAATAAACGGAAACAGGAGCAAATAGAATAAACGCAAAGGGCCCGCTATCAGTAAAGTCAGCTGTTCTGCCTTTTGAATCGCGACCGTTTTCGGGGCCAGTTCACCTACAACAACGTGCAGGAACGTGATCAAGCCGTACGCGACTGCAAAAGAGACTGCATGTGAAACCGAGTCCGGCAAGCCGAGCGGTTCAAACAATGGATGCAGCAGCCGTTCAAAGGCCGGTTCACCCAGTACGCCAAGTCCAATTGATGTCAATGTAATGCCCAGCTGGGATGCGGATAAATATTCATCCAAATCTGTAATGACACGCCTTGCGAGTATCGCCCGTTTGTTTCCTTCTGTGATAAGCTGATCTATTCTGGATCTCCTTACTCTAACAATCGCAAACTCGCTTGCAACGAAAAACGCGGTTAAAGCAATGAGCACGCCAATTAAAATCAGACTGTCAATATCGTCCATTTAACCCTATCCTCTCAACAAAGGATAAGGAGTCACCTCCTGATATAATCATTTTTCCTTAACATTGAGGTACGCGGTGTATTGTTGCCTAAGCAGAGGGCCCCATCATACCACCTCCAAAAGTCAAAGTTTGATTATAAATTGTATATTTTATTGTAACACAACTCATTCCAAAAATGATTTTTAATTTTTAGACTTTTATCATGAAGAAAGCCTTAACTGCATGCCTGCTTGTCAATTCTGCGCCTGTCTGGATTGGAAGACGAAGGTTTTTGCGGATATAAAAAGAAAACAGCCTTGAAAACTGTTTTCTTTTCTTTGCCTTCTTAAGCAAAATCTTTATATAAAGAAATGAAAATGTCCCGTGAGTTTTTAATCTGCTCGATCGGCACACTGAAGGATAATCGGAAATGCCCGCTCATTCCAAAACCGCTGCTCGGCACAATTAATAATTTGTATTTTTGGGCGGCATGCACGCAAAATGCAACTTCATCTTCAATCGGCGATTTTGGAAAAACAAAGAAACCTCCCTTTGGCATTTCAAATTCAAAACCGGCTTCTTTTAAAATGTCTACCATTAAATCCCGGCGCTCTTTATAAGCGCTCGCGTCTACTCTTAAATCATCCATTCGTGCCACAGCCCGCTGCATCATGACAGGGGCATTCACAAATCCAAGCGTTCGATTACAATACACAAAAGCGTTGATCAAAAGGTCCGCATCCGGCATTCGGCTGTCCAATCCGATATACCCGAGCCGCTCCCCGGCTATGCCTAGATCTTTACTGAATGAGCTAGCCAATATCACACGATGGTACGATTGAAACGGATTTGCAAGCTCTTCATCATAGATTAATTGACTGTACGGTTCATCAAACAGCACATAAATCGTCTGGCCGCTCTTCTCTTCTATTTCTTTTAATAAAGCGCCTAAATCGTCTATATTTTTCTGGCTGAGAACAGTGCCTGTGGGGTTATGCGGTGTATTGAGGATCAGCCCTTTCGTCTGTGGAGTGATCGATTGCCTTACCGCTTCAATGTCGATCTCAAACCGGCTTGTCAACGGGCAGCTGACGGCTTTTCCCCCGTAGTTCTCAATATACAACTTATATTCGGCAAAATAAGGTGCAAGAATAATGACTTCTTCCCCAGGGTTTACGATGCTTTTTAACGCAACATTCAAAGCGCCTCCCGCGCCCACCGTCATGACGATACGCTCCGCTGAGAAATCAGCTTCAAAACGTGACCCCAGAAATTGCGCGACTTTTTCTCTCGCTGCAGGAAGCCCTTGGTTTTGTATGTATCCGTGGCTGCCTTTTTCAGCTTCCTCTATTAACGCTCTCTTAAAAGCTTCAGGCGGTTCAACAATCGGGTTGCCGAGTGAAAAATCAAATACCTGGTCTTCCCCGAACTCCTTCTTCAGCCTTGCACCTTCATCAAACAGCTTGCGAATCCATGATCCTTTATTTAAATTTTCTTCAACTTCCCGGGATAACCCAGCCAATTTCATCTGTCCCTTCCGCATATAAAAATTTGAAAATTCTATCTTCCTATGTTACTTCAATCAGATGATGAATTCCACAACTTCCAATTCCGGTCTGAAAAAAACAATAAACTTGTGCAAGACACCGTTCATATATTAAACTATTCTCATAACTATAACGTGATGGTTGGGAGGGATATAGATGGGGCTGAGACTTATCGCATCAGTGAACTAGCGGCACTCGCCGGAGTAACGAAACGGACAGTTGATTATTATACGAATCTCGGTCTGCTTACGCCGGCCAGATCCTGTTCAAATTACCGTTACTACGACGAAAATGCACTCAAACGACTTATATTTATTGTAGATTGCAAGAAGCAGCGATTGGCCCTGTCCGATATTAAAGATCGACTGGAGAACCAGTTTCCCTCTTCAGCTAAACTTGATGATGAAATTGGAAATCTGGCATTAGAAATTGATCATATGAATCAAAACATCTCCGGAATCTTGCATCGGTTTGAACGGCTGAAGCCCGAGGATCGTGACAAGCTGAAAAGCAAACTCCCGCCTGAAAAGCTCGCCGTGTTCCAATCATTTATGCTGCTGTTAAGTTAAAACCATTTTATCTAACAGGAGGTGTTACCTTCATTCTCATTGCTAGAGTGAAGGTTCTAATTGGACATAGTGAATTTGATTTTAGTTGCTGTTTTAATCGCCCTGACGGCATTTTTCGTGGCATCTGAGTTTGCCATTATCAGAATCAGAGGCTCACGGATCGATCAGCTGATCGCGGAAGGAAATAAAGCAGCAATAGCCGTAAAAAAAGTGACCACGCATCTTGATGAATATTTATCTGCGTGTCAGCTCGGAATTACATTGACTTCCATCGGATTAGGGGTTTTAGGTGAATCAACGATTGAAAGGCTGCTTCACCCGCTTTTCGTACAAATGAACGTTCCAGGTTCCCTTTCACATGTCATATCGTTTATTTTTGCGTATGCCATTATCACGTTCTTACACGTTGTTGTCGGAGAACTTGCACCTAAGACAGTTGCTATCCAAAAGGCGGAAGCAGTGTCTATGCTGTTTGCGAAACCGCTGATTTGGTTTTACCGCATCGCGTTCCCATTCATTTGGCTTTTGAACAATTCCGCACGGTTATTGACCAAAGCATTTGGCCTGGAGACCGTTTCAGAAAACGAACTGGCTCACTCAGAAGAAGAGCTGCGAATCATTTTGTCTGAAAGCTATAAAAGCGGTGAAATCAACCAATCAGAGTTTAAATATGTGAATAAAATCTTTGAATTTGACGACAGGCTCGCGAAAGAAATTATGATTCCGCGGACCGAAATTGTCAGCCTTCCGCATGATATCAAGATTTCTGAAATGATGGACATCATTCAGATTGAAAAATATACCCGCTACCCTGTGGAAGAGGGCGATAAAGATAACATTATCGGGGTTATTAACATTAAAGAAGTGCTGACCGCCTGCATCAGCGGTGAGGTATCTGTTGATTCCACCATTTCTCAATTCGTCAACCCGATCATTCATGTCATTGAATCTGCGCCGATCCAAGACCTGCTTGTCAAAATGCAAAAAGAGAGGGTCCACATGGCCATTTTGTCTGATGAATACGGCGGTACTGCCGGGCTTGTGACGGTTGAGGACATCATTGAGGAAATTGTCGGTGAAATCCGCGACGAATTTGATATTGATGAAATTAGCGAAATCCGCAAAATCGGCGAAGGCCATTATATTCTTGACGGAAAAGTGTTAATTGACCAAGTAAACGACCTGCTGGGCATTCATTTAGAGAACGAAGAAGTCGACACAATCGGCGGCTGGTTCCTTACTCAAAAATACGATGTTGAAAAAGATGATTCCATCATCGAAGAAGGCTGCGAATTCATCATTAATGAAATTGACGGCCACCACGTCGCATATATTGAAGTGAAAAAGCTTCAAGAAGAAGAACTTCTGGAGACAGCTAACCAGCAGGAAGCATAATAAGAAAAGCACCTTGTATAAGGTGCTTTTCTTATTTTCACAGTTCAGGGCAATCTCTCAGAACGCCTTATAGCTGATCAAGCTTATTCTCTAGTTCTTTAATCCGCTGATTCAAAGCCTCTGTCATTGCTGCAAGTCTTTCCTTTGAAGGCAGGTGGGCAAAATCAGCCTGGTGAAGAGGCTCACCGATAATCAGCTTCATTTTTCCTTTTTTGAATAATTCTTTTCCGCTTGAAGGGCCCTGATATGCAGCGGGGACAAGCGGCGCTTTCCCCATTTGCGCAATCGTCACCGCACCTCTTTTCAAAGGCACATCCTCAGAGGTTCTTGTTCCGCTTGGGAAGATACCGACGATCTCTCCTTCTTTCAGCAGCTTAATCGGCGTTTTAATACTGCTTGGCCCGGGATTTTCCCGATCTACCGGAAAGGCATGAATTTTCTTCAGAAACGAACCGATCCATTTATTTTGAAAAAGCTCTTTTTTCGCCATGTAGTGTATTTGATAAGGAAGAATCCCGACTCCGAGTGTAATCACATCAACCCAGCCGGAATGTGTACACGCGATGACAAAACCTGAATCGGCCGGAAGGTTTTCTTTGTTATACACCTTCACTCCTCCGCGAAGAGAAAGAATAACTTTTAAAGCATTTGCACAAAACTTATACATATCGCACTTCCTTTGTCGTAATCAATGATTCTTTCTGTCATCTATTATAACAACATTTTTTATTACCTGGTACTAATTTTTAAGATTTCTCCCGTTAAAACGCCAAAAAGCTGAGGATTCGCCCTCAGCTTTTAGATTGTTGATA
Source organism: Bacillus sp. FSL R5-0603 (assembly GCF_038050295.1). Lineage (NCBI taxonomy): Bacteria > Bacillati > Bacillota > Bacilli > Caryophanales > Bacillaceae > Bacillus > Bacillus sp. FSL R5-0603. Next base: position 933,319 of record NZ_JBBOYP010000001.1, on the reverse strand, counting down.
AAATCATAAAATGGTTTTCATTTTATGTTTTTGTCATCTATTCAGCGTGATTGAAAATCCTTGAGTCTAGGAAAGGCTAGCATGGAGCAGACTTTCACAGGATGTGATGACAGCGGTGTTTGGGCAGGACGCCTAAGCATTTAGCCGCTGTCCCTTCATCATTCGTGAGCACCGACGCGCAGGCCTGACAACGAATGCGAGGGTTTGTCGACACGCTGAAAGCTGAGGATTCGCCCTCAGCTTTTGTTATATTTCCTCTCTGGTCGGCGGGGCCATAAACTCCGGTCCGACAGGGTCTGATATCGTATTTTCCAATATAGTATTGATATCTTTCTGATCTTCACTGTTCAGCGTCCAGCCTGTAATCTCAGATAGGGCCTCAAGCTGCCCAGGCTTTCTTGCTCCCCAAAGAGCGATATCCGCTCCCGGCTGATCTAAGATCCATCTGACAGCCAAGTGAATCACTGATTTTCCATAACGTGTCTTCGCCAGCTTATCCAATTGATTGACAGCAGAAAGATACTCTTTAAAGCGGGGCTTCTGGAATTTTGGATCGTGATTACGCAGATCATCGCCCTCAAATGTATACTCTTCGGTCATTTTGCCTGTTAACAGCCCTCTGCATAAACTGCCGTATAATAATGTTGTTATCTTGTTATCTTTCGCATAAGGAAGAACACTCTCTTCCATCTCTCTTTCAAACAGATTATATGGAGGCTGAATCGTATGGAGAGGTGCGACGGCGCGAAATGTATCCATTTGCTCAATTGAAAAATTGCTGACGCCAATCGCCCGGATTTTTCCCGCATCATATAATTCCTTCATGACTTCAGCCGTTTCTTCAATTGGCACAAGCGGATCGGGCCAATGCACCTGATAAAGATCAATATAGTCTGTTTGAAGCCGCTTCAAAGAATTCTCAACTTCCTCTACAATTCTCGCTCTGTTCGCATGGCGGAACAGCTGGTTGTTCTTCCAGTCCAGAGCCGTTTTCGTTGCGAGAATCACCTGGTCTCTTTTGCCATACTCTTTGATTGCCTTTCCGACGATTTCCTCGGACTGCCCGAAGCCGTAAGCCGGTGCGGTGTCAATCAGTGTAATCCCCTGATCAAGAGCGGCGCGGATTGTTTCAATCGATGTTTTTTCGTCAGTGCCTCCCCACATCGTTCCGCCAATGGCCCATGTGCCGAGGCCGATTCTAGAGGCTTCTATTCCTGTATCTGCTATACTGGTATATTCCATTGTGCCACTCCTTCACTTTTTCACTATCTTTTCCCCTCTGGAAAAAATGTTAAACATTTCTCCGCACTATCTTTTGCGGCCATTTTTGGGTACTATATAGTAATGGTGTTTGATTAGGTATAAAAAAGCCGTTTGCATGTAATGTGCAACTTTAAACCTTTCTTATGCGTGTATAACATAGAGGGGAGAAAAGGCAGTGACGATCGATGAAATTTACCAAATGTACATGAATGATGTTTACAGGTTCCTGCTCTCCATGACAAAAGACAAGCATCTTGCTGAAGACTTGCTGCAGGAAACCTTTATGCGGGCATACATACACATTCACTCCTATGATCACAGCAAAGTAAAGCCCTGGCTTTTTCAAGTGGCGCGAAACGCCTTCATTGATTACGTCAGAAAGCATAAGAAAGAAGTAACCATTTCTGATGACTTAATCGGAAGCCTCTTTCAAAATGCTGTTCAAAGTCCTGCCCATCAGGTAGAGATAAAGGAAGTGCTGACTGGTTATATGTCCGAGCTCCCCGATAATTATCGGGAGGCCTTAACGCTATATTATTTAAAAGAGTTAAACTACAAAGAAGCATCCCATATTATGAATATTTCAGAGGCGAATTTTAAAAGTGTTTTATTTCGTGCCAGACAGCGGCTGAAAGCACTTTATAATAGAGGTGTTAATGATGAATGAAGAATTTAAAAAGCGTTTTGATCAATATAAAAATGGGGAAATGAGCGACCAGGAAATGACTGCATTTGAGGAAGAACTTGAGAAGCTCGAAGTATATCAGGAACTGATTGACAGCGAACTAGAGGACGATAACGATTGGGATCTCAGCATCAGTCCTGAAAAACAAAAAGCGATTTTAGCCTACGGCAAACGCAAGTCTTATTTGCGAATTTCTGTGCTTGCCGTCATTTCGACATTGATGATTTTGCCGCTTTGTACGCTGGGAAGCTACCTCTATTACGGAATGGGTGGAAAACACAGCACCGGCAATGAGTTTATGGAAACTGCCGCAGTCACTGTAGCCCTGACCATGCCGAATGTTCTTGTTGATACTTCCGGACTGAAAAGCCAAGTGAAGCTATTTGGAATGAATACGGAATTCCCGCTGCAAAAGCAGATTGGCACGAAGACGGCTGCCGTAGGGAATGAACGGGTTGAAATGTTTTATAACAAAGTAAAAGCGCCGGCAGTAAACTACTATGACTTAGAAGTGAATAAAACCGGCCATTACTTTACACATCCTTCAAACAAGTCTGAACAAACGACCGCAAAAGCAGAAAAAACGTTAAGCACATTGCCTGAAGGAACGGTATCAGAGGTCTACCTTTCATATGACCGTGCATATCCGACAAAAGACGTGTATAACAAATTCAAAGGCTATGATGTGAGCTTTTTGTGGAACGCAATCGAAACAGAGAAAAAGGCAAATAAGACAGCTTCCACAGAACCTCTTGGCTATCCTGGAAAGGATTCAAAGTTCTTGGCCGCCCTTAATACAAAAGGCAAGTCGAATGGCGATCAGTTTATCAACGCCCTGAAATTCATGTCCAAACACGAAAAATGGGCTCAGGTCATTTCAAAACGAAAAGACCTGAATGTAGATAACCGATTAGATTATGTAGAGAAAAACGGTGTCAATGTATACGGTTCGGTCGTTACAGGGCCAACCAAGGAAATCCAGCGCATGCTGAAAAATAAATCTGTAAAATCAGCGAATGTCGGCGAGGTGGAATTATGGAACTGGTAAGAATTTTTAAAGAACACAATGTATTCGGCTGGATCTCTGTCGGGACAGCGGTTCTGTCCCTGCTGTTGCTGAATTTGGCCATTATCAGCAACGTCACGTTTTATTCCTATCAAATGCTTCCGTTCGCCATGGCTGCCGTTCCGTTCGGCGTTGTTGAACTCTTCATCAAGAGAGGGCGCACAGGTCCCGGCCTGCTCGGCGTCATCCTTAATCTCTTTGTGATTATTTGTGTGTATACCATTGTATCTGTAGATACGAATTTACAGTTTGGCTTTTAAAAAAGACGCCTTTTCAGGCGTCTTTTTTTTCGTTATACCGGTTTTCGGAACAAATAACTTTCTATAGTAAAACCCATTTTATCTGTATAAAATCGATGTGCGTCTTTACGCTGCAGGCCAGATGAAAGACTGACAAAACCAAGTCCGGCTTTTCTCGCCCAGTCTGAGGCATAATCCAAAAGCATTTTGCCGTATCCCTTTGATCGGCAAGGTGCCGTTGTAACAAGATCCGCAATCCATAAGTGCTCTCCTTTATGAATGGAAACTCTCGGCAGAGCCCCGCACAGCGCTCTGATTGCTGTATTTTCATATAAGGCAAACAGCATATACGATTCTTTCTGCACACAGGCTTCAAGCCTTTGTAAATACGTCTCCATATCCAGTTCTGTTCTCAATTCACTCATAATCGGATACGACTCAGCCCATTCTTCTTTCGAGGTTAATTGTTTCATATGGATCATCTTCCCAATCCCCTTTCCTTTCGTTACAATGATCATAGCTAATAAATGGCATTTGCCAAATAGCCAATATCAGAAAAAATGACCATGCCAGCTACAAAGGAGACATGAGATGGATATTACGCCGTTTCTTGATAAAAAGAGCAAAACACCGCTGTATGAGCAGCTTTATACCTTTTTTAAACAAGAAATTTCACATGCGCGAATAACAAAGGGAACAAGACTTCCGTCAAAACGCAGGCTCTCCAGCTTGCTCGATGTCAGCACGGCAACTATAGAACGAGCTTATGAGCAATTAACTGCTGAGGGCTATGTCAAAAGCAAGCCGAAAATCGGCTGGTTCGCGGCGGAAGTAGAACCAGGCTTCCCGACAGCTCCTGACCCTTTTCAGCAGTCTGTACAGCCGGGATTACAGCAAAAGAACGCACCTGCTATTGACTTCCATCAGGGCAGCGTTGATCCGACCCTCTTTCCCTTTAACGCATGGAGAAAAAGCATAGTAAAAAGTCTTGAGCGCTATTCCGGATCGTTTCACACCTCTGGCGACCCTCAAGGAGAATACGAACTCAGACACATGATTGCCCGATTCGTCAGGCTGTCTCGGGGAGTAAATTGCGAGCCCGGCCAGATTATCATCGGCGCGGGAACCACCGTGCTTCTGCAAATTCTTTGCCTTTCGCTAAAGCCAGGTACAAAAATCGGTTTTGAAGAACCAGGCTTTCACCGTTCAAGAAGGATGTTTGAAGCAAATCACATGGATGTCACTCCGATTTGTTCTGATGCAGAAGGCGTCCTGCCGGATGAGCTCTACCGTCAGAATCCTTATCTCATGTATACGACTCCTTCGCATCAGTTTCCGATTGGGACCATTATGACGATTACCCGCAGACAGGAGCTGCTGGCATGGGCGGCAGAAACAAATTCATTCATTATAGAAGATGATTACGATGGAGAATTTCGCTACAGCGGCCATCCCATTCCGTCTTTACAGGGTCTTGATCCGAATGGCAGAGTCATATATCTGGGCACTTTTTCAAAGTCACTTCTGCCTTCCTTGCGGCTCAGCTTCATGATTGTGCCCCCTGAACTCATGGAACCGATCAAAAACAGTGCTCAGTTAATGAAGCAGACCGTCTCTGTTCACTCGCAATTGACACTGGCAGACTTCATCGAAACCGGAGAGTGGCAAAAACACATAAATAGAATGAGAAGCTTATACCGAAAAAAACACGCTGTCCTGTTAGAAGCCATCCGCTCTGAACTAGGAAACACCGTTGAGATTCTCGGTAAGAACTCGGGGCTTCACATCCTGCTGCGTCTTTTGTTTCCAGCAAGTGAGGAAGAAGCAATACAAGCAGCCGCAGACCACGGTGTAACCATCTATCCCGTGTCTCCCTCATATAAAGAACAGACGCCTTTTGCTTCTGTCTTAATCGGTTATGGCGGTTTGTCAGAAGAGGATATCAGGCTCGGCATCCAAAATCTGAAAACGGCATGGGCACCGTTGATATCATCTTATTAAATAAAAAACAGGCCCCGGAAACGGAGCCTGTTTTTTAAAATGATAAAATTCCGATTAAATTTAAGAACACGATAATAATGGCAAGCGGCACGATAAAACGAAGCAAATAAAACCATGTGTAAAAGAATGCTTTACCTGCATTTGATCCATTTCGCATTTCAGCCAAGAGTTCGCTTTTCGAAATTTTCAGCGGGATAAATAGAGAAATTAACAGAGCGCCTGAAGGCATCAAAACATTGCTGACGGTAAAATCGGCAATATCAAAAAATGTTTTGCCAAAAAGGTGCACATCACTCAATACGCCATAAGACAAGCAGCATGGGATTCCGACCAAAAAGATCAAAAGCCCGCTCGTCCATGACAGTTTTTTTCTCTTCTTTTCGTCCCCTTTTCCGATTGTGGCAACGATAATTTCAACCATCGAAAATGCTGAGGTTAAGGCTGCAAATAAAAACGCAACGAGAAAACCGATAAAAAACAACGTGCCGAACGGAAGCTGTTCAAAAACGGCCGGAAGCACTGTAAACAGCAGTGTCGGTCCTTCATTTGGCTGAAAACCGAATGAAAAAACCGCCGGAAAAATAGCCAAACCTGCCAAGAGTGTCACAATGATATTCATCAAGACAATGGAGGCTGCCGAACGAGGGATATTTTGTGTTTTCGGCAAATAGGAGCTGTAGGTCACCATCACCGAAACCCCCAGTGTTAACGTAAAGAAGGCCTGTCCCAGCGCGAATAATATGGATTCCGGAGTCAGATCGCCGAAATGAGGCACAAGCAGAAACTTTACGCCCTCCATTGCACCATTAAGCGTAAGAGACCGAAGAACGAGCAGAATAAACAATAAAAACAAAATCGGCATCATCACCGCGCTTACCCGTTCAATCCCTTTTTGAACCCCTCTTGCGACAACGATGACAGTAAGTACCATAAAGACAAGCTGAGCCGCGAGCGTCTGCACCGGATTTTGGATAATAGAAGCAAAAAGAGCGCCATACTGTGCTTGAGAAAGCCCGGACAGTGAGCCTGACGCCGTTTTTACGATATACAGCAAAATCCATCCCCCGATTACACTGTAAAACGACAGCACTAAGAAACACGCGGCTACGCCGATCCACCCCGTAAGAAACCAAGCTGATCGCGGCGCTTCTTTTTTATATGCATCAATGGCATTCGTCTGGTTCCGTCTTCCAAAAATAAATTCCCCCACCAAAAGCGGATAGCCTAAGAGGATGGTAAATAACACGAAGATAAGAAAAAAGGCTCCTCCCCCATTGGTCCCCGCTACGTAAGGGAACTTCCAAATCGCGCCCAAGCCGATAGCCGAGCCGGCCGCTGCCATGACGAAACCAATTTTCGAAGCCCATTGGACTGGTTTTTGCTCAGACAATAAACGTCACTTCCTTTCCAGCCTATATTATCTCTTATTTTTGTCTTCATTTCTATAGATTCATTTGCCAGGAACAGAAAAGAGAGCGGCCTGTATGGCCGCTCTCTTTATCAAAAGGTTATTTATTGATTTAATTTTGAATGCTTTCTTGAATACAGGAAATAAATTACCAAGCCGATTAACAGCCACACTAGGAAGCGGACAATCGTCACCCATCCCAGATTTAAAATCAAGAACAGGCAGAACAGAATCGCCAGGCCTGGGATAAACGGAACTCCCGGGCATTTAAAGGCTCTCGGAAGATCCGGTTGCTTCTTTCTCAAAACGATAACTGCCACAGAAATCAGGACAAATGCCGACAACGTCCCGATGTTTACCAGCTTTGCAAGTTCATCCAGCGGAACAAGTGAGCCGAGAAGCGCCGACATCGTTCCGAAAAACCAAGTGGCTACATAAGGTGTTTTGTGCTTTGGATGCACTTTAGAAAGTGAACCCGGCACAAGTCCGTCACGCGACATGGCAAACATGACGCGGGTCTGCCCGTAAAGCATCACGAGCATAACTGTTGTCATTCCCAGCACGGCGCCAATATCAATGATGCCTGCCACCCAATTTTGCCCTGCGCTTTGAAGAACAAGAGAAACCGGATGATCCACACCCGCAAATTGAGCAAACGGGATAACCCCAGTCATGATTGCTGATACTGTGACATATAAAATCGTGCAGACCAGTAAAGAGAAAATAATGCCTTTAGGCAGATCCTTCGCGGGATTTTTCGTTTCTTCCGCAGCAGAGGAAACAGCGTCAAATCCGATAAAAGCAAAGAATACGAGCGCCGCTGCACTGAACACGCCGCCAAAGCCCATTGGCATAAACGGCTGCCAGTTGTGCGGCTTCACGTAAACGGCTGCCACCGCGATAAACAGCAGAACAACCAGTATCTTCAAGATAACCATGATATTGTTGACTCTTTTTGATTCTTTGATGCCTAAATAAAGCAAATATGTGATCGCCATTACAATGACGAATGCAGGAAGATTAAACAGGGTAAAAGTGCCTTTCACTGCGCCCGGTGCCGCTGTTAAAGCAACCGGAAGATGAATGCCGAGCCCTGATAAAAACGATTGGAAATAACCAGACCAGCCGACCGACACTGCACTTACCGCCAGCATGTATTCTAAAATTAAATCCCACCCGATAATAAAGGCCATAAGCTCTCCCAATGTCGCATAAGTGAATGTATACACCGAACCTGAAACAGGCACACTTGACGCAAATTCCGCGTAAGACAGGGCGGCGAATAAACAAGCCAACGCCGCCACAACAAATGAAATCGTCAGCCCGGGACCGGCCGTGACTGCACCTGTTCCCGTCAGAACAAAAATCCCTGTGCCAATAATGGCGCCGATTCCAAGCAATGTTAAATCAAATGCCCCTAATTCTCTTTTTAAAGATTTTTCCCCGCTCGTCGCAGCGATTAAATCCTGAATGCTCTTCTTCCTAAAAACGCTCCCTTTCATTCCCCTTCAACTCCCGATCATCTATTTTTATATATTTTATTTGAATTTTCTGAATTAATGAGCAACAATGGTCATTTTTCTGTTTTTCTACTATATTTGTACTGGTCGCGAATCATTCCTTTCTCCTACTCAATATTATATATAAAATTGCAAAAATGAAAACAAAATTGTTAGAAAAATCGACATATTTTTTATTTTGAAATTTCTTACCACACAAAAAAACCAGCTCTGGAGCTGGTTTTTTGTTGATTACGTTGAAATAAAACGGCCGCCATTCACATGAATGGTCTGCCCTGTCATATAGGAAGATTCGTCAGACGCCAGCAGAACATAGGCGCCTGAATGCTCAACCGGCTGTCCCGGTCTTCCCATTGGGGTATCCAAGCCGTGCTGTTTCACTTTTTCCTCAGGGAATGTCGCCGGGATAAGCGGTGTCCAAATCGGACCGGGCGCCACCGCATTCACTCTGATGCCTTTATCTGCAAGCGACTTCGCCATGGAACGCGTAAAGGAGACAATCGCACCCTTTGTGCTGGAATAATCAATTAACGCCGTGTCCCCTTCATAAGCGGTAATCGATGTCGTATTAATAATGGCACTCCCCTCTTGCAGGTGAGGCAAAGCTTTCTTCGTCATATGAAACATGGAAAAAATATTTGTGCGAAAGGTTTTTTCCAGCTGTTCTGTTGAAATATTGAGAATGCTGTCCTGGGGATGCTGTTCAGCGGCGTTGTTCACTAAGATATCAAGTTTACCAAAATGGTCCACTGTTTGCTGCACAGCTTGTTCACAATGGTTCTCGTCCCCGACATCTCCCGGGATAAGCAGGCAGCGGACATTCTCCTTTTCGATCCGTTTACGTGTTTCCTCTGCGTCCGAATGCTCGTCTAAGTATAAAATGGAGATATCAGCCCCCTCTTTAGCAAAGGCAATAGCTGCTGCTCTCCCTATTCCGCTGTCGCCTCCAGTAATGATCGCGACTTTTCCTTTCAGTTTTCCGCTTCCTCGATAATCCTCGTCCTCTGACAGCGGCAGCGGATTCATTTTTGATTCAATGCCCGGCTGTCTGTCCTGATGCTGCGGTTCTTGTCCTTCTGTTTGTCTGTCCATTGGGTTCACATTCATCACTCCTAGACATGTGGTTGATACTGAACGTTACCACACGACAGAAATGAATAAACGCCAAAATATGTTATGAAAGAACTTCCTCGGGAATGGCACCGGTATATTTTGCTGATGGGCGGAAAATCATGTTGTTTTCTGCCTGTTCCAGCACATGGGCGCACCACCCTACCATTCGGCTTGCTGAAAAGGTCGGAGTAAACAATTCATCGTCAAAATCGATGGCCTTCATCACTGCAGCCGCGTAAAATTCAACATTTGTGTACAGCTTTCGTCCCGGTTTGTAGATTTCAAGCAAACGAATCGCTTCTGCTTCTACATGCAGCGCAAGATCAAGATCACGGTCATTGCCGGCCACCTGTTCTGCTTTCTGTCTCAAAGCTTCTGCCCGCGGGTCTTTTGTTTTGTACACCCTGTGGCCGAATCCCATCAAGCGCTCTCCTTTTTCGAGTTTTTCTTTCAGATATGCTTCAGCATGTTCTTTTTTTCCAATGTCTTCAAGCATTTTTGTCACCGCAGAAGGAGCGCCTCCGTGCAGCGGACCTTTCATCGTGCCGAGAGCAGCCGTGACGGCTGACACTAAATCACTCTCTGTAGATAACGTGACTCGTGCTGAAAAAGTGGATGCGTTCATGCCGTGCTCCATGGCCAGAATCATATAGGTTTCAAGCGCTTTCTTTTTTGCCTCTGAAGGCTGTTCACCTGTGAGCATATAATAGTAGTTTTCAACATGTCCGTACTGGGAAGAAGGTGCAATTGCTTGTTCACCGCGCGTCCATCTTTTTCTGTATGCAATGATGGAAGGCGTGATTGCAATCAGCCGGATTGCTTCTTCTGTTTTCGGATGGAATGTGTACGTATTTTCCCCCAATGCTGAAACAACCGTTCTCAGCACCGACATATCGTCCATGTTGTTTGGCAGTGATTGAATCAAGCGCTCAATATGTTCCGGAAGATTCCGTTCCGCAGCCAGCTTATCTTTAAATACCTGCAATTCTTCAGTTGAAGGCAGTTTTCCAAATAAAATCAAATAAGCCGCTTCTTCAAAGCTGTGATTCAGTGCGATGTCTTTTGCATGATGCCCTCTGTAAATCAGACGCCCTTTTTCACCATCAATATGGCTAATGGATGTTTCCACACATGTAATTCCCTTTAATCCGTAATGTACCATTTGTATTCCCCCTATCCTTTTCTGTTATTATAGTAAATATAATATTTAAAAAATAATGAATATTTTAAAGGGAATTAATTAAAAATATTAATCAGAGGGAGAATAGAAATGGATTTCAAATGGCTTCACACCTTTGTGACCGCTGCAAAATATGAGAACTTCCGAAAAACGGCGGAAACGCTTTTCTTATCTCAGCCTACTGTGACCGTACATATCAAGCAATTAGAAAAAGAAATCAGCTGCAAGCTGTTCGAGCGTAAAGGCAGGCAAATCCAGCTGACTGATGAAGGCAGGGCGTATTTGCCGTATGCGCTCAGGCTTCTTGATGATTATGAAAACAGCATGGCAGAGCTTCACAGAGTGAGACAAGGCTACTCTCAAACCTTACAGCTCGCGGTTTCTCCGCTTATTGCAGATACTGTGCTTCCTTCTGTCATGAAACGGTACACAGCAATGAATACGGAAACAGAAATGGCGGTTACAATTTTCGAATCAGCGGAAATCGCGTCACTGATTAAAGCCGGGGAAGCAGATATCGGACTAAGCTGTTTAAAGGTACAGTCTTCTTCTTTAAGCTGCCACTGCCTATACAAAGACCCTGTCGTCCTTGTTGCCCCGCCCGATAAGCGTTTCATAGAAGACAACGAAATTGATGCCAAAGAGGTGCTCGAACAATACCTGCTTTTGACCCACAATCACCCTGATTACTGGGACGACTTGCTCCGTCAAGTCAGAATGACTTTTCCATTTGTGAGAACAATGAAGGTCACTCAAACACATATAACGAAACGGTTTATCAAGGAAGGACTCGGAGTTTCATTTCTGCCTTTATCTACAGTAAAGCGTGAGTTAGCAGAGAAACAGATGATCAGAATTCCTTATCAGTCTGTACAGCTGCCCTATGCCGGCGCTTACGCGATTGCCCTTTATGAAAATAAGAAAGAAAAAAAATTCTTGGATTTTTTATCACATTTTCATTTTTAGGAGCAACCAAAACGCCTGTGCTCCGTCTAATGAAAAAAACCCGTTCCAATGAACGGGTTTTCTCTAAAAATTAGAATCTTTTCGCACCGAGGTAACGAGGCTTCCAGTAGCTGTTGTTCAGGCTGCTGATTTGTACGCCGTCAGATCCTGCATGAATGAAACTGTTGTTTCCAATGTAAATCCCCATGTGAGAAGGGCCGGATTTATATGTTGTGAAGAAGACGAAATCACCAACAGACGGGCTGGCAATGCTCTTCATAGAACTCCAGTATCCTGCAGTGCTTGTTCTGCCCACACTTGTTTGTTTATTCAGTACGTACCAAATGAATCCGCTGCAGTCAAAGCCGGAAGTTGTCGTTCCGCCCCATTTATATGGCGTTCCGACTAACGCTTTTGCATCAGAAACCAGCTTGCTCACATTAAGTGATGTAGATGACGTTTTGCTGCTTGAAGATGATGAAGATGAAGCAGGTTTTGAGCTGCTTGTGCTTGTTCCTTTCACCTTCAATACTTGGTTGACATAGATTACATCTGATTTTAAGCCGTTTAAGCTTTTTAATTTGCTAACCGTAGTGCCGTATTTGCTCGCAATTTTAGAAAGGCTGTCTCCGCTCTTCACTTTATAAGTAGAAGTTGAAGACGATGACACTTTTGATGAGCTGGAGCTGCTTGAACTAGTTGAACCTTTCAGTTTCAGGACTTGTCCAACACGAAGCAAATCTGATTTTAAGCCATTCAGCTTCTTCAGTTCATTGATTGTCATGCCGTATTTTTTTGAAATTTTCCAAAGGCTGTCCCCGCTCTTTACTTTGTATGTAGAAGAAGAGGTAGAAGAACTGCTGCTTTTTGAACTTGTAGATTTGCCGTTAATCGATAAAGTTTGTCCCACATAAATAATGTCTGAACGAAGGTGGTTCTCTGATTTAATTTTACTGATCGTTGTGTCGTATTTTCTTGAAAGATCCCATAACGTGTCGCCTTTTTTCACCTTAATGCTTTGTGCAGATGCCGCTCCTGCAAATAACGTCGATCCTAAAACGACTGCTGTCGTAGCTGTAATGATTTGCTTTTTCATATTTTCCTCCCCAAATGTTAACTCTCTATATATGTATCTCTTTTTTTTAATTAATCTTATTGATTTCTATTATAAGGATAGATTCCCATCAGAAATAGTCTTGACTTCATGTGACAAATTTCTTAATTATTCGTTCTAAAAAAAAGTTTTTAAGGGTATTAAATATTTCATTTTCGTTGCAAAGGTGACAAAAAACGAGTGCTTTTGTCATGTTTTATGGGATGTTTTTCAACATAAAGGAAATAAATGAAAAACTTTCGGGGTCGGCTCACATATCGGAAAAATGAGTGATAAAGAATATTCGAGGAGAGCTGTGGTTATCCGCAGTTTTTTTATTTAAACAAACATATCATGCAAAGACAGAGAGGTAAAGATTTTTCTGAAAAATGAATGCTTTACATCAAATAAGGCAAGATAACGAAAAGCGTTTTTTCATTTCCTTACAAGGCTTTACTTATTGTTTACATGATCAACAGCCGCATTTAACAAAATTTCCCTAACATGATAAACGGAATACATTAAAGGAGGCATGAAAATAATGAGTTTGTTTCAAAATATGAAATCAAAACTTCTGCCAATCGCCGCTGTTTCTGTCCTTACAGCTGGAATCTTTGCCGGAGCTGAGCTTCAGCAAACAGAAAAGGCCAGCGCCAAAAAACAAGACAAAGCTGAGATCAGAAATGTCATTGTGATGATAGGCGACGGCATGGGGACGCCTTACATAAGAGCCTACCGTTCCATGAAAAATAACGGTGACACACCGAATAACCCGAAGTTAACAGAATTTGACCGGAACCTGACAGGCATGATGATGACGCATCCGGATGACCCTGACTATAATATTACAGATTCAGCAGCAGCCGGAACAGCATTAGCGACAGGCGTTAAGACATATAACAATGCAATTGGCGTCGATAAAAACGGAAAAAAAGTGAAATCTGTACTTGAAGAGGCCAAACAGCAAGGCAAGTCAACAGGGCTTGTCGCCACGTCTGAAATTAACCACGCCACTCCAGCCGCATATGGCGCCCACAATGAATCACGGAAAAACATGGACCAAATCGCCAACAGCTATATGGATGACAAAATAAAAGGCAAACATAAAATAGACGTGCTGCTCGGCGGCGGAAAATCTTATTTTAACCGCAAGGACAGAAACTTGACAAAGGAATTCAAACAAGCCGGCTACAGCTATGTGACAACTAAACAAGCATTGAAAAAAAATAAAGATCAGCAGGTGCTCGGGCTTTTCGCAGATGGAGGGCTTGCTAAAGCGCTCGACCGTGACAGCAAAACACCGTCTCTCAAAGAAATGACGGTTTCAGCAATTGATCGCCTGAACCAAAACAAAAAAGGATTTTTCTTGATGGTCGAAGGGAGCCAGATTGACTGGGCGGCCCATGACAATGATACAGTAGGAGCCATGAGCGAGGTTAAAGATTTTGAACAGGCCTATAAAGCCGCGATTGAATTTGCGAAAAAAGACAAACATACACTTGTGATTGCAACTGCTGACCATACAACCGGCGGCTTTACCATTGGCGCAAACGGGGAAAAGAATTGGCACGCAGAACCGATTCTCTCCGCTAAGAAAACACCTGAATTCATGGCCAAAAAAATCAGTGAAGGCAAGCCGGTTAAAGATGTGCTCGCCCGCTATGGCAATCTGAAAGTCACATCTGAAGAAATCAAAAGCGTTGAAGCAGCTGCACAGGCTGACAAAAGCAAAGGGGCCTACAAAGCCATCATCAAGATTTTTAATACTCGCTCCAACAGCGGATGGACGAGTACCGATCATACCGGCGAAGAAGTACCGGTATACGCGTACGGCCCCGGAAAAGAAAAATTCCGCGGATTGATTAACAATACGGACCAGGCAAACATCATATTTAAGATTTTAAAAACTGGAAAATAAAAAGGATGCAGAACGCTGCATCCTCTTTTTTATAAATATCTGCGGTGAACACCTTTTCCGTCGTACGAAAACATGACTTCCTTATCCTCAAGCACAGACTCAATGTGCACGCTTCTTCCCCAAAGCTGGAATAAATAAGGAAGCACCTTCTCCAAATATTTCAAATCTAACTCTATTCCTTCATACCAATGCTTAATATAGAGCTCGTTATTTTTCATATAATCGCCGTCGTTTACTGTCAAATATGGAAAACCGCCATTTACCCGCATGCTTACGAGCTGGTCGCGCACCGACTTCCACTGTTTATCGATGATTTTATAATCTCGGCCCTGTTTTTGAAACAAATAAAGATCCTCGCGCATGACTAATTCTTTGGTTAAATAATTGCGGATGAAAGAGATATCGGATTCAATCTCCCTGACCTCAAACATTTTCTCCCGGCCGGAGTCAGGCTGCACGCCCATTTTCTTCATTTCCTCCGTCGGGTTGTTGTACCTCTCCTCAATGTCTTCAAATATTTTTAGCCCTAAATAATAAGGATTAATGCCTGTTTTGGACGGCTGAACGACACCTGCATTCAGCTTGGCGAACTCGATCGCTTCATCAGAGGTTAAATCAAGCTCACGTATAATTCGCTGGTGCCAATAGGAAGCCCAGCCCTCATTCATAATCTTGGTTTCCAGCTGAGGCCAGAAATAAAGCATTTCCTCTCTCATCATCGTTAATATATCACGCTGCCATGGCTCCAGCTCTCGGGAATGCTCCTCGATAAAAAGCAGGATATCTTTTTCAGGCCGCGGCGGGAACGGTTTTTTCGATTTTTTCACTTGTTTTTTCGGTTTCTTTTCATCCAAAGACCATAGATCATCGTAAGGCGTGGCTGCCTCTTCAATCTCCTCTTCCTCATCATCCACACTCCATTGGAGCTTTGGTCGGACCAACGACGGATCGATATGCTCCTGAATCGAAAGGATCGCATCTAAAAAAGATTCCACTTCTTTAATCCCGTGAACCTGCTCATAGTGTTTTATCCGTTCAGCCGTTGCCGCCATGCTTTCCACCATATCGCGCTTCGTGTTTTGGAAACGGCAGTTGTTTTTGAAGAAATCGCAATGGGCAAGAACGTGTGCGACAATCAATTTATTTTGGATCAGTGAGTTGCTGTCCAGCAAAAAAGCGTAGCATGGATCTGAGTTAATGACCAGCTCATAGATCTTACTTAACCCTAGATCATAGTGCAGCTTCATCTTATGAAACTGCTTGCCGAAGCTCCAGTGGCTGAATCTTGTCGGCATCCCGTACGCGCCAAATGTATAAATAATTTCAGCCGGGCAGATTTCATATCTCATCGGGTAGAAATCAAGGCCGAATCCTTTTGCAATTTCGGTAATTTCCTCAATTGCCCGCTGTAATCCCTTCTTCTCCTCCGCGTTCAACCGAATCCCCCCTACTTGGACTTATCTATAATGTATGAGCCCGCCATACAAAAGATGATAGTCTCACTCGGGCAAGAAAAAATTCCCCCGGCACATTCATCTGTTTGCTTATTGGATCAGTGGGTAAACACACACCATACTACGAAAAAGGAGCGATACCAATTGAATGTAGCAGACGTGCTTTCTTCTTATCTCAGTAAGCTGCCAAACGTAATCATTGCTTTACTCGTTTTATTAATCGGCTGGGCTATTGCTAAAATCATTGAAAAAGCGGTATACAAAGGACTCAGCAAAACAAAAATCGACGACAAGCTCTTTGCTGGGAAAAAGCCTTCACGCTATTCCTCGGAAAAAGTCATAAGCAAGGTCGTTTATTTTATCGCATTGATCATCGTCTTTATTTTATTCTTTAACATTTTGCACCTGACAACAGTGGCATCGCCGTTTGTCAGTATGCTTTCGGCGATTGCAGCTGCGATCCCAAGCGTGCTGAAAGCCGGACTCATTCTGCTGTTAGGATGGGCTGCAGCCTCTGTTTTGAGCTTCCTTGTCAAAAAAATCGGGATGAAGCTGAACACGAGTGACAAACTGCGCAAGTGGAATTTGGTGTCTGAAGGAAAAGATATTCACCAGGCTGTCAATACCGCTTCACAAATTGTCTTTTATCTCGTGCTGCTTGTTTTTCTGCCAGGGGTCTTATCTTCTTTGAAAATCAGCGGCATTTCAGGTCCTTTTACAAATATGATGGAAAGCGTGCTCGCTTTTCTGCCGAAATTATTTGCAGCGGCGCTTATCGTATTAATCGGCTGGCTTGTTGCTCGCCTTGTCCGTGATATCATTGCGAATTTCCTTGCAAGCATCGGCACGGAAAGATTCGCGGCACGTATGGGTTTATCAATTTACTTAAAAGACACAAGCCTTTCAGCAGTCATCGGAACAATCGCTTATGTGCTGATTATGATTCCGGTGGTCATTTCAGCGCTTGATCAGCTGGATGTCGCCGGCATTTCAAAACCGGCTGTCTCTATGCTGAATACGATTTTAAACATGCTTCCGAACATCATGATTGCCATCGTGCTTGTATTAGCGGGTATCTGGACAGGAAAATGGGTGAAATCCATGGTGTCCGGACTGCTCCATCGCGCAGGCTTTGATTCTGTCTTAGGGAAAATGGGCATGGAAGCCGGAACGCCTGCAAAGCTGTCCTTGTCTCAAGTTGTCGGTATGATTGCGCAAATCATTGTCATTCTGCTCTTTACAGCTGAGGCGCTTCAAATTGTTCGGCTGCACTTTCTCGTACAAATTGCCACCGGCGTCATCGCGTATCTGCCGAATGTCCTTGTCGCCGTATTCATTCTCGGACTCGGCCTTTACGCAGGAGAATTGGTGAGAAAAGTGCTCGCAAGCATGATAAAAGGTCAGGAATTCAAGTCTTTAGCGCCTATTGCTAAATATACGATTATCGCACTTGCTTTCTTTATGGCCCTGGATCAGCTTGGTGTCGCTGCGACAATCGTCAATTCCGCCTTCATCATCGTTCTTAGCGGCTTCGCACTCGCTTTTGGTTTATCCTTCGGCCTTGGCGGTAAGGATTTTGCATCACGTTATCTGTCTACATTTGAACGCAAAATGCAAAACACAGAAATCGAAAAAAACCGTAAAAACCAAAATCCGCCGAATGACCTGTAAGCAAAAAACATGCACCCAGCTGGGTGCATGTTTTTTAATTCCTTTTTTTTCATTTTTCAATCGATTATGATAAGATATAGAAAATGTCTTATTCTGAGGTCTTATTATGAAGTTAACCAATTATACAGATTATTCATTAAGAGTGTTGATTTTTCTGGCTGCAGAGCGTCCCGGAGAACTTTCAAATATAAAACAGATTGCCGAAACGTATTCTATTTCAAAAAATCATCTCATGAAAGTCATATACAGGCTCGGCCAGCTCGGCTACGTAGAAACGATACGCGGACGGGGCGGCGGCATACGATTAGGCATGGAACCTGAAGACATCAACATCGGTGAGGTTGTCAGAAAAACGGAGGACGATTTTAATATTGTTGAATGTTTTGATGCGAACAAGAATCTCTGCGTTATTTCCCCGGTTTGCGGCTTAAAACATGTGCTGAATGAAGCGCTTTTAGCCTACCTCGCAGTTTTAGACAAATACACACTGCGCGACCTCGTCAAAAACAAAGAAGATATCATGAAGCTTTTAAAAATGAAGGAATAGATCAAGATTCCTTCTTTTTTTATGCCCTTTTTCCCCCTTATTGTTAAGATAATTTGGCTATTTTTATAAAAAGGCAAAACGATGAGACAAATGTGCCGATATAAAAAAGAAACAGCAAATGCAAAATCATTGGGGGAAAAAGGAGAGCTAAGATGAAAAAGAAATTAGCAGCAGGGCTGACAGCATCTGCGATTGTCGGCACAACTTTAGTAGTGACACCAGCTGAAGCAGCAACGATTAAGGTCAAAAGCGGAGATTCTTTATGGAAACTGGCCCAAACCTATAACACCAGTGTGGCGGCCCTCACATCCGCCAATCATCTTTCGACTACTGTTCTGTCGATCGGCCAGACGCTTACTATTCCAGGCAGCAATTCCAGCACTTCTTCATCTACTTCAAGCTCAACAACCAAGAAGAGCGGAAGTTCTGTTTACACAGTGAAAAGCGGAGATTCACTTTGGCTGATCGCAAATGAGTTTAAAATGTCGGTGCAGGAACTGAAAAAATTAAACGGACTAAGCAGCGATTTAATTCGTGCTGGGCAGAAATTAAAGGTGTCCGGTACTGTTTCTTCAAGTTCCAGTACAAAAAGCAGTTCTAATAAGAGTTCAAGCTCCAGTTCAAAAAGCAGTTCTAATAAGAGTTCAAGTTCTTCATCTTCTACGGGAACATATAAGGTGCAGCTTGGAGATTCACTTTGGAAAATTGCAAACAAAGTCAATATGTCCATCGCTGAATTGAAGGTCTTGAACAACTTAAAATCAGACACCATTTACGTGAATCAGGTGTTGAAAACAAAATCAAGCGGCTCTGATACGTCTTCTAAAGACAATTCATCCAAATCGAACCAAACTTCAGCAACAACTAAATATACCGTTAAAAGCGGTGATTCACTTTGGAAAATCGCAAACAACTATAACCTGACTGTACAGCAAATCCGTAATATCAACAATCTGAAATCAGATGTGCTGTACGTTGGACAAGTATTAAAGCTGACAGGTAAAGCATCTTCAGGCTCTTCATCATCGTCGTCTTCTTCGTCAAATGCAAGCTCCGGCACGACGACTACATACACGGTGAAAAGCGGTGATTCCTTATGGGTGATTGCTCAAAAATTTAATGTAACAGCTCAGCAAATTCGTGAGAAAAACAATTTAAAAACGGATGTCTTGCAGGTTGGCCAAAAGCTGGTCATTTCCGGAAAAGCTTCATCATCGTCTTCATCCGGTTCTTCAAACACCACCAGCTCAACGAGTGCGAAGATTAACACAATGATTTCAGCCGCTAAAGCGCAGCTTGGGGTTCCGTATCGCTGGGGAGGCACGACACCGTCCGGGTTTGACTGCAGCGGATTCATTTATTATGTACTGAACAAAGTCACATCCGTATCTAGATTAACGGCAGCGGGATATTGGAACACAATGAAATCAGTTAGCCAGCCTGCTGTCGGAGATTTCGTTTTCTTTACAACATATAAAGCCGGCCCTTCCCACGTCGGAATTTACCTAGGCAACGGGGAATTCATAAATGCCAACGATTCCGGAGTTGTCATTTCCAATATGAATAACTCTTACTGGAAACAGCGCTATCTCGGTGCAAAACGATATTTCTAAAAACAGAAACTGTGCGGCCTTAAACGGCTGTACAGTTTTTTATTAGAGCCTAAAGACATTGATGCTGATCATATGATTTGTCACCGGATGAAAATAGACTTCGGCCCGAACAGAAAAAGTGTCATCTTTCTGTCTGACTGTCACCCGAAAGACATCTTTCGTCTGCTGATCATTCACCTCTGTACGCCCCATATAAGCATAATCAGAAAATGAAGCGCCCTTATATTCATCCTGAATTTTGCTCCAGGCAAGCTGTTCCCACTTTTGAACGGACTCGTTTGTGTACGTTGAATGACCTTTTGCAGCCATTGACACGATAATCAATCCGCAAAAAAGAAGCGCGATGGTATACGGCAGGGATTTCATTTTTTTCAGTCTCCTGTACCCAGAATATATTCCCTCATAGGTTTACCAAAAGCGATATCTTCATTCAGGCATTTTGATTTTATGTCTCCCTCATATTGCTACCCCTTTACTGCCGCAGACGCCAAGTTTTGCCCCGTCAATTACAGAGGATGCGGCATAAACTAATCATGAACTTCTCACCCAAGAAAGGAGAAGCGATTCATGGATTATGCCGATTACGATAAAGCGCTTTATTACACCCATCGTTCTCAATGGGATAATTTATTAATTTTAATGGTGCGTACAGAGGACGATTTGTTGTCAAAACGAATTGAGCATTTTCTGCATGCGTATCATTTTGAACAGGATTACGCCGTTTTAGAAAAGATGCTGTATTCCCTTCTCCGTTATATTGATCATGCCACAGAGCTGACTTATGAAGATCAAATAGCCCTTCTCACATAAACAAATCCCGGCGTTTAGACGCCGGGATTTCCTGCTTTTGCGAACATGCTGAGTTCTTCGACAAGCTCTTTTATGCTTTCCTTAATGTTTTCAGCCACTGTAGCATGTTCAACATCAATATGCACCGGATCAAGCACCAGCTGCTTCGGAATGACATTGGCGTAGACACCCCGCATCACAGTTCTCATATTGTTCAGCGCATTGATGCCGCCTTTTCCGCCTCCCGCTACTGCCAATAATGCAACGGGCTTATATTTGAATTGTTCGCTGCTTAGAAAATCCAAGGCATTTTTTAAAGCGCCGCTCATGCCGCTGTGATATTCAGGCGATAATAATACAATCGCATCCGCTTTAGAAACGCGTTGCTTAAGTTCCTGTACCTTCAACAGTTCAGATTGATCAGCTTCACCGTTAAAAATCGGCAATACAAACTCGCTTAGATCAATCAAATCCGTGTGATACAGAGCTGAAATATAGGATGCAGCAATTCTTGTTCTGCCATGTTTTCTAGGCGTGCCATTTATGACTAACATGTTCATTTTGAGATCTCTCCATTCAGATTATATTTCACTGCGAAAAGCGCTGCTTGCGTGCGATCGGCCACTTCAAGTTTTGCTAAAAGATTCGATACATGGGTTTTTACTGTTTTTTCTGAAATAAACAAGGCGGCTGCGATTTCTTTATTGCTTTTCCCGTTTGCTATTTCAGTCAGAACGTCTTTTTCCCTTCTTGTTAATTGATAGTATTTTTCTTTTTCCGGGTCGTGCTGATTTTTCATATGTGTCAGCACATGGGGCATAATAGCTGTAGAAAGCTTGTATTCGCCAGCATGCACTTGTCTTAGTGTTTTCACCAATTCCTCGGGCTCCGTATCCTTTAATTGATACGCCTTCGCGCCTGCCTGAAGCGCGGGGATGACGTGCTCCTGATCAGAGTAGCTCGTTAGCACAATGATATTCGTCTCCGGAAATTGCTGTATTGCTTTTTTAATGGCTTGAATGCCGTCCATCTCGGGCATAGACAGATCCATTAGCACAAGATCCGGCTTTGTCTCTTCGATAACACGGAGAGCTTCTATTCCAGTTGCAGCTTCTCCGACAACTTCAATATCATCCTGGGTGGCAAAGAAAAAACGCAGACCCTTCCTGACAACATGATGATCATCAGCAATGACAATTTTCATACCGCCCCTCCTTTTCGGCTTGTTAGCGGAAGCCTGATGGACAGCTTTGTTCCAGTTCCAAGCGCTGACTCAATCCAAAACTTAGCGCCGGCTTTTTCCGCCCGTTCTTTCATACCCTTGATGCCAAGTGAAGGCAGACCGGCATGCGCTTCATAGCGAAATCCTGCCCCATGATCGATTATATCCAGCTCCGCATGGCACAAAGAAGCCCTCAGACTGACATACGCCGTATCCGTTCCGGCATGCTTTTTGCAGTTATTTAAAGCTTCCTGTACGACACGCCATAGCATATGCTCCTGCTCATCAGTCAGAACAGGACAGCCTTTTTGTGTAAAAATGATCTTCAATCCAATGAGCGCACCATAGCTTTTAATGGCTTCAGCCAGCCCTTTTTCCAATCCTCCGGGGCGAAGCTGCCAAATTAACGCTTTCATTTCTGCGAGCGCGTCCTGTGATAGGTTTTGGATGAAATCAATCATCTGCTGTAAATTCTCATCTTTTGTTAGTGTCTTCGCAGCTTTGGCAGTTAAACTGACGGAAAACAGCATTTGATTGACAGAATCGTGAAGCTCCTGAGCGAGTCGGTTACGCTCCATTAAAAGAGCATTTTTTTGTTGATATTCGGAAAGCCTCATACGCTGGATTGCCGTTCCGATCTGAAAGGCGACAGATTCAAGTAAATGCAGCTCTTCCTCATCAAACATGGTTTTTCCGGCCGCCGCTACATTTAACAATCCGAATCTTCTGTCCCCGTCTTCTAAAGGCACAGTTGCATGATGCGTAATCCCTTCTGTGTCAAAACAATGCAGGTTTTCTGCTGATTCGATGCGTTTGCAGTTCATGATATTTGCAGCCTTTCTAAGCCCTCCGTTATTGAATTTCGTCAGGCAGTAACACTCCCCTTCGCACATCAGCACTTTTTCCTTGCGGCTTAAAGCCGGGGGCAGATAAGCGTCGGCCGCTAACGTATAAGACCCATCTTCTTCGATCAGAAAAATCCATCCGGATTGAAGGTTTGTCAGACTCAGCAACTCTTTTAAAACCTCATCCAGTGTTGCTTTGATATCGTGCCCTTGATTTAAGGTTTCCGCAATCGTTTTCAGCGTTTTTAATTTTTCCATCCTCGTTTTGCTCACGTTTCTCACTCCGGCATTGATCTTGTATTTAAGATTATACCAGTTTTTTGTATTTCATTACTTCACTTGTAGGATGATTTTCTTTCAGACTTTTGAATGAGAAAAAGAAAAAGCTGGATCATTTACAATGACCCAGCTCATACTTGAATTATTTTGCCGTCGACTCAACAATTTCATCCACCGTCTTCATTACATCTTCAGAAAGGGCGGCAAGACGCTGTTCACTGTCTTCCAAAGATGACCCTTTTACGGCAAAATAAAATTTCACCTTCGGCTCAGTTCCAGAAGGACGAAGACAGAACCAAGACCCGTCTTCCAGGAAGTATTTCAATACATTTGATTTTGGCAAGTCGATGGCTTCTTCTTTGTTTTCAGTCAGAAGCGTCCGTTTGCTTACAGCGTAATCTTCTGCTGTGACAACCTGTTTGCCCGCCATTTTCTGCGGCGGATTTTGTCTGAAGGAAGCAAGAATCGCTTCAATTTGCTCTGCTCCTTGTTTGCCTTTCAGCGTCAGGGATTTCAGCCCTTCACGATAAAAACCATACTCGTTAAAGAGATTGATGAGCGCCTCATACAAAGACATTCCCTGTTTTTTATAGAACGCGCAAACTTCAACTGCCAAAAGCGCAGCCTGAATGGCGTCCTTATCGCGGGCAAAATCCCCGATTAAATAACCGTAGCTCTCTTCATAACCGAATTGGAAGGTATACTGGCCTGATGCCTCGTATTCCTTAATCTTTTCACCGATAAACTTAAAGCCTGTCAGCGTATCAATCGTATCAAGGCCGAATGAAGAAGCTACAGCACGGCCGATTTCACTTGTGACGATCGTTTTGAGAACAACACCGTTATCAGGCAGGATGCCTTGTTTTTTCTTTTCAGAAAGCAGGTAATGAAGCAGCAGCGCTCCGGTTTGGTTTCCTGTCAGCACTGTATATTTGCCTTGATCGTTTTTCACCGCGATGCCGAGGCGGTCAGCATCAGGATCTGTCGCGATGAGAATATCTGCATTCTGCTCCTCCCCAAGCTTAATGGCATATTCGAATGCCGCATGCTCTTCCGGGTTTGGCGATGTAACAGTGGAGAAGTTTGAATCCGGCAGTTCCTGTTCTTTGACAACCGTTACATTTTTGTAGCCGAGTGCTTCAAGACCGCGTCTGACCGGTTTATTTGCAGTTCCATGCAGCGGTGTGAAAACAACCTTTACATCTACTTCTTCCGATAATTCAGGATGTACAGAAATGGACGTCAGTTTTTCTGTATAAACTTTATCAATATCTTCACCGATGATTTTGATTAAGCCTTTTTCTTTTAACTTATTTTCTTCGTCCACTGTGATCGTCAGCTCATTTTCAATCGCGTTTACCTGCTCAATGACGATGTCCGCTTCCTTTGGAGGCAGCTGGCCGCCATCATCCCCGTATACTTTGTAGCCGTTATATTCAGGCGGGTTATGGCTTGCCGTTACCACAATTCCACCATAAGCGTTCAGCTGTCTGACAGCGAATGACAGCTCTGGCGTCGGGCGAAGCTCATCAAACACGTATGTTTGGATGCCTTGTGTCGCAAGTGTTTTTGCCGCTTCCATCGCGAACTCCGGAGATTTATGGCGGGAATCATAAGCAATGACAACGCCCCGTTTTTTCGCTTCCTCACCTTGCTTCGAGATGTATGCCGCAAACCCGGCCGATGCTTTGCGCACAGTGTAAATATTCATCCGATTTGTCCCGGCGCCGATTTCCCCGCGCATTCCGCCGGTACCGAATTCAAGGTCTTTATAGAAACAGTCCTCAAGGGCCTGTTCATTCCCCTCTAATTCAATAAGGCGCTCTTTTAATTCCGGGTCTAAATGTTCTGTCTGTTTCCAGCGTTCATAGCTCTTTCTCCAAGTCATATTCGTCCTCCTATGTATCAGCTTATGCCATTATTTTATATGAAGCGGGTGCCTCTGTCACTTGATAACCTGAGATCTGGTCCTTTCGGCACGTAAAAAGAAATAACGGGCTGCAGACAGCCCGTTATGATTTATTGCTCAAGCGGTACGACCGCATCGTGTAAAAGCTTGTTGAGGTTTTCTGTATGTTTGTTTTTCGCCTGCTCATCCCATTGGAATCGCTCGCTCATAAAATCAATAACGGCATCTTTATATGTTCTTACCCAATTGATATCGAAAAATAAACGTCCCGTTCTGCGGACAAAGAAGTCAGCAGGGGTTGCAGTCATCTCTTCTTCTATACTGTATTCTGCCTCAGCAAGAATATGAACCGGAATGTTGCGTTTCGCGGCCTCATCTTTCAGCGCTTCTACCCGGTCAAAGACGCGATCTACGTTAGAGCCGTATCTGATCGCAAGCTGTTTTGCGTCTTTTTCTGATAATCCGGCTGCAATTCCTTCTTTTGTTTTTGCGGTAACGAAGGACATGAGATTTTTCGAACCGCCGACGTGCCCGCCAGAGATTGGCATGTTTTTCGTTTTACATGGTCCAAAATCCTTTTCGCCTTCTTCTTTTAAGCGATCACGGACAAGATCAACGATGTGCTCCGCCATTTTTCTGTATCCAGTCAATTTTCCGCCGGCAATGGTGATCAGTCCTGAGTCAGATGTCCAAATCTCGTCTTTCCGTGAAATTTCAGAAGGATCTTTGCCTTCTTCATGAATCAGCGGACGCAGCCCCGCCCAGCTGGATTCGATGTCATTCGCAGTGATATTCAGTTCCGGGAACATGTAATTGATTGAATTGATGACATAATCACGATCCTCCGTTGTCATCCGCGGATGCTCCAGCGCCTCTTTGTAAACAGTGTCTGTTGTTCCCACGTATGTTTTGCCTTCACGAGGAATCGCAAATACCATCCGTCCATCAGGTGTATCGAAATATACAGCCTGTTTCAGCGGAAAGACAGACTGGTCAAATACAAGGTGAATGCCTTTTGTATGCTGCAAATGCTTTCCGTTTTTCGAATGGTCTTTTTCTCTGAGCTGATCGACCCAAGGGCCTGTAGCATTGACAATTTTTTTCGCATACACTTTATATTCTTTCTTTGTCAGCACATCTTCAATTAATACGCCGACGGCTTTGCCTTTTTCGTAAAGAAGCTCCTTCACTTTGGAGTAATTCACAGGCTCTGCCCCGAATTTCACCGCTTCCTTCATGACTTCGATGGTCAGTCTCGCATCGTCAGTGCGGTATTCCACATAATACCCGCCGCCTTTTAAGCCGTCTTTTTTCACCAAAGGCTCTTTTTGCAGCGTTTCTTTTGCTGAAAGCATGCTTCTTCGTTCTGACTTTTTCACACCTGCAAGGAAGTCATATACCCTTAACCCGATAGATGTTGTAAATGAACCGAATGTGCCGCCTTTATGAAACGGAAGCAGCATCCATTCCGGTGTAGTGACATGAGGGCCGTTTTCATACACAATCGCCCGCTCTTTTCCTACCTCAGCGACCATTTTCACTTCAAATTGTTTTAAATAGCGCAAGCCGCCATGTACCAGCTTCGTTGATCGGCTTGATGTTCCCGCCGCAAAGTCCTGCATTTCGCTTAGTGCGACCTTCATCCCCCTTGATGCCGCGTCAAGAGCTGTTCCGGCTCCTGTAATTCCTCCTCCGATAATAAATAGGTCATATGTTTTTTTCGTCATGTCTGTCAGCATGCGATCTCTTTCAAGACTTGAAAATTGATGTTTCATCATTACGTTTCCTCCTTGTTGTCACGGTAAATAGAAAAAGAGACCACAACAGCCAAAGTGCATGCTTACACTTTGGTGCTGTGGTCTCTCCTCATCTCAGGACCGTTCTTATTAACTTGTAACCATTATACCATAGTATTACTTTATTTAAAAGCCATAGCTGCTTTTACGGCTTTTTGCCAGCCTTTATACAGCTCATTTCGTTTTTCTTCTTCTAATTCAGGTTCAAACCGTTTATCCAGATTCCACTGGTTCGCGATTTCAGAACGGTCCTTCCAGAATCCCACAGCGATACCTGCCAAATAAGCCGCGCCAAGTGCAGTCGTTTCATTAATTTCCGGGCGCTCCACAGGAACATTCAACAGGTCTCCTTGGAACTGCATTAGGAAATTGTTTTTTACAGCTCCTCCGTCTACACGAAGCGTCTTTAATGAAATGTTTGAATCTGCTTCCATTGCGTCAAGCACATCTTTGGTCTGATAAGCCAATGACTCCAGTGTCGCACGGATAAAGTGCTCTTTTGTTGTCCCTCTTGTCAGGCCGAAAACCGAACCGCGCACATCGCTGTCCCAGTAAGGCGTTCCCAGTCCGACAAATGCTGGAACAACATACACGCCGTCAGTTGAATCCACTTTTTCTGCATAAGATTCGCTTAGCGATGAATCCTGGAACATTCTCAAACCGTCTCTAAGCCACTGGATGGCAGAGCCTGCGACAAAAATGCTTCCTTCTAACGCATAGTTCACTTTTCCGTCAATGCCCCAAGCGATTGTTGTCAAAAGCCCATGTTCGGACTTAATTGCTTTTTCCCCGGTATTCATCAGCATGAAACATCCTGTGCCGTAAGTGTTTTTCCCCATGCCTTCTTCAAAGCATGCCTGGCCGAACAATGCGGACTGCTGGTCGCCTGCCGCTCCAGCAATCGGGATATTTTTTCCGAAGAAGTGATAATCAACAGTCTCCGCATACACATGAGAGGACGGCTTCACTTCAGGGAGCATGGATTTCGGTACGCCTAGAATGTCGAGCAGTTCATCGTCCCATTTTAAATCGTAAATATTAAACATCAGTGTTCTTGAGGCATTGGAGTAATCGGTCACATGCGCTTTTCCGCCTGACATTTTCCAAATGAGCCACGTATCAATCGTTCCAAACAGCAGCTCGCCTTTTTCCGCTTTTTCTCTTGCGCCTTCCACATTGTCTAAAATCCACTTCACCTTCGTGCCGGAGAAGTATGGATCGATTAAAAGCCCAGTTTTTTCTCTGAATTTATCATTATATCCTTTTTCACGAAGTTCCTCACAAATGCCGGACGTCTGTCTGGACTGCCAAACGATTGCATTATAGACAGGACTTCCTGTATCTTTATCCCACACAACCGTCGTCTCGCGCTGGTTCGTGATGCCGATGCCGGCAATTTGAGAAGCGCTGATTCCTGATTCAGAGATGACTGAGGCGATAACCGCGAGGACAGAGCCCCAAATTTCATTGGCATTATGCTCAACCCAGCCAGGATGCGGGAAGTATTGTGTAAATTCCTTTTGAGCAGAGTGGACAATTTTGCCTTCTTTATTAAACAGAATCGCTCTTGAACTTGTCGTCCCCTGATCTAAGGATAAAATGTACGTTTCCATAAGATGTCTCCCCTTTGTTTAAATATATTTAGAATTTGATAATGTTTTAGCAGAATGTGATTTCGTATAAACATAGAGTCCTAACAATACCACAACCAATATAACGCTTACAATCCAGAAGCTGCTTGTGATGTGCCCTTTAAATGCAGCGTTGTAAAATACGCCGCCGAATGATCCGCCTAAAATCGGGCCGACTACCGGAACCCATGCGTATTTCCAGTTTGATGAGCCCTTCCCCGGAATCGGAAGAAAAGCGTGGGCTATCCGCGGACCTAAGTCACGTGCAGGATTGATAGCATAGCCGGTGGTGCCTCCCAGAGAAATACCGATTGCTACAATGAGGAAACCGACGATTAAAGGATTAAGTCCTTCTGTAAATTGATTTGCCCCAATGGCCAAGATTCCAAGCACAAGGACAAATGTCCCAATCACTTCGCTTAAAACGTTTGCAAATGTATGCGGAATGCTGGGCCCTGTTGAGAAAACACCCAGCTTGGCAGCGGGATCATCCGTTGACTTCCAGTGCGGGAGGTAATGCAGATAAATAATCACCGCACCGATGATCGCTCCGATCATTTGCGCCGCAATATAAACCGGAACCTCTTTCCAAGGAAAATCTCCTACAAATGCAAGCGCTATCGTTAGCGCCGGATTCAAATGGGCACCGCTGATGCCGCCAACCGCGTATGCCGCCATGGCAACACCCAATCCCCATCCAAATACAACAACAATCCAGCCAGACTGGAATGAAAGCGATTTCTTTAAATTGACACCTGCACAAACACCTGCACCAAAAATGATAAGCAGCATCGTACCGATGACTTCTCCCCAAAATGCTGTCATAGCACATTCCTCCTAAAGTCACGATTAAAAAGCATGATAGAGAAGAAGAGAATAAAAAAACCACAACAAACCGCTTTACGGGTGCATAAACATTTGCCGTAAAGAGCTGCTGTGGTCTCCGAGTTCTCCATCACAATGTATTAACCTAGTGCAATTGTATCAGTGCATGAAAGCGGTGTCAATCACTTTTCGTCAAAAAGTTTTCATATTTTTTCCACAATTTGGTATTAGATGTTGTGACAGCTACAGCCCCCGCTTTCAATGCCTGCTCTACATCCTCTTCCGTACGGATGAAACCCCCGGCAAAGATGGGAATCCCTGTTTTCTCTTTTATTTCCTGAATGAGTGTCGGAACGATGCCAGGAAGCACTTCGATGAAGTCAGGCTTATGCTTGCCGATAAACTCCATGCTTTTCTCCATCGCGCTTGTATCAAGCAAAAACAGGCGCTGAATGGCATAAATTTTCTTCTGCTTCGCTTTGGCAATCACGTTCGATCTTGTGGAAATAATCCCAGCGGGCTTGATATCCTGACATATAAATTCCGCACCGTATTCGTCATGCTTAATCCCTTGAATGAGATCGACGTGCACCATCATGTTCTTTCCGTGCTTTTGCGCTTCTTTGATCACGCCCTTCAGCTGGCCGAGATGAATATCAAGAATAACACCGTAAGAGAACGAACTGTTCAAAAACTCATCAAATTGCTTCATATTGCGAATAGCCGGTAAGATCGGCTGGTTGTGAAAACTCATCATGTGCTCCTTTAATAATTCACTTTTATATTATATCGTTTGAAAGCTTTCTTTCACCGTTTTCACGATAAAGGAAAGGTCCTCTTCTGTCAGGCAAAATGGCGGCGCAAGCTGGATGACATTGTTGTAGCCGGCGACTGTATCGCCGTTTTTGCCGATGATCAGCCCTTTTTCTTTGCACGCCGCAACCACTTGGTTTACTTTGGCGGCATCAGCCGGCTCTTTAGTCAATTTGTCTTTGACGAGTTCGATTCCGATCAGCAGCCCTTTTCCTCTAACATCCCCGACTGCCGGGTGTTCTCTCAGAGCTTGAAGCTCACCTAAAAGCTTTGCTCCAAGATCGCGGGATCGCTGAATCAACTGTTCGTCCTCCATAATTTGCAGGTTTTTCAACGCCAAAGCACAGGCAGCCGGGCTTCCGCCGAACGTGTTTACGTGGCGGAAACGGTCATAAGGAGCTTCCCCCTGATACGCTTCGAAAATGTCCCGTTTCACAGCAGTCGCTGACAATGGCAGATACGCGCTTGTGATTCCCTTTGCCATCGTAATGATATCAGGCTTCACACCGTAGTGCATAAACCCGAACGGCTCACCTGTCCGTCCAAACCCGCAGATCACTTCATCGCAAATCAAAAGGGCTCCGTGGCGCCGGCAAATGTCCTCCACCTTCTTCATATATCCGTCCGGCGGCATTAGGATGCCTCCGCCTGTAATGATGGGCTCCATAATGACCCCGGCAATCGTTTCGCTTAATTCCCATGTCATGATGCGGTCGATTTCATTTGCGCTTTCAAGCGTGTCTGCATCATCAGGATTCCGGTATATATCTGGCGGAGCTGCATGCAGGAACCCTTGGCTCAAAGGCTCGTATTTATATTTGCGCTGCGCCTGTCCGGTAGCTGAGAGCGCTCCCAATGTATTGCCGTGGTATGCCCGATATCTTGAGATGAATTTATAACGGCTGTGGTCGCCGTTTTGCAGATGGTACTGGCGGGCAATTTTAAAAGCAGTTTCGTTTGCTTCCGATCCGCTGTTGGAAAAAAAGATAACATAATCGCCGCCAAGCCATTCATTCAGCTTTTCCGCCAGTTGAATTGCGGGTGCGTGACTTTGCGTTAACGGGTAGTAAGGCAGCTCCTTTAGTTGCTCATAGGCAGCCTCCGCAAGCTCCTTTCTGCCGTAACCAATGTTGACGCACCACAAACCGGACATCGCATCCAAATAGCGGCGTCCGTCTATGTCGGTTACCCAGGCCCCCTCGGCCTTCTGGGCTATCAGGCTGTCCGCTTGATGCGCTCCCTTCATGGCATGCCACACAAATTGCTCATCTTTTTGCTTTAATCCCTGATTTTGCTGAATGTTTTCCATCCCCATCATCTCCATTTCATTAGCGTTCCCTATAATGCCAATTCAATTGAAACAGACCTTCTCTTTATGTGATTCTTGGTGATGATTTCCCTGCCTTCAATATAAAGCCAGACCGGGTCAGAGTCAATAAACCGCGTAAATAATAAAACATCCCCTTTCTCAAGAAGAAAGAGGATGCAGCTTCCAAAGCAAAACAGGCAAAGTGGCAATGCTCAGCATCGTACTGATAAAGGTCGCACTCGAAACAACTTGGACAGCCATTGCAATAGCAATGTGAAGCCTAGCCGTTTTCTGTATGATATAGGAAATGGCGAAAATACAGAAACTCCATAAGGCACCTCCACTATACCTACTTTTATTTTAAAGATAGCACCTAAACAATTCCGCTTTTGTTTTAAAAAACCCGCCAATTCAGGCGGGTTTTTTGGGAATTATTTTTTATATTGAATATGATAAATATCACGCCGTCTGTCTTTTAGCTGGCGCACTGTACCGTTTTGGCGCTGTCTTCTGAGAATTTCCAGGTCAACATCGCCGATGACGACCATTTCAATATTCGGGTTTGTTTCGCCGACAATGCCGTCACGAGCGAATTCAAAATCAGACGGGGCAAAGATGCCTGACTGGGCGTATTGGATATCCATGTTTTCCGTTTGCGGAAGGTTTCCGACCGTTCCAGAGATAACCGTATATATTTGATTTTCAACCGCTCTAGCCTGCGAACAGTATCTGACACGCAGATAGCCTTGACGGTCTTCTGTACAAAATGGCGTAAAGATGATTTTGGCTCCTTTATCAGCCGCAATCCGGGCAAGCTCAGGAAATTCAATGTCATAACAGATCTGGATCGCGATTTTCCCGCAGTCCGTATCAAACACGCGAACCTGGTCTCCTGCGCTAATCCCCCACCATTTCCGTTCATTCGGCGTAATATGGAGTTTGTATTGCTTTTCGATTGTTCCGTCCCGTCTGAACAGGTAAGCGATATTATAGATCTTGCCTTCCTCTTCAACGAAATGAGATCCGCCGATAATGTTGACGTTATACTTCACAGCCAAGTCAGTAAACAGGCTGATGTAATCTTCTGTATACTCAGTAATTCTCTGCACCGCCAAGCTCGGTGACCGTTCCTCAAGGAAGGACATCAGCTGGGTTGTGAAAATTTCCGGGAACACCGCAAAATCAGATCTTGCATCGGAAGCAACATCGACATAGTATTCTACTTGATTCGCAAATTCCTCAAAGGAATAAATTTTCTTCATTTCGTATTGAATCACACAAATTCTAACAGGGAACGCCGATTTATAATAGCGTTTTGTCTGCTGCGGTAGATAATCGACATTATTCCATTCCATCAGCGTCGCATATTTGATCGAAGCTGTATCATCTGGGAGATAATTCGGGTTAATTCGCATAAGGGTAAAGCCGTTCATCAGCTGAAAAGACAGAACCGGATCGTATATTTGGTGGCGTGTCACCTGTTCAACATACTCTCTCGCTGTCATTTCCTTTGCATATTTGTGATAGTTTGGAATCCGTCCGCCTATGATGATGCTTTTCAGGTTTAAGCGTCTGGCTAAGTCCTTTCTCGCCTCGTACAAACGGTGGCCGATCTTCATTCGTCTGTACTTCGGGTCCACCATGACTTCAATTCCGTACATATTCAAGCCGTCAGGATTATGGTTGGTGATATAACCGTCATCTGTAATGTCCTGCCACGTATGGCGGTCATCATATTCATCAAAGTTAATCAGGAGACTTGAGCACGAACCGATAATTTCACCTTCGAATTCTGCACAAAACTGCCCGTCTGGAAAATGCTCCAAATGGCTGATTAAATGCTCCCGCTTCCAAGGCTCCATTCCTGGAAAGCAGTCCTTTTGAAGATCGATAATCTTGTCGATGTCTTTCTCTTCGATATTGCGGATCACCATTTTCTTTTCAAACCGGGTCAAATCTAATTTCTCAGACAACCTACTCGCTCCTTTCTAGTTTTGTGAGTTCAGATGATCAAGCAATAGGGCGAGCTCCATCTCCGCCATTGATTCAAGCCTGTGATCATAGTCTTCAAACATCAAGGTACCCGTTACTTTATTCGGGACAATGACACACTTCATGCCTGCACGTTTCGCAGCAATCGAACCATTGACAGAATCCTCAAACGCGAGACATTCCGCTGGCGATACCCCGAGGTTCTTTGCTGCCAATAAATAGAGTTCAGGATTCGGCTTCACCTCTTCCACATCATCAGCCGTTTGAATAACTTCAAAATCATCAAACAGGCCGATTTGCTTCAAATGGCCGGACACCCATTTATAATCAGAGCTGGAGGCAAGGCCTATTTTTAAGCCTAAATCCTTTGCCGCATTCAAATACGCTTCGACACCAGGTCTCGCTTTTTCTGTTTCCATGCGTTTGGCGAACCGCTCTCTTCTCAATTGTGTGAGCTCTTCATGATTCAGCTTTTTCCCGAGCTGCTCTTCTAAATAGTCAAAAGGCCGGAATCCCGCAGCGGTTCCGATGACCTTTCCCCAGACAGATAGCGGCAGCACTGAGCCGTGCTCTTCAAATATTTCCTGAAGAACCTCATATTCGTGTGTTTCTGTATCTAGAATAAGCCCGTCAAAATCAAAAATTAACGCTTTAATCACTGGGTACAACTCCTTTAGTCCGAATTGAGACATATGTATACACTCAACTATACCCCGAAACAAGTCTGCTTTCAAAAAGTAAGGTTTTATGTGAAGAAAGAGCCTGCACACTGCAAGCTCTTTCTTATTAATGAATGTTTTGGTGAGAAATGTTTGTCAGCGCTGATCCCGCAGACTCGTTCGACATCTGATTGACTGCCAGGTCTCCAAGCGCAACGATCCCGACTAGATTGTTTTGATCTACAATAGGAAGGCGGCGGATTTGGTGCTGGGCCATCAGCTGCGACGCGTCTTCCAGACTCATATTAGGGTTTCCTGATACGAGTTCTGTTGACATCACTTCTGAAACGGGTGTCTGGCCATCACGGCCCTGAGCTGTAGTTCTTAATGCAATGTCACGGTCAGTCAGCATTCCTTTTAAAACACCTTGCTCTACAACGGGGATCGCCCCGACGTTATGCTGTTTCATTAGAGAAGCCGCTTCCTGAATCGTTTGATTCGGAGAAACGGTTGCCACCTGCGTTGTCATTGTATCTTTAACTGAACTCATTGTCAGCACCCCTTTCAATCATTAGTATGTTCAGACACGAGCCGTTTAAAAAGGGAGTTAGAGGAAAGGTTTTATGATATGATTTCTCTGATACAAAAAGAGCTTTTCTAAAAATAGAAAAGCCCTTGCCGCATGATTATATCAGCCTTCTTTGACCGAAAAAGGCTTTGTTAGTCTTCTTTCGAAAGTCAGAAAAAGTAAACGGAAAATAAATCCCAAAATCATTCAGCATCTTGCTGTTTTTTTCAAAAATCGCCTGATCACTCAAATCAGAGTGCGGCGAAGGCTTGGTCAGGATAATATGTATCATTTGCAGACAAGCCATAATTTGAAATGCTTCTTTTAATGTTCCTTGGTAATAATGGTTATTTAAAGACAGAACGCCTTTCTTTTTAAAGCGCTGAATGTCCAGTTCGGAGAAATAAAGAGGAAATACATCATGGATCAGCTCCATAGACAGCTCCTTGATAAAGCTCTCCTGTTCTGCAGTTGCTGCGTTCACAATTCTCACGTCAATCACCTTTCTTGCCATCGAATATCCTAAGTCTTACTCAAGAATAGCACAGAAAAAAACGCGAAAGCTAAGGTAAGTGTTTCCTATGAGAAACAGCAGCCTTCCGCTTCGAAAAGGAGCCATTTAACATGAATCAAAAAGGCAGAGGGCTTGAGATCCTCATCAATGAAAAACAGGACGGCCAATGGCTGTTTTCCGTACTCAAAACAGCGCTCAAAGCTTCTAAACCAGTGATACAAGACTGGATGTCCCATCAACAGATAAAGGTCAATCACGAATCCGTCTTACACAATATGATTGTAAAAAAGGGAGACCGCGTGTTCATTGATCTTCAGGAAAGTGAAGCATCTTCGGTCATTCCGGAGTATGGCGAGCTTGAAATTTTATTTGAGGACAATCACATGCTCATCGTCAATAAACCCGCTGGCATAGCGACGCATCCGAATGAGGATGGGCAAACCGGCACACTGGCTAATTTGATCGCGTATCATTATCAGATAAATGGCGAAACATGTAAGGTGCGCCACGTCCATCGTCTTGATCAGGATACATCTGGCGCTATCGTTTTTGCCAAGCATCGTTTGGCACACGCCATCTTAGACCAGCAGTTAGAGAAAAAGACGCTGAAGCGTACGTATACCGCCATCGCTGAAGGTAAGCTACGGACGAAAAAAGGGACAATTAGTTCACCGATCGGCAGAGACCGGTCACACCCGACAAGACGCCGGGTTTCACCAGGCGGGCAAACAGCCGTCACTCATTTCAAGGTAATGGCCAGCAATGCGAAAGAGCGGCTGTCACTCGTTGAATTAGAGCTGGAAACAGGCAGAACACACCAAATCCGTGTTCATCTGGCGAGCCTCGGCCATCCGTTGACAGGAGACTCGCTTTACGGAGGCGGGAGCAAGCTGCTAAACAGGCAGGCGCTGCACGCCAATAAAGTACAAGCGGTTCACCCGATAACAGACGAGCTCATAGTTGCTGAAGCCCCTTTCCCTGCTGATATGAAAAACCTTTGCCGCACATATTTTTCATGAAGAAAAGCCGCAGGCACTGCCTCGGCTTTTTAAGTCACTCGTTTTCCATATATAATATAGCGTTTCGGGGCATTTCCGACGTATGAAAACGGATAGCAGGTCGTCAGAATCAGCTCTTCCTTTTCATGCTGGAGCGTGATAATAGATGTGTCATCCTTATCGACAATTTTTGTTTTTACAATTTCATATGTGAATTCTCCATATGACAGGAGAAGACGGAGCTGATCCCCCTTTTCCAGCTCTCCCGTCCGGCGAAACACGGTATCCCGATGCCCCGACAGCACAATTTGTCCGTTTTCATCAGGATAATAGCTGTCCTTGTAATGCCCGACACCTTTTTCTAAATCATCAGCATCGGTGCCCTCCACGATCGGAAGCTCTGCATTGATTTTCGGTATTTCCAAAATGCCGCTCGCTTGGCCGGTCTCAGGCTTAAATGATGCTTTGTTCTTTGCTTGATCTGTGCTATTTTTCATCCCCGAAGCTTCCTGCGGCTTTTTAGCCGCCAGTTTTGCTTCTTTTAGTGTCTGTTCCGTTTTCATATTCGCATCGATCAATTTAAAGCCTCCATAGCCTGCGATCACTAGGCCGGCAGCAATGATAAATAGTGGAATAACTTTTTTCACGTTCTGGAGGCGCTCCTTTTTCTTCTGACATATAGATAAGTTCCTGACAATGTCACCGCCGCACCGATTAACATAAAGTTATAGTAGTTTGCTGATGTATCTGGAAGAGGATGCTCAGACCCACTTTCCCCGCCCTCGTTTCGTAACGGCAATGTGCTGATGCTATTAGCAGTATCAGCGGTTTTTGTGTTGTTGATTGGTATTTCATTGAATCTCGAAATGGCTGAAGGCGGCAGCTGATGAACCGGTGCTGTGCCCGGAGTTTCTTTTATATCAGGCAAATCTTCACCTGGCCTTGGATCCTCTTTAATCGGATCCTCCGTCACCGGATCATCTCCAGGCTCTTCCCTAATAGGGTCTTCTGTTACAGGGTCTTCAATATCACTAGCTTCAGCAAGCTTAATTCTTCCCTCTTTTGTATACGCAATTGGCTCATCAAAACTCTTCACGTACTCAACTGTCGCTTCCAAATCCTCAGGCCCTGTCACCGGATTTTTTCCCAGCAGTCCGATTGGCTGATATTTGGTTCCTGTCGCCGTCGCCATAAAGTTGTTGACGGTCAATGTATATGTGGCATCGGGCTGGATCTCGGTGCCATCTGCCATTTTCATATCAACTGCTTTTCCGGTTTCTTTATCCCACGTATACGTAAACCCGCTGATGCTGTAGTCAGGCCCAAAAACCGGCGAGATTTGCGCATTGATAATCTCTCTTAAATCTTTTCCTTTAATCTCAAGCTTCGTTAACACATTTCCAAATGGCTGAATATTGTAAAGATCTCCCCACGTAATTGGACCCTTCTTCAGCGCTTCACGTATGCCGCCGCCATTCATAAGGGCAAAATCCGTTTTCATGGCAGCTCTCATTCCATCCGCAATCAGGTTTCCAAGAGGTGTATCGCCGTCATTTGAATACCCCCCTTCCATATCAACAGCGGCTTCGCCGACAACCTCGCTGATAATCGGTTCCGCAATTGTTTCGTATTTCTTTAAAATGGCTGATGCGCTGACATCCGGTTCGATTTTACTTTGATCAACATATACGATTTCCGCGGACTTTTTGACAATGTCTTTTGTCGTTTTATCGATCTCTACATCAACGACACCTATCGCTTTTCCATATTCAAACGCTTGAACAATCAGTTTTCCATTCACTTCACCGTTAACAACCTGATGATTATGTGCGGCAAAAATCACGTCAATTTCAGAATCTGTTTTGTTTGCAAGATCAGCAGACTCACCGGTAATGGCGTTGCCGTTTTGTTCAGCTGACATATGTGCGAGAACCGCGATGGCCTTCACGCCTTTTTTCTTGAGCTCTTCGGCCGCCTTATTCACCGCGGTTGCTTCATCTGTAAACTCGATATTTTTTATTCCTTCAGGCATAACCATGCCAGCTGCCGACTGTGTGACAACTCCGATAAAAGCAACGGGTACGCCCTCCACATTTATGATGTCATAAGCCGGCAAAAAGGGCTCTCCAGTTGATTTCATTTTACAATTGGCACATACAAGGGGAAAGTTCTGTCCATCATATCCGCTTGTGCCTTTCGGATGATCACCGCCATTTAAGATCCTCAGCAGTTCATCCGTGCCTTCATCAAATTCGTGGTTTCCCACGGTTCCGACATCAAATCCGATGTCCTCCATCAGTTCTACAGTCGGTTCATCCTGAAGAAGAGAGGAAACTGGAGAGCTTCCGCCGATCATATCTCCTGCGTGCACAATCAGCGAGTTTTTCTTTTCAGCCTTTTTTTCTTTTAAATATGCGGCGGCATAATCCATGCGTCCAAACGTGCCGTCTACAGTTCCATTTCCATCAAGATCAAGCTCATATTGCTGATCAATTTTGCCATGCAAATCATTCATGCTGAGAATTCTAAGCGGCACATGTTCTTGAGGTGCCGTTTGCCTTTTTTTATATCCCGCGCTCTCCGCTTCACTTGCTGAAGCGAAGAAAATTCTGTTTTCCACAGCTACCTTCTTCCAGTCAGCTGGCTGCACATATGTTTTATTCGACGAATCCCCTACATATCTTGTCAAGCCTTTCCCTTGCTCTCTGGCTCTGAATTCAAACGGCATTTCCATGAGCGGATCGTTTTCATTCCAGATTCCTTTTTGGTCTTTTTTTGCAGTGGCTACTGCGGCCTGAAACTGCTGATAATCCTCTTCATTGTCAACCGGCCAAATAAAATACGTCGGAGCATATCCATTTTTTACGAGCTCTAAGTTCACGTTTGAACCTGATTCGGTTATGACTTGTCCGAGCAATCTGCCATAGCTGTCCTTGGCTTCACTTCCGACCTTGACAGTAATTTTATCACCCGGGGACAGAACCGTTTTTAGATAGTCAGATGCTTTTTTGCCAAATCTTAATTGATTTTCATCTGCGTCATTTTTTGGTGTGTGATATGTTTCGGGTGTATCTACATTTACAAACCGTATTTTTGTCGTTCCAAGCACCGGAGATTTGAGATGAATGGTATCGCCGTCAACTACCCGGTCAACAATCCCTTCATATTCTCCCTCCGCAGACGGAGGTGCGGGCTGCTCTTCAAGCAGCTTTAGGTCAGCCGATTTTCGCGGAAGCAGCTGAAAGGTTTGGTATCTGCTTAACACACCGATAAATTCATACCATTTGCCCTCATCAAGCTCGTTTATCACCCCTGTTTCATTCATAACCCGGAGCGTCATTGCATGATGGTCGTCATCAATCATTGTTACATTGTAACCGCCGCCGGCAGGAGAACTTGGAATTGAGGAAACAAAAGCGGTTAGTTTCACAAGGCGTCCTTCATACTGATCACCTAGGCTGCCGTTAATAAGTTCATTGATTGTTAAGTGTTTGGGGGCGGGGAGGGATTGGTTTGACTGGTTGATTTTAATGCCTGATGAGCTTGGAACGATTTCTTTCAGCCCCTGGTAAGACGTGATTTTCCCTGTCACCGTGACATCCATACCCTCTTTTAATTCGGGAAATTGTTCAGGGGATGGCGAATAAATGTTAATGCCTCCGGTTTCATCTTGCAAAAAGGTCGACAGCTTCCCGCCTCCGATTGCGTTTTGATCAGCTGTAATGATCCCTTTTATCGTTACTTCTTCATTTAGCCTTCCCCGTGCTTCATTTATGGTCACTGGCTGTTCAGCCGGCGGAGTTTTCGTGTCATCGGTTACGTTCATCGACTGAACGTTTTTAAGTCCTGTCGTGTTAAAGTAATTTTCAAGCTTTCCTTGAACCGTTATCTTTTTCCCAAGAAGAAGCGGATTGGTTTGCAGCCCAAATTGGCTTCTGAAGGCGGAGGGGATTTGCACAGGAAGGATGTGTTCGGGCGATGTCTCGTTTTTACGGTCTGCCAGCGCGACATTATAATCATTTGAAAAAGGGCTTGTCAGCTTATAATGTTGCGGGGAAACAGCCTGGCCGACTGCATATCCTTCGATAAGCGCCTGTCCTTCTTTTTGCTGTATTGCCTTCTCAATCGATATAGGCTGTTGCGGTTCAGCTGCCTTTACAGCTTCGAACGTGTACATTACATTTAAGAACATCAATGCCGTGATCAACACAATATGCAGAATACGCCTCATCATATTTCCTCCCTTAATATACACATAATGACAACGATTTTGTCTGCTTATCATTTCGACAGACAGCATATAATTCCTTTCAGGCTTCTGCATAATACACGGCAGACTGACACAAAATACAGCTGATCTGAAAAAAAAGGAGGAATTCGGTTTGGATCAGTTCAATCAGCAGCAGCAATCCCAAATGAACAAAGGTATTCCTGGCAAACCGCATAAAAACCATGGCGGACATGAAATGTTTGATATGCATGAGGTGCTTTCCGGAACACTTACTGTGCTTGATCAGTTTATGATGCTGAGACAATTCTGTAAGGATCAAGAATTACTAAACATCCTTGATCGTCAACATCAATTCATCACATCTCAATACAATATAACTGCAGAATGCTTCAAAACAGGAAGCGAACCTTCACAAAAAACAGCAACTTATATGATGAGGGAAGACAACCAGACTGTTTACGGCATGCAGCCGTCACAGCCTAAAAAACCTGTTCAATCCATGAATGATATTGATGACAGCATCATCAGCCGACAAATGCTTTGCGCGATTAAAGCACAAGCTTCTATGCTGACGATGGCTTCTCTGGAAATGACAAATCCGGCCGTAAGACGCGTACTGTCTGCGCAAATTCAGGAGTATGTTGAAATGGCATTTGAAATTTTCCTATACCAAAACAAACACGGCTATTACCAGGTTCCTCAGCTTGATGCGCAGGATATGGAACAGCTGAGAAATTCATTCGTCCCTGCCCAAGGACAAATGCCGACACAAGGCGGAATGGGTCAGCAAGGACTTCACTAATCACAAAGGCATTGGATAGATACTATCCAATGCCGCACTGTTTTTTTCAAATTTTTTCTTGAAATCTTTTTCAAATTGATCAAGACTTTCCTTTGTTGCTGATTTAAACCCTTTTTCAAAGTCCCCTTTTTTTGCTGTTTCCTTAATCATTTCTGAAATAATGTCTTTCCCATATTTGTCCGTCAGCTCATCGATCATATAAAAGCTTTGCAAATAGACATCAGTGTCATATTCGGCTCTGGCTTCCTGCCAGTCTCGATCAGTCTGCAAACGGTCAAAGGGCACGACAGAAAACGTGATCGGATCTATGAGCAATTCATAGTTCGCAATCCACTCGCTTAACCCTTCATGAAACCATAACGGAAACTCATCGGGATCCGTCTCAAGCTCCTTCAATTTCTGGTGAAATGCATGGTGCGAGTATTCATGAATCAACAATCTCTGGTACAAATAAACCGCTACCTCGTCCCCTTCTAACAGTTTCTTTTTCTCTTCAGGCAACAGTCCAATCAACTGCTCCCGCTCAGAATAAAAACCGACTACATCCAATAAACCGGAGTAAGCCTCCATCTGTTTTTCATTAGGAAAAAAAATAATGTCAATAGGCTTTTGATTCGAATATCCAATCATAATCTGATTAATACTGACCGCATATTCAAGCGTTTCTTTCGTCAATGGCAGTAAGGACTTTTCCTTAGAAGTGTAATAAATATCGGCTTGTTTGAATGACTCTTTCTTCATGTGCTTCGTCACTTGTTCTTTTGTTATTCCAGATGCCTGACCTGGAAAAGACAGGATATACATCGCGCTTGATACGATGGCTGAGCTTACAGCCAGCATCACAAGGACTCCGCACAGGAATAGAGCGGATGCCGCACGCTTTCCTATGCCACCCCGCAAACGTCTCCCTCCCTGAGCCGGTCCGTCTTGTACCTTTTTATTTTTACTCTATGCAGCCTGAGTTCGCAGTGTGTCATTAACGCAAAGAAAAAGCCGCACAAATTGTGCGGCTTTTTTTATTTATTCAGCGTTAGGGAATACGCGCTGTACAGTTTGTGTAAATTCATCAAATAATCCGGCGATTGGGTCACCATTTTGAATACGCTTTCCATATCCTTGCATACGCTCTACAAAATCAGGGTTAGCTGAAACGTAAACATTATCAATGTTTTTGTCAGTAGATCTTACCTTTTTGGCTATTTTTTTCTTCAGATTGTTTTCTACTGCACCTTTATTTCCATTGGTTAAAACGACTGCAACGTAGGCTTGATTTCCAGCCACAATGATATCGGCATGCTTTACTTCTTTTAGGTCTGTTACTTTATCAGCTGCTTCATCAGCAACCTCAAGTTTTCGGTCGTTGTTATTATCGTCATTTACACGATTGTTATTGACATTATCATTAACATTGTTGTCAACGTTATCCCGATTGTTTACATTCCGCATATCGTCATTGGCCGGATTTCGATAATTTACGTTTCTTACATCATTATTATCACGTCTGCCCTCACCTTGGTCGGCCACACCGCAGCCAGTCATAAGCAAAGGGATAAGAAGCACAGACGCAAGGACTTGTTTTTTTCCAAACATGTGAATTCCTCCTTTATCACTTTACTTATAGGTTTTTCTAACTGGCTTTAATTATGCATGCAAATCTGGAGGAAATGCTTTCCCGGGAAATATAACGGTTAATTTGTCTAACAAGGGGGAAAATATGAATACACTGCAAAGGAGGGATCATGTTGTTCAACCAGCGAAGAGGAATCAGCCCCGCAGCATTGATCATAGGATCAACTATGCTTATTGCTGCACTATCACCTCAGATCCGCCAAAGAATCAGCGGGTTTATCACAGGACAAATGAACAGACGACATTCAGAAAATAACACATTTGATGCTTCTAATGTAGGAAACATAGTCAAACAAGCATTTGGCGGCGGCAGCGGTGATAACCAGGACCGTTCGCAACATCAAAGCCAGCGGAAAAATGGCCGTCAGCACCAGCACGCAGGACAGCAGCAACCACAGCATCAGCATACACAGTCTCAAACTAGGCAAACTGAGACAGCCGCGAAAAAAAGACAGCCGCATTATGCTGAACCCATTCATTTTGAACAAAGCGCAATGAATGTCATGGACGACAACACGATGATGGAAATGCTGGAGGACTTAGAACCCGGCCGTTAAAAAAACGTATAATCCTGTCGGACTGCATAAGGGCTCAAATAATTAATTATATTGGCCTTTAAGGTGGTTTTTCTTTAAACTTCTTGTTTTCTATATTTTTCCGCCTATTTTGGAGTACAATTGGTGAGCTAAAATCCTTCTTTCGTTCAATGAGAACGTTTGAAGGATTTTTTTTGTTAATAAAAATTACATTTCATCTACACGTACGCGTTTTTTTGCGGTTATAGCAGCTGTGTGCATTTCCCTGCTCATCTTCATATTGAAGGGATTCACTAGATATCAAGTAGCTTCTTCCCCTTTTCATAATTTGCAAATGGAATCCATGAATTCGTATGTATCTCCTGATTACGGCATCGGGTATACTTGTTTGTTTTTTCACATCTGATTCCTCCATCGGTCATACCTGTAATTCATCTCCAAGTAACAAAGCAGGTTTGTTCAAGATAGATGTTTAACTTGTGTTCAAAAATTGAATAAAACTACACTAAAAGTCGCTTTCCCCTTGTTATCAAGCTTTTCACTTTCAGCTTCCATTGACTAATTTTGAAAATGCTGTTGACTATTCAGTTGAACTGCATTACATTATTATTAAGTTCAACTATATAGTCAAACTGAATAGAGGGTGCGGATATGAAACACAAATTATTACCGTTGTCTGAAACCATGCATTATATTTTATTAGCTCTCCGTGAGCCGCTCCATGGCTATGCCGTAATGCAGAAGATAGAAAAGATAAGTAAGGGTACTGTTATTTTAGCAGCGGGTACATTATACGGTGCAATTGAAAACTTGAATAAGCATGGTTGGATTGAACCTGTTGGAGAGTCAGGCCGGAGAAAAGTTTACATGATAACTGAAGAAGGAAGCGCCATTTTAAAAATGGAACAAAACCGGTTATTGCATATTTTATCCTTGTACGAAGGAAGTGAATCGAATGAAGAAATTTAAGATGTTTTTTGATATTGAAAAAGAGGAACAATGGCTGAACGAGCAATTACAGAAAGGCTATCGTTGTACAAATATTAGTGGATTAGGAATATACACTTTCGAAAAAACCGACAAGAGATATGTGATCCGACTGGATTACCAAGATATTTTACCAAAGAAAAAGTTCAAAGATTACAAAGGGATATATGAAGACTTCGGTTGGATTTATATAAATGGCCCTTGGCTTAGTGGAATTCGATATTGGCAAAAAGAAAATGATGGTCAAAATGAAATCTTCTCGGATCGCCAATCAAAGAGTAATTATTATAAAAGATTGATGAATTATTCTTCAGGTTTAGGTTTCATGTGTTTGTTTTTTTCTTATATGATCTATAAGGATTCAGGTTTATATTTAACTGAAGGTCTTTGGAGTATGAAAGGTGAATGGTTTTGGAAAGCATTTTTATTTGAAACTCCATTTGCTCTTTTGAGGTCGCTTCCCGCCCTTATGGTTGTTTTATTTGCGGCCAGTTTCTATAAAGTGTATCGAAAGTATTCAATGTTAATAGAAAAATAATGCGAAGAGGTTCATTATGAACTTGTTTAATTCAATGAAGCACGATTGAATTAGATTTGGATACTCATCTTCTAGCAGGAATCTTTTATGTGTGCCTCAGATAAGTTAGCGTCTTCCAAGATACCATGAATACTCGTTAAAAAAGCAATTTTCATTTCAATTAAATCAATCCATTGATCAGCAATGCCGGCTGAT
Organism: Bacillus sp. FSL R5-0603; assembly: GCF_038050295.1. Lineage (NCBI taxonomy): Bacteria > Bacillati > Bacillota > Bacilli > Caryophanales > Bacillaceae > Bacillus > Bacillus sp. FSL R5-0603. The sequence goes on along the minus strand of NZ_JBBOYP010000001.1, from coordinate 888,536 downwards.
CTTCCCCAAAAAATGAAAAAAAGAAACCCATGAACCTTTATATTACAAGGTTCATGGGTCTTATTAACGTGTAATCCCTGTCGGATTACACGTTTTCATATGTTACGCTTCTTCAGCTTCAATCACTCTGGATTGATCATGAAATGCCCCTTGATCAATTTCCTTTGTGACCTTACTTGTAATAAGACCGGATGTCATGCTTCCGCTGACATTCAAAGCAGTACGCCCCATGTCGATTAACGGTTCAATTGAGATTAATAAACCGGCAAGCGCGACAGGCATGTTTAATGATGATAAAACAAGAAGCGCCGCGAATGTCGCTCCGCCGCCGACTCCGGCAACACCGAAGGAGCTGATGGCAACGACTGCGATAACAGTGATAATAAACACCGGGTCAAATGGATTTTGGCCGACAGTCGGAGCAATCATCATCGCCAGCATCGCAGGATAAATGCCGGCACATCCATTTTGGCCGATCGAAAGGCCGAACGAACCGGCAAAGTTTGCGATCCCTTCCGGTACACCCATGCTTCTCTGTGTTTTAATATTCAGCGGTAAAGCACCCGCGCTAGACCTTGACGTAAATGCAAATACAAGTACAGGCACCGCTTTTTTCAAATAAATCAGCGGATTCAAACCGCTGAACGTCAGCAGCAGCAAATGAATGATAAACATAGTGATTAACGCGGCATATGAAGCAATCACGAACATGCCCAGTTTTAGAATGCTGTCAAGATCACTCGTTGCAATTGTTTTTGTCATGATGGCCAGCACCCCATAAGGCGTCAGTCTCAAAATGAGTGTGACAACACGCATGACAATGGCATAAACGGCATCAACCAGTTTTTTAAATGTTTCTGCCTGTTCCGGCTGTTTGTGTTTTACTCCGAGGAATGCCACTCCAAGGAAAGCGGCAAAAATAACGACAGCGATTGTTGAAGTCGGTCTAGCTCCCGTAAAATCTAAAAACGGGTTTCCAGGCAGCAGTTCAACAATCTGCTGCGGCAGCGTTTTCGCTGTCATATCCTCTGATTTCTGCTGAAGCTCCTGTCCCCGTGAAAGCTCTGTACTTCCTTGGTCAACCTGAATAGCCTGCAGATCAAATGAAAGCGCGGACGCGATACCGACAGCTGCAGCAACTGCTGTTGTTGCTACTAAAATCCCGATAATCAAACCGCTGATTTTCCCAAGATTTTTTGTCAGCTTCAGCTTTGTAAATGCACCGAGAATCGAAATAAAGACGAGCGGCATGACAACCATCTGAAGCAATTTGACATATCCGCCCCCGGCAATATTAAACCAGTCGGCTGTTTGAATGACTATATTTGAAGTCGGGCCGTAAATCAGCTGAAGCGCAAATCCGAATACAATCCCCAGCCCCAGCGCAGTAAATACACGTTTAGAGAAGGAAACATGTTTTTTCTGCATAACAAAGAGCCCTAAGATAAGTAAAAATAAAATAAATACATGTAATACAACCAGTAAAGTCTCCAAAGCAGGTAAACTCTCCCTTCAAATTTTCTCATTTACTATATTACACTAATTCCGATGGGTCAAGTGCGAATTATTTTAACTTATCAATTCAAGTAAAAAAACCTTATATAATGCCTTTTTTGTTCTTTTCTTTCCCTTCCATCTTTAGTACCTTATATAAGGGTGATAATATTTGCTGAAAGAACTGTTTGTAAATTTGACCATTTTAATCACATTTAATTATCTCTTCACCCACCTGTTTAAAGAAAGGCTAGTACATAAAAAAGACAGCATATCCTTTCAAGCTGTTAAAGGACTGGCCTGCGGTTTGCTCGGGGTTATTCTGATGGTTTTTGGATTTACCTATCAGCATTCAATTATTGATCTTCGAAATATCCCTATTATGATTGCCGCTCTTTATGGAGGCTGGGTTTCAACGGCAACGGCCCTGGCCATGATCACTGCAGGCCGCTTGCTGATTACGATGAACACATCTGCACTATACTCGGTTATTATCATTTGTATCGCTGCCATTCCGTCACTCATTGTTTCTAGAAGAAAAAAAGTTCAACTAAAACATGCTTTCTATCTTTTAATCATCACAAATAGCTTGATCTCCTTTTCCTTTTATTTTCTTATAGATTTACATTCATACGAACTTCATTTGTATTTTTGGATCATATCAATAGCGGGCGGCATGCTCAGTTTATATATTATTGATCATGAAACAAATGCACATCTTCTTTTTAAACAATATAAGTTTCAGGCGCACTTTGACTTTTTAACAGGCGTGTATAACCGAAGAAAGTTTGAAGAAACCACAAAAGCTCTGTATCAGCAGGCGGCCGATACCCCGCATTTTCAATTTGCACTGATTTATATGGATATCGATCATTTTAAGACCATCAATGACCAATATGGCCATCATGAAGGAGATCAGGTGCTCAAAGAGCTGGGGTTACGTCTGAAGCAGAGCATCCGAAATACTGATCCTGCCGCTCGGATCGGCGGTGAAGAATTTGCCGTTCTCCTGCCGAACTGTTCTCTTGATAAAGCAGCCCGGATCGCTGAACGGATCAGGAGCGCTGTAAGTGATGCACCGATTGTATTAACAAACGGCGAAGAGCTTTCAGTTACGATATCACTAGGGGCCGCTCATTACCCCAATAATACGGAACAGCCAGGATCATTGCCCATTCTTGCCGATCAAATGCTTTACAAAGCGAAAGAAACGGGACGGAACAGAGTGTGTTTTTCAGAAAAAAAAGAATGAATTCAATGTTCGAATTCATTCTTCCAATCTGAAAGACGGTTCAAAGGCAGAAAAGCCGGGACAAGATCTCCCTGATATTCTTTTTCTATAAATGCCGCTGTATCATCAGCTTGATAAAGCTCAAGAATGGTTTGCAGCGCTTCCCGATCTTGATCCTCCGCTCTGACAACAATCAAATTCATCTCTTCCTCAGACATGAGTCCGCCGCTCTTTAGCGTATGCTTTTTCGGGTTCAGGCCCGCTTTTTTTGCTTCTGATGGTTTCATGACAAACACGTCGGCACCGCTCACTGCATCCTGTTGCCGGACAGCTTTTAATTTCAGGTGTCTCGGATTATCTTTAATCATATCAACTGAACCTGTTCCGTTAAATCCGTTTTTCAGCGTTAGCAAACCCGCTTCCTGGAGCACTGTAAGCGCCCTGCCAAAATCGAACGCTTTATCCGGAACAGAAACGACAGCTCCCCGCGGTATATCTCGGATTCGGCCATATCGTTTTGAATAAATGCCCATGGGCGTTATGTATGTCGTCCCGAGCGGTGCCAAATTAAGTTTGTATTTTTGGGTGAACGACTGAAAATATGAAATGGTTTGAAAGGCGTTGGCATCAATTTCTTTGTTAGCAAGTGCGATATCAGACTCCGCATAATCAGAAAAAGGGATCAGCTGAATATCCAGCCCTGCCTCTTCAGCCTTTTGAGCAATATAGTTCCATATTGCCCCGTCAGACTCAGCAATCCCGATTTTTATCGATTCATGTTCTGCAGACGGTGAACATGCAGTAAATGAAACGAGAAGAACAAGGACGAAACTGCATATAAGCCACTTTTTCATTGTGACCATACTCCTATCTATGTATTAGAGCATGCAAGCAATATCAGACATAAAAATCATACGCTCTCTTAGTTGATAAACGTTGTCATTTGTAATATTGATTAACTTTTACCTTACTCATATCCAATAAGGTTGTCAATTCCTATTACTTATCTTCCCAAAATGAAGGAATACTAAGGCAAACGTATGATCACATATCGAGAAAGCAGATGAATTACCGCAAATAAATATCAAATTGAAAAATAAATATGGTATTTTCCGAAAAAAGTTTCAATAAGCAGTTGTTTTTTCTGAAGATTACTGGTAGAGTAAAGGTAATTATTTTTGTTCGAACTATCTTTAAGAAGAAAGTTTTGTAAGAGTTTTCGTCTTGAAAGTTTGTTAAGAGCAAGAATAGTGAATTTAAGCGTTATGATCGCTTTAGGAGGAAATTTCATGTTAGAAGGTAAAGTAAAATGGTTCAACTCTGAAAAAGGTTTCGGATTCATCGAAGTAGAAGGTCAAGACGATGTATTCGTTCATTTCTCTGCTATTCAAGGCGAAGGCTTCAAAACTTTAGAAGAAGGCCAAGCTGTTTCTTTTGAAATCGTTGAAGGAAACCGCGGACCACAAGCTGCTAACGTTACTAAAGAAGCGTAAGCATAAATTGATATGAAAAACTGCAGGTGCAAACCTGCAGTTTTTATTTTGACAAAAAAGCTGTTTTGCATAAGCAAAACAGCTTTCTTTATTAGTTTGCAATATCCCGCTTCATGAAGATTCCGAAAGCAAGCAACAAGAAGATGATAAAGTAGATCGCCAGCATGACGATAGAAAACGTCATAGTCATCCCTTTTATTAACGGTGTGCCATCCACATACTGAGTCAAGTCGACATTAGCAAACAATATATACTTTGCCCAGTCAAATTTCGCTGCAATAAATGCAGTTGCAGTCGTACCGGCAACCAACAAGAAGATGGAAAAACCAACCGCAAGAGAGCTGTTTCTGAATACCGCAGACAGCATAAACGCCATCGTCGCCACCATTAAAGCCGAGACGGATTCAGAAAGATACGTTGTGGCCAAATGCCCCATCATGTTTTGCTCAATGACATGGCCATCCTTATAGATTAAATGAATATTCGCGGCGGTTTCACCACCCGTCCCGAAGAAGATCAACCCTAATAAAGTAGAACCGATAAATAAAATCAACAGCAATAGGAGCCCAAACAGGAGAACTGTAATATATTTGGACATCAAAATTTGAAAACGGCTGAGCGGCCGAATCATTAATAGCTTAATCGTTCCCCAATTAAATTCGTTAGCGACAATTCCGGCCGCGATGATAATAGTAAACAGACCGGTAAGGATGGTAAAGTTTGCTGAATCCGTTACATAAGACCATACCGTATAGCCCGTGTCACTAGGGATATTATGCTCGATGCGATAGTCGTTGAGAGTGATTGTTTCTTTATACCCATCTTTCAGTGAAGGATCTTCTTTGATTTCTTTCTTTAATTCGGCGTTTTGTGCTTGAAGTTCTTGTTTCCAATGGGAATTTGATTCACCAGCAGAAAAATGATTCGCCAAAAATGCAAATCCAACCATTGTCAGCCCCAGAATTCCGATCATCACCCATGTTCCGGCACGGCTGAAAATTTTGAGCCACTCATTATAAATCAAATTAAGCATGCTGAACCTCCTCTTTTGTTTCACCTGTCATTTCTAAGAAACGGTCCTCTAATGATTTTGTTATGACCTTGACCTCATAAATACGGATTTGCTGCATCACCAGCAATTCAATAACCGCAGGGACATCGTCTTTAGCCAGTTTGATTTCTACACCATTTGTCTTACTCAGCAAATCGTACTGATTTAAAACAGTAGCGGCTTCACTTGGCTGCTCAACCTGGAAGAAATATGTATCGTTCTCATCAATGTTTTCATCTTTTACATTTTGAATATCGATCAGCTTTCCTTTTTGCAGAATCGCAATTCGATCACACATCAGTTCCATTTCTGACAGCAGGTGGCTTGAAACGATGACAGCCATTCCTCTTTCTCGGGTCAGCTTCTTTAAATGATCTCTGATTTCTCTGATCCCCGCCGGATCAAGGCCGTTTGTCGGTTCATCCAAAATCAGCACTTTCGGATCGTGCAGAAGGCATTGTGCCAAGCCAAGACGCTGTCTCATCCCCAGAGAATATGTTTTCACCTTGTCGTGGATTCTGTCTGTTAAACCGACCAGCTCAACAACTTCATCAATTTTTTCCTTCGTAACACCCTTGACCATCCTTGCGTATTGCTGGAGATTTTTATATCCGCTCAAAAATTTATACAGCTCGGGATTCTCAACGATCGCTCCGATATGCTTAATCGCCTTGGCATATTCTTTCGTAATTGATTGGCCGCAAATGAGGACATCACCTTTCGACAGCTTCATTAACCCCACCATCATCCGGATGGTTGTCGTTTTCCCAGCTCCGTTTGGTCCCAAAAAACCGAATACTTCGCCTTCACGAATCGTAAAACTGAGATCATCAATGATCGTTCGGCCTCTGATGTTTTTTGTCACATTTCTCAATTCCAACACTGTTTTCATCATATTCCTCCTCTTTCTAGCAAACTTCCATTTTTGATTTAAACCATTGCAAAACAGACATGCCTTCCTGTTCACGAATATCTTCTACTTCACGCTGCGCAACTTTTTCTCCATTGGAGAGGATGATTACTTCATCTAACAAAGTCTCAATTTCATCAATTTCATGTGTCGCGATCACGACAATCTGCTGCTCAAAATCAATGTACGACACAAGGCTGTTTACGATGGAATCCCTGACCATCGGATCAAGCCCGGAAAAAGGTTCATCAAGCAAGATGACGTCTGCCCGTCTCGCTAAAGCAAGAACGATTTTCAGCCGGCCCCGATTTCCTTTTGATAGCTTTTTGATCTTTTTTTCCGGATTCAGCTGCATCTCATTCAATAGCTTATAAGCCTGTTCTGTTTGAAAATCAGGAAACTGCGACTGATAAAAATTCACCATATCTTTAACAGTGAAATGCGGATAAAACATATCAAGCTCAGTAAGATAAGCCGTTTGACGCACCATTTCTCTCGTAACCTGCTCTTCATCAACTTTCACAAATCCTGAAGTCGGAAACAGAAGGCCAGCCATCATTTTCAGGGTCGTTGACTTGCCGCTGCCGTTCGGTCCGATCAGGCCATAAATCCGTCCGGATGATAGGGTGATTGACACATCATTGACGGCCGTATGGCGGCCGTATTTTTTTGATACATGTTCTAGCTTGATTTCCATTTTAGCCTCCCTCTGTGAATGTTTTAATCCCTTCTAACATTTCCTCTTTCGTTAGCCCCAGCTCTTTCATTTGCTTGACAAATCCTTCCAGCACCTCTCGTGTCAGCTTGTCTTTCAGCTCGTCTACGATTTCTGCTTTTTCCGCAATAAACGTCCCTTGACCTCTTCTTGTCTCCACAATACCCAGCCTTTCCATCTCACTGTAAGTTCTTTGAATTGTATTGGGATTTACCTTAGTTTGAATCGCCATTTCTCTTACTGAAGGAAGCTTGTCTCCTGGGAGCAGCTCCTTCCTGACCAGTCTATAAAAGATCTGATCAGCGATCTGCAGATAAATCGGTTTCGAGGATTGGAATTGATTGTCCATATTTACACCTCTACTTTACGATCAAGCAGTTTTGAAGCCATGATGAGCAGCAAGAACGTGATGACTATAGCAATAGGAAACCCTAGCACAGACAGATGGATAGGTTTTAGTTCTAATCTCCAAACATTGTGGAAGTGGAAATCAAAATTGCAATAGACTGTTACAGGCCAGAAATGCTTTTGAGATTCAACCATAGGGCTTATGATGTATTCATCGAAGAATAACCACACTGCAACCAACAGAACCATCGCAGCCCACCGCATTCCGCGCCAATTTCTGAGAGAGTGAAAAACAGTCCAAAACACAATGACTGTTACTGACATATCTACCGAAGAAATAAGCCCATACATATTCAGCAAAGCCACTGTACTCGTTATATCAACTTGATGCTCCAGCAGATTTTTTACAGAGAGCATATGATACATCCATATGCCATAGGCTGTTAATGCCAACTGAATCACAAATTGATAGAGCAAAGATGCTGCCAATTTAGAAGAAAACAGCCATAAGCCGCCATTTGGATTGTACAGCCAAAGCTGTGATTTCCCTTCCTTGCGAAGGTGATAAAACACAAAAACAGGAGATAAGAAAAGCAGAAAAAAAGCAACTGCAACAAAAAAACCAAAAATGACTAGAGGTTCTTTCGTGCGAGAAGCTATAATATGGCCTGTTCCCAATAAGAAAATGATTCCGCATATCCATACTAGCAGCCACATTCTTGAAAGCTTGATATCTTTCTTTAATAAACCTAAAAAAGAATTCATGTCTTTACCTCCCGGAAAAAATCCTCGGTGTATGAGTAACATAGTACACTAGATCAAGATGGAATACAACATATTCCATGGATTTATTTGATAAAAACATAATTGATGGAAACAGCAAAAAAGGCAAACCCGCATGAGTAAACGGATTTGCCTTTTTCATTACTTTTTCTTATTTTTCATAGAGAGCAGCGCATCACGATAGCTGCGGTCCTGCATTTTGTCACTTTCCTCAGTGACCTCTTCTTCTGCTTGAACTTCATCAGAATGCTTAAACTTTTGCAGCGCCTGCCTGTAAATATCATCACCCATTGTGTCACGCTTCTCATTTGGAGAATCGTTTTTGACAACGGATGGCGTATGCTCGGCAGCCCTTGCTTCAGCAGGGTAATGCGCTTCGTTTTTTTCCTCTTCTGGAGGTGCGATTCTATCGGTTGCTTCTTGCTTCTCAGGTCCAGGTGAGGCGTTGCGGACGTTAAATGTAATAAGGGCCGCAATGACAATGACAGCAGCAATTATTGCTATAATAATGGCCATTTCAACCTCTCCTTACTGTCCTGCTGTTAGGTTTCCTGTGACTTGGCTGACACGTCTTCCCAACGCGCGTCCAAGCTGAATACCTTCCTCAGACATTAACTCATCACTGTCTACCGGACAAGTGACACCTGCTCCGTAATAAGAGCCATAAAGTGCGTTTTCAGGCACGTTGCCAGGCAGTCCGACAACAATCATGCCTTGGTGGAACATCGGCGTGATTAAATTGTGCATTGTCATTTCCAAGCCGCCGTGTGTTGTTGCCGTTGTGCAGAAGACAGCACCGACTTTGTTGATCAGCTCGCCTTCAGCCCACAAGTAGCCAAGTCTGTCGATCCAAGTTTTAAGACCGGAGCTGATTGTTCCGAAATGCCCTGGGCATCCCCAAATAATCGCATCCATATCTTTAAGCTTGCGGATATCAGCCTGATCTACATGGTCGATGAACACTTCAGCCGCGTCGTTTTCTCGCGCGCCTTCAGCAATTGCTTCTGCAAGCACTTTAGTATGTTCGCCTTCACTATCATACACTACATAAATTTTCATTCAGGAAACCTCCCTGTACAGATTAAGATTCCTTAGCTTCTTTTGGAGCAGGAAGTAATGAAAGCTCCTCTTTTTTCTTCTTACGCAATTTATCTTTTCTGACGTCACGCAGGAAGATACTTAAAATCAAGCCTGCTACACAGAATAAGGTTGCCCACATAAAGGCATCATTTATCCCCATGACATTGGAATCGAGTGACGCGTGTTTATAAATATGTGAGTACACATATGTTTTCGCCGTATCATAAGACACATTCATATTCACCATTAAATTCGAAACTGCATTTTGGAACGCATGGAGGAAGTTCGGGTCCGCCGTGCTTGTTTTATCTGCAATTTGTGAATAATGGAATGTCGTCCGGTTTGTATAAATCGTCGTAATTAAACTTGTTCCGATTGATCCGCTGATTTGGCGAAGCGTGTTGCTCATCGCCGTTCCGTGGCTGTTCAGACGGGCAGGAAGCTGGTTCATCCCGGCTGTCATGACTGGCATCATTAAGAGAGACATACCAAATGCACGAATTGAATAGATCAGCATGATGTGTGTATATGGTGTATCAATTGTCAATTGCGTGTATTGATATGTTGTTACCACTGTCACGAGAAGCCCGATAATCGCAAGCGGTCTCGGTCCGAATTTATCGAACAAAATACCTGAGATCGGTGACATAATCAGCATAACGATCGCACCCGGAAGCAGAAGCAGACCGGATTGAAGCGCCGTAAAGCCGACCAGGTTTTGCAGATAGATCGGTAAAAGGAACATACCAGTGTAAAGTGCCACTGTTATAATGATATTAATGACACTCGAGAGTGAGAAAATGTCATATTTAAACACTCTGAAATCAAGCATCGGATCATCATGACGCAATTGCTGAACAACAAAAGCAACAATTGCAATGGCTCCGATAATAACTGTAGACAATACAATCGGGTCGGTCCAGCCGTCAGACCCGGCTTCACTGACTCCGTATAATAAGGAGGCGAATCCGACAATCGAGAGGATTGCGCCAAGAGTATCGAGTTTGATTTTTTGCGGCTCCACCATATTTTTAAAGATGAAGAAAGCCACAATGATAACAATTGCGCCGATCGGCACAAGTCCGTAAAACATAATGCGCCATGTATAATGCTCAATAATCCACCCGGAAAGAGTCGGGCCGACCGCTGGAGCAAACATCATCGCTAGCCCGAAAATCCCCATTCCTTTCCCCCTGCTTTCAGGCGGGAAAATTAACAGAATGGTTGTCATAACGAGCGGCTGCAAGATACCTCCGCCCACGGCCTGAATCAAACGGCCGATCAGCATTGTAGAGAAGTTAGGTGCGATCCCGCAGACTAACGTACCGAGCGTAAAACAAAACATCGCGACGAGAAAGAGACTCCGCTGGCCAAATCGTGTAATCAGGAAAGCAGATAACGGAATCAATACACCGTTAACAAGCATGTAACCTGTTGTCAGCCACTGAATCGTCGTTGCACTTACGCCAAATTCAGTCATTAAGTGCGGCATTGCAACATTAAGCAGTGTTTGGTTTAGAATTGCCAAAAATAAACCCGCCATTAGCACAATCAGCAATGACATAGGGTTTTTTGCATTTTTTTCTTTGCCTGTAGCCATCTAAGACAACCTCCTTTCATGGTTTGATGACTGATCTGTTTTACTCAGAAATTTTAACAGATGCATTCATTCCAGGAAGCACCTTATCAGATGGGTTTTTGATTGAAATTTTCACAGGAATTTTTTGTGTTACTTTTGTGTAGTTTCCGCTTGAATTTGTAGAAGGAAGCATATCAAAAGTTGAGTTAGTCGCATAGCCAATTTCTTCTACAGTACCGTCAAATGTAGTATCAGGGTCTCCGTCAACTACTACGTCTACACTATTTCCTACTTCAATATCCGCAATATCTGTTTCTTTAATATTTGCTGTGATGTATAGGTTGTCCATGTCAATCGTTTGTGCAATTGTTGTACCAGCTTGTACGGTTTGTCCGTTTTTCACTTCGTTTTTCACAATTGTTCCATCCATAATGGATTTTACGTCAACAGTTTGTTCGCCTTTGATTTTTGCAACTGTGTCGCCTTTTTTCACTGTTTTTCCTTCGTCCAGATCCCAGTCAGATACTTTACCTGCTGCTGGAGCAGTAATAGCAGCCATATCGCCCGCTACTTTTGCTTCATCTGTTTTTACGTAGTTTGTGCTTTGATAATAGTAGTAAGCACCTCCAGCTATAATTGCAAGAACAACAATCAAACCGATAATGTTGGTCAGAATTAAACGTCCTCTGTTCATTTTGTTTTCTCCTTTCGTTTCATCCTCTATCATTTTGCGGAAAGCTGGTGAAAATATGTGAGAAGTTTTTAATTACCGCTTTTTTCTGAACAGCCTTCAGCAAGCTTCGTTAAGCTTCCGGCTAGTTTGCGCAAATACTGCAGCTGGGAGGTATCAAGCTTTTGGTACAAGCCAGCACCCATTTTTGCATATTGCACAGCGGCTTTTTCTATCAGTTCTTCCCCCTCTTCGGTTAACTGAATCATGACGATACGGCGGTCATCCGGACTGTCATATCGATTCATCAATTGGCGCTTATACAGAATATCTGTCATCCGCGTCACAGAAGCAGGCTTAAGATCAAGCGACAATGCCAGCTTGCTTAGCGGGGTGCTTCCGCTTTGATGAATTTTAAACATCAGCAAATATTGAAGGACTGTAATATCAAAAGGCTCAAGCACAATCTCCAATATCTTCTTCTGTTTTTTATATATCGCCCGAGACGTATCGAAGAGCTGTTCAAAAGTGAGCAAAGCACGTTCTGATTCAGTCAACTCCTTTTCACCTCATTCCTCAATAATAGTTCACAAGATAAAATATTAATAAATGAAAGAAGATTTGTCAAAGGAAAAATTTCTTTTTCTCCCGTATTTTTTTCGCAAGCGTTTTCTTGCTTTTATTAAATAAAAAAAAGCCCTGAAATGGGCTTTTCATTACGAAAATTGATGGCTTACACCAGACTCTTCATTTCTGAAAAAGTTCTTTAGAGCCTGAAAAACATCAGATTTCTGTTTTAAAATATAGTACTTAAATTTCTCATCTTTTACATTTTTATATGCAGACATTAACGTTGAATGCCTGTTGTACTGATTGACCTCGCCGTAGCAAAACAGATTGGCCTTCTTCATAATATCATTGACCAGCTTCACACAGCGCGCGTTATCAGATGTCAGGTTGTCACCGTCAGAAAAATGAAACGGGTAAATGTTATAGCGGGCGGGATTGTACTTTTCATCAATAAGCTCAAGCGACTTCCGATATACGGAAGAACAAATGGTTCCGCCGCTTTCTCCCTTTGAGAAAAAATCCTCCTCCGAGACCACTCTTGCTTCTGTATGATGGGCAATAAATTCAATTTCCACAGTCTCGTATTTTGTCCGCAAAAAACGGGTCATCCAGAAAAAGAAGCTTCTGGCCATGTATTTTTCCCAAACCCCCATACTGCCGCTTGTATCCATCATGGCTAAAACGACGGCTTTTGATTCGGGCTTTGTGATGTCATTCCACGTCTTATATTTCAGGTCCTCCGGATAAATTGGGTAGAACGACGGTTTTCCTGACATTGCGTTTCGTTTAAAGGCTGACATCATCGTTCTTTTCTTATCAATATTACCGGTTAACCCTGTTTTACGGATATCATTAAACTCGATATCTGTATGAATGATATTGTCCCGCTCTTTTTGCTGGAGATTCGGAAGCTCTAATTCTTTAAAAAGCGCTTCTTCTAAATCCATTAATGAAACTTCCGCTTCATAATAATCCTCGCCTGCCTGATCACCGGCACCCTGCCCTTTTCCAGGCCCTTGTTTTTTGTCTGATCCATCCCGGGCCACAACATCTCCAACCTGGCTCTCGCCGTCTCCTTGCCCTACATGTTTATTTTTATCATAGTTATAACGGATTTTATACTCATCAAGTGAACGGATTGGGATCTTCACTACATCTTTTCCATTAGACATAATAATGCTTTCCTCAGTTACGAGGTCCGGAAGATTGTTTTTGATCGCTTCCTGCACTTTTTTCTGGTGGCGCTGCTGGTCATCGAAGCCTTTGCGATGGAGGGACCAGTTTTCCTCAGAAATCAAAAAATGGCCGCTGTCATTTTGGGACATGAATTCCCCTCCTTAACCATTTGTGGTCGTGATACATACGTATTCCGGCTTGTGCCAGATTATGAAACAAGTCTTTTGAAAAGATTTATATTCATCATATGCACATATGCACGTTTAATTGACAAACTATTTAGAAAATGGGACAAAATAACCCGCCCTATTCGGACGGGTCACGTTGCTTATCGGTTCAGCAGGCTGCCGACATATTTCAGCAGCTCATTGGCGCTCGTCGAGTTGTAGCCGTGCTCATCAATTAAACGGGCCACGACTTCATTTACCTTTTTCAGCTGCTGCTCATCCGGCGTTTTTGTTGAGGTCGTAATTTTAACGACATCCTTCAGATCAGCAAACAGCTTTTTCTGAATAGCTTCACGCAGTCTTTCATGGGAATTGTAATCAAACCGCTTGCCTTTTCTCGCATAGGCCGAGATGCGGATTAAAATTTCTTCGCGGAACGCTTTTTTGGCGTTTTCCGAAATGCCGATCTGCTCTTCGATGGATCTCATCAGCTTTTCGTCAGGGTTCATTTCCTCTCCTGTCAAAGGATCACGAAGCTTATTTTTATTGCAATAAGCCTCTACGTTATCGAGGTAATTGTCCATAAGTGTTTTTGCTGATTCCTCATACGAATACACAAACGCTTTTTGAACTTCCTTTTTCGCAATGTCGTCATATTCCTTGCGAGCGGCAGAAATAAAATTCAAATACCGCTCTCTGTCCTCGCTTGAAATTGATGGGTGCTGATCAAGACCTTCTTTTAAGGAACGAAGGACATCGAGAGAATTAATCGATTCCATATTTTTTCTGATAATCGTTGAAGAAATCCGGTTGATCACGTACCGCGGATCAATGCCGCTCATGCCTTCATCATTATATTCTTTTTTCATATCCTCAACGTCGACAGAGTTATATCCTTCCACACTTTCTCCATCATACAGTCTCATTTTCTTGACCAGATCAATATCCGACCGCTTCGGCTCTTTTAACCGGGTAAGGATTGAGAACATCGCGGCGACCTTCAACGTATGCGGGGCAATATGAACATCCGCCACATCGCTTTCTGCGATCATTTTTTCATAAATTCTCTCTTCCTCAGACACTTTTAAATTATAAGGAACCGGCATCACGATGATTCTTGAGTGCAGGGCTTCATTCTTCTTATTAGAAATAAATGAGCGATACTCCGTTTCATTCGTGTGAGCCACGATCAGCTCATCAGCAGAAATTAACGCAAACCGCCCAGCTTTAAAATTCCCTTCCTGTGTCAAGGAAAGCAAATGCCAGAGAAATTTCTCATCACATTTCAGCATCTCCTGAAACTCCATCATCCCGCGGTTCGCTTTATTCAGCTCTCCGTCAAACCGGTAAGCGCGCGGATCCGATTCTGAACCGTACTCGGCGATTGTTGAGAAATCAATACTCCCCGTCAAATCGGCAATATCCTGAGATTTCGGATCAGAGGGACTGAATGTTCCAATTCCCGTACGCTTATCTTCTGAAAAGAAGATGCGCTCCACCTTCACATCCTCAATTCTTCCTCCGTACTCTTCCTCCAGCCTCATGACATTTAAAGGAGAAAGACTTCCTTCTATTCTAATGCCGTATTCCCTGTAAAAGTCATCGCGTAAATGATGGGGGATTAAATGTAGAGGGTCCTCGTGCATCGGGCAGCCTTTAATCGCATATACAGCGCCATTATCTGTCAGCGTGTACGCTTCGAGACCTTTTTTAAGCATTGTGACCAGCGTGGATTTACCGCCGCTCACAGGCCCCATCAGCAATAGAATCCGCTTTCTGACATCTAGACGTTTGGCAGCCGGATGAAAATACTCTTCCACAAGACGCTCCAGAGATTCTTCAAGCCCGAACAGCTCGCGGTCAAAAAAACTGTACTTCTTGCGCCCGTCAATCTCCTCTATCCCGCTGTCTTTTATCATATTAAAAACTCGAGAATGAGCAGATTGCGCGACCATCGGATTTTCTTTAATAATCTCCAAATAATCGGCAAAAGTTCCTTCCCATTTCAGCCGCTGCTCTTCCTCTCTGTACTGTTCAATTTTCTTTAATATATCCATAAGGACCTCCTCTATCATGTTTGATACACTATGCAAATAAGGTACTTTGATACAATCTATGCCGCCATCCCGTGATACATGCTTTGGTTTCTTAAAAATAAAGATACTTATACATCGTTGACAAGGCAGACCGCGACCGTTCATAATAAAGAAAAATACAGAATCATCCAGACTCGGACAGCACGGAAAAATTGAAGAGGGGGAGAGACGGTGAAAACAATCATCATGATGGGTGTCATTGTCACTTTTTTAGTATCAATTTTTACCGCAGGATACGATAGCAAGCCTGGAAAAGAATAAAAAAGGGTGCTCCTGAAAGAGCACCTTTTTGTATAACAGAACAATGTTTTACAGTTTTGTTTTTTCTTTAATCTGTGAATGCGGATCGCATTCACATTTGTTTTCGTACTCAATCGTTCCGATGCTGCATCCCGGCCCGATGATCACTTCTTTTCCCCTGACAACTGCCGCTTCGGTATTCTCCAAATAAACCCGATCTCCTTCTATGACATCGGCGATCAGTTTCCCTTTCTTCCGGTTAAAAAAACTCGCGCGTCTTTTCACTGTAATTGTTGTTCCGCCGATTTCCTGCACATGGCTTATATCATGGCTCAATCCCAGCTTGATCTCACCCGAATTTAATAACCCCGATACATCAACACAGCCTGTGACATGGAACATTTCTGTTTCACAATCACCTTTTACGCTAAGCTTCCCTTTCACATCGCAGGATTCTCCAGTCATATTCCCGCCAATTTCAGTCTGGCCTTTCAGATTGAATCGATCAAATTGAAGTGAGCCGCTGACTTTCATTGTCCCATATATATTGATTTTGCCGGCTGTCAGATCGCCTTTACATTCACTTTCTCCGAGCACACGCAGCCGCTCAGTCTCTGCTTTTCCGAGAAAAAGGCCCGTTCCGTATATGCGGCAGCCTACAGCAGACAGCCCTTCTCCAACTACACCTTCTCCTTTGATGCTGACATTGTGATACGCGCCTCCTGCGGCATGCCCAGCGCCATATAATTTTAAATTTCCCAGTTTTGTTGTCTCCATTACGATCCTCCTTACAACTTTGTGGATGTTTCAACCGATGCGCTTGGATCACAGGTATAGTCCCCGCTGTATTCGACAGTTTCAATCTGGCAATCCGGGCCGATGATCACTTTATTTCCGCGCACGGTTTTCGCCTTTGTATTTGTCAATTCAATCACGTCACCTTCGATCAGCTCTGCTGTTAGAACAGGCTGCGGCATCAATCTGAGCAATGTTAGCATTCCTTTTCTGCAGGTCACTTGAAAATGGCGGCAGCCGATCTCCCGCGCATAGCTTTCCCCTGCAGAAAGCTTAATGATCACCTGGTCTGCATTTAAAAGCCCGCTGATTTTGCATTTCCCTTCTGATTGAAAGGTTTCCGTTTCACAATCTGCTTCCATGACAGCTTTTCCGCTAATGTCAATGCCATCAGCCTTGACAGTGCCGCCAAATGTTGATGATCCAGCGATTTTCAATTGTTTTGCAGATACCTCTCCTTGAATAAAACCAGTGCCATTAATCCGGATAGATTCTGCTTCAACGTCTCCATGTATCTTTCCTGAACCGCTGATGGTTACCGCTTTCGCTTTGACGCTGCCGTCAGCTTTTCCGTTTCCATTAAAAGAAAAAGTGTCACACTCCACGTCCCCGGCCACTGTCCCGCTGCCATTAATCTCAACAGATTGAAATGTTCCTCCCTTTGAACTTCCTGATCCGTTTATCACCAGCTTTTCCACTACATCCATCGATGGCCCTCCTGCATAAATGTTGTTTTTAATTCCTCTGAAGCTTTTAATAAATCTACCCGTTCCACAACCTTTACGGATGATTCAAACAAAATGCTGTCCGCCGCAGCCGCTATAAAACAAGTTGTGACACCAAGCTTGCGGAGCACAATCAGCTCCGTCTGTTTTTCAATCTCTTCAGTATCATGCTTCTTTAATACCTCTGCAGCCATTTTTGCTTCTGCAAGGCTGACATTTCCAGACTGCAGCAGTACCTCAAGCACATACAGCGAAAGCAAATCGCCGGATGAGAAAACCGGACTTCCTCCGTCTTCTGAATAGGCATCAAGAGCAGGCCTTGAAACCAAACCTTTATGAAGCAATTCATCAGCGGTCATGCTGACATCCTTCATTTTCGGCGACAGCATTTCCCTCATTTCATCCAAAGACAAATTTTCTTTCATCTTTTGAATTATTGATATACGTTTTAAAATCTCCTCTCTCGGAAAAAACGTCTCTTGCCCTGTAAATGTGGATTTACGAATAAACCATTCCTCAGGTATTAAGTTTTTCCGCTTCCATCGATACAGCTGACCGTATGAAATCGATGTTCTTTCAAGTAATTCTTTTTTAGAGATTAATTGTTCTTCCATAAGTCCAGCTCCTTTGATGGGTACATTGTAACATAACACTGTTACGTTGTTAAGCCCAAAAACGAAACAAAGCATTTCAACATCCGCAAAAAAACCCGCCCATCATCGATGAGCGGGTTTTTTCACTATTTTAAATCACGGTAATTTTGCTGGCGCAGCGCTTCATAAACAAGAATCGCGGCAGTATTGGACAGATTTAACGATCTGACGTGCTCTGTCATCGGAAGACGCAGGCAGCGGTCCATATTATTTTGAATTAAATCCTTTGGCAAACCGCTTGTTTCTCTTCCGAACACGAAGAAATAATCCTCGTCAAGATCAGTGTAATCAAATGATGTATGAGGCTGCTGGCCAAATTTTGTAATAAAGAAAAACTGGCCTTTTTCATATGCCTCAAACAATTCTTCTAACGAATCATGATACACAACGTTAACAAACTCCCAATAATCGAGTCCGGCACGTTTCAGCATTTTATCATCCGTTGAAAAGCCGAGTGGACGAATCAGGTGTAGCGTTGTATTGGTTGCTGCACAAGTACGTGCAATATTCCCTGTGTTAGCGGGAATTTCTGGTTGATATAAAACGACATGTAATGCCACAATGTTCACCTCTGTTTTTCTTATCCGCCCATCATTATAACATTAATTACTCTTTTGTCGTATCATCAACGATATGAAAAAAGGCATATCGTATTGACGGCGTGTATGCCGTAGAATCCTCATATGACCAATACCTCATCCGGCTGTCATAAGTCTGGGCGTTGACAAGCGGCATATTGCCTTTGTCCTTTGCCACGACAATCGTTGTATGATTAAACCGGCCGTCTCCTTCGAAGTCATAGCAAATCACATCGCCCGGCATCAGTTCTTCCGCTGATTTCACCCGCACCGCACGCAGTCCGGCCTTTGAATTCG
The DNA here is from genome assembly GCF_038050295.1 of Bacillus sp. FSL R5-0603. Lineage (NCBI taxonomy): Bacteria > Bacillati > Bacillota > Bacilli > Caryophanales > Bacillaceae > Bacillus > Bacillus sp. FSL R5-0603. Next base: position 869,885 of record NZ_JBBOYP010000001.1, on the reverse strand, counting down.
ACAAATACATTTTCATAGAGTGAGCCACCGTCCAGCTGTAGCTCCATGAGCTTTGTTTCATCCACCAGCCTGATCCCCTGTTCGGATGACCGCGCATCGGCGCGCCTCCTGCATGAAGACACTGAGAAATAAAATTTGTACAGTTATCGCTGAAATTTTTATAAGCAGGATTGCGCTTGTTCCAAAATTTCTCGGCATATTGGACAGCGCCGAGACGATCGTATTGAAAAGCCCTGCCAAACGCTTCTCTTTCCTCTTCAGCTTCAGAATAGTCAATAATACTGGTCCCTTCATGAAATCCAGCCGGCTTTTTCGCAATTTCCTGATCACTAATCAAAATGTGATCATACAGGAAAGCCATTCGCTCCTCTATGTGCTCTTCTATATACAAGCTGTCATCTTGTTCCTTACACACGTATTCGTAATGGATGGTATACGAAAGGCAGGTCGTTCCGTCATCCTCAACCCGCACATGATTAATCACGGCCTTTGCTTTCGCTTTTATGATGTCAACTTTACGTTTTTCCAGAAGCTTTTTCTTACGCTCCATGACTTTAAGGTCTCCGATTTGAGACTCCTGTCTCATAGCATGCCCGTTAACCAGAAAGCCCAGCCGCTCCTCCGCTAATTGTTCTAAAATGTGCTTCAAGCTCACCCCACCCGCCATACTTTTTTATAGAGAAAAAACACTTGGATGATCTCAAGTGTTTTTTCCTTCTGCTCTATACGTATGTCAGGACAGGCCTTGTTTAGTCATGCCTGAAGCTTTTAGCAAATCAAGTCCTTTTTCAATTTCCAGCTTTGCCTCTTCATCCTTCTCTTTTTCCAGCGCTTTTTCAAGCTCTTCCGCGTATGCGGGGTCTCCGATTTTTCCGATTGCCCATGCGGCTGTCCCCCTGATGACAGGACGCGGATCCTTGTGCATCAGTTCCGCTAATTCAGGCAGTGCGGAAGCATCCTTAAAATGCGCAAGCGCGAGAATGGCGTTTCGCTGAATCGGTTTTTTCCCGCGCCAAGAACCTGAGACATGCCCGAATTTCTCCTTAAATTCCCGATTGCTGATGGTCAAAAGCGGCTTCAATAACGGTTTGGCAATCTCAGGATCAGGCTCCATTTCCGGATGAAGATGAAAATCCTTCCCTTTATTGAGAGGGCATACCGTTTGGCACGTATCGCACCCGTACAGGCGGTTTCCGATTTTTGTCCGGAATTCATCAGGCAAAAATCCTTTTGTCTGGGTCAGAAAAGAGATGCAGCGCTGCGCATTAAGCTGCCCGGGATTAACCAGTGCTCCCGTCGGACAGGCGTCCAAGCATTTCGTGCAGGACCCGCACATATCTTCAATCGGCACATCAGGCTCAAAAGGGATATTTGTGATCATTTCCGCCAAATACACATAGGAGCCATACTCGGGTGTTGTGATCATACAGTTTTTCGCACTGAATCCGATTCCGGCACGTTCCGCAACGGCGCGATCAGATAATTCACCTGTATCAACCATTGACTTCGTTCTGATATCCTCATGCTTGCTTTTTAGAAAATCCTCCAGCAGATCAAGCTTTTCCCTCAGCACATCATGATAGTCTTTTCCCCAGGAGGCTCTGCAAAAAATGCCCCTGCGCTCAGTTCTCGTGCTTCTCGGCGCATCCTTCATTCTGGAAGGATATGCGAGAGCAATTGCCACTATTGATTTCGCTTTCGGCAAAAGAAGCTTCGGCGTCACCCTTTTTTCGATATCCGGCTCTTCAAAGCCGGAGAGATAGCCGAGTGATTCTTGAAGAATCAAACGGTCTTTTAAACTGTCAAAAGTATCAGCCGTCGTAAAACCAATCTTGTCCACGTCAATGCTTTTCGCGTATTCAATTAATTCTTCTTTGAGCTGATAAACGTTCATGTTTTGCACAGCCTCCTTTCTTTGTGATAAAACGATACAGCGTTTATAATAGGTTGATATCACGTAACTGGAGTGAATGCTAGTGAATATCAAACTTGATTCTGTTATTACTGAACGTGCGGCCGGCTTACATGCAGCTGCTGTCATTTATGAGAATATCGAAGTCGGCTCCTCACCGCAAATGCTAAAAGGCAGACTCCGCCTGTTTCAAGAATCCTTGTTTTTCGACTATGCGGACGGCGGTATATCCGATGAATCCTTCGTCAAGGAATGGCAGGAACTCTTTAAACAGCTTAACCCTTCATTTGAGGGAGAAACAACCCCAATGGAGGACATGCTGGTCCCGATATCCAAGGAACAATTCATGGAAAGTAAAGACTCGGCCCATGACACAATCGATTTTTTCGCATTAAAATATTCTCTGCCTATTATGATTTATGATGCCGGAAAGCTTCATGAGCCGGTCCGAATCTCATTGGGAGAAAAAGAAAACATACTGCTTTTCTCTGATGAAAACGGCATTTTTGGCGATTTCAAAAACAGCGTCAACCACTATCCCGTTTCAAACGAGACTAAGAATATGCTGCAAATCATTTTTTTCCCGCCATCGATTGAGAAAAGCAGCGCTGTTAACCTCTTATCATCATTAACAAAAATGTTTGAACAAATTCACGGCGGCACCCATACAGTACATTGGCTTACGTAAAAGAACACGAATACCGTGTTCTTTTTTACATAAAAAAACGCAATACTTCGTTTATCTGAGAAACGAAACACTGCGTTAATAACGTATGTATGGAGCGGGTGATGAGAATCGAACTCACGACATCAGCTTGGAAGGCTGAGGTTTTACCACTAAACTACACCCGCATTTGTGGTTGTCAGCAACAGTACCGCTCTGACTTTTTTTATATTACATGTTTATTTATTTTTCGTCAAGGGAATATAAAAATTTTGTCGAAAAAAAGTTATCTTTTTGTAAAGTTGTTAAGTTACATTTACATAATGTTAAGTATACTATACAATATAATCAATCGAGATTGTGAAGGGGACAGACGTCATGATGAAAAATAAAGTAAAAGAGCTGAGGGCACGCTTCGGCTATTCTCAGGAAAAACTAGGAGAAACAGTCGGCGTCACAAGACAGACTGTGGCTGCTATCGAAAAAGGCGATTATGTTCCCTCACTGCTGTTAGCACTGAAAATCTGCAAAGCCTTCTCCATGAAAATGGAGGATGTCTTTTGGTTAGAGGAGGAAAACTAAGATGAGCATGAAAACAAAAGCAGCTTTTCAACTTGTGTTATTTGGCCTTGCATGCTGGACGCTGATTGCATACTTTGAAGCGTCAGAAGGAATTGCATCTTTTTTTCGCACAAAGAGCGGCGGGATGGTGTTTGAATTAAACCTCACCCCCTTTATTCTGTTTGTTGCGGCGTCTGCGGTTTATTTGTACTTACAGAAAAAAAGCCGCCCTGCCAGAAAACAGCTTCTTCTGCCTGATGAGTTTGAAGAGCAGGATGAAAGAGAGCAGATGATGACGGCAAAAGCATGTCGCGCGTCATATATCGCTGTCTACTTCTCGCTGCCTGCCGCAGCGGTTCTTCTCATTTTTTATCCGCTATTTCAATCGCGCATTCCGTTTTTCCCTATTATTATTGTGTTTATCATCATGATCATCCAGCACCTTTCCTACGTCATCTCTTTCAAGAAAAACGAAAAAAACTCCGGCGCGCTGTAATCGGCCGGAGTTTTTTCTTACCAGCTTGCTTTTTTCACACCGGGAATCTGGCCTTTATGGGCCAGCTCCCTGAAAGCGATTCTGGACATTTTAAACTTCCTCATATATGCTCTCGGGCGCCCCGTTACCATGCAGCGGTTGTGAAGCCTTCCCGGTGCTGAATCTCTTGGCAGCTTGCTGAGTGCCTCGTAATCTCCTTTTTCCTTCAACTCGCGTCTAATACCAGCGTATTGCTCAACAAGCTGTTGGCGTTTTAACTCTTTTGCCACTTTTGATTTTTTAGCCAAGTCACATAGCCTCCCTTTAAATCGAAATTGTTACGATTTAAAATGTATCATGCACCATTCAAAAAAGCAAGCATACCGCTTTGTAAAACAGACGGCCTGAAGCCGCCCATTCTAATGATGCAATTCCACATAATACAGTAACGCATCTTGATGCTTAATGAGCTCTATTTTATGTTCAGAGGTGTGCATTGTCTCGTCAGTCCCTCTAATACTGCTGCCGATCAAAGCAGGCTTCTCGAAAGTAATCGGTTCCGGCGATGAAATATTCTGAGTCATTTCCTGTGTTGTGCTATCGTCGCGTTTCACCGATGAATCAGCCGCTATATTTCCCTGTTTATCCACAATGCCAAAATGAATGGTGGTATATTTATTCTTTCCTTCCCCCTCTTCATTCTCAAAATAAACAAATTGTATGGTATCGGGTTTTTCCTCTGAATAATCTGCACGAACCGGTCCAAACCTCTCAACAAGCTTTCCCTTTTGATAATGTTCGATGTACATGTCAGCTGAAGAAATACCTTCACCGATATTGACGGCTTCGGCAGTGAATGCCTGTGAAGCTGCGACATCCATTCTGTTTTTTTCAAGATCTGATATGTCTGCCGCTTTGATTTCCATCTGTTTTGAATGTCCGCATGCTGACAGCATAGCTATGAAGCAAATGACTGCCGCGCTTCTCAATGTTTTCAGAAAAAAAGCCCCCTTTTTTTGAATATCATACCATGTTCGGGGGGCTGTATTTTAGTTAAACTCATGCATTTTTCTCTTTGACAAAATAAGTGTTTCCTACCGCTTCTCCCCTTTTGTTCTGAAGCTTTCTCGTCCGATCATTTTTAAACGGCAAAAGCGGAAATACAAGCTCTGCAAAATAATACGCTTCTTCTAAATGCGGATAGCCTGAGAATATAAACGATTCTATGCCGAGTGCCTGGTACTCCGCTATCCGGTCGGCAATCGTCTGCGGATCACCGACAAGAGCTGTTCCTGCCCCTCCTCTGACCAGGCCGATCCCCGCCCACAGATTCGGGCTGATTTCAAGCTTCGTCCGATCGCCTTGATGAAGGACGGCCATCCGCTGCTGGCCTGAAGAGTCGTAACGGCTCAAAGCTGCCTGCGCTTTGGCAATGGTATCATCATCCAAGTGGCTGATCAAGCGCTCTGCCGCTTCCCATGCCTCTTGTTCAGTTTCACGGGCAATGACATGCAGCCTAATGCCAAATCGAACGGATCTCCCTTCTTTTGCCGCTTGCTTTTTGACTCTTTCTATCTTTTCTTTTACTTGTTCAGGCGGCTCACCCCATGTCAAGTACACGTCTGTATGCTTTGCGGCAGCTTCAATCCCAGCCTGTGACGAACCGCCGAAATAGATGGGCGGATGCGGCTCTTGCTGCGGCGGGAAAAGCAGATTGCTGTTTTCCAATTTTATATGCTTTCCTTCATAGGAAACCGTTTCTCCCTGCAAAAGTCTCCGCCAAACGGTTAAAAATTCGTCTGTTGCTTCATAGCGCTCATCATGGCTGATAAACAGGCCATCGCCTGCCAGCTCATACGGATCGCCCCCCGCCACAACGTTGATCAGCAGCCGGCCGTCTGAAATGCGGTCTAGGGTGGATGTCATTCTGGCTGCTAAAGAAGGCTGCATTAAACCAGGTCTTACCGCGACTAAAAACTTTAAGTCCTTTGTTTCTCCTGCCAGTGCCGACGCTGTAAGCCACGGGTCCTCGCACGATCTTCCCGTTGGCAGAAGAACTCCTGTATATCCCAGCCTGTCTGCCGCCTGCGCGACTTGTTTAAAGTAAAGATGATCCGCAGTCCGTCCATCACTTTCAGATCCTAAATATCTCGCGTCTCCATGAGTCGGTATAAACCAAAGAATTTCCATATTCATCTCCCCTTTATATCTTTTATCCTTCGTAGCTGTTTCTCCACTTTAACAGCTTTCGTTCAAGCAGCCTGACGAAGGAATCCGTCAGCTTTCCAACCACTGCAAAAATGATAATCCCTGCAAAGACTTTATTCGTTTGTGAAAACTGTCTCGCATCCATGATCATATAGCCGACTCCCGAGCTTGAGCCCATCAGCTCTGCCACAACGAGCCCGAGCCATGCAATGCCGAGCGATAAGCGAATGCCTAGCAATATATTGGGCAGGGCTGCCGGCAATATCACTTTGGATATCTGCTGATGCCATTTAAATTCAAGCACCCGGGCGACTTCAAACAGCTTCGCGTCAACCCCGCGGATGCCGTTAAACGTATTGATATAGACAGGAAAGAAGGCACCGAGCGCAATCAGCAAAATTTTAGATACTTCGTCAAATCCGAACCATAAAATAAACAGCGGCGTGACGGCCAGATGAGGTACGGTTCTAAGCATTTGCAACGACGGATCAAGATACAGCTCCGTCCGTTTGGAGAATCCGGCCAAAATCCCGATCATCAATCCAAGCCCTGCGCCAAGCAAAAAACCAAGCGCCGCCCGATAAATGCTGATTTGCAGATGGCCGAACAGTTCGCCGGACAAAATAAGCTCCTTAAAGGTCAGAACAATCGTAACAGGTGTAGGCAGCACTGTAGCGGACACAACTCCCAGCCCGCCGATGATCTGCCAGATGGCAATGATGACAGCGGGCAGTAAAAGCCCCTTCATCCAGCCGTATCTCTTCCTTCCGGGCTTTTTTCGCACCGCTTCCGCATTCGTTTTGGGCAGCGAGCCCGCAGCCTCTGCTTTCATCATTGATCACCTCCTGAGGAATGTTCCTTTAATGCTTTTTTGATAAAAGTGTTATCGACAACATCCTTCACATCAATCTTCTTATCTATCGCCTTTGTTCGAAATTGAAAATCTGCTGTTTCCTGCTGCGCTTTTACAATGTCGTCACTGATGACCTCATTCAGAGGTTCAGTATTTTTCAGCACATTTTCGACGACCTTTTTATCGAGATCTTTAATGTCAGAATACAAGTCCGCTGCTTCATCCAGATGTTCCTTTTGCCATACAACGGCTTTATTAAACACCTTCAGAAAACGGACCACTTCGTCTGGATGCTCTTCTGAAAACTTTGTTCTTACTAAAGTAAAACCCGGTGAATATAAATCTGTGCTTTCTCCGTTCACAAGGATTTTTGCTCCGTGTTTCATTGTTTCTAAGGACAAGTACGGCTCCCAAATGGACCAGGCATCAACAGATCCATTTTCAAATGCGGAAGCTGCTTCATCAGGCTGAAGCTGAATAATTGTCACATCGTTAGCTGACAACCCCACTTGATCAAGCGCTTTATACAAAAAATCAAACCCGCTGCTGCCTTTGGCGACTGCAATTTTCTTCCCCTTTAAGTCCTTAACGTCTTGAATGCCGCTGTTTTGATTGACAAGGATGCCGTTTGCTTTCAAGCCGTCCTGAGACAAACCGATTTCTTTAAAGTCAATGCCTGCCGCCTGTCCAGCGATCACAGGCGAATTACCGACTTGAGAAAAATCAAGTTTGTCTGCCGCAAGGCCTTCAAATTGGGGCGGACCGCTTTGAAACTCCACCCATTTCACTTTGATGCCTTCTTTTTCAAATGCATCTTCGAACCAGCCTTTTTCTTTTGCGATCAAAAGCGGGCTTAAGCTTTGCTGAATACCAATACGAATTTCCTTCAATTGTTTGTGGTCACCGCTGGCTCCATTTGCTCCACAGCCTGCGAGCAGAAAAATAACGGCAACCAATACAATGAGTCCTTTTTTCATTTCCGCTTCCGCCCTTTCTATATCCCTGATCCTTCTGCGTACTCCAAATCTTCTGTTTTCTCGAATTCCGACAGCACTCTCTGTCTGATCGCTTGGAAATCCGGAGTCGTCCGGTTCCGCGGATACGCCAGGTGAATGGGCATCAGCTTATGGATTTTCCCCGGTTTGGCCTTAAGGATCGCAAGCTCATTTCCTAAATAAACAGATTCATCTATATCATGAGTCACGAGAATCATCGTTGTTTTTTTCCTCCTCCATATATCCAGCAGCACGTCCTGCAGGTGTTTTCTTGTAAAAGCGTCGAGTGCACCAAACGGTTCATCTAAAAGCAGCACCTCAGGCTCCCGCAGAAGGGCCCGGGCGATGGCTACTCTTTGTGACATGCCGCCTGACAGCTCGCGCGGATATGCTTTTTCCGATCCTTTCAATCTGACAATCTCGATCAGTTCATCCACCTTTTGTTTGACTTTTGGGTCCTTCAAATTCAAGTCGGCTGCAATATTCTGCTCAACAGTCAGCCAAGGAAAGAGGCGGTGTTCCTGAAAAATAAATCCTTGCTGAATACCCGGAGCTGTTACGCTGCGGCCGTTAATTTCCACACTCCCGTCATATTCACAATCAAGCCCTGCAATAATCTTTAACAGGGTGCTTTTTCCGCACCCGCTCGGTCCGATAAGCGTTAGAAATTCGCCTGGTGCGATTGATAATTCTATGTTCTCTAAGACCGTGTTTTTGCGGCCCTCTTGAACAAATGCCTTTTCTTTGATGCTGATGGTCACAGCCACTTTTATCCCTCTCTTTCTGCCAACCCCGCCTTCAAAAAAACAAAAAGGCCCCCATCTCTGTTCTTGTAGAGATGAGAGCCTTCGGCGGTCCGATCAGCTGCCCAATTGTTTTTTGTTTGAATAACATGTTAATTCAAATTATTCCGATATGTCAACTCTTTTTTAAATACGATTTTTGATATCCTTGTTTATCACTTACTCTGCTTGTTTCGCAAATAGAGAAGGAAAAATTATTTCTCCAAAAATTATTAAGTGTCATAAAAAGCTGTTACAACAAGGTTTTTCAACAATTTCGATACTAGATATCGATTAATAGAGATAACTATTTTATAATAATTATAAAATAATATTGACTTTTTACTTAGAGATGATATTATGTTCTTATAAATTCCAAGAGGTGATAACATGAGTTCAAATAAACTGACAACTAGCTGGGGCGCTCCGGTTGGAGATAATCAAAACTCAATGACTGCCGGTTCTCGCGGACCAACTTTAATTCAAGATGTACATTTACTCGAAAAATTGGCCCATTTCAACCGAGAACGTGTTCCTGAACGTGTTGTTCACGCCAAAGGAGCAGGCGCACACGGATATTTTGAAGTGACAAACGACGTAACAAAATACACGAAAGCCGCTTTCCTTTCTGAAGTCGGCAAACGCACACCGTTGTTCATCCGTTTCTCAACAGTTGCCGGTGAACTTGGCTCTGCTGACACAGTTCGCGATCCGCGCGGATTTGCTGTTAAATTTTATACTGAAGAAGGAAACTACGACATCGTCGGCAACAATACGCCTGTATTCTTTATCCGCGATGCGATTAAGTTCCCTGATTTTATCCATACACAAAAAAGAGATCCAAAAACACATCTAAAAAACCCTACGGCTGTATGGGATTTCTGGTCACTTTCACCAGAGTCACTTCACCAAGTGACAATCCTGATGTCTGACCGCGGAATTCCTGCAACACTTCGCCACATGCACGGCTTCGGAAGCCATACATTCAAATGGACAAATGCCGAAGGTGAAGGCGTATGGATTAAATATCACTTTAAAACAGAACAAGGCGTGAAAAACCTTGATGTCAATACGGCAGCAAAAATTGCCGGTGAAAACCCTGATTACCATACAGAAGACCTTTTCAACGCAATCGAAAACGGTGATTATCCTGCATGGAAACTATATGTGCAAATCATGCCTTTAGAAGATGCAAATACGTATCGTTTCGATCCGTTTGATGTCACAAAAGTTTGGTCTCAAAAAGACTACCCGTTAATCGAGGTCGGACGCATGGTTCTAGACAGAAATCCGGAAAACTACTTTGCAGAGGTAGAACAAGCGACATTTTCACCTGGAACACTCGTGCCTGGTATTGATGTTTCTCCTGATAAAATGCTTCAAGGCCGACTTTTTGCTTATCATGATGCACACCGCTACCGTGTCGGTGCAAACCATCAAGCGCTGCCAATCAACCGCGCACGCAACAAAGTAAACAATTATCAGCGTGATGGGCAAATGCGTTTTGATGATAACGGCGGCGGATCTGTGTATTACGAGCCTAACAGCTTCGGCGGTCCGAAAGAGTCACCTGAAGATAAGCAAGCAGCATATCCGGTACAAGGTATCGCTGACAGCGTAAGCTACGATCACAACGATCACTACACTCAAGCCGGTGATCTGTATCGTTTAATGAGTGAAGATGAACGTACCCGCCTTGTTGAAAATATCGTTAATGCTATGAAGCCGGTAGAAAAAGAAGAAATCAAGCTTCGTCAAATCGAGCACTTCTACAAAGCGGATCCTGAATACGGAAAACGCGTGGCAGAAGGCCTTGGATTGCCGATTAAAAAAGATGCTTAATGGAGAAATGCAAAAACCCGCTGTAGTCAGCGGGTTTTTTTATATTTAGTTACACATTGCGTATGCTTCTCATCAATCTTCATATAAATTTCTTCCATGAGTTCCGCGCTGTTTATAATCTCTCGTTTGTTTTTTTCAATCAGCAGCTCAAGCGGCAAAATCTGATTCCCGTAGGTTTTTCGCTTCCTGAATCGTTTTCTCCCCTTTTCTTTTTTGACTCCCATCAATAATCCCTCCTTTTTCATACAAAAAAGGCCCTTATCTAAACGATAAGAGCCTTCGGTGTTCCGATCAGCAAATACTGGAAATGGATATTAGCTATATTAAAACGCATTCCATTTCGACTGTCAATCTATTATTTATACAGCTGGCTGCCTTGATTCACAAATTCTTCAGCTTTTTCTTTCATCCCCTCTTCAATAGCATCCCATTCACTAATCTCTTTGTCCTTCGCATAATCCCGAATATCCTGTGAAATTCTCATGCTGCAAAATTTCGGACCGCACATGGAACAAAAGTGAGCGGTTTTTGCTCCTTCAGCAGGCAGGGTTTCATCATGGTATTCAAGCGCTCTCTCCGGATCAAGAGATAGATTAAACTGATCCCGCCAACGGAATTCAAAACGGGCTTTCGATAACGCATCATCCCGGATTTGCGCCCCAGGATGCCCTTTTGCAAGGTCCGCAGCGTGCGCAGCAATCTTATATGTAATGACTCCTTCACGAACATCATCACGGTTTGGCAGCCCTAAATGCTCCTTCGGCGTTACATAACAAAGCATTGCTGTCCCATACCAACCGATCATCGCCGCTCCGATCGCTGAAGTAATATGGTCATATCCCGGAGCAATATCCGTTGTCAACGGCCCCAATGTGTAAAAAGGCGCTTCTTTACAAATGTCCATTTGTTTATCGACGTTCTCTTTGATTTTATGCATCGGAACATGTCCAGGACCCTCAATCATCACCTGAACATCATGCTTCCAGGCAATTTGCGTCAGCTCTCCAAGCGTCTCTAATTCAGCAAACTGCGCTTCGTCATTGGCATCAGCAATTGATCCGGGACGCAAACCATCCCCAAGAGAGAAAGCAATATCATACGTTTTCATAATCTCACAGATTTCTTCAAAATGTGTGTATAAAAAGCTTTCTTGATGATGAGCCAGACACCACTGCGCCATAATCGCTCCCCCGCGTGACACAATACCAGTTGTCCGTTTGGCAGTCAGCGGTACATACCTAAGCAAAACACCCGCGTGAATCGTAAAATAATCCACTCCCTGCTCTGCCTGCTCGATTAGCGTATCACGATAAATCTCCCACGTTAAATCCTCCGCTACGCCGTTTACTTTTTCAAGCGCCTGATAAATCGGAACAGTTCCCACAGGCACGGGGCAATTGCGGATAATCCATTCACGCGTCGTATGAATATCTTTTCCGGTAGAGAGATCCATCATCGTATCCGCTCCCCAGCGGATGGCCCACGTCATTTTTTCCACTTCTTCTTCAATGGATGACGTAACCGCTGAATTCCCGATATTTGCATTAATCTTCACATGAAAATTCCGGCCGATAATCATTGGCTCACTTTCAGGGTGATTAATGTTTGAAGGAATAATCGCCCGGCCGCTGGCTACCTCGTCTCTGACGAATTCAGGAGACACATGCTCACGAATGGCGATAAATTCCATCTCAGGTGTAATGATCCCCTTTTTTGCATAGTGCATTTGAGTGACATTTTGACCTGCCTTCGCCCTCAGCGGTTTCCGCTTTAATCCTGGGTAGCTTACGTTTGGATTTGCTTTTTTATAACCGTTATCTTCTGGTTTTATAGCCCGACCTTCATACTCTTCCACGTCACCGCGCTCTGTGATCCATTTTTGGCGGAGCGGCTTTAATCCTTCTTGAATATTAATGGTTACTTCAGGGTCCGTATACGGTCCGCTTGTATCATAGACACGCACAGGCGCGTTTTCCTCTTCGCCGAACGATCCCGTCGTCGGACTCAATGCAATCTCCCTCATCGGCACTTGGATGTCCGAAGAAGAACCCTCCACGTATACCTTCTTGCTGCCTGAAAAACTTGACATAATGGAAATGTTGGCTTGCTGCACTGAATTGTTTTGCATTACTTTTCCTTCCCCTCTCTACGTTTGAAAGGACAAAATCAAGCCCATAACCAGCACAAAAAACCGGATTCATATAAATGAACCCGGTTACAGTCAGAAAGAAACATATTATTGCCCAGCAAGACAATAACAAAAACAATTCCTCTACTTCCCCACGCTGGTACGAACCAGATCAGGTCCAAAGGGTTAAGAAGCTTACCTTCTCTCTCAGCCCGAAAGCGGGCACCCCCAGTAACTATTGATTTCGCACTCATCTTATCATAAAATCAATCTGAAAAAAAGAGGAATATAGATAATATTCAGCCAATTTCACCCTAAATATTTGACCGGCAACGGGATTTCAGCTATTTCATGTTCAGCCATCATCACCCGATATGCCTTTCCATCCGACCTTGAACTCACAGTCTGAAACAGCTGATCATTTATGAAATGGAGAGCAGCCCCATCATCCGCTGCATAGCCACTGCATAAGAACTTGTTAGATATCAGCTGGTGGTATGCCGGTCTCCGATCCTTTTCCCCGTCATAATGGGGACAAAAGCTCCCTTGCAAAAAACCTAAACTTTTCAAACTTGTCAGCGGTCCGGCTGAATCCGTCACCCCTTCTTCAAACCAGCAGATCGCACCGGCACTTAATCCAGCTAAAACCACACCGTTCTTCCATGCTTCCCTGAGAATATGATCCAGCCCCCACTCTTTCCATAACACAAGTAAATTCCGCGTATTTCCACCGCCAACATAAATCACGTCCATTTCCATAACAAAAGAAGCTAAATCTGTTGATGGCGGCTTAAACAAAGATAAGTGAGACGGCACACAATCCAGTGTTTGAAATGCATGATAAAACCGCTGAATATAGTTTTCGGAATCTCCGCTCGCCGTCGGCAAAAAACAAATACGAGGCTGCTCTCGTTTTGATTGATTGAGGATATATTGATCGAGGGACAAATTATCCGGCTCCATCGAAAAACCCCCGCCCCCCATCGCAATAATCTGCTTCATCATCACACCCCCCAACAAAATTTGTTGCTTATTATAGCATTTTGTATAGAAGCAAGAAACAAAGCCAAATACTTTCTTATCAGGAGCTGCTAAAAAAACAAAGGAGGTGGTTTCCCATTGAACAAAGTCTTTGTCCCAAAGATATTCTTGATTTGTTAACAACAATAAAAACCAGCATTAACAAATACACTGTCGCAATAACAGAAGCCGAAAATCCCCACATCAGAAGAGCATTGCATGATCAATTAGATACAACTGTTTTTCTCCATGATGAACTGTCAGATCTTCTGTTAGAAAAGGGATGGCTCGGGTGAGCAATTCCAAATCAAATCGATTAGATTTATCTTACAGCAAAGACCACAAAAAGAGACGGGATCTCAAAGATGAGATGCCGTCTCTTTTTTATTGCTCCACTCTTCTTAAAGCCTCATTTACCGTTTCTTTTATAAACGCGTCTTCACCGCTTAATCGGTCTAAACTGAGATCGCCATTTCTCAGCCTTTCGGAAATATTGTTTATATCCTCCTCTACTGTGATTTGCAGCTCACCAGCCAAAAACATTCTGTGTAATTCATCTGCAACCAAACTTTCTTTATTCACTTCCATCCACTCCTTTATTTTCAATATTATTCTTAGTCTGTCCCTAGGCCGAGACGAATAATAGGAAAAAAGTATGAATCAAACGAATCTTTTTTCCTCCTTCTTACGTATATCTGTTGAGAAAAAAGAAAAAGGGGAAGATCTAACATGTCATTTTTTAAGAAGCTTGCGGCAAGTGCCGGAATTGGAGCTGCAAAAGTAGATACAATTTTAGAAAAAGACGCATATTTTCCAGGAGAAGAAGTACAGGGAACGGTACATGTAAAAGGCGGAAAAATCGCTCAGGACATCCGTTATATCGATTTACAGCTTAGCACACGGTATGTCATTGTAAAAGACGATGAAGAGCACCGGAAATACGCTACAATTCATTCTTTCCGGGTCACTGGTTCATTTACCATACAGCCTGGTGAAGAGCATCAATTTCCGTTCACATTTACTCTGCCTCTAGATACGCCGATCACTGTAGGGAAAGTAGAGGTTGCCGTGGTGACAGACCTTGACATTCAAGGCGGTATCGATAAATCCGATCATGACCGCATTTTCGTTGAAGCGCACCCTTGGATTGAAAATGTGCTTGAAGCAATCGAAAACCTAGGCTTCCGTCTTAACGAAGCAGACTGCGAACAAGCGCCCTACTTCCAGCGTCGTCTTCCGTTCGTTCAAGAATTCGAGTTCGTTCCGACTTCCGGATATTATCGTCAGATGCTTGATGAATTAGAGCTCATTTTCCTTTTAGACGAAGACGGTTTGGAAATCATTTTCGAAGTCGACCGCAGAGCAAGAGGACTCCGAGGGTGGCTGGAAGAGATGTATAATGACAGAGAACAGCTTGTACGCGTCCGTTTCAGCCAATCAGAGCTTGAAGATACAGAAGAGCTAGAAGAGGTGCTAGAAGAGATCCTAGACCAATACGCTGAGTAAGTATAAAAAGGAGTCTCGGCTCCTTTTCTTTAATAAAAAATAAAAACCCGTTTCTATTAAGAAACGGGTTTTTCAGTATACCGGTGGTCGGGGTCGAACCGACACTCCAGAAGGAACACGATTTTGAGTCGTGCGCGTCTGCCAATTCCGCCACACCGGCAAGTTTTACGTCGTATCTAACCGACGAATATAAATATATCATGGATCTCATAAAGTGTCAACGTATTTCAAAAAAGTTTTTTTGGAAATATAAAATAAAAGTGTTGAGAGACTAGTTATCAGCCGCTTTATAATATGCTCGGAACTTAGCTTGTTATGATAAATCAAAGCAATAAAAAAATGATCTACATAAGTAGATCATTAATATGATTAGTTATAATGATAAAACACAAACACCAATTCAACTTACCATGTAAGTAAAATTGGTGCCGAGGGCCGGACTTGAACCGGCACGGTAGTCACCTACCGCAGGATTTTAAGTCCTGTGTGTCTGCCAATTCCACCACCCCGGCAATAAGAAGGCGACACCCGGATTCGAACCGGGGATAAAGGTTTTGCAGACCTCTGCCTTACCACTTGGCTATGCCGCCGTAATTGGAGCGGAAGACGGGATTCGAACCCGCGACCCCCACCTTGGCAAGGTGGTGTTCTACCACTGAACTACTTCCGCATTTTTAATGGACTTAATACATTATATGCAGTTGATATAAAAAGTGAGACTGGGCTAGCTGGATTCGAACCAACGCATGACGGAGTCAAAGTCCGTTGCCTTACCGCTTGGCTATAGCCCAATGATAATATGGGGCGATTGATGGGAATCGAACCCACGAGTGCCAGAGCCACAATCTGGTGCGTTAACCACTTCGCCACAACCGCCATAATCTCAAGATGTCATAAATTTGGCAGGGGCAGTAGGAATCGAACCCACACCGGAGGTTTTGGAGACCTCTGTTCTACCGTTAAACTATGCCCCTATAAATGGTGGAGGGGGGCAGATTCGAACTGCCGAACCCTGAGGGAGCGGATTTACAGTCCGCCGCGTTTAGCCACTTCGCTACCCCTCCACATTAAATTTTGAAAAAACAGTGCCGGCAAGAGGACTTGAACCCCCAACCTACTGATTACAAGTCAGTTGCTCTACCAATTGAGCTACACCGGCATAGGTTAAGTCCTCGATCGATTAGTATCTGTCAGCTCCATGTGTCGCCACACTTCCACCTCCAGACCTATCCAACCTGATCATCTTTCAGGATCTTACTTCCTTGCGGAATGGGAAATCTCATCTTGAGGGGGCTTCATGCTTAGATGCTTTCAGCACTTATCCCGTCCGCACATAGCTACCCAACGATGCCCTTGGCAAGAACAACTGGTACACCAGCGGTGCGTCCATCCCGGTCCTCTCGTACTAAGGACAGCTCCTCTCAAATTTCTGCGCCCGCGACGGATAGGGACCGAACTGTCTCACGACGTTCTGAACCCAGCTCGCCGTACCGCTTTAGCTAGGCGAGCAGCCCAACCCTTGGGACCGACTACAGCCCCAGGATGCGATGAGCCGACATCGAGGTGCAAAACCTCCCATCGATGTGGACTCTTGGGGAGATAAGCCTGTTATCCCCGGGGTAGCTTTTATCCGTTGAGCGATGGGCCGCTTCGCCACCGGAACCCGCGGATCCACTAAGCCCGACTTTCGTCCCTGCTCGACTTGCATGGAATCTCACCCAGTCAAGCTCCCTTGTGCCTTCCTCTGGAGCGTTCCAACGTTCCACAGAGGAACCTTTGGGCGCCTCCGTTACCTTTAGGAGGCGACCGCCCCAATCCAAACTGCCCACCTGACACTGTCTCCCCGCCCGATAAGGGCGGCGGATTAGAAGGTCAATACAGCCAGGGTAAGTATCCACCGATGCCTCCACCGAAGCTGGCGCTCCGGTTTCAAGGCTCCACATCCTGTACAAGCTGTACCAACATTCAATATCAGGCTGCAGTAAAGCTCCACAGAATCTTTTCCCGTCCCTGTCGCGGGTAACCTGCATCTTCACAGGTACTATAATTTCACCGAGTCTCTCGTTGAGACAGTGCCCAGATTTTTTTTTTCGGTAAAATTACCTAGTCCAATCAGTGCTCTACCTCCAGACTCTTACATGAGGCTAGCCCTAAAGCTATTTCGGAGAGAACCAGCTATCTCCAGGTTCGATTGGCATTTTCCACCCTACCACACCTCATCCCTTTCAGCGTGCGTGGGTTCGGCCTCCATTCAGTGTTACCTGAACTTCACCCTGGACATGGGTAGATCACCTGGTTTCAAGGTCTACGACCACGTACTCATAGCCTATTCAGACTCGCTTTCGCTGCGGCTCCGCATCTTCTTCGCGCCGCAGGATCATCCGCTCGCCGGTTCATTCTACAAAAGGCACGCCATCACCCGTTAACAGGCTCTGACTACTTATGACTTTGCGGACTTTCAGGATCTACTTTCACTTCGCTTCCGGGGGTGCTTTTTGCACCTTTCCCTCACGGTACAGTTCACTATCGGTCACTAGGGAGTATTTAGCCTTGGGAGATGGTCCTCCCGGATTCCGACGGAATTTCACGTGTTCCGCCGTACTCAGGATCACCTCGGGAGAGAACGAAGTTTTGACTGGGGCTGTTACCTCCTATGGCGAGTATTTCAGACCTCTTCATCTACCTCAGTCCCTTTGTAACTCCGTACAGAGTGTCCTACAACCCCAAGAGGCAAGCCTGCTTGGTTGGGCTAATCCGTTTCGCTCCGCCGCCCTACTCAGGGAACCGTTTGCTTTCTCTTCCTCCGGGTACTTAGATGTTTCAGTTCCCCGGGTCTGCCTTCTCATATCCTATGGTTAGATATGGATACCACTCCATTACGAGTGGTGGGTTTCCCCATTCGGAAATCTCGGATCAAGCTTGCTTACAGCTCCCCCGGCATATCGGTGTTCGTCCCGTCCTTCATCGGCTCCTAGTGCCAAGGCATCCACCGTGCGCCCTTTCTAACTTAACCGTTAAAAAGAATCACTATGTGATATCTTGTATTACTGAGTGAATATGATGTCTACTGTTATCTAGTTTTCAAAGAACACGTTTCGAAGGAACTCCTTCAAAACTAAACAAGACAGGGAACGTTCTCTTCTCAGGCCCCGGGGATGCCATATTCCGTATATCCTTAGAAAGGAGGTGAAGTCCAGCCACACTTACGATACGTACTACCTTGTTACGACTTCCTTGTCATCTGTCCCACCTTCGGCGGCTGGCTCCTAAAAGGTTACCTCACCGACTTCGGGTGTTACAAACTCTCGTGGTGTGACGGGCGGTGTGTACAAGGCCGGGAACGTATTCACCGCGGCATGCTGATCCGCGATTACTAGCGATTCCAGCTTCACGCAGTCGAGTTGCAGACTGCGATCCGAACTGAGAACAGATTTGTGGGATTGGCTTAACCTCGCGGTTTCGCTGCCCTTTGTTCTGTCCATTAGCCTTTAGTAATGTAGCCCCAGGTCCCTTAAAGGGGCGCTGATGATTTGACGTCATCCCCACCTTCCTCCGGTTTGTCACCGGCAGTCACCTTAGAGGTGCCCAACTGAATGCTGGCTTAGATCAAGGGTTGCGCTCGTTGCGGGACTTAACCCAACATCTCACGACACGAGCTGACGACAACCATGCACCACCACCTGTCACTCTGCCCCCAGAAGGGGACGTCCTATCTCTAGGATTGTCAGAGGATGTCAAGACCTGGTAAGGTTCTTCGCGTTGCTTCAATTAAACCACATGCTCCACCTTGTGCGGCCCCGTCAATTCCTTTGGTTTTCAGTCTTGCGACCATGCTTACTCCCCAGGCGGAGTGCTTAATGCGTTAGCTGCAGCACTAAGGGAAGGCGGAAACCCCCTAACACTTAGCACTCATCGTTTACGGCGTGGACTACCAGGGTATCTAATCCTGTTCCGCTCCCACGCTTTCGCTCCTCGCATCAGATTACAGACCAGAGAGTCGCCTTCGCCACTGGTGTTCCTCCACATCTCTACGCATTTCACCGCTACACGTGGAATTCCACTCTCTACTGCACTCAAGTTCCCCAGTTTCCAATGACCCTCCCGGTTGAGCCGGGGCTTTCACATCAGACTTAAGAAACCGCCTGCGAGCCCTTTACGCCCAATAATTCCGGACAACGCACCACCTACGTGACACCGCGGCTGCTGGCACGTAGTTAGCCGTGGCTTTCTGGTTAGGTACCGTCAAGGTACCGCCCTATTCGAACGGTACTTGTTCTTCCCTAACAACAGAGCTTTACGATCCAAAAACCTTCATCACTCACGCGGCGTTGCTCCGTCAGACTTTCGTCCATTGCGGAAGATTCCCTACTGCTGCCTCCGTAGGAGTCTAGGTAGGTGTCTCAGTCCCAGTGTGGTAGATCACCCTCTCGGTCAGCCGCATCTGATGCCTTGGTGAGCCGTTACCTCACCCGCTAGCTAATGCGCCATGGTCCATCTGTAAGTGGTAGCCGAAGCCACCTTTATGTTTGAACCATGCGGTTCAAACAACCATCCGGTATTAGCCCCGGTTTCCCGGAGTTATCCCAGTCTTACAGGCAGGTTACCCACGTGTTACTCACCCGTCCACCGCTAACATCAGGGAGCAAGCTCCCATCTGTCCGCTCGACTTGCATGTATTAGGCACGCCGCCAGCGTTCGTCCTGAGCCGGGATCCAACTCTCCGATAAATGGATCACAGGTTAAGTTCACCGCATCCTGCGGCGACACCTGTGTGACCTGCATCGCGCAGGCCCTAGTTTGACTGACTACGCACATCGCTGTGCGATTTTTAAAAATGAATTAACAGGTACGTTTTGTCTTGTTTAGTTTTCAAAGATCATTTTCACTTCTTGTTGAAGCGACTTTATTAATATAACATTTTGACTTTCTTTTGTCAAATGTTTTTTTGTTTTATTTTCCCGCCGCTGTGAGCTTGTTTTCTCAGAAGCGCATCAGCGACGTTTAATAATATAACACGGTCAAGAATCAGAGTCAACACCTTTTTTAAAAGAATATCCTCGGTGATAGACAGCCTGTCCTTTCGTTTCTATCTGGCAGACGTTGATAAGCCCCTTTTCTGTCAAGTAATCAAGCATAACGCCAAGATCTTGGGTAAAGTGCTTTAGGTCATGATGTTGAAGAAGCTCACCGAATTGCCAAATGTCTTTTTCTTTCATTACTTCGAAAAGATGCGCCGAACCGATCTCGGCTTTGGAATGGATGAGAAAATCATTTGCTAAGAATAATAATTCAAGTCTTTTTTCCAGGCTCTCGTGACTTTCAATCAGCTCGGAATATAACTTGTACACTTGCGGCTCCATCTGCCGCACTTGGCTCCACACCGTGGTTTCGGGATGGAATCCTCTGTCGATTACTTCAATGCGTGCTAAATGATGCAACGCATGAACAACGGCGTTGTAAGCATCTAAAAATTGATTGGCTTCAAAAAAAGCTTTCCCTTCAACATACCTTCTGATTAATTTGCCGTATTCGAGTCCGATCTTCAGTTTACGTTCGGCAAACGGAAATGTATTCAGCCTCTCAATCAGTTCAACTACGTATTCATTACGGTCAAACAAAACTCTGCCATTTACAATCCAATCTATGATTCTTCTATTTGTTCCGAGCAAAATCCATTCTTGAATCTGAGAATCTGTTACCACATGCAAAGAAGCTGTTTGATGATCAAATTCATAATGCTTTATAAAAACTGGCTCATCAGCATCCTTTACAATCACCAGCAAAGCTGCATCAAAGTTATCTGTTAAGGAAGATGTTTTGTTTCTTCTCTCAATCATAATGACAGCCAATGTATTGGGGTGACTTGCTCTTTCTTGGTAAATTGGACGGAGAAGATTTTCCATCACTATTCCTCCAATGCAATTGTTCAAATTTTTTTATTCTCTATTTGATTCAATTCTATGGTTAAAACGAAATTCCTTTTTTCTAAACACATTGAACTATTATAAACAATTTCACAGTAAGTCTCCATAAGTAAATTCCAATTCAACCGAAAACATGAAGAAAATCCCATCGAGTTTGTGCTATAGTTAAATCAGAGGGGGATGGACATGGCGAAATACTCCAGCAAAATTAATAAAATCAGAACATTTGCGTTAAGTTTGGTTTTCGTTGGGTTTATCATTATGTACATCGGGATCTTTTTCAAAGAGTCAGTTTTGCTATCTAGTTTGTTTATGATACTTGGACTTTTATCCATCGGTCTCAGCACGGTTGTTTACTTTTGGATCGGAATGCTTTCGACCAAAGCGGTTCGCGTCATTTGTCCGGGCTGTGAAAAAGAGACAAAGGTTTTAGGAAGAGTCGATATGTGCATGCATTGCCGAGAGCCGCTGACTTTAGATAAGGGATTAGAAGGAAAAGAATTTGATGAGTCTTATAATAAAAAGAAAATGTCGAAATAAAATAAGCTGACCGTTTCGTGCGGTCAGCTTATTTTTAATGATTTTCTTTTTTCGAACACTCTTGGCAGACGCCGTAAATTTCTAAACGGTGGTGGCTTACCTTGAAGCCCGTGACGTGGGCAGCGAGCTGCTCCACTTCATCAAGGCCCGGGTAGTGGAAGTCCACAATTTTACCGCAGTTTTCGCAAATCGCGTGATAGTGATCAGATGTGACAAAATCGAATCTGCTGGAAGCATCACCGTATGTGAGCTCTTTTACCAAACCTGATTCTCGGAACACACGCAAATTGTTATATACTGTCGCTACGCTCATGTTAGGAAATTTCCCTTCCAGAGCTTTATATATATCGTCCGCTGTTGGATGAGCCATAGAGTTAACGAGATATTCCAGAATCGCATGACGTTGAGGAGTAATGCGAACTCCGGTTTCCTTCAACGTTTCTAAGGCTTCTTTTAGTTCATGTGCAGCCATCCGTCATGCACCTCTCTTCTAAAAAAAATTCTTACATTGTAATGTTTATAATTAGTGTAACTCTTTCTACGATAATTTGTCAATTGATATCAGGGTAAAAGTAAGCATAGGCTCATAGAGATTTACTTTTCCGACATATCTTTGAGGGTTTGAAGCGCTTCGGCTACATGGTCCTTTACTTTTACTTTTCTCCATTCTTTAATGAGCCGGCCTTCTTTATCAATTAAAAAAGTGGAACGCTCGATTCCCATATACTCTTTTCCGAAGTTTTTCTTCAGCTTCCACACATCAAATGCTTCCGCCAGCTTATGCTCGTCATCAACAAGAAGCAGAAATGGAAGGTTATGCTTCTCTTTAAATTTTCCGTGTTTTTCCTGGCTGTCCGGGCTGACGCCGATAATGACGGCATCCAGTTCGGCGAAGCTTTCGTGACTGTCCCGAAAATCGCATGCTTCAGTTGTACATCCCGGTGTCATGTCCTTTGGATAAAAATAAAGCACGATGTACTTTCCTTTATAATCCGATAATTTTACTGTTTCCCCATGATCGCCTTTTAACTCAAGATCAGGCGCTTTTTGTCCGATTTCTATAGTCATTACGTTACCTCCGGATGTTTTTTATTAAGCGTATCCAATTCTTGTCCAGATTACAACCATCTCAGCTGAATCTGAAGCCCGAAGCCATTGTTCTTGTTCGGAAGCATGCTACAATAGAAAGGACGCATGGAGATATAGGAGGTTTTTATTCTTGCATACAAAATCAATTGAACTTCACAATGAGGCATTACAGCACATTGTCGGCGGTGTAAACAGCCCGTCTAGATCATATAAAGCAGTCGGCGGCGGTTCTCCTGTTGCAATGGAGAAAGCAAGCGGCGCTTATTTTTGGGATGTGGACGGCAACAAATACATCGATTATTTAGCGGCGTACGGTCCGATTATTACAGGACATGCCCACCCGCATATTACAGAAGCGATTAAAAAAGCGGCAGAGAACGGTGTATTGTATGGAACACCAACGAAACACGAGGTTACATTTGCAAAGATGCTCAAAGAAGCCATTCCCGCTATGGACAAAGTAAGATTCGTCAATTCGGGTACAGAAGCCGTTATGACGACCATCCGCGTGGCTCGCGCATATACAGGCCGGACAAAAATCATTAAATTTGCGGGCTGCTATCACGGGCATTCGGACCTTGTGCTTGTCGCCGCAGGCTCCGGCCCGTCTACTCTCGGCACACCAGACTCAGCCGGTGTACCGAAAAGCATTGCAAACGAAGTGATCACAGTACCATTTAATGATATCGATAGCTATAAAGCAGCTCTTGATAAATGGGGCAGTGAAATCGCGGCGGTTCTCGTTGAACCGATTGTCGGCAACTTCGGTATCGTGGAGCCGAAAGAGGGCTTCTTAGAAAAAGTAAATGAATTGACACATAATGCAGGCGCTCTCGTTATTTACGATGAAGTCATTACGGCTTTCCGCTTTATGTATGGCGGCGCTCAGGATCTCTTACAGGTGAAACCAGATTTAACAGCACTCGGGAAAATTATCGGCGGCGGACTTCCGATTGGCGCCTATGGCGGCAAACAAGAAATCATGGAGCAGGTAGCTCCGCTAGGGCCTGCTTATCAGGCAGGAACAATGGCAGGGAACCCCGCTTCCATCCTATCAGGCATCGCTTGTCTGGAAGTGCTCAAAGAAAAAGGCGTGTATGAAAAGCTTGATCACCTTGGCGCTATGCTTGAGGAAGGCATTTTGAAGCACGCAGAAACACACGGCATCACCATTACGGTCAACCGGTTAAAAGGTGCGCTCACGGTATATTTCTCTGATGAGAAAGTGGAAAATTACGAGCAGGCTGAACGGAGTGACGGAGAAACGTTCGCGACGTTTTTCAAACTGATGCTGGAACGCGGAATTAATTTAGCACCTTCTAAATATGAAGCCTGGTTTATTACAACAGCACATACAGAGCAGGATATTAAAGACACGCTTGCAGCGGTCGAGGATGCTTTTAAACACCTTAAAAACTAGAATCAGACAACTTGGACAGGAGCATTGGGCTCCTGTTTTTTTATGGAATCAAACAGCGTGTAAGATTTTGGTCTTTTTCTAGAAAAATAGCTTGAATATTTGTATCGATCCCTGTATATTACTTAATTGTTTAGCAAATAAACTAACCGGGAATTTTAAGGATTAGCCCATTTGCTATGTCACACAATTTACTATAGAAAGGAATGCACGCACAAACCAATGAAACTTGGTGCCCGCATTTTCAAAACCGGGATTGCGATTACACTTGCTCTTTATTTGGCTTCGTGGATCGGGCTTCCCGCGCCGATTTTCGCTGGGATTGCAGCGATATTTGCGATCCAGCCGTCGATTTACCGCTCTTTTCTCATTATTATTGATCAGGTTCAGGCAAATATTATCGGAGCTGTGATTGCCACAGTGTTCGGCCTTATTTTTGGACCCAGCCCGATTATGATCGGGTTAACAGCAGTTATTGTTATTACAATCATGCTGAAACTTAAAATTGAACATACAATTTCGATTGCTCTTGTAACAGTTATTGCGATATTAGAATCCGCCGGTGACGACTTTTTAATGTTCGCGCTGATCAGAACAAGCACAGTCATCTTAGGGGTGCTTTCTTCTTTTATTGTCAACCTTGTATTTTTACCCCCTAAGTATGAAACAAAGCTGATTCATAATACCGTCGAAAACACCGAAGAAATTATGAAGTGGATCAGATTGTCCATGCGGCAGTCGACAGAGCATTCGATTTTGAAAGAGGATATTGAAAAACTGAAAGAAAAAATGATCAAGCTTGATCAGACATATCTTCTATATAAAGAAGAAAGAAGTTACTTTAAGAAAACGACCTATGTGAAATCAAGAAAGCTTGTCCTGTTCAGACAGGCCATTATTACTGCAAATCGGGCGCTTGATACATTGAAGAAGCTGCATCGTCTGGAAAACGAGATCTATCATATGCCGGAAGAGTTTCAGGAAACATTGACTGAAGAACTTGATTACCTGCTTTACTGGCACGAACGAATTTTGATGAGGTTTGTCGGAAAAATCAAGCCGCATGATGACGCGGTTGAAGAAGGCATCCGGTATAAGCAGCTTTTAACAAAGTCATTTTTAAAAAATCAGCAGAATACGGATGAGGAGCTTATTGATTACAACATGCTCAATATTATGGCAAGCGCCGTGGAATATCGCGAGCAGCTTGAACATTTAGAAACACTTATCACAAGTTTTCAAACGTATCATCCGAAAGACTGCGAAATAGAAACAGAAGAGTAACCCGGTTAAACAGCCGGGTTTTTTTATATACAAAAAAATCTTATATCCTTCGTTAAAAGGATATAAGATTGATGTTTTAGTTCAAATTTTGAATGGTAAATAAGTGCTTGTACTGGCTCTCATAGTCCATGAGTTCATCATGGGTTCCGATTTCAATGATTGTGCCGTTTTCCATGACAACAATCTTATCCGCATGGGTGATTGTCGATAAACGGTGGGCGACAACAAAAGTTGTTCTATCCTTCGCCAGTTTGTCCATCGCTTCTTGAATGTAATGCTCACTTTCCAAATCCAGAGCTGATGTAGCTTCATCTAAAATGAGGAGCGGCGGATTTTTCAGGAATACCCGCGCAATTGAGATCCGCTGCTTTTGTCCGCCTGAAAGCTTAACGCCTCGTTCCCCCACCCGGGTCTCATATCCTTCTGGAAAACTCATGATAAATTCATGGGCATTTGCAGCTTTGGCGGCTTCGATTATCTCTTCAAGTGTGGCATCAGGCTTGCCGATCGCGATATTTTCCCGAATCGTTTCACTAAATAAAAAGGTATCCTGAAGCACCATACCAACCTGGTTGCGAAGGCTTCTTGCTTCATAATCGCGAATATCCGTCCCATCAATCAGCAGTCTGCCGCTTGTTACATCATAAAATCTTGGGATCAGGCTGACGAGCGTTGATTTTCCTCCTCCGCTCATGCCGACGAGAGCTACAGTTTCTCCTCTATTTACTTTTAAGGATACATCATGAAGAATATTTTCTTTGTCCTTCTCATATTGAAACGAAACGTTTTGAAACTCCACTCCTCCGCGAATCTGATCGGCCTTTATCGCATTTGGTTTGTCAGTGAGTTCATAGGGCTCGTCAATAAATTCAAACACCCTGTCCATTGATGCGATTGACTGTGTCAAAGTTGTAGAAGAATTGATCAGCCTTCTAACAGGGTTGTACATTCTGTCAATATATCCGACAAACGCGACCATTGTTCCGACTGTCAGCGGTCCATTAATGACAAAATACCCGGCGCACGCTATGACGATGAGCGGCGCCAAATCTGTAATGGTATTAACGACCGCAAAGGTTTTGGCGTTCCAATTCGTGTGGCGGATGGCTTTATCTAAGAAATGCCCGTTTTTCTCATTAAATTGAGCCTGTTCATGATCTTCTATCGCAAAGCTTCTGATGACAGGCATGCCTTGAATGCGTTCATGCAAATGCCCCTGCACTTGAGCAAGAGCCTGTGAGCGCTCCCTTGTCAGCTTTCGTAAACGGCCGTAAAAATACTTCACTGATATTCCGTATAATGGGAATAATACGATAGAGATCAGCGTTAATTTAACGTCCAGTGTGAGCATGATAGAGATTACAATCAAAATCGTCAGCATATCGAGCCATATATTCATCAGCCCTGTGATGACGAAATCCTTTGTTTGTTCTACATCATTAATCACTCGGGAAATGACTTCCCCTGTTCTTGTATTCGCGTAAAAACGAAGGCTCAGTTTTTGTATATGGTCAAACAGCTTAGCTCTTATATCATAAAGCACCTTGCTGGCAGTCCACTGGGCAAAATATTGCCGATAATATTCAACAGGCGGGCGCAAAATTAAAAATAAGGCGAACATGATCGCCATAATCGTGAACAATTGCGTGGTTTTGTCACTGGCCGTGCCGCCTCCTTGAATAATGTCGTCAACTACGTACTTCAGAAGCAATGGGAGAGCAAGCGGAATGGAAAATTTTACAATCCCGATTAATACTGTAACGAAAATTTGCTTCTTATAAGGTTTGACGAATTGCATGTAGCGTTTCATAACCCCCACGTTGATTCCCCCTCTCTCTTTATCATGATGTGTGTGAGCCCATGTGAAAAACCTGTTGTACCCCGCAACAGGTTTTTACGTAACCATTATTTTGTATAGCGCAAATACCGTTCATACCACATATCGACAAACTCGGGCGCAAACGGTCCCTGACGCTGGTGAATCCAATGGAGCAGCGTATTTAAGTAGTCTCTTAAAATACTGTCGATTTCTTTTGGATAATTCATGGCTTTCCGATGATCATCATATTCGTCTTCATCGAGAATATTGTAGGTCATGTCAGGAAAAACCTTAACATCTAAGTCATAATCAATATATTTAATTGCTTCGCCATCATAGGCAAACGGAGAACTGATGTTGCAATAATAATGAACCCCGTCTTCCCTCAGCATCCCGATGACATTAAACCATTGTCTTGCGTGAAAATAACAGATTGCGGGCTCTCTGGTTATCCATGTCCGGCCGTCTGATTCGGTTACCATCGTCCGGTCATTGGCTCCGATGACACACATTTCTGTACTTTTTAAGATTGTTGTCTCATTCCAAATTCTATGAATCAGCCCGTTGTGCTTATAGCTGTGAATTTGAATGGTTTCTCCTTCCTTGGGATAGCCCATATTTCTCCCCTACTTTCTATAAAGCCCTACAGTTAGTATGTCCAAATTTGCTTACCGACAACGTCTTTTACCTATTATAACGTTACAAATTGAAAAATGAAAATAAAAGAGCCATTCCGGCCGGGGAATGGCACATTCCTGCACTACACAAAGGAAGACGGCTTTTCTGAGCTGCGATATGAACGAATGACCTGCTCTGTCTGCTTTTGAAACATATCCTGTATATCAGCAAGGTGTTTCCGTTTTACCGCAATTTCAGCCTGAATCCCACGCAGCCTTGCATCCCTTTCCAAATGCCGGAGT
Organism: Bacillus sp. FSL R5-0603; assembly: GCF_038050295.1. Lineage (NCBI taxonomy): Bacteria > Bacillati > Bacillota > Bacilli > Caryophanales > Bacillaceae > Bacillus > Bacillus sp. FSL R5-0603. Next base: position 841,946 of record NZ_JBBOYP010000001.1, on the reverse strand, counting down.
TCCGCCTCAATTTGTTTGCAGCGGTCGAGCTCTGATTGGAGATCGAGAAGCTTATCCATCGTTTTCATCTGTTCACTTACCAGCTTTTCAAATTCCGTCATCGGTTCCTCCTTCAGCCTGATGAAAGTATAAACATTTCTTCCTTTAATCATTTCGATCTCCATAAAGCAAACCCTTTGACTCATTCTGTAGACCTTCCACAAGTTTTGTCGTTTTTCAAACAGAAAAAAGCACTTCCACCCGAAGATGAAGTGCTTTTTTCTGTTTCAGTGATTAGCTGTTTTGTTGTTTGTTTTGTTCAGCAGATTGGTTTTGCTGTCTTACCTGCTGTGCGTCAGTTTCACTAGCGAATTCAGTGCCGAATTGACCTTGTTGTCCAGCTGATTGCTGGTTTTGTTTTCTGACTTGCTGAGCGTTTGTTTCGCTAGCAAATTCAGTGCCGAATTGACCTTGACCAGCAGCTGATTGTTGGTTTTGTTTTCTAACTTGTTGAGCGTTTGTTTTGCTGAAGTTATTTGAGTTAGCCATTGTTATCACCTCCACGGTCATTAGAATGTGCAGGTGATCGTATAGCTATTCCTCTTTTTTAAAAATTTTTAAACGAGCAGTGAGCGTCCGCCGTCAACGATAATTGTCTGTCCGCGGATCATGTCAGCCTTGGAAGACACTAGAAACTCCACAGTATCAACCATGTCTTTAATTTCGACCATGCGTCCTGCCGGCGTGTTTTGGCGCGCATCCTCAAGCAGATCTTCTCTATTCGGGAAGTGCTTCAGCGCATCTGTGTCGATCGCTCCGCCTGAAACAGCATTGACGATAATTTGTTTTGGTGAAAGCTCAACGGCAAGATAACGGGTTAAAGCCTCTAACGCTGCTTTTGATACACCGACCGTGGTGTAGTTTTCAAGATAGCGGATAGAGCCTAATGAACTAATGCTGACAATATGCCCGCCACCGTTCTTCTCCATTAGCTTGGCAGCTTCCTGAGCGCAGAAAAGCAATGCTTTCGCATTAATGTTCATCGTCCAGTCCCAGTGTGTTTCTTCTAATTCCATGACAGGTCTCAGTACTCCTGAAGCGGCATTATTGACAAAAACATCAAGTCTGCCGAACGTTTCATCAATTTGCTGAAACATTTCTTTGATTTTTGCAGGCTGTCCTACGTTTGCTTTTACGACAAGCACTTTAACGCCAAGCTTTTCGATTTCTTCCGCTGTTTCTAATGCTGCTTTTTTGCTGCGTGCATAGTTAATGACGATGTTATAGCCGTTCTCAGCAAGTCTGATCGCGGCCGCTTTTCCGACACCGCGGCTGCTTCCTGTAACGAGTGCACATTTATTTTGTTCCATTTTTCCTCATCTCCTTGTAGCGTATAGTTCTTTTATTTCCACAAACAATAATGGCAAGAACTTTAAAGGGGGTCTTCTGTTATGTATGTCGGACGTGATATGAGCGAATTGAACATGGTTTCCAAAAAAGATTGGAAGAACAGTGAACTCGCTTATTTTCATCATGCCTTTCAGCAAATTATGCCTTATTTGAACGAAGAAGGCCAATCAAAATACCGGGAATTAACGCAAGAAATTGAAGCGCGCGGCGGAATGAAGCGCAATGAAGCGGACTACAGCCACGGCACGCGCGTCTCTTACGATTAAGAATGGTTTACGGAGCAGCCGATGGCGGCTGCTTCTACTGCCATCTTCCAGATTTTTTGATGTGACACCGGGAACGCAAATTGTTCGAGCTCTTCTTTCGTTACTTTTTTCAGCTCGCTGGTATCCGACACTTGTTTTACTTTACCGAAAAACACTGAAATATTCCATACCAGGTGGGTGAAAACATGCTCGACTACACCTTGCAGATCACTGATATCAGCTTGTATGCCATATTCGTTTTCTAAGAAAGCAATGAGCTGTTCACGCTCAGTTTTGATCCCTTTTTGTGTTTCATGATTAGGGAATTCCCACAGGTTGGCGAGCAAACCTTTAGACGGCCGTTTGTGGATATACACTTGTCCGTCTTCATCAGTCAGTACGATCGCGGCCATGGTTTTGATCCCGGGCTTTTTCTTTTTGCTTTTTACCGGAAGCTCCCGTTCAGAGCCTTCTTCAAATGCTGAGCAATGCTGCTGAACCGGGCATAGCAGGCATGAGGGTGATTTTGGCGTACAGATCAAGGCTCCAAGCTCCATCAAGCCCTGATTAAATTCAGATGGTTTTTCTTTGGAAATAAAAGCTCGTATGGCGTCTTCAAAGATCGTTCTTGTTTTTGGTTTGGCAATATCATCCCAAATAGAAAGAATTCTGGACATGACACGCATCACATTTCCGTCAACCGCGGGAATGGGTTTATTGTAGGCAATGCTGAGCACCGCTCCCTTTGTATAAGGGCCGACGCCTTTTAACCCGCCAAAATCTTTCTCGTCTGGAGGGACAATGCCGCCGTATTCCTGTTTCACTTCTTTTACCGCGCTTTGCAGGTTTCTGACTCGCGAATAATAGCCGAGCCCTTCCCATGCTTTCAGCACCTTTTCTTCATCAGCATCAGCGAGCGCTTCCACTGTCGGGAATTGTTCCACAAACCGGAGAAAGTAAGGAATCACTGTCTCTACTCTCGTTTGCTGCAGCATCACTTCAGATACCCACACTTTATATGGATCTTGGTCCTCTCTCCACGGCAGAACGCGCTGCTCTCGTTCAAACCATGAGATTAAATCATCGCGAAATTGCTGTATGTCTTTTTGTTTTAATTTGTCTTCAAGTACGTTCATATGTGTTTCTCCCCAGTCTTTCGCGCCCCGCTTTTCTTTAGACTGTTTTTTGTTGTACACTAAGGGCACAGTACGATAATATGTTACATTAAATAGTAATAAAGAAAAAGCGGAAACATATGAGAACGATTGAATGAGTTTAAAAATTGGGTATATGAAAATGGGGAATTTCTTACAAAGTGAATGTGCAGGATCATCCTGCAAGGAGGTCACCTATGGATACGGGCACACATGTCGTTATGGGCATCGCACTGGGCGGTATTGCGACGCTTGATCCTGTTGTCGGATCAGATCCGGCAATGGCTCACGCTGTTATGATCGCAACGCTTGCGGGCTCTCAGGCTCCGGATATTGATACTGTGTTAAAGCTTAAAAACAATGCTGTTTATATAAGGAATCACAGAGGATTTACCCATTCAATTCCCGCCGTTTTGTTTTGGTCTGTCATCATCCCGGCGATTCTGTATTTATTTTATCCTCAGGCCGATTTTCTGCACCTGTGGCTGTGGACACTGCTGGCAGTCGTTCTGCATGTCTTTGTTGATATATTCAACGCCTATGGAACACAAGCCATTCGTCCGTTTTCGAAAAAATGGGTTGCGCTCGGGCTGATTAATACGTTTGATCCGTTTATTTTTATCAGCCATCTGGCAGCTATCGCGATTTGGTATGCAGGCGGCAGTCCCGGCATCACATTCCTCAGCTTATATATCATATTGGCAGGCTATTATTTGGTGCGCCTGATCATGCAGCTGAGAATTAAACGGAAGCTTCATGAGATGATTCATGATGAGATCGAAAGCATTATTATTTCTCCAACGATGAAATTCAGGCAATGGCGAATCGCAGTGACGACAGCACATGCTTTCTATGTAGGAAGAAGCATGGAAGGACATGTCGTAATTCTGGATACATTTAATCGGGTGCCTGTTCCTGAAACCGATGTAATGCATGCGGCAAAGCAGGATGATAACATCGCGGCGTTTCTGTCCTTTTCTCCGGTTTACCGGTGGGAAGTGGATACGTTTAAAGATCATTATGAGGTGAGATTTATCGACCTGCGTTATCGGAGCAAAGGCCATTATCCGTTTGTCGCAATTGTTCATATCGGCCTTGATCTCACGATTCGTTCGTCCTATACGGGATGGATATTCAGCGAAGAAAAACTTCAGAAAAAATTAAAGCTCGGCTCTATATAGAGCCGGGCTTTTTACGTCTTATATAAAAAACAGCAAGCAGCAGACTGACGAGAGATATGATCGCCGATATTTTGAAGTATGGCGGATAGTAAGTCAGCTCAATGTGATTGTCTCCCTTTTGCGCCTTGAAGCCTATAAAAGCATAATCCGCTTTTTCGATCTTCTGTGTTTTTCCGTTGATCTTCAGCTCCCAGCCTTTTTCATATGGGATGGGAAGCATGATGTACTGGTCTTTTGACAAATGATAGGCAAAGGTCAGTCGATTTTTGTTCCAATTCAGTTTGTCTGCTTTCTCTGTTTTATTTTGCATTACAGCGTTTTTCAGCGTTTGGTAATTTTCTTCATAGAGCGCTATGTTTCTCAGCTCATAGGTTCCTTTCGGAAGATTGATTGAGATATGGCCTGATTTAGGCACTCTTACCGTTATATTATTTACTCCGGTTTTATATATCGATTTGTTCGATTTCCTTGTTGTGACATAATCATTTACCTTTAACGTAAATCCTTTGTCTTTTGCTTTGCTTTTCAAATAAAAACTGACATAGTAGTCTCCCGGAGCGGATGATGGCTGTTTCGGGGTGATGATCAGCTCTCCTCCGTTTTCTCCAGTTACGGTTAGCAGCCCGTTTTGATACTGGGCTTGTTTTGCGGTGATGTCCGACTTGGTGATCAAATTGGACGGTTTTGGTGTCTGCTCCGTTTTTCCTGATGGATCTTTTAATATGATTCCTTTCAACATCGCCTGTTCTTTCGCAAGAGCGGGCAATCGGTCCAGCTCACTTTCGCTGTATATGGCATCCGCTGTTTTGACGAATGGAAGCATGTACTGATTCTCATAAACTGCATAATGCTCTGTTTCTAAATGCTTTTTGAAGCCGTACGGAACGCTGGCTTCGTTTGTTTTTTCGGTCATATAATATTTGCCGTAAAGCAGGCTGTATAAATTCGCCCTGTCTCCCAATGACGCGTAACGGCTGACGCTTTCCCTGCCCATATCGATGCTTAAATCATTCCAATAGAAGGCCAGCAGATCTTTGTTTAAAATGCTGGAATAGGCGCTGAAGCCATTAAATCCGTAAATGATTGGCGTATTATTGCGGACCCCGTTCATCCAGTCGATTCTCATGAGCGGATCATCGTCTTCCTTCTGTAAACGTCTGATGAGCTCAGATGATTCCCGCCCTCTGTATTCCTCACTTGTAAGATATTCTTTTGTCACACTATCCAAATCGCCGCCTTCTGAGAGCGCGTATTTTTGATAGGAGTTGGCGACAAACAGCGAAGAAAGAATGATTATACCGTACACAGCCATTTTTGCCCGTTTTTTCGCAAAAGCTGCAGCAAACAAGGCTGCGATTGTCATGAGTAAGAGCAATAGAATACTTTCATTCGCAGGCTTCCATATATCGAGCTTATACCTTTGAATATGATATAAGTAAAGAAGCAGGACGACAGCTGCGGCCGGGAGCAGTTCTTTCCGTTTCAATTCAGACAGCTGTGACAAACCAGCCGCAGCTGCTCCCGCAATGGTAAAGGCCAGAATATATTCAAACCGGTTTTGCGGGGCGGAAAAACCGTTAAAGACGCTTGCCGCATACGGACTGAAATGAAACAGAATAAACAGCAGGCTCAACCCGGCAAAGAGACGAAACACACGGTTTTTGTAAAAAGAAATCATAAACAAAAACAGCAGAAAAGCGGCCGGCACAATGATGATCCGGCTCGAAAATAAGATATTATCATCGAAATTGAGCCACTCTATTTTCTGGCTGTATGGAGGGCGCAGGTTGTTTAAAAAACCGTATACTACCGGCACAAACGCCGCCGCACTGATGCCAAAAGAAATGAAGCCTGAAACCAGAAATAATCTGATTTGAATCCATCTTTTCTCTTCATGTGGTTCCAAACGGATCAGCCATCTGAACAGCACATAGATTCCGATGAATATAAGGTTTATGTATGCAAAGTAAAAATTGTTGATTAACGTCAGCGAACACGCAACGATAAACCACGCCGGACGCCGCTCTCTAATAATTTTTTCTGCGCCAAGCACAAGCAGCGGAAGCCAAACCATTGTATCGGTGAAAAATTCCCAATACGCTTCGTGACGGAAATAAATAATTGAGACGCCGTATAACACGGCTCCCGTGAACGATGCCGCCTTGTGCTTAAGAAGATAATGAAAAACAGAAGCGGACGTAAAGATGATCAAGCTCAATTTGAAAATACTGATAAAAACAGCTGACTCAGCCCAAAAAAGCGTATCCGCTTCTCCGATCAGCTGTACGGCTTGAAGCAGCCAAACAGCGGCGGACACAGCAAGAAAAAGAAAAGACGCGGAAAAATAATAGCCGAGCTGACTGAATGTGCCGCCGCCAAGTCCGAATGAATAATTGTAGAAAAAATTCCCGTGTGTATATTGGTCAAATAATAATTTTTTAAATACGATCATTTGCGCAAGCCCGTCACCCGGACCTGTCATATACCTGCCTTCCGCCCATTCTTTCACAAAAAAAGCGTGTGCCAGAACGGACACCAGCAGACTGGCCGCATAGATCATGATATGTTTTCTTTTCATATGAATTCTCCAGTCTTGCTTTTAAGATAATAGACACGCAAAAAAAGCACTGCCAATGGCGCTTGGTATTTTCAGTGCATTTTTGTCAGACGCCGCATGCTTTTTAATTCGTTCGTTTCAGGCAGGTCTTTGTTCGGGATATTCGCTTCTTTGATCAAATAATGCGGGCGTTTTTTTGTTTCATAATAGATTCGGCCGATATATTCGCCTATAATTCCGAGGCTTAACAGCTGTACTCCGCCGAGAAATAACACTGCTGAGATAATGGTGAAATACCCAGGCACAGAAATACCGTTAGTCAGAATTTTAACGAATGTGGCAATGATATAAATGATGGAAAGCAGCAGGATGAAAATGCCTGTATAAAAACATAATCTCAGCGGCTTATGATTAAATGAAACGACGCCGTCCATTCCGTAGTTAAACAGACTGCTGAACGACCATTTGGAGGTGCCGTTTTTTCGTTCGACATTTTCATAAAATACAATTTTCTGATCAAAGCCAATCCAGCAAAAAAGGCCTTTTGAAAAGCGGTTTCCTTCGCTCAGCTTCAAAAGTGCATTCACAGCTTGGCGGCTTAACAATCTGAAGTCACCGACACCGTCACGCAAATCGACTTCCACCGCTTTATTAATGAACTTGTAATACATAGATGATAAGAGTGAGCGGACAAAGCTGTCCCCTTTTCTGTTCCTTTGAGCAATGACTTGGTCATACCCTTCTTCGTAGCCTTTGATAAATTCCTTCAGCAAATATGTCGGATGCTGCAGATCGGCATCCATGACAATAACCGCCTCGCCCTGAACATGCTCAAAGCCCGCCAAAATTGCGGCTTCTTTTCCAAAGTTTCGAGAAAAAGATATATATTTTACCCGGCTGCACGTCGTTGCCAAGTCTTTGATCTGCTGAAGCGTGTCATCAACACTTCCGTCGTTTATGAAGAATATTTCATAGTCATAATGAATGTTTTTAAATTCCTTTTTTAAAGATTCATGAATGAGTTTGACATTATACCCTTCATTGTAAGACGGGATAATAATCGAGATTAATCCTTGCTTCATTAAGGCACCTTCTTTTTATTATTCTTTTTAAGTATTGCCTTAGGGGAGTTTTACACAAATCTTCAGTAAGGCTATTCCTTTTTTTAAAGTCGTTTAAACCTGTTTTTTGTTACAATTTTATGGTGACATTCATGATTTTTAATGTTATTTTGTCATGTTTAAAACAGACTATGAAAAAAACGCACAGAAAAAGTCTGCCATTATGACAGACGGATGGAGAGAAATTTTGGCTTATTGGTTCTTAAGATATTCCAAAATCAGCTGATTGACGATGGCTGGCTTTTCGTGGTTAATCCAATGGGAAGCTTCATCAACAAAGATGAGATGTCCATTCGGGCAATGCCTTTCCGTCTCTTTCGCAAGCTTTCTGCTCAAAAAGCGGTCTTCCATTCCCCAGATCATTCGGTAAGGTACTGTTTCGTAAGAGGGTTTCTCTGCCAAGCTTCCTTTTCTGAGGGCTCTGTACCAGTTCAGCATAGCTGTCAGTGCGCCCGGCTGTTTCCACGCTTCTTTGTACCTGCTGACATCCTCGGATGTAAAAAGCGCGGGACGGTCGGATAATCCAATCGCTTTGTCTAATGTTTCATAATCATTTTCCCTTAGTGATGCCTCCGGTATATCGGGGAGCTGGAAGTATGCGATATACGAGCTTTTCAGCCATTGCGGCGGATAAAGCGGCGTTACGGTTTTCATGACGTGCGGGTGCGGGATATTGATCGCGATCAGTTTTTCAAGATATTCCGGGCGTGTGGAAGCCAAATGCCATGCAACAGCCCCTCCCCAGTCATGCCCGATGACAATTGCTTTTTCATCAGTGAATTGCGTAATAAGCCCGATGATATCATCTCTTAATGTATCAATCCGATACGAATCAATTCCTTCCGGTTTGTCACTGAGATTGTAGCCCCGCTGATCAGGAGCAATGACCCGGTAACCCGCATCAACAAGCGGTTTGATTTGATTTTTCCAGCCGTACCAAAACTCAGGAAATCCATGGAGCAGGACAATTAACGGGCCATCTTCCGGTCCTGCGGCTGCAACGTGGAGCGTGATTCCGTTCGTATTGACAAACTGGCATTTAACTCCGTCCACTTCTATCTCCTCCTTGACTGTGCGTCATGATTTTCAGCCTTTTCTCCGTCAGCATAAATGTTATGACACAGGCGGCAATCAGCAGGATAAGCTGAAGAATAAACAAGTTTGATCCCAGCAGCAAACCCATTCCCGCAATCACCAAGCCTGACAGGATCATTAATGATGCACTGTAACGGTTCGCTTCATTCCATAATCTTTGATCTGACATTGAGCGTCTCGTTCTGTATCCGTACACACTGTTGATCGATTTGGGAGGAAACAGTTTGATCAGTATGCCAGCAATGATCATAAGCCCTCCGCCGACTAAACCCGTCATATCATCATCTCCTTTCTCATTGTTACGTGCAGAAAGAAGAAATGTTTCATGCATAGGCAAAAAGACAAGCCTCGGCCTGCCTTTTTATCGCATTTGTAAATCCTTTGTGTGAATATAGCCTTTAACTCCGCCATAATCCACGAACGCCCAAGTGAAGTCAAATCCGCCGTTTTCACTGAATCCCCACCCAAGTATTGTCACCTCTGTTCCAGATGAGAGCTGCTTAGCTTTTCCATTTTCGGGCGTCGGTGCATAGAAGGCTGTCTGTTTCATTGTTTTCGCTTGGCTTGCGGTTTTCATTAAAAAGTGGGTTGAAATATACGCTTTTTTTCCTTTGAAATGAATTTGAGCCCAATCGGCATTTACAAATCCATAGACTTTTACTTTTTGTTCTGATGATACAGTGCCGAGAATGTCACCTTTATGATTTGGCTCAGTACGGACATTCAGCTTTCCTGTTTTTATGATGTAAGAATCGGATGATGGCATGCTGACAGATATGTCGTGAAGGGGCGCAGCTTTTGCTGCGGGAGCGGAATGAAGTGCTGTCAAACCCAGTCCTGCGGCAGCTGTTAAAGCGAGCATTACTTGTTTCTTTTTCATATAAAGCTCCTCCTCGCATTTTGACAAGATATAAGTGGTATTCCCTGATTGACAGGCTGGTGAAACATGTTTTGTTTATGATTTCTTCCTGTTAAGGTAATTTTAAGAAAATAAAAAACCTGCCGGTCGTTAACGGCAGGTTTTTAGTGCAAAAGGCCTCTGCTTTGATTTAAGTAATCATTCACGTCGTTACGGGAGCTTTGAAAAAGGTGGAGCTGGCCGCCATAGTTTTCAATCCATTGTGTGACGATTTTTTCAGTCATTTTTTCACCTTGATAGGCGTGTCCGGCTTTTGCATAGGTTGCTTCGAAATCGCTCCATAACAATTCCACCCACGTTTTTGCCTGTATATAGCTGATCATCTCGTTCTTTTCCAGAAGCAGATTAGTCAGTTTCTCAATGTACATATTCATGTGTGCAGTCTCCTTTCTTCAGGAAAAAAATAACGCTTTATTACGTGGTGTTCTCCATATACTAACCTTACGTCTTCATCTGGAAAGACGCAACTTTTTGATCTCGAAACTAGGGGGATATGACATGGTCCGAAATAAAGAAAAAGGATTTCCTTACGAAAACGAAAACAAATTTCAGGGTGAACCGAGAGCAAAGGACGACTATGCTTCAAAGCGTGCTGACGGATCTATCAATCAGCATCCTCAAGAAAGAATGAGAGCCTCAGGCAAACGGTAAAGAAGAACAGCTGCATACACTGCAGCTGTTTTTACCCTTTATTGACTTGATATTCGTAGACGCTCTTCTTTTCTGATAAGTGTGCGAAGGTAGAAAGCACAAGTCCGCATGCGGTCATAAGCGCACCTCCTGCAAACAGCCAGGAATAAGAGCCTGTTCCGTTTAAAATCATTCCGCCGATCCATGCACCAAGGGCATTGGCAAGGTTAAATGCTGATACGCTGACAGCTGCGGCAATGGTTGTGCCGCCCTCAGATGAGGAAATGACCTTTGTTTGCAGAAGAGGCGGCGTGCCGAATGCGCATGCCCCGAATAGGAACGTTGCCACAATGGCTGCAGCCGGGTAAATGGCGATGTAAGGAAATACAGCCAGAACACCGATTAAACCGATCATTACGCCGATCATCGTCCGAGTCAGCAAAGGCAGCGGTACTTTTCCAGCAAAGAAATTCCCGGCAACGCCTCCCAATCCATACGCAAAGAGAGCACCTGTAATGCCAACCGTGCTGAATCCGGCTGAATGCCTTAAAATGGGTTCGATAAAGGTGTAGGCGATAAAGACACCGGAATAGCCTAAAATGGTAATCGCGAAGGAAAACAGCACTTGTTTGTGTTTAAAAACCCCCCACTCATTCATAAGCATTGGGATCACTTTTGGTTTTCTGTTCGGCACGGCAGCCATAAGGCCTAAAAATCCGATGACACCAAGTGCCGTAATGATGGAAAACACCGCTCTCCAATTCAGGACATCTCCGAGATAAGAGCCGAATGGAACACCAAGCATTAGAGCCACTGTCAGTCCGCCGTTCATTGAAGCAGCAGCTGCAGCACGCTTTTCCGGCGGAACCATTTCACTTGCGAATACCATGGCAATCGCGAAGAAAGCGCCGTGAATGGACGCAGATAAAATTCTTGAAATGGCCAATACCGCAAAATTCGGCGCCAGTGCGCTCATCAGGTTTGAAAGGATAAATATCGCCATAAGCCCAAGAAGCACAGGCTTTCTCGGAAGCTTGACGGAAATGATGGTGACGAGCGGTCCTGTCAAACAAACGCTTGCCGCATAAGCCGTGACAAGAAGCCCTGCGGATGAAACCTGTATATGAAAGTCATTGGCAATCGACGTCAAAATACCCATCACCGCGTATTCTGTATAGCCGATTGAAAATGTACAAATCATAAGAACAAATATAATAAATTTTACAGATGGGTTTTTGATACTCAACGTCATCGCCTCCTTTGATTTTAAAAAACAACGAGTTTCATCTTAAAAGATTTTTCAAGTGAATTCAATGATTTTTTCTTTAAGAATTCGTGTAAATGTGCTGCAAACAAAAAGAGGCTGATCATCAGCCTCCTGTTACGCTTTATTCTTTTTCTTGCAATACTGAGATTGGCAGCGCTTCCTCTTGCTGAGGGGAAGAGGTTCTGTATCCCCATGCGAAAACGCCATTTAAATAACTAATGGTAAACTCGTCCTCAGTGTTTTCCACACGATATGTTTCTCCCGGTGAGTAATCTTCCGGGTTCAGCAAATATGCTTTTGCCATCGTAATTTTCCGTTCGAGCACTGCCAGTTCGTTTATGATTCCATGCTGTTCGGCTTTTCTTGCTTTTTCAGAAAGTAATGCGATTTCGGTATTGAGTTCGTGCGGTGTCATTTGACTGTATCGTTTCTCCATTTCAGTACTCCTCTTCCTGCAGTAATTGCTCGATTAAATCGAGTGAGAATCCTTTGCGGAATAAAAATTGTTTGACCTTCATGGCGCTTTCATATGAGCCGTCGTAGCGGTATTTTCTAAACGCTTTTTCCGCGTGAAGGCGCAGCGCTTCTTTCTCTGTGTCTTCATCATTTTCATATTCAATCTGATCCATCGCCGCGCTGATAACATCAAATGAGAAGCCCTTGCGCTGAAGCTGCAGCTGGGCGCGCTGTTTGAGTTCTTTCGTCGAAAGCTTTTTATCTTTTTTGAGAAGCTTTTCAACATGCTTGACCGCTTCTCTTGTCTGATCTTCAAAGGAAAAGGAACTTAGCGCCTCCTTAATTGTATCGTCATCAATTCCCTTCGCTCTTAGCTCTCTGAACAAAACATCAGGGCCTTTTCCGTTTGTTTTTTTGTGAGTGCTGACATAGGCTGCGGCAAATTCCTGGTCGTTTAAGTACTTGTAATCGTTAAGCCTATGGATGACTTCCGCAATGACGGGGGGCGAGGTTTCTTTTTTCTTTAAGTGGTCCTCGACCTCTTTCGTCGACCGCATTCGATAGGATAAAAAGTCAAGCGCACGGTTGAAGCCTTTCTTCACTTCATCGCCGTATTGAATCTCAATGATGTCAAGATCATCGAGTTCTTTTCCCTTCTTGAGCTCAAATTTCACGAGCACATCCGCGTCCACGCTGAAGGCGTATTTATCATCCAGAAAAATATTGAAGCGTTCCGTATTCTTTTTTTGCGTTGATATTTTTGTAATAAACGGCATCTTAATCTCCCTTCTCAGGCCTGAAACGCGTTTTCTTTTATTACAATGAGGTAAAGTATATTTATTAGAACGATGAGGAGAGATGTTCATGAATATCGCAATGACGGGCGGAACCGGTTTTCTCGGCCAGCATCTGACAGGCGTTCTTACCCGCCAGGGACACCATGTTTATATTTTATCAAGAAACGCAAGGGAAACTGAACAAAAAAATATGACATATGTCCAATGGCTGACGGAAGGAGCTGCCCCGGAGCAGGAACTTCCTCATATTGATGTCTGGATAAATCTTGCGGGAAAATCGATTTTTGGCCGCTGGACAAATAAAACAAAGCAGCACATTCTCTCCAGCCGTATCAATGCGACGCGTGAAGTGCAGCGGCTTATTCAGAAACAGAAGGAGAAGCCGAAGACATTGATCCAAGCCAGTGCCGTAGGTATTTACGGCACAAGCCTTGAGAAAACTTTTACAGAGGATTCTGCAACGTCAGATGAGGATTTTCTCAGCCATACTGCACACCTGTGGGAAAAGGAAGGACAGCATATTGAGGCGATGGGCATCCGGACAGTTTATGCGAGATTTGGCGTGATGCTTGGAGAAAAAGGCGCTCTCCCTCTTATGATTCTCCCCTATAAGTTTCTGGCCGGCGGAACGATCGGAACGGGAAGGCAGTGGCTGTCATGGATTCATGTCGAGGATGCGGCCCAGATGATCCGATATGCGGTGGAAAACGCCGGCATCTCAGGCCCAATGAATGTTACCGCGCCCAATCCTGTGGACATGAAGCAATTCGGAAAAACGATTGCACGGGTGAAGCACCGCCCGCACTGGCTCCCCGTCCCGGAATTCTTTTTATCAAAAGCATTGGGTGAAATGAGTCTTTTGATTGTGAAAGGACAGCGCGCTCTTCCTAAAAAAGCGATAACCTCTGGATTTCGTTTTACATATTCGGATCTTGAATTTGCACTCTCACAGCTGATAGCGGACCGAAAGACTGTATAAAAACAGCAGGAAGCGTCAACCTTAAGAATAACATGGTTGAAGGAGGTTCTTTTTATGGAAAAAAAGAGGGAGAAGCATCAGCAAGGCGCCAACCTGAAAAAAATGCAGGAAGTTCTTTATTCAGGCGAATTTAAAAAAGCGGAAAAAGCTGCTAAGCGGAAGTAGGAATACATAGCCCCTTAAAACCAAATACTATATTTGTTTGATATCACTTTTTAGGGGGAATTTGATATGGGCAGAAATCATATCCACAAAAACCGTGATAAAAACAAACAAAAGCTTCCACAAGTTCCCGATGCATTAAAAAGGGAAACTGACGGCGTTTACGAAGAATATTCAACCGAGCTTGCTGATGCAGATGACCGCGAAGCGCAAGAGCGTGCGAAAGCAGCCGACAACAGAGCGAAAAAGAAATCTCGTTAATGAAAAACCCCTTGTCTCCGTTTGAGACAAGGGGCTTTTTACATTTCAGTGAACCGGTCGCGGATCGGTGTGCGTTTTTTCACTTCCGGCGCCTCGTCAGGATAACCTGTTTGTATGATGGCGGCGAAACGCTCATTATCCTGCAAACCAAAGGCCTGATGGACTTCTTTGTCATAAAGGATTTTTCCGCTTTTCCAAACCATGCCGATTCCTTTTTCCCAAGCAAGAAGCTGAAGATTTTGAATCAACGAGCTTGTTGCCGCAAAATCGTCGTCCCGCGCTCTTTCGTTTTCATCTTCCTGAAACACGACGAGGAGAAATCCCGGAACGCGCCCAAGTGTGTTTTTGAAATTTTGAAGCTTTTCCTCTGTCATATCCGGCTTGGATTTCTTAGAGAACGCTGCAAATGTATTGATGAGGTTCGCTTTACCTGTCTCACTGGAAACGTAAATAAATCTCCATGGCTCTGTCACTCTGTGATTTGGCGCATATTTTGCCGTTTCAAGCATGTCAAGAATGACTGCTGAAGGTACTGGATCTTGTTTAAACTTTCGAATCGATCTTCTGCTGCGTATGATGTCCCGCAGTGCTGAATGCTGATGTATTTGTTCGGTTTGAGGCATACCGTCTCACCTTCCTATGCAATTGAAAATGATTATCATTTCATAATGATAACGGAAAGTGCATCTTTTTGTAAACCATCATCCGTATTAGATTTTAAGAATACGGGTTTCTGAGTAAACGGCTGTTCCTGTCATGTTCACTTTCACATGGCCGCCGGCTTCGTTCATTTCGATCTCCACTTTTCCGTCTTTTCCAATTTCCTGCCCTTGTTCAATGATAAATTTATGCTGCTTGGCATTGCCATATTGTTTCATATAAGCCCCCATCACGCCGGATGCTGTGCCGGTCACGGGGTCTTCAATCGTTCCCGAATACGGGGATGAAAAGTGGCGCCCGTGCAGGTCGCTGTCGGGATGGACGCTTTCAAAGGTAAACGGATGGACTGAAGCATTTGGCAGATCAACTAACACCTCCGGAAATTGTTTGTTATCTGGCACCATTTTTTTGGAAGCCTCCAATGATTTAAGCGGAACGATGGCTGTCCATATGCCAGTGCTGCCAAACACAATCGGAAGGTCTTCATGAAAATCCTCTTCAGTGATACCCAGTGCGTCCGCAAGTTTTTTCCGATCGCCTGTAAATGGTTTGAATTGCGGAGAGGCCTGTTCAAGCGTGATATGAATACGGCCATCTTTTTCAGAAATCTTCACAGGCAGGATACCCGCTTTCGTTTGGATGCTGTACGTTTTACCGCTCTCCAGCATTCCTTTCTCACATAATGCGTAAAGAGAAGCAACTGTCGCATGACCGCACAAATTCATTTCGTGTCCAGGTGTAAAGTAACGGAGTTCAAGATCGGCCGACTCGCTTTTTCGGATAAAGGAGGTTTCTGAATACCCGGCACGCTCAGCTATGATCTGCATCTCGTCTTCCGTATAATCGTCTCCCTGCAAAACGACGCCTGCGGGGTTTCCTTTGCCGGGACTGCTTGTAAATGCTTCATATTTTAATACCTCTGCTTCTTTCATTCATCTGCCGCCCTTTCTTTATCAATGTCTTTGTCAGTATAGCA
This sequence comes from Bacillus sp. FSL R5-0603, assembly GCF_038050295.1. Taxonomy (NCBI): domain Bacteria; kingdom Bacillati; phylum Bacillota; class Bacilli; order Caryophanales; family Bacillaceae; genus Bacillus; species Bacillus sp. FSL R5-0603. Next base: position 826,097 of record NZ_JBBOYP010000001.1, on the reverse strand, counting down.
AAAATAATTACGAATCTTCAGTCATTATCAAAAAAACCCATTTTCTTTTTTAAGAAAATGGGTGTAACGATTAAGAATTTCTTGTTTTATAGAGCAAATAAATAAAATAAGGTGCGCCGATAGCCGCTGTAAAGACGCCGGCCGGCACTTCCACCGGAGCAAATAAGGTTCTGCCGACGATATCAGCTGTTAAAACGAGCAGAGCTCCAATAAGTGCCGACGCTGGGAGCAGGGCGCCATAAGATGAGCCGACAAGCCGTCTTGCAATATGGGGCGCCATCAGCCCGACAAAACCGATTGTGCCGGCAACTGAAACTGCACAACCAGTAAGAGCCGTACTCAAAAGGAGCAAGAAAAAACGATTTCGCTGCACAGCGCTTCCTGCACCCGCCGCAATATCTTCACCCAGCACCTGTATATTCATATTTTTTAGCGCGACAAAACAAATGAATAAGAGAATGACAGATAAGATAATAGCTATTTTTACATGCTGCCAGTTTGACCCATAAACTGACCCAGTGATATATACATTGGCTTGTGATGCCCGGTAAATCGGACCTTTGATCATCAGCAGGGTAGTCATCGCCTGCGCCGACATTGAAAATCCGATTCCGATAAGCACCAGCCGAAATGTGGAGGCACCATTTTTGTATGCCAGTAAATAGACGATGAGCCCGACAGCCGATGCGCCGATAAATGCGGCTGCTGGAAGCCATGACAGACTGATCGTAAGTGAACTGCTGCGGTCTGAGAAGAACATCATTAAAAGCACGACCGCTACCGCCGCTCCTCCTGTTATTCCGATAATATCCGGAGATGCGAGAGGGTTTCTGACGAGCCCCTGCAATATCGCGCCTGCCGCTGCCAAGCAGACACCGGCGCATAAAGCCGTCAAAATTCTTGGCATGCGGAACGACATGATCATCAGTTCATCCAGCTTGGAACCTGCACCAAAGAATGTTTTTGCTACATCCCAGGGAGGAATAAACCTTTGTCCGAGACCTGCGCTTATGATGAGTACAGCAGCTGTTAACCCCAGTAAAATCAAAAAGACGATCCATGCTTTCTTTTCAGCCGCAGTAACGCCAAAACGAAGTTTCATAGCTTCGCCCCCCTTCTTGCGATGTACACAAACACAGGCATTCCGATGATGGCGGTCATGACCCCGACAGGAACTTCCTGAGGCATAATGATATATCGCGCACCGATATCCGCGCAAACAAGCAAAATGGCACCCAAAACAGCGGAAAATGGCAGAACCCAGCGATAATCATTACCAACGACAAAGCGGGCAAAATGCGGAATAATGATGCCGATAAAAGAAATCGGCCCGGCAATGGCGACAGCGGACCCTGCAAGCATGACAACACAAAGCGCCATCACAAATTTCAACAGGCCTGTTTTTTGGCCGAGTCCTTTTGCCACATCTTCTCCCATAACGAGGAGATTAATTTTTTGGCCGAGAAAGAAGCAGATTACCAGCGCTGCCGCTGCATATGGAAACATCGTCATCAACAGATCCAGACTCCGGCCCTGCACAGAGCCAGTCAGCCAAAAAAGCACCTGGGCAAGCTCGAGTTCGTTGACAGACAGCAAGCCCTGTGTCAGAGAAGAAAACATGGCTGCCATGGCAGCTCCCGCCAGCGTCAGTTTGATTGGCGTCAGCCCTTCCCTCCCAAGCGAGCCTGCTGCATAGACGATCGCGGCGGTAAATGCTGCCCCCAGAAACGAGCTCCATACTAATGCCTGAGGTGACTGAATATGCAGAAAAAACGATCCGGCAACAATAAAAAAACCTGCACCGGCGTTAATCCCGAAAATCCCCGGTGACGCAAGCGGATTTTTTGTGAGCGCCTGCATGAGAGCGCCCGCGGCTGCAAGCGAGGCGCCGACGACTGTCGCAACCAAAGCGCGCGGAAGCCTGACATCCTTGATGATGACATGCTCATTTGTTCCGTTGAAGGAAGTAAACGCCTGATAGACCTGTCTCCATGACGTACCTGTATAGCCGTACACGACGCTTGAGCAGACAGCCGCCAGTAAAATGAAAATCAGACATACTAACACAATCCATTTTGAAGATGCCTTTTTGCAGATCATGATCTAATTCTCCTAGTTATTTACTATGTAATGTTTGTTTTTGAGAATAATCCTCAATTAGGGATTGACACTCTTAACACTGCTTATTATGATCTAAATGATAATGAATTTCAATATTGGGAGGAAAAAGATGAAAAAGCATATCAGCATGCTATTCGTATTTTTAATGGCCGTTATGGTACTTTCTGCCTGTAATAGTTCAGAAAGTTCAAGCAACAGCGAGGGGTCAAGCAGCAAAACAAGAACGGTCAAACATGCAATGGGGACATCAGACAACATCCCCGCCACTCCAAAACGGATTGTTGTTTTAACTAATGAAGGAACAGAGGCGCTCTTAGCGCTTGGCATTAAGCCGGTCGGAGCCGTAAAGTCATGGAAGGGCGACCCGTGGTATGACTATCTGAAAGATGACATGAAAGGCGTTAAAAACGTCGGTCTTGAAACGGAACCGAATGTGGAAGCCATCGCAGAATTAAAGCCTGATTTGATTATTGGAAACAAAGTGCGCCAGGAAAAAATTTATGATCAGCTAAATGCGATTGCGCCGACTGTTTTTGCTGAATCTTTGGCCGGGAACTGGAAGGATAACCTGACTCTATACGCCAACGCGGTGAATAAGGCGGACAAAGGCAAGGAAGTCATTGCCGATTTTGATAAACGCGTTTCTGATTTAAAAAACAAGCTGGGCGACCAGACAAACAAAACCGTTTCTGTCGTACGCTTTTTATCCGGTGAGTCAAGAATCTATTATACCGATTCATTTCCTGGGATTATTTTAGACCAGCTTGGCTTCAAACGCCCTGAAAAACAAGTGGAGCTGTTTAAGAAACAAAAGGACCAATTTATGTTCTCAACCGACAGTAAAGAATCTATTCCTGATATGGATGCTGATGTGCTGTTTTATTTCACTTATAAAGCCGATAATGCAAAAGAAAATGAAAAATGGGCCAATCAGTGGACAAGCAGTTCACTATGGAAAAACCTAAAGGCCGTGAAGTCAGGTAATGCACATGAAGTCGATGACGTCGTGTGGACAACCGCAGGCGGAATTAAAGCCGCAAACTATCTGCTTGATGATATTGAAACCTACTTCTTAAAAACGAAATAAAAAAAGACTCCGTCTTATTAGACGGAGTCTTTTTTGCTTTTGCCAATCAGACGTGTAACGAGGAACATGGTGACAGAAAGAGATCTGTTTTTCCGATACGCCAAGTATTTCCCTCGCCACTCCGGTTTGTATTTTTCTTTAAAGGCTCTTAGGCCGCTGAAGCTGTACATGTATCTGACATTATTAAAAATGACAGCGGCAAACCTTTCGGACCAGAAGGATGTAAAGGCAGTGCCGACATTGGCCAAGGGTGCCATCCCCATATTAAATGACGTGCAGCCCTCTTCCTTTGCCCATAAAAACATACGGATAAACAATGCGTCCATAATGCCATTTGGAGCGTCGCCGCGATAGCGCATCAGATCAACCGATATCTCTCCTTCCTGGTACATCGGCATGACATTTGCGAATGCAACGATCTCTCCTTCTGCATTTTTCATATAGGCGATCGGCGCTTTCTGTAAATAGGAAGGATCAAAAAATCCGAGCGAGAATCCCTTCTCTTTTTTCGAGCCGAGCCATTCGTCTGAGATTTGCTTCAGCTCCTCCAAAAACGCATCAGAAAATGGGGGATGATCCACATGGAAAGTATACTCCTCCCGCTCAAAGCGGTTATTGATTGCCCGAAGGCCGGCTTTTTTCTTCCCAGTCAAGGTAAATGTATTTAAATCTACATATGCTTCCTCGCCCAATTTAAAGAAATTGTAGCCAAAATCGTGATACAGCGCCATGTCCTCTCGTTCAATTTGATAGAACAAAACACTGAATCCCTTCTGATGCGCTTCGTTCAGAAATTCTTCCAGCACGAGCGGGAATGATTCTCTTTGGCCAGATGGATCGCCGAGCACGACCAGCCTTCTGGCGATTTTCCCAAATAGAAGCAGTGCATTCCCATCACTAGAAAAATAAAACCGCTTATCTCCAAGAAAACCAAGATGGCTCAGCGCGTTGCCGCCTTTTTCATTGAGAAACGCAGCAAGACGCTCAGGGTCAGCTTTCTCTCCGATCGGTTTCGTTCTCTTATGATAGACCACTGTAAATATCAAGAAGAACAGTGGCACAATGATGATCGCCATGATGGTTGCATGTGTAATATGCGAGGTGCTGTGGACGAAATATTCGTGACGCAGCACCTTCTTCATCCGGTCCCAAATAAAGCCCGCGATCAGATTGTAGTTAAAGAGCGCCACAGTAAACAGCGCCACAGCGAATATCAATTGTCCCAGTGTATAGGATGCCTGTTCGCGGACAAATTGTTTTTTCAATAGCACAAGCAATACGATAATCATCGGCAGTACGAATATCGCGCTGATGTTAAGCCCTTTTAAAAAGCTGAACACAAAGCCGCCGACAAGCGCTGTAATGGCCATCGTATAGGAACGTTTTGTCCGTTTATAAAGCTCGATCGGCAGAATCAGCAGAATGAGCGCTGAGCTTAAGGACAGGCCGTTGAACAGCAAAAGCGCCGGGCGCGGAATGTGCGGTATAACCGTCAGCCTGTCAATCGGCAAGGAAACTGAGGCCAAGACAATCAGACCTGCTACGAACACAATAAGGGAAAGCGAGCCTTGCAAAATTCTCACTAATACCGCACGCTGAACAACAAGCAGAACGTTTGTCGTCTCAATTGCCGGTGCGATGCGCGGGTTCGTTTCGAGCCGCTTCATTGTATTTTCCGTTAGGTCGCCTGCGGCAAAGAACAGTCCCAAGATAAATGGGATAAATGAATAGGCGAGCCTGTACAGCACAATAGAAGTAACGATGGCCTCCTGATGATAGCCAAGCTGCTCCATCCCCAGCAAAAATAAAAGGTCAAACGAGCCGAAGCCGCCCGGCACGAGGCTGATCATTCCTCCGATCGCCGCAATGACGAACACCCCGAACACATACCTGATATCTGCATGAATGCCCATAGCGAACAAAGCAAAATAGATGACGATCCCGGCCATGAGCCATTCAACAACTGAAGCTCCAATATATGCGAAAATCGGATTTTTCACTTTGTCCGCATTCTCTTCGTCCCCAGCTTTGCGGTCTTTTATTTTGGACACCGCTAAAGATAACGGCAATATCAGTGCAAAACCGATAACGACCGCCCACAGCCAAGGCTTCTCATGAATCACTTCATCAACTGGCAGCACTCTCGCAGCAACGAAAATGCTGAAAACAGATAATCCGAGTAGCATAGATGATGTGAGCCAGGCGATTCCTTTCACGAGTGCCTTATGGTCTTTCGTATGCTCCTTATAGAACATCATTCTTAACCCGACGCCGGCTAAACCGCCGAAGCCCAGCACATTATTAAATGAATTGGCGATCCAGGAAACCCTGAATACTTTTCCGTTTGTGATCGATAGGCGCAGTGAGTATTTCAGGACGTAATCATACAGCGACATGGCCGCAACAGCCAGCAAGCCGATCAACACAAGCATGAATAAGTCCGTTCGTTCCAGTCCGTTGATGACCATGAGCGTACGTTTGAATGACAGATTTGTCAGTTCTTTTTTCGATTGATAAATAACAAATAGCAAAACAGCAATAGGAAAAACGATTTTTAATATTGATATAGCATTCTTTTTAATCAGCAATGGTCTCTCCAATCATATTCTAGTTCGATCCTCTCCCCCAATAATCTCCAACTCATTATACACTACCGTTATTTTTCGGACAAAGTCCCGCATGCGGTTTCTGCTCACTTTCTTTCAGGTATGAAAATCGAGTAATATGGTAAGAGGAGTGAATGATGAGGAAGTGATGAAATGGAATATAATTTACACGATACAACAGTATTAAACGAAAACATTCTTTCATCGGAAGAACGGGAAATATGGGTGCTCTATATGAAAGTCTTAACTTCCGCCGGGCTCGGTGATGTGTCCGAGTGGATGAAGCTGGATATGAGCATGCCGCAAATGAAGGTGCTGATGCTATTAAACAACCATGGAACATTGAAAGTGAGCGACATTGCTGAAAAAATGGGGGCTTCCCTGTCCAATACAACTGGGCTGCTTGACCGGCTTGAAAAATCAGGATTTGTCAAACGCTCACATTCTGAAGAGGACCGCCGCTCTGTAGTTGTTCAGTTGACAGAGAATGCGAAAAAGATTTTTCGGGGTTTGTATGAAAAAGGCCACCTGAAATTGAAGCGTTCATTAGAGCTGCTGTCCCCTGAAGAAAAGCAGGCTGTTTCCGAAGGGCTGTCTATCCTTTCAAGAGCATTAGAGAAAGCGAAAAAAGAATAAATCTGTAAGTCTGTCATCCGCAAACTGCGGGAGCAGGCTTTTTTTATTTGACATTTAGTTCATTTAAAATGAATAATATATTTTGAGTGAATCAAAAAAGGGGTTGATGAATATGTCTGAAGCATTAACAGAGCAGAAAAGCCAAAAGTGGGCGATCAGCCTGTTTACGATTGGTGTGTTTATGGCTGCGCTAGATAACGGAATTATTTCAGCTGCCTTAACAACGATAAACGAGTCGTTTTCCGTTTCTCCTTCCTGGGGATCATGGGGCATTACCCTTTATACGCTCGGTCTTAGCGTCAGTGTGCCAATCGTCGGAAAGCTTTCCGACCGCTACGGCAGAAAAAAACTCTTTCTCATTGAGGTTTGCCTGTTCGGACTTGGTTCTTTGCTTGTTGCTTTGAGCCAAAGCTTCCCGCTCTTTCTGATATCGCGGCTGATTCAGGCGCTTGGAGGCGGCGGGATTTTCATCATCGGCAGCTCTCACATTCTCGCGACCCTCCCAAAGGAAAAACAGGGGAAGGCGCTTGGGCTGCTTGGCGCAATGAACGGGATGGCCGCTGTGCTCGGGCCAAATATCGGAAGCTTTCTGCTTGATTGGACCGGGTCTTGGCATTGGCTGTTTTTGATTAATTTGCCGATTGCCGTGCTATTGGTTGTTTTCGGCGCATGTTTTATCGCGGAAACAAAAGCACCTGAAGCTAAGCGCCTCGATGCGGCCGGAATCTTCCTTCTATCCCTGTCGATTTTAGCCGTGATGTACGGCATGACGAACCTTGACGGGGCAAATCTCTTACACAGCTTGGGGAATCCGGAGGTTTATGGATGTATTATTTTTGGCATACTTTGTTTTGCAGCGCTTATCTCGTATGAAAAGAGAGTTGAAATGCGAGGAGGCGATCCCATTTTGGCGTATTCTCTGCTGCGAAACCATATGTTTCAGCGCACGCTTATCATCGGTTTGTTATCCGGGGGGCTCTTGGCGGCAGTCATTTTTATCCCGTCATATGTCGAGCAGTATTTGGGTGTCCCTGCCGCAAAAGCAGGCTATTGGATGACACCGCTTGCGTTGGCTTCCGGAATCGGCGCTTGGCTTGGCGGAGCGCTTACCGACAAAAAAGGTCCTGTAAAAACCGTTATTCTTTCGGGAATCATCTCATGTGCGGGGTTTGCTTTATTTCCGCTCTGGGTGACGGAAAAATGGGAGTTTGTGATCGCAAGTGTGGCAGCTGGGATCGGTTTTGGCTTTCTGTTAGGCGCTCCGCTGAACGTCCTTGTATCAGAAGCGGCAAAAACAAATAAGGGTACAGCTCTTGGCACGCTTTCATTAGTAAGGCAAATTGGACTGACCTTGGCGCCTACTCTTTATGCAGGTTTTATCACAGCCGGGTTTGACCAAATAGGTGATGAGATCAACAGCCGCTTATCGGACAGCGGATATTCAGAAAAGGCGATGCAGATGATTCCGGAGATCGACAGTTCTGATGTTTCTTCTTTACAAGAACAAATCGAACGCATTCCCGTTCTTGAAGTCAAAACCGCGATAAGCGACGCCATTCATGCGAGTGTCGCCAGCGGCTATGATCATTTATTTGCAGCGGCTGCTGTGATCTCACTTCTGGTGATTGCTGCTATCAGTATTCCGGCTTTCCGCCGGCAAAAGCGTTAAGACCACCCCATCCGTCTGGAAAGCTCCGTAATATGAGCGATATGGTGATGTGAGTGCCAGACATACAGGCCGAGCGCGTTCTCCAAGGTAATGATTTCCTTTGTATCAGGGTGATAAAACCCGCGCTTAAATTGCTGATCCGTCAGAGTGCGGAGCAGAGCCGTCCATCTTCCGTGAAGCTCCTGCAAAAGCGCGAGTGAGCCGCTCGGATCTGCCGTTTTCGAGTCTTTTAGCTCCGACCATGCTTTTTCATCATACGGACGAATAGCCGGTGTCTCTTCCGTCAAGCTCAATTTAAAACGAATATAGCTGTTCATATGACTGTCAGCCAGATGATGAATAACTTGCCGAACGGTCCATCCACCGTCCCGGTACGGTGTGTCAAGCTGGCTGTCCGTCATGCCTTCTACGGCTTGCTTCAGTTGGACAGGCACTTTTTCAAGGGCTTGTATCCATTCATCTTTTTGCTCCTTCGATATGGATTCCCTCGGCTTGTATTCTCCTATTGGGTAGCTTAGGTTGTCTGTTGTCATGCATGTTCCCCCTTCTTTTCACTCTTCTCCTTTATTTTACAAGAAAAAAATTGTGTATACTGTATGATTTAAAACAGTCTTACAGTAAAAAAATATGCAACAATCGGCAGGAGCCCCTGCCGATTGTTTTTCACCCTGCGTGATCACGCACTTCGACTGTTACCTTCTTCTGTTTTGGCTGATAAATTTTCCCCACAAATAAATACCCGTATTTGAACTTATTCAGCGTCCATGAGGTCAGAATCGGGCCGGCTGTGCACACGGCAAACAACAGGAGAACAGCCGGTACGGCAGGAATTTCGGGCATATTCAAAAGCAACACGTAGCCTATAATCATAAAATAGGCATGAAGCAGATAAATCGAAAAGGAATAGTTGCTGATAAACATCATGATTTTCGGCACATGCTTCATTTTGGAAAACAAGTGAAAACACAGGAAAATCATGCTTGTTGAATACAGCATGATATCAGGCCGCTTCGAGCTGATCATGCCGATTTCACCCACATAAGAAACAGCGACAACCAGCGCCCCAGAAGCAATTGCGGCGCCGTACACCACCCAGCGGTATTGGTTCAGCAGCGCTAAAAAACGCTTGTATTCTTTTCCGCAATAGTAGGCTAGACAAAAGTAGAAAAGCCAGCCTGCGAACGGAACCCAGAAGAACGGAAATGCCCCTCCCTCTTCAGAAGCAGGAGCAGGGCTGGCTGCGGAGAAATAGTCTAAATAAGCGGCTGTCACCACAAATGAGATAGACAGCACCCATTTCGGCGATGCTTTTTTCAAATACTCATGAAACATCATATGCAGCATGTAAAATTGAAAGATGACGAGAATAAAGTATCCGATAAAGTTTCCTAAGAATACGTTCGCCAAGTACTTTTGCACAAACGCGAGAAAGGTTACCTCTCCCCCCATCGCACTGGTCATCAGCAGCGCATCAATGGCCGCAATAAATAAAAAAGGAACAAAAATCACTTTTCCCCGCTTCTTTAAAAAACCGTCCGGCACCCCGTCAGGATAAGAACGGGCCAGTAAAAATTCAGAGATGAAAATAAAAGCGGGCGTGCTGAACATCAGGAGTGTGCGGAAAGAATCAACAGTGTGAGAAATATCTGCAAGAGCTTCTGCCTGAAGCATCAGGACCATTGAAATGATATGGAGCAAGACGACACTTAAGCACGAAATGCAGCGGATCATAAAAATTTCTTTAATTTGCATAACAGCGCTCCTTTTATTTCAAATTGATAGAAATCGATGGTTGTACCTTAACATGTCCGCTCTATTTGAAAAAGTGCCTGATGTCATAAATTGACGTATGCATGATAGACTAAGGTCATAAACCCCTCTGGCTTTTTGATGTATCTTTCTCAGACGAGATTGCTAGAAAAATGCAAAAAACCTGCCGTAACATAGACTGCAGGTTTTTGATGAAGATATTAATTTGTATTGAGGCCTCCGCCATTCAGCCCTTCTTTGATATAGCCGTTCACTTGGCTATTAGAGAGCAAGCCAATATGACCGATGCCATAAAGCTGGATGTTTCGCGCTCCTTGTAACCGAGACAAGCTATTGATGACAATTTGATCATTGAGACTGTAAATAGATGTATAGAGGATCTTTTGATTAGGATCTGTACCCGGCAGCGCGGTTGATGATACTAAACCATTAGCCCCTCCAAGCGTTACGACATTTTGAATCTTATTGCCCCCGCCTAAATATTTAATATAGTACAGCGTATTGGCGCCTCCCATACTATGAGCCACAATATCTACTTTTTTGGCCCCCGTCTCTTTTAAAACACGGTCAACATATGAAGCAAGCTGCGGGCCGTTATTTAGGTTGTTTCCTGTTTTATCATAAAAATCAATTGCGTACAGTTTGTTGCTTTGCCAGCCTTGAGAAATTAAGTAGTTTTTAATAGCGAAAAAGTTGTATGATGCCCCGCTTATTCCATGAACAAGAACGACAGGATTATGTACTGATTCAGCTTTTGCACTTGACGGCGGAGCGGCTAAAACAGATAGAATCAGCGATAAACAAATAATGAATGACATAAGTACTTTTTTCACGTTTATTCCCCCTTAAAATGTTCATACCACCAATTTCCTATTATACATAAAAAATCAATATAGTTAATATTTTTTCTGAAAATTAAATTTAAATCTCTTTTATATCATTGACGGAGATAAATCGGATACCTTCTGACAAAAATTTTATTTTCATTTCCAAAGAGCCCGGTTGTGTTCCCTTTCTCCCTTTTCTATAATAAGGGGAATAGGCAGTTAGGATCACAGATGAGCACGGTCTCATCTTTTTTGTGAAACAGCCATAGACATGGAGGATCGCATGAGAGTATTAAAATACGCCATATTAGGGCTTTTGCGAAAAGGCGAATTGAGCGGATACGATATTACGAGTTATTTTAAAGAGGAGCTCGGCCAATTTTGGAGCGCCAAGCACAGCCAGATTTACCCTGAGCTCAAAAAGCTGACGGATGAAGGGTTTATCACGTTCCGGACAACGATTCAGGGCACAAAGCTGGAGAAAAAGATGTACACCCTGACAGACTGCGGAAAGCAGGAGCTGCATGACTGGCTGATCCGCCACCAGCCGATACCCGAGACGGTGAAGGATGAATTTATGCTGAAGGCTTATTTCATTTCTTGTCTATCGCGCCAGGAGGCTTCTGATTTGTTCAAAGACCAGCTGCAAAAACGCCAGGCCAAGCTTTCTGACTTACAGGGAAGCTATGAAAAGCTTATGGCTTCAGCAGAGCCAATGTCATTTTCTTCACCGGACTTCGGCCACTATCTTGTGCTGACGAAAGCGCTGGAGCGGGAGAAAAATTACGTTTCTTGGCTGGAATCAATTTTAGCTATGATCGATAAGGAATAACCGCAGTTCAGGCTGCACCCATACGAATGTACCCACATGCAAAAAAACATCTGCCTAAACGGCAGATGTTTTTTAGGCTCGGAGCGCTTTCAGCCCCGCTGCGAAAGTGATCGCAGCAAATGAAAGCAAAATGCCGCAGATTCCGAGAATATCTGTGACGCGGGCACCGTTAGCGATAATCTCCGTCAGCCCGCTCATCGCCCACTTTTGCGGAAGAAATTCAGCGATGGATTGCATCAATTTCGGTTCAATGTCGATCGGCCAATACATCCCGCTAACCATACATGTTGCGACGACAAACAAGTTGCCGAACGCAAGCTGCTGTTCTGGCGTTCTGACATTGGCCGCAATCATCAATCCAATGCCGACAACGGTCAGCAGAAAAAGCGACACCAACACCATAACCGCAGCGGGATTCCCCCAGTTGATGCCAAACAGCCAATGGGTGGAAAGAAGCAATATGCCAAATTGAATCCAGCCAATGACAAAGAAGGAAAGCACATACCCAGCACCGATTTCGGCTCGGCTGACAGAGGCTGTAAGCAATCTGGACCATACGCCGTTTTTTCTTGCTTCTAAAATGGTTCCAGCCGCTCCCATCATGGTCAGCATGACAAACAGGATGGAAAAACCTGCTGCTCTGGAGGCTGTGTCACTTGCTTCCGCACCCTCTTTGTTATCACTGAGCGTCTGTCGTTTTACTGCCGGAACTGTATCTTCATGTTTTTTGGCGAAAACCGTTTTATACGCCGCCTTCCAGTTCTCTCCCGCTGTCTGAGATGCCGTTTTTGCAGCGGTCACCTGAATATTGAGCGTTGCCAATGTGCTTTCTGCATATTGTTTGACCATCGGCGCTTCCGACAGCTCAGGGCCGTGACGGAAAATCAGCTCAGGGTTTTTGCCTTTTTCCAGCTGTGTCTGGAACGAGCGGGAAATGACGATGATCCCGGCAATTTTCTTTTGTTTCAGCTTTTCTGACGCTTTGTTTTCAGGCACGTTTTCGAATACATACATATCATCGTGTGCCTTCAGCTGCCGAATATAATGCTGTGACAGAATCGTATCGTCCTGATCAACGATTGCAAGCCGCACCTTATCATCATTGCCGCCGAGCATACTCCCAAATACAAAGGTAAGCAAAAGCGGGGCAGCAAACATGATCAAATAGTTCTGCGGCTTCTTAAAAATGAGAGAAAGCTCAATGCCGCAAATGGCTATGATTTTTTTCACCTTTTGTACCCTCCTTATCTTGTATGAAGCCGTCTGATACCAATTACAAGTGAACAAAGGCCGATCGCCGCAAAAAGAAGCACAGGCTTTTGAAGGTCAGACCAGCCTCCTCCTTCCATTAAAGAAAGAAAGCCGTCAAGCGCCCAGCGATTTGGCACCGCTTTGGATACAGACTGCAAGACGTCCGGAAATTGATACAGCGGCAGCATGGATCCGCCGAGAACCGCAAGCAATTGAATACCGAAGCCGCCTATCGCATCTGCAGATTTCATATCGCTGATGCACGACGCAAGCAGCATTGAAATGCCAGATACAGCGGCAGCGTAAGAAAGCCCGAGTACACTCACAAACAGCAAATTGCCGCCCCAGTCCACACCAAAAACATTGATTGTGACGATCAGAAATATGAAAAATTGCATGATAGCAAACAGATACGTCCCAAGCCATTTTCCGAAGAGAATGACGGATTTTTGCGCAGGCGTCATCAGCATTCTGGCAAGCGTCTCCGTATCCTTTTCCTGTAAAAACGATTTCGCCCCAACTGTCATATGAAACAGCATAAACATGCAAAGCATTGCCGCCGAATAGTATTGAAAACTGGTAACGGCTTTGCTGCCCACAGATTTTTCCGCAATAGTAAGCTTGTCACCTGTTTCTTTTTCTAGCGTCTTTGCCAGCTTTTCTGCAAACTGTGCAGGGTCAAGTTTTCCTTGCTTTACAGCTTCCGTTTTGCTGATGTAGTCCATTGAGCCTGACGCGGCTTCCTTTACCGCTTTATATTGCTCTATAAATGAGCTTGCAGCTGTTTCAATGATGGAACTTTTCAATGTTTGATCAGGAGCGGCATTAACAACAGCTGAGGTTTTGCCGGCTTCCCAATTTTTTGGGATGACGATGCCTACATTGATTTTCTTTTCATCAATCAGCTTTTTCATCTTGTCTTTGCTGCCGGCTTTTGTGACCTTTATCGACTTCATTTTTTTGAGAACATCTTTTGTAAACATGTTTGCTGCATCTGACTGGTCTGATTGAATGTAGCCGACTTTGATGTCATCAATCCGGCTGCCTCCGTCAACAACTGATCCGAGCGCCGCGCCTAAAATACAGGTTAGGATGAGCGGCATTAGGATAAGCATCATAAACCCTTTTCTGTCCGTGATTCTGATTTTGACATCTTTCCATGCGATCCATATGCTTTTTTTCATTGCCGTCCCTCCTCAATCCCGCAACGTGCGGCCGGTCAGATTCAGAAACAGGCGCTCCAGATTCGGTTCCTGCACCTGAAGAGACAGCAGGTTTATATGATGAGCAGCGGCTTCAGCAAGCAGACTTGTGACGACTTTCTCATGATGGGCCGCAGAAATGTCAATTTTGAGCTCTGTGTCATGTACTGTTACATCATTCACATGAGCCAGGGAACGGATCGCCAAAAGAAACGCTTCATCGATTCCGCTGACCGTGAGCTGAATGATGGTATCGCCTCCAAGACGGCTGCACAAATCAGTTTTTGTGCCAATCGCAATCATTTCCCCCTGATCAATTATCCCGATCCGGTCGCATAAAAACTCAACTTCTTCCATGTAATGACTCGTATAGATCACCGTCATGCCCGTTTCGTTGAGCTGTTTGACCGTTTCTAAAATGTGATTTCTCGATTGAGGGTCAATACCGACAGTCGGTTCATCCATAATCAGCAGCTCGGGCTTATGCATTAAAGCCGCACCGATGTTGATTCTTCGTTTCATCCCCCCGGAAAATGTTTCAATCTTATCTTTAGCCCGCTCAACCAGACCGACATATTCAAGGACCTCTGCCGCTCTTTTTTTGGCCTCACCGTGCGTAAGTCCGTACATTTTCCCCCAAAACATAAGATTCTCATGAGCCGTCAGCGTCGGATATAATGCAATTTCCTGCGGAACAATGCCGATTTTTTGTTTCGCTTTGGCCGTTTCTTTTCCGATAACATAGCCGCCCACCGTGATGTTCCCGCTGTCATGCGGCACAAGGCCGGAAATCATCGAGATGGTTGTGGATTTCCCCGCACCGTTAGGCCCGAGCAGACCGAACGACTCCCCCTTTTTGAGGGAAAAAGAAATGCCTTTCACGATTGTTTTTTTTCCGTATGCCTTTTTGATGTTTTCTGCTTGCAGCACGTCGTCTCACTCCTTTTTTTGATCCATTGCCATTGTAGAAGAAAGAAAGGCGTGCGGCATGTAGCGGCAGATAGAACATAGGGCATGAAAAAAAGGCCTGTAAAAGGCCTTTTCAGAGAAGCGTATATGCAAAACGTCATATGTCAAAAGACAGATACACCATATCTGACCGAGTAAATGGCGGCTTGGGTTCTGTCCCTGACAGCCAGCTTGCTGATAATATTTGAAACGTGGTTTTTGACTGTGCCTTCTGTAATGTAAAGCTTTTCGGCAATTTCTTTGTTATTCAGCCCGTATCCCAGCTCAGCCAGAACTTCGATTTCGCGCTCGGTCAGGTCGAGCAGCTCGTTAGGTTTTTCTATCTCTTTTATTCCTTTCAGCTGTTTTTCACGCTTCCATTCATTCAGCATTTGGGCAGTCAATTCCGGCGGAAGCACCATTCCGCCAGAATGAACAGTCATCACTGCTTTTACAATCGTATCTGCAGACATATCCTTCAGCAGATACCCGCTTGCTCCTTCTTCAAGCGCTTCAGCAATCAGCGCTGAATCCTTAAAGGTTGTCAGCATCAAAACCTTTACGCCTGGCAGTGAGCTTGTGATTAATTTTGTTCCCTCCACCCCGTTGGAAACCGGCATGCGGATGTCCATTAACACGATATCCGGCTCCAGCTCTTTCGCCTTTTCGAAGGCTTCCTGTCCGTTTCGCGCCGTTGCGATCACATCGAGCTCTTCTCGGAGCTGGAGCAGGGATGCCAGCCCTTCTCTGACGATATCCTGATCGTCGGTAATGATGATCTTAATCATGATAAACTCTCCTTTTGCTGCACGGGCCTGAAGCTCCATTTTTTATTGGCAAGTGAAAATTCTGCATTCACAGTAAATCCTTGATCCTGTTCGCTTTCAAAGCGGATCATTCCGCCATGTTCCGCTGCCCGCTTTTTCATATTCAAGAGGCCAAAACCAAGTGCTGCCTCGGGATTGCCTTTACCGTCATCCTTAATGACAAGGCTGATGCTGTCCGTTGTGCAGGCAAGCTGTATCGAACAAGCTGTGGCGCCGCCGTGCCGTTTGGCATTGGTCAGTGCTTCCTGCGCCGTTCTGATCAGGGTCGGATGGAGAGACAGCGGGATGATTGCAGGATCGCCGCTGACCGCAAATTCTGTTGTGACTCCTGCATTTTTGCAAAAGTCCTCTGTCAGCTGTTTCAGCGATTCGATTAGCGAAGGATCGTTTTCAGTTTGCAGAGTGCGTACTGATAAGCGGACATCATCAAGCGCTTCACGGGCAAGTGTTTCACAGACACCTACTGTCTCATCCGCTTTTTGGCTGTCTCTTTTTTGCCATTCACGCAAAAGCTGCAGCTGGACAAGAAGGGCCGTCATTTTATGCCCCACTGTATCATGGATTTCCCGCGCCATTCTGTTCCGCTCGTAAATGGCAGTCAGCTCTTCAACTTGCTTCGCATATAAATGGAGCTCCTGATGTGCAGCAGACAGCGCCAGATGGGACTCCGTCAGTTCCTGAAACTGCTGTTTTGCCGTATCCTGAGCCTCCAACAGCTTGCGGATTAATTTGCCCACGACACCGCAGAAGACAACGAATGTCATGCTGATGCAATGATCCATCACATATTCATCACCAAGCATATGATATGTGCGTAATAGAACAATCAGCCACATCATAAAACAAAAACACAGGACAGACCATACAGTTTTTCGGTCAAATCCCTTCAGAAAAAAGGTAACTGCAACCGGGCTGAGCAATGTAATATATAAACCTGTACCCGGAAACATGAAACCGAACGAAAAGCCAACTGCAATATCAATTAGACAAAAAATAATTGCATATTTCTGTACCCTTAATAAGAGATGATTTGCTAAGAATACACTTGCACCGCCAGCGATGAACAAATACTCAAACCAGCTGTCATCCTCTACAAGAAAAAAATAAACCGAACAGCTTACCATTAAGGTGAAAATCCTAGTAAAAAAAAGAGCCTTCACGCTCATCACTCCCGATACCCAATTCCCTTCTTATCATACCTGCCTGAGGACATTTTTGACAGGAGTTTCTGGAAAATAAAAACCGCATATGAACTTTATGTCATATGCGGCGCATCCCCTCATTTATTTAAATTCAACCCAAACTGACCCTTGGTTTGCCGAGCGCACGCAGTTCTCAATCCAGCGAATGCCCTCGATCCCTGCATCAATGTCAGGATAAACCAAGTTATTCAAGATTTCTTCCTCTTCACGGTTTTTGGCGTCTATCGCAATGGCAAATTTAAGATAAATATTGGCCCATGCTTCAGACAGCCCTTCGCTGTGTAAGGCGCCTAGTCGTTCATCGGCGCTGCATGCACCATCTAAATATGGCATGCCGCGAACGAGTGTCTGAACCGGCTCTCCCTGCACTTCATACCTCAGTGCGTTCGGTTTGCTGTCCCACCATTCGAGGCTTGCTTTTGAGCCGACAATCCGGATTCTGTGGCCATCCATACACCCTGCATTGATTGATGATGTCCACATCGTCCCGACCGCCCCGTTTTCATAATGCATCAGCACATGGGCATTGTCCTCTAGCGGCGCGCGGCTGCCGACGAAGCTCTGGCGGTCACACAGCAGCTCTTTCATTTTCATCTGCGGCATAATAAGCTGCGACATATAATACGTGTGGGTAGATAAATCGCCCAGCACAAAGCTTGGCCCGGCGATCGCGGGATCGACACGCCATTTCTGTGCAGCGCTTATGTTTTCGCCTTCATCTGCTGTACAAAAACCGTGTGTGTACTGCAAGTCAACCACGCGAATATCGCCAATCTTGCCCTGCTCAATCATCGCACGCATTTGAAGGAGCATTTGATTGCCGGAAAACCCGTATGTCACGCCGACAATTTTCCCTTTTTTCTCTGCGAGCGCTTTGATTTCATAGCCCTCTTCTGAAGTGAAGAACAGCGGTTTTTCACAGATGACATGCAGTCCTGCTTCAAGCGCCGCCTTACAAATCTCATAATGAGTGCCGTTCGGAGTGGCAATCGATACTACCTCTATGCCATCCTCTCTTTTCGCTTCCTCCGCAAACATTGTTTGATAGTCGGGATAACAGCGTTCCGCATCCACTCCGAGGTTCACCCCGAAGTCTTTTCCTCTTTCGGCATTGATATCAAAGGCGCCTGCAGTTAATTGAAAGGCAGTATTGTCTCTCAGCGCTCCAATACGATGTTTATATCCAACCTGGCTGAGCCGCCCGCCGCCTACCATTGCCCAGCGCAGCGGTTTTGAAATGATTCTTTCTCCATTTAGCATCAGAAAAACCTCCTATTGGCAGATGGTTTGTTTTAATGCTTCTACAGAAGTGCGGATGCCCGCTTCAGGTGACATCGTCAGATCCTCCATTTCTAAAGAAACCTCATCATCATATCCCATCATTTTTACAACTGAAAAAAATTCCTTCCACCACTGTAAATCCTGTCCGCAGCCGACTGCTACGTAATTCCATGCCCGGTTCGCAGGATCTGTCACTTCTTTTGTTTCTAACAGCCCGTTAACCGCAGCTAAATGTCTTTCAATTCTGACATCTTTTCCGTGAACATGGTGAATGGCTTCTCCGAGCTCCCTTGCCGCGATGATCGGGTCTGCGCCCATCCATAATAAATGGCTCGGGTCAAGATTCAAACCGACCATCGGGCCGACTGCATTTCTGAGCCGAAAGAGAGTCTCAGGATTATAGACTAATTGAGAGCTGAAATTTTCAAGCGCGATTTTTTCAACACCGCAGGCTTCCGCTTTTTGGACAAGCTCCTTCCAATAAGGAATCGCAACATCTTCCCATTGATAGTTGAGGATATCTTTTAAAACGGGAGGCCAGCTCACTGTGTATGTGATCCAGTTCGGCACTTTGTCGTCCGGGCCGCCGGCTGGCAGGCCGCTCATCATGATCACTTTTTTGACGCCTAATAATCCAGCCAGCTCCATCGTTTTGTCAGTTATGTCTCTGTGCGATTTGCCCAATTCACCCGGATCTAAAGGGTTCCCCGAGCAGTTTAATGCGCAAAGTGTCATGTTCCGCTTTTCCAGCGCTTGTGAAAATTCTTTTCTTTTTTCGCTGCTTTGCAGCAGTTCATCAAGATTCAAGTGAGGTGCCGGCGACCAGCCCCCGGTTGTCATTTCAAGTGTATCGATCCCAAGCTTTGCGGCAAAATCGAGCATGTCTTCAAAAGGCAAATGCCCTAGGCTGTCTGTTACATAAGATAGTTTCATTGATAGATTCCTCCTCATATCTGCAGATTACGATAAGTGAGTCGATTGATTCGGCATGTCCTGATCAACTTGCCGGCCATATTCATATTGGCGAAATGAATGCTAAAGCCGTTCAAGTGACCGCCCTTTCGTCTCAGGCACATATTTTTAAAGATTTTCAAGAGCCGTAGATCAGGCGCATGCTATTTACTGAGATCGGAATCGCCATCGTACAGCAAATTACCGATGTCAATTCGATCATGTACTATGGGACAGAAATTTTAAGAAAAGATGGCTTTCAAATAGAAACCGCTTTCTTAAAAAATTATAAGACAACGAGATTTCTCGCGTCTTTATCATATGGAGACATTATTTTGTCATTTCAGGACATCTTATTCGTACGGCTCGGCCTGTTCGATTTTTTGAAAAGGCTTATTGATTTGAAATGCGGTCATTTTTGAGTCTTTATAAAGGGAACGGAAAAGCCCTGGAGAGCTGCCGATTTTGGCAGAAAATACGCGTGTAAAATAATGTACAGAGAATCCTATTTCTTCTGCTATTTCCTTTATCGATAGATTCGTTGACTTCAGCAGCGCGGCGGCTTTATTGATTTTTTCATTTTGGACAAACTCAGAGTAGCTGACACCCAGTTCTGCTGCAAATAAACGCGATAAGTGCCTGCCTGAGATATGAAAATGGCCGGCGACATCCGTCAGCTTTAACGGCTGTGACAGATTGTCTTTAATGTGCAGTTTGACCTCAGTCAGCAAAGCAGATGAGCTTTGAATGAGCTGCTTGTTTTTCGGGCGGCGGGCGGACGGGAGAAAGGTTTGGATTAATGACAGGATCAATGCGTGCGACAATTGGGATAGGATCTCTTTGTCAAAAGCATTGACTGGCTGTGCTGCTTGCAGCATTAACGTTTTCCAAAGAATGCCCGGAGGTTCGCCATCTTTTATTTGCACTGTGACAAGGGGGCTTTGTTTCACTTCTTCCATCACGTTGATCCATTCAGCGCTTGATTGATCCTCGCTCAGCTCAAAAGCGACATAAAAAATGAACAGTCCTGTTTCACTTTTGATTTGGTGCAAATGATCCGGCTTTGACAAAAAAATCGTCTGTTCCCGAAGCGGATATGTACGATCGCCTTCAAGGTAATATCCTTCACCTCTTACCACGTAACAAATTTCATAAAAGGAATGCTTATGAAGCAGTGTGTTATAGTGGTTCGTCATTGCTCCCCAATAATGGACGTAAAATGAAACATCCTTTTGCTCTAAGCGATGCACATATTGATTTAATGCTATTTTGCCCGTCACAAGGTGGTTGAGTTCCATGTTAACGCCTCCTAACAAGTTGGTTCTCCCATCATAACAAGGCGGACAAAAATAAAAAATCCCCCTGCCGTTTTTTCGGCAAAGGGATTACAGTCAAATCACAAATCTAATATAGGCGCCGGAAACAGGGTCTTTCACACGAAAGCTGTTTTCCGTCTCTTCAATTGAATACCCGGCATGTTTGACTCGGTTTGCCACCAAATCCAGCTCCTCTTGGTGAGGCAGGACAACAGTATAATAGTCTAGTCCGCTGGCATTTGTCGGTTTAGGCGGCGCATTTCTTCCCGCCCAAATGTTTAAGCCGATATGATGGTGGTACCCCCCGGCTGAAACGAAGAGGGCGGACATGCCCGCATAGTTTCCGACAATGTCAAAGCCCAGTACATCTGTATAAAACGCCTTTGCTTCTTTCAAATCACTGACATGCAGATGAATGTGTCCGATGATTGTATCGTTCGGAAGCGATGATTTCCGCTCATCTCCTGCCTCTTCCAGAAGGCCCTCAATGTCAACAGCGGTTGTCGTCATGACGTAGTTTCCTTCCCGATCACGCTGCCACGTGCTGCGGGGGCGGTCAGCGTACATTTCAATGCCGTTTCCGTCAGGATCAGACAGGTAGAGCGCTTCGCTGACAGCATGGTCTCCATGTCCGATAGCAATGCCGTGTTCAATCAGGCGGGCGAGCGCGATCCCAAGTTCTTTCCTGTCCGGAAGAAGAATCGCAAAGTGATAAAGGCCTGTCACAGACCGTTCAGGCAAGACGACAGCGCTCGGATTTTCTTCAAGAATAAGCAGTACGCGTTTCCCGTCAGCCGTTAATTCAGCTTGGCGATCCGTCTTTTTTAAGACTTGAAAACCGATAACGTTACAGTAGAACTGAAGCGAACGCTCCAGACTGCGAATTGTGAGTTTGGCATAGCCAATGTGTGTATCCTCATGAATGCTGGTCATGCTGCATGCCTCTTTTCTTATGCTGAAACGTTTTCGTTCTTTTTTCCTTTAAACACAAATGGGTCCAGCGCCAGGAATCGACTTCCAGTAAGCGCCAGGTGAATGGATGTCAAAAGCAGAAGGTAATCAAATTCTGCATTGCCCATGAATGGCGCTTTCAGCTTAACAGTGATGATGGCGCCGATCAGTGTAAGAGCGAACAGTACACTGACAATACGTGTAGCCAATCCGAAGAAGACAAGCACTCCGCCAATGAGTTCAATCGCTGCGATGACATACGCCATAAAGCTTGGAAGGCCTATGCTGCCGAAAAATTGGATGGTGCCCTCCATTCCCTGAAACTTTGATAAACCGTGAACAAAAAAGATAATACCTGTAATAACTCTTAAAAGTAATGTGCCAATTTCAAATGATTTATTCATTTTATCCTCCCTGATAAATGTTATCACTTACTTAATGTAAGCTAGTATATATACATAACTTGTTTACGTCAAGTAATTTTGTTACATTTTACGAAAATGAAATAAAAGTACTATAAATCTGTAACAAAAAAGACCTCTGTGCAGGACAAAGGTCTATTTCTCAAATTGGCTTTCATATAAGTCACTGTAAAATCCTTTTTGCCGAATCAGCTCGTCATGGCTGCCTTTTTCAATCATTTCACCGTCTTTTAGCACCACAATCTGGTCCGCTCTTTGAATGGTGTTCAGCCTGTGGGCAATGATGACGCTTGTTCTTCCTTCCATTAAACGGGCGAGCGCTTCTTGAATGTTGACTTCTGTTACGGTATCAATGTTGCTTGTCGCTTCATCCAAAATGAGAAGAACCGGATCGGCAAGCACCGCCCGCGCTATAGAAATCAACTGCTTCTGTCCTTGACTGATGCCCGAACCGTTTTGCGTCAGCACGGTGTCATACCCTTTTGGCAGCCTTTCAATAAAGCTATGGGCATTCGCTGTTTTTGCAGCGGCTTCGACTTCCTGATCAGAAGCATCGAGCCTGCCATAGCGAATGTTTTCTCTGATCGTTCCCTGAAATAAGAAAGAATCCTGAAGAACAAACCCCATGTTTTTTCTGAGGCTTGCTCTAGTAAGGGTTTTAATATCTGTACCGTCGATTAAAATTTTTCCTTCGTTAGGCTCGTAAAAACGGGCGAGAAGGTTAGTGACGGTTGTCTTCCCCGCCCCCGTCGGCCCGACAAACGCGATGGACTGCCCGGCAGGCACGGTAAACTGTAAATGCTTCAGCGTCTGCTGCCCTTTATCGTAACCGAAGGACACATCCCGGAATTCAATGCTGCCTGTTTGGATGGGCTGATGCACGGCGTTCTTTTCATCCTCGCGCTCTTCTTTTTCATCAAGCACGTCAAACACCCGTTCAGCGCCGGCGATTGCGGACAGCATCGTATTAAACTGGTTGGCCAGATCGTTTAAAGGGCGTGTAAATTGTCTTGAATACTCGGCAAAGACGACGATGGAGCCGATCGAGATCCAGCCTTTCAGCGCAAACAAACCGCCGATTGCCGCTATCATTGTAAAGCTTAAGTTATTCAAAGAGTTCATGACCTTCGGGATAAACCCGGAAATCGTCTGCGCCCAAAAGCCCGACGTCTTGAGTGCAGCGTTTTTTTCGAGAAATTCAGCAGTAATCTGCTTCTCACGTGAATATGCTTTGATGACCTTTGCGCCTGAAACAGATTCCTCAATATACCCATTCAGATCACCAAGGTTTTTCTGCTGTTCTTTAAACAGCTTTCCCGTTCGGTTGGTGATCCATTTCAGGCTCGCTGCCATCACCGGAATAATGGCCAGCGTAATCAATGTAAGGAGCGGGCTCATGTACAGCATCACCGCAATCGTCCCGACAAAGGTGATCACGCTTGACAAAATTTGAATGACTGACGTGTTTAAGGTAGAACTGACATTTTCGATGTCATTCGTCACCCGGCTCATCAGCTCGCCGTGCCGCTGTTTATCAAAAAATGGAATCGGCAGCTCATGCAGATGGGTGAACAATTCGCTTCTCATTCTGAAAACCGTGCCCTGCGAGATCGTAATCATCCAATAGTTTTGAAACCAAAGCGACAGGGACTGAATGATATAGATAGCGAGCAGAAGAAGCAAAACAGGAATCAAGCCGCTGACCGTTTTCCCGACGATAAAATGGTCGATGGCCTTTCCGATCACAAAGGGACCAAGGAGTCCGAATATGGCGCTGATGACAACCATTAGCATGACAAGTATGAGCAGTCCTTTTCTTTCAGCCAAGTAAGACCAGATTCGTCTCAGTGTGCCCTTTGTATCCTTTGCTTTCGCCCGCTTTTTCGCGCCTTCTTTTTTGTCAATTGGCAGTTTGGGATATTGGAAAGGCTTGCGGATGTCTTTTAGCATGACTCGCTCCCCTCCCTTCCGAATTGTGACTCGTAAATGCGCTTGTATAACTGAGATTCAGAAAGCAGCTCACTGTGAGTGCCTTTTTCAATCAGTTCGCCGTCCTCAAGCAGCAAAATCTGATCAGCTTTCATCGCCGTGGTTATTTTTTGTGTAATGATCAAAGTTGTGCAATGGTATGTGCTGATTGCTTCAAGCAGCTTCGCCTCCGTTTGCAGATCAAGCGCGCTTGTGCTGTCATCTAATAGAAGGATAGCCGGTTTTCGAATCAGCGCCCGCGCAATGGAAATTCGCTGTTTTTGGCCACCGGACAGGTTGACGCCTCTTTGCCCCAAAACAGTGTCATATCCATTTGGGAGCTTCAAAATCGTTTCATGAATTTGCGCATGTTTGGCCGCATCCATTATTTCATCTAGTGAAGCATTTTCTTTGCCCCAAGCGATGTTTTCTTTGATTGTGCCGGAAAACAAGAGGACTTCCTGAGGTACATATCCAATTTGCCTGCGCAGCCCTTCAGCCGGAAAATCTTGAACCGGCTTTTCATCTATGTAAATGCGGCCTGAATCCGGCTGATAAAGCCGCGGAATGAGCTGAAAAAGCGTGGACTTGCCCGAGCCCGTCGCACCGAGAATCGCGATCGTTTCTCTTGGCTTTGCGGAAAATGAGACATTCCTGAGCGCTTCTCTGTCCATTTCAGGATAGCGAAAGGATACATGCTGAAACTCAATCCGTCCTGACAAACGATCAGATATGATGCCTTCCTCCCGCTCGTCGCCTTCTGTTTCAAGCACCTCACCGATTCTATCCCCTGAAGCCTTCGCCCGGGTGAAAATCATAATCAAAAACGGAAACATCGAAAGCGCGCCTGTAATTCGTGTTGCGTAGTTAATTATCGCAACAACATCGCCAACCTGAGTGCTTCCGCTCGTAATACTGTAGGACCCCGCCCACAAAATCAAAAGGATGCAGAGATTCATCATCAGCATCAGTACAGGCATCGTGAATTCCACAAGCTGAAAGGCCGAAACCGTTTTTTCCATCAGCCTTGTGTTGGCTTTGATAAATCGTTTGACTTCGTGGCTGCCGCGAAGCAGCGCTTTGATCAGCTTGATTGCGATTAAATTTTCCTGCATGATGGTGTTCACTTGATCCAGCCTTTTCTGCACTGAGCGGAACAGTGCCCCGCCTTTCCTTAATACCCACAGCAAAAACAAGATCAGGATCGGAATAGTCACAAGCAGAAAAAAGCCGAGTTTCACATTAACGGCAAGCGACAGCACAATGCCGCCTGCAATCATTAAGGGAGCCCGCAGCATAAACCGCAAACTCATAAAAATCATATTTTGAACCTGTGTGACGTCGTTTGTCAGCCTTGTAATATAAGAAGAGGACGAAAACTGTCCAAATGTGGAATAGGAGAAGGACTGGATTTTTTGAAAAAGCCCTTTTCTTGTATCATAGGAAAAGCTTTGGCTGACATGGGCGGCATAAAAGGAATTCAGCATCCCCGCCGCAAAGGATAACACGGTCAGCCCGATCATGACCGCGCCCCATATCCATACATGCCGCAGATCTTGCTTCAATATCCCATCGTCGATGATTTTTGCAATCAATAAAGGCTGCATCAGTTCAACTGCAAGCTCCGTCAGCATAAGAATCAGAGCAATTCCCGCCAGCAATGAATATGGTTTTAAAAACGACAAAGCCTTTTGCATGTAAAAGCCTCCAAACCCCTTTTTACTCGATTGTCTCTTTCTTTACTTTACTATGGCGGTCTTTTTGACGGCAAACGAAAACCCTCCCGAAAAGGAGGGCAGTCTTTATTGATTCAATATTTTTTCCACACGCTCCCGCATCTGCGGCACGCTTAATCCGATAATCACCTGAAACGCTTTCCCGTTCCTGACAACGCCGTGTGCGCCAAGCGCGCGGAATACGCTGTCGGGTTCAACCTTTGTTTCATCCTTGACACTGACTCTGAGGCGGGTGGCGCAGTTTGTGACTTCAGTGATGTTGTCTTTTCCGCCCAGCGCTTCAATATACAGAAAAGCGGTGTCATCAGCCGTTTCAGCAGCGGAGGCCGTTTCATCCTTGTTTTTTCGTTCTCTATATTCCTTTTTCGAATATAGCTTTGTTTCCTGCTGTTCATCCTTTTCCCGTCCTGGTGTAGCGATATTGAATTTGAGGATTAAAAATCTGAAGACGAAAAAATAAATTGCTGTAAACGAGAGCCCGATCAAAATTTGATACACATATGTCATACCGTGGCTGCCAAAGAGCGGAATCCAGTTCAAGGTCACCGCCTCAATCAGTCCGCCTCCCATATTTCCGACGACGCCGGCCATATACATAACTGTCGACATTGTGGCGGCAAGCACGGCGTGAACCGCAAATAAGAAAGGTGAAATGAATAAGAACGTAAACTCAATCGGCTCTGTAATCCCGGCGACAATCGCTGTCAGTGTGACAGGAATCAGCAGCCCTGCGACGAGTTTTTTCTTTTCCTTTTTGGCTGTCACATAAAAAGCCAGGGCGATACCCGGAATACCGAAGATTTTCGAGTTGCCGTGAAGCGCGAATCCGCCTTGCGGAAAGAGCTCCTTCAGCGGTTTGGCGCTTTGCGAATATTCGCCAAGATGCTGTGCCCAATACGTGACGATCCCGCCTTCCGCTACAGCCGGGCCATAAATAAACGGCGTGTAAATAAAGTGATGAAGGCCGGTCGGAATTAAAATCCGTTCCAAAAACGTGTATATCCAAACGCCCACCGCCCCAGAAGCAACCAGGAAGCTTTGAAGCGAGCCGATTCCCGATTGAACCATCGGCCAAATATAAGACACAGCCAAGGCAATTGGGATCATAATAAAGAAGGAAATCATCACGATATATGTTGAGCCTTGAAAGATGCCGAGAAAATCGGGCAGTTTTTTATCAAAATAGCGATTATGCAAAAAGACGACAATCGAAGAAATAAAGATGGCTCCGATGATGTTGGTATCGAGCGTTTTTATGCCCGCAATCATCGTTAACCCGCTCGTTCCGCCGACCTCTTGATTTATGTCGACGCCAAATGCTCCTCCCCATACCGTCAATATCGCGCTGACAAAATAGTTGAATGTCAGGTAGACAGTAAGCGCTTCCAAGCAAGCGCGTGCCTGAGCTTTCTTCGCCAAAGCAACCGGGATGCCAATGGCGAATAAGAGCGGCATTTGGTTAAAAACAGTCCAGCCGCCCTGCTCAATGATATACCAGCACTGATACCAAAAACCGTCAGGATCGGCGAGCGGTCCCATGAGGGTTTTATTTTTAAAGAGCGTGCTGATACCGACGATAATGCCGGCGAACGCGAATAATAAAACAGGCACAAACATCGCGCTTCCAAAGCGCTGAATTTTTTGCATCATACCAGAACCCCCTGCTACTCATTGTCATTTTTTTCTGCCTCTTTGTAATCAACATATGCGCGGAACAATGCTTCGCCAACGAGAAAAAACGGTGCAAAAGCGACAATTTCCGTTTTATCGCTTAATGTCACAGGTTTGCTTGTCGCATAAAGATTATGCGGAGTCAGCTGGGCGAGGACATTGTTTTTTAAATTCGTAATGGAAATAAAGGGAATACCCTTTGCAGAAAGCATTCTTGCCTGAGGAATCAGCTCCGGTGTTTCTCCGGAAAGAGAAATGATGATAAACAGATCGTTTACTTTAAAATCATCGCGCATCAAATTAAATTCATTTGTGTCTTCAATTAAAATAAGATAGCGATGGCGCGGAATAAACATTCTTTGCAGGTCGCGGGCGCATATCTTTTGCGCATTTCCAGAACCGTAGACGAAAATGCGGTCAGCTGCATCAATCAGCTGGCACATGTCCGTCATGTCCTTTGTCCGTAAAAACTTCAAATTTGCTTCAATATCATCAAGCAGCTTTTCAAAACTCATACTCTCGCCTTCTTCCGGCTGATCTTCCCACTTTAAAAAGACGCGAAATTCACTGTAACCGCTGAAACCGAGCTTTTGGGCAAGCCGTAAAATTGAGGAACGCGATACACTGCAAGCTTTGGCCAGCGCGTCGATTCCAAGGTGATAGCATGTGTGCTTATGATTCAATATATATTTTAAAATATGAAAATCGTTGTCATTCAATTTGCTGTAGTGCTGATTGATCAGTTCTTCGAGCTGCATATCAGATCCCCCCATTTTCTTTCTATTATATACAATTACAGATTCGAAAATGGGGGAATTTCAGTTATGATATACGGGTCGGGCTTTGATCAAGCTCAGGCCAGAAGTCTTTGTTGGCCTCCATTAAATCCTCGAGAATGAGTCTTGCCACACGCGCGTTCGGCACTGTTTTTGACAAAATTAGCGCCTGCCACAGCTTTTGGAACGATTTCTCCGCCCACGCTTCAACAGTCAGCTTCTCAACGGATACCTGCTGCTCCATAAGCCCTTTTTGGAATTGCGGAATGGTGCCGACGGTAATCGGTTCAGGCCCATTTGAGCCGACAATGCATGGCACCTCGACCATCGCAGTCGGGTCAAAGTTCGCAATTGCACCGTTATTTTCAACAATCAACAGCATTCTTTCACCTGTGTTGTAGGCAATCGCCCGGGCAAGATCAACGATATATGATGCGTGGTCATCGATTTTGATTTCGCTGTTTTCCGTGGACTGCTCACGTGTAATCATGTCACATTGGCTGAAAATAAAAGCTTCGCGCCCTTCCATCACTTCATTTGCCCGCGTATGATTCGGATTTGATTTTTTCACCATATCATCCGGGAACAAATAATATTGCAAATACGTATTCGGCAGGGTGTCAGGATCTGCGGCCTGCACGTCACGCGCTTTGGCGAATGTGTCATTCCAGCTCGCCTCCACCGCTTCAGCCTCTGTTTTCGGAATATAGCCGTATTGAGATACATGCTCCTTCAGCTTCGGCATTAAATCGTTGCCCTCTTGATCCTGAATTGATGTCCACCAGCCGAAGTGATTTAATCCGTAATAGCGGACCTTCATTTCTTTTCTTGAGGATAAGCCAAGAATTTGCGCCATCCGGTCTTCGATCCCAACCGGCATATCACAGATATTGAGAATTTTAGAATTCGGTCTGAGGCGTCTCGTAGCTTCAGCCACAATCGCCGCCGGATTGGAATAATTGAGCATCCACGCATCAGGCGAGTATTTTTCCATGTAATCTAATATTTCAAGCACACCGCCGATCGAGCGCATACCGTATGCGATCCCGCCCGGCCCGCACGTCTCCTGGCCGACAACTCCGTACTTTAACGGAATTTGCTCATCAAGCGCACGCATCGCGTATTTCCCTACTCTGATGTGCGCCATAACAAAATCGACATCTGTAAAAGCTTCTTCCGGGTCAGTCGTCGCTGCAAATTCAATATCCGGCGCTTTTTCTCTGATAAAAACGTCACAGGCGCCTGCAATTCGATCCTGTCTCTCCTTATCATTATCATACAGCTTCAGCTTTCTGATCGGAAACTCCTCCAAATGGTCCAAGAGCATGAGTACGATCCCTGGAGTGAAAGTGCTCCCTCCGCCCGCTATTACGATTGAGAATGATTTTTTCTTCATATGACGACCTCCTTGATAACGTTTACAATTCCATTTATACCATGAGATAGCCCGTCCCGTAACACGTTTGGAGCACTTAGGTCATTTGATCAACTTTAGTGTTTTTTCCCATAGAGCGGGAAATTTCTCATTTGGCTTATATCTGAGGGATTTGTTTTTTTTACCTTTTTTGTAATCTTAAAGTCTCACCAACTGTGAATTTTAAGTGAATATACGCCCTTCCAATTCTTATGAAAAGGTTCTTTTGTACGATTCGGATACATGCCGAATTATTTATAATCATTTATATAAAACATCCAATTGTGCGTGAATTTAGAAAAGGCAGGGGACAAAAGTTGGACTCATATAAAGTCATTGAGCTGGCAAACAAGTACAGTGCGGCCGCAGAAGAGGTCAGAAGCTCCAAAATGCTGCTTGAATCCCGGTTATCTGCATTGGGAGATGCTTGGCAGGGCAAATCAAGAGATTCGTTTGACCAGGATTTCGAGGAAACGAAAGCCGCCTACGATCAATTCGAACAGGAGCTGCTTGAAACAAGCCAAGAGCTGAAGGCTGCCGCTGTCAAAATAGAAGAACGAAAAGCTGAAATTGCCAGAATGGAAGAACTGGAGCGTAAAGCAAGAGAGGAAAGACATAAACTCGGGGGGTGAACGGTGTGTCAGGAAACATTGCAGTTGATCCGGATAAGCTCGAACAGCTTGCAAATGATGTAGTCACTGAATTAACTGATATGGAAAACAAATATAAGGACCTGCATGTGGAGCTGGGGCAGATGATTTTGCAATGCGATCCCCGCTACAGCAGCTGTTTTTCCGGAGTGGGCGATGCGTGGAGCTCAGGAAAAGCGCTCGTCACTAAGCTAAGTGACAATGAGATTTTCATCAGAAAAACGGGCGATAAATTTGTGGAACAAGATGATATTTTGCGAAAGCTCTACAATGCCTACGACAAATACGGTACGATGACAAGCTTAACCGCTCTTATGCTGACGCAGGGAAAATATTACGGATTAGGGCTTACGAAATTTGTGAAACAGCCAAGCGGCTTGCATACAGCACAGCACTCAAAACTGCTCTTGGATATTTCCAGGGCCGTTGACAGCTCACGTTATCAAAAAGCGGCAAGAGTGCTTTTGAATCCTAAATATTTGTTGAAAAAGACAAACCGTCCTTTTTCAGATTTGGTACATAAAAAGTTTACAAAATACTTCCCTCAGGACACGGTGGATTTTTCAAACAGCGTCAGAAGCTATACAAAAGGATTTCTTAATGAAGCCGGCGTACGCTCCACTTTGAAGGATGTGGGAAAAACGGGCTTGAAATTCGCGAAAGGAAATGCCATTACCGCCACACTGATTACCGGTGCGACCGAAACATTCGGAGCAGGCGTGAAAATTGCTGAAAATTATGCAAAATACCAGGACAAACCCGAAGTTCTCAAGCGTGAAAACGCCAAGGCTGTCGGAAATGCTGTGAATAACACCATTTTTATTGCGGGCGGTGCGACAGCTGGTGCTGTTGTGGGCGGTGCCCTAGGAAGTGTGTTAGGTCCTGTCGGCACAGTAATCGGAGGCACAATTGGTTCGGCAGTAGGAGGGTTTGTTGGGGAAAAAATCGCAAAATTCACATCAGTCTATGCTGAAAAAGCAGCGATAAAACTTAAAGAACCGATCCATGCTGTCGTTGATACAGCCAAAAAAGGACTGGAATCAGCCGGCAAAGTCGTCAAATCAGTGAATGACGGCATAGATGCGGCGAATAAAACGATACATAAAGGGATAGACAGTGCGAAAAAAGGAATAGAAAAAGCAAAGAAAACAGCGGATTCGCTCATACACGGCGCAACCCATTTCCTTAAAGGGAAATTTTCATTTGGATAGGAGAATAAACAATGAAGCAGTTTACAATCAGCATAGAAGAACTCTTGTTTTGTTTTTACAGCGAAGGGTTTTTCGAACAGGGAATGGCCTTAAAACAAGCCTATTTTCCCGAAATAGAAGATGAACAGCTCGGCGCCTTATTTGAAGCCGCGTGCCGCTCACTCTTAGCCAAGGATGCGGCGGAATATCGGAATCATCAATATCGGCTAAAGGACGAATACTGTCCGTTTATCCATGTGTTAAACGACGCCGACTATACAGTGAAGCTGTCCAAATTTGATGAACAAGGCAAAGAACAGAATATATCCTGCCATGTTTCAAAGTTTGGCACTTACTCTCATGAATTGCTGTTTGATGAACAGGTGCATAGAATCAAAAAAATGGATTCAACTAATGGATTACTCTCTAAAACATCCGAGTTTTTAAATATAATAGATGCAGAAGATCACAAAGAATCACTGATCTCTCTGACATCAACTGAATTTGAATTGCTTTTGGAGGGCGCTTCAGACACTCCCACACATCTCAAGGAGTTTCTAGATAAGCATGATCACCAAGAGGACGTTACCCGTTTTGTAAATGATCTGGCTTTGCGAAAAGGAAAAATGGATACGCTGATGCGGCTGGTTTATGACAAAGACAACTCCCCGGAAGTGGCTGACATGGCTTTCGTTCTGCCTGGCAGCCATCATACTTGGCTGGTAACAGGTATTACCCAAAATGAATTTTCTATCGTAACAGCAAATAAAGATGTGATAAAAGGAATACTTTTTTGCTAAAGAGCGATAAAGGAGAATAGCAATTGAAAAACAATGAAGTAATTAAGGTCAAAAGCAGACTGTTTTTTAGAATATGGCTGTTCCTCGCTACAGGGGGCGCCTTTATTGTGGGAGTCTGGCTGGTGTCTGAAGCTCTCACGTTTGAATCTAAATATGCCCTGCTTTATTTGGGCGGCGGATTACTGGCGATAATTTATGGATTGATCACATTCTTTATGGCTTTTCCTGCGTTCACAAGCCGTGGAAATGTCATTTTCAGCATAAAGACCGGACCTAGTGGCGAGATCTTTTCGAGAAAGCGCAGCGTGCTGTTTTCCGAGGTGAAGCGGCTTTATATGGGACGTCATCAATACAGTTTGAAAGGGATCTTTTTTGAGGATATTATCATCGAGAAAACAGACGGGAAAATCGTTCGCATCCCTACCTGGAACATCATCGCGAATCCGCTGTTTTTCGAAGCGGTTGAACGCTATATCCTTCCCCATTTGAATGAAGAGGCTCAAAACAATTGGATCAGCCAATTTACAGAGGTTCAGCGAAAAGCGTATTTGAAGGAATTTGAGAATCATCCGAAGCTTTAAAAGCTCTCCTCCTCTATAATGAAAGATAAATGCAAATTGAGGAGTGCTCATGATGCTGATTACCATTCTTTTATTTCTCGCGGCAGGGCTTGCCGAAATTGGCGGCGGATATCTGGTTTGGCTATGGCTGAGAGAGGCAAAGCCAGCCGGCTACGGAATCGCCGGGGCGCTGATCCTCATTGTATACGGCATTCTTCCGACGTTTCAGTCCTTCCCATCCTTCGGCCGTGTATACGCCGCTTATGGTGGAGTATTCATCGTGCTTGCGGTCCTGTGGGGATGGCTTGTTGACCGGAAAACACCTGATCTGTATGACTGGATCGGCGCATCCATTTGTCTCATCGGTGTCTGTGTTATTTTATTTGCGCCACGCGGATAACAAAATGGCCTGCTTATGAAGCGGGCCATTTTTGTTTAATCCTCTTTTAAGCTGTTCAGCTGCACTTCATGCTCCTCTTGCGGTTCGTCAAGCGGATAAATTCTTGCTGTTCCAGTTTCTTCATTTACGTGCTGAATGTAAATAGGAACGCCGTTGTATGTTACTTTTTTCATATCGGGAGATTCTACAATTTCTTTCGCCCTTTGAATATTCATCGTAACACCCTCCTTCAATACATAACGTTTCCATTTCCTGAAGGAAGTATGCTTTATGATTCAGCGGACAAGTTGAATTTTTTCAGGCGTTTGTAGAAAGTGCTTCGGGGGATCCCGCTGATTTTTGCGGCTTGAGAGACGTTTCCTTTTGCAGATTCAAGCGCTTTGATCATCATATCTTTTTGGATTTGCTCACGAAAGGTAAGCACGCCGGCAGCAGCAGGCTTTTTTTCTGCAGAGCTGGCCGGCAGCCCAGCGGCTTCCAGTAAAGCGGAAAGCGGTTCATCCCCCAGCCGGCCGTCCGGAAATCTGATAGAAAGACGTTCAAACACATTAAACAGCTCGCGAATATTTCCCGGCCACTTCCATTGCTTCAGCACATTACAAAAATCAGAAGGAAGTTCGCCAGGCCAATGATTCTTCTGTTTGTAGTACTCAAAGAGGTCTGGGATATCCTCGGTGCGATCGCGTAATGGAGGGAGTTCAATTGGATAGACATGAAGACGGTAAAACAAGTCCTCTCTGATTTTTCCGTTTTCGGCAAGCTCGCGTAAATCACAATGTGTGGCGGCAATAACTCTGATATCAACCGGAATTTCTTTCGTCCCGCCGATTGGCGTTATCTTGCGTTCCTGAAGCACTCGTAAAAGTGCAACCTGCATCGAGTGGGAAATTTCTCCGATTTCATCTAAAAATAATGTGCCTTGATTCGCTTTTTGAAAGGCGCCTTTATAGCCATTTCGTTTCGCTCCCGTAAAAGCGCCCTCTGTATATCCGAACAGTTCGCTCTCAATCAAATCAGACGGAATCGCTCCGCAATTGACAGCAACAAACGGACCGTGCCGTCTCTCACTGTTCTCATGAAGAGCGCGAGCCGCGACTTCCTTTCCCGTACCAGTTTCGCCCGACAAACAGACCGTTGCATCTGCCGCAGCTGCACGTTCTAGGTTCATCAGCATCGCTTGCGATCGGCCGCTTTTCCCGATCACTCCATTGAATCGAAACACCTTCTTTTTCTTTTGTTCCGAAAGATAAAAACAAGTGCCGCCATCTCCTATGGTGACAGCTTTTTCGATTGAGTAGCCCCGTTCCTTCAACTCATACAGGTGCCGGCCCTGCCAATCAGGCATTGAGGTTCGAATCGGTATGCTCGCACTGATGATGTGCTGCTTGTTATTGCATAGCACCATCGGCACACTGGATGCAGCCCTCTCTCCAAAACGGCTGATCAGCTCGAGCTCTTTCTCACGGCTTTTAGCTGCGAGTTCCCGTTCAGCTGCATAGGCGATCGCAGTGGCAATACCGAGCATATGAGGATGAGCGCCCATAGCCGGACACGATATGTCAATCATACCCGCAAGGCTGCCATCCTCATGGTGAATCGGAGCAGCTGAACAGTTCCAAAGATGGGAAGCAATGGAGTAATGCTCTGATCCTTGTATCGCAACCGGCTCGCTGATGTGGAGCGCCGTGCCAATCGCATTTGTTCCGACAGCCGTTTCCGTCCAGCATGCCCCTTCAACAAAGTTGATGCGTTTGGCTTCATAGAGCGCGCGGGGATGGCCGTCCAATGCCAGAACAACACCGTCTGAATCAATTAGCAGCGCCATCATTTCCATTTCTTTTATGGCAGGCAGCAGTTTTTCGAGGTAAGGCTTTGCGGTCGTCAAGAAGAATGAATGTTTTTTTGACTGCTGATCCAGCTCCGTTTGCTGTAAAACCTTCGGGCCTTTTTCTAAATAAGGATTGACCTCAGCTTTTTTGCAGCGATGCCATGACTCGGCAATCCGTTTTCTTAATCGGGCTTCGTCAAGCACACCGTCTTTCACAAAACGTTTCCAGGTTTGCAAATCGTTTGGGACCGAATTCATTTCCTTGATCGCTCCTCCCTTACACGCCGTTTTCATCTATTGTAGGGGAAAAATAAAGCGCTTTCAACAATAAAAGAGCAGGCGCCTTATATCCATGCGCCTGCTTTTTCCTTTATTATGCATGTACCGCAAGGCCGATCGTGCTTAACAGCGCCTCATGCAATGTTTCCGATAAAGTCGGATGGGCGGCGATAAAATGCTCCGCCATATCTGCCGTCATCTCACCATTCATGATCGCTGCCGCTTGGCCGATGAGCTCGGTTACATCCGGGCCAATCATCGAGACACCCACGATTTCGCCGAATTCCGGTTCAGCCATGATTTTGACCTTTCCTTCCGCTTGCTGTTTAATGAGCGCCTTGCCGTTTGCGGAAAATGGAAATTCACCGATCTTCACATCCCCGTATATGCTTCTTGCCTGTCGTTCTGTTATTCCGATACACGCGATTTCCGGGGACGTATAGATGCAGCGCGGCACATGTTTCTCATTGATTTTGACATCCCTTCCGGAAGCATGAGAAGCAGCGATGATGCCCTCATGGAAAGCGGCATGCGCCAGCTGAATGCCCCCTATAGCATCTCCGCACGCGTAAATATGAGGCACGTTCGTCTGCATGTGCCCATTCACCGGAATGCCCTTTGGAGAAAAATCAACTCCGGCCTGTTCCAGCTGTAATCCGTCAAGACGGGGTTTTCTGCCGATCGCCACCAGCACATATTCGGCCTTCGTTTTAAACTCTCGCTGACCGCTTTTCCATATTGCCGTTTTGGCCGTTTGATTCACCCGCTCTAATCTGGATGAGGTATGCACTTCGACACCGTCTTCCTCAAGTTTCTCCTGAAAGAGACGGGCAATATCTTCATCTTCAGCCGGGATCAGCTGGTCCGCTGTTTCAATGATGGTCACCTTCGAGCCCAATCTGGCGAACAGCCCTGCATACTCACACCCGATGACACCGCCGCCGACAATGACTAGTGAAGACGGAATCTCGGAAAGAGAAAGCGCGTCTTTGCTGTCGATGATCCATTCGCCGTCAAACGGGGCAAAAGGCAGCTCGATTGGCTCTGACCCGGAGGCAATCAATACTTGGTCCGCCTCTCTGATTTCTTTTCCGTTTTCTCCTTCGATCAAGAGCTTTCTTTCAGAAAGAAAGGAGGCTGTTCCCTTTACAACCTGTATTTGATTTTTCTTCATTAGGTACTGAACGCCTTGGACAAGCTGACTGACAACCTGTTGTTTTCGGCTTTGCATTTTACTCCAATCGACTGATATCGCACCTGCCGGAAGTTCGATTCCAAAGCTGTCGGCATGCTTGATTTTATCAAGAACGTTTGCGCTTTCTAACAAAGACTTTGTCGGGATGCAGCCTTCATTCAGGCAGGTCCCCCCAAGCTGGCCTTTGTCAATGAGCAGCACGTTTCTGCCCTGCTGTGCCGCGGAAACCGCAGCCGCATAGCCTGCAGGTCCGCCGCCGATAATGGCTAATGTCATGTCGTTTTCACCTGCTTTTCCTATAAAATTAATGCTGCGGGTTCTTCCAAATATGTTTTCATCGCCTTCAGGAATGCAGCGGCAGGGGCGCCGTCACACGCTCTGTGATCAAATGTCAGGCTGAGCGGCAGGATCGTGCTTCTGACGATCGCCTCCCCTTGATACACCGGTGTGTCATAGCTTGCTCCGATGCCGAGAATGCCTGTTTCCGGCGGATTTAGTATCGGTGTGAAATGCTCAACTCCAAACGCGCCAAGGTTTGTAATGGAGAAGGTAGAGCCTTGCAGTTCTTCGCTTCCCGCACGTCCCTCGCGTGCTTTTTTGGCATTTTCTGAGATGGATTGAGCCAGTTCAATCAGCGATAGCTTTTCAGCATGGCGGATGACAGGCACCACTAAGCCATTTTCCAAGGCTACAGCCATACCAAGGTGTACATGGGGATGTGTGATAATGCGCTCATTTTGATAAAAGCTGTTCAGCACAGGGTGAGCTTGCAGAGCGAGAACGGCGGCTCTTGAGACAAAATGAGTGATCGTCAGTTTTGTGCCGTATCTCTCTTCCGCAGTTGGTGAAAGCTGTTTTTGAAGAGTGGCAAGCTTGGTGATATCAGCTTTCATCGTGATCGTCAGCTGCGCGCTGTTTGCCAGGCTTTCCTGCATTCGGGCAGCGATGACCTTTCTCATGCCTGTCACCGGGGTTTCCTGCGCTTTCTGATCAGAAACAGGTTTTGCCTGAGCTTTTTTCTGTTCAGCCAGCGCCTTTGTTACGTCATCCTTCACGATTCTTCCGCCTGGTCCAGTACCTTTCAGCTGTTTTAGGTCTAATCCTGCTTTTTCTGCTATTTTCCTGGCGACTGGAGATATTTTCATTCGATCTTTTTTGGAGGCTGCGGGTTTGTTTTCTTGTTTGACGGGCTGAACGGCTTGCGGCATATTGTCTTCAGCAACAGGCGCCCCCGCCTCTTCCTGCACCGACTCATTGGCGTCCCCGATATAGCAGATAGCTGTGCCGGGCGGAACCTCTTCTCCCTCTTTCACTTTGATATCGATCAGCGTTCCTTTTTCAGGCGCTTCGATCTCCATTTCAATTTTCTCCGATTGAATGCTGGCAATGCTTTCTCCCTTTTCAACCGGGTCGCCTACTTTTTTATTCCATATCGATACTTCCCCTTGTTTCATGGCCATTCCCAATTTTGGCATCACTACTTTTACCGCCATTTGTGTCCCCCCTTTAATTCATTGCCGGCTCGCCAAGCAATTCAAGCGTGACGCTGACAATTTTATCTGGTGTCGGCAAATATTGATCTTCAAGCACTGGTGAAAACGGAACCGGTGTATGCGGCGCTGTAATCCGTTTAATCGGCGCATCAAGCAAATCAAAGCCCTTGTCAGCGACAATCGCAGCAATATCCGTGGCAATGCTGCATCGCGGATTGGCTTCATCAATGATGATCAGCCGGTTTGTTTTTTCTAACGATGTAAAAATCGCATCCTCATCCAGAGGAGACAGACTGCGCGGATCAAGGACCTCGGCTTCGATGCCCCTCTCTGAAAGCTGTGCAGCCGCTTCAAGCGCAGTATTGACCTGCTTGCCGACTGCAAAGAGCGTAACATCATTGCCTTCGCGTTTGATATCCGCTTTTCCGAGGGGAATTGTATAATAATCTTCCGGCACCTCGCCCTTCATGTTGTAGGACGTTTTGTCTTCAAAGAAGAACACCGGATCATTATCTTCTATTGCTGCAAGCAGAAGACCTTTGGCATCATACGGATTGGATGGAACAACCGTCTTCAGTCCAGGGATGCTCGTGAAAAGGCCATAAAGCGCTTGTGAATGCTGGGCAGCGGCCCGGAACCCTGCTCCGTATGTGGTGCGGACGGTAATCGGCACTTGCGCTTTTCCGCCGAACATATAACGGAATTTCGCCCCTTGGTTGATCACCTGATCAAAGCACGTGCCGATAAAATCGTTAAACATCAGCTCGGCAATCGGTCTCAAACCGGTTGATGCCGCAGCCATAGCCGCACCCATATAGCCCGCCTCAGAAATCGGAGTGTCCAGCACTCTTGTACGCCCGAATTCCTGTACGAGTCCCTTTGTGACCCCTAATACACCACCCCATGCTTCATCATCCTGCAAATGATCGACCGCCGCTCCCCCGGCGACATCCTCACCGATCAAAAGCACATTTTCGTCTCTTCTCATCGCAAACTTCATTGCCTCATTGATCGCGTCTGACATGCTTATGACTCTCGCCATCTCTTACATTCCTCCTTTTTCATATGAAACGTACACGTCTGTCAGCAGCTCCGAATCTTTTGGATATGGGCTGTCTTCGCTGAACGAGACGGCTTTTTCAATCGATTCGCTGACACGCTGTTCAATGTCTGACAGCTTATTAGCATCTGTTTCTTTTAAAAGGTAGTTTTTAAAACCTTGAATGGCATCCTTTTCTTCAAGGTGCTCAACTCTTTCATCCTTCGTTTTATAGGTCTGGGCATCCCCTTCGAAATGGCCGTAGTTTCTGTAGGTCATACATTCAATCAAAGACGGGCCGCCGCCGTTTCTTGCTCTTTCTATCGCTTCCTCGGCTGCCTGGTAAACTGCTAAAATATCTTTGCCGTCAACTGTCACCCCCGGCATGTTATAAGCAGCCGCCCGATCGGCGATTGAATCACAGGCTGATGCGTACTCAAATGGGGTAGCTTCGCCATAGCCGTTGTTTTCAGCAACAAATACGACAGGAAGGTTCCATACAGCCGCTAAATTCAGCCCTTCGTGGAAGGTGCCTTGGTTATTTGCCCCGTCCCCGAAAAAGCAAACGCTTACATTTTTAGTCTGTTTATATTTAGCCGTTAGCGCTGATCCGCATGCGAGCGTAAAGCCGCCCCCGACGATTCCATTTGCGCCTAACATGCCTTTATCAAGATCCGCAATGTGCATAGAACCGCCCTTGCCTTTGCACAATCCGGTCGCTTTCCCGAAAATTTCCGCCATCATGCCGTCCAGATCACAGCCTTTGGCGATACAATGTCCATGTCCCCTGTGAGTGCTTGTAATGCTGTCGCCATCATGTAAATGAGCGCACACCCCTACAGCCACGGCTTCCTCACCGGCATATAAATGAACAAATCCGGGAAGCACTCCCTGGGCGAACAGGTCATGCACTTTGTCTTCAAAGCCCCTGATCTCCAGCATCTTTTGGTACATCCACAGCGCTTTTTTCTCAGTTAATGACAAGCCTTCTCGTTTTAACAATTTCATTTTGTGCGCCTCCTTCTATTTAGGGTTCACCATTATAAATGCAAGAAGTGTGCCAGTCTTTTGAGCCCGTAAAATCAGTCTTCTCGTCTTCACTTTGGAGACAGTTTGAGACGTGTGTCTCGTTTTGTCTCAAACTGATTCATTTGTCTCGTTTTACAGCATGCAAAAAAGACCGGATATCACCCGGCCTTTGACAATGATCGACGTATTTATTTCCTTGGAAATCTTTTTAACTTCCTAGTTTCTCTGCATCGTTTGACTGAATAGCTGCTTTTGAAAGAAAATCAATTGAATATTTGACATATCCAATATCGCCGTCCCCGTCCTTCTGCATACAGTCTATCGTGCCGTTTGAGTATGTATATCCCTTTTCATTAAGCGTTTTTCTGACCGTTTCCGCCATCTTTGCGGCATCTGTTTTTGATAACCCGCTGGCGTCTAACTGAATCGTCATGCTCATAGGCGCTTTTTCAGCCAGCTGTTTGTTCCATTTTGTATCTAACGTGAACTGTCCGTTTTCAATACTCAAAGCAGCATCAGCTTTTATAAGTCGAGGAACCGCTTTTTTCAGATCTGCTTCGATTGCCTTCGTTGATTCTTCATTTACATGTTTTGATACTGATTCGGTATACGCTTCTTCAATTCCATCGCACGTTACTTTAGGATGCAGAAATCCCTTCGTACACATTGGGTAGCGATGAGATTGGGAGGTTGCTTCGAATACATATTCAGAGGTTTTAGCGTTATATACCCCATTCGTGATCTTGATTTCTTTCTTAGAATAGGTTTGTTTCACATAAGAGACTAGCTTCTGTTCTGCAGCATTTTTCGAAAATGGATCACCGAACCATACATGATAGATATATAGTCCGCATCCGAATAACGCAATGGCAAGCAAGCCAAACACAAGTTTTTTCATGTTCCCACTCTTTTCTTCATATGTACGTGTTACAGTTCATGCTTTTCTTCAACAGCCCGGTTCAGCGCTTGGAGCATATAGCCTATGCCTTTGTAAGATGATAGCGGCCAGCTGATATGCTGGTGTTCTCCGATGACGGCGTTTAGAACGCTTCGATATTTTTTCCCGCCAAGCATGACAAGCTCTTCGATGTCTGAAAAGCCTTTTTCGTGAAATTGGCGGCGCAGCTCGTCCGCTGTCATGATTTCCGGATGACCGGTGCCAAAAGTGACATCGTAATTTCCCGATACGAGATCACCAGGACGGAGGAACCCGTGCTTCGCAGACAAAATCACCCACTCATCGAAAAATGTTTTCGCATACCGCTCGCACGCCTGATGAAACGGGCTGAGATAAGCGTCCTCTGCTCTTACCGGCCCGGCATCAGGCTGGACGTCCCAGATTTTTTTCTTGCCGCAGGGGATGATGCATAGCCGTTTCATTTTTCTCTCCCCCTTTATAAGATATCTCCACTAAATATACCATTATTTTCTTACAATAAATTAGAGAACAGACAGGCTGAGTAAAAGCTGCGTACAAAAAAGACCCGGATTTACCGAAAATCCAGGTTTATTTTAGTCAAGAATTGTGTTAGCCTTTTTTGAATCAAGCACTGCAGTTACTCTATCCCATCAAGATACTTTCTCTCAAAGTCGTCGAGCAATGCACGCACTTCATCTGTTGACTTTGTGTTCATGCATTGATTTCTTAATTCACTTGCCCCTCGGAACCCGCGGAGATAAATTTTGAAAAAGCGAGGAAGAGGCTTGTACGGACGGGCTTCTAATGCTGAATATTTATCATGAAGATCCAGATGCAGCCTTAAGAGATCAAGCAATTCCTTGCTGCTATGCTCTTTCGGCTCCTTTTCAAAGGCAAATGGATTTGTAAAAATACCACGCCCAATCATAATTCCATCAACACCGTATTGTTCAGCAAGTTTTAAGCCAATTTTGCGGTCAGGGATATCCCCGTTGATTGTCAACAGTGTATCTGGTGCCACCTCGTCACGAAGTTTCTTAATCTCCGGGATGAGTTCCCAATGGGCATCTACTTTGCTCATTTCCGCTCTTGTACGCAAATGAATAGAAAGATTGGCAATATCCTGTTTCAAAATGTGTGTCAGCCACTCGCGCCATTCATCCACATCCGTGTATCCAAGTCTTGTCTTCACGCTTACAGGCAATCCCCCTGCTTTTGCAGCTTGTATTAATTCTGCCGCAACTGCAGGACGGCAAATAAGGCCGCTTCCCTTTCCATTCCCCGCAACATTAGGCACAGGGCAGCCCATATTGATATCTAGTCCTTTAAATCCTAACTCTGCCATGCCAATACTCATTTTACGGAAGTTTTCAGGCTTATCTCCCCATATATGGGCCACAATTGGCTGTTCATCCTCTGTAAAAGTCAAACGGCCGCGCACGCTATCCTTCCCATCCGGGTGGCAATAGCTCTCTGAGTTTGTGAACTCTGTAAAAAACACATCCGGTCTGCCTGCTTCACTTACTACATGCCGGAAAACAACATCTGTCACATCTTCCATTGGTGCCAGTACAAAAAATGGCCGTGGCAATTCACGCCAGAAATTTTCTGTCATAACAAAAATCAAATCCTTTCATTAGAGGATACAGCTATACCTGTATCTCAATATTTAAAAACTGACCATGCTTTCTTTTTACACTTATCGCATGCGAAAGCATTTCTTATCAATCTATAGTAAATTTTGAACATTTCACTCTTTACACTTAAAAAGTAAACCGAAAAATAGAAAAGGCAGTTTGGGGCATACGGTAAGGTACATGATCCTGATTTCGGTTTTATACTCCTGAAAAATCGAGAAATGACCTGATCAAAAAGTGAAAATTGAAACCCACACACTATGTGTGAGTAAACATAAAGTTTCCAACCAAATTTCCATCTTTAGTGATCTCAAGAACAGATAGTCCGGGCAGG
Organism: Bacillus sp. FSL R5-0603; assembly: GCF_038050295.1. NCBI lineage: Bacteria > Bacillati > Bacillota > Bacilli > Caryophanales > Bacillaceae > Bacillus > Bacillus sp. FSL R5-0603. Next base: position 783,280 of record NZ_JBBOYP010000001.1, on the reverse strand, counting down.
CTATGCATGAAAAAGACCCGGAAATCGGCAATGTTCATTCTACCGAAATCCAGATCTAATTAGGAATTAATGAGACGATTTCAATACAAGTCTCGCCACTGCTTCAACATGCGCCGTCTGCGGAAACATATCGACAGGCTGGATATAGTCCACGCTATAGTCCTTCGACAGCGTCTGCAAATCCTTCGCAAGCGTGGATGGATTGCAGGAAACGTAGACGAAGCGTTTCGGTTTGACTTTTTTGATCGTGTCCAGGAACGTGCTGTCACAGCCGGTTCTTGGCGGGTCTACGATGACGACGTCCGGGCGGAAGCCTTCTTTCGTCCATTTCGGGAGCCAGTGCTCGGCTGTTCCTGTTACGTATGTGGCATTTGCCATGCCGTGTTTTTTGGCGTTTTTCTTGGCATCGTCAATTGATTCCTTGATGACGTCCATGCCGCGGACTTCCTTCGCTCCGTCCGCCACCCACATGCCGATAGTGCCGACGCCGCAATACGCATCAACGACTTTTTCTTTTCCGGTCAGCTGCGCCGCTTTTTTCACTTCATCATACAGCTTGACGGTCTGTTCCGGATTGAGCTGGAAGAAAGCGCGGGCGCTCAATTCAAAAGATACGTCGCCGAGCACTTCTTGAATCACTGTTTTTCCGGCGAGCGGTTTTGTTTTCTCACCAAAAATCACTGAGGTTTTCGCCCCGTTTACATTCTGAATAATGGATTTGACCTCTGGCAATCGCTTTTGAATCGCTTTGACGATTTCTTCCTTGTGCGGAAGCGTTTCTTTTGCGGTTACAAGCACGACCTGCACTTCGCCTGTTTCAAAGCCGACTCTCGTCACGATCGTGCGAACGTCGCCTTTTCGTTTTCTTTCATTATAAACAGACACATTGAAGTCCTCTAAAATGCGGCGGACGATGCCTGTTGTTTTGTTCGTTGCCGGATGCTGAACGATACAGTCTTTAATCGGCACGATGTCATGAGAATCAAGGCCGTATAAGCCGGCGATGATGCTCCCACTTTGCGAGCGTCCGATCTGGAATTGGCTTTTGTTGCGGTAATTCCACGGGTTGTCCATGCCAATCGTTTCTTTGATTTCCATGTTCTCTACTTTAAACTTCGTATGGCGTTCAAGAGACTGAATGACGATGTCGCGTTTTTCCCGAAGCTGCTGGCTGTATGCAAGGTGCTGAAGCTGACAGCCGCCGCATTGTTCGTACACGGGGCAAGGCGGTGCCACCCGGTGCTCAGACGCTTTGCGGATTTTCTTAATGCGGCCCTCCGAAAACTTAGGCTGGACCTTTGTGGCCTGCACAACAATCTCTTCACCAGGAAGCGCGCCGGGCACGAAGACGACTTTTTTCTTAAAATAGCCGACACCTTCTCCGTTAATGCCGAGACGCTTAATCGTCAGCGGAAAGGTTTGTCCGACCTTCAGTTCGACGGGCGCCTGTTTCTTTTGTTGGTTCACGTTGTTCTCTCCGTTTCTATATGAAGCTTTCTGCGGATGGCAGAAAGTGAAATGGTTTTTTCACATCTTTCTAGTATAACACGTTTGCAGAATTTCCTTCATTGTCAGATGAATTATTCTATACTCCTCCACAAATATAAAGACGCATAGCTTAAATAAGGCTCCCACTCCTTGCTCATCGCCAGCATGACATCCTTTGCCGGCTTATCGTCCAGCTGAAAGTGGCGTTTGATGGCATTCTGGAGGCCGATATCGGCAAGCGGGAATAAATTGGGACGGCCAAGTCCGAACATGAGGATATTTTGCACGGTCCACGGGCCGATACCCCTGATTTTGATCAGTTTCTTCATAATGTCTTCATCCGCCATATGCGGCAGCTCTGACAAGCTGAGTGTGCCTTCTGCGATCATCCTTGATGTATCAATGGTGTATTCCGCTTTTCTCATGCTGAATTGCAGATCACGCAGATCCTGATACTCGAGTTCTGCAATCGTTTCCGGCTTTGGATAGCACCACACGCCATCCTTCTGCTCGCCAAACGCATGAACAAATCGTTCTGTTAGCGTGTAAGCGAAGGAAAGATTAAGCTGCTGGTGGATAATGCATTTCATCATGCAGTTGTACACGCTATAGTCCAGAACAAGCGGCGTCCCGGCATGCTCTTCAAAAATGGCGGACAGGCTCGTTTTTGAAAAGTGATCCAGAACGTGCTGCAAATGATTTTCCCATTGAAAAATCCGCTTGATTTCCTTCATCATTTCTTCCTGATCCGTTTCCCCGCTGACGAGGAACTCAGGCTCGCCCGCATGGCCTAACGCCTGTACCTTTACAATACATACGTCCCCTGCTTGATTTCTGATTGGCACACGGACTTCCCTCGCCTCTCGATCAACAGCATTGAGGGGGTCTAAAGACAGCCTGTCCAGCACGCGGTCAAAATGATACGGAGGCGTGACAGATACTTTTTCCTTCCACATGAGATCCACCCTTTTTCCGTTTTTGTTCAGTATAACATGCCGCTGGAATTAGGCAGAGAGTACCGTATACTTTTCTCATAAAGACCGCATGATATAATGGCAGGTGGAGGGTTGTTTATGATCAACATTACCGCAATCACAACAGAGCATCAGCTGCTGAAAAATATACCGATCGAACGAGTGGAACACCCTGATATTGCATGGTACTGGGTTGATTTTTACGGCCCGGAGGATACGGAAACAGCATTATTGAGAGATTTTTTTCATTTTCACCCGCTTGCCATTGAGGATTGCTTCCAGCATATGCAGCGGCCGAAGCTTGACCATTATGACGGCTATCGTTTTTACGTGATTCATGCGCTGAATAAGGAAACACTTGAGACGGAGGAAGTCGATATCTTTCAAGGTGAAAAATTTGTCGTCACCTTTCATTTACACGAAACGCCCGGTATCGCTAAAGTCCGGGAGCGTTTGTATGCTTCACCGGACATATTGAAAAAAGGACCCGGGCATATTTCTTATATGATCATGGATCAGCTTGTCGATGAATATTTTCCTCTCGTGTATAAAATCGAAGACCGGCTGAATGAAATTGAAGAAAGCCGTCCCCACAAAACGTATGGAACGCTGATGAACGAGGTGTTTGATCTCAGAACAGACCTATTGCATTTGAGACGGACAATTATTCCGATGCGTGATTTGCTCTACCGGATTTTAAGCCTTGACCATGTGAAAGAACAGCGGGAAACGAAAGCCTATTTCAGCGACATATATGATCATTTGTTAAAGTTGTCTGAAATTGTGGAATCCAACCGTGACATGACGTCCGACTTGCGTGACAGCTACGTGACGCTAAACTCAAACCGGATGAATGCGATTATGATGACACTGACGATCGTATCAACCATTTTCATCCCGCTCACCTTTATTGCCGGTGTATACGGTATGAACTTCGACTTTATGCCGGAGCTGCATTGGAAATACGGATATTTCGCTGTACTTGGCCTGATGGCCGCGCTTGTGATTGGAATGCTGATTTGGTTTGTACATAAAGGATGGTTCAATATTTTTAAATGAGGACAGCGAGCAGCTGTTCTTTTTTGTTGTAAGCCGATCGCTATGCATATTCTGTTCATATTGTTTATAATGGAAAAAATATTCAGGGAGTGATCAGATTGAAAATTGCTGTCATCGGGCTCGGCAATATGGGACAGCCCATTGCCCGAAATGTTCTTCAAGCAGGCTACGAATTGACTGTCTATAACCGGACGAAACAAAAGACAGAAGACCTTGTCACAGAAGGCGCACAGGCAGCTGATACGCCGCGGCTGGCGGCAAAGTCCGCTGATATTGTCATCACAATGCTTGCAGATGATGATTCTGTCAGCACCGTGACATTCGGAGAAGACGGGCTGCTTGAAGGATTAGCAGAGAACGGCATTCACATCTCGATGAGCACAATCAGTGTTGAGTTCTCAGAAAAGCTCGCAGCAGCTCATGCAGAGAAAGGACAATTTTTTCTCGCCGCTCCTGTCCTTGGCAGACCGGATGCCGCAGCCAAAGCCGCGCTCCGTATCATAACAGCCGGACCGGCGGAAGCAAAGCAAGCTGCCAAGCCTTTGCTCGACAGCCTGAGCCAGCAGGTATTTGATGTCGGCGAAGAAAGCAAGACGGCAAATGCAGCCAAAATCAGCATCAATTTCTTGCTTGTGTCCATGCTGGAGGCGTTATCTGAATCCTTTTTAATGATGGAGAAATACGGCTTAGAACAAAAACAATTTTTAGAAATCGCCAGCGCGCTCTTTGGTTCTCCAGTCTATCAAAATTACGGAACCATTATGGCCGAGCAGAAATTTGAGCCGGCCGGCTTCAAAATGTCTTTAGGGCTGAAGGATACCAACCTGGCACTCGCCGCCGCAAAACAGGTTTCTGCAAATCTTCCTCTTGCCGAGCTGGCCAAGAGCCATTTTGAATGCGGGATTGAGAAAGGCTTCGGGGATCTGGACTGGGCCGCACTGATTAAATGTATAAAATAAAGAAAAACCTCTCCGTTTAAGGAGAGGTTTTTCTCTTTTACAAAGACGGCAGCCTCATTTCTTTCTCAAACATCAGATCATCAATGCTTTTAAATGTGTAGCCCTGTTTTTTCAGATCTGTAATCGCGTCATCCAGCGCTTCTGCATTGTCCCTCGATACGGTGTGAAGCAGGTAAATGGCTCCCGGGTGCGCCTGCTTGATCATATGATCGTAGGCATATTTCTTTCCCTTTTGGTTGTTGATTTTCCAATCAACAAAAGCGACCGACCAGAAAACGGTTTGATAGCCGAGGCGTTTCGTTTCTTTCAGTACGTACTCACTGAACACGCCGCGCGGCGGACGCAAGTACAGATTGTCCTGCTTTCCCGTAACTTTATAAACCTCTTCGTTGACTGAATCAAGTTCATCCTGAATCTGATCAGCTGTTTTTGTCGTTAAATCCGGATGGTGAAAGGAATGGTTGCCGATAATATGGCCCTCATCTGACATTCGTTTAATCAGCTGAGGCTGGTCCTTTACGAAATGCCCGGTGACAAAAAACGTTCCTGTTACGCGATGTTTTTTTAAGACATCAAGCACTTTTGGCGTATAGCCATTTTCATACCCGTTATCAAACGTTAAGTAAATCGTTTTTTCCTTTGTATTCCCTAAATAAAACGCATCATATTTTTCAATTAAGCGGTTCAGCTGCTTCCCGGCATCTGGCGGCTGATGATTGACACTTCGTTTAAAGCCCCAATTAATCGGCTCATTCGGCACCGCTTCCGCCTGTGCTGCACCTCCGGCAAGCAATACGGCGGCGCAGCATATTGAACACATCCACTTCATGGCCAGCGCTCCTTCTGCATTTTTTCTTATTTTACAGATAGGGGCTTTGTTTTATACTGTTGCTTTATGCCAATAAAAAAACCGCAGCGGGCGCGCGGTTTTATTCCCAATCTTTTTTAAAACGTTCGTATTTGGCTTCCAGGTCATCAAGCATGCTGATAAGCCTGTCTATATCTTCAACGTCGGTTGCTTCAGGGTCTAATGAATCGATGACGTTCATAAACATGTCAAGTCTGTTCTTTAAATAATCAATCTGCTGATCTTTATTGTTTACGGCGTTCCCCATTCTGTTCCTCCATTCATTTTTTATTATGGTAGCTCATTTTTTGCCGTTTTTCAATCGCCGCGCTACTTGCGATCTTGGCAAATCAGGTCTAAAATTAACTGTTGGCAGCGTTAGTATGCCCATTTATAAAGGAGTTAGATAGTCATGACACAAAACACGAAGCTGCGTCCGATTACGCCTGAGTTTGATCCTTGGGAAGCCTATATGGATGTTGACCAATACGGAGACATGCAGCTGACAAACGTTGAATTCACAACGACGACACTGTGCAATATGAGATGCGAGCATTGTGCTGTAGGCTATACATTGCAGCCTAAAGACCCCAATGCTCTGCCAATAGATCTTCTGTTAAAACGGCTGGAGGAAATCCCGCGCCTCAGATCCATCAGCATCACAGGCGGAGAGCCGATGCTTTCGTTGAAATCAGTAAAAGAATATGTTGTTCCTTTATTGAAATATGCCCATGAACGGGGTGTGCGGACACAAATTAATTCAAATCTGACCCTCGACATCGAGCGGTACGAATGGATCATTCCGTATCTCGATGTGCTACATATTTCTCATAACTGGGGTACAGTTGAAGATTTTGCTGAAATCGGCTTTGCCATGATGGACAGAAAACCGACCTTCGAACAGCGCGCGCGCTATTTTGAAAAAATGATCGAAAACAGCCGCACGCTCGTGGACGCTGGGGTTATGGTATCTGCGGAAACGATGCTGAACAAACGAACACTTCCGCATATTGAGCATATTCACCGCCAAATCACAGAAGATATGAAATGTCAGCGTCACGAGGTCCACCCAATGTATCCAAGCGATTTCGCAAGCGCTCTTGAATCCCTCAGCCTGAAAGAGATGAGACAGGCCATTCACCGCTTGCTGGATATTCGTGATGAAAATACGTGGATGCTGTTCGGAACGCTGCCGTTTTATGCCTGCAGTCCGGACGAAGACGACCAAAAGCTGCTTCGCCGGCTTCGCGCGGCGAAAAACGTCACAGTGCGAAATGACCCTGACGGCCGGTCCCGCCTGAATGTGAACATTTTCGACGGAAACATTATCGTGACCGATTTCGGTGATACCCCGCCGCTTGGCAACATTCAGACGGACAGCCTCCCTTCCGCCTATGAAAAGTGGAGAGAGACCAAGCTTGCGAAAGAACTGAGTTGCCACTGCCCGAATGTCCGGTGCCTCGGACCGAATGTTCTTGTCAAAAACAGTTATTATCAGGATACAGACTTCACAAAACGTCAAGCCAGGAGTTAGATGCGGATGAAAGAAACACTTACGGAGATTTTTCAAAATAAAATCGTCGATATTCTCCTCGTTGCCGTTATCCTTTGGATCGGTGTCTTTATCATCAACCGGCTGGTACAGCTATTTTTTAAACGGACGGATTTTATTGAAGAAAAAAAGGAAAAAACGATTGAAAGCCTTGTCCGTTCTGTCACCCAATATACGGCAACAATTGGTTTTATCTTTTACGTTATTTCTTTATTTGTGCATGATTTCGGCAAGATATTGGCCGGGGCGGGCGTAGCAGGTATCGTGATCGGTTTTGGCGCCCAATCGCTGATCAAAGATGTGCTGGCTGGTGTGTTCTTAATATATGAACGCCAGCTGCACAAAGGCGATTATGTCACTGTCAACAACTTGTTCAACGGGACAGTGGAGGAAATCGGCCTCCGCTCGCTGCAAATCAGGGAATGGAGCGGGAAGCTGCTCACCATCAGCAACGGCGAGGTCAGACAAATAGAGAACTATAATATTGATTTTATGCGGATTACCGAATCCTTTCTTATCAGCTTTAAAGAAGATCCGGACCGCGTGTACAGCGTGTTGGAAGAGGCATGTGACATGCTGAACGAAGAGCTTCGTGATTCATTGAAGCGGGATGAATTCGGCAATCCGACAGAACCATTTCAAATCCACGGCATCACCGCATTGAATAAAATCAATCGCGGCGTCGAATTTACGGTTAAAGGCATGGTGAAAGATGATGATTATTTCAGTGCCAGCCTTGCAGTAAGACGGGTTCTCGTTCGCCAGCTCTACCAAAACAATGTGCAAATGCTTGAGGAAGCGGTCCGAATCGAGAGAACCCAATAAACAAAAAAACTGATTCCGAGTTGGAATCAGTTTTTTATTTATCTTGGCAGTGAGGAAAGCTGAAAGCCAAATGTGACATGATCTTGAACCGGAATCCAGGCGCCGATGCCCTGTGACGTGACATTTTTCACGACGAGTTTTCGTTTATTTCCTTTCAGCACTAAGTACACTTCTCCGTAAGTCACTTTTCCTTTTTCATTCACAGCCGGTGCATATGCATGTAGATAACCGATTTTTTTAGGAGCGACTTTATAAATCTGATCCCGTTTTGTGCCAGCCCCAATGACCGTCTCAAATGCAAGCGGAAGGTTCGTTTTCTTCATTGCTTTTTGCATCATCATGCTTTTGACATCTTCAGCATTTGGAACTTTAGCTGTGAGGCCGCCCTTCACTCTGTACTGCTGTTCCTGGGCATAATGCATTTCAGCCGTTTCTTTCCCGCCGCGGTTATCCGCACGGTTTGTATTGATTTTTTTATATTCCCAGTTTGCGACTGTTTCATTTGATTCATAGCCGAGCGCCCATTTCCCGAGAAATATTGTCGCCCGGTATCCTACTGCAAGCGGTGTGCCGGATATGTTGGATTCATTCAGCATTTTGATGAGATGCGGATTTTCAATCTTCACCTCAGAATGATCGAGCAATTCCTTTGCCAGCTTGCTCGGCTGAAGCATTGGCTGATCCTGTGAAGCATTCGGATACGTGTTTTCCTTTGAAATGCTTGCGACAGAATTAGGAACCTTAAACTGCTTTTTCGCGTGGATGGGCTGAACGCCGAAAAAACTAAAGAATAACAACACGATAAGTGTGGAATGAAATAGCTTTTTCATCATATCACTCTTTCTATGGCATTTTCCCTTAGTCTTTTCATCCCGCTTTGTTGTTATCCATCATTTTTTCAGGTTAAAGAAGGAAAAAGCCGATCGCCATAATGACATATGCAGCAAGCAGTGTCGCCCCTTCAAACCAGTTGGAATCCCCGTCATTCGAAATCGCGATCATCAAGAGAACCGCTGATACCATCGCGACGAGCTCGGGCAATGTAAATACAAGCGGCATGCTTGTCGGAAAAAAGATAGAACAGATGACGAGAACCGGTGCGACAAACATAGCGATCTGCAGCGTAGAGCCGACTGCAATTTCAACGGCAATGTCCATTTTATTTTTGAAGGCCATAATAATCGCTGACGCGTGCTCCGCCGCATTTCCTACAATCGCCACGATGATGACCCCGATAAACAGCTCGCTCCACCCGAACTGTTCAGCAACCGAGTGAAAGGTATGGACCAGGTTTTCGGATATGTATGCAACCACAATCGTTGCCGCAAACAAGACAATCGTCGCAACCTTCCCTGACCATTCCGGCTCTTCCTCTTCTTCAGTCTGAGCGGCATTATTCGGCTGATAAACGCCCCGATGCGTGACAAGTTTAAAGTACAGCGCCGCCACATACAACAGAATCATAATGATGCTGATGCCGATGCTTAAATTGAGCTTGCTGGCGTTTCCCATACCAACAGAGAATACCTCCGGAATCACAAAGGCGACAATGATGGCAAAAATCAGAAGCCCGGAGTTATGGCGGGCATCATGGATATTAAATTCCTGCCGCTTATATTTTAAACCGCCGACAAAAAACGATAGGCCCGCTACCAGCAGCAGGTTCCCCAGCACTGAACCGGTTAAAGAGGCAAGCACGATTCCTGTCAGGCCTTCTTTTAATGCAAAAAGGGAAATAATCAGCTCCACCGCATTCCCGAAGGTGGCATTCAACAAACCGCCGATACGCGGTCCTGCAATGATGGACAGTGATTCTGTCGCCCTCCCCATATAGCTTGCAAGCGCGATAATCGTCACGCAATAAACGGCAAATAGAACCGCGGAAGGCCAATGCATCAAACTGCCAATCACAGAAAGCGGAACACCGGCCGCCACTAAAATAAAAAAGATACGATTCATGGTGAAATAGCTCCTTTTTTATGACTTGTTTTATTTTTATTCTTCACAAAAACCTTCATGATTACACGAGGGCAAATGTATAGCGTGATATAGGCTTTTTTCAGGTTGCCTGCTTTTGGAAAACGTTGTACGATCAACATAGATTCCACATAAGGAGAACTGACACGATGTCACGATTTCATTTCTTTATCCTTGTCTTGCTCGTTTCCATTTCCGGGTTTTCACAAGGCATGCTGCTGCCTGTCATTTCAATCATTTTTGAAACAAATGGAGAATCCGCTGCTATCAACGGCCTGCACGCGACCGGGCTGTATATCGGTGTGCTTTTGGCTTCGCCGTTTATGGAAGCGCCGCTCAGAAAGCTCGGGTTCAAGCCGCTGATCGTCATGGGCGGAAGCATTGTCATTTTAAGCTTATTCGGATTTATTTGGCTTCAGTCAGTTTGGGTCTGGTTCCTGCTTCGCCTGTTCATTGGAATCGGCGACCACATGCTTCACTTTTCTACGCAAACGTGGGTGACCTCCATGTCATCAAAACAAAATCGCGGAAGAAACCTGTCTATTTATGGGCTTTCCTTTGGCCTTGGCTTTGCCGCAGGCCCGTTCATGGTGCCGCTTGTCAAGCTGAGTCCGTCGCTTCCTTTTATCGTGTCCGGCTGCATCAGTCTGTTTGCGTGGCTTTTTGTTTTCTTTCTACAAAATGCATACCCGGAAACCAGTCCTCATGAAACCAAATCAGACAATAGTTTCAGGCGATTTTATCAGGCCATGCTGTTTGGGTGGGTTGCCTTTATGCCTACATTTGGCTATGGCTTTCTGGAAACGGCGCTGAACGGAAGCTTTCCGGTCTACGCGCTCCGTTTGGGGATATCAGTAGACGCAGTAGCGATCATCCTTCCCGCATTTGCGATTGGAAGCATTATCTTTCAGTTTCCACTCGGCATCCTCAGCGATAGATACGGCAGGCGGAATGTGCTGCTGGTGATTTTACTGACTGGGGCTCTTTGCTTTTTCATCGCCGGTGTATTTCCTTCGCCTTACGTGATCGGCGGCTGCTTTTTTATTGCAGGAATGGCAGTAGGATCAACCTTTACACTTGGCATCAGCTATATGACAGATCTTCTTCCGCCTCACCTCCTGCCGGCGGGAAACCTGCTTTGCGGCATTACATTCAGTCTCGGCAGCATCCTCGGTCCGGTTGCCGGCGGCTGGTATATGCAGACATTTGAAAGCGCAAACTTGTTCTACTTCATTACTCTTACGCTTAGCGCTGTGTGGCTGGCCCTTGTGCTGGGAAAACCGAAAAGCTGGTCACCGGCTGAAACCTATTCTTCATCTTCTTAATCAAAAAGCCTCCTGACATCATGTCAGGAGGCTTTTATGCTAATGGTAGCCGTTTTGTCCGTTGGCGCTTCCGCTTGTTTTATGGCTCGATTTGCTTTTCGAATTTTGTTTGTTATGGCTTCCGCCTTTTTTTGTATGCTTGGTCATCACGATATCCCCCCGACTTCTTTTTGAACCGAAGTTCGTTTATAGGGTGCGCTAATGGTAGGGATTTTCATCAGGAAGCTTTTTACGTTTATGTAAAAGGGCGTTGATTTCTCCGCCTAGGATAATTAAAATGCCGCTCAAGTAAAACCAAATCATCAGAACGATGATTCCCCCGATGCTCCCGTAAGTGGCGCTATAGTTCGCAAACGTGCTGACGTAAAACGAAAACAATGTGCTGACAATGATCCAGCCGATGGTCGCAAAGACCGCACCCGGCATGACAAACCGGAGAGAAAGCTTTTTGTTCGGCGCAATCACATACAGCGCGGAAAAAACAATCAACAGCACAAGCGGGCTGACACCCCAGCGAATGGCGGCCCAGACGGATAAAAACAGATCCGACGCGCCGACAAAGTCAGAAGCGAGCCTTCCAATCTCCCGGCCAAATACCGGCAGAAGCAAAGCCACTAAAATCGTAAATACCATGGCAATCGTCAAAAAAATCGAGGTAAGACGAACAATGATAAAAGAGCGGTTTTCTTCCACATCATACGCGTGGTTCAGCGACCGGACGATCGCGTTCATACCATTAGACGCAGACCATAATGCGGCGATAATCCCGAATGACAGCAAACCGCCATTTCGATTATTTAAGGTTTGATGGGTAATGGATTCAACGAGTGACATCGCACTGGCAGGAGCATATTGTTCTATGACTCCTAAAACATCATCGGTAGAAAGCGGAAGATACGCGGTGAGCGTCAGCATAAAAATCAAAAACGGAAACAGTGACAATAGAAAAAAATACGCCAGCTCCGCTGATTTACTTTGTCCTTCATGAAGGGTGTATCTGCTGAAAAGCTCTTTCAAAAAATTCATGTCGTCTCACCTCGCATGTTTGATCATTTTTTTGAAAAATGCTCTTTCGTTTCTTGCACGAGTTCCATCACTTGCGGCGTTGTTTTCTTCAGTTCTTTCACCTGCTGGTTCACAAAGTCGACTTCCTTTGAAAGCGTTTGGGCGAGCTTTTTGGCCTCATCCACTTTTGTGATGACAGTGTTTTTTAACAGCTCTGGGTTGCTTTTGTACAGTGAAAGTTTATGCTTGCATGTCAGCCATCTCATGCCGCACGCCTGTCTTGTCGGCTTATGGAGCAGTGATAACGCCGCGCCTGCCGCAGCTCCGAGAAATATCCCTTTCAGCATTAAACGTTCGTTGTTCATGCAAATTCTCCTTTCACTCACAATTGTTTTTCTTTTTGAATAGACGCAAGCAGATGCTCACAGCCCGATTTGATTAATTGGCAGACTTCTTCAAAATTCCCTGTGTAGTAAGGATCGGGAACGTCGGCAAGATCTGAATCTTCAACATAGTCCAAAAGCCTTTTGATATGCGAGGTGTTTTTAAATCCCGCCATGCTTCTGAGACTTCCGATATTTTCTGCATCCATTGCAATGATGTAATCAAAATCGTCCAGATCCTGTTCGCTGACTTGACGCGCCAGCATGCCATCAAAGCTGATTCCTTCTCTCTGCAATATCTTCTGCGTTCCCTCATGCGGCGGATTGCCGATGTGCCAGCCGCCGATTCCCGCTGAGTCCGCCTTGATTTTCCCCTCTAATCCTTTTTTGGCTGCCAGATCCCGAAAAATCGCTTCCGCCATCGGAGACCGGCAAATGTTTCCTAAACAAACAAATAACACGCTTATCATGTTGTCCAACCTCCCTATTCTTTGCCCCTATTTCTCTAAAAAGAAACCTTCATCAATATCTTAGTAGGATGTTCATTTCCTTTTCAACTGATGTCTTCACTTTTTTGGAATGAAAAGCCTGCTTTTAGAATAGGGTTTTTTTCTGATGGAATTCTGTTAGAATAAAACATACCTATATTGCGCATAGAAAGGATGGAACCATTTGTCCAGCCCAAATACAGAAACATTAACTCAAATGATTGAAGAGATTTCCCAAAAGCTGAACATGCTGAACGTCGGCGTAATCAAAGCAGAGGATTTCAGTGATGAGAAGATTGAAGACCTCACGTACCTTCACAGCATGGTGATGAAAAAAGAATCATTCAGCCCAAGTGAAATGCAGGCGATTGCTCAAGAATTAGCCTCGCTTCGTAAATGATGGAGACTGGCCGGAAACTCGGCGAGTCTTTTTTATCATTTCCCCAAACCAATTTTCCTTAGAACAGTAAACAGCAAAATGTTCGAATAAGATTTGAAGGAGTACAAGCATGCAAACGACATCTATCAAAACAGCATCCGGAATGTATATCAACTACTTCTTTCTGGGGATGGTCAACATCATTCTCGCATCCAATATGTCCTCATTAACAAAACAGTGGAATACCGATCCGACCGGCATCAGTTATGTCATTGCCGCTATCGGGTTTGGCAAACTGCTGACATACGGCATTTCCGGAGTTCTATCAGATAAAATCGGCAGAAAGCCGCTTGTTGTCGCTTCTGCGGGAATTATGGCCGTCTTTTTAGTCGGTATTCCTTTATCACCAAGCTATGAGCTGGCGTTTGTGTTCGCCTTATTAGCCGGAGTCGCAAATTCAGCGATGGATGCCGGAACATATCCGGCCCTAACCGAGCTCTTTCCGTCTGCTTCCGGTTCGGCGAATGTCTTGGTCAAAGCCTTTATGTCTGTCGGGGCCGCACTTTTGCCGCTTTTGATCACATTTTTAGCAGACCACAGCATGTTTTACGGATTTGCTTTTTATCTGCCTGCAGCGGTCTATCTCCTGAATATTATTTATTTATCAACGCTTTCGTTTCCTAAAAAACATAAGAAACCAACGAATAGCGGCCAACAGGAATCTCCCGTTTTCTTGTCTGAACCCGTTTTTCAGAAAGAAGGCACCGCACTGATTATCATCGGTTTTACATCCACGGCTTTATTTACGGTTTCTCAAATCTGGCTCCCGAGCTACGCGCAAAAGGCAGCCGGTTTAGCTGAATCAGCATCCGTACAATTGCTGAGCTATTATAGTATAGGATCTCTGGCATCTGTTTTATTATTAGCCGTTTTGCTGAACAGATGGGTCAAACCTGTCTTCATAACGCTCTTATATCCTATTATTACTTTATGTACGCTCGCAGTCATGCTGACCGTTCATATCCCAGTTGTGCTGGACATCACTGCCTTTTTCTTAGGCTTTTCAACTGCGGGTGTGTTTCAAATTACCATTACGTTAATGACAGAGCTTTTCTGGAAGCGAAAAGGAACCGTTACCGGAATTGTAGCGACCGCTTCAAGCCTTGCATCGATTCTGCTGCCGATTGCAACAGGGCTTATCGCAAAAGCGGGGGGCATCGCCCATATTTTCATATTCGACTTCGGCATTGCGGTCATCGGAACGGCTGCAGCTGCTTTCTTGTATTACAGGTACAAGAAACTGACAGGTGCTCAAGCCTAAGCAACAAAAAAACGGACGCCCAAGAGCGTCCGTTTTTTCTTATTTCTCAAGCAATGCCAATGACTCGCGGTTAAATGCCGGTATATCGTCCGGTGTGCGGCTAGTGACCAATTGATCCTGGCAAACAACCACTTCCTTGTCCACAACGTCGGCACCGGCGTTTTCCATGTCAACACGAATGGACGTATAGCCTGTCGCTTTTCGGCCATCGAGCGCTTTCGCATTGATTAAAAGCTGCGGGCCATGGCAAATAGCGAATACCGGCTTTTTGTCAGTCATAAACGCTTTTGCAAATTGGACGAAACGATCGTCAGCGCGAAGCTGGTCTGGTGAAAATCCTCCGGGAATCAAAAGCGCATCAAAGTCTGAAGGGTTTACGTCGTCAATGGACGCGTCAACCGTCACTTCAGCATTTCCCTGCTTGCCTTTTACTGTTTTTCCTTTCTCATTTTCAATGACAGTCAGTTCATGTCCCGCTTCTTTAAAGGCTTTCGCAGGCTCAGTGTACTCGCTGTCCTCAAAATAATCTGTCAAAACAACTGCAATTTTTTTCCCCATGATTCATAACCTCCCGCTTTATATGTCTACATAAAACACTCTACCCCAGCCACACTAAAATAAACATTCCGCGATTGTGACAAACGATAAGCATAAGTACCCAGTATTTGTCGTTTGATACTGCTACATAATACTCATTTTTCTCCCTTTTACAATAATCATAAAGAAACACCTACAAATAGTTACAAAATATTCTTACAATAGGAGCTGTAATACAAATTTCGTTGAAAGGTGGAGAACTGGTGAGAATACAGAAAAGACGAACACACGTCGAAAACATTCTCCGTATTCTTTTGCCCCCAATTATGATACTTAGCCTAATCCTCCCAACACCACCCATTCATGCAGAAGAAAGCGCGGCTCCTCAGGTGCATCTGAATATTTTGGCTACGACTGATATTCATGCCAACATGATGGATTACGATTACTACAGCGACAAAGAAACGGCGGATTTCGGTCTGGCGAGAACAGCGCAATTGATCCAAAAGCACCGCGAGCAAAACCCTAACACCCTGCTTGTGGATAACGGCGACTTGATTCAAGGGAATCCGCTGGGTGAATACGCGGTGAAATATCAAAAAGACGACATTATCTCCGGCACGAAAACCCATCCGATTATCAGCGTCATGAATGCGCTGAAATACGACGCCGGAACGCTTGGCAATCATGAATTCAACTACGGGCTCGACTTTCTCGACGGCACAATCAAAGGAGCCGATTTCCCGATTGTAAATGCCAACGTCAAAACAACTAGCGGTGAAAACCGTTATACGCCGTATGTGATTAATGAAAAAACCCTCATTGATGAAAACGGTAATGAGCAAAAAGTAAAAGTCGGCTACATAGGCTTTGTCCCGCCGCAAATCATGACATGGGACAAAAAGAATCTCGAGGGGCAGGTGCAGGTGCAGGATATCGTAGAATCCGCCAATGAAACGATCCCGAAAATGAAGGCGGAAGGCGCAGATGTCATTATTGCCCTCGCCCACACCGGCATTGAAAAGCAGTCACAATCAACAGGTGCAGAAAACGCCGTGTTTGACCTTGCCACCAAAACGAAAGGCATTGACGCGATTATCTCGGGCCATCAGCACGGACTCTTTCCTTCCGCCGAGTATGCGGGTGTTGCTCAGTTCGATGTGGAAAAGGGAACAATTAACGGCATTCCTGTCGTCATGCCAAGCAGCTGGGGCAAATATTTAGGCGTGATTGACCTCAAGCTTGAAAAGGCGGACGGCTCATGGAAGGTAGCAGATTCCAAAGGAAGTATTGAGTCCATTGCCGGCAACGTCACATCAAGAAACGAAACCGTTACAAACACCATTCAGCAAACACACCAAAACACACTGGAGTATGTCCGAAAGCCAGTCGGCAAAACCGAAGCAGATATTAACAGCTTCTTTGCACAGGTCAAAGATGATCCTTCCATTCAGATCGTGACTGACGCGCAAAAATGGTATGCCGAAAAAGAAATGAAGGATACTGAGTACAAGGACCTTCCAATTTTGTCTGCGGGGGCGCCGTTTAAAGCAGGCGGCAGAAACGGAGCCAATTACTATACAAACATTCCAGCCGGAGATCTTGCGATTAAAAATGTCGGTGACTTGTACCTTTACGATAATACTGTTCAAATCGTCAAGCTGACAGGCAGCGAAGTGAAGGACTGGCTGGAGATGTCAGCAGGCCAATTCAACCAAATTGATCCAGCCAAAGGCGGCGATCAGGCCTTGCTGAACGAGAATTTCCGCTCCTATAATTTTGACGTGATTGACGGTGTCACATATCAGGTCGATGTGACAAAACCGGCTAAATACAATGAGAACGGAAAAGTGATCAATGCGGATTCATCCCGGATCATCAACCTTTCCTATGAAGGCAAGCCGATCAGCCCAAGCCAGGAATTTCTCGTAGTCACCAATAACTATCGTGCGTCCGGAGGCGGCGGGTTCCCTCATCTGACAAGCGATAAAATTGTCCACGGCTCTGCAGTTGAAAATAGGCAGGTGCTGATGGATTACATTATTGAACAAAAAACAGTCAATCCAAAGGCAGACAACAACTGGTCAATCGCGCCTGTTTCCGGCACGAATCTGACGTTTGAATCCTCGCTTTTGGCCAAGCCATTTGCCGATAAAGCAGACGACGTCGCTTATGTAGGCAAGTCTGCGAATGAAGGCTATGGTGTGTATAAGCTGCAATTCGATGATGATTCAAATCCAGATCCTCCTAAAGACGGACTGTGGGATCTGACCGTCATGCACACCAATGATACGCACGCACATCTCGATGATGCAGCGAGACGAATGACGAAAATCAACGAAGTACGCAGCGAAACAAATCACAACATTCTCCTTGATGCGGGAGATGTGTTTTCCGGCGATCTGTATTTTACAAAATGGAACGGTTTGGCCGATCTGAAAATGATGAACATGATGGGCTATGACGCCATGACCTTCGGAAATCATGAATTTGACAAAGGCCCGACAGTGCTTTCTGATTTTCTAAGCGGAAACAGCGCGACCGTTGATCCGGCGAACCGCTATCACTTTGAAGCGCCGGAATTTCCGATTGTCAGCGCAAACGTTGATGTGTCAAATGAGCCCAAACTGAAATCATTTGTCAAAAAACCGCAAACCTTTACCGCAGGTGAAAAGAAAGAGGCCGGCATCCATCCTTACATTCTGTTAGACGTTGACGGGGAGAAAGTCGCCGTATTCGGCCTGACAACGGAAGATACGGCCACCACATCAAGCCCGGGCAAAAGCATCGTATTCAATGATGCCTTTGAAACAGCACAAAACACCGTCAAAGCGATTCAGGAAGAAGGACAGGTAAATAAAATTATTGCTTTAACCCATATCGGTCATAACCGTGATCTTGAGCTAGCCAAAAAAGTAAAAGGCATTGACTTGATCATCGGCGGACACACTCACACCCTCGTTGACAAAATGGAGGTCGTAAACAACGAAGAACCGACGATCGTGGCGCAGGCAAAAGAATACGGCCAATTCTTGGGGCGCGTTGATGTCGCGTTTGATGAAAATGGCGTTGTGCAAACAGACAAATCAAATCTGAGCGTGCTGCCAATTGATGAGCATACAGAAGAAAACGCAGAAGCAAAACAAGAGCTTGATCAGTTCAAAAGTGAATTAGAAGACGTGAAAAATGAAAAAGTCGGCTATACGGATGTGGCGCTTGACGGCCAGCGTGAGCATGTGCGCACGAAGGAAACAAATCTCGGAAACTTCATTGCGGACGGTATGCTGGCAAAAGCGAAAGAAGCAGCCGGCGCCAGAATAGCGATAACAAATGGCGGCGGCATCAGAGCCGGCATTGACAAAGGTGATATCACACTCGGCGAGGTGCTCAACGTGATGCCGTTCGGCAATACGCTTTACGTGGCCGATTTAACCGGAAAACAAATTAAAGAAGCTCTTGAACAAGGATTAAGCAATGTGGAAAACGGAGGCGGCGCCTTCCCTCAGGTGGCCGGAATCCAATATACGTTTACATTAAACAAGGAACCCGGACACCGTGTTCTTGAAGTCAAATTGGAAATGCGTGACGGAAAAACAGTTAATCTTGATCCTGACAATACCTACCGCGTGGCAACGAATAATTTTGTCGGTGCCGGAGGAGACGGATATTCTGTCTTTACAGAAGCCTCCCATGGTGAAGACCTTGGCTACGTTGATTATGAGATTTTCACCGAACAGCTGAAAAAACTAGGAAACAAGGTCTCTCCTAAAGTTGAAGGACGGATCAAAGAAGTATTCCTGCCGACAAAGCAGAAGGACGGCAGCTGGACACTTGATAAAGACAAATTTGCGATTTACGCTAAAAATGCCAACACGCCACTTGTCTATTATGGAACACATGAAGGATCTCAAGAGAAGCCTATCAAACTTAAAGTAAAAAAAGATCAGGTCAAACTTTTGAAAGATAGAGAATCAGATCCTTCATTGACGGTGTTCAACTACTGGTACAGCATGAAGATGCCAATGGCGAACCTTAAAACCGCAGACACTGCAATCGGAATCAAGTCGACGGGAGAATTGGATGTGTCACTGGCAGATGTATATGACTTTACAGTGAAGCAAAAAGGAAAAGAAATAAATTCATTCAAGGAGCCCGTTCAGCTTTCGCTTCGCATGTTTGATATTGAAGAAGCCCATAACCCTGCCATTTATCATGTCGACAGGAAAAAGAAAGCTTTCATAAAGACAGATAACGGATCAGTTGACGATGATATGGTGACAGGATATACAAACCACTTCAGCGAATACACGATCTTAAATTCCGGAGAGAACAACAAACCGCCTGCATTCCCGTCAGATCAACCGACAGGCGGTGATGACGGCAATCATGGCGGCGGCTCCGACAAACCAGGCGGAAAACAGCCAACTGACGGAAACGGAGGAAATGATACGCCTCCCGGCACTCAACCGACTAACGGCTCTGGAGGAAACGGTTCGGGCGGATCAGGAACAGACGGTCCGGCTGGCGGCCTGCTTCCGGACACAGCCACATCCATGTACTCGATCCTGTTGGCCGGATTTCTGATCAGCGCACTCGGCACCGCAATGTACTTACATCAGAGGAGAAAACAGAATAGAGCGAATCAGGCATAAAAAAAGAGCTGCTCGCTAAGCGAGCAGCTTTCTTTATTTAAACCCACTTCACAACATCTTCAACAGCAGATCTTGTTTTCGGACGAGGGTCTCTCACTCGGTAGCCAAATGCCACCATCACAGAAATATCAAAGCTTCCGTTTTCCAGAAGGCCTTCTTCTTCAAGAATACGGTGAATGTGATCATACTGGAAGCCTTCGATCGGGCAGGAATCAACACCGATTTGCGCAGCGGCAGTCATCATGTTGCCAAGCGCGATATAGGTTTGTTTTGATGCCCAGTCAAACAATGTTCTGTCACTTTCAAGCAAATGCAAATCGTTTTTCTGGAATTCTTCTGTTTTGCTTAAATAGCCTTCGTATACGTCTTGAGGCATTTGTTTTACTTCTTTTAAATGACGTTTGATGTAGTCCGCATTATATTTGATATCCTTCGCTGTACGCGCAAGAATCAGGACGAAATGGCTTGCGGTCGGCAGCTGCTTTTGCGCGCCCCATGTGTATTCACGAAGCTTCTCGCGGAATTCCGGATTTTGGACGACGACAAATTTCCAAGGCTCAAGGCCGAGTGAGCTCGGAGACAGTCTTCCTGTTTCTAAAATAAATTCAAAATCGCTGTCTGACACTTTTTTATTCGGGTCAAATTCCTTAGTTGCATGCCTGAAATTGTATGCATCCAGAATTTGTTTCTTTAGATCTGCCATGTAAAACACCTCTCCTTTAGGTTACTCTCATCTCTATTGTAGCCATTATGATAAAAAGTAAAAGTACGCACATTTTTGTTGGATAGTATCAATTTTGATACCAAACAAAAAAGCGCGCTGCCGCAGGCAGGCGCCTCTCTCATTTCCCCCGCCGCGCAAAATCAACAAATCGGAATTTGTCGAGACGGTGTCTGCTTTCCGTATATTGAAACAAACTGGTATCCTCCAAAAAGACGTAGTTTCTCACCACGACCATATGGTCATAGCCGCGTAAATCGAGCAGCTCTCTGTCCTCGTCCGTACACGGCTCGGCGACAATTTCTTTTTGGGCGTAACTGATCGAAAGACCGAGCTCTCCTTCTATATATTCATATATGGAGTTTTCACAAATTTCTTTCGTCAGGTGAGGGACATGCTTTCTGAAAAAGTAATCCTTGTCCAAAATCACATGTTCTCCGTCAATCTTTCTAGACCTGATGACTTCCCAGATGTCGTCATCCAGATTGGCCCGGAGCTGTTTTTGGATCAGCTCTGACGGAGGCTCCAGCCCGAATTTGTGTACAGTTGTTTTCGTTTCTTTGCCAAGCGTTTGCGCGAGCTCCTTGAAGCTGACAAGGCCCGAAACGGGAAACTGCATTTTTTCACGATTGAGCACGACGGAGCCTTTTCCCCTGATTTTCTGGATATAACCGTTTTGCGCGAGCATATGAAGCGCCTTTCGGACCGTTTCTCTTGATGTACCGTACTGTGCGGTCAACTCATGTTCAGACGGAAGAATCTCCTCCGCTTTCCATCGGCCGCCTTCAATTTGCTGTGCGATGTCTTTATAAATTGTGATGAATTTATTCACCTTCATTATGGACCACCCAGCTTAGTTTAACACGGTTTCGTTAAACGATAAACAATGGACTCATACGGGCGAAGCGTCATGTTCTGAAGCCCTTCCCTTGCTTCATCGTTCGTCAACAGCACCTCTGCCTTCCATTCGTCAGGCGCTAAAGAGTCCGGCAGTGTAAAGGCCGCCTCTGTCCCGTAAAAATTATTGATCACGAGCAGCTTTTCATTGCTGCCGTGTCTGAGATACGCAAAAATGTTCGGGTCATCCTTTGCGATTATCTCATACGTACCCTCTGTCACAATGTCATACATTTTGCGAATCTGAATCAATTTTTGATAATGGTAAAACACCGAATTCTGATCCCTCAGCGCCGCTTCAGCATTGATTTCCCGGTAATTTCCTGCAACCGGTATCCATGGTGTGCCCGTTGTAAAACCGCCATTCTCCGTAGCATCCCACTGAACGGGGGTTCTGGAATTGTCACGGGATTTCGCCTGTAAAATGGCTGTAATCTCTTGATCAGCCATTCCTTTTTCCTTAAAGGCGTGATACATGTTCAGCGATTCGACATCCCGATAGGAGCTGATGTCAGTAAACTTAGGATTCGTCATCCCCAGCTCCTCGCCCTGATAAATATAAGGCGTGCCCTGCATCATATGAATGGCCGTAGCAAGCATTTTCGCCGATTTCACCCTATATGCGCCATCATCTCCATATCTTGATACAACGCGCGGCTGATCATGATTGCACCAGAACAGAGCGTTCCATCCTCCTCCTGCGTGCATCCCCGTTTGCCAGTCAGATAGGATCTCCTTCAACTTCAAAAAATCAAACGGCGCCAAGGCCCATTTTTCGCCGTTAGGATAGTCAACCTTGAGATGATGGAAGCTGAATGTCATATCAAGTTCTTTATTGTCAGGATTCGTATACCGGATGCAGTGGTCTACGGTTGTTGAAGACATCTCACCGACCGTCATGCTGTCGTAATGTGAAAACACCTTTTCGTTCATTTCATGCAGAAATTCGTGCACCCGCGGCCCGTCAGTGTAAAAAGAGCGGCCGTCGCCTTCCTCCGCATTCGGAAAGCGCTGATCTTTAGAAATCAGGTTGATGACATCAAGCCTAAAGCCGTCTATTCCCTTTTCAAACCAAAAATGCATCATGTCATAGACATGCTTTCTGACCTCTTCATTTTCCCAATTCAAATCAGCCTGCGTCACATCAAACAGATGCAAATAGTATTGGCCCGATGCTTCGTCAAGCTCCCATGCCGAGCCGCCGAATTTCGATTCCCAGTTTGTCGGAAGAGAACCGTTTTCCTGCGGGTCTTTCCATATATAAAAATCACGGTACGGGCTGTCTATTGAAGAGATCGCCTCGCGAAACCATTTGTGCTCTGTTGACGTATGATTGACAACAAGGTCCATGACGACTTTCAGGTCTCTTTTATGTGCTTCGGACACTAGCCGCTCAAAATCCTCCATCGTACCATATTCAGGATAAATCGAGTAATAATCACGAATATCGTACCCATTATCATGCTGAGGAGAATCATAAATCGGCGTCAGCCATAGCACATCCACTTGAAGTGTTTTTAAGTAATCCAGCTTTTCAATAATGCCGTTCAAATCGCCGACACCGTTTCCCGTCGTATCGTTAAAGCTTTTCGGATAAATTTGATAAACCACAGCTTTTTTCCACCATGGCGTTTGTTCTGTTTTCATCTGTTTCCACCACCATATTTAAATTGAAAACGGGAAAAGGGAACGTGCAACACGTCCCGCTCCCCATTTGTTATTTATGTTTGAATCTCGCATACGCGTATGTTCCGGCAAACGGCACGATCAATACAATAGCCATCCCGATTGCAAACGCGCCCCAGTACTGGCTCATGATTGAGAAAATCCCCGGCACGCCGCCGACACCGACGGAGCTTGCCAGCACACCTTGAGAAGAAATATACATTCCGGCCAGGCCAGAGCTGACCATTGCAATGATAAACGGGAATCTGTATCGCAGATTCACCCCAAAGATGGCAGGCTCTGTAATGCCAAGATAAGCAGAAATCCCTGATGTAAGGGAGAGGCCTTTTTGTTTCTCATCCTTCACGATAAACATCATGGCCAGAGCTGCCGAACCTTGTGCTATATTAGAAAGCGCCAGCATCGGCCATAAAAAGGTGCCGCCGAGCTTTGAACCGATGAGCTGCAGGTCGACTGCAAGAAACGTGTGATGCATACCGGTAATCACGAGCGCTGAGTAGAAACCGCCATATAACAGACCGCCCAGTGCGGCAAAAGAACCAAACACCGAGATAAGCCCTGAAGTCAGTACATTACCGATCGCAAATGTAATCGGGCCGATAATGATAAAAGAGGCAAATCCTGTTAATAGAAGCGTAATTGGTGCGACAACGAGCAGCTGTATGCCCTCAGGTGTGCGTTTTGTTAAAAATACCTCAATCTTCGCCAGCATATAAGAAGCAAGCAAAATTGGGAGCACCTGGCCCTGATAGCCGACTTTCTGCACCTCTAGGCCGAATAGATTCCATACCGGGATCTCTCCGCTTTGTTCTGCCGCGCCATATCCCCACGCATTCAGCAAATCAGGATGCACGAGCATAACTCCGAGCACAATGCCGAGAAGCGGATTGCCGCCGAACCGCTTGACGGCAGACCATCCGATTAACGCAGGCAAAAACGTAAAGGCCGTGCCTGCAATCAGGTTAATCATATTAGCAAGATCCGCCCACTGCGGATAAACCTGCACAATCGATTTTGTACTGAAGAAAATGCCTTCCGCCGTTAAAATGTTATTGATCCCCATTAAAAGACCCGCCGTGACAATCGCAGGCAATATTGGAATAAAAATATCTGCAAGCGTTTTCACAGCACACTGCAAAGGATTCATGTTTTTTTCTGAGGCCTTCTTCACTTCATCCTTTGTTGACTCGCCAATCCCCGTTTCCTTAACCAGTTCAGCATATACTTTATTGACAGTTCCCTGACCGATTACGACCTGAAACTGTCCGTTTGTCGAGAATGATCCCTTTACCACATCAATTTGATCAAGCATCTCTTGGTCAACCTTGCTTTCATCTATTAAAGCAAAACGCAAACGTGTAACACAATGAGTTGCCGCTGCAATATTTTCAGCACCGCCGACTGCTTCGACAATCTGACGTGCCGATTTGTTCAGTTCCCCCATGCCAACCCCTCCGTATCCGTTTTTATAACTTGTATATACAACTTATAATCATATTGTATTCCTGTATATACAGGTAGTCAACATTTTTTTATAGCGCTTTCATCCTAGTCTGGAATATATGAAACAGACAAGGTTACCCTAAAAGTCACAATCACTTATTGAATATGACATTAAAAAGCAGGGTGAGCCTCTATGAATAAACGCGACAAAGCGCTTCAGCTCATCAAAGAGCTTGAAGACAATCAGGACAGACCGATCTCTCCCAATTTGAAGGAAAACCTCGATAATCTGACCTTATTAACAGAAGACTGCTCAGACATCGTATTTAGACAATTTGACTTTGGAAACGGGCTGTGCGGATTTATTGTTTATATCGAAGGAATTGTAAAATCTGAACATATTCAGGATCACGCCCTCCGCCCTTTCTTAATGCATTTGACGGATCAAATAGATGAACATGAAGAGGCGCTGCAAAATACTCTATCCATTTCAAGTGTTGCAATAGAAACGAGTATGAGCAAAGTGGCTGCATCCATCATTGAGGGGAACGCGGTTTTATTTGCCGACGGGCACTCAAAAGGCCTGATCTTAAATATAAAAGGCGGACAAAGAAGAAGCATTGAAGAGCCGATAACAGAATCGACCATCAGAGGGTCAAGAGAGGGCTTCACTGAAAGCCTCAGGGTCAATACCGCTCTTGTGCGCTTTCGCGTCAAAACGTTTCAGCTTAAAATGATCTCGTTTAAAATCGGCACAAAAACCAAAACAGATGTTGTCTTGGCCTATATTGACGGGCTTGCCGATCCAAAGGTCATTGACAAAGTAAAAAAAAGAATCAAAAAGATTAAGATTGATGCTGTCTTAGAAAGCGGATATATTGAAGAGTTTATCGAAGACGACACGTACTCGCCATTCCCCCAGCTGCAATACACAGAAAGGCCGGACACCGTCGCCGCCCAGCTTCTCGAAGGCCGATTTGCCATTTTCACAGATAATACGCCCTTTGTCTTAACAGGCCCGATTACGTTTTGGCAGCTTATGCAGGCCAGTGAAGATTACTATGAACGTTATTTGATGTCTAACTTAATCCGCTGGCTTCGCTATATGTTTTTATTCGTTGCTTTATATTTGCCGGCTATTTATGTTGCCGTTATTACATACCACCAGGACTTAATGCCGACAAACTTAATGTTCAGTGTGGCCTCTGCGCGTGAACCGATTCCTTTCCCCGCCATCATAGAAGCATTGATTATGGAAATTTCTTTTGAGGCTCTCCGTGAGGCGGGAGTGCGCCTGCCGAAAACCATCGGCCAGACCGTCAGTATTCTCGGGGCCCTAGTCATTGGGACAGCCGCTGTTGAAGCGGGAATTGTGTCTGCCCCCATGGTGATCATCGTATCGTTAACAGGGATCGCGTCATTTACAATTCCGCGGTTTAACTTAGCTATCTCCATCAGGATGCTTCGTTTCCCGCTTATGTTTTTGGCGAGTATTTTCGGGATTTTCGGCATTATGCTCGGCACGATTATCTTAGTGCTCCATTTATGCAAGCTGCAATCTTTCGGTATTCCTTATTTATCCGGGATTTCTCCGTTTAAACGAGAAGAAGTAAAAGATATTTTTGTCAGGGCGCCTTGGTGGACGATGACCAGAAGGCCGGGCACGTATTCGCGCGGCAACGGACAGAAGGGAGCGAAAAGAGAGGACCCAAAAGATGAAGAAAACAATATATAAGTGTGTTGTGCCGCTTCTCATTTGTATCCTTCTAACGGGGTGCTGGGACCGGACAGAAATCAATGACATTGCATTTGTTGTCAGCTCAGCCATTGATAAGAAAAAAGATCAGTATCGAGTGGCCATGCAGATTCCCTTGGTCGGCCAATTAGGCGGACAAACAGGGGGCGGCGGCGGAACTGCCGGTTCAAAAACATGGTATGTTGATTCAGCTTCCGGCACTACGATCAGAGAAGCGAACAACAAGCTGCAAACCTCCTTGTCACGGACAATCAATACGTCCCACAGACGTACAGTCATTATTGGAGAGGATATGGCGAGAGACGGCGTTGCCCCAGTCTTTGATATTTTAACGCGAAATCCGCAGAACAGATTAACGGCGCTCATTTTAGTCAGCCGGGGAGAAGCGCGGGACATTTTAAACACCGATGTCCAGCTTGAACAGTTTCCGGCGGAAATGATTCGGGAGCTGGCCATTATCGCAACGAGCCGCCCCGTTTTCTTAAGCAGATTCATGTCTGATCTAGTAGAAATAGGCAGTGATCCGTATGCACCGGTCATCTCTGCATCTAAAACAAAACCTGGAGGTAAAGGCAAATCTAATTTGAAAATTGACGGGCTTGCGATCTTTAAAAAGGACAGATTGATGGATATTTTCAAAGATGAACACATGACAGCAGCCCTGATGTTGCTGAATCAAGCCCGCCAGCCAGAATTCATAGTAGACCTGCCGAATCAAATGGGGCAAGCATCCATTCAGCTTCAAAAGTCCAATGCATCCTTTCATGCCGCTGAAAAAAACGGAAAGCTGTCAATGACAATCGAGATCAGAGCTAAAGGAATTATTATGGAAAACCAATCAACCTATGAGACGAGAGAAAATGACCAGTATTACATCATTCAAAAAGCACTAAATAGAACCATAAAGAAGGACGTGATCAGCACCGTTCATCGTTTGCAAAAGCTAAAGGCGGACCCGGCCGGCTTTCAAGACAGGACCATCAGAAGCACGGCAACCACGAAGAATCTGCTGAAAAAGGAATGGGAAGAGGTATATAAGGATATGGAGGTTCACGTCGTCCCAATTGTGACGATTGAGCAGGGCGGTGTCCTATACAAAACGATCAGCCATTAATGGAGGTGCGTCAGCATGATCAGCTATATCGTACAGACATTGATTGTGTGCATTGCCATATACGCATATGAGTGGAAGAATTTTCGTTCCGCTAACAATCTAACAAAATGGGCCTTCAGCCTGCTAATTGCAGGAAGTGCTTTTCTATGGATTTATATGAGAGTGAATCCCCTGCTTCCGCGGCTGGGACACCTGTTTAAATATATTCCGTTTTGAACATGACAGAAAGGATGTGCTTTATGGACAAGACCTCTGCATACCAAGGATTATTTTTCGGAGCTCTGTATACGTTAGCGGTCGGATTAAAGCATGCTCCGATTCTCATGATCGAATCAGCAAAACAAAATGCCTGGCACAGCTACATCCTCGGCGTTGTCATCGTGATTCCGGCACTCTGGCTCATGCATAGGCTGATGAAAAAGCATCAGGATAAAAATATCTATGAGCTGCTGAGCGATGACTCACCAATCGCAGGCCGGATTATCATTTTACTGTTTTCTTTGTATTTCCTGTTAATCAATGCTCATGATTTACGTTTTTTCATCAATTTGATTAACATTTTATTTCTCCCGAGAACACCAATGGCTGTTCTTGGCGGTGTTATTATCTTTGTGGCGATCTGTATTGCCAGAGAGGGAAAAGAAACATTGACCAGAATGGCGCAGATATTCCTATTTCCATTCGGCATCCTGGTCTTGTTCCTTCCATTTACGCTGGCCACACAAATTGAGCTTCAAAACTTGACGCCTGTTTTTGAAGGTCTAATCCCATATCTTCAATCAGGCTATTACGCGTTTGGGACAATGGGGGAATTGATTATCCTTCCGCTTCTCTTCTCAAACCGAAGCGTCCCGCTAAAATACACCATTTTCGCGATACTGCTGGGCGCTTTATTGCTGGCCGTGATGTTATTTTCTTCAATTTCTGTCTTTGGTCCCAACCTGACATCTACTTTCTTTGATCCTGCTTATATGGTCATCAGGCAGATCCGCATTACGGATTTTCTGGATCGCTCAGACCTGATCATCGCGGCTTTTTGGATTCCGGTCATTATGGTGAAGATAGCAGGTTCCCTATATATCGTGGTATACGGCCTTTCGTTTTTACACTCAAAAATCGACCCGAAAGCCATGTATACACCAATCGGCATGTTCTCAGTCGTATGCAGCTTTTGGTTCTTTTTAAATACAAATCAGCTAATCGACTTTAACAGAATCAAACCAATCATTAATGTAGTGATTTCTCTTTTGCTGCCTTTACTCATTTATTTGATCATAAAAAGCAAAGCGTTGTTCGGCGCCAAAGCAAAGCACTAGGAGTTTTTAGCTTCTTTTGTTTGATAAACAGGATTCTGTTTTGTTTTCCTTATATCTTTCAGGTAGTACTGTTCAGATGTAAAGAATTCGGTGTACAGCGCTTTTACCTTTCTGCTCAATAACAACAGCGCAATCACATTTGGAACGAGAATAAAAGCCAATGCTAAGTCCAAAAAACCCCAAATGGCTTTTGCTCCGCCTGCGGCACCTATGATAATAGCCGCTAAATAAACGAATTTGATCACGTGTCCTGCCAGCCGCCCGAACAGAAATTCAGCTTGCTTTACGCCGTAAAAAATGACAACCATAATGGTTGATACGACAAAGAAGACCAGGGAAACCGAAACGAAGTACCCTCCGCCAGAACCGAAATAATGCTGAAATGCAGCCGTCGTCAGTGCTGCCGGGTCAATTGAGGCGTTCTTCCCTGTCCAGACACCAGATGCAAGAACGACAAAAGCGGTGGTCGTGCAGATGATCAAGGTGTCAATGACAATGCCGATCACAGACCAAAACCCTTGCCGCACAGGATGATCAGTCATTGCTGCCGCATGTGCAATCGGGGCTGTTCCCATTCCGGCTTCATTAGAATAAAGGCCGCGGGCAAATCCCCAGCGAACGGTTTCCGCCAACGCAGCACCTGCGAAACCTCCAACTGCTGAAGAAGAGGTAAACGCATTTGAAAAGACGAGAGAGAAAAACGCCGGCACTGATGATAGATTCATGAGAACAATCAGGAGACCGGCTCCCGCGTATGCCCCTGCCATAAGAGGCACGACAAACTCTGTTACTTTTCCGATCCGCTTTACCCCTCCTATCACCACTAACCCAATCAAAAATGCAATTCCGATTCCTGCGTATATTTTATTGAAAGAAAACGTCTCGGCAAGCGAGACTGAAACCGAATTTCCCTGAACCATAATGCTCGGGATCAGCTCCACAATCAGCGCAACAGAGAAGAATACGCCGAGCCATTTCATGCGCAGCCCTTTTGTTATGTAATACATCGGTCCCCCGACGTATTCACCCTGCTCATTTTTTTCTCTGTAATGAACAGCAAGAACACTTTCAGAAAACTTAATCGCCATGGCAAATAAGGCAATAAGCCACATCCAAAAAACCGCTCCTGGTCCTCCAAACATAATAGCGGCGGGCACACCGACAATGTTCGCTGCACCGATCGTTGAACTGAGGGCTGAGGTCAATGCCTGAAGCGGTGTGACTGTGCCCTCTCCCTTCGGCTTTTTTCCTACGCTGCCGATTGTCTGTTTGAAAATGTATAAAGGATAGCGAAATTGAAAACCTTTCAGCAAAATAGTGAAATACAACCCCGTCCCCGTCAGCAGGATGATTAGCGGCGGGCCCCACAGCCAATCAGATATATGCTCTATCCATACTAATAGTCGTTCCATCCCATCACCCTTTTTTCGTTTATGGGTCATTTCCCATAGATGGAAAAACATAAACCTTTTGACATAGAACTTGGAACATAAAAAGGATGGCTTTTATCAATCGCCATCCTGCAGACAAGACAAATCAGCTGGAAGAAGGTCTGTTTCGTCCAAGCCGGTCATATACTTTATTCTTATAAAAAGCGGATGCTGGCTTTGAAAACATGCCTTTTTTGTCGACAAGCTTATCAAGCAGCAATTGCTTTTCAGATTTTTTTCTGATTAATTGCTCGCGTTCTTTTTCGTCATAGCACTTTTCGATTAAATGGTCGATGGTCATAAGCTCTTTTTTGAGCGCGCCCTCGTCCTCTGCCATTCCCGCGTTTTTCAAAATACGATAGCCCATGCGCAGCGATTCCGGCAAGTGTGCCGCGTCATCCTTCGGCAGCGGCTTCCCCATTCCCGGGAGGTTTTGAAAGTCCCCGTCTTTGATGGCGCGCTTAATTTTATCTTCAGACACAATATGGGAAAAATCCATCATTTCACCTCTTTTTATCTATACCTTATATTTTATCATACAATTCTTAATGTACCATTTTATTCCTTTATTTCTAGAAAGATACCTTGTTTTACATTTGGTAATTTCAAAGCGAAACGTTGATTCGACGGCGTTTTTCGCCACTTTCTCCATCATACGATTTTCACTTTTCTAATCTGCTGATTCGTGTTATATTGGATACGTTCGTTTTTTCTATCGTTTCGCTCGAACTGGATCGGAAAAAAGGAGTGTAACAATGAAAACATTTATAAAAGAAAGAGGACTGGCCTTCTTTTTAATCGCGGTCGTCCTGTTATGGATCAAAACGTATGTCGGTTATGTCCTGAACTTCAACTTAGGAATAGACAACACGATACAAAAAATATTGCTTTTTGTGAATCCTCTTAGCTCAAGCTTGTTCTTTCTTGGCTTTGGACTCTTGTTCAAGAAAAAATTACAGCAGACAGCCATTATAGTGATTCATTTTTTAATGTCTTTTTTACTGTACGCAAACATTGTGTACTACAGATTTTTCAATGATTTTATTACAATTCCGGTCATTATGCAGGCTAAAACAAACGGCGGCCAACTCGGTGACAGCGCATTTTCGCTGATGAGACCGACTGACGCCTTTTACTTTATCGATACGATCATCCTGATCATCTTGGCGATCAAAGTGAACAAGCCTGCCGAAACGTCAAGCAAAAAATCGTTCCGAATTATTTTTGCATCTTCAATTCTTGTGTTCTTGATCAACCTGGCAGTTGCGGAATCAGACCGTCCTGAATTGCTGACAAGATCATTCGACCGGAACTATCTTGTGAAATACTTGGGAACATACAATTTCACGATTTATGACGCTGTACAGAATATCAAGTCCAACAGCCAGCGTGCGCTTGCCGATTCCAGCGACGTGACGGAAGTAGAAAACTACATGAAAGCCAATTACGATGTGCCGAATAACGTGTATTTCGGCAAAGCGGAAGGAAAAAACGTCATTTACGTTTCACTTGAATCTTTGCAGTCATTTATCATCGACTATAAAATTGACGGCAAAGAAGTGACACCGTTCTTAAATAAACTGGCACATGATAACGAAACGTTCTACTTTGATAACTTTTTTCACCAAACGGGACAAGGTAAAACATCTGATGCTGAATTTATGATGGAAAACTCTCTGTACCCGCTGGCTCAAGGTTCAGTTTTCGTAAACAAAGCGCAAAACACGCTGCAATCCGTTCCGGCGATTCTGAAGTCTAAGAATTACACATCTGCTACTTTCCACGGGAACACGCAGACGTTCTGGAACCGTAACGAAATGTACAAAGCGGAAGGCATTGATAAATTCTTTGATTCTGCTTACTATGACATGAACGAAGAAAACACGAAAAACTACGGCATGAAAGACAAACCGTTCTTCAAAGAATCAATGCCGCTGCTGGAAAGCCTGCCGCAGCCGTTCTATACGAAGTTCATTACCCTGTCTAACCACTTCCCATTCGGAATGGATGAGGGGGATACAGACTTCCCGGCTGGAGACTTTGGTGACTCTGTCGTCGATAACTACTTCCAGTCAGCCCATTACCTTGATCAGTCCATTGAACAATTCTTCAATGATCTGAAAAAAGACGGGTTATATGATAAATCGATTATTGTGATGTACGGAGACCACTACGGCATCTCTGAAAACCACAATAAAGCGATGGCGAAAGTGCTTGGCAAGGATGAAATCACTGATTACGACAACGCCCAGCTTCAACGGGTGCCGCTCTTTATCCACGCTGCCGGCGTGAAGGGCGAGAAAGTTCATAAATATGCCGGAGACGTTGATGTGGCTCCTACCATTCTGCATCTGCTCGGAGTGGATACGAAGGACTATCTGATGTCCGGTTCTGATATTTTATCGAAAGAACACCGTGAAGTGATTCCGTTCCGAAACGGAGACTTTATTTCACCGAAGTACACGAAAATATCCGGTAAGTATTACGACACGAAAACCGGAAAAGAACTCGATGAATCCGAAGTCGACAAGTCTGAAGACTCGCTCGTCAAGAAGGAACTTGAAATGTCCGATAAAATCATAAACGGAGACCTGCTGCGGTTCTACGAGCCGAAAGGTTTTAAGAAGGTGAATCCTTCTGATTATGATTACACAAAACATGACGAAGATTCTTCCGAAACGTCAAAGGATAACGAAGATAAATAAGAAAAAGCGGAGAGGTTGCCCTCTCCGCTTTTTTTATTTGACAGCAGCTCTCAATTCTTCCGCCGCAAATTCCACATTCGGGCCAATAATGACTTGAACCGATTTCCCGCCCGATTTGACAACCCCTTTTGCGCCTGCTTTCTTTAGCAGCGCTTCATCCACCAAAGCGGTATCCTTCACAGTCAGTCGCAGCCTTGTGGCGCAATGATCAATGGTTTGAAGGTTTTCTTTTCCGCCGAGCCCTTTCAGCATGATGTTTTCATTTACATCCTGAACAGTATTTTCATCCAGCACTTCATCTACATCATCGTCTTCCCGTCCAGGTGTTTTTAAATTCAAAGCCTTAATCAGTACATAAAACACGATAAAGTATACTGCCGCATAGCATATACCTACCAAAAGCAGAAGCAGCGGTTTTTCTGCGATTCCATAGCTGAGCACATAATCGATAGCACCGGCTGAAAAAGAGAAGCCTGAGCGGATGCCGAGCCAGTTGACGATAAATAAAGATAACCCGGTTAAGACCGCGTGAACAGCGTATAAAAGCGGAGATAAAAACATAAATGCAAACTCAATCGGCTCCGTAATCCCTGTGATAAACGCCGTTAAAGCAAACCCAATCATCATTCCAGCCGTCGCTTTCCGTTTAGACGGCTTCGCAGTCACAACCATAGCCAGACACGCCGCCGGAAGACCGAACATCATGATTGGGAAGAATCCGGTCATATATGTGCCCGCTGTCGGATCTTTCGCGAAAAAGCGCGCCAGATCCCCTGTCACTCCGTTATATTCTCCGAATTGGAACCAGAAAATATTGTTCAGCACATGGTGAAGGCCAAGCGGAATTAACAGCCTGTTGAATAGGCCGAATATGCCTGCCCCGATGCCGCCGAGCCCGAGCATCCACTCTCCAAACGAGTTTATACACGATTGAATCGGCGGCCAGACGACTCCGAATATGCCCGCTAAAATGATCGTAATAATGGCTGTTATAATCGGCACAAGCCGTCTGCCGCTGAAGAACCCGAGATATTCAGGCAGCTTGGTATCCTTGAAGCGGTTATAGGTGTAACCGGCAATTAAACCGGCAATAATTCCCCCAAACACCGCCATGTTATTTGTTTTATCAATTGTCTTTGTTGCCGCGTCAAGCATCAGATACGATATCGCCCCTGATAAACCCGCGGCCCCATTGCTGTCTTTTGAAATGCCGATGGCAATTCCGATCGCGAAAATAAGCGGCAGATGATCAAAAACCGCCGTCCCCGCCTGATAGACAAACGGGATATTAAATACATCCTCTCTGCCAAGCGCAAGGATAATTCCAACCGCAGGCAGAACTGCAATCGGGAGCATAAATGACTTCCCGAGTTTTTGTAAAAATGAAAGCATACCCATCCCCCTCATACCCTTTTTTTTCAAATATACCATATAAGATATCTAGTGATCTATACCAATTTTCCCGGGGGTATTTCTTTTTTCCCAGGTCCGTGTGTTTCCTATTTTTAAGACAGTTGTGGTAAGCTTAATCTAGATTATTTAAAAAGAAAGCGGGAATGACAGATGATTGTAACAAACGATCAAGAATTAGAAGGCCTGAAAAAAATCGGAAGAATCGTCGCGCTTGCGCGTGAAGAAATGAAGCGGAAGGCAGAGCCCGGCATGAGCACAAAAGACCTTGACCTTATCGGAAAAGCTGTGCTTGATGAGCACGGCGCCGTTTCAGCTCCTGAGAAGGAATATGATTTTCCAGGCGTGACATGCATCAGCGTAAATGATGAAGTGGCTCACGGCATACCAAGCACATCCAAAATTTTAAAAGCAGGAGACCTTGTCAACATCGACATCTCCGCTGAATTTGGCGGCTTCTATTCCGACACAGGCATCTCATTTGTGCTCGGTGAAGGAGAAGAACGCCTTCATAAGCTTTGCCAATGCGCGGAAAACGCATTTCAAAAGGGGCTTCAGCAGGCAAAAGCGGGCAAGCGCCAAAACCAGATCGGAAGAGCCGTTTATCATGAAGCACGCTCTCAAGGCTTTACCGTCATCAAAACCCTGACCGGCCACGGAATCGGCCGAAGCCTGCATGAAGCGCCGAACCACATCATGAACTATTATGATCCGTTTGATAACGCACTGTTCAAAAATGGCACAGTCATCGCGCTTGAACCGTTTATTTCAACGAAAGCAGAAACGATTGTTGAAGCTGGAGACGGCTGGACGTTCAAGACGCCGGATAAAAGCATGGTTGCCCAAGTTGAACACACGATCGTCATCACAAAAGATGAACCGATTATCCTGACGAAACTGTAAAACACATTCCGGGCTTCCGGCAGGTTTAACCTCCTCCAATAGCAGGTAAAACATCATTATTCTGCACGAGGAGGTCTTGCAATGCACAGAGATCAAGAAAAAATCCAAATTGAAAACGAAATGAACGCGATGCATTGCACAATAAAAGAAGACATTTTAAAAGACTTTGATGAATTTAAAGGCTACCTGAAAAAACAAGTCAACCGAGGCAAAAAGCTGGGATTGGATGACGACAAGCTTGTAAAAAGCGCTGCGATCCTGGGAGACTACCTCGCAAAGCATGAAGAGCCGCAAAACGGTGAAGAAATGCTGCTGCAAGAGCTTTGGAGCGTTGCAGACGAAGATGAGAAAGAACATTTGGCACAGCTTCTGGTCAAATTGGTTGCTAAACAATAAAACATGAGCCGGGCGATATGCGCCCGGCTTTCTTGATATTGTCACAGCCCGGCTCTTTCAGATATGCTACACTACTATTATGTCTGTGAAAGGAGCCTTTATCTGCATGTGGTTTATTATTTTCGGCATCATTTTTTTCATTGAAGGCATCATTATGACCGTTTACGGCGTTAAGAAAAAAAACGGGATGCTCACATATATCGGCATTGTTTTCGCCATTATGACATTTGGCGTTGTCATGATCAAACTAACCGGCCATTAAATCATATTCGGCTTTTGCTCCGCATATACATACAGAAGAACATTCGTACATCTAGTGCGAA
Source organism: Bacillus sp. FSL R5-0603 (assembly GCF_038050295.1). NCBI lineage: Bacteria > Bacillati > Bacillota > Bacilli > Caryophanales > Bacillaceae > Bacillus > Bacillus sp. FSL R5-0603. The sequence goes on along the minus strand of NZ_JBBOYP010000001.1, from coordinate 747,409 downwards.
AGGCTCAGTTTTCTCCGCATCTCTTTTCAGCATCTTTTTATAGATGTTACAATGCCAATCGTTTCGAAATCAGATAGGGAAAGGAGTTTTCTGACATGCATTACGGCAGTAAAGGCTGGTATGTGGCAGAACTAAAAAAGCAGGGGATCACGCACCATGAGGGAAGAAAGCTTCAAAGCTATAAAACCTATTTTCTTGCCAACCTGCTTGAAACAAAGAAAAAACAATCTTAAATATGGCAAAGCCGCGCACGTTGATATGCGCGGCTTTTTTCTATTCAACCGGCAGCAGCCTGTCCTTTTTTTTCATAAAGGACGCTCTCCAGCTTTCCGATAGTGCAGCCTCACTTAAAATCCGTTCAATGGCGGTGAGATTTTTTGCATCATGGTAGTTGATGCGGTTGGCGAACTGGACGGATATGCCCTTCTCTCCTCTGGACAGCAATTCAAGGTTCGCGCCGGGAGACACCCTGCCCTCCTCCAGCACGCGAAAATAAAACCCTGTATAGCCGGTTTGCTGGACCTTCAGCACCATTTCTTTTACACCAAACTTTTTCGCCAGCTTTACACACGGCTGGCGCGGCTGGCTGACCTGAACAACAGCTTCATCAAGCCTGAACACATCCCCGATGCAAACATTCTCCTCAGTCAGGCCCGCGACCGTCAGATTTTCTCCAAATGCGGCATTTGACAGCGGTCTTGAGAGGAACTCTTCCCAAAACGGATAATGCTCCGCCGGGTAGACACAGACAGCCTTATCAGGTCCGCCGTGGTTGACGAGGTCCGCCTGTCCGTCTCCTTCAAAATTCTCCCGATACAGCATGACGGCTGATTCAGCCGGCCGCTTCATGATGCCGGTTTCGATTTTCTTTCTGTCATATTCAAGCGTCTGCGGTTTTCCCAGATTAAGAGAAAGAACTGAATAGCGCTCTGGTTTCATACAAACACATCCCCTTTACAGGTTGTAAAATGATTGATTATCATAAAAAGAAAAGGTGGTTTTTACATGCTTCAATACCGAATCATTGTTGACGGCCGGGTTCAAGGTGTGGGCTTTCGCTATTTTGTTCAAATGGAAGCTGATAAACGAAAACTGGCCGGCTGGGTCAAAAACCGTGATGACGGGCGTGTCGAGATTTTGGCAGAGGGTCCGGAAAACGCCCTGCAATCGTTTGTTGAGGCAGTAAAGAAAGGCAGCCCTTTCTCAAAGGTTACCGACATCTCTGTGACTGAATCCCGCAGCCTTGAAGGCCATCATCGATTTTCTATTGTTTACTCATAAGGCTTATCTTGATAAAAATAGTTCGGTTTAACGATTGAGTTATCATAGGAGCGGTGGAAGATATGAGTGGCAGCGGGTGAAATTGGCGGAATCAGCCACGTCCAGTCCCCCGTCAGCTTTCTGCCCGCTTCTTCCTCCTGTTCTTCAAACCGTTTAAACTGGCTTGCCGCTGTATGATGGTCAACGATGCTGACACCCTGCTTTTTATACGAGTGCAGCACAGCTTTATTCAATTCAACTAGCGCTTGATCCTTCCATAAATCCGTATTGTAATCAGCGGCGATGCCGATCACGGACGCTACTTTTTTGAGCTTGTCGTACCGCTTTTCATCTGCGAGGTTTCTCGCTCCGATCTCCGTGCCCATATACCAGCCGTTAAATGGCGCGGCATTATAATGAATGCCCCCGACCTCAAGCTTCATATCAGAAATAATAGGCACGCCGTACCACTTCAGCTCCAAATCAGAAAACGCCTCGATGTCCGGATGTGTGATTGGAACCTCGATCACAAGTGAACGCGGCAGCTCATACCAGACAGGCTGTTCGTCGCCTTTCATGCGAAAAATGAGCGGCAGAAGGTCAAAATCCGTTCGTTCTCCGCGCCAGCCGAGCTCTTCGCAGGCTGCTGTCAGGGAACAGGAAGCCGGGTCGCCGATTCTTTCTCCGTCTGACTCATATCCAGCGTACCGGATCAGCTGATGATTCCAAATCTCGACTTGCTTTTCACCCTTCTCTTCCGGAGGGAAAATCGTAATGGTCGGTCTGATTTTCCCGTTATTGGTGGCGGTTTCAATATGGTGAAAGAGGGCGTCACGCACTTCCTCCTTCGTCCGGACGTCTCGTCTGTCAATAACATTCAGCGAATTCCAGAACAATCTGCCGATGCAGCGGTTGCTATTTCTCCAAGCCATTTTCGCTCCGTGCTCCAGCTCTTCCTTCGTATGTACATAGCTTCCGGTCAGGTCAATTTCACTTTTAATGCCCTCGAGACGGTCTTTCACTTCCTCCTCCTTTCCCAATTCCTGATAGCATGCGGCAATAAACGCTTTCGCTTCGTTCCAGAGTATTTCTTTTTCTTCCAACAAACTCTCCCCTTCACATCACTTCATGCTTTTCATTGTATCGTTTTTAAGCGGCAAGACAAATGATTTTTCTGCAACTTCCTGGAAAACAATAAAAAACACCCGCGTGGTGCGGGTGTCAAATAGACGATAACCGATTTGCCAATTCAGTTAAGTCACTTCGAAAGTTTTTGCCGGTCATCGGTATGCCGTGCCCGGTCAATAACGCTTCCGGTTCAAGACCGGCCAGCTTTAGAATGGACTCCGCGGCCGTCTCTGTGTCAGGCGTGAAATAAGCCGGCGGCCCGTGAAGCTCCTGTTTTTGTATCAAGACGTCAGCCATTTTCTCCTGTTCCACTGTAATAACAGCATCACCTGCCACAAGCACGCGGCCGTCATCGCGGAATAACGAAATATGGCCCGGCGTGTGTCCTGGTGTCGCGATCCACATCCACTCGTCAAGAAAAGGAACTGAACCGTCTTCCGGCAGTGCCTGGACATGTGAGGAAATATCGATGGAGTGCCGCGGAAACAGCGGCGACAGCTTGGCGACCAGCCCGCTCTTGCTGTCAGGACGAGCCGGAGGATAATCTTCTTTACCTGTTACATAGGGCATTTCCCGAGAATGAACATAAACAGGTACATCCCAATGCTCAAGAATCTCTTCGATTGCCCCGATATGGTCAAAGTGCCCGTGTGTAAGGATAATCGCCTTCAGCTGAAACCCTTCACCGAATCTTTGTTTGGCTTCATTGACAATCATGCCGGCTGATTGAGGCATGCCGGCATCAATTAAAACAAATGAGTGAGGTTCAGAAGGCAGCTGAATAAAATAGACATTCGCAATTTGCACAGTCAGGCCGTGCACCCCTTTTGCCGCTTCGAACCCCGCGCTTCTGACTGAAGTCAGCGGCATATAAGGATCACTCATAATGACACCTCCGGAATGTTGTATGCCGTTAGTGTGTGTCATTACGCCTGAATTATCATACGGAAATAGAGATCGCACCGATCAATAGAGCGATAGCCGTCATGACGATCACTGCGAGAACCGCCCATTTCAATGCGAATTTTTGATGGTCGTCAATAGAAACTCCGACGAGTCCGACAAGCAAATGAGTGGATGGCACAAGCGGACTCAGCATATGAATCGGCTGGCCGATAATAGAGGCTCTGGCAATTTCCACTTTATCCACACCGTATGCGACAGCTGTTTCTGATAAAATCGGCAGCACCCCGTAGAAATACGCGTCATTCGGCATCAAAAATGTGAAAATGCCGCTTGTTAAGGCAACAATCGCTGGGATCAATCCGCCCATTTGTTCCGGTATCATGGACACGAGCGAGATCGCCATTTCATCAACCATTTTCGTGCCTGTCAAAATCCCCGTGAACACCCCCGCGGCAAAAATCATTGAACCGATAGCCAGCACGTTGCTGGAATGCGCCGCGATGCGCTGTCTCTGATGCTCGAGATTGGGATAATTCACAATCAGCGCAATACAAAACGCAATGACAAACAGTACGGTTAAACTGACTTTACCCGATACTAAACATCCTATTAAAGAAAGCGTTAACAACAAATTGAACCACCAAAGCTTCGGCCGCTTCCACTCATCTTCAACCGCAGCAGCCGGTTCATTGGCATTGGCTGGCTGTTTCAGTTCAATCACACCAAGGCGCTTTCGTTCCGCTTTTCCAAGCACATACGCAACCGCCACCATACAAAGCATCCCGCTTGCAATGACAGGAATCATCGGCCCTGTAAGCTCAGCTGGATCAACCCCCAGCGCACTCGCCGCCCTCGGCGTCGCACCGCCCCATGGAATCGTGTTCATGATTCCCATGCCGACTCCCGCGATTCCCGCCAAGATAATTGGCCGGATGCCTAGCAGCAAATAGAGCGGAAGCATGGCGCTTGTCGTAATCATGTACGTTGTCGAGCCATCTCCGTCCAAGGCGACGAGCATTGTAAGAACCGCTGTCCCGACAACAATTTTTAAAGGGTCTCCTTTGACCATGCTTAAAATTTTGCCAACCATTGGATCAAACAGGCCTGTATCAATCATAATTCCAAAATATAAGATCGCAAACATAATCATGACCGCAGTCGGCGCGACTTGCTGAATCCCCGAAATCATCATGTCCCCAACTTCAGTAAATCCAAATCCGGCGATAAGCGCAAACACAATCGGCGTCAAAACCAATGCTGTTAAAACAGAAAGCCGCTTTGTCATGATCAATGCCATAAACACAAGCATCATGAGAAAGCCTAAGATTGCTAACACATCCATTCCCCCTTAAATGAATCCGCTTACATTTTTTTCTCCCTTACTCCCCTTTTTGTCTTGCCTTTTTGCCATCGTATGGGAAAACCAACCGCAAGTAAATAATTTGGTTTTTTTGTATTTTTAATTTTTTAAAACCGTTTTGTTCTTTTTGATCAATTTTCGGCATGAAAAAAATCCCGGGATGCCGGGATCTTAATTTCCTGTCATGATGCTTTGATAAAAAGCAGATTGCTCTTCTAAAAACCGTTTCGTTTCCCTGCTGTTCAAATAAAAGCTTTCCCAGTCCTGTTCGTTTATTTTCCGCTTCCATTCAGGTGAAGAGGTGACCTTCTTTAGCGCTTGATCCCAGTAAGAAATCTCTTCCTCAGACATATTTTTCGGGCCCAAAATCCCTCTCCAATGAGAAAAAACAAACGGGATTCCCTGCTCCTTCCACGTCGGTACATTTGGAAAACCGGGAAGTCTTTTATCAGACGTTACAGCGGCTAACGTGATATCGCCGTTTCGTTCATATGGTTTCGCTTCAGAAAGTGTCATGGAAGCCGCTTCTATCTCATGTCTGATCAGCGCCTGAATGAGCTGTTCACTGCTGTCATACTGTGAGAATTGAATGTCAAACGGGTCAATGCCGTACATATCTGCCGCTCTGACGAACGAGAGCTGATCATCATTGCCAAACCCCGGGGCAAAGCCGATTCTCACCTTGCCGGGATGCATGTTGATCTCATTCAGCACATCCTTGCCATTTGTTAACGCTGACCCTTTTGGCAATGCAACCGTCTGCCATTCCTTGGAGAGAATGGCGAGCGGCGTAAAATCGGACATTTTTAATTTGCTTTGCCCGAGAAGATCATTGCTCAATATTAGGCTGGACGTCATGCTGATGGTTTGTTTGCTGCTATTTTTGACATATTTCCAGCCTTTCTCTCCCCCGCCGCCGGATTTATAGACGATATGAACATCACCCTTCACGATCTGCTTCTGCCTCAAAATAGATTGGATCGCCTGCGCTGTGACATCCCAGCCGCCAGAAGGTTCGGCAGGGACGACAATTTCTATCGGCCCGTCCGGAAGGCGCGGCGCAGCCGCCTGCCTGATATCACCCTGCATAAAGATCAATAGAAAAATCAATAGGCTTATAGATTTTTTCATAACTAATCCGCCGCCAAATAATATTTTCTCTCCGGCCTGCCGATAATCCCGTATTCAAGCTCGGCTCTTGCTTCTTCCTTTGACACAAGGTACTCGGCATAACGGCGGGCAGTTGTTCGTGACGCCCCCATTTTTTCCCCAAGTTCCTCCGCTGTCAATCCTTCTGACGCAGTCTGAAGCGCTTCCTTAATTTTTCGCAGTGTAATCGAATTAATGCCAGTCGGCAAATCCTCTGCCGTCAAAGCTGTCTTCACACCGTTCCCAAAAATATGGTCGATCATGGATTGGCTGACCTCCGGCTGAGACATGAGCAGCTTCCTTTTTTCTTTATACTGAAGCAGCACCTGCCTGAATTTGTCAGCCGTTACGGGTTTGATCAAATAGTGGGCAATTCCTGCTCTTAGCGCTTCCTGCAAATGCCGGGTTTCTGTTGCCGCTGTGATAATCATAATGTCCACTTCAGGAAATTGGCTTCGTATATCAGGAATCAACGCGGTACCAAGCTCGTCCGGCATATAAATATCCAGCAGAAGCAAATCAGCCTTGTGTTCCTTCAAAAGCGCCAATGTCTCTTTTGCGTTGGCCGCCTTGCCGATAATCTTGAATCCATCAAGCTGTTTAATCAATCTCTCATGGATTTGCGCAACTCGAAAATCATCCTCCGCAATCGCGATGTGAATCAAATGGATTCCCCCTTTGTTTCTCCTTCGGTATAAACACAGTGAATACCGCCCCGCCAGTTTTTTGATTCGCCAGTTCGATCCAGCCGCCCAGTTCACGCACTGAGTCTTTCACATTGGCCAGACCGTAGCCTCTCCTCATCCCCTTTGAAGAATAGCCTCTCTCAAACACAGCTTCTATTTTCTCTGGCGGCACACCGGGCCCTGTGTCTGATACTTCAATGACAATGTCATGGCCCATATCCGTGATAAAAAACAAAACTTCCTTCACGCTTTGCTCCGCTACAGCTTCGAAAGCGTTATCAATTAAATTGCCAATAATCGTAATAAGATGGGACAAGCCGATATGCGCAGGAAGAGGCGCGAGTGAGCTGTTCTCATCAATCACCAGCTTGACCTTCTTTTCCGATGCCTTGCTTATTTTCCCTAACAAAATGGCCTGCACCTGCTGCGAATGGATGTTATGGAATAAAAGATCATGCTGTTCATTTTGTATCGCATATTCCTCTTTAATCAGATCAATGGCTTCATCATACTCCCCAAGCTCAAGCAGCCCTAAAATCGCATAAAGCTTATTTGAAAATTCATGAGTCTGCGCCCTGAGATCCTCTGAATATTTGCGAACCTCTGTCAATGTGTCGATCAGCTTCTTCAGCTCTGTTTTCTCCCTGAAGCTGACGACAATCCCATACGCCTGCCCGCCTTGATTCATCACTTTCGTATTGATAATAAACACTTGATCGTTGACGCTTACCTCCTGGTTAGGCAGCATTTCTCCTTGTTCAAGCACAGACATCAGCCCTGCTCCCGGCATGACGTCATCTATAGGAAGATGGGTCACGGGCTCGGGCAGCTTCAGCATCTCGGCCGCCGATACGTTCATCATGGTGACGACGCCTTCACGATTGGTGGCAATAATCCCTTCTCGAATCGCGAAAAGCATTGCGTTCCTCTCACGATATAGAGCCGCGATCTCATGCGGTTCAAGCCCAAGCGTATCCTTTCTGATGCTTTTCGCCAGCACGGCGGCGCCAATAAATCCGAGCAGCAGTACAAGCACAGCAATCACACTCAAATTTCTCAAATGCTTTTTGATGCTTTGCTCTGTCTCCGTTTGCAGAAAATCAACAGACACGCTGCCGATCACTTGGCTGTATCCCTTTTGTTCTTTTATAATCGGCGCGCTCCCTCTGATCACTCTTCGTCCATCCGCTTTTGTTTCAGAAACATGCGAACCGCCAAACAAAATTTCTCTGCTGCGCTCCAGTTTCTTTAATCCGCTTTTTCCAGAGGCGCTGCGAATGTCTCCTTTTTCGTCCAAAACATAAATGGCAAACGCGCCAGTCTGTTCTTTCATTTGTTCAATGACCTCTTGCGTCTGAGCCGCATGTCCGCCTTTTCTCTCAATGAGCTCTTTAACCGGCGGCATATAGGAAATGGTTCTCGCCGTTTGAACCGCCAGCTGCTCTGCCTGTCTCCGTTCTCCCTGTGTATGCTGAACGGCTAACGTAATGGTCAGCACACCAATGACAAAGACCAGCAGAGCCGCAATAAGCCCCATTATTTTTGTTTGCAGGGAAAAATGGAACCGCTTTTTCACCACAGCACCAGCCGTCCTTTCTACCTAGATCATACCATTTTTCACAGGGAATTTTCTCATTTTTCAAAATCCGTTTTCTTGCGAAGGAGTGAAAATAAAAAAAGGCAGACCGCGTCTGCCTTTTTCTTTCTACCATATTCCTAGTACTTTCCACCATAATCCGCCGATCACAAGCCATACGATGATATGAACAATCGACAGGATAAATCCGATGGACCACCATTTGCCTTGCGGGATGTAGCCTGCTCCGAAGAAGACCGGAGCCGCTCCAGAACCGTAGTGAGTCGTTGACCCGAACAGGTTACTGATGAACGCGAGGCTCAGCGCTGCTAAAAGCGGCGGTGCGCCCGCTGCCACGACGACAGCCAAAAATGCTGAATACATCGCACTGATGTGGGCTGTCGCACTTGCAAAGAAATAGTGAGAGTAATAATACACAACAATTAAAATGATGAATGCCACAATCCAAGAGAACCCTGATACGGATGATTTCATGGCATTACTGAACCAAGACACCATGCCTAATTCATTCAAGAAGTTGGCGAGCATGACAAGCGCCGCAAACCAAGTGAGCGTATCCCAAGCGCCCTGTTCTTTCTTGATATCATCCCAAGTCAGAACTTGTGATAATAAGAGAACGGACAAACCGATCAATGCGGTTGTGGTTGCGTCGATGTTGAAGCTGCCGCCAAAAATCCACAGCACAAGCACCAAAAGAAACACGATAACCATGGAAAGCTCTGATTTTTTGAACGGTCCCATTTCTTTCAGTTTTTCTGTTGCGATTTTCGCCGCATCCGGTGTTTCTTTGATTTCCGGCGGATACAGCTTGTAAATCACAAGCGGCGTAATGATTAAGCTTACAAGTCCCGGTACAATCGCGGCAATTGCCCAGCTTGTCCATGTTAAGTCCACCCCTGCGACATCATGGGCCAGCTTGGCAATCAGCGGGTTCGCCGCCATCGCTGTCAGGAACATAGCAGATGTGATCAGATTCCCCTGAAAACCGGTTTTTAATAAGAATGCACCGATTTTTCTCTCTGTTCCATTTGCCGGGCTTGATCCGAATGTTTCGGATAATGATCTGATAATAGGAAATATAATGCCTCCTGCACGCGCCGTATTACTTGGAATAGCAGGTGAAAGTATTAAATCACTGAATAGCAGTGAATAAGAAAGTCCAAGGGTTTTTTTCCCGAATTTCTGAACGAATACATACGAAATTCTCGCACCGAGCCCGGTTTTGATAAATCCCCGGGAAATAAAGAATGCGATAACGATAAGCCAAATGGTCTTATTCCCGAATCCACTTAATGTATCCTCAATTGATAGTGTTCCAGTTAGTGCAGTAACCGCCAATGCAAAAATTGCAATTGCACCCATTGGCAAGGGCTTGGAGATAAAGCCGATAATTGTTGCGACAAAAATCGCAAACAAATGCCAAGCTTTAGGTTCAAGTCCGGACGGAGCGGGAATAAACCAGATGATTAGTCCCACAGCGACAGTAATAAGCAATGGAACAAGCTTTACTGCTGACTGTTTTCCTGCGTCTTTTTCTGAAGCCATAAATAGGTCTCCTCCTATATACTTGTTTTCCGATCCCCTTTTTCATTCTACTCCTTAACTAAGTTAATAAACATTTTAATTAATTAAAAAACACAAAGGTTAGCACCCTTTGTGTTTTTCACTTTCTTAATTTAATTTACCCGCACCCGCTTGATTTATGACATTTGATTTCACATTAGCAGAAGCATCAATCGATCCATGCAGAGACGGCGTCCAGCCGACAGAAGAGCTCAGCCCGTTTGCAGCCGATGCGTTGATCTGTGTGCCGTTCAGCAACGTGCCGGAGTCATATAAAGCCGTTCCCCCGCTGAATACGCTGATCGTTTTAGCAGCTGACAGTCCCGGTACGTCAATGACATTGTTTTGGGCATAGATTTTAGATGACTTTCCGATTCCCCATGCATAGCTGAAAGGATAACTTGAAGAGCTTGTGCTTCCTTCATAATAGTTGTTGTATACGTGCACTTGCCCGAAGCGGACTCTCGGCGCGCGCTGGACAATATTTTTGTAGCGGTTATGATGCAGCGTAATTTTTAATTTGCCGTCATCGGAGGTTTTGCTGTCACTTGATCCGAAAATGGAGCTTTTATCATGATCGTGATAATAGTTGTAAGACATCGTGATATAGTTAGCGCCGTTGGAAGCATCCGTTTGGCCGTCATGGTGCTGATATTTTCTTCCATAATATTTCGGTGATGTGCTGTCCGGACGCGAACCGTCATTAAATGTACAGTGATCAATCCAGATGTGTGTGCCGCCGTTTATCGTGATGTTGTCGTATTGTGAGTTCCAGTTTCCTGAGCTTCCGTCAGTCGGATCCCATTGCGGAAAATAATCATAGGCATCCTGGAATTCAATGTTGCGTATAATGACGTTATCACTCTTGATTTGGAAGTTTCCGCCCACGACTTTAGCGTTAGTCCCTGAACCGACGATCGTCGTGTTTGCAGGGATATCCACCATGACCCGTGCTTTTTGGTTTTTCTGAGAGCGTGCTCTCGCTTCTTCTTGTGTTCCCGACGGCTCTTTTTTGCCCCATGTGCTAGGATCATAGGCTTTCAAATATTTGTCCAAATCATACTCCGGATCTTTATAGTCATTTAGACCAAGCGGCTTCAGATTGTCATCCACGTTCATATCAATCGTTCCCTTGATATAAATGATTTTTGGCGTTGTATTCGTTTCCTTCCCTAATGCCGAGACAAGCTGGTTTCTGTTGCTGACGGTATACACATTTGAGGACGATGCTTTTGATCCGCCTGTCGTGCCGGTCGAGTACGCGCCCCATCCATCATTGGATCCCAACGTCTGGTGGCCTAAATCAGCTGCGTTCGCGCCAGCTGGAGTCAATCCTAAAAACAAAGCCGTAGCTAACATCACTTTTTTCATCTACTATGTACCCCCATTTTCTATTTTGTGAGATTTTATTCCAATTTATCACAAAAATATAATAGCAAATTGAGGGACATTCAGAACCGAAAATGTTCCGCTATCCTATTGCGGCATTCTGCAAAATACCACCGCAAAGACCGCAAAAAAACCAAAAGGCCGTCATTGGCCTTTTGGTTTTTTCTTTGCTTTATGCCCAAGCTTTCACTTTTTCGTTATCTGTCACAAAGAGAAGCACTTTTCCTTCATCTAAGCGTTTTTCAAATTGAGCGGCTTCATCTTCAGAAAAACCGATTTCGTGAATTTTATTGCGGAGCTCGTCTCCTTTTTTATTGAAGATATTTCCCACCGCGTGCTTGAAACCTGTTTCTTTGGCTCCGATCGTATTGGCATTCGTGTTGTCTGCCAGGCGTTCCGTTCTGTCATCGTCGTGAGCTAAGACGTATACATCCTCTTTCGCTACACCCATTTTCTGTAATTCCTCTACATCCTTCATGAGCTGTTCGTCATTTGTATACTCTTTTACAACTGGTTTCATGTCGATATTCCTCCTTCATGTTTTCTATATTTCTTTCATACCCGATCGTCTGTACCTGAAACAGATTCCAGAACATTAAAGAGAAAAACAGGAGGAATGGTAGTAGCTATTTGTTTTCCGTCCATGGTAAAGTGATAGGAACGGGACCTATTTTCAGAAAAATCAAAATTAAAGAGAAGCCGCTGCACGGAGCACACGACCATGAAACGCTGCCTTTATCCGTACGAGCAGGAGGTATGTCTAATGCAATACTTTTCACCAGAACAGCAATACAATGCTTGGATTGTGAGTGATTTAGTCAAACAGATTTTCCATAAGCGTGCCGGATGTTCACCAGGAATTCATGAGCTTGCGGTTTTTGCCGAGGAACATTTTCATATCGATATCGACTTTGTTTTCTCGATTATCATGAATATCGGCGACATTGAATTTGCACTAACAGATGAAATAGAAAAGAAATTATCCGGTTATCTCAGCACTCTCCTTCCTTATGTCACTGCTGATATGTTCGAAACCTCTAAAGCCAACGCCCATGCGTTTTTGTCTCGAAGACACGGTAACGCTGCATACCACTTATTTGTGTCTGATGATGCTTTCATGAGAAAGCAGTAAAAAACGCAGCTTTCTTTACTAAAAAAATATTGACATGATAAGCCATGCTATTATAGTGTTACATGTGATAATGATTCTCATTACTAAATCTGAAAAAAGGAAGAATGACATGCGCACCTATTCTAACAAGTTGATTGCCATCATGAGTGTTTTATTGCTCGCCTGCCTCATTGTATCCGGCTGTTCATCAAGCCAGAATAACAACGGAAGCGGCGAAAGCAAGTCTAAGGATTCCAGAGTGATCCATGACGAAGAAGGAAAAACGACAGTAAGCGGCACACCTAAGCGGGTGGTTGTGCTTGAGCTTTCATTCTTGGATGCCGTTCACAATCTCGGCATTACGCCGGTGGGCATCGCCGATGACAACAAAAAAGATATGATTAAAAAGCTTGTCGGCAGCTCCATTGATTACACATCTGTAGGCACACGCAGCGAACCCAATCTTGAGGTCATTAGTTCCTTGAAGCCTGATTTAATCATCGCTGACGCTGAGCGCCATAAAAACATTTATAAACAGCTGAAACAAATCGCTCCGACGATTGAATTAAAAAGCCGTGAAGCGACATATGACGAAACGATCGACAGCTTTACGACCATTGCTAAAGCATTAAATAAAGAAGATGAAGGAAAAGAAAAGCTTGCCGAGCACAAAAAAGTCATCAACGATCTAAAAGCCGAACTTCCGAAAGATGAAAACCGCAGCATCGTTCTCGGCGTTGCAAGAGCGGATTCCTTCCAGCTTCATACATCATCATCCTATGACGGAGAAATCTTTAAAATGCTAGGCTTTACACATGCTGTGAAGTCAGATAACGCCTATCAAGAGGTCAGCCTCGAGCAATTGAGCAAAATCGATCCTGATATTTTGTTCATCTCAGCCAACGAAGGCAAAACCATTGTAGACGAGTGGAAAACGAACCCGCTCTGGAAAAATCTCAAAGCGGTGAAAAATGGACAAGTCTATGATGCGGACCGTGACACTTGGACAAGATTCAGAGGCATCAAGTCTAGTGAAACAAGCGCCAAAGATGTGCTTAAAAAAGTGTATAATAAATAGGACAAATGAGAAGCGAGGGGAAATCCTTGCTTCTTCGTTTTTGCAACCAGACGCAGTAAGGAAGTGAGACTGTTGTATCATTCAGCCAAACGGCGCTCATCATCAAGACTGGTGATGTTCATCATTGCACTGATTATTTTTATATTTGGGCTTGGGCTGAATCTTTCAGTAGGAGCCTCAGACATCGGCATCATAGATTCATTGAAATATCTTTTTGTATGGGACGGTTCAAAGGAACAGCTCATCATCTCTACTCTTCGCCTTCCCCGCACTTTAATCGGCGTTTTTGTCGGCGCCAGCCTAGCTGTAGCAGGGGCGCTGATGCAGGCTATGACCAGAAATCCTCTGGCTTCACCCCAAATTTTCGGTGTGAATGCGGGTGCATCGCTTTTTGTCGTTGCTTCTCTCGTCATTCTGCCGGCATCGCCCTATTCATCTGTTATATTCGCTTTTGCGGGTGCGGCAGCAGGCGGCGCGATTGTGTATATGATTGCCTCATCCGGCGGAATGACACCTGTTAAGCTGGCGCTGTCAGGAATGGCCGTGCATTTGTTCCTCTCCTCTATGACACAGGCCATCATTATTTTAAATGAGTCAGGTGAGGATGTTCTGTACTGGATGACAGGCGCAATCGACGGCAGCAACTGGCAGGACGTCATAACCATCGCTCCGTTTTCTGTCATTGGCATCGGGCTTGCCCTCGTATTTTCCGGTTCTGTTTCTGTTCTCGGTCTCGGAGACGAAACAGCAAAAGGGCTTGGACAAAATATGAACGGCATCCGGATTCTGATCAGTTTGATTATTTTAATCCTTTCCGGCGCTTCCGTAGCCGTCGCCGGGCCGATTGGCTTTGTCGGGCTGCTCGTCCCGCATATTGTCCGCAAGCTGATCGGAGAACATTATCAATACGTGCTTCCGTTTTCGGCACTGTTCGGTGCCATTTTGCTGGTGTACGCAGATGTTCTGGCCAGATGGATTGCATTTCCTTATGAATCACCGGTCGGCATTGTCACCGCGATTATCGGAACGCCGTTTTTCTTATATTTGGCAAGGAAAGGGCGACATCTGAAATGAAGAAAACAACCAGAAAACAAAAACGCCCCTTGCTGGCGATACTCATATTGGCCGTGATTTTAATCGTTCTGTCCGTCATCAGCATTGGAATCGGTGCATTATACATTTCACCTGATGCGGTAGTGACGAATCTGCTGGGACTGGATCATTCCTTTGAATTTATCATCCAGCAATATCGTCTGCCCCGCATCATATTAGCGATTTTGGCCGGTGCAGGGCTTGCCGCTGCCGGAGCGATTTTACAGGGTGTGATCCGAAATCCGCTCGCTTCCCCGGACGTTGTCGGCATTTCAAAAGGGTCAGGACTTGCGGCGATGGCTGTGATTCTCATCTTTCCTGAGTCGCCGGTATACGTGCTTCCGTTCTCCGCATTTGCCGGAGCCGCCATTATTGCTGTACTATTATTAATGATAGCCCGAAAAAAGAGCATTCAGCCCTCTTCACTGGCTTTATCAGGCATTGCTTTAGGCGCGGTCTGCCACGCCGGAATGCAATATATGATGGTCAAGTTTCCGGGCGACGTGAATGCTGCACTCATTTGGCTGACAGGAAGCCTCTGGGGAAGAAACTGGGAAGAAGTCAAGCTGCTTGCGCCATGGCTTTTGATTCTTTTTCCGATCGTCTGCATACTCATACCGAAGCTGGATCTTATGTCACTCGGGGATGAGCTTGCACAGGGTCTCGGAGAAAACGCAAACCGGCTGAGATTCATCCTGATTTTCACCGCGGTGGCGCTGGCGGGAAGCTGTGTAGCCGTCGTCGGCTCAATCGGTTTTATCGGCTTGCTTGCTCCGCATATCGCCAGACGGCTTACCGGAGAAAAAGCTAAATATTTACTGCCTGCATCGGCATTGATTGGTGCTATTATATTATTAATTGCAGATACGTTAGGGCGCGGCATCATGCCTCCGGTTGAAATACCTGCCGGAATACTGACAGCCGTGATCGGCGCGCCTTATTTCTTATATTTATTGAAATTCGAAGCGAGGAAACAGTAGGGAGAGGATACCATGGGAAAACTGGCTGCAGACCAGCTCACTCTTTCATATGACAGTACAGTGATTATTGACGGAGTCGACTTAAAGATAGAAGAAGGAAAAATCACTGCGCTCATCGGCGCTAATGGCTGCGGTAAATCAACAATCCTCAAATCGCTCGCCAGGCTGATGGCCCCGAAAAGCGGTACAGTGCTACTAGAAGGAAAAGACATCCACCGCCAGCCATCAAAAGAAGTCGCAAAAAAACTGGCCATTCTTCCACAATCTCCTCAGGCTCCTGAAGGATTGACGGTAGAGGAATTATGCTATTTTGGCAGACATCCTCACAAAAAGCTGTTATCCAAGCATACCCAAGAGGATCATGACATGGTAGAGTGGGCGCTGGATGCAACGGGCATGATTGAACTGAAGGATCGGACACTTGATGCCCTTTCAGGCGGCCAAAGACAAAGAGCCTGGATTTCAATGGCACTTGCGCAAGGCACTGATTTGCTTTTGCTTGATGAGCCGACCACGTATTTAGACATCTCACACCAGATTGAAGTGCTTGAACTGCTGAAAAAGCTGAACCGCGACCATGGCCGCACCGTTGTCATGGTGCTCCATGATTTAAACCAAGCCGCTCAATACGCTGACTATCTGATCAGTGTGCTGGACGGAAAAATATACAACGCCGGAACACCGGAAGATGTGTTCACCCAGCCATTTTTCCGTGAAGTCTTCGGCTTGGAATGCTGCATCATGAGAAGCCCGATCGACCAGAAGCCAATGTGCCTGCCGACGGGACTGTGCCCGAAATTACGGGCGAAATGAAAAGGAGAGGAGCCCCCTCTCCTTTTTTGTATGCCAGCTTACCTTTTGTATTTCCTCTCCTGTCCATGTTACAGTGGTGTCAACCAAGTGATAGGAGGATGAAAATGACAGCATCTCAGCAGCAAATTCAATTAGCAAGACGTCCACAAGGTATTCCTGTTCATGAAGACTTTCGCTTTGAAACCATTCCGGTTCCTGAACCCCAGCAAGGGGAAGTGCTTGTCAAAACGCTTTATGTTTCGGTTGACCCTTATATGCGCGGCCGTATGCAGGATACGAAGTCATATGTTGAGCCGTTCGCCTTGGATGAAGCGCTTTCTGGCGGGGTTATCGCTGAAGTCGTGTCAGACGGCGACCAATTGAAAAAAGGCGATATCGTCATCGGAAATCTCAGCTGGCAGGAATTTTCCGCTGTGAGCGAGTCTGCCTTGCGAAAAATTGATACAAGCCTTGCTCCCGCTTCGGCCTATCTCGGCATTTTGGGAATGACCGGCTTAACAGCATACTTCGGATTGCTGGACATCGGACGCCCGAAGGAAGGCGAAACCGTGGTTGTCTCCGGAGCTGCGGGAGCCGTCGGTTCAACAGTCGGGCAAATTGCCAAAATCAAAGGCGCGCGAGTTGTCGGTATCGCGGGTTCTGATGAAAAAATCGACTATTTAAAACAGGAGCTTCAGTTTGACGAAGCCATCAATTACAAAACAGCGGATGATATCCAAAAAGCGCTTCAAAACGCTTGTCCTGACGGTGTCGATGTGTATTTTGACAATGTCGGCGGACCGATTTCAGACGCGGTGATGAATCTGCTCAATGAATTTGCCCGCATTCCGGTGTGCGGCGCCATTTCTTCCTATAACGCAGAAAGCGAAGCAGATGACATGGGCCCTCGTGTCCAATCAAAACTCATTAAAACGAAGTCGCTGATGCAAGGCTTTATCGTAAGCGACTACTCCGATCGTTTTTCTGAGGGAGCAAAACAGCTGGCCGAATGGCTGAAGGCTGGTAAACTCCATTACGAGGAAACCATCACAGAAGGCTTCGAAAACATTCCTGACGCGTTTCTCGGTTTATTTAAGGGAGAAAATAAAGGGAAACAGCTGATCAAGGTCAGTGATCCGAGCTGAATGAAGATGAAAACGGGAGGGCTTTTTGCCCTCCTTTTATGTTTCGATGAGATCAGCTGCGAAGAATCAGCGTAAGAAAACCATCTTCATCAGGTTCTGTATCTTCCAAAGTGAATCCTGCTGCTTGAAAGCAAGCTAAACTGATTCGATTGTCTTCTTCAATGCATGCCACCCATTCCCGCACGCTAGTAAAATCAGGTTCGGTCATCAGCTTTTGCAATATCCGTTTTCCGTACCCTTGAAGCCGGTACAAAGGATTGACGATCAATCCAATATATGTCCGCTTCTCCCCGAACTCAATAACGGCCATCCCTGCCGGCAGCTGTCCATCATACGCCATGATGACAGTATCGTGTTTATCTTTATTTACTCGTGCATACCACTCATCTAATGGCAGCATCCCATCCATTCTCCGTCTGGTATCCTCATTCTCAAACCAGCGTTCAAGAATTTTCAGCTCTGACTCCTTCACTGCTTGAAACCTGTCTATTGAAACCACCTTCCCACCCCCTGCGCGAAACTTTTTCTATTATTTTACAACAAAAAAGGGCTTTTCGCCCTTCTTTTTATTTCGTCTTCAGTTTTCCGCCTGCATACACAGCTTCACTCAGTTCAACACCAAGCTTCTTCGCCATTTTTTTCAGCTTAGATTCCTCCAATTTTGTCACAAGGCTCAGCACGTTGCCTTCTTTTCCGGCCCGGCCTGTTCGTCCTGATCTGTGGACATAGCCATCTTCATCTGGAATATCAGCATGAATCACGTATGGCAGGTTTTCAATGTCTAAACCGCGTGCGGCAATGTCAGTCGCCAATAAAAGAGGAAACTCTCCGTCTTCGAATGCGGCAATGATTTTTGCCCGCTCCATTTTTTTCGCTTCACTGTGCAAAACGCCGAGTTCAACGTGGTGATATGCCAGTTTTTCCGCATATACACTCAGGTTGCCAATGTCTCTCACAAATACGAGTGCCTGCATGCCTTCAAGCCTTGACAGCTTTTGCAGCAGCTTCACTTTGTCGCGCTGGTCGCAAATCAGGTATTGATGTTTCACTTTCCCTGCCTCCGCCTTGCTTCGCTGTACCTTCAACACCTCAGGCTCTTGCGCCAATTCGCGGAGCACATCCTCTGTTTCCTTTTTGAGTGTCGCGGAAAAACATAGAAGCTGGCGGTCTCTTAATGTCGTTTTAATAATTTGTTTGATCGTCTCGCGATGCTCCGGCAGGACAAGCTGATCCGCTTCATCAAGTACAATCGTTTTCACTTCATGCATTTTGAGTTTCTTTGCTTTAATCAGTTCAAATACCCTGCCCGGTGTGCCGACGATGATATGCGGATGTTTCTTCAGCTTTTCGACCTGCTTCTTCACATTCGCCCCGCCGATTAAGGAAGCCGCGCGCAGCTCTGAGCCCGCTTTCCAATCCTGAATCACCTGAAAAATCTGCATCACCAGCTCACGGGAAGGCGCTAAAATCACCGCCTGCGGATGCTTTTGCTCTGGTTTGATCCGCTCCAAGACCGGCAGCGCATACGCCAGCGTCTTCCCTGTGCCTGTCGGCGATTCTGCAATGACATCCTTTCCATCCATGATCAGCTGGGCTGCCTGCTCTTGAACAGGGGTTGGCGTTTGAAAGCCGGAAGCATTCCAATTCTCTTGTATAAATGATTGTGCATTATGTAAAAATGGCCAAGTTTGCGTCATTTTGTTCTCCTCAATTCCTGAAATCTATTCCATAGTATCTCAAAACCTCGCCCGGAACGCAATTTTTCTTTTTCTTTCCTATACCTTTCAACATTCCGAATCCTCCTTTATAATCAAAAGGGTGAATATTACACGCCGATTGTGCGTGTTTGATAACGATAGAGGTGTAAACATGAGTATTTTATCTGTAAAGGATTTAAGCCACGGCTTCGGGGACCGGGCCATTTTTAATAACGTTTCCTTCCGCCTGTTAAAAGGCGAGCACGTCGGCTTGATCGGCGCAAACGGTGAAGGAAAATCAACCTTCATGAATATTATTACCGGAAAGCTTGAACCTGATGAGGGAAAAGTCGAGTGGTCAAAAAACGTCCGTGTCGGCTATCTGGATCAGCATACCGTGCTGGAAAAAGGAAAATCCATTCGCGACGTCCTGAAAGACGCGTTCCATTATCTATTTGCGATGGAAGAGGAAATGAACGAGATTTACAACAAAATGGGCGAGGCTGATCCCGACGAGCTCGAGAAGCTGCTTGAAGAAGTCGGCGTCATTCAAGACGCGCTGACAAACAATGATTTTTATGTCATTGATTCCAAGGTGGAGGAAATTGCCCGCGGTCTCGGTTTGAGCGATATCGGTTTAGAGCGAGATGTCACCGATTTGAGCGGCGGACAGCGCACAAAGGTCCTTCTCGCTAAGCTGCTCCTTGAAAAGCCGGAAATTCTGCTTCTCGATGAGCCGACCAACTATCTTGATGAACAGCATATTGAATGGCTGAAACGCTACCTGCAGGAATACGAGAACGCGTTCATCCTGATTTCCCACGATATTCCGTTCTTGAATAGTGTCATCAACCTGATTTATCACGTTGAAAATCAAGAGCTGACACGCTATGTCGGCGACTACCATCAGTTTATGGAAGTCTACGAGGTGAAGAAACAGCAGCTTGAAGCGGCCTATAAAAAGCAGCAGCAGGAAGTCGCAGAGCTGAAAGATTTCGTCGCCCGCAACAAAGCGCGCGTCAGCACGAGAAACATGGCGATGTCCCGCCAAAAGAAACTCGATAAGATGGATATGATCGAGCTTGCGGCAGAAAAGCCAAAGCCGGAATTCCACTTCAAGCCGGCGAGAACGTCAGGCAAGCTGATTTTTGAAACGAAGGATCTCGTGATCGGTTACGATTCCCCGCTGTCCCGTCCGCTCAACCTCCGCATGGAGCGCGGCCAAAAAATTGCCCTTTACGGCGCGAATGGGATCGGAAAAACGACATTGCTGAAAAGTTTGCTTGGTGAAATCCAGCCGCTCGAAGGCTCTGTTGAACGCGGTGAGCACATCTATACCGGCTATTTCGAGCAAGAGGTCAAGGAAACAAACAACAATACGTGCATCGAAGAAGTATGGAGCGAATTCCCTTCTTATACGCAGTATGAAATCCGTGCCGCTTTGGCAAAATGCGGACTGACGACAAAGCATATCGAAAGCCGCGTCTCCGTATTAAGTGGAGGCGAAAAAGCGAAAGTCAGATTGTGCAAGCTAATCAACTCAGAAACAAACCTGCTGGTGCTCGATGAGCCGACAAACCACTTGGATGTCGATGCCAAGGAAGAGCTCAAGCGCGCCCTGAAAGAATATAAAGGCTCCATTCTGCTCATTTCCCACGAGCCAGACTTTTATATGGATATTGCGACAGAAACGTGGAACTGCGAGTCTTGGACGACGAAAGTGCTTTAATTTATAAAAAAAACCCCGCCTGCTAAAGGGCGGGTTTTTTACTGCCATTTATTCTGAACGATTCTCAAAAGCTCTCTGTCTTTTAAAATGGAGATGTGAATTCACCAAGTGTCAGCTCTCTTTTGGCAGACAGCTCAAAATCCTCCTCATCTGTCCAAGCGGTAAACCACTCGGGCGAAAAGCTGTTTTTCATGACGCTGTGTATGTATTGATAGAGCGTTTCTAAACATTTCTGATCATATTCGTCTGGCTTTGCCTTATCCATGGCAAACGTCCCCTCTACAGTATGAACCATCACTTGAAATGGCAATCGTAAATGAACGGACACATTCTCAGCTTCTGCAAGATAAATCCCAGCCGCATCAATGTCTGACCGAAGCGGATGCCCTTTCCGCGAACGCCGTTCTTGCTGACCGAAAAAACCGGTTTCTAAAGGGAGTTTTCAGCCGAAAAATAGTAAAATTGTGTCATAAAGGTTGTCCTTTCCTTCACCAATTCGATTATGATGCATTATAACGAATAAAAAGACACTGCATCTTCGCAGTGTCTTTCGTTATTAATGCCCCGCCTTAATTCCAGCAAGATGTTTACGTCCCATGAGAAGGACAAGCATGCCGACAAAAACGACGATCCCTCCGACTGTATACGGTGTGCTTGCGGTGAAGTGTTCTGACAGCATTCCTGCAATCCACGGAGCGAGCGCGCCGCCGATGAAGCGGACTGAGCTGTAGGCTGAAGACGCGATTGAACGTTCAACCGGCGCAGAACCCATCACAGCGGTTGTCATGATCGTATTCACCATACCGAGAACAGCACCAGCGACAACGATACATGTAATAATCAAAGTCTGATGGTCTGTCCAGATCCCCATAATAACGAGAATAGCCGCAAAGGCGATAAAGAGAACGACGAGCGAACGCACTGTGCCCAGCGCTTTGTGTACGAGCGGCGCCGTAAAGACTGACGTAATCGCCAGCAGAAGGCCCCAGCCGAAGAAGACATATCCAAGACCGTGTTCATCTAAATCCAGAACGAACGGAGAATAAGCAAGCAAAATAAAAAATCCAAAGTTGTATAAGAATGCCGATACCGCCATTGTTAAAAGGCCTTTATATTTGAGTGCCTTCATCGCATCAAACACACCGACGCGTTTCGCCGGTTTCGGCAATTTCGGAAGCATGAAAGAAATCGCGATTAACGCAATAAACATCAGGACAGATACTCCGAAAAACGGTGCGCGCCATGAAATGCTTCCAAGCTCTCCGCCTGCAAGCGGCCCGACGGAAATCCCGAGACCGAGCGCAGCCTCATACAAAATAATCGCTTGGGCGCTTCCTCCGACTGATACACCAACGATGACCGCAAGCGCTGTTGAAATAAACAAAGCATTCCCTAATCCCCAGCCGCCGCGATAGCCGACTAACTGAGCGATTGAGCTTGAGCTTCCGCCAAGCCCCGCAAACACAATAATAAAAATAAGTCCGAGAATTAATGTCCATTTCGCGCCGATGCGGCTGGAAATGGCTCCTGAGAAAAACATCATAAATCCGGTTACAAGCAAATAACTTGTAAACAAGAGTGATACTTCACTAGGTGAAGCATGTAGTTGTGCGGCAATGGCCGGAAGAATTGGATCGACCAGCCCGATTCCCATAAAGGAAATCACACAGGCAAATGCGACAGCCCATACCGCTTTTGGCTGGCTGAGCAAACCCGTTTTCTGATTCACTTGTGTTGTCTTATCCATTTGACCTAACCTCCATCTTTATTCCATTAAAAGAAACGCTACAAAAATAGCGTTTAACAAACTTTTCATTCGATTGATTGAATGGCGCGTTCCGCTTTGCCTTTCATGCCTTGCAGGCGTTCTTTAAAGCTTTGGAATGTGCGGATTTTCTCATCAATCAAACTCAGCTGGTGATTCAGGGTTTCCTGAATTTCCTCCAGTTTTTCTTTCCGTTCCTTAGGATCCAGTGACAACAAATACCCCTCTTTGTTTAACTCTAGCTGGCGGCTGGTTTCCATGAAATGCTGAAGCTCCTGAAGGGAAAAACCGAGCACCTCTTTTGTGCTGATGACTTTCTCAAGCTCCTCCATATCATCCTCTGAATAAAGCCTTACGCCGCCGTCTGTCCGTTTCGGCGCCGGAATCAAGCCGATTTCTTCATAAAACCGGATGGTCCGCTTTGTCAGTCCGCTTCTTTTGGCCACTTGATCAATCTTCATCCATTCCAAGGTAAATCCCCCTTCGCCGTTTCTGTTACCATTATACACCTTTTGAACCTTAACGTAAACGTTAAGTTTTAAAAAACAATAAAAAAGACGAGTAGCATAAAGCACCCGTCTTTCACTTTCCTGTTTAAGCTAAACTTCCCGCCACTGACAGAGACTCTTTTTGAAGGCTTTCAGAAAGCACTCGATACGCGATCACTTTCTTCTTGTACTGTTTCACGACGTCGATATGGTCGTCGTAGCGGTACACGAACAGCTTCACGTCTTTTTTTCCTTTTTTTGTATCTATCACCAGCGGCGTGCCGCCGTTTTCCGGATGTAAATAACGCTCTTCATCACCTGGATAAATATAATATTTTTCCAGGAAGACAGCTTCGTTAAATTGATCAATCACTTTCTGCTTCTCTGCACCCTCGAGACGTTTTCCATCTAGAGAGAGACTCGCATTTTCGTCACTCAGCTTGGCGTGCACTTCAAATTTGCCGAGCAGCCATTCTATGACGCCTGTAGGAAGACAGGTTAATACGATTTTCACCAGACTCATGAGAATTAACATCACGATCGCCCATGTCATACTTCATCATCTCCGTTAGTTTTCCATGTGCCGCTGACACATAATTTTATCCTAACATAAGCAGGCCGGTTCGTTTTTGTCCATTATGTGAAAAAAAGCGCGGCCTGCTGCGGCCACGCTTTTTAGCTTTCCAGTTCTTCGATCATGAGGGACAATTCTGTCCAGCGGTCCATCGCAGCCTCAAGCTCTTCCGCAGTTTTCGCCTGCTCGGCCATCAGCTCTTGGATTTTGCCAAAATCACTGCCTGCTGCGGCGATGTCAGCTTCGAGCTGCTCATGCTTTTCTTCCAGCTGGGCAATTTTATCTTCGATGCCATCCCATTCCAGCTGGTCTTTGTAAGAAAGCTTTTTCCGTTTTTTCTTCGGCTCGGCTTCAGCCGTTTTTTCCTCAGCTGTCGGTTTTGGGGCCGCTTTTTTCGCTTTTGACTCCTCCATATAGTCGCTATAGGAGCCTTGAAAGCGGGAAATGACGCCATTTCCTTCAAATACAATCAAACGGTCGACGACGCGGTCAAGGAAATAGCGGTCATGGGATACGGTGATGACGACGCCAGGGAACTGGTCAATATAATCCTCAAGAACGCTTAATGTTTCAGTATCCAAATCGTTCGTCGGCTCATCGAGAAACAGGACATTCGGCTCCTGCATGAGAACCTGAAGCAAGTATAAACGGCGTTTTTCCCCGCCGGACAGCTTGCGGATATACGTCTGCTGCATCGAACGCGGGAAGAGGAAACGCTCGAGCATTTGTTCAGCTGTAATCATATCGCCATCTGCCGTTTTTACGACCTCCGCCGTTTCTTTTATATAGTCAATGACCTTTAACTCACCGTTCATTTCACTATGATCCTGAGTATAGTAGCCGATTCTGACCGTCTGTCCGATCGTAATATTGCCTCCGTCCGGCGTATGACGGCCGGCAAGGGCATTTAACAGCGTTGTTTTCCCGATGCCGTTTGGCCCGATGATCCCGATCCGTTCACCTGGTATGACAAGTTCATTAAAACGGTCGACGAGCATGCGGCCGTCATAAGCGATCATGACGTTCTCCGCTTCAATAACCTGTTTTCCGAGACGGTACGAGCCAATGGCAAAATCGAGTGAACCTGATGACTGAGGCCCTTTCTGCTCTTTAAGCGACTCTACCCGGTCAATTCTCGCCTTTTGTTTTGTGGAGCGGGCTTTCGCTCCTCGTCTGAGCCAAGCCAGCTCGCGGCGCAGCAGGTTTTGCCGCTTCGTTTCCTTTTGCTCAGCCTGCGCTTCCCGTTCCGCGCGTTTTTCTAAAAACACTTCATAGTTGCCTTTGTACGTGTAGAGACTGCCTCTTTCAAGCTCATAAATGCGGTTTGTGACACGGTTTAAGAAATATCTATCGTGCGTCACCAGCATGACGGCGCCGGGATATTGGCTTAAATACCCTTCAAGCCACTCAATCGTTTCATTATCCAAATGGTTTGTCGGCTCGTCCAAAATGAGCAAATCAGCGGGCTGAATTAAGTTTTTGGCAATGGCCACCCGTTTTTTCTGGCCGCCTGAGAGCTCATTGACCGGTTTTGTTACGTCGTTGACGCCAAGCTTAGACAATACGGTTTTTGCCAGGGTGTTTGCATCCCATGCATTGTTCGCGTCCATTTTCGCTTGTGCTGCCAGCAGGTGTTTCTGGCGCTGTTCATTTTCGGGATCTTTCCCCAGTTCATACAGCGCTTTTTCATATTCACGCAAGGTTTTCATCACAGCCGATTCACCGGAATAGATATGCTCCAGCACTGTTTGCCCCGCAGGCAGCTCCGGGTCTTGATGAAGAAATTCGACATGCACGCTTCCGGATTTCGTGATTTCTCCTTCTTCGATAGATTCCAAGCCGGCAATCACTTTCAGCAGCGTTGATTTTCCTGTTCCGTTTGGCCCGATTAATCCGATTCTCTCATTCTCTTCAATATGAAAGGAGATATGGTCAAATAATGTTTTATCTCCGTATGTTTTATAAAGATTTTCCGCTTTTAATATGCTCATGGTTCCTATCAATCCTCACGTAAGTTCATGTGTACATTTTAAATCAGCCGCTGGAATAAAACTAGTAAAACGTCAGACAAATTTCACGGAAATGCAGGATAGAAAAAGACCGGGGACATGTGTCCCCGGTCTCTTACTCTTCCTCAAGCGCTTTTTCGGCCATTTTTGCAAGATGCTGTGCGCTTCCTGAAATCTCCTGCATTGTGGCGGAAATTTGTTCAACAGCAGCGGCTTGTCCGTCTGTATGCTGGTTAATCGACTCAATGGATTCCTCCAGCCCTTTCAGCAGGCTGTGGATTTTTTTCGTAATCTGGTCAATTTGGCCGACATTTTCTTTTGAATGCGTTGCTAGCTTTCTGATCTCATCTGCGACGACAGAGAAGCCTTTTCCGGACTCCCCTGCTCTTGCCGCTTCGATCGCGGCGTTCAAGCCGAGCAGATTGCTTTGGTCAGAGATGCCTTTAACAGTTACTGAAATATCGGCGATTTCACCGGCGCTTTCGCTTACTTTTTTCGCCTGAGAGGAAATGCCCGACATTTGAGTTGAAAACCCGTTAATTGATTCAGAAATGTCGGAAATAGCCGCGGCTGTTTGTTCAACGACAGCTGATAAGCTTTCCGCGACATCATGCAGCTTTGACGACTCCTCAAGGCTCGTTCCGAGGCCGACGCCTCCAATGACTCTTCCATTCTCGTCGTGCAGCGGGATGGCACGCGCGATCAATGGGAAGCCGAACAATTCTTTCGGAACCATGCTCGTCTTCTTCTGATTGCTTCGGATGGCATCTGTGATGATATCCCCTTCCTGCAGCGGATCGCCGGCTTTTACGTTCAGCGAAAAGGTTTTGGCCGGTATATTCATGAGCAGTTTTTCCGTATCATAAATGCCGATTGTAATATCATCCTGAACCAGGCTGTTTAAATAAGGGGCTACTTTGATAAATGCGTCCAGAATATCTGCGGTTTCTTTTTCCGTATTTATGGTCAATTCCATTCACTCCTTTTCATTAATAAGGGAAGCTGCGTTTTTCGTGCTGGACCGAGATCCATTTCAGCGTTGTAAATTCTTCGAGGCTCCACTCACCGTTTAAACGGCCGAGGCCTGATTGCTTTTCACCGCCGAAGGCTACATTCGGTTCATCATTGATGGTCGTGTCATTGACGTGAATCATGCCTGTTTCAATGCGTTTCGCAAAAGCCACGCCGCGCTCAAGATTTGACGTATGTACGGCACCGCTCAAGCCAAACGGGGTTTCGTTTGCGATATCCACCGCTTCGTCTTCTGAATCAAACTTCATAAAGGAGACGACTGGTCCGAACAGCTCTTCCTTGGCAATGCTCATGAACGGTTTGACGTCTTTTAAGATCGTCGGTTCCACGATCGTCCCGTTAAATCCGCCAAGCTTCACTGGTACAGCGCCTTCTTCAATTGCTTGCTCAACAGTCTTCATCAGCCCGTCCGTCTGTCTGCTGTTGATTAATGGCCCGATAATCGTATCAGGATCCATTGGGTCGCCGACTTTCAGCGATTCCACTTTTGCCTGGTACAGCTCAAGGAACTTGTCATAAATAGAAGAATGAACAAGCACGCGGTTGGCTGACATGCAAATCTGTCCTTGATGTGTAAATCGGCTGAACACCGCCGCATTGACCGCATATTCTATATCTGCATCCTCAAGTACGATGAAGGCGCTGTTCCCGCCAAGCTCAAGAAGCGGCTTTTTAAAATGCTTCATCGCAAGCTGTCCGATGTAGCTGCCGACTTTCGTAGAACCGGTAAATGAGATGATCCGCGGCACTGGATGCTCAACGAAGCTGTCGCCGATTTCAGCAATGTCTGTGACAACAACATTCAGCAGCCCCGCTGGAATTCCCGCGTTCTCAAAAATTTTCGCAATCAGCGTTCCGCCGCAAATCGGCGTTTCCTCATGCGGCTTTAGCACAACGCCATTGCCGGCTCCGAGTGCAGGCGCCACTGATTTCATAGATAAAAAGAATGGGAAGTTAAATGGACTGATGACACCGACAACACCTGCAGGCACGCGATATAATCTGTTTTCCTTTCCGTCTATTGTTGACGGAAGAATTTTGCCTTCCATGCGGATTGGGAACGTTGCCGCTTCTTTTATGATGTTTTTGACAAGACCGATTTCAAAAGCTGCTTTGAGCCTTGTTCCGCCAAGCTCTTCCATAATCAAATAAATGATGGCTTCTTCGTTCTCTTCGATATACGTGACGGCTTTTTCTAAAATGGTCCTTTTCTCGAACGGATTGACCGCATCCCATTTTTTCTTCGCCAGCGCCGCTGCCCTGTACGCTTCATCTACATCGTTAGCAGTCGCTTTACGGAATGTTGTGAATGTTTTTTGAGTATAAGGATTTTTGTTTTCCAATACATTTGGGCTGCTGCCCTCCTGCCATTTCCCGCCGATAAACTGTTTATTCAACTCTTCATATTGAAACATGGTCAGCATCTCCTTTATAACCGCAAATCAAAATATGGGCGAATCTATTTTTTCTATCGGTTCATCTTGCATAAAATTGAATATACGATTAGTAAAAATTACTATCCTATGATACGACAACGCTGTTTCGCTTCTATCATTTAAAGCAGAAAAATATTTTATTGACTGCGTCAAATTTCGACAATATAATACAACAAGAACTGTATATAATGATTAGAATATTTTGAATATTTACAGGAGGAACTTTTGATGAGTTCATTATTTAGAAAAAAACCGCTTGAAACATTGAGTGCGCAGAGCAAGTCAAAAAGCCTTGCCCGTACGTTAAGCGCATTTGATTTAACCTTGCTCGGTATCGGTTGTGTCATCGGTACAGGGATTTTTGTCATTACAGGAACAGTGGCAGCGACCGGTGCAGGTCCCGCCCTCATCATATCGTTTATTTTAGCGGGGCTCGCCTGTGCGCTGGCTGCTTTCTGTTATGCTGAGTTTTCGTCTTCCATTCCGATTTCGGGAAGCGTGTACTCATACTCATACGTGACACTTGGAGAGCTGCTCGCCTTTTTGATCGGATGGGATCTCATGCTTGAATATGTCATTGCACTGTCGGCGGTTGCCACCGGCTGGTCTTCATACTTTCAATCACTGCTTGCCGGCTTCAATCTTCATATTCCGGCTGCACTGACAGGAGCGCCGGGAAGCACGGCGGGCGCCGTATTTAACCTTCCGGCTGCGGTGATCATTCTCCTCATCACTGCGATTGTCAGCAGAGGCGTCAAGGAAAGCACACGCTTTAACAACGTCATCGTACTGATGAAAATCGCGATCATATTATTGTTCATTATTGTCGGCATCGGCTATGTGAAACCGGATAACTGGTCTCCTTTTATGCCATTCGGGATGAAAGGCGTCATACTTAGCGCTGCCACTGTATTCTTCGCGTACCTTGGGTTTGACGCGGTTTCTAACGCATCAGAGGAAGTGAAAAATCCGCAAAAAAACATGCCCGTCGGCATTATTTCAGCTCTAGCCGTCTGCACGGTGCTGTACATCGCGGTATCGCTTGTGCTGACAGGCATGATGCCTTATGCCAAATTGAATGTCGGAGATCCTGTATCCTTTGCGCTGAAATTCGTCGGACAGGACGCTGTTGCCGGAATTATTTCTGTCGGTGCGATTATCGGGATTACGACGGTGATGCTCGCTTTGCTGTACGCTCAGGTTCGTTTGACATTTGCCATGAGCAGAGACGGCCTTCTGCCTGGATTGTTCGCAAAGGTTCATCCGTCATTTAAAACCCCGTTCCGCAACACATGGCTGACAGGGATCGTTGCAGCGGGAATCGCCGGCTTTATTAACCTCGGAACGCTGGCCCATCTGGTGAACATGGGAACACTTGCCGCGTTTACGGTCATATCTATTGCTGTCATTGTGCTCAGAAAGAAACATCCTGAAATCAAGGCGTCCTTCAGAGTGCCGTTCGTCCCGGTTGTGCCGATTATCAGCGCAGGCATCTGCCTTTGGTTCATGTACAGCCTTCCCGGCGTCACATGGCTTTCATTTGTCATCTGGATCGCTGTCGGAACGCTGGTTTATTTCCTATATTCGAGAAAACACAGCTTATTAAACAAATAATCTCTTTTCAGCCGGCGGTGCCTCACCCGCCGGCTTTTTCCTTTTTTTATGTGCTATACTTTGAATACATATGAGGAAAGGGAGACACACAGATGAAACAATACCGCACTTTATTATTTGATGTAGATGATACCATCCTTGATTTTCAAGCGGCAGAAGCTTTAGCCCTGCGTTTGCTGTTTGAAGATCAGAACATTCCTTTAACAAATGACATGAAGGCGCAGTATAAAACCATCAATCAAGGTCTCTGGAGAGCCTTTGAAGAAGGTAAGGTGACACGGGAGGAAGTCGTAAACACGCGTTTTTCCGCTTTGCTCAAGGAGTACGGTTACGAAGCGGACGGCGCTTTGCTTGAGCAAAAATACCGCCGCTTTCTTGAAGAAGGACATCAGCTTATTGACGGTGCATTTGATCTCATCTCAAATCTGCAGCAACAGTTTGATTTGTACATCGTGACAAACGGCGTGTCTAACACACAATATAAGCGTCTCCGTGATTCAGGATTATTTCCATTCTTCAAGGACATTTTCGTTTCTGAAGACACAGGCTTCCAAAAGCCGATGAAGGAATATTTCGATTACGTGTTTGAACGGATTCCTCAATTTTCAGCAGAGCACACATTAATCATCGGGGATTCACTAACTGCTGATATCAAAGGCGGACAGCTCGCCGGGCTGGATACTTGCTGGATGAACCCTGACATGAAGCCGAATGTGCCAGAGATCATACCAACCTATGAGATTCGTAAGCTTGAAGAGCTATATCACATTTTGAATATCGAAAATACCGTCAGCTCCTAATCAGGCTGACGGTATTTCTTTCATAAGAATCTTTTTTCCTCTTGATAAATTCTTCACCTTATGAATAATATGGTGGTATGCTTTGGTTATATATGTAAGGAGGAGACTCAATTGGCTATCGCCGCCCCGTTAAAAGAAAAAACAGTTCAAAAACCAGGCACCACGGTGTATCCGATTTTGATTATTATCGGAATTTGCCATATGCTCAACGATTCGCTTCAAGCTGTGATTCCGGCCATGTTCCCTATTTTGGAACGCTCCATGAGCCTGACGTTTACACAGCTCGGCATCATCGCTTTCACATTAAACATGGTGTCATCCGTCATGCAGCCTGTCGTCGGCTGGTATACCGATAAACGGCCGCGGCCGTATGCGCTGCCAGTCGGTTTGACCGCCAGCATGCTTGGCATTTTGGGCCTTGCATTTGCCCCGTCATTCATAACGATCTTATGTTGTGTGTTTTTCATTGGATTAGGCTCGGCCATTTTCCATCCGGAGGGCTCCCGTGTGGCGTATATGGCCGCCGGCACAAAACGCGGGCTCGCCCAGTCGATTTATCAGGTGGGCGGAAACTCAGGCCAGGCGATGGCGCCGCTGATCACCGCGCTGATCCTTGTGCCGCTCGGGCAATTCGGCGCTGTTTGGTTCACGCTTGTCGCCGCGCTTGCTGTTATGTTTCTCATGTATATCGCGAAATGGTACGCCTCACGTCTCGGCAGCCTTGCCCAGAAATCAGGCAAACAAAAGAAAACGGCTGAAAACACGGCCATCACCAAATCTGTTGTATCTGCTCTTATTATTATTATATTTCTCATTTTTGCTCGTTCTTGGTATACAAGTGCGATCGGTAACTTTTACACGTTTTACGCGATGGATACCTATCACGTAAGCATTCAGCAGGCACAAAGCTATATTTTTGTCTTCTTGCTGTTCGGCGCAATCGGCACGTTTCTCGGCGGCCCGCTTGCAGACCGTTTTGGAAAACGCTTCGTTATCCTCGGTTCGCTGTTATGCTCGGCGCCGCTGGCGATCTTGCTGCCATTTGCCGGACCGGTTCTCGCCTATGGCGTGCTCGCATTGATTGGCTTGGTTCTGATGTCGAGCTTTTCTGTAACGGTCGTCTACGCACAGGAGCTAGTTCCTGGAAAAATCGGCACAATGTCCGGTTTAACCGTCGGGCTTGCCTTCGGGATGGGCGCGATCGGCGCTGTGGCGCTGGGCGCTCTGATTGACGCCGCGGGACTGACCCCGACGATGATCGCCATTGCCTTTCTCCCTGTTCTCGGCATCCTTGCCTTCCTATTGCCAAGTGACCAGAAGCTGAGAGAATGGCATAGCTGAAAAAACCCCTGCCAGGCGGCAGGGGTTTTTTAATCCAGCTGGATAAAATGAGTGTCAGGCACTGCGTGCTTCGGGATAAAGCCATCCGCAAAGTCCGGAAACGCCGACTGTATTTCATCAATCCATCTTTTCAGATTTAATATATAGGGCATATAAATCATCTCAATTGTCGCTTCGTCTTCAATCCGATAGTACCAGCAAAGATTAAACTCTTTTTCTGTCACCAGTGTAAACCCAGAGAAATGATAGAAAATCAGCGGCGTTTCATCTATATACACGCGGCCGTCCTTTTGCCCGACCTTATAGTTTTCGATATTCCAAAGCGCTGTATTGGCTCCTATTGATTTGACAACATGAACACCTTTAAACTGCGCCGGCCATTTCTCCACATATCTTTGATCACCATATGTCTTTCGTTCCGTATCCATTTCGACCGTGCAAAATTCAATACAGTCCTGTCTCCACTGCCACACCGCTTCATATGCTTCCTTTGTATGACCGGCACCGACAAAGCCTGTATTAAAGCGTCCGGTTCGGTCGTAGTAGGACATGAAGCGCGGCGAATTACGATGATCAGTCAAATACAGAGACGCCGTTGGGTTTTCTGCAAAAATACGCGCCGGATCAGAAAAGAAAAATAGATCCGTATCCATATGGGCAAAGTATTCAGCGTCATCCCACTTGCTCATCACATGAAACAAAAAGGCGGGCTTTAACGTCCAGCAATATTCATGAAACGTTCTGTTGCTTTTCGCTTTCAGCAGCTCCGGGTCTTCCATTTCATGCAGCTGCACAAAGGTTACATGCTCCCATGGCACGTGCTGAAGCAATTCATACGCTTTCTGGTCGACACACAGCACATATAAATGAAAATCACCGCAATGCTCATGGAGAGAATGAATCATAGGCATGAGCTTAAAGATATGTGTCCTTGACACTATCGTTGAAAAATGAAATGTACTCACTTATACCACATCCAATGATCTAAGATCCACGTGCAGCAAATCGTTGACAAGCGCATACAGTGCGTTGGCAAAATCGTTCACGCCTAGCTTTTTCTTCGCTTTTGGCAGAAGCTTGCGGACAGTTTGTAAATCAAAGCTTTTTGCCGTCACCCTTGGGGCTTTCTTTCGCCAATCTGGATCAATGTTGCGCTCTTTAACAACATGCAGAAGCTCAAGAAACAGATTCAGCAGCATATCATATTTCTGAGACTCCAGCAGCTTTTGAATATCAGTCATGATTCTGTTCGTCATGTCAGGCGGGAACGGCCCGTTAAAAGCGAGATGGACGTCTAAAGAGCGGATATTGTTGTATTTATCGCACATATAGGCAATGTTTGCCCGAATATCGTCTACAGATTTACAATTGCTTGGATGCTCCTGATGAACACTGACAATATCGCGGCGAAGCCTGAAGGTCAATCCGGCCTGATGAAGCCTGATACCGAGGTCATAATCCTCAAACCCGTACCGCACAATGCCTTCGTCAAATAAACCGAGATCAACCACATGCTTGCGTTTCACAGAGGAATTATTCGTGATAAAAAAGCGCCATGGCATATGATAGCCTTTCAAGTCATCGCCGTACTCCTCTAAAATCTTCTTCAGCACGTCAATAAAGTCGGTATCGAGGTCAAAGCTTTTATCAAGAAAGCTTCCGTTTTTGATGTCCGCTTCCTCCAGCAGCTTTTGTTTGTCTTTCTTCGGCATTTCATCTGTGAGCTTTGCGAGCTGTTCCTTATGTTCTTCTTCAAACCGTTCATAATAAAAACTGTAGATCCGTTTCCAAAACAACCCGCACACGACGAGATTCTCTTCGTTCTCATGGGCTTTAATATGTTTTGCCACAAGGTCCTTTGCCGCAAGCATATCACTGTCATGGAAAATCAGGATGTCTCCTCTGGCATTGCGAAGCGCCTGATTTCGTCCGTACGCAATGCCCCTGTTTTCTTTAATCCGTGTAAAGATCAGCGGAAAATCAGCTTGAAATGACTCAAGCATCGAGAGCGTCCCGTCCTCAGAGCCATTGTCCGCTACAATGACTTCGAATTCTTCATCACACTCCTGCTGGTTTAATGACAGAAGGCTGTTGTAAAGACGCTCCTTTGAATTATATGCAGGAATAATAACGCTTGCTTTCACTTCATTTCACTTCCTGTATTTACTCATTTATTTGTTGTCATCTTTTGAAGCAAAACCGTTAAATTCAGGGTCTAACGTTTTGATGTGCTGAATGATATGCGGCAGTGTCTCTTGATACAGTTCATGCACAAACGGCAGATCTGTGCGGGTTGTTTCATGAACCTGTTTGATTTCATTGATGCTGACGATTCGGTATCCGC
Source organism: Bacillus sp. FSL R5-0603 (assembly GCF_038050295.1). Classification (NCBI taxonomy): domain Bacteria; kingdom Bacillati; phylum Bacillota; class Bacilli; order Caryophanales; family Bacillaceae; genus Bacillus; species Bacillus sp. FSL R5-0603. The sequence continues at coordinate 713,344 of NZ_JBBOYP010000001.1, read as the reverse complement.
TGAAATGATAAAAGATCAGCGGACTGCCATCCTCCAGCACGATCCGGCCATCTTTCCAGGAAAACGTATGCTGCCCATAATTCCAATGCCCGATGTTCACGCCGGGTGTTGTAATGTCACACACATTCGGAAACAGCTCAGACATATAATCCAAATAGCCCTGATCACCGAATTTCCCTTCACCCGGTGCATTTTTGCATTCCTCAAGACAGTGTTCCTTCCACCACTCCAAGCAATCCGTGCCTGCATCATCATGCTTGAAGCTGATAAACCCGGAATTATATCTGCCTAAAAGACGCTGCAGCATGTCAATCTGCTCTTTCTCAAAAGAAGGGATTACAATATCCCCCCGTGAAAGCAGCACCGAGCAGTCCGGCTGGTTTTCAAAAATCGGCGATGGATCTGCATAGAAAAAGAGGTCCCCGTCAATATACGTCACGCGCTCCAGCTCAGGATTGCTGTTCAGCACAGCTTGCAGAAAGATCGGCTTCATCGTCCAGCAATACTCACTTTGATCTCTAGTTTCCTTCAGCTTCAATAGCAATTCATTTTCAAGAGCGGCCACCGGCACAAGGTTCAGCTGCTTCATCTTCAGCTTCTGTAACACGCGGTGCGTATCTTCATCCATGCAAAGTATAAAAATGGGACTGTCTTGATCAACTTGCTCTAACGACTTAAACAAAGCGACTGCCTGATATAATCTTCCTTTTGATAAAACGGTGCAATACGCGCTGGTCACAGTCTTGTTCACCTCGTTTCACATTACTTTTTGAAGAATTCCGTATACCACTCAATCGTTTTTTCAAGTCCCTCATCAATAGTGTAGGCCGGTGTCCAATTCAGCAGCTTTCTTGCTTTTTCCGCGGATAAATATTGATGTTTGATTTCATTGCTTCCCTGATTCAGCACCTTAGGTTTCAGATTACTGTTCATTTTCTTCAATATTTTCTCTACCAGTTCAAGTACGGTCAGCTGGATCTCATTGCTGAAGTTAAAGGCCTCTCCGGCAAGATTGTTTTCTTCCATTTTTTCTGCAAGAAGCAGATAAGCCTGAACGGCGTCTTCAATATAGAAATAGTCCCGTACAAATGTGCCGTCGCTTCGGATTTCCGGCGCTTCCCCGTTCAGCACAAGCTGAATCGTCTGAGGAATGATGCGGTTGAAGTTCAAATCTCCGCCGCCGTATAAGTTTCCGCAGCGCGTAATGCAGACCGGAAGCCCGTACGTGTGAAAATAGGTGTGGCTGATCAGATCTGCGCAGCTTTTTGAGACGTCGTACGGGTGCTTGCCTTGCAGCGGCATGTTTTCATCGTATGGAAGGTTTTCTTGATCGCCGTAAGCTTTATCACTTGAAGCGACAATGACCCGCTTAATTAACGGATGCTTGCGGCAGGCTTCGAGAATATTCCATGTGCCGAGGATATTCGCTTCAAAGGTAGAAATCGGGTTGCGGTTTGCCACGCCGACAATCGCTTGTGCAGCGAGATGAAAGACAGTGTCGATCTCATACTCGCCAAGCGCGCGTTCAATCACAGCCAAGTCCTCAAGAGAGCCCCGCACGATGTTCATTTTCTTGATATGTTCTCCCTGATAAAGATTGGATTGAGGCACATGATCCCTGACAAGCCCCGTAACGTTTGCGCCCTGATCGATCAGCTCTTTCACCAAATAGCTTCCTAAAAGACCTGTGCATCCCGTGACAAATACGTTTTTATTTTTCCAGAAACTCAAATCGATTCACCATACCTTCCATACTTGTTGTCCTTGATTCCACATTTTGTTGACTTCTAAGAGATTTTTATACGTATCGATGGCCGTCCAAAATCCGTAATGGCGGTACACAGCAAGCTCCCCGTCTTTGGCAAGGTTCTTCAGCGGTTCATCTTCGAACATCGTGTTTCCGTCCTTCGGCAAATAATCGAAAACCTTTGGACTGAGAACGAAGAATCCGCCATTGATGATTCCGTCACTTGATGTCTTCTCAGAAAATGTTTTCGCCATGCCGTCCTCAACCGTCAGGGTGCCAAACTGCGAGACTTTGTCAATCCCGGTGACAGTCGCGGCAGCACCTTTTGTCTGATGATAGCTGATGAGATGGAAAAGATTGATATTGGCCAGCCCGTCCCCATAGGTGAGCAGAAATGTTTCATCACCGATATAGTCTTTCGCCTGCAAGATTCTTCCGGCTGTCAGCGTATCTTCCCCAGTCTCCAAAAACGTAATTTTCCACGTTTCAGGCTGCCCTAGGATCTGTACCTCTCCCGTAGAGCTGTCGAGTGTCAGGCTGTTGTGCTTCCATTCATAGTCAAGAAAGTATTCCTTGATTTTTTCTCCTTTATAGCCCAACAGCAGAATAAACTCGTTTACTCCGTAGTACTGATAAATTTTCATAATATGCCATAGAATCGGTTTGCCGCCTATCATGGCGAGCGGTTTAGGAATGTCATTCGTGACTTCACTCATTCTCGTTCCTTTTCCGCCGCAGAGAATGACCGCTTTCATCTCTACCCCTCATCTCTATGAATATTGAGTTCGAAACCTGGTACATCTTCACAATCTATCAAGGCATTTCCCCGATAATTTGTCCGATTTCAATACCGGTTTCAAAATCTACTGTAATGATATGAGAGAAAGCCAGCCTTGGTGACCAAATGGAATCTATTTTTTCAAGTTGGTTGTATAACCAAAAAAAGAGCCTTGAGCGAAGGCAATGCGCCCGCTCAAGGCTCTTTTTCATCTTATTTGATTTCTTTTTCCTTGCCGTAATGATAGTCTGACGGATCAACGGCTTTGAAATCATTTAGTTTATGGAACCTCAGCAAGTCTTTGTACAGGACACTGTCTGAAAGGCTCAGCTGCTGGTTCACTCTTGTTTTCAGATTCTTCGTTTCTTCATTCGCTTTCAGTTTTTCACCAGTCTTCGTATCATAAATGACATTGTCGACTGATGTGTACTTCGGCGTTACGAAGTCTCCGTTTCTGAATGCCACTGTATCGTCGTGGTCTTTAGAGAATAAGTCAGTACCAAAGTTGATATATTTCTGAGAATCAATTCCTTCTAAGTGCAGAATTGTCGGCATGACGTCAATTTCGCCGCCATACGTATGGTTCACTCCGCCTTTTTTGCCAGGAACGCGGATCATCAGCGGCACACGCTGGTTCTGTGCGTTTTGATAATCTGTGATCTCTTTTCCAAGAATCTCTTTCATCGCTCGGTTATGGTTTTCAGAAATACCGTTATGGTCACCGTAAATCATGATGACTGAGTTGTCATACAGGCCGGCTTCCTTCAGCTCCTTGAAGAATTGCTCAAGCGCTTCGTCAAGGTAACGCGCTGTCTGGAAGTAGCTGTCAACTGTGTTATCGCCTGTTGTCGCTTTTTTAAGAGACGCGTCTTTTTCATCAAGGTTAAACGGATAATGGTTTGTCAATGTAATCAAATGCGCATAAAACGGCTGTTTAAGAGACTCAAGCTTTGGAATCGATTCTGTAAAGAACGGCTTATCCTTAAGCCCCATATTAATCACATTTTCATCTGACATATCATACGTGCTTGCGTCGAAGAACTTGTCATATCCGATATGTTTGTAAATCTGGTCACGGTTCCAGAACGATTTGTAATCACCATGCAGGACGGCGCTTGTATAGCCTTCCTTCTGGTCTAAAATCGCAGGAAGCGACTGGTAGGTGTTTTCGCCTTTCGTCACAAACGCGGAGCCTTCAGGAAGACCGAAGATCGAGTTATCCATTGTCAGCTCGGCATCAGATGTTTTTCCCTGGCCTGTCTGATGGAAGAAGTTATCAAAATACGTCACATCTTCCCCTCCGTGCGCAAGTTTATTTAAGAAAGGCGTCACCTCTTCACCGTTTAGCTTGTAGTCAATCAGGAATGACTGGAAGCTTTCGAGGTGAATTTTAATGATATTTTTGCCTTTGGCAGAGCCGAAGTACTCGGCGTTCGGTTTCGCATAATGAGACGTCGTGTAATTCTCGACGCTTGTTAAATCATCGCTGCTTGCATAGGCCCGTTGCGTTTCTGTTTGAGCCGTCTGAACACCGTCATAAATGGTGTAGTTGTAAAGACCTAAATACTTCACGATATAATTGCGGTCAAACGTTCTTGTCAGCAGCTGCGGACGGTCTTTTTCCGCATAGTGCAGGTTGATGAAAAACAGTGCGATCCCAGAAAGGATCACTAAAGACGCAAAGCGTTTTTTCATTTTGTATTCTTTTAATTCAGGTCTCCAGATCAATACCGCAATCAAAATGATAATATCTAAGAAATAGAAAATATCATGACCGGCCATGATACTGAAAATCCCGTCTCCCATGTTTCCAACGTTTCCGGACTGTTTAATGTTCGGGAACGTCAAGAAATCGTCAAAGAAACGATAGAATAAAATATTTGCATATAACACAAATGTCATCAAGAAATCGATAATCAGCATAATAATGGCTGATTTACGCCCTTTCGCCAGCAAAGCCAGTCCTAAAAAGAAGACGGCGCTTGAGAATGGGTTAAATATCAGGAGGATCTCCTGAGTTGTGCCTTTTACCCCAAGATTAAACTCAGTCTTGTAGGATAAATACGTTTTTGCCCAAAACAGTATAACAGCCAGCACAAAAAAGCTAAGTTTGTAAGAAAAAAGTTTCTTCATGGCAACCTCTACTTTCTTAAACACTTTAAGTTCTTCATTCATATTTACCTGCTCTTTATATCCTGCCTTCCAATTCCTTCTTTCCAAACAAAATCAAGGCATCACACAACAATAAATACACCGCGGCAAGCCGGAATATTTATGTTTCGCACCATATCATTTTTATTACAACCATTTGGAAACCAATCACTGGACGAAAGAAACCTTCATTTCGTTTCACATTTTTTTCTCGGAAATAAAAAAAGGATTTCTTTTGTCATGTGTGCCTTTGAAAAAAGAAATAGATACCGAGTATAAGAATAACATAAACTAGCAAAAACGAAAAATAGGTTTTGCAGACAGCCCGCCCTTCCGGCGGACTGAAGTTATTGTATGCATCAATGTTTAGCGCGATCACCATTTTTTCGAAAGGACAAAAAAGACTGGATGTCTCCAGTCTTCCAGATTGTTGACAAAATCCTAAAATGGTTTTCATTTTAGGATTTTGTCATCTTTTCAGCGTGATTGAAAACCCTTGAAGTCTAGGAAGGACGAGCATAGGAGCGGGCATTCACAGGATGTGATGACGACGGCGTTTAGGCAGGACGCCTGAGAATTTAGCCGTTGATCCACTTCGCATTGAGCACCGAAGCGCAGTCCTGACAACGAATGCGAGGGTTTGCCGACACGCTGAAAGACCGGATGTCTCCAGTCTTCTTTATCTATATCCCTGCCCAGACATCCTTAGCGTACATACCGGTATCCTGCAGATGTCTCAGCCAGTTTTGCGCTTCTTGCTCCCCGGTGCCATGGACAGACTGATACGCCTTTTGCAGTGCCGCCTCCACATCCGGGGCCATTTTGCTGCCGTCACCGCATACATAAAGCCTGCCTCCGCGGTCAAGGATCGATATTAACGTTTCTGCATGGTCAGCCATGACATGCTGGACATACGTTTTCGGCATGCCTTCTTTACGGGAAAAGGCTGTGTGGACAGTGACGATTCCGTCTTTTTCAAACTGCTCAAGCTCATCGCGGTATATAAAATCACGATCGTTCCTGCATCCAAAATAGAGATGAGCTTCACCGAGCGTTTTCCCCTCCCGTTTTAAAACTTCGCGGGCTTGAAGGAAACCGCGGAATGGCGCGACTCCTGTGCCTGGTCCGACCATAATGATTGGCGTTTCAGGGTCTTCTGGAAGCTGAAACCGGGATTCCGGTGTGCGGACAAACATCACGAGATCATCACCGGCTTGGCGCTCAGCTAAATCATTTGAAGCCACGCCCCTGTATTCGCCACGGCCGCTCCACGCAGGGCCGCGCACGACACCGACTGTGATTGATGCTTGCCGCGGATTCACTCTTGGAGAGCTTGAAATCGAATAGTATCTCGGTTTTAACGGCCGTAAAAGCTCTAAAAATCGTTCAAACGGCATGTCGCACGCTTCATACTTTTCAAGCAGATCCAGCATGGAAATTCGTTTTTTCAATATTTGCTCCTGATAAACACCCTCTGCTGACAGTTCTTCTAATTCGCGCCTATGCGGCGGACACACTGTAAATGCTGCCAGTTCACGTATTTGCGCTCTTGTGGCTGCTTCCTGCACCTCGACGCTGTAGCTGAGAAGATCATGCAGGCTGACAGGGCGGCCCAATGGCAGATGCCCCGCACTGCGGCCGCTTGCAGACAATGTCACTTGATCGGTTCCCTTCAGACCGAATCTGTGGAGAATCCGGTTGACATTGGTTTGGCTGTTTTTTGGCAATACGCCAAGATGGTCGCCCTCTTGATATTCAACATCCGGCGGCAATGCAATTTCGATATGGCGAGTGCTTCGATCGCTGTCTGCGGACTGGAGTTCACGATTTTCGGCAATGGATGCGTGAGAGGCTTCGTACGATCTAGCGAGCGGAGACTCGCCCAGCCCTCTGACAAACTGAAGGCTCAGCGTGCTTCGTTCCTTATCAGCGTTTTCATTAAGCTCAAGTCCGAATGCTTTGATGGCGTCCGCCCACATACTTTTTTTCCATTCGTCAAGCTGCCCTTCAAAATCACCGCTGACATCACCTTCCCCGCGCGCAGAAAACCGAGTCGCACCTTTCTCCGCAAGCTGCTCATCAATGAATCTCGGCACGTATTGATACGTGCTCGCCCAGTTGTGGTCGCCGCAGCCAAATACCGCGTAATGAACGCCATCAAGCTCACCCGGTTTGATTTCTTGAAGCCACTGCACGAACTGTCCGGCATTGCTTGGCGGTTTTCCATTATAAGACGAGGTCACAATGACAACCGCTCCCTCTTTCGGCAGCTTTCCAATCCGGTCGTTCAGAGGTGCCGTCTCTGTCCTTACGCCGTGAAGACTGGCAGTATCAGCAAGCTCCCGGGCGACGCCTTCTGCGGTGCCGGTATCTGAGCCGTACAGCACGAGAAGCGGGCGGTTGTTAAGACCGATGACCGATGCGCCCTTTCCTTCCGTTTTCTCCTTTTGCTCATCAGGCGCGGCTTTTTCGGCTGCCTGGACGTCTGCACGAATGGCTTCCTGATGACGGCTTTGAACCCTGATGTGAAAATCGCCCGGCTTAAGTGTTAAGGTTTGTTTGATATCAAGCTCATAATTCTCATGATCAATCAGCGTGAAATATTTTAGAATCATGCCTAACACAAGTGTGGCTTCATGAAGGGCAAACTGCATGCCGATACAGGCCCGTTGTCCATTTCCGAATGGTTTGTACGCATGATGAGGCACTTGGTCCTGATGCTCGAACCGTTCCGGCCGGAATTCCTCGGCGTCCTTTCCCCAAGCGTCTCGATCACGATGAAGCTGCGGAATCAGCACAGAAATTCTGTCTTTCGTCGTGATCGGGAATTTTCCGCCAATGACTGTGTCTTCTTTTGGATAAAGGCTGAAAGCCGGAGCTGTCGGCCATAAGCGCAGTGATTCATTTAAAATCATCCGTATGTATTTAAGCTCCAGCACTTGTTTATAGGTCGGCGCTGCATCCGTCAGCACCCGATCGACCTCTTCATACGCCTTTTTCAGTTTGTCAGGATGCTTCAATAAAAAGTAAGTCGCAAAGGAAAGCAGGCCGCTCGTTGTTTCATGGCCGGCAATCAAAAACGTAATAATTTGAAAGCGGATATTTTCGTCGTCGAGCTTTTCACCCGTTTCCGGATCTTCCACATTCAGCATGCGGGCAAGCAAATCTTTTTCATCCTGGTCTCCATTCGCCCTGCGCTCTGCAATAATGCTGTCGACTAACGAAAACATCGTTTGAATATCATGGTGGAATTGCCGCTTTGTTCTGACCATAAGCTTATCTTGAACATCAAGCCGCTGCATTTGATGCATCGCTTCATCAAGCGCCCGCACCATGCTGTTGATAAACGGGTGGGGCGTTTCTCTGTAGTAACTGTTAAAGCGGTAGTTAAACCCGCATAGCCCAATGGTGTCGAGCGTCAGCCGGGTCATATCTCCCGGGACATCGACTGCTTCATTCGGGTTGAGCCTGGCCCATTTTTGAATGAGCTGAACAGCGATATCGACCATTTTCTCATGATAGTCCTTCATGGCCCGCTGGCTGAACGTCGGCATCAGAATGTTGTGCGCTTTTCTCCAGTTAGGCTCATGCGTCCAGCTCGTAAACAATCCGTCACCGGAAAATGCGCGAACCTTTTCCAAGGCGCCTTCAATGCTTTTATCAAACCGTTCTTCATCACAAACCTCTTTCACCAATTCGTGGCCGGACACTACAATGGTCGTGCCCGCGGGTGTATGGATTTGAAAAATCGGGCCCTGTTCTTCCGCCAGTTTGATCAGCGAAAGCGTCGGCTTGTCTTTATCGATTAAAGGCAAATTGCCGAGCGGTCCAAACGTCTTCGGCTGAGGAATCGGGCTTGTTTCCTTCATCGAACCATTCCTTTCCGTATGAGATGCCTTCTATTTGACTACATTTCCCTTTCATGGTCATGATTATTCCATTCTCCCAATTGACGCATGATTGCTGTTTTTTCTATACTTGAGAAGCTGTACAATACGCGAATAAGGTGAGTTTATATATGGATTTTGAAATTCGGTTTTTATCCTTTTATGTCATACAGGTGGAAGGCAAAGATGAGCAGGCGAACAAGCAGTTCAAGCACTTCCAGACCCTTGATACGGGCGAATTTGAAGAAAGCGAGCTGAAGGACTTTCTCGACGGGGAACTGAAAAAAATCGTTAAACGGAAAGCTGACCGCCATCCGCAGTCCGAGCAGGTGCCGACGAAAATCGGCCATTTTATCGTCGAGCCCGGCCACGAGCTCGATTCCAACCCAAACTACAACATGTTCAACCGCGCGCGTCTGGCGGAAACAAAAGAAGACTTCAATGAGCTGAGCGAGCAGTTCGTCCGCACGTACCTTGACACAAGCGCGGTTCGCGGCGGCGTGTTTCTCGTCGCTTCGGCCGTGCCGAGAAAATACTTTGACGAGTCATTTGTCTTCATTATGAAATGTGATTTTGAGCCGAAGGTCGCCCGCATCTCTGACGCGTCTTCTCTCATTAAAAAAGTCGAAATGGCGATCACGACAAAAAACATGAAAAGCATCCAATACCCGTACATGCCAGAGGAAGGAATGATCGAGGAAGGTGAGCTAAAAATCCACCAGGCCTCGCACGCCCGCTATTTTGAGGACTTTCTGAAATTCGTCGAGTACGGCGAATCGATGCCGGAAATCATGAAAAATCAGGTCATGAACATGGTACAGGAGCACGTCTACGAGACATTTGAAGACAATAGCGAAGAGCTCAAGCAGTTCGAGCACGACATTGAAATTTGGGAAGCAAGCGAAAAACGGGAAATCCAAGAGCGCCTCGACACTCATCAAGTCATCGAAGCCTCCGCCCAAATCATCGAGCACACGCCAGAGGCCCAACTGAAAATGAAAGTCGGAGAAACAGAGATTAAGGGATTGCTAGCGGATTTTGGCGATTCTATTCATCTCGCCAAAGTAAACGGGCGCTATGTCGCGCTGATTGAAGCCGAGACCATTTCGTTTGAGAAAGGCAGTTCACCGGTGGAGTTTTATAAGCCTGAGGGACTGCATGAGGTGATTGAGCGGATACACCAGAGGAACATAGAGCAGTAGTGATATAAATTTTTCAAATTATTTAAAGAAAACATAGTCTATTAGATTTATGTATTTTTAAAAAAGGCAGGTAATAATATTTGTTTATTACTTTTAAAGTTAGAAATACTGAATATTTTAGAGTAACGCTGCCAGCAGTATAAATGCAGGCAGCGTTTTAATTTATCGTTTGACTATAAAAGCTGGGGTTTTAATGTTAAATTTTGCGCCAGAGGCTCTATTAGTAGCTATAAGTCTTACTCGGGCACTATTTTTCCCCTTTTTTAGTGACTTCTGATTTTTCAACTTAAACACCTTTGCTGGCGTTGAGTGGCTAAAGGAACCCTTTTTCACTTCATTTACAACCCAATCATGACCATTCCACACTTCTACTCTCATTGAGTAATCAAATGTTGCAATAGAACCTCCACCATATTTTGCTACACAATCAATCGATGTGGCCTTCTCTGAATAAGAATCAGCATCTGTACAAATTTTTAACACATAATCTGAATAATAAGTATTACATGGCATACAAATTTCCCCTTCCTAAGAATTCATTTCACAGCACTTAAAATGTTTAAAAAATACTGTGTTCATCTATAAGTGGCAAACGTATGACATTTCTAATACTCTTCCCTCAACACCGCATAGCACTCCCCAATCAGTTCTTCCGCTCCCGGCTCTCCTTTCAGCCCGCGGCGGACGATTTCCGATGATAGGTTCTGGACTTTGAGCGCTCGTGGGGCTCTTCTTTTGTAGTACGCCTGTAATGCTGTTTCGTGGTCGGCGTGGTTTTGGAGTTCTTCGGCGAGGACGATGGCATCCTCGATCGCCATTGCCGCTCCTTGCGCCAGGGTCGGCGCGCCGGCGTGGGCAGCGTCTCCTCCGATGACAACGCGGCCTTTATGCCATGGCTCCTGCACGGCGACCTGCTCCAGTTTGTTAAAGATGACAGGATGCTGTTTTGACATGTGCTTTGTGACAAAATCCAGCCCCCGAAAACCAGAAAGAATCTCTTTTACTCTATCAAACCGGGTATCTTCCTCATCCCAGTAATCACTCGTGCAAGGCTGGAGGACGAAGACATAGCCGGCGTGTTCCGCCAATGGCACGACGCCAATTTGTGTATCCCCGCTTCTATACATTAATGTCGCGTCCTCAAATGTAAAATCAGGAAGTTCGATATAAAAGCGCCACGCCCCCATGCCGAGGTACTCTTTTTCTGTTTCCTTTTGCAGCATTCTATCGCGAACAACGGAGTGAATGCCGTCAAAGCCCGCCAGAATGTCAGCCTGCAGCTTTTCTCCATCTTCACATACGGCAGTGACCGCTTCAGCTGTTTCTTCATAAGAGACAACCTTTTTCCCCCACTTAATGTCTACACCCGCCGCCTCGGCATGCTTCATGAGAATGTCATTTAGCGTTTTGCGCAGGATATTATTGCGTCCCGGCAGTGTATCGTCTAAAAAGGATTCGCTGACTGTAAACAGGAGATTCCCCTGTGCATCAAACGTTTTAAACCACTCTGTTTGAAAGCCATGCTTACAGCACTCCTCGAACACGCCCAATTCTTTCAAGACGGCCATTGCGTTTTGCGGCTGAAGAATTCCCGCACCTGTTTTTCGGTTTTCTGAAGCCGCTTCACATAAGGTGACGGAAAACCCTGCCTTACGGAGAGAAATGGCCGCTGACAAGCCGCCGATGCCGCCTCCTGCAATTAACATATGTTTCATATCAATAACCACCTTTTCAGCTCTATATGTATTAGTTAGGCGCCTAACTATATTACCTTACTATGTCCCAAGAAAATCTGTCAATCATCTCCAAGCCAAGTTGCGTTATGGTTTTCCCTCCTTTATAATCGTGTCACAACGAATGTACGGGAGCTACTTGCGATGGAATTAAAACATTTACCGAAATATAAGCATATAACAGAGCACGCCGAAACGTATGCCAATATTGACGCCGGCTCTCTTGAATTGTTTTTATCTCTTTTTGATATTTCAAAAAAAATGAATCATGTGATGGAGCATTACTTTGCTGGCCGAGGGCTGTCAGAAGGAAAATTCAAAATCCTGATGCTGCTCTTTGATGCCAAGGATCATAGGTTAAGTCCGACAGAGCTTGCCAAACAGTCAAACGTCACGAAAGCGACGATTACAGGTCTGCTGGACGGGCTGGTGAGAGACGGTTTTGTCAGCCGCAGGCATCATACAGAGGATAAACGAAAAATCAGCATTGAACTGACAACGGAAGGCAAAGCACGCCTTGAGGAATTTCTGCCCGGCCATTTCAGCAAAATCTCAGCGGTCATGGAAAACTACAGCGACGAGGAAAAAGACATGTTCGTAAAGATGCTTGGTGATCTTTTTGAAAGGCTGAGCGTGTTTAAAGACTAAAAAACCCGTCCGATCCGGACAGGCTACAGCGCTTTTCTTCTGCAGCCGGATACGCATCCGGCTGTTTTTTCTTTATGGCCGTAACAAATATGCCGCTGATGACACATGCAATGTGCACAAGCACAAACGGCTCATTCAATAGCAACATGACAGACGCACGACTCCACCTGCCTTTTTGTGTATGGCAAAAAGCGCCTATCCAATGACAGGCGCTTTTTCATTAATCATCACTGCTCAAAATGCCGAAGAAGCGGAGCAGGTTGATGAATAAGTTGATAAAGTCAAGGTACAGCGATAATGCCATAACGGGAATCAAGTCTTCCGTAATGTGGCGGTGTTTGATTTGGTTCAAATCATACAAAATGTAAAGGGAAAAGACGATGGTTCCGATCACGGAATACGCCATCATCGCCGCTGAGTTTAACGGGCTGAAAATGTTGAAAATCCCTACCACTGCGAGTGCGAGCACCGCAACCAGCAGAAATGACCACAGGAAGGATAAATCCTTCTTCATTTTTGCGCCGATTGTGCCCAAGACGGCAAAAATGACAAATGTAGAGCCAAAGGCTTCGAGCACGACATAGGCGCCGGCGATGGAAGCGTAATGGCTGACGATCGGAAATAAGGTAATGCCGGAAACGAACGCGAATGTATATACAAACGCATACCCGACCGCTTTTCTTCTGCGCATCCAGAAGGCCAGAATAATCATCGCCACTTCAAGAATAGAAAGCGGCAACATCAAAGCGACAGGAACAAATTGGCCGATAAAAAGGCCGACAGTCGCGATCAGCAAAGTGAAGACAAAGACTGTCAAAATGCGTTGCATGATCGATTGCTTACTCTCGTGAACCGTAGCTTGCATGTCAAAAATCCTCCTAAAAAATGATCTTAAAGGTCTATTATATAAAAATTGGATGAAATATGTATATGTTTTAAGGAGAATTTAATGAAAACAAACGCCCTTTACATTATCATTTTGATTCTTTCCTTTTCAGCGAAAAACGGTGCTTTTCTATTTTCTCAATTTGGGTAATCTGAGAATCATGAACCGTAATCTGAACCGTGCCGAAATCGAGTGTTTCCAGCGAGCTGATGATTTTTTCAATCACTTCCGGATCAATCGTTGATTTTGAAACCAAAAGACCTTCCCCCCCTGTTGAATAGGTTTTAATTCACAGTATTCTTATAAGAATTATAATATTATGTTTTTTTCGATAAATCAATGGTGATTTCTGTTCAAATCAAAAAGGCATATGATCACCCGGTGACGGACAATCATATGCCTGGAAACTTCCTATTTGTTTTCTTCCAATTCCTCAACAATACAGCGGACACCCATATTTTCTAATGCCTGCTTCAGCGTGCCGTACGTTTCATATTCACTAAAATCAAGCCCCAATTGAATCGATGTTTGGGCCACATCCGGGCGAATCCCTGAAAATACGGCTTTGACGCCTAATAAGAAAAGCGTTTTAGACAGGTTGTACAATTGCTGAGCCACCATGGTATCCACAATCGGAACACCCGAAAGATCAACGACGAGGCTTGTGATTTTTCTCTCGACACAGCGGACCGGCACTGTTTCTAAAATGACCTGTGCCCGTTTTGTATCAATGGAGCCGATAAGCGGCAATATCCCGATTCCATCGGCAATGGAAATGACCGGGCAGCCAAGCTCTGAGATCAATTCCTGCTGAGACGTGAGCCTCATCAGCATGAATTTTTGGTACTGCTCGGAGAATTCAATAATCAGCTTATCGAACGACTGATTCACAATGCGGTTCCATCGGTCTGCATCCTCATTTGTCACAATCTCCTGATTCTCTTTTATAAATGTGACGACTGCGTCCCAGAATGAGATTCTTGAATTGGATATGGCTTCTACGACCTCATGAACTTGAACATCCTGCTCTACCCTGTTTTTCGCAACGTTTTGCGCCCATTTTGCCATGTTTTCTTGAAAATCGGTTTGATCCTCCAGAAATGCGCTTGCGATTGTTATATTGGTAAATGTATGCTGCTCGGTTAAAAGTGTTTTCGTTTCTTCACTTAAATGGTCGGCGGAATATAGCTCGCCTTTTAGCTGGCAACGCAAACTGAACCATTTCTCAGTAATATCCGCAGTGTTGTCTATGATATATTGATATAATAATTGATCGATATTCACGGTTTGTCTCCTTTTTCGTAATAGAAGCACTTTCATTATAAAATGATAAATCGGAATTGTGAATAAGACTAGGGAAAAATCAAATGATTCTGCTCTCTGAGAGCATTCCAGCTTCATATCCTTAGGCGAATGCACCAATAAGAGTCCGCCCGCATAAACTGCAATGTACAGTTTACAATGAGAAAGGGCGTTATCACATGTATTATGTTGATCCTTATATGTTTGCGGGGCATTTTTATGAGCCTTGGCCTGCTTTTGAATATGAATACCGATATCCATGGCCTGGCAATGGCAGCGGTGCTGTTCCGGGCTCTGGCGGCGGCTCCGGCCCTGGCATTGGCGGCGGTGCTGTTCCAGGCTTTGGCGGCGGCTCCGGCCCTGGCATTGGCGGTGGCGCTGTTCCAGGCTTTGGCGGCGGCTCCGGCATTGGCAGCGGTGCCAGCCCGGGCTTCGGCGGTGCGCCGCAGGGACCTCCTCCTTCCCAAATACCAGCGAAACCCCCAAAACCGCAGGGTTCTCAAGGAGCCGTTTTGTTAGTTGAACCAATCACCATTCGTCCTTGCCTTTTCCGATTTACCTATGTTTGGTTAACCAATGGCCGCTCATTTTGGTTTTACCCGATCATCCTTGGCAGAAGATCCGTCGGCGGCTTTTATTGGGATTCCTCACGTCGCCGCTGGGTTTATTTCGCCTTAGACACAAATCACATCGATGTTGTAAGCTGCTCATTTTAAAAATCAGCCGGTTTCCCGGCTGATTTTTTTATGTTACTTCGGCCGTAAACAGGTTATAGTATTATTATCTTTTCAACTTGGAGGTTTCCCTATGATCAAACAAATTGGCACTGTTGCTGTATATGTCGAGGACCAGCAGAAAGCGAAGCAATTTTGGACAGAGAAGGCAGGCTTTGATATTGCAGCGGACCACCCAATGGGACCTGAAGCAAGCTGGCTGGAGGTTGCGCCAAAAGGGGCCGAGACTCGTTTAGTCATTTACCCGAAAGCCATGATGAAAGGCTCAGAGCAAATGAAGGCTTCTATTGTGTTTGAATGCGAAGACATCTTTGGTACATACGAGAAAATGAAGACAAACGGTGTAGAATTTCTCGGTGAGCCCAATCAAATGGAGTGGGGCACCTTCGTTCAATTTAAGGACGAAGACGGAAATGTGTTTTTATTAAAAGAATAAACTGTTGCGCACGGCGGTTCGATTCCGCCCTGCGCTTTCTTTGACATTGAGAATGAATTTCATTTACAATTATTCATATGTGAGAATGATTGGAGTGAGGCAAATGTTTGTACAGTTGAGAAAAATGACGGTTAAAGAAGGCTTTGCAGATAAAGTCATAGAACGTTTCAGCGCTGAAGGAATCATTGAAAAACAAGAAGGTTTAATTGATGTGACAGTGCTTGAGAAAAATGTGCGCCGCGGTGATGAAGAAGTTGTTGTCATGATTCGCTGGGAATCAGAGGATCACTGGAAGCAATGGGAAAAAAGCGATGCGCATATCGCCGGCCATAAAGCAAACAAAGGCAAACCAAAGCCTGACTATCTGATCAGCACTGAAGTGAGCATGTACCATGTACGTGCTGTCAAACAAGGGACATACAATCAATAAAAAGCTTGCGCCTTGCTGCAAGCTTTTTTCTAAGAGTCATGTTGATCTGCTTTGTTCGTATGTTACGGTATACAGCGGCTTATTTTTGTGCCATTCCGCAAATAACACGTCCTCCGTCTTATCAATGTTCTTCTTTTTCAATTCCTGCTTCAGCCACTGCTCATCCACACCCGCTTCCTTCAGATTATCGCGGACAATCTCTCCGTCTATGATTAAAGTGATCGGCAAAGAGACTGACTTCTGAGGAATCTGCAAATCCTTATTTGTCGGTTTGTCAAAGTCGGATTTTGGGAGCACGCTGACCATCCCGTTTGTTTCGAGAATCGCATATTCTACTTCTTGGATCGAGAAGCTCCCGGCTTGCCTCAGAAGACTTTGCAGCTGGTTAATATCCATCTTATTTTTCTTCAATACTTTATATTGAAGCTCTCCTTTGCGAATGACGATATTCGGCTCACCCTCGAGGAACTTTCGCGATGATTTCATTTTTTGTGTGATAAATTCAATAATATAAATCAGTACACCCCACAGCAGCGAAGCAAAAATAATTTCTTTAATCTTGATTTCATGGTCGTAGACTGCATTTCCGACCAATTCCCCTAAAATTAATGCAGAAATAAAATCAAACGGCGTAATTTGAGAAAATTGGGTTTTCCCCAGAAGTTTTAAGATGATAAATAAAATGCCTAAACCGCATACCAATTCTACCGCAACACTTAAATAATTTCCCATATTGATAGCACCTACTTCTTGATTATACTATCAGTATGGTCAATGGTTTCTTTTCTAAACCGGAAAAGCTCCGCTCAACGTTGTATGGTGCATTGGAGCATGTCATTGAAAAGCTGCTCTGCATCACTGCGGTCAATCTTGACAAGCGGGTCATTGAGGAAGGCTTGAAACGCGAGGCCAGTATCCTTTGTTAAACCTGCGTCCGCCACTGCCTCCTGATTGGATATATGCCTAGCCGCCAGCATTTCCACACCTTTCGGAAGCGCTCCGGAAAAAATCGGCTGGACACGGTTCCTTGTGATGAATGCGTTTGTTTCGACAATGGCTTGTATAGGAAGGTTTGAGACCTGGCCTTGATTCGGCATATTTACATTTGTGACGAGTTCACCCAATCCGAGAAGAGCCGCTATGATGTTCACGCCTTCTTCTCCCGAAGCTTTCTCAGCAACGCCCCGTTGTTGCACGATCAACCGTTCTGTTTCTTGTCGTTTCTCAGCTCTGTCTTGTTTTCTGAATGATATAGGTGTGAGATGAAATTTCCATACTTCAGGCTGTTTGAGGTATGGGCCGGGAAGAAACTCTGCCAGATGCCTGTCTCCCGCAGCAGGGATGGCGCCATACGTTTCAAATAAATCAAACGCAACACGGTGTGCCGAACAAAAGACGCTGTCCCTCCAGCTTTCCCCCTCCAGCTCATATCCTGATTCCCCATAGTGCGCGCTGAATTCACGGAATATAGGCAGCAGGTCAATATGGCGGTAAGAGGCTTTTGTGATCCATGTAAAATGGTTAATGCCGAGCACATTAACGCGGATATCCTCACGCCGCGGCACCTCAATCCCCAGCCTTTCCGTGACCATTTCCGCCAATAGCTTTTGCGTCCCGAATACCTCGTGGCAGCAGCCAATCGCTTTGATTCCGGGAAACACTTTATACAGCACTCTTGTACAGACAGACATCGGGTTTGTATAATTAATGACCCAGGACTCTGGTGCGTAGTCTCTTATTGCCCGGGCAATTTCCGCAAATATCGGCACAGCACGCAAGCTCCTGATGATCCCTCCAGGCCCGACAGTATCACCTACAGACTGATAAATACCGCAGCGCTCAGGCAAGTGGACATCGACTTCCATATCATCCAGTGATCCCGGCAAAATGGAAATAATGACGATATCCGCGGCTGATAACGCCTTTTTCAAAGTAGAAACAGCCTCATATCTCCATCTGCCGTTCCCGCTGTGATTGCCGATCACTTCATTTTTCTGAGCCGCTTCAAAATCAAGATCATAGAGCGCCACCGTGCCTGACATCCGTTCATCAATCGACAAATCACTCATCAGGCTTCTGGCCCAGCCTTGGGACCCCCCGCCGATATAGGCAATCTTAATCTGATCTAATGTACTGATATGAAACACTCCCTTTCTCAGCCTTTCACCGAACCGATCAGCATTCCCTTTGCAAAGTGTTTTTGTAAAAATGGATAGACCGCCAAAATCGGCAGCGTCGCAATGACAATGACAGCGAGTTTAATTCCCTGCTCCGGCGGAACGGCATTTTGCATCGTATCGCCATTGGTCGCCGTTAAATCCGATAAAATCGTGACTTGGCGAAGCACCATTTGCAGCGGCCATTTTGCACTGTCATTGATATATAAGAGAGCGTGGAAGAAATCATTCCAAATCCCGACCGCATAAAACAGCGCAAAGGTCGCAATAACCGGCTTTGACAGTGGCAGGGCGATCCGCCAGAAGACGCCGATTTCGGAACAGCCGTCAATTTTTGCTGATTCCTCCAGCTCGCGCGGCAGCTGCTGAAAGAAGTTTTTGATAATAATAAGGTTGAACGGATTAATCGCCATCGGCAGAATCAATGCCCAATACGTATCCAAAAGGCCAAGTGATTTTACGACAAGGTACGTCGGAATCATGCCGCCTGAAAACAGCATGGAGAAAATCACCAGATTCAACAGCAGATTCCGTCCCTTCACATGCCGCTTCGCCAGCGGATATGCCATCGTGAAGGTGAAAAACAGCTGTACAGCCGTCCCAACCACCGTGATGAAGATGGACACGCCCATGCTTCGAAGGAACGTCGGTGTCGAAAACACATACTTGTAAGCATCAAGTGTAAAGGTTTTCGGGAAAATAAAGAAGCTCCGCTGGGCGAGTTCCGCTTCTGTCGCAAAGGAACCGGCGATAATATATAAAAACGGCAAAATGGTAATCGCGCCGACACCGCCGAGAAACAGAATGTTGCAGACGTCAAACACCCGTCCGGCTTTGGTGTTGTGCATCGTGTGAATTTCAGCCATACCTCTCCCTCCTCTAAAACAATCCTTCCTGATCAAACTTTTTCGCAATGTAATTGGCGCCAAAAATCAAGATAATCCCGACAACTGATTTAAACAAACCGACCGCCGTGCTGTAGCTATACGCCCCTTGGGTAATCCCCATCATATACACATACGTGTCGAAGATGTCAGCCACACTGCGGTTGAGCGAGTTCGTCATCAAATACACCTGTTCAAAGCCAAGATTCAAAAAGCTGCCGATTCTTAAAATCAACAAAACAATAATGGTGCTTCTGATCGCCGGCAGCGTAATATGCCACATTCTCCTGAACCGCCCCGCTCCGTCCATGATGGCCGCTTCATACTGCTCTTGATCAACCGTAGCGAGCGCTGCCAAAAATAGAATCGTTCCCCAGCCTGTTTCCTTCCAAATGCTTTGCATCACAATCATCGGCCGGAACCAGTCTGCATCCGACAAGAAAGAAATCTGCTCACCTGTCAGGCTCATGATCATTTTGTTGATCACACCTGTATCGACAGTAAAGAAAACGAAGGTGATGCTGACCACAATTGTCCATGATACAAAATGGGGTACGTAAATAAAGGTTTGGATACATCTTTTATATACGGCCTTTCTTACCTCATTCAAAAGCAGGGCTAAAATGAGAGGCGCGGGAAAGGCAAACAAAAGATCCAGGCTCGCCAGCGTGAGGGTGTTGCGCAGCAGCCGGAAAAAATCCGGATTCATAAAAAAGTCTTTGAAATAATCAAAGCCGACCCATTCGCTTTTCCAGAAGCCGAGATATGGCGAGTAGTCTTTAAAAGCGATCAGCACGCCCCACATCGGCAAGTATTTGAAAATCAAGAAATAAAGCAGACCGGGAATAAGAAGAAGATAAAGCCATTTGTCCCGTTTGAGCGCAGCCATCCAGCTGATGCCTTTTCCAGCGGTGAGAACAGGTGCATCTCCCTTCTTCGGCACTGTTTCCATATCTGTTCTCCTTTCGTGATACCGGGGCGCCCGCCGAACGGCAGGCGCATCGGTTTATTTTGACGATTGGTACAATTTGTTCAAGTCCTTCATCAGGTCATTGCCGCCGCTTTTTTTCCAAAGCTCCACTGCATCAGCGAACCCTTTTTCATCAATTTCTCCAATGATAAATTGTGTTCTCGCGTCGAGGATGATGTTGTCAAGCTGGGCTCCTTTTTGGGTATAGACATCAGATACAAGCGACTCAGCCGGGTTAAAGACGGCTATTTTTTCTCCTTCGGTTATGATGTCCTTGCGATGCTGGAAGAGCTTGGTTTTCTGGTCTTCGATGTAATACTCGCTTTTCGGAATCGACATGCTGAACTGTGCCAAGCCTTCATGCTCATACAGGAGAGATTTATTATTTTTTTCAAGTGAGGTGAATACGCCGTCCTTGAGCTCGTAATTGCGGCCCTTCACTCCGTTGTTCGTGAGAATCTGCGCTTCCTTATCATTCATCTTATCGAGGAAGGACAGCACCTCTTTCAGCTCTTTTTCGGTTTTGACGCTTGATTTTGGTATCGCGATCATGCCTGAATAACCAGATGTCGGGAAGGTGCGCTTGCCATTCGGTCCCTCAAGCGAGCCGACGATATCAATGATATCCTTGTTCGACTCATCCGCCTCCTCCATCGCGCTTTGGATTTGAGACGCTCTTGAGCCTGTATCAACGATGACACCCGCTTTTCCTTTTACAACCGGATCATTCCACTTCGCAGAATCCATGACAGCAAAGTCCTTATTGATCAATCCCTCATCATAGAGCTTTTTAAAAAACGTGAGCGCATCCATGTATTCCTTCGTTGTAAAATCCGGAATCAGCTTTCCGTTTTCAACACCGTAGCGGTTCGGCGCTCCGAACCAGATTTGCAAAACATCCCATGGGCTTCCGTTGCCGAGTCCCATCCATTTCGGCACGACCATGCCGTACGTATCATCCTTGCCGTTTCCGTCAGGATCTTTTTCCTTAAAGGCTTTCAGCACTTCATAGAAATCATCAAGCGTTTCCGGCATATCCAGACCGACATTTTTCAGCCAGTCGGTTCTGATGATCATACACGCCCTGATCAGATCCCTCGTTCTGTAGATTCCGTACACCTCGCCGTTCACCGAGCTGTTCTTCAAAATCTTTTCATCTGCCTGGCTTAAATTCTTGTAGTCTTTTAAATAAGGAGACAGCTCCCAAAACGCCCCTGCTTTGACAGACTTGATAAAGCCGGCTGACTTATCTTTAATGACAATCGCGTGAGGCATCTCTCCTGAAGCCATGACGATGTTGAATTTGTCGTTGTAGGATGAATCAGGCACCCATGTGACCTTAATCTCTTTGCCTGTGTATTTTTCGAGCGCTTTTAATGAAGGGCTTTTATCACTCGGGCTTTCCGGCGATAAGAGCGGCGCCATAATTTTGATCGTATCTTTCGAACCGCTTGCTGAATTGGATGTTTCCGAATGGCTGCATCCGGCGATCATCATGGCAGCAAGCGGCAAGGCCATCCATTTTTTTCGCATTCTTATTTTCATGTTGCGTAAGTCCCCCTTTTTTCAATTTGCATTTCCCCTTTGCCCTCTCAATATAAAGCGCTTACATAAATTCTTGCAATCTTCATTTTTTGCACCATTTCTCCTATGAAATTCCGGCTGTTATCCTTTTTTGCCCGATGTTTCTTTTTTTGCCGGAAGGGAATCTCCGATCAGTTCCAGTGCCGCTATGACATTTAAACACCATTGAGAGACAGTGTTCGTTGTCACCCATGGAAGCTCCTCTAGCTGCGTCCATGTCTCGATGCGCTCCGGTTTGATCGGAAGCGGCGTATGGCTGAGCTTATCATCGAGCAAAAGATTCCACGCTTTGGCGGCGAGATGAGGATCTTGTTTTTTTCTTGCGGCGTAGGCTGTCATACCGGCGGCGAACATCGGCCAGTGAAAATGCCCGTCATGAAGAGCGCCTCCGCTTTTTTTCCGTTTTTCCTCATCACTGAGTGTGTAAAATTCGCCGAATTCACTCAGCATATCCTCCCATTCCCGGTCATCAAGAAGCTCAGCCAGCTCCATCCACACTTGCGGCGCGCCGAAGGCAATGATCATATGATATCCGCCCGCAATGCCGTCTCCCATGTGATGAAGCATCGAGGTCGCCGGGTCATATTCAAATGTCGGGCCGGATAATAAGCGGAGCGGCAGCCGCTTCAGACAGTTGATTCCCGTTTCGATTTTTTTGAGATATTCCCGATTTTCGGTCCGCTCCCATTCCGCCAGCCAGTTCGAGCAAAACGCCGCCCAGTCCGGTCCTGTTCTGGCGTGAGTCGGGTGCTTGCCTTTCTCGTAAAAAGCGCGCATCGGATCGGTTTTGACGAGGGCATAATCGGCATCCTTCACTTCTGTCAAAAGATCTCCCGTCCGCTCATCACCCGTCAGATAATAATAGAATTTATAAAGCCCGGCCATGCTGATTCTCGCTTCCTTGCAGCCGCATCCCCAGTGCACAACATTATGCCGTGAGCCAAGCCCGGCGTATTCACCGAGGTGAAAGCTGTCCGTTTCACTCGTATGGCGGGTCATGGCTTCTGCCATTCGGAAGATATCCTCTCTGCCTGAGCGGAAAAACGCCTGCCACAGCCATAAGGTCGGAACGAGCTCATTGTTTTGCCATGCATATCCGCCGAGATCGTACCGCCACATATGCCGGATCGGGTCATACGTATGCATGACATCGCCATAATGCCAAAAACCGTACCATCTGCGTTGCTCTACTTCCTTTTTATAAAACAGAAAGGCCGCATCGAGATGTTCCTCCAGCTCTTTTTTGAGCGGATGGGATGTGTCAATGATGCTCCAAACCCCGAGTGCTTTTGATTCGTAATAAACGTCCGGCTCGCATACAATGAGCGGCGGCGCCTGCCATTTGTCAGCGAGTGCATTAAGGACTTCGTCAGACGGCATGTGCGAAAAGCACGCCAGGCTGATTTCATTTGTGTTCGCGATGCCTGTCGAATCAGAGCGCATTTCATCAAAGCCTTCATACGCGCTGGCCACGTGGGTGTTTCCTGTATAATGCCGCAAATCCATTGCTTCGCCGTCCGGGGGCCAAAGCCAGACGGTCATTTTGGGGCGGCTGCCGGCAAGACCTGTGATTTCCAGTGCTGAAGGGTATTTCTCAAAAAAATACCGCAGACCGAGTGTCATGCCGCCATTTTCTCCGCCCGCATAGCAGAGCCCCTTCGCCCGGCTGCCATGCAGCATTCCGACCCACGCATAATCTTTTCCGGTCCGTTTTGACAGGCTGTAATGATCGCTGGAATCCTGAACAAGCTTCACATCGTCCCAAACCGCATTCTGTGTGCCATGTGCAAACCATTCCTTATGCTCTTCATCTGGAGACAGCATTTCGCCATTGATTTGTTTTTCATAAAGCGGATATCGTTCATTGAATTTACGTGTGCCAAACAGCTGGGCGGGTTCTTTGTACATCCCTTTCTCTCCCGCAAACCGGAAATGGCGGTTGTACGGCTCTCCCTCCAAAAAAAGGTCAAATTCGATGCCGAGCCCCTTAACGAATTCTTGTTTACCGCTCCTGTCAATCAGCTGCGTGTGCACAAGGCCGATCTCAGACAGCCCGGCATAAAACGCCAATCGGATGACAAACGGCAGCCATTCTTCATTCGTTTTATGGAGCACATGCACTCCCTCGATTTTAACCACCGCTTTGACAGGACCGCTCTGCTCAATCGCCGCCCGTTTGATAAAGCTGACAGACCTTTCATGCAAAAGAACCGTTTCCGCCGCCGACTCGTTTCTCGTTTCTCTTATGGCAACGAGCCTCCCGCCTGCGGCGATCGGCTTTCCGTTGATCTGCAATGATTGAATGAAATCAGATCCTGTTTTATGAATGGTACAAACGAGTGCTCCTGTATTCACTTGGATTTCATGCTCTGACTCATGAATGCTGAGCGATTCAGTTGGCTGCGAGACTTCTCTTTTTTGCACGATAAAGCTTTGGTTTTCCTTACCGCCAAACACCGCCGCGTGCTTCGTCCACTTGATGCTCCCATCCGGCCAATAGGCCGACGGTTCGCTTTGCACATATCGCGTTTCCGCGTTTTCATTCATAAGCGCCAGTCGGTCACCCTTTTTTAATTCTCCTTTTTTCCATGGCACGCCCCACGTCACGCCGCTTGTCAACTTTGGCTGTTCTGATAACCATTTGATCTTTTTCATCGGTCTCTCCCTCCATAGAAAAAAGCTGATTCGATGCAAAGAATCAGCTGGGATTGTCAAATTGAATCACACGGTATTCATGCGGTCCGACCGCCAGCCTCCCCGCCTTTTCCAAGCGGTGCGTCAACAGATCTGTTCCCGCTTCCGGCAGTGTCACACTTCCTCCTTTTCCATCCATATTCACGATGATCCATACAAGGCCGTTATCGCCTTTGCGCGGGGCAACGATCGTGCCGGGCGTCACATCCGACTGGCTGGAAATAACAGCTTCCTCCGCGTAATGCCTGACGAGCGCTTCCAGCATCGCATCCCCTTCTTTCCCGGATGGAAGCGAGCCCAGCATGACAATTTTCCCCTCGCCGTAATTCCGTTCCGTCAGAAAAGCATGGCCCGCCCCCGGTCCTGATTCAACCGTGCCAAGGGTATTTCCGCTCTCTGTGTCAAACACCGCGCTCCATAGTCCGAGCGGCGCCGTGATGCTAAACGCTTTTCCTGTATTCACGTTCTCATTCATCGGAAAGGTAAAAAGTGTTTTGATCCCTGACGTTTTCTCAAGTTCGCCAAGTCCGCAATCGGTATGAATGGTATGCTCGCATGTGCGCCCTCCTGTCAGCGGCCCGGTGATCCAGATGCCGCCCGCTTCAGCGAATGCCGAAGCTTTTTTGATAAATTCAGAAGACAAATACGGCACAAATGGCGTAAACAGCAAGCGATAGCCGTCCAGTGGAGCGCCTTCCGGAATAAGGTCACGGTGAATCCCCGTGTTGAGAATACGTTCATAAAAATGCGTCACAAGCGAACGATGCCGGAGTCCCCGGTGAGGCTCAGTTTTAATAAATGCTTTTGCTCTGTCAGAGTACGTCATCGCCGCCTCGGCTTGAACGGGTTCAGTCGATAGAATAACAGGCTCGATTTCCTTTCTTGCCCGCTCAACCGCCAGCACATTTTGGTAGCCAATGGTGGGTTCGCCCCAGGCACTGAGAACCGAACCGTGGGAAATCTCGCTGCCTGAACGCTGCTGTCGCCATAGCCAGTAGCAAAATCCCTGGCTTCCTAAGGCGTAGGACGATACGGCTTCGGCCTGCAAATACCCGTCTGCGTGCGGGTAAGCGGAGCTTTCAAGCGAGGCGGCATACGACGGACTCGTTTCCAAAATCCAAAACGGGCGCCCCTGTTTCAGATTTCTCCATAAATCACAGTTCAATAAAAAGGCAGAGGCGTTTTCCTGCGAAGCGTACGTGTCATAGGAGGCAAAATCCAGATTCTGAAACATTCGCTCATTGTCCACGCTGAACATGACTGATCCGTTATGCGTGATCGGTGCATCTGAATAGCAGCGGATGATTTTGGCCTGTTCATCCGCAAACGAAGCGATCATCTCCATCGAAAACAGCTGATACATGGTGCTTAGGGAAGCGTGATGCAGAAACGGGGCCGGTCCCGGCTGCGGGACTTGCTCAAACGTCTGATAGGTTTCGCTCCAAACATCGGTTACCCAAGCTTCATTCAAGCGCTCAATCACCCCGTAGCGATTTTTGAGCCAGTCATGCCATAAGCGCAAACATGTTTCACACATGCATTCTGCAACATGGCATTTAAACTCATTGTCTAGCTGCCATCCGATCAGCCCCGGGAGCCGGCCAAGCTCCTTGGCGATGGCTGTGGTGATGATGGCGGCTTTTTTTCGGAAATACGGGTTGTTCGTACAGGCATGCTGACGGGAGCCATGCCCCATGATCTCTCTTTTTTCATTGACATGCATGCGTTCGGGCCGGCCGTGTGAGAACCAAATTGGCGGGGTAGGCGTCGGCGTGCACATGATCGTTTCGATCCCGCTTTCATACAGCCGGGCGATGATTTCTTTGAAAAAACCGACGTCAATTTTTCCTTCTTCCGGTTCTATGACAGACCAGGCAAATTCACCGATCCGCACAACATTTACGCCAACTTCACGCATGATGTCAATGTCCTGCTGAATCGTCTCTTCATCCCATAATTCCGGATAATAGCAAGCACCATGATACAGTTTTCTCATCCCATTTTCACCTTTCTTTGATGATCGATTCTGTCAATGGCTGGCCGAGCTCCTTTATGCCTTTTGCCACAAGTTTCGCCATTTCATTTGCGCCTTTTTTTGTAAAATGCGTGTAATCGTTAATCCCTTCTGAAATCATAAAATAGGTGTACACTTTTTCCTCGCCCTTCTCAGTAAAGAAAGCAAGGCTTTTCTCCATCAGATCAATGAGCTGGACATTCTCCTCTTCAGCCGTCTGCTTCATGGCAATGCAGTAATCAGGAAAATCGTTCAAAAACACGCCGTTTTCGTAGTGAAAGCGGGCTACGGGGGTAATGAGAAGCGGATGGGCGCCTTTTTCCCGCGCGCCTGCGATATACTGCTTTAAATATTGTTTATAGGTCGTGTAGGGCTCGGTGTAGCGCTCCGGCTTATTTTTCGACGCGTCATTATGGCCCATCTGCACGAACAGCCAATCATCCGGCTCAATCACATCAAGGATCGCCTGAAGCCTGCCCTCTTCGACAAATGTCTTCGAGCTTCTTCCCCCGATCGCTCTGTTGATCACCTGAATATGCTCCGGCAGATGCGAGCCGAGAAACTGCCCCCAGCCCCCTTGATTTGTGCTGTCTCCATACGTTTGAACAGTCGAATCGCCGGCAAGATAAATATGATTTGCCATTTTTCATTCCTCCTCGTTTTTTATACAGCTTCCATCACGGATAGCTCTTCCCTTGAAAAAACCGGTGCGTACAGCGTTTGTGCATTGGTTCGTCCTGCCCGTTCTCTAATCATCTTGTCGTAGCGTTCAGCCTTTGCGTCTTATCCCTTAGTCCTCCTACAGCGGCGCCTCCGCTTTACTTCCCGCTATGTACAGGGCGGGCTTCGGCGGTTTTTTCATTCCCGTTCCGAGGTAAAAGCTCGTGTGCGGCGGCTGGTTGTAGGCGGTATTCTGCCAGGCGATGCCGAGCCTGTAAACCGGATCATGCATCAGCGTGTAAAAGCGGTGGCGGGTGAGATGTGTCGTTGTATAGATACGGAGCGCGCTGCTGTCTTCCGTTCTCCATATCACTTCTTCCCGCCAGTCTCCGAACAGGTTGGCCTGAAGAACCGGGTTTCCTTTCGTGCCGTTGTTGGACAGCACGCCGGCCGGCTGAAATATCGTCTTCAGACAGCCGTTTTCAGCATCCCATTTTTCAATCTTTGGCCTGCCGATCGTTCCGTCCCAGTCATGATCAAGCAGTTCTCTGACCAAATCACCGTCCCACCAGATGGCGAAATTGGCTGAAGGGGGCGCTTTGTCGCTGATTTTTTCGCCTTTGCTCGTGAAAAGCCCGTACGACATGCCATCATTGCCCGGCGGATCAATTCCCCAGACGAGCGCCCCTTTGTAGCTTGGATCAATATGAGCCGCCATGCCCCGGCCAACGTCAGTTCCAGCATGGACGCCCCATAATATCTCACCGTTTCCGGCATCTCGCAGTGACAGTCCGTACGGCTTCGTAGCGTCCTCATGCACCTGGAACACTTCAAGCCCTTTTCGTGACGGGTCCAGATCCCCTACATGCATCGCGTCTCCGTGCCCGAGCCCCGTTGTGTACAGGCCGGTTCCGTCATGATCGACCGCCATTGCGCCGTATATGATTTCATCTTTTCCGTCTCCGTCGACGTCAGCCACGCTCAAGCTGTGGTTCCCCTGTCCTGCGTACGCTTCATGTCCCGGGTGGTTGGAGTCAAATACCCAGCGTTTTTTGAGCCTTCCGTTTCTGAAATCGTATGCCACAAGCACGGCTCTCGTATAGTAGCCGCGCGCCATTACAAGGCTCGGCCGCTCCCCATCCAAATAAGCGATTCCAGCGAGAAAACGGTCCATCCGGTTTCCATATCCGTCTCCCCAATCCTCCAGTTTGCCGCGGGGCGGTTCATATTCCACTGTCGTGAGTGCCTCACCGGTTTCTCCTTTAAACACAGTCAAATATTCCGGACCGGACAAAATTCTGCCCTGTTCGTTTCTAAAATCGGCCTGCTCATCACCGATGATATGTCCTTTCCCGTCTGTTGTGCCGTCAGCTGTTTTCATGGCGATTTCTGCTTTTCCGTCACCATCCAGGTCATACACCATAAATTGCGTGTAATGAGCGCCCGCTCTGATGTTTCTGCCGAGGTTGATGCGCCACAAAAAGGTGCCGTCCAGTTTATAGGCATCTATGAGAACCTCCCCGGTATATCCGTCATGGGCGTTGTCTTTGGAATTGGACGGGTCCCACTTCAGGATGATTTCATATTCTCCATCCCCGTCTACATCCCCGACACTGGCATCATTGGCGCTGTAAGTGTACGGCTTTCCGTCCGGCGTCACACCGCCTTCCGGTCTGGCAAGCGGAACCTCCAGAACATTTTCCTGCCAAACACGAGCTTCCTTGGAAAGCTTTTCTTCCCGTCCTTTATTGACAGCCACCACTTGATAAACAGAGTCAGCCGTTCCGTTTTGATCGAGAAAATTAGTGCTTTCAGCGATTGGATCGCGGGTGATCCGCTTTCCATCCCGATAAAGGTGAAAAGCCGTCGTCTCATGATCCGTGCCGAGAAAACGCCAGCTGACAAACACGCCCTGTTCTGTCTGTACCGCAATCAAACCTCTGGTCAAGTATTCCATTTGCCTCTTTTTTGGTTTCATTTGATGGGAACGGGCTGCACGCAGCCCGTTCCTTCCCCCTTTCAGTTAAGGCGTATACATATTTGGTTTTGGCTGTTCCGCCATGCCGTCTCCTAAAAAGAAGCTTGTGTGCGGCGGCTGGTTATAGGCGACATTTTGCCAGGCGATGCCAAGCCGGTACACCGGATCGTGCATCAGCGTGTACAGCCTATGCTCAGTCGGAATGGTCGTCGTGTAAATGCGCAGAGCACTGCTGTCCTCCGTTCTCCACACGACTTCCTCGCGCCAGTCACCGAGCAGATCAGCCTGAAGCGCCGGTGTTGCTTTTGTGCCGTTGTTAGCAGCTGCGCCTGATGCAGTCAGCACATTTTTCGATACGCCGTTTTGATAATCCCACTTATCAATTCGGTTGCTGTCCAGCTGCTCCCGGAGCAGATCGCCGTCCCACCAGATGCCGAAGTTGGTCGAGGACGGAACCCCGCTTCCGATTTTGACCCCTTTCGCCGAGTAAAGAGAACCGTTTGCCCACACCTCCTGTCCCGGATAACGCGGGTCAATATCAGCAGCCATTCCCCGGCCTACATCCTTGCCGGCATAAACGCCCCAAAGGATTTTTCCGGTTGCAGCATCCCGGAAAGATAAGCCGTATTTTGCATTTTTGTCCTCATGAACTTGAAACACCTCAAGCCCCGGCCGGCCCGGATCAAGATCTCCTGTATGGAGGGCATCTCCATGGCCTAAGCCGGTCGAGTACATGCCTTTGCCATCATGATCAACAGCCATTGAGCCAAAAATGATCTCATCTTTACCGTCTCCGTCAACATCCGCGATGCTCAGGTTGTGATTCCCCTGTCCGGCAAACGCTTCATTTCCCGACTTCGAAGAATCAAGCGTCCAAAGCTTTGACAGCTTTCCGTCTCTGAAGTTATAGGCGACAAGCATGGTTTTGGCATAATACCCTCTGGTCATGATCAGGCTCGGCCGCTGTCCGTCGAGGTAGGCAATGCCGGCGAGAAAACGGTCAACACGGTTGCCGTAGCTGTCTCCCCAATCTGACACATTGCCGCGCGCCGGTTCAAAATTTGCGGTGACAAGCTGTTTCCCGGTTGAACCTTGAAACACAGTGAGATATTCAGGGCCTGAAAGCACACGCCCCTGTTCATTTCTGTAATCTGCATCGGCATTTCCAATTACTTTGCCCGTGCCGTCTTTTGTCCCGTCTGCCGTTTTCATTGCCACTTCCGCTTTTCCGTCACCATCAAGGTCATACACCATAAACTGGGTGTAGTGCGCGCCCGCTCTGATGTTTTTGCCGAGATTGATCCGCCATAACTTTGTGCCGTCCAGTTTATACGCGTCAATCAGCACGTCACCCGTATAGCCATCCTGTGAATTGTCTTTTGAGTTAGACGGGTCCCATTTCAGGATCAGCTCGTATTGCCCGTCACCATCCACATCGCCAACACTTGCGTCGTTAGCGCTGTACGTGTAAGCTTCACCCTTTGGCGTCGTGCCGCCAGCCGGTTTATCCAGCGGGACGGAATGATACGGCTGCGCCCATACGGAGGCTTTTTCAGAAGCCGGCTGTTCGGTACCGTTTACAACAGCCCGAACCGTATACGTTGAGCCCGCCGATCCGTTTTTATCCACATAGTTCGTGGTTTTGACAGGCGCAGCATTCAGTTTTTGCCCGTCTCTGTACACATTGAACAAAACAGATGCGTTTTCAGTTCCAAGAAACCGCCAGGTGACAATAATGCCCCCGTCCGTCTTGACCGCTACAAGCCCCCGGTTCAGCGCTTCCATCTGCCGCGCTGCCCCTTCAGCTTTCACAGGACATACAGAGGCTCCCATCACCAACAAGACCAGCAACGTAACAGCAGTAAACATGCGTTTCCTTCGTGTAATCATCAGACAGCTCCTTCTCATTCATCTGTAAGCGCTTACTTAAATTGGATTTTATGCGCTGTGTGAGCTGTCTTCAATTTCACTTTTTTGCATCTGCCTATTTCGGACACTGCACTTTTTTGCGTATTTGTCACTTTTTTGTTACCCGACTTGATGGTGCTGGGCCTCCGTCTTTTGAAATCCCCTAAGAGCAAAAAACATCAACACAAGCCCAAATAAACACGGGCCGTAAAATGGGATCAGGCCAGGAAGCGTATACAGCAAATAAAGGACAAATCCGCACCCGATCAGCATACAGCCGGTCGTCAGCGGTCTCATGGCGCCAAACAGCAGTGCCTGCGGAATATATTTGCGAAGCGGGAGCTGGTAATGCACATAAAGGGGAAACACATACATCAGCGCGATGATATACAAAAGCCCTGCAAGCAGCGTGCAGCTTGTTACTGCAAAGGACAGCCAATTCGTACTGGCAGAAAAATAATGATAGTTGGCAGACAATATGAGCAAAAGAGCCGAAAACGCCAATCCGATCGCATTAACCTTGAGAAACTCTTTTTTATAGGTATCGAGAAATAACAGAAATATCGGGACATCCTTTTGCCCCATCAGCCATTTCCTTATAACGGCACACATCGCGGCTGTGCTCGGCGCCCATCCGAAAAGAACGCCGCCCAAAAGTGTAAACAACAGCCACAGCCCGTTGAGCCATGCTATTTTCACCACCGCTTCGCAGCCTGCATAAAGCGCATCCGTTACAGTCGTCTTCATCTTCTCACCGCTTGATGCACGGCAAAATCCCTGTAAGCTGCTTTCATGGGGGCCATCTGCCGGAACCCGATTTTTCCTTTTGTTAACACAGGCCCATATGTGCTGCCGTCGTCCATCCACTCAAGAATGGGCAGACCATTGATTGAAAAGTGCACATAGCCTTTGTCTTTGATCAGCTTCATACGATACAGAGAATCAACGTCGTCTGGAGAAGGCAGCGGATCGGCCCCCATTGCGGCGAGGTGGAAACCGCGGCTTTTTCTTAAATTGCAGGTGCGGAACGCTCTTTCCTCCGCGTATTTTCTGCGGAAATACGACAGGTGGAGCGCATTGATGTCCCCCGAATGATACTCGGGGTATTTTCCCGTTCTTTTCTGGAGACTTGGATCAAACAAATCCTCGCCTCCCATTCCCGCAGCAGAAAAAAACAGCATACACAATCCCGGCTGCTCGATCGGGGAGAAGTCCCATGTCACAATGATGCCGTCTGGAAAGGTTTCCGGACACCAAAAGACAAAGTGCGCTTCGTCCTGAACATGTGACAGGTGCAAGCTGTGATCGTCAAATGAGATCTGTCCGCCTCCCTCCATCCGCCAGTCCTTCACATCGCTTTTAGACCGGAGCGGATTGCGGTACAGGCACGCGCCTTCCTTATACATGTTCTTTTCCCTCCCGGCTCACTAGGTGGTCCTTAAGCGGAAGTCCGAGCTCTTCAATGCCTTCTGCCACAAGCTTCGCAACCTCCATTGCACCTTTTTCCGAAAAATGCGTATTGTCCTCAATACCGTCCGGGTAATTCGGATGTTCATTCGGCTGAAACCAAACGAACAATCGCTTCGACTCCTCCGGCCCGTATGCTTCATACAGCACCTTTGTTTTCGCAAGCAGATCAATCACAGGTACATCGAGCTCCTTCGCCAGTGCTTTCATCGCATCGGGATACTCACCGAGGGAATGCTCGATTCGTCCGTTTTCATCAAAGCGGCGGCGCTGCACCGATGTGACGAACACAGGATGCGCGCCCTTTTCGCGTGCCGTATCTGCAAACAAGGCAAGAAACTGCTGAAATGTGGAGTACGGCTTCGTCCCCCGCGGTTTTTGGTCATTGTGGCCGAATTGAATCAACAAATAATCGCCTTGTGTGATGCATTCGGCAATTGCTTGAAGCCTTCCTTCCTCCACAAAAGAATTGGTGCTCGCTCCTCCTTTGGCATGATTGTGTACCACTACCTCTTCAGAAAACAATTGCCCGAATACCTGCCCCCACCCCGCCATCGGCGCTTCATGAGGCGGGCAGTCACTCACAGTGGAATCTCCCGCTAAAAATACTTGAATCGGTTTCTGCATCACATGTTCTCTCCTTTCACGGCGTTTCCTGATACATTTGCCTGAAGACACCCGGCGGCATGCCGACCTGTTTTTTAAAAATCCGGTTGAAGTAATTGTGGCGGTAACCGACTTCTTCTGACACGTCATGAATTTTTTTATTCGTATTGACCAGTAGATCTTTCGCCTTTTCGATTCTGATCTGGGTCACATAATCGATAAAATTAATGCCGGTCACTTGCTTAAATGCCTTGCTTAACGTATATGAATTCATGCCAAGCGCATCGGCACAGCTTTCCAATGAAATGTCCGCCATATACTGTTCGTGAATCATCGCAATCACACGTTCTGCCAGCTGCTTTTGCTGTCTGTTTTTTCTGCCCTCAAGCTTGGAAAGGTAAGGCGTCACCACTACATCCATCAGCCAGGCCGCCGCTTCGTTAGGTTCGCGCAATTCTGAAATATCAAGAAACGGATTCCGGTGCTGAAACAGTTCGCTGGGATTGAGCCCGGAATGCAAAATATCCTCCTGAATGCGGGAAAACAGCTGAATCAGGGCGGAATGCACATGCCTGTCTATGGCCGCCTTTTCCGCCAGTTCCCTCATACATCCATCTATCAGTCCCTTGGCTTCCTGTTTTCTTTCCAGCCGGATGGCCTGAACAATTTGTTTTTCCAGCTCAAAAGGGTAATAAGGAGCGAACTGCTCATTCTGAGGAAAGTCGGCCTGCAAATCAATGACCTGATCCCGGTTAGCAAACTGCCTGCGGGATTTGCCGCTTTTCACATTCTGAAATAAAGAAGGGATTTCCGTGATACGCTCCGTTTTGCTGCTCAATGTCGAGGTCAGGCATAGTCCGGTTACATCCCCAAATTGGCGTGCCAGCTCCGTTATATACGCCTTCAGATCAGAGCTGTTTGTTTTCATCACAAGAACGGTGATAGAAAGCCGGCCGATATCAAGTATGGAGAGCTGAAAAACGCGTTTATCCGCCAATTCCTCAGCGATATTAGTCAGTGTAAACACAGCGAGCTGTTCATCATCGCAACAGAAGATGCTTTTTTCACAGCGGAGTCCTGTCAATTGAAGATCCAGCACATGAAACACGTTTTCGCCGATGTTCCAGCCGGCCTCCTCCATCCGAGATCTGAGACTGTCCTCGTTGTCATAGTAAAAATCCCCCTGCAAGAGATGCTGCAAAAAACTTTTTTTCATATGGGGCGTCTGCCGCAGGAGCTGCTCTTGAAGCTTCCGGCTTTCAAGGGATAGATCCTGCCATCTCTTTTCAATCCACTTGAATTCATCCTGCCCGGACGCCTGCCATGTTTTCTTCTCTCCTCCGGTAAACAAGCCAAGCAAATGCTGAATGGGACGATAGATTTTTTTTGATGCATACCATGTCATGCATACCGCCAAACCGATGCAAATGACCAGCATCACGATGATCACTTTTGATAAAAACACCATCGGCGCTGTAATAGCTGAAAGAGGCGCCGCTGACACAAAGGTCCATTGCTGATGCATCCGGTTCATTTCTCCAAAGGAGACAGAATACACCTTGCCTTCCCATTCCATCTGAAAATGGCCTTTCTCAGCAGGCTGTTTTTTTATCTCTTGAAGTAAAGTCTTTTCAAAATCTTTTTCCCCTTCATGAAACAGCACCTCTTGATTTTGATCTAAAAGCAGCGCACTGCCATCAGGATAGGGGGACAAGCTTTGCAGGATTGATTCCATTTCTTTCGGATCAACCGCCAGCATGATCGCGCCGAACGGTTTCTCCGCCGCGCCCGGAATGAGCTGGATCAGCATCGCTTGGTTTCCCGACCGTTTCCAATAAATGCTGTGGTCTGAGGCAAGCAGCGAGCGATACTTGCGAAGCGCCTCCTGTTCTGTCAAAGCACTGTATTCAGGGCTCAGCACAAGTGGCCGGGGGCTGTTCAGAAAGATGGAAGCCTGATCGATCAGCGGCTGCTGGTCCCGCAAAAGAAACAGCTTTTTCGTTAATTGATAGGAGAACGTAAAGTCTTTCTCCAAATCCCTCTCGGCCAATCCGTTCATCAGTGAAGAATCGTAGGCCATCTGGGTGAGTGCCAGTTCAAGCACTCCCAGCTTCTCATCCATTCGGCTGACCTCACGCGCCACCTGTGTTTCATGCGATCTCTGCAGCTCTTTCTCCACCTTGTCGATTGAAAGAAAGTAGATTGCGCCGCCAGTCAGCAATCCGGGAATACAGGCAATCAGCAAAATGAAGACAAAGTTTCTTTTGAAATACGTTCCCTTCCAGCGAGAAACCCGTTCCTTCTGTTGAGGCTGTTTTTTCATCCCTTTCCCCCCGCCGCTGTCTTTACTGATACACGCGTTTTTTCGTTTTCAAAACATCAGCAAGAAACGTCAGCGCAAGTCCCTGCCCCCATCCTTGTATTCGTTTGTAAGGCACCTGTTTGTATCCTTCGGCATTTTTCATGACGGCTGTCCCGGCCGATACCTTGCTGACCCGTCCGTCCTCTTCCACCGCATCCAAAATGGCGGCAAGCGATTTCTGCACATATTTTGTATACAGCTTTCCGCTCGATATCAGAGCAGAAGCAATACCCGCTGATGCCGAAACCTCCAGATAAGAATCCGGATCATCCAAAATCGTATGCCACAGCCCTGATTCATCCTGAAGCCGGACAAGCGCGCTCAGCTGGTCTCTGAGCGATCCGTCGATGATCATAAAGGAAGGATGTGTCACCTCAATAAGCGGGAGCGCCTTTGCCATCGTGAGTGCCGCCCAGCCGTTCGCCCTGCCCCAATAAATCCCCGACAGATGATTTTGCGCTTTGTTGTCCCAGGCGTGGTAGTACAAATTCGTGACAGGGTCCTGAAGCACATCCTCATGTCCGTGAAACTGGCGCAGGCCGTCTTCAAAATAATCCTCACGCTCCATGACCCGCCCGATTCTCAGCATAAACAGCCCAGCCATCATCAGCGTATCCGCCCATGCCTGTTCAGGGAATACGTATTCTGCCGCATTCACCGTATGCTGAAGGATACCCTCGCCAAAGCGCGGCGCCTTATGCAGCACATATTCCGCCATCTCGGCCGCTGTTTCCAAATACGCGTCATCACCCGTCACCTTGTGGAGGAACAAAAGCGTATGCCCGATGGAAACTCCGTTGATCGAAAGCGGCGGCAGCCCATCCTCCAGCTGTTCATCCACCCACGTTTTTAACAGATTGATATATTCCTCGTTTTCCGTCGCTTCATAGGCCTCCGCCACGCCGTAAAACGCGACGCCGCCCGGCCAATCCCACGCAAAATCCATCTGAAATGTCCGTTTCACGATCCGGTCAATGACGGACGTCACCTTTTCTTCATCAAAGATAAGCTGTGCCATCTGCAACACTCCTTTTTATTTTAATCCGGTTGTACTGATGCCCTGAACGATATATTTCTGAAACAAAAAGAATACAAGAATCACAGGCAATAACGAGACGGCCGACATGGCAAACATCGCGCCCCAGTTCGAAGCCGACTCTGTATCGAGAAAAAGCTTCAGCGCAAGTGAAACAGGGTAAAGCTCCGGCTTATTCAAATACAAGAGCGGCTGAATCAGCTCCTCCCACTTCCAATAGAAGGAGAAAATCGCAGACGTCGCAAGCGCGGGGGCAATCAGCGGGAGAATGATCCGCCAAAAGCAGGCAAAGCGCCCGCATCCGTCGATTCGCGCGGCTTCATCCAGCTCCTCGGGAATCGTCCTGATAAACTGGATCATCAGAAATATAAAAAACGCATGCCCGAAAAATTGCGGAACGACAATTGGTTTAAAGGAATTCAGCCAGTCTAATTTCGCAAACATAATATACTGCGGAATCATCAATACTTCATGAGGCAGCATTAACGTCCCCATCATGCACGCAAACCAAAATTTTTTCCCCGTAAACGGAATACGCGCAAATCCGTACGCAATGACAGCCGATGACAGGACGGCACCGATTGTTGACAGCCCGACAATAATCGCCGAGTTTTTAATAAACGTCAGAAACGGCTGTCCCGCAATGCCCTTCCACCCTTCAGCATAGTTACTGAGAATAAAAGGGTCGGGAATGAGAGAATGTGAGGTTGTAAAAATACTGGCGCTTTCTTTAAACGAGCTGACAAACAGCCAAATGACCGGGTACAGCAGTAACACCGCCAGCGTTGCCGTAAAAACATGGAACAGTATGCGTTTGGAACTGACGCGCCCGGCTTTTTTTCTTTCAAAAACCGGGGCTTTTCTGACAGGCTCGTTGACCGGCTCCATCCGTCATTCCTCCTTTGACTCGTAATGAACCCAATATGACGATGTTTTAAACAATATGAGCGTAATCAGCCCGACAATGACAAGCATGACCCACGCCATCGCCGATGCGTAGCCCATTTGAAAATAGTTAAACGCACGCTGGAACAAATAAAGCGAATAGAGAAGTGTCCCGTCAAGCGGCCCGCCCTCGCCCTTCGAAATGATATAGGCAGGTGTAAATGTCATAAAAGCAGAAATCGTCTGCATTACAAGATTAAAGAAAATAATCGGTGTAAGGATCGGAAGCGTGATCTTGAAGAAACGCTGCACCCGATTTGCCCCATCCACACTTGCCGCTTCCAAATACGAAGACGGAATGTTTTTCAGCCCGGCCAGAAAAATCAGCATTGACGACCCGAACTGCCAGACGGACAGCAGAATCAATGTCCACAGCGCACTTTTCGGATTCTGGTACCAAAGAATTTTTTGATCAATCCCGACAAAAAACAGCAGCGCATTGATGACCCCGTCATTGCCAAAAATATTGCGCCACATAATCGCCACGGCGACGCTCCCGCCGATGATCGAAGGCAGATAAAAGAGCGTTCTGTAAATGGCCGTTCCTTTTGCTGCATTGTTTAAAATGACAGCGATAAAAAGCGCGAAGCCGAGGCGGAGCGGAACCCCGGCAAGCACATACGTAAATGTCACCTTCAGAGACTGCCAATACTTTTCGTCATCCGTAAACATTTCCTTAAAGTTGTCGAGCCCGATCCATTTCGGCGCCGTAAACAAGTCATAGCTCGTGAAGGACAGAAACAGGGACGCCCCCATCGGGATCACCGTAAAGCATAGGAACCCGATGATAAACGGAGAAATAAAAGCATATCCCGCCAGATTGTCTTTTCTTATACTCCGGCTTTTTTTCATTGCGTCAGCCCCATTTCCCGTCAATTATTCCTCTCTAATATCTCATTGGCCTTTTTCCGGAACGTTTTGGCGGCTTTTTCCGGCGATACCTTCTGATACAGAATCTGATCTGACGTATCCTTAAGCAGCTTGATGACCTCCGCGCTTCCCACAGGCTCTGGCGGATCGGCTTTGCTGATGTTTTTTGACGCGGTTTCTACATACTCCACGATGTTGGCTTCTTCCTCATTCAGCTTCGGTTTAATCGCATCCGCCACCTTGTCGGAGACTGGAACGCCTCGCTCGCCTTTAATCAGCTGGTTCGCTTCCTCATTATTCACGAAGAAATTAATAAATTTCGCTGCCTCTTTTTTATGCTCAGAGCTTTTCGGAATGGAAAACAGCATACTCGGCTTCAATGTCAGCGCCTTTTCCTTCATTTGCTCCGGCGGCAGATAGAGAGACAGCGGCGAGTCTGTCAGCCGGGCAAAGCCCAAATATTGATTGGAGTAGTTCCATGTAATCGCTGATTTGCCTTTGACGATAAAATCGTCTTCCATCCCTTTAATCTGTGCGCTTTCATCAGGTGTTGGGGACGTTTTCGCTTTCACCAGCCTCAGCTGCCGTTCAAAGTAATCGACAAACAGCTGATCATCTTGATACGCGAGGCCAGTGCCGTCTTCTTTATAAAAGCGCTCACCCTTTGTGCGCAAATAATAAGGGAAGAAAATATCAGGCGGATGCATTCCGTTAGAACCGTAGACACCGGCTTTTTCCTGAAGATCATACGCCAGCTTCTCGTAATCCTCCCACGTCCAGTTTTCCTGATTGATAGACACACCGGCTTTTTTCAGCAAATCATCATTCGCAATCACAGACAGCACGTTGACACCTAGCGTAAACCCATATAGCTTATTGTCGATTTTTCCGCCCGACAGCATATTCTCGTCGATTGAGCTGACGTCAATCGTTCCATCCTTTGTATACGGCGTTAAATCCTCCAGTTGGTTCTTCTTTCCGTATTGGGCTAAGTAAGCGGTATCCATTTGAATGACATCAGGAAGCTGGCCGGCGGCAGACATGGGCGCAAGCTTTTTCCAGTAGTCATCCCAGTTCGCAAATTCCGCTTCAATATGGACGTGCGGATTCTTTTTCTCGTAAAGTTCAATTACCTTTGTTGTATAATCATGTCTTGGCTGCCCGCCCCACCACGCGATTCTGAGTGTAACGTCTTCTTTTTTTCCCGAGGCCTCTTCACCAGCTGAACACCCGCTGAAAAAAAAGACGCAGACAAGGGATAACAGCACGTAACAAATCTTCTTCAAACCAATCCCCCCTTTTAATGTAAGTGCTTACATTTTATTTTAAAGCGTTCGGATAGGGCGAAACACTCAAAAAACAGTGGCGAAAGTCAAAAAAACAGAGATGGCTATCCTGCGGAAGCGCCTCCCTGTTTTCTTCTGAATTCTGACGGTGTCAGACCGGTATATTTTTTAAAAACAAGACTGAAATACTTCGGATTATCGCCAAACCCGATTTCTTCAGCAATTTCTGATACACTCGCGTCCCGCCTCATTTTCATCTGTTTCATCGCATGTTCAAGACGCACTCGTGTAACATATTGGGAAAATTTCTCGCCTGTTTCCTGCTTAAATAACTTCCCGAGATAATCAGGATTCATAAACAGCATATCCTTCGCCGCCCATTTTAAGGACAGATTCGGATTTCTGAGCTCGTCGGAAATAAGCCTGATCATTTTTGAAATCACTGCGCTTCCGCGTAAGTCTCCAGACGCTTCGGCTGTATCACGAAACAGCTGCCCCGCGTGCCGAAGTTCTCCCGCCTGACTGATGGCCATCTTGCGGTCCGCAAAAACCTCCGCCGCCTTTTCAGCGGCGTTCTCCTCTACGGCGAGCACGGTCCATTCTCTGCTGCTGCAAACCGCTGTCAGTGCCGACCCGAGTGCCTCTCTGGCTGTGGCATCAATAGATTGTTCCCCTTTTAAGATCAAGAGGCGGATCTTTTTTCCGGCAAGTGAAGGCGGCGGAGACAGCTGGGCCACACCGGCGATCAAGCCTTCCAAGTATTGATCGGCTGCAAAGGAACGGATATGGTCCAGCTCGTGTTTCAGATGGGCTGTTTTCTTTTTGTGCACATCTTGCCGCTTCAGCTCAGCAATGATTTCCTCCAGCGAGCTGATAATCTGCTGTTCATTGCAGGGCTTCAGCAAATAATGCTTCACCCCATATTTCATGGCTTCCTTTGCGTACTCAAACTCTCCAAACCCGGACAGGACGATAAATTGCACCGACGGGCTGACGGCTGACACCTTTTTGATCAGCTCAAGCCCGTCCATGCCGGGCATTTTGATATCTGTAATAACAATATGCGGCTGCTTGTCTAATATCTTGTCATATGCTTCATTCCCATTCTGCGCTTTGCCGATTAATGAAGCGCCAAGCGCCTTCCACTCAATGATTCCCGCCATTCCATCAAGGATAATCCTCTCATCATCAGCCAGCAGTATTTTATACATCACACCACCTCATTTCGGCACGGTATTGTGATCACAATCCTCGTCCCCTTTTCATGCTCACTATGAATCTGCAATCCGTATGGCTCTCCGAATGTCAGGCTGATTCGCTCGCGGATATTCCAAAGTCCGATTCCTCTTCCGCCCGTTGATTCAAGAATCCGTCCATCCATGCCAGGACCGTTATCTTCGACCGTAATACAGACACATTCCTTCGCCTTTTTCGCCTGAATCCGGATGGCGCATGGCCTTGTAAAGGGTTCAAGCGCGTATTGAATCGCATTTTCCGCAAGCGGCTGGAGCGTCAGTTTCGGAATGAGGCAATGCTTCACCTCATCGTCAATATCCAACGTGAAATTCAGGCGCTCTTCAAATCGAAATCGCTGAATGGTCATATAGTGACGTACAATGTCCGCCTCCTCCTGAATGGTCACGATATCCTTTTTCATATGTATGCTGTTTCTCAGAAGAAAACCGAGCGATTCCACCATTTTTGAGATTTGCTTTTGCTGATTCGCCTTGGCCAGCCAATTGATGGACTCGAGCGTGTTATATAAAAAATGCGGATTGATCTGGGCTTGCAGTGCTTTCAATTCGGTTTCTTTAATAATGAGCTGTTTTTCCACATTTTCTTCCATCAGCTTATTAATCCGTTTCATCATGACAGTAAAATGGCGGTTCAGCATGCCGGCCTCATCCTGTGTATGTTCCGGCAGAGAAAGCGACACACCTGCTTCAATACCGCCGTGCTGTACCGATTTCATCGCGGTCACAAGCTGTTCAATCGGCTCCGTGATGCTGTTGGCGATTTTCCTTCCGAAAAGCAAAACCACACAGAAAAAGAGGAGAAAGCATGTGCCGATCACTGTTTTCATAAAGGAAATTTTCGCGAACATCTGATCAAAGGGGATAACGTTATAGTAGCTCCAATTTTGGTAGGATGATTGAAGATAAGAAATAAAGTAACGTTTGCCATTCTTTTTTATCAAGTCATAACCGGGGTGCTTCAGCGTCTCTTTTGCTGCCTCAGGAACATGCGCTGATGCATGTGCCGTATACACCAAATTCCCGCCTTGGTCAGCAATCATAATGTCTCCGACTGAATCGCCCCAATCCTTCGGCACATCACGAATTATCTGTTTTACATTGACTTGGATCAGCACCATGCCCAAGCCGTTCAGACTCAGCTGGTGATAGGACCTGATCTGCCGTGCTGAAATCAAGACAGGATCTGAACCGCCGAGCGTCATCCAAAGATTTCTTCCATTTTTCGCTTTCGCTCGCTTAAACACCTCTTCCTGCTCCTGCTTCAAAAGATTTGAAGAACTGCTTCCGGCTGAATACTCTGAGCCGCGGGCATCAATCAAATGAATGGAATCGATGTACTTTTCATCGCTGGCATATCCCGCAAGCTGATCCCAAAGCTCCTGCTTCATTTGATATTGATCATACGTATCATCCCGATTTTGCATGCTCAGGATGCGCTGAATCTGTTCGTCTGTAATGATTTCATATGACACATCCTCTATCTTCTTCAGCTCGTCTTCGATCCTTTCAGAAGACATCCGAAGCACCTCCGAGGACTTGCGGTAAATCTGCTCATCATACACATGAAAGGCATACTGGACCCCGCTGTATACAAACAGAAAGGATACGGCCATAATCAACGATAGAAACACAAACAGCTTATCCTTAATCTTCATCCGCCTGTACCAGCCAGCAACTCTTTTCTTCATGCCGCCTTTTCTTTCTCCTGCCGCTGATCCATTGACCGAAACGCTTTAAAGGACAGCTTCGTTAAGATCAGGCTGAGTAAACTCCCGCTGAAAAACAATAGAAACGTGACATGAAACAGAACGAGACAAAGCACACCGACAGCGCCCGCTGCCATCAAAAGCGTCACCGCCGGACGGCTGAAGGCAATGAAAAAGCTGATGCTCAGCACCTCTCTGATTTTTACGTCAAAATGAGAAAATACCGGGAACACATACAGCACAACAAACGCGAAAATCAAACTAATGCTCAGGAATACATTGACGAGCACAGGCTGGTCCATCTGAGCCGCTATCCGCATATCCGCAAACAGAAACAGGGCAGCCGTCACAACGATAAGCCCGAGGATCTGTGATGCCCGCCATTCCTTTTTAAACGTCCGAAAAAAGACAGAAAACACCGGGGCATCTGTATTCCCCTTCGCCCATTCTCTCGCCACTGTAAACATCGCGGCAGTAGCGGGCATCAGCCCAAATACAACCAGGCCTGCAAGAGAAAACAAAATCCAAAGCACATTCAAATAGGCCAGTCTCATCACCCACGTACAAAAACGATTCAGCCCATTTGTCACACTGTGTATCATCAACATCACCTTCCTGCTTCGGAAAACGCTTTCATTTTAAAGTAATATGTATTTCTCCTTTCGAAAGAAAATTCCTGCCGTTCTGTGAAAATTTCGACATGATGAGAGACGGCAGCAGCCTTATCTTTTCCTGTAACGCCGGATGGCCTTATCGATCAAAT
Organism: Bacillus sp. FSL R5-0603; assembly: GCF_038050295.1. Classification (NCBI taxonomy): domain Bacteria; kingdom Bacillati; phylum Bacillota; class Bacilli; order Caryophanales; family Bacillaceae; genus Bacillus; species Bacillus sp. FSL R5-0603. The sequence goes on along the minus strand of NZ_JBBOYP010000001.1, from coordinate 670,244 downwards.
ATCCGGCAGTGGCTCCGAAAATGACATTGAATCCAAGCATTCCGAGCGCAGCCCCTTCCCAGCCGCGTACATACACGAGGCTGTACCAGATCGCAAACATACCAAGGACGATCAGCCCGGCCAACATCCATTCCGGCCGACTTTTGTCAGGAAACCTCATCCGCATCAAAACGGATACGCCAGCAAACAGACAAGCCGTCACAATACCTGTCACAAATAATATTGGCCACACATCGCCTGCCCTCCCTTTTAGAAAAAGACAAAAAAGCCCCCTGCAAAGGACGCTTATTCTGCCGTAATCTCTTTCTCAAACAAATGATATCCGGACGCATCAGCACCCATGAATTCATATCCCATACGCCGATAAAAGGAATGCAGGGCGTCGCTATCAGCGACACAGTCAAGCCGGATCCGTGTTTTTCCCGGAAAGTGTATGCCCGTCTCCGCCCACTGAAGGACGCGGGCTCCAAGCCCCTGTCCCGCAAACCGGCGGCTTACTGCGAGGCGGTGCAAATAAATGGACTCCTCATGCCCATCGTCTCCCCAAAGCGTCCGGTCCCACTCGCTCGGTTCAGACAGCAGCATCACGACAGCCGCAAGCTCTTCATCTTTTTTAAACACAAACACATGTCCCTTTTCAATTGACCCCGTGATATCATGTATATCTTGCCCTTTGAGAAGTCCGCTCCATTGGTTAGAACCCCGATCCCGGAGCCATTCAGCTGTTCGGACGAGCAGCCCGGTAATCGATTCTGCATCCTCATAGACGGCCGGACACGCGTAAAATCCATCTGCAATCGTTTCGTTCTCAATCTTAAAAGCTGACATAAAGGCCTCCCAATCAAAAAGTAAGCTTGCACACACACCTTGATTATAATGCAGACCAAACTGCAAAAACAGACCATTTTCTCTGTATGTAAAAGGGTGTATGAAAGAGAGGCCAATCTGCCTATTAGAAAATCTTCTTTTTATCCCGTTCTTCTTTTAAAATTTCAACCGCTTCTCTGAAGCGCATAGAGTGTACGATTTCACGCTCACGCAAAAAACGCAGGGAATCGTTTAAATCAGGATCATCCGAAATATCAATCAGCCATTGATACGTCGCCCGCGCCTTTTCTTCTGCGGCAATATCTTCGTATAAATCGGCAATCGGATCGCCCTTCGCTTGGATATAGCTCGCGGTAAACGGCACGCCCGCCGCATTATGATAAAAAAGCGCGCTGTCGTGATTGACGTAATGATCGCCAAGCCCGGCTTCACGCAGCTGCTCCGGTGTGGCGTCTTTTGTTAACTTATAGACCATGGTCGCAATCATTTCCAAATGGGCAAACTCCTCCGTGCCGATATCTGTTAAAAGGCCGATGACCTTATCAGGAATCGTATAACGCTGGTTCAAATACCGGAGAGCTGCGGCCAGCTCGCCGTCCGCTCCGCCATACTGCTCAATCAAATACTTCGCCAGCGTCGGGTTGCACGTACTGACCTTGACAGGGTATTGCAGCTTCTTTTCATACACCCACATTCAGGCATTCCTCCTTATACTTGCCACGGCCATGGCCCTTTTCCCCAATCCCAATCCTTGCCCGCGGGGCTGTTGCCGAACTGCAGAAGCGGTCCGTAAGAGGATTCGAACTGTCTTTTTAAGTGCCTTGAATAGCCGGAATATTGATTGAATTGCTTCAGCGCATCTTCATCATGAGGATGTGTATTTAAATAAAGACTCAGCTCAACAAGCACAAAATCAGCAGCCTGTATTTGCTCAAGCTGACGATAATATTCGGCGTCAACCTTTTTTGCCATGTGCGTCTCCCCCTCGATAAGGGTTTTCATAAAAATCATAGAGATCCTTCCAAAGGGTGCCTTTCCTCAAAGCCTCCATCGGCGAAAACTGCTCCATGTGCTCAGGCTGAAAGGTCATATAAAGGTTAGGGGGCGTTCTGTAATATTTCTTCCCTATGGGCGGACAGGGATCAAAACGGCTGTGAAAGGGCGTATATGATTTGACAGGCGTAAACGGCTGCATATCCTTCATTCCGGCTCCTCCTTTCTCAAAAACAATGACCTTAATAGGTATGAGGCAGGAGGCAGGATTATGACTGAAACACGACTTAGCTTTTTCAATAAGAAGACCTTCGGAAGCGCCGAAGGTCTTTCTAGACTATTCAGTCCAAAATGAGGTCAGTGTTTCCAATATGCAGCATGAGCAGCCGCAAACTCTGACAGCGAACGAGGTTCTTTTCCCGTCACACGCTTCACTGTATCCGTTACCCGATGTTCCGCACCATGGCTGATTGCCTCATCAAGCTTCGCCATAAAATGGGCATAATCCGCGGGCAAACCTCCTGCCTCCATTTTATGCTGCAGCTCAGAACGAGAAATGCTGACATGCTCCACCCGGCGTCCCGCCGCAGCTCCAATGATCTCCGCCGCTTCGGCATAGCTCAGCGCCTCGGGACCTGTCAGAATATGATGTGTTTGATGAGGAACATCATCAATCAAAGCCCTGACGGCTGTTTCTGCGATGTCATCAGCGTCAATAAACCCAAGTTTTCCTTCACCCGAAGCCGTTGTGATGCGCCCCTCCGTTTGAATAGACATGCGATGCTGGACATTGATGAAATTTTGCATAAAGTATGAAGGCCGCAGCACCGTCCATTCTGGAAACTCACGCACTGCCTGGTGAATCGCGCCAAACACGGGACCGTTCTCGGAGACAACAGACGCACTTTGCATCACTACCCGCTTTGCGCCGAGACGCTTTGCTTCCTTTAAAAAGGGAAGCACATAGGGAGCCGGATCAAGTACACCAACCGGAGCAACAAGATAGATGTCTTTTACCTGTTCTAGAGCAGGCGTAAAACTGGAGGCATCCTTCCAATCAAAATACACATACTCCGCACTTGCAAGCGCGCCCTTTTTTCGGCTTGCAATACGCACTCTGTATCCCAGCTTTATTAAACGGCTGGCGATTCGGCTGCCGACTGTGCCAGTCCCGCCCGTGATTAAAATCGGATTCTGTTTCATCATTTCCCACTCTCCTCTGTTTGCAAAAATGATCCTCCAAAGGCCTCTTTTACAACAAGCGGATTCCAATAATCCCTATAACGCACAATGCGGCCGTCTCTCGTTTCGATGACACTGATATAGCTTTGGCGATAAGGCAGTCCAGTCTCAATCACATGGCCGTCACATTGAAACTCCGCAATCACCGTATTCGAGTCTGCTGAACGGTACACTGTCGGAGTGGTAAATGAAGAAAGATGGATCTGCTTAGGATAATCCTTAATATAGTTGTAAATGGCCGCTTTTCCTTCTATTCTTTTTGGTGATCCCTCCGGCGCATAAGGAAACTCAAATACAGCATTCTCATCCCAAAGCTCCATCCAGCTCTTCATGTCCTTCTCAAGCATATAAGCCATAAACTTTCTCAATGTTTCACATGCTTTTTCAAATTCATTTATCAACATTCATCATCACCTCTTTTTTTATTTCCAGACCATTCAGTCCAAAAAATACACACATGGGCAAAGAATTCTTTACCACATGTTAATCAAGCACTGATAAACTCACGTCAACATGGTCCTGAAGACGATCCATATCTGCCGTCACTTTTGCAATAAATGTCAGTGACAGCCTGCTCTGATTCAGGTACCGGGCGAGCGCAGATATACCAGGATCTTCGCCATTCAATTCTCCTTGATCCTTCGCTCTTAAAAGCGCCTGATAAAAAGCGTCCTCAAGCTGCTTGGATTGTCTTTCAAAATACCGGGCAAGCTCAGGGTCATGCGGGATCTGTTCAATCGCACTGTTCATAATGTAGCACGCCTTCGCCCGTTCCGGATCCCTCAGGGCATTGACACCCTCCTGAAAAATATCACGAATGGCTTCCTTTACAGATCCTGGCGCTTCAAGCCTTTCCATAACTGCAGCGTTTTTCCCTTCAAGATACGATTTCACCGCGGACAAAAACAAATCACGCTTCGTGCCATACGTATCATACAAGCTCTGGCGCGCAATGCCTAAATGAGAGAGCAGACCCTGAAGAGACGTTCCTTCGTAGCCATACTCTCCAAAAACCTCTATCGCCCTGTGAAGAACAAGTGCCGTATCAAATTCTTTATTCCTCCCCAAAAAACGATCACCTCCTGAAACAAATGTTACCAGTTTCCAGACTGAACAGTCAAGAAAAAAGATAAAAAACACTCTTGATCTGCAAGAGTGTCCTCTTTATACCATCATCTTCTTTATTTATAACCGTCTTTTCCCCAGTGGCCCATATGGTGGTGATGGTGGCCATAATGACCATCATGATGGTGATGATAATTATCCTTTCCAACATGGTGATGATGGTGATGAAGATTATCTTTTCCATCATGATGATGGTGATAATAGTGGTGATGGCCATCATTTTCATGGTGCATGTTCGGATAATTTACAGTTCCCGGAGATCCTCCATAGCCGCCGCTTGGGTAACCGCCGGATCCTCCGTATCCTCCGTACGTTCCATATCCCGGATAGCCGCCGACACCTCCATGTATGCCGTGATCTGGGTAGCCTCCATACATGCCAAAGCCCGGGTGGCCTCCATACATGCCATAACCCGGGTGGCCAATACCAAAGCCCTGATAATGACCAAAACCAGGTCCGCCATACATATGTCTTGTATCAGTCATATTCACTCTCTCCTTCACATAGGTTACAGTCCAGAGTATGAGAATATCTTATAGATCGTATAGGCGGCCGCCTACATACAGCTAAAACAATTTCCAGGACAAAAAAAGCAGGCCATAACAGCCTGCTCACACCTTACTCACCTAAATCAACGTTATGATATACCTGTTGAACATCTTCCAAATCTTCTAATGCATCAATCAATTTTTCAAACTGTTCCTTTGCATCATCCGGAAGCGTTACTTCACTTTGCGCAAGCATTGTCAGCTCCGCTACTGTAAATTCCTCGACACCCGCGTTTTTAAACGCCTCTTGCACCGCATGGAATTGATCAGGCTCAGCATATACGATCACGCTGTCATCCTCTTCTAAAATGTCACGTACATCAACATCCGCTTCCATCAGGATTTCAAGCGCTTCGTCAGCAGTTTTGCCTTCCACACCGATTACAGCCGTCGCGTCAAACATGTAAGCAACAGATCCGCTCACACCCATGTTTCCGCCGTTTTTCCCGAACGCCGCACGCACTTCCGGCGCCGTACGGTTTACATTATTCGTCAGCGCATCAACGATAATCATTGATCCGTTCGGCCCGAAGCCCTCATAACGAAGCTCATCGTAATTCTCTTCCGCTCCGCCCTTCGCCTTCTCGATCGCACGTTCAATGATGTTTTTCGGCACGCTGTAAGTCTTCGCACGCTCAAGCACAACCTTCAGCGCCTGGTTGGATTCCGGATCAGGCTCGCCCTGTTTCGCCGCCACATAAATCTCACGGCCAAACTTCGCATAAATTCGACTCGTATTTGCGTCCTTAGACGCCTTCTTCTCTTTAATATTGTTCCACTTACGGCCCATGATGTTCCACTCTCTTTCATATATATCAATCTAAATACTGTTATTCACTTTATCCATTATACCTCAAATGGTTTGGTTGTTTCGAGTGTCTTGCGTTAGAAATAGAAGGAATGCCGCGATGTGAAAAATGGAACGTCTTCCGTAAAGCAAGAAAAAGCCCTAGCTAAGGGCTTTCTTCTGATCACTAAGTTTGTAAGGGGAATGATCGATATACGTCGTATTTCGATCTGTTGATTCCTTAAATCCGCCGGAGTTTGTCAGGGTTGGAAACGACATGCTTCCCAAAACTAGAGTAATAGCCAGACACATCATCACTTTTTTCTTAATAGGCATATAAACACTCTCCTTTTAGAATATCTTCTTGGGCTTTCAGCACTTTCCGATAAAACGCAGCGGCTTGTTCAAAGTGACAGCTGCTTTCAAAAACAGCGGCAGCACTCCGGGCACATGCTTCAATGTAAGCGTGCAGGTTCTTTTTTTCGAAATAGCTTAAAAGATCATGAATTTTTCGTTCGTCAACAGTCTCCTTGTACACGGCCTGCAAGAACAGAAACAATTCTTTATAAAATTTGTGAGAACGTGCTGTGATATGGTCTAATCCTTCCTCTATGAACTGAAACGCCTTCTGTGTTTGGCCCGCTTTACATAATGTCCAGCTTAATCCAAACAAGACTTTCGGAAGCAGATCAGGCACTTTCTCTCTGCTTACTTTCGCCGCTTTTTGGAAATGTTCTACAGCCATCTGATCGTCTCCTGATCTGTCATAGCTGTTTGCAATGTTCAATAGAGAAATGGCGATAAACCGATCGTTTTGAATGTCCGTTGCCAATTTGAGCGCCGCCTCTAAATGCGGGAGCGCTTTATCATAATGTTTGAAATCATCATAGTTACCGGCGATCACAAACAAGCTTTGTATCGTTCTAATGCTGTATAGGGGATTTTTTTGATAAATGTCTAAGGCTTGAAGAATATGATGCATCGACACATGGGTTTGCTTCATGTGATAATACGCTTCGGCCACTTTAAAATGGAATTCCGCTTTCTCAATTTCATCTGACACAAACGGCAGTTCTTTCTCCGCCTCGCGATAATACCCGATGGCTTCAACATATTCTTTTTGATCAAATTCATACATGCCGCGGAAAAACAAAGAGTAATATTTCAAAAGGCCTGTGAGTTTTTTCTGAGGGGTCTCAATCGTTTCAAGAAGCTCTGTCACTGTAGGGCGATTCCCGTAAGGCTGTCCCGGCTCCAAATAATCCAGCATCAGCTGGTGCCGAAAACACATCAGAGAATAATAGATCAGCAAATCCTGATCCTCTTCCATCCTCTGAATGTCCTGCTCAACCTCCGCTTTCAGAACCTCAGCATCCGGAACACTGAACTGGCGAATCATTTTATACCATTCATTAATCTTAACACCAACACGCGAAGACGGTATGGCTTGACTCAACGGCTTCCCTCCTTCTCTGTGAGATATGTCATATTCTATCAATCCCAAATTTTGAAAACAACACAGAAGGAAGAAATTGTTTTTTCATCCTGTCAATTTGTTTTTTTCATAAAAAAGAACCCTTTATGCAAGGGTCCCATGTCAATCTTATTTCATATACGTATTCACCAGCTCGTAACAGCGCTGATTCTTCGTTTTACTTGTTCTAAAAAAGCAAATACGTCCTTAGCAGGCATCAGGTTTTCCAGCAATTGAATGACATTCTCTTTCCCCACAATTAACTCCTGATCTTTTAACATCACAGGCGTTTCCTTAAACACATGCCAAGGATAAAATAACCTGAGAAAAGGATCTGAAAAATAAATCCCTTTGTCCGTTAATGTGATGCCATCTGTTTGCTTCACGGGAAAAGTACTCCAGAAGGAGATCATCTCTTGATCCTTAGGAATGTGCAGCCGTTTTCTCAATCGCACCTCTCTCTTTTCAGAAATCTCGTTACCGACAAGTAGCCCATTGGTCAAACCGAACATCTTGTCATGGCTGTTCTGAAACAAAGTACTGATTTCCTTCAATTCACTGGCAGAAACAGATACATGATCTCTCCAGGCTTCTGTAAGCAAATCCGAGCCATTTTCACTGAGAAATTGCTGAATTATCCTCAACAGCTCTACCAACAGATCCGCAGGATATGAACTGAAGCCGACATCAAAAACCTCTTCTCCCTCAAACCAAATCTCATAATCATCCGTAGATTTAATCGATTGGATATCAGTGAATGCTTCCCAGGTCACACATCCCTCTTGTTCTCCAAATCTCTTCCAGTACAGTCCCTTACTCGTAAACATAACAAAGCTTTTCGCTTTATTTCCCATGGAACAATTCAATAAGGCCGTCACCGTTTCTTTCTCCGATAACGGGAATAGCTCACACGCATATGTCAAAAGCTCCTCAGGAACAAACCCGGTAAAGAACTTATCTTTTTGATACATTGAACACAAATCACTCAAATATGAACCACCCATCGCTTCATCGTCCTCCTTTTGTTTCATATACGCGTACTTTGAATGAAAGTTTCAAAGAATTTCGACACCGTTATCAGCAAAGATCAACTCTTGAACCAAAAAGAAAAAGACGCTAAGAGCTTTGATGAGCTTTCAGAATCTATAGCTTTAATCAATTACAACAAAATCCTGTACCTTCATCTGTTCCTCAGGCAAATCAAACTGATAAAGCTTCTTCTTAGAACGAATATCAAACACACCCACGTACCCGCCAATGCCCTTTTTATGCTCTTCCTGGGCAACAATATACAGTTGATTCCCCTTAAACTTCGCCTCCATATAAGGGAAATTCAAGCTGTATGTGTGAAAAGAAAAATCCTTCAAATATTCCAACAAGTTCGCCTCACCCTCTTTGTCCTCGTACGCCACGTAAAAACTGCCGCTTTCTTTGTCATAATACACAGTATCTGCATATTCAAGATCTTCAGGATACGCAATATATGTCGTCTTCCATGTCCCTTTTTCAATCACAGTCAGTTCATGCTCCGAGCTCGCGACAATAAATTCCTCCGATTCTGCGAATTGATCAGCGTACGAGGCTAAGCTCAGGGTCTCAATCATTTCCTCTGTTTTTCTGTCAATCACGTAAATAGCCATGCTTTGAATAATATAAATATAGTTCTCATCACTGGCCCCCATCGTGACAAGCGAAGGCAAGGTAAGGCTATATTCCTTTTTCGTTTTTCTGTCGTTTATGTGGATCTCATTTCCCGTCGTATCATTATAGGCCTTAACAGACACATCCTTCCCCTCATACCAAAACGCAAATGGATCTGACAGCGGATGCTCTTTGATCACATCCTTCTCCAGCGTGTAGTAAAAAAGCTCGTGTTCCGCCAATAATACAAGGTCTGTGGATTTGTATGACTTCATTTGAATATAAGGAACATCCGCCACCTTAAACGTGCGCCTGTTAAACCGTTCGCCTGTTGAGGTTGAGAGCAGCGTGCTTTCTTTTATGAGAGGATTGGAGTAAATAAAGAAGATGCAGTCTTCTTCGGGGTGAATGGCGGAAGATTGGACAGGATGCGTATTTTTATTTTGAAAGGAAATATATACAGCCAACATAAAAACACTTGCGAACAAACCCAATAGTATAAAAGGCTTTTTCACACAAACAACCCCCAGTAAATGGTTAAAAACTCTATATCGTTTTCAACATGCCCTGTACATATCCCTTGTAATCCAATAAAAAAAGAACTTCTCAATGGAAGTTCTCACTTATTTTTCTCATAGGATTGTTTGATCAACCCCATAATATATTCAATGTTTTCGTCATCTTTTATGAAAATCTCATAGTCTCCATTTCCCCAGTGGCCGGTCTCAGAGACATCACGCATTTTCTCTTCTGGATCATGCAATTCTCCCTTTTTCATATTCACCCACACCTTAAGTCCGCTTTTTAAAAGAAGAATGTCTGTGAAATTTCGCTTATTTGATGTAAACGCAATATAAAGCTTTGTCGGTTTGATTGAAATATGATCGTCCAAATTAAAAATGAATTCCTTTAGCTGCTGATAAAGCTCTATGATGTCAAACGGCTTATCTGCAAGGTGATCCTCTTCAGAAAACACTTTAATTTCTTTGCTGACCTCTTGAATGGTCTCACTTTGCCGTGAAATGGTCTTTATCGACTCGGAGACGCCATCAGCCTTCATTTGATTCAACTGGATCAAATCATTTTCGTATCTTTTCATCTCCCATAATTCAATAGGCAGATCTTTAAAATGGATCGATTGCTTTTGATACACCGTAAAAACAGGAGATATAAAAATAACCTTCGACTGTGACCAATCCACATCATCCCGCTTTAACGGAGAATCATGATTTTCATTGTACTCAAGAATGAAATCAGCTTTATGATTGAGCATTGTCGCTAAATAGGCGTAGCCCTGATCAACAACACTGAAGTTTTTCGTATTTTTATACTCGATAATCACGAAAGCATTTGTCTCATCATCAAACGCTAACGTATCAATGCGGAAATTGTTAATCCTGAATTCGGATTTTACAAACCTGAGACCTAACATCTGCTGAAGATTTGTCTCACATAAATCCTGAATCTCTTTTTCTTTTTTAAACGGTTTCTCGCGAATACCTTCTATCTGATTTTGGCTGTTTACTTTATAGAGATACATGCTGGGCTCCTTTTATTTTACTAATTCCATTAAAGTTTCTAAGGATAGACTCGAAACCGGATTTTGCGTTTTCGTTTTCAGCGTACCGCCAATCAAATAAGAATAGTCACGGCACTCTGCCAATTGAAAACGGACTCTATTATTCGTTTTAGTGATTTTGGCAGGTTCATCAGATTCCCAAGCGTCAACGATCTTGTAAACATTTAAAATCACACCGCTCCGAACAACAATTGCCCGTTTACATTCCTTTGCTCTGGACAATTTCATATCCCAGTTCCCGCAGGCGCGGTTCGTTAGCGTGTCGCCTTTTTGAATATCCTTGATCTTTATGATTAAGAAATCTTTACCCAAATGAGCTCTTCCCCTTTTTATTGATTTATCATCATCATATCAAATCTGTGTATATAGGCACATGTCTAATGGCTCATTTTTCCACCAAAGCACGTTCTCACCCCCACCCCCATCCCGCCCCGTGGTAAAATTTTGATATTGAGCGAACAAAAGAAGGGAAATGGTCATGAAAGTATTTGAAGCGAAAACACTGCTTTCGGAAGCGACAGACCGTGCAAAAGAGTACAAAGAACTAAGAACGCAAATGGTCAACTTGAGAAAAGCGTTAAAAAGCGTCGCTGATCTCAGTGACAGCGAATTCTCAGGAAAAGGCGCCAGCAACATCAAAGCCTTCTATCACGACCACGTCGGCGTCACCGACCAATGGATCGACTACATCGATATGAAAATCGCATTTTTCAACAGCATCGCCGGAGCCGCCGAGGACAAAGGCCTCTCAGACGCATACATCGAAGAATCCTTCCTGGAGCACGAACTGGAAAATGCCAATAAAAAATCAAAATCCATCATGTCCGAACAGAAAAAAGCCATGAAAGACATCCTGAACGATATCGACGACATCCTCCCGCTCGACCTGTTTTCAACAGTAACCTTCAAAGACGAGCTGGCCGATGCCAACGACAAACGCCAAAAAACACTGGAAAAATTGGACGTCTTGGACGAAGACCTAAAGACAGAATACGCCCTGTCAGAACCAAACGAACAATTCATCAAATCCGACTTCCAAAAGCTCCAAGAAGCAACAGGCAAAGGCAAAAACGCCACACCCATCCACTACAACGCCAAAACGTACCGTGAGAGTGACATACATAAGAAAAAAGGCGACATTGAAAAGCGGACTGAGGCTTACTTGAAGATTAAGAAAGAGGAAGTGAAGGAACGCGAGATTGAAAAACTGAAAGAAAGACTGAAAAACTATGATTATGCGGATGCCGATGAATTCTACTCAATGGCAAAGACGATAGGCTATGAAAATCTGACAGCAGAACAGCAGAGATACTTCACCCAAATTGAAAACACGCGTGAGCTTGAAGCAGGCTTCAAAGGGGTCGCCGTCGGCCTTTATGATTCCGGGAAGGACGCGGTCGTAGGCCTGTGGGATATGGTCACAGACCCGGGAGGAACCGTTGAAGCGATTACCGGAGCGATGGCTCACCCGATCAAAACGTATGAAGCCATTTCAGCGGCAATCGAAGAATCATACCAAAAAGACATGGTGAATGGTGACACCTACTCAAGAGCAAGATGGGTGTCATATGCGGTTGGCACTGTTGTCACATCAATTGTCGGCACAAAAGGCGTAGGAGCCGTCTCAAAAACTGGCACAGCCGCCAAAGTGACGACCAAAGTCAAAACAGCAGCAAGCAAATCAGCAACAGCCCAAAAAGCCATAACGGTCTCAAAACAAACCGTTGATCACATCAAACAAAAAGTAAACACAGGCATTGAAGTATCAAAAAAACACGTCAAAACCAAGTTAAATCAAATCGGAGATCTCACACTTGCGGATATTCTCCCGTATCATCCCCGTCATGATTTAGTGCCGGCAGGCGTTCCTTACAACGCAGTCAACGGGGTCACGCTTAAAGAAGGACTGCAAAAATTCGCCAAGGTCATCCTTCCGAAACCATACGGAACGTCATCAGGCGGAAGACGAACTCCAGCGCCACATGTACCGCCGGTAACCGTCAAATACGGCGAGCATTTCGCAAGATGGAGCAGAAAGAAAGTGCTGAAGCCCAATATCATCTACAAAACAAAAGAAGGCTACACATACACGACTGACAACTATGGTAGAATTACAAGTGTCAAAGCAGACTTGCAGCTGGGAGAAGCAAAACGAAACCAATATGCACAGACGAATGCTGGAAAGCCCCAAGACCGAAAGCCTGACGATGACGGAGGCCATTTAATCGCCACCCAATTCAAAGGCTCAGGCCAGTTTGACAATATCGTGCCGATGAATTCTCAGATTAATAGGAGCGGCGGGAAATGGTACAAAATGGAGCAAGTGTGGTCAAAGGCGTTAAATGGAAAACCTCCTAAGCAAGTAAAAGTTAATATAGAACCGGTTTATCAGGGAGATTCACTTAGACCTGTATTATTTAATGTTGAATATAAGATAGGTAATCGTAGAGCGAGACAAGTTACTATAGAAAATAAACCAGGGGGTTAATCTAGTGGAAACAAAAAAGATGGAAGTGCTATATCAAAAAATAGCAGAACAAATTAATGACATGATCCCTTCCGAATGGAGCAAAGTTGTTCTTTATGCAGAAATACTAGACGGCTCCAGAGAAGTGTATTTTTTCTTTCAAACACCAGAAAACGATGAATATATATACTCTCACGACATTCCAGAACAATTTCAGGTCAGTAAAAAAATTTATACCGAACTACTACTAGACCTTCAAGAGTTGTTTAAGCAGTTACACACTGAATTTAAAGAAAATAATCCCGAAGCATGGACAAATTTGACACTGAATCTTGAAAGCTCTGGAACGTTTTCAATTGATTATGATTATGAAGATGTTATTGAGTCTGATTTGGACGAATACGAAAGACAAATGATTTGGGAGTTCAATAACTTGGGTATTTTCCCCGAAGATGAAGAGGATAAAGAATTTGTTAAGGATTATCTAAACATAAACTAATGTAATCATCGAATCTGAGTTAGAGGTTAATCGAATGGAAACTCAAAAAATGAGCGATGTATATCAAAAAATCGCTGAGCAAATAAATGAAATTATCCCCTCTGAGTGGGAGAAGGTTGCTCTTTATGCCGAAATTTTAGATGATTCTTCAGAAGTTTACTTCTTCTTTACTACTCCACAAAATCAGGAATATATATATTCACACGATATTCCTGAACACTTTAATGTTAATGAAGATATATATGACGGACTTCTATATGAATTGCATGATTATTTCGAAGAGTTACGAAATGAATTTAAAACAAACAATGAGGACTTATGGACAAACCTCACTTTTCATTTAGAAAGAAGCGGCAAATTTTCAATAGAATATAATTACACCGATGTCATTGCCTCAGACTTAAACGGTACTCAACGACAAGTAGTATGGGAATATAAAAATTTAGGAATATTGCCTGAAGATGAGGATGATAAACAGTTTGTAATAAACTACTTCGGTTTATAATTCAAAAATAGCTCAGCTTTTTACTGCTGGGCTATTTTATATTCTCAGGTTGGCTTTTATGGAAACCAAAAAAACAAACCTATTATAAAATTTGTTAACCGATCAACTAATAAATTGATTGCTTCTGAATGGGTTAAAGTTTTCTATACGATGAGATTTTAGATGACTCTATACTTTTCTTTAATATTAAGGTTTTATATTTATCTCATATCTCTTTATAAAAGGAGCAACATTTTGACAGTAAGAAGAGAATTAATAAAACAAATTAATTTAACAATCACAACAATAAAAATAAACAATCAAAAGAATCCAACTCCAATGGTCAAAAACATATTAAAAAGATACGAAGAAGCAAAAGTCTTTATCCAACATTTCTCTGAGGAACAATTCGAAGAAGACCTCTCTAAAGTTAGAAATAAACTAGACACTCTGACAAGAGCATATCTTGAATCAGCTAACGACTACATGAATCCGATGCTCAGAGAAATGCATAAAACTGAAAAGCTGTTAAAAAAGTATGATGAAACTGGTAAGTCATAATCACCGCAATCCAAAATTCAAAAATTGAGATTGGCTAACCTCCACAAAACCAAATGTAACGCAAAACACCCAAAACTCCCTTTTGCGGACTGCACCGAAAATTTTTTTTGCGGTCTCTCAACCCCTTTCTATTAAATTTCAGTATTGATAAAATTTACATAATTAGTGAGAAGAGGAAGGGTGAGAAGTTTGGGCACGATTTCGTCTCCGCACGTTGGGATGAAAATTAATGAGTGGAACCGGCATATTCAAAAGTTTAATGTGACTGACGCTGAAATGCTTAAAGCTGAGATCGAACGGGACATTGACGTCATGGAAGAAGACCAAGACCTCTTGATTTACTATCAGCTCATTGCTTTTCGCCATCAGCTTATGATTGACTATGTGATTCCATCTGAAGGAAACCAAATGGAGTTATCAGAATATTTAAAGAGAATTGAAGGCAGCAACAGGAAGATGGAGAAGCTCGTTGAATACTACTATTACTTTTTTCAAGGGATGTATGAATTCAAAGAGGGCAATTTCTTAAGTGCCATTACATTCTATCAAAAAGCGGAAAACACCATTCCCTATATTTCAGATGAAATTGAGCGGGCGGAATTTTATTTTAAAATGGCTGAAGTGTTTTATCATATGAAACAAACCCACGTATCCATGCACTATTCTTCTCAGGCGTATAACATTTATGAAACGCACGACCTTTACTCAGTCCGCCGCATACAATGTCATTTTGTGATCGCAGGAAACTACGATGACCTAGAAAGTCATGAAAAGGCGCTCCCTCACCTCGAACAGGCACTAAAAGGCGCACGGCTGCTTGAAAGCAAAAACAAGCGGATTTACGGCCAAGCTTTATTCAATATCGGAAATTGTTATCTTAAAATGGGCGAATTGACGAAAGCAGCAAAATACATGGAGAAATCGATACTCCAATTTAAAAAATCAAATTTCAACAACTTGACACAAGCTTACCACGATTTAGCCTTAATTTATTTTCTTCAACATAAACAAGAGCAGGCAATGGATTGTTTCAGAAAAGGCGTACGCTTCGCATGTAAATTCGACGATGACCTATTTAAAATCATGTTCGAAGGATTGCAGGCACTGTTTATTAAAAAAGGAGAAACGTCCATTTTATTAAATGTTTTCAACAAATTAGAGACATCCCAAGGATATCCTTATATGGAAGAGTTGGCATTATTAGCCGCAAAGTTTTATACTGAAATTGGGCAGATGGATGATTCTGTTATCTGTTTCAAAAAGATGGTTCATGCCCGCAAACAAATTCAGAGAGGGGATTGTTTGTATGAAATTTAAACTGACTTTGTGCGCTGTGATTGCTTTGATCGGAGTAAGCTTTATCAGTTCTTCCTTGGGAAATGAAGTAAACGTAGCATCTAGAAACATGACAAGCAAAGCTGCAAACGATTCAACCAACTCCCTGGTAGACAAAGCCATCTTTGACAAGGAAATAACGATTGCAGAAAACGGAACGCTTGGTTAAGGACAAGACGCAGCTTAGGCTGCGTCTGTTTTCCTAATAGAATTATAATAAAATAGGATTTATGTACAAAGTTTTTAAAAAATAATTATATCTATTTCTTAGCCAAAACTCTTTCAATATATGCTTCTATATTTTTTTCATCAATATGGATTTTCTTCAAAATAGCAACAATGTCGCGACCTGAAATAACAAGGATCGGATGTTCATCTTCTAAAAGTTCCTTATAAGCTTGACTACTAATATAGCTGGTCGTTACAAAGACTCCAAACTGGCGGTGGCGAATACGCGATATTAATCGATTTGTTTGCTTTACATGACAGCCATTTAAAGGAGAATAGCATTTTGCTTCCATTGCGCAATCAATTGTTAATATGCTGTTTTGCACTCCTATTTTGTATAATCCAATAGCATCTCTTCCGCCATCCCGGCTAGCACGGGTTAAATTAAACTTTACGAAATTCTTGTCCATTACCCGTAGAATATGAGCAGCAAAAAATTCAAACTGAATAGGTTTATCTTTAAAATATGTGTAAATGATTTTTAAAGCCTTATTTCCTTCACTAGTGTTGGGCAATTGCTCTTCTTTAGTTCTAAACTTTGTTATTGGTTCTGCAATCAAAGGAGTTATGGTATTTAATCCATTAGAAACAAATCTTTTCCATTGTTCAGGCGCTATTTTGGCTGATGCCTCTAAGTCAACTGTTCTCATGATAAGCCAATCCTTTAATTTTTCTGTTTCGTTTGCTGTATCTAGTAAAGTAAAATAAGCCTCGTAATTTTGGAATCGGGAACCCTTGTGTGTTCTCCAAATGGCTACTAAACTCTCATCAATTGAAAATTGTTGTCTTCCCGGCACAGCAAGACCTACAAATGTTACGCTCCTTGAACTCTTTATTGTTGGGCTCTTTCGAAATAGAAGGAAGGGAGGAACATTTTTATAATTTTGTTCACTTATGTTATGAAAGGCGTCTCTTAATAGTTGGTTTCCTCTCTTTTCGTGCAATTCTCTACCAGCATCTCTGTTATCTCCATAATAACGTACATGTCCGGTTTCGAAGTTTATCTCATCAGGCCATTCTGATTCACTTCCTGATGTATATAAAACCACAAATGCTAACGAGTTTGGTTGTACCCCTCTTCTTGGGCGAAATCCTCCACTAATTCCTACACCTAATAGCTTATTTAAAGGATCATCTCCAGAATTCCCTTTATTCCCGCCTTCATAAATTGCATCTATACGGAGAGGGGCATTTTCTAAACTTTCAAATGGGTAAATTGAATTAAGTGTGTTTGTTTCTTTCAACTTCTGAACTCTCCTTCAGTTAGCATGTTAACATTTACAATTTATATTATAAGCTTTTACGAGAACCACTTGGAAGCTTTGGTTTTTAGGAAATCATAACTTATTTAGATTACTTGTGGTACTATTTACTTAGTTATCTTTTCCACTTTTTTAAGAAAACATAAGAGAAATAGAAAACAGAGGGTGTATACAATGGGGAAAAATTCAAAGGCTATCGGTAACAATCATGTTAAATCAGTATACCAAGCATTATTGCAATCTTTAAAATCAAAATCTGTAAACGGTTTTTCTAAGATAACAATAGAGACAATATCATTTATTAAAAATTTATATCCAGAAATTGATTCTGTAACTTCAAAGTTCGATAATTCACGTCCTGATCAATCAAAAGATCTTACTTTATATTTGAAAAGTGGCGAAACTATCTCGTTGAATCTATTTCTGATTAAAAAAGGCCGACGCATTCAGCCTAAAAATGCTGGCGCGAAGAGTTTTTTAGAAAAGTACTTTTTATCAGCAGAAATGCAAAAGATTTTTAACAAAGAATTTGAAAGGTACTATTTAGACTACTTAAAAGAAGTAGTGGAGCATAAAAAAGGAACACACTACATAACAGATAAAAGAGAGTTAAAAAGACTTGTGTCAAGCCATTTTCCAAAATTCACAGAAGAAATTAATTTATATAGAGACAAGTTTCTTTTCAACTTGCGTGAAACTTGTTTTACGTTGTTGCAGCAATTTTATAATGAGAAGAATATAGGATTTACCCATGCCTTTAATGTCTTCTTCATGGTCAATGATACAAATATCATCACAAGTTACGGCAAAGATGAAAATGATGTCAAGGTTGAAAAGTTTGCACCTGCATCCCCAACTTTGAAGGATATTGAACTTTATAAAACAGGAAAGAGTACAGTTGGGATTAAATTTGGAGAAGTGGGACTCACCCTAAGATTTAAATTTGAAAGTGATCCTTGGAAATCGATTAAACTTGCTACAGGTTACCATGAATTCCCTAAAGAAAAAGAGAGAGTGAATGTCAACTTAAAAACAATGAGGAGAATGGAAAAACTATTGAATAAACATGAGTACGCTAAAACATCGAATAACAGTAACGCAATAGGCAAATGCCATGAAGCATGGACATATTATTATTTCTTAAAGGCGTTTCCCGACGTTATACAGGTAGATCCAAAGCAATGTGTTGAATTAATTAACACATATTTTTCTAGTATAAATCAAAATACACTAAAAAAACTATATAGCTCAACTTCTACAATAGTAGATGCTATTACAGAGAAACTAAGACAAAAATATCATGACTATATTATAGAAAGTATCGAATTAATCCCGGATGCATATATAAAAGATAGGCTTGATACAGGAGATCTTCAGTTAGTCTTAAAAGTAAATAACAATATTATTGTTGAGAATATTTCTCTAAAAGCTTTAGCAAAAAGGAATAGCAAAATTACTACAAAGAATCCGGGTATGGGAAGCATTCTTGGACCAACATATTTTAATATGGGAAGCATGGAATCTGTTATTAATGAAGTGAAAAACAAGTTTACCATAGGGGAATTTAATCATAGAAAAAGTTTAGAAATACTCTCTTATGAGTTCGGAATGAAACTTGACAGTGCAACTCAGGAACAATTAAGAAGAGGAATTCACAATTTATTGGGAAAAGCAATGATAGCTATTACTATTTATGGTGAGGGAATTAGCTTTTGCAAAGAGCCTTCTGAAATTGACGGTGAAGTAAAAGTGCATGTTAATGTGCCTTCTGCTATACAAAATACCTTAACATGGAATAATGAGTTAGAGTCAATTAGTTTACGTGCAAAATTTAGTAAAAGTCAAAAGCACGGCTGGTCTTCTATTAAATTAACATCAGAATGCCAGTTGGAAAGCAGGTAATAAACAATGTCCAATGATTATATGCCAATA
This sequence comes from Bacillus sp. FSL R5-0603, assembly GCF_038050295.1. NCBI lineage: Bacteria > Bacillati > Bacillota > Bacilli > Caryophanales > Bacillaceae > Bacillus > Bacillus sp. FSL R5-0603. The sequence continues at coordinate 651,259 of NZ_JBBOYP010000001.1, read as the reverse complement.
ACCTCTTTTGTTTTTTCTATCTTTTATGAGGGAATATTATAAATGATTCCAAAAGAAAGGTTGGGGCAAATGGACAAGATGTCAAAAGAGTCTAGAAGCAATGTTATGAAATCCATTAAATCAGTTTCCCAATTAGAAAATCTGGTTGCAAGTGCATTGTGGAATCGGGGCTATCGGTTCCGAAGAAACACCAAAAGCCTTTTTGGGAAACCAGATTTGTCTATAAAAAAGTATAAGGTGGTCATTTTTATCGATTCTTGTTTCTGGCATTTCTGCCCTGTTCACGGCAGGATCCCTAAAAGCAATACAGATTATTGGAATGCTAAATATATAAAAAATAAAACTCGAGATGAAGAAGTCAACACATTTTATAGGGAGAATAATTGGAATATACTTCGTGTATGGGAACATGAATTCAAGGAAGATTTTGATTTTGCCATTGACACGATAGCTAATTTTATTGAACAATCTAAGAGAAAATAAAGAGCAAAATTAGATTAAAAAGAACTTTCTTGTGGAAGTTTTGAACAAATCCATCTTATATTATGACCTCGCTTTCCTCCATTAAATCAATGGCTAGCAATGTTTCTAATTTAATTCAATTTCCCAATTAACAGAATAACACAAAATAACCATTAAATAATAATGTAAACATATAAGGAAAATCATTATATTAAGGACACTGGCGCTGGCCTTTTGAATTGAAATTTGATAAGATATCATAAGAGGTGCAACAGGAGGTTGTTTAAAATATGACTTTAAAAATTGATATCAAAGGTAGAGGCAAATATAAGCCGGCGTCTGATTATTCTATAGATGATGTAAAGAATGTACTAATGGAGAAGATCTTTGAGGAATCTTCAAGAATTATTAATTCTAATGATGATCTAGAAATCATTGAAAAGGTTGATTTTCGCACTGATAAAATAAATGTGCTTAGCCTGTTTTCGGGCTGCGGCGGACTCGACCTTGGATTTGAATTAGCAGGATTGGCTGCAGTAATCGGTGAACAAGCAGCTATGGAAGCATTTAAAGATAAAGACCGATTTAATGAACTAAGGAATAAAAGCATCTTCCATACCATATATACAAATGACTTGTTTAAAGAAGCCAATCAAACATACAAAACAAATTTTCCAGGTCATGTTATACAGCACGAAAAGGATATAAGACAAGTTAAATATTTCCCAAAATGCAACCTTATCCTTGGAGGATTCCCCTGCCCTGGATTTAGTGAAGCTGGCCCACGTTTGATAGATGACGATCGTAACTTCTTATATTTACATTTTATTAGAAGCCTGATACAAGCACAGCCAGAAATATTTGTAGCAGAGAATGTTAAAGGCATGATGACTCTTGGAAAAGGCGAGGTTTTAAATCAGATTATCGAAGATTTTGCTTCAGCTGGCTATAGAGTTCAGTTTAAGCTATTAAATGCAAGGGACTATGGAGTTCCGCAACTCAGAGAGCGTGTTATAATTGTTGGCGTCAGAAAAGACATTAGCTTCAATTACAAATATCCATCTCCAACCCATGGTGAAGAAACGGGCCTAAAGCCATTCAAAACGCTGAGAGATTCTATAGGAGATTTAGTGACTGATCCAGGACCGTACTTTACGGGGTCATATTCTTCTATTTATATGTCTCGTAACAGAAAGAAAAGCTGGGACGAGCAAAGCTTTACCATCCAAGCTTCAGGGAGACAGGCCCCCCTCCATCCAGGTGGCTTACCTATGGAAAAAATAGGAAAAGATAAGTGGGTTTTCCCTGATGGGGAAGAAAACCATAGAAGGTTGTCTGTAAAGGAAATTGCCAGGGTGCAAACTTTCCCAGATTGGTTTCAATTTAGTCAAGGAACAAACAGCCAGACTTCAATTAACAATAGACTAGACAAACAATACAAGCAAATAGGGAATGCTGTGCCAGTTTTGCTGGCTAAGGCAGTTGCTTCTCCTATTGCAAATTGGGCAATAAATTATCTCGAAAGCTCTCCAAATAATAAAATAAAGAACGAGAACGCAAGCTTTCAATTAGGACTTTTTTAAGTATCAAAACCAGTTAAATTGAATGCTTTCCTTTAATTAACTAGCCATCCCTAGCAAAATAAGATGGCTAGTTTTTTTTTGTGAAGCTAGCTTTTGACAAGAAGGAGAACATACTTAAATATGTTTGCCAAAAAGAAGGATGGGCTTTATACTTCTCACTAATATGAAATTCTAAAAGAGCCCTTCAGGAATTTGTGAAAGGCTCTTTAATCACTAATTAATATTTATATTTCTCTCCAGCACAGCCACACACTCCACATGATTCGTATGCGGAAACATATCCACAGGCTGCACTTCGCGCGTCGCATACCCGCCGTCCTCAAGCACCCGCAGGTCTCTTGCAAGCGTACCTGGGTTACACGACACATACACCACCCGCTTCGGTTTCATCTCCACAATTGTCCGCAGGAGGGCTTCGTCGCAGCCTTTTCTTGGCGGGTCGACGACTAGCGTATCTGCCGTGATGCCTTCTTTATACCACTTTGGAATTACGGTTTCCGCTTCACCGACCGCGAACTCTGCGTTTGTGATGCCGTTTAATTCTGCATTTCGTTTGGCATCTTCAATCGCTTCCGACACAATTTCTACACCGTACACTTTTTTCGCCTGCTTTGCCAGGAAGAGAGAAATCGTTCCGATGCCGCAGTAGGCGTCGATGACGGTTTCTTCACCTTGAAGCTCCGCGTACTCAAGCGCTTTGTCGTATAGCACTTTTGTCTGCTCCGGGTTAACTTGATAGAACGATCTGGCGGAGATGGCGAATTTGACATCTCCAATGAGGTCGTAGATGTATTCTTCGCCCCAGATGACGTTTGTTTCGTTTCCGAAAATCACGTTTGTTTTGTTTGGGTTGATGTTTTGCACGATGGACTTGACGTGCGGGAACGCTGCTGTGATGTCTTCGATGATCTTCGCTTTGTGCGGAAAGTCGTTTGTTCTTGTGATGAAGACGATCATCATTTCGCCCGTAACAACACCGTATCTAACCATGATGTGGCGGAGCCAGCCTTTGTGGCGCTCTTCGTTGTAGGCTTTGACACCGTAGTTTGCGCAAATGTCTTTGACAGCTTGAACGGCTTCGTCGTTTTTGGATTGCTGGATCAGGCAGGCGCTCATGTCGATGATGTCATGGCTTCTTTGCTGATAAAATCCGGCGACGAGTCCGCCTTCTCGTTCTCCTACCGGCACCTGTGCTTTGTTTCTGTAGTTCCACGGGTCTTCCATGCCGAGTGTCGGGTGCACGGTGACGTTGGACAGGTCCAGCTTGCCGATGCGTTCTAAGACGTCTTTGACTTGTTTCTGTTTAAACAGGAGCTGGCCTTCGTAGGTCATGTGCTGAAGCTGGCAGCCTCCGCATTGTTTGTAAATCGGGCATGGGGCATCTGTTCTATGCGGGCTTTCTTCCTTCAGCTCAATCAGGCGGCCGAAGGCGAACCCTTTTTTGACACGTGTGACTTTGATTTGGGCTTTTTCCTCCGGCAGGGCGTTCGGCACGAAGATCGGAAAGCCTTGGACCTTTGCGACGCCCGCTCCTTCATGTGTCAAATCCTCAAATGTCACGTCGTAGTATTCGTTTTTTTCTACTGGGGGTTTCATTTTCATCTATAATCACCTCTAGTTTTAAGCGAAAGAAAAACTTGGCCTATTCAAGCCAAGTTTCAGCGTGTAGGCAAACCTTCGCATTCGTTGTCAGTCCTGTGCTTCGATGCTCACGTAAAAAGACCAGCGGCTAAAAACTAGAGCGTCCTGCTCAAACGCCGCTGTCACCGCATCCTGCGGAAGTACGCTCCAATGCTCGTCCTTCCTAGACTTCAAAGGTTTTCAATCACGCTGAAAAGATGACAAAATCCTAAAACGAAAACTGTTTTAGGATTTTGTCAACATTCTGAGCTTGGCTTACAAAGCCAAGTTTTTAGTCATCCAGCTGTTCCGCTTTCTCCTTCGGCATGACGACGTGAATGTGCCGGTACAGATTCACGAATTCGCCCGGCAACATGCCGCCGTACTCGCCGTCCAGGTTCAGCTGCATCTTTTCTGATACATTGACTTTCACGCGGTTCGCTTTTGTATAAATAATGTGCTGGTCGTTGATGTGTTCGCCGCGAAGCGCCATCGTTGCGACCCTGATAAATTCAGCAAGGTTTGCCTTCTTTAGTATCATCAAATCAAACATGCCGTCATTCAGGCTGGAATCCGGCGCGAGCTTTTCAAACCCGCCGACGGAGTTTGTCAGCGTGACCAAAAACAGCATGATTTCACCTTGAAACAGCTTGCCGTCATATTCAATCTCGACTTCTGTCGGACGAAGTGAAGGCAGCATTTCCATTCCTTTTAAATAATAAGCAAGCTGGCCTAGCATTGTTTTGAGTTTGCTTGGCACGTCGTACGTCAGCTCCGTCAGACGGCCTCCTCCGGCGATATTGATAAAATACTGGCCGTTGACCTGTCCGATATCAATCGGGCGGGCAACGCCGTTAATGACAGTATCTGCCGCTTTTAAAATATCCTCGCGCGGAATGCCGAGCGCTCTGGCGAAGTCGTTCGTTGTGCCGACAGGAATCACGCCGAGTGTCGGACGGTTGTCTAAAGGCGCAAGCCCGTTGACGACCTCGTTGATCGTTCCGTCTCCGCCTGCCGCAATGATCAGGTCAAACTCACGCAATGCCGCTTCCTTGGCAGCGTGTGTAGCGTCTCCTGCGCATGTCGTCGCATGGGTGGAGGTTTCATAGCCGGCTTGTTCAAATTTTTGCAGGACCTGGGCAAGATGCTTTTTAAAGATCTCCCGTCCTGAAGTCGGATTGTATATTATGCGTGCACGTTTCATTATCTCATCATCCTACTTAAGAGTATCCGATCCATTTTTACACTAACAACCTTTAATTATACTATGAGTTAAAAAAATCGCAACAAAATGTACATAATCTTACAGGTAAAAACGCACAAAAGCCCCAGCAGAGCTGAGGCTTTTTGTTTTTTTACTCTTCTTCCGTTCCCGGTTTTTTCTTGCGGAACTTCGCCAATACTTCATATACGATTGGCACGATCAAGAGCGTCAGAAGCGTTGAACTGATTAAACCGCCGATAACCGTGACGCCGAGTCCTTTTGAAATGACCTGGCTTCCGCCTTCGAAGCCGAGGGCTAATGGAATCAAGGCGCCGATTGTCGCAATGGCTGTCATCAGGATCGGACGGAGTCGTGTAGAGCCGGCTTCCAGGAGCGCTTCTCTCGTAGACAGGCCTTCCGCTTCCTTATGAATCACGCGATCAATTAAGACAATGGCATTCGTGACAACGATACCGATCAGCATGAGCATACCGATCATGGCGTTCAGACTGATCGTTTCACCTGATACGTAAAGTCCGACCAGGGCACCGATGACTGTGAACGGCAATGAGAACAGAATCGCAAATGGCGCTAGTGCTCCGCCGAAGGTAATCACGAGCACAAGGTAAACGATCGCTATTGCTGCCAGCATCGCTAAACCGAGCTTCGTGAAGGAATCAGCGATATCCGCTGATACGCCGCCTGTGTCAATCGATACGTTATCAGGATGGTCTAGCTTATCGATTTTCTTCTGGATAGCAGCTGATACGGCTGTGACGTTGTCAGATGTAACCTCACCTGTGACATCCGCATAGACTTTTCCGTCACGTTTTGACACAGTATCTGATGTTGATCCTTCTTTCACTTTTGCCACATCGCCGATTTTGACTTCCTGGCCAGTCGCAGAAGTGATCTTTTTATTCTCTAAATCTTTCACACTCTTATACTCGTCTTTTTCTGTCTTAATGTTCACATCAAGCTCTTTGCCGTCTTTTTTCACGGTGGTGAGCGGTTCTTGCGATGTTTGTGACATTAAGGCCTGAGAAATTTGAGACGCGGTTAAACCGAGTTTGCTTAGTTTTTCTTGGTCAGCGACAAATGTGTACTCATCATATGTGCTGGAAAGGCCTGAGTTTACGTTTTTCAGATCCTTTTCATCCTTCATGATTTTTTCAATATCTTTGACCGTGTCTTTAATATCGTTTTCAGAATCGCCATACACATAGTATGTTAATTCGTTGTTATTGCCTGAAGAGCTGAAGTCCTGTGACTTCCATTCTCCGCGGTCAGATTGCTTTTGGATTTCCTTCAGAACGTTATCTTTTTCTTTATCAAAGTCAGGTGTGTCGCTTTCATATTTGATATAGAATAACGCACCGTTAGAATCTCCTCCGGCAAGCGGGCTGCCAGAGCCTAATGAATACTGAACCGTATCGACATGCTTGCGGTCAAGCAGGATTTTTTCCGCTTTTTCAGCTTCATTTTCGGCTTCTTTTTTCGTTTCACCCGGTTCTGGGCTGTATGTGAGCTGCATCGTTTTTTCTTCCTCGGACGGCAGGTAGCTGGCACCGATTAGCGGTACAAGGAACAAGCTTCCAAGGAGCATCAGAACAGCGATGATAGACGTGATCCATTTGTGGCTCAGCGCCCAGTTCAATACTTTTTTATAGATGTTTGCAAGTCTGCCAGGTTTGTGTTCTTTCGCTTTAATCGGCGCGCCCGTTAATGATTTTTTGAACAGGCTGTGTGCGAGCATCGGCACAAGCGTGATCGAAATCACCAGGGATGCGGCAAGCGCAAAAACAATCGTTAAGGCAAACGGAATAAATAACTCACCGATTTGTCCGCCTACAAGTGCGAGCGGCAGGAATACCGCAATTGTCACAATCGTTGATGACATGATCGGTTTAAACATTTCCTTCGTCGCTTCACGAACCAAGGCTTTTCCGCGGAGCGGCTCGTCTTTGAGTCTCATGCGGCGGTAAATGTTCTCGATCACAACGATGGAGTCATCGACCACACGTCCGATGGCAACAGTCATTGCGCCGAGCGTCATAATATTCAATGTGATATCAAGCTGCTGCAGCACAAGGAGTGCGATCAGCAATGATAATGGAATTGAAACTACCGAAATTAATGTTGATTTGATATCTCTTAAGAATAAGAGAATAATCACAATCGCAAAAATAGCACCGAAGATGGCTTTGCTTAACATCGTGTCAACTGACTGTGTGATCGGCTCCGCCATGTCGAGAGTTGCGCTGTAATTGAAGCCTTTATGGTCTTCTTTGAACTTCTTCAGCTCAGCTTTGACATTGTCGGCAACCTCTACCGTATTCGCATCGTTTGCTTTGACGATGTTGATGCCGATGCTGTCTTTGCCATTTGTGCGTGAAACGGATTCAGCTTTTTTCACATCTTTAATTGTAGCAATGTCAGAAAGCTTGACCGTCGGCACTGCTGTGCTTGCGCTTTGCTGCGCCTGTGCTGCCGCTTGCGCGCTTTGGGCTGCTTGAGCACTCTGCGCACCCGCTTGAGATGCTGCGCTGCTGCCTGCACTTGAGGCAGATGCCGTCGGGATTCTCATATTCTTCAAATCTTTAATTGTTTCAATATCGCCGCTGACGACGACAGATTTTTCTTCATTTCCGAATGTGTACAATCCAAGCGGAGTTGTCACATCTGAACCTTGAATCACTTGCTTGACTGTATCTTCATCAAGGCCGTATTCCTTCAGTTTGTCTTCTTTGAAAGAGAATTCAACCTCTTCCACCTGCTGGCCTGATACTTGGACGGACGCAACGCCTTCTATGCCTTCAAGCTTAGAAACGAGGCTGTCCTCCACTTTTTTCGTCAGCTCTTGCAGGTTATCTTTATCACTGGACACGCTCAGCGTCAGAATCGGGAATGAGTTCAAGCTGTAGCGTGAAATCTCCGGATCCTTCGCGTCATCAGGCAGGTTGACGTTTTCTAACGCTTCAGCTGCTTCTGTTTTCGCTTTGTCCATATCTTTCTCATAATCATATTCAATCATGACCGACGATGCGTTTTCATAGGACGTCGACGTCACAACACTGACACCGTCCAAGTTCTGCACGGCTTGTTCAACCGGTTTGGTCACTTCATCAGCCACTTGGCTTGGTGTCGCACCCGGATATGTCGTGCTGATCGTCAAGTAAGGCATATTCACGTCAGGAATAGACTCTTGCTTCATATTCATACCCGCATACAAGCCGGCTGCCGTTACAATAATCGTCATCAGCCATACGGCGAATTTGTTTTTCAGAACGAAATTAATAACGTGGTTCATCATATCCTCCATTACATTTTTATTGACTGACTGGTCATTCTATATAATACTAAACGTTATAACGCAACAACGTCAACTCATATACCAGAAAATTTTACTAAATTTTTCAAGGATTAAGGGGAAGCACGTCATGAATGAAAAAAAAGAGAGAATCATAAAAACCAGCATTCGTTTATTTGCGAAAAAAGGATTCGCAGCTACGACGATCCAAGAAATCGCCAGTGAATGCGGCATTTCGAAGGGCGCTTTTTATTTGCACTTCAAATCGAAAGAAGCGCTGCTGTTATCTGCCTGTGAATATTATATCGGTATGTCTATGAACAAAATGAAAAATATAGAAGAAGATCTCGCAGGAAAGCCGCCTAAAGAAGTTTTGAAAAAACAAATTGGCGCACAATTTGAGGATTTTCGTGATCATAAAGATTTTATTGTTCTTTTGCTTACCGAAAATATCATTCCGGAAAATCAAGAAATCAAGCAATACTTTTACAAAGTAACCATGGAGACGGATAAGCTGTACCGGAACGCCTTGCTGGTATCCTATGGCGAAGGAATCGAGCGGTATGTCGCAGATCTGTCCATCATGGCAAGAGGCATTGTGCATTCCTATATGAACGTGATGGTATTTAACGGTGAGCTTAATATCGATGCAGAAGAAATCTCAGCCTTTATTATTGAGAGACTGGATGATCTTGTACAGGGGCTGAGCCGTTCTGCACTCAATCCGATTGTGTCAAAAGACATTTTCAACCCGATGCCTGCGGGGAAGGACCAGCTACTTGAGAACATTCAGAAAGTGAAAGAAAACAGCACGCTGCCCGAGGATATCACCGTGTCACTTGATGTTATCGAGGAAGAATTGACTCAGGATAAACCGCGCAAGCCGATTATTAAAGGCATGCTGTTCAATTTGACCGGAACCAACGACAAAGAAGTTGAAAGGCTCCGGGCCCTCATCTCAGTCTTTATCTCAATTTGACCATAAAAAAAGCAGCCTCTGCGGGCTGCTTTTTTTATTAGCGTTTTTTAATTTCTTCAAGCAGAATTTTGTTGACCATCGGCGGGTTGGCTTGTCCTTTGGACGCTTTCATAATCTGTCCGACTAGGAAGCCGATCGCGCGGTCTTTTCCGTTTTTAAAGTCTTCGATTGATTGAGGATTGTTGTCAAGCGCCTCAGTGACAAGCTTCAGAAGCACGCCTTCGTCAGAAATCTGAACAAGGCCTTTCTCTTTCACAATCTTCTCAGCGTCGCCGCCTTTTTCAATCAATTCTTTAAACACTTTCTTCGCGATCTTAGAAGAAATGGTTCCTTTTTCAATCAATTTGATCATGCCGGCAAGGCCTTCAGGTGTCAGGGCAACGTCGGCAAGCTCTTTTTGTTCTGCGTTTAGGTAAGCTGACACTTCACCCATCAGCCAGTTAGACGCTTGTTTAGCTTCAGCGCCTTTTTGAACGGTTTCTTCGAAGAAATCAGCCATTTCTTTTGTCAGCGTCAGAACCATCGCGTCATATGCAGGCAAGCCAAGCTCTTCGATATAACGCTTGCGGCGCTCATCCGGAAGCTCAGGAATGCTTGCTTTTACGCGTTCCTTCCATTCATCATCAATGTAGAGCTCGACTAGATCTGGCTCTGGGAAGTAACGGTAGTCGTCAGATCCCTCTTTGACACGCATAAGAATGGTTTTCTTCGTTGCTTCATCATAACGGCGAGTTTCTTGCTGGATGACGCCGCCGGAAAGAAGAACCTGCTCCTGGCGTTTTTCTTCATGCTCAAGGCCTTTTTGAACAAACGCAAAGGAGTTCAAGTTTTTCAATTCTGTTTTTGTGCCGAATTCCTCTTGGCCGATCGGACGAAGAGAGATATTGGCGTCACAGCGAAGTGAGCCTTCTTCCATTTTACAGTCAGAAACGCCTGTATATTGGATGATGGATTTCAGCTTTTCAAGATACGCGTACGCTTCTTCCGGCGTGCGGATGTCCGGCTCTGATACGATCTCAACAAGCGGCGTTCCTTGGCGGTTGAAGTCAACAAGAGAATAGCCGTCGCCTGTATGCGTCAGCTTTCCGGCATCCTCTTCAAGGTGAAGGCGCGTGATGCCGATGCGTTTTGTTTTGCCGCCGACTTCAATTTCGATCCAGCCGTTTTCGCCGATTGGCTTATCAAATTGAGAAATCTGATACGCTTTCGGGTTGTCAGGATAGAAATAGTTTTTGCGGTCAAACTTCGTATCCGTTGCGATCTCACAGTTGAGCGCCATAGCGGCTTTCATTGCGAATTCAACGGCTTCTTTGTTCAGGACAGGCAGGACGCCCGGGTATCCGAGGTCAATGACGCTTGTCTGCGTATTCGCCTCCGCGCCGAATGGCGTTGGAGAGCTTGAGAAAATTTTTGATTTTGTTTTTAACTCAACGTGGACTTCAAGTCCGATTACCGTTTCAAAGTTCAATTCTTTTCACCCCTTACAGTTCAGGTTTTGCTTTATGATGGTCTGTCGCTTGTTCAAATGCATGAGCAACGCGGTATACAGTGCTTTCATCAAAGTGTTTTCCGATGATTTGCAGGCCGAGCGGAAGTCCGTCTGCTAATCCGCATGGCACGCTGATTCCCGGTACGCCGGCAAGGTTGACCGGAATCGTTAAGATATCGTTTGCGTACATTGTGAGCGGATCCTTCGTGTTTTCACCGATTTTAAACGCAGGTGTCGGTGTAGTCGGTCCGACAATGACATCATATTTCTCAAATACGTCTTCGAAGTCTTTCTTAATCAGCGTACGCACTTTTTGCGCTTTTTTGTAGTACGCATCGTAGTAGCCTGAGCTTAAAGCAAACGTTCCAAGCATGATGCGGCGTTTGACTTCATCGCCGAAGCCTTCTGAACGTGTTTGCTTGTAAAGGTCGATCAGGTTATCCGCGTTGTCTGTGCGGTAGCCGTAACGGATGCCGTCAAAGCGTGCAAGGTTCGCTGACGCTTCAGAAGATGACAGCAGGTAATATGTCGCAAGCGCGTATTTACTGTGCGGAAGAGACACTTCTTCCCATGTAGCGCCGAGACCTTCAAGGACTTTCAGCGCTGCCAAGACAGATTCTCTCGCTTCTTTGCCGACACCTTCACCAAGGTATTCTTTCGGAACGGCGATTTTCAGTCCTTTGATGTCGCCAGTTAATGAAGAAAGAAAATCAGGCACGTCCACATTTGCACTCGTGGAGTCCATTTTGTCTACGCCGGAAATCGCTTGAAGTAAAAACGCGTTATCCTCAACCGTACGTGTAATCGGTCCGATTTGGTCTAATGAAGACGCAAATGCGACCAGGCCGTAACGAGATACACGTCCGTATGTAGGTTTTAATCCGACAACGCCGCAGAAAGATGCCGGCTGACGGATGGAGCCGCCTGTGTCAGATCCAAGAGAAAACGGAACTTCTCCCGCAGCAACCGCAGCCGCAGATCCTCCGCTTGAACCGCCGGGAACTGTATCCAGGTTCCAAGGGTTTTTCGTCAGCTTGTAAGCAGAGTTTTCGGTAGATGACCCCATGGCGAATTCGTCCATGTTCAGTTTTCCGATTGTGACCGCTTCAGCGTCTTGAAGGCGCTGAACGACAGTAGCGTCATAGATCGGATCAAAGTTTTCGAGAATTTTGCTGGAGCATGTTGTGCGCAGCCCTTTTGTTACGATATTATCTTTTACGCCGATCGGCATACCGAAAAGAAGACCGTGCTCAGAACGGCCGTCAACCGCCTCATCAAGCTCCTTCGCGTATGCCCGTGCTCTTTCTTCATCTAATGCCAAAAAGGCTTGTACCTTATCATCAACCGCTTGGATGCGTTTATAAGATTCGTCAACCAGATCAGAAATCTTAATCTCTTTTTTATGTATGAGCTGTTTTAATTCTGTGATTTTATGATCAAATAATGACATTCTTGTGTCCCTCCTTTAGTCCAGAATTGATGGCACACGAATATAGCCGTCTTTATGGTCAGGCGCATTTTTCATGACATCCTCAACCGGAAGACCTTTACCCGCTTCATCTTCTCTCATGACATTTTTCATTTTCAGCACGTGAGTTGTAGGCTCCACATTGTCTGTGTTAACCTCATTAAGCTCCTCGGCAAATGAAATGATACTGTCGAGCTGTTCAGTGAACATTTTTGCTTCTTCTTCAGTAATCGCAAGTCTTGCAAGGTGCGCAACGTGCTTTACTTCTTCTATTGAAATTCGTGACATATGATCCACCTCCACATATTTCTCCGTTAAGTCATATAATACTGATCATATCAAAAACAAGCCCTTTAAAGCAACAAAACGCCTTAAGACAGGCCTGTGTTTTCGAAACAATACCCTATATATTTTATACTAAAATGAGGCGAAGGAGAAACGAAATATTTTTCTGAATATTTTTACTTTAATTATTTTTTGAAAGCGTTTTATTCTTTATTCCCTTCTAGGTTTGCAACGGTATTTCCAGCTTATGATCAATGTTTCATCGCTTGAATGGCCGGGAATACTTTGTTAGGTTAAGTTACCAAGTGCACCCGCAAAAGAATTTCTTTTGTTTTGCACTTACGCCAGGCTGCTTAACTGGCACCATCAATTTGAGAGGTGATGCAACATTATTAGAAATGAAGAGAGGGTAAAACGTGAGTATTGAAATTATTATATCTTTAGGAATTTACTTTATTGCCATGCTGTTAATCGGCTGGTATGCATTCAAGAAAACCACTGACATCAATGATTACATGCTTGGAGGAAGAGGCCTCGGACCATTCGTTACTGCTTTGTCTGCCGGCGCGGCCGATATGAGCGGATGGATGCTGATGGGTGTTCCCGGCGCGATGTTTGCGACAGGGCTGTCCACCTTATGGCTTGCTTTAGGTCTTACAATCGGGGCGTACTCAAATTACTTGCTGCTGGCTCCAAGGCTGCGTGCTTATACGGAAGCGGCGGATGATGCGATTACAATTCCTGATTTCTTTGATAAACGATTCCAGCACTCATCATCGCTGCTGAAAATCGTATCTGCTTTGGTCATTATGATCTTTTTCACATTGTATACCTCTTCCGGTATGGTATCCGGCGGACGGCTGTTTGAATCTGCCTTTGGCGCGGATTATAAATTAGGATTGCTACTGACTACCGCGGTTGTCGTGTTATACACACTGTTTGGCGGTTTCCTTGCTGTCAGTTTGACTGACTTCGTGCAGGGTGCGATCATGTTTGCAGCACTAGTGCTTGTGCCGATCGTTGCTTTTACCCACGTGGGCGGCGTTGCTCCGACTTTCCATGAAATCGGTGCTGTTAACCCACATTTAATGGACATCTTTAAAGGCGCGAGCGTCATTAGCATTATTTCCTATTTAGCCTGGGGCTTAGGCTACTACGGCCAGCCTCATATTATCGTCCGATTTATGGCCATTAAAAATATAAAAGATTTAAAGCCTGCGCGCCGAATCGGCATGAGCTGGATGATCATTTCAGTTCTCGGTTCTGTCTTGACAGGTTTGGTTGGTGTTGCTTATGCCCATAAATTCGGAGTTGCTGTAAAAGATCCGGAGATGATATTCATTATCTTCTCTAAAATCTTGTTCCACCCTTTAATTACTGGGTTCTTATTATCAGCTATTTTGGCTGCCATCATGAGTTCCATCTCCTCGCAGCTCTTGGTCACAGCAAGTGCAGTGACAGAGGATTTATACCGGACGTTTTTCAGACGAAAAGCTTCTGATAAAGAATTGGTCATGATCGGGCGTCTGTCCGTGTTAGCGATCGCCGTTATTGCGGTTCTCTTATCATTGAATCCGAGCAGCACCATTCTTGATTTGGTCGGATACGCTTGGGCCGGCTTCGGTTCAGCTTTCGGGCCTGCGATTCTGCTCAGTCTGTATTGGAAGCGAATGAACGAATGGGGCGCGCTTGCTGCCATGATTGTCGGGGCTGCGACCGTGTTGATCTGGATTACAACCGGCCTGGCAAAATCAACCGGTGTGTACGAAATCATCCCTGGGTTTATTCTCAGTATGATTGCCGGCATCATTGTCAGCATGATCACAAAACGTCCTGCAAAAGCCTCTTACCGATTATTCGGTGTCATGGAAAAGCTGTTAAAACGCAAAAAGTAAGCAATAAGCCATCAAGCGCAGCTTGGTGGCTTTTGTGCCCTTGTTTTGCTATAAATACTGTGAGAAAATCATATTTATTTAAAAACACCATAGAGAAGGGGGAAGTTTGCTGTTGAGCTGGTATATTGATCCTGATATTTTATTGAAATTGGGCATTGCCACATTGATTGGCATGGTCATCGGGCTTGAACGCGAATTAAAAAATAAGCCGCTCGGATTAAAAACCTGTATCGTCATCGCAGTCAGCTCATGCATGCTGACGATCGTCAGTATTAATGCGGCATATCATTTCCCTAAATACTACCGCATCATGATGGATCCGCTTCGTCTGCCGGCACAAATCATCTCCGGCGTCGGGTTTATCGGAGCCGGTGTCATCCTGCGAAAAAGCAATGATGTCATTTCCGGCCTGACGACATCGGCCATGATCTGGGGGGCAGCGGGGCTCGGGCTGGCTACGGGAGCCGGTTTTTATAAAGAAGCGTTTGCCAGTCTTCTGTTCATCCTAATCAGTGTAGAATTTCTCCCATGGGTGGTCAGAAAAATCGGCCCCGACCGCCTGCAGGAAAAAGACATCCGCATCAGAATGTCGCTTTCTGATAAAGACAAAATGACAGAGATTTTAAAAGAAATGAAAAGAAGAGATATCAAAGCACACTCCGTTCGGATCGACGACCTGGGCGAAAAGGATTTTCCAATTATGGAAGTGAAGGTCCGCGTCCATAAAAACAGATACACGACCGATGTCTACTATGACATTAAAGCCATTGAAGGCGTAGTCGGCGTGAAGTGTGATACATTATAAAAGCCAATGGGACTGGATTCCCATTGGCTTTTTCTATCTACACCAGTGCTGAAAAATCAAATGCGGTAATCGGCGTGCCATTCTCTATATCTCTTCTGAAACCGGCCAGCATTTCTTTTTCCTCTTCTCCTATTGTGTTAAGGTCAAACATCTGATGCAGCAATCCGTAAATCAGCATATGTCGAAGGCGGAGGAAATCAGGTATTAACATCAGCCATGCAGGGTCAAGCTCATTTTCCTCCCAGTACCCTTTCATAAAATGCGTCATAAATTCTTCTGTAAACGCAGTTTTATCATCATATGGCACAACAGGATACCACAGGACATTGTAGAGAAGAATGCTAATATCGTTAACAAACCAGTTGTAGCCGATATCATCAAAATCAAATGCCGTGATTTTGCCATGATCCCAGTTAAAATTGCCATGGTGCAGATCCGCATGCACCAAGCCGTAGCTGTCCTGGCTTTTCGGGAGCCTCCGCAGTTCATTCATCAAAGAATCGGCTTGCTGAAACACCTTTATCTGATCTTCAGGCACATATTTTCTCAGCTTTAATTGCTCCTCTTCATCCCATTCCTGTCTTTTGAAAGCGGGATTGCTCAATTTGTAGCTTTTTGTCAGGCTGTGCATGCTGCCTGTGTATCTGCCAAGCTCATAAAATAGCGTTTCATTCCAGTTCGATTCATCCACTTTTTGCCCCGGCGCTTTCTCATACACTCTCAATAAAAATGACCCGCCGTTTCCGTCCGGCACTGCTTCTACGTCTTTTCCGTTCAGCGACGGGAGTGGTTTGGCTACTGAAATTCCCCCTATTGCAAGGTGACGGAGCCATTCCATCTCTCCCATTATATAATCAGAAGATCTCCGAATCGTATGGGTAATCTTTAAAATATAAGGTTGGTTGTCTTTCATACATTCATATACATAGTTTTCCGCATCAGCCAGAAAACGCACCTGATCTTTTGAGAAACCGTATCTCGCTGCAGCTTCTGCCAAAACCTGCTCTTCATGAAATATTTTTTTGATATCTTTATGCACATTTAACATCCTTTCATTGCTATAGATTTGATAATGATTGTTTTCACACGATTTCCAGCATCAACATACCTCCCCTTGGTTTGTGTTTCGGCAGAAGCGAAAATAATTTCCCTTTTCCTGTTAATTGTAACATAAAAACCCTTGTGCCAATATGGCACAAGGGTTTTCTATCAGTCATAAATGTGAACAGTCGGCTCTTTATCTCCAGCATTGCGGATAATGACCGCTTCCTGTCCGTCTGAGGACGTGATATTGACTTCGACATCAACTGAGCTCTTAGAGTAGTAGTCCATCACTTCACCCGTTAAGAACTGGGTAAACGCGACAACTTCACTTTTTCCGTAGAATTGCATTGGTATGTCAATCTTCATTTTCTTCATTTCATCATTTTCATACAGCGCTGTACCGACAACGCCTGTATAGTTCGGGAAATATTCTTCAATTGAGTTTTTGAACCGCTTAAAGACCTCGGTGTCATCCGGGTATTTTTCTGCTGTGGTTGTATCCGCCGGATAGAATACATATTTTTCATTGATGTCATCCCAATTTGAGATATCAGTAGAGCCTGCTTTGACCTCTGTTTTGGCGATGAAGTTCCCCGGCACAATCGATGTTTTTGACGCCTGCTTATAAAGCGCGACGGTAATCGGCACATTCTTCAAGTTATCTCTTTTGCGGAGGCGGTTAATAACCTCCTGTGCAATTTTTTCTCCCTGCTGGCGAAGCGTGCTGTCTTTAATCTCCACTTCTTTTTGCGGGTCGCCAGTTTTTTCACGATAGTAATACACTGAGTTTAACGCCAGTCCGATCATG
The DNA here is from genome assembly GCF_038050295.1 of Bacillus sp. FSL R5-0603. Taxonomy (NCBI): domain Bacteria; kingdom Bacillati; phylum Bacillota; class Bacilli; order Caryophanales; family Bacillaceae; genus Bacillus; species Bacillus sp. FSL R5-0603. Next base: position 634,307 of record NZ_JBBOYP010000001.1, on the reverse strand, counting down.
ACGCCGCCAAGCTGGATAGAATTCTTGTCTTTTCTGACTAAATAATCGTGCTCAAGCATGGAGGCTAAATAAATCGGGCTGCTTTCATTCTTTTCTTCTGTTGAACCAGAACTCGGGAGCGCCGGGTTCAAGCCTTCATTTTTGAAGTTTTTATCTTCTTTTTCGGCTTTTTTCAAATCAGAGCCCGTTTTTTTCCGGGCCAGCCAGCTTAATACTGTATCCTCATCTAAATATTGTCCTTCTTGGAACAGATAATCGTCAGTCGAGAAAGAATCTTGGGCAAGACGCATCAGCCCTGTTTCAAATTCGTCAATGTCCAGCCTTGTGTTCAGCTGTTCCGTTGTTAAGCCGCGCGCTTTGCCTGCCTTAAACGGCAGCACCATTTTGTAATAGGAGTCAGAGATATTATATTTCGGGACAATCGCTTTTTCTGACGATTTCGCCGTCTTTTGCGTAATCTCTTCCTCCTTCTCCCCCCCGAAACCTGACGAGCAGGCAGACAGCATTAATACTGCCGCCGTTGCCGCCAATGCCAACGTCTTTTTCAATAGAAAACACTCCTCTTATTTCTTTAGCTCTCCCATTAACTGTTCTTCATTCCATACTTCAATGTTCAGCTCTTGTGCTTTTGTCAGCTTGCTTCCCGCCGCTTCTCCGGCGATGACCAAGTCTGTGTTTTTGCTGACGCTTCCAGTCAGCTTTCCGCCCAGCGCTTCAATTTGCGCTTTGGCTTCGTTTCTTGACAGCTCTTCCAGCTTTCCTGTCAGAACAATTGTTTTACCGGCAAAGTAAGAATCGCTGTCCTCTGCTTTTACTTTTTTCGGGCCTTTGTATAGCGTGTTTACGCCCAGTTCCTGAAGTTCATTCAAGAGTTCAAGCATTTCTTCTTTATGAAAATAGGTGATCACAGCATCAGCCATTTTTTCACCGATTTCATCTACCGCGAGAAGTTCCTCTTTAGAGGCTTTTTTCAGGTTCTCCAAGCTTTCAAAATGCATGGCAAGCGTCTTTGCGGCCTTTGATCCGATAAAACGGATGCCAAGCCCAAACAGCAAACGCTCTAACGAATTTTCTTTTGATTTTTGGATAGAGCTGATCAGGTTTTCAGTGGACTTTTCACCCATGCGCTCGAGCTGGATGACTCGTTCCTTCGTCAGCTTATATAAATCTGCCACATTGCGGACAAGGTTTTCCTCAAACAGCTGTGTGATCACTCGTTCGCCGAGCCCGTCAATGTTCATGGCATTGCGGGAAACGAAATGGATCAGCCCTTCCCGGATTTGCGCCGGACATTCAGGATTTATGCAGCGAAGCGCCACTTCTCCTTCGATCCGGACGAGCTCACTGCCGCATTCAGGACATTCCGTCGGCATGCTGAATTCCTTTTCTTCTCCTGTGCGCTGTTCAACGAGGACATTCACAACTTCCGGGATGATATCGCCCGCTTTTTTGACGACAACCTTATCCAAAATCCGAATGTCCTTCTCTTTAATTAAATCTTCGTTATGAAGGGATGCTCTTGAGACCGTTGTACCGGCAACTTTTACCGGCTCAAGAATCGCGGTCGGCGTGATCACACCCGTTCTGCCGACATTTAATTCGATATCGAGAAGCTTCGTCACGACCTCTTCAGCAGGAAACTTATACGCGATGGCCCAGCGCGGGCTTTTCGCCGTAAAACCGAGCTCCTCCTGTTGATCCAGAGAATCGACTTTAATGACAATGCCGTCTATTTCATACGGCAGGTCAGCGCGCTTCGCCTGAAACTCATCGATCAGCACTATGACTTCTTCTATGCTGCCGCATTTTTTTCGTTCCTGATTCGTTTTAAATCCGAGTTCGTCGAGAAAATCAAGCCCCTGGCTTTGCGTCTCCACACCCATCTCGTCAAGCTCCGCTATACTGTAGACGAAGATATCGAGGTTTCGTTTCGCTGCAATTTTCGGATCGAGCTGCCTGAGTGATCCCGCCGCGGCATTTCGCGGATTGGCGAACGGTTCTTCCTCATTTTTAATTCGTTCCTCATTAAGAGCTTCAAACGAACGCTTCGGCATATACGCCTCGCCGCGCACTTCGATTGACAGCTCACGGTTCATTTTGAGGGGGATATTGCGGATCGTCTTCAGATTCTCCGTAATATCCTCTCCCGTCGTTCCGTCACCTCTTGTGGCCCCTCTGACAAAATAGCCGTCTTCATAACGGAGAGAAACAGCAAGACCGTCTATTTTCAGCTCCACATTATACGCCACATCGTCGCCGACGGCTTGGCGCACACGGCGGTCGAAATCACGAAGATCATCAGCATTAAAGGCGTTGCCCAGACTGAGCATCGGTGTGCCGTGGGTGACTTTCTGAAACGCTTCAAGCACGGCTCCGCCGACGCGCTGCGTAGGAGAGTCAGGCGTTCTAAGGTCTGGGTGCTCCTCCTCGATCGCAATCAGCTCCTGCATCAATCTGTCGTATTCGGCATCTGGGACGCTCGGTTCATCTAAGGTGTAATATTCATAGCTATACTTGTTGATGGTGCGGCGCAGTTCTTCTGCCCGCTGCTTCGCTGTTTCTTTGTCCATCTGCTTCTTCCTTTCCTCTTCAATTACTGCTTTTCAATAGGAGCAAATGCTGCTAACAGGCGTTTCACGCCGACAGGGCTCGGGAAGGCAATATCGAGCTCCGTCCCTTCTCCTTCGCCTTTCACGCTGACAACAGTTCCTGTTCCCCATTTTTTATGGCCCGCCTTATCTCCGACTGCCCAGTTCAAGGTGTCGCCGCCTGTTTTGCTGGCGTAGGATACCGGGCGTGAAACAGGGCCGCGTCTCGGCTGCATTTTTCTCGCAGACGTCGCTCTTGTTTCTTTTTTCTCATTTAGGTTTTCCAATAAATCATCCGGTATTTCAGCAATGAAGCGAGATTCCGGGTTCATATTTGTCCGGCCAAACAAGGTGCGCATTTTAGCATTGGTCAGATAAAGCTCCTGTTCCGCCCTTGTAATCCCAACGTACGCAAGGCGGCGTTCTTCTTCCATTTCCGCTTCCTCCATGAGTGAACGGCTGTGCGGGAAGACGCCTTCTTCAAGCCCCATCAAGAAAACAACCGGGAACTCCAGTCCTTTCGCGGCGTGCAGTGTCATCAGGGTGATCGCATCCTTGCCGCCTGACTCTTCCTCCTTCTGGTCGAGCTGGTCAATATCTGCGATCAACGCCAAGTCTGTCAGGAACGCAACGAGTGTCTTGTCTTCACTTTTCTGTTCAAAGTTTTTCGTAACAGACAGGAACTCGTCGATATTTTCTAAACGGCTTTGGGCTTCGATCGATTTCTCAGCCTTCAGCATTTCTCTGTATTCCGTCTTATCAAGAATTTCTTCTGTCAGCTCTGTAATGGATAAGTAATCCTGCATATTGGTCAGGTTTTCAATCATCTGTCTAAAGCTGTCAAGCGCGTTTGCCGCTTTGGCACTGACGCCGATAAAATCAACCTGCTGAATCGCTTGGAAAAATGACAAGCCGTTTATGGCCGCATACGAAGCGATTTTTTCAAGTGATGTCGCGCCGACTCCGCGCTTCGGCACATTGACAATGCGCGTGAAACTGATATCGTCATCCGGATTGGATACGAGGCGCAGGTACGCAAGAATGTCTTTAATTTCTTTTCTGTCATAGAACTTTGTGCCGCCGACAATGTTATAGTTCAAGCCCGCTTTGAGAAGCGTTTCCTCGATCACACGGGACTGCGCGTTTGTCCGGTATAATATGGCGATATCAGACAGCTTCCGCTTGCCTGAGCTGTGAAGCTGATGAATTTTACCGGCCACAAACTGTCCTTCACCGAATTCATTATCACCGCGATAATAGGAAATTTTGATGCCTTCATCGTTTTCCGTCCACAAATTTTTTGGTTTGCGGTTAGAGTTGTTTTTAATGACCTCGTTTGCCGCGCGCAAAATCCGTTTCGTTGAACGATAGTTTTGTTCTAGCAAAATCACGCTTGCATTCGGATAATCTTTTTCAAATGAAAGGATGTTGGTGATATCCGCGCCGCGCCATCTGTAGATTGACTGATCTGAATCCCCCACAACGCAAAGGTTCTGGAAACGCTCGGCAAGCTGCTTAACGAGCATGTATTGCGCCCTGTTCGTATCCTGATACTCATCAACATGGATGTACTGGAATTTGCGCTGATAAAATTCAAGTACTTCCGGCACTCGGTCAAACAATTTAATCGTCGTCATAATCAAATCGTCAAAATCGAGCGACTGGTTTTTCAATAGCTTCTTCTGATAATCAGCATATACATCGCTGACCACCTGATCGTAGTAGCCGCCGGCAACTTTAGAGAATTCCTCCGGTTCGGTCAATTCGTTTTTCGCACTGCTGATCGTACCGAGGATGCTTCTCGGATCAAACTTCTTCGGATCAAGATTGCGCTCCTTCAAAATCCCCTTGATCACTGAAAGCTGGTCAGCCGTATCAAGGATGGAGAAATTTCGGTTGATCCCGATCCGGTCGATATCTCTGCGCAAGATCCGCACGCACATGCTGTGGAATGTGGAGATCCAGATATCGTCCGCGCCGGGTCCGAGGATGCTTTCCACACGTTCTTTCATTTCGCGTGCCGCTTTATTTGTAAATGTGATCGCCAGAATGTTCCACGGCGCCACATGCTTTTCCGCCATTAAATAAGCAATTCTATGTGTCAGGACACGCGTCTTTCCGCTTCCCGCTCCCGCCATCAGCAAAAGAGGCCCGTCCGTTGTTTTGACAGCTTCCTGCTGAACGGGGTTTAAACCGCTTAGTAATTGATTGCTAATATAATTCAAAATTTGTTCACCCGCCTATACAAAACATATGTTCTATCATAAACCAAATCCGTACAATTTACTACTCGCCTTTCACAGCCGCTACTGTTTTCAAAGCCCTGTCAAAATCTTCATACACAGCATTGCCTACAACGATCACGTCCGCATGCTCTGCATACTGTTTGGCCATTTCCGCATCCTTGATGCCGCCGCCGTAAAACAAGGTGGACGTTTCCAATACAGCCTTCGTTTTCTTCACAGCTTCTATGTCTCCAAGCACGCCGCTGTATTCTAAATAAAAAATCGGCAGTTGCAGCAGCTCCGACACACGCGCATAGGCGACAATATCATCCATATTCAGATCGGCGTCCGCTTCAGTCAGTGCCGCGGCTTTGCAATCTGGATTTGCGATGCAGTAGCCCTCCGCCACGATTTCTTCCATAGACATCAGTTCTCCGTATTCCTTCATGGCTTTCTGGTGCATTCCGACAATCCAATCCGCGTTTTTGCTGTTTAATACACTCGGAATAAAATATAAGTCAAAGCCGGGAACGATCGCTTCAATCGCTGATACCTCTAGGACACACGGCACCAAAAACCGTCTTACCTTAGACATCATCCGCAGGACATTATCCTCTGTCACACCATCACTGCCTCCGATAATGACCGCATCCGTTCCTGATTCGCAAAGAATCTCCAGCTGTTCGTCAGGCAAATCTTTATTTGGATCGAGTTTAAAGACATGCTTCCACTCCGTTACATCGTACACGTCATACGTTCCTCCATTCGTTTGTTACCATTTAAACATTATAACAAATTCACATAGCGCGGAAAAACGGAAAAAGCCGTTAATCTCGTTATTCACTGAAAAAGGTGTTTTGATTCTATTTTCATAAAAAAAGAGCATATGGCAGTACCTGCTCGCTGAGTCCTGTATCGGCAGAAGCACACATTTTTCACCAGATTCCTTCTGCTATTGTTTGGAAAGTGTTCAACTGTGGAAATGGTTACATAAAAAGGGAGGCTGAGAGATGGAAACCATCATAATAGCACTCATCGCATTTATCATTGGGATCATCGCTATCCCGATCGTCTTGTTTGCCTGGATCTACATAAAGGATGAAAAACAGCAGGAGCACTCAATTCTTCGCAACTATCCCGTCATCGGAAGGTTTCGGTATATCCTTGAAAAAATCGGGCCGGAGCTCAGACAGTATTTATACAGCAATGACAATGAAGAGCAGCCATTTTCACGAAAGGAATATGAGCAAACCGTCATCTCCGGCAAATACAAAAGCAGAATGATGGGCTTTGGATCTGTAAGAGATTTTGATAAACCTGGCTATTATATCCGTAACGCTATGTTTCCAAAACAAAGGGAAGAAATGCACGTAAATCAAACGCCAAAAATTGAAACCCAAATCTATAAAATGGATGCTGACAATCTATTCAAACGCAAGGAGCATGCCGAACATATCAAGGCAGACCCGTATTTTCTCCATCCTGATGATGTACAGGTGATTGGCGAGCATACATGCGAGAAGCCATTTTATGTGAAGGGATTAGTCGGCCAGTCTGCCATGAGCTACGGTTCTCTTGGAGAACGGGCTGTTACGGCGCTCTCAAAAGGGCTCCATCAGGCAGGCGGAACCTGGATGAATACAGGTGAAGGAGGATTGTCTGAGTATCACTTAAAGGGCGGCGCCGATATCATTTGCCAAATCGGTCCGGGCCTATTCGGCGTGCGCAAAAGAAACGGAGAATTTTCATGGGAGGAATTTAAAAGAAAAAGCAGGATTGACCAGATTAAAGCGTTTGAGCTAAAGCTGGCACAAGGAGCGAAAACCCGGGGCGGCCATGTGGACGGCGCCAAAGTATCAGAGGAAGTGGCAGACATTCGGAATGTCGAACCTGGAAAGTCGATTGACAGCCCGAACCGCTTTTATGAATTCTCAAACCCTCCTGAAATGCTCGACTTTATTGAAAAACTTAGAGATGTCGGACAAAAGCCAGTCGGCATCAAACTGGTCGCAGGGCATCCTGAAGAATTGCATGAGCTTTTCTCTCATATGCAGAAAAGCGGAAAGCAGCCGGATTTTATCACGATCGACGGAAGTGAAGGCGGTACCGGAGCTTCCTTTTACGAGCTCGCGGATACAGTCGGCCTTCCGATTATGACAGCGCTGCCTATTGTTGACACGCTTCTTAAACAATACGGCTTGCGCAGCCAGCTGAAAATCTTTGCTTCCGGAAAGCTCCTGACTCCTGATAAAATCGCGGTCGCCTTAGCCCTCGGCGCTGACTTTGTCAACATCGCACGCGGCATGATGTTTTCCGTTGGCTGCATCCGCGCTCTCGTCTGCCACACCAACACCTGTCCGGCAGGTGTGGCGACGACAGATCCGAAATTGCAAAAAGCGTTGAGCGTTGAGGAAAAACAGCACCGCGTCTGCAACTACGTTATTTCCCTGCGCGAGGGGCTGTTTAACCTCGCAGCCGCAGCAGGGATCAATTCACCGATTCACTTTTCCAAGGAGCATGTTGTCTATCGGAAAGAGGATGGCAGTATCATCGATATCGACAACCTGATCCAGCAATTTGTTTCATAAAGAAACCGCCCTTGCCGAACGGCAGGGCGGTTCTTTATTATTTTGAAGAAGACTCAGTTTCCGTCTCTTTCACACGGTCAAGCGCCATTTCATAAGCGTCATTTCCGTAATTTAAGCAGCGTTTCACACGGGAAATTGTAGCCGTGGAAGCGCCTGTTTCTGTTTCAATCTTATGATACGTGTTTCCTTCGCGAAGCATGCGCGCCACTTCAAGGCGCTGAGCCAGCGATTGAATTTCGTTAATTGTGCATAGATCATCGAAGAATCGGTAACATTCCTCCAGGTCTTTCAGCGATAAGATCGAGTTAAATAACTGGTCCAGCTCTTTGCCGCGTAATTTATCGATTTGCATCGTTACACACCTTCTCCTTTACTAATGGAAGCCGCATCAAGATCAGGTACGATATTGATCCAAGTCTTTCCTGGCACAAACGGAAGCCACTTGCCGTCTTTTACCGGCACAATTCTGCCATTCACTTGTTTCCAGTCTGTTTCAATGACGTTTCCGTGCTGAAACAACAGACCTTTTCCCCCTGATTCCAAGTCGATGTCCCGCCTTCCATCTTGATCAATAATATGATGGCTGGCTTCAACAATGAAAATATTTTGCATTGCAACCGGCTTTCCGGTTTCCCGGTCTGTCGTTATGACACCATCAGAGCTTCTTGTATAAGATTCAGCTTTTTTATCATAGTTGTATTCGACAAGATTTGTAACGTTATTTGTTCCATAATCTACCCGAACATTGTAAGATTCATTTGCAGGTTTTGCATCTGATGTTTGAAACAGCAGCGGATTTGTTTCCTGCTTCAGCTTATAACCCTTTTGTTCCGCCGCCTTTTTTATGTAATCATAAGACGTATAGGAATTGTGGGGCGGTTTGCTGAAATCAGCTCTCCAAAATAAGCTTCCGTCAAAATCCAATCCGTTTATATAATCGGCAGCTCCGGATTCTAGCTGCTCTTTGGCGCCGGGACTCCAGCCGTGATGGACAAATATGCTGTCAAAGCCATTGCTGAGAGTGACGAAATATTCCCGCGCGCTCCGCACAGGTCCGACAGTTTCAGGCATCTGGCTTTGGAAAATGGCCAGAAATCTTGTGATTTGCCCTTCGGCTAGCGCTTCTATGACAATGTCGGCTTTAGACAGACCCGACTGCGGCCTCGCTTTCGGGTGATTGTTCACCACAACAGCAACAGGCCGGCGTTCAGTCACCTTCTGTTCAGTCTTTAGCCCCGTTAAAGGAGCTTTCAGCTTCTTTGCAGTATCCGGGACAGCATCCTTCTGCTGGCAGGATACCAGCAGAAAAAACACGAAACACAGCGCGCAAACTGTCATCCATTTTTTCATATGTCGGCTCCCTGCTCTTTTATATTTTAACGCATTATCGATGGAAAGAGTACAGTTTTTTTCATGACGTCAAAGATTCCTCTTGGCGTAATGCGTATATACGGAAGGTGCGTACTTTGCAAAAAGAGCAGCGTATAGATAGGATCGCAAAACTCATAGCCTCTTTCAGTCAAAAGATCTCTCAGCTTTTGTTCCTTCTCAAGCACGTCTTCATACGCTTCCGAAGAGGCGCAGCCGCACAGCGCAAGCGGGATTTCATGCAGAATGTTTCCGTTCTCCGCTAAAACAATTCCTCCTCCGATTTCTTTCATGCGGGCAAAAGCGAGCAGCATATCCGCTTTATTTTTTCCAATCGCGACAATGTCGCCCGTCGTCGTAAAGGAACTTACAAATCCCTGCACGCTTGAGGCAAACCCTTTTATCATCGTATTGACGCGCCATTTCCCGTGTCTGTCGAGCATCGTCAAATAACTTTCATCATGGTCAAACGAGAGCTGTTCCATCGAATTGTCGATCTCAATCATATATGGCTCCATAATAACCGCATTCCGCATTTTCACGCCCATCGGCATAGAAAACTGCAAGTCATCCATCGTCATATCATATGAAAGCTCAAGCGGGACAAGACCGCCTTTGTGCCAGTCCGTCTTTGTAAACGCCTTCAAATTACAGCCGTCTTCACGCAGAATGGTCCCTTTTGACAGAACAGTCACGGGATTCGGATTTAACGGATCTTCCAGTATGTTGAGCGATGCCAGTCTGCCCGGTCCGACAACTCCTAAATAATCATCCATTTGGTAATACTTTGCGATATTAAATGATGCCATATTGTAGGCGTCGATTGCAGGTACGCCTTCTTCTAAAGCGATGCGAATCAGCTCGTTTGTCATGCCGCCTTTATAGAAATTCGGGGTTGCGCCATCTGTCGTGTAAAAGAAGTGGTCATAATAGCGGAAGCCCTTCTCATGCAGTTCTTGCAAGATTTTTCTTACATCGGGGCGAATGGAAGAGTTCCGAAGGGAAACATAATAGCCCAGTTCCAGCCTTCTCATCACTTCATCACCTGTCATCGCTTCATGATCACAATCCGCACCGAACAGCTTCATTTTTGTAAGCGTTTTATCAGAAGCACCGGGAAAATGCCCTTCAATGCGTTTTCGCTGTTTCTTTGTAGCTTGCATGCAGTGGAGCATTAAATCATCACCATCTACCAAGCGAGGCCATCCGGTCATTTCCCCGCCTTGAATCACATCCGGATGTTCAATCCACTGTTTTCTGACGTCAAATGGAAGGACGTGGTCCTCGTTCAGAACCTCGGTCTGGAGGTCATAGCGTGACCACCAAAAATACTGGACAGGCTGCTTTTTGAGTTCATTCAAAATCGTAAGCGCTTTCTTTTTTCCGCTTTGCAAAAGCAAAAATAAGTTATCATTCACAAATGTCGTTGTTCCGTATTGAGACACATATTCCGCCAGTGTTTGGGGATTATATATTTGAAAAGGATGTGCGTGCGGTTCAATATAACCTGGCACAATGTATTTTCCTTCACAATCAATTGTATGAATTTCTTCGGCTCTATTCGGAAGTTCATGACCCACATAAACAATGCGGTCCTGATAAATCCAAATGTTTTTTTTCAGCCATTGTTTTACATATGGATTTAAGACGAGAGCATTCCGTAAAAGGAGCGTTGGAAGCAGCTTTGAGTCTACAACATCAACCTGTGCCCTGATGTCTTTGTTTTTCCAGTTAAAGGTGCGTTCGGACATTCACATACTCTCCTTTACATGTATTAGACTCATGGTATCACATCCTTCCTCATCACGCACGATAAAAACGTTACAAATTTTTGAAGGTTCGATTAAAAAACTTTTTTAAGTAAAAGGAGCGAATTTCCTTGAAGCCAAACATCAGTCTCATCAATGCCGTGTTCAGAATCGCCTGCGGATTGACGATTATGTCAGCCGCCAGTGCAAAGTTTACGAAAAAACCTTGGTGCAGAATGCATCTCTTTTACATCTTTATGGGGGCCATGAAAGCGGGTTCGGGAATCTTGCGCTTCTGTCCTGTGACCTACATGTTTCAACACAGCGATTCTGGAAATAACGAGCATCAAAACGGATAAATGGAAAAGCTTGATCACAAAACGTGATCAAGCTTTTTTTTATGCCCTCCCCTTGTTTTCATATAGAGATATCCTGCAGCTGCCAGCACTGCCGGATAAAGAAGCGCCCAGCCGCTGAATGAGTAAATCACTGCGCACGCCACAAATGCCCCGAGCGCCATCCACCAGCCTGAATCTCTCCAGCTCAGGAGTTTCAGTGCTGCCGCCATTGTACATATGTAAGATGCGATAAAAGCCGCGCTCGGCCCTTTCAACAGAGTCGTCAAATCGATTTGAAACAGGCCATGCGCCGCAAGCACTAAGCCAAACACTGCGGCCATCGCTGTCAAAACGCGAATAGGCGTACGTTTTGTTGCACTGAGTTTTCCAAAATATATGGGAATGTGCCCCTCTCTCGCCAATGCGTACACCATTCTGGAAAAACCAGCAATATTGGCATGGATGGTGGCGAATGTAATAAACAGCGCTAAACATACCGTAACATATACACCGCTTTCCCCTGCTCCTTTTGAGATGAGCATGGCAAGCGAGGCAATTTCTCCATTCTCTCCGTATGAATGAGTTCCCACCGTCACAAATGACAGCAAGATATACAGCCCCGCCACACAAGACGCTGCCAAAAACAAGCTGAGCGGGATATCTTTTTCAGGGCGATGAAACTCCTCAGCCAATGGGGTAATCATTTCCCAGCCTACAAAAGAGAAAAAAATCATAACAGAAACAGATCCAGCGGCAGACCAGCCATGCGGAAGAAACGGTTTGAATTCTGCTATCGTGACGTGTGGCAATGACACAGCAATAGAAGTGACAAGCAGAAATACGATGACACATATAACGAGTGTACTGATGTTTGCGGATAGTTGAATCCCTCTCATATGAAGCAAAATAGATATAGCCAGCATACAACCAGCAATCAATGTAACCTGCCAATCCGCCGCCTCTGTGACGTAACTGACGTAATGCGCGCCAGTCAAAGCGATGATGGGAACGCCGATCGGAACGGACCCTAACATGACCCAGCCCAAAATAGCCCCGGCTTTTTTTCGAAAAGCCAGCTGCACATAAGCCGTGATTCCTCCCGCGCTAGGCGCTATTTTCACAAGCCGGGCCAGCGTGCCGACAAGAAGAAAAGATAAAAAAGACATGAATACCCAGACAAATAAAGAAGCCGGACCGGCCGTGTCCGCGGTGACAGACGGCAAAATTAATATCCCGCATCCTAAAACCGCCCCAATCGTTAACGCCGTCCCTTGTATCCAAGTAATAGAGCGCTGTAATTCTGGCAACATGATGCCTCCTCTCAGATTGATGGCTTTATTATAGAAAAAATAAGACGACATCCATATGCTACAATGAAGGTAAATCAACAGCATTACCTTACGATCAAAGGAATTTTCATTCATTCGCCTAAATATGTAAAGGAGCCAGACAAATGGACGATACAGACCTTCAGATTCTCTCGCATTTGCAGCGAAATGGCAGATTAACGATGGTTGAGCTGGGAAAGCTTGTCGGACTCAGCTCGCCAAGCGCGGCGGAGCGTGTCAGGAAGCTTGAAGACAAAGGAGTGATTACCGGGTACAGCGCGAATATCTGTTACGAAAAACTAAACAAGCATGTCACCGCTTTTATTCTCATGGAGCCGAAAAGCTGCAAGCACTACGCCGCCTTTGCAAAAGCGCACCCTGATGTAGCAGAAAACCACCGCATCACGGGTATGTACAGCTATGTGACAAAGGTCGTGACTGAATCGGTACATACGCTTGAAGATTTTATTGACGCCTCTATGGCCCATGGAAAACCGACCACGCTCGTTGTCCTTTCTTCTTCCAGCTGCCATCCCGCTTTTTGATAACAAAAAACCCGCAGCTAATCTGCGGGTTTTCCTCACTTATTTTTGGGCAGCCTTTAAAGCGCGTGCCCCAATGTCTTTTCTGAAAAAGAGTCCCGGTTTGAATATTTCATCAACCGCTTTGTACACTCGGTCTCTAGCCGCTTCAAACGATTCATCAAAAGCTGTCACATTGGCGACGCGCCCCCCGTTTGTAACGAACTCTCCGCCTTCTGCTTTCGTTCCGGCATGGAAGACCACGACCTGCTCAGTTTCCGCAGCAAGGCTGCCGATCGGCGTGCCTTTTGCGTAGCTTTCCGGATATCCTTCAGAAGCAAGCACCACACTAACAGCAGCGGTATCCTTCCATCTTAAGTCAACTTCCTTATCATCTAAAAGATCAAGAAGCACCTGTACCAGATCAGATTCCATGCGCGGAAGCACGACCTGTGTTTCCGGATCGCCGAAACGGGCATTAAATTCAATGACCTTCGAGCCGTTTTCAGTAAGCATCAATCCAGCGTACAAAACGCCAGTGAAGGAACGGCCTTCTTGTACCATTGCTTTTGCGGCCGGCTTAACGATCGTTTCTACAGCATGGCGGACCGTTTCTTCCGAAATTTGCGGAACTGGAGAGTAAGCGCCCATTCCGCCCGTATTCGGGCCTTTGTCTCCGTCAAACGCACGCTTGTGATCCTGGGCAATCACCATTGGATACACTTTTTCTCCTTTGACGAAGGCCATTAGAGAAAATTCTTCACCAGAAAGGTATTCTTCAATGACAACGGACGCGCTCGCATCACCGAACTTTTCATCTTCAAGAAAGTCATGCAGACACGCAATTGCTTCTTCCTCTGTCATAGCAACAGTAACGCCTTTTCCAGCCGCAAGTCCATCTGCTTTTATCACAATCGGAGCACCTTTTTCCTGCACATATGCCTTCGCCTCATCAAAGGATGTAAACGTGTCGTATTCTGCGGTCGGAATGTCGTATTTCTTCATTAAATCCTTAGCGAACTGTTTGCTTCCTTCGATGATCGCCGCGGCTTTTGACGGGCCGAACACGCGCAGACCCGCTTTTTCAAATTCATCCACCAGACCTTCAATTAAAGGAACCTCAGGGCCGACAATGGTTAGGCCGACCTGGTTTTCTTTTGCAAACGAGACAAGCCCTGCGTGGTCGCTTTCCTCAATGTTTACAAGCTGTGCGGAAGCTTCCATGCCGTCATTTCCAGGAGCTGCAAATACATTCTCGACGAGGCTGCTTTGCGCTGCCTTCCACGCCAGTGTATGTTCTCTTCCGCCTTTACCGATAATTAATACATTCACGTCGTTTTCATCCCCTTAATGTTTGAAGTGTCTGATGCCGGTGAATACCATGGCAATGCCGTATTCATCCGCTTTTTTGATGGAATCCTCGTCACGCACAGATCCCCCCGGCTGAATGATAGCCGTAACGCCCGCTTTTGCCGCTTCTTCAACAGTATCCGGCATTGGGAAAAATGCATCAGATCCGAGCGCACTGCCTTTCGCTTTTTCCCCTGCTTGCTCGATTGCGATTTTTGCCGATCCGACGCGGTTCATTTGGCCTGCTCCCACGCCGACTGTCATGTTGTCCTTCGCGAGAACAATCGCATTTGATTTCACATGCTTCACGACTTTCCAAGCAAGCTTCAAGTCTTCCCACTCTTGCTCGTTCGGCTCTCTTTTTGTCGGAATGCTAATCTCAGCATCATCGAAGCCATGCATATCTAAATCTTGAATCAGCAGCCCGCCTTGAACAGATGTCAGCTGTTTTTCCTTTTGAACAGCGACGGATACGTCAAGCGTCAGCAGACGGAGATTTTTCTTCGCAGTCAGGACGTCGAGCGCTTCTTGGCTGAATGAAGGCGCAATGATGATTTCTAAGAAAATGTTATGAAGCGCTTCGGCAGTTGCCTTGTCCACTTCACGGTTCAGCGCGATAATGCCGCCGAAGATAGATGTTTTATCCGCTTCAAACGCTCTGTCAAACGCTTCGGCGATCGTTTTTCCTGTTCCCACGCCGCACGGGTTCATATGCTTCACAGCAACAGCAGCCGGCTCAGTGAATTCACGAACGATTTGAACTGCCGCATCCGCGTCTTTAATGTTGTTGTAAGAAAGCTCTTTTCCGTGAAGCTGTTCTGCTTGCGCAATGGAGCCTTTGACAGGAAGAGCTGTTTGATAGAAAGTTGCTTCCTGATGCGGGTTTTCTCCATAGCGAAGCGATTGTTTTTTCTCAAATGTCACAGTGAATTGCTCTGGGTCTTTTTCACCGACAACATTTGTCAGATAGTCAGCGATCAGTGCATCATATGCCGCAGTATGACGGAATACCTTTGCCGCGAGCTCGCGTTTTTTCTGAAGAGATACGCTGCCTTCTTCTTTGATTTGATTCAGCACTGGGCTGTAATCGGCCGGATCGACGATAACCGTGACATCCTGATGGTTCTTTGATGCCGCACGCAGCATGCCTGGTCCGCCGATGTCGATATTTTCGATCGCTTCTTCATACGTGACGTCTTCTTTAGAAATCGTTTCTTTAAATGGATAGAGGTTGACGACAACGAGGTCAATCGGCTGAATCCCGTGTTCATTGATCTGCGCCATATGCTCTTCATTGCCGCGAACCGCCAGAAGGCCGCCGTGAATATTCGGGTGAAGTGTTTTTAACCGGCCGTCCATAATTTCAGGAAAGCCTGTCACTTCAGAAATTCCGATCACATCCACACCATTTTCTTGAAGAAGCTTTTTCGTTCCGCCTGTGGAGATGACTTCAACGCCAAGCTCTGTCAATTCTTTTACGAAAGGAACGAGATTTGTTTTATCTGAAACACTGATTAACGCACGTTTAATGGTCATGCCTTTTCACCTCTGTTATTTAATCCTAATAGCTGTTTAATCACACTCGGATACCATTTATGCTCAAGCTTGTGAATCCGCTGTTCGATTGTTTCCAATGTATCATGTTCATCAATTTCGATTGCCTTTTGAGCGATGATCGGACCTGTATCCATTCCTTCATCGACATAATGCACGGTAATTCCGGCCACCTTCACACCCGCCCGGTATGCCTGTCCGACTGCGTCGATTCCAGGAAACGCCGGAAGAAGCGACGGGTGAATGTTAATGATTTTTCCTCCATATGCTTGAAGGAGCGTATCACCGATCAGCCTCATATAGCCGGCAAGAACAATCAATTCAACCTCGTGAAGACGAAGCTGTTCAATAATGGCTTTTTCAAATGCAGCCTTGTTTTCATAAGACTTGGGCTCAAATGCAAAGGATGGAATGTGGAATGCTTCCGCCCGTTCGATGACTTTCGCCTGCGGTTTGTCGCAAACGAGGAGCGCTGCTGACGCATCCCAGTTCTCCTCCTTCAAACGCGTAACGATGGCTTCGAAGTTTGAACCGTTTCCTGATGCAAATACCGCAAACTTTTTCATGAAAGTGCCGCACCGCCGAATGTGACGCCTTCACCTTTTTTCACACGCCCGATTAAATAGGCTTTTTCGCCATGGCTTTCAAGCGTTCCGATCACATCTGTCAGATGATCTTCTTTGACAGCCAAAACAAAACCGATACCCATATTAAAGACGTTGAACATGTCTTCTTCCTTCAGCTTGCCGTACTCTTGCAAGAAAGAAAAAATTGGCGGGATCGGCCATGAGCCATGATCAATTTCCGCACTTAAGCCTTCCGGAAGCATACGCGG
Source organism: Bacillus sp. FSL R5-0603 (assembly GCF_038050295.1). Classification (NCBI taxonomy): domain Bacteria; kingdom Bacillati; phylum Bacillota; class Bacilli; order Caryophanales; family Bacillaceae; genus Bacillus; species Bacillus sp. FSL R5-0603. The sequence continues at coordinate 617,864 of NZ_JBBOYP010000001.1, read as the reverse complement.
AATATTTTCAATAAATCCTCCGCCTGTCACGTGCGCCATGCCGTCAATTTTTCCGCTTTTGACCGCGGCAAGCACAGGCTTCACATAAATCCTTGTCGGTTCAAGCAATTCCTCGCCAAGCGGGCGTTCAAACGGCTCATATGTTGTATCAAGGTCCAGCTCCGCATCATCCAGAAGCACTTTTCTGACAAGGGAAAAGCCGTTGCTGTGAAGGCCGCTGGAGCTGAGGCCGATCAACAGATGGCCCTCTTCAATGTTTTCTCCAGTCACGATTTCGTCCTTTTCTGCCACTCCGACTGAGAAACCGGCAATATCGTATTCATCAGCTGTATAGAGTCCCGGCATTTCAGCCGTTTCACCGCCGACTAAGGCTGAACCTGATTGCTCACAGCCTTCCGCAACACCTTGTACAATCTGTTCAATTTTCACTGGGTCCGCTTTGCCGACCGCTAAATAATCGAGGAAAAACAGCGGCTCTGCACCTTGTGCCAGCACGTCATTGACACACATTGCAACAGCGTCCACGCCAATCGTGTCATGTTTATCCATGGAAAAAGCGAGCTTTAATTTTGTGCCGACACCGTCCGTTCCCGAAATGAGAACTGGTTTTTGATAAGAAAGCTCAGACAGGTCAAACATGCCGCCAAAACCGCCAAGGCTGCCCATAACGCCAAGCCGTTTCGTGCGCTCCACGTGTTTTTTCATTCGTTTTACAGCTTCATATCCGGCTTCGATGTCAACTCCTGCGTTTTTATATGCTTCAGACATCCTATTCACTCCTTTAAGGCGCTTTTCAAAATATTTCCCCGAACGAGGGCAGAAAGAGAAAGGCAGCCGAACTGCGCTGCCTTTATGTCATTTTTCAAGTTTTATTTGGTTAATACTGCTTCTTTTACGTGAGGAAGCACTGTATCCTGGTAAATTTCAGTCGGATATTTTCCTGTAAAGCAAGCGAGACACTGTCCGCAATTCGAGTCATCGTATTTTCTGCCGATGCCTTTCAGCAGCCCTTCCACACTTAAAAATGAGAGGGTATCGGCTCCGATTTCCTGACGGATTTCTTCAACAGAATGCGAAGACGCGATTAATTCTTCATGTGTGGAAGTATCAATGCCGTAAAAGCACGGATGAGCGATCGGCGGTGAACTGATTTTCACATGCACCTCTGTCGCACCCGCTTCTCTTAGCATCGTGACAATCCGGCGGCTAGTTGTTCCTCGCACGATAGAGTCATCCACCATCACGACGCGTTTGCCTTCTACAACCCCGCGCACCGCAGACAGCTTCATTCTGACGCCTTGCTCACGCAGAGCCTGGGACGGCTGAATAAACGTTCTGCCAACATAACGGTTTTTGATTAAGCCAAGCTCATACGGAATGCCTGTTGCCTCTGCATAGCCGATCGCCGCAGAAATACTGGAATCCGGAACCCCGGTGACAACGTCAGCTTCAACTGCGGATTCCTGAGCCAGCATTTTTCCAAGGTTTTTACGGGCACTGTGCACATTAATACCGTCAATATTGCTGTCTGGTCTGGAGAAATAAATGTACTCCATGCTGCAAATGGAACGATTGATATTCATGGAAAAACGCTCTGATTTCATGCCTTCATCATTAATGATCAGCATTTCCCCCGGCTCTACCTCGCGAAGGTACGTTGCGCCGACGACGTCAAATGCGCATGTTTCTGATGCGACCACATAAGCATCGCCCATCATGCCGATGGATAACGGTCTCAGCCCGTTCGGATCAAGTGCGACAATCATTTCTGTTTCGGTCATGATCAAAAACGCGTAGGCACCTTTCAGCATAGAAAGCGAGTTTTTAATTTGGTCCTTCAGCGTGAAGTGTCCGCTTCTTTTGATCAAGTGAGCCAAAACCTCTGTATCCGAAGAGGTTTGAAAGATGCTCCCTTGATTTTCGAGCTGCTGCTTCAGCTGAGTGGCGTTGACAAGATTTCCGTTATGGGCAAGCGCCAGGCTGCCGTTGTTTTGGGAACGGAAGAGGAGCGGCTGAACATTTTCGTATCCGCCGCCTCCAGCCGTTGCGTACCGAACGTGCCCGATAGCGCCTTTTCCCTTTACTTTGCTGAGTTCGCCATTTTGAAATACTTCAGTGATCAGACCTTGGCCTTTGTGAGCCGTCAGCTTTTCACCGTCAGTCGCTACGATGCCCGCACCCTCCTGTCCTCGGTGCTGAAGGCTGTGAAGACCGTAATACGTGATCTGCGGGGCTTCTTCATGTCCCCAAATCCCAAAAACGCCGCATTCTTCATTTAAGCCTTTGATTTCAGCAAGCATGGGATAGCTCCTTTCCATACGCGTTCAAGCTCTTTCGTTTGCGCATGAATCATTTGTTGTCCATCTTGGTTTTGAATCGCCAGAATTCCGTCAGCCGTTACCTCACCAATATGAACCGCATCTTTGACAGCTGCTTCAAACGCTTCTTGATGTTCTTTTTTCACTGAAACGACGAAGCGGGATTGAGATTCAGAGAATAATAATGCCGCTTCCCCTTCTACAGTCACATTAGCGCCAAGGTTTTCCGTCGTCATGACACTTTCCGCAATCGCTACGCCTAAGCCGCCTTCAGACACATCATGCGCAGATTGAACGAAGCCTTTTTTAATCGCGTCAAGCAGTGCTTTTTGACGAGACAGCTCTACATCAAGATCGATTTGCGGCGCTTTGCCGTAAATACGGCCTTCTGTCATTTTTTGCAGCTCGCTTCCGGCAAACTCTGGTTTTGTTTCACCGATCACATATACGAGATCTCCCGCTTGTTTGAAATGCTGTGTTGTAATGTGTGCTGTATCTTCAATTAAGCCAACCATGCCGATAACTGGTGTCGGATAGATCGCCGTGCCGTTTGATTCGTTATAAAGCGATACGTTACCGCCGATAACCGGTGTGCTGAGAACATTGCACGCTTCGCTTATGCCGTCTGCCGCTTTTTCGATCTGCCAGAAGATTTCTGGCTTCTCCGGGTTTCCGAAGTTAAGGTTATCTGTGACCGCAAGCGGTTCTGCGCCTGAGCAAATGATGTTGCGCGCTGCTTCAGCGACAGCAATTTTCCCGCCGACTTCAGGATCAAGATAGAGATAACGCGCGTTACAGTCTGTCGTCATCGCCAGCGCCTTTTTCGTTCCGCGGATTCTGAGAACACCGGCATCAGACCCAGGAGCGACAACTGTATTCGTGCGCACCATGTAGTCATACTGATCATAAACCCACTCTTTACTCGCAATCGTCGGCTGCTGAAGAAGGGCCTTCAGCGTTTCATTCGCATCTTCAATTTGCGGAGCCGGAACGTCCGTTTCCAAAAACTCGCGATAGTAAGCAGGCTCTTGAGAAGGCTTATGGTAAACCGGTGCTTCTTCTGCCAAGGCATCAACAGGCAGCTCGCACACAACCTCTCCTTTGTGTGTCAGGCGAAGCATTTTATCATCTGTCACATGTCCGACAGAAACCGCTTCAAGATCATACTTGTCAAAAATATCGATGATTTCCTGCTCACGTCCGCGCTCAATAACCAAAAGCATCCGTTCTTGTGATTCAGAAAGCATCATTTCATACGCGCTCATGCCTGTTTCGCGCTGAGGAATCAGGTCAAGGTTCATTTCAATGCCAGAACCGGCCTTACTTGCCATTTCTGCACTTGAGCTTGTTAAACCGGCAGCTCCCATATCCTGAATGCCGACTAAGGCGTCGCATTGGATGACTTCCAGACATGCTTCAAGCAAAAGCTTCTCCATAAACGGATCGCCGACTTGGACAGCAGAACGCTTTTCTTCAGACGAGTCTGACATTTCTTCAGAAGCAAACGTAGCACCGTGGATGCCGTCACGCCCTGTTTTCGCTCCTACGTACATTACTGTGTTGCCGACACCCTTTGCCTGGCCTTTTTTGATGTCTTCATGATTGATTAAACCGACGCACATTGCGTTGACGAGCGGATTTCCTTCATAGCTGCTGTCAAACTGCACTTCTCCGCCGACTGTCGGGATGCCGATACAGTTGCCGTATCCGGCGATACCCGCTACTACTTCTTCAAACAAGTACTTCACGCGGGGTGAAGTCAGTTCACCAAATCGAAGAGAGTTCAATACAGCGATTGGGCGTGCACCCATTGAGAATACATCACGGATAATTCCGCCTACGCCAGTCGCAGCGCCTTGGTAAGGCTCGAGAGCTGATGGGTGGTTATGTGATTCAATTTTGAACACAACCGCTTGGTTATCACCGATATCAACGATTCCGGCGCCTTCCCCCGGCCCCTGCAGCACACGCTCGCCGCTTGTCGGGAATTTACGCAGAATCGGCTTTGAGTTTTTGTAGCTGCAATGCTCAGACCACATGACAGAAAAAATTCCGATTTCTGTGTAGTTCGGCAATCTTCCAAGAATGGATTCTATCAATGCAAACTCATCATCACTGACACCCATTTGCTGATACAGTTTCTCTTCTTTTATTTGTTCTTTACTTGGTTCAAGCAGTAGTGACATGAGTTTCCCTCCAATTTTTCACGATAGACTGGAACAATTTAAGACCGTCGGCGCTTCCAAGCAGTTCATCGACCGCGCGCTCAGGGTGAGGCATCATGCCTAATACATTGCCTTTCTCATTCACGACACCGGCAATGTCGCTGACACTTCCATTAATATTAGAGCCGTATGTGAAAGCAATTTGATTGTTTTCCTTTAATAAAGCAAGCGTCTCGTCATCACAGTAGAAATTCCCTTCACCGTGGGCAACCGGGATTGTAATCGATTGTCCCTTTTCGTAGGAAGCTGTGAATAATGTTTCGTCGTTCTGAACAATTAATTCAACCGGACGGCAAATGAACTTCAAATCTTTGTTGCGTCTCATTGCGCCTGGCAAAAGGCCAAGCTCCTGCAAAATCTGGAATCCGTTGCAGACGCCAAGAACGGGTTTTCCTTCAGCCGCTGCTTGTTTGACAGCTAGCATAATATTCGCAAATCGGGCGATAGCGCCGCATCTCAAGTAATCGCCGTAAGAAAACCCTCCCGGAATTAACACACCGTCGAATCCGTCAAGGCTTGTTTCCTCATGCCAGACGTATTCCACTTCATGGCCGAGCTCATCCTTTACAGCATGATACATATCGATATCACAGTTGGAGCCGGGTAACACAATCACCGCAAATTTCACTGTGCGACTACCTCCTCAACCTCGTATCTGTAATCTTCAATCACTGTGTTCGCAAGAAGTTTTTCGCACATTTCTTTCACTAGCACGTCAAGATCACGGTCAGATTTTTCAATGGTAAGCTCCATGTATTTCCCGATGCGCACATCTTGAACTTCGTTATAAGTCATACTGTGCAAGGCATGCTGGACAGCGCTCCCTTGTGGATCTAGTACACTTTCTTTTAAGCTGACATAAACTTTTACTTTATACATGATGAATGCCTCCCAGTCTTTTGAAAATCTCTTCGTATGCGTCGGTTAAGCTTCCCAGATTGCGTCTGAATAAATCTTTATCCAGCTTTTCGTTCGTGTCTTTATCCCACAAGCGGCATGTGTCAGGAGAAATTTCATCCGCCAAAAGCACTTGCCCTTCTGCATCTAAACCGAATTCAAGCTTGAAATCTATTAATCTGACATGGCAATCGTCGAAAATACTTTGAAGCTCTTCATTTACTGTTTTTGTAATGGACTTAATGGTTTCTACTTGCTCAGGAGTCGCCGCTTTCAAAAGCCAAATATGATCTTCTGTGATGAGCGGATCACCCAGCGCGTCATCCTTGTAGTAAAACTCGATAATCGGCTGCTCAAGCTCCGTGCCTTCTGGGATGCCGAGACGTTTGGACATGCTTCCTGCCACAACATTTCTGACCACAACTTCAAGCGGCACAATCGTTACCTTTTGAATGAGCTGTTCCGTTTCCGAAATGCGCTCGATAAAGTGATTGTTAATGCCCTTTGCATGAAGGTGTTTGAAAATCAAGCTTGAAATCTCGTTGTTTAAGCGCCCTTTCCCGCTGATTTCTGCTTTTTTCTCGCCATTAAAGGCAGTAGCGGAGTCTTTATACACGACATACAGCGTGTTTTCGTCATCGGTTTTGTAGATCTTTTTTGCTTTTCCTTCGTATAAAAGTTCATTCTTCACAATATTCACGGAAGGCCTCCTAACCCGAATGTTGGGAATTTTCAAACTGCGGCGGCTTAGAAGAAGCCGCTAAAAGCTTCTTCTATGCTAAACCTAAACGTTCAAAGATCAGATCAACATTTTTCAGATGGTAATTGTAATCAAAGCAGTCAGCAATTTTTTCCGGAGAAAGACGTGACGTGATTTTCTCTTCCGCTTCCACAAGTTCGCGGAACGGCACTTGTTTTTCCCACGCTTCCATTGCCTTCGGCTGAACTGTATCATAGGCTTCTTCGCGTGTAAGGCCTGTGTCAATCAAAGCAAGCAGCACGCGCTGAGAATAGATAAGGCCGAGAGTGCGATCCATGTTGCGCTTCATGTTTTCCGGGAAGACCGTTAAGTTCTTCACAATGTTGGAGAAGCGGTTCAGCATGTAGTTCAGCGCAATTGTCGCATCCGGAAGAATAATCCGTTCTGCTGAAGAGTGAGAAATATCGCGCTCATGCCATAATGGAACATTTTCGTAAGCTGTCATCATGTAGCCGCGGATCACGCGCGCCATGCCTGTCATATTTTCAGAGCCAATCGGATTTCGTTTATGCGGCATTGCAGATGAACCCTTTTGCCCTTTCGCGAAAAATTCCTCAACTTCACGTGTTTCACTCTTTTGCAGTCCGCGGATTTCCACAGCGAATTTCTCGATGCTTGTCGCGATCAAAGCAAGTGTTGCCATATAGTCAGCATGGCGGTCACGCTGAAGGGTTTGAGTGGAAATTGGTGCTGCTTTCAATCCGAGCTTCTCACAGACATATTGTTCAACAAATGGATCAATGTTCGCATATGTGCCGACAGCGCCAGAAATCTTTCCAACCTCGATGCCTGTTTTCGATTGTTTGAAGCGCTCAAGATTACGTTTCATTTCTTCATGCCAAAGCGCAAGTTTCAAGCCGAAAGTTGTAGGCTCAGCGTGTACGCCGTGCGTGCGCCCCATCATGACTGTGTATTTATGTTCTTTCGCTTTTTCTTTTATAATGTCAACAAATCTCTCAAGATCCTTGAGCAGAATATCGTTTGCCTGTTTTAATAAGTAGGAAAGGGCCGTATCAACAACGTCAGTTGACGTTAAGCCGTAATGCACCCATTTTCTTTCTTCGCCCAGTGATTCGGATACAGCGCGCGTAAAAGCGACAACGTCATGGCGCGTGTCCTTTTCGATTTCTAAAATGCGGTTGATGTCAAATGACGCATTTTCGCGCATCAGCTTTACGTCTTCTTTTGGAATAACGCCAAGCTCCGCCCACGCTTCACAGGCAAGAATCTCTACCTCCAGCCATGCTTGAAATCTGTTTTCATCCGTCCAAATCGCGGACATTTCAGGTCTTGAATAACGTTCGATCATTCTGCTTGTCCTCCGTCTCTATTCATCCATTTATTTGTGATCTCCTGAATCCATTCGTCTTCAGGCTGCTTCATAAATGTAATATGCCCCATTTTGCGGCCTTTTTTGATTTCATGTTTTCCGTATATATATAGCTTTGCCTCTTTTAAAAGCTCCGGGTCTTCCTCAACAAGCTTCACTTCATCGCCGAGAAGATTCACCATCATGCCCGGCTTCAGCAAATCTGTCTTCCCAAGCGGAAGCCCGCATACCGCTCTGATATGCTGCTCAAACTGGCTCGTCTCGCAAAGGTCCAGCGTATAATGCCCAGAATTGTGCGGTCTTGGCGCCAGTTCATTGACCAAAAGCTCTCCGTCCTCTGTCAGGAACATCTCAACAGCAAGCGGTCCGACAAGGTTAAGCTCATCTGCAAGCTTACCTGCGAGATCAGCAGCCTTCTGCTGAATCCCTTTCTCTACCCGTGCGGGCACGATGCTTTGGAAAAGAATATTGTTGTGGTGAATGTTTTCAGCTGTCGGAAATGTTGAAATTTCACCGTTTACCGATCTGACGACGATCACCGACAGTTCCATTTTAAAAGAAACCCAGCTTTCAAGAATGCAAGTTCCGTGTTCTAACAGAGCGGCTGCCTGCTCCATTTGCGCCGCTTCTTTTATCACAAATTGGCCTTTGCCGTCGTACCCGCCGCGGCATGTTTTCAGCACTGCCGGAAGCCTGAGCTCCTGTACCGCCTGTTTCAATTCATTCTTTGTTTTGACGATGCTGTACGGTGCGACTTCACAGCCCGCGGATTGAATTGCTTTTTTCTCTGTTTCACGGTTTTGGGTAATGAGCAGCAGCTCACTTCCTTGCGGGAGATACGCATGATCTTTTAGCCAATGCAGCGCATCATAGTCGATGTTTTCAAACTCATATGTGATGATATCGCTGATTTCAGCCAATTTTCGAATCGCTTCACGGTCATTATAATGAGAGGTAATTTCGACATCCGCAACCTGCCCGCACGGCGAATCTTTCACCGGATCAACGACCGCGACTTTATACCCCATTTGTTTGGCGGACACAGCCATCATTTTCCCAAGCTGGCCGCCGCCGATAATGCCGATTACAGCTCCCGGATAGATGATTTGTTTAGACAAGCTGATCACTGCTTTCTAACACTGTCTGTTTTGTATTTTCTCTTCTTTCATCCAGCTTACGGGCAAGGCCTTCGTCAAATGCTGACAAAATTTGCGCCGCTAACAGGCCTGCGTTCACAGCACCCGCTTTGCCGATGGATGTTGTCGCAACAGGCACGCCTCCAGGCATTTGGACGATGGAAAGAAGTGAATCCATTCCGTTCAGCGCCTTGGACTGAACCGGAACTCCAATGACTGGCAGTGTTGTTTTCGCAGCCGTCATCCCTGGCAGATGCGCCGCTCCTCCGGCACCGGCAATAATCACCTTGATGCCTCTTTCTCTAGCAGTTTCAGCATATTCAAACATGAAATCAGGCGTCCGGTGAGCGGAAACGACCTTTTTTTCGTACGGAACATTGAGTTCGTCAAGTATGTCGCATGCGTGTTTCATTGTCTCCCAATCGGAAGTGCTTCCCATGATGATTCCTACTAGCGGCTGCATTCTGTTCCCCACCTTCTAATGCTTTTGTTTTCAGAAAATAAAAAATACCCGCTCTGCATTGCACTTATGAGGAAGCAATACAAACCGGGCATGGTACATGTATCGTCAGTCGTTCGCTTCTGCGATATATCCATGTCAGTTTTATCGATCACTTTCCTGCATAGTCCGGCAATTTACGGTTGCCGGGTAGAAACTTATGGGCCATATTCCCAAGATTATATGAGGTCGTGTTTTGATTTCATGTTTATCTTAACAACGGACATGGATAATGTCAACGATATTATCGAACGATACAAAAATTCATTCTACTAATGTTCGTGTTTTAGATCAATTTCCCTTCAAATACGATTTTTTTCCCGCACGGAACGATCTGAATTGACCCATTTTCCTTTTTTTCCATAAAAATAGGCTCTTCCATTCGCCTTACAGGCAGATATCCTTCTTCTTTCATTTGCTGAAGCACCGCATCAATCGTTTGCTGCTCTGTCACTTCAAACTTTTTCTTCTTCGGCTTTGCCATTATTCTTTAATTCTCCTCTTCTTCACCGCTTTGACCCAGAAGCCGCCGTGGATTGTTTTTGGTTCGTACGCAATAATAAAGGCTTTTGAATCAAGTGTTTTAATCGTATCATATAGCTGGAGTTCATATTTTCTCGGCGTTAGGATCTGAAGGGCTGTGCGGTCGCCTTCAAGCCCGCCTGCCACCCAGTTTGTCACGCCGTAGCCTTTTTCACGGAGCTGCTTCGGAAGATCAAGATCGAGCTCCTTCGTAATCACATTGACCATAATATAGCCAAGCGCCAATTTTTCTTCTATTTTCATGCCGACAATTACGCCAAGACCGTAACCGAGCGCGTACGCGATCACATTTTGAATCTGGTCTAAGTTATCGAGCACCAGACTCAGTCCTGTCACATAAACCAGTATTTCAATCGTACTGATGCCGGCCGCTAAATAACGCTGTCCTTTCAGCGTTAAAATCATTCTTATCGTAAAAAATGACACATAGACAATATTAATAATGAGAATTATGAGAACCATGGCTATCCCATTTGATAAGATGGTTTGCATCATTTTATTATCCCCCTACTCTTCAGCTTGCACAAAGCATTCATATTCTACTAGAGAAATGAGCCGTTTACAATCAGCTTCGCCCGTAAGCTTAAGCAAAATATTTCGACATGCTTTTATGAGTTGAACAGTAGTAGTTTACCCTCTTTCTCGCCTTTTCAAAATCAAAACAAAAAAGCCCGCTTTTCAGCAGACTCACCTCTTAATATCTATTGTCAGATCTCTTTTTTCATTTTCTGAAGGGACTTGTATTCTTTCTCAAGCTCACTCAGCGTGTAGTCAGCAAGCTGTTCCCCTCTTCCTTGATAAAATTCCGAGAGCAGTAATTTGGTTTTTAAAAATTGCTTCTTTTGGTTAATTGCTCGGCGAAGCACATCAGCCATGTCCATCATCCTCCTTAAACATAAAGGTTTTTGCGCTGGACGTTTTCAGCATTTTCCCCATCATACACGGGTTAATCCTACAAATCAACTATGTTTTTTAGATATATTTGTAAAAAGTGTGACATAAAAAAACCGGCTAGGATTAGCCGGTTTTTTCATTAAAGCGGAATTAGCGACGCCGTAAAATATTCAGAGATAAACGGCCAAGTCACTGCCGTAAACAGCAACGCTATCGCAACCACTGCAAATACACAATAGATATAATCAATTGGTGCATCTTGTGCCGCCTGGTACACACGCTGTACATACAGCGCGATGATAAAAAAGATGGAAAACAAGATCAGCACCGTAAACAGTACTGTCAGCATTGGGATATTCACGATCGCAAAGATCAGCCAAAGGATTGAAACAGCAATTATCGGTACAAGCAATGAACCCAATACGGCAGCCGCTTCTCTGAACGTCACCTTCTGCTTCATCATATAGCGGGAGACAGCCCATATAGCAAAGACCATTACCGCGAAAAAGATCAGCAAATACACAAGAACAACTAAAAACCCGTCATAGAAAGCATGATGGCGTTCTCCGAAACCGAGCGGCCGATTCCAGCTTGCCTTTAACTGAAACCAATTCCCAATTGAAAAAATGATACTGAATATAAGCATTGAAATCAGACCGTACTTATAATGAGAAAAACCATCCGTTACGACAGTTTTCGCCGGTGATTTTAAAATCGAGAACGCAAAACCGCAATATCTGTTGATGGCCGCCCAAACAGATGCAAGCTTGTCTTTAACAGTTGATTCACCGCGTTCCTGGCGCGGTTTCTGCTTTTGTTTTTGCTTCTGCTTGCTTTGCCGGCTCGCCTTTCTGGACATTCTCGATAGCGGTTCTTCATCTGTATCTATTCTTTCACTCTGGTTAATTTCTTCTTCAAACGTTTCTTTTCTTTCTTCCGTCATGTCAGCAACTCCTATCAAAAAAATACGGCGGAATACCATTCAGCAAGAAAATAAAACACTTATATAAGGTACCGAAGCCTTCCTGAACAGTCAAGTCATTTCCATTTAAGTAAAGCATGGCGGCACATCTACATGACGGTATATCGTATGAAATGGTTTTATCTTTTGCAACAAAAAAACCAGCTGCCGGTGCAGCTGGTTTTTCAATTCTTATTTTAAGAAGATAAAGTACAGGATAAATACGACAAACAGCCCGTACATGATTGGATGAACCTCTTTTGCTTTCCCTTTGCACACCATTGTAATCGGATAGAAAATAAATCCGATGGCTATACCAGTCGCAATGCTGTACGTTAACGGCATCATGATCATGGTAAGGAAAGCAGGAACGGCCACTTCGAACTTATCCCAAGCGATTTTGCCAAGAGGCGCCACCATCAATGCACCAACGATAATAAGCGCCGGCGCTGTTACATTTGATGTAACGACTGATAGGAGCGGAGAGAAAAACGTAGCCAGCAAAAAGAGAATCCCTGTTACAATTGCGGCAAATCCTGAACGGGCACCCGCAGCGACACCTGAGCTTGATTCCACGTAAGAAGTTGTTGTAGACGTACCAAGCACGGCACCGATCACAATAGAAGATGAATCAGCTAAAAGCGCACGGCCCGCACGCGGCAATTTGTTTTCCTTCATTAAACCAGCTTGTGTCGCCACAGCAACAAGTGTACCAGCTGTATCAAAAAATCCGACAAACAAGAATGTTAAAATAACGATCAGCATTTGTACGGAGAAAATATCCGGGAGGTGAATCCACGCTTGTCCAAAAGTCGGCGCAAGGCTTGGCACACTGCCGATAATTTGAGTCGGAACCGGAACCAAACCGAAAATCATACCGGCAACCGCTGTTAACAGCATCCCGATAAACACGCCTGCGTTCACGCGAAGCACCATTAATATAACCGTGACAATCACACCGAAAATCGTTAATAGCACAGGACCGCTGTGAATGTTTCCGATCGTGACGAGCGTAGAAGGATTTGCAGTAATGATTCCTGAGCCTTGCAAACCAACGAATGTAATAAACAGGCCGATCCCCGCACCGACTGCCAATTTCAGCTCAGGCGGAATGGCGTTGATGATTTTTTCACGAAAACCTGTTAAAGAAAGAGCAACGAAAATAAGGCCTGAAATAAAAACACCAGACAAAGCTGCCTGCCATGAAATACCCATACCAAGGACAACAGAAAACGCAAAAAACGCGTTCAGCCCCATACCCGGCGCGATTGCAATCGGATATCTCGCTATTAATCCCATTAAGATACAGCCTGCTGCAGACGCCAGCGCTGTCGCCGTAAAGACCGCACCCTGGTCAATTCTCAGCGCCTCCGGAAAATCTTTCACGCTGTCCAAAGCAAGCGTAATCGGATTGACGAACAAAATATATGCCATAGATAAAAAAGTCGTTAATCCGCCAATGATTTCATTGCGATAGCTGGTGCCCAGCTCATCAAACTGAAAATACTTTTTCAAGCTATTTGACTCCCTTCACTCTTTGCTATTTATCCTGCCCTGAAATCGCCAAATAAAAAACGCCCCAATAATTTTGGGACGCTTGACTACAGACGGATTTCAGTTCGAATAAATAAACGTGTTTTATTTATATCAAACGAAAGAAATGTTTACGTAGTCAAGCCATTTACGGTAGCTTGGTAGAGACTTGCGAGCCATATTCCCGCGATTATACGAATTCACCTTATTTGATTTCTGTGTCTATTGTACCAAGTTCATTTTGAAAAAACAATACAAAAAGCGAACAATAGTCACACAAAATCGGATTTTGTTCGTAATAAACAAATAAAACCATCTTCCCGGCAAAATTGCCAAAAAGATGGTTTCCATTAATTGATTCTTATTCCCACTCAATCGTCGCAGGCGGCTTACTTGTAATATCGTACACCACGCGGTTAATGTGCTTCACTTCGTTTACGATACGTGTCGAAATGACTTCAAGCACATCCCACGGGATACGCGCCCAGTCAGATGTCATGCCGTCGATTGATGTAACGGCACGGATTCCGATTGTGTAATCATATGTTCTTGCGTCACCCATAACACCAACGCTGCGGATGTCAGGAAGAACAGTGAAGTATTGCCAGATATCACGCTCTAACCCGTGATTTGCAACTTCTTCACGCAAAATCGCATCTGATTCACGAACGATTTCCAGTTTTTCTTCTGTTACTTCGCCAAGAACGCGGATTCCGAGTCCCGGTCCTGGGAACGGCTGACGCCATACGATTTCATCCGGAATGCCGAGCTCTGTGCCAAGCGCGCGCACTTCGTCTTTGAAGAGCGTGTTTAACGGCTCGATCAGCTCAAACTGCATGTCTTCAGGAAGTCCGCCGACATTGTGGTGAGATTTGATCGTTTGCGCCGTTGCTGTACCGCTCTCGATGATATCTGTGTAAAGCGTTCCCTGTGCAAGGTAGTCGATGCCTTTAAGCTTGTCCGCTTCATCATCAAACACGTAAATGAATTCATTACCGATGATTTTGCGTTTTTGTTCAGGATCAGAAACGCCTTTTAGTTTGTTTAAGAATCGATCTTTTGCGTCTACTTTAATTACATTCATGTTAAAGCCTTCGCTGAATGTTTTCATAACACCCTCAGCTTCACCTTTACGGAGAAGACCATGATCTACAAAGATACAAGTCAGCTGGTCGCCGATCGCTTTATGAATCAAAACAGCAACAACAGAGGAATCAACGCCGCCGCTTAGCGCGCAAAGAACCTGTTTGTCTCCGACCGTCTCACGGATTTTTTGCATTTCGATTTCGATAAAGTTCTCCATTGACCATTCGCCTTCGCATTCGCAAACACCGAATACAAAGTTTTTCAGAAGATCATTGCCGTATTCAGAGTGGCGCACTTCCGGGTGGAACTGAACGCCGTACCATTTTTTGTCCGCTTTGCTCATCGCTGAGTTCGGGCAGTGATGGCTTGTCGCGTCAACAGTGAAGCCTTCAGGAACTTCTACAACCAAATCGCCGTGGCTCATCCAAACCACTTGTTCGTTTGGAAGATCTTTGAACAAATCAGGTGTGCCTTCGATGCGGATGTTTGCTTTTCCGTATTCACGCTGGCTTGCCGCTTCAACTTTACCGCCAAGGTAATGAGTCATCAGCTGCATGCCGTAGCAAATTCCCAAAACAGGAATATCAAGCTCGAAGATTTTCTCGTCACAGCGGAAAGAGTTTTCATCATACACACTGTTTGGACCGCCGGATAAAATAATTCCTTTTGGATTCATTTTTTTAATTTCTTCAGCCGTCAATGTATGTGGATGCAGCTCGCTGTAAACACCGAATTCACGGATACGGCGTGTAATCAGCTGGTTATACTGACTGCCGAAATCAAGGACAAGAATCATTTCATTCACTAACTTTGTCATGGTTGTCACCTAATCTCCTCTAAGTTTTTTGACACAGAAAAAAACGAGGACAGATATGAAGCTCGCTCCGCCCTCTTTGGCAAGGCCGTTTGCCGGAGTCAGGCCAACTCGCTCCCAGACTCCGATAATATTCACTAATTCTAACAACACGTTGATAAGCGGTCAAGACCATCTTCTTTTAATTAAATTTTCCCATAACTCTCTGGAATCATTCCAAAGCACTGAAGAATCTTCATTTCTGTAAAGCGCCCTTTCATAGCTTAATGTCAATTTTGACATGTCTTCTATGTCGTATTTTTCATCGATTCGTTTTGCATAATCACGCAGCGTTTCACTGCCTCGTTTCGGCAGCCCTTTTCTCTTCAGTTGTTTCAGAAGCGCGTCATATGCCTCAAAAAACGCGTGCTGATCGCTGCGCCGCTTCAATTTCCTCACGGTGAAAACAGGAATCCATAACGAGCGGAAAACATACAGCAATACAGCTGCCACCAGGAGGACTGCAAGAACCGCAAGCGCTGCATACAAGCCAGCACCTGCATTAGTATGTGAAGCGGACGGCTTTTTAGAAACAGCTGGCTCCCGTTTTTCCTTTTGTTTTTCTTCTTTTTGCGGCTGTTTTTTCTCTTCTTTCTGTTTCTCTTTTGCTTTCTTCGGCGAGCTGCTGTTATCGCTGCCGGAGTCCTTTGTGTCAGAAGAAGTAAATTCAGCCGGATTTGTAAACCCTTTAGTCGGCTCAAATGTAACCCAGCCCTGTTCCGGGAAATACACCTCTACCCAGGAATGGGCATTGTTATTTGTCACTTCGTAAATGCTGCCATTTTTGTTCCCTGCTTCTTTGTATTCGCCGGACGTATAACCCTTTACCCAGCGGGCCGGAATGCCGGCCGAGCGCAAGAGCACCACCATGGCGGAAGAAAAGTTATCACAATAACCCATTTTCGTTTCAAAGAGAAATTGATCGACATAATCTTCATCATTCTTAGGAATGGTCACGTTTTCTGTTTCATAGGTGAACGCATTTGACCCTAAATAGTCCTCAACCGCTTTCACCTTATCAAACATATTGTCGTGATCCTGAGTCAGTTTGATCGCAAGGGTTCTCACCCGCTCTGGCAGTGAATCTGGAAGCTGCATGTAGCGATCGCTGAATGTGTACTCCTCACTGTTTTTTCTCACTTTTACCTTTCTCAGTTCATCCAGCTTATAGACCGGGGAATTGTACGTTACTGTATAATTCCCCATATTTCTGATTTCACCGGCTTGTTCACTGATCGGAGAAATTTGCTCCGTGTTGCCGTTCATTTCAAGTGAGACAGCCTGCTTTGGCTGAATGGTTTCCGCACCAATCGGATACATCAGATGATTATACCCGTAGTGCTTATCGACTTTTACACGGACGGTGCGGCGCTCTGTCGCAACCTTATGGTCAAACCACAGATTTTCAACTTTTCCATTGCTAAGCTGATACGACATGCCTGTGTCTGTTTCAATCCAGCCTTTTCCGGTATACGTGTCCTTCGTTTCCACACGGAAATACGTACGCTCTTTTCCCTGCCATGTAAAAACAGGTGTAGCATCCTGCTGGAACGGGCCGCCGAGTGATTCATCATGATTCCCGTATCCGATTTTGCTTTCCCCTGCAGACACGCGGTCTTGATGAGTGATTTTTTTAAGAAAAGGCACCGGATCAGGCCAGGCCGGCTCTGATTTTGGAGCGGCGAGTCCGAATCCCGTTGCAGCCAAAACCAATACAGATAAAGGAAGAAACCATTTCAGGACAGATGTTTTTGGCAGTGTGATTCTTTCCATCAGCTTAATGCGTTCCAAGTATAAAAGGCCCAGCATAAAGAAGCCGATCAGCACGATACGGATGACGGCAAAAGTGGCATCATATGGCGTAAAGGTATCAAGAATCGTAATATACGCTACTGTCATCAAAAAGAAAAACAAAATTCTTCTCTGGTAAATCACCCAATAATGCAGGAGATAGACCAGCAGCCACAGCAGCACAAAAAACAGCAGGGTCCGAAATGAAGGAATCATGTCATTCCATTGCCCAGATTGAATCAGCGTGATATTCAGATAGACATCCTGCAAAAAAGAGCTGACCCAGCTCAAGTCGAATATAGATCCTTGATAAAACAGGATGTGTATCGAGATCAATGTAAATATGACACAAAAAGGAACGGTGACAAACCACCTCATCCTGAAAAAAGTCAGCAGAAACGTCAAACCGATAAAGACACTAAAAAAGCCTGTATGTTTCGTTTCAGTAAAACTGTCAAGCGGCCTGAGCCACTCCCACAGCAATAAAAAAGCCAGAAAATAAAATAACAGCAAGCTCAAACGGCTTCCCTTGTGATCATCGTGCGGCATGTGAACCAGTCACCTCTCTTTCTAAACAACACGCGAAACTCGCCCGCCCCTCATGACCCGAACTCTGATTTGGCGTTTCATCATGCGTTCAATCATGACATTTTCAGCTTGAGAGAGCTCAGCATCTTTCTCTTTTGCCAGTATCACCGTAACCCGGCCGCCTCCTATATCTGCGAGGTGCAGCATATCTTCCGTTAACTGTCCCGTGACAACAACTTGATCAGCTTGGCGAACAGATGGCTTTCCCAGCTCTTCCCGTGCATATCGGCTTATCGGGTCTGCCGCATCACAATGAGCGATGGCTAAATGCCGAAGCATGTGCTTAAAATGCTGATCCCCTTCCTGAATAGGGAAAATGTTTTTTTCCTTTCCGATGGAAGCCAAGCCAGCGCCCGCGCCGTTTTTTAAAACAGAATGAAGAATCGAAGCTGTCACTGAAACGACCTCTTCGAATGCGTCTGAGGAAAAACGGTCCATCAGCAGAAACAGATTTTTGCTGCGAGAAGGCTCAAATTCCTTCGTCATCAGCTGGCTCCGCCGTGCAGATGTCTTCCAATCTAACGCAGCAAACCGGTCTCCCGGCTGATAATTCCGCACACTTGCTGCGACTGAGGAATGGTGCTGATGAATAGGAGAAGAACTGCTTACACCGTCTTCTTGATGCCTCTCATTCACCTGATAGGAAAAACGCTGAAAGAATGGATAAACAAACAGGGTATCATCCAGCTCAAAAAATGCTGTTTTTTCAATCAAGCCAAGAACATCCCCGGTTCGCACCCTGACAGAATGAAAGTGATGCTCTCCGCGCGGTACCCGAGCTAATTCATACGACATCGTCATGCTCCGTTTAAACCAAGGAAAAACGAGCCGTTTGGCCGCGGCTCCGTCTCGATTTAATGACTCGATACCTTCTGGCAGGCAATCTTCAATCACCATATACATCAGGGGAAATGGCAGCTTTCTTCTCAGCGTAACCGTTACGCCCAGCCTGTCCCCCGCATGCAATTGTGTTCTATCCATTTGCCTTGAAGCCTGAAAAGAACGGAGCGGATACAAGGCCAGCAGCCCGGCATACAAGACAAAAGGGAGAAACGCGTAAAACAAAAACCAGCTGACAAAGCCGCCCTGAAACATCGCATAAGAAAAAACAGCAGCCGTCAATAAAGTTAATATAATCAGCTTCCAACCATATACGAGCCATTGCCATTTCTTATTCATCAGCGGACCGACGACCTTTGAACCGGCACCTTCACAGCTGACATGATCTCCCTTACGATCGCTTCTGCCTGAATCCCTTCAAATTTTGCCTCAGGATGAAGCATCATCCGGTGCGGCAGCGTGAAAGGAGCTAAATATTGAATATCATCCGGTATGACATAGTCGCGATGATGCAGCAGCGCGTATGCCTGTGCCGCTTTCATGAGGGCGATTGAGCCGCGCGGACTGACGCCTAATTGAACAGAAGGATGCTGTCTCGTTTTCTGCACAATTTCAACGATATATTCCTTAATGCTGTCATCAGCACGGACATTTTGCACTTCCCTCTGTAAACAGATGAAGTCTTCTTTTGCAATAACCGGCTCAAGCGTCTCAATCGGATGGCTTTTTTCCTGAAGAGATAAGACGTCAAGCTCTTCATTAAAGGACGGATAACCCATCCGAAGTTTGAATAAAAACCGGTCAAGCTGGGCTTCCGGCAAAGGATAGGTTCCTTCATATTCGACCGGGTTTTGCGTTGCCATCACAAAAAACGGATCGGCAAGCTGCATCGTATGGCCATCTACCGTGACGCTACCCTCTTCCATCGCTTCGAGCAAAGCCGACTGTGTCTTCGGAGAGGTACGGTTGATTTCATCTGCCAGCACGATATTTCCCATAATCGGGCCGGGACGATATTCAAATTCCATCGTTTTCGCATTATAGATAGATACCCCTGTTACATCAGATGGCAGCAAATCCGGAGTGAATTGGATTCTTTTGAAATCGGCGCCGATTGACTTTGCCAGCGCGCGGACCATCATCGTTTTTCCGACTCCGGGTACATCCTCAAGCAGCACATGCCCTTTGGCAAGAAGGGCTGCTAAGCTGAGTATGGCGATGTCTCGTTTTCCAACCATTACTCTATTAATATGTTCAACTGCTTTCCCCAGCAAAGGATGCAGGTCTTCTTGATATGCCATTCTTTTCCTCCTAGTCATCTACAAAATTCATCATAATGTAACCTAACTTTACCACAAAAAGCAATCTGTATAAAAAAACGATTCTAGCAAATTGTTTCCAATAAAGCTGGCCAAAACACACAAAAAAGCTTCCTGTGGCAGGAAGCTCAATTATTTGTGTTCTAAAGGCTCCATATGAACATGCGAATAATCAATCGCATGCTCCTCCTTCATTCTCCGCTCAATTTCATTGGCTATATCGTGGCTTTCCGTAATATTTAAATCTGCCGATACCTCAACCACCACATCAACATGAACCGTACTGCCCAAGTATCTTGCTTTTATGTCTTTTAAACGGCTCACACCGGAGATTTTTTCGATTGTTTGTTTATAAGCGGAAATGTCTTTTATGTCGAATCCATCTGTCAAAGAGTGAGATGACTCTTTAAAGATATCCCATGCGGTCTTGCAAATCAGCAGACCGATCACAAACGCAGTGACCGTATCAATCCAAGCAAGATGGAATTGAGCAGCCACAATGCCGATAAATGTGCCAATACTGACGAATGCGTCTGATTTATTATCAGCAGCCGCAGCAAGGAGCGCCTGGCTATTCACCTTTTTGGCCAGCCTTTTATTGTACCGATAAACGATCAGCATCAGGACTGCCCCGCCCGCTGCCGTCCAGGCCGCAATCATATCCGGCGTCTCTTGTTTAGCAGAAAAAATAGATTCTCCGGCGCTGAACAGCACTTGCAGTCCGACAACCATCATAATAAACGATGCGATAAGCGATGCAATCGTTTCCGCTCGAAAGTGGCCGTATGGATGATCTTCGTCAGGAGGCTTTTGAGAGATGCGCAGGCCAATCAGCACAGCAACAGAAGCAATAATGTCAGTTGTGTTATTTAACCCGTCTGCCGTAAGTGCTTCCGAGTGAAAAAGATAACCGATGATCAGTTTAATTGCGGAAAGAACAAGATACGCGGCAATGCTGACCAGCGCTCCGGATTCTCCCTTTTTCAGTTCATCATATCTCTCCATACAAAACCTCCTCCCCGCTCACATTTTCCTATTATTATCTTACAAAGCTGAACCGCAGTGGGTCTACAGAAACATGATTCACCCGCCACAGAAAAATAGTGATGATGGAACACTTTTTCTCTCATCCAATTTATTTGCTCCGCCAAAAAGCCCATCAAACCCAATGACACCAGCACTTCTCGCATTCTATAGAATTGTAAATATTACGCAAAATCACACAGCGAATAAAAAACGAAACATTTTTTCCACACATTCGCTGAAAGCGCAAACAAAACACTACAAATTTGAAATAAGCTGGTATATTTTCTTACACGAATTTTCGACAAACTGTATATTTATGATAGAGTTTCAATTATCATAATATTCAGTAATGATTGCATTTTAAAAGGAGGTAACTGATGAACCAGTCTCAATCAGGATTAAAAAAGGAATTAAAGACCCGCCATATGACAATGATTTCGATTGCCGGTGTAATCGGAGCCGGCCTATTTGTAGGCAGCGGTTCAGTGATTCACTCGACCGGTCCGGGTGCCATTGTTTCTTACGCGTTAGCCGGATTATTGGTGATTTTTATTATGAGAATGCTCGGTGAGATGTCTGCCGTAAACCCGACGAGCGGATCGTTTTCTCAATACGCTCACGACGCCATCGGACCGTGGGCAGGATTTACAATCGGCTGGCTGTACTGGTTTTTCTGGGTGATCGTCATCGCGATCGAAGCCATTGCCGGTGCTGGCATTATTCAATACTGGTTCCATGATATTCCGCTGTGGCTGACAAGTTTGATCTTGACCATTGTGCTCACCCTGACAAACGTCTACTCCGTTAAGTCTTTCGGTGAGTTTGAATATTGGTTCTCCCTCATTAAAGTTGTGACTATCATTGCTTTTCTAATCGTTGGTTTTGCCTTTATTTTTGGCTTTGCACCGGGCAGTGAGCCAGTCGGTTTATCGAATCTTACAGGCAAAGGCGGATTTTTCCCGGAAGGCATCAGCTCCGTATTGCTCGGCATTGTCGTTGTCATCTTCTCTTTTATGGGGACTGAAATCGTTGCCATTGCAGCAGGGGAAACATCGAACCCGATCGAATCTGTGACAAAAGCCACCAAATCCGTTGTATGGCGCATCATTGTCTTTTACGTGGGCTCAATCGCCATTGTCGTGGCGCTGTTGCCATGGAATTCAGCAAATATTTTAGAAAGCCCTTTCGTCGCTGTACTTGAGCATATAGGAGTGCCGGCAGCCGCACAGATTATGAACTTTATCGTCCTCACAGCTGTACTCTCTTGCCTGAATTCAGGTTTGTACACCACATCCAGAATGCTGTATTCTCTTGCAGAAAGAAACGAAGCGCCGCGCCGTTTTATGAAATTGAGCAAAAAAGGCGTTCCCGTACAAGCCATTGTGGCCGGGACATTTTTCTCTTATATCGCGGTCGTAATGAACTATTTTTCACCGGATACCGTCTTTTTATTCTTAGTCAACTCATCAGGCGCAATCGCTTTACTCGTCTATCTTGTCATCGCTGTTTCCCAGCTGAAAATGCGGAAAAAACTCGAAAAAACAAACCCGGAAGCATTGAAGATCAAAATGTGGCTCTTCCCTTTCCTAACCTACTTGACCATCATCGCCATTTGCGGAATTTTAGTGTCCATGGCGTTTATTGATTCCATGAGAGACGAGCTGCTGCTGACAGGCGTCATTACGGGAATCGTTTTGATTTCTTACCTTGTGTTCAGAAAACGCAAGGTGAGCGAGAAAGCGGCTGCCAACCCAGTCACACAGCAGCAGCCCGATATCCTGCCTTAATGCTGATCAAATCCTAAACGGCCTGCCGTTTAGGATTTTGTTATTTTCTTCTTCGGGCGGTCTGCAGCACGAAGATTTTTTGTAACCATCACGTCCTTATTGTCATTAACTATAGTACCAATTTGGAAAATTTAGATAAGGACAGATGAAAATGACACTTGAAAAATTTGTGGATGCTCTCCCAATCCCAGATACACTAAAGCCAGTACAGCAATCAAAAGAAAAAACATACTACGAAGTCACCATGGAGGAATGCACCCATCAGCTCCATCGCGATCTCCCTCCAACCCGCCTGTGGGGCTACAACGGCTTATTTCCGGGGCCGACCATTGAGGTTAAAAGAAATGAAAACGTATATGTAAAATGGATGAATAACCTTCCTTCCACGCATTTCCTTCCGATTGATCACACCATTCATCACAGTGACAGCCAGCATGAAGAGCCCGAGGTAAAGACTGTTGTTCATTTACACGGCGGCGTCACGCCAGATGATAGTGACGGATATCCGGAGGCTTGGTTTTCCAAAGACTTTGAACAAACAGGACCTTATTTCAAAAGAGAGGTTTATCATTATCCAAACCAGCAGCGCGGGGCTATATTGTGGTATCACGATCACGCCATGGCGCTCACCAGGCTAAATGTTTATGCCGGACTTGTCGGTGCTTATATCATTCATGACCCAAAGGAAAAACGCTTAAAACTTCCTTCAGACGAATACGATGTGCCGCTTCTTATCACAGACCGCACGATCAATGAGGACGGTTCTTTGTTTTATCCGAGCGCACCGGAAAACCCTTCTCCGTCACTGCCTAATCCTTCAATCGTTCCGGCTTTTTGCGGAGAAACCATACTTGTCAACGGGAAGGTATGGCCATACTTGGAAGTCGAGCCAAGGAAATACCGATTCCGTGTCATCAACGCCTCCAATACAAGAACCTATAACCTGTCACTCGATAATGGCGGAGAGTTTATTCAGATTGGTTCAGATGGAGGGCTCCTGCCGCGATCTGTTAAACTGAATTCTTTCAGCCTTGCGCCTGCTGAACGTTATGATATCATCATTGACTTCACAGCATATGAAGGAGAATCGATCATTTTGGCAAACAGCGCGGGCTGCGGCGGTGACGTCAATCCTGAAACAGATGCGAATATCATGCAATTCAGAGTCACAAAACCATTGGCACAAAAAGACGAAAGCAGAAAGCCGAAGTACCTCGCCTCATACCCTTCGGTACAGCATGAAAGAATACAAAACATCAGAACGTTAAAACTGGCAGGCACCCAGGACGAATACGGCAGACCCGTCCTTCTGCTTAATAACAAACGCTGGCACGATCCCGTCACAGAAGCACCAAAAGTCGGCACAACTGAAATATGGTCCATTATCAACCCAACACGCGGAACACATCCGATCCACCTGCATCTAGTCTCCTTCCGTGTATTAGACCGGCGGCCGTTTGATATCGCCCGTTATCAAGAAAGCGGGGAATTGTCCTATACCGGTCCGGCTGTCCCGCCGCCGCCAAGTGAAAAGGGCTGGAAAGACACCATTCAAGCGCATGCAGGTGAAGTCCTGAGAATCGCGGCGACATTCGGTCCGTACAGCGGACGATACGTATGGCATTGCCATATTCTAGAGCATGAAGACTATGACATGATGAGACCGATGGATATAACAGATCCCTATAAATAACCCGACAAACTTGCCTCTAGCAGGCAAGTTTTTTCTTTATGAAACCTTTGGCCCTATTTATCGTATTACGTAAAAACAGCAAAAAGGAGCTGCTTTTTATGCTGACACACGACCTACATGAAAAAATAAAGCAATACATTTCCATTTATGCTGAATTAAAAACAAAATTAAAATGGAAAGTTTCACACGATCAGATATTAATGCTCATTTCTTCTGCATATATTGTGAATAAAAGAGAGTTTGATTTTCAGCGCTTTTATGATTTGAGCAGCTATATCAAATCAAACATCGGCAGCTTCTCAACACTCAATTCACACCACCGCTTTACTGTTGCATCTATTCTGGACATTCATTTTCAGCATGAGGCAAAACAAACATTTCATACTTTCATCGATGTATACAATGAAATGGTGAAGCTAGGATATAAGCGGGATATGTTCACATACCTTTCCGCTCTGATCTTGCTCACCGGCAAATCTGAAACGACAAACCAAAAAGAACAGATGAACATGGGGCTAGCAGTTTATCAGCAGATGAAGAAAAATCATTATTTCCTCACTTCAACTCAGAATGTTCCGCTTGCCGTACTGCTTGGAGAAAACGGAGAAGGTTTGCAGGCGCTACAGAAGGCGGAAACATGCTATCAGCTGCTGGCAGCCAACGGCTTTAAAAAAGGACAGTACTTACATCAGGTCAGCCATATTCTGGCCTTGCAAAGTGAAAAAGAGCCCGAAATGCTTGTTTCCGCTTGCAAACAGATATATCAATCACTGATGTCAAAAAACCAAAGGATTATCATTATCCAGACCTTGCTCTCCTCACATTTCTGGAAGAGCCAGATATCAAAACCGTTTTGTGCATCACTGACGAATTAAACCAGGAAAAAGCTTTTAAATGGCAAAAGGAAATGAATTTTAAAATTGCTGTCAGCCTCTATCTCAGTGAGCATATGGAGAAAAATCTGCTGATGGAATCAGGACTATACACCGCTATCGAAACAGTCATTCAAGCACAGCAGGCAGTCGCGACAGCTGCCATCATCAGCTCAACAGCAGCCAGCCATACTCATGATGGAAACTAAAGGAGGAGAAACATGCCATACATCACATTAGAAGATCAGACACGCCTTTACTATGAAACACACGGGAGCGGGACGCCGATCCTGTTTATACATGGGGTGCTGATGAGCGGACAATTTTTCCACAAACAATTTTCGGCGCTTTCTGCCAATTATCAATGTATTCGTCTTGATCTTAGAGGACACGGCGAATCTGACAAAGTGCTTCACGGCCACACCATTTCCCAATATGCCCGTGACATAAGGGAATTTCTAAATGCAATGGAGCTTGATCATGTCGTTCTTGCCGGCTGGTCAATGGGTGCTTTTGTCGTATGGGATTATCTCAATCAGTTTGGGAATGATAACATTCAAGCCGCTGTGATCATCGATCAATCCGCTTCGGACTATCAATGGGAGGGCTGGGAACACGGTCCATTTGATTTTGACGGCTTAAAAACAGCGATGCACGCCATTCAAACTGACCCGCTGCCTTTCTACGAAAGCTTCATCCAGAATATGTTCGCAGAACCGCCTGCCGAGACCGAAACAGAATGGATGCTGGCAGAAATCCTCAAACAGCCGGCTGCCATTTCTAGCACGATTTTATTTAACCAAACGGCCGCTGATTACCGGGGCACCCTCCAAAACATCAATGTACCGACATTGCTGTGCTTCGGGGAAGACAAGAAATTTTTCTCTACAGCAGCTGGAGAACACTTGCGCAGCAATATTCCAAACGCGACACTCGTTACCTTTTCTAAAAGCAGCCATTGCCCGTTTTTAGAAGAGCCAGATGCTTTTAACAGCACACTCCTCTCCTTTTTAGATGGGGTTATTGGAAAGTCATAAAGAAAAAGGAATTAGGAGATTAGGGAAAAGTATGAGACAATAAGAAATGTGCAGTAAAATACATGAGGGAAGAAGTGACTTTATGTCTTACTATAACAAACGAAATCAAGAACCGCTGCCAAAAGAAGATGTGAGTACTTGGGAATGCACAAAAGAAGACTGTAATGGCTGGACCCGAAAAAACTTCGCCAGCAGTGATACGCCATTGTGCCCTTTATGCGGAAGTAAAATGGTCGACGGCATCCGTTCATTAGTGAATCTCCAAAACAACAGCCAAACGAAAACAAGCTAGTTCTTCCCTATAACAAATGCAGTCTCCTGCAAGCAAACAAACCCCGAACGGAGACAAAATTCTATATTTCAGAATAAAAGCCTCTTATTGCAAGAGGCCAAATACGAAGAAAGAAGCCCAAAACTGTAAACGTTTAGGGCTTTTTTGTCTGTTTTAATATGGATATAAGAGGAGTGATAACGTGATCTCAAACCAGCAGCAAAAAGAAGATCTGCGTTCAAAAAGCTGAATGTTGCAATGAACTCATATGTTGAACTTCTGTTTTTGCCGGTACCTCTGATTCATATCTTTAAATGGCTCGGATCATTAGCCCTGCAGCTCGTCCATTAAAAAACCACTCAGCCCAAGCCGAGTGGTTTTCATTAGTTGATCACAGAAAAGCTGTTGATGATGCCGTTCGGGTTTTCCCATACTTTTTTGAAGGTCTTATTTTCAAGGCTATAGGAATAAATCGTCCGCACCTTAGCTTCACGCCCTGTTTCGTCCTTCAGCTTTTTAGCCCCCTTGGCTTCGGCAAGAAAATAAATGTTCTTTCCATCCTTAGAGAACTGAGGCTGTGCGTCAATTAACAGCTTAAATGATTTTTGATTTGAGATGATGCTTTCATACTTTTTCGTATCCGCATTGAGCATCTGAATAGAAGCGGTTTGCTCCGTTCCTTTCTGCGTATATGATGTAAATAAAATACGTTTATCATCATCAGAAACAGCAATATCGCTGATAAATTGCTTCAGGCTTTTCAGCTCATTAAATTTATTTTGGCGGCCTTCCGCAAAATGAATCGTTGTCGGTTCTGGGTCGATGCCCTTTTCGTTTGCTTCATCTGTTTTCTTGTAGTCTTCTTCTACAGAATAATGAAGCAATGCAAATGAATCGTTTTTTTGGTTATAAAAGAAGCTGCTGACGGTGTCATCCTGGTCATTTGCGGCAGGGTAAAGATTTTTGCACTTTTTCGTTTTTAGATCAAAAGCGGCGATCCGAAAATTGCTTTCGTCAACTTTTCCTAAGCGGAAATAGATGGTTGAACGGTCCTTTGATAAAAACAAACTGTCCGCACTCTCCGCGCCTTTATAAAGCACCGTCTTTTTATTAGACTTTAGATCCAGTTTAAAAAGCCTCATTTCATTCTGTTCATTATTGCCCGTATAATAGAGCACCTGCTGTTTTTGATCCAAGGCAAATGCCGGATAGCTAGTCAGCTTCTCCTCATGGATCACCTTGTCATTTTCATAATACTTTGTCAGCAGATCCGTATCTGTAATTGAAACCAGCAGCTCATCACCGCTTTCGGTATTGACTGAAACATCAGCAGCCTTCTCATGGCCTTTATCCTTTGTAACATAAAACGCAACCCCCGCGGCAGCTGCCGCTATTATCACTGCTAACAATAATATGATTCTTTTTTTCATCTTTTATCTCCACCAATAGAAAAAGCAAGAATGTGACTTCTTGCTTTCCAGATTATATATGTACATTAATAGCTGTAATGCCCCGCTACTTTACCTTTGCTTAATGGATATCCAAGCGCTTTAAACGCTTTAGGGCTAACATCCAGCACTGCATTAGGCATTCTGCCAACATCATTTTTATAAACCGTAATCACCTTTTTAGGCTTCGCTTTTGCATAAGCTCTGATTTTTGTCCCGTTTCTAGGGACATCAAATCCGATTTTGGTCGCACAATCCCAATGTCCAAGTTTCTTACCTGAAGAGCCTTTTTTCCCGACTCCATTATACCAAGTAATATTTCCGTTCACATGTTTCGCACTGGCATCTGATGAAAAACTAAAAGCTCCCAAAGTACTTCCTACTAAGATAAAAGCGGCTAAAATGACTTTCTTCAACATTTCGTCCCCCTGTTTGTTAACATCTAGGAAGATTATACACGATCAACCAGCTATTTTTTATTTCAATATCCTTACAGTAATGTTACAAAGTCAAAAAAGTTACCTCTGTTAAATTAAACCATGGAAGATTATCCTATTATAATAGCAGTATTAGCGTTATAATTATTGATAGAGTAGTTGTCGCATTCAATATGAACGAACCATTACCGTATTGTTCAAACCAAATTCATAGCTATGTAAACGATTGATACTCACATATAAAGAAAAAAGAGTGTGCGAGACCCTTTTTTCTTCAAAGTTTCTTTTTTCAAAAAAACGTAGATTATATTATATAAAAATTTCATTTCTTTTTTGGTTTTAAAAATGGCGATTTTGTGAACAGTTCATATTGACCGGTGCGGAATTACTCACATCAAAAGTTATAGGAGTGGTAATCCATGAAGGCAGCAAGATGGCATAACCAAAAGGATATCCGTATTGAACATATCGAAGAGCCAAAAACGGAGCCGGGAAAAGTAAAGATCAAAGTCAAATGGTGCGGCATCTGCGGAAGTGATTTACACGAATATCTGGGCGGCCCGATCTTTATTCCGGTTGACAAACCGCACCCATTAACAAATGAAACGGCACCTGTCACAATGGGGCATGAATTCTCCGGTGAAGTTGTCGAAGTCGGAGAAGGCGTTGAAAATTATAAAGTTGGAGACCGTGTCGTAGTCGAGCCGATTTTTGCTACACACGGCCACCAAGGCGCCTACAACCTTGATGAACAAATGGGATTCCTCGGCTTAGCCGGCGGAGGCGGCGGTTTCTCTGAATACGTCTCTGTAGATGAAGAGCTTTTGTTCAAACTTCCTGATGAATTATCATATGAACAAGGCGCGCTCGTTGAACCTTCTGCAGTTGCTCTATACGCTGTCCGCTCAAGCAAACTCAAAGCAGGCGACAAAGCGGCTGTATTCGGCTGCGGCCCGATCGGACTTCTTGTGATTGAAGCGCTGAAGGCTGCCGGTGCAACTGATATTTACGCAGTTGAGCTTTCACCTGAACGCCAGCAAAAGGCTGAGGAGCTTGGCGCGATCATCGTTGATCCGTCTAAAACAGACGATGTAGTCGCTGAGATTGCAGAACGAACAGGAGGCGGTGTTGACGTAGCATTCGAAGTCACTGGTGTCCCAGTGGTGTTACGACAAGCCATCCAGTCCACTACAATTGCCGGTGAAACCGTCATCGTCAGCATTTGGGAAAAAGGTGCTGAAATCCATCCGAACGATATCGTAATCAAAGAACGTACAGTAAAAGGAATTATCGGATACCGCGACATCTTCCCGGCTGTATTGTCATTAATGAAAGAAGGCTATTTCTCAGCCGACAAACTCGTAACGAAAAAAATCGTGCTAGATGATTTGATCGAGGAAGGCTTCGGGGCTCTTATTAAAGAGAAAAGCCAAGTCAAAATCCTTGTCAGACCTAACTAATTTGAAACCAAAAAGAATCCGCACTAGGGTGCGGATTCTTTTTTTAATTATCCAATCACTTCAGCCCCAGAATCCTTCTTTGCCCCGCCGTGATCATAAGCGCGGAAGTTTTCCTCCAGCTGTTCAAGCGAAAGTCCTTTCGTTTCCGGCAAAAACCTCTTCACAAACAGGACAGAGCAAATTCCTAATCCAACGAAGATAAAGAACGTTGTGGACAGACCGATAGCTGCCAGCAATATCGGAAACGTGAAACTGACTGCAAAATTCACCATCCACAGACAGAATACCGTAACACCCATTCCCAGTCCGCGAAGGCGAAGCGGGAAAATTTCAGATAACATCAGCCAAGTCACTGGTGAAATGGCCCCCTGCTGAAAAGCAAGAAATGTGACCGTTAATGACAGGACTACATACGGAAGTGCCGGTGATCCTTCAAGTACAAGTGAGAATATCCCGATTAGCAATAACGCTGTTGTCGTACCGATCAAGCCTGTCATCAGCATCGGCCGGCGCCCCACTCTTCCCAGCAGCCAGATTCCGACGAATGTTGCCAATACCGAAATCACACCATTCGCAATATTTCCGATTAAAGCGGCTTCCGTTTGGAAACCAGAATTTCTTAGAATTTCAGTCCCATAATACATAATCGAATTCACACCTGTAATTTGCTGTACAATCGCAATCCCTAATCCAATAAACACAATACGGCGCACCCATGGGACCGAAAGATCTTTAAACGTCGCTTTTTCAAGCTGATCTTCTTTTTTGAAAGCGAATTCAATTTCTTGCAGCTCAGCTGCTGCCCGTTTTTCATCCCTGATTTTTTTCAATACACGTAAAGCATCTTCTTTTCTTCCTTTAGAAACAAGCCAGCGGGGACTCTCGGGCATTCTGATCATGCCGAAAAACAGGAACAAGGCTGGAAGTGACGCAATGACCAGCATAAATCTCCACACATGGGAGTTGTCTCCCATTGTTGTGCCAAGGATCGCATTAAAAACAAAGGCCAAAAGCTGTCCTGATACAATCATCAATTCGTTCTGCGTCACCATCCGTCCCCTGCTTTCCATAGGAGACATCTCTGCTAAATAGGCAGGCACCGTTACGGATGCACCCCCAACCGCAATACCGAGCACAAAACGGGAAATAATCATGACCGTAACATTCGGTGCAAACGTACACCCGATCGTTGAAATAAAAAATATAACAGCGAGGAACAAAATATTTTTGCGGCGGCCGTTAAAATCAGACATCCTGCCGCCAAACACAGCACCTAGCGCGGCTCCAAAAAGAAGTGAACTGGTGACAAGGCCCTCTGTGAAGGCATTAAGATTAAGCTGATCCGGCTCTCCCATATACGGCAAAGCTCCATTGAGCACACCGGTATCATAGCCAAAAAGAAGCCCGCCGAAAGTCGAGACTAAAATAATTGTACGTAAAAATGACATTTGATTGCCTTGTTTATTCATACTGTGTTTCCCCCAGTCTTTTTCAAAATGCATATGTCAAAAACTTATTCCAGGGCCGCTGCCTTCCTCACATTTCGTAAGCAGGCTTCAGAAAATAGTTGTTCATGTTTTTATCCAATAACCTCATAACCTTCCCTTCTTCTTAGCATGTCAGTCCCAATGGAAGCGATTTCATTTCTCACTAAAAGAGCAATGGTCATTTCTTTGTGCATAACCTTGTTCATTTGGCATTTAATAGTCACTTGATAGTTCAATTGTAGTGATGTTATAGTGACATTCTTGTTATATCTGATATTATCATAATTATAAAAACGCTTTCAGTCAATATAAATTTCTGAAAATTTTTTACTCTATAAAAGGAAAATCACCAATTCAAGGGGAAAATGAACGTTTTTCTTCATGAAAATATGTGAATCAAGTCAAAAATCCTGTGATTTTCTGTTCATACCGATAAATGAGTAAGTGTTGGGTAACTTAACCCATTTTTCTCTGTAAAATCAAACATTCGTTCAATTGTTTCAGATTCAGGATAAAAGGAAATAGAGAAGAAAATAAAAAAAGGCTGACTTAAGGGAGGCAACCAAAATGAATGAGGGTTATATCATTGCAGGCCTTTTATTATTGACAGCGGGGATGATTGATTTTTTATGGACCACGTTATGGTTAGAGAGCGGTGCAGGCCCGATCACAAGATGCCTGTCTGCCTGGCTGTGGAAGGGCTGCCGCAAAATCAGCGGTGACCACGCAAAGGTTCTAAGTATGGCTGGTCCTCTGCTGTTATGCCTGACGTTAGTGATATGGATCAGTCTATTTTGGGGCGGGTGGGTTTTGATTTACTCGAGTGACCCTCACTCACTTATGGAAACTCAATCAAAAGAACCGGCTTCCTGGTCAGACCGAATTTATTTTTCCGGCTATGTCATGTTTACATTAGGAAATGGCGACCTCGCTCCGAACGGAGGCCTATGGAAGCTTGTCACGATTATTGAAACAGCTCAAGGACTGCTTACCATCACGTTTTCTGTCACGTATTTGATTTCCGTCTTGAGTGCGGTTAATCAAAAACGCTCCTTTGCCCAAAGTGTATTAAGTCTAGGGCATGACGGAACAGAAATCGTCCATAATGCATGGAATGGCAAAGATTTTCACGACATTGATTTTCTTCTTGTCGCTGCCTCATCAGAACTGGGAAAGCTGACCGCTCAGCATAACGCCTTCCCCATCCTTCATTTTTACCACAGCACGCAGCATCAGGAATCATCCATTATAGCTGTTGCTGTATTGGATGAGGCTCTAACCATTTTCAAATACGGAATTCCTGAACAATATCAGCCTAATCAGCTTCATATCAAAGAAGCGCGTTCAAGTATCAAAAACTATCTGGATACCGTTCATACTGCCTATATCCATCCTGCAGAACAAGCGCCGCCGGAACCAGACATCTCAAAGCTTCAACAATCAGGCATACCGGCTTTATCAAAGCAAACATTTCAAATTGCCGTCAATTCAATAAAGGAACGTCGTCAATTGCTGCTGGGAATTATCCAAGCGGGTGCTCGAAAATGGCCTGTACGAGAGTAGACAATAAAAAAAGATGCCCCCAAAAGTCCAAAGACTTTCAAGAAACATCTTCAATGATTTACAAAGAAACTTCAATCTCATCCAAGCTCGGCAGTGCATCAATCGCTCCAATTTTAGTGCACACAAGAGCTCCGACCTTATTGGCAAACGACACAATCTCACGCAGTTTCACAAAATCAGCATCTACAGAT
Source organism: Bacillus sp. FSL R5-0603 (assembly GCF_038050295.1). Lineage (NCBI taxonomy): Bacteria > Bacillati > Bacillota > Bacilli > Caryophanales > Bacillaceae > Bacillus > Bacillus sp. FSL R5-0603. The sequence continues at coordinate 585,019 of NZ_JBBOYP010000001.1, read as the reverse complement.
TGAATCTGATCCGTATTTGCCAATTGATATAAAGCCGCACCGACAAAAGCATCTCCCGCCCCTGTTGAGTCAATTGATGTCACAGGAATGCTTGGAATGATTTCACGGTCTTTTCCATTGGAAAGAAGCGTTCCGCTTTTCCCAAGTGTCACAGCGACAATGTTGGCTCCGATCTCATGAAGGATCGCAACTCCCTTTTCATGATCCTTCACACCGCTTATAATCTCAAGCTCCTCGTCACTGACTTTCACAAAATCACTTACAGCGATCGCTTTTTTCGCAACACTTACAAACTCTGAGACTCTTCCCCTCCATAAATCTTCACGGTAGTTAGGGTCAAACGAAATAAACTGTCCATTGTCTTTCGCAATCGACATCAGCCGTAAATAGGCTGAGCAAAACGGATCCGATAACAGTGCCGTCGCAGAGCCGAAATGAAGAATTTTCGCTTCGTTTAGTTTTTCCTGGTCAATATCCTCCAGCGTAAACAAAGCGTCCGCGCCTCTATTAAAAACAAAGTCACGCTCTCCATTTTGTTTTAATGAAACAAAAGCAAGCGTTGTAGGCGCTTTCTCATCCATCACCAGCATAGAGGTATCGACATGTACAGCGTCCAATGTTTGCTTCAGAAAATACCCAAACGGATCCTTTCCTACTTTTCCGCTGAAAGCGGCGTCTCCGCCCAGCTTGGCAATTGCTGCCGACACATTCGCCGGTGCCCCGCCGGCACTTTTCAGGAATTGGCGCCCTTCCATTAAATCAACGTCAACATCGGTACAAAAGAAATCAATCAACAATTCCCCAATACAAACTACAGAATGACTACGCATATTATCACACTCATTTATAAAGTCTAGATTACAGTCTCAGTATATTACTTTCTGCCATAAATACAACATTGAATATTAAAAATTTTACATATATTTATCTCGCAGACCTTTGCTCCAGCTCAGAGATGATGTGCTTATATCTTTTTTCAGTTAAAGGATAGAAGGCGATAAGAATAATAGAAAGCAAAATGAAAAATCCCGGAATCAAAGCATTCATATTTTTAATCGCATTCAATGACGCAACTGTCTGGTCTGTATTCGCCACATACCCGGCGATTCCTAAGTAAATGGCCGAAAATGACCCGGCTAACGCAACACCCAGCTTATTAATAAAGCTCATGCTCGAAATCACAACACCATCCGCGCGAACTCCGGTTTTCCATTCCGCATAATCGACGCAATCAGCCACCATTCCCCAAGCAAGCGTATTTAAAGGCGTTGTGAAAAATCCCGAAACGAAAAGCCAAATGAAAATGAGTGTAATGGAAGAATACGGCGTAAAATGCAGGCCGGCATAAGAAATAAGCGATAGAGCTGCCGTGATGATCATGACTTGTTTTCTGCCCCACTTCTCAGAAAAGAAAGGAATAAACAAATTGCTGATCAGCGCTGCTCCGAAAAATAAAACGGTGCCCATAAATACGAACTCTTTATGGTTGACGTTATACGTAAAATAATACACCATCGTGCTGAGCTTAATATTAAACCCGATCGCAAAAGCCAAAAATGATGAAATTAACATAAGCAAGGGTTTGTTTCGGAATAAAACGGATAACGTCTTTTTGATCCCTTGTTTTTTTCTCTTTTTAGGCTGAATTCGCTCCCGTACAGTAAAGAAACTAAATAGATTCAAAACGATGCTGACAGCCGCATAGATGAGCGCCGTCATCTGAAATCCAAACGCCTGATCCTCTCCTCCGATAGCAGTTGCAAGCGGTGTCGCACAGGAAATGGATAAAAGAATGCCGATATACACCAAAATCATCCGGGTTGTGGTCAGAACCGTTCGTTCCTCCACCGAATTCGTCATCCGCCCCGTTAAGCTGTTCACCGGGATCGTTTGCATACTAAAGGACATCCCAAGCAGAATATAAGTGACATACGCATATACCATATTTCCGGTCTCACCAAAATGAGGCGTCGTGAAACATAAGAATGTGAATAGCGCAAAAGGAAATGCCACCCACAGCAAATATGGTCTTGCTTTTCCCCACCTTGTATTCGTTTTATCTAAAATCAATCCCATGATCGGGTCAAAAATAGCATCCAGCACACGCACAACAAGAAACAAAGTTGCGATCACCGCAGGCTGAATGCCGCCGACGTCTGTATAATAAAATAATAAGTATGCGTTTACAAACTGAAAGATAATATTATACGACATATCGCCGAATCCATAACCGATTCGTTCAAACCAGGACAGTCCGGTACTGGATTTTGACTGATGCTTCACTTTCATTGCCGTTACTTTTTCTGTTTCAATCATCATTTCCCACCCCAAGAATCCGTTTTCATTTCCAGTAAACAAGAGGGAGAATACGAAGATCCTCCCTGTTCACTCAGCGATTTGGATACACCATCACTTTTAAACATTCATTCTTAAATTGAAGCGCCCGCTCCATCGCATCTTGCGTCTGCTCCAGCGAATATTGGTCCGTTACTAGATGCTTCGTGTCCACAATGCCGGAAGCAAGAAATTCGATTCCCTTTGGATACGTATTGGCATAACGGAAGATCCCGTAAATATCAATCTCATTATCCGCAATAAACGGTACGTTGAGCGGAATCTCGTTCTGTGAAGGCAAACCGACAATCGCCAATTTTCCGCCCCGGCGCACAGAAGCCAGTGCGGATTGCAATGCCGCTGGATTCCCTGCTGTTTCCCAAGCAACATCAACGCCTCTATCATTCGTGATCGTTTTAATCTCTTCAAGTGCATCCTGTTCACGTATATTAATAATATGAGTCGCTCCCATTTTTTTCGCAGCTTCTAACCGCAGCGGCTCTAAGTCGGTGACAATGATTGTGCCTGCCCCAAATGCTTTAGCTGCGGCAACAGCCATTAACCCAACAGGGCCCATCCCCATAATCGCAATCGTTGATCCGGGCTGTAGCTTCGTTCTGGCCGCCGCATGGATGCCGACAGAAAACGGCTCGATCAAAGCAGCATCTTCATAAGAAAGTGAGTCTGGGATTAAAAAAACAAAGTCCTGACGCATTTTAATATATTGGACAAACGCGCCGTCTACCGGCGGTGTAGCCAAAAACTGTACATCCGGACAAAGGTTGTAGCGCCCTTCCTTGCATGCCTCACAGCGTCCGCATGTGACACCCGGCTCAACAGCGACGCGATCTCCCACCTTAAATCGATCGACAGACGACCCGACAGCGGCAATCTCACCCGCGCATTCATGGCCAAGAATAAATGGTTTTTCCACAACGTAGTTGCCGATTCGGCCATTCGTGTAGTAATGCAGATCCGATCCGCAAATTCCGACAGCCATCACCTTAATCAACACTTCATCATGGTTGATGTCAGGCACAGGCACTGTTTCAATTTTGATCTCTCTTGTGTTGTGCATAACAGCCGCTTTCATGTTTTGAGGTACTGTGTGAGTCATTTGGCAAATTCCTTTCTTCAGAAAATAAAATGTAAGTGCATACATTTTTGTTTTCTCTGTTACTGCCCCCATTTTATCTGCTTTTCAAGACGTTCAACAGCCTTTCCTGCTGTATAAAAGGACAGCGGCACTGTACTTTTATTTTTTCATATACAAAAAACGCTGGATTGATAAAATAGTACTAATAGGAGGTGCAGGCTTATGGCTGAACTTGAAAACCGAAAACAATTTGCACAACTGCTGGCACCTGGCGTCAAAACGCTAAAACTTCATCCTGATTATAAAGTCAGAAGGAAAAAGAACGAAAAAACAGGACAGTCTTATATAGATAAAATCGCGCTCCAGCTGGGGGTCTCCTCTAACACGATCAAAAGCTGGATCGGACAGATGGGGGCAAACTATATTCCCGGGAGAATCGACGACGGAAAACTGTTCGGAATGATCTGGATCATTCTCGAAAAGACCGACTTGGATATCGAGTGGTTGACCGGCCTGCTGGAAGCCACCACTATCCCAGTTATCAAACCCGCATTGCCTGTATGGGCAGCATCCTGTTTGAAAAAAGCGAAAATACTGCGAAAAGACGGATCATTCGGGGCTCCGAGTGAAGATGAAATTGAAAATGTAGTAAAACGGCTGTTTCATGATATCCCCGTTCTAAAAACGAATGCGTTTACAGAACAGCCTATCACGCATAATTTACCGTCACGCTGGTCCGGACACTTTATCGGGCGCAGCTTTGATATGGAAGCGATACGGCAATGGATGCTTTCACCGTCACCAGTCTGTTTAATCACCGGCTGGGCTGGTATGGGTAAAACCACAATCGCTCTTGAAGCCGCCTATTCCTGTGTCGACGATACTCCAGTTTGGCCGGCATTCAACAGCATCATTTGGGTCAGCGCTGATTGGAAGGGATTGAGCTTTAGCGATTTTTTAAATACGATCGCCTATCAGCTCGGACGCACAGAACAAATCGATAAATCAATCAATGAAAAACGATTCGTCGTCCGCAATGCGTTAGCCAATTACACAAGAGAAAAACCGATCCTGCTGATTGTTGACAGCATCGATACCGCAGAACGTAACATTCACGAATTTATCACAAGCCTTCCGCAAGGTGTGAAAGTCCTCCTCACAGCGCGGGAAAACGTAAAGCAGACCTATCGGGAAAGCTTCGGAGAAATGGCTGCCATCCAGCTGAGCGGCCTTGACCAAACAGATGCCTTAGATTTTTTTCAGCAAGAAGTGCACCGATGCTTACAAACATGCAACATTCAAAATAAACGGGAAAAGCTGGAGCAGCTGTTACATCTATCATCTGACCTGAAAAACGAATTCATTTCAGCGACTGCCGGAAACCCGAAAGCCATGGCACTCAGCATCGCCTATATGTCAGACGATGACATCCCCGCTCAGCAGCTGATTCATGAGCTTGGAAAAGCAGGCTACTCACTGCTGGAATTGTTTGAATTTCTCTTTGGCCGCACCTGGGATAGATGCAACGAAGATACACGAAAGCTATGGCAGACACTTTGCTTTTTCAGCAAGCCGCCTGATGAAAATAGCCTGGCGGCAGCAGCCGGATTAGATGCCCGCCGTTTTCATTACGCTATGGAACAAATGCGGTCATATGCGCTGATTCAGCCGGAACGAAGCCAAGGCAGGACACAATACTTAGCGCACCAAACCGTTGTCGCTTACGGAGAACAGCACTTGTCCGAACAGCACGAATATGAAAAAGAAGCCCGCAATCGCTGGGCGCACTATTATGTTAATTATGCCGAAACCCATTTAAAGCGGGAACAGCCCAACTCTATCTATTGGAGCTACCTGCTGGGACGGAACTTAGACCAAATGAAACAAGAATGGCCAAACATCTTAAAGGTCATCCAATGGGCAAGTGAAACCGATCAAAAAGAAATCCTAATCGAACTCATCACCCGCATCAGCCATTTTCTAAGCAGAATCAACCTGCCCCTGCGAATCGAATACGGACGCAAAGCGGCCGACGCCGCCCATCACTTAGGCCAACACACACGAGAAGCGTACTTCCGAATCGACACAGCAGGCTGGGCTCTGATGGAAGTCAATGATTTAGACAGGGCCTTACAGCAAATTGAAGCCGGGCTGAGGATTCTGGAACAATCAGACGCTCACGATGCCTATGATCTAAAGGTTTGGGGACACGCACTCAAAGCAAGGCTTTTTTTAAAAGACGGGCAACAGGAAATAGCAAAGACCATTTTAAACGAAATCGAAAATCAACCGATTTCCCCTACCATTCAACACAGAGTTCTATTGGTTCGCGGTGACTTAAGCTTTGCGAGAGGTCATCATGAAGAAGCCATTCAACTATACGAAGCGGCAAATGAAATCAGCTCCACGTACGGCGGCGAAAAAACGATAGAAGCCTATTTCAATCTGGGTGTCGCTTACGTGAAATGTGGTCAATTTGAGAAAGCGGAAGAAGCCTTTGTACAAATGCTCTATGATAAACATAACGCCAATCAAGTTGAACTGATCTACTATCACTACGGAATGGCGCAGCTGTTGTATCGTAAAGGAGAGAAAACGAAAGCGATGGAATCTAATCAGAGAGCGATTCGTTTGATTGATTCGTGGGAGCCTGCGATTGGGATTCGGGGTGAGGTGGAAGAACTGGCAATGGTGATTAAAGAAAACGACTAGTACGCATAGTAGTTCTGACAGCAATCTCACTCAATAAATAGGAAAGGCCAACTGAAGTTGCAGTTGGCCTTTCGTTTCTTATTAAGGTCTACAAATGTACTGAACCAGGTTTTCCCTTATTTATCCTTTCTCTTATAAAGGAAAGCGTATCATTTGCCAGTTTTTTGCGACAAAAAACAATACCGGAATGACCACAATCGTAGACATATCTTGTGGGTTTCCCCCAACTTTCCCATAAATAATCTGCATCTTTTAAGTCAATATACTGATCATGTTTAGCAGAAATCAGCAGAATGTTATCTTTATTAACTTTCGGCAAGGCTTGACTAGGATCTGTGATATTCCAATATTTTATTAACTCTTCATAGGTCACACCATTTTGTTCTAATTCTTCTCTTATGAATTTACCTGGGATCGTGTTCCATATTGAATAAGAAAGGCGATTGGCATAAAAGATTGATACCACTACATCAATTTGAGATTCTAGGGTAGCAATTAGATTAGTGATCCATCCCCCTAAACTTACTCCCACTATGATAACAGGGCCTTTTTTATTTGCTTTTATCCAGTGAATTAATGCCCGTAAATCTACAATGGCCTGTCTTGTCGACTCAATTGTACGATCAATATTTGCACTAATCATCAACTCGCCACTATACAGTGAATTTTCCGGTTCTCTTTCAAAATGGTATGGAAGAGAATAATAATACATATTCCAGCCTAAATCATTCATTATACGATTATGAAATATCTTTTTGATTCTATCGAACGAATCCATGCGCCAGCCGTGTACAAAGATGACATTGGGCGGATCTATGTCATTTTCATTTAAAAGAACCTCCCATTTTAAAGTATCATTAACAGGATTCCCAGTTTGAATTAAGGATTCATAACGAAATGTTCCAATCCTATAATTTTTTTTAGATTCATTCAAATCAATTGAAACATCAGCTATATTCGCACTGTAAAATTCCTCTCTATCATCGATATCGGCTGCAATAGCAGCAGAAAAATGTTTATCTTTGCTTCTTTTTCTGTGTAAATCATATAAAGCCAAGCGATCTATCATTTTTGAGAAATGCACTATTAAGTCCTCCTTGGTAATCATAAAAAACTAATATTAGAGTTAATAATTGGATTGTCGGTCTCCATAGAGTCGGGATGGATATTATCAAGATGTTGGTGGAAGAACCTAACTACATCGACAGTGAATTTTTGAGAATCAGATTATTCTGCCATTCTATATATTTAACATGCATCGTCTTAGTAGCTAAAAAGCAGCACAAATAGACATTTTAAAAGGATTTCTCTTTGACAGTGTTTTCCTTTTGGAAACGTCTAAGAGTGTTGGTGACACTATTTATTTAGATAACTGGGGCTTTTTTATCTTATGAGAGGATACCATCTCCTGTCTGCAATAGGGAGAGAAGTAACAGAGGATTTGCACGAATAATTTTTAAACCCTTTTTATAATCATAACAGAAGTGCAGTTTACTGAAATTACAGTAAGCCGTTTGTCAAAGAAGACGTAAACAGGAATCTGAGCCGGTGGAATTTTGTATTTTGGTCAATTGAATAATTCATATCGGGATTATCAAAACTATTGAAAATCGATATAGAACAGTGCTGAAAAAATCAAACTACGAAAGACAGAAAAAAAGAAGCTTCTCACAAGTTCAATGAACTCATGAGAAGCCTCGAAATTTACAAATGGCATCAAAAGGGCATCAAAAATGACGTCCGTTGCCGACAAACCCTTGTAAATTAAGGGGTTTTTGTCGGTATTACATCATGCCGCCCATACCGCCCATGCCGCCCATATCAGGCATTCCGCCGCCAGCGTTTTCTTCTGGCTTGTCAGCGACAACGGCTTCAGTTGTTAAGAACATTGCAGCTACAGACGCAGCGTTTTGAAGAGCTGAGCGTGTAACTTTCGTTGGGTCAACGATACCTTTTTCGATCATGTTTACCCATTCGCCAGTTGCAGCGTTGAAGCCTACGCCGATTTCTTCGTTTTTGAGGCGCTCAACGATGACAGATCCTTCAAGACCAGCGTTGTGTGCGATTTGACGGATTGGCTCTTCAAGCGCGCGAAGCACGATGTTGATACCTGTTTGAGCATCGCCTTCAGCTTCAACTGCAGCGACTTTGTTATATACGTTTACAAGCGCTGTACCACCACCGGATACGATGCCTTCTTCAACAGCTGCGCGAGTTGAGTTCAAGGCGTCTTCGATGCGAAGTTTACGCTCTTTCAGCTCAGTTTCAGTCGCAGCGCCGACTTTGATGACAGCTACGCCGCCAGCAAGTTTCGCAAGACGCTCTTGTAATTTTTCTCTGTCGAATTCAGAAGTTGTTTCTTCCACTTGAGCGCGGATTTGAGTCACGCGGGCAGAAATTTTGTCTGTTTCGCCAGCGCCTTCAACGATTGTTGTGTTTTCTTTTGTAACGACAACTTTAGAAGCGCGTCCCAATTGAGCGATTTGAGTAGATTTCAGGTCAAGGCCAAGATCTTCTGTGATGACTTCTCCGCCAGTAAGGACAGCGATGTCTTCAAGCATTGCTTTACGGCGGTCACCGAAGCCAGGAGCTTTAACAGCAACTGCATTGAATGTACCGCGAAGTTTGTTCACAACAAGTGTTGCAAGTGCTTCGCCTTCAACATCCTCAGCGATCAGAAGCAATGGTTTGCCTTGCTGAACAACCTGCTCAAGCACAGGAAGGATTTCTTGAATGTTTGTGATTTTTTTGTCTGTGATTAAGATGTAAGGATTGTCAAGAACCGCTTCCATCTTATCAGAGTCAGTTACCATGTAAGGAGATGCATATCCGCGGTCGAATTGCATACCTTCAACAACTTCAAGCTCAGTTGTGAAGCCTTTAGACTCTTCGATTGTGATAACGCCGTCGTTTCCTACGCGCTCCATTGCTTCAGCGATAAGGCTTCCGACTTCCTCATCAGCAGCAGAGATCGCAGCAACCTGAGCGATAGACTCTTTGCCTTCGATCGGCTTAGAAATTTCTTTTAAGTTTTCGATCGCAACCGCTACAGCTTTTTCCATACCTTTACGCACGCCTACAGGGTTAGCGCCTGCTGTTACGTTTTTAAGGCCTTCACGGATCATAGCTTGCGCAAGAACTGTCGCAGTTGTTGTACCGTCACCGGCAACGTCGTTTGTTTTGCTGGCTACTTCAGCAACAAGCTTAGCACCCATGTTTTCAAACGCGTCTTCTAGCTCGATTTCTTTAGCGATTGTTACACCGTCATTTGTGATTAACGGAGAACCGAATTTTTTCTCTAGAACCACGTTGCGTCCTTTTGGTCCTAAAGTTACTTTAACAGCATCAGCAAGTGCATCGACACCGCGAAGCATTGCGCGGCGAGCTTCTTCACTAAACTTAATTTCTTTTGCCATGTTTACAAGACCTCCTCAAATGTTTTAAATATTGTTTATTTAAGAATTAGCCGATAACAGCTAAAATGTCGCTTTCACGTAAGATTAAGTATTCAGTACCTTCGTATTTCACTTCAGTACCTGCGTATTTTGAGAAGATAATGCGGTCGCCCTCTTTTACTTCTAAAGCAACGCGCTCTCCGCTTTCTAACACGCGACCTGAACCAGCTGCCACGATTTTGCCTTCTTGCGGTTTTTCTTTTGCAGAATCCGGCAACACAATTCCGCTGGCAGTTTTTTCTTCAGATTCTACGAGTTCAATGACAACGCGATCACCTAATGGCTTTAACAATGTAATAACCTCCTCAATAGTATGAATATGTAATTTTAGCACTCAGCACTAAAGAGTGCTAACACAATTCTTATAATAAAGAATCTCCCTTCCAATTTCAAGTGATAAGATAAAAAATTTTTCACGCTTACATCATTCTTTTCCGCTCCCTTTTCCGTTAGCTTTTTCACCCCCGTACCGATTATGTTACAATAGCTGTAGATGAACGAAACCCACTTAACAAAGGAGTACATACCATTTGAGAAAACAGTATTGGTTTATTATTTTGACATATATCATCATGCAGTTTTCCGCATTAATCGCGATTCCCTTGTTATTTAAATTCGGTTATGCCGGAGGACAGCCTACAAATGAAAATATGCTGCATGCACAAGGATTATGGTCCGTCATCAGCTTTATCGCCTGTCTCGTTATTGTTCTGCTCATTCTGAGAACCGTTCCGAAAGAAACGCTGCGAAACGGACAGAAGGACTCAATCGGACTTTCTATCCTTTGGGCGATAGCCGGTTTTTTCATTGCCCTTTTCTCTCAAGGAATAGCAGGCTCTATTGAATATTATGTTTTTGGCATTGGAAGAGAATCAGAAAATACACAAGCGATTCTGGATGTCATTCAGGCAGTCCCGCTCATGATTATCGTTTCTTCCATCGTCGGGCCTATATTAGAAGAAATCATCTTCAGAAAAATCATTTTCGGCGCGCTGTACGAAAAAACGAATTTCTTTTTCGCAGGACTGATCAGCTCGGTTATCTTCGGTATTGTTCACGCTGATTTGAAGCATCTTCTTCTATATACAGCAATGGGCTTTACCTTTGCCTTTTTATATGCGAGAACAAAACGGATATGGGTGCCGATTTTCGCCCATTTAATGATGAATACATTCGTCGTCATCATGCAGCTTGAGCCTGTTCGGAATTACCTTGAACAGCAGAGCACACAAATGCAATTGATTATTGGAGGATTATTTTTATGAGAAACCCGGTAGTTTGGGGAATGATCTACTTTGCCGTAGGGTGCATCTTTACTTATCTTGCCGCAAGCTCGCCAGGCAGCATGTGGTCATTTTACTCCATCCTGCTGATGGTGTTCGCCGCTTACAACATCAGCATTTCTTTTAAGATGTTTGCCTTTTCATTTAAAATCAAAAAGAACCAAAAATAAAGAAAATCCATTTCTGAATGAGAAATGGATTCAAATTAAATCCTAAAACGGCTTTCGTTTTAGGATTTTGTCATTTTCAGCGTGGTTGAAAACCCTTGAAGTCTAGGAAAGGCGAGCATTGGAGCGGAGCGAATGTTTTCATTCGTGAGCACCAACGCACAGACTTGACAACGAATGCGGGGGTTTGTCAACACGCTGAATCCATTTCTCTCATGAGAAATGGATTTTTTATTATTGCCCAGAAGACACGTCCCGATCGGCTGCACTGCTTTTCTGCGCTTTCCGATAAGCGGCCTTCGATATAAGGATACTGATTTCATATAAAATCAAAAGCGGGACTGTGACCATCATATGGGACAGAAGCTCAGGCGGTGTAATCAGGGCTGCGATCACCAGCAGCGTAAAATACGCATACTTTCTGATTTTCGCCAAGAACATCGGTGTCACAATACCGAGCCTGGTCAAAAACATGAGAATGACCGGCATTTGGAACAGCAGTCCAAACGGAATCGTCAGCTGCAGAAGAAAATGAAAATATTCATTAATTCCGATCACCTGATTGACATTCAAGTCCTGAGAAATCCGCTTCATAAAATCAACAACAAAAGGAAATAAAATATAATATGAAAAAGATAAGCCCGCTAAAAACAGCAAAATAGAGATCGGAATGTAGCTGAGCGTTACTTTGCGCTCTTTCTCATAGAGACCCGGGCTCACAAAAGCCCAAAGCTGATAAAGAATAACCGGCGAGGTCAGGACTATGCCGATGATAAAAGCAAACTGCATAAACACATAAAGCGGGTCTGTCAGGTTAAACGCGTTAAGCGTAAGCTGCTTCGCTTCATCTGTTTCTTGCAGATACACAATAATCGGCTTCGCTAAAAAAAATCCAGCAATAAAGAAAACGACAAACGCCAGCGCTACAATCAGCAACCGTTTTCGAAGCTCAGCAATATGCTCCAGCAGCGACATTTGATTCACTTTCATTCGTGTCATCCTAACTTACTGATCTTCTTTCTTTTTTTCCTCTTCATCACTCGTTAATCCTTTTGTAGCGTTTTTGAATTCACGAAGTGTGTCTCCCGCTGCTTTCCCCAATTCAGGCAGCTTTTTGGGACCGAAGATAATCAGAGCAACGATTGCGATAACAGCAAGGCTTCCAGGACCGATCGGCATATTTGGGCTCCTCCTTTCCCTCTATTCGATTTCCTCTAAAACTGAGTAATGCTTCAAAAAATAAACAAGTGACTGAAGCTCAACTGCTAAATCTATATGATGAATTCGAATGTGTTCCGGCACATTCAAACGGGCCGGCGTAAAATTAAGGATTCCCTTGATTCCTAATGCGACCAATCTGTCTGTAATGGATTGAGCGGCAACTGCAGGCACTGTAAGAATGGCAACTGATTCATCTTTTACGTGTTGTTCAAGGTCATCAAGGTTATAGACGGGCACGCCGCCTACCTCAGTTCCTATTTTACTCTCATTTATATCAAAAGCCATAGAAATTTTTGTGTTATTATTTTTTGTGAAATTATAGTGAAGAAATGCCGTTCCCAAGTTCCCGACACCAATCAAGATGACGTCTGTCATCTCATCCTGATCAAGCGTTTTTCGAAAAAAAGACAGCAAATAATCCACATTATATCCGTATCCTTTTTTGCCAAGAGCTCCAAAATAGGAAAAATCCCTCCGAATCGTGGCAGAATCAACCTTCACGGCATCACTGAGTTCAGCGGATGATACACGCTGTTTTCCTGACGCATGCAGATTCTTTAAAAAGCGATAGTAAAGCGGCAGCCGTTTCGCCGTCGCCTGCGGAATTTTTGATTGATCCTTATTCATTTTTGGTCCTCCAAATTATACTCGGATAGTTCTCTTTTAAAGTCACCGTTTTTCCCGCCTGTCTTCTCCAGCAAGAAAGTAGGGCCGATGACCATCCCCTTATCAAGGGCCTTGCACATATCGTAAACGGTAAGAGCGCACACCGATGCAGAAGTGAGCGCTTCCATTTCCACACCTGTACTCCCTTTCGTTTTGACCTGTGCTTTTATATGAAGTATAACTTCTGATTCTTTTATTTTCCAGTCAAATGATATATCTACCCCGCTCAGTGAAAGCGGATGGCACATCGGAATGATATTCGACGTTTGCTTTGCGGCCATAATGCCTGCCACCTGTGCGACAGCCAGTACATCTCCTTTGCCGATATCGTGACTCTGTATTTTCTCGTACACCTCATTCTTCATGTGTACGCTTGAAACAGCCGCCGCAGTACGGACAGTCGAAGATTTTTCGCTAATATCCACCATCTGGGCTCTGCCCTGTTCATTAAAATGAGAAAATCCATTCATATTAAAACGCTCCTTAAACAGATCATACACTATTTTCTTCTCTATGTCTTATATGGCCAATGTATTGTTTGCTGACTTCTGGTTCATAAGCTACACTTAACTTATTATAGCAGAGGTGAAATAATATGATGATCTTACAAGTTAATCAGCTGTCCAAATCATTTGGTGCTGATACTATTTTAAACAATATAAAGCTGGAAGTCAGAAATCGTGATCGCATCGCCATTGTAGGAAGAAATGGCGCCGGAAAATCCACGCTCCTTAAAATTATCGCAGGCCAGCTTTCGTATGAAAAGGGCGAAATTATTAAACCGAAAGATATTACAATGGGATATCTCGCCCAGCATACTGGCTTGGATTCTAAGCTTACCATAAAAGAAGAGCTGCTGACTGTTTTTGACCATTTAAAAGCAATGGAAAAGGAAATGCGGGCTATAGAAGAAAAAATGGCGGCAGCTGACCCAGGTGAATTAGAAAGCATCATGAAAACCTACGACCGCCTTCAGCAGGAATTCAAAGATAAGGGCGGCTATCAATATGAAGCGGATGTAAGATCTGTGCTGCATGGTCTCGGCTTCAGCCATTTTGACGATTCTACACAGGTTCAAAGCCTCAGCGGAGGCCAGAAAACAAGACTGGCTTTAGGCAAGCTTCTGTTAACACAGCCTGATTTGCTCATTCTTGATGAGCCGACAAACCATCTGGATATTGATACGCTTACCTGGCTTGAGCATTATTTGCAAGGCTATTCAGGCGCCATCCTCATCGTTTCGCATGACCGCTACTTTTTGGACAAAGTAGTAAACCAGGTATACGAGGTATCAAGAGCAGAAAGCAAAAAGTATCACGGCAACTACAGCGCTTATCTCGACCAAAAAGCCGCGCAGTATGAAAAAGATCTGAAAATGTATGAAAAGCAGCAGGACGAGATTGCAAAGCTGCAGGACTTCGTAGACCGAAATCTGGCGAGAGCCTCTACCACCAAAAGGGCACAAAGCCGCAGAAAGCAGCTTGAGCGAATGGAAGTCATGTCAAAACCGCTTGGCGATGAAAAATCGGCAAACTTTCATTTTGATATTACAAAACAGAGCGGAAATGAAGTCCTTCGTGTTCAGGATCTCACAATCAGCTATGAAAACCAGCCGCCGCTTTTAACAGAAGTGTCATTCATGCTCACAAGAGGAGAAAGCGCAGCGCTTGTCGGCCCTAACGGAATTGGTAAATCGACATTACTGAAAACATTGATAGACACCCTAAAACCAGATCAAGGAACGATCTCATACGGCTCAAATGTCAGTGTCGGCTATTATGATCAGGAACAGGCTGAGCTGACTTCCTCTAAACGTGTTCTTGATGAGCTGTGGGACGAGTACCCCGGGCTCCCAGAAAAAGAAATCAGAACGTGTCTCGGAAATTTCTTATTCTCCGGAGATGATGTGCTGAAACCAGTTCATTCACTGAGCGGAGGCGAAAAAGCAAGATTGGCTCTAGCTAAGCTGATGCTTCAAAAAGCCAACTTTCTCATCCTTGATGAACCGACGAACCATCTGGATTTAGACAGCAAAGAAGTTCTCGAAAACGCGCTGATTGATTATCCAGGCACACTGTTATTTGTCTCACATGACAGATATTTTATTAACAGAATCGCCACAAGAGTATTGGAGCTTTCTTCAAGCCATATAGAGGAGTATCTGGGAGATTACGATTATTATACAGAGAAAAAAACAGAGCAGCTTGAATTGGAGAAAATAAATCAGCAAGAGGAAACTGAAAAAACGCCAGCTACAGTGAAGTCTGACTCCAAACGTTCCTACGAGGAAGAAAAAGAATGGAAAAAGAAAGAGCGCCAACGACTCCGTCGGATTGAAGAAATTGAAACCACTGTTCAAACCATTGAAGAAAACATCAGCCGCAATGATGAATTGCTATGTGACCCTGAAGTCTATCAGGATCATGAAAAAGTACAAGCTATCCATGCAGACAATGAGAAGCTCAATCAGGAGCTGGAATCTCTTTTGTCCGAATGGGAAGAACTATCCACAGAAGAAGATTAAAAAAGTCAAGCACCTCTTTTTAGAGGTGCTTTTTATCCACAGAACATACCCTAAAAAGCAAAACAAAGTAAGCGCTTTATACACAATATCCACAAAATATTCTGAATTTATCCACTTTATTAACATCGACTTCAGCCCTTTATCCATCTATATCTCTATAATTACTCACAGACATGTGGATAAATTGTGAATTATCTGTTAATAACAAACATATAAAAAGTCTCACGCTATTATCTCGTGAGACTTTGATAAGAAGTCAATTCAAGGCCGGGCTGGCCATTCATATCATATGCACCGCGAATTCCTTTTTCAAAAGCAATCGTACCAGCAGCAGCAATCATCGCAGCATTATCCGTGCATAAAGCTAATGGAGGAATGACAAGCGTAATCCCTTCATGCTGGGCAAATTCCTTTTCTAATGCAGCTCTGAGGCCTCTGTTTGCAGCTACTCCTCCGGCTAAAAGGACCTGTTTGACATCATATTCCTTTGCCGCGCACGCCGTTTTGGTTACCAAGACATCGATCACACTATTTTGGAAACTGGCAGACAAATCTTCCGGAGCAATCTCTTGCCCTTTTTGGGATGCATTATGAAGCGTATTGATCACCGCAGACTTCAATCCGCTAAAGCTGAAGTTGTAAGAGCCTTCTTCAAGCCATGCGCGAGGAAGCGGAATATTGTCATTCCCTTTTTCAGCTAGCTTGTCAATTTGCGGTCCGCCCGGATACGGCAATCCCATCGTCCGCGCCACTTTGTCGTAGGCTTCTCCAGCCGCATCATCAAGGGTTTCCCCAATGACTTCAAATGATCCATGTTCCTTCATATAAACCAGTTCTGTATGGCCTCCTGAAACGACCAATGCCAGTGCCGGGAACACGATGTCTTCTACAAGACGGTTCGCGTATATATGACCGGCTATATGATGAACGCCTACTAACGGAATGTTATGTGCAAAGCTCAATGCTTTAGCGGCATTCACTCCGATAAGAAGCGCTCCCACCAGTCCCGGACCTTCTGTTACTGCAATCGCATCAATATCACTATACGTCATGCCAGCTTTGCGAAACGCCTCTTCTATAACCAAAGTGATTTGTTCAACATGATGTCTTGAAGCAATTTCCGGAACAACGCCTCCGAAGCGCTTATGGCTTTCAATTTGAGAGGCTACTACGTTTGAAATGATCTCTTTTCCGTTTTTCACAATAGCTGCAGCAGTCTCATCACAGCTTGTTTCAATTCCTAATACGTACATGTCTTTTTGCTCACTCATTTATCGTCACCCACATAATTAACGCATCTTCCCCGTTATCAGTATAATAATTCTTTCTTATTCCGCCGGGCTGCATCCCGAATTTCTTATATAAGCCTTGAGCAGGATGATTCGAAACCCTCACTTCAAGCGAAAGCCGCCTTGCGTCTTTTTCTTTGCAAAGTTCAACAGCTGAGCGAAAAAGCGTTTCTCCTAAAGACTGGCCGCGATACTCTGGTTTTATCGCTATATTTGTAATTTGGGCATCGTCCATCACAATCCAAATCCCGCAATACCCAGCAACATGGCCGTCCTTTTCAATCACGAGATAATGAGCATACGGATTTTCCAGCAGCTCATGATAAAACGAATCCTTCGTCCAAGGAGACGTAAAGGAGGATGCTTCGATTTCGTATACGTGATCTATATCTTCAAGCCGCATATTTCTGACCGCTGCTTTTGTTTTCATCCTATCACCCTACTTTTGACTTTCAATCCATTTCGCTTCAGCTTCTGCCAGCCGCAAGTAATCCGGTACAAGCCCATGAACATCAGCTTCTTCCTTTTCCTTCCCGAGAAAAGCCAATTCTGAAGGACGCGGGTTATGCTGGGCGGCAGTTCCAATGAACCCTTTTGTTCCAAGCACATCCTCGATCATCTGCTTGTGAAGAGAAGTATCATGGCCTAAAAACAAAACAGGGCGGTCCTTTTCTTTTAGCATCTCCAGCCAATCTGCCAGCATCATATTTTGATCTGGAACAACTTGCTCTAAAAGCCCATTTTTATATTGATACAGACCTGTGTACACCTGTCCCCGTCTAGCATCAAAGATTGGGCTGATCAGACCGTCAAAATGCCGGCCATTTGCTGCAAGCGTCTCAAGACTTGATACAGCACTTATTGGAATGTCTAAAGACCAGGCAAGTGTTTTGGCCAGCGTCACACCTATTCTTACTCCTGTGTATGAACCTGGGCCTTTTGCAACGACAATTTTAGAAAGGTCCTGCGGTGCCATATCACAATCATTCAGCAATGAATGAACAGCAGGCATCGCTCTTACAGAGTGGTTCTTTTTCAAATATGTAATGTATTCTGCTATAACAGTGTCTTCTCGAAGCAGCGCAATGCCCAATGTATAATTTGATGTATCAATTGCTAATATTGTCATGTCTACTTAACTCCTCACAAAGCATTTCATACCGATTCCCGACAGCAGTAAAGGTAATTTCCCGCTCATCATCACCAGCTCTTTTGATGACAATTTGCAGTCGCTCCTGCGGCAGCTGTTCTTCAATTAAATGAGCCCATTCAACGAGACAGACACCTTGTCCGTGAAAATATTCATCAAGTCCCAAGTCTTCACTTTCATCTTCCATTCTATACACATCCATATGATAAAGAGGAAGTAAGCCATCGTTATATTCTTTTATAATTGTAAAAGTCGGACTGTTTACAACACGTGTAATTCCCAGCCCTTCTGCAAAACCTTTCGTAAAAGTCGTTTTTCCTGCACCTAAATCGCCCTCTAATGTCAGGACGTCTCCCGGTTTAGCAAACGATGCCGTCAGCTTGGCAATTGCTTTTGTTTCTTCTGGATTTACAGTTCTCCATTTTAATTGCTTCACACAAGTCACCCATCTTATTTAAAATGATTATATCCCTTTTTCTCTAAGATCATTGATGTTTGATCTGTTTTTAGGATCACTTTAGATTTTGTTTTTTCCCTGACATGGCCAATCTTTGTAATGGGAAGTTGACGTGCTGCGCACTCCTGCTTCAACACTTCCCACTCCTCATTTGAAACCGTCCCTGTCAGCTCAAAATCCTCACCGCCAAACAAAGCCCAGTCTTTCCAGTTAGGATGAAGCTTGGGCAAATCAGAATGAATTGGAAGCATGCTTTCATCAATTTCAATTGAAACACAGCTGGCTTCTGCAATCTCGTTCAGTTCACTAGCCAATCCGTCACTAACATCATTTAAAGCTGCCCGTTTAAAACTCGAGCATAATCTGCCGACGCTTACTCTTGGCTCAGGCCGTTTATGCCTGCGGATAAAGTAATCCGTTTCCACAGATGGGTTTTGAGGATTAGTCTCTTCCAGCAATAAAGAAAGTCCTGCTGCAGAAGAACCGATTTCACCGGTTACAAACACAACATCATTCGGTTTTGCTAAGCTGCGCAAACAGGCCTGTCCCTTTTCAATTTCACCGATCACAGTGACTGTAACGACTAATTTGTCAGCGGTAGAAACTGTATCGCCGCCAATCAGATCCATATGATATAGTTTCGCCAGTTCATTCATTCCTTCATACATCGCCTTGATTTCAGATTCAGTCCATTTTGAAGGTACCGCAAGTGATACCAGATAAAACTTAGGAATGCCTCCCATCGCGGCAATATCACTTATATTAACGGCTAACGCCTTGTACCCGATATCTTCAGGTGAGGAATAGTGTAATTTGAAGTGCACGTCTTCTACCATAGTATCAACGCAAACAATTTCCTGAACGCCGTGTTTCGCAGTGTAGAGCGCTGCATCATCACCTATTCCTACATCAACGGAAGAATGGTGAATGGTCCGCGGAGTAATGCTATGTATCAAATCAAATTCATCCATGAACCAAAATCTCCTTTCAACCCTGCTTATGCCTATATGTGCTCTTCCTAGTTTATCGAATTTTGCTGAAATATCCAAGATGTTCCCGATATAAAGAAAGCTTGGCTATGACACCAAGCAGAAGATATAGTAAAAGAAAACACAAAAAAAACGAAAACATGATCGTTTCGTTTACATTAATGGCGGTCCGGACGGGACTCGAACCCGCGACCTCCTGCGTGACAGGCAGGCATTCTAACCAACTGAACTACCGGACCATATTTGTATAGGATTATTTTGGTTGCACCCTTAGGGCACTCCTTATTTAATCATATATTTGGTTGCGGGGGCAGGATTTGAACCTGCGACCTTCGGGTTATGAGCCCGACGAGCTACCGAACTGCTCCACCCCGCGATGATAAAAGTAATGCTTGGCGGCGTCCTACTCTCACAGGGGGAAACCCCCGACTACCATCGGCGCTGAAGAGCTTAACTTCCGTGTTCGGTATGGGAACGGGTGTGACCTCTTCGCTATCGCCACCAAACAAATTGAGAGTGTTCTCTCAAAACTAGATAACAGGTGTGACATCATTCAAAAATATGGTTAAGTCCTCGATCGATTAGTATCTGTCAGCTCCATGTGTCGCCACACTTCCACCTCAGACCTATCAACCTGATCATCTTTCAGGGATCTTACTTCCTTGCGGAATGGGAA
>NZ_JBBOYP010000001.1:35000-562500 GCF_038050295.1 Bacillus sp. FSL R5-0603 | reverse complement strand
ACAGAGTGTCCTACAACCCCAAGAGGCAAGCCTCTTGGTTTGGGCTAATCCCGTTTCGCTCGCCGCTACTCAGGGAATCGCATTTGCTTTCTCTTCCTCCGGGTACTTAGATGTTTCAGTTCCCCGGGTCTGCCTTCTCATATCCTATGAATTCAGATATGGATACCACTCCATTACGAGTGGTGGGTTTCCCCATTCGGAAATCTCCGGATCAAAGCTTGCTTACAGCTCCCCGAAGCATATCGGTGTTCGTCCCGTCCTTCATCGGCTCCTAGTGCCAAGGCATCCACCGTGCGCCCTTTCTAACTTAACCGTTAAAAAGAATCACTATGTGATATCTTGTATTACTAATTGAATGTGATGTCTACTGTTATCTAGTTTTCAAAGAACACGTTTCGAAGGAATGATCCTTCAAAACTAAACAAGACAGGGAACGTTCTGTTTATAAGACCCAAGGTCTTATATTCCGTATAATATCCTTAGAAAGGAGGTGATCCAGCCGCACCTTCCGATACGGCTACCTTGTTACGACTTCACCCCAATCATCTGTCCCACCTTCGGCGGCTGGCTCCTAAAAGGTTACCTCACCGACTTCGGGTGTTACAAACTCTCGTGGTGTGACGGGCGGTGTGTACAAGGCCCGGGAACGTATTCACCGCGGCATGCTGATCCGCGATTACTAGCGATTCCAGCTTCACGCAGTCGAGTTGCAGACTGCGATCCGAACTGAGAACAGATTTGTGGGATTGGCTTAACCTCGCGGTTTCGCTGCCCTTTGTTCTGTCCATTGTAGCACGTGTGTAGCCCAGGTCATAAGGGGCATGATGATTTGACGTCATCCCCACCTTCCTCCGGTTTGTCACCGGCAGTCACCTTAGAGTGCCCAACTGAATGCTGGCAACTAAGATCAAGGGTTGCGCTCGTTGCGGGACTTAACCCAACATCTCACGACACGAGCTGACGACAACCATGCACCACCTGTCACTCTGCCCCCGAAGGGGACGTCCTATCTCTAGGATTGTCAGAGGATGTCAAGACCTGGTAAGGTTCTTCGCGTTGCTTCGAATTAAACCACATGCTCCACCGCTTGTGCGGGCCCCCGTCAATTCCTTTGAGTTTCAGTCTTGCGACCGTACTCCCCAGGCGGAGTGCTTAATGCGTTAGCTGCAGCACTAAGGGGCGGAAACCCCCTAACACTTAGCACTCATCGTTTACGGCGTGGACTACCAGGGTATCTAATCCTGTTCGCTCCCCACGCTTTCGCTCCTCAGCGTCAGTTACAGACCAGAGAGTCGCCTTCGCCACTGGTGTTCCTCCACATCTCTACGCATTTCACCGCTACACGTGGAATTCCACTCTCCTCTTCTGCACTCAAGTTCCCCAGTTTCCAATGACCCTCCCCGGTTGAGCCGGGGGCTTTCACATCAGACTTAAGAAACCGCCTGCGAGCCCTTTACGCCCAATAATTCCGGACAACGCTTGCCACCTACGTATTACCGCGGCTGCTGGCACGTAGTTAGCCGTGGCTTTCTGGTTAGGTACCGTCAAGGTACCGCCCTATTCGAACGGTACTTGTTCTTCCCTAACAACAGAGCTTTACGATCCGAAAACCTTCATCACTCACGCGGCGTTGCTCCGTCAGACTTTCGTCCATTGCGGAAGATTCCCTACTGCTGCCTCCCGTAGGAGTCTGGGCCGTGTCTCAGTCCCAGTGTGGCCGATCACCCTCTCAGGTCGGCTACGCATCGTCGCCTTGGTGAGCCGTTACCTCACCAACTAGCTAATGCGCCGCGGGTCCATCTGTAAGTGGTAGCCGAAGCCACCTTTTATGTTTGAACCATGCGGTTCAAACAACCATCCGGTATTAGCCCCGGTTTCCCGGAGTTATCCCAGTCTTACAGGCAGGTTACCCACGTGTTACTCACCCGTCCGCCGCTAACATCAGGGAGCAAGCTCCCATCTGTCCGCTCGACTTGCATGTATTAGGCACGCCGCCAGCGTTCGTCCTGAGCCAGGATCAAACTCTCCGATAAATGGATCACAGGTTAAGTTCACCGCATCCTGCGGCGACACCTGTGTGACCTGCGTCGTGCAGGCCCTAGTTTGACTGACTACGCACATCGCTGTGCGATTTATAAAAAATGAATTAACAGGTACGTTTTGTCTTGTTTAGTTTTCAAAGATCATTCAATAATGGAGCGGGTGATGAGAATCGAACTCACGACATCAGCTTGGAAGGCTGAGGTTTTACCACTAAACTACACCCGCGTGGTATCTTATATGGCGCGCCCGAGAGGAGTCGAACCCCTAACCTTTTGATCCGTAGTCAAACGCTCTATCCAATTGAGCTACGGGCGCTTATTAAGCGACTTAACTATCATACTATCATTTGATGTTGAAGTCAAGAAGTTTTTTAAAAATGTTTTTCGAATGATTTTCAATTCGACTTTTCTTATTATACACATTTTTAAAATCTTGTAAACACCTTAGAAAAACTTTTTTGTTTTTCTGTTTTGTTTCACGCTGTTCATCAGCGACGTTTAATAATATACCATGCCTGTTTTATTTGGTCAACACTTTTCCTGTATTTTTTTATTTTCTTCTTTCACGCCTTCCCATGCTTATCATGTATATATTTTATCTCATCTTACAAATAATATAAGAAAATCTCTTAAGAAGAAATGAGGCGTATTATGTATTACTACAAAGAGGAACTGATTAATATCATTAAACCGGACAAGCCAGACCCGGCAGCTGCTAAGGTCCTGCAGGAGATATTAGGCGGTCATTACGGAGAAATGCGTACAATGATGCAGTTTTTTTTCCAAAGCTCTAATTTCAGAGGAAAGCAGAAACAGTACCGCGATCTGCTTCGCGGCATTTTTTTAGAGGAGATTGCCCACGTTGAACTGGTTCAAAACACAATCAATGCTTTATTAGATGAATCAGGCAGTGAAGGTGTCGGCAGTCAAGGTGCAGATCAAGCACCACTTAATGAAGCCGTTAAACATGCTAATCCTCATCATTATATTATTGGTGCGCAAAGTTCCCTTCCCGTTGATGCAGGGGGCAATCCGTGGAACGGGTCGTGGGTGTATAACCACGGAAACTTAATTACAGACCTGCTGGATAACCTGCTTCTTGAGTCGACAGGTGTGCTGCAAAAAACAAGAATTTATGAAATGAGCTCTAATCAGACGTTCCGCGAAACACTTGCTTTTCTGATTGTACGCGACAATGCTCACCAGAATGCATTCGCGAAAGCGCTCGAGACATTGGGCGTTGAATGGGCGAAGCTGCTCCCTGTGCCGAATTATGACATTAATAAATATCCTGAGTGCAGAAAGTATGTCGAATTAGGCTACCATAATGCACAGTTTAACTTTAGGTTGGATGAAACGAGAATCAGTGAAATCTATCAAGGGAAATCTCCAAGCCGAAATGGCGGAGAGTTACAAGTAATAGATCCTCCGGCAGGGTTTCCCGTACCAGTGCTTCC
Source organism: Bacillus sp. FSL R5-0603 (assembly GCF_038050295.1). Lineage (NCBI taxonomy): Bacteria > Bacillati > Bacillota > Bacilli > Caryophanales > Bacillaceae > Bacillus > Bacillus sp. FSL R5-0603. Next base: position 559,001 of record NZ_JBBOYP010000001.1, on the reverse strand, counting down.
TGAAATACCGAATGAACACAGTCCTGGGTTAGGCGATATGAATGCTTAATCCAGTGGGAAGGTGCTCAAGAAACTTCTTGAGCACCTTCTTATTGTACATTACTGATTCATTCAACGATTGGCGTTAAAGAATCACCATTCCATATTTCTCCCTTATTGAGTGTCCAGCTGTCATGATATAAAGCTGAAGCCCCCTTGTTTACTGCTGGGCTCCATTCATCATTCCATGCCAGAAAGTAAATGGTTTTAGGATATTTTTGTTTTATTGCATTGATAAATAGGCTGTAATCAAAGCTGCCGTTTGCTGTTTGCGGGCCGACTTCTGTAAAAGCAAATGGTTTATTAAGCGCTGTTAGCTGATCGTATCCATTGATCGAGTAGGCATCTTGAAAATACGCATCTAATCCGACAATATCCACGTAAGACGCGCCCGGGTAAAAATCAGTTTTAAAATCTCGGTTGGCGTCGGGAGAGTAAACCCAAATCAAATGATCAAGTCCTCTTGTGTCGGTCATATAATGATAGATTTTCTTGTAGAGCTGTTTATATAGAGAGATTCTTTCATTATCCTTTTGGTTATATGATGTAAGTCCCCACCAAAACCATTCACCGTTCATTTCATGCAGCGGCCTGAACAAAACAGGCACACCTTGGTTCTCCAGCTCTTGAAGTCCGTCAGCAATTTTGCTGAGCATGGCATTCAGCCGCTTCCCTTCTGCTGTTGAAGAATCTAGTATTTTTTTATACTGATCGTTTGTAATCGGTGTTTTAAAATGCCCTGACTGAAAAGCAGGATTCGCCAGGTGCATGCTGATTTGCGAGATTCCACCATTTTTCCAATACGATATTAAATCGCTGTTGCAGCTTACATCTATTGAATCTTCAATATTTGCTGTTTCAAGCCATCCTCTGGCATAATCGCAGCCGTAAATAGCAGGCGATTGCCCGGTGGCGCTTCGGATTCTATCAGCCTCAGCCATAGAAAATGTGTCGTGACTGTAACCTCCGAACGCTCCGGAAAGGACTCTGTTTTCCGTTCGGTTCGGCAGGTGCGCAAGCCAGTTCATCACTGCTTTTGTTGTCTGCTGGGCATTAGGATTCACAGGCGACACAGTATGCGCTTCAATTGGTTTTGCTAAAACAGCAGACGCAAGTAAAAATAAAATGAGCAAAGAGATCGTATGTTTCTTAAACAAATGCAACTCCTCCATTCATTAAGGATGAGATATCATGAATTCACATGTTCCTTCTATTGAAAACTCGCCAAAATGCGCAGGCAAGACAAAGTGTGAGCCTGCATTGCATTCATACTCAATACCATTATTTATGATTCGTCCTGATCCGCTCAGAACACTCCCAAGCAAATAGGTTTGATGTGAAGGAAAAGCAGCTCGGCCGCTTATCTTCCATTTGTACACTGAGAAATAATCTGATTGCACATAAACAGTGATCTCTGCGTTACCAACTTCCTTCACTTCCGGTGTATGCACTTTATCGATATGCGGTATCGTTATGACTTCCATGGCTTTTTCTATATGAAGAGTTCTTTTTTGGCCCTGGTCATTACAGCGGTCATAATCGTATACGCGATACGTTGTATCAGAGTTTTGCTGGATTTCAAGGACAAGGGTTCCCTCACATAAAGCATGGAGTGTACCGCTTGGCACATAAAAGAAATCTCCGGGCTTGATTTTGATTCGCCTCAGCAGCCCGTTCCAATCACCGCTTTCTATTCGTTGTTTGAACTCTTCCTTTGTGCTTGCGTGATGTCCCAAAATCAGTTCGGCGTCATCTTTGCAATCAATGATATACCAGCACTCCGTTTTACCAAGGTCGCCATTTTCGTGCAGATTTGCATAATCATCATCAGGATGGACTTGCACGGAGAGATCCATATTGGCGTCCAGCAGCTTTACCAGCAGCGGAAACACCTTCCTATCTGGAAAACCGAAAATCTCTGGATGATCTTGCCATACTTGATCTAGTGTCTTTCCTGCCAGCGGACCGTTCTTTACAGCCGACGGGCCATGGGCATGGGCAGAAACGGCCCAGCACTCACCTGTTTTTTGTGAGGGTATTGCGTAGCCAAAAGCGTCACGAAGCTTCGTCCCTCCCCATAGTCTTTCTTTAAAGACAGGCTCTAAAAATAAAGGATGCGTCATGATCGCACCTCCCCGGATGCTGCCTCTGCTTGTAAGGCCTGATGCGCTAAAACTAGCGTGCCGATGATTCCGGCGTTACTGCCTAAACGTGGAGGTACAATATAATCACTTATATCATCTGATAATTCAGAAAAATCTAAGTAGCTGTTCATGATTTTTGGTACATATTGATAGATATAGGAAAACACTTGTTTCTGTTGCATGACGCCGCCGCCAAGAATGATTTTTTTAGGTGCAAGGATCAAAATATACTGAGCCAGTGCTTGGGCAATATAGTACCCTTCCAGTTCCCAGACTTGTGCTATATCTGATAAATCCGCGGCTTTTTTTCCCCAGCGCGCTTCAATGGCGGGACCGGAAGCCAAGCCTTCAAAGCAATCTCCATGATAAGGACACTTCCCTTGGTATGCGTCATCCGGGTGCCGACGGATATAAATATGGCCCATCTCTGGGTGTGACAGCCCCTGAAGGAGCCTCCCCTCTACAATAGCCCCCGCTCCGATGCCAGTGCCAATCGTTATATACAGGCAGCTGTCAAGACCCTTCGCTTCACCGAAAAGGAATTCACCCAGCGCCGCAGCGTTGACATCTGTACTAAATCCGACTGGGATCTTCATTTCGTTCTTAACGGTTTGCAAAAAGGGGTAGTGTCTCCAGCCCGCTTTCGGCGTGGCCATAATGGTACCGTATGTTTGACTGGTTTTATCGTTATCAACGGGGCCAAAGGAGCCGATGCCGATTGCCTGTAATGAAAATTGGCGAAAATATTGAATCACTTTCTCTATCGTTTCATCCGGCATCTTTGTAGGGAATTCTATTCGGTCAATGATCGTTCCATCTTCTTTACCGACAGCACAAACAATCTTTGTGCCGCCTGCTTCAATACCGCCAAGCATGCAGATGGCCTCCTTGTTGTCTCCGCAATCAGCGCCGTATGTTTACAGAAGTCACAACAAACTTGTCATGCCGATGACGTGAAAAGGAATATTCAAATGGAATCCCGGTATCTAAGAAGCCCACATGTTCCACTTCAAGAATTGGATCATCCTGTTTACAGCCCAGATGCTGCTGGTCAATATGATCAGATTTGCAGGCTCTGATTTTCCGATGCGTTCCGGCGATTTTGAGCTGCAGCACATTTGTAATATGATTGTAGATCGAATCATGAAGGACATCGTCATTAATGCCCGGTATTAAATGAGTCGGCATATATGTTTTTTCTAATACATAGGGTTCACCTTCTACAATTCGCAGCCGAACGACATAATAAACCGGTGTTTTCTGATCAATAGACAAATGGGCGGCCACTTCCTCAGTGGGAAATTGCACTTCAAACTGAATGACCTTGCTTTGGATTTTTTTATCTTTCAGCAAGTTGGTCAATCCGAGAATCTCATTGCTGACTACATGGACATGGTCATCCTGTATTGCAGATTGAATAATAAACGTGCCATGGCCTCGTTTTCTGAACAGCAGACCCTCGGCAACTAAATTATCCAAGGCTCTCTTCATCGTCATGCGGCTTGAGTTAAATTCTTTTGCAAGAGATACTTCATCAGGAATGGGCTGATCGATCGGATATACGTTATTTTTAATTCTATTTCTCATTTCATTTGCAATAATTTCGTATTTATTCATTGGCATCCTCCGGCAGCTGTTAGAGTCTGATATCACATAAGCTTTTACGGATATCATAAGTTCTTTTCCCTATTTCATCAATGTTGCGGATTTTCGTCATCTCTATTCGTTATGATGATTGCCGGAAGATCTTGACCTTTAGGAAAACCTAGAAACCGCTATGCTCAGCAACCTTTTTGAACCATTTTCCGCTCTTTTTGACGGTTCTTTCTCCGTCTTTCTCAAGATTGACTGATACAAACCCATATCGGTTTTTATAGGCATTTGTCCAAGACCAGTTGTCCATGAACGTCCATAAGTGATAGCCTTTTACGTTTGATCCTTCCTGTATGGCGCGGTGAATCCATTTGAGGTGCTCTTTTATAAATTCAATCCGGTAATCATCTTGAATGATGCCTTGTTCATCCCTGAATCGCTCTTCACCTTCAACCCCCATACCGTTTTCAGAGATAAAACACTCGATGTTGCCGTAGTTTTCTTTTAAATTAATCAAAATATCATAAACGCCTTTTTCATAGATTTCCCAGCCGCGATGCGGATTCATTTTGCGGCCCGGCATGACGTAGGAATCAAAATACCTGTCAGGCAAAAAAGGAGCGTCGGGATTCGGAAGATGTTCTTTCGCTTTCACACGTCTCGGCTGGTAATAATTCACTCCCAACAGGTCAACCGTGTTCTTTTTGATGATGTCAAGATCTTCAGCGTTGTAATCTGGCATAAAGCCTTCATGCTTCAAAATGTCAACCAGCTCTTTGGGAAATTCGCCTTTGACAGATGGGTCTAAAAAAGATCTGTTAAAAAACGCGTCTGCGATTTCCCCGGCTTTTACATCCGCCGGATGGCTGCTTCTCGGGTATGAAGGGGTCAAATTTAAGATGATACCGATTTTTCCGTCCTGCTCCATCTCCCTGTAAGCCTGAATGGCGCGGGCACTTGATAACATCGTATGAAATCCAACTTGGACGGCCTCTTTAAAGTCGACCTTGTTTGGATAATGAAAATCATATAAGTAGCCGCCTTCTACGGGAACGATTGGTTCATTATGCGTGAACCATTTTTTCACCCGGCCGCCAAACAAACGGAAGCACGTTCTCGCATAGTTTTCATACGCGTCAACCGTCTCTCTGTTGACCCAGCCGCCGATTTTTTGAAGCGCCATCGGCATATCGAAATGAAACAAATTGACAAATGGTTCAATTCCGTTAACGATCAACTCATCAATGACATTGTTATAGAAATTTGCGGCTTTATCGTTGATCTCGCCCGTTCCGTTTGGTATTAAACGTGACCAGGAAATCGACATCCGGAACGAGTTGTGGCCAAGCTCCTTCATCAGCCTGATATCTTCTTTATAGTTGTCGTAAAATTGGGATGTGTCTGCGGGTCCGACATGATCAAAAAAACGATGCGGTTCTTTTTCAAACCAATAATCCCATATATTCTGGCCTTTTCCGTCTCTGTCGGCGGCACCCTCCGTTTGTGTTGCTGAAGCGGATGATCCCCACCAAAAATCCTTTGGAAAACGATATTGTTCTGTTTGTGCCAAGTCTCTCTCCCCTTATGTCACATTTTTATGCTGTTATCATTTTGCTGAGCAGCTGTCTCCTGCACAGCCTGTTCTTTTTCTTTTGCCAGATTTAATTTATCCATTGCTTTTAGGAACGGAAACCAGATCACGAAGACAATCAGCAGATTGATAAGCTGCATCACGCCCCCCATGATTGAGTTCGTCGCCATGATACCATTAATGAATAATGGAACCGTCCACGGCACTGTCACACCAGTCGGAGGCGGAACGAGCCCTGCTGACATAGCCAGATAGGTGACGAGCGTAACAACCATCGGTGCCAGCACCCAAGGCACAATAATGATCGGATTCATGACAATCGGAAGCCCGAAGATAATCGGTTCGTTGACGTTAAAAATACCGGGAGCGAGGCCAAGTTTTGATACTTGCTTCATCTGCCTGCTTTTCATGAATATAAGAATGGTAAACACAATCGCAAGCGTCATCCCGGTTCCGCCCATCCCTACTGTATAAATCTCCATAAACGGTTTTGAAATAATATGAGGGATTTCTTTTCCCGCCGTGTAAGCAGAAAGGTTTTCTACCTGCAGTGTATTCCAAATCGGGTCCATCACGGAGTTGATAATGATCTGTCCATGCAGTCCGAAAAACCAAAGAATTTGAATGAAAAACACGGCAATAAGCGTTGGAATGATACCGCTTCCAAGTCCGACAAGCGGAGCCTGAATCGCGTGATAAATGACGTCGTGCATATTTGTTTTAAAAAACAGATTCACCATTACGTTAATCAGCAAAAATACGGTCAATGTGATAAAAGCCGGAATAAGTGCGGCGAATGATTTTGCTACAGCAGGCGGAACGCCGGCTGGCATTTTGATTGTCAGGTTTTTTTGAACGATTCTTCTGTAGATTTCTCCAGAAAGAAATGCCGTAATCATCCCAAGAAACATCCCTTTTGCACCGAGACGATCGACCGGGATAACCCCTGTAATGGCATCTCCTGTTTCTGGCTGAACGATAAATGGCGTTAAGAGCAAAAAGGAAACCAAAGCGATCGCTCCGCCAAATACAGCTTCGACCTGATAGCTTTTTGACAGGTAATAGCCTATCCCGAACACAACAAAGACAGACATAATGCCCATTGTCGCCGTGGAGGCAATGCCGAAATGAGACTGAAACGATGTAAGCATTGAGGCGTTCATGATTTTGTTTAGAAACGGCAAATTCGTTAACACGACAAAAATGGACCCGAATATCGTCAGCGGGAAAGCCAGCATAAATGCATCACGCAGCACTTGCAAATAGCGGTTATTGTTTAACCTCCCTGCAATTGGAACAAGGAATTGGCTGATTTTCTCGAACACCCTATCCACCCCGATTATTTATAGATTCTTGGTTTTAAAGAGATCAAGCATCTCTTTCACTAATTCTTTCATGGATAATGTTGACATCAGATGATCCTCTGCATGCATGAGCAGCAATGAGAAAGCTTGTGCTTCTCCGCCGGATTCCTTCTGTATCATTTGAAAGTGAATGTCATGGGCCGCGGATAAATCCTGCTCAGCCTTGGTAATGAGGGCATCCGCCTCATCCTTGTTCCCTTCTTTGTAGGCGCGCAGTGATTGTATGATGCAGCTGCGGGCATTGCCGCTGTGCAAGATAAGCTGAAAACTGATTTGTTCATCTGTTAAATTCGTGATTTTCACCTGTTCCATTATTGATTCTCCATTAAGGACAATGCCTGCTCATACGCTTTTTTCCCATCTGCCATTCCGTAGGCCATCATGTCAATGACTTCAACCCGAATGTTGTATTGATCCGCCTCTTTTTGGAGCTCGCTTTTCAGAAAGCTCATTTGCGGACCAATCAAAACAGCATCCGCTTTTCTCATGTCTTCTTTTGCTTTATCCTGGCCAACAGCCCAAATCTCCGCTTCCTCACCGATAGACTGTGCGTATTCCTTCATTTTTGTCACCAATAAACTGGTAGACATTCCTGAACTGCACGCGAGTAATATTTTTTTCAACTGCTATCCCCCCTTGTGATTAAAACGCTTACATCGATTATTATAGTCATTTATTTTTAAATGTCTATACTTTTATAAAATAAATATAATCATATACTTGTCCGGTTCATCATTTTGTAAATTTTTCTATGGAAGATTCATTCATAATGTGGTACACTCATCAACGGAAACGAATCAATTAAATAGCTATTATCACTTGTATAACCTCAATAATATGGTTTGAGGGTGTCTACCAGGAACCGTAAAATCCTGATTACAAAATTTGTTTATGACATTTTTTGTAATCAGGATTTTTTTTATTTATCAAAACATTTAAGTAAAGGAGTTTGTTATGAATTTCAAAGTTTTCCTGCTTGCAGCTTCTACGATTGCAGTCGGATTGGTTGAGTTAATTGTGGGGGGAATTCTTCCTCAGATCGCAAATGATTTAGACATTTCCATTGTTTCAGCCGGACAGTTGATCAGTGTGTTTGCGCTGGGATATGCAGTGTCTGGGCCGCTGCTTTTGGCATTGACTGCGAAGATTGAGCGGAAGCGCTTATATCTAATTGCTTTATTTGTTTTCTTCCTTAGCAATCTTGTCGCCTATTTCAGCCCTAATTTCGCAACACTGATGGTATCTAGGGTATTGGCAGCAATGAGTACAGGGCTGATTGTTGTGCTTTCTTTAACAATTGCCCCGAAAATTGTAGCGCCTGAATACAGAGCCCGCGCAATCGGAATTATTTTTATGGGTTTCAGCTCTGCTATCGCATTAGGCGTGCCGCTCGGAATCTTAATCAGCGATTCCTTCGGGTGGCGGATTTTGTTCCTTGGCATCGGCCTGTTGGCGCTGATCTCCATGCTGATTATTTCAATCTTCTTTGAAAGAATACCGGCGGAGAAAATGATTCCTTTCCGGGAACAGCTCAAGACGATCGGTAATCTGAAAATCGCGAGTTCACACCTCGTCACGATGTTTACATTAGCTGGCCACTACACGCTTTACGCTTACTTTGCACCGTTTTTAGAAGAGACTCTTCACCTGAGCTCTTTCTGGGTCAGCATTTGTTATTTCCTTTTCGGGATATCTGCTGTATGCGGAGGCCCTTTCGGAGGAGCGCTATCTGACCGGCTTGGTTCCTTTAAGAGCATTTTGCTGGTGACCGGTTCCTTTGCCATCATTATGTTCTTACTGCCGCTGTCTACATCGTCTATGATTTTCTTTTTGCCTGTCATGGTGATTTGGGGTCTTCTGAGCTGGAGCCTCGCCCCGGCTCAGCAAAGCTATTTAATTGAAATTGCACCTGATTCGTCTGACATTCAGCAAAGCTTTAACACATCGGCCCTCCAAGTCGGAATTGCCCTTGGTTCAGCCATTGGCGGTGTTGTTTTGGATCAGACGGGTACTGTAGTGTCAACAGCATGGTGCGGCGGGTCAATTGTGATCATCGCTGTCCTGTTTGCTTTCATTTCTTTAACAAGACCTGTTCAGACAGCAAAAAAATCCTCCTTGTAAAAGGAGGATTTTTTATGATTTAGCTGAAAGCTCATCTTCGGTGACCCATTTGTGGTTTTTCACTTTTTCGCCGCTTGTTGTCGATGTATAGTCTACCATGTATACAGTTGTTTTTTCCGCGGAGTCGATCTCGGCTGTTGCTCCTTTCATGCCTTTCATATGAGAAGCCTCTAAAATCACCTGATCTCCGGGTTGTAACGTTTTATCTCCAGCATCTTTGATTTCTTCTTGGATCACCCATTTGTGATGATCCACACGCTGTCCCCCATTAGTCGGAGTATAAGAAACAACATACGCCGTTGTATCATAGGCGCCTGTTACCGTAGCTTCGGCACCTTTCATGCCTTTCATATGGGAAGTATTGATGATTACCTGGCTGCCTATTTTGTATTTCGGATTTTTAGATTCCTGTAATCCCTCTGGAACGTCAGCTGATCCGGAATGGTCCATCTCTTCATGTGTTGAGGAGTCTGGATGATTGTCATGTGTGCTTTGTTTCGTACTGTTGTTATTGCCGCATGCTGATAAAACTAAAACAAGAGATAACATCAGAATTCCCAGTGCATTTTTAGAGATTTTCATGTTCATTCTCCTTTGCTTCATTTTTTCCTGTAACTTTTGCCCGCAGACAATGAAAACATGCCCTATCGATAATACTATACCCCCGAACGGTATGTAAATACGCTGATATTCTCATAAAGCATTCCCGCAGTTTGTCCTATTCCCCTTTGTTTGCAAAGCCAAACATGAAAAAAAGCCGCTTTCAGGCGGCAATTACTGATTTAAGATTTTTATATACACACCTTTTTTTGCTTTTTGATAAGCGGCCTCACCCATTTTCCTCACCTTTTCAGAAGCATCTGAGGATTTGATCCATTCGCCATCAAGAAAAATGGATGGATCAATTAGGCGCATTTTCTTCTTTTGATGGAAATCGTACTGGATGTCATCCTCTATTACTTGTATGCCGGGATGAATAGATGTAAGCAAGCTCAGGACTTCTTCATTTTTTGATGCACGCAGGATGTTCAGTACCTCTTGGTCTGTTTTCAGGAGGTCCTCTGCGGATATGACATGATGCCGCAGCGCTGCCTTCAATGCTCGCGCTAAATATTCATATCCATATACATTCACAGGATTCAAAAAGAAATCAATCACTTCCTTGTAGTACACACTGACAAACCATTCGGCGGCTTCAACACTATCCGGAAACATCCTTCCGTTTCTCACAATAAGATGATCCAAAAAGGTTTGCGCTTCATGCAGGCTAATGTGTCCATATCGGTACATATCACGCAGCGTATAGTCTGTCCGATCAGCACACAGCTCCGGCGCGGGCTGTTCGAGCAATGTCCACTTTGAATCGTCAGATAAAAGTTCTTCAGTATGATAGCCGTGTTTTTGTAGAATGTCCGGGATTTCAGAGTGAACAATGACTTGTTGAAAGATGTTTTCATGATAGTCTTCTGCTTGATTTTCAAAGACAACGTCGACCACATGAGAAAAAGCTGTGTGTGATACGTCGTGGAGCAGACCTGCAACCTGTTCTTCTATCGTTCCTCCGAGCTTTTTGATCAGGAGCATTACGCCGATGGAGTGCTCATACCTGGTCACATTCCACTTTCGATTGACTAAAAAGCTTGCTCCGCCTTGATAGATCCCTTTTAATCTTTGCACAGGAGCGCTTTTGATAAGCTCTTCCAGCACTCCATCTATATGGTGATGCCCGTAAATGACATCTCTGATTTCCATGCTGTCACCTCAACATCTATTTTTTTGTTATATATTGTTTATATTGATAATACACATGCAATCTTTCAATAGAGGAGTGTTACGATGATCATCATCCCAAACAATGAGATAGCGAAACATATGTTGACCGATTTTTTTGCCAAGCATTGGGGTACACCCGAGATGGCGATTTCCAGCGGCATTTTTCGGTGTGATGAATTAGATGGATTTGCCGCAGTAAATGAAAGCGGCGAAATCATTGGCTGTATTACATACACAATAGATGGGAAAGATTGTGAAATTATTTCATTTGATAGTATGATTGAAAATAAAGGAATCGGCACAGCTTTACTTCAGCAGGTTGAAGAGACGGCTAAACATGCACATTGTCAACGAATAAAGCTTATCACAACGAATGATAATGTACATGCGATGGCGTTTTATCAAAAGAGAGGCTATCAATTCGCCGAAGTGTTTCCGAACGCAGTTGAAAAAGCGCGCCGACTCAAGCCGGAGATTCCCGAGGTGGCTGAAAACGGCATTTTAATTCGGGATGAAATTCTATTTTCAAAGGTAATTGATTAAACGAATAGGAGTCTTTTATGTCCAGTCATTATAAATACCCTCTCATTTTCACGGCATTCCTATTAATCGCTTTCTGCTTGATCTTTTTTTCCTATCACCTGATTCATCATGTTCGTTTGGAGTATCCGAATTGGCAGGGAGAAAGCAAAGACCAGAATTGGGAAGCTGTTTTCAAAAAAAAATGAAGATGCACCGAATGAATACAGCGGCAAACTTTATTGGATCGGTGATACAATTGAAATAGACAACACTTATTTGGAATCACTGATTGTAAAAAAGGATGATGAAATTCTGCTGAGTTCTGACACGGAAATCCCGATGCATGATTATGCTGGAGGCACTTTTTCTGATGGAAGCGCAAAAGAAAAGTCCGTTTCTTTTTTAGAGCGGTTAGATGAACATGAGCTTGAAGGCCATGATATTACGATTGAAGTGAAATGGAAACAAGGTAATCATTATTCTGCGAGCCAGCTTACGCTCAATGAAAAGACCTTGTTTGAAGAAAAGCAGCAATAGATGATCAAAACGAAAAATAGACAAATGAAAAGGTGTAACATATTTTATACAGCTCATATGTTATGCCTTTTTCCTTCATTTTCGCCAAAAAGTGGAGCAGTCTGCCTTATCCCGAATATTAAACTCAATCATGTTCTCAAGTAGCGTGTAATCAACTGGACCGTTCCAAGGGATACGTATCAGCTGCTCGGTGTAGTCATATCCTGCCTTCACAATATCATCCTCTACGTGCGCTATCGTTACTTTTTCAGGAGCGACAGCTAAATGCTTTTTAGAAACACTAAAGCCAATAATAAATGTACCGTGATCTGTAAACATCGGCTGGTTCCATTTTATTTCTGTATGTAAATTTGGATATTTATTTTTTATCCAAGTTAACACCTCTTCCGTTCTTTCTCGGTGGAACTGGTCATCAATCCCCGCTAAATACTCAGAAAAAACGTCCATGTTGTTCCCTCCTAAAATAAAATGATGCCACTCCATATGAACTGCTCAGACATGTGCTTACACAATACCTCTTTCCAACATAATACTTAAAATTGTTCAAGATGTAAGCGGGTTGCTTGTATGCGACTATAGCAGATTTCAGTCCGCCTATCCACGGCCAGTATCTATTCCTCCAATTTATTTCTTTAGTACTATCACTCTTTCCTTCTAAAACTTCTCATAAAAGAATAACCATTATTTAAGGGTGCCAGTTCATTATTCTTGTAAATCCAATCTTTAAAATCCATTAATACTAGCTTAACAGTTTAAAAATATAATTGGGTTGTCATTGAGATTCATCTACATTTAGGAGGTTATCCAGTTGAAAAAATTCCCGAAGAAATTACTGCCTATCGCGGTTTTATCATCAATTGCGTTCAGCAGCTTAGCCAGCGGCAGTGTGCCTGAAGCCAGCGCCCAGGAAAAGAAAAAGGGGAACCACGACGAAATTAAGAATGTTATTGTTCTGATTGGTGATGGTATGGGTGTGTCTTATACGTCTGCTTATCGATACTTAAAGGATAATAAAAAGACAAAAGTTGTGGAGCCTACGGCTTTTGATCAGTATCTTGTCGGCCAGCAAACAACTTACCCCGATGATCCTGAACAAAATGTAACGGATTCTGCAGCGGCGGCAACGGCTATGTCTGCGGGAATTAAAACATACAATAATGCCATAGCGGTTGATAACGACGGGTCAGAAGCCAAAACGGTGCTTGAAGCTGCGAAAGAAAAAGGAAAAGCAACAGGACTTGTGGCCACTTCAGAAATTACACACGCCACTCCGGCCTCTTTCGGTTCACACGACCACAGCCGAAAAAATATGAACTCAATTGCGAATGATTATTTTGATGAGATGGTCAACGGCAAGCACAAAATTGATGTCCTTCTAGGCGGAGGAAAGAGCAATTTTGACCGTAAGGACCGTAATTTGATCAAGGAATTCAAAAAAGCGGGGTACAGCTATGTGGATAACCGCAAGGACATGCTGAAAAACAAAGACAGCCAAGTTCTCGGCCTATTCGCTGACGGCGGCCTGCCTAAAAAGATTGACCGGACGAAGGATATTCCATCACTTAAAGATATGACAAACACAGCCATTAAAAAATTAAACAAGGATAAAGACGGATTCTTCCTCATGGTGGAAGGCAGCCAAATTGACTGGGCGGGCCATGACAATGATATCGTCGGCGCCATGAGCGAGATGGAAGACTTCGAACAAGCTTATAAGGCGGCTATTGATTTCGCTAAAAAAGACAAGCACACATTGGTTGTCGCAACGGCTGACCACTCAACCGGCGGATATTCCATCGGTGCGGACGGCATCTACAATTGGTTCAGTGAACCCATTAAAGCCGCAAAACGCACACCTGACTTTATGGCAGAAAAGATCGCTGACGGCGCGGATGTTGAAAAAACGTTGAAAACATATATCGATCAAAAGAAATTGTCTTTAACAAAAGCCGAAATTCAATCTGTTGAAGAAGCGGCAAAATCGAAGGAAGTGCTGGATATCGATAACGCAATCGAGAACATCTTTAATAAACGCTCTCACACTGGATGGACAACAGGCGGACATACCGGTGAAGATGTTCCCGTCTATGCATACGGTCCATCTAGTGAGACATTTGCCGGCCAAATCGACAATACAGAAATCGCCAAAAATGTCTTCAAGGCTTTACAATACAACATTAAGATTAACGATAAGTAAAAGAATACAAGGTGTCCCGTTGCTTGTATGAAGTAACGGGATCTCTTTTTAATGGAGGAATCATCATGAGAAGAATTCTTTCAATTTTCGTTTTTGCTATCATGCTTGCGGGCTGCTCATCAAACGCCAGTACTGAAAAACAGCATGCAGGCGGGGAGAAAACAGTAAAAGCTGAGCTGCAAAGCACTTCATCCCAGAAGGACAGCACAGATAATTATCAGCCTAATTCCCAGGTAACTGATGACCGGTCATTGCTTAAGGTCGGCCAAACGTTTTCAGATGATAAAGGAAAAGCTGTCTTAAAAGATATCAAACAGGTGAACAAAACCTATAAGATTGGCGACGTGGAGTTAACAGTAAAAGAAATGAAGCTGATCCACTTGCGCCCGGACTACAGCATGATTGACTACTTTCATGAGTTAACACACGATGAAGAGTTTGATTTCGTTAAGGTTTTCGTTGATATCAAGAACACCTCTTCAAAAAAAGTAAATGTTGCGCCGATTGCATTGATGAAAACAAATACGGGCGAAACCTTTGATTGGAACAAAGATATTTATCTTGAAGAGTTAAACGGTGAATTGGAAGGCGGGGCCGAAAAGTCCGGAAATCTCGGCTTTATTGTGAACGCATCAAGCGGCCATGCTCATGATAAGGCCGCGGATGCTGAGAAGAAAACAAAAGAGATTAAGTGGATCGAAATCACGACAAGTGACGTCTTTGACCATAACCATAAGAAAATCAGTGATGCTCAAAAAATCAAAATCAAGTTTTAAATGAAGAACTCCCCGTACAAGGTACGGGAGTTCTTTTTCTTATTTGTTTTTTTGGCGAATCAACTCATCAATCCGCTCCATCACTTCTTCCATGTCCATACATTCCTTGAAGCTTTGATTGATTTTTTTAATGCCTGCCGTATACTGATCGTTGCGCAAAACCTCATCTACGGCCTGTTTTAATATTTGGGCATTGACTTCATCTTTAGAGATGACATAGCCTGCACGGAGTTCAGAGAGACGCTGCGCCACCATCGGCTGATCCTTGTCATGAGGCATGACAACCAGTGGCACGCTGAAATGAATGCCTTCGTTTACGCTGTTCATTCCGCCGTGTGTAATGAAAACATCCGATTGCTCCAGCACTTCCAGCTGAGGGACATACGGAGCAATGATAAAGTTTTCCGGCGCCTGCTTTAATTTGGTCAGGTCCGCTTTTTCTCCGGCAGCGATGACGACTTTTCCGTTAAAGCCTGAAAATGCATCAATACAAAGGTTGAAGAAATCCTCTGTATGATCCAGTACAGTCCCCATTGAAATATAAATGACCTTCTCATCTTTTAGCTGTTCAATCGGGAAATCTGTTTTTTCCGCTCTCTTTGGAAAGCTCGGCCCGATAAATAGACATTCATCCCCGAAACGATCACTTTCTGGCTGAAAATAACGGCTTGTATACACTACGTTTAATTCCCCTTTATTGTTCATGAATTGAACCAGGTTTTTCGGGGCAACACCGTACGTTTCTTTCATTTTTGCCAAAAGGTCTTCGCACTCTTGATCCAATTCAAGCGGCGCTCCAGACTCCGGATGCAGCGGCAGGATTTTCAGGTGCTCCTCGCCAAACAAGAAAGACGCCGATGAAGAGACTCCTGGAATATCTAAGTAATCCCTTACCAATTCCCCCGCGCCGAATTTATCATAATAAACAAAATCAAATTGAATGCTCTTAGATAAGTCTTTGACAATCTGTAAAATGTCCAATGACGTTTTGATATGGATTTTCAAGAAATCAAGAATGCCATTGGGCGAACCGACATGAATAGGTGTCGTTCGCAGCAGATCCCGGTGAAGATGGACCGTTGCTCCCGCTGCTTCTAATCGTTTTTTATATTTTTCAGTGGATATATAATGGACATCATATCCCTTATCGGAAAACGCTTTTGTAATGCCTAAGGTAGGATTCACATGGCCTTCCGCAGGAAAATTCAAAATCAATACTGTCTTCATGTAGACAACTCCCTCTCAAATTCTGACTCTTTGTTTGATCAGACTACTACTAATCGTAAAATGGGAACACAACCCATGCAAGGTACAAATGAATGAACTATTCTGCTGCTCTGGACTTAATCAAAAAAAGACACCCAAACTCTGGTGTCTTTTTTTACACTTTTCTGATCGTAAAAAATTTCCGCAGAAGCCATGGGCCCGGTGTAAAGCCCAGCGTTAACTGCCAAGCGCCAATAGCCTGCAATCTGTATTCGCGGACGATCTGCATCTTCCGGCTCATGCTTCTGACATCCTCAAACCATACCTCATGCGTCCGCCCCTGCTGATCACTGTACCGGAAAAACGGTGATTGATATTCTTCTGAATATTGTATCGGGGCTTGGTACCTCATCGCTCTTTCGATTGCGTTTTGATTTGAAATCGCTGAAGCAACTGTGCCCGGCTGGTACGGGATGATCCAGTCGTACCCGTAGAGCGGGACTCCGATAATGATTTTTCTGCTCGGCACCTGCGCAATCGTAAACTCAATGGTTCTCCTTATTTCAGTAATCGGCGCTACAGGACCCGGCTCACTTCCGGCATGATGCCAATCATAAGCCATGATAAACATATAATTAACAACCGCTCCTATTCCTCCGTAATCATAGCCTCTCAGCCAGGGGATATTATCGCTTGTTTTTGCCGGAACAGCTATCGTCAGCACATATCCTCCCGCCTGAAGGCGATCTCTCAGCTGACGCAAAAAACCAGTGAAAAGGTCACGATCCTCGGCGCTCACCTGTTCAAAATCGATTGTCACACCGCCATATCCCCTTGTGGAAACTAAGTCATAAATATTGTTGACCAGATTGGTTCTCGCTGTCGGGTTGTTCAGGACTTGGTGAACGAGTTCTGTACTGAATCCTGTTGATGTAAGGTTTGTTATAGTCGCAAGCGGCGTGACTCGTCTTTGCCAAGTTGTCTCGATAGCGGCCGCATCATTCAATTGGTTTGCAATGTCGCCGTTCGGTGCAATATGGTATTCGAAAATTGAAATCGAAGACGAGTATGGCGCATAATCATTGATTAATTCCCGATCGAGGTCAGGATTTCGGAGCACGTAAAAACTCAATGTCCCCGCAATGTAATTTGAGATCGAAGGAATCGTTATTTTTGCTCCCGCTTGTAAAGCATTTGGGCTGATGCCCGGATTGGCGGCTCGCAGTCGCTCTAATGGCACAAACGCTTTGGCTGCAATGGCGGTAAGCGTATCTCCCGGCTGGACTGTATATACATAAAGAGGGATAAGCAGAGCCTGCCCCGGCACGATATTCGTTTCATCTAAACCATTCACACCCCGTATTTGATCAACAGAAGCACCGTATCTTCTGCCTATCGAAAACAAAGAATCACCAGGCCCGACGATATGGATAAACATGTTTAACCCCCATTATTCGTTAGTCAAACCATCATAAAATCTTATTAACGGGGCCTCTTAGATATGTGGTGAATACATAAAAAAATACCAAGGGTTCTGCTCCCCCTTGGTACCGGATCATAGAAATCAATTCTCTTTACCTTCTTCAAGCACATGCTTCAAATGCTCACAGTCATGATTGAAATGAGCCAGCACATGCTGTTTGGCTGCTTCTTTGTTTTTCTTTTTCACTTCTTCAAATATCCTGCGGTGCTCACGCAGTATCGTTTCTGCACGGTGGTCGCCGGTATAATTAAGGATTCTGCAAAAATGAATCAGATCATTTACATGCTCAAGCAAATTTTTCAAATGTCTGTTATGGCTGAAATCAACCAGCAGCTCATGAAATTTTTGGTTTAAACGAATGATTTCCGTATCTTCCGTGCCGTTGTGAATGGCTTTCTCTGTTTCTTCAAGCTGTTTTTCGAGTGTGGTCAGCTCTTCTTCGTCCGCTTCGTCTATGACTAATTCGACTGCCAGCTGCTCCAGCGGAATTCTGATTTTATAAATCTCATCTACATCTTTTGCCGTTAATGACGTGATCGAAAATCCATTTCGGTCATCCGCTTTTAACAACCCGTCTTTCTCAAGCAGCCGCATGGCTTCCCTTATCGGAGAGCGGCTGACGCCAAAGCTTTTCGCCAGCTGTGTTTCGTTTATCCGTTCCCCAGGCTTAAAAGTCCCGTTGAAGATCATTTTTTTTAGCTGGTTATAAAATTGCAGGTAGTAGGGAGTCGGCTTATCTAATTTAAAATCGTCCATATATAATACCTCTTTTGAATATATTCAAGGGCTTTTCTTCATCAAAATCATATAACAGATGGTAATGGGAAGCAACAAACTGCCTTGTCAGATCTCAGAATTTGAGGTACGATATGTTTGCTGAACGACGGTCGACGGACTACTGGCAACTGAAAAAACGGCGTGTTTTTCTTCGTCAATAGGACACCATACCTCCGCCAGAATAGCGCACGATTACATTTTTACATCTTTTCAATGGAGGAAAAAATATGCTCATTATTCTTGTTATGTTTCTTCTAGGAATTATTTTAGGCTTTATTGGCGCCGGTGGAGCCGGCTTTGTCATTGCCCTTTTAACGCTTCTTTTCCATATCCCGATTCATACGGCTTTAGGCACTTCACTTGCCGGCATGGCTTTTACAAGCTTATCAGGGGCATACAGCCACTATCGCGAGGGCAACATTCAAATGAAAATCGGCTTAATAGTCGGAGGCTTTGCTGCGGTTGGCTCATTTTTCGGCGCCAAGCTGACATCTTTTATTCCGGCTGATTTGCTTCATTATTTGACGGCTGGAATGTTATTTTTATCAGCAATTCTCATTTTAATCAGATTATTTATTTTAAAAGAGAAGGCTCAAGTGAATCAAAGCACTCTTTCAACGTATACGAGAGCGGTCATCTTAGGAATTGCAGCCGGCGTTCTTTCCGGCACATTCGGCATCGGGTCGGCACCTTTTATTCAAATCGGTTTAATGATTATGCTGAATCTGTCCATTCGCCATTCTGTCGGAACGACAATGCTTGTGATCATCCCTTTGGCTGTAGGTGGAGGCATCGGATATATCACAGAAGGTTTTGTTGATTACGTTTTGCTTGTCAAAGTTCTGGTCGGGACAATGTGCGGTGCCTATGTAGGCGCGAAATTCACCAACCTCATGCCAAAGGTGGTTTTGAAATCAGCCATCTTTTTGACTCCGGCGATTGCAGGCCTGCTGTTGTTACTCTAAATAAAACAAAGAACCTGACGTCATGTCAGGTTTTTTTATGAATTCTGCCCTACTCGTTCTTTCGTTAATCCAAAAAACGCCAGTGAGCCGATGACAGCTGTTACAAACATGATGGCTCCCATCGGAACGGCTGTTGTCTCATTAATGCCTACAAGCGGTGACACGATTGAACCGAGGAGCAGCGGGAGCATCCCAAGCAGCGCACTTGCACTTCCGGCGCGGTGCCCCTGCTTTTCCATGGCCAAGGTAAACGTGCTGGTCAGAACCATGCCGATCGTAATCATGTAAATGAAAATGGCTATGACTAATGTAGCAAGCGGGCCGTGAATCATGGTCATGGTTAATAGCACAGCCGTCGCAATCATAGCCGTAATGACCGCTATACGGAGCAGGCTTTTTTCATGAATGATTCCGCCAAAGCGTCCGATGATAAAGCTGCCCGATATAATCGCCAGCCCGTTAATGCCAAAAAGAATACTAAATACCTGCGGAGACACCCCGTAGATGTCCTGGTATACAAAAGGCGTACCAGACACATATGCAAAGCTTCCCCCGTGAATAAATCCGACAGTTAACGCGTACCCCATAAAGGACCGGTCCTTCAACAGGCTGCCCATCGTTTTGACGGATGTTCCGATTGAGCTCGGAATCCGTTTTTCCGGCGGAAGCGTTTCTTTTAACCTCAATGCAATCAGAAGAACGAGTAAAAATCCGATGATCATGAGGACGTGAAAAATTGTATGCCACGTTGCGAACGGCAAAAGCAAAATGGCACCGCCTGTCATAGGCGCAACCATTGGCGCCACCGCGGTAATGACCATTAACAGCGAGAAAAATTTAGAAAGCTCTCTTCCGGTAAACACATCGCGGACGATTGCGCGAGACAGCACAAGCCCTGCAGAAGCAGTGAAGCCCTGTAAAAAACGCGCAGCCACTAAAGTTGTTATATTGGGCGACAGTGCACAAAACAGAGAAGATAACGCAAATAAAAAAATACAGATTAATAGCGGTTTTCGTCTTCCCTGCGCATCGCTGACCGGCCCGACAATCAGCTGGCCGATCGTAAGCCCGACCAGACAGGCTGTTAAACTTAACTGAACAAGTGAAGCACTTGCTGATAAATCTTCCGCGATTTCAGGAAAACTTGGCAAATACATATCTATATTAAGCGGGCCCAATATAGCAAGCATGCCGAGCAGAAACGCTAGTGCCAAGCGTTCTTTTCCAGTTGGATTGTGCAGCATGTTATCAAACCTTCCCTTCAACCTAGTCCCTTATATAATGGATGTCAGCTCCAATAATGGATTGAAGCTGTGAAACATTTGTATATTGTATCATAACTTTCAGCCTGTGAAAGCCGTTTGAGCACGGGCTCGGCAAAGTGATATTCCGCTGGGAGGTTTTTCGAAGATGCAAATGGCTTGCAAGATGAAATCAATCGTTGTATATTAATTGACGTGTCAATCATTGATATATCAATTAATAGTTTTGACAGGAAAGAAGGGATGGGTTTTGGCGTCATTTTGTTCAGAGGAAGCCGAGATTTTATATCAGCTGCAAGGCGTGAACAAGGTGATTGGCGTGAAGTTCGAGGCATGCACGGGCATCAGCCAATCTCGTTTGGAATTGCTGACATTGCTTTATCATGCAGATGAGATCAGTCAAAGCGACCTTCAAAAGAAAGTAAATATCGATAGCGCAGCCGTTACCAGACACCTGAAACAGCTGGAAGCCAAAGGCATGGTATCAAGGCGGCGCAAGCCTGAGGACAACCGCATCACCCTTGTTCGGTTAACAGACCAAGGAAGAGAGCGAATCGAGTCTTCTAAGAAGGAAAAGGAGCGTTTCATGAAGGAAATGCTCGCAAATGTAAGCGCAGAAGAACGCCGCCTGCTCATTGATGTGCTGGCGCGCATGCGAAACAATATAAATAATATCGAAGCTTAAGAGGAGTGTATCAACTTGATCAAAACAAACGATTTTATGGAAATTATGAAAGGCCGCCGTTCGATTCGCAACTATGATCCGGCAGTAAAAATCAGCAAAGAAGAAATGACAGAGATCTTAGAGGAAGCAACAACCGCGCCATCTTCTGTTAACGCGCAGCCATGGCGTTTTCTTGTCATTGACAGCCCGGAAGGAAAAGAAAAGCTCGCACCGCTTGCAAGCTTTAACCAAACACAGGTCACAACATCATCTGCTGTCATCGCTGTATTTGCAGACATGAACAATGCAGACTACTTAGAAGAAATCTATTCAAAAGCCGTGGAACTTGGTTACATGCCGCAGGAGGTTAAAGACAGACAAATCGCCGCGCTGACCGCACATTTTGAAAAGCTTCCGGCACAGGTCAACCGTGAAACGATCCTGATTGACGGAGGTCTCGTTTCCATGCAGCTGATGCTGACTGCACGCGCGCATGGCTACGATACAAACCCGATCGGCGGATACGATAAAGAAAACATCGCGGAAACCTTCGGATTAGATAAAGAACGTTATGTACCGGTTATGCTACTTTCTATCGGAAAAGCAGCAGACGAAGGCTATGCTTCCTACCGTCTGCCGATTGATACAATTGCAGAATGGAAATAAAACAAAGAGCCCGGGAATGTTTTCCGGGCTCTTTGTTTTTAAGTACAGCCGCCGTTTGATCGTCTGACCTTTTTTGGGTAACACGTCTGAAGTTAGTTGTTTAGTCATGAAAAAAGAGTGATGACCATTCATCACTCTTCTCTCGATTACTCTTTTCCTTTCTTCCTGCCGAACGGCCACCAGTTTCCTTCTCCAAAGGTCGCAATGATTGCCGGGATGAAGAGCGGAAGTATGACAAGGCCGTAAAGCAAGAGCCCGATGATGATAACACTTGCCACCTGCATCAGTGTATTGACACCTGAAGGCATCATCGCCGCGAACGTACCGGCCAATATAATGGCAGCTGTAATAATGACAGATCCCATTTTGCTCATTGACCTGACGACACCTTGCTCAATGCCAAGGTGCACCTCTTCCTTAAATCGATCCAGCAAGAAGATCGAATAATCTACCCCTAACGCGATCAAGATGACAAAGCTGAAGAATGGCACTGCCCAGCTGACACCCGCGTTTCCTAAGCCGTTTACAAAAATTAATTCTGTTATGGATATCGACGTATAGTACGTCAGCAGCAATGACGCGATCATATAAATCGGCATGATCATTGAGCGGAACAAAATGGTTAACACGATAAACAGGCCTATAATCATAATCACCATTGTTCTGGAGAAGTCCGTTGTGGACAGCTCTTTTAAGTCCGCATTCATACTCGTGACCCCGCCGTATACGATCTGTGCATCCTCCAAAGGAGTGCCGTCAACTTCGTTTGCGACAGCTTTTTTGATTTGGTTTATTGTCGCAATAGCTTGTTCTGAGTACGGATTTGAATCCAGAACGACACTTAATTGAACACCTTTGCCGTCTGCAAAGGAATACTCGTCAATTGACTTCTTAAAGTCTTTGTCCTTCATTACTTGATCAGGAATGAATATGCCTGTATCTCTTACAGTTGGACTTTTGCTCATGTCCTCTAACATATCACTGGAAGCTGTAATACCGTCAGAGACTTTCGTCAGGCCCTGATTTGCGCTCCTCACGCCTTCGGACAGCTTCTTCAGGCTTTCTGTCAGCGTTCCGGCTTGTGCCTGCTGGCCTGAGAGCTGCTGGTTCGCTTGTTCAAGACCGGTTTGAATCTGGCCAAGCTGTCCGCTGATTGCCGTAAGCTGCTGCACGGTCTGTGCGGTATTGCCGGTTTGGGAAATCTGTTTGCTCACGAGCTGCAGCTGCTGATTGATTTTGCCCAAGCCATCTGCCGCATCGCCCAGTGAACCGCCAGACCCTCCATTTGAGGCCGAGCCGGTTTGCCCTGCCATTTGATTCAGTCCGTTTTCTATATCCGTTAATCCGCTTTGGACATCGGCAATCCCTTTTACCGTCTTATCCAGCCCGTCTGAAACCGATCCTAGCTGGTTATCAATATATAAATCTTTGATTTTTTCACCAGTCGGCTGCGTAATGGTCATCACAGAGTCAACATGATCAACTTTCTCGATCGCTTTGCTGATATTTCCTAGATAAGGAATTGTATCAGCTGTTGTGAGATCTTTGTCTCCTTTTATGACAACATTGATCGGGAACGCTTTTCCTTCCCCGAATCCATCCTTAATGGCCTCGAGAGCTTTTATAGATTTATAATCGCTGCTGATTTCCGCAGTTGAGTCGAATGAAATCTGGTCATCATAGGTCAAGATGAACGGAAGCGTAATCACCACCGTGATGACAATGAACAGAAACGGACGCGCAACGGAGTGTCTGCCGAGAAACGCCCATAGTTTGTTATCACTGTGTGACAGCACTTTCTTAGAAGGCCAGAATAATTTTTCACCCAGCGTCACCATAAATAATGGCAGCAGTGTGTAGAGGATGATCATTAAAATTCCCACACCGACTGCTACCCCTACTGCGGATTGGAAAATCGCAAACTTCGCAAATCCTAAGGCGGAAAATCCGATTAATACCGCAAATCCGCTGATAAATAAGGTTTTTCCCCCTGTGCGGTAAGCGATAAGCGCCGCTTCTTTTTTATCATGCCCGTTTGCCAATTCTTCACGGAATCGTGTAAGAAGCAGTATGCAGTAATCTGTTCCAATACCGAACAAGATCGCGACTAAGAAGGTTTGCGTAAACGTCGAGATAGGAAAATCAACATTGTATACAAGGATGCCCAGTATGGATTGACTGATCAGATAAGAAAAACCGACAACCACAATCGGGATAAAAGGCGTCACAACAGATCGGAACACGATCAACAGTAAACCGATGATCAGGCAGACTGTAATCACTTCCGTTTTCTTAAGCCCTTCCTCTGAGCTGTGAGCGAAATCCTGGTTGATAAGGGAAGCTCCCGTAATATATGCCGTCAAATCATCAGGAACGATTTGATAAATCTCGTCCGCAATTTTTTCCGCCTTTTTATCAGAACCTGTAATCGTGACAGGCACGAGAACGGTTTTCTTGTCTTTCGACATCAACTGGTCTTTGACTTCTTTTTCCGCTGACAGAGGAGATGTTACCTCTTCTACACCGTCGATCTTTTTGATTTTATCGATCATTATCCGAAGCTGATTCTCTGTTTCTTTCTTTAGAGCATGGTCTAATGTAAAGACGACACTGATCGAATTATTGTCTTCTCCCGCTTGTTTTAAAATGGCGTTTGCCCTTTCTGAAACCGCATCAGCGGGAAGCTGGGCCTGCCCCTTTTGATTGGCCAGCTCCGTTAAGTTCGGAGAAAACAAACTCAAAACGACGGTTAGTGCTAATACTATGGCTGCAATTGCCCACTTGAATTTGATGATTGCTCTCATTCGGCAGAATCTCCTCCTTTAAATTTGCTTTTTAAAATGGTGAATATCTCGATGATGGAATGTAAGTGTTCCTCATCTATATCATCGATCAGCGGTTTGAGCGCGTTAAAGATGGCAGAATCTAATTCTTCTAGTATGTGTTCACCACTGGGTGTAATGTTAATAAGCTTAGAGCGCCTATCATTTTTTGCCGGACAGTCGTCCCATTGAACCAATCCCTTTTCGAGCAGCTTTTTCAGTCTGTTAGAGATCGCGCTCTTATGTACATTTTGGTACATGGCCAGGCTGCCGGGAGAGGTTGGGCCCTTGACTTTTAAAATTTTCAACAGGTCTGCCTGTTCCCTTGAGATATGCTTGAAGACATCCTGATTGATTTCACGATGCACAAATTCTGTCCCTCCAAGCAGGACTTCCACGAACAGGTTTATCGCCTGACATAGCTTTTGTTCATTCAATATCTTCCCCTCCTCATTATAGTTTACCCCGCTAAACTTTATGTTCAATGTCAATTAGTTTATTCCCCTAAACTATATATGTCAACAAATTTTATTCACGAGCACTCTTCATAAGAACGCACGTTCGTGTATAATAGAAGCTATACACACGAAGGGGGAAATTTAACATGTCGGATTTTTCATTAAAATTGTATGAATATAATGTCTGGGCCAATCAACAAATATTCAACCGATTAAAAGAGCTTCCAAAAGAGGTATACCATCAAGAAATTCAAAGTGTGTTTCCGTCGATATCCCATGTATTGTCTCATGTTTACCTTTCTGATCTCGGCTGGATTGAAGTGTTTTCCGGCAAAACGATGAGCGATGCTTTGGCGTTAGCTGAACAGCTAAAAGAACAGACAGAGGCTAAAGAAATAGAGGAAATGGAAGACCTTTTTCTGAGATTATCCGAGCGCTATACACTATTTTTACAGCAAAAAGAACAGCTCAATAAGCCACTCCAGATTCAAAATCCCTCAGGCGGAATCATGAAAACAACTGTTTCCGAACTGATTCCCCACGTTGTCAATCACGGAACATACCATCGCGGCAATATCACAGCAATGCTGCGGCAGGCAGGATACGCATCCGCACCGACAGATTATGGGCTTTACCTGTTTATGAAAAAAAATGAAAAAGCATAAAAAAGCGGCTCCCTAAATGGAGCCGCTTTTTTCGGGAAATAGTCCAAATCACATTAAAATTCTTTTCATCAATCCTTTTTTAGTAAAAAAGATAGAAATTTTAGTGTTATAATAATCATTAAAAATAGATTGCTGACTCAATAATCAATTTTTAATGGAGGAACACATAAAGTGACAGACGACATGACGAAAGACAATATAAATCAGCAAACGTTGCAGAGAGGCTTGAAAAACAGGCATATCCAGCTCATCGCCATCGGCGGAGCCATTGGGACAGGCTTATTTCTCGGCTCAGGCAAATCGATTCATTTTGCTGGACCTTCGATTTTATTTGCTTATATGATCACAGGGATCATTTGCTTTTTAATTATGAGATCGCTGGGTGAACTGCTGTTATCAAACTTGAACTATCACTCTTTTGTGGATTTTGTACAAGACTACCTGGGCGATATGGCAGCATTTATCACCGGCTGGACATATTGGTTCTGCTGGATTTCCATTGCGATGGCTGATCTGACAGCAGTCGGGCTCTACACTCAATATTGGCTCCCTGGTGTGCCGCAATGGGTGCCCGGCTTAATCGCTCTTATTATTTTACTGATTATGAACCTGGCGACAGTCAAGCTTTTTGGAGAATTAGAATTTTGGTTTGCTTTGATTAAAGTCATTGCCATTTTGGCGTTAATCGTCATTGGCCTTGTGATGATTTTCAAAGGCTTTTCCACAAGCTCAGGAGTGTCCAGCTTCACAAATCTCTGGAGCCACGGAGGCCTGTTCCCGAATGGCATGCACGGGTTTATCCTCTCGTTCCAGATGGTTGTGTTTGCTTTTGTCGGCATTGAGCTTGTCGGGCTTACAGCCGGTGAAACAGAAAACCCTGAAAAAGTAATCCCTAAGGCGATCAACAATATTCCTGTCCGTGTGCTGCTTTTTTATATCGGGGCTCTTCTCGTGATTATGAGCATCTACCCTTGGGATGTCATCAATCCCAGCGAAAGCCCATTCGTACAAGTATTTGTTGCTGTTGGCATCGTCGGGGCTGCAAGTATCATCAACTTTGTTGTGTTGACATCCGCTGCTTCAGCATGCAACAGCGCTGTATTCAGTACAAGCCGTATGGTCTATTCCCTGGCGAAAGATCACAATGCGCCTGAGTCAATGGCGAAACTGACTCAGCGTAAAGTGCCTAGAAATGCTTTATTCTTTTCAGCTATCGTGATTTTAATCGGTGTTACGTTAAACTACATCATGCCGGAAGGCGTATTCACCCTGATCACAAGTATTTCAACCGTATGCTTTATCTATATTTGGGGGATTACGGTCATCTGCCATATGAAATACCGCAAAACAAGACCTGAATTAGCGAAAACAAACAAGTTTAAGCTTCCGCTTTATCCGTTTACAAATTATCTGATTCTTGCGTTCCTGGCGTTTGTTCTGGTTGTGCTGGCACTGGCACAGGATACTCGTGTTTCCTTATTTGTCACACCGGTTTGGTTTATTTTGCTGATTGTGATTTATAAAGTGAGAAAAGCGAAGCATCAATAAGACTCGAAACTCCTGCCTCAAAAATGAGAGCAGGAGTTTTTTTGATGAAAATGACCTTTGCTTTTGAATTTGAAGGTGTGCTATAGTGTTTGTAATCAAAACAAGAAGGGATGATGGGTGGACAATGATTAACTAATCTTATTTTTACCGTTTGAAATCAATATTTCAAATCAAAAAATAGGATTAGTCTGCCCATTTTCTATATATACGACCTGCTATTTATAAAAAATAGCTTATTTGATCATGCACAGGCACGGCTAATCCTTCCAACACATTTTGGGAGGATTTTTTTATTCTCCCTTTAAAGCGAGGGATATGGATGAAAGAGATCGTAACATTAACAAACGTTAGCTATGAAGTAAAGGATCTGACTGTTTTTAAACATGTAAATGCCAGTGTTCAGCAAGGAGATATCATTGGGATTATCGGAAAAAACGGCGCTGGGAAATCTACGCTGCTGCACCTCATTCACAATGACTTAGCCCCTGCACAGGGTCAAATCCTTCGGAAGGATATAAAACTGGCTTTGGTTGAACAGGAAACCGCGGCGTATTCCTTTGCGGATCAGACACCTGCCGAAAAGAAGTTACTAGAGAAATGGCATGTGCCTCTTCGTGATTTTCATCAGTTAAGCGGCGGTGAAAAACTGAAAGCGCGGCTGGCGAAAGGACTATCAGAGGATGCAGATCTGCTGCTGTTAGATGAACCGACAAACCACCTTGATGAAAAAAGCATGCAATTTCTCATTCACCAGCTGAAACATTATAGCGGCACTGTGATTCTCGTTTCTCACGATCGATATTTTTTAGACGAAGCCGCAACAAAAATATGGTCGCTTGAGGATCAGACGCTGATTGAATTCAAAGGGAATTACTCCGGGTATATGAAGTTCCGGGAGAAGAAAAGACTCACCCAGCAGCGTGAATATGAAAAGCAGCAAAAAATGGTTGAACGGATTGAAGCACAAATGAATGAGCTCGCTTCTTGGTCGGAAAAAGCCCATGCTCAATCGACGAAAAAGGAAGGGTTTAAAGAATATCACCGGGTAAAAGCGAAGCGTACGGATGCCCAGATAAAATCCAAGCAGAAGAGGCTTGAAAAAGAGCTTGAAAAAGCAAAGGCGGAACCCGTTACCCCAGAATATACAGTCCGCTTTTCAATCGATACAACCCACAAAACAGGGAAACGTTTTTTAGAAGTTCAAAATGTAACAAAAGCGTTTGGAGAAAGGACTCTCTTTAAAAACGCAAACTTTACGATTCAACATGGCGAAAAGGTTGCCATCTTAGGCCCCAATGGCAGCGGAAAAACGACATTACTGAATATCATTCTTGGACAGGAAACAGCAGAAGGAAGCGTATGGGTGTCGCCGTCCGCAAACATCGGCTATTTAACGCAGGAGGTGTTTGATTTGCCTTTAGAACAAACACCGGAAGAGTTATTTGAGAATGAAACATTCAAAGCAAGAGGGCACGTTCAAAATCTGATGAGGCACTTAGGTTTTACAGCTGCCCAATGGACTGAACCGATCAAGCATATGAGTATGGGTGAGCGTGTAAAGATCAAACTGATGGCCTATATTCTGGAGGAAAAAGACGTGCTGATTTTAGATGAGCCGACAAACCATCTCGACCTGCCGTCACGCGAACAACTGGAAGAAACACTGTCACAATACAGCGGCACATTGCTGGCGGTTTCACATGACCGATACTTTCTCGAAAAAACAACAAACAGTAAACTCATCATCTCGAACAATGGCATCAAAAAGCAGTTAAACGACGCTCCTTCAGAAAGAAATGAGCGGGAGGAGCTTCGGTTAAAGCTTGAGACAGAAAGACAAGAAGTGCTGGGAAAGCTCAGTTTTATGATGCCAAATGATAAAGGGTATAAGGAGCTTGATCAGGCTTTCAATGAGCTTACGAAACGAATAAAAGAGCTGGATCATCAAGACAAAAAAGACTGAGGGAGAAAGTTCAAGCGGCATTGAAAAGGACAACAGCTGTTGTCCTTTTTCTTTATATGTTCAAGCCTTCCAATGACATTAATGTTTCTAATGATGACTTATAGTACCCTGCCACTGCTTCCAGATAGGCATGTTGTGTTTGGGTAACGTAAGCAACTTTTCAGCACAGCTGTTTCCGCATACGAATATTGGTCATGGCATAGCCCATCTTCTGATAAAGATAGACGGCTGTCTCGTTGTGTGCAAACACATGAAGGGCCAGCCTTTCCGCACCAAGCTCTCTTGCTTTTTCATCAAGCGTTTGAAGCGCCAATTGAGCAAGTCCTTTTCCGCGAAAGGCTTCATACAATCCAAAGGAATAGATAAACGCTTCCTTTTGCGGATGAAACGGATCAGCATACAGCCAGAGCCAGCCCATTCTTTCCCCTTGGTCATTTGTGATGTTCCAAAAATAATGATTGCTGCTGTCTCGCCCATTCGGAATCATGTTCTCATATGCCTGCTCCGATTTCTCAAATGCCTCTTTTTCCGTCCAAGTTCCTGACGTTGTGTTTTGTTTCGCATAATTTTGCACGGACATCCCGCGAAAGGTTTCGAACTCTTCCTCAGTCATGTCTTCCAAAGTGAATGCCATCCTGTATTCCTCCTTTATAAAAAAAGCCCAGCTGATGCCGGACGAATAATGCAGAAATGGATCTCTATTTTAATGATTCAGTTAATTCCTGGACTTTCTATTATTCGATAAGAAAAGGAGATTTCCTGCAAATGGGCTTGTTCTTAAACATTAGTGTAAAGCTTACGTGTAACTCCCCATGATGATCATGATAGAAACAATCAAACAGATCATCGCTGGTATCGTCATGATGACCGATTGTCTTGCTCGAAACATATGCGCATGAATGGCTCCCGTCATGAGAACGACAAACAGAACACCTGCTCCAATCGCTGCATACCGATTCCAAATTCCCGCTGTCATAGCAAGTGCCCCGGCTATTTCAAGAATGCCGGTAACAGTCAGAAACCATAATGGATATTGATAATGCCGCCAATGCTCAACTTGAAAGGGAACACGGCTTACCTTTATGATGCCTCCCGCGAGCATAAAAGCTGCCAAACTGACTTTCAAAATAATAGATATCATCTTACCTCATTCCCTTTCGGAAGCATCCCGTATATTAAAAGATTCACAACCTCTGCTGCGAGGCTTGCCGGATCTTTGATTCCGGTTAACAAAAATGAATCGGTTAAATGTTCAATCATGCCGACCAAACACTCAGCGACAGTTTCCATATCCAGTTCAGAGTGAAAATAGCCAAGCCGCTGTTCTGCTTCTAAGTTCTCTTTCAAAACCATCGCCAAGTCTTTTTTCATTTGTTTTGCTTCCGGGTTGAGAAAAAAGCCGATCTTGGTTAAATCCTTGTCCTCAGCCAAAAATTGAAAAACAATCTCTACAGCTAGCAGTACCCGTTTTGACACATCCTCCGTGTTTAATCCGTTTTCCAGAAGAAGTGACTCTGTCAGCTTTCTGACTCGAGAGTGAAAATCGGTTATTAACTCGGCAAAGATGGCTTCTTTGCTTTGAAAGTACAGATAAAATGAAGGCTGCGTGAACCCAGCTTTTTTCACAATTTCACTTACCTTCGCGTCATGGAATCCCCGAACCGAAAATTCATTAGCGGCAACTTTGAGTAACCGTTTCCGGCTTTCTTCTCCTTTACGTCCTTTTTTACTTTTCAACGAGGACCACCCCCAAAAATAATACTCGAAAGTAATGTTACTCACGAGTATTATTTCATGGCATTAGCTTCATTGTCAATGATTTCAAACTGATCCTGTTTGCCAGCTTCTGAATCAATTCATTGATTACTATGTCAATGGCTTTTCATTCACTGATAGGTATTTGCCAAATAGATTGACATTCAGGCTGTGACAAACTTTATTCTTTTTTTCTAACAAGCATCACTCCGGGGCCAGATAGAGTTTTGCCCGCAAATGCAAGGAACAATTGGGTGCAGCGGCGCATAATGTACTGTACAGAAAGATGGAAGGGTGTGATGGGATGCCGTCTACAGTAATCAACCTATATTATTTGAAGATCAACAGTATTTCGGGCAATGGTTCAATTACAATAGGCGAAGCTGCTTATAACAGCCCTACCAACAATCAAAAATCTCAAGGAACCAACTCTTCTTTCGGTGATACATCACCTACAGAATCTGTAATGGAAAACTTCTTAAACGATCCTGATGTAAATGACCAGACATCTATCGGCAACTCTGATACATCCAACGTTAATGCTCCTCCGATTGCACCACCGCCAATTTTAGATTAAAGGGGTTTCGTCTATGCCATATCAAATTAACATCGCAAATATTAAGATCAACGGCGTCACGCAAAACGGAAATATAGATGTCGGCCCGACTGTGCACAACAGCCATACTGCGAACAGCAAATATTTTGGAGCAAACTTTTCCTTAGGGGATCTTTCGCCTACGTCTTCACTTTTGAACACTGGAAATATTGATTCAGACGTTAGTGACCAAGACCAAATCGGAAACCCTTCTGCGCCTATTGCAAATCAAATTTAAGGAGAATCTCATATGGATTTCGAAAAAATTCGAAAGTGGCTTGAGATTACGAATGAATATAAACAAAGTGACTTTTGGACAAATGTGCTCAAATATAAAGCCCCGGAACATTTTTTTGATTCCGAAGCTTCTACATTTGTTTACGACTTTTATCAAGATGAAGAATATAATTTTATCATTGTGGAAATGCCCGGTGTGTATGAGGAAGAATTAACGATCCGTTTACTATCTAAAACCCAGCTGTTGATCAAAGGGACGATCACGCCTGTTTTTCCTGCCGAAATGGAAGTGCTGCGTGAACGGTATTACGGCGAAATTGAGCGAACCATTCAGCTTCCCGAAGCCACTGAATCTCATTTATTACAATTTCAGCTGTTAAACGGACTTCTGCACATTTCGTACCCAAGACAAGTCGAAACCATCCCGTTCGAAAAAGGGCTTTAAGATTGTTCCTTTCATTCCTTATCCACAGGGGCTGATATATAGTCTTTATATTGATCCACATAAATATCCCCATTACCCAGCAGCACTGCGTACACGGTCTCTTTCACCTTTATGTCCCTTTTTCGCAATTCTTCCAAAAGCCAAGATTCCGTCAAACGATTCTGCTTTAAATTATTCTCAATGATTTCTCCGTCCATAATAAGCTCTATCGGAAGCCTGTGTTCTTGGTTTACCGCAATCATTAAATCCTGTTTGGTCACATGCCGGAATTGCGGTTTTCTTAACACAGTCAGCTGACCATTCGTTTCAAGAATGGCAAAAAGAACTTCTTCGATATTAAATATTTCTTTTTCCCGCAATTGCTGATTTAAATAATCGAGTGTGTAACGCATTTTCCTCATATTTGATTCAAGTATCTTCCCGTTTTGAATCAGCACTGTTGGATCTCCGGCAAAAAATTTCCTCAGCTTCCTGTTCTTTATCGACAGAAACGAAATTAGAAAAATAGTTAACACAAAAATACTAAACGAAATGGCCATATTGTGCGGTTTTATTGAAGTATTGTAAGCTAATCCACCGGCAATCGCCCCTAGTGTGATCGCCGCAATAAAATCAAAAATCGTCATTTGAGAGATTGTCTGTTTGCCTAAAATTCGTTCTGCGATTAACAGCAAGCCAAAGCTGGCAACCGTTCTAATGACAACTTCAAGTTCAATCATGTTATGGCGCTCCCCGCTTCCCAGATTGTTTCGGCCAAAAACTCCTGCTGCTATCATTGTTTGGCTTACTATATCCATCTATACCAAAAATATTGTTCGGTTCAGGACAGAATGAACCGACTGCCTTTCGGATATATTAAATTGCGATTGGCCGGAAGAAAAGCCAATCCCATGACAAATCTAATTCATCATTGGTCAGGTGGTAGCATGAATTTCACTTGGGAATCTCTAGTTCTCATTGTAGCCGGAGTCATTTTGCTAAGAATTTCAGGAAGAAAATCAATCGCACAAATGACTTCAACTCAAACGGTTGTCATGATTTCGATCGGAACTATTATCGTTCAGCCAATCATCGAGTATAGCCTCTTCAAAACATTAATTGCGGCGGCAATTTTCACAATCACACTCATCGTTATGGAATGGATCCAAATGAGATCGAACTTCATTGAAAAGATGTTAACCGGAAAAGCAAAAATTGTTATTGAAAACGGTCAGCTTCATATCGAAAACCTGAAGAAGATTAGACTTACAGCTGATCAGCTTGAAATGCAGCTACGGCTTCACGGCGTTACGGCTATACAAGATGTCAAAATTGCGACATTAGAAGCAAACGGGCAATTAGGAATAGAATTAACCGATGACGCCAAGCCTTTAACAGTCAGGGATCTGAAAAAACTCATTCACCCGGATTTCATAAATAAGGACGGACAAGCCCATTTGTCTAGCAATCAGAATATTTTTGATGAAATTGGCAAAAAGAATAAAAAAAACATCCCTAAAAAACTGCATTAACAAAAGGCACTTGGAGAATTTTGAAGGTTTTTGTCTCTCACTGAATGTTTTTGCCGTTTTGTTTAAGCAATTGCTGCTCACACACCATATTGTATAAACAGTCATAACAGAGAGGAGAGATGAATGATGAAATTCCCAGTTTATATTCATTCGATATCCGGAAACAGCGTTTTTAATAACGGTTTTGCATTTTCCATCAGCCCTTTCTCTGTTTCTAAAGAGACAGATGGTTCCGGAGGGAATAATACAGGTTTGGTTTTTGAATCCAATGCTTTAAGCCAAACAAGCTCCGCCAATCAAGCCCTACATGTTACAAATGCGGTCCAAGAACTGCTTTCCAAGCTTTTAGCATAAACATAAGAAATTAACACTTCATGAGGTGCCGTATGGCTTTTCCAATTATTCACACAAACTTTTGGGATGCTGTGATAGCTGTTCCAATCATCATATTGATAACCCAAATCCTCAAAATATTATTGAAAATCCCCAAAACTTTTGTACCGTCAGTTGCCTTAATAACAGGCCTTGTCATTTCTGTTTTCATAAGCCATCGACACAGCCTCTTTTCTGGCGTATTTATGGGCTGGTTTTATGGCTACGCTGCTATAGGCTCCTACTCATCATTAAAAACGACCATCTTATCCTTTAGGCAAACGAAAAACGATACATCAAATTCATAGATGACATATAACGATCTGCCGCCTCTTTATCAGGCGGCTTTATTTCTGCTGATAGGTTGATCATCTTCAAAAGAGATGCTCATTCACTCGCTATTATTTTTACCATTATGTTGATGCAATGATATAAAAACGCAATATCATAGAAGTAAATAGACTGCCAGCGTCCTCTATGACATCTACTTCTGAATGAAAGGAGCTTGAAACATGCGATCTCAAATCAACATCTCAAATCTCACGATAAATGGAATGACACAAAACGCCAATACAGATATCGGACAAAACTTGCAAAACAGCCATACTGCGAACAGCAAAAATTACGGAGTCAATTTCACATTAGGAGATTACTCTCCTTCTAATTCAATTATTATTTCAGCAAGTTGTGATAATGATACAAGTGATCAAGGACAGGTTGATAACCCTTCTTCACCTAGTGAAGAATAAATTGGTGCAAAAAAAAGAACTCATTTGAGTTCTTTTTTTCTTATTTCTTTATTCGCCTTCATATAATCGATAAACCCTTTTCAGCTTTTGTTCAAGCTGGTCAAAATGAACAAAACGGGCTTCTCTTAGAAACTCAGTCCCATCAATGAACAAAAGAAGCACAGGAACGGTGAAAACTGAAAATCTGCCGGCGACCTCTGCTACATCGTCAGCATTGATATGCCCCAATTTGATGTTTGGAAACTGATCCAATACTATTCTGAGCTGGGGCAGAACTGCGTGACATACTGTACAGGCAGGCCTTGATATATAAATAAAACTGAATTTGTGCTGTTTGATAAAGTTTTCTATAGAAACTAATGAATGTAATTCTGTCATCTCTTTCATCCATTTACTCCTTCAAATAGGTCTGTTTTTCATGACCAAGCTCATCAATACGTATCATTCACTATACTGATTTATATTTATGATATCCGCTTTTTTGCTTTGCAGAGTACCTGCAAGCTTGCCGAAAATATCAAAATAAAAGAACAGTTACTGACACAAGCAGCAACTGTTCTTACATACTTTCTTATTAAAAATGCAAAGCGTAAGATCCTGAACCGATGAGTGCAGCCCCTATGGAAACTGCAATGAGCACCAGGTTATATTCAAAACCTCCCGCGCCATTCGCAAAACCTTTCGCTCCATGGACTTTTACGATGGCACCTAACATAATGATCGTTATGATAGCAGCTCCAAGCGGGAGGAATACGCCTAAAATAAATAGAATTCCGCTTACTAACTCCCCAAGACCTGATAGAGCGGCCGCAACGTTTCCTGGTTTCACCCCAATTGATTCGAACCATTGTCCGGTTCCTTTAATCCCGTATCCGCCAAACCAGCCGAATAATTTTTGTGTGCCATAAAACAAAAACACCACACCAATCATTATACGAATAAGCAACAGTCCTGCATCTTCCATTTGTATCTCTCCTCATCTTTGATTTCATCTGATTATGTGCTGACAGTACCATCCAGCAATCATCAATTGAATATATGTTTCTTTATTTTTTATGTGTCAAATCAATCTAACTCTCTTACTTCAAACGGCAGCAGCCCTTGTTCAATTTGTGTGCGATGCGGTTCATATTGCACAGGCAGCATCAGTTTTTCGCCCATTGTATCCTGTGTTTCATCATGTGAAAAGCCCGGGGGATCAGTTGCGATTTCAAACAGGATTTCCCCATGTTCCCTGAAGTAAATGGCATTAAAATAGTTTCTATCCCGAACAGGAGTTACACCATATCCATGGGAAGCAATATATCTTTGCCAATCTAACTGATCTTCATCATCGTTAGCCCGCCAAGCAATGTGATGCACCGTTCCGGCCCCCATTTGCCCGCGGCCAATAGGCGTTAACTTAAGGTCAATCACATTTCCGATATCACCGGCGGAACGATAACGAACGAAGTCCCCTTCTTTGCCGACTCGCTCCAGCCCCATGATGTTTTCTAAAAGGTCAGCGGTTTTGTCAGGCTGCGCTGATAATAGGGTTGCACCCCCAAAACCTTTAATGGCAACATCGGGCGTTACTTCTCCGAAAGTCCACGTATTAGCCTCTCCTTCTTCTCTTTCCACGATTTCTAAGTGCAGTCCATGAGGATCATCAAATTCTACATATTGTTCCCCAAAGCGCTCGATTTTGGTGTATGGAACGTTGAACTTTTCTAGTCTCTTTTCCCAAAATGCCATAGCCCCTTTCGGCACAACATACGAAGTCACACCAACTTGACCGTCTCCAATGACGCCTTGGCGGGCTCCGGCCCACGGAAAGAAGGTAATGATTGTTCCCGGCTTCCCGCCTTCATTCCCAAAATAAAGATGATACGTACCTGGGTCATCAAAATTGACAGTTTGCTTGACCAAACGAAGCCCAAGCACTCCTGCGTAGAAATCTGTGTTCTCTTGAGGGTGACCGACAATCGCTGTAATATGATGAATTCCCATCGTTTTTTTAACCATTTTTATCCGCTCCTTTTACATATACTCAACAAACTCATTCACAGGCTTCCGGTAGCCGCGCGGTCTTCTGCTCTCTATTTTTTCTTTTCCAATCGTAATCATCATGACAACCTCAAATTGGTCGTCTATGTTCAAAATCCGTTTTACGGCTTCCGCATCAAAGCCGATCATCGGGCAGGTATCCCAGCCTTTTTCCTTAGCACTCAGCATAAACATCATCGCAGAAAGTGAAGCATTCCTTATCGCCTCATCTCTCTTAAATTGTTCTCCCCTGTTTTCATAAAACGAAACAGTGTCGTGCACCATGTGGTCATACTCTTGCTTATTTAATATCCCCAATACCTTAAAACCTTCATAGATATCGGACGCTTGTTGATATGCCTGCTTATCCCCTAATACCAAGAGAACCGCAGATGAGCTAACCACTTTATACTGTCCGTTTGCGGCCTGCTTCAGCTTTTCTTTTACGTCCTGGTCAAGAACCGTCACATATTTTGTATGCTGCAAATTAAAAGCCGATGGCGCCAATGCAACCAATTCAAACATTTCATTGAGGTCTTCTTTTGTGATTGGATGACCTGAAAGAAAATTGCTTGCAGATCGTCTTTCATTGACTAACTGTATAAATTCAGCCATTATGATACACTCCCTTTTATCTCGAATTCGAGATATTATATTATAAAAAATCCATATTGAATATTGTGTAAAAGAAATGACAACGATTGAACACTTAGAGTTGCGCTTGATCGCTGATCTTTTCAATCGAATGTCTCGAATTAAAATATCTTGAATATGAGATAATAATAAAATACAGATCTTCTCATGTCAATAGGTTTTTGAAAATTAGGTGGAAATTTTTCACTGACGGCAGCATTTTAATAGCGAATCATCACTGTTGTTACATAAGAACTCATTTGTTTGCTTTATGACCTTTTAGCACAGCTCCAACTTTTTTTCTGTCACCTTATTTATTAGTAAACAGGAAACAACGTTGCTATAGACCCACTCGAAATTGAATTGGTATGATAAGCAAAGTGATTACACAGGAAAAGATACGGAGAGCGTATATAGAGCACTCCTATTTTTTTTGTGCAGTTTTATAGGAGGAAAAAATGGCAAGTGAAAGAGAACAAATAAGCAGAAAAGTTGCTTTGATTGCATTGATCGCCAATCTGATCTTAATGGCAGGAAAGGTCTTTTTTGGGCTGGTAGGCGATAGTGAAGCCGTGTTTGCAGACGGAATACATTCCGCGGCAGATGTCGTTGCTTCGATTGCAGTCTTGGCAGTGATCGGCATTTCCAATAAACCGCCCGATCAAGACCATCCTTTTGGTCACGGAAAAGCTGAAGTCATTAGTGAGGCGATTGTAGGAATTATCTTAGTGATCGTATCCGTTTATATCCTCATAGAAGCGATTCTGTCCTTTGTTAAAGGGCCAAGCGTTCCCCAATACAGCGCATTGTTTGCGGCTCTGATTTCGTACGTGGCTAAGGAAATCTTATATCGTTATTCTATAAAGCAAGGGGAAAAATGGAACAGCAAAGCAATTATAGCGATTGCGTACGATCACAAAGGCGATATCGTTGCCTCTCTTGCCGCTTTTATCGGCGTCCTGTTGGCTATCATCGGAAACACCCGCGGATGGCCCTATCTGTTGTACGCCGATGCCATTGCCAGTGCAATCGTTGCTTACCTCATTTTTAAGATTTCAATGGAATTAATCAGGCCGTCTGTTGATGTGCTCATGGAAAAGAGTGTTGATCCCGAGCTGATAGAGGAATATAAAGCTGTTATTTTTCAATGTGATCAAGTAAAACGAATTGATAGAATCCGCGCGCGAGAACATGGCCACTATAAATTGCTTGATGTCCGTTTATCCTTGGATCATGATTTGACAATTAAGCAGGGACACGACATCGCCCGCGAAATTCGAAATGAAATCAAAAGACAGTTTTCAGATGTAGAAGAAGTGCTCATCCATGTAAATCCTTATTTCGAAGAATGAAAAGCTCCTTTTTAGAAGGAGTTTTTTCTTTATGCTGCAAACTTTACCTTTAGAACTCGCCGTACTATATAATGTGGATGTATATAATCATAGGGACAGAAAGGTTGTTAGAATGAAGGAATTTTTTTCGATTGGAGAAGTGTCAAAGTTATTCAATGTGAAAATCTCTGCTCTTCGGTATTATGATGAAATCGGCCTTTTGAAACCGGAATATAAAGATGAGCAAACGAACTATAGATATTATTCTACCCAACAGTTTGAGCGGCTGGATACCATCAAGTATTTGAGGGCCCTAGGCCTGCCAATCAATAAGCTTCTTGATTTTTATAACTCTCAAAATACAAACACTCTTCTTCATTTACTAAAAAGCCAGCAGGTTGAAATTGATCGCAAGAAGAAAGAATTGGAACGCATTGAACGAAAGATCTCCCGACGCATCACACATATAGAAGATGCCGTTAACATGCCGTTACATCAAATTTCAAAAATCAAACTTCCCGCAATGCGTGTGGCTTACTTGCAGCATGAATATGTTCTCGGCCATGATATCGAACATTCGTTAGCTGAATTGAGAACCCACCTGAACGTAAACGAAGATATATTCATAGGCAAGATCGGTTTATCCATTTCTGCAGCAAATGTGAAAGCAAAACAGTTTGACAAATATTCCAGTATATTTATGATTCTTGAAGATGAAAATGAAAAAACTTCTTCAGAAGTCATCTTTCCTTCAAGAGAATATCTGCAAATTAGGTTTAAAGGGTCACATCCAGAAGCCGAACCATACTACAAAAAATTACTGGCATATATGAAAGAACATCATTATGAGGTAGCAGGGGACTCAATCGAAATCACACTCATTGATTATGGCATTACGAATAACCTAGATAATTATGTGACTGAAATCCTGCTGCCCATCAAATAATCTCATAAATATGTTTTGATCTCCCTTGACTCTCTACTCACTAGAGGGTTTATTTTTTATGCAGGAATGATTTTTGGAGGAGAAAGCTTATGTTTGGAACGATTTTTAACACAGTGATGATCATTGCAGGAAGCATAATCGGGGGGATATTCAAAAAAGGCATTAAAGATGAATACCAGGATATTTTGATGCAGGCAATGGGATTCGCTGCGGTCGCACTGGGGATCAACGCCATTACACAGCATTTGCCTGATAGTAAATATCCCATTCTATTCATCGTGAGTTTAGCCATTGGAGGTTTGCTAGGCCAGATCATCAATTTAGAATTACGATTCAACAAGCTGGTGAACAAATTTTCTAAAAGCAATTTAGCAGAGGGCTTATCAACTGCGGTCTTATTATTTTGTATCGGTTCGCTGTCAATATTGGGCCCTGTTGAAGCCGCTTTGCATGGAGATTATACATACCTCCTGACAAACGGGATGTTAGATGGGATCACCTCTATTGTGCTCGCTTCAACTTTTGGTTTTGGAATAGCGGCTGCTGCCATTGTATTATTTGCCTGGCAGGGCTCCATTTATTTATTTGCTAAAGTAATGGAGAGCGCAATCAATACAGACCTTATTAATGAAATCACAATTGTGGGAGGCATACTCATCCTCAGTTCAGGTCTAAGCATTCTTGGAATCAAGAAGTTCAAAACACTGAATCTGCTGCCTTCCCTCTTGATCCCTCCTGTTGTGATTTTTGTGATTCATGCATTTGGATTGCGGTTTTAATGCTATTACTTTAACTGTTAAAAAAAAGCAGATCATAAAAGATCTGCTTTTTCTATTACATGATTTGTTTCTTTTGTTCATGATCTATTTCTGGCTGTATTTCCTTTGTCAGTTGATGCCCTTCTATATCCACATTCGGAATCATCTTGTCCAGCCATTTCGGCAAATACCAGGCTGCATTCCCCATCAGCTTCATGACACTTGGAATCAGTGTCATTCTTACAATAAAGGCATCAAAGAGTACACCAAAGGAAAGAGCCAGCCCATTGGCTTTAATAGAAGCTTCGCCGGCAAAGATAAATCCTGCAAACACGAAGATCATGATCAAGCCGGCTGCGGTAACAACAGGACCACTGTGTTTTAATCCAGCCTGAATGGCTTGTACTGGATTCTTAGTTTTTACATATTCTTCACGCATTCTGCTGACAAGAAATACTTGATAATCCATGGCTAATCCGAACAGAATTCCAATAGATAAAATCGGCAGGAAGGCGAGTATCGGCCCTTTTTCAGGTATTTTGAAAAAGTCGATGAGATTCCCGTCTTGTAAGACAAATACACAGATTCCAAGAGTGGCTGTCATCGTCAACATGAAACCTGCAACAGCAACAAGCGGCACAAGCAGCGAACGGAAAACGATGGTCAGCAATACAAACGCAAAGCCAACAATAAGTACAGCAAACACCGGTATCGCATCATTCAGGCGATCTGAAATGTCAATATTCACTGCAGTCGATCCAGTAACAAGCAAATCTACTCCGTTTTTATCTGACAAACTGCGTACATCGTGTACCAAATCTTTTGTTGTGACATCATTTGGACCTGTTTCCGGAACGACCGTAATGATGGCAAAGTTCCCTTCTTTATTAGGCATTGCAGGGGTGACACTTGCTACATGGTCTAAGCCCTTTATTTCTTTCACTGCATCTGCGAAAGCCTCCGCCTTATTTTCTGCAGCATTTGTGGCATCCGCTACGATTGTTAATTGGCCATTAAATCCTTCTCCAAAGCCTTCGGCAAGCAAGTCATATGCCCGGCGATCCGGATTATCCTTAGCTTTCATCCCAGCATCAGGCAAGCCCAGTTCCAAATGCATAGATGGGATACTAATGACGATCAAAATCAGAATGCTGCATACACTTAGCATGATAGGATTTTTGGTGACAAAGCGTCCCCAGACATTTGTTTCAGTGCTTTGTTTTTCTATTTTCTTGTTTGATTTCGGAATCATCCGCTTCCCTGCAATCGATAAGACCGCAGGCACAAGTGTGATGGAAGCCAAGACAGCCATCAGTACACTAAGCCCTGCTGTCAGCCCCATCGCAGACATAAAGGGAATGTTAACAACAGTCAATCCGCAAAGTGCAACGATAACAGTAAGTCCGGCAAAAACGACTGCGCTTCCCGCTGTTCCCACGGCTCTCGCAATTGATTCATTCTTTTGTATGCCTTCGCCTAAAAACTGGCGGTGTTTCATAAAAATAAATAAAGCATAATCAATACCAACAGCAAGGCCAATCATTCCGGCTAATGAAAGACTGACGGAAGCAATATCAAATACTTGTGTCCCAATCAAAACCAGTCCAATACTTACACCTAGACCAATCAGTGCAGTTAAAATCGGCAAACCTGCTATTAATAAAGAACCGAATGTAATGGCTAAAACGACAAAAGCCAAGATAATGCCGACAATTTCAGAGACACCGCCTATCTCCATCTCGGCTCCCGGTACATCTCCGCTTAGCTCAGTTTGCAATCCTTCATCACCAGCCATTTTCAAACTGTCTTTTAAGTGTTTGATAGAGTAATCCTTTATATCATCTGCTGATGATTTATACTTGATATCAGCATAGGCAACTGTGCCATCTTTCGCGATTGTCCCTGTCACAAAAGGACTTGCAATCGAGTCAACAGAATCATCTTTACTGATCTCTTTAAACGTATCTTCTATTGCTTTTTTTGCTGATTTCCCGGTAAGTTTCTCCCCATCACCAGCACCGAAAATAACCCGTATGCTCCCTTTATCAGGACCGTGAGGAAATTCTTTCTGAATCACATCCATCGCTTTTTCCGAAGGTGTGTCGGGTATGGACATATCCTCAGAAAAACTTGGTTTCAAGGTGACTGCAAGGCCTATCGCAGCAACTAACACAACGATCCACGCACAAATTGCTTTTATGCGATTGCGAGCAACCCATCCTCCTAATGTATATAACATTTTTGACATGATAATCTCCTTTCAACACATTGCTTGATCACATTCTTTCTCATTGTAGTTGACAATGAAATGAAAAAAACGTACATTCGGGCATGTACGTTTGGGCAATTTTCAAATATCCAGTTTAGTTGTCTATTGTCAGAATACCTTTTTGCATGGCAATCGTTACTGCCTCAGTTCTTGAATTCGCGCCTAATTTATTGTAAATGGACGTTAATCTGGACTTTACTGTTCGCTCAGAGACGCCCAAATCAAAGGCAATCGCTTTGCTTTTAAGACCTTTAGCAATTGCTTTTAGAACAATGACTTCCTTTTCTGTCAGCTGCGTCTCATTGCGCTGCTTTTTCATCCGCTCAAATTGGATTTCTTGCAGACGTTTGAGGATATCAGGCTGCAACAGCACATTCCCTCTGATCGCTGCATCCATTGTGTGAAAAAGGGTTTCTGAACTCGTATCCTTTAACAGATATCCTTTCGCCCCTAATTCAATCCCTTCGATCATTAAGTGATCTTCATTATATGTAGTCAAAATAATGATGGGGGTATCGTGTTTTTCTTTTATTTGTTTAATGGCCTCTAACCCGCTCATCTCCGGCATATACAAATCCATCAGAATGATATCCGGTTCTAATTCATCTGCAAGACGGACTGCGACTTTTCCATTTTCCGCCTCTCCTATAATGGTGAATTGATCATTCGTTTCAATTAAAAGCTTCAGACCTTCCCTCACGACAAGATGGTCATCAACGATTAAAACCTTATTCATCTTGCATCTCTCCCTGAATTGGTACAGTGATCTCAATTTGTGTTCCTTTCAATTTTGTACTCTTGATATTAAATTGGCCATTTATTGCCCTGACGCGTTCTTGTATGCCAAGAAGCCCATAATGTCCTCTCTTTTTCTTTCCTTTTTCAACATCAAATCCCTTGCCGTTATCCTTAACTGTTAAATGGAGCCTTCCCTTTTCATCATCCCAAATGGATATCCAGATTGTTTTCGCCTCAGCATGCTTTGCCGCATTCGTCATGCATTCTCCAATGATGTAATAACAGTTTTCAGCTGTACGCACATCCAGCACCTGATGCAATCTGTAATCTAATAAACAAGCCATGCCTGTCGACTCTATAAAATGATCCATTAGCGAGGTAATTCTTTCTTTTAAAACACCGATTTCTTCTGATTTGCTGCGGAGATCGTCAATAGCTGAACGTGCATCAGCTAATGTGCTTTTCACTCTTTTCATCGATTGTTGTATGATTTCCTTCGCTCTCTCTGTGTTGCCTTTAGCGAGATGAACATGAATCGCATCCAGCTGCATATTTAAACTGACAAGACCTTGAGCAAGCGTATCGTGTAAGTCTCGGGCCATCCGCTGTCTTTCGTTCTGCAGCGTCAGCTGTTCTACCTGCTGATGAGCCAGCTCCAGCCTTTCAAGAGTCAATTGAGCTTTTATTTTTTCATCCACTTGGGCAAAAAATGTTGCGGCATAAGTGATGATGACAATCATGATCGGCGCAGCAATAACAATAAAATGCAAAACTTCACCTTTATGAAGGTGATACGCCGAATTTATGACCAGCAGCAGCAATAGATAAAGAATGAGAAAAGTCCTTCTTCTGTCTGCCATTCCTATAATTTGTCCAATTAAAAATGCATAAAGGCCGATAATGACAAGTATAAAGAAGCCAGTCATGAGATTAGCAAGTGTAAAGGTGATCAAACCTTGTATCACAAAATACAGAACCACCCTTTTCTTAACCCAGCGATATGAATGCCAATGAAGCAAAGCAAAAAT
Organism: Bacillus sp. FSL R5-0603; assembly: GCF_038050295.1. Classification (NCBI taxonomy): domain Bacteria; kingdom Bacillati; phylum Bacillota; class Bacilli; order Caryophanales; family Bacillaceae; genus Bacillus; species Bacillus sp. FSL R5-0603. The sequence goes on along the minus strand of NZ_JBBOYP010000001.1, from coordinate 514,473 downwards.
GGCGATTAATATGGTAAACGCATAAAGCAATAAAATGGACCAGCCCCCAGAAACAAATTGCAGCACGATAGAGGCTATATAGATCATGAGAATAAAAGCCAGGCCCGGCACTCTGAGTGCAAGCATGTTTAATGCCCGCCTATCATGTGAGTAATATTTATCTTTGAAAGGATTCCTTATAAGCAAACCTTATCCACTTCCTTTACCTGTTTCACCGAATAGAGATTCATGAAAATCGAACCCATATTTCAACGTGCAAACATACATGTATCCAATCATTTTATAGGAAGAGAAGGAACGCAACAATATCAGGTGCAGGGAAACATTAGAGTTTCCAACAAGTGATCATTGCCCAAACGTACATGAACGTTCTGCCTCTATGTACGTTTTATCTTTTCAAATTTTCCTTTAAAATCATAAGGAACTTACTATTCATTGAAGGAATGATCATCATTGAAATCGATTGATCTCACCATTTTATCATTAAAAAGAAAAGGAATCCGGACCGAAAAGGTATTAAAAAATCAGAACCCTGATCGATTAAGCCATATGACAGACAAAAATGCGCAACCAAAAAGCAAGGAAAAAGAGGAATAAACATGTATTGGTTTCTAGGTGCTTTATTATATTTTCTGATCGGTACTTATATATTCATTGGAGTCACTAAAGACAGCCAATCAGGCTCATGGAGACTGCTTGCATTAGCAGCTCCACTCATCATTGCTGGCTACCCTTATTTTTATTCAAAGAAGCTTCTTTCCAAAAGACAATGAAACAGCTGTCATTCAAACCGCACATTGGTAAAATGATCAATACCGGGATACAATCTAGGTATTCTATGGAAAGGAGTCTTGCCTTATGAGTCAAAGAGTGTCCTACTATGAGATTGCACCTGAAGGTATGAAAATCATGATGGATATGGAGAAATACACGAAACAATCTTCAATTAACCGAACGACGAGAGAGCTAATTAAAATCAGAGTCTCTCAAATAAACGGCTGTGCTTTCTGCTTAGATATGCATACTTCTGATGCCCGCAAAATGGGCGAAACTGAACAGCGAATTTACTGTTTACATGCTTGGAATGAATGTGATTTTTACACACCTGAAGAGAAAGCGGCTCTCGAACTATCTGAACACATCACGCTCATCCCATCTAAAAGGGTTCCTGATGAGCTATATCATCGGGTGCGGGAACATTATGATGAGAAACAATATGTTGACCTTGTTCTGATCATTAATCAAATAAACAGTTGGAACCGCATCTCTATTGCAATGGGGAATCGAGCTGCTTCAAAATAAGAAGAAGGAGTAAGATTAGAACAAATCTTACTCCTCCTCCTGGATATCGTGCCTTCGCTTCAACATCCTAAATCTTCACGTTTAGGTGCTTTTCAAACGCGATTTTCCCGCTTTGTGTAATCCTAATCGCTCTCGTTTTAGGCATACGAACGATCCATTCTTCTTCTAACATGCGCACCAATAGGGCGTTTCCTAATGCTCCTGCAATATGATGCTGCCGTTCACTCCAATCCAAACAGCAGCGGGCAAAAGCTCTCCTCTTATTCCGTTGTTGTTCTTCATTGATGCCTAACTTCGAAAAGAATAAAGCACCCTCTGAAGTCACCTCAAAGTTTAAATCAACTTTTTTTAACATCCCCTGCTCAACTAGTGAATGTGCTATTTGCACGCCCACATAACCTGCCAAATGATCATAACAGGTACGGGCGAAATGCAAGTCCTTTTTCTCTTTTGACTCTTTTAAAGATTTGACTTTTGCTTCAGGCGCAATATGAAGCAATTGTTCGATCACATTTGCAGCATCTGAGTCAGCCAATCTGTAATACCGATGTCTCCCATGCTTCTCTACGCTAATCAGCTTTGCTTCAAGCAATTTATTCAGGTGAAAACTTGCAGTTTGAGGTTTAATGTTAGCGAGATATGCAAGCTCTCCCGCAGGGTGTATCCTTCCATCCATCAGACTGAGAAGAATGGAAGAACGCGAGGGATCTGATAGCAACGAAGAGATTTTTGCAATATTAGGATGCATGATTTTCCTCCTTACATTCATATTTCGATGATAGTTGAAATGTTAATCCTTTACAATATAAATGTAAGCGTGACAAGGAGGAAAAAACGTTGGACATCAAAAAACAAGACACTCGTCGATTTAAGGAAATCAAACCCAAGATCATGTATTATGGTACCTCGACATTTCTTCTAACCACATTGAATGAGGATGGAACCACTAATATTAGTCCTATGTCTTCTTCTTGGGCTCTTGGACATTATATAATCCTTGGAGTAGGACTGGGAGGAAAAGCCATCGACAATTTGGAAAGACACAAAGAGTGTGTCATAAACTTGCCTGGCCCGGAATTATGGGAAAACATTGAAAGAATTTCATCTTATAGCGGAAAAAAGAGTATACCGCCTTTAAAGAAGCAGCTCGGATTTACATATAAAAAAGAAAAATACGAGGCAGCAGGGTTAACGCCTTTACAATCAAAAACAGTATCACCAACACGAATTAAAGAATGCCCTATCCAAATCGAAGCCGAAGTGAAACACATTCGGCTTCCAGAATATGAATCGTCATTCGCAATTGTAGAGACGCAGGCACTACATTTTCATGCCGAGGAAAGTATCATTCTGGACGAAAACCATATCAACCCTTCCAAATGGAGCCCGCTTATCTATAATTTCAGACACTACTTTGGTTTAGGAAGAGAAGTCGGAAAGACTTTTCGTTCAGAGACATGATCATTTTAAGACCAAGCTAAGACTTGGTCTATTTTAATAATAGATAAAAGCACACGTCATTGTCATGCTGTCATCATGCTATAATTGAAAAAATTGTAATGACTGGAGCGTGCGGCCTCGATGGAATTATCTTTTCTACCTAAAAACACATTTATAGACCCTAATGAACATAATGCAAATGAAGTAAAAAGCTTAGTCGATCAATTAGCCGGATTAGTTATTGAACATTCGAGTCATGCTGCAAAGCGAGACACACTGCCTGCTGTGGAGTCCTTTGATTATAGTGATATACCCGAGACTGGTATAGAAATTGAAAATATCTTGGTAAACCTGCAGGGTATCATCAAAAACTCAATGAATCCTCAAAACCCAAGATATATGGGCCATATGGATTCAATCCCCACTCTCATTTCATGCTTGGGTGACTTCATAAGCAGTTCCCTTAATAACAATATGCTAAGCCTTGAGATGTCCCCTGTTTTTTCAAAAATGGAAGCACAGTTACTCAAAACCATTGCCCGTATGTTTGGATATGATGATAAGTCAGGAGGAGTGATGACAAGCGGCGGAAGTCTCGCTAATCTGCATGCACTTACAGTAGCAAGAAATCATCAATTAAATGTGAAAAAGACAGGTATCTTCGGACTTTCTGGACATCCTGTCATCTTTGTTTCAGACGTCAGCCATACCTCCCTGCACAAAGCAGCTATGATCCTAGGTTTAGGTACCTCCAGTATCATTCCGGTAAAAAGCAACAATCTGGCCCGCATGGATATTCATGATTTAGAAACAAAAATTCATCGTGCAAAGAGTGAAGGCCACATTCCATTTGCTGTTGTCGCAACTGCCGGAACAACTGTGACAGGAAGCATAGATCCAATTTTGCCAATTGCCAGAATCACAAAGGAAAACGGACTGTGGCTGCATGTAGATGCAGCATATGGCGGCGCTTTAATTTTTTCTGAAAAGTATCGTGATAAACTGAGTGGTATAGAAATGGCTGATTCCATTACTTTTAATCCGCAAAAGTGGATGTACATTACAAAGACCTGTGCAATGACTCTTTTTAAAAATCGTGAAATACTTGAAACTGATTTCCGTATATCTGCCCCTTATATGAATGAAACTGATTTTATTAATCTGGGTGAATTAGGTGTTCAAGGCACGCGGCATGCTGATATTTTAAAATTATATTTATCACTTCAACACATTGGAACAAAAGGATACAATCAGTTGATAAATAAAAGTTTTGCACTAAACAAAGAATGTATAGAACAAGTGAAGCAGCGGCCTTTTCTTGAGCTTTATTGTGAGCCAGATACAAACATCTGCTGTTTCCGAGGTATACCGGATGAGATTGAAAATAATCAGTGGGATGACTGGAACCTAAAACTGCAGCAGCACTTATTAAAGAAAGAAAATGTATTCTTGTCTTTGCCGGAATTTAAAGGAAATCGATGGCTCCGGGCAGTGCTGCTGAATCCATTCATCACAGGTACGCTTATACAGGAACTGTTTAGGGAAATCGATCAATTTCATGATGAATATAAACAAATGAAGTGATTAAACTCATCAGATCAAGCGGATATTGGGCTTGGTCTCTTTTTTAGAACGAACTATTTGGATAAAACGTTACCTGCTTGCCAGTTCTTTTATGATCAAACCCAACTCATAAATCCCCTTTTGAAGGTCTTCAAGAGGTGCATAAGCATATGATAAGCGAATATAATTCCCTTTTTCCTGAGGATTAAAAAACTCTAAAACAAAAAAGATACCAACATCGTTTGGTATCTCCTTTAAAGGTTCCTTCATTAAGATTCTCCAGAAAAGTAAATGGAGTATTCAGTTACTGGCTTAAACCCTAGTTTAGCTGCTAATGCAATGGAAGAATTGTTGCAAATATCACAATCCCAGCTAGGAACAATCCCATTTTCCATACAAAACGCTATAAACCTATTTGCTACGCAATAAGCTAACCCCAGTCCTCTATATTCCTCAAGTGTATAGATATCCATTTCCGCTCGATTATGCCCTAAAAATATAGAGGTACACTCACTTACTACATGATTGCCATGTAATACGGCAAATCCAAAACCTTTTGAAGCAAACTGTGAGACAGAATTCCAATACTCCTCATAATACGCGCTGTTAAACGCTGTGCTGTGTGAAATGATGTCTTCGTCTATTCTTTTCAATACAAGACCCTTTGGCAGTTGCAAAGTCTTTTTGAAAGATTTTGGTTGATAAGAAAATGCAGCTCTTCTCATTTGGTTTAAGTCATCTTTCAGTATGGGTTTCAGTACGCTATCCCATGTATCACTGGAAGAAAACAAGGTAAATCGTTTTGATGATTTCACTTGTTCTTCATAATATCCTGCAATGAAATCATGAAAATCCCGATTCCCTTGGTCTCCCGCAATAAAATAAATGCCTGATTCAGTTCCTATAAAAAACGATTTAGGAAAGGTTTGATCATCTGCATAAACAGCTCCCGGAATGGTTTGGTCTAATATTGAATAGACAAATGTGGGACAATATTTGTCATCAAACATTGTTTTTAAGCTACTGTATTTTTCTTTTGTTAATTCCTGCAAAACAGACAACTCCTTTAAAACACCGTCTCCTTCATGATTCTGTTCACAAATCAATTTTCCTCTGTCACCAGCTAAATAACTTCCCTGTTACGAATCTCAGACAAATAAAAACAAAAACAGGTGTCTGCACTCAGCTCGCAGACACCTGTTGAACAACACATTGCATTATATAACCCAAGGAAACGCTGAATATATCGATTCTTTATTCCCCAGTTACAGCAAACTGTTTTAAAAGGTCACCAATTTCATCACGGACCCTTTGGAAACACTTCTTCTGTTCCGTGTGCTTTTGCCGGATCATCAAATTTATCCGATGTTTGATTTGAAATTTCTTTCATAGCTTTGACAGCTTTCAGATGTCATCCATGACATTCGATTTCAGCGCTATACTCATTCCACTTGTCCCCAAGATATTTTCTCCCCCACCCTTCAGCCATTTGGCTGCGGCAAGAGTTACCTGTGCATTGTTTTCCTTGATATATTGTCCTTGTCCTTTTAGAAACAAGAATGGATTATCAGCAGCCAAATATACAGACCGACAAGTGTGATCAATAAAGTGGGTATCGTGAGGATAATTCCTGTTTTAAAATACGTGCCCCAGGAAATCTTCATACCTTTGTGCGAAAGAACATGAAGCCATAATAATGTCGCCAAGGAACCAATCGGTGTTATTTTAGGCCCTAAATCTGAACCGATGACATTTGCATATATGAGCGCTTCTCTCATCATCCCATGTGTATCTGTACCGGCAATAGCCAGTGCATCAATCATGACAGTCGGCAGGTTATTCATAACGGAAGAAAGAATTGCCGCGATAAAGCCCATTCCAATCGTACCTGCAAACAATCCTTGATCAGCCATGGCTTGAATCACATCTGAAAGGACATCTGTCAATCCAGCATTTCGGACACCATACACAACAACATACATGCCAATTGAAAAGAATACGATAGCCCATGGCGCTTCTTTCAGCACTTTTTTTGTATGAACGGCTGGACTCTTTTTTGCAGCCATTAAGAAAAAGATTGCAATGATCCCTGCTACCACTGATACAGGGATAGATAAGAATTCACTTGCAAAGTATCCAACTAACAGAAGTCCTAAGATATACCATGACAGTCTGAACATGTTTTGATCTTTAATTGCTTCAACAGGTTTTTTCACCTCAGTCAGATCATAGCGTTTTGGTATGCTTTTTCTGAAGAAAAGGTACAGTACAATGATACTCGCCAGTAACGAGAACAAGTTCGGGACAATCATTCTGGATGCATAATCAATAAACGTAATATGAAAATAATCTGCTGAAACGATGTTGACCAAATTGCTCACTACTAATGGGAGCGAGGTTGTATCTGCAATAAATCCGCTGGCAATGATAAAAGGAAAAACTAATTTTTCATTAAAATGTAATGCTCTGACCATCGCTAATACGATTGGTGTCAATATAAGAGCTGCACCGTCATTTGCAAATAACGCGGCGACAATAGCTCCTAATAGAGATACATAAACGAACATCCGCACACCGTTTCCTTTTGCAGCCTTAGCCATATGAAGCGCTGCCCATTCAAAGAAACCGATATTATCAAGAATTAACGATATCAGTATGATGGCCACAAAAGCCAATGTCGCATTCCAAACAATCCCTGTCACAGTTAACACATCATGAAAATTGACAACACCTGCTATTAGAGCTAAAACTGCGCCTCCACAGGCTGACCACCCTATAGATAAATTTTTCGGCTGCCATATGACCAATACTAGAGTTAATAAAAAAATGAATACTGCCAAAATCATTGATGTCAATCTAATGCCTCCTTACTGGCAACACGCTTGAGTTTTCTTTTGTTTGATATGGTTTAACAATTCATCCTCCTGATCGATTTGATGTAAGATCAATTGCAATGTATCAAACTCAGGACATGAACCATTTATTGAATAATAACGCCATTGGCCTCTTCTGTCCTCATTCACAAAACCTGCGTTTTTTAATTTCCGCAAATGCTGGCTTATGGCGGGCTGGCTCATTTCGAACATATCAACCAATTGACAGACACAATATTCTTTTTCAAGAAATAATCTCATCATTATAAGCCTAGTTTGATCACTAAGTGTTTTCAAACAGCGAGTCATCGCCGCAACATCAATCGTCATTTGAACTCCTCCTTCCCAAATCAACATATAAGCAAATCGTTATATACACTCCAAATGATTATACATTCTTACGTTTCTATATGTAGCGCTCCGTATATCTTAAGGATCAAAACTTCGAAACGAAAACCTAAGTCGCTCCCCGCGTTCCCTTAGCGCCCCCGTCATTATATAAACTTTTATTTATATAAACAATCCCTTATATTTGGAACATCAAATATTTTTGATTCAATTAATATCAATCTCTTTATGAGAACTCTGCCTTACTTGCCTTTATCCATTGTCGAAGCTGCTCCATTTTTAAAGAATGCCATTCTATTTTAATCAAGTTTATTATGGAATTCCGGATGTTTTCAATCATAATCCAGTCTGGTATAAATATTAGACTATTTCAGTTATGGGAGTGGTCATAGAGCCCAAGATGAAAATAGACAGATCTTTTGGATATTAAAAAACAGGTCTCTTTAGAGGCCTGTTTACATTGCAAATATTTTTTCCATTGCCATGACACCTACATAATGGCCATCGATTTTCCCCTGCTCTTTAAATACTCCAACTTTGCGATATTCCATTGAAGTATAGAACCCTTGTTCCAATCGATGAAAAGGAATGTAATAATATGATGTTATGTATTCACGATTGAATGACTTCGACATCCGATAAGAGTTCCCTCGATGATTCCGCTTAGCAACAAAAATCTTATCTTTCACTGTACGATGGAACCAATTTGTCATATAATCCGTAGCTTTTGCAGTTCTTATCAGCTACATGCTCTCTGTAGCAGAGGTAGCTTGAACTCCCTTAAACGCATTCATCACCAGATCATGCACATAGGAATCATTCACCTCATCCCCTGTTATAAGCAGACGATAGAAAATTGGTCCGTAAATGAGATCTATGCTTACTTCAATATCAAGATTCTCTCTCAATTCACCTTTCTGAATTCCCTTTTCTAGAAGGCCTTTCGCTTGGAGGCGGCGAGGCTGGAAAAATCGCGTGCGATATTCTTCTGCCAATTTTTCATCCAACTGCCCTGCCCCTATTAATTCCTTAATAACGGTTCCTTCCCGGCTTGTTAAAAACCTAGCTAAATTCGTGGCGTGGGTTACTATATCTTGTATTGACGACCCTGTATCAGGCACAGGCAGCCTGTCCGTCGCGGTCGAAAGAAAGCTGTCCATGATAACGGCAGCTTTGTTAGACCACCATTTATAAATCGTTGCTTTACTCACTTTCGCACGCTCTGCAATTTTATCGACTGTCACCGCATCGAAGCCTTTTTCCAGCAATAGGTCATAGGCTGCAGAGAGAATCGCCTTATGCGTTCCTTCATCACGCGGCCGCCCTCGTTTACTCTGCACATGAATCATTCCTTCCCGCAATATAAACTATACGTTCAGTATACTTAACCTGAATATAAAAAAAAACAGAAACCTATTTACAAAACTGAACGTTTAGTATATTATTTTCCTTAATCAACAAAACTGAACGTTCAGTTTATAAAATCACTTGTGTTGAGAAGTCATGATTACACTCAAAAAACCACTGAAAAAGGAGTTCATTCTTATGGCTAATGGAAACAAACAAGCAGGTCAGAGGATTTCACCCAGTTTAACCCTTCTTCTCGCAACTGCATGCGGTATCATTGTTGCTAATCTTTACTATGCACAACCCTTGGTCGGATTAATTAGTAAGGCAATTGGACTTTCTCCAAGCAGTGCTGGATTGATTGTCACACTCACCCAAATCGGATACGTTGCCGGCTTATTATTTCTTGTCCCTTTAGGAGATATTATCGAAAACAAAAAACTTATTGTTGTATCGCTCCTTCTAAGCGCAGCGGCTTTGACACTAACAGCATTTGTGAAGCATGGAACACTGTTTTTAGCAGCTGCGTTTTTCGTCGGATTGGGATCAATCGCAGCCCAAGTGCTTGTTCCATTTGCATCATACCTTGCATCAGACGCTGCACGAGGCCGGGTTGTTGGCAATGTCATGAGCGGCTTATTACTCGGTATTATGCTTTCCCGTCCGATATCTAGTCTAGTCGCTGATATCTGGGGGTGGAATGCAATATTCGCTTTGTCCGCCGTGGTAAGTGTTGTCCTGGCCATCGTATTATCAAAAGTGCTTCCTGCCAGAAAACCAACAGCAAATACAAACTATACTGCCTTACTCGGTTCAATGTGGAAGCTGCTGCGCACGACTCCAATCTTACGCCGCCGTGCCATCTATCATGCGTTTGTATTTGGAGCTTTCAGCTTGTTCTGGACTACCGTTCCTTTATTATTGTCCGGTCCTGATTTTCATTTTTCTCAGAAGGCAATAGCACTCTACGCATTGGTGGGCATTGCGGGTGCAGTCGCTGCACCAATAGGCGGCCGCCTGGCTGATCGAGGCTTGACCCGGCTTGCCACTGGAATCGCTCTCGGTGTTGTCGTTGTCTCTTTATTACTGCCCCTCATGATTCAGAGCAGCTCCCCCGTCGGTATAACAGTTCTAGTGGCCGCAGCTATTCTGTTAGATATGGGTGTATCTGCAAACCTCGTGCTCAGTCAACGTGCTATTTTTTCGTTGGCGCCTGAAATTCGCAGTCGATTAAACGGATTATTCATGGCGATCTTCTTTTTAGGCGGTGCGATAGGGTCATCAATTGGAGGATGGGCATATGCCTCAGGCGGATGGGGTACAGCATTATGGATTGGAATCGCTTTTCCGGTCATCGCTTTGCTTTATTTCATCACAGAGAAATAAGTCATTCACCAAAAATAAGCAGTCAGGACCAAGCAAATAGCTTATTTTTGGTGGCTTCTTCTTTTTTCGCTATATCTTAAAATCCCTCTGCTGAACAAGAAAAAATCCTGCTTGGTGAGAACAGGATTTTCCAAATTCAATCTTTATGTTAAATCGACACCCTCCAGCTGTTTCAAATATCTTTGCAGGAGAACCTTCGGGTTTAATTCTATATTTGTAATATGCTTTACATACCGATTCGCACTTTCGGCAATTTCTTGGTCACTGATTGTATTGGCGCGATATTCGGCAAAGGAAGGCAGATAGGTCATGCCTACTAAATGGGCAGATGCTTGGAACGGTTTTGTCAACTCGCTCACTGAAAACAAGTTATATCCGCCGGCTTGATAAGAGTGTTCAGGTGAACCGATGGACATGGCAGTTACCCACTCTTTCCCCTTCAATTTATTTCCGCCAGGACCATGAGCCCAGCCAAACGTAAACACTTCATCAAACCACTGTTTTAAAAGCGGTGGGCTGCTGTACCAGTATAATGGAAACTGAAAAACGATACGGTCATGGGCCAGGAGCTGCTGTTGTTCAAATTCCACATCAATTGGTTGATGGCGATATTTTTCATAAAGATCATGGACAGTTACATCTGGTTCACTTAAAACGGCTTCTTTCCACTTTTTATTGATACGAGAGGATTCTATATTCGGATGTACAACGAGTACGAGTGTTTTCATATGATCCATTCCTTTCATTCCTTAGATGTGACATCATTATATGATGTATATTAAAATATAAAAAGTACGCACATTGAATGTATATAGTATCAAAAAGTATACTATTAGGAGTGAACAGCTTGAGAAATCGTAAACTCGGCATTGATTATTCTTCTGATGACTTTGAAGGATGTCCGGTGGAGACAACATTAGATATCATCGGAGGTAAGTGGAAAGGCATTCTTCTTTATCATCTCATTGACGGTAAAAAGAGGTTTAATGAATTTCGAAAACTATACCCCAAAATTACCCAGCGTATGCTCACGCTACAATTAAGAGAATTGGAACGGGATGGCGTGATTCACCGCGAGGTTTATAAACAGGTCCCTCCAAAAGTCGAATACTCTTTAACTGAGTTTGGAAGAACATTAGAACCTGTTATCCTGCATATGAAGGACTGGGGAGAAAAATATAAAGACAGGATTGATAAGCTCGAAGCAGCACGTAAAGCTGAAGATAAAATCTAATAACCAGAAAAAATACCAAGGGTTTTGACGCCCTTGGTATTTCTGTGATTCAGACCTTCACCGGTGACACCCACAAGCCCTCAAAAAAGTGTTTTTGATTACATTTACCCGCGGCATGTCAGTTACGGTTAAAAAGGTCATTCTATTTTTTAATGATGATTAAGATTTCTAAAATTGCTGCCCTTCACTTCAGCTACGTCATATACAGTGACAAAGGCGGATTTATCAATATCATTAATAATTTCCTTTAGTTTGGTTTCTTCTAAACGGTTGATGACACATGTGATTTCTTTAAATTTCTCGTGGGAAAAACCCCCGTAAGCTTCTTTATATGTGGCGCTTCGGCCTAATTGATCACGTATTGTCTCTACCATTAATTCAGGTTGGGTTGTAATAATTTGAAAGGTTTTAGAACCGCTTAAGCCTTCCTCCACAACATGAATCACTTTGGATGCAATGTAGTAAGCAATGACTGATAGCAATGCCCCTTGTAAGCCAAATACTGTGGAAACAAAAATAAACACGAATAGGTTTAAGAATAGAATGAGATCGCTCGTTCCGAATGGCAGTTTTCGGGATAGCAGCACAGCAAGCATGTCAATTCCATCTAATGCGCCGCCATTACGCAGTGCCAGCCCCATTCCGAATCCAAGGATAATCCCGCCGACAACGGTAATTAACAGGGTATCACCTTCTATGATGGCGGGTGTGTGGTGGAAAAAGCTTGTCCCCGCGGCAAGCGATACGATTCCGATAATTGATAATAATGCAAAGCTTTTCCCAATTTGCTTATATCCTAACCAGACAAATGGAATGTTGATCACAGCAATCAAAATCCCCAGCGGCAAGTTGAATAGCTGTGAACCAACGATGCTAAGACCAGTCACCCCTCCATCAGATACACTGTTTGGAATGAGCACTGTTTCTAGTCCATATGCCGCTATGATTCCTCCAATGATAACCATGATGATTTGGAGAATCATTTTCGCTTTAAATTTCTTATGTTTTTTGGGTGTATTCATACCATTCCTCATTTCTCAAATATTTCGTTATATTTAAATATACCATAATAGATATTTTCAGCTAAAAACATGCGTTTTTTTAATTAAAGTAATTAACAGTAAGGTAACCCTCTTTGACTTAGAACATTCATGTACCGTGCCGCCTGTTGAGCAAACGGCCCCTTTCACTTCAGATCGTGAATCGCCCTCAAACTCCAACACCGAAAATCCTGAATTATTCTGATATGATACCTTAAAAAGGAGGATTGATTACATGAATAGCCTGTGCCGCAGTAAACAAGCCCCATTTGAATACACCTTATCTCTTATAGGGGGCAAATGGAAAATGAGAATTCTCTATGAGTTAGGGTGTGAAAAAGCGATGAGATACGGCGAGCTGAAAAGGGCTATGCCCTTCATCACCCATAAAATGTTAAGCGCACAGCTTAAGGAATTGCAAACTGACGGCCTTATTCATCGGTCTGAGATTTCTCAAACCCCACTGAAAGTAGAGTATTCGTTATCTGACAGAGGGCGATCTTTGTACCCCCTCATAGATGAAATGTGTAAGTGGGGAATGGCACAAGGAATGCCTCATATGTAAAGCTACTTACAAAAAAGTGCGTACTTGTTTCCCAATGAGAGGAATTTTATACTGAATGAAAATACTTCGTTTGGAGGAAAAAATGACAAAACAAGTCTATATCATTCATGGCTACAGAGCCTCCTCAACAAATCATTGGTTCCCTTGGCTGAAAAAACGTCTGCTCGCAGATGGGGTCCAAGCAGACATTTTAAACATGCCTAATCCGCTCCACCCAAGACTTGAGGATTGGCTGGATACACTCTCTTTATATCAGCACACTTTACATGAAAATACGTATTTGGTTGCGCACAGCTTAGGTTGCCCCGCCATTTTGAGATTTTTGGAACATATTCAATTACGAAAACAGCTTGGCGGAATCATACTTGTTTCCGGCTTTGCCAAATCATTGCCCACTTTAAAGATGTTAGATGAATTTACACAGGGATCGTTTGATCATCAAACAATCATTGAGTCCGCGAAGCACCGTGCTGTCATTGCTTCTAAGGACGACCAAATTGTGCCTTTTTCATTCAGCAAGGAGCTGGCACAACAAATTGACGCTGCGTTATACGAAGTTCAGCACGGAGGTCATTTTCTAGAAGATGAGGGATTTACTTCTTTGCCTATTGTTTATGATGTTTTAACCTCTTATTTTTCAAAGGAAACTCGCTAACATCTTTCACCCATCTGCTTCAATCGAGCCCGCGAAAAGCGGGCTTTCTGAGTTATCGTTTGATCAATACAGATAACTCACCTTCAAATACTTTTTCTTCTTTTTGATTATAAGTAGATAACAATACAGTGAGTATTCCCAATTCATTTCTCTTCGGCTGCTTATCAAGAACCTCAACAATTGTAAACAATTCATCATCCGGATATACGGGTTTTATGAATGTCATATGATTCATCTCTGTTCCGGCTATAATATCGTCTCCATAGAAACCTTCTTCAATCCAAAGTTTAAAAGATATGGCCAGTGTTTGTATGCCGGAAGCGATAATTCCATTAAATCTGCCTTTACTCGCTTTTTCTTCATCTACATGCATATACTGAGGGTCAAATTCACCCGCAAACCGCATAATATCATCTTTTGATACTTTTAATGATTTCGTTTTGAAGACCTGGCCAATTGTAAACTCATCTAACTTCATTCTTACACCTCTATTTTTTCAATTGTCTATTTTGTTTATTTTAGCACTGTGATGAGCAAATAAAAAATTCTGTTTTTCGCTAAACAGACGTATCGTGGGCTGGACTGCTGGCACTCATCATATACTTAAAAAATATTGAACAGCTCTCAACACTTAGTTCCGTCACTTGGCCGTTTTGCTAAACTGAAAGCTCCCTCATATCTTCCAGGCAGCCTTCAGTTTTTTTATGCCTTCTCTTATGTCGGATTCAGAAACCCCTGCAAACCCGAGCGAGACCGTTTTTGCAGGAGGATGATGTTGATAAGAAAGAGAAACAGGATAAATTTTTACTCCATGTTTTTTCGCCTTCCCAATTAACTCTTTTTCACCAAATGGCAAATAAACGTCAAGTAAGATACGAAGCCCAGAGTTTTCTCCACGAATTCTGACATGCTCTCCTAATTCCCTTTGCACTGCCTCTAATACAATGGCTCTTTTTTTGCGGTAAAGTTTTCTCATTCTGTTGATGTGTTTTTGCCACTCTCCATTTTTTATAAATTCAGCTAGGGTTAGCTGACTGTGGCAGGACACTGTTTGCTTATATAAGGACGTAATTTCATGCCCCTTTTTTAAAAGAGGTGAAGGAAGAATCATATAGCTGATACGCAGCGAGGGCAAAAGAGACTTAGAAAAAGTGCCCATATAAATGACACGGTTATGCTGATCAAGCCCTTGCAGAGAAGGAACCGGCTGTCCTGTGTACCTAAATTCCCCGTCATAATCATCCTCTATGATAAAGGATTGATTTTCGGCCGCCCATTTGAGCAGCTGAATTCTTCTGTTAATTGTCATTATGGTTCCCAGCGTAAATTGATGGGAGGGTGTGACATATACAAGGTTTGGCTGCTGTTCTTTGATCTTCTGTATACAGATTCCTTCATCATCGACTGGTATCGGAACAATATTCATGCGATTGGCTTCAAAAATTTTGCGTGCTCTTGGATAACCAGGATCCTCATACCCTATAGAAATATTCGGCTCAAAAACTTGGCACAAGATTTGCAGCAGAATAGGGTTCCCGGCACCTATAATCACTTGTTCAGGGCCGCAATGAACACCCCGAGATTGATACAGGTACTCTGCAATGAGTGTTCTCAGCTCAAACTCTCCTAAAACATGTCCCGGCCGATAAAGCTCGTGTCCATATTGGTCTAAGCTATTGACCATGCTTTTTCGCCATGCGGAAAAAGGGAAGTAAAAAGAATCTACATTCCCATAATGAAAATCAATCCATTGTTTATTTTCTTTTGCTTCTTGTTGAATGGGTGTTGTGCTTGGCATTTTATCATAGGCAAAATCAGAATCAAGATAATCAGCAAACCACCCGCTTCTTGGCTTGCTCACAATATAGCCCTCAGCAGCGAGCTGTTCATAGGCACGTTCTACAGTCGTTTGGCTGATGGAAAGCTGATTCGCCAGGAGTCTTTTTGAAGGAAGCTTCATTCCTTTTTGAATACGGCCCCGATGCATGTTTTCTTTAAAATATCGATAAAGCTGCTGATAAAGCGGAATATCCAGATTTCTATCCAAAAAAGGCGTGATATCCATTTGCGCGTTGTTCTCCTAACTGGTATGCAATTTTTTATGAAAACTGGCTGTTTATAAAAGGCCAATTCCAGTTTATAGTCATTGTAATCCTTAGCTACTGGTTTTGTTAAGAAAATACAGACAATGAACAAGAAAGATATGTGGAGTGATTGTAATGAACAAACGAACAAATGGCTGGATAAATGGTTTTATAGGCGTACTCATTTTCAGCGGCTCGCTGCCTGCGACCCGTTTGGCTGTGTCGGACTTCGATCCGCTGTTCCTCACCGTATGCCGCGCTGCGATAGCTGGTGTACTGGCGGGAGGTCTCCTTCTCATCTTCCGTCAGCAGCATCCTGCCAAAAGAGATCTCATTTCATTATTAGTGGTAGCGTTTGGCGTAGTGATTGGTTTCCCGTTGCTGACAGCTTTAGCGCTTCAGCATGTCACTTCCGCACACGCCATTGTCTTCATTGGACTTCTTCCGCTTGCAACGGCGGTCTTCGGCGTACTGCGCGGGGGTGAACGCCCTCGCCCCGTTTTCTGGATTTTCTCAACCGTTGGCAGCTTGTTAGTAGCAGGTTTCGCCCTGATTCAGGGGGGAGGTTCATCCCCGCTTGGTGACGCGTACATGCTGGCTTCTATTGTCGTATGCGGTCTCGGTTATGCAGAAGGGGCAAGGCTTTCACGGCGTCTGGGGAATTGGCAGGTGATCTCATGGGCACTCGTTCTGTCGCTTCCTCTTATGCTGCCATTGTCGTTCTTTTTTACGCCGGACTCATGGTCGGCGATCGGCGTTCCCGCACTGCTCAGTCTTGCATATGTATCCTTATTCAGCATGCTGATCGGCTTTGTGTTCTGGTATCGAGGTCTTGCCCAAGGCGGAATTGCGGCGGTTGGGCAGCTCCAGCTTCTCCAGCCTTTTTTTGGGCTGCTGCTTGCCTCAGTGATTCTGCACGAGAAAGTGGGCTGGACACTCGTAGCAGTGAATATCGCCGTTATCATGTGCGTTGCCGCAGCTCGGCGATTTGCAAAGTAAGGCAGACCTTTAAGCATAAACTTCAAAAATGCATGAAGGTATAAAAATACCAAGGGC
Source organism: Bacillus sp. FSL R5-0603 (assembly GCF_038050295.1). Taxonomy (NCBI): domain Bacteria; kingdom Bacillati; phylum Bacillota; class Bacilli; order Caryophanales; family Bacillaceae; genus Bacillus; species Bacillus sp. FSL R5-0603. The sequence goes on along the minus strand of NZ_JBBOYP010000001.1, from coordinate 497,580 downwards.
CATCAACCCTTGGTATTTTGTATGCGATCGAGGAGACTGGAATCACCCGCTTAGACAAATAAGTCACCTTCTTATTCCTAACATTCGCAACACCCATTTAAATGCCGCCATTATAAAATCCGCTCTAATAAATCCCCCACTTTTTCTGCCATGACACGAGGCGGATAAGGCATTTCGTTTTTTAACCACCACTCCACTACCCCTACGTAAGCATTTGCTATAAATTCAACAATGACATCTTCACTTTGGCCGTAATTCTTGCCTTTCGTTACATCTACATCTTTCCTGAACTCTTCGATATTAAACTTAAGGAACTGACTGCGAAAATATCGAGCGCCTTCACTGGCTAACATCGTCGAAAAGAATAAATAATTACTCTCAAGGTATTCCATGCAGTGTACAGTCGATTCAATCCAGTCCATTTCAGCTGCCGACTCACAAAAATCCCCCATATTGTTTATATGCTCTTCCATAATTTTTTCTAATAGATCAAATTTATCTAAGTAATGAAGATAGATTGTTCCACGGTTTACATTTGCCCTTTCAGAAATTTCCTTAATCGTAATATGATCAAAACTTTTTTCAGTCATCAGCTCAATCAGAGCTCTTTGGTTATTCTTCTATCCACTTTGGACATAGCTTTTCACCAAACTTTCTTAAGATAATCAACAAATGAGAGTGGAATGTTGAATAATCAACAAATCGCCTGAATGTAACCATTGTACAAACCATTTTTTTATTTACAATAATAAACAAATGTTGATTAGTAAATCATGCTTTTTTCTCGACTGAAGTCATTGTCCATTTTAGTTAGTTGAGAGAATTATTTTGTAAACACAAAGAAAGGGTGTTATTTCAAAATGCAGAGAAATGATGAAATTAGACCGCTTATCCTAAAGGTACTCTAAATTCAAATTTGATCTGCAACCCAACTATAAATCCGTCAAGAGGCTGAATGTAATGAGGTGAAGAATGATTAAAAGACAATTTACGATCATTAAGGAAACAGGGTTTGCGAGACCGGCTACCCTAATAGTCAGTATAGCTCATCTGTTTACATCAGATATTTTTCTTGAATACCAAGGGAAAACTGTTAACCTCAAACAATTACCCAAATCCATAATGGACATTATGGATTTAGGAATTAAACCCGGAACCAAAATATATATACACGCAAATGGATCTGACGAAGCGAAGGCTATACAAAAAATGAAAGAGCATTTACTAAAAAACGCTTATATACAGTAATCAAAGTTCAATAATCATGAGGTCAAATTCTTTTTGTTCCAGCAGGTTTAAAGCTTCGATTGCGTCTTTAGCCTTTTGAGTGTGCAGGCCTTCATTTTCTAAATAAACAGAGATGAAATTTCTAATGTCTTTGTCATCATCAACAATAAGAACGTTCGACTCCATATAATTCCTCCAAATCATTTTGCGGCATCGAGCAGCTAAAGACATAAGCCGGCGGTACATTTCTAAGCTCTCTTTTTACATCTATTTTGGTAAAAAACTGTTCAAAAAACGGTTTTTTCAACGTAGTGTATTGAAAAGTAATGAATTCACCATCTCTTTTTAAAATTTTTGCGGTATCTAATAAAATGTTGGCTGAAACAGTTGTTGGCAAGCTTGCAAAGGGAAGGCCAGAAATCACATAGTCTATATAAGGCATACCATAATCCTTAACATACTGGCTGCTATTTTCAGCAGATCCATTTACAATAAATACATTCTTTTCGTCTTTAAATGTCTCTTTCAATAGTAAATAAAATTCTTCATTTTGCTCCACTAATAAAATAGTCGTCTCAGGTCTTCTTTTTTCAAGCAGTTTTTTGTGAATACACCAGTACCCGGCCCGTATTCGACAATGTGTGCAGCCTTCTTGAAATCAATTCCTTCCACCATTTTATCTCCAAGATACCTTGAACTAGGAAGGATCGCACCAACAGTTCTCGGATTCACTATATACTGAAATAAGAATAACAGACGTTTCATATCTATCTCTCCATTTGTTTTGCATTTATATCCCAGTTTATATTCAAAACCTGAAGAAAAAGGGGCAAAACTTCTTAAGTTTTCGCGATGCTATTCAAGATCGTTTCCTCTTCTTAAACAGTTTTCAATATCATCCTATCTATTCCATGGTAATATTTAGATACAAAAACTTATATATGAAGCTGACTTGAATTAATAGAGAGGAATGAAAGAATGAAGAAATGCAGAAAGATATGTTATTGCAATACGGCCCTGCTGCTTATGATTTTGCTTGCTGGATGTACGGACAATAAGAATGGAGAAGCACAACAACCTTCAAATCAAGCTTCTGCTGTACAAACTGACGAAAAACACACTGAGACTGAAGACAGCACTAAAATACGCAATTATGAATCGGAGCCAATAACAGAATCAGAAGAATCCGCAACAAAAGCTGCAAATAAGACCTCTTCAGCAGAAGAGAAAAGCAAAGAAGACAATGTATTGGCAGCATACTCTTCGGAAAAAATCGAATATGTCAGAGTTTGGCTTCAACTTGGACCTAATCAAGAGATAGATGAATTAAATGTTCGACATATTTCGGCTGGCGAGCCCATTAATCCTAATGATGATACAAGTGCCAGCTATCCAGAAGATGTGACCCAGTTGGCAGGTTCTCGTTTAGTGGATGGATCAGTCACTTATCATGGCAATGGGGATGGCACGATTCATGTATATAATGTGCCTTTACGCTGGGATTCCGCTGATGATGTAGAAAAAGGCGTCATGAGGGAAGTGACTGAGAATATCATAAAAAACAGAAAAACAGTGTATGTTGATACAGGTGACGATGAAAAAATCAAGCGGATCATCGATATCATGCTGATTCATTAATCAGTATTCGTTTGTCTGCACCTGACTAAATACAATGGTTAATAAGGTATATTAATACAAAAAACAAAGTTTGGAGTGTAGTAACTTGCTAAAAATCTTCCGGTTCTATTAGTTCTCCTAGGCATTCTAAATGTGATGAGCCGTACCGATGAGCTATTTCATTGGATCGCATGATTTCTAGGTGTTGCATTAATATTTTATAGCGCTGTCTAGTGGCATACAATGTTAATCAAAAGAAGCATTATGAATGTTGTCCTAAGAAAAAACAAGCATCTTACTATGCTTGTTTTTTTCTTCTATAGAAAGGATCTTATTACGCTATGATGCTATTCCTTTAGCCTGAACCTTGGTGTGCCTAATCCTTTAATCCCTTTCCATCGAGAATTTTTTGCACATATTTTTCGACTCTCGATTCTCGGGTTTTGGATTGTTTGGCTTGAGAAAAATAAAGAGTGTACGCTCTTTGCCGTCCCGGGGTCAAAGCTTCAAAAGCAATTTTCAATGCAGGGATTTCATCGAATTTTTTTTGAAGTTCTTCAGGAATGTTCAATTCAATATTTTTGTTAACTTCCACTTTCAAACCGGCTTTTTCAACTTCAATGGCTTCGTGAATATAGGCTTTCAAAATGTTTTCTAGCTCATTTATTTCCTGAACATTTGTAAACCGAATCTGGCGCGCCGCCTGTACATTCTCCGTTTGTTGAATGAGAATTCCATGGGCATCCTGTAATAGGGCACCTTTGTGAAACAGAAGCGCACAATATTCTTTAAACCCATGTATTAAAACGACATTTTTATTATTGTATGTGTAACAAGGATGCATCCACTTAAAATCTTCAGTCAGCTCACAGTCAAGAATGATGGTTCTCAACTTCTCAAATTCTTCCTTCCACTTTTTTGCTTTACTTAAAAATTCATCAACCTTTGGATTCGTTCTGCTATTTGTCATGAAGGAATTCCCCTCTTTCCAAGCTTTTTACAATTACGTGAATTGACAATAATGAAGTCCAGTTTTATTTTTGACATCTCGGTATTTATTTTATTCTTCTATAGGTTCCTTCTCTTATTATTCAATAGATTAAGCTTAAAGTGGGGATGATGCAACAACAAAAAATATCATGGGCTATATCCATGTCCGCAACATAAAAAGAGAAGGCCCACATAGCCTTCTCTTCTTGTATAATTATTTCACTGACAATCTGAAAAAATAACAATTCGATTATTATATATCTTTTTTATTCTTGCCAATGCATAAGGTTACGGCAACACTAGCTATACTGACTAAAGTTCCTGCAGTAGAAACTAGAATTGTCAAAAAGCCATTGGGAATAAGAAAACCAATTGGAATGAGCCCCAGAAAAGTGAAAACGATAAAACATTGGTATACACCAGATATTATTCTTACAACCAAATTGCCAAAAAAGGACATGACTAATGGAGGGATAAATAAAAATACAACGATCCCAATTGAGATCATCAAGATAAGAGGTTCATCAAATGAGATGACATGATCTCCAGGCGACTCTTTAGCGGCCGCTAAAACAACAACGATAGACATCATTAGTGTAACAAAAACAAGAGAAAACCTTTTTAACAACGTTATGACTCCTTTACCTAAAGCGAGTAATCCTGCCTTTTTCAAATCCGATAACCATTTTATGTGATTCAATTAAAGAATATGCAGTGAGTGACACAGCTATAAGGAATCCTGGTCAAATCTTTATAATAGATTTAATGGAGCAACTATAGTTCGTTAGAATATTAGACGATGCAATAGACTTTATCTAACAATATAACAAATTAATGTAAACTAAACAATCCTACCCTTTAGCGGCCCTAGACCATACCACCACTGGAATGAGTAATAAGGACAAAACCCCTCCAGTAAGTGATAATGCTAGGTAACTTGAACCTGCCACAATCATTCCAGATAATGCCCCGCCAGCAGCTCCTGACAACGCAATCAGAACATCCACTGTCCCCTGCGTTTTAGCTCGTGTGGCAGAATCAGTTGAATCTACAATAAGGGCAGTCCCGCTTATCAAACCAAAATTCCACCCTAATCCCAGTAAAGAAAGAGCAATGACGAGAAGAACCATAGAATCTCCCGGAGCAATCGCTGCTATTACACCTGCCAAAAGCAACGTTGTTCCAGAGGAAATGGCCATTGCGGTACGTCCCAACCTATCTACAAGAACACCTGTAACCAGTGAAGGGAGATACATAGCACCTATATGAAAACCAATAACAAGACCGACTGCACCCAAGTCATGCCCATGATGTCTCATATGGACCGGTGTCATTGTCATAATAGCTACCATTACAATTTGAGTAAGAACCATAACCGTTGCCCCAACGATTATGCCTTTTTTGTTTTCTGAATGCTCAGCTGCCGCCAAATGTCCTTTATCACCCGGCTCTTCATTTGCCACTTCTATTGTTCTTGCTATAACTAATGGATCTGGACGAAGCATGATGAAAAGGACCACACCTGCTAACATATATGCTGCTGCGGCTAAAATGAAAGGGCCAGCAAGTGATGGAACACCAATAGAAAGCGCGAAATCCCCCATCACATTCACTAAGCTTGGACCTGCCACTGCGCCAAATGTAGTAAAAACCATCGTAATACTAACAGCAGTCGCTCGCTGCTTACGATTTGCTAAGTCTGTACCAGCATAACGGGCTTGTAAATTTGTGGCTGTTCCTGCACCGTAAATAAGCAATGAAATAAATAACAAGAAAATACTATTTATGATTGCTGCCATAATAACGCCTATTGCTCCAAGTCCGCCAATCATAAAGCCAGCTGAAAGACCTGTTCGACGGCCATAACGTTGAGAAAGTCTTCCAACAATTAATGCAGATCCTGCTGACCCTAAAGTAAATAAAGCAGAAGGCAGACCAGCAAACGCATCAGTGCCAAGCATTTGCTGTGCAATAAGCGCACCGACAGTCACTCCTGCCGCCAGCCCCGCACCGCCAAAAATTTGTGAGATACTCACAACGAACAATGTACGCTTGTATAACGATTTTTGTTTTTCTGGTGAACTGATGTAGCTTTGTAATGAAGCAGTTTGAACATCTATTGCTTTTACGCTGTCCTTGTCTAACATCATCTGACCTTCCTTTCTAAAAGCCAATTTTGTATAAACCTCCCTCTAGATGTGGATCATCATAACACGCACAAAAAAGCCATACAATATCATAATTGTATGGCAAACAATATTAGGTAAGATCGTCTAGCAAACGTCTCAGGATCATTAATCCTTGTTCAAGCTCTTCAAGTGTTTTTGGTGCACAGACAGAAACCCTTACAGCCCTTTCAGGACAACTATTGCCTACTACAAAGCGTTCAGCCGCATACACTTGCACGCCATGTCGAGCAGCCAATTCTTCAAATTGAGCGCCAGTCATTTTACCCGGTAACAACAACCAACGAAAAATGCCTGTTTCAACACCTAAACATGTATATCCCGCAACATATCGGTTTACGAGTTGATTTCTGCGAATGATTTGTTCACGATGACTCTCAATTAAGACTTCAAATTGATTTGATACAATCGTGCGAGCAGTAAGTTCAGCTAATAGCGGGGAAACGGTTATATTTAAATTATAAAGCGCCTTTGATATTGGCTCCTTATATTGTCTCGGCACTGCTACATAGGCTAGCCGAAGCCCAGGTGCCAGCGATTTTGATAAACTTGCAATATGAATAACCTGTTGCGGTGCGAATGAGGCTAGAGCCGGAAGCGGATTTTTGTTGAGAAGATGGTACGATGCATCCTCAATAACAAATAGATTATATTTCTTTGCAATGTCTGCAACCATTCTTCGATTCTCAACAGACATAAAGGAAGTCGTCGGATTATGATAATCCGGGATTAAATACAAACCTTTAATATTTTCGTTTTTACACGCATATTCAAGTGACTCCGGACTCATTTCATCGTTCTCTGATTTTATCGGTACGATTTGCACACTAAGCAATGATGCAACAGTTTTTAATCCAGGGTACGTATGATGGTCAACACCGATGCGGTCTCCAGGCTTACAAAGACTCGCCAAAGTCGCAGCAATCGCATTTTGTCCCCCATTTGCAAATAAAATGTGTTCAACAGTTGTTTCAAACCCGCCTCTTTGGATGAGCTTTACAGCTGCATCTTTTTGCCAAAGGCTTTCACCTGCCCGGCCATAGCTAAACCATTTTTCATAATCCTCCTCATGAACCATGTTTTTTAGTTGGTATAACAAGGGCTCATATGAAGCGTGATCTGGAAGTATTGCTCCCATTTCAATTAAATGTGTCGGCTTAGTATCCTCAAGTAAATACGCATTCGACAACGCATCATACGATACAAATGTGCCGCTCCCTACAGTCGCACTTAACAACCCCTTTAACTCACACACTTTAAATGCTTTTGAAATCGTACTCACATTTAAATCTAAATAATCGGCCAATTCTCGCTGGGGAGGAAGTTTTGTTCCAGGTAATAAAACTCCGTTTAAAATATCCTGTTCCAATTGCCCTGCAAGTGCTTTATAAATAGGCTTTTCAGCTTTATCAATCGATGGCTTCCAGCTCATCGGATAGTTTTCAAAAGAATTGATAGGCATGATACGCATCCTTTTTCACTCAATTATATGAATATGCTGCTGATAAGACAATTATAACTTTCTTTCAGTTATGCCTTTGAATAGCTGGCAAAGGTATACATGTCTTTATAGCATGCTTCAATAAAACCTGTACAAATACAAGTGAATCACTTACTTTATTTCATATAAGTCATCCTGCAAAACTGTGCACAGAATGTCGGATAAATACATTTCACTCCTGTTATTCTTTGGTTAAAGGAGGCCAAATAAATGTATTTGCTTAAAAGTATGAATAGGGCGTTAAAGTATATTGAAGAAAACCTCACTAATGATATTGATTTTCAAGAGGCAGCAAAGCTTGCTTTCTGCTCTGAATATCATTTTAAAAGGATGTTTTCCTTCCTTGCAGGTATTTCATTATCGGAATATATTCGTCGCAGACGTCTTACTCTTGCAGCTTTTGAACTGAAAGACAGCAATGTAAAAGTGATTGATATTGCAATAAAGTACGGTTATAACTCACCTGATTCTTTTGCACGGGCATTCCAAAATTTACATGGCATAAACCCATCAAAAGCCAGACTTAATGGCCATTCCCTTAAAGCTTATCCACGAATGACCTTCCAGCTAACAATTAAAGGAGGAAATGAAATGAACTACCGTATTGAAGAAAAAGAGGCATTTCGCATCGTTGGCATTAAAAAAAGAGTTCCTATTATTTTCAAAGGGATTAATCCGGAAATTGCATCTATGTGGGAAAGTTTAGATGAAAAAGCAATAAATAAACTAAAAGAGCTTTCTAATGTAGCACCATCAGGCCTCATTAGTGCATCCACGAATTTTTCTGAAGGTCGGACAGAGGAAAAAGGAGAGCTAGATCACTATATTGGCGCAGCCACAACGAAACAGTGTCCAGATAATTTCTCACGGCTTGAAGTCCCTGCCTCAACGTGGGCTGTATTCGAATCAATCGGGCCTTTTCCGGATACACTGCAAGAAGTATGGGGACGCATTTATTCCGAATGGTTTCCATCGTCAAATTACGAACAAATAGAAGGTCCAGAAATATTATGGAACGAGCAGAAGGATGTAACATCACCATCTTTTAGAAGTGAAATTTGGATACCAATTACAAAAAAGTAATACGTTTTTCGATCAGAGAAGAGGCAGTGAATGTTCTTGAAGAAATCATACCAAGGGCGTCAAAACCCTTGGTATTTTTGATATTGCCGAGAGGGCTCAAACTCCACCAGTGTTTTTCATTGCCGGACCGTTCATGTAAGCAAAAAAAGCCCCTATATATCCCGATTTGCATGATTCCTAATCTTTAATATCGACTTTTCACTCTGCATAGAAGGCTCTTTATGTAAAGCCAATATTAAAGTGATCCCTATAATACAAATAGCACCAATCCATTGAAAAGAACCAAATGGCGCTTTTAACCAAACGACAGTTGTTACAACAGCGGATAGAGGTTCTAAACTGCCTAATAGGCTTGTTTCTTTAGGAGAAAGGCTTTCCAAGCTTTTTATGAAGAACCAGAACGCAATCATTGTGCCAAATAATATCACAAATAAAATATATGCATACGCCTCAGCAGTTAATCGTTGAAAATCCAGTTGCCATGGTGGATGGATAAAACCCAATGCAAAACCGCCAATAATCATAGCCCAACCTACAACGACAAGAGAATCAAATTTATGTAATAAACCAACGGCATATAAAGTATAAAAAGCTGCCGCGAATCCTGATAAAACTCCCCATGCTACTGCAGCTGCCGGCACTGAAAGTTGAGACATTGAACCATTTGTTAACAAAAAAAAGCAACCCACTAAAGCAAGCACAACAGTAATGATATCTTGTTTAGTAAGAACCGTTTGTTTTCGCAAAAGCGTGTAGATAATGACGATTACTGGGGATAAATATTGCAATAATGTAGCAACGGCAGCATTCCCATGTTGAATGGATGCCATATATGTGTACTGCACAGCAAGCATTCCCAATAGGCCAAAAATAAGAAGCTGGCCAGCCGACGCTTTGTTTTTCCAAACCTCAATAACCTGAGACCGATCCTTTCTGAACAATTGCAGCATTAAAAGTAACATTCCAGCCGTAAGCAAGCGTGTCGTTACAAGCCAATTGACATCAATTTGATATTCTTGAAAAAGTTTTTTGGCTACTGTGCCTCCAATTCCCCAACATGTCGCCCCTGTTATAACATAGAACAATCCCATTCTTCTATTGGAAGTATTCATACATGACTCCTCACTAATAAATATAATAATAGTGTTATAATAAATGCAAAACATGATAAAAAATACTCAAATCGAATGAAAAAATATAAATATATTGAGGTGAGAAGTCAGAATGAAGAATTTTGTGATCGATCAAAATTTAAAAGAATTAACAGAGCACCGAACGGTAGAATTACCAGTTGCCTGTTACAAGACAACGATCAATCAAAATATAAATGGCTATATTCCGCTTCATTGGCATGATGAAATCCAATTTGTTTTGATACTAAAAGGGATAGCTCTCTTTCAAATAAATGAAGAAAAAATAGAGGTTCACGAAGGGGATGGATTATTTATCAATAGTGGCTGCCTGCACATGGCCGAAGAAAAGGAAGGCTCGGATTGTACGTATATTTGCTTGAATGTGTCACCCCATTTCGTTTTATCTCAGGAACTGTATTCAAGCTATGTTCAGCCCTATATGTTTTCAACCAATTTGTCCTATTTATTTTTGGATGGAAATCAACAGTGGGCAAAAAATATTCTAGATGCTGTTAAAAAAATAAATCAATTGATTCAACAAAAGACATCGCTCTATGAGATTGACATTACGATGCAATTAACGTTAATGTGGAAAAACCTGGTCGTTAATGGTTTTCAATTAGAGTACGATCAATCTGAAATGATAAAAAGTCATCGAATGAAACAAATGTTAAACTGGATCCATCTCCATTATGCAGAAAAAATCACATTAGACGACATTGCAAAAGCTGGCCAACTGAGCCGTTCTGAGTGCTGCCGTTATTTTAAACGAATGCTGAATAAGACACCATTACGTTATGTAATGGATTATCGAATTCAAAAAAGCTTATTATTACTGCAACACCCTGAATTCAATGTGACAGAAGTCTCTTATCAAGTTGGATTTAACAGTACCAGTTATTTCATAAGTAAATTTCAACAAGCGATGAATATGACGCCATTATCATACAAAAAAATGAATTCATAAAGTTTATTCTATTAATAAATGGAGTCCCCTTAAGGTGTTTACGGCTTTAAAACCAACATTGTATAATGATAGTCATTCTTAAAAATCGAGGTGATCATAACATGTTTTTAGCTCCACTATTTGAAAATGATGTTCCAGTAGCACTTCTCCGCCCTTAATGGAGTAAAGTGACTACTTCTCTCCGTTAGGGCATTTATTGACCTAATTTTTAAAATACGGAGGGACAAAAAATGAAAAATACCCTGTTAGGTTCTATATATTTAGCTTTAGCCGCTAGTATCTGGGGTGGCATGTATGTTGTGGTAAAGGTTGTTGTCGCAGTAATTCCGCCTTTTGAATTGGTTTGGATCAGGTACGTCATCGCCATCCTTGCGCTTCTTATTGTTGGTTTGATAAGGAAACAATCTTGGAAAATTCATAAGCGCGACCTTTTATTAATTGTTGCCATTGGAATTGTTGGCAACACCATTTCAATTGTTACACAAGAATATGGAACGATGTTGTCTTCAGCACAAATGGGAGCAATTATTACGTCCTCCACACCAGCGTTCATGGTTATTTTTGCTCGTCTATTACTTAAAGAACCATTGAATATAAAAAAAGGGACTTCAATAATTTTAGCGACCACAGGCGTATTATTTATTGTTGGAAACGGACATATTGATACCTCTAATCAGCTTGGCGGTATTTCTCTGCTTGTTGCAGCACTTACATGGGCACTGATGTCAGTGCTTATCAAACGCGTGCCAAACAGCTATTCGCCTATACTTGTTACAACATATTCAACTTTTGTGGCCATTGTGGCACTAACTCCTTTAGTAAAACCTAGCACGATTTTTACGTCACAACTGCTTGACCCTAAAATTCTAGGTGGCCTTTTGTATTTGGGAATTGTTTCAACCGCTTGTGCTTTTTTATTGTGGAACCGCGGCTTACAATTATTGAATGCTTCGAGTGGAGGCCTCTTTTTCTTTTTTCAGCCTCTGGTTGGAACCTTACTCGGATGGATTCTGCTTGGAGAACAAATAGGCGGGACGTTTTGGATAGGTTCGTTTTTAATTCTTAGCGGTGTTTTATTAGTCATTAAAGAGAAAGAAAAAGAAGTGAATTCATAACAAAAAAGAAAAGCAAACTATTTTTATATAGTTTGCTTTTCAATTAACCTTGTTCTTTCCCCTTTACTTCTTTATGTTCTGGTCTTCATTTATTATCTCTCCTTTCTTTATTTTTCTTCTCACCTCAATACCCATTTGAAGGTTGTCAATTTCCATGATAATAATGCCAATCTCGGTGGCAAAATGTTCAATATCCACAAACCTTTTTCTGTTCGCAAGATAAGTGAAAATGCATCATTAAGTAAGTGGGCCGTTATCCATATCAAATCGGTAAAGAAATTAGAACTTAATCATGTGCTTTTAATATTTTTAGCTGACATTTCACGAATATCGTTCTTTCTTATCTACTCAAATCATTTCTGTAATGTCATTGTGCCAAGTCATGAATTCCTAAAGGAAATTGAATAACCCATTTTCAATGAAAAACTGATCTATGTTAATTAGTCGAAGTTTTAGGATATACACGGATCAATTGACCTTTTCCTTGATTGGAAATCCGACACGTTCCCTATTGTTTTTGCTTGATCTGTTTTTTTAAAAAAGTTATTGACATCAAAAAATCGATCATGTTATTATTAAAATTTTGATATCCCACCTCCATATATGGTAATCTTAAGAAGGTTACCATATATGGAGGTGGATGATATGTTTCAAATTGGCGATAACATTGTTTATCCAATGCACGGAGCAGGTATAATTGAAGCCATAGAAGAAAAAGAATTCTTAGAGGAAAAACAACAGTATTATGTCATAAGAATGTCAATCAGTAATATGACCGTTATGATTCCAACGCGTAAAATATTGAGTTCGAATATACGACCAGTTACCGATATACTTGCATTAAAACACATTATGCACATTTTTCAGCATGGAGAATCAGATAGGTTACTGCCATGGAAGCAAAGGTATAAAATAAACACGGACAAAATAAAAACGGGTGAAATACAAGAAGGCGCTGAAGTTGTACGTGATTTAATGCGTATGAAGAAAGAAAAAGCACTTAATGCAAGCGAAAAAAAAATGCTGGATAATGCATATGAATTTTTGATTAGTGAACTGGAAGTAATTAAAGGAATCACTGAAAAGCAAATAAAAAGTTTCGGTTAGATAGTGTATTGATCCCAAAAAATATTTCGGAATATTATGATGAAAAGCAAATCTTCTCCAACTTATGTTTAGAACATTAACGACCTCTTTTGTTATTCCTACATTCTAATCCATTTTTATTATTTACATTTCTTCTGCGAAGATTGAAGTTTTACCAAAAAACTCAATAAAATAGTCACTTGTTTTTAGTATCTGATTCACACGGCACGGACAAGGAGCCGTAAGGATGGAAGAGAGGTAGGGCTTTCATTGTTTTAGGTATCTCTAGGTGATTATTTCCAGAAGAAAAAAACAATCGATCTCCTCATTATTTTTAAGAATTTCTTATATCCACTGCCACATTGAATAATAATTGTTTATCTTCTTTTCATAAAATAGATATGCGAGTTGATAACATCCAGATGAAACCATTTTTATAATTCATCTAATCTTACTTAAATTAACGAACAGGTTAGTGAAAAAAAAGAGTTATATTTGAACAAAACATTAAATAATTTATATACATTCCGCATATTGTCAATCCAGTATGTTATACTGTAAACAAACCTTTGAAGTTTTAAATCTTTTTCTATTACCTTGTAGCATCTCCCTACTCGAACGTTGAGTAGGGTTTTTTATTGAGTATGATATAGACATAAAAAAACAGGCCCTATATAAAGAGCCTGTTTGTATAAACGATTGAAGATTAAGCTTTTTGAACGTTAGCAGCTTGAGCTCCACGAGCACCTTGCTCAACGTCAAACGATACTTTTTGACCTTCGTCTAAAGATTTGAATCCGTCACTTTGGATTGCAGAAAAGTGTACGAATACATCGTCTCCATTTTCGCGTTCGATAAAGCCAAAACCTTTTTCTGCATTAAACCATTTAACTGTACCTTGTTCCATTTTTGTTGCCTCCTAGTGTGTAACCACACAGTATATACTATCCTTGCCCAAAGTATCATCAAGACGAAAAGTCAATCTTCATACTATCCTTTACACCGAACAAAAATAATTCTTCTTTATTATATCAGGAATCGGAAATAACTGCAAATTATATTTACGATTTATTCATGGCATTATTTGTTAAACACGTGTATACCAGCGCAGAATAAGAGGCCTATTAAAAACTATGGTTTGAAAACACCGTGAAAAATGAATCACGAGTTGTCTTCAAACCTTTTTCTTTGCTTAATAGTACTTAGCTCAGCTGTTTCTTGTTCAAGAGCAAGATAATCTTTTAAAAGCAGGGCTGTTCACTTGTAAAACTTTGTTTCTGCAGATGTTTCCAAACAGTCACTCATGGATATACCCATTACTTCATTCCTTTTTTCCTCAAACAATCAATGTTCACGGTCAAATAAATCGATCCCCATGGGGGAGCATTGAGAGAGTTTGACCCAATAAAGTGCTGGGTATAATCTTCATACGCCTTTTGTATCCCGGCTGACTCTGCTAATAATAAACTGGAAATCAGTTTATTATTTCCAATAATTTTACAGATGAATGAGAAGAATACTTATCATATATGGGGTGTATAACGTTGGGCCTTCTAAGGCTATAAAACGTTTTCTACACTTAGAAGATCACCAGGGAAGGGGAAACTTTTTAATATGAAAGAACAAAACCTAAGGACTTTGAGAAAACTGGTTACACCTTATGAAAAGTCCGATTTACACAAAAGCATTTGTCAAATCATTAACACATTGGTGCCATTTTTCCTATTATGGTGTTTGGCATATAAGAGCTTGTCGATTTCTTATTTCCTTACATTAGCGATTTCTGTTGTTGCGGCAGGTTTTTTAGTGAGAACCTTCATCATCTTTCATGATTGCTGCCACTATTCCTTTTTTAAGAACAGAAAGGCGAATCGAATCCTTGGAACATTAACAGGAATTCTGACTCTGCATCCTTTTGATCATTGGGCGCACGACCATTCTGTCCATCATGCGACAAGCAGCAATCTGGACAAACGCGGTACAGGCGATATTTGGGTACTGACGGTTGAGGAATATAAGAAAGCCTCAACTAAGACAAAAATAATGTACCGATTGTACAGAAATCCGTTTGTTATGCTTATTATTGGGCCGATTTACGTTTTCGGGATTGCCAATCGTTTTAATCGAAAAGGGGCAAAACGCAAAGAACGGATGAATACGTATGTAACGAACCTGGGGATCGTCGCTTTGGCAGCACTTTTATGTTGGGCTATTGGCTGGCAAAACTTCCTGCTGGTTCAGGTGCCGATTTTTATGATATCAGGCTCTCTCGGAATTTGGATGTTTTATATTCAGCATACGTTTGAGGATTCTTATTTTGAAGAAGATGAGCATTGGGAATATGTAAAAGCAGCAGTTGAAGGAAGCTCTTTTTATAAACTTCCAAAAGTCATGCAGTGGCTAACAGGCAATATCGGTTTTCATCATGTTCATCATTTAAGCCCGAGAGTCCCAAACTATAAGCTTGAAAAAGTGCATAACAACACTAAACCATTGCAAAACGTTCCGACCATTACACTGGCAACAAGCCTTAAGTCGTTAAAGTTCCGCCTATGGGATGAAGAAGGCAAAAAATTTGTTAGTTTTAGCCACTTAAAAAAAGCTTCTAAAAGCCAAGTATCGGCGCGGCTAACAACGGATTAAATAAACTCCCCATAATCGCAGAAAGTGCAGACTCGCGCAACGATGTTGTGCAGAAGTCAGCACTTTTTTAGTGGACTCCACAATGAGGTACATTTGTTGCCGTATTTTCCGCAAAAAAATAACGCCAAAGATGGTTAAACCCTTGGTATTATTAGAGGTGCGGCCGAGAGAACTTGAACCTTTACGGGTTATTCACCCCACTGGGCCCTCAACATGGTAAATTCATATCACTGGTTATGAAAGCTTATTTTCATTACATTTTACATCATCTCTAACGGTTTGTATGAATTGTGGTTAATAATTGGCGAGCAAAAAACCCCCATACTTTCCCACATCTCCAAATCTCATTATAAAATGATTTCATATTCGTTCCCTCTCCTAAAACAATTAAAACTACAGAGACTCTATCTTTCTCGGTAATTGAATTCACAAAAAATCTTTTTTATATCGAACGGCTAGATAGATTGCTGAAGCGAAGAATGCAATAGAATACTTAAATAAGAAGAAAACTTGCCACATATATTCTTTTGGGAAAACCAAGTCGCACAAAATTAGTGCATATAACATACAGAGGCAACCTTTTAAAGCGATTTGGTTTGTTCTTTCGTCATTCTTACCCATTTTTTTAGTAAATACGATTGTTAGAATCAATCCAACTACAAGCAATACAAATCCGCTGCCAATGAGAATACTCCAATTTCCCGGAGAATGTTCAGCCCAGGACTTTAAAGGAGAAAAAATAGCGTTAGTGATCGTATCTGTGATCGAATTCATTTTCATTTTTGATCATTTCCTTTCTCATAAGTAAAAATCTCGTTTACATCCACATTAAAAAATTCGGCAATTCGAAAAGCTAACAGCAGAGTCGGAACATAATTTCCTTTCTCCATTACAAAGATGGTTTGTTTGGAAACCCCGACTTTCTTTGCTAATTCTTGCTGAGACAATCTGGCAAGTACACGATATTCATAAACCTTATTTGAGATCGAATCACCAAAATCTTTCTTCATGACCATCACCTCTTGAACTAAATTATAAACTCACCTTATAAAAAAGTAAAGTAAACTTATATAAATATACAAAATACTTTTATATTAACCTAGATTACTATGATTTAACATGAACCAGAATGCAGAAAGAACATGATTAAAAAAGCTGACGAAAATTCGTCAGCCTAATCTTTGATATTCTAGTTTTTCTCATATTCCATTTTGATTTAATTTAATTACAATTAACTTAGGAGGTTACATTGCTAATGAAACCACGGATTACAGTAATCATTTTAGGCGTAGATAACTTAGAAAATTCATTGCGCTTTTATCGAGATGGTCTGGGTCTGCCTACACAAGAAATAGTGGTACAGAATTTGAACATGGTGTAGTAGCCTTTTTTGACTTACAAACAGGACTAAAACTTGCCAAAGTTACCTTCAACCTTGCTACTCACTTCCGGAAGACTTTAATCCATCTTCCCATTCAAAAGCCCATCCAATTAAAAAAAAACTGACGAGAAAGTCTCGCCAGCTAATTCTTCAGAATACCAATGTCCTTTTAAATCCGCTTTCCATAAATGATATACCGCTTTGGTGCATTACCGATATATGAAAATGGGTAACAAGTTGTTAGAATTAGCTCCTCTTTGTTATGCTGCAGCGTAATAATAGACGTATCTTTTTGGTCTACAATTTTTGTTTTGTCTATTTCATATGAAAAGCTCCCATATGGCAGCAGAACCTTTAATTGATCACCTTTTTTTAGTTCCCCTGTCCGGCGGAATACGGTAAGTATATCCCGATGACCTGATAGAACAATTTGTCCGTTTTCATCTGGATAATAACTGCCTTTGTAGTGGCCGACTCCTTTTTTCAAATCATCCGCATCCGTTCCCTCTACAGTCCGAAGCTCTGCGTCTATTTTTGGAATCTCGAGGACACCAAGAAATTACGGACAAGAAACTGCAGCCCTTTGAGAGGATTTATTTTATTGTAAATGAACAATTTGGGAGCTGTAGATTTAGGAACTGTTAAGATACGCCCTGTAACTTTCTTTCCGAGTATCTACACTAAAAGCAACCATCAGTCATCAAGGGCGTTAGTCATTCAACATATAAACCTATAAAAAAAGAAAGCTCCTTTCCTTGAAATTAAGGATAAAGCCTTCTAACCTTATTTTATTATTTCAGCTAAGATTTAACTTCTTTATTCCTATCAATAAAGGTTACTACAACGCTAACTATGCTGATTAAAGTTCCTGCAATAGAAACAACAATGGTCAAAAAGCCATCGGGAATAAAAAATCCTATTGGAATGAGCCCCAGAAAGGTTAGAACAATAAAACATTGGTATACACCAGATACGATTCTTACAACCCGATTACCAAAAAAGGACATGACTAACGGAGGAATGAATAAAAATACCACTATCCCCATTGATATCATTAAGATTCGAGGCTGTTCAAATGAAATGACATTATCTCCAGGAGAATTTTTAGCAGCCACTAGCATAACAACTATAGACATAATTAGTGTGAGTAAAACCAGAAAAAATCTTTTTACCATCGTTATAACTCCTTTTTATAATTACTTTAAAACCGGATTATCCGTCTTTTTCTATAACCATTTTATGTTCTCAATCAAAGTATATGCAGTCAAATTACAGCTAAAGTAATATTTATTACTACTTATCAAGACATAACATACACAGACTATGCCGAATAATTAACTGCTTTTCAGTTTAACTAATGCAAAAAGTATTCCTCATCTTACTATTGTTAAGATTACACTAAATTTGTAAGGTATCTTAATTCATTTAACATAAATGATTTAGATAATGATATTAAATTTACTAATAAATAGATTAAAGGGGCGAGTTTAGTTAGTTAGCCAATTTTTGGGCTGACACAAATCGCCTGTACTTTTCATGGGTAAGCATTAATTGGTCATGAGTTCCTTTACCAGTAATCACTCCTTGGTCTAAGAAAATGATTTGATCTGCTTTTTTAATTGTTGCTAATCTGTGAGCTATTATTACTGTAGTTCTATTTTTCATTAATTCTTCTAGTGAATTCTGTATTTTTCTCTCACTCTCACTGTCCAAACTTGCTGTTGCCTCATCCAATAATAGAATATCAGGATCTTTAATAAAGTTTCTTGCAATATCAATTCGTTGACGCTGACCTCCTGACAACTTCACTCCTTTTTCGCCAATTATTGTGCTATAACCTTTATCTAACAACATAACAAATTCATGGCAATTAGACAATTTAGAATACTTAATAATTTCATCTTCACTAATTTCTCTTTTGATTCCATAAGTAATATTATCTTTTACGGTGCCATTTATCATTGCGTTGGTTTGCATTACATATCCAATTTTATTCCGCCAATCTGATAAGTTAAATTCGTTAATCGGTATTCCTTCAAGTGATATGCTCCCATTACTTGGGGGTAATTCATACAAACGTGCAATTAAATTGAAAATAGTACTTTTACCAGAACCAGACGGCCCTACAAAAGCAGTAACCTTTCTACTTGGGATATCAAAAGTTATTTCATTCAAAATCGGTTTATCATCATATTTGAAACTCACTTCTGAAAATTTTAAATTTTGATTGCTGAAATCAATATCTAAAGCATTCTTATTGGACTCTAGCTCTTCTTTGTGCTCAAGTAGAATTTCACTTAATCTTTGGCTAGCTCCTATCGCACGCTGATAGTCTGTAAGTAACGTTGAAAAATTAGTCAAAGGGCCTGATAATTGTATAACATAGAAAATCATAGCTACTAGGGTGCCAGCAGATATTACACCCGTTGAGACTCTTATACCGCCAAATCCCAGAATAATTCCTATAGTCAGTAAAAGGATGAGGCTAGTTAAAGGTTGTATAATTGAAATGATCTTAGACTCTTTTAACCCTAATTTATATATTTCAAAAAGGTTGTTATAAGCATTTTTCAATTCTTGATTTTCTGTATTAGATATTTTTACAAGACGTATTTCTGTTAGGACACGTCCTAATAAACCACTAAAGCTTGCGACTTCGGATTGTGCTTTTTTTGAGATTTTCCTTACCATTCCGCCTAAAGGGATAATTATTGCTAAAAATATAGGCACTATAATAAGAGTTATAAGAGTCATTTGCCAATCCATTCTTAATAAAATGATAACAGAGCCTAAAATAGTGATTATAGCAGGTATTATATTGGGTAATTTTTGAGATACAAAAGCGTTGATAACATTGGTGTCGTCTGTGATACGACTCATTATTGAACCACTCTCATTATTATCAAAGAAAGAGGTTTTTAATTTGATTATATGTTCCCATAGCATAAAACGAATTGCCATAATCATCTTTTCACCAATTTTACTGAGAAAATATAACCCAATACCACTCAAGATCGCGTTAATTAAAAACACACATAAAAAAATTACTATAAATCTCCAATCAAAGGTGTTCTCAGAAAATTTATCAACAACCTTACCTGTAAATAGAGGTATAAACAAACCACTAATGCTGCCTATAGATGAAATAGAAATAGCAAACAAAATTAATAATAATGGAAGTTTTATTTTACATAATAAAAAGAATAAGGGGTTTTTAGGTCTCATAATAATCTCCTTTTTTACTTCGGATATCCATATTCAAAAAAATATTAGAAAAGTTTCTACCTACACTCTTAATTGAGGGAGATAAATAATTAAGAGTTAGACTCAAATACTTTTTTGATGTTCATCACAGGGAGCCACATATAATTAGTATTATTTATAATACCTTGTATTACGAGCAACAATCCTAATGAACCGGAAAATATATCATTTGATAAACGATATCCAAAGTCTCCAGGAGTATATATTTCGACCTTTCCTTTAAAGAGGTGTAGATCTAAAGTTTTCAAATTATCAGTATTTATACCCCGGTTATAATATTTATCAATTGCATTACTAGCAGCGATTATCCCAGCAGTACCTCGAAATAACCCACAATTGTAAAAACACTTTGATTTTACGATTTTGTAAATCCCTTCTAATTCCTCTCTCCATAAATCGTCCTTTAAAAGTAAACTCAATTCAATTAATGCGAACCCAACACCAGCACTTCCACCATCTAAATAAGGAACTACTCTTGATATATCTTCTAATTGATAAGCTCCGTAATCATCAAATTTACCAGTGATCAAGTCTTTTTCAATAGATCTTTTCGATAAAATAAGCCATTTAGGATTTTTAGTTCTTTTATATAAACAAGAATAAAAGAGTGAAACACCTGACCACCCATTGATAAGACCACGAGGAATTATATCTATATCATAAGGAACGATTGAAACATTTTTTTCTAATAATTCCTCTAGCCGGTTTGCAATTTCTATAGATTTGTTAAGATATTTGATAGAGTCTTTTTCATATGAAAGGCCTAAAAAAGCTAAACCGATTCCAGATAGTCCAGATGATAATGTTATATCACTGTTATTTTTAAAATGATTAATGCTATCAAAAAGATGTTTTGCTTTGTCAAAATAACCTGATTCCCATAAACTAGTGGCTATTCCAGCCTTGCCAGTCAAAAGTCCATTTTCCATCTTCAATAAATCGTCTAAAGATTGATTACCTACCCATTCGTTTAATTTTTCATTTTGAATATTTGTTCTATTAAAGGCTAATACAGCTCCAAAACCGCCAGTTAAGATATTAAATAATCCATTGTTTAATTCATACTGTCTAATATCTCCTGAGATTACCCTTTCATCAACAAACATATTTTTTATTATATTATTTTGAAGTGATATCTTCATTTCATTTAGTGTCATTTCTTTAATATGTTTATATTTATATTCATAATTCAGTAAATCTTTAGCTGGATTTGCCTGAACTCGTGAACATATATTTTGTATTTTATTAATTATTTTTATAGCTTCGGAGCCAAAATAATTTTCAATATATCTATCATGTATCTCTAAAATTTTTGAAGAAATATCTTGAACTGGACCAATAGGCAAAAATAAATATCTCGATATTCTTAGTAATGCAAACCAATCCGCTTGTTTTCTAGTCAAATTAGGCCCGCCAGTAAAACCAAATGTTTTTAAACCTGATGGTACACTATCATTAATAAAACTAGCAGTTTCAAAGTCTATCAATCGTATATTTTCTTCAGGTGTAATAATAATATTTGAGGGCTGTAAATCTCCTATCCCTATTCCGTGATTATGAATTTCAGTTAGAGCATCTATTAATTGATCCAAAATATTTAATGCTGATTTTAGATATTGATATTCCTTATTTGGTTCATTCGTATAAAAAGGATATTTTGTTGCAAGCCAAGTTCTAAGTGATGTGCCTTCAATATATTCTTCTATAATAAAATGATGTTCCCAAGCCTTAAAAAAATCATATATTTTTACGGGATAGTGCGTCCCTTCAAGTTTTTCCAAAATTATCGCTTCATTTTTTATTCTTGTAAAGGCATCAATTCCAAGACTGTCTAATCCGATATTTGGTCTTCCTTCCTTAAGGATAACTTTTTTGTCTAGTTTATCTAGGGCTAAGTAGACTCCCCCTCCATTACTATAATGAATTGCATGGATAACCTCTATATCATCTAATGGAGTAGGTTCAGCTAACTCGTTTTCTAATTTATTATCCATCTCTCTTATTGGAGCAGGTTCAGTGATAAATTCGGGTATAGAATAATGAGGACTTCTTGAGTCTTCAACTAAGTCACCAGAAGGACTTTGAATAGCATATACCTTTTTATTATCTTCATAAAAATACATGCCAATAAATGCACCATATCTAAAGTAAACATTACTGTCGTACCATCTTTTGTCTGTTAAAATATAAGGACCTTTAGGAAGAGTGTCTAGCTGCCTGCTTAATATTTTCAACAAATTTAGAAATACTTCTTCATTTGACGGGAAAATCGTAATAAACTTACCTGCAGAAGATCTGTCGCTATACTTTGAATTTTTAATACTTAGTTCCCATAAACTTTTAACATATTTAAAAGAGACTTTATAAGCGAACAATATATTGGATACAATTTCTAATGTTTTTTCTGCAGAATCTATTGTAGTACTTATATGAATTTTCCAACCTTGCATTGGAAGTTCATAATCTTTATTCATGATATGAATCCAATGATTTTCTTTTATAGTTTCATAGTTATTAGGTATATTAGAAATATACAAAGCCGACTCCCTATTAGGGATATCCGGCTTTGTGTAAAAAGAATTGTTTGTCGAACTAAGATAATTTAAATATCGCAAATCCATATTTACAACCCTTTCAATTGATTAGTTAGTTGCAAAAAGCTGCACTCACTGCGCTGACAGGAAGAGGGGTAGCACAAAAAGCTATACTATAAAAAGATAGTGATTGGCCTTCTACGGTACCTGTCGCCCCTGCATTATACGCTGAACCACTCTCCAAGCTCTGCAATTTCAGGATATTACTGATTTGCTTTCCTCTTGACATTTCATCCAACTCCTTTTATATTTTTTAGATAGTTTATTGTATTTACTTTTTGGGAAATACAAAGAAAAGAGAGGATGATCCCCTCTCTTTTCTTTAAGTAGGGTTGTCCAAAATCATTAGTTACCACAGAAATACAAACTAACTGTACTGATCTTATCGCAGCCTAAGCTTACTGATGATCTGCCTTTTAATAGAGTAACCTCTTTATCAAGTGCTTTATGCTGAAGTGATAATAATTTTTTCATTTGTTTTACCTCCTCTTTAGTCTAAACAGCAGTAATCTTAGTTACCACAGAAATACAAACTTACTGTACTGATCTTATCGCAGCCTAAGCTTACTGATGATTTGCCTTTTAATAGAGTAACTTCTTTATCAAGTGCTTTGTGCTGAAGTGATAATAGCTTTTTCATTTATTTCACCTCCTTTAGTCTAAACAGTAAGTAATCTTAGTTACCACAGAAATACAAACTTACTGTACTGATCTTATCGCAGCCTAAGCTTACTGATGATCTGCCTTTTAATAGAGTAACCTCTTTATCAAGTGCTTTATGCTGAAGTGATAATAGCTTTTTCATTTATTTCACCTCCTTTAGTCTAAACAGTGAGTAATCTTAGTTAGCACAGAAATACAAACTTACTGTACTGATCTTATCGCAGCCTAAGCTTACTGATGACTTGCCTTTTAATAGAGTAACCTCTTTATCAAGTGCTTTGTGCTGAAGTGATAATAGCTTTTTCATTTATTTCACCTCCTTTAATGAACTTGTCTATTTCAAAGAGATTCAGATTATTGTTTTTAGGTAACGGTAACCAACTACTCCATTTATCACTATCTATATCAGAAAGAGCAAGTAGTAATCCGCTGTTTCCTGTTTGTAAGTCTAAAGATAGTCGGTAACCATACTCTCCTGGACTTAAAATTCCTTCGTGTTTCTTATACAGGAGATAATTCCCGAGTGCTTTAATGGTATATTCTAATGAGCCTGTATTTACCCCTGCACATTTCATTGCATTCGCAAGAATAATCATTCCTCCCACACCTCGAAAGATGCCACTTGCAAATGTGCTATATAAGTCTGTAACATTAGTTAGTTTTTTGAATAGTTCAGTATTACTTTCTGTCATAAAATCAGGAAGATTTTTATTGAATTCCAGCATAATTAATGCAATCCCAGCTGCACCTTCACCAAGATATGGTATCAACCTTTTATAGCCCAATGAATATTCTTTTATTTGTGCTAATTCTAATTTAGAATCAATTTCAATGTTTTTGCTTATTTCTTTATTGAAAATTTCGCTAGCCAGCTTTATTAAGTCATTGTCATTTGTCGCCTTGCCTAACATTAGAATATACAAGCTGATTCCAGACCAGCCATTTAACAAGCCATACGGCATTGCATAAGGATCCCTTACAGTGATGGAGCAGTCTTCTTTATAGGCATCTATTATTCTATTTCCTATTTTTATAGAGCGATCTAGAAAGTCTTTTTTCTGAGTAATGCTATAAAACGCCAGGTAGTTTAATCCAATTCCCGATAATCCAGAAAACAGTGTTAAATCTGAATCTTCAGTATCCGGAAAAGGCATTGTCTCTAACAGTTTAATTGCTTCTTCTTTATATCCAATATCGTATAAAACGGACAATATGCCTGAGATACCATTAAATAAACCGAGCGGGAAATTTTTATATGTTTCCGTGTCTAAATTCAATATTGTCTCCAATACATGATCAACCCATTGATAAACTGAATCGGATAGAGTCCCTGTTCTATCCAAGGCCATTATTCCCCCAAATCCTCCATTAGCGATTGATAGACTGCCCATTTTTTCAATAAATTGCCTGATATCTCCGGATATTAAACTTTCTGACTTAGGTTTTAAATGACTCATAATTCCAGCTCGCAAACCTTCAGTTATTTCATTAACATTCTTGTAGTTTATTTTCATTGGTGGAATTGTTAAAGTAGCAGCTTTACTTAATTTCTTGATGGTTGGTAATGTCTTCTCTTGAATTTCTTGAATTTTATTTAAAACTTCATCCCCAAAATTCTCTCCAATCCATTTATCTTGATTTATTTCAATATCAATTGACAGATCAGATAAATTTTCTATCGGTAAAAATAAAAACCTGCAAATTCTAAGTAATGCATACCAATCTGCTTGCTCAAAAGTTTCTGCTTGATCCGTAACGTAACCAGGAGTCATTAAGGCAGGGGTGTATTTGCTTTCGGGAGTTACAGCAGTTTCTAGGTCTATTAATTTGATTGAGTAATCCTCTAATACCAATACATTATTTGGCTGTAAGTCTCCGAGTGCAATCTTACTTCTATGAAGATCTTTTAAAGCATCAATCAACTGATCTATCACATGCATCATCCGTTCCATATAAATATCTTTATCTTCTTTATATGAAAACGGAAAGTTTTGAGATACATATTCCATAAGAGAAATTCCTGATACATGTTCTTCAATCAAATAGTTATTTTCCCAAATCTCAAAGTAATCGTAAAAATCAACTATGTAAGGCTTCTCACTTAATTGCTTTATTGTTTCAGCCTCTTTATAAATTCGTTTAAAACCATCTAGTTTCAACCGATCCAAACCTGAACCAAGTCTTCCTTCTTTCATAACAAACGTTTTCCCGTTTTTTTCAACTTTATATACTCCACCACCATTGCTAAAATGCAGTGCAGAAATAACATTGTATGAATCAAACTTCGATGTGTCTTCTTTATCAAGTTCTGCATCAACTTTTTTAGTCATGATTTGTATTTCAACAGGTTCTTCAACAAAGTCAGGAACTTCATAATATGGAGCACGGACATCTGGAATTAATGTGCCATCAGGTCGCTGAATTGCTGGAACATTTTGTCCATCTTTATTCACATACATAGATACAAATGCTCCATAACGAAAGAAGACATTTGAATACTTCCAGCGTTTATCATTCAATATATAAGGACCTTTTTTTAAAGCTTTAGTCAGATTATCTAAATCTGAAAGTAATGTTAGAAAAGTCTTGTTATCATAAGGATAGATTGTAATGAATTTACCCGAAGATGCTCTGTCTCCGTTTTTAGAGTTTTTGAATAATAATTGCCTTTCATTAGGAACAAATTTAAAGGATATTTCATTTTCTATGAGATATGGAAGGACAATATCTAAAGTCTTTTGTGCCTCATCAATATCTGTAGTGATATGTATTTTCCATCCTTGTTTGGGCATCTTTTTCTTTGTGTTAATACAATAACTCCAATTAATATCCGTGTTTTGTTGCCACTCTTCAGAATTTAAGCTAGGGATACGATAATTGTTTACTATTTTATTCGGTGTTACCAATTCATAAAATAAATTGCCTGGGCTCAAAAACTCAACATATCTTAAATCCATCAAAATCCCTCACTTTAGGCTAGAATAATTTTTTCTTGCATCTCACTTGTCAATAACTTGTTTAGTATTCTTTCTGTATCTTTAGTCCAAATAGACGCCCAAACCATATTTTTGAAACTTTTAATCCTAGCAGATGTAACACCAATCTGGAATTTTTCATTATTACTTTCAAAAAACCAAGGACCGCCAGATATCCCATGTTTAAGTTTGGATCTCATTCCAATAAGCTGCTCTTCTTTAAAAAGAGTTAAATCTAAATCTCCTTTAGAGTATTTCTTCTGAGATTTAAAAAATGAAATTGGGTAGCCTGCTAATGTAACCGCTTTATTATGCTCTTCTATCATCCCACTTAAATCAAAGTTAGGAATAAAAGCAACATTCCTCATGCTTTCAGGCAATTTAATCCATCCAAAAGCATAGTCATAAGTTAACCTATGAGTACTAATCCATTTTTCAGGTATTACTATATTTAGTACATCATATGATTCTTTCATTCCACAGTTCTCTACTTCTATTGATATGTTTTTAGCTATTTCATTACTGCCTACATCGTATAGGCAATGAGCTGCAGTAGCAACAAAGAATTCATCTTTGTATATGATAATAGATGCGCTACCTAATGAATTCACTTTTGATTTTCCTAATTGAAAACTAAGTTTACATATATTATCCATGACTCATTACCTTTCTATTTCTTTTTTTCTTTTTTAGGCAATTTAAGTTATTTATATTGTAATACCCTATGGGAAATATTACAATGGATAAAAGTGAAAATTTTCACTTTTTTTACAAAATCATAATCAAAAAGGAGGTGTTATAATGTCTGATAAAATTTTGGCACTTCAAAAATTATCAACGAAAAAAAGTGTCAGCCCTGATAAAAAGTCAGTTCTCAGTATTTTTATTTGTGAGGGTGGTCAAGGCAGCTCAGTAAGTCTATACGCTTGTACTTCCGTAGGTGGTTTTTAATGAAGATTTCCATTAGGTTTTACTATTTCACAATCAAATGAATAAACTGGAGGTATAGCATTATGAAAAAAGTTCTTTCACTTCAGAAACTTTATGACACCGATATACCTAAGAGTAATAAAATTCAATCCAATGTGAGTATTGGCTGTTTAGGCAGAAGTAACATAAGTTTGTTTATTTGTTAATTTATAGTGAAGTTTATATCATCTTGCTGTCCTTAAAATTTTTAAGGGCAGCTTCTTTATAGCCATTTTTATTTAGGTTATATCGTACAAATTAGATCAGAGGTTTGGAGGCGTACCAAAGTAGCCGTAATTAACCCAGGTGTATGAATATGGAGCAGAAAAGTGAATTGCTACCATATGCAGGGGTTAATGGTATAGGTTTTACTCTGTGCAATCTATTCAAAAGAAAAAAAGAGAGCAAAGTACAGCTTCATTAATTCATCAGTTGAAATAATTTAACCTGCTCATCTAACCAGGTTATTGGGAACGCGACTGATAGAAGGTAGAGTTACGAGAATGGTGTCCGTTTAAGGAAGTTATAGAGGAAGATCGCCCATTCTTTTTATCAATATTGGACTAAGAATATCTAGTTTAGGGGGATAGAAAGCTAAATAAACAAGTACGGGTGGAAAACGCAAAAGATCTCCCCACAAAAAGATTTTAAACTTTACACAATCACCTTTGAACCTTTTTAAAGTTTGTATAGACTTTCTCTAATTTTAGTGACCTTATATGGGCGACAATCGCATCGTAACTTGGAACCATTCTATATAGATCATTGACATATATTTACATCATGTATTTTCCTAGTACTCAGTAATTAAGATAATCTCTTTTTTCATAATTACCTATCAAATGAATAGATGTTTTCCTATTCGTTCCCTTCACATTCTTTCTTTAATAAACAAGTCCCTCTTTGCTATTCACATGATTTTATAGTAGCGGTTCTTAAATTGAGAAGGAGTTTAACCAACCTGACTTCACAGCTAAAGTATTCCCATGTCAAATTGTTAATTGATCAAAGAGAAGATTATATCACAATAAAAGAACGACTTGGACATGCTCCCATCAGAACAACAACTGATTTTTCTTGCATCTCTTTTCCAATAAACAAAAAGAAACTGCTGATAAGCTGGATGAATTATTCTAACAAGTGGAGTAAAAAGGAGTAAACCTTAAAAATAAAAGAGAGCATAAAAAAATACCAGGGGTCTACAACCCTTGGTATCATTGATGCGGCCGAGAGGACTTGAACCTCCACGGGTTATTCACCCACTAGGCCCTCAACATAGTAAAATCATATCACTGGTTATGAAAGCTTGTTTTCATTACACTTTCTAACTTTTCTTTACATCATTTCTATAGGTTTGTATAAATTATGGTTAATAATTGGTGAGCAAAAAACACCCTTACTTCCTACTTCGCTAACTCTCATTATGTTCAAATGATATGCAATTAAGTTGTTAATTTTTCAGGAGTAAAAATGGAGTAAGTTTTCATTATAGATACTATTCAATAATCCACCTCTAATGTTTTTTTAGACAAAAAAAGAACTAGTCATATTCAGCAACTAGTTCAATTTTTGTTAGGATTAGAATTTGATAACTCTATATTTATAATACTTTGATTTCCAGTCTAATTCTAAATGTGCATATAAGTGTGCACTTGAATGTGCAGAATATCTTGGATACCCTTTATAAACATCATAGATAACTGCAGTATGCTTCCATTTTTTAGACGATTTAGAGTACATCTGAATAACGTCACCTGTCTTCACATACTTTGAAACATCCTTAGGACTTGTTAAATTGTATACTTTATGTTTTTTTGTACCGGCCCAATATGTATAAAAATCTGAAACAACAGTCCATGAAGTTGAATATGTTCTTGCCGCACTTCTAGGCACTGATTGATTATACCAACCTTTTGTGGTTTTATGGTGACCACGATTAAAGCTGAACCCCGTAGTATTCATTGGCATTCCACCAGCTAAAACTACCTGTGATGCATAGTTGGTGCAATCTCCTCCACCACTATTTTCTCCATAGTACCCATATTGACTGGTCTTCTTATTCCAATTGTTAACCATGTATTTTTTTGCAGCGGATCTACTGTAACTAGATGCCAATTGAGTTACAAAAAAGGAATTAGAATTAGTACTTGCCATATAGTCAATTGGAATCTGACCTGATTCTTCTTTAATTTCTTCAACTTTTGCTTCAGCTTGTTTGTCTTCTTTTATATTTTCTTGTTGTACTTGTTTAACAGTTTCATTTTCGACTTTTTTAGGAAGATCAAAGTTTTCAACCTCTACTTCACCGTTCTCATCTTTTTTTTCTTCTTGGGCGGCGTACTTAGCCAATTCCTCTAAATAAGTATCTGAATAGACTTCCATTAAAGAAAAGTTATAACCTGATTTTGTTATCTCATCAGCTTTTTCATTAATACCTTGAAGAAAATTAATGTAATCCTGAGAATTAATGTTATAATTCAAATGTTGTGCTTTTAAATACTTTTGGACTTCGGTTTCCCCTTGCTTAACTGTTAAGTTCTCATTTTCAGCTTCAGCTGCATGAGCATTATTAAGGAAAGTGAAACTCAAAGCTGATGTTACTATAAGACTAAGTGCAATTTTTTTCATTTGTTTCTCCTTATTTGAATTTATGGTACTATCATATAGTAATTACTTTATGAGGAAAAATCAATACATTTTTTGGAGGTTATTTATGAAAAAGGAGTATAAAAGACCTGTTTTATTTACAATTTTTGCTTTGGTTATTATTTTCCTAGTGTTTTTCTCATTAAAAATCTATAACCATTACAATCTCGAATATCCTAACTGGGAAGGTAAAAGTAAGGATCACAACTGGGAAGTAGTTTTTAAAAAGAATGAAGATGCTCCAAAAGAGTTTAGCGGGGAGATTCTTTGGATTGGTGATAAAGATAAAACTGATAAAACTTATATAGAATCCATAACAATAATGAAAGATAATAAAACACTTCTTGATACTTCAGATTTTAACAGCGATATCCCTATGAAAGATTATTCAGGTGGTACCTCTAGCGATGGATCAGCTAAAGAAAAATCATTTTCATTTTTAGAACGTTTAGAAGAATCTGATCTAAAGGGATCTAAGATAACGGTTCAAGTGAAATGGAGACAAGATAAACAATCATTCAGTACTGAAAAGTTCGTTCTTTCAAAGAAAACTTTATTTAATCATTAATTCTTTGAATTTATTCTAACCAGTTCTTTATCTGAACTGGTTTCTTTTTATGAAATTCTTCAGTATAAAGTTTTTTTTCGGAATTGAATGTTTACAACATAAAAAACCATACCAAGATGTTTTGGTATGGTTTTCTATGATTGACCCTCAACATAGTAAATCCATATCACTGGTTATGAAAGCTTGTTTTCATTACACTCCTTATATTGATTTGCCATCTTTCTATACGTTTATATGAATTATGGTTAAAAAATGGTGACCAAAAAAAAACAATAAACGTCCTTCCTATTTGTGATCTTATTGATTAAGAATTTAGAATTTGTCAATTCAAAAAAATCATGCTGCAACTCTGTCCGATGCAATCTTTATTTCATGATTTGCTTCCATTTTAGTATGCAAATGGTTCAAAGTTAAAACACTACTCAATACCAGCACTGCCAACAGAGCCCGAGTGATTTTCATTGATAATCTCTCCTTTTTTTATTTTTTGTCTGGCTTCAATGCTTAAACGATAATATTGATTTGAAAGCACCAAATCGCCCGTTTGGTAAAAGTAATCCCCAACTTCTATGGCGTAATTCTCAACATCAGCATACATTTTTTTTGATTCTAGATAAGTAAAAGCCTCTTCAATATGATGATATTCACCATTTGAAAAGTAAAGTCCTTCTAATATTTTGAATTTCGCCGCGTATTCATTATCATTATTTTTATTACTATACATTTTCCCTTTCTCAAAATATTCAAAAGCCAAATTAAAGTTCTTCTGTTTCGCTTTGACATGTGTCAAAATGAATAACGCTTTCGACACAAATGAATTATTGCATTTTTCTAAATACTCTAAAGACATTTCCAAGTGACGGGATGCCTTTGTATATTCCTCTAATTCATCAAAACATATACCGATATTTATATGAGACATTCCAATTAAATGATCAATATTTATTTCTTTTGCTATCTCCAATGATTCAAAAAAAACTTGTAATGCCTTCTCATATTCCAATGAATCAATATAATTTCCGGCAACAATGAATTGACAGCGTATCGTTTGAACAGCATATCCCTCATACTCTCTAAATATTTTTAGCGCACGATTTGCATAATTCATGGAGAAATACGTTTGTTTCATATAATAATACACATAAGACACTTTGAAAAAAAACTCTGCTTTTTCTATTTCGTCCTCAACTTCCGACAACTTTGATTCTGCTATTCGATAGGCACTTATCGCCGTAGTCAATTCTTTACGCCTAAATTCATACATACCTTTAAAAAAATAATAATAGTATTCCAGCATTCCGGTTAATTGCCCTTGCTCTTCAATCTCTTTTATAGTCTCATAAGCACTGTTCAGATCATCTATTTCCTTTGATTCCATGTAACTCAACATTATCTCATGCCTAAATTCCAATAGCTGATAATATAACAATGCATCTTGGTTTTCTTCCATGTTTAGTAATTCTTTCTCTACTTCTGTTTTTATAATCTCTGCTTTTTCAACTTGATCATTTTTTATTGATGTATACCATTCATTTAACTTTTTTGTAACTAGGTCGTACGGAATTTTATCTTTATCTAAGAAAACACTCCGCAAGAAAATTCCCCCATCCTTACACAAATTGTACGAATATTTACATTAATTGTATTATGTCAGAACACCCTTTATTTTACAAAGATGAATTGCAAAAAGGTACATTATATCTACTCCTTTGCGGATTTTTTGCGGTTATAGCAATTCTTTTGTGACTTGACGGAAAAGTCATTACCATTCATGGACAAAAAAAGAGGAGCAAACTCAAGTTTGCTCCTTAACGTTCTCTTTACTCAACGTCTTGTATCTTCTTTGGAAACCATAACGTCCATTTCTTCTATCATAATAAATTTTTTGTAAGAATTTCAGCAAGTCTTACTAAACCACTTGAAGAAACTGGTTACTCATTATGTCCTTTTTTGCGTCATTTCATTTATTCAACTATTGGTGTAAGTGAACTACCTGCCCATACCTCTCCCTTATTAAGAGTCCAACTGTCATTATAAAAAATAGAACCACCTTTATTAACCGAAGGGCTGTGAACCTCATCCCAAGTTAGAAAATAAACGGTTTTCGGATATTTTTGTTTGACTGTATTAAGAAACGCAGAATAATCCAAATTACCATCTTGTTTTTGTGTACCGATTTCTGTGAATGCAAATGGCTTATTAAGAGCTGTTAACTCATCATATCCTTGAATTGAAAAATTGTCTGAGAAATACGCATCTAATCCAACAAT
Source organism: Bacillus sp. FSL R5-0603 (assembly GCF_038050295.1). Taxonomy (NCBI): domain Bacteria; kingdom Bacillati; phylum Bacillota; class Bacilli; order Caryophanales; family Bacillaceae; genus Bacillus; species Bacillus sp. FSL R5-0603. The sequence goes on along the minus strand of NZ_JBBOYP010000001.1, from coordinate 464,702 downwards.
ATCAACATATGAAGATCCAGGATAAAAGTCAGTCTTAAAGTCTCGATTGGCGTCTGGTGAGTAAACCCATATCAGGTTGTCCAAACCTCTTGTATCAGTCATATAATGATAGATTTTTTGATAAAGTTGTTTATAAAGTGAGAAGCGCTGGCTGTCTTTTTTGTTATATTCGGTTAGTCCCCACCAAAACCATTCTCCATTCATTTCATGAAGAGGTCTGAATAGAACAGGAACACCTTCATTTTTTAACTGATCAAGGCCATCTGCAACTTTGCTCAGAACAGCCTCTAATCGCTTACCCTCTGTAGTTGATGAGTCTAAGATTTTTTCATACTCACTGTTTGAAATATGGGAAGCATTTTTCCCAAAAATACTGGATGCAGGATTAGCTAGATGTAAGCTAATCTGTGGTATTCCACCACTTTTCCAATATGAGATTAAGTCACTGTTGCAACTATAGTCGATCGTCTCAGTAATATCAGAAATATAGGGCTTCTCCAACCATCCACTGGAATAGTCACAACCATAAATTGCGGGTAACTGGCCTGTAGCATTCTTAATTCGGTTGGCTTCTTTCATGGAAAACGAAGCATTTGTGAATCCGCCGAATGCACCTGACAGTATGCGATTTTCAGATCGGTTTGGTAGATGAGCTAGCCAATTCATCAACTCTTTCGTTGTCGCCTGAGCATTAGGATTCACAGGGTTAACTGTATGAGCAGATGCCGTCTGTGAAAAAGCTGAAATGATTATAGAAGAAAGTAATATAAAAATACTAATTTTTTTAAACATACATATTCTCCATCTTCTTTGTTTTTTAGGATTACTAATCATTAATTCTCTTAAGAGTAAGTCATTAACAATTTAATCTATCTTTCTCCTAGTAGTTTATGATTCTCCTTTCAGTTTTAAATTAAGAGAGTTTTCCTTCGAGATATTACATTACCCATTATAAATCTCCATTTTTTGGGCATTAACTATATTAAACCTAAAATTACCTTCCAACATCAGACAGTTTTCCTGTTTTTGATATATGCCTAACAGTCTATAAAATAAACTTTTTTCTTTGGTATTGAAGTCTTTTTCCCTATTTATCTGGTTTATTTATTATCGATATAAAGAGGTGAACCATTTTTTACTCTTTTTATCCTCCCTCCGAAACTATTTTAAAAATAAATGAATGGATACACCCCAATAGCAGCCAACATCACGGCAATCCTTTTATAAACAGAAAAAAGAGGAGCAAACACATGGTTTACTCCTCTAACTTAGTTTCTTCACCTTTTGCTTCTTCATAATCTGGTATCTTCTTTGACAGCCCCAGTCTGTCATTTTCTCCATTACCCGGCATATGATCAAGTTCCTTATAAGAATCACCGACCTTTTCATAATATGAGTAAGGGGCTATCTCTCTATTTGGATTATCTGTATAAAAACCGAGCTGAATATATTTCCCACCATCAAAAACTCGAACTATTGCATTTTCTCTTTCCATTCCGTCTGTATCAAAACCATATTCTTTATCTTTCTTTTTCTCCAAACCAATAACTTTATCAATCGCATCATCATATTTGTTTCCGCCACATGCAGTTAAAACAATCATCATTATCAAGCTAAGGAAAATAAAAAGGTTTTTCAAAATAAACATTCCCTCCTTTTTCAATATTTAGTATAAACAAACAATTTAATCTTTTCCACTTTTTATCCATTTCCCTTAACCTGCACATTATCGACTAACCAACCATCTTTATCTTTTTTCATAGTCGTTTGAACAATCAACACTTGATTCGTAGTAACTGAATTTGCAGTCGTTGAGATTTCTACAATGTTCAAAAACAATTCATGGGATTGATCTAAGGATTTTGAATAACTCTCTAAAGAAAGTAATTCACTTTGCACACTGACTGTGTGCTTTTGATCAGAACGAGAAGGGAAAGCATAGTCAAATCCTTTTCCAGTTGTATGCTTCTTAACTGTCTCATATCGCTTATCTATGTCGGAGTAATTAAAAAACGCTTCAAAAAATGCCTTGTTTTCCGAAGCGCTGCTTGTTGATTCTATATGGTTCAATTCCTTAATTTTTTCTGTTAAAACTTCATTCTTATCCTTTAACTTTTCAATCTTATACGTTTGCTGTCCATTCGTGAAAAATCCCGTCAGCAATATTAATAACAAACAAGACGAAGCCCATGCAATATGTGTTTTCATATTTTCACTCCTAGTTATTTAATTCGTCCAAAAGATACAAGGTGATCTCTCCAATAACCTGATTTCAGATCAGAATATTCGATTCCACTGTCATTTGAATTAAACATTCTGCTATTGCCTACATAGATGCCGACGTGAGTAATGGCTTTTCCTTCATATGTGCCACCAAAGAATACTAAGTCACCCGCAGTCGCTTCTTTTTCACTTATTTTCTTTGTTGCCCCATGTTGTTCTTGTGCTGTTCTAGGAAGAGTGATTCCAGCTTTCGCAAAAGACCACTGAACAAGGCCCGAACAATCAAATCCAGTTTTCGGGTTTGAACCACCCCAGGCATACGGTTGCCCTTCATATTTCAAAGCTTCTTTCATGACTGTTTCATAGAAATCCATAGAACCATTCACAGGCTTCACATTTTTATCAGAGCCTTTCACATACCTCATGACATGATCAACATAACTTGGATCACCGTAGCTTTTCCAGCCCATTTTAAAAGCTTGCAAACGGCTGAAATCAAGTGCCAATTTCTTTGTGTATTTCCCGCCATTCTTTTTGACATAGTCTATAAATCCAGAACCAAAGTTGTATGCCTGTAAGGTTAAACGAACATCACCGCCAGCCTGTTTAAAAACCTTCTTAAAATGTTTAATGCCTACTTCAATCGAACGTTCTGGGTCAGTTATGGAGTTAGGAGGTAAGCCGATACTTTCGGAACTTTGCATGATATCTAAAGAACGCCCACCACTTTCTTGCATGGTGAGCGCCATAATAATATTCACTTGATCAAAAACACCTTCCTGACGGGCGTACTTCTCAAATACAGCCCTAAATCGTTCGACTTCCGGTGCAATACCAACCGTTTCATATTCGCCATCACCGCCGCCTATAAAATCGTCTCCGACTTGATTCTCCCTTGAAATCGTCATAACCACTACGATACATAAAGCAAAAAAGAAGATAAAAGGAGCCGAGAACACCAAAGGAAGAACTACCTTTTTTTTCATCATCTTGTTCTTTCATCCCTTCTCAGTCGATCTTCTACTTTTGATGAAGAACGTCTTGCAATTTCATTTAACGATACTTGTTCAAATGTATTTACGTTTTGTTCAGTTCGCTTAATCGTTTGTGATGAAGGCTGATTTTCTCTTAAAACAGTCTTACTTTCAGCAGATGTATCCGTCTGTCTTTTCTCAGCACGAATACCATCTGAATGAACTTTTGCGGGTTCAGATGGTCTGGTTTTTCGTTCATTATTGACAACAGGTTGATTCTCTACTTTTGTAGGTTGAGAGCTTTCAAAGCCATTCTGTGGTTCAGATTGACTCGTTATGACTTTTTGGTCTGAACGTTTGATGTCTGCTGATCTCTCTTGTGCTACAGGTTCACTTTTGGAAACAGAATCATCTTTCTGGACTTCAAAATCTTGTTGCATATCTGTTTCAGGATACTGGTTTTGTTCGTCATAAATATACGCTTTCTGATCAGTACGTTCTGTATCTTTTTCATTCTCTTGTAAGACAGGCGCACGATTAGATTCTTCTTCATGCTGTAATGATGCATCGTCAGTTTGTTGCTGGTTATTGGGCTGTTTAAGAAGCTGTTCCACATATTCTTTTTGATCTGTTCGTGCTGATTCATCTTTTTTATCCTGCAAGATAGGTGCTCGTTTGGATAAATCCTCATTTCCTTCATTCAAAGCATCTTTCAACATAGGAGAGTTTATTCCGTCTTTTCTCAATCTGTCTAAATGGGATTGCTGTTTATTTTCTTTTGCATTTGCAAAGGCTTCTTTTTGTTTTTGCTTTTCTTGTTCTTTCGATAGAGTTTGAGGATTGCGTTTTAAGCTTCGGCTGGTATGACTAGCTATTCCGTTAGCTGTCTCTTTTTGCGGGGTTCTTGAAATGGCATGAGTATTATCATATCCCATAGCAGCCCCACTCGGAGAATTACCGCCGGCACTTGGAGCACCAGTTACGCCATCAGCATTTGAACCATCTTTTCTTCCTCTTAAATTCTTTGCAAAGTCAGTAAATACGCCTCCTCCGTTACCCCATGTTCCACCTATTTTCTTTGCTTGTTCCCAAGCAGGCTGAACAAGGTTTTGTCTCATGTTTTCCATCATATTATTATCAACTGAAACCACTTTTCCAGCAGTCACAAACTTGATAATGGCATCCCTCTTGTGAAAACCAATCCACAAAATTGAGGCAAGGACAGCAACATTTAAAAGATACATTCCAAAACCATTTGGCGGTATTAACTTGTCAACGATAAAACAAGTCACGTACACAAACAGAACGATAACCCCTAACATTGCTTTCAGTAGATAAACACTCCCCAAGCGTCCAAGCGTAACAAATCCAGAGTAAGCTAATTGAGGAACATACGCTAAGATGAAAGCGAATGGCACAAAAAAGACAATGACTAAAGCGACAACTTGTAGCAAGAAATTAAAGAACGCTAATGCCAAAAACGGGATTCCAATAACGATAGAAGCAACTATAGCAATAAAAGATTCCCCAAGTTGATTAAAAACATTTCCAGATGTCATTGACTCATTTTCGTATTTTTTAATTTCATCATCATCTATATAATCCTTTTTCGCTCCTTCTCCTTCCTTAGACAGTTTATAAGATAGCAATTTATCAATCCTTGATAATTTATCTTTCGAATCACCTTTCTCATTAATTTTTGCTTCACTCGTTTCTCCAAAGTTCACGATTAAAAATGGTTTCATTAAAGCAATATCAAAGTAAAGGTTACGCATAACCGCAACTGTGCCTTCCATTTCCTTTCCTTTTTCAATCGCAGAACTGTCCGCAAAATTCCCTTCATCTTGAACAATGCCAACCAATCCATTTCCCGCAGTTAAAAGCTTTCCTTGTGCTTCTACAGACAAGGCATTCAATGCTTTCATGTAATAACCAGCGTTTGACATCCAAAGCCCGCCGATCACCATGACACAAATAAATAGAATACTCCGCCGCATTGCTTCTTTTATGCTACCTCTCACACAGAACAGGTAGACAACATAGGCACACGTGAATATAAATAAAGCTTCACCGAAATTCTTTTTCAGTGTTTTATAAATTGTTTTAGAGACGTTTGTAATAGAATTTGCGAACTCGTCAATTGGTTGCAAGTTATACAAAATATCCATTCCCGCATCAACCACACGGACAATGTTTCCCGCAAAAGAAAAAGTGACGTTTGTCAGTCCAACAAACGCCCCCTTGATTAAATCGTCAGATGCTTCATTATTCGCTTGATAGCGTGAGATAGGAAACCTTTTCACCTTCAATTCCACGCCACCAGCTTTTTCGACTTTTGGCTGTGTCGTTGTATCTCCATCAGCCGAAATAACAGTGACAGCTGAAACAACAGTTAGAAACAACAACACGATAGCCGACACAATTAGAATTCTTTTTTTCTTCATCCAATCACCTCCTAATCTAACCGAGTTAATAAATAAAATTGGTATTTGGCTTTCTCTAAGTCTCTTTGCGTTAGCAGCACGTTTTCGGGATATCGTTCATATAGGGAAAAACAAATTGCTTTTTGATATTTCATATGCCTGAAAGTCTTTCGGTTTTGTTCAATCTTGATACCTAATAATTCTTGCAGGAATTGGGCTGTTGATTTATGACCGATGAAGCTTTTGTATCGACCGTCATAATGATTCAGCCATTGTTTTACTTCGTCCAATGTAATTTTTTCAGCTTTATAAAATCCTGGACTCGTGACCACAAGAGAGTTTAAGAAAGCTATTTCCATGTGCAATTCAACCCCTTTTACAAATATTTTTCTTCCGCATATGCGACAGCTTTTTTCTCAACTGTTTTCAGAGCACCTTGCCATTCTTCGAATAAGCATTCAATTGAAATTTTGGAGGTACGGCCATAGTAATCTTTAAATAAGCATTGACCTTGGAACATGGATTCCATCATTTTTTTATTTTCTTTTGTGACCTCCATGTTCATCCATTTCAACACTTCTTCACGCTCATTCGGTTCATCAAAGGCAAAGGCAACGCCGAAGTTTCCAGAATCCTCTTCTTTTAAAGCGTCTTTTGTAGATTGGGAAATGAAGTATTCTGCATTGTTGTATGAACGACCAATCCGACGCATTTGTCTTTCTACTTTTTTTCCTTGTTGGGAAGTGGTGAATATCCATGCTTCATCTATAAATTCAACAGTTTGTTCATCTTGATTCATACCGAATAGTTCGCAGAACTTACCAAGCGCAAACATGACGGCACTAGACTTTAATTGTGATATGGTGTAGTTTTCAAGTCGCTCAGCATGATCTGGCAAATCCATATTTTCAACTTCTAAAATGGTGATTCGTTTTTCAAGTGACAATGCAGGATTGGAGCCATCATGAATACAAAGTTTCAAAATGGAATCTGACACAACCTCATTTAAATAGTCACCAGCTTTTTGTACAGCTTCTTCCGGATGGCCCTGCATCTTCCGAATAATATCAAGCGAACCGACCTGTTCGCCTTTTTGTTTTGCATCAATTACTTCTGACGTAGCACGAAGGAAAGCTGTGTTTATGTCGTCCTTCCCTTTAAAGTCATATACTTGTTCAAAAATGACTTGAACTAGCTCTTTTGCTTTCATAGGAGGGAGGAAGGGGATAGGGTCAAGTGCTCCCCAGTTGTGCGTGTTTTCATGATCTAGCGTGATATAGTTGTATTTCTCTAAATGTGCAATATATAAAGGAAAGTTCTCTCTAATGTACTCATCATTCAAGACTCTTTGAATCCACTTTCTCATTTCCTTTTTAGGGTCTATATACAGAGATTTGATGTTTAACATGCTGATATAATTAAAGATCAATTTCGCTAGATATGACTTGCCGTTTCCTGTGTCTCCTGTAATTAAGCAGTGAGGAGAACGTGTCTTTGAACCCTTTAACTGCTGATTCGCTAAGAAAGGATGGAATAAGACAAAATCACGGCTGGACATAATGGCGCTTTCTAAATCGGTGTGCTCTTGGAAACGATCAACCCAACCGAGAAAGAACCCGATTTTCGAACCAATATCAGAGTTAACAGCAAACAGACTTTCTGCCACACCGTCTTGCGTTGTTTTTTGAATCCAGTTCTTATCGGTTATGTCTAACTTTTCACCAGGAAGCATTTTATAAAAAAGGTTCAGTTGATCAGCCACCGGAAGCCGACACGTAATGCCAGCGCCTTTTAAATGCCTTTTGACAATCGTTGCTTTTCCCACACATTCTTTTTTTGTCTTTCCATGAACGACTATCACCGACAGCCAGTTCATCACATGCACATCTTCTTTCTTTATTTCATCTTGTAAATGCCTTATCATTGTGGCACTTGTGACAGTGGAAACATCACTTCGATCGCCTGTGCTTTGTTGTTCTTTTTGTTCTTCTTTCAATTGCTGTCTTTTGAGGTTGAGGGCAGGCTTGGTAATGGACTTTGATTCCGTTTGAATTTTCATCTGAACTTCAACAGGGAAGGGAAGAGACTGTGCTTCATAAAACAAATCACTTTCCGACATATTGTGAAGAAATTCGTCAATCACGACAAATGCTGAATAGCCTTCATCTTGATCACTATGCAAATGCAAAACTGATGGGTCAGTGGGGTCTATGATCGTGTTTGTAATAGAGCGAACATCCTTTATCTCACTTTCTTCATTCGTTTGGTGCTTTAACCCACGTACAAAGTGATAACGGTTAATGTATGTCATTTCTGTTTCTGAAAGCCGTTCTCCGCGAACAGAAGCCATGATGTTCGCTAGTGTTTCTTCGACCTCCTCATATTTTTCAAAAAAAGAGGTGGAAACATTTTGTTCCCACCCGAGCATTTTCACGACTGTATCAGTCGCTGTATTGAAAAAAGATAATATATTGTCTTTAAGTTCGACACTAATATTTACAAGACTACTTTTCAGTTTTACACCTATAATGAAGTCATACTTTGTCAGCCTTCCTAATCGCTGTTCTAATAGCCTTACCGTTTCTTCATTGTAGTAACGTGCCACATCCATTGCATCTGCCGCAATATCTGTTTCTAAATCCTTAAATCGTTTTTCTAATTCATACTCACTTGGATACATCATCAAGTGAAAATCCTCATAAGATGTAATTTCTTCAAAAAGATGCTGCCACTTCTTCTTATACATTTCAACTTTTTCTCTATTTTGCATAGGAATCGAATTGCTTTTTATTCGGTAGTACGCCCACACGTCGCCCGTTCTTGTTAACAGCAAATTCTTGTGTATTGCCTTCATAGGCGTTTTTAGTCTCATTCGAATAATCCACCACCTTCACAAGTTTTCGAAACTCAATTTGTTTTTCATTACTTAAATCAACCTTTCGGTCATTGCAGTACTTCTTTTGTGGAAGCTTGATGAAGAAGTAATATTTTGCGAAATCAAAGAAATATAAATAGATGTTTTTGCCTTCCGGCTTTATTTTTGTTACAAGCATGGTTAAAAAAAACGGTATTCCAAAAATCACGATGACGTAACTGTTATCAAAAGCGTGAGGAAAAATCATCCTCACGCCGTACCAGAACCCAAAGCATAGGCCAACAAAAATGAAATAGTTAATAGCCGGTATTAACTCAACTGCAAAGGGTAACGAATAATTTTCGGTTAATTGCTGAATTTTTTTCGGCTCTCTCATTGCCTTCCGGTAGTTGAACACCAGACGTCCCATTCAGATGCCCCCTTACAATTTTTCCATTAGCGCATTGATCCAGCCGGAGAATTCTGACCAGTGTTTAATAACCCACGTCACCGCACTGCCAATACAGCAAACAAAGATAATGCCACCCATTTTTAATTTCATAAGATTCTTTGCGGCTATGAACATGACCACGATCGTAATGAATTGGATAACAACATCAGATGCCCATCCTTTTACCCCTCCAAGCGTTGGAAGGTCTGCGCCAAGAATAAAGAAATTCATAAATTCCATATTGATTTTTACCTCCTATTGATGAGTAAGTTTTTTCACGTAATATTGACCACTGTTCTCCGTAATCTCTAAACTGAATTTTTCATTTACCGGAATGTCATTTTCTTTTTCCTTAAATTGAACAGCACAAAAAACCTCGAAACCTTTTTTCGTCTCGAAGATTTTCACTGACTGCACTTCCCCAAATAACAAGTTTCCTTCCAGCGCTTCCGGCTTTTTCATCATATAAACCATTTCTTCTTTCTTTTCAGAAGCGTATTTCTCAAAGAAATTTTGAAGAAATGATTCGATAGATTCTTTTTTCTCGCCTGCATATTCGTCTCTAGTTTCTTCATTACTCTTAGAAGCAATATCGCCTTTTAGATCATAAATCTGTGTAAAGTAAGGAACAGCAGACACCACAAAGGAATCACCTTTATTTGTGACTGGAATATTCAGCAACATTTGTTTTTCTGATTTTTCGTTTGTTTTAACCTTTTCTTTCACCTTCTTTTTCTTCTTTCCATCTTTGACTTCTTTTTCAACTTCCTTTTCTACAGGGTATAGATTTTCATATGTGACCTTATATTGAAAAAGGCTGTTTTTATCACCTTCTTTCACGTTATATAAGCTGTAATCTTTTAACTCTCGATCACCTTTTAAACCATCCACATTGAAGCGTTCTTCATCTTCAAAATGGTTATCTTCCTGTTTCACCATGTAGCTTTCAAGGCTCTGCATTCGTTTTTCAATAGATTCTTGATCGTTCTTCACATTCACATATTCATTGATGAACCCTGATAGAAAGTTTTCAGCAGCAGTCACCGAAATTTTTTGTTTATCGTCATTTGTTGGCTTATTGGCTTCATCTTTCATATCATTAAGCTGAGAGCGAGTATTAATTGACAGAAGCACAGCGAGCAAGCAGATAAATAGTAAGCCACCGACACAAGACCACAATGTGACGGCTATCAGTTTCGACCTGTCACGAGGGACTTTCTGTTTGTCTTTTTCCGGTCTTTCAATTCGTTTCAGTTTTTGAAAGGCAGACCGAAAAAAGGACTCTTCTTTTTTATCCGAGCCAATTTCTTTATGGAGCAATTCGATTCACTCTCCTTTCATAGATTTCTAAGCACTTTCCTCCTGGTTAACTTTCATGTTTCTTGTCATTTTCAAAATGGCTCTCGCCATTTTTTCATAGTTCGGTTCGTTTAACTCCGTCACGATTACTTCCACTGGCTTACCTTTAATTTCAACGACCTCAACACTCTGTTTCATGAAAGACCTCGCTTTCTTCAAACCTGTTTTGTTTTTTCAAGGAATAATAAAAAGGATGCTACACGATGTAACACCCTTTTTATGCTTTGATTCTCCATATAAACTTTAAAACTAGTCATTCGACCGTCCGGCAAATATCTTGTCTTGTAGAATGTGTAACGATATTCAGCAAACCCTTTTATTCGTTCGCCTTCGACAACCAACATACAATCTCTGCTTAAACTTCTCACAAAAACTAAAGAAGGGATACCCACATTAAAACCCAAGCTTCTGAATCGTTTGTCTACAGCAGACATTACACTTTCTCACCCCGATTCCCTCTATAAATAATGGATAACAAGGAAAAAAGTACGGTATATTAAATTTGACAATGTTTGGAGAGTGATAACTTGATTAAAAATCTACCTATCTTAGCAGCCCTCTGTTCAGTTGGAGTATCTCTAGTTACTATAAGTAGGGTCATTGAATTATCAGTTACTTTTAATTGGATAGTATTATTACTTGGTGTTGCTATGACATTTTATAGTGCAGTATGTCTTGTTGCTAAGGCAATGCAATTAAAAGAAACAACTAATTAGTAACTAATGCTGTCTAAAATAAAAACAAGCATATAACAATATATGCTTGTTTTTTCATCTACATAAAGTAGTTGATACCTTCAAATTCAACGTTCCTTTCATCAGTTTCAGCGTCTTCATCCTCCAGTATGTTGAATGTGACTTGAAGTTTGGCATTCACGTTATCTATAACCGTTAGAGTTTGGACTATGACTCTTTGAGCGACATCACTGTAAAAGACATCTTCCATCATTTTTTCAATGAGTTCCTCAGCAATATCCAAACAGCCAAGGGACTCCAAATCACTCTCTAGTCGGGCCTGATTCAACAGATTAATGTTAAACATCTGATTTCCTCCCTTAACGTTCTCTTAGAAAAACGCCTATGCATATTGAAAAACCCCATAAAAAAACAAAGGTATAATACAATACCTTTGCAATGACATCTGAATTAACACTCTCAGAAATTAGACCGAACATTGAAGCTACCACTGTCACAGATACAGCCATAATAAAAATTGTATTTTCTGTCCAACTATAACGGTCAGCCAAACTTTGAAGCTTAGGATATATCAAAAGGAATAAGAGACCGCCGCCAAGTAAACTCACGATTACAAAAAATATCGCAAGTAACATATTCACCATCCTTATATTGAATTAAGTTCTTGGGTTTCACCCAAACCCACCAACGGAAGCTTTGCACTCAATCAACAATTACAATAGAATTAAACTAAAGATTATTTAAACAGCATAGAAAAGGGGTAAATGTTTTGAATATAAATTTAATATTATTTGTCTCATCAATTAATCAAGAACCTACAGAGGAAAATACTCAAACATTAGTGAAAACATTTGAATCTGACTTTCGCCCTCAAGTAGGAGATATAATTGACGATCCTGGATTTGATTCAGGCTTCCATAATGGATATGAGGTGGTAAAAGTTACAATAAATTATGCTTCAAATGAGTGCCTTGTTTCACTGACGCCGTTAGCAATTGAAGTTGAAAAAATTAGTGTTGAAGATTATATAAAAAAGCTTAAAACACATGGGTGGAGTATTCAGTCTAGGTAGCACTCAGCAGTTTTTATTATAAGGTACTATTCCTCAAACTGGCGCGTTTGGTTGGATTGCTGTTAATCTAGCCCCCTATTCCCCCGAATCATCGGGGGACTCCCTCCCAAAAATTATTTCTGATATTGATATATCATCTTCATTATTCTTTAAGCGCTTCACTAACAACTCTCCTTTCATTACATTAAGCAGCTTTTCTACATGCAAGGTACAGGTAGTATTTTTTGAAAAAAACCGTTCAAAAAATCTCCACCCTTTTCCCCTTGCATTCTGAAATTTTGGCGGTGCTGAACTGTCGCCAAGCCGACATACCTAAAACGAGGATTTCAGGAATCGACTTGCTCTAGCCATTGTACCGCCAAAACCGCCAGAACTACCGTTCATAGGTTGGCTCTTTAGCCTATTCATTCACGCTATATGGGGGCTAACCCCCACACCCCCAGCCATCCTCCACCCTAAAACAAGGAAACATCAAAACAGACTAAGCTGAATATCCTGCTTTTTATATTCTTCTCGATAGATTGCTAAGATTTTTTGTTCATATCTAGGATATAAATCCAACATGATAAATTCTAATTCCTCTTTGGTTAGGCTTTCTAAAACATTTTCCCCGTCTCTTTTATAGACATCCGTCTCAAAATGCTTGTTTATTTTTTCATATAGATTCCTGTAAAGCAGAGAAATGTTATTATTTTTCGTGTTAATTAACCCTAAAACTTTAATCATATGCTTTATTGCTTTTTTGTATCTAAAAAAATTGGTTGAATCCTTTTTAAAGCGTTCATAGTCCTTCGTTTCCTCGCTGTAATTTTGTCTGGAAACAACACACCAACCTTTTTCTTTATAAAATTTCATCGCTTCATACTCAAATTTATAAAATTCTTTAGTTGGGAGCTTACGATCCAATTCTTTGAGAATAATATATTTCGTGTCTTTATCAAGATACAAAGCGATTCTGTCTCGAAAATCTAGAAAATGTAAAATGCGAGAGGTGTGTTCAATCCATCTAATCAAGAAGGAATCTTGAGTTTCACCAACATAAACCGTATTTAGTTTTTTATTAATAATCGCGTATATCCCTGCCCTTAAAAGTTTGTTATCTTCACCCAAATCCTTTCCCTCCCTTTTTTTCAGCCCCTTTCCTTTTATTTTACAATTTTCAATTGCCTTAAAGCATCCAATTTTCAAATTTTCAAACCACCATATCAGCAATTTCAGCCGTAAATACTTCCAGCATTTTTTGTTGTTTGTCTGATAACTCAGCTTCTAAAATCATATCTGATAGCTCATTCCTGCCGAGATGTTTGTCAGCTTCGAGAACCATTTTCATAGTCGGTGAACAGGAATTTTTCAGCCAATTCCTCGATTTTTGATACAAGTCTTTTTGCGGCTTCATGAAAAGATGAAGTTTCCCAACATCACCTATAAATTCAGACCAAAAAAGGCTCGTTTTCCAATGCTCTCTAGTGATGTTTTCATCAGCATCAACGAACCTTACATAGTTATTAATGATCTGCATAGCGATTAAAGTTAAATCCTTTGTTTTCAATAAAGCATCTATAGCTACTTGTGCGCGTTCATTTTTAAGCCGCAGTTCATAACGATTCCAATCGCCTAGTTCTTCTAACGGAATGTTATACTTTTCTGCTTGTTCATAGTTTTTTTCGTAAAAGCAAAGATACGCTTCTGACTTTTTAGAACCGAAATATATTGTCGTTCCGCCTGTAACACCATCAGATAGATCAAAGGAGCCATTGAAATCGGATTTTCTAAAGCGTGAAATACATTCGCCCTTTTGGGCTTTTTTCAACAATTCCGGTATAGAAAAGTATGTCTTTTTGTCATCAATCGCCAAATCAAAGCGAGTAAATGAACCGCCTTGTGCCATGCAATCTTGAAAGAAGTCGTACCATGTTTTCTTCCGGCACTCCAAGAAGGATTCAAATTGACGGCAACCTTGACCGGACATTTCTATCAAAACACCTCTGTTATCGTCTGGTGCAGAATAAAAGACTTTGATATAGTCCAGTTCGTACGTGCCAACGTAGCCATAAAAGCCAGATGTTTTTTCCGTCATAAAGTCTTTGCTAAGGTGAAGAACTCCTTCGATAATTCGGTCAACATCATGAGTTTTAAAAGAGACTCGAATGTAGTCAACCATTGATACTAAAGGACTTTCAACGGTTTCATTTTCTTCTTTTACGATTACTACCCCCCTGTTAGCGTGGGGGGGTTGTTTTAGCTCATCCATTCGCTTCGCTCACTCCTTCGCCGCTGGCCGTCTGGTCGCTTACGCTGCCGCTGGCGACTGCCGTCGCCTGCGCTCCCTCGACTCCAACCAGCGCATTTTTAATAGACGACATAAAATCATATCCTTTCGGCACGGTAGGGCTGTAAAATTCCAACACTGAACCAGTGCCAACATTGGCATATCCTCGTCCTGTCTCTTTTTTATTCACATATGCTTTATCAACATCACCAAACATCATCCCGTAGCCCGTATCTGACATTAAACCTAACGACACACGGAAGCTAAACTGATCTCGAATACCGTCAGCCAAATATTTTGCATCTGGACGTTGTGCCCCTAAAACGAGAAAGTAACCCGCCTGCCTCCCCAACATGACCAACTGTTTCATGTAAGAAAGGGCTTCATTTCTTTCTTTCATATCTAACAAATCCATAAATGCCACATATTCATCAAAGAAGATAAAAACAGGCTTTAACCCTAAATAGGCATAGTTTTCACCTGTCTTATAATTAGGCATTTGCTTCATTTCATCCATGCGCTCCATCATGCCATCTACAGACTTTCTCAGGCACATAAGAATACCGTTCTTTTGGGAATAGACCTTTTTCGGAAGCACTTCTTCCAAATCTACTAAATCTGCATTTTTAGGGTCTAGTATTCTTACATCTGCCCCCAGTCCAACACATGCCTTAATGATCGTTAGCATGAAGTATGTTTTCCCTCCACCTGTACCACCTGCAATAAGCATGTGCGGCAACTTATCAAATTGCCATGAAATATGCTTCATTAACGGAAGGACTCCATTCTCAGCTACTGCATCATCAATAGAAATACGATTCTTTTTCACATCGTAAAGAAGCTTAAAGCACACAAAACCTTCTTCCATTTGCTTATCCACCAGGTCACAAAATAAGCCGTTTTCCAAATCCTTTCCTAAGTCTAGGAAGCGATTCTGAAAACGGCTCATGTCCATAGCAATACGGATATAAATGTGGTTGTTTTTGACCCTATAATACATTCTAGGAAAGTATGTGATTTTTTCCTTTGAGTCAGTTTCATTTGAAAAGAGTTTCCCTACTTTCACATTTTCTTTTTCGTAAAACTTATTAGAGAAAATCATCTTAGCAATCTTTTGCCTGTGAAGGATTTTCTTATAGCTGTCAAAGAAAAGAAAATAAGATGCAACTATGCTTCCAACAGCAATTAACACAGAGCATAAAACACTTTTAATAATTAAAGGCACATTCCACTCAAAGTGCTTTATTACTTGAGATAGATCAAAATTAATCAGTTGTTCTCTCCAAAAGATGAACATAGACAATAAAAAAACAGGCACAAAGATAATTGCGCCTGCTAATTTTACGTTGTTTCTCATGTACGGGCGGATTCGTTTGCCCCTGTACTTCCAAAACCTTCTATTAAAGAAATCACTAATATTGATCATTAGAATTCATACCCCGATGATTTTCCTCTACAAGAGTGACAATACATTTCCCACACATAACCTCTCGGAACTTCTTCTTGATAATACTCTACGGCATTGTTCTCCTCGCAACAATGACATTCGCCAAGTTCAATTGTAGGGATAACGACATTCTCAAAGTACACAGATTTAACGGTCTTCACTTCGCCATTACCTCCGTTTTCTTCAACATAATCAAAATAGCTGCACTCGATTTATAAATTATTTCTTATCAGAAGTTCCTGGTGTTACTGTTTTGTTTGCAGGACTAGACCCAGTGCCTTTTAATACGAGATCTTCTGCTTCGACAGTCCAGTTAACATTAGCAAAATTCCCGTTTGCTCTAGCAGAAGCCATGATTTTCGGATTTTTCAATTCAACATCCTTAAAGAAATCAAATTCCTTCAAATCCACATAAGCAGGAATTGTCACTTCGATCTGCCCGCCTTGCACACTTGATCCTAGATTATAAATCCTCGATTCCAAAGTATCCGTTCTTTTTCCATCCGCATAGGCATAGCGCTCACGGTTTAAACCTAAAAATTTCAGTTCACCAAAAGTCATATTAATATCCGGCACGATAAAGTTTAAGTTCATTTTTCATATCCCCATTTCATTTTTTATTTTTTATTTTCAAACGATCATCAATTTCGATTTTATATTTTGAATTCGCTCCGGTTCTGTATCCATCTTGGCGCTTATCAGTTGCTAACGGCTTTATGCCCTCGTGGCAACCTAGTAGGCTATTTATAGCCATCAAGCTGACTACAGCTATTCCGCACGCTTATTCTAGCCTGCTACAGCATTTAAAGTGATTGCTGTTCATCACTCAAATACTCACGCATGACATTTTTATAAAAGTGCCGTATAATAAAGGTGTCTAATCTTTACACGGCGTTCTTGATGATCATTCGTCAAGGCGCTTTTTTTGTCTATATGTAGTTTTCAAGGAACAAACACTCCTAGCGACATAAGTTATACAAATCATCGTTATACAAAGTAAACACTTGGTTTTCCTTCTTACTCATTGGTCGAGTAGACCAGATACACCACCAATCCCAGCCTTTTAACAGCTCAGATATTTCTCTATTAGCCTTCAAATAATTATCAGCTTCAACAACGAATGTTTCACAAGTAGCATAGTCTTTAAAATGATTCAAATCCTTATCAGCCTTTAAAGCTTCAACATCAGTGATGATTGTTGCATTCACCCTTATTTTCATCGCATCCCCCCTTTCAAAGGATTCTTAACGGCTCCCTATAGTGGTATATAACGTCACACTATGGACGATTGCCGCAGCTTTTCAATGTCTTTTCTTCCAATGCCGTAATGCTTACATATCCTGCGATATGAAACGCCTTTTCGCAGTAATTCATCAACATTTTCAATTGTTAAGGGAAGGTTTAAATAATGATTTATGATGACTGAATTCAGAGCAATTTTCATTCGTGCTATCCAATCACCTTCCATTTGTCTGGCCAAAGGAATTGCTTCACGCATAAATGAATGAGTTTGGCTTAGATTCATAATGATCATCCCGTTCCTGTCTTCTGCTTTTATAACAATAACGTTCTTCAAATTTTGCACGATTAACTTTACCTTGAATGACCATATAGCCGTCATTCTCCATTTCTTTATTAAGTGATCGAATTATTTCATATGCCTTTGCTTGCTTTACACCTAAAATATTTTGAATATCTTTTGCAGTCAGAAACTCATTCAAATTATCACCCCCCGAAAAAATGCGTATAATCATTAACTACTTATATAATAAATGACTATACTCATAATGTCAACACAAAAAATGCAAAATACGCATATTTTCTTTTAAAAAAATATGACTAGTTGTAATATAAAAATAAAAATGAGGTCTTAAAAATGAGTTTTGGTCATAAATTAAAAACTTTGAGAAAACAAAGAGGATTAACTCAAAAAGAATTAGCTGAAAAATTATTTTTAAGTCAAAGTTCCATAACAAGATTTGAGAAAGACGAAATCCTACCTACAAGCGAAACATTAAGTAAGATTGCAAATTATTTTGATGTATCTATTGATTTCTTATTAGATAGACCTCAACCTTCTCAAAAGAAAAACTCTAATCTAGAAAAAGCATTTAATGAAGCAATTGAGGAACTTAAAGACGAAGAAACACTTCTCTTTATGAAAAATGGTGATATTGACGAAGAAACAGCTGAATTAATAAAAAAAGCATTAAAGAATGGAGTCCGGTTTGTTAACGAAATGAAGCGCAAAGACAAATAATAAATATTGAAAGAGTGATGGACATTTACACTTCAAAAAGTATAAAGCACAAAGCACAAGAAATTATTAAAAAAAATAAAACAAACAATGTAAGTATCATTTGTAACAATTTAAGAATTTTTCATTTAGAAAGTAACCTAGGTAACGTAAATGGCTTCCTTCAATACTGTGAAGAGGAAGATGAGTACATTATTCATATCAATGAAAATGCCAGTTACAGAAATTTTGTTATTGCCCACGAACTTGGGCACTTTTTCCTCCACAAGAAATTGAATTCTTTTAAATTGTCAAATTGTTCACTCATTTTAGAAGAAAAGTTGGAACATCAAGCCAACATATTCGCTTCTGAACTTTTGGTGACTGATAAAATGATTCAAGATGCAAATATCAACTTCAATGAATATACGTTAAACGACATTGCAAATTATTTTAAAGTCCCTACTTTTGTAATCAAACATAAAATTGAGCAGCTAAAATTTTCTTCTTCAAGAGGTTTCAACTTTTTCGATAATAAACTAATAGCACAATTCTAAGGAGCAAAATAATGTCTATAAGGAAAACTAAAGATGGGAGATATAGAATCGACGTTAGTCTTGGTTTTGATCCAGTAACAGGAAAACGCAAAAGAAAAACAATGACCTTAAAAACGAAAAAGCATGCTGAAGAAATGTATCATGCAATAAAAAAAGCACACAGTGACGGTTTGCTAACAAGCCATAAGGAAGTCAGTTTCTCTACACTAGTAAGCATTTATTTGGAACAATGTAAGCTTCACCATAAGCCTAATTATTATAATATTGAAAAATATACAATAGAAAAACATATCGTACCTCATTTTAAGAATTGTATTGTCAAAAAAGTTACTCATAATGAAATTCAAGACTTTCAAAAGTCACTAATTGATAAAGGACTTGAAAACAAAACAATAAACAACACAATGATTATTCTCAGCAAAATTTTTGATATAGGTATCGTTGAGGATGTTTTAATCAAAAATCCATGTGCAAAGGTAAAAAATTTAAGTGTTGTCAAAAAACAGATGAAATTTTGGACTCCCGATCAGTTCAAAGAATTTATCAGTCTCATAGAAAAAGACGAATTTATTTTTAAAGTGTTCTATACTACCGATTATCTGACTGGAATGCGCTTAGGAGAAATTTTAGCACTTCAATGGAAGGATTTAGACAAGTTTAGAAGAGAAATCAATGTATACAAAGCTTTAACATATATAAACCAAGAATATATTATTACATCTCCAAAAACTAAAAATTCTATTCGCCGTATAAGTATCAATTCAAAACTTATAACATTGCTTGATGAATGGAGACAACATCAGAAGGAAATCTTTGATGAATTAGGAATTCATCAATCAGAAGAAACTTATATGTTCCAATACAAAGACAGACCGCCTACTAAAGATATTTTCAGCAGGAAAATAAAACAGATTTGTCAAAGAGGAAATGTTGAGCCTATTCGTTTCCATGATTTGAGGCATTCACATGTAGCCTTGCTTATCCATCAAGGGGAAGATTATTTAGTGATTAAAGAACGATTAGGGCATAGTTCCGTTTCTTTTACAATGAATACTTACGGACACCTTTTTCCTAATAAACAGAAAGAAACCGCCGACCGTTTGGATGACTTACTTTAAGTAACTGGTGAGTTTTGGTGAGCAAGTCTTCTTCAATAGCCGTATTTTCCGCATAAAAAAATAATACCAAAGGTGGTTAAACCCTTGGTATTATTGGGATGCGGCCGAGAGGACTTGAACCTCCACGGGTTATTCACCCACTAGGCCCTCAACCTAGCGCGTCTGCCATTCCGCCACGACCGCGTGATCATGAAATTGTGTTTGTGCTGGTTTAGTAGGTTCTTAACCTAGTAAAACCGATTTGCGTGCACTTTGTAAATAAAGTGCGGGTGAAGGGACTCGAACCCCCACGTCGTAAGACACTAGATCCTAAGTCTAGCGCGTCTGCCAATTCCGCCACACCCGCAAAAAGACAAATGGTGAGCCATGAAGGACTCGAACCTTCGACCCTCTGATTAAAAGTCAGATGCTCTACCAACTGAGCTAATGGCTCTTACTATTAGATTTCAAAAATAAAAATGGCTGGGCTAGCTGGATTCGAACCAACGCATGACGGAGTCAAAGTCCGTTGCCTTACCGCTTGGCTATAGCCCAACGAAATGGAATGACCCGTACGGGATTCGAACCCGTGTTACCGCCGTGAAAGGGCGGTGTCTTAACCGCTTGACCAACGGGCCGATGGTTGAGAACTTATATCGAAATCTTATGGCGGAGAAGGAGGGATTTGAACCCTCGCGCCGCTTACGCGACCTACACCCTTAGCAGGGGCGCCTCTTCAGCCACTTGAGTACTTCTCCAATATGGCTCCACAGGCAGGATTCGAACCTGCGACCGATCGGTTAACAGCCGATAGCTCTACCACTGAGCTACTGTGGAATAATGAGACAAGACTTATTATATCAGCCTTAATTTACAGTGTCAAGAGGTAAATGTTTTTATTTATCTCTCGTAACGACTTTTATAATGTAACATAGGCTTGCCATATTCGTCAACCTTTTTCACGAAAAAACTCTTTTTATTTTCCCGCGGCATTTTCCGCATCTGTATCTGTCAGGGTTCATGGCGCGCTTCTTTATATACTGTTGGCCGCAGGCCGTACAGATATACATATAAGTTTTTTTGTTTTCCGCTTTTTTCTTAAGGGGTGTACAGAACCTCGGCGCGTTGACCTGCTGCAAAAGCATTCTAAAATCTCTGTCTCTGTGCTTGTACCCTTTTCCTTCAAGATGAAGATGATAATGGCAGAGCTCGTGCTTGATGATGCCAATCAGTTCCTCCCTGCCGTGTTCAATCAGATATTTTCTGTTCAATTCAATGTTATGGGAGGTTAACAGGTACCTTCCGCCCGTGGTTTTAAGCCTGTCATTAAAAAGCGCCTGATGGCGGAACGGCTTTTTAAAATATGTTTTAGAAATATCCTCTGTCAGCTTTTGAAGCTCTATATTATCCATAGTGCACCTCACTTAAAAAACATTGAACGGGACAATTCACCGTTCGCATACAATATGGTAATCACCGTCCCTCTTATGATAAAAGCTGAGGAGGAATGAGCCTATGCCAAATTGGCTTAAAAAGCAGATGCAAAAAGCGTTCCTTGAAAAAGATAATTACCAAATTAAACTGCTGAATCAATGCTGGTATTTCTATAGGAAAAAACACTGCTCGTAAGCAGTGCTTTTATTTTACCATAGACAGCGATACTCTGCCTTTTTGTACATCTACGCCGTCTACCCAAACTGTCACGATATCGCCGACAGATACGACATCAAGAGGATGCTTGACGAATTGATTGCTCAGTTTTGAGATATGCACAAGCCCGTCTTGTTTGACTCCAATATCAACAAACGCTCCGAAGTCCACTACATTGCGCACGGTGCCCTGCAGTTCCATTCCCTCTTTCAAATCTTCCAGCTGAAGGACGTCTGTTTTCAGCAAAGGCTTAGGCACCTCATCGCGCGGATCGCGTTCCGGTCTTGTCAGCTGTTCACAAATGTCTTTCAGAGTGATTTCGCCGATTCCCAGCTCTTTTGCCGTTTCAGAAAGCGCCAGCTGATTGATTTTGTCCTTCAATTCCGCCGTGCCGATATGTTCTGTTGAAAGTCCAAGTTTTTTCAAAAGCGCTTTTGTTTCTTTATAGCTTTCCGGGTGGATGCCTGTTCTATCCAAAGGCTCTGTCCCTTCCTGCACTCTTAAGAAACCGATACATTGCTCGTAGGTTTTCGCACCGAGCCTTGGGATGTCCTTCAGTTCCTTTCGATTTGAAAACTTTCCGATTTCCTCACGTTTTTTGACAACGTTGCCTGCTACAGACTTCGATAATCCAGCTACATATTGAAGCAGCGCGGCGGAGGCTGTGTTGACGTTTACTCCCACCTGGTTTACGACCGTTTCGACGACAAACCGCAGAGATTCATTTAAGCGTTTTTGGCTGACGTCATGCTGATACTGTCCGACACCAACAGACTTCGGATCGATCTTAACGAGCTCCGCGAGCGGGTCTTGAAGTCTTCGCGCAATAGATACAGCACTGCGCTCTTCAACCTTAAGGTCAGGGAATTCTTCTCTGGCAAGCTCTGAAGCCGAATAGACGCTTGCTCCCGCTTCATTGACGATCACATAATAAATTTTGCGCGGCATGTCTTTGAGTACATTGACGATGAATTGCTCTGTTTCTCTGGATGCTGTGCCGTTTCCGATCGCCACCATCTCGACTTGATACTGCTCAAGGATCTTTTTCACTTTTTCGTGGGCTTCTTTTGCTTTGTTGACTGGCGCATGCGGATAGATCACATCAATTTTCAAGACTTTTCCGGTCTCATCTGACACAGCGAGCTTACAGCCAGTTCGAAAGGCTGGGTCAACACCGAGAACAGTTTTGCCTTTCATCGGCGGCTGCAAAAGAAGCTTTCTCAAGTTCTCTGAGAAAATATGAATCGCCTGTTCATCAGCTTTTTCTGAGAGCTCTTTCCTGATTTCACGCTCGATTGCCGGCTGGATCAGCCTTTTATAGCTGTCTTCAATTGTCTCCTGCAAAATCTCTCTTACGGATGTTGAGCGATTTTTGATGATTTGTTTTTCTAAATACGCCTTAATGTGATCCGCAGGCGGTTCAATCGCTACCTTTAAAATGTCTTCTTTTTCGCCGCGGTTCATTGCCAGTACTCTATGCGGAACGACTTTTGCAATTGGCTCTTCATACTCGTAATACATTTCATACACATTTTTCTCATCGGTGTCTGCCGACTTTCCGGCTGCGGACTTAATGGTCCCTCTTTTGAAGGTTTCCTGGCGAATCCACTTTCTGAAGGTCGGCTCGTCTGAGATTTGTTCCGCAATAATGTGCTTGGCGCCTTCAATCGCTTCTTCTCGTGTGAACACTTCTTTTTCTTCGCTGATGTATTGGTCTGCAGTTGCTGCCAGACGATCATCTTGGGGAAGTGTCAGGATATATTCGGCAAGCGGCTCAAGGCCTTTGCTTTTGGCGACTGTCGCCTTTGTTTTACGTTTTTGTTTATAAGGGCGGTAAAGGTCTTCCACTTCCTGAAGCTTCACCGATTGCTCGATTTTACGTTTTAGATCATCTGTCAGTTTATCCTGCTCTGCAATCAGCCTGATGACTTCTTCTTTTCGCTGATTCAGGTTTTGTATGTATTGCCAGCGTTCAGAAATCGTCTGAATCTGAACCTCATCCATTGAACCCGTCTGCTCTTTTCGATACCGGGCAATAAACGGGACTGTATTGCCGTCCTCAAGCAGGCGGATGACACTTTCAACGTGTTTTTGTGATAAACCTATTTCCTTCGCAATTTGCTGTTTTAAAAGGGCTGACGTTTCCATGTAACCAAAGCCTCCAATTTTGTCGTTCTTTCTCTAGTGTATCAAAAACCGAAAAAAACACATAAAAAAAGACAGCTGACGCTGCCCGTCTCTTTACTCATGTTTCAATAGTTCCTGTAATCCGCTCAGAAAATTCTCTTTTTTCATCGCAGCTGCAAAGAAGGCTTGATCAATCTTCTCAACAATTGGCAAAGCCGCTGTTACTTTTTCTCCTCCTGTTTCTGTAAGAGACAGGAGAACCTCTCTTTTATCTTGGGGATTTTTGCTTCTTTCGATAAATCCTTTTTTCTCAAGCGTCCGCACAACCTCCGAAACCATCATGATATTGGTCTGGCTGAAGCTTGCAAGTTTTTTTTGCGTGACGGTTTCTCCGTGAGCAATCATATACTTGCACGAGGTCAGCAGAACAAATTGAACGTGGGTCAGGTCAAACTCAGCCAATGCTTTTCCCACTTTCCGCTGCCAGCTTTGCGTGGCCTGCCATAATAAAAAGCCCGGGCTTGTGTTCGGACCGCTAAATTTAGAGTGCCATTCCACTTATGTTAACTCCCATCGCTTGTGCTATTGTCAAAAAATCTTTTTTGCTTATTTCAAAGTGTCCACTGCGAAATAAAAAGCCAAGATGCTTGGTTTCCTGAACAAATTCAAGCTTTGATTTAATGTCGTAAAAACCGATTTTATGGCATGGATAATAGTCTATATCTAATCGGTATGGAATAAAATTCGGAGCCATTTGATACGGATAGATGTTTCCGCTTTTTACTTTGCCGATCGCAGTAAAGCTTCGCAGCAGTTTGCCGTCTGGATATGCGTCTCTCGGAGAATAATAAATCAGCCAATCTCCCTCTTTCATTTTGGCGAGCGGGGCTTTTTTTCCATGGCACAGCTGTGCAAAACCGCCGGCAGCGCCTTTTAATACATGCTGCTCTGACACAACGCCGATCCAGTAATTTGTGTTCATTTTATCACTCCTCCGTAAAGATGGACAAGCCTGCTGACAGCCGTCGGCATGTCTTTAGACAGTTCAGTCCCAATGATTTCTCCCCACTTTTTTGCTTCAGCGCCTTCTAATACAATTCCATATGTGATACGCAAATCTTCTTTTTGCTTTTGAAGCACGTGAGAAAACTCCATTTTTACATTGTTATGCGGCATGTTGGCCATGACAGAAAATGACCGATGTTTCTCCACATGCTCAAGTCAAAAAGGAACTGTATGTCCTTGCAGAAGCAATGTTCCTTCCGTTCCCTTTTGAAACGGTCCCTTCAAAGATGCTGATGCAATACCCGCATCCCATTGATCCCATGTTTCTGTTTCCTGATAACGGCTCCAGATTTTTTCTATATTCGCATCAGCTACCGCAGTGTATTCATAATTCCACATCCCATAAGCCCCCTAAATGATAAGTTCACTTATTAATTATAATAAGTGAACTTACTAATAGTCAACCGCAAAAAAAGAAGCCGGATGTCCAGCTTCTTTTTCAGGTTTCCTAGGACAGCTGTCCGAGAATATAGGTCAGGTCATCTTTTCTCGATGTCGTATACATCTTCAGCGAATTCGATATTTCTTCTACCGATTGGCCTTTTTTTAAATGGGAGCGGATATCAGGTACGTTGAGTCCATCTGTATGTATAATGAACTTTGAACCCTTTTCATAGGTGGCGGTGTGCGTTTTGTATTTTTGCGGCTTGCCTGATAAATAGCCCGAAATCGGCAGAGGATAAAAGCTTTCACCAGACGGGGAATGCAGAATAAACCGTACATTGCCGACAGAGCAGTACGTAAACTGCCTTTGTTCAAAATTGATTTTCAGGATAGATGCTGTAGCGCCTCTTTTGTTTTTCATCGCCTGATTACAGCGTTCGATAATGCTTTGTACGTCTTCATTCGCATAGTTTTCCACTAAGTCTTTGATGGCTGCAGAGGATTCGTTAGCAAGTGATCCGCTTCCCAGTCCGTCAGCAACCGCGCAAATTAACTCCTTATCATCAGCTTTCATAAAAAAGCTGTCACCGCAAATCGATTTCCCTTCTTTATTCAGTTGATATACTAGAGTTTGAATATGCTCGTTTTCTTCAACCTGGATCATTACATTAACTCCATCGAGGGATCTTCAATCAAGGCCTCTCTGAGCTTCTTCACAGCTTTGCGCTGCAAGCGCGAGACGTGCATTTGAGATATACCGAGAATGTCCCCAGTTTCTTTTTGGCTTTTGTTTTGAATATACGTAAGGTCTATGATTTGTTTCTCACGATCTGAAAGGACATGAAGCACGCTTTGCAGCATCAATTGCTGGTTGACCCGCTCATATCCGTCCTCCTGTGATCCGACGATATCAAGAATCGTGACGGTGCTTCCGTCCGAATCCGCTTCAATGCTGTGGTCAACGGATAAGGCTTGATAGCTTTTGCCCATTTCCATCGTTTCAAGAACCTCTTCTTCAGAAACATCGAGGAATTCGGCAATCTCTTCGACTTTCGGCGATCTTTGTGTTTCAGTGGTCAGCTGATCAACCGCCATTTTGATTCTTGGACCCAGTTCTTTAATTCGTCTCGGCACATGAACGCTCCATGTTTTATCTCTGAGGAAACGTTTAATTTCACCGATGATTGTCGGGATTGCAAAAGCTTCAAACGATTTGCCGACAACAGGATCGTATCGCTTAATCGCGCCTAGCAGCCCGATCATGCCGACCTGGCGGAGATCCTCGTGGAAGCTTTTGCCTTTTGAGTATTTTTTCGCAAGCATGTCAACCAGATTTGTATACACCCGCACAAGCGTTTCCTGCGCTTGTTCATCTTGCTTTGTTTGGTAATCGCTTATGAGCCGATCGACTTCATCTTTAGTTAGTTTCGTAGTTTTTGATGGTTGTGTCATGATCAACTCGCTCCCCATTTAAATACTTTGTCATCGCTACAGTGACGCCGGAGTGGTTTTGCACTCTGACTTCATCCATGAGCGTTTCCATTAAATATAGACCGAGCCCTCCTTCTGATAATTGATCAACTGTGTGCGAAGGTGTGTACGGCCCTAGATCCTGCTGCTTTTGATCAAAGTCAAAGCTGTCTCCTTCATCCGCCACAATAATCTCTAAACGGTCTTCAAACACACCGAATCGTATTGACACTTCCCCAGTTTTATCTTCTTTGTAAGCGTGCTGAACCGCATTTGTGCACGCTTCACTGACTGCGATTTTCAAATCTTCAATTTCATCGTACGTATAGCCCATTCTGCTTGCGACCCCTGATAGCGTCAGTCTTATAATTCCAACATATTCAGGTTGGGCCGGCACTTTCATTTCGATGTAATCAACATTATTCTTCATTGCACTCCACCTTCTGACTTTGCAGAAATATCAATGATGTCCTTCAAGCCTGTAATGTCAAACAGTCGGATCAGCCGGTCAGAAAGATTTTCAAGTTTCAGCGAACCGCCTTGTTTTTTCACCATTTTAAAGGTCCCTACAAAAACGCCCAATCCGGTACTGTCCATGTAGCTGACATCTTTCAGGCAAATTCTTAAGTCAGCTCCTTGTTCTGCCAGAGGAACGAGCTTCTCTCTGAGCACCGGGGCTGAGTATACATCAATTTCTCCTGCAATGTTTACTTGTATATCATTCTCGTTTTGCTTTACATCAACATTTATATTCATTCGTATCACCTCAAATTTTCCTTCAAATCACTAATCACTAGTTGCTTTATACCCTCGTCTGGCAGACGTTAAACCTTTCTCCGCAAAACAATTAACGTAAAATCATCGTGAAGCTGAAAATCCTGCAATTTGAGGAGGCTGTCATAAATGTTTTTGACCATTTCCTGCGCGGAGGAACACATATGTTCCTCAATGAGCTTCTGCAGATCAGGACGCTCCAAGAAACCGTTTTCCGTTCTGCATTCTGTGACGCCGTCAGAAAATAAAACAATCATATCGCCCTTTTCCAGATGCTGATCGAATTGTTTGTAGTCATAGTCCTGCGAGATGCCGAGAACGAGTCCTTTGGCCTCTAAATCGTAAAACGTGTTGTCTTTTTGAGAATAATAGAATCCCGGTTCATGTCCCGCTGAAGCATATGTAAATTGATGCTTGTCCATATTGTAATTCGCATAAAACATCGTAATAAACATACTGGCATCAACGTTTTGTTCAACAACACGATTCAAATTTTTCAGCACTTGAGAAGGGTGTATGCCCGTTTCCGGCAAAGAGTCCATCGCGTATTTAATCATGGACATGCATAAAGCCGCTGGAATGCCTTTTCCGATCACGTCCGCGATTGCGATATTGATGGATTCCTTGTCTTTGACAAAGTGGTAGTAATCACCGCTCATCTGTTTAGCGGGAACACTGATGGCGCCGATATCCAGCGCTTCCTCCTGAGGAACTTTAGTTCCGAGCAGCGTCTGCTGGACATTTGCCGCGATTTCAATTTCTGATTTGATTTCCTGCTGTATCCCCCTAAGGGTTTGATGCTCCTGATAAGCCATTCCATAACCAATCATGACTTCTATTAAAAAATCCAGCGAATGAAACACATCTTCCGGGAGACTTGGATACAGCTCCTTCAGCACTTTTCTGTGAATGCTGATGATTTCTTCCGGAGGAATTTGGTGCTCGATTGTTTTTCGGCTGAATTTTTGGGCTTGATATAAAGATGTTTCTGTTAATTCGGCTATATATCGACTAAGCAGCTGATGATACCGCTGCTCAATAACCTCCCTAAAATCCACGTTCTTACCTCCTACCGAAGCCATTTGATGGCTTGTATCTCTGTTCCTTCCCCCGATACGGAATTTAAGCTGAATTCATCCATCAGCCTTTTGACCCCGGGAAGTCCCGCACCAAGTCCTCCAGACGTTGAAAACCCGTCTTCCATGACTTTTCGGATATCAGGAATTCCCGGCCCTTGGTCTTCCGCTATGATTTTCAGGCCTTTTTTCCCTCTGTCTGCGACCTGTTCAATTCCAATCTGCCCTTTGCCGGCATATAAATAAATATTCCTGGCTAATTCTGAAATAGCCGTTGTAATTCTAGCCTGGTCTACCGTGCCGAAACCCAGTTCTTTCGCAACGTTTCGTCCCAGCTGTCTGGCGGCCACAATATCCCATTCTGTCATGATTCTTACACAGGATTGGTCGTTCATTCGCTATTCCCCCAATTCCCGCTTCAATGTCTCAAGCCCCTGCTCTAAGTCGAGCGCAGTTTCGATTTCCTCAAGCGCGATTCCCAGTTCAATCAGCGTCACTGCCACAGCGGGCTGAATGCCGGTCAAGACGACTTTAGCCCCCATTAACTTAGACATTGTAATGACGTCGCCCAGCACTTTCGCGATAAATGAATCAATCATATCCACAGATGTCAGGTCAATGACGACTCCGTTAGCACCTGTTTCGTATATTTTATTTAATAAGTCTTCTTGAAAAGTTAATGCTGTCTGGTCATCAAGTTCCCATTGAATGGATACTAATAAGCAATTATACAGTTTCAAGATCGGGATTTTCGGATGTCTCAAAATGTTATTCCCCCAATGAAACGATTTTTCGATCCGTCATTTCCAATGCTGTTTGAATTCCTTTTTGCAGGGTATTCTTAGTTATAACTTGGGATAAATCAATCCCCAGGTTGACGATTGTTTGAGCAATTTCCGGACGGATTCCGGCCAGCAGGCATTTTGCTCCGACCAGCCTTACAGCTTCTGATGCCTGAATAATATGATGGGCAACCATCGTATCGACGACAGGGACACCTGTAATGTCAATCAGCACGACTTGGGAACGGTGTTTGACGACGCCATTAAGAAGGTTTTCCATAATTCGTTTCGCGCGTTCGGTATCAATTGTTCCGACAAGAGGCATCACAGTGATATTTTCAAACACCGGGATAAGCGGGGCAGACAGCTCTTGCAGTGCGATTTTTTGCAGAGATACTGTTTTTTCCCATGAGATTGAGTATTGATTAAAAATTTCTGTGTTAATCGGGCTGAAAAAGCGGTCAATCTGCCAGATTAATTCCGTGCTCTCTTGATCTGGCAATCTCTTATCATTCATTTTCGTGTAGAGACGCTTCCAGAATTCAGCAAGCGCAGTAGCCAAAAACTTCATAGACAGTCCGATTTGGACCGCTCGAAGCGCCAGTTCGCTGATTTGGCTTTCAGCAGCGTTTTCGTCCTTAACAGACAGCAACAGAATGTCGATATATTCTTTAGATATATTTTCATACACTTGGTCAGTCAGCTGATAGGATTCTTGCTCGCTTAATTCTTTTAGTGTGTCAGTCCACAGTTGGAGCAGTTCATTTTGATTTTCGGCAATGAACTGGTATACAGTCTGGTTCGACATCAAATTCGCTTACCTCCCAATAAAAAACAACATATTTTTTTCGTTATTTCACTATTATATCGTTTATGTTTTTTGAAAACAAAAAAAGTTGCTCTATTTGAGCAACCTGCAAATATGTCTAAAAATCAATGAGTGCCAAACTGATTTGTAAGGCTTCATCAACCTTATCCATCATTTCATCATCCAGATGAGTAATCTTATCCGTTAACCTTTGCTTGTCAATCGTCCGAATTTGCTCCAGCAAAATAACGGAATCTCTTTCAAAACCGTAGCGTTTTGCATCGATTTCGACGTGGGTTGGTAATTTCGCTTTCTGTATTTGTGCTGTTATGGCTGCAACAATAGCAGTTGGGCTGAAGCGATTTCCGATGTCATTTTGGATCACTAAAACCGGGCGCACCCCGCCTTGCTCTGAGCCAACAACAGGAGATAAATCAGCAAAATAAACATCGCCGCGTTTCACAATCAAATGATTATCCTCCGCTGACTAAGCGCTCAACTGTCGTTTCAGCCTCGCACTCCGCAAAGTGAGCCTCAGAAGAAATATTCAGGTTGATTTTCGCCATTTCCATATAGCCGCGTCTCATCAAATCACGGTTGTGACGAGTTGTTCGTTCGCTGACATACGCTCTCACTGCTTGTGATATCAGTTCGTTTCTGCTTCGTTTCTCCCGCATCGCTACACCATCCAATTCAGCTACTAGGTTTTCGGGCAAGCTGATTTTCATTTCGGTTCTTGCGCTGGATTCAGACAAAAAACATACACCTCCACCAAACTTACGGATACGACTCTTTTATCCATCCAGTGATAATGATACCATTATTCACTCTTCAAGCAAAGCTGTTTTATGAATTCTCCATTTAGGTAAGTTAATTGCTTGTATTTACCTGCAATAAAGGATTTCTTACTTCCATTATACTCCCATTTTCCAAAAACATACGGGGAACACGGGAACTTATTGTACAGGCCACCTCATAGTTAATGGTTTCGAGCCTTCCTGCAATCTCATCCATGGAAATATATTCATCCCCCTGCCGGCCTATTAATGTGACTTTTGTGCCCGGCGGATATTCCTGATCCAGCTCCACCATAAATTGGTCCATGCAAATTCGGCCGGCAATTTTCAAGCGTTTTCCCTTCACAAGGATGTCGGTCCCTTTCAATTTTCGGAGCCAGCCGTCCGCATAGCCTACAGGCACCGTCCCGATCCATGTGTCTTTTTCTGCTGTGTACTCGGCTCCGTAGCTGACGCTCTCGCCTTTTCTGATAAGTTTGACATGCGACAGCGTCGAATGCAGGGTAAATGCCGGACGCAGCTGAAACGGTATCTCGTCCGAAATGTCAGCAGACGGGCGAAGGCCATACATGCCGATGCCGAATCTGACTGCATTAAAAAAGCCTTTTTTCAGCCGGAGTCCGGCGGCGCTGTTCGCGCAGTGGACCATCAGATTCTTTAACGGCAGCGGAGCAATCAGCTCTTTAAAGCGCTCAAACTGCATTAAGAAATAGCCTCTTTCTTTTTCATCCGCTGTCGCAAAATGGGTAAATACCCCTTTGCACTTTAAACGAGGGTTGCGGTCAAGAATGGCCATCACGTTCTGAACTTCTTCCTCTGTTTTTACACCAAGCCTGTTCATCCCCGTATCGACCTTCAGATGAAAATGAAGAGAACCTTTTTTCGTGTGGCGGGCTGCCTCCTGAAGCCATTCAACAGAATAACCCGTTAAGGTCACGTCATACTCAGCAGCGATTGCCACATACTCCGGGGGAACCGCGCCAAGCACCAATATAGGCGCCTTCAAGCCCTTTTTGCGCAGTGAAATCGCTTCATCCAAAATAGCCACAGCCAAGCATGAAGCACCTGCGTCAAGAGCAGCCTTTGCTGTTTCTGCATCACCATGCCCGTAGGCGTTTGCTTTCACAACTGCCATCAAGTGGACATGTTCACCGATATGTTTTTTCATATTGCTGACATTTTCCTTTATCGCGGACAAGTCAATTTCCGCCCACGTATCTCTGTAAAAAGGTTTTGTGCTCATTACGACACTTCCTAGCTTTTATTCAATATCATTTACATATCATACTAAAATTAAAGGCTAAAGGGAAACGATGTCTAACGAAAAAAAGGCCAAATCATGTTTGGCCTTTGGCGGTTATTTCGATGATTGTCCCTGCATGCTTTTCGCTACTGTCACCATTTCCTCTTTAGAAAGATCTTTAGAAGAGAGAAGGTAATCTACACCGTCATATGTCCATGATAATGATGCATCCGACAGGGCGCCGATGGTGTAGCCGAGATTTACCGGCTCGCCGTTCAGCGTAACGGAGGAGGAAGCCTTGGCAATCTGGGCTTTTTCCTGAATTAACGTAAATGATTTTTCTCCTCCGTACGTCATGATGATGCGCTTCCCGTCTTCAGTAGATATATCTTTTTCTTCAAGCAGCTTGACGCCAAGCGGCAGTTCCAGCGGCGTTTTGACCGCAAATGTATCGGAAGGCTTCGCGCTTGTGGCGACATCCATTTGAGAAAGGGTCATATTTTTCTTTTCGTCAAATGATTCTTTATCAAATTGTTTATTAAATTCAAAGCTGCTGAATTCTACTTTGACCATCACTTTCCGGTCAGTATCCATCACTTTGACAGATGACGGGCTCATATCTTTTTTGTTAAATGTGATTTCTTGCGTGGGCAGCATTTTGTTATGCTGATAGTTTGTTTTTGTTTCAAATACGTATTTCTTTTCTTTCGCTGTGAAAACTGCATCCGAATCGTTTTGAACATCCTTTACGAGCGATTCAAACAGATAAACCTGGCTGCTGTTGTTCGGCCAATCGCTTTGAAATCTGAAGCTCTTATTTAAAGACGGCGTGAGAACGAATACTCCGTTTTCATTTCGTAAAATGACTTGATTTTGGTCCTTTTTCGGATTTTCTAAATAAACCCTGTACAGAGACGGCTTTTTGTGCCAGATTTCCACATTGTATACTTGAGGCTCACTCCCTGTCTCGATGGTCATTTTCGCTTTTGCTTTGTACGAGGTGTATTCTTTCGCCTTTTCATCTAACCCGGCCACAATATCTTGCTGTGTTTTTTGCCCGCAGGCAGAAAGAATAAGAACAGCAAGCAGTCCCGTTAAAAGCAAAACAAAGCTTTTTCTCACCTTTTTCAACCCCTTTTTCTCAATTGATGTAAAAGGAAGAAATCGCTTGTTTGACTTTAACGGTACGCTCGGTACACGTTTAGGCAGAACAGATGCGTACCATAAAAGCCTCAAACAACTTGTCTCCCTTAATGCACTATCAAATATATGAGTGGGGTTTCCCTAATATGCAGACTAGCTTGACAACCTTTCAATCACAACCTGCGCGGCAGCGTATTCTTTTGTATGAGTGATCGATACGTGAACGGCAGCCTGGCTCAGTTTCGTGCAAATGATATAGGGCTTGCCATTTTGGTCTTTCCTAATTTCAATGTCCTGAAAGCTGAGCTGCCTCCCAATGCCGGTGCCAAATGCTTTCGAGAAAGCTTCTTTTGCCGCGAATCTGCCCGCGAGAAATTCGATTTTTCTTTTCTCTGAAAGCTCATAGTATTGGTCAAGCTCGCTTCGCGTCAAAATCCGCTCGGCAAACCTTTTCTGGCGCCCAGCCATAGAGGCGATGCGTTTAAGCTCGGTAATGTCCAGCCCAATGCCGTAAATCATGTATGATAACCTCCTTTGCGTACGTACTATTTAAATGGTTTGTCTCATAAACGTGTTACTATAGATATACCAAAATGAAGAAAAGGGGCTCGGAATGTTTATACGGACTGAAAATTTTCAAACATTTATCAGGCTTTACCCCGTTGTCACCTTTATATTGGCTTTGCAAGCTGTTCTCTGGCTGTTTTTTTCACTTCCTGCCCATTCAGTCGTGTTATGGAGGGATACCGTCACAGGCTATAATCTAGGTGTCGCAAACGGTGAATGGTGGCGGCTGATCACACCGATTTTGCTGCACGCCGGTTTCACACATCTGCTGTTTAATTCCATGTCCATCTTTTTATTTGCCCCGGCTTTGGAACGCATGCTGGGAAAAGCGCGTTTCCTTCTTGTATACGCCGGCTCCGGCATCATCGGCAATATCGGCACTTATGTTACAGAGCCGCTTGATTACGTGCATGTCGGTGCTTCAGGCGCAATTTTCGGGCTATTTGGCGTATACCTGTTTATGGTTCTTTTTCGCAATGAGTTAATTGGGCAGGAGCATTCCAAAATGATCATCACACTGCTCGCATTTGCCATTCTCATGTCGTTTATCAACTCCAATATTAACATGATGGCCCATTTGTTTGGACTATGCGGCGGGTTTCTTCTTTCGTTTTTATGCGTGCAAAAAAAAGAGCGGCGGTATTAACCGTCGCTTCAGATTGTTGACAAAATCCTAAAATGGTTTTCATTTTAGGATTTTGTCATCTTTTCAGCGTGATTGAAAACCTTGAAGTCTAGGAAGGACGAGCACCGAAGCGCAGTCCTGACAACGAATGCGAGGGTTTGCCGACACTCTGGAGCGGCGGTATTAACCGTCCGCTTTTTCATATGAGTACCACTTTAAAATGAAGGCTGCATCCTCTTCACCTACATCCCTCACCGTTAATTCTTCCATATGGCTCGATGATTTCACCGAAGTAGAAATGGTATACAAGCGGCCTTTCTTTTGGAAATAGGATTGGCTGAACTTGCAGACCTGCATTCGTTTTTTCAGTACAATGGCGGTTGTTCTGCCTATAAATCTAGACGTCAGCTGAAGACGGTCCCCGTTGATCGTCCATGCAGCCTCTTTATACGCGAGATAGCCGAAGAGCAATTCTATCGGCAGCAGGATCACTGACAGATAGCCCCATGGCTGAAAGAAGATACATAACGGGATGATCAAAAAGAGTGAAAAAATGACAGAACGGAACAAATAGCGTTTCAACGCGCGCCGCGGCAGGCGGCGGCAGTTTTCTTCCAGCGTATATTCCGGTGTAAATGTTCGGAGCATGTGCGGAAGCTTTTTTTTATGAATCATTGGAAAGAGAATGGTCAAAGCGCCTTCTTCTTTTTCCCGGTCGCCGCCTCCTGCGCTGACGATGGACACCGTTACAAAGCCGAAAAGCTGGCGAATGATATTTTCTTTGATTTTAATGGCTTGTATTTTTCGCAGCGGAATCGTGACTTGATGTTTTTCAATAATTCCCCTTGAAATCACCAGTTCCTGCTCTTTTTTTATGATTTGAAAGTTTGCGTATCTAAACATCATGCCCGCGATGCTGAAAATCCAGGCGATAAATAAACCGATAAAAATGAGTACCGCGTAAATACCAATACTGGCGTGCTGAAGGAAGGAAAATTTATCGAATAACCAATCCATTGGCAGCACTTCATCAAGCTGGGAAATAAGTGCAAATACAGCAGAGATAATGACTCCGATTCCGCCGGAGGTAGAAGCGGCCATGAGCAATTCTTTCGCGTTCATGCGATAGTGCTCTTGCACCTCAATGGCCGGATCCAACTCCTCTTCAGCTTCAAACCGTTCTTCATCAAGTTCGTTTTCTCGTCTTTGCGCCTTTTTCTTAAAGACAGCTTCTTTGATGCGTTCCGCTTCTTCAACAGAAATAGCAGAAAGGACGGCTTCTGCCTCTTTGCCTCCGCCTGCTGTTTCAATTTGCAGCTTCACAAGCTTAAAGATTTGCTGGACAAGGCCTGCGCTCGTATTCATCGTTTGAATCCGATCAATCGATATGTATCGCTTTTTCGTAACAAATAAGCCTTCTTCAATTCTAAATTCATCATCTTCAATTCGATAGGTAAACCTTCTCCATTTGATAATGCTTGCCGCTACAAGCCAGATGAACAGCACACCGAGCGCAATGGCTCCGTAAAAACGGACAGTATGGTTTGAATTGACAATATACACAAAAAAGAATGGCAGAATGATATTTTTTATCGTTTGAATAATGGTATGGCATAAATTCAAAATGACTGCCGCCGGGTGCAGGCGTTTCGGTTCAGACATCATCATCAGTCACCCTCGCCAGACGGGAAATGGAGTCTCTCAGCCGATCCGCTTCCTCCATCTCTAAAGCGGGGATCGAATGAACGGTCGCGGCCGTGGAAATTTTCACCGTTGCCAGGTTGTATTTTTTTAATAATGGCCCTTGTGACGTATCGACGTGCTGAACTCTGACCATCGGAACAATCACACGTGTCACCACAAAAATACCTGACTGAATATCTATTTCATGTTCATGGACTTCATATCGCCACACCTTATGACGGACCTTCGGAATGATAAAGACCGTCACAATCGATCCCAGCAGCCAAACCGCGCCGAGCACGCCGCTGATCCAGTACGGCCAATGAAAATAATAGCTTAACACTGCAACTGCAATGACAATAAGCAAGCAAACAGCGGATATGATGATCTCTTGAAGTCGCCAAACCTTTAATCCGTCTGGACTGATTTGGTTTTTTGGCTGCTCTCTCAAAAATACCTACCTCCCTTTTTTCGTCGTTACTTATACGTCTCTTTTACAGAAAGGTTTCATTCTTAAGCATACAGAGAAAAATGGCTTCCGTCAGCTGAAAGTTTGCTGAATAACAAATCGCGAACATAAAAAAGCCCAAAACATCATGTTTTGGGCTCTGAATCGATCAAATTAGTAAGATTTTTTCTGGCGTCTGTCACCTGAAGAACGGCGATCGTTTGAACGCTTTTTGTCATAGGAAGAACGGTTGTTGCTTTTCCCTTTTCCGCCGCGGTAGCCGCCGCCTTGACCGTCTCTGCGTTTAGAAGAGCGCTGGTTCTTGTAGCGTTTGCTGACCATCGGCGCTTCGTCTGTTAAGCGAACCGGTGTGTCGTCTGGCTCTTTTGTAGCCATTTTGATAGCCGCCGCAACCACTGTTACTGCATCATGATCTTCAAGCAGCTCAGCTGCCGCTGTCATGTAGAAGTTCAGGTTGTTTTCACTGATTGTTGTGCGAAGACGTTCAACAGTAACCTGCTGCTGGCCTTCTAACGCTTCGTCAAGTGTAGGCTCCTTCATGCGGTCCATTTTGCGTTTTGTTGTTTGTTCAATTGCGCGAAGCATGCTTTTCTCACGCGGTGTAATGAACGTCATCGCCATACCTGTTTTTCCTGCACGGCCCGTTCTTCCGATACGGTGAACGTAGCTTTCAGGATCTTGAGGCACGTCGAAGTTGTATACGTGTGTAACACCTGAGATATCAAGTCCGCGAGCGGCAACATCAGTTGCGACTAGAACTTCGATTGCGCCTTCTTTAAATTTACGAAGCGCAACCATACGTTTCGCCTGTGTTAAGTCACCGTGAATTCCTTCAGCTGCATATCCGCGAAGGTTCAGGGCTTCAGCCAGCTCATCGACACGGCGTTTTGTACGTCCGAATACGATCGCAAGCTCAGGAGACTGAATGTCAAGAAGGCGAGTCAGTGTATCGAATTTTTTGCGTTCTTGCACTTCCAAATAGAACTGCTGAATGTTAGAAACCGTCATTTCTTTCGCTTTTACTTTTACGTGTTCCGGCTCAGTCATAAAGCGCTCTGCAATGCGTTTGATCGGCGCAGGCATTGTGGCAGAGAACAGAAGTGTCTGATGCTCGCTTGGCACGTTTGAAAGGATAGATTCAATATCGTCAATGAATCCCATGTTCAGCATTTCATCCGCTTCATCCATTACAACAGTATTTACATTGTTTAAACGAATGGTGCGGCGGTTGATGTGGTCAAGAAGACGTCCAGGTGTTCCGACAATGATATTCGGATTCTTCTTTAACGCCCGGATTTGCCGTCCAATATCCTGTCCGCCGTAAATAGGAAGAACCTTCGCACGTTTATCTTGTCCGATTTTATACAATTCTTCAGATACTTGAATGGCTAATTCACGGGTTGGCGCGATTACGATTGCTTGAATATTAGGAGACTCGGGGTTAATTTTTTCAACAAGGGGTATACCAAACGCAGCTGTTTTACCTGTACCTGTTTGCGCTTGTCCAATGACGTCTTTATTTGAAAGTCCGAGCGGTATCGTTTGTGCCTGAATCGGTGTTGCTTCTTCAAATCCCATACGATTAATTGCTTTCATGAGATCAGAACTTAAATTAAAATCTTGAAACGTTATAGTCAAATTATTCAAACTCCTTCTAATTGCTGTTTCAGTAATGTCGTGATTTACCACTTATAAAACTGCCCTTTAGACAAGAAGGACAGGATCCATCCGTATACAAAGCCCGAATTACTTTAAGTTTTATCTTACCATTACACTATTTGTTTTTCAATAAGATGAGAAGCAGATCGGCATCTCGAATATGCCGGCTGCTGCTCCATCCGCTCCCAAGAATCCAGCGGAGAACTTCGGGTCACGATGAAAAGTCCGGACGAATATGTTCGTATCGCGAAATAACCTATATATATTGTATCATAGCCGCAGCCGGCCAGATATACATAATTTTCGGCCGGCATACATTAGTGTTTGCATATCATGTTATTTTATGATGCAATATGCGTTTTTTCGCAAAATATTTTCTTATGAAAGCGGGCTCTCTATTAAATCTTTAACGATTTCTTCAAGCTTCATACCTCTGGACGCTTTGAATAAAATCAAATCGCCTTTTGATGCGTTTTCCTTCACAGCTTGGAGGAGATCTTTTTTCTCAGTGTAATGGCTGACGCGGTCTTTCTCAAAGTGTTTCAGGGCGCCTTCCGCGATAAAAGCTCCCAGTTTTCCGTACGTAAAGACGCGGTCAATTTTATCAGGGCTGATCACAGCGCCGCACTCTTTATGGAACGTTTCTTCAAGATCGCCGAGCTCAAGCATATCACCGAGCACGAGCATTTTTTTGCCGTAGCCTTCGAGGCTTTCTGTCAATTGAATTGCAGCTTTCATGGAAGTCGGGCTCGCATTATAAGCGTCATTGATTATCGAAAGGCCGCTGTCTGTTTTGATGAGTTCAAGTCTCATCCCGGTTACCTTTAGGCCGCTCAGTCCTTTTGCCGCACCCTCAGGCGCGATGCCAAAATAAGCCCCTGCAGCAATCGCAGCCATGGCGTTCATCACATTGTGCTTGCCGAGTATCGGAATAAAAAACGTTTGTTCTATCCCTTTGATTGTAAAATGGGTTCCTTCCTCACTCTGGCTGACATCCTGAAGCTGATAATCATTATGCGCTCCCGTCCCGTACGTTTTCGTCTGGCAGCTGTATGCATTTTGAAGGAGCGGTTCGTCCCCGATATAAATCAGCACTCCGTCTTCTTTAAGCCCGTTAATGATTTCAAGCTTCGCCTCCGCGATGCCCTCTCTAGAGCCGAGGTCTTGCATATGCGATTCGCCGATATTCGTAATCACTGCCGCATCCGGGTTTGCCAGGCGGCTCAAGAGGTCAATTTCTCCTTTGGCGCTCATTCCCATCTCCAATACGGCGATCTCCGTATTTTCAGGCATCGCTAAAACTGTCAGCGGCAAACCGATATGATTATTGAAGTTTCCTCCAGTTTTGTGGACACGGTACTTGGTCCCCAGTACGGCGTGAATCATATCTTTTGTTGTCGTTTTGCCATTGCTTCCGGTTACTCCGATGACACGCGTGCCAAGCTCCTGCAAATAGGCTTTTGCAAGCTGCTGAAGTGCAGTAAGGGTATCATCCACTAAAATGACGGCGTGATTCTCGGGCGGATTTGGTACTGACCGATCCCAAAGAACAGCCGCTACACCAGCTTCAAAAGCCTGCTCCACAAAAGAGTGGCCGTCAAAACGTTCCCCTTTCAGCGGAATAAAGAGCTGATGTTGTTCCAGTTTTCTTGTATCGGTTGCCACTCCATGAATGACTGTTTGTTCATATTGCGGATTTGTTAGTGTGCCTTTAACCATTTCGGCAATGTTTTTTACTGTTCGCTTAATCAAGTAAGGTCCCTCTCTTTCTTTTGTATATACGGGAAAAAACACTGCCCTTTTACCGGCAGTGTCCTTCTTCATTAGAATGTATGCTTAATCAATTGTTTTTCAGCGTGGCGTTCTTTTGCAAGCTCCACAAGCTGTTCAATCAGCTCAGCATATTCCACTCCGGCTTCTTTCCAGAGCAGCGGGAACATGCTGAAAGGTGTAAAGCCAGGCATTGTGTTGACTTCATTGATCAGAACTTCGCCGTCAGCTGTCAGGAAAAAGTCCGCTCTGACGAGTCCTGAACCATCGATCGCTTTAAATGCTTTGATCGCCATATGACTGATTGTTGCGTATTCCTCATCAGTCACAATCGCCGGAATCATCAGATCAGTATCTCCATCCTCATATTTCGCTTTGTAATCGTAGAAATCTGTCTTCGGTGCGATTTCTCCCACAACAGAGCATTTAGGATCGTCATTTCCAAGAACGCCGATCTCAATCTCGCGGCCGTTAATTCCTTCTTCAACGACGACTTTGCGATCATATTGGAAAGCAAGCTCAAACGCTTTTTGCAGTTCTTCACGGTTTCGGCATTTGCTGATTCCGACACTTGAGCCGAGGTTCGCCGGTTTTACGAAGCAAGGGTAGCCTAATTCCTGTTCAACCTGCTCACAGCTTTCTTTCGGAGAACGAATCCAGTCTTTCTTAAGGAAAGCTGCGTATTTAGCCTGAGCAAGGCCAGCCTGCGCAAATAAATGTTTCATGACAACTTTATCCATGCCAGCTGAGGAAGCAAGCACTCCGTTGCCGACATAAGGAATGTTCAACAGCTCGAGCATTCCCTGGATCGTACCGTCTTCTCCGTTCGGTCCGTGGAGGAGCGGGAATACGACGTCAATGGCTTCATTTTGCTGTGACGCTTCCTGCGGAAACATCTCCTGGTTCAGGGCAGCTGGAGAAAAAGCACTGCCTCCTTGCTCAAATTGAAGCATTTTCACGTTTGAAACAGGCTCAGTTAAACGGGCGCCTCTAACCCATTCGCCTTTTTCTGTTATATAAATCGGATGTATATCAAACTTCTCAGTATTTAGCGCTTTGATTACAGCCAGAGCTGTCTGCAGGGAAACATTATGTTCTGCCGACTTTCCTCCGTACACTAATCCTAGACTTGTTTTCAATGGATACTCCCCCCACTACAATTCATCTTTACTATCTTATCATTTTCACCGGAAAATGATCTAATTATTTTTGGGCATGCTGATGTTGAATGCATTTGTATGTAATTCCTTTTTATTTTATATTAAAATGGCATTGAAAAGGAGATGTGACATATGAAAAAAATCACAACAAACGAACAATTTAATGAACTGATTCAATCCGATAAAGAAATCATTGTAAAGTTTTATGCTGATTGGTGCCCAGACTGCACACGCATGAATATGTTCATCGGCGATATTTTGGAAGAATACAACCAAAACGACTGGTATGAGCTGAATAAGGACGAGCTTCCTGACCTGGCTGAAAAATACCAAGTAATGGGCATTCCCAGCCTGCTTATCTTCAAAAACGGTGAAAAAACAGCTCACCTTCACAGCGCCAATGCCAAAACGCCTGAAGAAGTGACTGAATTTTTATCTGAACATATAAGCTAATTCGTTAAACAGCCTTATTTTATGTCGTCGGGCTCTACATGAACATGAACATGAGTGACATCGTGTTCATGTTTTATTTTGTCTTCTACTTCATCCGCCACTCCATGGCCTTCTTCTACTGTAAGCTTCGGATCAACCGTAATCACCATCTCGATATGAACTGTACTGCCTAAATACCTCGCTTTCACATCCTTTAGGCGATGCACATTTTCGATCCTGCCGACGGTCTGTTTGTAAGGCTCAAGATCTTTTAAATGGAAGCCGTCTGTTAAGGAATGTGAAGCGTCTTTAAAGATATCCCACGCCGTTTTGCAAATGATGATGCCGATGATAAAAGCCGTTACCGGATCAATCCACGGCAGCTTCAGCTGGGACGAAAAAACACCGATAAACGCGCCGGCACTTACAAAAGCGTCTGACCTGCTGTCCTTTGCCGCTGCCATCAGGGCAGAGCTTTTAATGGACGCTGCCAGCCTTTTGTTAAATAAATAGATGCCATACATAAACACAGCACTGCCTAACGCCGTCCATGCCGCGATAAGATTTGGCGTTTCCGTTGTGCCGCCCGCAATCGCTTTTCCTCCGCCGATTAACACTTCAATGCCGACTGCCATCATAATAAAAGACGCAACAAGAGACGAAATTGTTTCAGCCCGATAATGGCCGTATGGATGATCGCTGTCAGCCGGTCTTTGAGAAATCCGCAATCCTATGAGCACTGCTACTGACGCAACAATATCTGTTCCATTATTTAATCCGTCTGCTCTCAGTGCTTCAGAATGATATAGAATCCCAATGACTAGCTTTACAACAGCAAGAATGACATAAGCAAAAATATTGAGGAGCGCCCCTTTTTCTCCCTTTTTCAGATTTTCTGTCCGCTCCATTGAATACCAGCCTCCATTCTATTACATAGTATGGTTCAAAACATGAAAAATAGCAGGACGCGTTCAATGAAGCGGGACATTTCGACAGCAATTATTGCCCGGGAAACTTTTTGTCGATTTATTGAATGTTTGTGAATTGGCAAAGAATAGGACTGTTTTCACCTTTACAGGCGATTGCGGACATTGTATACTGAAGTTAATTGATAATGATTATCAATATCGTTTGATTGGAGGTTGGTGACACAATGACACCTCAGTCTGCAGAAATCAGAAAAAAACAGCTCATTCATCTGTTAATACAGAATGGTATATACAAAAAGTCAAAGCGTCATCTGTATGAATTGTCGCTGACGGAGTTAGAAAGTGAATACAACCATGTCAGGAGGGAGCCGGAGCATGCCGAAGCGTAAAATAAAAACTTACCAACAGCTGATCCAGGAAAACAAAGCGGCGATTATGGGCAATCCAAAGCTGATGAATGTTATTTATGACAGGATCGACC
Organism: Bacillus sp. FSL R5-0603; assembly: GCF_038050295.1. Lineage (NCBI taxonomy): Bacteria > Bacillati > Bacillota > Bacilli > Caryophanales > Bacillaceae > Bacillus > Bacillus sp. FSL R5-0603. The sequence goes on along the minus strand of NZ_JBBOYP010000001.1, from coordinate 421,951 downwards.
GCAAGCATCAAAAAAATCTGCAAGAGCAAAACAATACATAAAAAGAGCCGTAAAGGCTCTTTTTTTATGACTCAAACGCTTCTGCTGCCAGCTTGTGTATCACGGCGTCATCCATCGGCGGGTTGTGGAGACCGGCGCGCACATCACGGTAATAGCGCTGAAGCGGGTTGGTTCGTTCCAGGCTTTTGGCCCCGACAATTCTCATCGCTTTATCAACAACAGACAGCGCAGCGTTTGTGACGATATGTTTCGCCGCACCGAGCTCGCTGGTCAAGTGTGGACGCCGCTCCGGATCGTCATACAATTGAGCGATATGGAAAAGAAAGTGTCTGGCATTGAGCAGTTCAAGCTCCATTTCGCCTGTTCTTTGCTGTACGGCCGGGACATTCTTGATCGGTCCATTCAAGCTGTTTGGAGAATACTCAGATGCAAATTGCACTGCATAGTCACGAGCAGCTTGAGCCACACCAAGATAAATCGCAGGAATGTGAAGCAGCCAGCCATTCGGCTTAGCTCCACGGGGCCCTTGAAGCAGTTCCACCAGCTTATTCTCATCAAGCATTACTTCGTTCAGTACAAGGTCATGGCTCCCAGTCGCCCGCATCGCCATCATATCCCACGTCTCTTCAATCGACAATCCGGGATCATCTTTATGAATGAGAAACACGCCTGTTGTTTGTTTGTCTTCAATCCATGCGGTTACTAAAAAATAATCCAGAGCTTGTGACATCGTCGTAAAGGTTTTTCTCCCGTTCACTGCCCATTTGCCATCCTTTTTGACGGCGTGTGTACCCGGACGCCCTCCTCTTGTCGGGCTTCCGGTTTTCGCTTCAGTCGCCGCCCTGTTAATGACGGCTCCGTTTTGGACTTCCTTGGCAACAAATGCAAATACGTCTTCATCCCAGCTGTTGCCTTCTCCAAGCTCCCCGATCACGCTCAAATGCCAGCCGATGCTAAGAGCCGTCGGAGCATCTCCCCGTGCAAGCCGTTCTTGAAACAGGAGCATATCGTAAACAGAAATGCCCCCTCCGCCATGAGATGCCGGCAATGTTAATGCTGTATACCCAGCATCACGCAGTTTTTGTATTTTCTCTGCAGGAAAACGTCCCTGTTCGTCATCTTCAGCAGCTGTTTGCTGAAATTCATCCGCAATCCGTCCGATTTTCTCCATCCATTGCCGCTGTTGATCGTTTTGTATAAATAATGACATCCGGCAGCCCCCCAGTTTTAATTCCGATAAATTTAATATGTATTATAGATTTCCTGCCATTTTTCCGCAACTGTTAACCTTTTGCCCAGTATAGAAAAACACGCCGTTCCCCAAGGGAACAGCGCGATTACACAGGATTTGCATCCCGGTCTTGTTTCATGCCGAGATAAATCAGCATATATGTCAGGTAACCCATCGTCATCACCAGGCCGCCAAAGAAAAAGCTTGAGAAAATCGGCTCTTCAAAAGCGGTCACTGCGGCCAACACAATCCAGCTGGCATACAGATAGATGATAAAATAGCGGATGCCCGTCTTCATTTTATATATCATGTACAGTCCCACGAGAGAAAACAACCCAAGCGCGAGCCTGAAATAAACAAGATGTTCAAACTGAAACATGAATGACACAAATGAGAATCCAAGCAGCAATACGATCGGTAAAGCGGTAATAAAGTTCCTCAATCGAGACACCTCCGTCAGTACCTTTAGTATAAACCAAAATATCAAATGATATTGATTTACGTGAGCTTTTTCACAAAAATGTCATTCCTTGCCTTTAGACCCGAACATCCCGTTTACAGAAGCACCACCAGCCAACAACGATGAAGAATATGGCATGTATGATGAGAATTCCAATTGAAAACAATGGCGTCATGCCTGAAAACAACGCTGTCTCTCCGCTTCTGTATTGCGTAAAGTCAGTGTTCGCAAAAAGCAAAAAGCTGCCCCACTTGTTTTCAAACAACTTCATGAGCTGAACAAGTGTACTCGCTCCGTATAAAACGACAAAAGAAACAACAACTGCTACCGCGCTGTTGCGGAACAGCGAAGAACAAAGCAGCCCGAATAATCCCATCATTACAGCTTCAAGCCAGTTTGACCCGATCAGCGCCAAGGTGTTGACCAGCAATGTCTTTGATTCCGCAGTCACCGATGTGCCAAAAAACACGAGACCGAATAATAATGCCAGAATGTAGTATGCCAGATACAAATAGAAGCTGACCATCACGACTGTGATTAATTTTGACCAAAAGACCTTTTGGCGTTTAACCGGACGAATGAGCAAAAATTTGATCGTCTTTTTATCAAATTCCATCGAAACAATTGTTGCTGCAATTACGATCGTTAAAGCCTGCAGCAAAATGTTCAGGCTCGGTGTATACGATAAATAGCCGATGAAGTTTTCATCTGTTCCGGCACTGATGACAATCCGTTTAATGATCAAAGCCATGAAGAATTGAAAGACAGCCATCAGGATAAGGGAAACCAAAGTGACCTTCCGATTAAAAAGTTTCATATGTTCATTCCAAATTAATTTAGACAAGCTCTTCTCCCTCCTCTTGATGAGCGGTCGTCGCTTTTATAAATTCGTCTTCCAGTGATTGCGTGTAAGGCGTAATGGAAAATACATTCAGATCTTGTCCGACAAGTGATCGGTTCAGCTCCGGTATGTTTTCTTTTGCCACATCAACTACAATCGTCCCGTCTTGGCTCTCAGCTTGATATTGATTGCCTGTCAGCCAATTGAGCGCTTTTTCTTGCGGCTGCACTTCTATAATCGCTTTTTCTGTGGTTTGATCAGTTCCTTGTAAGCTGACTTCCGCTTTGATCTCACCTTTTTGAATGATGATGACACGGTCGCACAAGTCTTCAACCTCGCGCAATAAATGAGTGGCAAACAGGACAGCTGTTCCTTCCATTTCTGCGAGTTCCTTAATATGATCGCGAAAATCCTTCATCCCCGCAGGATCGAGGCCGTTTGTCGGTTCATCTAGAATGAGAAGCTTCGGCCGGTGAAGAATTGCCTGGGCGATTCCCAGACGCTGGCGCATCCCAAGGGAATAGGTTTTCACCTTATCATGAATCGCTGACGTCAGCCCGACACGTTCCACCACTTCATCAAGCCGTTCATCCGCTATTTTTTTGTGCATATTCGCAAAGTGCTTGAGGTTTTCCCAGCCTGTCAGGTACGGATAGAACTCAGGGTTCTCAACAATCGCTCCAACCGCTTCCATCGCTTTTTCAAACTCTGTATCATGCTGGAATCCGCTGATTGTCACGCTTCCGCTGTTTTGTTTCAGCAGCCCGACGATAATACGGATGAGTGTTGTTTTTCCGGAACCATTTGGACCGAGAAGGCCGATGATTTCACCCTCCATGACGTCCATGCTGATCTGTTTTAAAATCTGTTTAGACCCAATCTTTTTATCGAGGCCTTCAATATGTAAAATCGGCTCAGCCATAAAGCCTTCCTCCTTTTTCGACAAAAAATAAACAGTGCCCAACATTAGGCACTGTTTGTATTATAGCATTTGTTGCTTCCAAATGTTTGGTTAAACCGATGATGAGCGTTTGCTCCGACTGTTTGTTCTTTTCAGTTTCTGTAATGATGACAGGCATTGTCACCTGTTGTGTTCACCACTGTGCGAAGCAATGCCAAGCTCCGATTCCGAGTCTTAATTCCATGCCCTGAACAGGCAGGCCGGCAGATCGAGGCACACTCATTATTCGATTTTAAACTTTATCGCTATTCTCTCGGGGTCCTTTAGACCTATCTTCCTTGTTGGTGACATCCAGAATATCAAGGAGAAACACAAAGATCGGAATCCCGATAATCAACCCCCAAATGCCGAAGAAGTGTTCAGAGAAAATGAGTACTGTGAAGGTGAAAAAGATTGGCAGCTCTGTTTTCGCCGACATCAGCTTCGGATTTAAGAAATATGTTTCGATCGCATGAATGGCGAATATGACAAGGACAATGTAGAGCACATACATTCCACCGCCAGTGCTGTAGGCGATAATGCTGAGCGGAATCAGGGAAATGACGACGCCTGCTACAGGGATCAATCCAAGGAAGAACACCATAATCGAAAGCCCAAACAGCTGCGGAAAATGCATAATCCAAAGCGCGATAAACGTCAGAATACAGTTGACGAGCGCAATGATAAATTGAGCCTCGAGCACCTTGCCGAACGTTCTTGCAAATTTGCTTCCGAAAAAAGCAATCTCCTCATAAAAGACCCTCAGTTTGCTCGTTTTAAATTTCGCCATGAATTCAGAAAGCCGTTTTTTCTCAAATAAGAAAAACATGCTAAGAATGAGCGCCATCACGACCTGCAAGCCGAATGTGCTGATATCGGCCAGATACGTATACACTACATTGAAGCCCTCTTTGACATATGAACTGATGTTAATATCTCCGAAGACACTGGTGATCTCATCAAAGAAAGGGATGCTGTCAGGATGATACGCAATATGTTTAATCTGCTTTACCAGCTGCTGGATCTGCGCCGCGACGACCGGATAAAACACAAAGCCCCCGACTGTAAGCAGCACAGCCAGCAACATGTAAAGAAACGTAATGACAACCCGCTGGCTCACGCGGAAGAACTGGCTTACAAACTGCCGCACGACAAGCTCCAAACGATCCATTAGAAATGTGAAAATGAAGGTAAGCAATATTAAGTTGATCATGCTCTTAAATAGATATAACACACCAGTTAACACGACAAAGATGGAGAAACGCCTTACTCCCGGGTGCTGAAAAAATTTAACTAAAGCGGCCATTTATACACTCCTGTTAGGACAAACGTCCTTCATTCAATATAGTATCCATTTGTAAATTATATAACAAAAAAATGCTGAGGTCTCTGTCCTTACCTTAATAATTCTTAAACAATTAAAAAAACGGCCCATGGATGGGCCGTTCTTTTTTCAGACTGCTGTTTTCATTTTTTTCATGCCTTCAACAGCCTCTACGCTTTTTGCTTCATCAAATTCATTTTCGCTTTTTGCAACAATGATCGTGGCGATTCCGTTTCCGATCAGGTTCACAATGGCTCTTCCTTCACTCATGAAACGGTCGACCCCGAGCAGGAGTGCAAGACCCTCCAGCGGAATGACCTGCAGCGCTGACAGCGTTGAGGCAAGGACGATAAATCCGCTTCCCGTCACACCTGCCGCTCCCTTCGATGTCAGCATCAGAACGAGGATAATCGTAATTTGCTGACCGATGCTGAGGTCTACTCCAAACACCTGTGCCAAAAAGACAGTCGCCATTGATAAATAAATGGATGTGCCATCGAGGTTAAACGAATAGCCCGTCGGAATAACTAGCCCGACAACTGATTTGGAACAGCCGTAGCGCTCCATTTTATCCATCATACGCGGAAGCACCGATTCGGAAGAGCTTGTGCCAAGCACGATCAAAAGCTCATCCTTAATGAAGCGAAGGTAATTCCACAGGCTGAATCCGTAAAGCTTGCAGATGATATTTAAAGCAACAAATACGAACAGGAACATCGTAATATAAACAGACATCATTAAGCTTGCCAGCGGTTTGATGGAATCGAGCCCGAAGTGTCCGATTGTATACGCCATCGCCCCGAATGCCCCGATTGGCGCGGCACGCATAATGTAGCCGATAATTTTGAAAAAAACGTGAGAAACCTTGTCGAAGAAATCAATGACGCTTTTCCCTTTTTCACCTAATGCCGCAAGGCCCACTCCGAAAAGAATAGAAAAGAATAAGACCTGCAAAATGTCCCCTTTTGCGAAGGCATCAACCATGTTGGATGGAACAATGTGTGTAACAAATTCAATCCAGTCGATTCCCTGACCGCCATTTTGCGTGTATTGTGATACATCTCCCTTTTCAAGCTTGCTGTAATCAAGACCCGCACCCGGCTTCATAATATTGACGACAAATAAACCGATAATGAGTGCGAGTGTGGTGACAATCTCGAAATAGATAAACGCTTTTCCCCCTACTTTTCCAACCTTCTTCATATCGCCCATTTTTGCAATCCCGAGAACGATTGTGAAGAAAATAATTGGTGCGATCACCATTTTAACAGCGTTGATAAATGTATCGCCAAGCGGTTTCATTTCTTTGCCGACATCCGGCCAGACCAGCCCGACAATGACCCCGATGATGACCGCGGTTATGACCTGAACTGTTAAATTTTTAAACAGTTTCATATCCTTCATCCCCCTGTCCTATTCGCCTTTTGTGTCTTTCTTACTAGAATGATAGCGTTTTCATACAGTCTGGGGAAGTTTATGATCATAACGGACATTTTGGTCTTTTTGGTCTCAGGTTTATCCTTTTAACACGTAGCGGTTGACCGGCCGGCCGACTCCGCCATATTGAACGTCCAATTTGATGATCCCGGTTTTTTCTAAGTAATCAAGATATCGTCTGGCTGTCACTCTGGCGATGCCGAGCGCCTTGGCAACCTCTTCAGCAGAAAGGGATGCGGTTTGCTGTTTCAAAAAAGCAGTGACTTCATTCATCGTGAAGTGATTCAACCCTTTCGGCAGATCCTGTACGGCCTGCTGCGGAATATTCAGGATAGCATCAAGCTGTTCCTGGGACAGCGTATCATTCGCTTCGATTTTTTGTTTATATTGCTTGTACTTTTCGAGCGCCTGTCTCATTCGCTCAAGCTTAAACGGCTTTAAGATATAGTCAACCGCCCCGTTTTGCAGCATGAGTGAGATCGTTTCCTTGTCTTTTGCAGCGGAGACGACAATGACATCCACTTCAAGCTTTTGCTTTCTGATCTCCTGCAAGGTCTTGATGCCGTCTTTTTTCGGCATGTACACATCGAGAATGACGAGATCCGGCTGTTCTTCTTTAATCAGTTTCATGCCTTCCTCTCCGTTTCCTGCCGTTGCACAGACAGTAACGCCTTTAACAGTTGTAATGAAATCCTTATTGACCTCTTGAACCATTGGATCGTCTTCAATGAGCAGAACCTTCCATTCTTTACGAGCCATGCTGTGCTTCCTCCCCCTTCATTGGAAAAACGATAGAAAAAGATGTCCCCTGCCCCGCATGTGAATCAACTTCTATCGTGCCCGATCCTTTGTCTATGATTTGTTTCACTAAATACAGGCCATAGCCTGTGCCGCCAGTTTTATTGACCGTAAAACCTTTGTCGTAAAGGCGAGGCATATGTGCCGGATCAATTCCGCAGCCGTTATCTTCTATTAAAATAGCAAGGATATCATCCGTTTGTTCGATACTAATGTCAATTCGTTTGTCTTCAGATTGAACGGTTTCAAATGAGCCGAAGGCATTTTCAATCAGATTCCCCAAAAGCACGACAATATCATGCTGATCAACATGCTCGGGAAATTGCTGAAGACTGCTGTTTTCATCTATATGAACAGCAATGCCTAGCTCTCTTCCCCTTCTGATTTTACTTAATAGAAGGCCTGCCGCAGCGTCATTTTGAATCGAGCGGTGCAGAAATTCAGTCACATTTTCCTGCTCAGTTGACGCCTGGAATGCAAGCTGCAAGGCTTTTTCAGATTTCCCCAGCTGGATGAGGCCGGCGATCGTGTGCAGCTTATTCATATGCTCATGGTTTTGGACACGGAGCGCCTCCACAAAGTTTCTGACACCAGTCAATTCCTCTGCCATCTTGGCCGCTTCCGTTCTGTCCTGAAAAATCGCAACGGCGCCAATCACTTTTTTCTTCATGACGATCGGAATTCTGCTGCTCATGATGACTTTTCCGCTGACACGAATTTCTTCATTATAAACCGCTTTGTTCCGCTCCACGATTTCGGGCAGGCGCGAATCCTTAAGAACCTCCCAAATCACCTTGCCGATCAGATCCCCCTGCACTTCAAAGATCTGTTTCGCTTTTTCATTGAAGATCGTAATGACGAGCCGATTGTCAATGGCGATCACCCCTTCATTCATCGAGTGAAACGTCGCTGTCCGTTCTTCATACATTCGGACAATCTCATGGGGTTCAAGCTGAAACATTTGTTTTTTGATATGGCGGGCCAGCAAAAAGGAACCAGCAAGGCCGAAGCCGAGTGTCAGCACAACGATGAATGCGATATCACGCTTTAAATGAAGCAGGATGTCAGCGATCCCCGGCAGCGTTTTTCCGACAAGCACCACGCCTATTTGGTTCAGGTCTTGATCCTTAACCGGATAAAAAGCGCGAACCGCCGTGCCGAGCTCGCCCTTTGCTTCAGAGAAATAAATGTGCTCCGCAAACGCTGCCTCCTCGTCTGCACCTTCTGATTTCTTGCCGATGCTTGTGCTGACAGGATGCGTATATCGGATGTGATTCATATCCATGACGACAATATAGTCTGCTTCATTAATCATCCTGATTTCTTCAACCGCATGGCGAACAGCTTCTGTTTGTTTTTTTCGCGCCAAGGCTTCTTTCACTTCTGTCATCTCTGACACCGTCCGGGCCGTATTCATCAGCCGCTTTTTCAGCTCCCGCTCCTCTGTATGCTGAATGTTGCCGATGAGCACAATGCCGCCGATCAAAAAGGAGAAAATGACGAGTATATAGGATAAGATCGTGATTTTCCAACGGATTGAGAGCTTCTTTTTGTTCATCAGCTTCTCCTTTCAGGTCTTTACGAATGTCATTTCCCCCATTATCCTTAACATAGGGGAGGGCTTTTCATGAAGAGTTTGCTTGCATGTCTCGCACTGATGATCGCTGGAATTGCAACCGCTTTATTTATCGGATTCCATGATCATACCGGCAATAAAAAGATTGTTTATGATGACGACCAGGAAGGCCTGCAGGATCAAATCGTGTTTAAATTCAGCCACGTGGTTGCTGAAAATACGCCAAAAGGGCTGGCCGCCAATAAATTCGCTGATCTGGTGAACGAAAAATCAGGCGGGAAAATAAAAATAGAAGTATTTCCGAATGGAAGCCTGTACTCGGACATTGAAGAAATTGAAGCATTGCAAAACGGCGATGTTCAATTTATCGCCCCCTCCACATCGAAGCTCGGCATGCTCTCGCCTGAATGGGGAGTGCTGGATCTGCCGTATGCTTTTACAGATTACAACGCCGTCAAAAAAGGGCTGAACGGAAGCATCGGCACACAGCTGTTTGATTCTCTAAAGAAAAACCAATTAAAAGGACTGGCCTATTGGACGAACGGCTTTAAGCAAATCACAACAAATCAAGGGCCGGTCAAAACACCGGATGATTTAAAAGGGCAGGATCTGCGCATTATGCAAAGCGATGTGATTGAGGATCAGTTCAAGCTGCTTGGCGCAACACCTCATCAGGAATCCTTCAATTCTACCTTTCAGCTGTTAGAAAACAATGTAGTCGATGGCGAAGAAAATACAATTTCAAACATCTATTCTAAAAAATTTTATAATGTTCAGGACTATTTGACAATAAGCAGCCACGGTTACCTCGGCTACGCTGTCATGACCGATGAACACTTCTGGAAGGCGCAAACACCAGAAACAAGGCGCATTTTGACTGAAGCGATGAAGGAGACGACGGAGTGGAATGAAACGTATGCCGAACAAATGAACAAGGAGCAGCTGGAAGAAATCAAAAAGAATTCTGCTATACATATTTATGAGCTGTCAGATAAAGAGAAACAAGAATGGATGAAGCGTCTTGACCCTGTTTATCGGCAGTATGAGCCCATCTTTGGCCGGGAGCTGATCCGGGAACTGTTGGAGCTGCGAAAAGATTCATAGTTCCCATCTCGATACGCTGTTTTTCGTTTATCTTTCTATCGATCGGAAATATAAAAAGAGATAATCGAAAAAGGAGATGGGTACATGTTTAAGCACACAAAAATGCTGCAGCATCCTGCTAAACCAGATCGTCCAGATCCATTATTCGCTAAAAAAATGCAAGAAATTTTAGGCGGGCAATTCGGAGAAATTTCAGTTGCCATGCAGTACTTATTTCAAGGCTGGAACACAAGAGGAAATGAAAAATACAAGGACTTGCTGATGGATACGGCAACTGAGGAGCTCGGGCATGTTGAAATGATCGCAACGATGATTGCCAGACTTCTTGAGGATGCCCCTCTTGATCAGCAGGAAAAAGCTGCTGAAGATCCGGTCATCGGCTCCATCCTGGGCGGCATGAACCCTCACCATGCGATTGTATCAGGACTTGGCGCCATGCCGGAAAGCAGTACAGGCGTACCTTGGAGCGGCGGTTATATCGTAGCAAGCGGAAACCTGCTGGCAGACTTCCGCGCCAACCTGAATGCGGAATCTCAGGGCCGTCTGCAGGTCGCACGCCTGTTTGAAATGACGGATGACAAAGGCGTCAAAGATATGCTCAGCTTCCTGCTGGCGCGTGACACGATGCACCAAAATCAATGGCTCGCCGCCATTAAAGAATTAGAAGCACAGGAAGGTCCGGTTGTGCCGGGTACATTCCCGAAAGCGCTCGAAAAACAAGAGTTCTCACATCAGCTTATCAATTTCTCTGAAGGCGAAGAAAGCGCCAAGCAAAACTGGCTGAATGAAAAAGCGCCGGACGGAGAAGCCTTTGAATATGTGAAAGAAGCAAAAACGTTTGGAGAAAAACCGGAGTTAAAACCAGCCCCGCCTTTTGTTCATAATACACTTCCGGGACGCGAGTAAAGAGACAAGCCCAAAACATGATGTTTCGGGCTTTGATTATGCCTTCAGAACCGTCCAGTCTGGTTCGTACCGGATATCAGGGTTATGTAACAGATCATGAACGAACGGTTTATCCTCTTCGTACACCGTCACCACTATCGAAAGAATTACAGCCTTCTGATCGTTTTCCTCGTATATGCTGTCATGTTCGTTCTCCATAAAATGATCATAGGCTTCTCTGTTTTCCCATACACTGATGATTTCTGCGGTGAGCGGCTCGTCTATCGTTTTTCGCCAGCCGCCGGCCTGTTTGATGAAGCCGCTTATATGCGATAATGCTTCCCACTGTGACTGCGCTTTTGCAAATGCTTCAGCGTTTGGAGCGTCTACTTCACATACAATCCTTTTGATCAGCATGGCTACTCCTCTATGATGACGGTTTTGGCTTGTTGATGCTCGACACAGAGATTCACCGTTCTGACGTAAGAGCGTGTGCGGTGAACCGTGCCTTTCGGGATCAGCAGGCTGTCATTTGCTTTGAGCACCTCGGTTTCTTTGTCCTTGAAATCGATCAGCAGCTCCCCTTCAAGAACGATAAACAATTCGTCTGAGTCAGGGTGATGGTGCCAGTCATATTCTCCCGTAAACACCGCAAGGCGCACGCAGTGGTCGTTGACCTCTGAGATTGAAAAATTGGCGTGCTTTTCTTTGACTTCATTTGCGATGGCGAGCAAGTTTTGCATCTTGGACATTAGCGAAAACCCCTTTTTCACTTATTGTATCGCAATAGCGGCATAAATTGAGAAGATTCCAAAAAAAAGCGATCCAGCTGATGTGCCGGATCGCTTTTTTATTTACAGGTTGTCTGCCTTTATGCTTTTGATTAGTCGTTGTTGCGGGCGTTTCCGCCTTTTGAGCCGATTTCTTGGTAGAATTCTTTATCATGATTTTTGCTTGTAGCCTCTCCGCCTTTACGGCCGATTTCTTGATAGAATTCTTTGTCATGGTTTTCGCTAGTGGCTTCTCCGCCTTTTTCGCCGATTTCTTGATAGAACTCTTTGTCATGATTTTCGCTAGTGGCTTCTCCGCCTTTTTCACCGATTTCTTGATAGAATTCTTTGTCATGGTTTTTGCTAGTGGCTTCTCCGCCTTTTTTCCCAATCTCTTGATAGAATTCTTTGTCATGGTTCTTGCTTGTTGTTTCTCCGCCTTTTCTACCTGCTTCTTCTCTGCTCATTTTGTTATCGTCTGCCATTTTGAATTCCTCCTTTAATTGGTGTTGGTTGTTGTATTCCCGCTCACAATTCTTTTAAACAAACAAAACACATTGGGTATGTTTCCACTAAAAAAAGCAGGCGGATCGCGGTGTCCGTCTGCTTTCTGCTATTCCATCTCTCGTTCTGTTTCTTTCAGTCGTTCAAGAATGCGCCTCTTTTTGTACAGCATCATGCCTGTCTCGGTAATGTCGTTTAATGTTGAGCGATTGGCAGCGGCGCCAAAAACCATTCCGGCAACCGGCACCATCTGGAAAAGTTTTTTCCAGCCAAACGTGTCTCGATAGCCTAAAACGACTTCTCGCCAGCCTTGGATTTGAGAAGCGACATTCTTATATGTACGGTCTTGATCGTAGTGTTTTAATTCTTGCAAAATCGATCTTTTGCCGACAACATCAGCCGACGTCAGCTGCAGACATTTCACAATGAAGACGCGTTCTTTTTTCTCCTTTGGATCATAGCCGTATGCGACTGCGATATCCTGTAATGTTTTTAGTGATAAGCCAAGCACTGCCGGAATGTCTGCCGCCAGCGTAAACACGCCGCCCACACCGGTTGTCGCGCCTTGAACGGTTGCTGCGTTGGTTCTGTTTTTGCCCATTCCTTCCGCAATTTCATCCATGACAGGAAGAGGCGCTTTCCGGATGTCCTCCAGCGATTCAAAGATCTCCTCCGGCAGTTTCTTTTGAAACATCCTGATAATCTGTTTTTCAGATGTCAGGTACTGTCCGCCTGTTTGAACAAAGCTGCCGACCTCATCCAAGAGCTTGCCGATCTTTTTCTGGATGAATTCTGGTGTCAGCTTGTCCAGCAGTTGAAACGGGAGACGGCTGAGCTTTTCCCAAAACCAGATTTTTTGCTGATCTTTTTCCCATTTCTCTATCTCTTTTAATTGCTGATGTAAGTCTTCTTTTCGTTCTGTTGGCACCCAATCCGCACTTCCCTTCCGTTTTTTCTACTATATAGTATACCTTCATTTTTTCGGATGCGTTTTTATTTTTCACCTGCGGGTACCATTTTTATAAAAGGAAAAGGAGTGATGGACATGCCTTGGTCGATGAAGGATTATCCTGCTTCATTAAAAAATCTTGAGAAGCCGGTGAGAAAAAAGGCGATAGACATTGCGAATGCGATGATTGATGAAGGCTATGAGGAAGGGCGCGCGATTCCAATTGCGACAAGCAAAGCGAAGGAATGGGCGGAAAACGCCTCTACAGATGAAATTGATGATTTCCTGACGCATGATGATGAGACAGAACGCGATGCTGATCCAAGCAGCGGCAGCGGCCCCGAGCTCATGAATAAAGCAGAGCATGTTATTAAGCATAAAAAAGGCTGGGCAGTCAAAGCCGAGGGCGCCAAACGTGTGTCTGACATCAAGGATACAAAGAAAGAAGCGATTGAACGGGCAAAGGAAATCGCGGCGCATAAAGGCACTGAGGTCATTGTTCATTTAGCTGACGGCAGTGTGCAGAGAAAGATTAAAACAGGATCATAAAGGAATATGCTTTTAGGTGTTTCGAAATGATCAGGAGCGGTTATTGATTGGTAAATCATTTATGAGAGGTGATCATGATGCTTAGCTTTTTGGTTTCATTAGTTGTTGCTATTGTTATCGGATTAATTGGGAGCGCCATTGTAGGAAACCGGCTGCCGGGAGGAATTTTCGGCTCTATGATTGCCGGGCTGATCGGCGCTTGGATCGGGCACGGACTTCTTGGCACATGGGGACCGAGCCTCGCCGGCTTTGCTATTTTCCCGGCCATCATCGGGGCAGCCATCTTCGTATTCTTGCTGGGCCTTATATTCCGCGGGCTGCGGAAGGAAGCCTAGACTCATTAGATACAGAAGGCATCGTTTCGAACTGAAACGATGTCTTTTTATATGGGACCTTATCCCGAATCCCTACATATCATGTTACATAACAGGGAAAAATTCAGAAGTGTATTTTGAACATTTTCGGTTGACAAGAAACCGGGATGGTCATATGATGTAGATAAAATAATTTGCCTTAAGGAAACTCTTTGTTGTACGGCAAAAACAAACAGAATTCAGGTGAGACATGATGAACAAGGACATCACAGCACAATCTCCCCGTTCCAAAGCCGTCCAAGATGCGCTTGACGGGAAAATCAGAGGATTCAGAGGGCTGCTCCCTTTTCTCGGCCCTGCATTTATAGCAGCCATTGCCTATATTGATCCCGGCAACTTCGCAACGAATATTTCGGCGGGTTCTAAATACGGATATATGCTCTTATGGGTGATCTTATTTTCTAATATCATGGCGCTTTTAATTCAATCCCTATCTGCCAAACTCGGTATTGCGACAGGCAAAAATTTGCCTGAGGTTGCCCGTGAAGAATTCCCGAAGCCTGTCTCGATCGGATTATGGATTCAGGGCGAGCTGGTCATTATCGCAACTGATCTGGCGGAATTTATCGGAGCGGCTCTGGGACTGTATTTGCTGTTCGGCATTCCGATGCTTGAAGCGTCTATTATAGCTGCGATAGGTTCCTTCGCGATATTGGAGCTTCAGCGCCGCGGTTATCGCTCACTTGAAGCCGGTATTGCCGGTATGCTGTTTGTGGTCGTGATCGCCTTTGCGCTGCAAACCTTTTTCGCAAAGCCTGATGCCGTGTCAGTGATGAAGGGCCTTTTTGTCCCGGCGTTTCATGGCACCGACAGTGTGCTTCTTGCAGCGGGTATTCTTGGCGCAACTGTTATGCCGCACGCCATTTATTTGCACTCTGCCCTTACACAGCGGCGGGTGGTTGGAAAAACTGATGCAGAACGGAAAAAAATCTTTAGGTTTGAATTTATTGATATTTTAATAGCGATGCTGATTGCAGGGGCTATTAATGCAAGTATGCTGATTGTGGCTGCCGCATTATTCTTCAAAAACGGCCTGTTTGTTGAGGATCTCGACGTCGCATTTCAGCAATTCGGACATCTTGTCAGCCCTATGTCTGCTGCTTTATTCGGGATCGGGCTGCTCGTTGCCGGTCTATCCAGTTCGTCTGTCGGCACACTTTCAGGCGACGTGATTATGCAAGGATTTATCAACTACCGCATTCCGCTGTATGTACGGCGTTTTATCACGATCATTCCGCCGATCTTGATCATCGCGTCAGGTGTTAATCCGACGACCGCTCTCGTACTGAGCCAAGTCGTGCTGTCCTTCGGGATCGCCTTTGCCCTCATTCCGCTTATTATGTTTACAAGCAATAAACGTATCATGGGATCTCTGATCAACGCCAAATGGGTCACAGTGGTGTCTTGGCTGATTGCGGTATTGATCGTTGCTTTGAATGTGTTTTTAATTGTAGATACGTTTCGATAAAAAAACCGGCTTCTAAAGCCGGTTTTTATTTTTTCGCAAAAGCTCATTGATACCCTTTTTGACAGAAATTTGTTATGATAGAAGAAAAATCGGAGTTTTGATGATGTCAGTATTTATTCTGTTTTATTTGTGGATTGTTCCTATTGTTATCGGCATTTTATGTTCTGTTGCTGCCCATAAATCCAAGGGAAAAATGAGAGTCGCGCCCGGCATTGCCATGATCGTGCTCAGTATCATTTCCCTAATCACGGCGTTTACGGCCGGACACACAAATTTCCATGTGTTTATCGGCGGCATGTTTTTATTCGGCACCTTCTTGGTCGGTTCTGCTTTCCCTTTCTTCTTCGGGCTGAAGAAACAAGAGAAATAAGCTTATAATAAGAAGAGTTCTGTAAGATTTGATAAGAATAAGCATGCAAGGACAAATGCATCTTCCTTTGAAACAAGATGCATTTGTCCTTTTGTCTGTTTCGAGTATGGCGAAATCAGTTCCTAATACATACACCGATCATTTTATGAATTCAAACATGCTATAGCTGAAAATACGTTTGTTTCCAACAAAAAACAGAGGCCTTTTGGGGCCTCTGTTTTTTTAAAATAACCGTTTCAAACTTTTCTTCAGTGACGGCATTTCAAATTTTTGGTTTTCGAAGAAGTTTTTCAGCATGTATTTGCTAAAGCCTTTCGCCTGCCCGTAGGTGATTTTGCCAGGAAGCGGCGGTTCGTTTCCAATCATGACATCCACAACGACCGGTTGGTCAGAGTGCAGCGCCTCATGGAAAGCCGGCGCAAGCTCTTCCGCTTTGGTCACTTTGATGCCCTTTGCTCCGCAGCTTTCTGCAAATGCGGCATAGTCGACATTTTGAAGTTTTGTGACATAGTCGATATTGCCTTTGACCTGCTGCTCGTATTCAATCATGCCGAGATTTTCGTTGTTTAAAATGACGACTGTGATCGGGAGCTTATATTTGACGGCGGTCGGGAGGTCCTGCATGACCATGGAAAATCCCCCGTCACCGCAGACGGCGATCGCCTGGCGTTCCGGTTCGGACAAGCTTGCTGCGATCGCTCCCGGCAGGCCGCAACCCATTGTCGCAAGCCAGCTGGAAACGATGAAATCCTGGTTCGCGTTCATTTTGAAATGACGCGCCATCCAGACTGTCACAGTGCCGACATCTACAGAGAGCACCGCATCATCGGCTGCCGCTTCCTGAAGACGTGCCACGACCTGCTGAGGTTTAAGCGGTGTTGTTGCCTCTGTCTCATCTTTTTCAATTTCGTTCCACCAATGCTGCATATGTTCTGTGCAGGCATTCAGGAATCTTCTATCTTCCTTGCGTTCAATATACTCTGTCAATTCGCGCAGGCCGAGAGCCGAATCGCAGACAAGGCCCGCTGTCACCGGATACCGTTTTCCGATTTTTGCCGGGTCTGAATCGAGCTGTATCGCCGGCGTGTCATCAGGCAAATAATCACGGTACGGGAAGGACGTTCCAAGCATGATTAATAAATCACATTCCTCCATTGCCTCATAAGCCGGCTTTGTTCCGATCTGCCCGAGGTTGCCGAGAAAATGCGGATGCTTATCGGGAACAACACCCTTTGCCGGGAGTGTAACAACGATCGGAGCGGCGGCTTTGTCCGCAAATTCTAAGAGCTCCCGTTTCGCCTTTTTCATTCCCTGCCCTGCCAGGATAATCGGCTTCTTAGCGTTATTAATATATTGGGCGCAGGTGACGAGCTGTTCTTTTTTCGGTTCAAGGTTCCCTTCAATATACACTGGTGAAGTATACACGGGCTCCCGTTTGATTTTCTCCGCAAACAAATCATCTGACACGCTCAATACCGCAACGCCTTTTTTGCTGTAGGCGGTCCTGATCGCCTGATTTAAGAGATCCGGAAGTGATTCTGCGCTATGTACCTCTCTGTTGAACACAGCCACGTCCTCAAACATTTGCTCCAGCTTAATCTCCTGGAAATAGTCCCGTCCGACTTCGCCAGAAGAAACCTGTCCTGCAATCGCCAGCACAGGGGCGCCGTCCGCTTTTGCATCATATAAACCATTTAATAAGTGCACCGCTCCCGGCCCTGCGATTGACAGACAGACTCCGATCTTGCCGGTGAGTTTTGCTTCAGCTGCGGCTGCCAGTGCCGCTACCTCTTCGTGGCGGGTTTGAATGAACTTCAGTTGATTTCTTTCGTGTCTTAATTCTTCAATAAACTCATTTATACTGTCTCCGGGGATGCCGTATACATGATCAACTCCCCATTGCTCAAGCAGCTCTGTCATTACTTGTCCTGCAGTTTTATGTGCCATAACGTATCCTCCTTTTTCCTTTTTTCAATACCACAGGAGAAAGGCTTTAAAACCCGGAGACCTGAATCGCTTGCCCAGTCTTCTTTTCAACAGGTCGATCGCCGCGAGCAACCCGCTATCCTTGACGGTGACATTTACATCTTGAGCGCCGTTTTTGAAATCATTGATCTGCCTTTTTCGGTTCGGCACCATAAAAAGTGGCAAACGCCCCGGAGAAACCCACTTTAATCCCGCTGTCTCTGTGCCGTTAGCCATTGCTTGTCCGCCTGTTATGCTTCCGAAAAACACATGCTGTTCATCTTGAAACTTTGGCCTTAGGTAAACACCTATTTTCGCAGAAAGCGCTGCATTGTATCCCGTTTCTTCCAATACCTCCCGCACTGCCGCTTCCTCAGCCGATTCCCCGGGATCAACCCTGCCGCCCGGCAAATCCCATAGAGGGACATCTTTTCGTTTCACCAGCAGAATTTGCTGACTTTCGTTCAATACGATCACAAAAGCACCTTGTGTATACACCGCCATACCTCCTTTTCTCGCAAAAAAGGACCAAGGTGATTCCCTTGGTCCTAGAGCTTTACTTTTTAAAATGATACGGCAGTGTGGCAACCATTATGTCCTTTTTCCAGAACAGCCGGACTCTGAGGAGGAAGGCCGATTGGTTGTGAAGGATGGTGTGCCAGCGTTTTTTCGTTATAAATTGCGGAAACAGCACCATAACGGAAAACTGCTCCTTCTTCGCTTTTGCCTCAACTGTTTCCAAAAACTTATCAAACGGATGGACAAGGCTTCTGTACGAGGAGTGAAGCGTAACGAGACGCACGCCGTTATTAAGCTCTTCCCAGCGTTTTTCGAATTTCTTTTCCTGTTCTCTGTCAAATGACACGTGAACGGCGATCACCTGATCGGACAGTGATTTCGCATAGTGAATCGATTTTTGCACGACGGTGGTGACACCAGCCACAGGCACAATCACAACGGTGCCTTTGATTTCTTCCGGCTCTTTGTCTACGATGCGAAGCTGTTCACCAACTGCTGTATAGTGATTTTTAATCGCAAAAAACAGCAAAACGACGATAGGCATAAAGATTAACACAGGCCATACGACATTAAACTTCGTCACAAACAGAATGGATAGAACCATAAATGAGATCAGAGCGCCACAGGAGTTGATCAGCATTTTTCCGATCCAGCCTTTTGGTTTTTGCTTGATCCATTTCATGCACATGCCGGTTTGTGAAAGCGTAAATGGAATAAATACGCCCACAGCATATAAAGGGATTAAGTGCTCCGTCTGTCCTCCGAATAAGATAATGAGAACAATGGACGCAAAGCCTAAAAAGATAATCCCATTTGAGAAGCCTAAGCGGTCGCCCCTGACTGTAAACATTCGCGGCATATACTGGTCTCTCGCCAGGTTGAAGGCAAGCTGCGGGAAGGCTGAAAATCCCGTATTTGCCGCAAGGACCAAAATAAGCGATGTGACACCTTGGATGACATAATAGAACACATTCCGCCCGAAGGTTTCGGCCGCAATTTGTGAAACCACTGTTTCATCAGGCTTCGGCGCCGTACCATATCCGTACGCGAGCACCGTGATGCCGGAAAACAGAATCGCCAGCAAAATCCCCATCATTGCAAGCGTTCTTGCCGCGTTTCGCGCAGGCGGGTTTTTGAATGCAGGAATCGCGTTAGAAATGGCCTCCACCCCGGTCAACGCTGAGCAGCCGGAGGAAAAAGCCTTAAGCAGCAAAAATAGCGTAATGCCGGCTACAGGTGTGCCGAGCGGTGTATGATGGGCTGGCTGGTCTATTTGTCCTGTCATGAGTTTAAACAACCCGACCGCAATGAGAACCAAAAGCGCCACCACAAACAGATAAACCGGGTAAGCAAGAATGGATGCCGATTCCGAAAGACCGCGCAGGTTCAAAATCATAATCACTAACACGAGAAAAATAGCGATCGGCACATGATAATCATGCAATGCAGGAAAGGCTGACGTGATGGCGTCCGTGCCTGCGGAAATACTTACCGCTACTGTTAAAATATAATCAACAAGCAATGAACCGCCCGCAATCAATCCCGGTTTTTCACCGAGATTTTCTTTAGAAACGATATACGCCCCGCCGCCCTGCGGATAAGCGTAAATAATTTGCCTGTATGAAAGTATCAGTGCGAGCAGCAAGATGAGAACGCCAACCGCAATCGGAATGGAGTACCAAAATGCGGCAGCACTGATTGTTGCCAAAATGATTAGAATTTGTTCTGTCCCATATGCGACAGATGACAGCGCATCTGAGGAAAGCATAGCCAAGGCTTTTAATTTCGTCAGTTTTTGCTCTCCAGCTGCTTGGGATTTTAGTGGTTTCCCAATCAAAAAACGTTTGATTGAATGATACATCGATGTCTTCCCCTTTTAATTTCTCATTTTTCAATTAAAACAATAAAACATCAGTGTCTTGCTCTCACATGTTGATGATAGTCCTTTCTGCTATGATGTCTCTGTATGCGATTTGCATTCAAAAATGAACAACAAAAAACACAGAGGCAAACGGATGCCCCTGTGCCATAACATCGAACACAGGTTTCATTCATCTCCTCTCACGAACGCTTACGAGGTTAGCTGACGGATTCGGGCATATGAGAGTTAGCCCTACCTAAAAAGGATTCACCCCAACGGCAAAAAGCCGTTCTATTGGGTCCCCCGCTCTGATTTCAGATTAAGCGATTTGTTTTCTAAAAGAGATCATACTCCCGTTCCCGCACGTTGTAAAGAGGCTTATTGGCTGAGAGAAAAAAATAAAATGACAGGTTCCACAAATGGAATTTACTTACCAAAAATAAAAAAACAGAGGCTAAAATCGCCTCTGTTTTATTCTGTATCTGTTTTTCTTTTTCTGCGTCTTACGGCAATCCAAATGAATACTGCCGCAATCACCATAATGAGTGCCAGCACACCAATATACATCCATTTCTGGCTATGATCCTGTGTTGGTTGTTCTGCATCGGAACTGTTTGTTTCCGATTTGAGCTGCTGGTGGTTTGTAAACACCTGCTGGCTGTTTATTTCATTAAGGACGGTTGCCGACTCATCGTTGCTGTTCAGATAACTGATGATCTCTTTTGTGACAGCCGTGCCATCTCCTTTTGACGGTGCAAAGACAGCCATTGTATAGCGCGAATCCCAAATCGATGCTTGGGTAAATACCACTTGTTTTGTTGTCTCATTCAGCATCTCGAAACCAGATACATCAAACGAGCCGTTCTTTTCCTGCGGCACAAGCAGATCTGATGATTTCTCCTTCAGAAGAGAAAATTGATTGATCCCTCCTATGAAAATGAGGTTTCGTCCTTTCGCATCCTTTGCTGTAACGTCAGATGATTTCTTTACCGTAAATGAATGCTGTGCTTCGCTGCCAAAGGATTCCGTCACGAGAGAAAGCTCCTCAAGCTTCGATTGGCTTACGGTGTCAGGAAGCACGATTAACGTTGTTTGATCCTGGTTTCCGGCGTAAGGCAGCGGCCACTCTTGAAAATCCGCTGACGGAGACATGCCTTTGATGGCGTATGATAATGTACTGTTTTTATCGATAAAAACCCACTTTTCTTCATCAGTGGTGTTGCAAGGGTTGTTTTCCTTTAAACCAGTCGTGACAAACTGAATATCAATGTAGCGGTTTTTTTGCAGCAGCTTAGGGTCCACTTTCACTGTGACATGATAGAATCCGTTTTTATCTTCTTTTCCTAATTCATCAAGCCGGACCGAGTGCGGCTGGCCATTGATCATCACTTTCAGTTCTGCAGCCTGAGAGGCTGACTCGTTTTCAGCCGTTGAGGCTTGAATCGTTTCAGATTTTTTCAGTTTAAGCGACAGCTTCGCCGATTGGTTTTCATCTAAAACAGCCGAAGCCGGATAAAAATAATGTGCTGAAGATGTTTTGTCGGCTCCAATTGTGATATCGCCCGCTCCAAAATTCTCAAGGGTCAGCTTATCGCTTTCTTTTTTTTCAGTCTGCTGAAGCTTGCTGATTGAAAGTGTATCGCCGCTGAGCTGGCCTGTATATGTCTGATCTGTCATCACGCTGATTTTTTTAGTGAGCGTATCCTCGGACGCCGCTTGCGCAAACAGAACCGGCTGCTGTTTGCCCTCTGCTTTCAGCACCCGCTCCGCAAGCAGAAGGTTTTCTCCTTTTGCCTGTAGCCCGGCTTGTTTCAACAGTTTTTTCACTTTGCCGTTCCAATGCTTGTCCACACCGATAACAATCGTCGGCTTATCGATTTTTTTCAGTTCAGATTCCGTGACATACGCAATACTGACACTGCTGTCCACCGTTTTCAAATAGCCTTCTGTTTTAACAGCAGCTTCTATTTCTGCTGAACTTGGGTCATCCGGAATGACGATGGCTGTTTCTTCCGCTGTATTTCCAGATTGGGCGAAAGGATACGGATAATGGTCCAGCGACGTTCCCTTCGCTTCACTGCTGTCAGCAAGTGTCAGCCGGCTGTCCGGATAAATTTTGATCCAGTTGCCTGACGTATCCTGTCTGACGCACACGCCCTCTTTCATTACGCCGTAGAATTTCAGCGATACGTTGTGATAGCCTTGCGCAGACTGGCTTTTATTCAGATTCAGCTTCACTGTTTTCCGCTTGGAATCACCATCAAGCTTTAACGTCTTGACCGGTTCATCATCAATGACAGCCGTTAACGATGATGGAGAAATTAAAAGATTTGATGCCTCGTATTCGATTACCAATTGCTGATTGCCCGAAGAGGCGCCTGCCGGGATCTGATACGTCAGCTCTGCGCTGTCTTTTGATCCATACAGTGTAATCAGCTCGCTTGTCAGCACCTGCTGTTTGGCTTGTTCTTGGCTGCTTTTCCCGAGGAGCGAACCGCTGACCTGTACGTCTTTGGCAAGAGCCGTTTGTCCAGTCATCGCCAGCAGCATGAAGCTTGTGAGAAAAATCATTATTTGTTTCAAAAAGGTCACCCGCTTTTATGTTGATTGTATCGTTCTGTCTTGTACCATTTGACCTCTTGCTTGAATAAACGGTGCTTGATTTCTACGAATAAAGAGTAGATAACAAGCACAATCCATGCCTGCGAGTATGTGAAGTACATGAGAAATACGATAAAAAAGTTTTGCTTGTTCATTTCTGTTTTTTCAATGCTCAACGTAATCATGACCTCTGTCATAAATAAGAAAAACGCCAAAATCCAGAGAATCATTGCCAAAAATCCAACCGATAAATGCAAATCATAAAACAAATTCACTACAAAAATCGCATTTGACATGATCACGCCAAAGAAAAACAGGAAGTACGTAAAGAAAAAATAAAACAAATCAAAGATAATCCGTTTTCTTTTCAGCTTAAAAAACTGCGCCAAAAATTTGAGCACGACATATTGATTGCCGCGCGCCCATCGGGTGCGCTGGCGCCACCATACCTTCCATGTTTCCGGTTCCTGCTCCCACGTGATGGCGGCAGGGAAAAAGCGGATGTGATAGCCAAGATTATACACCCGGATGGTCAGCTCAGTGTCCTCAGCAAGCGCTTTGTCATCCCAGCCTCCGAGCTTTTCGATAATGCTTCTGCGGATCGCGAAGTTGGTGCCTGGGATCGTGGCGATTTTGAACCATTTCCATCTGCCTCCCTGGGCCATCCATTGAAAACAGATCGTTTCAATATTAATAAACCTCGTTAGCAGTGTCTTCGCTGCATTGATGACGCGGAATTTCCCTACCACGGCGCCTGCCTTTTCGTCATTCATCAGGCCGAGCACGAGGTAATACACGGCCATTTTCTCAGGCGTGTTGTCGGCGTCATACACACAGATCACATCGCCGTTTGATTCGGCAAAACCCGAGTTAAGTGCAGAGGATTTTCCTTTTCCTGCATTTGGCGGCTTCGTAATCACCATTTTGATGAAATCGTATTTCTCGGAAAATTCATTGACGATATCACCCGTCCGGTCTGATGAATTATCATTAACAACGATAATCTCCAGCCGGTCCTTCGGATAATAAAGGTTGACCATGGCCTTCAGCGTCTGCCGAATCACAACCTCTTCGTTATGCGCCGGGATGAGGACGCTGACCTTCGGCAGTTCCTTCATGTTTTCTCTCCACTTCGGGATATTCCGTTCGAAGGTCATATAGTGGCGAAACCCGCCCTGCATGAGGAACATGTGGTAGAGAAGCATAACCCATATTAAACTTAGCGAGATAAAGAACAGCGTATTACCCAAGGCTTCTTCTCTCCTTAAAAATTCGTTTTTTCAATGTGGCTCTCAAGTAAAACGTATAACTGACAAACATGATGACAAATAAGAGCACAACAGCGGAGAGAATCCATAACGCCTTTTCAAGAGGGGTTTGCCGGTGATGATCGAAAAACTCGTCAATGGCGCTTACACCGTTTTTCACCTGAATCGTTCCGTCACCGCTTGTATGAATTTCCACTTTGTCTGTTTTGACGGTTTGTTTCGTTTTCTTTAAATCAAGCCATTCACTGTCTGGAATGCGTTCCATCTGTTCAACCAGCTCCGGCAGATATTTCATCCCAAGGTACGGGTGATAAAATCCTCCGGCTACTCCGCCTTCAAAATCAATCATCTGGGAGATGTGCTCCTCCATCTCACCGAGCGGGTTTTGCTTTGATGTGTCGACAAAGCCGATCGTTTCCGGATAAAGCGTCATTCCGTGCAACATCGAAGGAGCAGTCACAAACGGAGGTGCACCGGATGTTTTCCATGTTGTGCTGCTGAGCTGGACCTGGCCGAAAATGCTTGTAAAATACTGCGAGGCGATTTGATAGCCATAATCGGACATCGTGTAATGCGGCGCTTCAAACGCCAGCGGGTAAAGACCCGACGATGTCAAATCCTCAATGGCACGCGTCAGTTTTTGTTTTGTATACGTTTCTTCCTTTTCCCGAAATGGTTCGAGATAGCTGTGATAGGCTTGTTCGTTCGGGAAGTCCTGTTCTTTCTCCAAAATGGACGGGGGGTCTTCGGCATTTCCGGATGTAATCGGCTGATCCGCCTTTGCATCCCAAAATTCAAAGCCCTCTCCTGTTTCACTGTAGCGATAAGCGTGAGTATAGCCGTGAACAATGATACTGCCGCCCATGCTTTGCAGCTTTTTCAGCACCTTGACCATCTTCGGTTGATCAGACAAATACACTTTGTCGCCTGTTTCCGGATTCAAATAAACCGGAATGACCGCCAGGATAAAAGGAATATGCCGCTTATGCAGGTATGTACCGGCTTGAAGCAGCAATTTTTCATCAGACATCGGGCTGATATCCTCGAGACGCAAATACAATAACGTCGTCCCCGCCTTCTCTCCGAAAGCTTCTCTGAGCTGTTTCGCCACGATCAAATTGTCATTTAACAAATTTGTTAATCCAATGTACACATTCCCTTTTTTTGTTTTCCATATAAAAGAATGCGTTGTGCCGTCATCGGCTTTGAAGGTGTAAAGCGCCGTTCCTTTCAGGCCTGATACACTCAACACGTTAAGCCCGCTTTCCAGAGACACATCGGCCTTTTCCGACCTGCTGTGAACCTGAAACACATTTTCTTTGCGGGCTAATGAAAGCCCGGAAAATTGGCTGATTTGGCCTGCGTTATAGCCAATGGCGACAACCGGTTTTTTTACGCCGCTGATAAGAGACAGCAATTTTTTGCTGAGCTTTCTTTTCGTTTGGCCGTAATAAATCACATGGTCTTTCCCTTTGAAATCCGACGCTTCAACGTCTGAATCTTTTTTGACTGTCACATGGGATGTAAAGTGGCCCGCAAGCAAATCGAGCATTTTGACTTGTGACGACTCTTTGCCATCCAAGGTTGAATAGATGATGAGAATGCCGGCATCCTGATCTTTCGCTTGCGCAGAAACGGGAAAAGACGCAATAGCTAAAAATAGAAACATCATGACGCATAGTAATGTGATTCCTTTATAGTTCATTCATCATCATCTCGTTTTCCAGTTCTTCTAAAAATTGATCAGCTGTTTTGATATCGTTGCGGTAGGGCAAATAGCAAACGTGGAACGTAAGCGACACATACTTTCCATTTTCCAGCTGATATGTATCCAATTGTTTCTTCAGCTTGGTCAGAACGGCTGGAATATGTTCAGCAGGCGTGTGCGTCAGCACGATCCCGATACGCTCGTCAGAGGGACGGAATTTCTTATCCGTTTCCCGAACACTTGTCCTGATTTGCTGGCCGACATATTGGAAGAGGCGGTCCGTTTCTTTTTCACCGTACAAAGACTTAAACTCTTTGAAATAATGCATATGGAGCAGCAAAAACACAAAAGAATTGCCATAGCGCTCCGCCCGCTTGATTTCTTCTGAAAGTTCCAGCTTCATCCTTTGCTTGTTATCAAAACCGGTCACTCTGTCAACAGCAACATAGCTTTTAATTTCGGATTGAAGCCGTGTAATCGAGCGCCGAAGCTCTGCTGTAATATCGTGGATTCTTCCAGAAATAAAAGAAAACAGCAAAAGCGCGATTCCCCACACGACAAGCATTCGCAGCCCTTCCTCAGCCGGAAAGAGCGATGTCTGTCCAGTCTGGAAAAACATCATTAAGGTGCCGAGAACAAAGAGTACGATTAAGGTCACTGCCAGCGCGTAAATCGGGCCGAACCAGATGCCTGCGGCGATGACGACAAATGTGATGCAAAGGATCAGAGCACCTTCTGATTGCTGGGCTGGCACATAATAAATAAACAAAGACAGGGCCGCGATGAGCCCTGAAAAATAAGCAAATAATTTTTGTGATTCACTGAATGATATTTTCATTAAAAAGCTTCCTTTCGGCTAACAGCGGCAGCAGATTGTCAAATGAATGCGTCTGAGTGCCGCTCATATAGCCTCCATAATACGATTTCACCGGATCGTGAATTTCAAAGTCATTCATTCTGTCATATATAGCTTTGATGACAGAACTGTTTTCATGCTGTTTTGTCAAAAACAATACGGCTAATGCATATACGGATGGAGACTCATATTGGACGGCAGGCTCCTTCGTATCTGCCGAATACCGCCCGTACAGCTTTCCGTTTTTCTGAAATTCCTGCTTGATCCAGTCCGCTAAAACAGATGCTTTTTCATCCCCTTCCGGCAAATGCCAAGCAGCGTAAAGCTGATCAATCAGGTTGATTTCACTATCATATGTGTATTCCTTCGTCTCCGAGCTGTATGTCTTCGGCAGAAAGCCATTTTTTAAAGGAGCTGAATAGAGAACATTGGCATTCCGCTGTTCTGTTTCTTCGTCTATGATTCCATTCTTCTTTAAGACAGCTAAAGCATCAGGCATGACGTATGAAATTGTCACATCCTTTGAAGCGGCCTGTGAGTCGTAAAAGTCTGTAAAAAACCCGTTGTTCATATTGTATGTCTTCAAAGACGTGCCGATATCCCTAGCCGTTTGCGCGTAGTCGCTGCGGCCCCATTTTGCGGCGGCTTGATCAAGAGACAGCATAATTCTCATATCATCTATCAGCGCATTTGTCCCGCTCGCTTGGCCATTTTGAATCTTCCACGTCACCAAGTGATTGCTCATCAGAAATGAATCAGTCAGATGCTGATATTGATCCTGGAAATGCGGTGCGTCATTTTTGCTGAGCAGAAACTCCATCCACAGTCCGAGAGATTCCGACAAGTAAGAAGGCTGGTCTGAAAAATCGGTTTTGATCAGCCCTTTGTCATTCATTAAATTGTGATAGATGAAATATTCCGCCAGCTGGAGCGGGCTGGCATTCACTTCTGTCGCCGACTGATTTTGGGTCTTGTTTCCAGCTTCAGCACACCCTGCGGAAAGTCCGATAGATAAGAAGAATAAGATGACAGCAATTAGTACATGCCTCACAGGAAAATCCCCCTTTGTCGCCTGAAGCAAATCAGACGCTCACAAATAGTTATAGACGAAAATATGACTGCCATGTTACAAAGTACATTTACTATAAAAGAAAAAAATGCAGATTGCTAGCTTTTTTTCCCCTTTTTGAACATTAAGAAAACAGGACCTAAGTCCAATAAAAAAACCTGTGCGATAGGCACAGGTTTTTTTATTATTTATCCAAACCAAGTTTTTTCAGCTGTTCTGCCAGCGCGTTGTTAATCGGCTCATCTTTATTTTGTTTTTTCATATAAGAGGATACGTCCCGTTTGGTAGCACGCGCTTTGTCTTTGTTTTTTCGTTTTTCAAATACAGAGAGCTTTTCACGGTGACCGCACACACACGCAAAGGTTTGGCCCTCGCCTTGGCCGCGAAGCTCCATTCGTTTATGGCAGTTCGGGCAGCGTGCGTTTGTTTTTCGGGCAATCGTTTTTCTGCTTCCGCATTCACGATCTTGGCACACGAGCATCGTCCCGCGTTTGCCGTTTACTTTCAGCATCATTTTGCCGCATTCCGGACATGCCGTTCCCGTGATGTTGTCATGTCGGAAGGTTTGGCTGCTGTTTTTGATTTCTTTTACCGTTTGGTGAGCGTAAGCCTTCATATCTTTAATAAAAACAGCCGATTTCAATTTGCCGGCCGCGATCGCAGACAGCTTTTGCTCCCATTCTGCTGTTAAGGCCGGTGATTTCAGATCCTCCGGAACAAGCTGCAGGAGCTGTTTTCCTTTAGACGTGATAAAAATATCTTGGCCTTTTTTCTCGATTAAAAAGCTGTTGAACAGTTTTTCAATAATGTCGGCACGCGTTGCCACCGTGCCGAGGCCGCCTGTTTCTCCAAGCGTTTTGACGAGGTCTTTTTCTTCTCCCTGCATAAATGCGCTTGGGTTTTCCATCGCTGACAGCAAGGTCCCTTCGTTAAAGCGGGCAGGCGGCTTCGTTTGGCCGCTTGTTTCCGTTAACGTGCGGACGGCAAGTGTGTCGCCTTTTTGAAGCGCAGGAAGGGTCTGGTCTCTGTCATCCTCCTGCTCATCATCCTCATCCGCCATATCATAAACGGCTTTCCACCCTTGCGACTGCACGGTTTTGCCTTTCGCCGTAAAGGTTTCTCCGCCGATTTCTGCGATGACCTTTGTTTCCTCATATTCGAATGCAGGCATTAATACAGCCAGGAAACGTTTCGCAATCAGGTCATACAGCTTTCGTTCTTTATCACTCAGACTGCTGAGAACGAGCGGCTCTTCGGTCGGGATAATCGCGTGGTGGTCTGACACCTTCGCGTCATTGACATATCCTTTATGAGATTTAATGCCGCGTTTTTTAATTTGACTGACATATTGGGCATACGGTTTTACTTCCATGCCTTCCAGACGGTCTTTTAACGTCGGGACGATGTCACTGGATAAAAATCTAGAGTCCGTCCGCGGATATGTGACGAGCTTATGCTGCTCATATAGCTTCTGCAGGACAGAAAGCGTTTCTTTGGCAGAAAAACCGAAGCGCTTGTGAGCGTCACGCTGGAGCTCCGTTAAATCATAAAGCGCAGGCGCAAAGCTTTTTTTCGCTGTTTTTTTCAGCTCAGCTACGACCGCTTGCTTTCCGTCGAGGTTTTTTAGCAAACGGCTTGTTACATCTTGATTGAACGTTCTCGTCTGCTTTGATTTCTTATCCTGCCACGTCAGCGTCATGCCGTCGACTGCAGCACGTATGCCGTAATACGGAACGGGTGTAAACGCCTGAATGTCTGCCTCACGCTTTGCAATCATGGCAAGCGTCGGAGTCTGCACACGCCCGCATGAGAGCTGGGCATTGAATTTTGTGGTAAGTGCACGGGTGGCGTTGATCCCCACAATCCAATCCGCTTCCGCTCTGGCGACGGCAGAATGGTACAGGTTTTCATATTCTTTGCCGCTGCGCAGCTTCTGAAAACCTTCCTTGATCGCTTTATCCGTCACAGATGAAATCCACAGCCGCTTGATTGGTTTTCGGACATTCGCTTTCTCAATGATCCAGCGCGCAACAAGCTCACCTTCCCGGCCTGCGTCAGTCGCGATGACAATCTGATTGACGTCTTTACGGGTAAGCTGGGATTTGACTGCATTGAACTGCTTTCCGGTTTTTTTTATTACCACAAGCTTTAAGGGTTCTGGGATAATCGGCAGATCCTCTAGGCGCCATGATTGAAATTCTTTTCCGTAGCCTTCTGGATCAGCAAGCGTCACCAAATGGCCTAAAGCCCAGGTCACAATATATTGATCGCCTTCGAGATAACCGTTTCCTTTTTTATGGCACTTCAGCACCCGGGCTAAATCCCGGCCGACTGAAGGTTTTTCAGCTAATACAACTGTTTTTGACATGCTTGATCACTTCTCTTTCTTTCGCGCTCATCCTGTTATTATAACAGACTTCACGCGGCACTCTCTAACCGCGCCCGTTTTTCGTGTCAATTTCTGAGAAAATGACGTGAGTGACGGTTTGCGCGTAGGGCGATGTTTTGTTAATGAAATCTTCTACCGCTTCGAGGCTTTCGGCATTGATTTTCAGCATATAGCAGGCTGCACCCGCAATCCGGTAGCAAAATTCAATATTCGGCAATGTTTGAATATAGCTTTTGAACCGCTCGTAATCCGCGTTTTTAACGGTTGCTTCTACAATGCAGGAAACGGGAAGCCCCAGTTTTTTCTGGTCGACCTCCAGCGTGTATTGCTTGATGATGCCAAACGATTCAAGCTGCCTTACCCGTTCTGTCACAGATGGAGGCGACAGCTTAATTTTTCTGCCTAATTCCCTCATCGACAAACGGCTGTCCTTCTTCAGCTCCTCAATGATATTCAGATCAATCTGGTCAAGTTTCATTTCAACATCCTTCTTTTTTGATTTTGTACACATTATCTCGGGTATTTTTGTAAATGACAAGTACAGTTCCCTAGAAAAGGCATGTAAAAATGAATGTTTTCCGAACATTTTTTGAAAGCTGTCATATGCCCCTCCGGATTGTTTATAGTATAAAATGAAAACGTGTCCACAAGGAGGGCGATTTATGCTGCACACGCCGATTGGAAGACTTCGCACGATGGGTTTTATTGAAGGAATGTCACTCTTAATCCTGTTGTTCATCGCTATGCCGCTTAAATATTGGGCAGGCCTTCCGCTTGCGGTGACAATTGTCGGTTCGGTTCACGGCGGGTTGTTCATTTTGTATTTGCTTGTCTTGGCTTATGCAACCTTCTCTGTCAAATGGCCGCTGAAATGGTCAGCTGCCGGCTTCATCGCCGCTTTCGTCCCATTCGGAAATTTTTTGTACGACCGCGGATTAAGGAAATATAAATAAGGGAACGCAAAAAAAAGGCTGGATTTTTATGATCCAGCCTTTTTTATTAAAACCACTTTGTCAGCCACGCGATATAGTAGGCCCCCGGAATAAACATGAGCTGGGCGAGGAGTGTGCCCGCCACCCTTGATGTGACCATTGTGACAGAGGTCCATTTTAAATAGAGATAGCTTCGTTTTCCTTTTGCCACATCATCAGCTAGAACGGATACTTTAGGATCAACAAAAATGGCCAGCAGCATCGTCGCAATTCCGTTGATCAAACCCGAAGCCATGACGGCTGTCGTACTGCGCTCCGGCGCCAGAAGGCCTGCGTATAAAGCCGAAAGCACGCCAATCGTATAAATCGATGTGATCAGCATGTTGATGACAAACAAACGCTTCGGAATCAAGCGCATATGAAATCCTTTTACATATGAAATAGACGGCAGACGCAAATAGGAAAGGGCATTTTTGAATCCTTGTTTCGAGAATCCCTTTCGGAAAACTTGAAAAACGGAGCCGCCGCCGCCCGCCAAGTGAATAATCGCCCGTGAAAAAAGAGCGACAAAAGACGGGAGCAGGATAATGCCCAAAATGGTGCCGACTGTCGATCCGAAAATTAAAAAGCGGAACTGCTCCCCTACAATCGCCAGTGCGTTTTTTCCAGCATCATCAATTAAATGCCCGGTAAAGGGCTGCTGCACCATGTTCGACATTCTGGATACGATGACCATGACATTAAACAGAGAAAGCGCGGACGCAATAAATCCAACGCGGGCCCCGGAAAGCCTTGTAGCATAGGCTAAGGTTTCTATCGAGTGAATCAGCAATAAAAAACAAAAAATAAAAAGTACTTGTGTTGTAATGACATGCACGTTATTCTTCCTCCAATTTCATCCTAGAGATAAGACTGGAAAGAAGACAAGGAGGTTTCAGTACGATGTGTTTTTTGCAATAAAAAAACCGTCCGGCGTACGCCGGGCGGTTTGTCTTATTCTTTTCTATACGCAAATAAAGATTATATCATCCGCCAATTCAGGCGGGTTAGATTCATAAAGCATTGTTCCGAAGAATCATTCTGGAAAGTAAACACCATGGAAATTTCTTGAACACAAGACAACGAAAGCCCTACCTCTCAATCGTCACTGCGGCTCCGAAGCCGCGCCGGTGTGAATTGTAAAACAAAAAAGTCTTTTTTCCATCTCATCGTTAGGGGCGATTTGTTATGAAGGAAAAGAATAAGGGCAGCTAATTATGCTGCTTGGGAAGCGGTAAGCTTCTCTCTCAAAACAGAAAAAAGAAGTTTACTTTCTTTTTTATTTGCTTATTTTTCTTACTAGCTATTCATAATAACATATCGCCCCTGAAAACACAAATTTTTTATAGTTCGAGTGAGACCGGTGTTTTCTCCCCGGCATTCATTAATCTGATATCCTCCGGTTCAATTTCAAGAATCACCAGATTCGGATCATCCTTGCCGTCAAACCAGCGCTCTAATTTGGAACTCCATATTTTGTCCTTGAGTTCTGCCGAATTGTTGATTTTGGCTTTTCCGGCAACTTCGACATATGCGTCGCCAAAGCCTTCACAATCATAGCCTAATAAAATGTGGACATTGGGGTTGTTCTCAATTTCTTCCGCTTTATGAGTTTCCTTGCTTGTCGGTGTGTAAATCGTCAGCCCGTCATGGAAAAAAGTCATGTAGCGGGAATGCGGTTTGCCCTTTTGAACGGTTGCGAGCGAACCTACTTTATGGTGATCTAGAACATCAAGCACTTTTTGTTTAATGTCTTGCTGATTCATCTCGAATCACTCCTTTTTAACGTCTCCGCTGTTACTTTTCCACATCCGGGGAAGATTTAAACAAGAAAGTGTGCTCTTTATTTTTCGCTTTCCCATTCACGCTTTAACAGACTGTAGTAGACGAGGTCGTGATGCCTGCCGTTTACGTATAAGCCATCCCGTGCCCTTCCTTCCTCTAGAAACCCGAGCCGCTCCGGAATCGCTCTGCTTTTTTTGTTTCCGACTGACGCACAGATTGCCACACGATTCAGCCCAAGCTCTTCAAAAGCATACGTAACGAGTTTTCGGCAGGCAGCTGTAATAATGCCTTTCCCTTCAAATTCTTTGGCAATCCAATATCCGATTTCCGCCTTTTGATTCACTTGATCAAGGTTATGCAGCCCGATCATGCCGCATAGGCTGCCATCATAAAGGAGCCCCGCTTCGATGCCGTTCAGGTCTGCATACTGATACCGCCATTCTGGAATGATGGTTTCTCTGTACGTGTCAGCGCTGCTTGGATCTACCGCCCAAAACAGCCACTGGCTGAGCCGCTGCTGATTTTGGATAATGAGTTCGGCCAGCCGCTCCGCATCATTCGGCTCCAATAATCGGATGGTGATGTGCTCATTTACCTTGCAAGTGAACATTGCCTCGCCCTCTTTCCTTTTTTACCCATTATAGCGATGATTCTGTTTTTTTCAATACAAAAAAAGGATGGGCTGTTTAAGCCCATCCTTATATTCTTGGATCGGTAAAGATATCATGTTTATCCGTGCTCGTCGATGACATTTCCGTCACGACAGCACCTTCTTCCCCGGCCTGGAACCAATGCTTTGTGTTTGGTGGAATCGTGTATTGCCCGCCAGGTTCTAGCTCAATTTCGTGCCAGACCGTATAGTGTTCTCTGTCTTCCTGAGGAGGGAGAACTTTTGGAAGCGGCGTTTTTTCTCCTTCTACGTAAAGATACACTTTTCCGTAGCGGCAGCGGAAGGTCTCCTGCTTACCTTCCTGGCCGTCGACCGGCGGATGGCGGTGTTCCGGGCAAGTCTGTCCCGGAAACAGCACCAATTCCTTTGAGCAATAACGGTCTGTATTGACGTAGACGAAGAGCTGGAGCCCGACTTTTCTTTCTTTTCCTAAGCCGTAATCCATCAGCTGGATTTGGTCTACTTCCTCGTCCGTTAATACAATCCCTGCTTTTTGATAGTAGCTGTTCACTTCTTCTTTCGTGATGCCCATATGTCTCACTCCCTCTTATGTCGTCACAAAGTTTCCGCCGTTGACATGCAGGGTCTGTCCTGTCATGTAAGAGGACTCATCTGATGCAAGGAGCACATAACAGCCGACGTGCTCAACAGGCTGTCCAGGACGGCCCATCGGCGTATCTTGCCCAAATTGAGCAACTGTTTCTTCAGGGAACGTAGCTGGGATTAGTGGCGTCCAGATTGGACCCGGCGCGACTGCATTTACACGGATGCCGTCTTTAACAAGCGCCTGCGCCATTGTTCTTGTAAAGGCGTTGATCGCCCCTTTTGTCGCTGTATAATCAATCAGTGTCGGGTTCCCTACGTACGGATTGATGGATGTCGTATTGATGATGGCGCTGCCCGGTTTCAGGTAATCAATTGCTTTTTTAGTCAAATAAAATTGAGAATAAAAGTTTGTTTTGAATGTGCGGTGAAGCTGTTCGCTCGTAATCTCTTTGATGCTTTCCTTCGGATGCTGCTCACCTGCATTGTTGACAAGGATATCAAGGCCGCCTAGTTCCTTGACCGTTTTTTCAACCGCTTCATTGCAGAATTCCTCTTCACCTACGTCACCAGCAATCAGCAGGCATTTTACGCCTTCTTGTTCAACACGTTTCTTCGTCTCCTCAGCGTCTTCATGCTCATCCTTATACACAATGGCGATGTCTGCGCCTTCCTTTGCGTAAGCGACGGAAACCGCGCGTCCGATCCCGCTGTCGCCGCCTGTAATAAGAGCTACTTTTCCTTTTAATTTGTCTGCTCCTTTATAATCCTCGTACTCATACACCGGACTTGGATTCATTTCGCTTTCAATTCCCGGCTGGCGACTTTGAGTTTGTGCCGGCAGTTCTTTTGGATAATTTGCCATGATTCTCCTCCTTTGTTTTCATGTCTATTTGTTGTGTACCTCACACACTCTTTGGATAAACATGGCTTGGCACCTTCGCATTGCTTTATCAGAAAAATGTTTCACATGGAACGCTGGGAGGAAATAACTCAAAAAGGGGGTTGGTTGCTGAATGATTAACATGCTTTCTAAAAGATTCAGCAGGCCAAAGGGCGTCATCGGCATGATTGCCGGGTACATCATGGCTGCTGAAAATCAAACACTGAATCAATGGACAATCGATCAGCTGGGTATCACGCGCGGGGACAGCATTTTAGAAGTCGGGTTTGGCCCGGGATACTGCATGCAGCAGATGCTGAAACGCGAGAAGGATGTTCATCTTCATGGGATTGATGTGTCAGAGGCGATGCTGAAGCTGGCCGCCCGCAGAGTGAAATCAAAGAGTGTGCGCCTGATACAAGGAAGCGTTGAGACATTTCCTCTCCCCGCCTCGCTTTATGATAAAGTGATTTCCGTTAACAACTACACCATTTGGAATGACCAAACAAAAGGCATGAAACAGATTTATCGGGCATTAAAGCCAGGCGGCAAAGCAGCCATTACGATGCAGCCGCGGGAAGCAGATGCCAGTCCTGAGAAAACCAAATCATTTGGAAGACAGATGATTGCTGACTTCAAAGCAGCCGGCTTCGAAGACATTGATATACAATTTAAGAACATTAAGCCTGAGCTTTCCGTCTGTGCAACTGCAAAGAAGCCCGCCACATAAAGTGGCGGGCTTCTTCTTTTATGAATGTACAGCCTGATTGCGCAGGACGTCTTTTTTCACCTTGCCAAGGTTGTTTTTCGGCAGTTCGTTAACAAATTCAACTTCAGGTATTTTGTAAGCGGACAGGCGTTCTTTACAAAATGCAATGACATCCTCTTCCGTGATGCGCTGGCCGCCATTTTTCACGATAAAAGCTTTCGGTTTTTCACCGTAAAGCTGGTCTGGAATACCGACCACAGCCGTTTCAAGGATTCCCGGGATCTGCTGGATAACTTCTTCAACCTGATCAGGATAGACGTTATCGCCTCCGTAAATAATGACATCCTTGTAGCGTCCCGTGATGAAAATAAAGCCATCTTCATCTACATATCCTGAATCTCCGGTTCTAAACCATCCGTTTTGCAGCACTTTCGCTGTTGCTTCAGGGTTGTCTTCATAGCCTTTAAATAAGAATGGAGTATGAACAACGATTTCGCCGATTTCTCCTTGAGGAAGTTCTTCTCCGGTCAGAGGATCTTCCACTTTGACTTTAACGCCTTCCACAGGTTTCCCCGCAGATGCCGCTTTATCCATTCCCATCTCAGGCAGCCATGTGCTGATGCCCCAAGCCTCAGTGCTTCCATAGCCGTGCGCGAGCGGAATTCCGATATCAAGATAGCGGCGGATCAGGCTGCTCGGCACTTTTGTTCCGCCTGTCATTAAAATCACAAGCGAAGATAAGTCGGTTTGATGCGTTTCCCACGCTTCAAGCAAATACGTGTAAAATACAGGAAGAGCCATCACAGTTTGAATTTTTTCTTCTTCAATGACCTTCAGCATGTGAACAGGATCTTGATCCTTTGTAAACACAAAGGTTGTTTCTGCAAACGTTCCAAGCATGATGCAAATGAGCGCACTCGTATGATAAATCGGATGGCACGCGAGAAAACGAAGGCCCTTCATGCGTGCTATTGAGCTGTTGGATTTTTTAACGTATCTGTATATGCCGCCATGTGTAATCATGCATCTTTTCGGGTTTCCCGTTGTTCCAGATGTAAACATCAGAAGTGCTGTATCATCAGGGGAAACCATTTCCGTCTCTGGCAAATGATCAGGACCTGCAAACAGCGCTTCAAATTCAGCAGATGTTTCGTAAGCTGTTCCTGTTTCCATTGTTACACACAGTGAGGACAATTCAGGAAGAACTTCATTCAGTGTCTCTTTAAACTCCGCTCCGTAAAACATCGCTTTCGGTTCACTTGCTTTTAAAATGCCTGTCATTTCATATGGTTTCAGCTGCCAGCTGACAGGTACGACAACAGCACCTATTTCAAGTGCGGCGAACATAACAGTCGATGCGGGATGGCCGTTTTTGCAAAGCAATGCAACACGGTCGCCCTTTTGAATTCCTTTTTGAAGCATGGCATTCGCCAGCTGATTAATCCGTTTACGGTAACCTTTATATGTCAGTGTATGGTCTCCGCTTTTTACAGCCTCTATTTCTTCGCTATTCGGCATGTCATGCAGAATCAGATGCTGTAATGTTTCCATATCGTCATCTCCTATATTCTCTTGAATCTTCAATAATTTGTTAGATTTTCTTCCTTACCTCACCCATTTTAACCCAAAAAAGATAACTTGTAAAACTATTTCATTTTGGAATTATTCCAATACTGAATGATAAAATAGTCCCACATTTTCTTATTTTGTTCCCCATCCACAGAAAAACACACGCCAAATTTTTGACGTGTGCCATGCAGGTTTACAGTATGTTTTTTTCTTTCATCCAAGTGAAAAATATGCGATTTAACCGCTGATACAATTCTTGTTCTCCTTCTTCCTGAAACCCCGCCATGCTTTCTCCGCTCTCGATAATTGCCGAGCTGATCGCGCTTAAAATCTCCGAGCCTTCAGCAGATAATGAGCTAGGCGCCATCATGACGAGGATGCGTGTCATTCTGAGGGTATTTCCGTCCATGCCATCCACTTCATAAGAGGTGCTGAGATCAAACATTTTGAAAAAAGGCAGGACGATTTCATCATTTTTGAGATGATAGAGCGCCATGTTTGTTCCGGGGATTCCCAATCCCCCTTGTTTCTCCCGCTCAGCCAGGCAAACCGCGGCTTTTTCCGGATCACGGATCAAGCCATCCTTCTTCAGCTGTTGAAAAAGCTCTAACAGAAGCATGCTATGGTCCGGGTTTGTTTTGAGTTGAGCTAGCGTAAAATGGCGCAGAACATCTTGGATAACTTCCATATACCGCTCTATGCTTTCCGCCGCCTCTAGCATGTCAGGTACATCAGCTTGCTGCGCCTCTTCCTTCGGGCTTCTTTTTTTGTTAAGAATAAGGGGAATCTTCCGCTTGATATACTGCTTGACCTGGTTTGCGTCTTCCTCATTTAATAGCGGGCTGACCATGATGTAATCAATGTTTTCATAAGGAATCGGTACAGTGGACACAATCATATCATAGGCTTGAACATCCTTCCCCTTTAGCTCGATCAGGGATGACATATCAAACGATTCAATTTCCGGCAGCTCTTTTTTCAGTCTGGAGGCAAGCATTTTCGAGGAGCCGATCCCGCTTGAGCAGACGACAAGCGCTTTCACTTTTGCTTCTTCTTTTTTGATTTCAAGAGCTGAGCCAAAGTGAAGAACGATAAAAGCGATTTCATCATCAGAAAAGGACATGCCCGGAAAATACTTTTCGACGCCTTCTTCGATCGCCATATAAAGCAGAAAATAATCGCGCTTGATCTGTTCCTTCATCGGATTGTATATCTCAATATTTTCTTTTATGCGGCTGACGGCCGGCTCCAAATGGGCAATCAAGCCTTCATATAAAGAGTAGTTTTTCGTCAGATCCATTCTGATTTTGTCTGAAATAAAAGCAATGAGCCGCTTTGTTTGCAGGGCTGTTTCCAACTCAATTTCCTGCGCTTTGTATTCTGTTTTGTATTTTCGATTGGCGCTTCGAAGGTGGATTGTAATATAGCCGACCTCCGCCTCTGGAATCGTCACGCCGAAGGCACGTTCAAGCTCGCCCGCGATTTCAAGAGCCGAAGTGTATTCTTTCGCATTCTTCAGTTCCTCAAGCTCATTTTGCTCCATGGTGATGGTTTCCCCAAGCT
The DNA here is from genome assembly GCF_038050295.1 of Bacillus sp. FSL R5-0603. Classification (NCBI taxonomy): domain Bacteria; kingdom Bacillati; phylum Bacillota; class Bacilli; order Caryophanales; family Bacillaceae; genus Bacillus; species Bacillus sp. FSL R5-0603. Next base: position 383,442 of record NZ_JBBOYP010000001.1, on the reverse strand, counting down.
TAATTCGTTCGATCGCATACGTCAGATGGACGACGAGCGCTATATAGGAGCTGTCGGACAATGAAAAAGCGATTTTTTCTTTGAGCTGAAATAAGATGCGCTCCATTTTTAGCAGCTCACCTTTGCTGACAACCCCGAACATTTTCTCTGAAGAATCGGCTTTTCCTTTGATGTTTAATTCAACCGCTTCCAAAAACATTTGGATGTCGAGACGGTTCACAATCAAGTTGCCGACAATTTTCCGTTTCGCATTCTCCGGCCCTATGAGCTGGATGCCAAAACCTCTTTTGCGGATCAGTGTCAGTCCGAAGGGAGAAATCCACTTCTCGAGCTCATCTAAGTCATAGCTGACCGTGGCATTCGTCACCTGGAGATCATGAGCAAGCGTGTACAGTTTGACGGGCTCCTGAGACTCTAATAACGAACAAAGAATGAGCAGTTTCCGTTCGTCGGCGCTGTATTCATGCTGTTCATATGATAAATCAGTAAGCAGCTTTTGTTTATCCTCGGGACTTCCCACTGCTTTCAACCCTTTACCGGGCTGTTTATCTAACGTAAGCCCCACGGTTTCCATCAGCGGTTTAATTGATTTGAGTTCCCTGTGAATGGTTCTCGTGCTGACTTGCATCAGCTCAGCAAGCTCAGTTACGGTTATATATCTGTTTTGTAATAATAAGTGCTTTAACAGCTTTTGTTCTCTGGCAGTCATATACATAAAAAAGACCTCCTAGACAATCTTGATGTGCGGATGAAGTCGCAAGGAGATGCAGTAGAGGATATAGAGAGGTTTCCTTTTAATATAAAACGCTTTCAAGAAAGAATCAATCACTTATAAATGGTAATTTGGCACTAAGCGGTGTGACAATATTGAAAAAGCATCAGCTGGTAAGCTGATGCTTTTTATGGAATATCGTAACCCTGTACGGCTGTAAAAATGCGGAACCATTGATCTTGGTCAAGCTTGTATGACAACGCATTTATCGCGGCGGAAATCCGCTCGCGCTTTCCGCTTCCGACAATCGGCATGATGCCGGCCGGATGCGTGAACAGCCATGCGTACATGACCTCGCCCAATGAAGCGGCGCCGATTTCCCCTTGGACGGATTCAAGCGCCGTGCGGACACGCCGGTCTTTATCCGTGTTTCCAGTGAATACTTTGCCGCCTGCCAGAGGCGACCAAGCCATCGGCGGAATCCGTTTTTCCTGGCACAGGTTCAAAGTGCCGTCGAGCATATTTTCTAATTCATATGCGGAAAGCTCAATCTGGTTCGTCACAAGCTTCTCAGGCAAATACGATTCCAGCATCCGATACTGGTGATCTTTAAAATTTGAAACGCCAAAGTACCTGACCTTGCCAGAGCATTTCAAGGCCTGAAACGCCTCTGCTACCCCTTCCGGATCCATGAGCGGGTCCGGTCTGTGAATCAACAGTACATCGATATAATCCGTCCTAAGGTTCATAAGCGATTGCTCAACGGATGCCAAAATATGCGATTTGCTTGTGTTATAATGATGCGATCTGTGAGCGGGCCGTTCAGGCGATTCAAGAACGATACCGCATTTTGTGACCAGCTCTATGTTTTCTCTTAATCCAGGCGAAAGGGCAAGGGCGTTTCCAAACAGCTTTTCGCACGTATAGCCTCCATAAATATCCGCATGATCAAAGGTCGTGATGCCGTGATCGATACACCATTCAATGAGGCTCAGAAGTTCAGCATCTGAATAGTTCCATTCATTCAGCCGCCAAAGCCCGTGTATGACTCTTGAAAATTGAAGATCCTCCGCCAATTGAATACGCTGCATGCAAAATCCCTCTTTTCTTTGTATAAACCGGGTTTTGCCCCTTACTAGTTCATTCGGCCTCAGATCCCCTTTTTCCTTTCGCTCCTTTTAAAAAGACATTTTAATTCGATTGAAATTGCTTTTTCGCTTTCTCAACGACATAGTGGCTGCCGCCGCGGTCCTGCACATTTTGGATCATCATGGCGACAAGCAGGTCTTTGTTTTTATAATCGTAGCCGACAAACCAGCCATTTTCCGTGCCGTCTTTATCATCTTTTGATGTTTTCAGCTCGGCTGTTCCTGTTTTCCCGGCCACTGTGATTCCTTTCACGACAGGCTGATACGCTGATCCGCGCTCATCTTCCACAACGCCTTTCAGACCTTTTGTAATGTCTGCCGCTCCTTCCTTGGTGACCACTTGCTTGTGCCAAACATCAGCTGTTTGTGAATCTTTTTTGATCAGCGTCGGTTTGACAAGGTCTCCATTGTCAACAAATGGCGTGTAAGCAGTTGCCAAGTGAAGCGGAGACATTTGCATTTGCCCTTGTCCGTAGCCTGTATCCGCAAGCAAAATGTCTGAATCAAGCTTATCATTTGCAATAGACGATTTCTGGATCGGGAATTCATACGGAATGTCCTCTGAAAAACCGAATGTTTTTAAGCCTTTTGTGAAGGTGTCCGCTCCCATATCAAGCGCATTCTGGGCAAAATAAATATTGTCTGACGTAATAAGGGCGTTTTCCAAATCGACTTGTTGAAGTCTCTCAGACACACGTGTCACTGAATAGCCGCCCCAGCTCGAATCTTTTTGCCACTCCTTGCCTTTGATTGTTTTCTTCTCATCGGCTTTAAGGGTGCCGTTTTTGATTCCAATAGCAGCCGCAATCGGTTTAATGGTAGAACCTGGCGCGTATGTCTTATTGAATTTCGCTGAAAACGGATTGTTTTTATCTTTGTTTAGCTTTTTCCATTCCTTATCGCTCCAGCCGAAAATAAATCCGTTTGGATCGTAGGAAGGCGCGCTGACAAGGGCGAGTGTTTCGCCTGTCTTCGGCTGCAGCGCGACTGCCGCCCCGCTGTCATCCTTCAGTTCATCATACAGCTTCGTTTGCGTTTTGATATCAATTGTGAGGTGAAGATCCTCGCCGTCCTTTGCTTTCTTTTTAGCGATGACTTCCCCGGTTTGCGGCACATAGATTTTCCAGCCAGTTGTGCCTCTTAGCTTGTCTTCATACACATTTTCAAGTCCGGCGATACCGATGTTAGACGTATCGCTGTACGTTCCTTCTTTCTTTTTCTTCAGTTCTTCCGCTGTAATGGCGCGGACATAGCCTGTCAAATGGGCTGTCTTTTCGCCATACGGATAGTAGCGGGAGCTGACATTCGTTCTTGTTACGCCTTGTAATGAGGTCGCTTCAGAAACTAATTTCTCCTGGTCAGGCTTGACCTTTTTGAGCGGCACAAACGAATCGTCTTTTACCCAGCCTTGATCCAGCTTTTTCTTGATGTCGTCTTCAGTCAAATCAAGTTTTTTGGCGAGTTCTTTTATAACTTTCTCTTTTTTATCGCCAAGCTCTCCGGGAACAATTCCAATTTCCGGAACATCTGTATTGACAGCTAAACCTTTTCCATTTTTATCGTAAATTTGGCCTCGTCTCGGTTCAATGCTCATAATTTGCACGGTTTTGTCGTCAGCCAGCTGCTTGAAAATAAACGATGGGTCCCAATCTATATTCCATGACTCCTCGTCATCTGTTTTTTCTAATTTCAGCACAGCAGTATTCTTGAAGCTGACTTTGCCGGCATTTGTGTTCATGCTGACTTTATACGGGATATGTTTCATTGTCTTGTTGTCTTGATCGTCCTTATCTACTTCTCCCGCAGTGACTTTCAAATTTTTTACGCCGGCCTGCTCATAGATGGCTTTATACCTGTTGACGAAATCTTTTTTGGAGATTTCTTTTTTGACATCTTTAGTCAGGCTTTGATACATGTCATCGAATTGCTGATCGTTCCACTGTTTCACGAATGCTTCCATGCGATCCTCTGGTGAATCTGTTTTGGAGCATCCGATTAACCCAATCAATCCGACGCATAGAAATACTAGTAGAATACACTTTTTTAACATGACTTTCCCCTGCCTTCCACTTGTTATTTTCTCTTAATTGAATTGGTGCGTGCAAGATTTTTTTGAAAATGAAGGAAAAGTTCACCGATTTTGCAGAAATCTCCTATCGTTTGCTGTAGACTATTTGAAAAGACAGAAAGAAGGGATAGCATGGTCAGAGAGGCAGCAATGCTTCACATTAAAGAAGGCCTTGAACAAGAGTTTGAGGATGCATTCCGGCAAGCGGCGCCGATTATTTCCGGCATGAAGGGCTATATCACTCACTCGTTATCAAAATGCATGGAGGAAACGCATAAATATCTGCTTCTTGTGGAATGGGAAACACTTGAGGACCATACGGAAGGCTTTCGCGGTTCTTCAGAGTATCAAGAGTGGAAAGCCTTGCTTCATCGGTTCTATACCCCGTTCCCGACGGTCGAGCATTTTCAGGATGTGTAATAGATTTATATAATATGAAGTGTAAAACCGATAAGGGAGACAGACCATACAAAAACGGCAGTATAAATATTAAAAGCGCCTGAGCCGTCGTTTTCTTTTTTGCGCTCTTCAAGCCCCTGCATAAACATGACGGCGCCAAGAAAGACGAGCATGACCGATTGGATAACAGAGGTGTGTTCCGTATAGTTAAAAGCAATAAGCGCCAGTATAATAATGATAACCGCAAAAGACATTTTAAAAATCCGAAACAAAAGGACCATCCTTCCTTATATACGAAATATTGAACGTTATGGCTATATTTGCCTACGTCCTCCATTATTCTAGCGCACTTTGTTTGTCTGTAGAACAGAAGACAGAGAATTTTAAGTTTCTTTTAATATTTCGATCACACATAAAAAACGCGCCTGTCATGAGGCGCGTTTTTTATGAAACTGATAGTTCTTTATAGCCTAGCTTGTGAACGGCTTCAGCCATCGCTTGATAGCCTTTGCAGTTCGGATGGACACCGTCAAAGGACAGATATTCCCGCTCCTTGCCTTTGAAGATACTATAGGCATCTGCGATTTTGACATGGGGTGCTGATGCAAGTGTTTCTAAATGTGAATTAAAGGATGTGATCCATTTGCCGGCGATTTCAATGCCGGGAAACGGATTGTATAAGTTGAACACTCGGATGGCGTACGGGGAAGGTTTTTCTCCTTTAATCTCGGCGATTTTGGCAATCATCTTTTCAAAATTCTCATGGCAATGGGCGGATACACGGCTGAAAATCGTTTCATCCTTAGAGGTTTGGTAGGCTAAGACCGAATCGATGAGATCGTTTCCGCACCCTGTGATCGTTATCATATCAGCATCTCGAATGCATTTTTGCACATAGGGATATGACAGAAGTCCCAAAATCTCTTCTGTATTCAGGCCTGATCTGGCAAATATGTTTATTGCCGTTCTTGTTTTCAAGTCAGCTTCCATCATGTCCCCAAAACGCTGGACGAAGCCTGGTGAAAACAGCCCGGAGCCTCTCCCTGTCGTCAAGGAATCGCCCAGAGCTGTATATCGAAGCACCATGTTCTTTCCTCCACTCTTGAACGTCGATACGTTAATGTACGCAGCAGAGAAAAGATTGGCTACTTATGTATATCCTATTTTTCTTGAAATCTGTAAAGCGGCGTCCTTCACCTTTTCTGTTAAATAGGGCAGCCTGTCTTCTGTAAATCTCGCTTCAAAGCCTGCAATGCTAATGCCGGCTGCCACCTGGCGCTTATGGTTAAAGATCGGGGCGCCGATCGCCGCCGTATAGTTTTCGAGCTCTGAATAGCTGACAGTATAGCCATTTTGCACAGAGGCATCAATCTCCTGAAGCAGTTTCTCGGGATCGGTAATCGTTCCGGAGCCAATCGAAATGAGCTCGGTTTGTTTGATGTATGCTTCGATTTCTTCACGGGGAAGAAAGGACAGAATGCTTCTGGCGCACGCTCCCGCGTATAGGGGGGAACGCCTGCCGATCGCCGTATACAGCCGCACAGTCTGTGTCCCTTCTATTTTCTCAACGTATATCGCTTCATTGCCGTCCCTCATGATCAACTGCACGGCCTCATCCACTTCCCGGCACAGCTCTTCCATCACCGGTTTCGCTATTTTTCTGATATCCAGCCTGTCAGCGACAAGCTGTCCGAATTCCAAAAACACCAATCCCAGCGAATAAGCGCCGGATGCATCCCGGCTGAGGAACCCCATTTCCTCCAAGGAGCTGACCATCCGGTGAACAGAGGTCTTAGGCATTCCTGTCAGCGCCACCAGTTCACTTAAGGTTAGGCTTGGTTTATGCAAAAACAAATTAAGCAGCGCTATAGATTTGACTACGGTTTTATTTTTATTCTGCATCATTCATCCCCTTTGCTATGTCAGCCATTCCATCTTCATTCTCGTTTTCAGTTCTTTTATATGCTGTTCCCGTTCTACCGCAAGCGCTTCTGCCTCCTGAAGGGACACAGGCTCAAACTGAACGTGCTCGCCCGGCATGATTTGGGAAACAATCGGAAGATCAGCGGATATGATGTGCGCGATCCTCGGATAGCCGCCAGTCGTCTGCCGGTCTGCAAGCAGGATAATCGGGTTGCCGTCAGGCGGCACCTGAACTGTTCCGAATGAAACCGCTTCCGACACCATCTCAAGCGGGGCCTTCAGTTCGAGCGGTTCTCCTTTGAGCCTGTAGCCCATACGGTCAGACTGCGGCGTGACACGAAATGCTTCTTCATAAAAACGCGTTTTTGATTCTTCTGTGAAAAAGGCAAATTGCTTTCCTTCCAGCACTCGAATAACGGGATTCTTCTTCAATGGCAGAAATCTGCCGCGGCTGACTGACCACTTCGGTGCTGCAAATCCCTGTTTTCCAAGCTGCGAACTTAAGCGGGAAAGGATGGTTTGCGAAAGAGCTGACATCTCTCCAATGTCCAGTTCATCTTCTTTTTGAAGCGCTCTGCCATGAAGTCCGCCGATGCTTCCTCTGACGTATGTGCTTTTACTTTCCATGACGGCAGGCACCTCAATGCCGCCGGCTGCCGCCAAATAAGCACGGCTGCCGAGTTTGCAGGGGCCAAAGCTGACTGTGCTGTTTTCCTTAATGAGCACAGGCTTCCATAAAGGCGCTTCCTCGTCATTAATACGCAGCGTGAAGTCCGCCCCTGTCACAGCAATCAGTGTCTGTTTTGAAAAATGAAACGACGGACCGGGCCCCATCATCGTTATTTCGAGACCTGCTTCATTTTCGCCGTTTCCTATCAACAGATTGGCAATGCGCAGTGAAACCGTGTCCATAGCGCCGCTGGCCAGAACGCCGTATTTTTGGTAACCCGTTCTGCCTATATCCTGAACCGTTGTGAGCAGTCCGGGCTTTAATACTTTCATGCTCAATTGGACTCCTCCTTATAGGCGTGATAGTCTTTTTCTGAGATGCGAACGAATTTCACAGTATCTCCCGCCCGCAGCAATGTCGGCGGGTTTTCCTGCGGCCGGAAAAGAGCCAGCGGCGTTTTGCCGATCAGCTGCCAGCCGCCCGGCGTTGAAATCGGATAAACGCCTGTCTGCAATCCCGCAATACCGACCGAACCTGCGGGAATCGACGGTCTTGGCGATGATTTTCTCGGAGCTGCAATGCGTTTTGACATCCCGCCTAGAAAAGGAAAACCGGGCGCGAAGCCAAGCATATACACCACATATTCACCGTTTGTATGAATGTCGATTACTTCCTCCGGTGACAGCTGATTGATCTTCGCCACCTCTTCTAAATCCGGACCGAATTCACCGCCATAGCAGACGGGAATTTCTACAATGCGGCGGTTGACCTCATAGTCTTCGGCTATTGCTACCAGCCGCTCTTCGACATCGCGCTTGACCTTCTCAAAAGGTGAGCTTATGCCTTGAGGCAAATGCTTGTACACTTCATACATATCATAAAATACGGTTAGACTTGTAAAAGCCGGGATACATTCAATGAATCCCGGAAATGGCTGTTCTTCTATATAAGCGGCCGCGGCATGGACAATGCCGTTGACCTGTTCATTGATTTCTTCTCCGAATCGGATCATCATTGCAGAATCACCAAGCTGTTCGATTTGATATTGTACAGTCATCTTTCTCACCTCTTTTAATTCTCGTTCATCAGGATGACGAGAGGCTACAGCACCGCAAGCGACTCGTCTCGAATATCTGTGATGAGCATATGCCCCGGCGCATGTGTGATGACCATTTCAGGCTTTACATTCATAGCCACGGCTTGCGGGGTCACCCCGCATGCCCAAAAAACAGGAACCTCGCCGTCACGAATGGAAACGGCATCTCCGAAATCCGGTTTCCCGAGATCGCGAATCCCGATTGCTCCCGGATTGCCGATATGGATCGGCCCTCCGTGCACAGCCGGAAAACGCGAGGTCACTTGTGCGGCACGTACAGCCAGCCGTTCAGGAACCGGCCTCATGCTGACAACCATCTGTCCGTGAAACGCCCCCGCTGGAACACAATCGATATTCGTTTTATACATTGAGACGTTTGTCCCCTCATCAATATGCCGGACAGCTATCCCATTATTGATCAGTGCCTGTTCAAAGGAGAAACTGCATCCGATCAGAAAGCCGACAAAATCGTCCTCCCAGTATGGCGTAATATCAGATACTTCTTCCGTTAAGATACCGTGCCTGTAAATACGGTATTTCGGAAAGTCCGTTCTGATATCAGCATCAGGCGCAGCCAGAGACGGCACGGGCGAACCTGCTTCAGTCACATCCAGCACGGGGCAGGGCTTTTGATTTCGCTGGCAAAACAGCAGAAAGTCAAAAGCAAGGTCCTTTTTCAAAACCACAAGATTCGCTTGGGCGTAGCCGCCGGACATGCCTGCGGTCGGCCCGTTTATTTTCCCCTCTCGTATCAGGGCGCGTACATCCTTCGGCGTCATTTTGTTTAATTGCTCCACTTATATCAGCTCCACAATTGAGGAAGTTGTGTACATAACGTGTAGATTCCCATAACTGCCATTACAATCACTACAAGCGCGCCTGTGCTTGTCAGCCAAAGCGGATGCTTATAATCACCGACAATGTTTTTCTTGTAGGCGGCAACAAGCAGCGTTCCGAGCGCAATCGGCAGAATTAAGCCGTTCAGTGAACCGACAAGGACGAGGATCTTCGCAGGCTGGCCGATTGTGACAAAAGCTAACGTAGAAACAACAATAAATCCGATAATAATACCGCGTGAGTTCTTTTCAATTTTTGGAGAAAAGGTTTTAAAAAATGAAACAGATGTATAGGCTGCTCCAATAACAGACGTAATCGCCGCAGACCACATGATCAATCCGAAAATTTTATAACCGACATTTCCAGCAGCCAGCTTGAAGACAGAAGCCGCCGGGTTGCTTTCATCGATGTGCAGGCCTTTCGATACAACGCCTAGAACCGCAAGAAAAAGAGCGATACGCATGACAGATGTAATTAAAATGCCGACAACCGAGCTCTTTGTCACCTGCGGAATGGATTCCTTTCCTTTAATTCCGGCATCAAGCAAACGGTGTCCTCCGGCAAATGTGATATAACCGCCGACGGTTCCGCCCACTAGGGTGACAATGGCAAATATGCTGATGTGTTCCGGGACGAATGTATTTGCGACTGCCTGTCCGACCGGAGGAGCTGTCGTCGCCGCAACGTAGACCGTTAAAATAATCATCACGAACCCCGCGATTTGCGTAAAACGGTCCATCGCTTTTCCTGCTTCCTTGATGACAAAAATCAAAATGGCGATAACGGCACTGATTAAAGCGCCTGTTTCAGGTGTAATGCCGAACAGCACCTGAAGTCCCAGCCCGGCCCCTCCGATATTCCCAATATTAAAAGCTAGTCCGCCAAGCACGACGAGAATGGCGATGAAATACCCCAGTCCGGGAAGCACCATATTCGCAATTTCCTGACCTCGTTTTCCAGAAACTGCGATGATGCGCCACACATTGGTTTGGGCGAAAATATCTAAAATAATAGAGATTAAGATGACAAAACCGAAGCTTGCTGCGAGTGTGTTTGTGAATGTTGCGGTTTGGGTGAGGAAACCCGGTCCGATTGCTGATGTCGCCATTAAAAAGGCGGCGCCCATCAGCAATGACCAGCTGCCCGCTTTTTTTCCTGCTGTCTTTTTCTGCTGCTCCATCTATTGTTCCTCCTTTATGTTGACCTCTGTTCTGAAATAGCTGTCACTTCAATTCCAGCCGCTTTGAGCTGTTTTCTGATTTTTTGCGCAAATGTCAGCGCATGGGCTCCATCTCCATGAATGCAGACTGTATCTGCTTTTAATGACACATCATGTCCTTGCTGGGATTTGACCGCCCCTTCTTTCACCATTTTGATGACCTGGGTGACGGCGGCATCATCACTTTCAATGAGTGCGTCCGGCTGGGAACGCGGTGTCAGCGTGCCGTCCGATTGGTATGTTCTGTCGGCGAACACTTCATTTGCAGTCTGAAGTCCGATCCGTTCTCCCGCTTTTACAAGCTCGCTCTCAGCAAGACCGAAAAGAATCAGGCCGGGATCAACCTTATAGACAGCTTTCGCGATAGCATCCGACAGTTTTTTATCGACTGCCGCCATATTGTATAAAGCGCCATGCGGCTTGACGTGCTGCATGTGAAGTCCCTCTGCTTTTAGAAAGCCAGAGAGCGCGCCAATTTGATAAACGACAAGATCATACGCTTCCTCAGGAGAAATCGCCATATTGCGGCGCCCAAAACCGAGTAAATCCGGCAAGCCCGGATGCGCGCCGATTTTTACGCCTTTTTCCGCTGCAAGCGCGACGGTTTTTCGCATAACACTAGGATCTCCTGCATGAAATCCGCATGCGATATTCGCTGATGTCACATACTCTAAAATATCTTGGTCAAGGCCTATCTTGTAGGCTCCGAAGCTTTCTCCTAAATCACAGTTTAAATCAATCTGAAACACAGAATCCCTCCTGCCAAAGCAAACGATATGCTTTATGTCATTTATTGTCCCGAAATTCGGAACGACTATTCCGAATTTTTGAACTTTATTTCATTATAAGTGAATCATATCAGTTTGTGAAATACTTTTGTCAGAAAACCTACCATGGTCCCAGAAGAAAACCTGCCAAACTAAAAAAGAGAGTCCATCTTAGGACTCTCTTTTTTTATAGTACCCAATGGCGAATCGCTTTAGCGACACCATCCTCAATATTTGTATCCGTGATATAATCAGCCGTTTCTTTTACGATGTCTTGCGCATTGCCCATTGCGACGCCAAGACCCGCTTCTTTGATCATCGCAATGTCATTAAGGCTGTCGCCCATTGCCATCACATTCTCCATTGTAAAGCCGAGTTTTTCCGTAACCTTGGCAAGGGCTGCAGCTTTGTTGATGCCAAGCGCGTTGACTTCAATGTTTGTCGGACTTGAATTTGTGATTTCGAGCTCTTTGTTTTTTCTCAGCTCCTTAAGCACTTCGTTTCGGATATCGTCATCCTCGATGTCAAAGCCGAATTTGAGCCATTCATGATCCGTAATGTTTTCCGGAAACTCGCCTCTCCATACTTTATTCACCGTAGAAGCCCAGAAATTAGTGTTGTGCTTATTCCGCAAATCCCACATCATTTGAATATGGTCCGTATGAAGCAGCTTCCGTTCCACCAAATTAAAATTCGAATCCCAAATTTCACTGCCGTTTGCCGTGATTAGAAAGGATGACAGCTTTAGCGATTCCGCCAGCTCCCGGCACGTCATCAGCGTCCGGCCCGTGCTGATCACCACATACACACCTTTATCCTCCGCTTCACGAATGGCTTTGCGGTTTTCATCCGAGATCAGCTGCTCGTCGTTCAGCAGTGTACCATCCATATCAATTGCGATCAGCTTGATATCTACATCTTCTCTTTGAACAGACATATATGTACCTCTCTTTATCTTTTTGTTGTGCTTCTCTCTATTCTAATACATTATACCCAGCGGGACAAAAAAGCGATTTCCTATGTTTGAAGAGAACGGATAAGAGGAAAACAAACGGTGAGGTGATCAAACATGACAGAAAGAAAACAGCAAAACAAACCAAATGAAAACCCCGAGCACAACGACTTAACCGATCCGATTCCTAATGAAGAGCTGAAGGAAAATATGAATGATGAAAAACACAAACGACAGCAAAGAGATAACTCTCAAAGCGAACGGGATTACGACACAAAATAGAACCCCTCACAAAATGTTGTGAAGGGTTTTTTTCATTTTTCAATATAGATGCCGATTTCAGCTTCAGCAACAGGCTGCTCTCCAACTGATGCCTTGGCATGTCCGAACACAAACCCGCGCCGATTGCGCGTGACTTCAAACGTAAGATCAAGCCGGTCACCAGGCACAGCTTCTCCCAGCTTTTCCGCTTTCTTCACCGAAGACAATAATCCCAAGCTGTTCTCATCTGTAATTCCTGTAAAAGCCGCGGTTTGCGCAAGCGCTTCAATCACAAGTGAAAACGGCATTTCTGTTTGCGTATCAGTGATAAACCAATCGTTCTCACTAATCAGCTTATAAGCTGCCGCATGTTTGCCGGGCTCGCTATCCGTCACGCCATCAATAAACATAAATGGATAGCGGTGAGGCAAAGATAATGAGTTCATTTTATATCTCCTTTTTTTGACCATTATATCTCAGCCTAAAGTGAAACGATAGGATATAATGGAAAAAACACAAAAGGAGGCCGTTATGTCCCCAAAACCGCTTGTCATTCTCGTACACGAAATATACGGTGTAAACAGCCATATGAAAAAGATGGGCCGGCTGATCAAAATGGCTGGATATGATGTGTTGACGCCCAACCTGCTCGGCGAGGATGAAGTCTACACACTGCAAGAAGAAAAAACGGCATACGAACAATTTACAAAACACGAACGGCTGAAAACGGGAGAAACCATCATCCAGAATGTGATCAGACAAAACGCCGGACGGCACATCTTTGTGATTGGATTCAGCGTGGGGGCTACTATCGCATGGAAATGCAGCAGTATGCCTGAGGTGAGCGGAGCTGTTTGTTATTACGGTTCCCGGATACGCGATTCTCTTCATCACGTGCCAGCCTGCCCGGTCCTATTGTTTTTCCCTAATTATGAGCCGTCGTTTGACGTAGCGCTTCTTATCAAAAAACTGCGGGAAAAACAGCATACCCATCTTGAGATTTATCAATTCGATGTGCTTCACGGCTTCGCCAATCCTCATTCTGTTTATTTCAACAGGGCCCTTTTCTTCAAAACGCTCTCTATCATAAAAAACGGGGCGGAAAAACGGCTCCGCCCTGTTTCATCAGAAATTTTTTAATCGCTTACAGTGCTTTATTATCGCGTGTTTTGGTTCCGTACGTCCCATGTTCTTTGTTGCACTGAGTTTTATTTTGCCTGTCTCATCTCACCGAATGGATAAAAGACGAAAGATTCAGTACCGATGATATCGTCCTCAGAAGGCATGCCCATTCCGTTTCTGCTATCCAGTGAATTGAGACGGTTATCTCCCATCACAAAATATTTACCGAAAGGAACCTCAACTTCGAAGTCACCTGTTAAGGTTACACCCGACTCTTTGACCTCCTGTTTATATTCCTTTAAGTATGGTTCTTCCACCTTTTTATCATTTATGTATAGCTGATCATTTTTCATTTTAATGCTGTCACCAGGCAAACCGATTAAACGCTTGACAAATGAGCGGCCGCTCTTTTTGTCATGAATGACTATGATGTCGCCTCTGTGAAACCCGCCAGTCCATTTGACTGCTTTATCAACTAGAATTCTTTCTGAGTCTTTAAGCGTTGGGGCCATTGATGATCCTTCAATAAGAAAAGGCTTGTAAAACACCAATCTGATCGTAAAAATGAGAGCTGCGATCATAATGATACTGAGTACAACGATCGTTTTGATTTTTCTTTTTTTCTTTAACGTGATTGTTTTTGCATTCAACTTCCTTCACCCGATGCTTTCCTAAGAATTCCAAATTATTATACAGCATTTGGATCTGCTTGGTTAGACTTTCGTGGAAATTTTCGTAAGGAAATGGACAGGCCGGGGCAGCCATCTGCCCCGGCCTGATTCATCAGAGCTTTCTTAAGCGCGAACAGATTTCATCAGTGACCTCAGCCGTTGTGCTTTGTCCCCCAATGTCGCGTGTTTTGATGCCGTCGGCAGTCACTTGCTCCATTACATCCAGAATTTTCGCCCCCAATTCCTCCTCTCCGAAGTGGTCGAGCATCAGCTTCGCTGTCCAAATCTGGCCGATCGGATTGGCAAGGCCCTGTCCGGCAATGTCAGGAGCTGAGCCGTGAACCGGTTCAAACATGGACGGATATTTGCCGGACGGATTGATGTTCGCAGAAGGAGCAATGCCGATGCTTCCCATCAGGCTTGAGCTGATGTCGGTTAAAATATCACCGAACAAGTTGCTCGCCACAATGACATCAAACGTTTCCGGACGCGTCACAAAAAAAGCGGCCAGCGCATCAATATGCTGAGATGATGTTTCGATTCCGCTATAATCAGCGGCTGTCTGCTGAAAGACTTCATCCCAAAACGGCATCGCGTGATAAATTCCGTTAGACTTTGTGGCGCTTGTCACATGGCTGCGCCGTTTTTTCGCCAATTCGAAGGCAAAGCGCATGACACGTTCTGTCGCTTTTCTCGTAAACACGGCATTCTGGATGGCGATTTCATCATCGCCTCTGTGAATGCGCCCGCCGACTTCACTGTATTCTCCTTCACTGTTCTCGCGAATCACCACGAGGTCAAAATCATTTGGATGCAGAAGCGGCGACGTAATGCCTGCCATTTGTTTGGCGGGTCTCATATTAATGGAAAGCTCAAGCTCCCTCCGGATTTTCAGCAGCAGTCCCCATAACGATATATGATCGGGAACCAGCTTCGGATTTCCGACAGCCCCCAAAAAAACCGCTTCAAATTGAGTTAGCGTATGTATTCCGTCTTCAGGCATCATTTTGCCGTGCTCCATGTAATAATCACAGCTCCATGGAAAAGCCGTGAATGAGAATGACAAACCTCCGTGTACCTCAGCGGCTGTATGAAGCACTTTCTCAGCAGCCGCTACAACCTCTTTTCCTACTCCGTCTCCCGGTATTGCCGCAATCTCGAATTGTTTCATCGTCATTCTCCTTCCCCTGTTTTCGTAAGCGCTTTCTATTATACTAGATTGCGAGATAGTAAAAAAATCCCGTGACATTGTGTCACGGGTGATCGGTTATTGATTAAGTTTCTTTAAAATGATGGCGTGCAACGGTTCATGGGACTGAATGCCGCACACCTCTTGAAGTACGCCGCTGTATCCTTTTTCTTCGATCAGCGCTTGCAGTTCAACCGCTTCAGGGTCACCGGTGAAATCGAAGCGCAGTGCTGCGGCAATTCCTTCCGCCAGTGCATTCGGTTCTTTTATTTTCTTTGCCGGGCCTACAAGTCTATCGTTTTCTCCCAGTTTTCTGAGAGGTGACCTCGCTACGCGGGTCACATCGTCCGAAATGAAAGGATTTTCAAAGCGACCGATGATTTTTTTGATATATTGTTCGTGTTCAGTTTGCTTAAAGCCATACGATTTGACGAGATAGTCACCAGTTTCAAGCAGCGCCGAATGAACGACACGGCGGATTTCCGGATGATCGATTGCTTCTTTGACCGTTTTGAGTCCGCGCTGATAGCCGACATACGCTGTCACCGCGTGTCCGGTATTGACCGTAAACAGCTTCCGTTCGATGTACGGCGTTAAATCATCAACAAACAGTGCACCGTTTATGACTGGTGTTTTCCCTTTAAAGCCTGATTCATCAATGACCCATTCGAAAAATGGTTCAACCGATACTTTCAGCGGGTCTTCATGATGCTGAATCGGGACGATCCGGTCAACGGCAGAATTCGGAAAACCTACCGTTTCACTGACGGATTTCTGCTCTGCTTCCGTTAAATGGCTGTATATCTCTTTCTTTAAGAAGCTGCTTCCGCCAATCATATTTTCGCAGGCAATGATATTCAGTGTGTTTGTAGCGTTTCTCCGTCTTAAACCTTCTGCGATAGATGGAGCAATCAGCTTCAGCACATTCGGGCCGACAGCTGTTGTGATGAGCGCCGCCTCATTCATCAGCCGATACAGCTCTTCGGGCTGACTGCCGCTGTTAATCGCACTGACCGGGCCAATGACCTCTGATGAACGTCCCTCTTCCGCCAGTTCGACTGTGTATTCTTTTTTTTCGTTGAGGAGGCTGACCATCGTGTCGTTTACATCCGCAAACACCACATCATAGCCGGAGTGGTGAAGCAGCGCGCCGATAAACCCTCTCCCAATATTCCCCGCACCGAAATGTAAGGCGATCATGTCAGTTCACCTCGTTGAAAATGGCGATCAAATCTTCTTCGCTTTTAGCGGAGATCAGGCGTTCAATATTTTCTTCTTCTGAGCAGATAATGGCGATGTTAGACAAAATGTCTAAATGCTCATTATTTTTACCCGCAATGCCGAATACCACTTTTGCCGTGTTGCCTTCTCCGTACTCAACGCCCTCTGGAATTTGTATGATTGAAATTCCAGAGTGAAGCACCTCGCTTTTCGCTTCTTCTGTGCCGTGTGGAATGGCAATGAAATTCCCCATAAACGTAGAAGACGTTTCTTCACGTTCAAACATTTTGCTAATGTAATCCTCTGTCACGTAGCCGTTGTCAATCAGCGTCTGGCCTGCCAATTTGATGGCCTCTTCTTTTGATGATACCGTTTGATTGAGTTTAATATTTTCCTTTGCGAGTACTTGCATGAGTATCACTCTCTTTCTATAAGATTACTTTTTCAGCTTTTCAATCAGCTCATCGTATTTCGGGCTGTTTAAGAAGTTATCCACTGATATGTGCGTCGCGTTCGGCAGCTTTGCTTTCGCGCGATCTGTTAAATCTTTGTGGGTGATGACAATATCCGCATCGCTTGGCAGATTGTTAATGGCCGTGTTGGTCACACTGATGTCAAGCTCTGCTTTTTTCACTTTGTTCCTTAAGATGGATGCCCCCATCGCACTTGATCCCATTCCCGCATCACACGCAAAGATAATTTTGTTCACGCTTTCAGGAGACAGCTCAGACGCTTCCTCTGCTTTGGCTTGTTCCGCCTCTAAAGCAGCTGCTGCTTGGCTTTTCTTCCCCTTCATGGACTGCATTTTTTCTGTTGCGGCAGCCAGGTCTTCTTCACTAGCTTTTGAAGATTTCAGGATCACTGCTGAAACGATGAACGATACAGCTGCAGCGACCAATACACCCGCCAATACGCCGAAATAACCTCCTCTTGGCGTCATTGCCATCAATGCGATAATGCTTCCCGGTGACGCTGCCGCGACAAGTCCGGCATTAAAGATCGTAAACGTTAAGAGTCCGCTTGCTCCGCCGGCAATGGCTGCGAGAATCAGGGCCGGTTTCATCAGAATGTACGGGAAGTAAATCTCGTGAATCCCTCCGAAGAAATGGATGATCGCCGCACCGGGAGCCGTTGATTTTGAAGATCCTTTGCCAAAGAACATGTACGCCAGCAAAATGCCGAGCCCCGGTCCAGGGTTTGCTTCTACTAAAAACAGAATTGATTTTCCTGTTTGGGATGCTTGCTCGATTCCGATCGGGCTTAAGATTCCATGGTTGATGGCGTTGTTGAGGAACAACACTTTCGCCGGTTCTACAAAAACACTGGCTACGGGCAGTAAATTAGCGTGTACAATGACTTCCACACCAGCCGCCAGCAATTTATTTAGCGTCAGGACAACCGGGCCGATGGCGTAAAACGCGAGAATCGTTAAAGCCGCGCCGACAATCCCTGCCGTAAAGTTGTTGATCAGCATTTCAAAGCCTTGTTTGACTTTATCCTTGAATAATTTATCAGTCTGTTTAATGAGGTATCCGCCAAGCGGACCCATAATCATTGCGCCTAAAAACATTGGAATATCCGATCCGACAATCACCCCGATTGCCGCTGTCGCTCCGACAACTCCGCCGCGGTGGTCGTAGATCATTTTTCCGCCTGTATACGCTATCAAAAGCGGCAATAAATACGTAATCATCGGGCTGACCAGCGCGTTCAGCTGTTCATTCGGAAACCATCCTGCCGGAATAAACAGCGCGGTAATGATACCCCACGCGATAAACGCGCCGATATTCGGCATGATCATTCCGCTCAAATAACTCCCAAAGCGCTGCACTTTCACTTTCATGCCGCCTTGCTGCTGTTCTTGCTGCTGCATATATAAACCCTCCCTGTTTTGTTTGTCGCTGTAAGATAAAAAAATATGTTCAGAGAATGGTGCTTCCCTTTGACTCTATGTTAAAACGCTTACAGTCCCTATACAATTGAAAGTAAAGAGGACTTTGGCACATGACTGTGACAATTTTTTAAAAATAAAAAGGCTCCTGGTTTCAGGAGCCTTTTCTCTTTCCTCTATAAATAATATTGCCGTTTTGAATCACGTACTTTGCGATCATTCGCTCACTCACAATAAAAACGGGATAGGCGCACACAAGCGCAAAAACAGCCATTGGCACGTGCTGTACAGCCGGCAGCATTGAACTTGCCGCATTGCGGAGGAGCAGCAAAAGATAAATGAGCAGCACAATGGCAGCTAATGATACCAGCATAATCGGAGCTGATACTTTATATTCATAAAGCCGTTCCCGGCAGTGTCCGCAGCGAAATTGACAAGGCACATTTGATGATCTGACCATGTCGCCTGTCAAAGGTTTGCCGCAGTTCGGGCATGGTGTTTCTTTCATAGGGTATTCCTCACTTTCTATTCCATATGTCTATTATACCAGAGTCCCTTCTGTTTCGTTTTGTTTCTGTTCAACACATTTTCACATTTTTTATCATCAGCTTACTTGTCTCTGTCTCTAAAATCCTCTACGCTTAAATAGATCTTAATGAAGAGGGTGTATGAATGCTTCCGATTAATAGACAGCAACACATACTGAAGTGGCTGAAAGAAGAAGGCGCGCTCAGAATTTCTGACATCAGCGCAAGGTTTGGCGTTTCGGAAATGACGGTATACAGAGATGTCAATCAGCTGGTTCAGTCAAATCAGGTCATTAAAACGGCCGGCGGCATCACGCTCCCCGCCCGAACACCTCAAGCGGATCATATGTGCAGCTATTGCTTGAAGCCCGTCAATCAAGCTCATTCGGTTCAGCTGATTACGGTAAACCAAGACATTGAACAGCTATGCTGCGCACATTGCGCGTTTTTGCGTTACGCGGATAAAACGGAAGAGGTTTCACACTTGATTTGCAGAGATTTTCTGTTACAGACAACCGTCAGTGCCGGTTCGGCTTATTTCGTCGTAAATGCTGAATTAAACCTGCACTGCTGCCAGCCGCAGGCCATTCCGTTTGCGACACTTGACCATGCCGAACGATTTCAAAAAGGATTCGGCGGAGCCGTCCGCACTTTCGACCAAGCGCTGGAAGACATGCTTCAAGACCGAAAGAAACGCTGCACCTGCACCAAGAAATAACACAACACATACAGCGGAAGGTGGTGTCTGAGTGATGAAGCGAAACAGATGGTGGATCATCCTTCTGCTTTTTCTTGTTTTCCTGCCGAAAACAAGCTTTGCTCACGCCTATATTGTCAAATCTTCACCTGGGGAAAACAGCGAATTAAAAAGCGCCCCTGCACAGGTGGAAATCGAATTTAATGAACCGGTTGAAGAAGGGTTTCATTACATTAAAGTCTATAATTCAAACGGCGACCGTGTGGATACGGACAAGACTGAAATCAAAAAAGATAATCATCACATCATGACAGTGAAGCTGAAGAAGAAGCTGCCTAAAGATGTGTACAGAGCGGAATGGAATGCCGTATCCGCGGACGGGCATCCGGTTTCCGGCGTCATTCCGTTCAGTATCGGGAAAGCGGATGGCGGATTCAGCAGCCAAAAAGCAGCCGACTCAGCGCTGAATCCGGGAACAGCAGCAGATCGCGCGATTCTGTATACAGCCCTATCTCTGTTTATCGGAACAGTTTTCTTCCATCTTTTCTGGTATAAAGGGAAATCAGAACAGCTCGTCAAACGGACGAGACGTATCCTGACCGGCTCGATTGCAGCACTGGGGCTGGCGCTTTTGCTTCAGCTTCCGATTCAGACAAAAGCGAACGCAGGCGTCGGCTGGGGCGGCGCATTCCAGCCGGGCTACATCAGAGAAACACTGTTTGAGACAGCAGGCGGCTCCATTTGGATCATACAGGCCGCGCTGTTCGTACTGCTCGCACTGTCTGTCATCCCTGCGATACGGAAAAACCGCTTTTCATCCTTTGGCTATTGGACAGCGCCGCTCATTTTCTTTTTCGGTCTCCTGCTTGCCAAGGCGTTTACCGGGCATGCTGCTGTCGTTGAAGAAAAAACGGTCGGCATTTTGATGGATTTCCTTCATTTAACTTCCGCTTCCATCTGGGTCGGCGGAATAGCGGCACTCGTTTTGCTGCTCTCAAAAGAATGGAGGCAGCCTGACAAAACGCTCGCGTGGGAGACGGTCAGACGGTTCTCCCCATGGGCGCTCACTGCAGTCGGCGTCATTTTGTTTTCAGGCTTGCTCAATGGATTTTTCATCATTCGTTCAATGGATTCACTGTTCCATACAGCGTACGGCCAAGCTCTTTTAGTGAAAAGCGGGCTGTTTGTTTTCATGCTGGTCTTAGGTGCGATTCATTTTCTGCTTACCAGAAAGCAGCGCCGCACAGGAATCAGCCGAACGTTGAAAGCGGAGTGGGCAATCGGCATCGCTGTATTGATCACAGCGGCCGTGTTTACAAGCCTGCCAAGCCCGCCTGAGCCAGCGCCGGAACCGTTCTACCAAACCAAAGCGATTGAGAACGGGCAAAGCGTTTCTCTCAGCATCAGCCCAAACCAGCCCGGAAAAAATGTATTTGAGCTGCGGGTCACCGACCATAACGGAGATCCCGTGAAAAACATCCAGCAAATCACGTTAACCGTTTATAAAACAGGCCTGTCAGGCAGCGAAAACAAAAGCACCTTTACATTAAAAGAAAAAACAAAAGGCGTCTTCCAAGATCAAAACCTGTCGATTAATGAAAAAGGAAACTGGAAGATCAAAGTCCACGGCCTGACCGGCGACTTTAACGAAATCAATATCATGTTTACAAAGACCAATTAAGGAGTGTTTACGTTGTTGAAAAAAATCGCATTGACACTATGTCCGGCTATTGTCGGCTCCCTCTTATTCTTTACGGCCCCTGCCAGCGCGCATGTTTCTGTAAAACCGGCTGAGTCTGCTGCAGGCTCTTGGGAAACGTATACAATGAAGGTTCCTTCTGAGAAAAATCTGCCGACAACGAAGGTTGTCCTCAAAATGCCGAAGGATGTTGAATTCCAGCAATATGAGCCAATTCCGGGCTGGAAGGTTTCCACTCAAAAACATGATGACAAATCAGTGTCCGTAACATGGGAGGCGACTGACGGAGGCATTCGGGAAGGACAGTTCCAGCAGTTTACCTTTGTTGCCAAAAACCCTGACAAAGCGGAGGAAGCTGCTTGGGACGCATACCAATATTACAAAGACGGCAGCATTGTTGAGTGGACAGGTGACGAGGATGCCGATACACCTCATTCCATTACAAACATCACGTCTGCAAAACAAGTGACAGATGAGCACGGCGCCACGAAGACAGAAGACGATTCCGAAAACTCAGGTTCTTCAGCTCTAGACATTACAGCGATTGTGCTGTCTGCGGCTGCCATTATTTTATCTGTAGCAGCGCTTGTTAAGAAAAAACGCGCCTAATAAAGAAAGCGATCCAGATGTCATTTCTGGGTCGCTTTTTATGTTTAACCGCGGCCTGCCTGGAAAGCAGGGTATTTCGTCATTCCGCCGTCCGCAAACAACGTGATGCCTGTAACATAGCTGGATTCCTTCGAAGCAAGCCACACTGCCACTGCGGCAATTTCCTCCGGTTCGCCGATATAGCCCATCGGGATCATGCTTTCTACATCTGCTTTCTGTTTAGGGTCAGCGAATTTTTCAGCATTGATTGGCGTGTTGATCGCACCTGGCCCGATATTGTTGACACGAATGCCCTTCGGCGCGTATTCCAAAGCCAACGTTTCAGACATTAGCTTAATTCCGCCTTTACTAGCTGCATAGTGGACAAATAACGGCCACGGAATCCTTTCATGCACGCTGGACATGTTGATGACATTTCCCTTGATATCGTTTTCTACGAAATATTTAATCGCTTCACGGCTTCCTAAAAAGGCACCTGTTAAGTTCGTGCCGATGACTTTATCCCAATCCTTAAGCGGCATTTCGTGAGATGGCACAGGATTTTCAAGACCGGCATTATTAATCATAATATCGAGTGTGCCGAACTCCTTGATTGCCGTTTGCACGATATTTTTTACATCTTCCTCTTTCGTGACATCTCCTTGGACGACAACAGCTTCACCGCCCGCCTTGATGACCTCTTCTTTTACCTCGTTCGGATCTTGTTTATTACTATAATAGTTGATAACCACTTTTGCCTGCTCCTTGCCGAAGCGAATGGCCATTGCCTTTCCGAGCCCTGAAGCAGCTCCTGTAATAGCGACGACTTTTCCTTTTAAATCCGGATACATATACATCTTCCTCCATTTGTTATGAATTTGTTTTGGCGATTCCTAAGAATACAGCGGCGGCAATAATCAGGATAATCCCGATCGCAATTGCTATAAGCTGGCGTTTCGTTTTCTTTTCACGCAGGATGAAAATACCGCCGAGCGTAGAAATGACAATTCCCATTTGTGAAAGGGAAAAGCTCGTTGCAACGCCGACTCGCGGCTGAGAAATAAACAAAAACATATTTCCGCCTGCCCAGATTAAGCCTGGGAGAATATTTCTGATCGCATACTTGTTAAAGGGTTTGTGTCTATAGGTTAAAACTAACCCCCCGACCACCATGCCAATTGCCTGTGGCAGCAGCGCGGACCAGCCGGACACATTGAATAATCTAGCCACGACTACATAAACCAAATAACCAAGAGTCGAAACAAGGAGAATCAAAATGCCCTTTTTCAAATTGCTTGGCTCGCCTTCTTTTTTATCATTCTTATCTTCCAAGGACGTGAGAATGATTCCCACAATGATAAAGATCAAAGCGAGAACGCCAAGCGTAATCGCAATCGGTGTTGACCATTCGCGGAACACGATCACACCGAAAAGCGAGGTGGAAACGAGCTGCATTCCTGTGGAAATCGGCATTGTTTTCGACACGCCCATCAATTGAATGCTTTTCAGCTGGTTGGCCTGTCCAAGTGACCAAAATAAGCCGGATACGATTCCAACAATAAAAATGCGAAGTGACAGAACGGGCTGAACAAAAAAGTAAATAACGATAGAAACAATGAGTGCCCCGATCGTCGTTCCCAGTGTCTGGCTGTACGGCCCGCCGCCTAATTTCACATTGAAGAGAACAATGCTCCCCCAAAACAAAGCCGGGAGAAGAGCCAATAATAAATCCATTGTTGGGGAACCTTCTTTCAAAATGTATTTGCTGTTATTTTGGCTGGAATTGTTGTGATTATTCGCCGGAACACAAAAAGAGCTGCCGGAAAATCCGGCAGCTCTCAGGAGCGTGCATTCTTTTATAAACCGATGGACAAATATTTTGTTTCAAGGTACGGCTCGATACCTTCTGAACCGCCTTCACGGCCAATGCCGCTTTCTTTCATTCCGCCGAATGGCGCTTGAACCGCTGACGGTCCGCCGTCATTCCAGCCGATAATGCCATACTCTAGATTCTCGGAAATATAGATGCCGCGGCGGTAGTTTTCTGTGAAGAAGTAAGCAGCCAAGCCATACGGTGTATCGTTGGCAAGCTGAATCGCTTCATCAATATCAGAAAACGTGACGATCGGGGCGACCGGGCCGAATGTTTCCTCATGCATGATGTTCATGGACGTATCGACATCGGTGAGCACTGTCGGATTCACAAAGTAGCGCCCTTTGTCATCGTTTCGGTCATATGTGCCCCCAGCAATCACTTTCGCGCCTTTTTCAACCGCATCATCTATTTGGCTGACGATTTTTTCGAAGCCTCGTTTGTTGATAATCGGTCCGACATTGACGCCTTCCTCAAGTCCATTTCCGACTTTCAGCTTAGACACTTGCTCGCTCAGTTTCGCAGCAAATTCATCTTTAATGGATTCATGAACGATCAGGCGGTTGGCACATACGCAGGTTTGGCCGGCGTTTCGGTATTTGGACGCCATCGCCTGTTCAACGGCAAGGTCAATGTCTGCATCTTCATCTACGATCAGCGGGGCGTGTCCGCCGAGTTCCATTGAGACGTGCTTCACGGTGTCCGCGCTGTTTTTCATAAGGATTTTCCCTACAGGTGTTGAGCCTGTGAACGTGATTTTGCGGATTTTCGGACTGCTTGTGAACACATTTCCGATTTCTTCTCCATCGCCGATTACAACCTGAAGAACATCCTTCGGAATGCCCGCTTCATATGCGAGGCGCGCTAGTTCATAAGCAGACAGCGGTGTGTCCGGCGCCGGCTTGATGATAAATGTACAGCCAGCGGCAAGAGCAGGCGCCGCTTTGCGTGTAATCATCGCATTCGGGAAATTCCAGGGCGTGATAGCAGCAACGGGGCCGACCGGCTGGCGTGTGACAACAATTCGTTTACCCGTTGTCGGGGCCGGGACCGTTCTTCCGTACACACGCTTCGCTTCTTCTGCGAACCATTCGATATAGCCTGCGCCGTAAAGCACCTCGCCGACTGCTTCCTGGTATGGTTTTCCGTTTTCCTTTGTAATTAAATCTGCAAGCTCTTCTTTATGTTCAACAATCAGCTCATACCATTTTTTTAAAAGAGACGCTCTTTCGTTCGCTGATGTTTTAGACCACGTTTTAAACGCTTGATGTGAACGTTCAATGGCTTCTTCTACCTCTGTGGCTGATTGCTGAGGAATCGTTTTGATCTCCTCGCCCGTAGCCGGGTTGTAGACCGTTAATTGATCTGGCATATTGAACATTCCTTTCTTTTCATGATTACTTAAAATGATAGCAGACCCAGCCGTTTTCTTTCCAATGATTAAGCTCGCAGGCCCGCCTCCAGGATGCTGAGCCCTTCATTTAATAGGCTGTCTGAGATGACGAGCGGTGTCAAAAAGCGGATGATATTACCGTTAATTCCCGCTGTCAACAAAAGTAATCCGTTTTGATTCGCATAGGCCGCGATCGCTGCTGCTTTTGCCTTATCAGGCTCACGCGTGTCAGGATCCTTGACGATTTCGATTGCGGCCATCGCCCCGAGTCTACGGATGTCACCGATGAACGGGAATTCTTGTTTCCACTCATACGCCTTGTCTTCAATGATTTTGCCAATTTCTTCAGATCGCTCATTCAGTCCTTCTTCTTCGATAATATCCAAGACTGCCAAAGCCGCCGCGCAGCCGAGCGGGCTGCCTGCATACGTGCCGCCCAGCTCCCCTGGCGCTGCCGCATCAAGCATTTCCGCACGCCCAATCACACCGCTTAATGGCAGGCCTGCCGCAAGCGATTTAGAAACCGTGATCAGATCGGGCACTACATCAAAGTGCTCAATTGCGAAATAAGTGCCAGTTCTGGCAAAGCCGGTTTGGATTTCATCAGCAACAAAAACAATGCCGTGTTCTTTGCAGAATGAAGCGACGTGCTGTACGAACCGTTTCGAAGGGATAATAAACCCGCCTTCTCCCTGCACTGGCTCCATCACGACACACGCCACCGTTTCAGGCGCCACTGAAGCGATAAAGAAATCATTGAATGCTTGAATGACCATATCGTCATAGCTTTCATCACTCATGCCGGCCGGCTTCTGATAATAATAAGGGAACGGCGCTTGATAAACCTCTGGCGCAAAAGGCCCGAAACCGAATTTATAAGGTTTTACCTTGCTTGTCATGCTCATCGTCATATTCGTGCGTCCATGAAACCCGCGCGTAAATGAGACAACGCCTTGACGCTTTGTATACTTTCTGGCGATTTTCACAGCGTTTTCGACCGCTTCTGCCCCTGAGTTAAGAAAAATCGCTTTTTTCTCATGGCTGCCCGGCGCGATGCCACACAGTTTTTCGGCTAATTCGATATAAGTCGGGTACATCATGACATTAAAACCAGGATGAATCAGCTCCTCCGCCTGCCGCTTCACAGCCTCAACCACCTTCGGATGCGAGTGTCCGACATTTAACGTGCCGATGGCGCCTGCAAAATCAATAAATCTCCGGCCGTCCAGATCGTACAGCTCGGCCCCTTCTCCTTTGACCGCCAGACTGCGGTTGCCGTTGCTCACACCTTTTGACACAAATTGATCCCGTTTTTGCTGCCATTGTGCAGTTGTGATGCTTGCTGTTGTTTGACTCATGTGAATATCCCCCTGTCGGTATTTTCTTATCATTCTGACTTCTCTTTGGTATGATGAAAAGTACCAATTATAACTTTTTGATGGTATCAGAAGGAGAAACTACAAAATGGATATCACAATTACACTCGATCGTTCAGAGCAAGCCGATTATATCTATCAGCAAATTTATCAAAGGCTGAAAAAAGAAATCCTCAGCCGCAATCTGCTGCCGCACTCGAAGGTTCCCTCCAAGCGGGAGCTGGCTGAAAATCTCAAGGTCAGCGTAAATTCAGTGAATTCAGCCTATCAGCAACTGCTGGCTGAAGGGTATTTGTACGCCATTGAACGAAAGGGTTTCTTCGTGGAGGAACTAGACATGTTTTCCGCCGAGGAACACCCTCCATTTGCACTGCCGGATGATCTAAAAGAGATTCACATCGACCAGAGCGATTGGATATCGTTTTCACACATGAGTTCCGATACAGACCATTTTCCGATCAAAAGCTGGTTCCGCTGCGAGCAAAAAGCGGCCTCCCGCTCATACCGCACGCTCGGCGATATGTCACATCCGCAAGGGATATATGAAGTGAGAGCGGCCATTGCCAGGCTCATTTCCCTGACGAGGGGTGTAAAATGCAGGCCAGAACAAATGATCATAGGGGCAGGCACACAGGTGCTCATGCAGCTGTTGACTGAGCTTTTACCCAAGGAAGCCGTGTATGCGATGGAGGAGCCTGGCTACAGGCGCATGTATCAGCTTTTGAAGAATGCCGGAAAACAAGTCAAGACGATCATGCTGGATGAAAAGGGCATGTCGATTGCTGAAATCACCAGACAGCAGCCAGATGTACTGGTGACCACCCCGTCGCATCAGTTTCCGTCCGGAACGATTATGCCTGTGTCCAGAAGAATTCAGCTACTGAACTGGGCAGCCGAGGAGCCGCGCCGATATATCATTGAGGACGATTATGATAGTGAATTCACATATGATGTAGACAGTATTCCGGCGCTGCAAAGTCTCGACCGTTTTCAAAATGTCATCTATATGGGAACCTTTTCAAAGTCCCTTCTCCCCGGTTTGCGGATCAGCTATATGGTATTGCCGCCTGAACTGTTGAGGACATACAAACAGCGGGGCTATGATCTGCAGACTTGCTCATCACTTACACAGCTCACCCTGCAGGAATTTATCGAGTCTGGTGAATATCAGAAGCATATAAAAAAAATGAAGCAGCATTATAAAGAAAAGAGAGAACGCCTGATCACCGCTTTAGAAGCAGAGTTCAGCGGAGAGGTTACCGTAAAAGGGGCAAATGCGGGGCTGCATTTTGTTACCGAATTTGATACCAGGCGCACCGAACAAGACATCCTGTCACATGCTGCCGGGCTGCAGCTTGAAATATTCGGAATGAGCCGATTTAACTTGAAGGAAAACAAGCGGCAAACGGGCAGGTCTGCTCTCATTATCGGCTTTGCACGGCTGAAGGAAGAAGATATTCAGGAGGGTGTGCAGCGGCTTTTCAAAGCGGTTTACGGACATAAAAAAATCCCCGTTACAGGGGATTGATTCACCAGCGGTTCTGGTCTACATTCAGCACGGCTTCAAGCAGTCCCGGAAATGCCTTTTCAAGGTCTTCAGCGCGAAGCGAATAATACCGGCGCTTTCCTTCTATCCGAACTTGAGCGATGCCTGATTCTCTCAAAACTTTAAAATGATGCGACAAAGTCGATTTGGCAACCTGCACATCTGCACAGGTGCTGCACGTTTTTTCTTTTGCTTCAGCTAATTGCTTGACGAGCTCTAAACGAAGCGGATCACTAAGTGCATGAAGAACCTTTGTCAGCTGCAATGTTTCTGTTTCTGGATGGTTTGGAATGTTCATGACACAAATGTATCACACAACAATTAGAATGACAATTTTACTATATAAGGGTTTTTCCTTTACCTCATTTAGAATACATGTTACATTTAGTTCGATGAAATTCGAACAATAAATTCGCATAACAACGGAGGAGATTTAAATGATCGTATTACAAGCTTACATCAAAGTAAAACCAGAGAAACGCGAGGAATTTTTGAGCGAGGCTCAATCACTTGTTCAGCATTCAAGAGCTGAGGAAGGCAACGCGCAATACGACCTATTTGAAAAAGTAGGCGAAGAAAATACATTTGTCATGCTTGAAAAATGGAAAGATGAAGCGGCAATGAAATTCCATAACGAAACTGCACATTTCCAAGGGTTTGTCGCAAAAGGAAAAGAACTGCTGAGCGCTCCTCTTGATGTTGTCCGCACAGAGCTTAGCGAGTAAAGGAAGGGTGTCTCATATGAATGAAGTGATTAAATCTTTAACAGACCACCGCTCGATTCGCAGCTACACAGATGAGCCTGTAGCTCAGGAGCAATTGGACCAAATCATTGAAGCGGTGCAATCAGCCCCTTCTTCTATCAACGGACAGCAAGTGACTGTGATCACAGTCCAGGATAAAGAGCGCAAAAAGAAAATCTCCGAGCTGGCAGGCGGCCAGCCATGGATCGATCAAGCTCCTGTTTTCCTGCTGTTCTGCGCAGATTTCAACCGGGCCAAAATTGCGCTTGAAGATCTGCATGATTTCAAAATGGAAATCACAAATGGATTGGAATCTGTTCTTGTCGGCGCAGTAGACGCTGGTATTGCCCTCGGCACAGCAACAGCAGCGGCTGAGTCACTCGGACTTGGCACAGTTCCGATCGGTGCAGTTCGCGGAAACCCTCAAGAGCTGATCGAACTGCTTGAGCTTCCAAAATACGTGTTCCCTTTATCCGGTCTTGTCATTGGGCATCCTGCCGACCGTTCAGCGAAAAAACCGCGCTTGCCGCAGGAAGCTGTCAATCATCAGGAAACTTATTTGAATCAGGATGAGCTGACGTCTCACATTCAGGCATACGACGAACAGATGTCTGAATACATGAATAAACGGACAAACGGAAAAGAAACAAGAAACTGGTCACAGAGCATCGCTTCCTACTATGAGCGCCTGTACTATCCGCACATCCGTGAAATGCTTGAAAAACAAGGATTTAAAGTTGAAAAATAAGCTCTTATTCGGCCTGTCGGATTTTCCGGCAGGCCTTTCATTTACCCGGTTAAAATCCATTGACTTCTATTTTGTTTATTTGGTAAAATTTTTTCATTGTTACTCATTGGTTTTCTGTGAACCAATGGGTTTTCTAATGTTCAAGAAAGAAGGAAGCCATGAGATGCTTGATAAAAAAACAGATATCTTGTTAGCCGCGCGAAAGCTTTTTTCGGAAAAGGATTTTACGTCGGTTTCCATGCAGGCGATCGCAGAAGAATGTAAGATGTCAAAAGCTTCGATATATAAAATGTTTCAATCTAAAGAAGATCTGCTTTTGGAGCTGCTGTCATTTAACCAGAAGCAAATGGTGGCCGCGGCCTCAAGACTTCAGGAAAATACCGCACTTACACCGGAGGAGCGTTTGACGCAAAAGGTCAAAATGGAACTGGAGGGCTTCAGGCGGAATCAGCAGTTTTTCAATATGCTGACCTACGGAAACCCCAAGCTGCATAATGACCGGGTCAAACAGCATATCCATCAGACCAGATCGACGATTATCTGCTGGCACCGCGATTCGCTTATCCAGGCGTATGGAGAAACCATTCTCCCGTTTGTGTGGGATTTGGTCATCATTCTTCACGGCATGATGCGTGAGTTTTTAATGCTGATCAAAATCGAGGAAAAACCGCTTGAGCTTGACCCGATCGCAGAGTTTATCATCAGCACCCTCAATCAGATTATCAAAAACAGGGAAACCCGCCAGTCTCTTCTTCCGCCCGAAGCCATCGAGCTTTATATTCATTCAGCATCCTCCTACAAGCCAAAGGATAAATCAGTCCTATTATCGGAAAGCCTGAAGGAATTACATAAAGGCATCTCTTCCCTGCCCGCCGCGGACTATGACGTAGATGAACTGACATCCGCAGCCGCCATGCTGGAGGAAGAAGCGAAGAAGGAAGAACCCCGCGCTTTTTTACTCAAATCACTGATTGGCTATCTGGAACAAACCGGTGTTTTAACACAGCCCGTTTCCATGTTAAAAACACTGTTAATTACTTAGAGAAAAGAAGGGATATGTATTGAACACAGGTATTGAACAAAAACCTTTTAACCGTTCTGTCATTGTCGGCATTTTGTTAGCCGGAGCGTTTGTGGCGATTTTGAACCAGACATTGTTGATTACCGCACTTCCCCATATCATGAGGGATTTCAATGTCGATGCCAACCAAGCACAATGGCTGACCACATCATTTATGTTAACCAACGGGATTTTAATTCCGATTACCGCGTTTTTAATTGAGAAATTCACAAGCCGGGCGCTGCTCATCACAGCAATGAGCATTTTCACTGCCGGAACAGTCGTCGGAGCGTTCGCGCCGAACTTCCCGGTTCTGCTGACAGCGCGTATCATTCAAGCGGCCGGAGCCGGCATTATGATGCCGCTCATGCAGACTGTATTCCTGACAATCTTTCCGATTGAAAAGCGCGGCCAGGCTATGGGTATGGTCGGATTGGTCATCTCATTCGCGCCTGCGATCGGACCGACTCTTTCCGGGTGGGCTGTCGAAGCTTTCTCTTGGAGATCATTGTTTTATATTATTCTTCCGTTTGCTGTGATTGATTTGATTCTTGCCAGCATCCTGATGAAAAACGTGACGACTTTAAGAAAAACACAGATTGATATTTTATCAGTCATCCTTTCAACATTTGGATTCGGTGGCCTTCTGTACGGATTCTCAAGCGTCGGCTCTTACGGCTGGTCCAGTTCAACCGTCTTGATTTCACTGCTGGTGGGTGTCATCGCGCTGCTCTTGTTTATCACAAGACAAATGAAGCTTGAAAAACCGATGCTGGAATTCCGCGTCTTCACGTTTGGCGTTTTCAGCTTAACAACACTGCTGGGAACCCTCGTCTTTGCATTATTGATCGGTACGGAAACCATCCTGCCGCTTTATACACAAAATGTCAGAGACGTCACAGCTTTTGATACAGGGCTTATGCTCCTTCCGGGAGCCGTTGTGATGGGCTTTATGTCGCCGATTATCGGCAGAATTTTTGACCGTGTTGGCGGAAGAGGGCTGGCGATTGCCGGTTTCTGCATCATCTTCCTGACATCTCTGCCGTTTATGCAGCTGACTGACCATACGTCACTCGCTTGGATTGTCGTTTTATACACTGTTCGTCTCTTAGGCACCGCCATGATCATGATGCCGGTGACAACAGCCGGAATTAACGCGCTGCCGCGCCACTTGATTCCGCACGGAACTGCGATGAACAACACGATTCGCCAAGTCGGCGGCTCGATCGGAACCGCACTATTGGTTTCCGTGATGAGCAACCAGGCGGCACATGCAGGCACGACAAATGTGAAGCACGCCGCCCTGCACGGCATGAACGCCGCTTTTATTGTGGCTGCCGTCATTGCACTTGTCGGCTTCCTTCTCTCATTCACATTAAAGAAACCTCAGCGCCCTGCCGAACAGCAGCCGGCACGCTGATTAACAAAAAAAGAGCCCCGCTACTTAGCGGAGGCTCTTTTTGGTTTTACTTTTCTAAACCGTCTTTCACTTCTTTGATCATTTGTGCCATAGACTCAAGACCGCCTCCTGATAAGTACCAAGTAGCAGAATCAAGGTAGACAACATGATCATTTTTCACTGCGTTTACATTTTTCACATAATCATTTTCAACGACTTGTTTAGTTGATGATGTTTCACCAATCGCTGTACCGCGGTCAATGACAAACAGGTAATCCGGGTTTGTTTTTGAAATGTACTCGTAAGAAACGCTTTGTCCGTGAGTAGACGCTTTGATGTTTTTATCAGCCGGTCTCACGCCAAACACGTCATGGATCAGGCCGTATCTTGATTTAGGACCGAATGCGCTGATCTTCCCGTCGTTCGCCATGATGACGAGACCATTTTTGTTAAGCTTTTCAGCCGTTTTCTTTACATCTGCGATTGAATGATCGATTTTTGCGAGTTCATCCTTCACTTCATCTTCTTTATCGAAGATCTTACCGATTGTTTCTGCGTCAGACTTAAATGATTCCATATACTTCGCTGTGTCTACGCCAAGATAAATTGTCGGCGCAATTTTAGAGAATTCTTTGTAAGACTCAGATTGTCTTCCTGAAATAATGATCA
This sequence comes from Bacillus sp. FSL R5-0603, assembly GCF_038050295.1. NCBI lineage: Bacteria > Bacillati > Bacillota > Bacilli > Caryophanales > Bacillaceae > Bacillus > Bacillus sp. FSL R5-0603. The sequence continues at coordinate 350,978 of NZ_JBBOYP010000001.1, read as the reverse complement.
AGTCAGGGTCTAAATCTGCCACTTTCTCGAAGGCTGGCTCTTTTAAGCTTCCGACGTCAGCATATTTGTCATCCTTGAATTTGGACAGATATTTAGGAAGGGCTTGTTTCGGCAGTCCCGCTACTTTGTCATCAAGTCCAAGTTTATCTAATGTATCTAAGCTTCCAAAGTCAAATACGACAACTTTTTTAGGGCTCTTCGGTACTTTTGTTCCGTTTTTGTCCAGCTGGTGTTTCACCGTGATTTGTTCTTCCTTAGAATCAGAACCTTTGCTGCTTGTGCTTTGGTTTCCGCATGCAGAAATCACAACTGCCGTCACCAAAGCGATGAATAGTAATGCGAACTTTTTCATGCTCTTCACCTCTTCTATATATTAAGAAAAATAGACACCTATTCTTTGATTATCAATCGTCTGAATCGGGATGGTCATATCGTAGATTTCCTCAAGCACTGACGTTTCTATCATTTCTTCAGGCGGTCCTTCTTTTACGATTCGGCCGTTTTTCAAAGCGACGATATAGTCCGAATAGACTGAAGCAAAATTGATATCGTGAATGACGATGACGATCGTTTTTCCAAGCTCCTTTACCAGCCGTTTCAGCAGTTTCATAATTTCAACTGAGTGTTTCATATCCAGATTGTTCAGCGGCTCATCCAGAAAGATATAATCTGTGTCCTGGGCAATGACCATGGCGATAAATGCCCTTTGGCACTGTCCGCCGCTCAGCTGATCCAAGTATTTGTCTTGAATGTCTTCCAGCTTCATATAGCTGAGCGCCTGGTTGATATGAACCCAGTCTTCCTCTGTCAGCCGGCCCTGTGAGTACGGAAACCTGCCAAAACTGACGAGGTCTTTGATCGTGAGCCTGATATTGATTTGGTTCGCCTGCTTCAAAATGCTCATTTTCTTGGCAAGCTCTTTGCTGTCACATGCTCCAATCTCTTGTCCGTCTATGTAAATCTCGCCGGAATCTTTTTTGATCAGGCGGCTCATGATAGACAGCAGCGTACTTTTGCCGGCGCCGTTAGGACCGATAAACGAGGTGATTTTGCCCTTTTGAATCGTGACTGACGTCTCTTCAAGGACAACTTTCCCGCCATATTGTTTGCTTACATTTCTGACCTCTACCATGATTTATTCTCCTTTAACAGCAAGTAGATAAAATAAATCCCGCCGGCAAAATTAATAATGACGCTCAGCGTCGTTGAGAAGGTAAACACTTTCTCAACCACAAACTGCCCTCCGACCAGCGCAATGATGCTGATGAAAACGGAGCCTGCGATTAAGTATGAATGCTTATATGTTTTCAGGAATTCTCTCGCCAGGTTGACGACCAGAAGGCCTAAAAACATAATCGGCCCGACTAGCGCTGTTGAAACAGAAACCAAAATCGCAACCACGATCAGCATCTGCTTCACCACTTTGTCGTAGTCAATGCCCAAATTCACGGCGTGCTCGCGTCCGAGCGACAGCACATCGAAAAATTTTGTAAAACGCCAGACATAAATGCCTGTCAGCAGGAAGATGATGAACGCGAGCCATAACAAATCCGTATTGATATTGTTAAAGCTGGCAAACATCTTGTCCTGCACAACTTGGAACTCATTCGGATCAATCAGCATCTGCATAAAGGAAGACAGGCTGCTGAACAGAGTGCCAAACACGATTCCGATAAGCAGAAGGAAAAAGATATTTCTCCCCTCACCCTTGAACATGATCTGATACAAAACAAGAGAAAACAGTATCATCAGCAGAACAGAGATGATAAAGTTGATGTTTTTATTCATGATGACCATATTCGCAGAACCGAACAAAAAGATAATGCCAGTCTGAATCAGCATGTAGAGAGAATCAAGGCCCAAAATGCTCGGCGTCAGGATGCGGTTGTTCGTAATCGTTTGAAAGATCATGGTCGAAAACGCAATCGCTCCCCCCGTCAGCACAATGGCTGCGACCTTTTTGATTCGTCTCGGCAGGGTGTAATCCCAATTGCCTAAGTCATAAAACAAAAACAAGCCAATACATACAATGGCTAAACCAACGAGCAAAGCTATTTTCATCTGGTTACGCATAGGCTTTTCTCCTTAACAGCATAAACAGGAAAATGCCGCTGCCGATGATTCCGACCATCAGGCCAATCGAGATTTCATAAGGGAAGATAATGATTCTGCCCAGTATATCGCAAAACAGCACAAAAACAGCTCCCAACAGCGCAGTATGCGGCAGGCTGCTCTTCAGATTGTCTCCTCTGTAAATCGATACAATATTCGGGATGATTAAACCGAGAAACGGCAGCATACCGACAGTCAAAATGACAAGGGACGTGATCAGGGACACGATAATGAGCCCGATGTTCACAACCCGTTTGTACTTCAGGCCGAGGTTGACAGAAAAGCTTTCACCCATACCGGCCAATGTGAATTTATCCGCATACACATAGGCAATGATGACGAGCGGAATACTCAGATAAAGAAGCTCGTATCTTCCTTTCACGACTAAAGAGAAGTCTCCCTGCAGCCATGATGACACATTCTGGATCAAGTCATATTTATATGCGATAAATGTCGCGATTGAACTGACGATATTCCCGAGCATTAGACCGACAAGCGGAATAAAGATGGTGTCGTTAAACTTGATTCTTTCAAGGATTTTCATAAACAGAAAATTTCCTGCAAGGGCAAAGACAAACGCGACCAGCATTTTGATTAAAGGACTGGCGGATGTAAACAGCAGCAAGGAAATTAAAATGCCGAGCCTCGCCCAATCCATCGTGCCCGCCGTCGTCGGTGACACGAATTTATTTCTGCTGATCTGCTGCATAATCAAACCGCAGATGCTCATGCTTAATCCCGCGATGACAATGCTGATCAATCGCGGCATACGGCTTGCAAACAGCGTTGACGCCTCTTGTTTGCTTAAATCGAAGAGATCAAGCGGCGACAGATCTTCTACGCCGATAAATACAGATGTGACGGCTAATATGATAAGTAGAATAAATAAGTAACGTAGCTTCATGCTGCCTCCTTACATCCTTACAGCAAAAAGAACGTATCTCCTACTCCGCAAGGACTCAAAACAATATGGCCATATAGTAATTGATTATCATTATCATTTACATATTACCATTTTTTTAGGGTTAGTCAATATTCTTTAAAAATATTAACCTAGTCATTTATCCATTTTACTAATCATTCTAACCATTTTCCATCCCAAAACGTTAGGCTGTTTACCATATTTATCTTTATAACGCAGGTATACGGTCAGCAAACTTGACATTATTCCTCGTGGAAAATACAAATGTTCTCTCCAGAAAGAAATTAACCCTTGATTTACAGTACTGAAAGAGAGATAATAAATACTAAATTTGTGTGAAAATTTTAAACATTAGGAGATGTAAACATGAAGGTCGTTAAATTCGGAGGCAGCTCACTTGCTTCAGGCGCCCAGCTTGACAAGGTGTTTCACATCGTTACCTCAGATCCGGCACGGAAAGCTGTAGTCGTTTCAGCTCCGGGTAAACGCTATGCCGAGGATACGAAAGTGACTGATCTCTTAATCGCATGTGCAGAACAATATTTGGCATCAGGCAGCGCACCTGAACTGGCGGAAGCAGTTGTGGAACGGTACGCTCTCATCGCCACTGAGCTTCAGCTGGGGCAAAGCATTATCGGAAAAATCAGAGATGATCTGTTTACGCTTTTAGAAGGAGATAAAAGCAATCCCGAACAATACCTTGACGCAGTCAAGGCCAGCGGAGAGGATAACAATGCCAAGCTGATCGCCGCTTATTTCCGCTATAAAGGCGTCAAAGCGGAATATGTAAACCCGAAGGATGCCGGCCTTTTTGTGACAAATGAACCCGGCAACGCGCAGGTTCTTCCTGAATCCTACCAAAACCTCTATCGTCTTCGGGAACGTGACGGACTCATCATTTTTCCCGGTTTTTTCGGATTCAGCAAGGATGGCGATGTGATCACATTCTCACGGAGCGGTTCTGATATTACCGGTTCGATTCTTGCCAACGGACTACAAGCCGATTTGTACGAAAACTTTACAGACGTAGACGCTGTGTATTCTGTCAATCCGTCCTTCGTTGAGAATCCAAAGGAAATCAGCGAGCTGACATATAGAGAGATGCGGGAGCTGTCCTACGCGGGTTTTTCAGTGTTTCATGATGAAGCGCTCATTCCGGCATTCAGAGCGGGGATTCCCGTTCAGATCAAAAATACGAACAACCCCTCAGCCGAAGGCACCCGAGTCGTCAGCAAGCGGGATAACAAAAACGGGCCTGTCGTCGGCATTGCCAGCGACACCGGTTTTTGCAGCATTTATATCAGCAAGTATCTCATGAACAGAGAAATCGGTTTTGGCCGCAGAGCCCTTCACATCCTGGAGGAGCATGGTTTGACGTATGAGCATGTTCCATCGGGAATCGATGACATGACAATCATTTTACGGCAGGGGCAAATGGATGCCGCCACTGAACGCAGCGTCATCAAACGGATCGAAGAGGATTTGCATGCCGATGAAGTCATCGTCGAGCATCATCTCGCCCTGATTATGGTTGTAGGGGAAGCGATGCGCCACAATGTCGGTACAACGGCAAGAGCCGCCAAAGCATTATCAGAGGCACAGGTGAATATCGAAATGATCAATCAGGGATCTTCTGAAGTGAGCATGATGTTTGGCGTAAAAGAAGCCGAAGAAAGAAAAGCCGTTCAAGCATTATACCAGGAATTTTTCGCGGGCGTGCTGATCTCTTAATCGTACATAAATAGCGGGCGGCAGCGCCCGCTATTTTTTATATCACCTTCATATAGCCGAATTCTTCATTTTTTCTCTTGTCCACTATTATCCCTGCCAAATGGATCGGTTCAGCATATCTTATAGTATCCTTCATAGGGAGGTGAAACCTTATGTCAGGATACTCTAACGGCGGCGGTTACGGCGGCATCAGTTCTTTCGCTTTAATCGTTGTATTGTTTATTCTTTTAATTATCGTAGGGACTGCGTTTGTTGGCGGCTACTAAGCTGCTGACCGTCTCTGCGGGACCCTGTCCGCCACAGTTTTGCAGCATTTGCTGAAGCAATCTCGCAAGGAGGTGCACAAAATGTCAGGTTACGGAACTTCTTTCGCTTTGATTGTTGTGTTATTTATCCTCTTGATCATTGTGGGAACTGCATTTGTAGGAGGCTACTAAATAAACGTAATCTCCATGAAGGCGGCACCGCAAGACTATGTCTTGCGGTGTTTTTTTGAAAAGAAAAACCCCTTCTCGCTAATGAGAAGGGGCTTGTTCTTACGTCATTCCTCTTTCTGTCACATGAAAGTCGAGTGCTTCCGCATTAGCAGAAACGCCAGCCGCTGTAAAAATCGCGGCTGCGGCCAAACAAATAACAAACAACTTAGATTTCAATTTCATACAAACCTTCACTCCTTTGTATTTGTTTTCTTGCCTCTTCAACTTGTAGAAAGTAGGAAGCAGACAGTTTAAACCATTTCTGTTCATAGTAATATTTTGCTACTTCTAGGGCTAAATCCTCTATATCAGCGTACATATTTTTATTTTTTAAGTACTGGAAACATCGTTCGATTCCTTCTTCATTGGGCTGATCCTGATATAGGGATTGCAAAAACTCGAATTTTACGGCATAGTCTGCATCGTCTGTTTCTTTAGCATATTCATAGCCCCGCTTGTGATATTCCGAAGCTTTATCATGTTTTCCCTGTTTATAATAAATCAGGGTGATTAAAAAATAGGCTTGCGGGAGAGAATTGACGATCCTGCTGCTTTCAAACGTGGAGACCGCTTTTTCAAAGTAATCAATGGCAGGGTCTAGAAGGTCTTGATTGTAATAGCATAATCCGAGATTGTAGTATGCTCTTCCGACCAGCTGGGCTTTTTGTTCCGCTTGGGCCATATTGAGCGCCAATTTGAAATGGCGTGCGGCTTGTTCGAAATTTCTTTCATCCATCAGGTTGACCCCGAACACGAAATGGCATTGAATGATTCTCACATTATAGGTTTCCTGCTCCACGTAAATTTCATAAGCGTTTTTTATATTAATCAATGAAAAATACGTTTGCTTCATATAATAATAAGCTTCCGCGATTTTAAAATAGAATTCAGCCCGTTCAATATGGTCTGCGACAAAGGAGAGCTTTTTCTCCGCCTGTTTATAGTATGTAATGGCAGAAATAAATTCCCGCTTATCAAACTCATACATCCCGCGGAAAAAATTCACGTAATAGTCGAGCAGCCCTTTGAGATCTGCCTGGTTGCTGTCAATGTTTCTTGATAATTCAGACAGGCTTGGCTGGTCTTCGATATTTAATTTCTCTAACGGCTCAAGATAATCCAGCATAAGCTGGTGCCGGAATTCCATTAGTGAATAATAAAGCAGCAAGTTGGAATCATGCTGCATGTGTTTCAGTTCCTGCTGGATTTCAGCTTTTAACACTTCGGCATCCGGCACGCTGAATGTCCGGATATATCTGTACCACTCGTTAATTTTTTGACCGACCGCTGAAGAAGGAATTACCCCGCTCTTCATTCCTTCACCCTCTCCCATCAAAAACTGTTTATGTCATATTTTATCATGTTTATAGACCGTCCCAACCCGAAAAACACGCAATCTTTGTTTTCGGGAGCACGCAATAAACCGAAGCGGTGTGCAAAAAAGGCGGATGCATCAGTTGATGCGCCGCCCTGTATGCTATTGCTGTTTTGCCGTTAAAGGAAGGCGGATGATGAACTTTGTGCCTTTCCCTTCTTCACTCTTGATTTCTACTGTGCCCTGGTGCATTTCAACGAGCTGCCTGACGATCGAGAGACCGAGTCCGTATTCACCGTATGCTGTGTTCGTTCTTGAAATATCTGCTTTATAGAATCGCTCCCAAATATGCTCAATATCCTCTTTTGGAATGCCGATACCCGTGTCTTCAATTTCAATAATCGTCTCTTTATAACCTTCCATTCCGCGCAGCCAAATGTCACCGTTTTGCGTAAATTGGATGCTGTTTTTCGTAATGTTGACGAGAATTTGAATGAACCGGTCATAATCGGCATGTACGATGACGTGATCCTCTACTTGGATCATCAGCTTGTTTTGTTTTTCTTCCGCCTGCTGCTGCAAGTGCTCTTTCACGATTTCAAACACCTCGATCAGAGGAACGTCTAGCTTGTTCAAGGTGATTTGCTGGGATCTGATTTTTTCATAATCCAGATTTTCTTTTACGAGCCGCAGCATGCGCTTCGTTTCCTCACTGATCAGCGAGAAGCATTTATCCTTTTTATCCTCAGGAATCGTATGGCTGTTCAACCCTTCAACCAAACCGTTGATCGTCGTCAGCGGTGTTTTTAATTCATGTGACACGTCAGCGATAAACTGCCTTCTCCGCTTCTCAAGGCGCTCGATTTCATCCCTTGACTGCTTTAGTTTTTTCGCCATGATATTAAAGTCAGACGCCAGTACGCCGATTTCGTCCCCGTAGCTGTTTTCCAAATGGATGTCATAATCGCCGGAAGCCACTTTATCTGTCGCTTCTCTCAGCTTTTGAATCCGCTTGACATGGAATTTGGACAGAAGCCAGCTCACGAGAATCGTAATCACAAGCGTGCTGATCACAGCGTAAAACATATAGAGGTTGACCTGATTGACCATCTGTTCAACACCGCTGATCGGAGAAATCAGCAGAACGGCGCCTTTAAATTCGTTCTGAACAAATATAGGCTGCGCCACAAGTGACACTTCATCATCAAAACGGCCATCTGCCCTGATCATGACAGTCTGCCCTTTTTTTAGCTTATTCCATTCTGATTTCTTCAGCTGTTCCCTTGGTGGGTGATGAAAGCCTTCAGGAAGAAAATAGGGCTGCTGCTCTTCATTAAAGATGATAAACTGCGTCTTTCTTGTGCTTAACATGTCCTGATAAGGATAGAGCCTGCGCATGTCCACCTGGCCGGCTTGGAATTCATTTGCAATCTGCACCGCATATGACGTCAATTCCTCTACTTTGTTCTGATAGGCAAATTCCTTCACAAAGTGGGAAAACAGAGAAATGATAATGACAAACGCTAAAATCAAAATGCTGATATGGCTTAGCAGCAGCTGATATAAATATTTAATCTTCATCAAATTTATACCCTACTCCCCACACAGTATACAGGAAAGGCTTGTCCTCGCTTGCAAGCTTTTTACGCAGCCGTTTGATATGAACGTCAACCGTTCGTTCATCTCCATAAAACTGATAGCCCCATACCTGCTCGAGCAGCTGTTCTCTGGAGAACACCTGCCGCGGATTTTGGACAAGGTAATAAAGCAGATCGAATTCCTTCGGCGTGAGATTTTCTACAGGCTCTCCGTTTAATAATACTTCTCTCGTCTTCTTATTAATGGTAAAGCATTCTGATTCGATCATATCTTCATCAATAACAGCTTTGCCTGTCGCCTTGTATCTTCTGATGACGGCTTTGATGCGGGCAACCAATGTCAGCGGGCTGAACGGCTTTGTGACATAATCGTCCGCCCCCATCTCAAACCCGATGACCTGATCTGATTCAGTGTCTTTGGCAGTCAGCATGATAATCGGCACCGTGCTTGTCTCTCTTATTTTTCTGCAGATGGTCACGCCGTCCATAGATGGAAGCATGATATCCAAAATGATCAGATCCCAATTTTCTTCCGTAAAACGCTGGTACCCTTCTAACCCGTCATGAACGAATTCCGCTTCAAAACCTTCTTTAAAAAAGAACATCTCCGTCATCGTACATACACTAACATTATCTTCTATCATTAATATTTTCATTATATCCTCCGGTTGTTTTGATGCTTTTTTATATAATAGCACCATTTTAAACAGAAGGTTTTGCGTTTCACAATTGTTAGTTTTTATTTCATCAACTAGAAATAGATTGTTCATATTTTTTTCATACCTTTGGACTACTATTAATTTATCAGCAAGGGGACGCGCCCCAGAGGCGGTCTTATCAATAAAAATACCAATGCGGAGGAACATAAATGAACTTTATCAAACGGGCCTTTTGGAATATGAAGGCTAAAAAGGGAAAAACGTTATTGCAATTATTTGTGTTTACAGTCATATGTGTCTTTGTTTTATCAGGCCTCACCATCCAGTCGGCAGCACAAAAGTCAAGCGAACTGGCCAGACAGGAACTCGGCGGAAGCGTGACACTTCAGGTTGACCGCCAAAAGCAAATGGAAAAACAGCAGGACAGCGGTGAAAAACGCAGCTTCGAATCAACACCGATCAAAGTGTCTGATGCGAATAAGCTTGCAGCGCTTGATCATGTGAAGAGCTACAATTACACCGCATCAGCTTCAGCCAACGCAGGAAACTTTGATGCGATTGAAAGCTCTAGTTCAAGTGATTCCAGCTCCAGCAGTTCAAGCTCAAACGCTAAAAACAGCCAAGGCGGCGGACAAGGCGGACCGCAAATGGTTCAAGCCGATCTTTCTATTGAAGGTGTCATCAGCACAGCATTAGTTGATGATTTCTCTGAGGGGGATTCAAAAATCACAGACGGACGCGCGATTACAAAATCAGATGTCGGCAAAAAAGTAACAGTGATCAACGAAACATTAGCGGAAGAAAATGATTTAAGCGTTGGCGATTCGATCACAATTGAATCAGCAACGGATGAGGATACAACAGTAAAACTGAAGATCGTCGGTATTTATAAAACAACATCTTCAGGTGATGACCAAGCCCAAAATTTCTCTTTCTTAAATCCTTATAACAAGCTTTATACGCCTTACACAGCAACAGCGGCATTGAAAGGCGACGACTATAAAAATACGATTGACTCAGCTGTTTACTATATGGACGACGCGAAAAATATGGATGCTTTCGTAAAAGCTGCGAAGAAAACATCAATTGACTTCGATACGTACACACTGAATACAAACGATCAGCTTTACCAGCAAATGGTCGGGCCGATTGAAAATGTGGCTTCTTTCTCTAAAAACGTGGTGTATCTTGTATCAGTGGCAGGCGCCATCATTCTTGGCCTGATTGTCATGATGTCAATCAGGGAGCGCAAATACGAAATGGGCGTGTTAATGGCTATCGGTGAAAAACGATGGAAATTGATTGGACAGTTCTTGACTGAGATTCTGATTGTGGCCGTTATCGCTATCGGCCTTGCATCTGTGACGGGAAATCTCGTCGCGAATCAGCTTGGAAATCAGCTTTTATCCCAGCAAATCAGTTCATCAACCGATTTAACGCAAACCGCAAGCGGACAAATGCCCGGCGGCGGCGGTGGCATGGGCGGCAAAATGTTCGGCCACAGTTCATCAAACGTGGACGTTATCGATACACTGAACGTCACGGTTTCAATGAACGATATGCTTATTCTTGGCGGGATCGGCATCCTAATCGCAATCATTGCAACATTGCTGCCGTCAATTTCAGTACTGCGGCTTCATCCGAAAACGATATTGACAAAACAGGAATAGAAAGAGGCGGAACCTATGAGCTTATTACAATTTCAACAAGTCGGCTACTGGTATAAAGACAAAAGCCAGCCATTGTTTCAGGATATTAACATCAGCTTTCAAAAAGGAAAATTCTACACAATCGTCGGCACATCAGGGACGGGGAAAACCACTTTCCTGTCTCTGGCAGGCGGACTTGACGCACCAAAAGAAGGAAACATTCTTTACGGCGGAAAAGCGGTTTCTAAAATCGGCTTAACCAATTTCAGAAATCAATATGTATCAATCGTCTTTCAGGCGTACAACCTGCTCCCGTATATGACGGCTTTGCAGAACGTCACAACCGCTATGGAAATCACAGGTTCTAAAAAAAAGAACAAAGAATCATATGCGCTTGACATGCTGCAGAAGGTTGGCATCAACGAAAAACAAGCCCGGCAAAAAGTGCTCACACTGAGCGGCGGACAGCAGCAGCGGGTATCAATTACAAGGGCTTTCTGCTGTGACACGAATCTTATCGTAGCCGATGAACCGACCGGAAACCTTGATGAGGACACATCAAAAGAGATCGTACGGCTCTTTCAAGATCTGGCACACAAGGAAAATAAATGTGTCATCATGGTGACGCACGATGAACAAATTGCAAAAGTGTCAGACATCAATATCAGACTTTCAAGAGGAAGCTTTACTGTGAAGGAAAACATCGCAGTCGTATAACAAAACGCGCCTCTGCCAGTGCAGACAGGGGCGCACCCTAAATCCCCCTTTTATATAGAAGTGAACATAAAAAGAGCGGCGGCTGCATCCCCCCGCTCTTTTTATCGTTTTTTTGCTTCCGCCCCTTTTGACTTCTCTCTTCGTTTCTTTTTCCAAACAGCCACAATAAACAGAAAGAGCGGAAACAATAATTGAAAAGGCAAATGAATATACAGCGGCACCACTTTCAAGCCTTCGTTCAAGTGCTCTGAAAAGTTAGTCGCGATCGTTATAGAAAGGATTAAGATGCCCAATCCCATCGGATAAGCCAATTGAGAGGGTTTCTTTTCCTTAAAGAGCGTAGATGTCCCAACCACAGTGGCATATAAGTAGAGGCTGACCTTAAAGAAGCCGCCGATGATCAGCGCCAGCATAAAAAAGACATCGAGCCGGTCTAAAAATTCTTCGACCTTGATTGTCTGGATCGTGCTTAAAAGCGGGAACTGGGATCTGAGTGTAAGATCAACATCAAGCACGCTGATATTAATTGCCACGGTGAGCGCCACAACCAATCCGCTAATAGCCATAGCGATCATCCCCATTTTTTTCACATTTTTTCTGTCATTCAGGTTAGGGAAAATCATCACAAATAAAACGACTTCGCCAAACGGAACGTACATGGTCTGAGTGAAAACAGAGTAAAGGACAGGAGAAATGCCGTCCGCCAAAACAGGTTTTAAGTTATGCGGGTCTATAGAGCCTGAGACAACAATCAGCACGAGGCCGATCGCGCCCAGTAAATACATGGCTCCGAAAAGCAGCTCAGCCGCGCGGGCGAGCACTTCGATTCCTTTTCTTACGGCGTATATGCTAACTACCACTAATAAACCATTTACAATAATGATAGGTGTATCATGATAAGCAAATGTCAGCAGCATTTCTCCAAAGTCACGCAGGACCCTTGCGGCAATATAGGCAAAGTACAAGATATAGAGAAATGAAAACAGCCAGCTCAGCTTGGTTCCCAGCATATCATCCATATATTCTTTCGGAGAAGAATTCGGGTAACATTGATAAATGCCTTGATACAAATAGAAAAGAAACAAACCGGCCGCACACCCCAACAGAACTGCGATCCAAGCATCCCTGCCCGCCATTGATCCAGGTGTAATCAATAAGGAACTGCCCAGCTCAAAAATGATAATCATGACAAACAGCTGCCTTATGCTTATTCTGGCTTTTTCCATCTGTCACTTCCCCTTTCTCCAGACCTAATCATCTTTAAACTGGTGTTTGATCGGATTGTTTCGCAATCCCGTTCTTCTGATATACGTCTCGGCCTTCACATCGATGGGCAGTTCGGGCAAATATTCTTTGTCCCATGTGTCCTTCATTTTCTCCCACTGCTTCGGATACTTTCTATATATCATGTCACCAAAACCGACAAAATCTATCTTATTCTTCTTGATCATTTTCACAGTATGGCTGATTTCCTTTTCAAGCTCTTTGTTGAGCGCTTTTTCAATAGCGGCCAGCACCTTCGGATTAGACAATTGGAAAGGGTATTTGACAGCATCTATAATTCCTTCAACCGTCACTTTCACATGGATGTGCGGACGTCCGTTCCGCATATCAGGTACCAGCTTTGTATCTTGATGGGTAACCTGCAAGCTGACCGCATCTTTCGTCTTGCCCCAATCAGCATTAATAAACGTATGCTGGACCTTATTCATAAGCCAGACTGCCCCCACGCTTTCATCATCTTCAATCCAATACTTTAAATACCCAGCCTTATCAAAAACCGCCAAGCCGTCTGCCTGAAGAATGGCTTTCGGGTCAGTTGCCTGCGTGTTTTCCATGCTGACTCCTTTTTTATCATCGCCAATCATCAAATAACCCGGAATAATCGGTGCCCTTGTGTCGCTGGCAAGTGTTTTCAAAACGTCCTGAATATTGGTTTTGACCACCCGACCGTATTGCGCTTCCGTGAAATCGAGGGTTTTATTGACTTTGTTTGACGGAATTTTATCAATAGGCGTCAGGATTTTCACGATATTTTCTGCTTTTGTTTTATGGGCAACGACGAAGGTCGCCGTTGTCCTAAATTCCGTGTCCCGGTCAAGATTGTCTAATACAAAATCCAGCCCTTCCTCTTTCGCCAGCTTTTCGCTGATTACGACCAGGTTGGTATGGGCAAAATAAAGCCGCCGCGATACCTTCATGGAGGCTTTTCTGAGTGCTTCCGTCAAATTGTCGCCTTCAATTGAATAGACAGATACAGGCGGCCTGTCCCCAGCACCGCCTCCCTGAAGCCCGCCGGCGACATTTCCAGGATTGATAATTTGAAGATGCAGCACGTAGTTGCCTTCGTTTGTCCGATCGATGCCAATCGCCGAGATAATCGCAAGATCTGTCAGTTCACGCTTATCCCAGCAGCCGGGCAGCACAATGACGCTCAAAAGCATGAGAACGGCTAATAGACATTTACGTACCATTCTGATCCCCTTCTTCCAAGTCTTTGTTCACCATTCCTCGTGAAGCGGCCGGCTCTGGGCGTTGATCCTTCCCCTGCCGCACCTTATCTTCCTTACTGATCGATTCCGGCCTTTTTTCATCAGCCCACCACGGAATCCGGAAAAGTGCGTCCTTTACGCCTTGTGAAGAAAAGGGTGCAAGCGGCGACATATATGGAACGCCGAATGAACGAAGACTGCATAAGTGGACAAACATCATAATGATCCCTAAAATCAGCCCGTAAAAACCCATAACAGCTGAGGCAATAATAAAAATAAACCGAATAAGCCGGGCTGAAATCGCCATCGCGAACGCCGGTGTTGCGAAGCTCGCAATCGCGGTGAGTGCCACGATAATCACCATTGCCGGGGAGACGATACCAGCCTGTACGGCAGCCTGGCCGATTACGAGCGCGCCTACGATTGATACTGCCGAGCCGACAACCCGGGGCAGCCTGACTCCCGCTTCCCTCAGAATCTCAAAAGCAACCTCCATCGTCAGCGCCTCCACAACAGCCGGAAACGGGACAATTTCCCGCTGAGCCGCAATGACCACTAACAGCTGAGTCGGTATCATTTCTTGATGAAACGTCGTGGCTGCCACGTATACAGCCGGAGCCACAAGCGAAATGAAAAAGACTAAAACACGAAGAATCCGTATGCTTGTCGCAATGTCAAAACGCGAGTAATAATCCTCAACAGACTGAAAAAATTGAACAAATAAGGCCGGAGCTATAAGCACAAACGGTGTTCCGTCCACAATAATCGCGAATCTTCCTTCTAACAGATTTCCCGCTACAACATCAGGGCGTTCTGTATGATACATGGTCGGAAATGTCGTAAAGGTTTCATCTTCAATCAGCTGCTCAATATATCCAGATTCCAAAATACTGTCAATATCTATTTTTTCCAGGCGCTGTTTCACTTCCTTCAGCACCTTTTCATCACATATTCCTTGAATGTACATGAGAGCGATATCCGTATTTGTGACAGAACCTTTTTTCATTTTTTCAACCCATAAATTCGGATTTTTAATGTATCGCCGGATCATGGAAATATTGGTTTGCAGAGACTCTGTAAACCCTTGGCGCGGGCCGCGGAATGATACCTGGGTGCTCGGCTCTTGGATGGAACGCTGCTCTCCCCCTTGGGTGCTGCAAATCAGCGCTTCGTCATAGCCATCGGCAAAAACGAGCGCATTGCCAAGCATTAACTCTGAAAAAAGCTTGTCCCAGCTCTTTTCCGCTTTCACCCCGCCCAGCGGGAGCGTTTTTTCAAGAATTTGCTGGATCGCATGGGAATTCTGGATAGACTCATCCTGTACCAAAGGATCGATTAACGACTCATGGATTGTGTTATTATCGACCAGGCCTGCAATATAAATAACAGCCAGATGGACATGATCCTGCTCCCCGATTTTAATCTCGCGAATGATGACGTCAGAGCTGCTTCCGACTTCCTTTTTCGTTTCCGCTATATTCTTTGCCAAACTTGGAGAAATGAGAACCGGCCTTTCTTTTTCTTGCTGCTGTTCCTGATTCTTTTCTTCTGTATTCTTGTCTTTCGAACTTGTATTGTTCTTTCGCTTAGATAATAAAGGCATACACAAATACCTTTCCTTGTCGTTTTCTCATATTCTTCCTTTTAAAATTGAGATTATGCATTAGGTTTAGATGCGGTATAACTTCTCCGCCAACGATAGACACTAAAAGCGGAGGATGATGAAAGCATGAAGATATTGGGCGTGACAGGAGTCATATTAATTTGTTTATTAGCTATTTCGGTATTGATGGACATGCTTCAAGGGTTCAGTTTAACAAAAGCCATTTATAACAATATGTCCAGCTTTAAGATGACAACATTTGCGGAATGGGTCGTGCTTTTATTTTTTGTGTTAGTACTTGTGAGAGAAATGTACGTGATCTATAAATCGAAAAAAAAGAACCCCTAGAGGGGGCGCTTTTTTCAGACGATAATATTGCCGTCTATTGCATCACTGCTGTGTTTGTTGATAGTCCCTTTAAAAATGCGGTTGCCGATGATTTTGGAATTGGTTGACGTGTTTGTTTGAATAGCTGTCGCAGTGCCCGCGGAGAGGTTATTGATGGTGTTTCCTGAGATGATAGAGCCTGCAGAGCCATTGAGATAAATCACAATCGGATTCCCGGCTGTTCTGTTGACTGAAATGGTATTATCAAAAATCTCATGCACACCGGCGCTGATATAGATGGTGACCAAAAGCGGAGATCTCTCTAAGTGGTTGCCGATAATTGAGGTTTTTGCACTTGTGGAGCAGTAAATGGGGTAATTTTTAAACTCTTTAAATGTATTGTTTTTGATGATAGCGCCGGCATTGTTTGTAACGGAAACAGAATATGATTCCGGCACTGCTTCAAACGCGCCAGGATTCAGTGTATTCCCTTCAATCACCGCGTTCCCTTGAGCAATCCAAATGCCTCGGCTGAATTTTCTCAGGAGATTATCTTTAATGATCATGTTTCCGCCCGAAACGCTCACACCGTCAACGACTTGAATGAGACAGTTATTCAGAAAAGCGGTGTCATCTGAAAGCACTGCGCGAAGACCGATGCTGCGCCTTGTTTCAGACAGTCCGTTTTGAATTTGGTTTCCGTCTACCTTTACGTCGGAGGACTGATAAACCAATATCCCTGTATTTTCAAAGTTGCTGATTTTGTTGTTCGTCACAAGAACGCTCTTTCCCCTGACATCAATTCCTGTTGAAAATCCGGTAATGAGGTTGCCAGCGATCACTGCATCACTGGTCTCTTTTCCTTGTGATACACCGAGTCCGGTTATCCCGACTCTTGGCGCAGCCGCCGCGTCTTCAGGGCGCCTCAGAATATTTCCCTTGATCACTGTTTGCGTCCCATATCCGTAGCTGATTGTATTGTCTGAGTGATTTCCTTCTATTAAAATGCCATACCCGTTAAAATTGGTCACAGAACTTGAAACGTTTCCAACAAAGTGGTTATTGCGAATTGATACATTAATCGGTTCCTCATAATCAACGTCACCTTCGCCATATCCTTCAATGTCAATTCCGAATTTCGGGGCTGTTCCATTCCCCGTCCCGGCATCTTCAATCAAGCATTCCTCCACCGTGACCATGTCACATCCGGTAATGGAAATGTTATTTCTCCTTGACCGCCGAACCTCACAGCGGCGGATGATAATTTGCTCTGACGTTCGATAGTCTTGATTGGTCTTTAATCCCCTTGGGCTGACTATGATCCCATCTCCGGTAAAATCAGAAATTTTCACATCATCAATGACAACATTCGAGCATCCTTCAATACATATGCCAAAGCCCCATTCATGGGTTGATCTTATCCCCGCCGAAGCATACGTATGCTCATCCCGTTCGCCGATAATTTGTCCCCCGGAAATGGTTATATTCTCTTGCTTGCCTACATAAAATGCGGAATAACCCCACGAACTATTCGGTATCACTTTCATGATACATTCGGGGTCCATCATAATCTCAAGGTTGCCGGGAACAATGATCCCCGCGTTTCGAAACTTCTGATTAAGATCTCCGCCAAGCGTTCCGTCTATTAAATATGTTCCCTTTGGAAACCAGACAGTATGATAGCCTTTCGATACAGCTGTACTGAGGCACTGATTAATCCGTTCTGTCGAATCCGTTTTACCATCTCCAGGAACACCGAAATCCGCTGCATTTAATATGAATTCAGCCAATTGCGAGCCTCCTTCTCTATGATTACTATCATGTTACTCACAAAGGCCCGATCTGCTTGTACATTTCTCTAAAATTTTATTAAAAAAATATAAAGGAATAGTTGTGTAAGAAAATCTCACGATAAAAAGTTTAAAAATTAGGAGGAAATCACTATTTTTAGGTATTTATAATTTTTCCAATATGGAACTATTTGAAATGAGTATAAATTATATTGACACAAGTATTATATAAGAATATGATTTTTATAATACACTTTTTTTAGAAAGGGTTTGGCTGACATGGCTTCGATTGATAACGAAAGTATCATTAAAAGCGTCCCGCAAAAAGGGTTCTTTGGTCACCCGCGAGGACTATTTACACTATTTTTCACCGAATTTTGGGAGCGTTTCTCTTACTATGGAATGAGAGCAATCTTACTTTACTATTTGTATACAGAGACGGTAAACGGAGGGCTCGGCTTTGACAAGGGCACTGCGGTTGCCATTATGTCGATTTACGGATCACTCGTATACATGTCCACCATTATTGGCGGATGGCTCGCTGACCGGGTATTCGGTACCGCAAACACCGTGTTTTACGGCGGCATATTCATTATGTTCGGCCACATTGCACTCGCCTATCCGGGCAGCGCGATCGCATTCTATATCAGCATGGTGCTTATCATTGTCGGAACAGGCTTATTAAAACCAAACGTTTCAAGCGTGGTTGGGGATCTTTACACGAAAGAAGACCCGCGCCGCGACTCAGGTTTCAGTATTTTCTACATGGGGATTAACCTCGGTGGTTTACTTGCGCCGTTAATTGTCGGAACACTCGGACAGAAGTACAACTATCATCTCGGCTTCGGAGCTGCCGCGGTCGGAATGCTTCTCGGACTTATCGTTTTTGCTTTGACAAGAAAGAAAAACCTCGGGCTTGCAGGTTCCAATGTGCCGAATCCGCTGTCTAAAAAATCTGCGATTGGCACCGGAATCGGTGTTATCATCGTGGCGATCGCAGTGATGATCTCTGTACAAACAGGCGTGCTGACGATCAAGCGTTTCATCGACCTTGTAAGTATTCTCGGTATTTTGATTCCTGTGATTTATTTCATCATCATGTTTACAAGCAAAAAAGCGGACAAAACAGAAAAATCCCGTCTTGCCGCTTACGTTCCTTTGTTTATCGGTGCTGTCATGTTCTGGGCCATTCAGGAACAGGGAGCGACCATTCTTGCGGTATACGCTGATGAACGCATAAGACTTTCATTGGGCGGATTCGAACTTCAGTCATCTTGGTTCCAATCATTAAATCCATTGTTTGTTGTCATTTTTGCGCCAATATTCGCATGGCTCTGGATGAAGCTTGGCAAACGCCAGCCATCTACACCAGTTAAATTCTCAATCGGAATTATTTTAGCCGGATTGTCATTTATCATTATGGTATTCCCTGCTATGCAAGGAAAAGAAGCACTCGTAAGCCCGCTTTGGCTCGTTCTCAGCTTCCTGCTTGTTGTGCTTGGAGAGCTGTGCCTGTCTCCAGTCGGTTTATCCGTGACAACGAAACTGGCACCAGCTGCCTTCTCTGCACAGACAATGAGTATGTGGTTCCTGACGAACGCAGCAGCCCAAGCGATCAATGCCCAAGTAGCCGGATTGTTTGATAAAATTCCTGAAACAATGTACTTCGGCACCATCGGTTTGATTTCTATCGTTCTTGGCGGCATTCTCCTGCTGCTCTCGCCGATTATCAAACGCGCGATGAAAGGGGTCTTATAATCAGAAACAGCCCGCGGATTTTGATCTGCGGGCTGTTTTTTATTGATCCAGCCATTTGCTGAAGCTTTGATCAAAGGCTTCCGGTTCTTCCAGCATCGGCTGATGGCCGCTCTTTTCAAAAATAACCTTATCCACATGGGGATATAAACCGTTAACTGCATCCCATAGCGAAACGGGCGCAACCAAATAATCATATCTCCCTAATCCAATATACACCGGCATACAAACATCAGCTAACCGCTGAATAAGATCAATCCGGGCAAATGTATTGCCCCATAATTCATCAATGATCGGCATATTCGTGAATACACCGTCCCATAAGGCAGCTGCATGCGGCCGCTCTTGATAAAAGCTTTTCGCTTCAGCGCGAATACACATGTGCACAAAGCGCCTTTCAGGATCTTTGTCGATGTCCTGCGGCAAATTCGCGATGTCTTTTTCAAAGCGTTTCTTTCTCTCAGGACTGGCTGTTTCCATAAAAAATGATTCACTTTTTCGTTGTCTTTCTTCACTGTTATCAGGCGCAGTATTAAAGAGCGCCACCTTCCGGACTTGTTTGGGATATGTCCTGGCATACTCTAAAGCCATAAAAGCGTGCCCGGAATGTCCCAGGATGATAACATCCTCAAGCTGAAGAAATGTTCTCATCCTTTCAATATCAGCCAAGACGGCATCAAGCCTCGAATCCTCCTCACGAAGCTCCCGTTTAGGCTTAGCAAATCCCCTATGGTCGATAAAGACCCATTGATATTTCTGTTTGATATCTGAGGAAAAAAGGCGCGGATAGTAAACCGCACTCCCGATCACAAGGATGGGTGCGCCCTCGCCCTCAATTCGATAAGCTAAATCAAAGCCGTCCGAGTGACAGATCCCCGCACGTTCCATTTCTCACGCCCCCTTTGTTTTCATTATATAAAAAAGCCTGACGCATGGCGTCAGGCTATCGATATTACCGCTTTAAATCTTTCAGGGTCTTTTCCCATCTGCCCAGCACCTCTTCAGGGCTGTGAAGCTGTATACGGACACCTGAAGTCAAATCAGCGTATTTCGCAACGTCTTCCTTCACTGAAACGATGCGGCAGAAAAAACGGTCTCTATCATATTCAGCATCTTTCAAAGGCGGCAAAGGCGCGCATTCAAGCTTTACATAATAGGCCGCTCCCTTCCACCATGCCGTGAACTGTGCTTTTCCTGTGCGAAGGATGTTGGCCGAAGTCATTGTGTTTTTCCACAGAGCGATTCGGATATCAGTTCGGCTCAGCGCGATAATTTCACCTGCACTGATCATAGCGGCATGCGGCCAGCCATCCTCTGATACTGTTTGCAGAACGAAGGCCTCATGCTGCTTCTCATTCAGGCATCTCCCGTCAAGCAGCTCAAAGAGACGGTCTGACATACTGTTCACGCGGATCAAGCCTTTCGTTCCGGCACCGCCGGAACTTCAATTGCTGTTTCTGTTTCCTTTGGGTCAATTTTAAACGCTGGATTGTATTTTTCGGGATTCGTAATGCTTTCCGGTTCACAGGATCTCCATGTAAAAAAGCATGTTTGGCACTGATAAACTTCCCATGCGCCTTCTACAGGCGATTTGCTCATGACTTCTCCCTTTTTTGAGTCGCATCGAGGACATGTATGCATTTCGAACATCCTTTCCTTATTTATTCATTAAGTCCATTAGTTTTTGTTCCCATTCTTTCGTTGTTAGCGGAGAATCAAGCGGCTGTGAATAATGGCCTCTTGTTTCCGGCGCAACCGGTGTAGTGGCGTCGAGAATCATTTTGTGAGTGATTCCTGATGGATTGGATCCCGGATCAAGCGGCAGGACAGATAAGTCCGGAATGATGACCGCATCGTGTTTCGGATGCATTTTGGTCGAAAGCGCCCACATGACCTGCGGAAGGTTGAATGGATCGACATCCTCATCAACGACAATGACCATTTTGCAGTAACCGAGTCCGTGCGGCGTTGTGAGTGCGCGCATGCCGACCGCTTTCGCAAATCCGCCATAGCGGGTTTTTGTGGAAACAATCGCGATTAAACCGTGTGTGTACATGGCGTTCACTGCCACAATTTCGTTCGGATACGCTTCTTTTAACTGCTGATAAAGCGGCACGCATGTGTTAATGCCGATCATGTAATCGCATTCTGTCCAAGGCATGCCTAAGTATAAATGTTCAAAGATCGGATTGTTTCTGTGATAGACGCGTTTAATTTTGATAATCGGCATGCTGCGTCCGCCGGAATAATGGCCTGTGAATTCACCGAACGGCCCTTCATATTCGCGCTCTCCGGCAATAATCTCACCTTCAAGCACCACTTCAGCGCCCCACGGAACATCAAGATCAGACAGCTTTGATTTGACGATGCGATATGGTTCGCCTTGAATCGCACCTGCCATTTCGTATTCTGATTGATCATAGAGAAGCGGAGTCGATGCCGCCGTTGTAATGACCGGCTCACAGCCGAGCGCAATAGTGACCGGAAGATTGATGCCGCGTTCTTCAGCTTGGCGCAGATGGATTGCAATATCGTGCTGCGGGACAGGCTGAATGCCGAGGCGGTCTTTTCCTTTGACCTGCATTCTGTAAATGCCGACATTTTGTTTGCCGAAGTTGTCAGGGTCTTCAAGATCACGGGAAATGACACACGCTTTGTCTAAATAGTAGCCTCCATCACCTTGGTTAATTCTGAAAAGAGGCAGTATATCGAACAAATTGATATCTTCTGTGATTTCATTTTCATGAAATGGCGCTGTTTCCTCACGTTTGACCGGCATCGGAAACTGGTCATAACGCTTTGCGAATTCAAAAAACTGTTCTTTTACCGGTGTGTCTTTTGGCATGCCCAGCATCATGGCATGGTTTGGCCAAGAGCCGATGACATTCATCGCAATTCGCGCGTTATGATAGCCGTAAATGTTGTTAAATAAGAGCGCAGGGCTTTTATCGCCAAGATTGCTGGCTGCCCGTGCGGCGGCCCCTAAATCCGGTTCCGGCTTTACCTCTTCATTCACTGTAAGCAGCTGTCCTTCTTTTTCAAGGGCAGCGAGAAATTCTCTGAAATCTTGATAAGCCATGATCAAGCTCCTCCTTTTTGTTTTTCAATCCCATTCCAGCGCTTCGCTTCAGGAAGCCGAATGCCGAATTGGTCCAACGTTCTAAAAACAATATGGTCAACCATTTCCTCTAAGCTGCTCGGCTGATTATAAAATGCCGGCATCGGAGGAAGAATGATTGTACCCATTTTCGTAAGCGCTAGCATATTTTCGAGATGAATTTGGTTCAAAGGCGTCTCTCTCGTTAAGAGGACGAGTTTTTTTCTCTCCTTGAGCATGACATCCGCCGCACGTGTCAGCAGATTATCCGCCATTCCGGTGCGAATGCTTGCGAGAGATTTCATGCTGCACGGCGCAACGATCATTCCATCGGTATCAAACGACCCGCTTGAAATGGCTGCCGCCTGATCCTTATGTGAGTAAGTGTATGTGGCCAGTTGTTCTACTTCTTGTAAGGTATAGCCTGTTTCGTGTTTGATCGTGACGTTTGCCCAAGGAGACACAACGAGATGGGTTTCCACTCCGGCGGCCTTCAGCCACTGCAGCAGCCTGACCCCGAAAATGGCCCCTGTTGCCCCTGTCATTCCGACAACGAGTTTCACTTTGCCCCCTCCTTTACGCTTGAATTCTGCTTTCATTTCAATCATACTCCTGATATATCCATATGAAAAATATCTATTAAATCTATATTTAATACCTAAAAGGTATGATAAGGAGGCGCTTTCTTTTGGATATTCGCCAGCTTCGATACTTCATTACCATTGCCCAAGAACAGAAAATCACGTCCGCAGCCAAAAAGCTTCACATGGCGCAGCCGCCTTTAAGCAGGCAGCTCAAACAGCTGGAGGACGAACTTGGTGTTGTCCTGTTTGACCGTAACAAGAAAAAACAAATGACTCTTACATATGAAGGAGCTGTTTTTCTAAAAAGAGCAAAAGAGATTCTGCATAGGTTTGAAGATGCAGTCATTGAGGTACAGGAGCTGAAGGAGGAAGTAGCCGGCACACTTGCCGTGGGATCAACGATTTATTGCGCGGCTCTGATGCTTGAAAAAGTAACACAGATCAAAGAGAGATACCCCCATCTCACCTTTAATATTTGGGAAAATGAACCCGCGACACTGTTGGAACTGCTGGAAAGCCGGCAAATCGATGCGGCGGTCACGACAACACTGATCAAAAGTGACACAGTACAATTCAAGCAGCTTGATGACATTCCATGTGTGCTCGTGCTTTCAGATGAAGCCGGATATCCGTGCGGAGACACCATTAAGATGGAGGACATTCCTTCATTTCCGCTGATCCTGCTGCGGCCTGTCAACGGAAAAGGCGTCTATAATCAGGTCATGAATGAATTTCATCGTTTGAACCTGGAGCCGCGCATTGTTTGTGAATGCCACGACTCTGCAACTTTGCTCAGCCTCGTGTCATCCGGATTCGGCGCGTCTATTTTGCCCGTCACAATGATTCCCGTTCATATGAGAAATCACGTTCACACCGTCCATATCGAAAATAATCCCTTCATTATGACACCGGCTGTCATGTGGAGAACGGACAGTTATTTGCCTAAACCGGCACAGCAATTTTTGGATTTATTTTAAAAGATTTTGCCTTATGAAAACCAATTACTTGACTCATACTAAAAAAAAGTTATCCTTTAGATTTGTAAGCTATTTTTTTATTTCAATAAAATCAACCAGAAAAGTGGGGAATAAGATGAAAAAAGCATTATTGGCTTTATTCATGGTCGTAAGTATTGCAGCTCTTGCAGCTTGCGGAGCAGGAAATGACAATCAGTCAAAAGATAATGCCAAAGATGGCGATCTTTGGGCTTCAATTAAGAAAAAAGGTGTGCTCACAGTCGGAACGGAAGGAACATATGAGCCGTTCACTTACCACGACAAAGACACTGATAAACTGACTGGCTATGATGTCGAAGTTATCACAGAAGTCGCAAAACGCCTCGGGCTTAAAGTCGACTTTAAGGAAACACAGTGGGACAGTATGTTTGCCGGCCTGAATTCCAAACGGTTTGACGTTGTTGCCAACCAAGTCGGAAAAACAGATCGTGAAAATCAATATGATTTCTCAGATAAATACACAACATCAAGAGCCGTTGTCGTAACGAAAAAAGACAACAACGATATTAAGTCTGAAGCAGATGTAAAAGGAAAAACGTCAGCTCAATCACTGACAAGCAACTACAACAAATTAGCTACAAATGCCGGCGCTAAAGTAGAAGGCGTTGAAGGCATGGCGCAGGCCCTTCAAATGATCCAGCAAGGCCGCGTCGATATGACATACAACGATAAGCTTGCCGTATTGAACTACTTAAAAACATCTGGCAATAAAAACGTGAAAATCGCGTTTGAAACAGGTGAGCCTCAGTCAACATATTTCACGTTCCGTAAAGGAAGCGGCGAGGTTGTTGATCAAGTCAACAAAGCATTAAAAGAAATGAAAGAGGACGGGACTCTTTCTAAAATTTCTAAAAAATGGTTCGGCGAAGATGTTTCTAAATAATCTGCCGGCATTGACGCTTGGCACGGCGATCCCGTGGGATCTGGTGCAGCAGTCATTCTGGCCGATACTTTCAGGGGGAATCTACTATACGATTCCCCTTACGATTCTTTCCTTTATATTCGGAATGATCCTGGCGCTGATTACGGCGCTTGCCAGAATGTCGAAAGTGAGACCTTTGAGATGGGTGTTCAGCGTATACGTATCCGCAATACGCGGCACTCCTCTTCTCGTTCAATTGTTCATCATTTTCTATCTGTTCCCGGCCTTTAACGTCACATTAGATCCATTTCCAAGCGCAGTTATCGCCTTTTCATTAAACGTCGGCGCCTATGCATCTGAAATCATTCGGGCATCTATTTTATCCGTGCCGAAAGGGCAATGGGAAGCCGGCTACACAATTGGCATGACACATCAAAAAACGCTGTTCCGCGTCATTTTGCCGCAGGCGTTTCGTGTGTCGATCCCGCCATTATCCAATACCTTTATCAGCCTGATTAAAGATACATCCCTCGCCTCTCAAATTCTGGTCGCTGAGCTGTTCAGAAAAGCCCAGGAAATCGGCGCGCGGAATCTTGATCAAATTTTAGTGATCTATATTGAAGCAGCCTTTATTTATTGGATTATCTGCTTCCTGCTTTCACTCGTCCAGCATGTCATCGAACGGCGTCTTGACCGCTACGTGGCCAAATAAGGAGGTTCCGAGTATGCTTACCGTTAAAGGATTAAACAAATCATTCGGTGAAAATGAAATTTTAAAAAAGATAGATATGAAGATTGAAAAAGGAAAAGTCATCGCCATACTTGGGCCTTCAGGTTCAGGGAAAACGACGCTGCTCCGCTGCCTGAACGCTCTGGAGATCCCGAATCGCGGAGAGCTTGCATTTGATGATTTCTCCATCGATTTCTCCAAAAAGGTGAAACAGGCGGATATCCTAAAGCTTCGCCGAAAATCCGGAATGGTGTTTCAGGCGTATCACCTGTTCCCGCACCGCACAGCCCTCGAAAACGTGATGGAGGGCCCTGTTCAGGTGCAAAAACGGAACAAAGAGGAAGTCAGAAAAGAAGCGATTCAGCTTCTTGATAAAGTCGGATTGAAGGACAAAATGGATTTATATCCATTCCAGCTTTCCGGCGGACAGCAGCAGCGCGTCGGCATCGCCCGCGCACTGGCGATTCAGCCTGAGCTCATGCTGTTTGACGAACCGACCTCAGCGCTTGATCCCGAGCTTGTCGGAGAGGTGCTGAAGGTTATCAAGGACTTGGCCAATGAAGGCTGGACCATGGTCGTCGTGACCCACGAAATCAAGTTCGCGCAGGAAGTTGCGGATGAAGTCATCTTCATCGACGGCGGCGTTATCGTGGAGCAAGGACCGCCGGAGCAAATTTTCTCCGCACCAAAAGAAGAACGGACACAGCGGTTCTTGAACCGGATTTTGAACCCGCTGTAATAAGAAAAACAGGGCGCCAGCGCCCTGTTTCAGATTATTGACAAAATCCTAAAACGATTTTCGTTGTTTTAGGATTTTGTGATTTTCAGCGTGATTGAAAACCTTTGAAGTCTAGGAAGGGCGAGCATTGGAGCACAGCGAATGTGAAATTCGTGAGCACCGAAGCACAGGCCTGACAACGAATGCAAGGGTTTGCCAACACGCTGAAACAGGGCGCCTGCGGCGGCCCTGTTTTTTTGTTGAGCCCCTTTCGCCTATTCCGCCCTTCTGTAAGATGTGCTACAATGACAATCGACTGATTTTTACGAAAGAAGGGACCTCACGTGAAGCAAGAACTTGTTCTGCGCTGGACATTTTATTTTGCCGGTTTGATCATTTTGGCTTTTGGTGTATCCCTGACGATAGAAGGAAAAGCACTCGGCATTAGTCCGTGGGATGCATTTCATTACAGCCTGTTTCAGCACTTCGGGCTTACCGTCGGCCAGTGGTCCATCATTATTGGAGCGCTCATCGTCGGATTCACGTCATTGTTTACGAGGGCTTGGCCGAAAATTGGGGCCCTCCTGAATATGGTGCTCATTGGTGTATTTATAGATTTTTTCAATTTCATTCTGCCTGCCCCCTCGACCTACACAGGCTCGATCATCGTCTTCTCTCTAGGCGTGGTGCTGATCGGTTACGGCGTCGGTGTTTATGTATCAGCAGGCCTTGGTGCGGGGCCGCGTGATTCACTGATGATGCTGATTACAGAAAAAACCGGCTGGAATGTGCAATGGGTGCGGAACGGCATGGAAATAACCATTTTGTTTGCGGCATGGGGCATGGGCGGCCCGATCGGTTTTGGCACCATTTTGACCGCCATCCTCACCGGACTTATTTTGCGCTTTTCATTGCCCCAGTCAATCCAGTTGCTGAATTATGCTGTGGCAAGGCGGACAGCCGCTGTGAAAGCATCTCCGCCTGTACACTAAAACAAAGCCGCCTTGGCTTTGTTTTTTTATTTTCTCCTCTATATGAGTCTTGTGGAAGTATGATAGGATGGTTTTGACAATCTTTTGCAGACGGAGGATCTAGAATGAAGATTTACGGAATTTATATGGACCGCCCGCTTTCACAGGAAGAAAATGAACGGTTCATGTCTTTCATATCACCTGAAAAACGGGAGAAATGCCGGAGATTTTATCATAAAGAAGATGCTCACCGCACCCTGCTGGGAGATGTGCTCGTTCGCTCAGTCATAAGCAGGCAGTATCAGTTGGACAAATCCGATATCCGCTTTAGCACGCAGGAATACGGGAAGCCGTGCATCCCTGATCTTCCCGACGCTCATTTCAACATTTCTCACTCCGGCCGCTGGGTCATTTGCGCGTTTGATTCACAGCCGATCGGCATAGATATCGAAAAAACGA
Organism: Bacillus sp. FSL R5-0603; assembly: GCF_038050295.1. Classification (NCBI taxonomy): domain Bacteria; kingdom Bacillati; phylum Bacillota; class Bacilli; order Caryophanales; family Bacillaceae; genus Bacillus; species Bacillus sp. FSL R5-0603. The sequence goes on along the minus strand of NZ_JBBOYP010000001.1, from coordinate 323,395 downwards.
AACCGATCAGCCTTGAGATCGCCAAGCGCTTCTTTTCAAAAACAGAGTACAGCGACCTTTTAGCAAAAGACAAGGACGAGCAGACAGACTATTTTTATCATCTATGGTCAATGAAAGAAAGCTTTATCAAACAGGAAGGCAAAGGCTTATCGCTTCCGCTTGATTCCTTTTCAGTGCGCCTGCATCAGGACGGACAAGTATCCATTGAGCTTCCGGACAGCCATTCCCCATGCTATATCAAAACGTATGAGGTCGATCCCGGCTACAAAATGGCTGTATGCGCCGCACACCCTGATTTCCCCGAGGATATCACAATGGTCTCGTACGAAGAGCTTTTATAAATGGCTCATCAACAGCTTGACACCGCGCTCAATATCTTCCGTTTTCACATTGGAAATATTGATTTTTAATAGATTTTCTTTCGGATAATCTGATAAATAATGACGGTCTATCGCCTCAAGGAGAACCCCTTGTTTTTTCAGTCTATGAATCACTCTTGAGGCGGGCAGATCCTGAGGAAGCACCAGATGGGTGTGCATACAGGGTGCCTGCCCGCTGGAGAACGTAAAGCGTCCGCTTCCCAGCTGCCTGTGAGTTCGAATGGCTTGATGTAGCCTCAGCGACCGCTCTTTATAAGAATCTCTGATTTTCTCCTTATGCCTGCCGTACATACCGCTTTTCAGGTAAATCTCCAATGCTGCTTGAGAAATCATTGAACAGTCGATGTCGTTCAGTTTTTTGTACGCATAGAACGTGTCAGTCAGCGCTTCGGGCAAAACAGCCGCCCCCACGCGGAGGCCGGGGAACATCATTTTCGAGAAGCTTTTCAAATAGATGACATGTGAGGACAGATCATATGCGTACAGCGGATCTGCCTTTTTATTTTCCTCCAGATCACCGAGGTAATCATCCTCAACGAGATAGACATCATACGCTTCTGCCAGTCTCACAAGCTCCTGTTTATCACGCTCTGACAATGAGCAGCCAAGCGGGTTATGGAAGCGCGGCATCGTATAAAAAAATTTAATCGATTCTGTTTGAAATAACCGCTCAACCTCGGCTATATCAAGCCCTTCTTCCGTTCGTTTCACTCCGATGGCGGGAATCCCGACCGTCTCAAGCTGTTCGACCATCAAATGGTAGCCCGGCTGTTCAATGGCGATCTTCTCTTTCCCATTTGGGAACGGCATGGCACAAAGCAAGGATAACGCCTGCTGGACACCTGATGTAATGAAAATATGCCGTTCATCCGCAAATACCTGTTGAGTGGCCAAGAGCTTTCGGAGTACGCGGATGAGTGATGGAAGCCCCTTTGGCGTCCCATAAATAAACAAATCGTTTTTGTATGTATCAATCGCTTTGTTGATACAGTGCTGAAAATCAAGATACGGAAACACATCTGGATCCGGCGCAGATGTGGCAAAGTCGATGGGGCCAAGCTGCCCGCTTTTTGATTTCCCTGTCTTTTTCACAATATAATAGCCGCTTTTCGGAACAGAATAGATAAGGTGGCGCTTTTCCAGTTCCTGCAACGCGCGGATCACTGTGCTTTTGCTGACTTGGTAGCGGGCGGACAGCTGACGGATAGATGGAAGCCTGTCTCCTTCTTGATAGGCGGTGCTTTGCATCATCTCCTCTATCCTCGTTACTAGACTCATATATTTCTCCATGCCTTCTCCCCCTGTTTTGTACCGGTACAGTTCATTGTTTTTCTCATTGTACCGTTCTGACCGCGGCCATACAATAAAGGGAGCGACCGGCGCTGCAATTCAGGTAAAGGAGCACTTCCCATTATGGTTAAACATCAGCAAGCCCCCGCTTATATAGCGGCTATTTTATATTCGTTCATTATCGGTTTATCCTTTCTATTCGTAAAAATCGCACTGCAAACAGCAGAGCCGTTTGATATTTTGGCGCATCGGTTCACCATTGCGTTTGCTGCGGCGACTGTACCGATCTTATTCGGCTGGGTAAAGCTATCAATCCGCGTAAAGGACGTCATTGCCATTTTGCCGCTCGCCCTGCTGTATCCCGCGTTATTTTTCAGCTTTCAGGCATTCGGCCTTGTGTACTCGTCCTCCTCTGAAGCGGGAATTATTCAGGCAGCCATTCCGATTTTCACGATGGTCTTTGCCGCTTATGTTTTAAAAGAACGCCCAACGTGGACGCAAAAGGGGTTCACGGTTTTATCCGTTGCCGGCGTCATGTTTATTTTTGTGATGAAAGGCGTTGACGTGGAATCAGCCAGCTTAAAAGGGTCTTTGCTGATCCTATTGTCCGCTTTGTCTTCAGCGATGTACAATACTGCTGCCAGAAAAATGACGCAGCGGTTCAAGCTGACCGAGCTCACCTACATCATGTCAGCCATCGGCTTTGTCGTCTTCAACGCCATCGCCCTTGTGCGTCACGGATCGGCGGGAACAGTCGGCACTTATTTTCTGCCGTTCCGGGAGCCCGGCTTCGTTCTCGCCATTGTGTATTTGGGCGTGCTGTCTTCACTTGTCACTTCATTTCTGTCTAACTATACGCTGTCGCGAATTGAGGCGTTTAAAATGAGCGCTTTTAATCATGTATCTACCATTGTGACGATGATTGCAGGAGTTGTGATTCTCAACGAAAGCCTGGCCTGGTATCATCTTGCCGGGGCTGTTTGTATTATGATTGGCGTGGTGGGGAGCAATATCAATCTGGAGAAAAAAACAAAGCGCCCTGGTATGCCTGCAAAAAAATGAGAAATTATGCTAGACTGAAAGGAAAAACATGGTTAGAGGTGTAGGTTTACCGTATGATTCAATATGCTAGTGAAAGTATCAATCTTCCAGGAGAAATCACTTTTAAGGATGTAAGAGAAATCTTTTTTTATCAAATCGCAAAATTATCATGTTTTTACTTTCTGTTGTTTTGCGCCATATTTGCTGCAGTTAACTTCATTAACGGATGGCCCCGTATCGTTTATGGCAGTGACGCGCTTAACTTGTTTATGAACAGTATGTTGATTATCGTGATGTCCGTTCTGTTTACACTGCTGCTCCTCCTTCTTCTATATGTGAAGTTTTCCAGAGCACACAAGAAGAACGAACGGATGAAATCTAAAAGAACATATACTCTGAACCAAGAAGGAATTCGTATATGTTCTAAAAAATATGACCTCATTTTCAATTGGGATGAAATCACAGCTGTTTTCGAATATAAAAATATCTTCAGGGTCAATACATCAAGTGGCCAATATATTGCGATCCCAAAACATTTTTTTCATTCCGAAGTGGAGATGAACAGATTCAAGGAGATTATCCTTAAAAATACCGAAACAAAAAAACTCAAATTTAAAAAGGATCAGCATTGACAGTGCTGATCCTTTTATATTGATTGGTGGGTTTCTTTTGCCTTTTGTTTATCTAAAAACGGCACCAGCTCTATTACAGCTGATAAACCCACAAACACGATGCACACAGCGACAATCAGCAAATAACCATGAGTCATGTCAAAAAACAAACCGCCCGCATACACGCTGAGAGCTCCGGCAACCTGATGGATAAAGAAATTGATGCCTAACAGCGATCCGATCAATCCTGTTTGATAGCTTTCCGAAATTGACGCCGCGGTCAGCGGGATCACGCCTGTGTAACTGAGCCCGAATAACAGGATAAATCCGAAGTACCAAAGGTCGCTGTGATGAATTCCGAGAATGGGAATGAGCAGGCAAATGAGGCTGAGCAGTCGAATGAAAAATAAGATGGATAGCATGACGCTTCTGCTCCCGAGGAGATCGGACAGCCAGCCTGCCAATAACCCGCCAATGATGATAAACGCCCCGAACGCGGCCATCATTCCGTTGACATGAGAGACATGCGCATCCTTCAGTATCGGGACGAGGTGAGCATCAATAATTCCCATTGTAAATCCGCAAGTAAACACGCCGAAGTACAGGATATGAATGAGGCGGGATTGCTTCATCACGTTCCAAAACCCCCGCCAATCATAAGATTTTTTCACTGACTCCGCTTGCGCATGTGGCGGGTGCTTCATCCCAAAGACGAGGAGCGGCAGCAGAACAGCCGCCATGACGATTCCCAAAATCGTATAGGTGCTCTGCCATCCGGCATGATACGGAGCCGCAGCCCAAATGGGCGAGAGAAGCAGCAGGCCCGCAGAGTTGGCATTGGTCAAAATAGCAAGCGCCAGACCTTTGTGTATGTCAAACCAACGGCTGATGAAATACTGGGTCGTCACGCCGACCGCGCAGGAATAACCGATTCCGCCAAGCACACCGTAAATGGCGGAAAACACATGAACATTCGGTGAATAAGGAAGCACCAAAAAGCTTGCGCTGATGCAGACAGCTCCAAACGCCATAATTTTTCTGACACTGAAACGGTCGATAAAAAAACCGACAAAAAACTGGACGATGCCGGTTGTGATCATAAAAATGCTGACAGAAACTGAGATCAGTGACCTGTCGGCATGGAAGGCATCCGCCATTGGCAGCATAAAAAATTGAAAGGAATTTCTGAATGAGTTCATTCCGATGGCGAAAACAAACGTAAACAGCAATACAAACCATTTCATCCTGGGAGACGTGCGCATGTTTCGACCTGCCTTTTTTTGAGTATTTCGACTATTATACCATGCAAAAATTGGCATTCAACACAAAAAAAAGCGGAACAGCCGAAGCTGTCCGCTTTTGATCACGGTTGAATGATCGGATGCTGATTCAAGATCGCAAAAATCCGTTCTGCGACTTCTTCCGTTTGTGACAGCAGGAACATGTGCCCGCCGTCAAATTGATGGAATGTGATGTCTTTTGCCCATTTCTTCCAGCCTTCCGCATCTCGTATGCATTTTTTATCATCAAGCCCGTTAAAGACATGAACAGGCGACTGGATCTGGGCCAGATCGAAAAGCTCAAATTGTTCAAGAGCCCGGTAATCTGATCGGAAAGAAGGCAGGAAAAAGGACATGACCTCCTTATTTTCAACAAGCTCTGCGGGCATTCCGCCTAATTGGATAATATGATCGAGAAACTGATCATCAGGCAGGTGGGACACTTTCTTCCGCTGAATATGAGGCGGCTGGATTGCAGAAATGATAACCGCCTGCGGAAAGATGCCTTCACGCTCAAGCTTTTGCGCCAGCCTGAAGGTGATCATTCCGCCCATACTGTGTCCGAACAGCACAAACGGCCGATCAGGGCGAAGGTTCAGTTCTTGCTTGTACAAATCCGTCAGCTCTTCAAGATCCTCAATAGCTGACGTTTGATTCGTGCCGTGTCCCGGCGGCTCGGCAGCGAGCATCTCGCACTCCCCCTGCAAAAAAGCATGGAGAGGGCGAAACGACGCCGAGTAGCCGCCGGCAAACGGAAAACAGATGAGCTGCGTTTTTTCCGACGCATCAAATGATTTGAAGAGTTGGCTCATTGGCTGTCTCCTCCTTTCATCACTTCTTTTATGAAACCGTTACGGTTTGTGTATTAAGAAATTCGAGCAAAATCTCCGCATTCCTATCTAGCGTTTCGCCCTGCAGCATTTCTGCGTGTGTTCCGAAGCCTCTTTTCATACGGTAAGCACCTGTTGTAGCTTCTTCCCATGATGCAAGCCATTCCGGCATGTCAAAATCAGCGCCGGAAGTCAACAGATCAATATCTGCTTTCACCTGGCCTGTGCTGATCAGATTGACGTAGTATGAGTAAAAGGCATGTGTTTTTTGCTTGAGGCCTTGTTTGACGGCTTCGCTGTTGAGCGCTTCATTGTCCCGATTGACATTCATCAACGCTTCGACATCACTTTCAACCGTGCGTCCGTCCAGATCACTGACACCTTGTTTTTTATAGGAATCGACCATGATGATCCGCTGAACAATACGGCCTTGTTCCTCAAGCTTTTTCGCAGCTTCAAACGCCAGGCTGCATCCCGCTGAATATCCAAACAATGTTAAAGGCCCTTCCGGCTGCAGCTTCTGGATCAAATCCGCATAGCGGTCAAGCCGGTCTTCCTCCTCAATAAAATCAAAGGCGCACAGCTTGTATGACGGCAAGCGGCTGGACAGATTTTGGTACATAAGGCCATAGCCCAAGACCGGCGGGAATGCGAAAATGATCTGCTCCTGATCCTGATTCATTATCGTTACATCCTGCAAGCCATCAGGGCCCCCGTTCTTCACATACGCTGAAATGCCGGCGATCGTCGGCGCTTCAAACAAAAGCTTTACTGGAAGATCAATCCCGAGCTCTTTCTTGATGCGGGAAGCGGCGGTCATGGCCTTCAAGGAATGCCCTCCGAGCGCAAAGAAATCGTCATGAATGCCAATTTGCTTTCTGCCGAGAACCTCAGACCAGATTTGTGCGATTGTTTCCTCCATCTCGTTCCGCGGTCCAATCCATTCTTCCGCCAGCTGATCCTGATCAGGTTTTGGGAGCAGCCGTTTATTGACTTTCCCGTTCGTCGTTAAAGGAAGCTCATCCAAGAAGGTAAAGGTTTGCGGCACCATGTAAGCAGGAAGCTGTTTTTTCAGGTGCGCCTTCACGTCCTCAGCTGAAAGCTGCGTTCGGTTCACGAGGTAGGCATTGATTGATGCATCGCCAGACTCATGGCGGTCCGCCACAACGACCGCATCTTTCACACCTGGGTATTCCTGCAGCTGCTTTTCGATTTCTTCAAGCTCAATCCGGTGTCCGCGTATTTTGACCTGGTCGTCAATACGGCCGGCGTATTCAATCGTTCCATCCGGCAGCCAGCGTGCTAAATCCCCTGTGCGGTAAAGCGTTTCTCCCGGCTTGAACGGGTTCTTGATAAACTTTTCCTTCGTGAGGTCAGCACGATTTACATACCCTTTTGACACGCCCATTCCGCTGATGCACAGTTCACCGATCGCCCCGAATGGCTGGAGCTGGCTTTGCTCGTTCAGAATATAAACACTGGCATTGCTGATCGGCTTTCCAATCGGCAATGAGGAGATGGAATCCGGCAGATCATGCACGACGTGAGCTGTCGCAAACACTGTTCCCTCAGTCGGCCCGTAGCAGTTAATCAGCTTGCCCGGCCCCATGATCCGCAGCGCTTTTCTGACATGAGGCACTGACGCGCGCTCTCCGCCGAATAATATACAGCGAAGCCCCTTCATCCAATCCTCTCCCGCATCTGTGAGAAGATTAAATAGTGCGGTTGTCGCAAACATGACATTGACATTCTCTTGCAGGATCAGATCTGTGAGCCGTTCTGTATCAAGCAGCGTATGTTCATCTGCGATAATGAGCCGTGCCGCATTCAGCATAGAAGCATAGAAATCAAAGGTAAATGCGTCAAAGGCGTAATTCGAAACAGACAAGAACGTATCCTGATCAGAAAATGCCATGTAGTCTACATGCTTGACCAATCCTTGAATATTGGCATGAGTGGTGATATTGCCCTTTGGCTTTCCGGTTGTGCCGGACGTGTACATGATATATGCCGGATCATTAGGATCAATCGCGGTTGCAGGATCGCTTGCCTGTTCTTCAAACCGTGTTTGATCATCAATGAAGAGCGTTGTGCCTGTATACGGCAGCTCAGCCGCTTGTTCTTTCATCTCCTGATGCGTCAGAAGACAGGCTGCCGCACTGTCAGCCAGCATATACGAGATTCGGTCCTCTGGCAGCTTCGGATCAACCGGCAGATAGGCTGCTCCCGCCTTTAATACACCGAGAATGCCGATCACCAATTCAAGTGAGCGCTTCGTGTACAGCGCTACAACAGAGCCTTTGCCCGCACCGTGTTTTTGCAGCCGGCGTGCAAGGCGGTTCGCTTCCTCATCTAATTCGCGATAAGACAGGGTCTGGCCGGAATACGTAAGCGCAGGTGCATCCGGATTGACGTTCACTGCTTCCTTGAACCAATCCGTCAGAGGCTTTGTTTCATGAGCTTGAGCCGGCGGGTTTAAGCCGGTTAGCAAAAATTCTCTCTCCCTGTCGTCAACGAGGTTGATCGTGCTGACAGGCTGATCCGGATTCTGGATGAGCTGCTGAATTGCTGTGAGAAGCTGAGATTTCAAGCGCAAGATAAACGCCTCATCAAACACATTCTCGTTATAAGCAAGCTTAATCAGCATCTCATCTCCCGGGGAAGCCATCAGGTTGAGATCATAATTCGACTTCTCAAAAACATGAACATCCACCATATCAAAGCCGTTTTCACTGCTTTCTTCATTTTTCGCATCCTGAAGCGGATAGTTCTCAAAAACAATAATGTGGTCAATCAGTTTCGGCTGATCGGCCTGGCTTTGGATGTCATAAAGCGGCACATATTGATGCGGCTCAGACTGCAGCGATTGCTCCTGCAGCTGCTTGAGCAAGCCGTTAAATGTGATACCCTCAGACAGCTTCACACGTCTCGGGACAACGTTGATAAACAGCCCGACCATATGTTCAACGCCTTTGATTTCCGCGGGACGCCCTGAAACAACTGTACCGAAGGCCAAATCGCCAGACTGCTGATAGCGGCTGATCAATACGCTCCAGACTGCCTGCAGCGCCGTACTTAAAGTGGTATGCTGCGATTTTGCAAGCTCGGTAAAGGCCTTTGTTTCCGCCTCCGGCAGTGAAAAGAGAAGTTCTTTCGGCTCATAGCCGTCCTTTTGTTTCTTTCTTTGCTCCGCAAACGTCGTTTGTCCTTCAAAGTCCTCTAAATACTCGCGCCAGTAACGCAGTGATGCTTGTTTATCCTGCTTTTCAAGCCACTTGATGTAGTCTTTATACGGTTTGACGGGGGGCAGGCTGTACGGCTTTTGTTCGCGCAGAGCATTGTATACCTTAAATAGATCCTGTACGACGATGCCGAAGCACCATCCGTCCAAAATAATGTGGTGGTAGCTCCACACCCATTCAAAGCTTTCTTCAGCTTTCTTGAAAATGGCTGCCCGCATCGGAATATCCCGCGTCAAATCAAAACCCCTGATCTTATCCTGTTCTTTGTACTCATTGATTTTGGCTGTTTGCTCGCTGCCCGTTAAGTGTGTCAGATCGATTTCTTCTATATGGAACTGCCGTTTTTTCAATACGACTTGGACAGGTCTTTTTACTTTTTCGTGAATGAACACGGTACGAAATACATCGTACCGGTCCATGATCACATTCATGCTTTCTTCAAGACATTTGATATTCAAGCTGCCTTTTACTTTCATCGTGATTTGTTCAAGGTAAAAGCTTTGGCCGGGATTCAGGATGGCATGAAAAAGCATCCCTTCCTGCATCGGCGATAGGTAATACATATCTTGAACCTGATCCTTGCTAAATTGACTCATATGTTTCGCTCCCGCCTTCTGTAATTCCCTTGCGTTTTATTTTAAATTCTCCTCAAGCATGTCAAAGATATCTCCCATCTCGTCCATTTCAAGGTCTTCGGCGCTAAAGTCGCTTGGTGTGAATTCCTTGTCTTCTTTTTCCGTGCAATGGCGGATTAACATCAGGAGGTTTTCTTTAAACCGTTCCATTCGCTCTTCAATCGTGGCTCTTTCAAACTCCTTTTCATTGTAGGAGCAGGAAAGCACAAACCGGCCGTTTCTGATCATGCCGCTGAAGCTTAAAGCGTACAGCGCCTCTGATTCTCCGCTTACTTGGCGCCCCATATCGAAAGCGGACGGTTCAAAGAAATCGGTTTTGACTTCGCTGTCAAATTGGCCCAAATAGTTGAAGCTGATCTCCGGTGTGAAGCCCTTTGTTTCCGCTGTTTCTGTGAAATAACGAAGAATGCCGTAGCCAACACCTTTGTCCGGAATGCGGCGCAGGTTTTCTTTGACTGTTTTGATCACAGCCGAGGCATCTGCGTCAGATATGTCGAGCACAACAGGGTATTGTGCCGTAAACCAGCCGACCGTTCTGGAGATATTCACATTCGGGATAATATCCTCCCGGCCGTGTCCCTCAAGGTTAATGCCAATTTTGGCACCCTTTGTCCATTCTTTCATTGTCAAACCGAGCGCGCTGAGAAGAATATCGTTGATTTCAGTTCCATATGGCTGATGAACATCTGTTAAAAGATGTTTCGTGTCTTCTTCCGTTAATTCACATAGGACAGATGATGTATCCTTGACGATCCGCTGCTCTGTTTCACAATCCTTTGGTAAAGGAGAAACCTGTTCAGCGGCAATTTGCGACCAGTATTCAGCCTGCTGTAAAAGATGCGCTGATTGGCTGAATGCCTCCAGTTCTTCCGCCCAATCCTTGAAGGAGTTTGTTTTTTGCGGGAAGACAAGGCTCTCTTCTTTCTCAGCCTGCATGTAGCCTGAAGCAAAGTCTTCAAGCAAAATCCGCCATGACACACCGTCGACCACCAGATGGTGTACAGCAATGAGCAGGTGATCTCCAGCTTCTGTGCGATATTGCTCCGCCTTTAGAAGCGGCCCGTTTTGCAGATCGAGACTGCTTTGCAGCTTGTTCGCGAGAATCTTAATCTGGCTTCTCAGCATCTCTTCATCGGAGCCGTACAGATCCACGATTTCGAAGCTGACCTTGCTCTCACTGATCGGTTGATACGCCTGAACGATGTCCTCGTTTTCCTCACGATAGACCATGCGGAGCGCGTCATGATGCTCGATCAGCGCCTGCAATGTTTTCTCCACCCGTTCAGGGTCAAAGCCCTTCGCGGCGTGAAGCATCACCGATTGGTTCCAGTGGTGCTTGTTCGTGAAGTTCTTTTCAAAGAACCAGCGCTGGATCGGCGTCAGGATGACTTCGCCCTCCACCGGGCCTTGGTCTGCCTGTTTGCCTTCGGCACGCTCTACATATTGGGTAAGCTCTTCGATCGTCGGATGCTGGAAGAGATCTTTCATTTCCAGCTTCCAGCCGTGCTGGTTCAAGCGACTGGCCATTTGAATTCCTTTGATGGAATCTCCGCCAAGCGAGAAGAAATTGTCAGTGACACCGACTTCAGACATTCCAAGCACGTCCTGCCAGATGCCGGCAAGCAGCTCTTCCATGTCAGTCGTCGGCGCTTTGTATTCTCCGCTTCCCGCCTCGATGTCCGGCTCAGGCAAGGCTTTGCGGTCCACCTTGCCGTTTGCCGTAACCGGAAGCTCGTTCAGCGTCACCCAGAACGCCGGGATCATGTAATCCGGCAGGGTTTCCTTTAGTGCTGATTTCAGTGCTTCTATGTCAGCTGTTTCCGGTGTGACATACGCCGCGATTGCTGTATTGCCACCTTTATCTTTGACAGCTGTCACTGCCGCATCCTGTACCTCAGAAAGCTGGGCGAGCTGGACTTCAATTTCTGAGAGCTCGATCCGGTAGCCGCGGACCTTGACCTGCTGATCGATCCGGCCGATGTATTCGATGCCGCCGCCCGTCCATTTCACCAAATCGCCGGTACGGTACATGCGCTCACCCGGCACAAACGGATCAGCGACAAACCGCTTCGCGGTTTCGTCTTCTCGATTCAGATAGCCGCGTGCCAGTCCGCGCCCCGCCACGCAAAGCTCTCCGGCTACGCCTTCCGGCTGCACCTGATTGCCCTCGCCGAGAATGTACACTCTCGTATTGGCGATGGCCCTTCCGATGGAAAGCGAGCCTTCCTCCGGATGGATTTCTGCGCTCGTGGCAACGACCGTGTTTTCTGTCGGCCCGTAGTTGTTGACGAGTGTGTACGGCTTTTTCACTGCCCGCTTCAGCTTGTCTCCTCCAGTGAGCAATACGCGAAGTGATGTGTTCTCAAGCTCCATGAACTGTTCCGCAAGCTGTGTCGGCAGGAACGTGATCGTTATGCCGTTCGTTTCAAAATAATCGTTCAGGCGGACGATATCGAGGCGGATCGCTTCATCAATGACGTGAATCTCAGCACCAATCGTCCAGGTCGGGAACATCTCCCAAATGGAAGCGTCAAATCCAAAGCCTGCGTACTTCGCACTGCGGTCCTCCGCTGTCATGCTGAATGCGTCGTGGTGCCAGAAGCACAGGTTCACAAGCGCATGGTGCTCGACCATGACACCCTTCGGCTGTCCGGTCGTTCCTGACGTGTAAATCATGTACGCCAAGTTCTCAGCAGTTACAGCGGTCTCTGGATTTTCCTCGTCGTTTTCATCAAGCGGCAGGCTTAGAATCGTGCGGCTTCCGTCGAGAAGAATGACATCTCCCGTAAAGCTGTCCGGCACTGAAATCCCCTCTTGCTTCAAGAGAAGCTTCGCGCCGCTGTCCTGTAAAATATACTCAATCCGCTGATCCGGGTAGTCAGGATCAATCGGCACAAACGCCGCTCCGGCTTTCAAGACGCCGAGCACCGCGGCGGACATTTCAAGCGACGGCTTCGTGAGAATGCCGACGCGGTCATCCGGGCTGATGCCGCAGTCCATCAGAATCCGCGCGAGACGGTTTGCCTTCGCATTCAGCTCGCCGTACGTCCAAGACTGGCCGTTGTATGTAACAGCCGGGCGGTCTTTGTGGCGCTGGACAGTCTCTTCGAATAGCTGATGAACTGTTTTGTCTGTCGGCACAGGCAGCGCTTTACCCTTCCATGCCTCAAGAAGCGCTTGTTTTTCTGTTTCAGTGACCAGTGACAGGCTGGAAAGCGGCTGGTTCGGGTTATCCGCAACAGCCTTTAGTAGCCGCAGAACGTATTCGCTCCATTTTTCAGCTGTTTCTTTTGCGAACAGATCTGTCGCATATTCGAGCTGCAAGCCAATGCCATTTTCATCAGTAAATCCGCCCAGTGTCAGATCAAACTTAGAAGTTCCCTGATGAGCCTCATAAGGTGAAATGCTCAGATTTTGCAATGTAAGCTGTTCTTTATCAGGGTTTTCTGTCGTCACCATCACATTAAACAATGGGTTTCGGCTCATATCCCGAGGGAGATCAAGCTGATTAACCAGATCTTCAAACGGATACTCCTGATGCTCAAGCGCTGACAGATTCGTCTGCTTTGCTTGCTCCAAAAGCTCCGCAAATGTTTGCTGTTCTTTCGCTTCCATTCTCAGGGCAAGTGTATTGACGAACATTCCCGGCATGTCCTGAACATCAGCATTCGTCCGGCCGGCAGTAACGGAGCCGATGACGATATCCCGCTGTCCGGAAATTTTGCTTAAAAAGACGTGGAAAACAGCATGAAGCACCATGTGCAAGGTCGTTCCGGTTTCCGCAAGCAGTTTTTCTACCGCCTTTGCCGTCTCACTTCCCGTACGGAAACGGATCGTATCTCCTTTAAAGCTTTGCACAGGCGGACGGGCGTAATCGAGCGGGAGATCAAGCTCTGGCAGCTCGCCTGAAAGAACTGACAGCCAGTACGCCTCATGCTCCTTCATCCGTTCTTTTTGCTCAGCTTCATTTTGCCAAACGGCGAAATCTTTATAATGAAGCGCCGGCTGCGGAAGCTGCTCTCCTTTGTAAAGCAGCGCCAATTCTTTTACAAAAATGCCTCTTGAGACGCCGTCTGCGATGATATGATGCATATCTAAAAGCAGCAAATGTTTTTTCGCTTCTATTCGAAGCAAAGCTGCGCGAATGAGCGGTGCGTCGTTTAAGTCGAATGGCCGGATAAATTCCTTAATCTTTTGGTCCGCTTCGTCTTCTTTGGCTTCAAACACATGAAGATCAACCTCCGCCTTCTCAATGATGCGCTGAACAGGCTCACCATTAGCTTCCATAAATGACGTCCGCAATGATTCGTGACGATTCACAAGCTGATTGAGTGAGCCGCGCAGGCGCGAAATATCAAGCTCTCCTTCCATTAGAAGAACAGATGGCATGTTGTAGCTTATCGTCTGGCGGTCAAGCTGATTGAGCACGTACATCCGTTTCTGTGCGGATGACAATGGATACATAGCCTGCTTGTCAGCCGGTTTGAGGACTTGATGGCCGCCTGAAACGGCAGACGCCTCCATATAAGCCGCCAGCTGGCGAACAGTCGGCTGCTCGAACAGTGCTTTAAGCGGTACGCTTTTCTCCAATTCCGCCTGAATGTTGGCAATCAGCATCATCCCTTTTAATGAATGGCCGCCTAAATCGAAAAAATTGTCGTCAATGCCGATAGCTTCTATGCCAAGCGTTTTCTGCCAAATGCGGCATAAGCTTTCTTCAAGCGCTGTCTCCGGTGCAGCCAAGGCCTTTCCTCCGGATTGTGCCGCGTTCGGCTTCGGCAAAGCGTTTCTGTCGGTTTTTCCGTTTGCCGTCAGCGGAATCGCGTCAACCTGCACAAAGAAAGCAGGAATCATATGAGACGGCAGTGTTAGGGAAAGCTGCTTCCGGAGTTCTGCTTTTTCAATAGCTTGTTCCGACGTATAATACGCGCAAAGCTCTTGAAGACCGCCCTCGGAAACCGCTAGTACAACCGCTTCTTGAATTCCGCTGAGGCTGAGCATGACCGTTTCAATTTCTTTCGGCTCAATGCGGTAGCCGCGGATTTTCACCTGATCATCAGCCCGGCCGATAAATGCAAGCGTACCGTCAGAAAGTCTCCGTACGACATCTCCGGTTTTGTACATGAGGCTTCCCGGCGAATATGGATTTTCTACAAATCTCTCGGCTGTCAGCTGAGGCCTGTTGAGATACCCTCTCGCAAGCCCCTGTCCCGTGATATAGAGCTGTCCGCTCGCTCCCGGCGGCACAAGCTTCAATGCTTCATTTAAGACAAGCGCGCCGGCATTCGCAATCGGCCGTCCGATTGTCGGGCGTTTCGCAAATGCATCCGGCTCAGACAGATCAACCCGCCCGGCGATGGCGCCGATCGTTACTTCTGTCGGGCCGTAGTGATTGATAAATTCGGTATGTCCATACATCTTACGGAAGGCGAGAACATCAGTCGGGATGATTTTTTCTCCTCCCAAGACGATCAAGCGCAAGGATTCAAAGTTCGCATCTTTTGCAAAACTGGCGGTGTTCACTATTGTATGGAACAGAGACGGTGTCAGTTTGATATAAGTGATCCCATGCTCCTTGATATAGTGCGCTATTTCATCCGGCGCCGTATAGGTTTCCTTCTGGACGATATGGAGCTCGCCCCCGCCCAGAAGTACAGGGAACATGCTCGTATAGCCAAGGTCAAATGCGTAAGATGAAAGCAATACAGTCTTATCATTTTCCGTCAGGCCCGCCTCTTCACTAAACCAAGAGACATAGTTTGTCAGATTGCGATGCTCAATCTGCACGCCCTTCGGTTTTCCGGTCGTACCGGACGTATAAATGACGTATGCAAGATTGCGAGACCCGGAAATGGATGATGGGCGCTCCTTGCTTTCATGTCTCCATTTACCGTCATCAAGGCTGACGATTGTCCCTTCATATTGGCCAATAGCCGTCATGTTTCTTTCATTCACGACCGCAAATTTTGCTCCGCTGTCCTCTAATGAATAACGGATTCGTTCTTCAGGTGTATCAGGATCAATCGGAAGGAAAGCTGCCCCCGCCTTCATGACACCGAGAATCGATACCATAACCTCAGCTGACCGGTCCATAACAATCGCGACGATGTCTTCATTTCCGGCCCCTTGGGCACGAAGATGATGCGCCAGCTGGTTCGCCTGTTCATCAAGCTCGCGATAGGTCAGCAGATTTCCGCCAGCCTTCACCGCAGGATGGTCAGGTGTTTGCTGGGCCTGTTTTTCAAAAAGAGCTGCAAAGGTTGCTTCGGTAATTTGAGTCATATGTCTTTCTTCTAGCAAAGCAGCCGTTTCTGCAGATGAAAGCAGATCTACATCAGACAGCCGAACGTTCGGATTAGCCGCGGCCGCTTTGATGATATTGACAAAGTGGCGGCTCCAGCGGCGGATCGTCTCGTCCTTAAACAAGGCAGTCGCATAGTCAAAGCTTAGGCCGATATCCTCTTCACGCTCGACCGCTTCCAAGGAAAGATCAAATTTCGCAACATGATGAAGCATGGAATACGAGGAAATCTTCAAATCTCCTAATCTTAATGAAGGAATCTCCATATTCTGCATGTTGAACATCACGCTGAACAGCGGACTTCTGCTTGTATCCCTTGTAAGCGGAAGCTTTTCAATCAACTCCTCAAGCGGATAGCTCTGGTGCTCGAATGCTTGAAGGCTGGCTGTTTTGACCTCTTCAAGAAATTGCGCGAAGGTTTTATCTCCCGCTGGTGCCGTTCTGAGTGCCACCGTGTTGACAAACATACCCGGCACACCTTGCAGATCAGGATGTGTTCTGCCAGCTGTCGGCGAGCCAACAATGATATCATCCTGTGACGCGTACTTGGAAAGGAGTACATTGAACGCCGCCAGCAAAAACATGTACACTGTCGTATCTGTTTCTGCCATGAGTGATTTGATTTGAGCCGTGATTTGCTTATCAAGCCCAAACATCACGCGCTCTCCCGCAAAGCTCCGTTCAGCAGGCCGCTCGAAATCCGCGGGAAGATCCAGTATTGGCAGTTCGCCTTTAAAGACATCGAGCCAGTATTCCTCATCTTTTTGATAATTAGTTTGTTCTTTGTGCCAAACTGCGTAATCTTTATAGTGAATTTGTGGCAGTTCCAGATCTGCGCCTTGATATATTTTGGCAAGATCACCGATTAGAATGCCTGTTGAACTTCCGTCAGTAATAATATGATGCATATCAATGAGCAGCAGGTGGCGTTTTTCTTCCAACTGGACAAGCTTCGAACGGACGAGCGGCGCGCGGTTTAATTCAAACGGCTGAACGAATGCTTTGATGATCTCTTCCGCGTCTTCTTCCCGTCCCTTGGCAGCCTCCAGCTGGAACGATATGTTTTTATGAACGGTTTGTACAACCTCTCCGTCGATCATGTCAAACGATGTACGGAGGATTTCGTGCCGGTTGATCAATTGCTGAATCGCGTTTTCAAGCCGGTCTTTATCTACTTCTCCCTCCAGCAGAAGTACAGCGGGGACGTTGTAGCTTGTGTTTGCTTGTCCAAGCTGATTGAGGATATACATTCTCCGCTGGGCCGGGGATACAGGATAATGCTGCTGATAAGATGCTTGCCTGATCGGTTCAAACGTCTGCTCCTCCTTGCTCTCGTTCTCTTCCAAATACAGTGCTAGTTCTTGAATAGTCGGCTTTTCAAAAAGCACTTTTATCGGAACTTCCTTATGAAAATGCTCTTGAATTTTCGCCGTCATCATCATCGCTTTCAAAGAATGGCCGCCGATCATAAAGAAGTTATCGGTAACGCCTGCTCTGACGCCGAGTATTCCTTCCCAGATCTCCGCTAATTTCTTTTCACTCTCTGTTTCTGGTGCTGCGTATTCCTGCTGCACGGCTTCTGATTGCGGTGCAGGCAGTTCCTTTTTGTTGATTTTCCCGTTTGGCGTGAGCGGCAGACTGTCCATTTGAATCAGGTGGGCAGGGACCATATAGTCAGGCAAAGACTGAGACAGTGTTTTTCTCAGCTCGCTCACAGCCACTTCACGATCCGCCGTGAAGTACGCGCAAATTTCATTTTCGTCTGCTTTGTTCTTGCGGATGATCACCGCAGCTTCTGTCACATGCTCAGCCATGTTCAGTTTTGTTTCAATTTCGCCAAGCTCAATTCGGAAGCCGCGCACCTTCACTTGGTTGTCGATTCTGCCTAAAAATTCGATATTGCCGTCCGGCAGCCATCTTGCTAAGTCACCAGTGCGATAAATTCTCTCACCCGGTCTGAACGGGTCTTCGAGAAATTGCTTCTCCGTCAGCTCAGGGAGATTGACATACCCACGCGCTACACCGATTCCGCCTACGCAAAGCTCACCAGGCGCGCCGATTGGCTGCAGGCATTGCTGCTCATCCAGGATGTAGGCAGTGGAATTTCCGATCGGCTTCCCGATTGGGATAGAGCCGCCATACTCGCGGTCGATCAGAAAACTGGTTGAAAACGTCGTGTTTTCTGTCGGGCCGTACCCGTTCCACAATGAAAGCGACGGCGATGCCTGTTTTACTTTGCTGACAATATGCGGGACAAGGGCGTCACCGCCGATGATTAAATGGCGCAGTGTGCCGAACATACCCGCATCCTTTGCAGCAAGCTGGTTGAATAAAGGTGATGTCAGCCACATGGTTGTGATGCTTTGCTCACGCAGGAATGCAGCAAATTGTTTCGCATCAAGCAGTGTTTCTTTTTTGACCGGATAAAGCGCTGCGCCATTCAGCAGTGCGCCGAATACCTCAAACGTTCCGGCATCAAAGCTGACAGCTCCCGTTTGCGCCATGCGGTCCTCTTCAGTAACAGGAACGTACCCGGCATTTTTGACGAGGCGCAGAATGCTTTTATGTTCGATCATGACGCCTTTCGGTTTGCCCGTTGAACCGGATGTGTACATGATGTACGCCAAATCAGACGGGGCGGATGGCAGGTTGAGATTGTCAGCTTCGCCATCTTCAATGCCTATGTCCAGTGTAAGAACCGGCACTTGCAGCTGATGTGCCTGCCCTGTATAAGAATTTCCGGTCAAAACCATTCGAACGGAGCTGTCCTCTGCCATGAAACGAAGACGATCCCCCGGAAGCGCTGGATCAAGCGGCACATATGCGGCGCCTGCTTTTAACACAGCCAGCATGCCGACAACGGTTTCTACTGAGCGATCGTTCATAATCGCTGCTGTTTCCCCTTTTTGAAGGCCTTGTTCGACAAGCTTTCTCGCCAGACGGTTAGCCGCTGCATTCAGCTCGCGGTACGTCAGCACGGTTCCTTCATATACGACGGCAGTGCTCGCCGGCGTCCGTTTCGCTTGCTCTTCAAACACTTGTTGAACAGCCATTCCTTCAGGGAGTTCGGCTTTCGTGCTGTTAAACACCTCGACAATTTGCCGCTGCTCTTCGTCTCCCACAAGCCCGTACTCACGCACAAAAGCGGCCGGCTGATCGACAGCTGCTTCCATCATGCGGGTAAGGTGCTCCGCTGTCCGTTCGATAAAAGCGGAATCAAAGGCGGCTCCGTTATATTTAATTTTGACGGTCCACGTTTTGCCCGGATACACAATCAGGTTGAAATCGAAGCTCGTTTGTTCAAATGCGCTTTCTACCTTAATCGAAAACCCGAGGCGGTCTTCCATGCTGCCGTTTTCAAGCTCTTGATCAAGCGGATAATTTTCAAACGCGACCAGATGGTTTAAGAGATTGCCATCAAGGGCTGAGCGTTTTTGAATCTCATAGAGCGGCACGTAATCGTAACACTCTGCCTCTACTGCATGCTGCTGAACAGCTGTGAAAATATCAGCGAATGCAGCATCTCGTTCAACTTTCACCCGCACCGGAATGGTGTTGATAAACAGCCCCGCCATCGTTTCAATTCCGTTGATTTCAGACGGTCGTCCCGAGACGACCGTTCCGAAGACAACATCATCCGTAAAGTTGTATTTGCTGAGAACAATGCCCCAAACAGCCTGAAATAGGTTAGGCCCTGTCACTTGATGAAGGTTTGCGGTTTTCTGAATGCGGGCAACCAGTGTTTCGTCCCATGTAAAGGAATATTCTTTATTGACGTATTCGTCTTTTTTTACAGGCAGGCGGCCCGGGAGCACGCTTGGCTGTTCAAAACCCGCCAAGCGCTCGCTCCAGTAGCTCTCCGCTTCTTCATTGTCCTGTTTTCCAAGCCATTTGATGTAGTCGGAGTAAGGCTTGCCTTGACCGTTTGCAGGTGTCCTTCCTGCTCTGAGCGCTTCATAGTTTTGGAACAGGCTTTTCATGAGGACGCCCATGCTCCAGCCGTCCATCATAATATGATGATTGCTCCAGACAAGATACAGCTGATCTGCAGCAAGGCGGAAAACCGCCACCTTGAACAATATGTCTTTTGCCAGGTTAAAGCCTTGGCGCTGAACGTCTTGTTTGTAACGCTCAATGTGCTCCTTCTGGCGGTTCTCATCTGCATGACTGATATCCTCATAATGCACCTTTGTTTTGCGTTCCGCTAACACGACCTGACGCGGTTTTTGCAGCTGCTGATGCACAAATACCGTACGGAGAATATCGTATGACCGAATCAGTTCATTGACGCTTTTCTCAAAGATTTCAAGATCAAAAGCGCCGTGAATCCCAAGCTCTAATTGTGTGAAGTACGAGGAAGAATGCGGATCAAGCATCGCATGATACAGCATTCCCTCCTGCATTGGTGTCAGTGCGTACACCTTTTGAATCGATTTTTTGCTCATATGCCACCTCTATTAGAAAATTTCCATTAATTTATCCAGCTCATCCAGCGTCAAATCGTCGTCACCAAGATCACTCGGGGTCAGTTCCGTACCGTCTTGAGATAGGCAATGTTCAATGATTCTGAGAAGATGCGCTTTAAAGCTGTCACTGAATGTTTGTACTGTTTTTTCATGAAATTCAAGAGAATGATAGGCCAGTGACATCGTCAGTTTTCCGTTTTCGATATATCCGACAACATCCAGCGCATTCGGTTTTTCTGTTTCAGGGCTTAATGACTGTCCTGATGGCAGCTCTGATCTCGTAAACAAACCTGCATCCGACATTTCGTCAAACTGACCTAAATAATTGAAGCTGACATCCGGCTGAATCGAGAACGCCACATCTTCTTTATGTTCCGGTGCCGTCAGATAGCGCAGAATGCCGTATCCGACTCCCTTATTCGGCACATGTCTGATATCTTCTTTCATTTGCTTCAGCTGGTAGCCCAGATCATCCGCATGCTTCATATCGAGCACCATTGGGTACATACTTGTAAACCAGCCGACTGTGCGGGAAATGGTCAGGTCTTCTATGATTTCTTCACGTCCGTGCCCCTCTAAATGAACATTTACTCGATCCTGACCCGTCCACTCCTTCATTGCCAATCCGAATGCCGTCAGCAAAATATCATTCATTTCTGTGTGATATGCCTCATGCACCTTTGTGGTGAGCTGTTCTGTCTCTTCAGCAGTCAGCGAGAATTCAATTGTCTTTGTATGTTTCATTCGCTGATCACCAGATTCGCGGTCTTTCGGAAGCTTTGCCGCGACAGCTTGTTCTTCAAGCTGTCTCCAATACTCTTTTTCTTTCAAAAAGGCTTTGGAGTTCGCGAAGTCTTGCAATCTCTCTGCATACTCTGCAAATGAATGTGTTTTCTGCGGGAGAACCGGTTCATTGCCTTGCTCGAGCTGTGTATATACTGCGGCGAAATCCTCCAGTAAAATCCGCCACGACACGCCGTCAACCACTAAGTGGTGAATGGCAAGAAGCAAGTGGTCTCCGTCTTCCGCTTGGAACAAGCCTGCTTTTAACAAGCCGCCTTCCTGCAAGTCGATGCTGCTTTGCAAACGCTCCGCTTCTCTCTCTATACGGTCTTCGTAATCTGCAGCTTGGCCCTCAATCTGGATGACCTCCAATTGAGCGGAAGCAGCTTCAAGACCTCTGTTGTATTGAATGACGTCTTCCTGTCCCTCACGAAAGACCATACGGAGCGCGTCATGATGCTCGATCAGCGCCTGCAATGTTTTCTCCACCCGTTCAGGATCAAAACCCTTCTTGGCGTGAAGCATCACCGATTGGTTCCAGTGGTGCTTGTCCGTGAAGTTCTTTTCATAGAACCAGCGCTGGATCGGCGTCAGGATGACTTCGCCCTCCACCGGGCCTTGGTCTGCCTGTTTGCCTTCGGCACGCTCTACGTACTGGGTGAGCTCTTCGATCGTCGGGTGCTGGAAGAGATCTTTCATTTCCAGCTTCCAGCCGTGCTGGTTCAAGCGGCTCGCCATTTGAATTCCTTTGATGGAATCTCCGCCAAGCGAGAAGAAATTGTCGGTGACACCGACTTCAGACATTCCAAGCACGTCCTGCCAGATGCCGGCAAGCAGCTCTTCCATGTCGGTCGTCGGCGCTTTGTATTCTCCGCTTCCCGCTTCGATGTCCGGCTCAGGCAAGGCTTTGCGGTCCACCTTGCCGTTTGCCGTAACCGGAAGCTCGCTCAGCGTCACCCAGAACGCCGGGATCATGTAGTCTGGCAGGGTTTCCTTCAGTGCTGATTTCAGCGCTTCTATATCAGCTGTTTCCGGGGTGACATACGCCGCGATCGCTGTATTGCCGCCTTTATCTTTGACAGCTGTTACCGCCGCATCCTGCACCTCAGAAAGCTGGGCGAGCTGGACTTCGATTTCTGAGAGCTCGATCCGGTAGCCGCGGACCTTGACCTGCTGGTCGATCCGGCCGATGTATTCGATGCCGCCGTACGTCCATTTCACCAAATCGCCGGTACGGTACATGCGCTCACCCGGCACAAACGGATCAGCGACAAACCGCTTCGCGGTTTCGTCTTCTCGATTCAGATAGCCGCGTGCCAGCCCGTGCCCCGCCACGCAAAGCTCTCCGGCTACGCCTTCCGGCTGCACCTGATTGCCCTCGCCGAGAATGTATACTCTCGTATTGGCAATCGCCCTTCCGATGGAAAGCGAGCCTTCCTCCGGATGGATTTCTGCGCTTGTGGCAACGACCGTATTCTCTGTCGGCCCGTAGTTGTTGACGAGTGTGTACGGCTTTTTCACTGCCCGCTTCAGCTTGTCTCCCCCAGTGAGCAATACGCGAAGTGATGTGTTCTCAAGCTCCATGAACTGTTCCGCAAGCTGTGTCGGCAGGAACGTGATCGTTACGCCGTTCGTTTCAAAATAATCGTTCAGGCGGACGATATCGAGGCGGATCGCTTCATCAATGACGTGAAGTTCGGCACCGATCGTCCAGGTCGGGAACATCTCCCAAATGGAAGCGTCGAACCCAAAGCCCGCGTACTTCGCACTGCGGTCCTCCGCTGTCACGCTGAACGCGTCGTGGTGCCAGAAGCACAGGTTCACAAGCGCATGGTGCTCGACCATGACACCCTTCGGCTGTCCGGTCGTTCCAGACGTGTAAATCATGTACGCCAAGTTCTCCGCAGTTACAGCCGTCTCTGGATTTCCCTCGTCGTTTTCATCAAGCGGCAGGCTTAGAATCGTGCGGCTTCCGTCGAGAAGAATGACATCTCCCGTATAGCTGTCCGGCACTGAAATGCCTTCCTGCTTCAAGAGAAGCTTCGCGCCGCTGTCCTGTAAAATATACTCAATCCGCTGATCCGGGTAGTCAGGATCAATCGGCACAAACGCCGCTCCGGCTTTCAAGACGCCGAGCACCGCGGCGGACATTTCAAGCGACGGCTTCGTGAGAATGCCGACGCGGTCATCCGGGCTGATGCCGCAGTCCATCAGAATCCGCGCGAGACGGTTTGCCTTCGCATTCAGCTCGCCGTACGTCCAGGACTGGCCGTTATAGGTGACGGCAGGGCGGTCTTTATGGCGCTGGACAGTCTCTTCGAATAGCTGATGAACCGTTTTGTCTGTCGGCACAGGCAGCGCTTTGCCCTTCCATGCCTCAAGAAGCGCTTGCTTTTCTGTCTCGGTGACCAGTGACAGGCTGGAAAGCGGCTGGTTCGGGTTCCCAGTAACAGCATCTAAAAGCTCCATCCAATATTGCTTCCATCGTTCAATCGTTTCCTTCTTAAACAGAGCTGTATTGTATTCGAGTACGAATGTAAGCCCTCCGTCGGTTTCGTCAGCCGTCAGCGTGAGGTCAAACTTGGCTGTTTTCCGTTCAAACGGATGCGGCTCAAGCTGAATCCCTTTCATTGTTAAATCCTTTATATTCGCATTTTGCATTGAAAAAACTGCATCGAATAACGGGTTTCTGCTTGTGTCACGCTGAACTTGAACATTTCCGATCAAATCCTCAAGCGGGTAATCCTGCGCATCAAAAGCGCTGAGTGCCGTTTCTTTCACTTCGTTAAGATAGTCAGCAAAGGTCTTTTCACCCTTCGGATACGTGCGAAGCGCCAATGTATTGACGAACATTCCGATGACGCGGCTGACGTCCGCTTGAGATCGTCCGGCCACAGGTGAACCGACGATGATATCGTCTTGCCCGCTAAGTTTTGATAAAAATGCACTGTATGAAGCCAAAAGCACCATGTAAAGCGTGGAATCCGTTTCTTTTGCAAGCCTGCGCAGAGCATCAGCTTTGCCTGCTTCTAATGAAAATGCAATGCGGTCTCCCTCAAATGTTTGAACGGCAGGCCGACTGTAATCAGTCGGAAGCGTCAGCACCGGCAGCTCTCCGTCCAGCTCCTTCAGCCAATGCTCTTCTTGCTTCTTGTAAAGCTCAGACTGAATGAACTGCTGCTGCCACACGGCATAATCCTTATATTGAATACGGAGCGGCTCAAGGGTTTCTCCGTCGTACAGCTTTGAAAGCTCCTCAATCAGCACACCGACAGACGCACCGTCAGAAATAATATGATGCATATCGAACAGCAGCACATGCTCAGTGTCTGAATGCTTGATAAGCCCTATTCTGAACAGTGGAAGTTGGTCGATTTTGAAAGGCTTAATAAACTCAGAAACGATCCGCTCTGTCTCTTCTTCCGGGGCTTCGAAATAGGCTATCTCACACTCAGCCTCTTCCCAGATGCGCTGCACCGTTTCTCCATCTTTTATTTCAAACGTGGTTCTCAAGGCTTCATGACGCTGCATTAACTGCTGCATGACGCTGTTAAGCCTTTCAACATCAAGCTCACCTGTCAGGCGCAGAACCGCCGGCATGTTATAGCTCGTTTGCGCATCCTCAAGCTGCTGAAGCACGTACATCCGTTTTTGCGGTGAAGAAACAGGATACGTATCTTGTTTCTCTGCCGGGCTGATACTTGCGGCTGTCCCTTTTTCAGCAGAGGCAATCACCTGTGCCAAGCCCTCAACCGTCGGTGACTGGAAGAGATCCTTGAGTGACAGCTCAACGCCCAGTTCCTGATGAACCAAGGCAAGCATCTTCATGCCTGCTAATGAATGTCCGCCAATGTCAAAGAAGTGGTCATAAACGCCGACTTGTTCAGCCTGAAGCACCTGTGCCCAAATGTCTGCGACTTTTTGTTCCGTTTCATTGCGTGGCGCAACATATGAAACACCTCTTGAAACGTTGGCATCAGGAATCGGCAGCGCTCTCCGATCAATTTTTCCGTTCCCTGTCAGCGGCAGCTCGTCCATTTGGATAAACACCGCAGGAACCATATATGCCGGCAAGTCCTTCGCAGCATGCTCTCTCATCTCTTGTGATGAGATGTCTCCTTCTCCGACATAGTAAGCACACAACAGTTTATCTCCCGCTCCTTGATCAACGGCAAGTACAACACTTTCCTGAACACGATCATGGGTTTGCAGCTGATGTTCGATTTCTCCAAGCTCGATGCGCTGTCCGCGAATCTTCACCTGATGGTCGATTCGCCCGATAAATTCGATGTCGCCATTCGGCAGCCATCTCGCAAGGTCTCCCGTTTTATACATGCGTTCGCCGGATGTAAACGGATGGAGAACAAATTTCTCCTCAGTCAGTTCTGGACGGTTGTAATAGCCTTTCACGAGCCCTTCGCCGCTGACGCAAAGCTCTCCGGCAATCCCGGCAGGCTGCACGTGTCCCATACGGTCAAGAATGTATACTTCCGTATTGCTAACCGGTTTTCCAATCGGAACAGACAGCGTGTGCTCCTCCAATTCATCAACCGGATGATACGTCGCGAAAACCGTGCTTTCAGACGGCCCATACATGTGAAGGAGCTTGCCCTTTCCAACCGTTTGCAAAGCTTTTCTGACATGCTCAACCGAAGCCCGTTCCCCGCCAAACATAATCTTGCGAAGCGTTGACAAGCACGCCGGATTCAAGTCCACAAGCAAGTGGAACAAAGCGGTTGTAATCATGAGAATGCTAATGTTCTCCCGTTCAATGACGCGGGACAGGCGAGCCATGTCCAAAACGGTTTCCTTCGGTATCAGCACCAGCTTGGCTCCGTTTAACAAAGAGCCGAACATATCGAACATAAACGCGTCAAACACGTAATTGGAAAGACCGAGAATCGTATCCTGTTCTGTAATGCTGAGATAATTCGTTTCCTTCACCGTGCGGAGGATATTGGCATGTGTCACGATATTCCCCTTAGGTGTTCCAGTCGTTCCGGAAGTATACGTCAGGTTGGCCATTGCTGCAGAATCAAGAGGCAGTGCGAGATTGCGCGCATCGGCATGATAGCTTTCTTCCTCATCGGCTAGCACGATAACGCCCTTAAATTCCGCTTCTTCCGCCAAAGCCTTTAATTTCCTCTGAGTGAGGAGCACCTTTGCTCCGCTGTCACGGAAGAAATGCTGCATCCGCTGAATCGGATGTTCCGGATCAATCGGAACATAAGCCGAACCTGATTTTAATACTGCCAAGATCGACACAATCATATCCATTGACCGCTCGCATAAGACAGCCGCAGTTCTGCCTTCGCCAGCTCCAAGAGAAAGAATGCCGCGGGCTAAACGATTGGCCCGTTCATTCAGTTCACGATAAGTGAGTGATTCGCCTTCATATTGAAGCGCAGTGAGGTCTGGCGTATTCGCCGCTTGCTCCTCAAACAGCTGAACAATTGTTTTATCCATAGGATAAGGTGTTCTGCCCGGGTTAAACTGCTGAATTTGCGAAGCAGCCTCCTCTTCAGAAAGAAGCTTATACTCAGAAATCGGCTTCTCTGGATCAGCCGCAGCATCTTCAAGCAAACGCGCAAAATGCGTAAGCAGCCTGTCTGCCGTGCTTTGTTTAAACAGCTTCGTGCTGTAATCCAAATCAAGCTCAATGCCTTCATCGATTTCTCTCGCCTGCACCGTCAAATCAAATTTGGCAATCTTGAAATTGGTCTCATGAACAGACAAGGACAGATCGCCGACAGCCGGGATACCCTCTGTCGCGTTTTGAAGGCTGAACATCGTGTCAAACAGCGGATGCCTGCTAACATCACGCGGGATATTCAAATCTTCAACAAGCCACTCAAACGGATAGTCCTGATGAGAAAAGGCATCCAGCACCCGTTTGCGCACACGCGAGATCAATTGGGTAAACGTCTCATCCTGCTTCACCTCACTGCGAATCGCAAGCGTATTGACGAACATCCCGATAATGCCCTCTGTATCGGAGTGATTTCTGCCCGCTGACGGTGTCCCGACAATGATGTCATCCTGCCCCGTATACTTTGACAAAAGCGTATAGTAAGCGGACAGCATCACCATATACAAAGTGGCGCCGTTTTGTTCAGCCAAACGATTGAGGCGATCCTTTACCCCCGCATCCAGCTTGATTGACACCCGATCCCCTTCAAAGCTTTGAACAGGCGGTCTTGGGTAATCGGACAGAAGCTGAAGCACCGGAAGCTCGCCTGCAAAGACTTCCTTCCAATAAGCCTGGTCCTTCTTGTATCCTTCAGCAGCCTGTCTGCTTTGCCATACAGCGTAGTCCTTATACTGAAGACGAAGCTCAGGAAGCTGTTCGCCTTTATAAATGCGTGCTAACTCCTCCAGCATAATGCCAATGGATACACCGTCAGAAATCAAATGGTGCATGTCAAACAGCAGCATATGACGGTTCTCTTCAAGCTCCAGCAAACCGATTCTGAACAGCGGCGCTTTCGCCAAATCAAATGTCCGAACGAATGAAGCCATAATTGTCTCATCTGAGCGGCCGCCTCTTTCAATCATTTCGATGTTGAAATCAACGCTATCGTGAATTTTCTGTCTCGGCGTGCTGTTTTCAAGAACAAATGATGCTCTCAATGACTCGTGGCGTCGGATTAACCCCCGAAATGCGCGCTCCAGCTTTTGAATATCTAAAGGCCCTTCCAGAATTGCTGCTGCCGGCATGTTGTAGCCGACTCCCGCATCCTCGAACTGGCTGACGATATATGTTCGCTGCTGTGCCAGAGAAAGCGGATAATGTTCCTGTTTTTCAGCAGGTTCAATCACCGAAAATGCCCGGCTTTCTCTGTGATCAGCCTCCTCTGCAAGAGCCGCAATCGTCGGATGCTCAAACAAATATTGAAGCGGAATCTCGACGCCTGTTTGCTTATGAATCTTTGTTAAAAGGGTCATGGCTTTCAATGAATGCCCGCCAGTTTCAAAGAAATTGTCAAAGATCCCCGCCTTCTCAACGTTCAGCACGTCCTGCCAAATGGCTGCGATTGCTTTTTCAGTCTCATTTCGCGGCGCTGTATAGGCAGTGCCGCTGACAGCCTTCACCTCTAGTGCAAACAGCTTGCGGCGGTCGACTTTGCCGCTTGGCGTCAGCGGAATTTCTGTCACTTCTGTAAAGTAAGCCGGCACCATATAGTCAGGAAGCTGTCTGGCCGCATGCTCCCTCAAGCCGGCTGGCGCAAATTCGCTTCCAGACTTCTGCACAACATATGCGCAAACCTCAAGATTTCCCTGTTCGTCAGGGCGTGCCAAAACAACGGCTTTTGCAACGTCTGGCGCCTGCTGAATCACGGCTTCAATTTCCCCAAGCTCAATCCGGTATCCGCGGACTTTGACCTGGTCATCCTCTCTGCCTAAATATTCGATTGTTCCATCTGGAAGCCAGCGCACCACGTCCCCAGTCCGGTACATGCGATCGCCCGGCACGAATGGATCTTGTAAAAACTTCTCTTCCGTTAATTCAGGCAAATGTAAATAGCCTCGGCCCACACCGTCTCCCGCGATATAAAGCTCGCCCGCCACACCTTCAGGCTGCAGCCGGCCTTTTTGATCCAAAATATATAAGCGATTATTCCCCAGCGCTTTCCCGATCGGCACATACGCTGATTGAACTGCATTCTCAGGGATAACCGGATGAACAGACGCGTCAACGCACGTTTCAGTCGGCCCGTACACATTGGTCAAACGAGGCGCTGTGCCGGCTTCTTTAAACAGCTTCAGCAGCTTGTCCGCAATAACAGATGACAGGCCTTCTCCTCCGATCAGCATGTGTTTCAGTTTTAGGCCTTCAAAATCGCCCGCTGCTACCAGCATTTGCAAATGAGCCGGTGTTCCATCCGTCGCCTCAATGCTGTTTCTCCGATAATATGCAGCAAGGGCGGTCCCGTTCGTCACTGTTTTTTTCGGTACGATATAAAGGGTCTGTCCCAAAAGAAGCGACGCGAAGATCTGCTTCACTGACGCATCGAAGTGGAACGGCGCAAGCAATGCCATCCGCAGGGTTTGGCTGCCGCTTTGATAAATCGTCTGCTGCAGAGATTCAACCAAATGATGAACCTGACGATGCTCGATCATAACGCCTTTCGGGCGTCCGGTTGTTCCCGATGTGTAAATAATGTAGGCAAGATTCCGTGCGTTCACATCTGCATTCAGGCTTTCTTCTGCACCTTCTGCAATTGCCTGATCTAAGTCAATCAGCTCAGCATCGGCTTCAGGCGCCGCAACCTTCGATTCAGTCAGGATGAAGTCCGCCCCGCAGTCCTCCAAAATATATTGAATGCGCTCAGCAGGAAAGCCCGGATCAATCGGCACATAGGCTCCGCCGGCTTTTAAAATCCCCATGATAGCTGTAATCATCCGTTCAGAGCGTTCAATCAAAACCGCGACAGGACTGTCCGGGCCAACCCCTTTCTGTTTCAGCACATTGGCGATGCGTGCGGATTGTTCATGTAACGTTCGATAGGACAATGTACGATCTTCAAATACAACCGCTGGATGATCTGAAAGCTGCTCAGCCTTTTCTTGGAACAGTTCCGGGATCGTCATGTCCTTACGGTAGCTCACAGATTTACCGCCGGCCCTCGCAAGCAGCTTCTCTTTCTCCGCATCAGAAATCATCGTTAATTCATCAATTGTATGTTCTGGATGCGTTAACGCGTTCTCCAGCATTGTAATCATGCGCTCACAAATCATGTTGATTTCTTCACTTGAAAATAAATCAGTGCGGTAATCAAAATCTATGGTGAGTTTCCCAGTATCCCATCGATCCTTCACATGGATCGAGACATCATTTAAACCGCTGCCGCTGAAAATCGGCTCAGTCAAAAAGGCAAGGTCCTCTTCTTTTTGCCACTGCATCACCTGATATTCAAGAGAAACCGTAAACAGCTTCGTCAGAGAGCTCTTTGTTTCACGCAAATCGTTGACCAGGAGATTATACGGGTACTTTTGGTGGCGGAGTGTCTTCATGAGATCCTTCATCCGGTCTTTGACAAATTCTAAAAACGCCTGCCCGCCGTCAATGTTTGTCCGAAGCGGCACCGTAGAAACAAACATGCCAAGCATCTGCTTCTCTTTCGCATTTGTCCGGTTGCCCATAAAGGTTCCCGTCACAACATCATTCTGGCCGCTGACCCTGTACAAATAGGCGGCGAGCAACGATTGAAATACCGAAAGAACACTGACTTTATTCGCCTCACAAAACGACAGAATCTGCTGATGAAGCGCTTCAGGCACATCTTTAGAGAACCTCTCAGCATCTAAACTTCCTCCTGCGGAAGCATTCCTTTTCAAGGAAACAAGTTCAGGCACCGATTCAAATTGTTTGTTCCAAAACGCCTTGTCCTTTTCAAACCGCTTCGATTGAGCATAGTCCTGTTCAGATAAAACATGATCGATAAATGAATGCGAGATTCCTTCTTTTGTCTCTGAGCCGCTGGCTAATTCTAAATAAATGTGCATGATCGCATTCCCGAGAATATTCATGGAGATGCCATCAGAAATCACGTGATGAACATTTGCGTAAAACCACACTTCATTTTCCTTTATGGTGAACAAGGAAAAACGGAACAAATCACAATCGTACAACGGCAACGGTTTCTTCGTTTCCTCCCGGCTCCATTGTGAAATAAACTCTATCGCATTCGGATCTTCAGTAGTGTCAGTATGTTTTATATCAACAGGCCGATACTCGCTAATATATTGAACAGGCTCCCCATTTTCATCTAGCCGCAACCGAAGGCGCATGGCGTCATTTCTGCGAATAAACTCTTGAATCGCCTGCTCAACAAGTACATAATCAATCGCATCAGCTGAAACCAGCTTACCAATCCCCGCAAGATTTGAAATGCTCGTGTGAGGATAAAATTTTTCTGTGTACCAAATTCGTTTTTGTGCATCTGTTAAAGGGTAAAAAGTTATTTCCATATTGTCATACCTCCCCTAATCTTTATAAGCAGTGAACATGTGCAACGCATTTTCTCTTTCTTATCCATATCAGCTTTTAATTCTTATGAACTAACAGCCGAAATAGCCCAAAGTACTACACTTAAAAAGCAGTGCTTCCAAACAAAAAAACAGATTGCCGCTATTAAAACGGGCAGCCGTCAGTCAGCATTGCGGCGTTTAACATAAGCGGATAAAGACCGCAACATCCCCCATCCTAATAGGAAACAATTTTGGCTATTTATTCATTGTTTTCAATATTTTTTATCTTACTACCGTTCACTTTAAATGAAAAAAATGTTTTTATCACCGAAAAATGGGTGAAAAGTTTCATGCGGGATGCCGAAAGATTCCAGTTTATTTACAGGGATATTTTTGCGGGATGCCGCAATTATTTCCACTAAACATTATTTACAGAAAAATAAAAATTTTTAAACCGAACTGCTGCGTTCAATCTTTTTTTATTGCTGAATGCAATTTACAATCTTTACATGACTATGTGTACCGCGCAAAAACCGAAAAAAAGGCAAAAAAAAGACACCCTTGCGAAGAGCGTCTTACAACGATTCTTTCATGACATTTTTGTCGATATCAATCAATTCCATATAGCCTTTCCCCCACTCATACATGGCTTCAAGAATAGGCATGAGGCTTTCTCCATGCGGGGTCAGAGAATATTCAACCTTCGGCGGGACGACCGGATACACTTCCCTGTGAACAATCATATCCTGCTCAAGCTCTCTCAGCTGATTCACGAGGATCTTCTGCGTAATATCAGGAATCAATGTTTTTAATTCATTGAACCGTTTTGTGCCTTCTTTTCCTAAATGCCACAAAATGAGCATTTTCCATTTACCGCCAATCACTGCAAGCGTTAATTCCTTCTCACAATTAAACCTTTTGTCGTCCATCCGGCTCAATAGAATCCCCCCTTAGTAACCTTTTTGTATGTTAGATACGTATCATCACTTACTTACTTTTTTGCAGACTCTTTTTTCATTATACTCACTCATAAAATCAAGCGAAAGAAATCTGATTGTCTCTCCTCACAGTATCCTCCAAGTAACTTGTTGACTTTAAAGTGCCTACTTCTCAACAAAAGAAGGAACCTATAGAATGAACAATAATTCGAAAAAGGGAGTGGATCAACAATGGAATTACAGCTTGCATTAGACCTCGTCAACATCCCAGAAGCCATTGAGCTCGTCAAAGAGGTAGAACAATACATCGACGTAGTTGAAATCGGAACACCGGTCGTCATCAATGAAGGCCTAAGAGCCGTTAAAGAAATAAAAGAAGCATTTCCTCAATTGAAGGTTCTTGCAGACCTGAAAATCATGGATGCCGGAGGCTACGAAATTATGAAAGCGTCGGAAGCAGGCGCTGACATCATCACCGTTTTAGGGGCTACAGACGATGCAACGATTAAAGGCGCAGTAGAAGAAGCCAAAAAACAAAAGAAGAAAATCTTAGTGGACATGATTAACGTGAAAGATATCGAATCCCGTGCGAAAGAAATTGACGCACTCGGTGTTGACTACATCTGCGTCCACACTGGCTATGATCTTCAAGCAGAGGGCAAAAACTCTTTCGAAGAATTAACGACAATCAAAAATACCGTAAAAAACGCAAAAACCGCAATCGCGGGCGGCATCAAACTTGATACACTGCCAGAAGTGATCAAGCAAAACCCTGACCTTGTCATTGTTGGGGGCGGAATTACAAGCGCAGCTGATAAGGCGGAAACAGCTTCAAAAATGAAGCAGCTGATTGTCCAAGGATAACTCCGATGAAAACGACTGAATACGTAGCGGAAATTCTCAATGAGTTACAACGTTCAGCAGCTTATATTTCTAATGAAGAGGCTGACCAGCTTGCCGATCACATTCTTTCATCCCACCAAATTTTCACCGCGGGTGCGGGGCGGTCTGGCCTGATGGCAAAATCCTTCGCGATGAGATTGATGCACATGGGCTTCAACGCCCATATAGTAGGTGAGATTCTCACTCCGCCGCTCGGCGAAGGAGATCTAGTTATTATCGGCTCAGGATCAGGCGAGACAAAGAGCTTGATTCATACCGCAGCAAAAGCAAAAAGCTTACACGGAATTGTTGCCGCTTTAACCATCAATCCGGAATCAAGTATCGGAAAACAAGCGGACCTCATCATCAGAATGCCTGGTTCTCCTAAAGACCAGTCAAACGGAAACTATAAAACCATTCAGCCAATGGGATCATTATTTGAACAAACTTTGCTGCTATTCTATGATGCAGTGATTTTAAAACTCATGGAGAAAAAAGGACTCGATTCTGAAACCATGTTCACTCACCACGCAAACCTTGAATAGCATCACACAACCGGCCTGAAGATCAGGCCGGTTTTATTTTTTCTAAAATAAAACTTTAAACCTAAAAATCCGATAAGTAATATGACCTGCAAATCGCAAAAGGAGGAATTATGTTGATAAAACGACTTAAGATGAAGCTAGGAACTAAAATTCTTTGCCTCGTTTTCGTGGTGATTCTTTTGTTTTCGGCATCAGTTGGCACTGTGATGCTTAAAGAAATTACAGAAAGCATGAAACAAATGGCAACTGAAAAAGCGAAAGGTGATCTCGCTTTAAGCAGCACTTATATTGATGATGTCATGTCAGGCGACTGGCAGGTGAAAAACAATAAGCTCTATAAAGGGCAAACACAAATCAATGGAAATGAAGATATTGTTGATCTGCTTGGTGAAAAAACAGGTGATACCATTACCATTTTCCAAGGCGATACTCGTGTTGCAACCAATGTCATGAAGAATGGCGAAAGAGCTGTCGGCACCCAGGCTTCTTCTGAAGTTATTGCCACTGTTTTAAAGAAAGGAAAGCGTTTTTACGGACAAGCAGATGTAGCAGGTTCTTCTTATCAGACTGCATACATGCCGTTAAAAGATCAAAATGGGAACATCATCGGCATGCTGTATACCGGAGCTAATCAAAGTATTTTAGCATCACTTACACAATCACTTTTCACTCAATTCGCTATCGTTCTTGTTATCGTCATTATGGTATCAGTCATCCTTGTCTTGGTTTTCACCAGAAAAATCAACAAGCGGCTGAACGCTTTAAAAAGCGCCTTTGAAAGTGCCGGAAACGGAGATATGACAATAGAGGTGTCAGACAAAACCGGTGACGAGCTTTCAGAACTAAGCGTCTATTATAATAAGATGAGAATGAAGCTGAACGATACCATACAAACCATACAACAATCAGCCCTTCAGCTTGCGTCAGCCTCTCAGCAGCTCTCAGCCGGAGCAGAGGAAACAAATCAAGCTTCAGAAAAGATCACAGAAGCTGTACAGCAGATTGCAAATGGAGCCCAAGATCAGATCACCCGAATTGAAAACAGTGAAAGCTCATTAAAACAAGCTTCAGCAGACATCCGGGATATTTCTGCAAATACTGCCGCTATCGCTGACAAAGGGCAGCTCGCTCAATCAAAAGCAGACATTGGACAAAAGGAAATTGCAAATGTACAGGCGCAAATGGATGCGATTCACCAGTCAATTCAGAAAAGCGGAGAAATCATACACCAGTTAGACGGCCGCTCTAAACAAATTGAGCAAATTTTATCGGTCATCACCCAAATTGCCGATCAGACAAACCTGCTTGCGCTGAATGCAGCGATTGAAGCTGCCAGAGCCGGTGAACAAGGAAAAGGCTTTGCTGTTGTTGCTGATGAAGTACGGAAATTAGCAGAAGAGTCTCAACAGTCTGCGGGGCAGATTTCAAAACTGATCATAGAAATACAAAAGGATATGAACCGGTCTGCAAGATCTGTTGAGCATGTGAAAACAGAAGCTGCAGAAGGAGTCACCATGATCCAGCGCACCAGAGATGCATTTAAGGAAATTGCAGCTGCAACAGGTGAAATCAGCGCCGAGATTAGTGATTTATCAGCATCTGTAACAAACATTTCAGCCAGTGCACATCATATAAATGATTCCTTTGCAGCCAATACGGCCGACATTAAAGAATCTACTAAAAATACCCGGCAAGCGGCTGCATTAACAGAGGAGCAATTTGCTGCAATGGAGGAGATTACCGCAGCTTCTGAAACGCTGTCTCAATTAGCTGAGGAGCTTACCGGTATCATAAGCCAATTTAAAATGATTAATCAAGCCGAAAACAGCTGATGCCTTACTATCATTATTGTAAATTGGCAATCGTATTTTGATGAAAACAAATATTTCGACCTGCTAAAATTACGATTTCTGCAATAAACTGATCGTAAAACATAAAATTTAAACCTTTACACCAGATGCTTTCTGGATTACTCTTGGGTCAGTTTTAAAAGCGGGAGGTGAACATCACGACGGACATCATAAAAACGATACTTCTCGTCATCGTCATCATAGCAGCTGCAGCTGTCGGCCTGATAAAAGGAGACTTTTTCTCAGCTGATCAAAAAACGTCTCAAACGAAAGAATATGATGAAACAATCGCCTTCCCTTCTGACCGTTATCCCGAAACGGCCAAGCATATTAAGGATGCGATAAATGAGGGGCACTCAGAGGTGTGCACTATCGACAGAGACGGAGCTGAGGAACGCCGCGAGCAATCATTAAAGGACGTACCTTCCAAAAAGGGGTATGACAGAGATGAATGGCCAATGGCCATGTGCAAAGAAGGCGGTGAGGGAGCTTCTGTAGAATACATTTCTCCCGCTGACAACCGCGGAGCAGGCTCTTGGGTCGGGCATCAGCTTACCGATTACCCAGACGGCACAAAGGTTTTATTCACAATTCAGTAAACAGTACATAGAGGAGGAACAGCACATTGATCAAATCATGGAAGCCGCAAGAACTTTCGATTTCATATCATCAATTTACTGTATTTCAAAAGGATACTACACCTCCTGTAATGGATTGGACTGACGAAGCGATTGAAAAAGGATATGCTGCGGCAGACGGAGCTATTTCCTTTGAGGCACAGCGAAATACAAAGGCCTTTATTCTATTGCGCCTGAACAGTTCAGAAACAGTAAGCTCGTACGAAAAAAAAGTGACTGTTCCTTTTCATGTCACAGAAAACGGAATTCATATTGAAAGCATCATGTCTAAAAGACTGTCCTTTGATCTGCCTAAAGGAGACTATCAATTGACATGCTGGACTGTGCCGGCTGAAATGTCAGATTTGCACGCCGACACTTATATTATTGATGCTGTTTCTGTGTAATGAAAAACCCCTGAGAGAATAACTCTCAGGGACTCTTTATAAACTTTCTCCGTTTGTCTTGATGACATCTTGATACCAATAAAAGCTTTTTTTCTTCAAGCGTTTTAAATCGGATGTGCTTTCTTCATCACGATTGACATATACAAATCCGTATCTTTTTTGGTAGCCGTTCAGCCAGCTTAACAGATCAGTAAACGACCAGCTGCAATAGCCGATTAAATCGACACCGTCACTGATGGCTTGTCTGCATTGCTCAAGATGCGAACGCAAATAATCAATTCGATAATCATCCTGTACAGTGCCGTCCTCAACTTTATCAAATTCACCCAAACCGTTCTCTGTTATAAACACTGGAAGCTGATAGCGGCTTGTAATTCGGCGAAGACCGATACGCAGCCCAATTGGGTCAATTGTCCAATCCCAGTTGCTAGTTGTCAGATGCGGATTTTTTTTCGTTTTGAACACTCCGGGTATCCCCGTCTCCTGATTGGTTCCCTTTTGGCCTGTCGTATTCATTTTCCCTTCAGACACACCATCAAGCGGATTTCGTTCATAGGTGATCGTCTGATAATAATTGACACCTACAAAATCAGGCTTCCCTTTGGCGAGCAGATCCATATCTCCTGCTTCAATTGTCGGCGCCCATCCCTGTTTTTCCAAGTAGCGGAATGGAATTTGCGGGTAGGTTCCCCAGCAATACATGTCAAGCCACCAATTGTTCGTAAATTCTTCGGCGTTTTCAAATGCCAGTATATCCTCTGGATGGCTTGATAAAGGGTAAGCCGGAGAATAAGCAAAGCTAGGACCTATTTTGCCTTCAGGCACATATTCTCTAAATGATTCGATGGCTTTTGCATTAGCCAGAAACGCAATATGGTTTGCTTCGTAAAATCGTTTTCTGTCTTTCACTCCAGGCGGATGCATGGCTGTAATAAATCCGTGATTAAAATTGTAGTTCTGTTCGTTTAACGTGACCCAATATTTCACCCTGTCTCCAAAACGTTTATAAAGAGTAATACAGTAGTGATTAAAATCCTCTATGATGTTTCTGGATTCAAACCCGCCGTATTCGTCCATAAGCGCTTGAGGCAAATCCCAGTGATATAAAGTCAGAACCGGCTCGATGTGATGAGAAAGCAATTCATCAATCAGTCTATCGTAAAACGCTAGACCTGCTTCATTGATCTCTCCTTTTCCTTTTGGAAAAACCCGTGGCCAGCTGACGGAAAATCGATACGCTTTTAACCCCATCTCAGCCATCAGAGCGACATCTTCTTTAAATCGGTGATAATGGTCAACCGCAATGTCGCCATTGGTTCCTTTAAACGTTTTGCCCGGTATTTTCGTAAACACATCCCAAACAGAAGGGCCTTTGCCATCTTCATTCCAAGCGCCTTCAATCTGGTACGCTGCAGAAGCAGAGCCCCACAAAAAATGTTTCGGAAAAGATTCTGGATGCTGGTGGATCATAGTGTTTATCACTCCTGAATTATTTGATAAACCTATCATAGGCTATGAAACGCGTTTCAGATCAACTCGATGTTAGTCGCGGAACAGCTCAGCTAATATTGCCTACCTGTAAATAACGCAAAAGCACCCAATTCCCATTGGATGCTTTCCATCTTAATGTCTTTTTTCAAATTTATGCGGATGAGGATGGTGCTTTGGAACAAAGCCGTTTTGTTTCATCATTTCAAAGTGTTTGTCCAAGTGATTTTTGATGTGTTCTCCTCTTTCTTTAGGCAGGACACCATATTGTACATACTTTGAGATCACGTCTTTGCGCTTTTTAAGAATCTCTGCTTCCAGTTGTTCAACCTCTTTCTTTTGCTGATCTGTCAGTGTAACATTTGCGGGAGGCTGCTGCTGTTTTTCAGCGGCCTCAGCTGTACCGGTCAGAGAAATGACAGCCGCTGCAATGAACATTGTGATGATGTTGATGGTTATTCGTTTCATCCAGTTTATTCCTCCAATCTATTTTTCATATGTTTTGCTGCCTTGTATTTTTTATGCATAAAAATAAAAAGAGCGAACCATTATTCGCTCTTTCTAATCTCTTCGTCAGCATTAAGTTCTTCTTCACCTGGCGTCGCATAAGTGACATATGTTCCCGCGATTAAATCATGCAGGGTCCGTTTGTCTTCTCGTACGGCAATCAGAATCAGGCTGGCGATCAAGCCGAGTCCGAAGGTTATAACGTAAACCAGGCCGGCTACAATAACCCGTAAAAACATTGTTAACAAGCTGACTTGTGATCCGTCTTTTTTTACGATTCTGATTCCGCAGATTCTTTTTCCGATAAGGTAGCCGCGCCAAAACACCGGCAGCAAAATAGAGTACAGCAGAACAACCAAACTGATGAACATGCTGTCATTCGGGTCTTTTCCTGTAATCAGCCAATAGATCAGCAAAAGAGGCACGGAGACTATAATGTAGTCTAACAATGCAGCTCCAAGTCTGATCCAAAATCAGGCTGGTTTGTAAAATATCATTTGACTCCCCATTATGGTTTAAATGTTTCCATTTTCTTTCTCATCGAATATATCATATGCCTTAGGGGCATCAGCAAGACTTAAATTATTCTGAAGATCGGTTTCATGTCTCTTGACCATTTCTTCCGATATTGGCATAGATGAGTGACGGGTCTGCTGCATCCTTCACTTTCACATGCGTTTCCTTGGTACGTCTGGCATTCATCCTTGGACAACTCCTTTTTTCATCACCTCTTCCCTTCATAGACGCTTTTAAACACCCACCCATGCCTTTTGTATACACAATTCGAACTTTTTGAAAACGCGATCAACATATTGCAACCCCTTATGTTCAATGCTATCTTTTTAGTTGATTAACAGATTGGGGGAACTATAGGTGAAATCATTCATGCATTCCAAAGCCGTTATATTCAGTTTCACAATGGCTTTCTTTCTTATATTGGCAGCCTGTTCGGGCAAAAATGAAGCCGATTCCAAGGATACAGGCTGGGAGCAGATTAAGGATAAAGGGAAAATCGTAGTCGCTACATCAGGCACGCTTTATCCCACTTCTTATCATGATACCGACTCTGGCTCCGATAAGCTGACAGGCTACGAGGTTGAAGTCGTTCGTGAAGCGGCAAAACGCCTGGGATTGAAGGTTGAGTTCAAGGAGATGGGCATTGACGGGATGCTGACAGCGGTGAACAGCGGACAGGTTGACGCAGCCGCAAATGACATCGATGTGACGAAGGACCGTGAGGAGAAGTTCGCATTTTCTACTCCATATAAATATTCATACGGCACGGCAATCGTCCGTAAAGACGATTTATCCGGGATTAAAACGCTTAAGGATTTAAAAGGGAAGAAAGCGGCTGGCGCGGCTACAACCGTCTACATGGAGGTCGCGAGAAAATACGGCGCCAAAGAAGTGATTTATGATAATGCGACGAATGAGCAATATTTAAAAGATGTTGCCAACGGACGCACTGACGTCATTTTAAACGACTATTACCTGCAGACACTTGCGCTCGCGGCATTCCCGGATCTCAACATTACAATTCATCCTGACATCAAGTACATGCCGAACAAACAGGCCCTTGTCATGAAAAAAAGCAATGCGGCACTTCAGAAAAAGATGAACGAAGCATTGAAAGAGATGAGCAAGGATGGCTCTTTGACTAAACTGTCGAAACAATTCTTCAATAAAGCAGATGTATCAAAAAAAATTGATGCCGACGTTCAGGACGTTGATTTGTAATCGGACGCCATGATTAGTAGCATTCAATGGGAATATATTTTCAACACGAAGCTGGCTATTGAATCGTTCCCTTATGTCATAAAAGGCATTGGGTATACACTGCTCATCTCTTTTGTAAGCATGTTTGCGGGAACTGTGATCGGCCTGTTCATATCACTCGCCAGAATGTCTAAGCTTGCTTTGTTAAGATGGCCGGCGAAGCTCTATATCTCATTTATGCGGGGCGTTCCAATTTTGGTGATTTTGTTTATCCTTTATTTCGGGTTTCCTTATATCGGCATTGAATTTTCCGCTGTCACGGCTGCTTTAATCGGCTTTAGCCTAAACAGCGCCGCCTACATTGCGGAAATTAACCGTTCAGCCATTTCATCCGTCGAAAAAGGGCAGTGGGAAGCCGCATCCTCGCTGGGTCTTTCCTATTGGCAGACGATGAGGGGCATCATTTTGCCGCAATCGATACGTATTGCGCTGCCTCCGCTTGCCAATGTATTGCTCGACTTAATCAAGGCGTCCTCTCTCGCTGCGATGATTACAGTGCCGGAATTGCTCCAGCATGCGAAAATCATCGGGGGCAGAGAGTTTGATTATATGACCATGTATATTCTGACCGCTCTCATTTATTGGGCCATCTGCTCCATTGCCGCGGTCTTTCAGAATATCCTTGAGAAAAAATACGCTCATTATGTTTAAACAAACGTTTCATTAAAAAAAGCCGCTCCCCCAGGGGACGGCTTTTTTTCTATTGATTCAGCTTCCATTTAAACGGGTCCTCAAACAGCGACCAGTCGGAATCAAATTCATACTCAGTCAGCAGGCATTGATCAAGCTCTTTCGTGATCGTTTCTTCATCCAGGTCAGTTCCGATAAAAACTAGCTGCGTTAGGCGGTCGCCGAACTCCGGGTCCCACTCCTCCAGGATTTCCGGCTCCTGCTGTTTGACTTGCTCCTGCTCAAGCTTCGGCAGCGCCGCGACCCAATAAGATACAGGCTCAATCGTAACCGACGGACCTGCTTGCGACATCAGCAAAGCGAGGTTGTTATGAGATGCGCACCAGACGATTCCTTTGGCACGAACCACGTTCTTTGGCATTTGATCCATCCAATGATAAAACCGTGTAGAATGAAACGGCAAACGTCTCTTATATACAAATGAAGAGATACCGTATTCTTCTGTTTCCGGGGTGTGTTCCGCATGGCCTGCCGTCAGCTCTTGAATCCAGCCGGCCGATCCGCTCGCTTCCTCGAAATTAAATAACCCTGTATGCAGAATCTCCTGCGGTTTTACATTTCCTTTGACGGAACGAATGAACCTGGCTCTTGGCTGCAGTTTACGAAGAACGTTTTCAAGCTGTTCGAGCTCTTGCTCGCTGACCAAATCACATTTATTTAAGATCAGTACATCGCAAAACTCAATTTGATCAATCAAGAGGTCGGCGATTTCTCTTTCATCCTCTTCCCCCAATGCCTCTTTGCGGTCCAGAAGGCTTTCGCCTGACTGATAATCATGCCAAAAACGGTTGGCATCAACCACTGTCACCATCGTATCCAGCTGACAGAATTTTGTAAGATCGATTCCCATCTCTTCATCGATATAAGAGAAAGTCTGGGCCACCGGGATCGGTTCGCTGATTCCTGTCGATTCGATGACGATATAATCAAACCGTCCGTCTTTTGCCAGTTTCTCAACTTCAATTAATAAGTCTTCGCGAAGCGTGCAGCAAATGCAGCCGTTTGACATTTCCACAAGCTTTTCATCTGTTCTGGAAAGGCCCCCTTCCTGCTTAACCAAACCCGCGTCAATGTTCACCTCGCTCATATCGTTTACGATAACCGCTATTTTCAAGCCTTCGCGATTTTGCAGAATGCTGTTCAGCAATGTTGTTTTTCCCGCACCTAGATAACCGCTCAGTACGGTAACCGGAATTTTTTTCATAATAGTGCCTCCATTAAAATAGAATGATTACGATTTAAATTGTATACTTCGCCGTATGTACAATGGTGTAGAGCAGCTTTTCGCGCTCATTTCTCGCTGCCGCTCGATTTATAAATCTGTAAAGGCTCCAACCGCGTTTAATCCTTTTTCCCCATCGCAAATCCTTGCCGACATTCGGAAAACCGCAGCTTGCATAAAGCAATTGCTCCACTTGCGTTGCTGAACCGATGGAAAGCGCAAATATCTCATCAAAAGTAGATTGGGTTTCGTTTTCAATTTTCAAGAGACGCTTCATGGGGATCAATGACAGCAAGATCCTTAGCCTTTCCGCTTTTCACAGATGCACACCCATTGATAAGCATTTATCACAAAACGTAATTGTTACGATTTAAATTGTATGGTCTTTTTTCCTTTTTGTCAACGGTTTTCAATTCAGCTGATCACCACTTTTGTATGTTCAGGGATATTTTCATATACCCATTTCGCATCTGGAATGGTCAGCCTGATACATCCGTGAGATGCTTTCGTTCCTAGTTTTTCTGCTTCCATTTTGATGACTTTTTGATCCTTAGTCATTGGCACACTATGAAATAAAAATTCACCGTGATTTTTCCATGATACCCAGTATTCTGCGCCTTCCTGGTATCCTTCGGAGAAAAACCATTCTCCCCGTTCAGGCTCTACATAAAAGGTGCCCTTTGGCGTAGCATCATCTTTTGTTTGATCAAGACCAGAAGAGATCATCATTGTATAGATGGTGTTGCTTCCTTCCTTGATGTAAGCCTTCTGCTCCTTCACATTCACATCAATCCAGACATGCTTCTGTTTAATATCCGGGT
This sequence comes from Bacillus sp. FSL R5-0603, assembly GCF_038050295.1. NCBI lineage: Bacteria > Bacillati > Bacillota > Bacilli > Caryophanales > Bacillaceae > Bacillus > Bacillus sp. FSL R5-0603. The sequence goes on along the minus strand of NZ_JBBOYP010000001.1, from coordinate 280,821 downwards.
ATTCTCCGCCCGAAGGCTTTGTCCAATCAATGCTTTTTCGAACGTCCGTTATGTTTTCGACCGTTTTCTTTGTATTGATACTTGCGTGTTCTTCTGCATGATCGGAGCAGGCTGACAGCAGGCTGACTGGCATAAGAACTGCAATAATGAATAATGAGAGTTTCATATTTTATCCACTTCCTTCGAAAAATACAGCTTCGCATAGGCATCGTGGAGATGGATCGATTCTTCATTGCGGCATTCAATCTCAAAGGCTGACACCCATTCAAGCTCAAACAAATCTGCAGCAATCAGCCGGGTGAGATCCTCAACAAACCTCGGATTTTCATAGGCCGTTTCTGTCACGGCTTTTTCATCAGGCCGCTTCAATACCGGATGCAGTCTCGCAGAAGCATTTGATTCTGCGGCGTGAAGCAAATCAGCTTTAACATCACTTGGCAGCGATGCGGCCGGGTGAATATCTGCCCAAATGCTGACCGTTCCCCTCTGATTATGGGCACTGTATTCGCTGATTTCCTTGGAGCAAGGGCACAGAGTCGTTACTTTTGCTGAGATGCCGGCACGCTGTTTAAACGGCTGATCTTTGCGATAGGTGACAGACATGAATATATCAGCATGCATCAAACCCGCTTTCTCAAGCTTCGGGCTTTTCCGTTCGAAAAACCACGGAAACCTCACTTCAACTGTAGCAGATGATATGTCCATGTTTTCTGCAAGCTCTTTCGTAAATTGCTGAAGAGAGGAAAATGAGAGAATCCAGCCGTTTTGATGATAGACTTGCAGCAGCTCTGTTAACCGGCTCATATTAATCCCCTTCTGATTTCTCGGCAAATTACAAGTCATTTTAAAGTTCGCAGCCGTTGTTTGCTCGGCAGGCATCATGGCAGAAGTGATTGTGACTGGATGGGACACATTAGCGACACCTACATGCTGAATGTCAAAAAAATAATCCTTCCTGATATTTTGCAGGTCCTTCATTTTCTCTTTTTCCACTGGTTTCTCGCCTTTGATCGGACTGACCGATCCAAAGTATTGAAGACGCTCCGTTTTTTTCGGGAGCAGCGTATGTTGATTCATTCAGAAAACTCCTCTCACTAACAAATCGTAATAATTACTATTTATTTTGATCGGTTCACTGTTGAAAATCAAGAGAAAATAAAAAAGACACGCACAAACGCGTGTCCGTCAAAATCCTAAACATCCGCCGGGCTGCTTTCCGCGCTCCAGCTTTTCCGCCAGTAATAGCCTGCGGCAAGCACAAGTGCAAACGCCAGCAGCGCGATACAGGAAAACGTGATAAAACCGATAGCATATGTGCCTGTCATCTGTTTGAGAGATCCTAAGATGTTCGGCAGGAAAAACCCTCCGATTCCTCCGGCCGCACCGACGATTCCCGTCACCATGCCAATTTCTTTGCGAAAACGCTGCGGCACGAGCTGGAATACTGCACCGTTACCCATTCCGAGCCCCATCATTCCGACAAACAATAGAACAATGACCATTGAGAGAGATGGCAGGCTGCTGACTCCGGCCATACACAGTGCCACGATGACAAACAGTACAGCAAGAACTTTCGTGCCGCCGACACGATCCGAAATCAAGCCCCCGACAGGCCGGAAAAAGCTCCCCGCCGCCACACATAATGTAACGAAGTCGCCCGAGTGAATTTTTGACAGCTGGTATTGATCAACAAAGAAAATAGATAAAAAGCTTGAGAGCCCGACAAATCCGCCAAATGTCACGCTGTACAGCAGGCAGAAAAACCATGTTTCCTTTTGCCCAAACACATGCAGATAGCTTTTGAGCGGCTGCGGAGCCGGCTGTGCAGGAGAATCCTTTGCCATGGATACAAAAAGAATAAAGACGATCAATAATGGAATAAGCGCAATTCCCATGACAATGTGCCAGCCGAACTGCTCTGCCAGACGAGGGCCAAACAGGGTAGCAAACAACGTGCCGCTGTTCCCAGCTCCGGCAATCCCCATCGCAAGTCCCTGCAAATGAGGCGGATACCAGCGGCTGGCCATAGGCAACGCTACAGCAAAGCTTGCCCCCGCCACGCCAAGCAGAATCCCGATGGCATACAGTTCAGTCAGGGAACGGCCGCCGAATGTCCCCCAAAGCAGCGGAATCATTGTCACCAGCATCCCGATCACTGCCGTTTTTTTCGGTCCGATTCTGTCCGTTAAAATACCAAGAATGATACGAAACACAGATCCAGATAAAATCGGCACAGCTACGACAAGCCCTTTCTCAAAAGGAGACAGGCCAAAATCCTGAGAAATATAAACACCCAGCGCCCCAAGCATCACCCATATCATAAAACTGACATCAAAGTATAAAAAGGAACAGAGCAACGTGAGTGGATGACCGCTAGTTTTCAGTTCCGACAGCTTCATAAGATTCCCCTTTCTAGACCCTCATTATTTTACATTTTCTGAATCAAGGATATAGGACCATTATTTTCTGGAAAAGACATGTGTAAGTTTTTGTGACACGTTTAATGCGTTAACAGTGCATTGTGACATAATTTTTAATAGGAGAAAACTTACGAGCTTCGCCAAAGGAGGTCTGATACATGAAGAAACAACGATTGGTGTTAGCGGGAAACGGCATGGCCGGAATCCGCTGTATTGAAGAAGTATTAAAGCTGAATCGCCACATGTTTGAGATTGTCATTTTCGGAAGCGAGCCGCATCCCAATTACAATCGCATTCTCTTATCCTCTGTATTGCAGGGTGAAGCGTCACTCGATGACATTACACTGAACAGCAAGGATTGGTACGACAAGCACGGGATCACGCTTTACACAGGCGAAACGGTTATTCAAATTGATACAGATCAGCAGCAGGTCATAACGGATCGCAAGCGCATCCTGTCTTATGACAAATTCATTGTGGCAACAGGCTCCTCCCCTCATATTCTCCCTATCCCCGGGGCAGACAAAAAAGGTGTCTATGGATTTCGGACAATAGAAGACTGCCAAGCGCTGATGAAGATGGCCCAGCACTTTCAAAAGGCTGCGGTAATCGGAGCCGGCTTATTAGGACTGGAAGCTGCAGTCGGTTTACAGCATCTCGGTATGGATGTCAGCGTCATTCACCACTCCGCCGGCATTATGCAAAAACAGCTCGATCAAACAGCGGCACGGCTGCTGCAAATTGAGCTGGAACAAAAAGGCCTAACCTTTCTTTTGGAGAAAGACACCGTCTCCATTTCCGGCACCACGAAGGCAGACCGAATTCATTTTAAAGATGGCTCTTCATTAAAAGCAGACTTGATTGTGATGGCGGCCGGCGTCAGACCGAATATTGAATTGGCTGTATCCGCTGGAATCAAAGTGAACCGCGGGATCATTGTGAATGACTTCATGCAGACAAGCGAACCGAATATCTACGCCGTTGGTGAATGCGCTGAGCATAACGGAACGGTGTACGGATTGGTGGCTCCGCTTTATGAGCAGGGAAAAGCGCTCGCCAGTCATATTTGCGGCATTCCATGTGAGGAATATCAAGGCTCAGCACCATCTGCGGCGTTAAAAATAGCTGGAATCGATGTGTGGTCAGCAGGAAAGATCCAAGAGGATGAACGCACGACGAGCATCAAAATCTACGACGAACAAGCAGGTGTTTATAAAAAAGCACTTTTTGTAGATGACAAACTGGCCGGCGTTATTTTATTCGGAGACACCAGTGACAAGCAGCGGCTTCTCGACAGCCTGCTTAAACAACGAGACATCTCCATTGTCAAAAAGCAGATCATCGAACCGGAGACAAGCGGCCCTTTATTTGAATCCATGCCTTCCAGTGAAACGATTTGTCAATGCAACACAGTGACGAAAGGCGCGATTGAAGACGCGGTGCACACGAATAGCTTAACAACTGTTGAGGAAGTCAAGCACTGCACCAAAGCCACTGGGTCCTGCGGAGGATGCAAACCGCTCGTTGAAGACCTTTTGAGGTACATGACCAACAGCGAATATACGAAGCCCGCCGGCACACCTTCGTTTTGCAGCTGTACTGATTTTACAGAAGACGACATCATCGCTGAGCTTCAGCGCAGGCCATTCACTAATCCGGCAGAAGTGATGAACCAGCTTGACTGGAAAACAAAAAAAGGATGCAGTACTTGTGTTCCTGCGATTCAATACTATCTGGAAATGCTGTACCCTGGGTTTTTCCAGCCTGAGCCAGCCACTGAAGAGACATGCATCCTGATTCCGCAAATGTACGGCGGGCGGACAAACGCGGAGCAGCTAAGAACCATCGCCAACATCATTGAGGCATACAGCATTTCCGACGTATCCATCACTCACGGCCAAAGGCTGAAGCTTTCCGGGATCAAGCCTGCGGATCTCCCGAACATAAAAAAAGACCTGAAGATGCCCGTTTACACCAATGAACACCGACACGCGCTGCAAAGCATCAAAGCATGTACATGCGGGCAAAATCGATCGATTCAGCAGCTGGCAGCCCAAATCGAAAGACAACTTGAGACGCTTCCCTTACCCGCTCCCATTTCTATCAGCTTATCATGTGAAACAGACTGCACCGATGCCGCCCTGCAAGATGTCGGCGCAATTCGGACACAAGCTGGCTGGGACATTCACATCGGCGGCGTCCGGGGAACTCATGCCCGTTCAGGAGCTCTGTTTTGCGTGACTGAGAACGAAGACAGCACTGCCAGCATGATCAAAGGACTGAGCCAGTATTATCGGGAAACGGCTCATTACTTAGAAGTTGTTCATCAGTGGATAGACCGTCTCGGGATCGTTCATATCAGAGAAGTGCTATTCGAAGAAGACCTAAGGGCACAGCTGCTGGAAAGCCTCCAAACAGATCTGTCACTGATTCAAAACCCGACTGTAGAGACGGGCGCATATAAGAAAGGATGAGGCATTTTGACTGAACGACTGCTTAGATATTTCCGTGATAAACAGCAAGACGTCCAATCAGAAAAAACATATGACACCCAATGCCCGTTTTGCAGCATGCAGTGCAAAATGCAGCTCGTGGAACAAACCATCGTCACGCGCAAAAAGTACACTGCGATCGGGATTGATAATCCTACAACACAGGGCCGGCTATGCATGAAGGGCATGAATGCTCACCAGCATGCCTTGAACTCCTCTCGCATCACCCGCCCTCTGCTGAAGAAAAACGGCGAGTTTATCCCTGTTTCCTGGGAAGAAGCATTGAATTACATGAAAGACCAAGTGACAATGATCCAAGCAGAACACGGCCATGATGCCATGGCGGTATACGGAAGCGCCTCGATTACAAATGAAGAGGCGTATTTGTTAGGGAAATTCGCACGGGTGGGCTTACAGACAAAATACATCGACTACAACGGGAGGCTTTGTATGTCCGCCGCAGCAACCGCAGCCAACCAAACATTCGGCGCGGACAGAGGCTTAACGAATCCCTTATCAGACATTCCCCACACCCGTGTGATCATTTTTGCCGGCACCAATATCGCGGAGTGCCAGCCTACGATTATGCCATATTTTGAAAAAGCGAAAGAAAACGGAGCTTACATCATTGCCATTGATCCGCGTGAAACAGCAACAACAAAAATCGCCGATCTTCATCTGAAAATCAAACCCGGCACAGACGCCGCCCTTGCCAACGGTCTCGTCAAAATCATCATTGACGAACAGCTTATAAACGAGGATTTCATTCAATCACGAACAAATGGATTCGAAGAGCTGAAGCAGCATACTGACTCGTTGGACCTGAATGACATCGCCGAACAGACGAGTGTCCCGCTGGTGGATATAAGAAAAGCTGCTGTAAAGTTTGCCAAGGAAACGTCCGGCATGCTGTTTACAGCCCGCGGGATTGAACAGCAAACCGATGGAACAGCGGCTGTGAAAGGCTTCTTAAACATGGTGCTGATCACAGGAAAAATCGGCAAACCTTACTCAGGTTACGGGGCGATCACCGGACAAGGCAACGGGCAAGGTGCAAGAGAGCATGGCCAAAAAGCCGATCAGCTTCCGGGCTATCGATCTATTGAAAACGAACAACACCGGGCACATGTTGCGAAAGTGTGGGGAATCCATCAGGATGATCTGCCGCGAAAAGGTGTCTCAGCCTATGAAATGATGGAAAAAATCAATGACGGCGACATCAAAGGATTGTTCCTCATGTGCTCCAATCCTGCTGTCTCCAGCCCAAATGCGAATCTCGTGAAAAAGGCTTTAAGGAAACTGACATTCTTTGTTGCAATCGATTTGTTTATTTCTGAGACTGCGAAATACGCAGATGTGATTTTACCCGCCTCCTCTTACTTAGAAGATGAAGGCACCATGACAAATGTAGAAGGACGCGTGACATTAAGAGAAGCAAGCCGGCCATGTCCCGGCGAAGCAAAGCATGATTGGCAGATCATTTGTGATCTCGCATCCGCTCTCGGCAAGGGCCGCTACTTTTCTTATACGTCAGCGGAGGATATTTTTAATGAATTGAGAGAAGCGAGCCGAGGCGGGATTGCCGATTATTCAGGCATCTCATACGGCAGGCTCAGACGTGAAGGCGGCATTCATTGGCCGTGTCCGGAATCTGATCATCCCGGAACTGGGCGCTTGTTTACAGAATCATTTGCTCATCCGGATCAAAAAGCGGAATTAAGTGTGATTCCAAACGAACCGCCTGTTCCAAAAGAGAAGCCGACAGCCGATTATCCGCTTTATTTAACGACAGGCAGAGTCATGTCTCACTACTTAACAGGCGTCCAAACAAGAAAAAGCGCCTCCCTTGCCGCGAGACATTTTGAATCGTTTATGGAAATCCATCCGCAAACAGCAGCGACCTACAATATCGAGGACCGTGTACTGGTAAAAATAGAATCGCCGCGGGGAAGCATCACCGTCCGCAGCAAATTATCAGAACAAATCAGAAAAGATACTGTTTTTGTTCCCATCCATTGGGCAGACGCTCAAAATGTGAATGATTTAATCGGGGAAGCCTTAGATCCAGCCTGTAAAATGCCCGGCTTTAAGGTATGCGCCGTCCGAATCAGACCTATTTAAATTTTTCATAAAATTTTTAGAACTTTTCGTATATTTTGTTACATTTTATAACATGTATCTTAAATATTCCTTTTTGCTGTGCTACGCTGGAAAAAACATTGATAAGGAGCGGATCATCTGATGGGAAAAAAACAGCTAGTTCTTGTTGGAAATGGAATGGCCGGGGTAAGGGCCATTGAAGAGATACTGAGTGTTGCTAAAGACGAGTTTCAGATCACAATTTTCGGTGCCGAACCGCATCCCAATTACAACCGAATCCTTTTGTCAAAAGTGCTTCAAGGCGATACAGATATTAAAGATATTACGTTAAACGATTGGGACTGGTACGAAGAAAACAACATTCAATTGTATACAAATGAAACAGTCATCAAAGTGGACACGGAAAACAAAACAGTCATCACAGATGCAGACAGAATCCAGCCTTACGATGAATTGATCCTGGCGACAGGCTCGGTCCCTTTTATCCTTCCGATTCCGGGCGCAGACAAAAAAGGCGTCACAGCTTTCCGGGATATAAAAGATACAGACACAATGCTCGCCGCGTCAAAACAATATAAAAAAGCAGCCGTCATCGGCGGAGGACTTCTTGGTTTGGAAGCAGCTCGCGGACTGCTGAATCTTGGCATGGATGTGTCCGTCATCCACCTTGCCCCATTCCTGATGGAGCGCCAGCTTGATGCAACGGCAGGACGCCTGCTGCAAAACGAGTTAGAAAAACAAGGTATGACCTTTTTACTTGAAAAGCAAACAGAAGAAATTGTCGGTGATGACCGTGTCGAAGGCCTTCGCTTCAAAGATGGCACAAGCATTGAAGCCGATTTAGTCGTCATGGCTGTCGGCATCCGCCCGAATACAACACTCGGCGCCGAGAGCGGCATTCCGGTTAACCGCGGCATCATCGTCAACGATTATATGCAGACTGAAATCCCGCACATTTACGCGGTTGGCGAATGTGCCGAGCACCGCGGAATCGCCTACGGGCTTGTGGCGCCGCTCTATGAACAGGCAAAAGTTCTGGCGAAGCATATTTGCGGCATCGAAACAAAACCGTATGAGGGCTCCGTTCTCTCCACACAGTTAAAGGTATCAGGCGTCGAGGTTTTCTCTGCCGGTGACTTTAACGAATCAGAAGAGAAAAAAGCGATTAAAGTCTTCGATGAGCAGGACGGCATCTATAAAAAAATCGTCCTGAGAGGCAATCAAATAGTCGGTGCTGTTTTATTCGGCGACAGCAGCGAAGGCAATCGCCTGTTTTCTATGATTCAAAAAGAAGCCGATATCTCTGAAACCTCTAAAATATCAATCTTACAGCCTCTCAACCAAGAAGCAGGCACAAGCATAACCGCAGCGATGAGCGACGATGAAATCATCTGCGGCTGCAACGGCGTGTCAAAAGGTGCGATTATTCAAGCCATACAGGAAAAGGGCTGCTCGTCAACGGACGAAATCAAAGCATGCACCGGCGCATCCCGCTCATGCGGAGGCTGTAAGCCGCTCGTAGAAGAAATCCTCCAGCATACGCTCGGATCAGACTTTGATGCGTCAGCGCAAAAAGAAGCCATTTGCGGCTGCACCACATTGTCGAGAGATGAAGTCGTAGAAGAAATCAAAGCCAAAGGGCTGTCACATACAAGAGAAGTCATGAACGTGCTCAGCTGGAAAACGCCAGAAGGCTGTTCCAAATGCCGGCCCGCTCTGAACTACTACTTAGGCATGATCAATCCAACCAAATACGAGGATGACCGGACATCCCGCTTTGTTAATGAACGAATGCACGCCAATATTCAAAAAGACGGAACATACTCAGTCGTTCCTCGGATGTACGGCGGCGTGACCAACTCCACAGATTTGCGCAAGATTGCCGATGTCGTTGACAAATATGAGATCCCGCTCGTGAAAATGACAGGCGGCCAGCGAATTGATCTTATCGGCGTGAAAAAAGAAGACCTTCCGAAGGTATGGGAAGATCTTGATATGCCGTCGGGCTACGCGTACGGAAAAACGCTCCGCACAGTGAAAACATGTGTAGGCGAGCAATTCTGCCGCTTCGGCACACAAGACTCCATGGCACTGGGCATTGCGCTTGAGAAAAAATTCGAAGGGCTGAACACGCCGCACAAAGTCAAAATGGCCGTGTCTGCATGCCCGCGAAACTGTGCGGAATCCGGCATTAAGGACCTTGGCGTTGTCGGCATCGACGGAGGCTGGGAGCTTTATGTCGGCGGAAACGGCGGAACCCACTTGCGTGCCGGCGATTTGCTGATGAAGGTGAAAACAAATGAAGAAGTCTTAGAATACGCAGGCGCTTACCTGCAATATTACAGGGAAACCGCAAACTATCTGGAGCGTACGTCCGCATGGCTTGAGCGCGTCGGTTTATCCCATGTCCAATCCGTGTTAAACGATCCGGAAAAGCGGCAGGAGCTGAACGATCGAATGAATGAAACACTCTCTGTCCACAAGGATCCGTGGAAAGACTTTTTAGAGGATAAACAAACCTCGAAAGAATTATTTGAAAATGTCGTGACCACATCATAATGACAAAAACAATCATTGAGGAGGAATGGACATGGTAAACAAAGACGTAACAAAAGTATGTATCGGAAAAATTGAAGAATTGCCTGAACAATTAGGCAAAACAGTGTATATTGAAGATAAGGAGCTCGCGGTTTTCAAGCTTTCAGACGGAAGCATCCGCGCCATCGAAAACCGCTGTCCGCATAAGGGCGGCGTCCTGGCAGAAGGCATCGTCAGCGGTGAATATGTTTTCTGCCCGATGCATGACTGGAAAATTTCCTTAAAAGACGGAATCGTCCAAGAACCTGACCACGGATGCGTCAAAACATATGAAACGCTGATCGAAGGAGAACATGTTTATCTCGTATATTGATCAAAAGACCGGATCACTTTTCTAGTGGTCCTTCATTTTTTACAGTGACGGAAGGATGACATGATCATGAAGAACGGAATCGTATATTTCGTGGGAGCCGGACCCGGCGACCCAGGCCTGCTCACCATCAAAGGAAAACAGGCGCTCGAGGAAGCAGATGTGATTTTATATGACCGGCTCGCCAACCCGAAGCTGCTCGAATTTGCATCACCGGACTGCCAGTTTATTTATTGCGGAAAACTGCCAGACCGCCATTTTATGAAACAAAAAGAAATTAACGCCCTGCTGGTTGAAAAAGCATTAAATGGGCTAACCGTCGTTCGCTTGAAGGGCGGAGATCCGAGCGTATTCGGCAGAGTCGGCGAGGAAGCAGATGCTCTTCATGAGCACGGCATTCGCTATGAAATGGTGCCGGGAATCACCTCTGGAATTGCAGCGCCGCTATATGCGGGCATCCCCGTCACGCATCGGGATTTCGCATCGTCTTTTGCCATGATTACAGCGCATGATAAATCATTAAAAGGCACGCCGAACCTTGACTGGGAAGGGCTTGCCCGAAGCGTTCAAACCCTTGTTTTTTACATGGGTGTCAAGAACTTGTCTTATATTTGCCAGCAGCTTATTTCATACGGGAAATCACCTTCTGTCCCTGTCATTGTCATCCAATGGGGAACGTGGGGCCGCCAGCGGAGTGTGAAAGGAACACTTGAGAACATTCAGCAAAAAGTGCAGGAACACCAGATTACAAACCCCGCGATTATCGTCATCGGAGACATCGTCAACTTTCAAACACACAGCTGGTTTGAAAGCAAACCGCTCATCGGACGGCATTTGATGGTTGTGACTCATGGCGAAGATGAAGACCCGCTTGCAGACAAGCTGCGCCATTCCGGCGCCGATGTCATCGAGTGGCCGAAATGGCGGACCGAAAACATGCCTGTCAATGAAGACATTCTTCGAAAGATTGGCACCTTTGAAGACGTTTTTTTCACATCGCGCCGGGCAGTTTGTGAATTTTTCAGAGCACTGGCTTCTCAGAAAATCGACATCCGCCAGCTGACAGCCAAACTGAGTGCAGCATCTGAGCAAGCAAAGACAGAGCTTGAGAAACGGGGCTTTCTCGTCTCCACCACTGAGCCTGATTCAGAAAAAACTCTGGTTGTTGGGAGCCGCCATGCAGTGGAATTCATGCAAAAGCATGAATCCTGTTCGTTTTATATCACTCATGAAAACGTCATAGATGACCGGTTCACCCACATGATTCAGCGTACCATCAGTGAATCCCCGCTGCACATGGTCATTTGCCCAAACAAGCTGTCCGTTCAGCAATTGATCAATGGTGGCGAACAAATTGGCATTTTGCCGGAACCGTCAGCAAGCCGGCCCCCTATCGTCTGTATAGGCGATGACTCAGCTGCCGAAGCTTATGGATTCACAGCTGTACAAGAACAGGATGAATTGCTAGCTTTCATTCAGAATCAACAGACTCAGAAAAAGCTCCTTCACAGCTGATGGCTGGCAGCCCTTTTTTCAAGGGCTGTTTTATTTATTCACCAATTTTTTATGATGGGTTGAATACATCGCCATATTCTCAGCCTTAGGATCCAAATAAGCCTTAGCACTGTTGACTGCTGTCGGGCCTTCCGTAAATCCGCCGGCAATCAATCTCAGCTTGCTTTCATAAAAAGCCGCGTCGCCCGCCACAAACACGCCCGGAAGATTCGTCCGCATATGTCTGTCAGCTTTCACCCTGCCTTCCTCAATCTCCAGCCCCCACTCCATCATCGGCCCGAGATCAATTTTGAAGCCATGATTAATGATCAGTTCATCAACCGCTATCTCTTCCCTCTGGCCAGTCTCCGTATGGCAAATCTTCACTTTTTGGATGCGCTCTTCATTGCCGCTCAACTGCTCCAGCCGATAAGGAGTAAGCACCCGCACCGATGATTGCTTCATTTTCGTCACGCTGCTTTCCATTCCGCCGAATTCCTCACGCCGATGAACGACAGTCACAGACGCCGCAATCGGTTCAAGCTCATTAGCCCAATCGACCGCAGTATCTCCGCCGCCTGATATCACCACGCGTTTCCCTTTAAACGCATCGAGCTTCTCCACTCCATAATGAAGATTTTTGCCCGCATATCGGGCCGCATCCTCGCTGTCAAACTCATTGACCTCAAGCGTACCCATGCCGCAAGCCAAAATCACAGTTCTTGTATAGTGCTTTTCCCCTTCAGAACCCGTCAGTACAATGGTGCCGTCATCCAGGCGTTCAAACCCGGTCACACGCTGATTCAATACGATATCAGGATCAAACGTTGCCGCTTGCTCCTTCAGCTGCTCGATCAGCTGTTTTCCCGCAATCCCCGGTATGCCGCCGATATCGCGAATGATTTTCTCAGGAAAGAATAAAGACACCTTCCCTCCGAGCTTCGGCAAAAATTCGATTACCTTTGTTTTCAGCTCCCGCATCCCGCAGTAAAAAGCAGTAAACAGCCCAATCGGCCCGCCCCCTATTATCGTAACGTCATATACCTCTTGATTCTCAGCCATCCGTCCTGCCTCCCGTTCACATCTATATCAAATCATTTTAATTGAGAATGAATATCAACACAAAGTATATCATATTTCACGAGCCTGTGTTTATTCATTTCTTCACCTTGTGATCAATTGCTGAAAACCCTATAATAGGCAAAAACCAATTGGGTGAAACAGATGAAAAGACGAGTCGAAACGATCACCTTCGAAGGACATACACTAGAATATTCAGTGGCTGGAAAGGGTGCCCCCATCCTTGTCATGCATGGCGGGCATTCAAATTGTTACGAGGAATTCGGATACACAGCGTTGATTGAGCAAGGGTATTCCATCATTACGCCTTCAAGGCCCGGCTATGGACGAACGTCAAAAGAAATTGGAAAAAGTCTTGCCAACGCCTGCCGTTTCTATGTGAAATTATTAGATCATTTACAAATCTACAGTGTCCATGTGATCGCCATCTCAGCAGGAGGGCCGAGCGGCATATGCTTTGCCTCACATTATCCGGAAAGAATAAATACATTGACCCTGCAATCCGCGGTCACCAAAGAGTGGCTCACCCCAAAAGACACTGAATATAAATTGGGGAGAATTCTCTTCCGCCCGCCGGTGGAAAAGTGGATATGGAAGCTGATTTCTTCTTTGAATAACGCTTTCCCGCGTTTGATGTTTCGAGCTATGAGCCCCCAATTCAGCACGCTTCCGTTTCAGCGAATCAAGTCCTTGATGAATGAAAAAGACATAGAAGCATTTCGGAAAATGAACAGCCGGCAGCGCTCGAGTGAAGGATTTCTGCTTGACTTGTCACAAACCGCCGCTGTCTCTTTAAAAGACCTGCAAGCCATCATATGTCCCGTGCTGATTATGCAAAGTGTTTATGATGGATTGGTTGACTTGTCACATGCACATCATGCAAAAGAGCACATTCATGGCGCTGCTCTCTGTTTGCTTCACTCATGGGGACACCTGATTTGGCTCGGAAAAGAAGCTGCAGAAACAGACAGTATCCTACTCGGCTTTTTGGAATCCTAACCAAAGTGAAACGATCCTTTCCCCTCCTCCGTCAAACAAGCAGTGCCTTTTTTTCTGGTATCATAAGAAAGGCAGCTTAACATGAGCGGAGGTTTTATTGTGACAGCACAATCATCTTTTCTTCAGCTGAATTCTATTTTTATCAGCATTTTAATAGAAGCCATTCCGTTTATTCTGATTGGCGTCATACTTTCCGGAATCATTCAAATGTTTGTTTCTGAAGAAATGATTGCAAGAATCATGCCGAAAAACCGTTTTCTCGCCGTTTTATTCGGTGCGCTGGCCGGCGTTTTATTTCCCGCCTGCGAATGCGGCATCATCCCGATTACGAGGCGGCTTCTGTTAAAGGGAGTTCCTCTGCATGCGGGCGTTGCTTTCATGCTGACCGCGCCTATCATTAATCCTATCGTTTTATTTTCTACTTATATTGCGTTCGGGAATAGATGGAGCGTTGTCTTTTACAGAGGCGGACTGGCTCTCGCCGTTTCGCTGATCATCGGGGTCATCTTATCCTATCAATTTAAGGATAACCAGCTTTTGAAGCCTGATGAACCCGGGCACCACCATCATTATCACGGCACCTTGCTCCAAAAACTGGGCGGGACCTTGCGGCATGCCATTGATGAATTTTTCTCCGTGGGGAAATATTTAATCATCGGCGCCTTTATCGCAGCCGCTATGCAGACGTATGTCAAAACATCCACTCTGCTTGCGATCGGGCAGAATGATGTATCCTCTTCCCTCGTGATGATGGGTCTGGCGTTTGTCCTGTCGCTTTGTTCAGAAGTTGATGCGTTCATCGCGTCTTCCTTCAGCAGCACATTTTCATTAGGATCGTTAATCGCCTTTCTCGTCTTTGGCGCAATGGTGGATATTAAGAATCTATTGATGATGCTTGCGGCCTTCAAAAAACGATTTGTTTTCCTGCTGATTACATACATTGTCGTGATTGTTTTAGCGGGATCACTACTGGTAAAGGGGTGATTGGATGTTTCGTTTATTTGTGCTGATGGGATTTACGTTTTTCTTTTATCATCTGCATGCCTCAGGAAATCTAACAAAATATATCAATATGAAATATGCCTATCTTTCCTTTATTGCGATCTTCCTGCTGGCTATTCTGACCGCCGTCCAAGCATATCTATTTATCAAGTCGCCTGAAAAAAGCGGGCATCACCATGACCATGATTGCGGGTGCGGCCATGATCACGAGCATGACCATGAACAAAACAAGCCATTTTATCAGCGTTATTTGATTTATGTTGTTTTTCTTTTTCCTTTGGTGTCAGGCATCTTCTTCCCGATTGCAACGCTTGACTCATCCATAGTCAAAACAAAAGGGTTCTCGTTTAAGGCGATGGAGAGCGGAGATCACTACTCCCAAACACAGTATTTGCGGCCTGATGCCAGCTTGTATTACGCGCAAGACAGCTATGACAAACAAATGAAACAGCTGTTTAATAAGTATTCCAGCAAAAAAGAGATTTCTCTGACCGATGACGATTTCCTAAAAGGAATGGAAACCATCTATAACTATCCGGGTGAATTTCTCGGACGGACGATAGATTTTCATGGATTTGCTTACAAAGGAAACGCAATTAACAAAAATCAGCTGTTCGTATTAAGGTTTGGCATCATTCACTGTATCGCTGATTCCGGCGTGTACGGGATGCTTGTGGAATTTCCGAAGGACATGGACATCAAGGATGATGAATGGATTCACATTAAGGGCACTCTGGCCTCAGAATATTACCAGCCATTCAAGTCAACTCTCCCTGTCGTCAAAGTAACTGACTGGAATACCATTAAAAAACCTGATGATCCGTATGTTTACAGAGGATTTTAAGTGAAGACGAAACCAGTACAAGTACTGGTTTCTTTTTTATTTCTTTTTCATCAGCATCAAATCGAGATAGAGCTGGCACCGCGTTCTGAAATCGCTTAAATCGATCGACGTCATCTCAGTAATCTGTTTGATGCGGTAATTCAATGTATTTTGGTGAATAAACAGCTGTTCTGCCGCTGGTTTTGTTTTGCAGTTGTTGAGGAGATAGATTTCCAAGGTTTTGAGCAGCTCAGTGCTGCTTTCTTCGTCTTTTGCTTTTAATAAGGCTAAATCTTTATTCTCGTATTCTAAAAATTCATTTTTCTGTTCGATGCTTTCTAAATAGCGGTAAATGCCGAGTTTGGCATATTCATATGGAATGTTTTCCTGATTGCCGGTGATTTCTGCGGCTTTGATGACTTCAAGTGCTTCTGTGTAGCTCTTGCCAAGTTTTAATAGGTGATTATATTCGTTTCCGATACCGATATAAATAGGGGTAGGTATTTTTTGAAAGTGAAAATGTGTTAACAGCTTGTTAATAAATTCAGAAGCTGCTGAGGAGACGGAGCTTTTTTGGGAAAAACTCGCTACGACGATGACAATGTTTGATTCGATCGTTAAGACATGACTGACCTTATCCCGTAAATTCAGGTACGACCTGATATTTTCCTTTAAATCCTCAACCGCTTCCCCATCCCCATTTGCGGCGTGCAGGATAACAACTGAAAACATGGAAGGCAGCACGGTGTTGATCCTTTCAGCTTCCCGTCTGAGTTCCTTCTCAGAGGTAAATTGCTGATAGATCGCCCGTTTGATGAGATCCTCTGCTTTTTCTTCCTTTTCCTGTTTCAATTTATTCGTTTTATAAATGATTTTCCCGACATGGAAGGAGGTCTCGTACAAAAAGTCGAGCTCTTCATCCGTCAGATTTTGGTCCAGCTCCTGAATCCAGATGTAGCCCATGACTTCCCCTTTGTGCTTAGCACTCACGACCACCCTCTGGTTTAACCCAATGCTTTCAATTTTATTGACGCGAAAAGGCTCAGGCTCCGTTTTCAATTTTTCAATAATTCCGTCCTTCAGAAACCTCTCAAAAATCTGGACCGGACACTTTTTCGAAAAAATAGTCTGCTGGTTGGCAGAATCAAAATGGTTAATATAGTAAGAATTATAGGCTAACAAAAAGAAATCCGCGCTTTCCAGTATCACTGGTTTTTGCAGTTCATAGCTAATAAAATCAATCAGCTTATCAACATCTGAAAATGAAAAAACTCTCTCTAAAAGCTCTTCCATACCTTTTTCTCCTATACTTTTTTTACTTTAATCATATCCATACGGGGTCTTTTTGTATAGAAAAAAATACGTTTGTTTCCAAAAGAAAAAAATGCCGCTTAAAAGGAGAAAAGAGGAAAAAGGGACAGCCCCTTCCTCCTCCTTTCGATCTTTATTGTGACATTGTATCTTGGTAGTCGTTGAACTGGTCTGTGACAGCTTGTGACGGAGCCTGCGTCAATATGCTGACAAAAAAGACAGATAATAGACTCGCAGCAAAACCAGGTATCATTTCATACAGAAAGTCCGAAAGACCGGCATTCGCCCAAATGATTACAGTCGCTGCTCCCACAATCATGCCGGCGAGTGCCCCCCATTTGGTCATTCGTTTCCAAAACAGACTGAGCAGTACAACCGGCCCGAATGATGCACCAAAGCCCGCCCACGCGTAGCTGACCAATCCAAGGATGGTGTTATTTTTCTCCCAAGCCAGAACCAACGCGACAATTGAAACAGCCAGAACAGCCAGACGGCCTAAAAACACCAGTTCTTTATCTGAAGCTGAGCGTCTGAACATCGACTTATACAAATCTTCTACCAGAGAGCTTGATGTCACAAGCAGCTGAGAAGAAATTGTACTCATAATCGCAGCCAAAATCGCTGAAATCAGAAAACCCGTGATAAGCGGATGGAACAAGATATTCCCTAATTGAATAAAAATCGTCTCTGGGTCCTTCAGTGTCATGCCGCGCTGATGGTAATAAGCGATTCCGCCCAAACCGGTCAGCACTGCGCCTACTGCAGACAAAATCATCCAGCCCATCCCGATTCTGCGCGCTCTTTTGATCTCTTTGACAGACGTGATCGCCATAAAACGCACAATAATATGCGGCTGGCCAAAGTATCCCAGCCCCCAGGCAAACAAAGAAATAATGCCAAGGACGCTCGTTCCTTTGAAAATATTAAACATATCAGGATCTACAGAGCGGATTTCAGCAACTGTATCACCTGCTCCTCCCGTGTGGAAAAACGTAACGATCGGCACAAGAATGAGTGCGGCAAACATAATGATCCCCTGAACAAAATCTGTCCAGCTGACTGCCAAAAAGCCGCCAAACAGGGTATATGCCACAACAACACCTGTCACAATCCACAGGCCGGTGTGATAATCCATCCCCAAGATGCTGTTGAATAAGACACCGCCGGACACCATTCCGGACGATACATAAAACGTGAAAAAGACTAAAATGACAATTCCCGAAAACAGTCTGAGAAGCTTTGTTTGATCTCCGAAGCGATTTTCCAGGAATCCGGGAATTGTAATGGAATTCCCCGCTTTTTCAGTATAGGTTCTCAGCCGCGGTGCGACGTAAAGCCAGTTCGCCCACGCTCCAAGGCAGAGTCCGATGACGATCCAAGCGCCGCTCAGACCAGTAGAAAACATGGCGCCCGGAAGCCCCATTAGCAGCCAGCCGCTCATATCGGCAGCGCCGGCACTGAGAGCGGTTACTGCCGGACCCAAAGAGCGTCCTCCCAGCATGTAATCCGTCAGATTCGACGTACGCTTGTAAGCAAAGTAGCCGATTAGCAGCATTCCCGCCATATAAATACAAATCGAAATAATCAGCTGTGTGTTTTCTATGGCACTTCCTCCTCTTTTTTATAGTATATGGATGAAATGGACACCCCCGCAGGGAGGATGCCCATTTAGTCCCGCTTAGAACATTTCACTGATTGTTTTTGCTTGCATATGCAGAGCCAAGTAATCCGGCCCGCCTGCTTTTGAATCCGTTCCCGACATTTTGAAGCCGCCAAACGGATGGTAGCCGACGATAGCACCTGTACAGTTGCGGTTGAAGTATAGGTTTCCGACATGGAATTCCTGTTTCGCACGCTCGATGTGCTTGCGGTTGTTTGTGATAACCGCGCCTGTCAAACCATATTCAGTATTGTTTGCCACTTCTAAAGCTTCATCAAAGTCTGACACTTTACAAAATGCAACGACAGGTCCGAAAATTTCTTCCTGCATGAGTCTTGCTTTCGGATCAAGGTCAGCGAAGATCGTCGGTTTGATGAAGTATCCTTTCGAATCATCACCAGTACCGCCGCTTACTAAACGCCCTTCCTGTTTTCCGATCTCAATATAGCTCATAATTTTATCATAAGAACCTTGGTCAATGACAGGTCCCATATAAACATCTGCACTGTCAGGTTTAGCTGTTACTTTTGATTCCGTAATTTCAATGACACGCTCTAATACTTGATCATACACTTTTTCATGAACTACTGCACGTGAACCTGCAGAGCATTTTTGTCCCGCAAAGCCGAATGCTGAAGTAAAGATCGATTGAGCCGCTAATTCAATGTCCGCATCCTCATCAACAACAACCGTATCTTTCCCGCCCATTTCAGCGATGACACGCTTTAAATGCTGCTGGCCCGGCTGTACTTTCGCAGCGCGTTCGAAAATTCTCGTACCAACTTCTCTTGATCCCGTAAATGTGATAAGGCTTGTTTTCGGATGGTCAACAAGATAGTCGCCTACTTCCGCTCCGCTTCCCGGAACAAAGTTGACTACGCCTTTTGGCAATCCGGACTCTTCAAGCACCTCAACAAATTTTGCTGCAATAACAGGTGTAGCACTCGCAGGTTTCAGAACCACTGTGTTTCCAGTAACGATCGGCGCCACTGTTGTGCCTGCCATGATCGCAAACAAGAAGTTCCAAGGCGGGATAACGACTGTCACTCCAGTCGGCGTGTATACATATTGGTTTTTCTCGCCTTCACGGCTGTTGACCGGTTTGCCTTTTGCCAGTTCGATCATTTGGCGTGCATAATACTCCATGAAGTCAATCGCTTCAGCCGTATCGGCATCCGCCTCGTTCCAAGGCTTTCCTGCTTCTTTCACAAGCAAAGCTGAGAATTCATGTTTTCTTCTGCGGACTTTGGCAGCAGCGCGGAACAGGACAGCCGCTCTCTCTTCAGGAGACGTGTATCTCCACTCTTCAAATGCTTTTGCAGCCGCTTGAATCGCTTGCTCAGCGTGCTCTTGAGAAGCTTTTGACACTCGGCCGACGACTTCTTCTTTATCAGCCGGGTTGATTGAAACGATTTTCGCTTCTGTTTCCACTCTCTCGCCGTTAATGACAAGCGGATAGTCTTTTCCTAAATATTCGCTTACTGTCGCAAGCGCTTTTTTAAACGCTTCCACGTTGTTTTGATCTTGGAAATTTGTGAATGGCTCGTGTTTGTAAGGTGTTGTCATGATAATCTCTCCTTTTTTACTTCTTTGTCATTCCTTTGAAAGCAAATGCAATGTTAGACGGACGTTCTGCAAGGCGTCTCATAAAGTAGCCGTACCAATCCTCGCCGTATGGCAGGTAGACTCTCATGTTATAACCTTCTTTTACGAGGCTGAGCTGGGTTTGCGACCGCATGCCGTACAGCATCTGAAATTCAAACTTGTCATGGGCAATGCCATGTTCCTTGGCAAGCTGCTTTGTAAAGTCGATCATTTTGTCGTCATGTGTGGCAATCGCTGTATAGTGACCGTTTAAGAGCTGCTTTCGGATGATTTTTTTGTAATTTTCATCGACATCGCTTTTCTCCGGGAAAGCTACTTTTTCTGATTCTTTATAAGCTCCTTTTACAAGGCGAAGGAACGGGTTTAAAGAATCCAAATCGTCAATGTCTTTTTCCGTCCGGTACAGATAGGCTTGCAGCACTGTGCTCACATGCTCGTATTTCTTTCTGAAATCTTTGAAAATATCAAGCGTTTTCTGGCATCTGACTTCGTCCTCCATGTCAATGGTGACCATGATTTTATGTTTCTCGGCCGTCTGAAGGATTTTTGTCATATTTTCATACACCAAATCCATATCTATATCCAAACCTAAAGACGTCATTTTTAAAGAAACGTGTGAGTTCAGCTCCTGATCCGCGATGGTCGCAATGGTTTGAATGCACTCTTCCGTACGCTCCCGTGCGACCTCGGCGCTGTTCACAAACTCGCCTAAATGATCGACAGTAACTGACAAACCTTGGCTGTTAAGCTGTCGAATGGTCGGGATTGAACTGTTAAAGTCATTCCCGCCGATAATTTTACCCGCTGCTACCCGGCTTCCCCAGTTCCTCGCCATTTTATTGAGAAAGCCGCTTTTGGATAAAAATAAGAAAAAATCTCTTGTGATCACTTCCAACCTCAACACCCCGCAATCTAAGAAGTATTTGTATGAGTTTATTGTAAATGGACAAAACCGACGTTCACAATATTCTCAAAATACAAAGATTCTGATTATTTTTGTGGGTTTGCCACAATCAGATAGTTAGAAAGTCGGGGGGGATTCTGTCGAATAAAGGAGAAAAGGAAGCGACAAAAAACATCAGCTTCCTCCATCCTTCCACACTTCTTCAACCGTATTCAAAAGCAAACGGTTCAACTCAGGTGTCATATCTTTTTTCTCTGCCTTCAGTTCTTTTGCCGCTTCCATGATTCTTTCAATTTCCGTTTCAATGAATTGGTGAATCACATCGATTCTTGCTTCGAGGTCAAGCTCTTCTCCTCTTCTTTTCCGTTCAAGCAAAGTTTCCATTTCAGCCTTCAGCTCGGGTTCAGCAATAAGTTCATTCATCAAAACAGTAAAGTCCATTGGCGGAATGGTTCCGTGCTTTTCAATCCATTGGCAGGCCAAAATAGGCCGAAGAACGTAGAAGTACTTTTTAATTTTGACCTCTTGTCCTTGTAGATAATCCTTGACGTTCCTTCTCGCCATATTGATATAGTGATACACGCTTGCTTCAGGCTTAAATGCCTCCGTGCGCAGTTTTCTTAACTGCTCTGCGGTCGTAAATGCTTCGTAATATACAATGTCTGAGGACAGCCATTCAAGGAGCGGCGGGTTTGATTTTTTGAAGAGGCGCAGCGTCTTTCTCAGCTCCCAGCCGCTGATATCCAGTAAATCGTGAATCGGTTCCTCAATCACATCCCGCTCCTGCTCAATTGAAAAATACCACTCCTTTTTCGGCACATAAATAAAGCGGACGTCGTAATCACTATCCTGCGAGGGAAATCCCCATGCGCGGCTTCCTGACTCGACGGCATACACAATTTTGACTCCGTATGACTGCTCGATCCGTTTTAATTCATCAATGATTCTTTGTTTCATATCTATTCGTCTCCAGTCTGTTCTCATTCCGGCAGTTCGCAGAAAAAAACCGCCTGATGATATGCGGCGGCTTTTCACATTTATCAGCCTTTAAGATGCTGCTTAAAGAAAGCAAGTTTTTCCGTTTGAAAAGCAGGGATATACTCATGTCCGAAGTAGCGGTACACCTTCAGCTCTTTCTCTGTTTCCAAATGATTGTAGGCGGCAAACACGGTGGACGGCGGCGTGACCTTGTCAATCAGGCCGATTGACATCAGGACAGGCACCTTCACTCGGTCAGCGAGATTCATAATATCGAAATATGAAAGTGTCTTCATCGCCTGCACTTCTGTTTCCGGGCTGCCATTTCTTCTGAAGAAGGAATTGATTTCAAGGTACGGCTGTTCAAGCGCCACATCAATGGCCCTTTCGAAGTTGCTTAAATAAGGATAATCGGCAACCGCGGCTTTTGGAATGTCTGACAGCGCTGCTGCGGCAATGGTTAAACCTCCGCCTTGGCTTCCTCCTGTCACACCGATCCTTGTTTCATCAACCTCGTCAAAGCTGCTGATGACCTCAAGCGCGCGGACGGCGTCCAAATAAACACCGCGGTAATAGTATGTATCTTTATCAAGAATTCCTTTCGTCATCCAGCCCAAAGCGTGACCGTGCGGTGAAATACTCGTATCCTCGCTGCTCTGTTGGCCGCGGACAAGCATGCCGAATGCGGCGTAGCCATGGAGTGCCCAGTTTACCATTTCATGAATCTCACCATCATAGCTTGCATTGTAGCCATGATATTTCACGATCGCCGGATGCGGGCCTTCCTTGTCAGGCACCGCGTACCATCCGGTAATGCGGGCGTTTCCGAAGCTTTTATATGTGAGACGGTACACTTTTACTCCGTCAGCAGGATAGTCAACCGGCTGTAAATCAGGTTCTGCTTGGACTTTTGCAAGTTCCTCCAAAGACAATTTCCAAAACTCAGAAAAATCTTTCGGTGCTGTTTTTTCAGGCTTATATGTTTGCAATTGGTCGAGCGGCAGATCGAATAGTTGCATTTCCGATTATTCCCCTTTGTTTTATAAGATTTAGTTTGTATTCCTATACTACCACGTTTCGGCTTTGTTTTCTAAATATTTTCATCTTTGTTTCCCAGACAGCCTTCATCAAACGTTTGTTTAAGACTTTCCCGGGTTAGTTCCATAAAGGCCTGGGCGGTCAGACTGACATAGCGGTTCTTTAAAAAGACAAAGACGAGGGTTCGTGATGGCGCGGATTGAATCGATAAATAGATCACACCCGGATCTTTATCCCTTCTGACCATATTCGGCGCCATTGTCACACCTAATCCGTTAGCCACAAGAGATTGGGCGGTTTCAATATGGCTTGTCTTAAAGGCAGCATTCGGCTTAAAGCCGCTTTCCGCACAGAGATCGAGAACTGTCCTGCGAAAGCCGAAGCCTTCTTTTAACAGAATAAAGGGCACGTTCCTTACCATGTCAAGCGGCACACACGGCTGGCGGCCCCCATCTTCTTCCAGCGCTTTCTCAATCAGCGTGACCATTTCCGGCGGCATCCACCTTTGTTTTTCCTTCGGCACCGCGAGAACAACCGGTTCCGTGAGCAAGGGTGTAATGGAGAGCCGTTCATCCTCGATCGGCAAGGATAAAACAGAAAGGTCAACTTCTCCCTTTGCCGTCATCTCCTCTAATGAAACCGGATCTTTTTCAACAAGCTGAACCTCCACATGAGGATAGCGCGCCAAAAACTGCTTCAGCAGCGGAGGAAAGAGATATCTCCCTGTTACAGCAGGAATCCCGATGGATAATTTATGACCGATTCCCTGTGATCGCTCCTGCATTTCCCGAAGCAAATCATCTCTGGAACGAATGATGTCCTCGGCTTTTTCAATGAAACGCCTGCCGTGGGGTGTCAGTGTAACAGAGCCATGAGATCTGTGAAAAAGGGTAAGCCCCAGCTCAGCCTCAAGCTTTTTGATTTGCTGGCTGAGAGACGGCTGTGCGATATGAAGATGTTCCGCCGCCTTTGTAAAGCTTTGGCGCCGGGCAATTTCCGCTGCATATTCCATCACTTTAATATCCATTTCAGCCCCCATAGGTTGAACCTATCGTTTTCATCATTTTTATATCTTGGACGAATCATAACAGAAATTGCTAACATAATCCATATCATCATTTACGAAAAGAAGGAGCTGGTTCAAATGACAAATGAAACACCGTTTTCTAAAAACGCCGAGATGTATCGGGATGAAAAGGTATTTGCCGAGGGGGAAGATTTGGGGTTGATGATCAAAACAGCGGAATGCCGTGCGGATCATCGGGTGCTGGATATCGGAGCGGGCGCCGGCCATACGGCCCTAGCATTTTCTCCTTATGTACAGGAATGCATCGGTGTTGATGCGACGAAAGAGATGGTAGAGGTTGCGTCCTCCTTCGCGCAAGAAAAAGGAGTTGAAAACGTACGCTTTCAGCAAGGAACGGCAGAGTCACTCCCCTTCCCCGACGATTCATTTGACATCATCACCTGCCGATACGCAGCCCACCATTTTTCAGATGTCCGCAAAGCTGTCAGAGAGGTTGCACGCGTACTAAAACAGGACGGACGTTTTCTCTTAGTTGATCATTACGCGCCTGATGATCCCATTCTTGATGAGTTTGTCAATCATTTGAACCGGCTTCGAGACCCTTCCCATGTTCGAGAAAGCTCATTATCAGAATGGCAGTCGATGTTCAGCGCCAATCAACTGGCCTATCAAGATATCCAAAAGTGGAACTTGCCGATTCAATACGATAGCTGGATCAAACGAGGCGGAACCCCCGCTGACCGAGAAAAACAAATCATTGCCCACTTGAACCACGCATCAGACGAAGCACGCGACACGTTCTGTATTACATTGAACCAAAACGGACAGCCCATCTCCTTTTGTTTAAAAGCGATTTTGATACAAGGGATAAAACGATAAAAAAAGCCGTGCGCTGCGCACGGCTTTTTACATCGGCTGATAAAGATCCCAGCCAATTTTTAATGTCTCAACAATGTAATCGGCAACCTCTTCCGGGGAAAGGTTGTCTGTTGCCACTTTTGAATTGTGCTTGTCATAAATGACTTTTCTTTCGTTAAACAGCTGTTCCATTTCATCCATTGAACGGTTATGCAGTACAGGGCGGCTTTCGATCAATAAATCCGCGCGCTGCTTCCAGTTCTCCCATGACAGGTCCAGATGAAGCACGAGACAGTTTTCCAGACAGCAATTTCTGATTTCTTCTTGTTTAAAAGATCCCCCGCCCAGAGATACGATTTTGAATCGTTTATGATGGCAGATGTCTAAAATATATTCCTTCTCCGTTTTCCGGAAAAAGGCTTCTCCCTTTTTCTCAAATATCTCAGGAATTGACATATTGAAATCCTTTTCGATCTGTTGGTCAATATCAATAAAATCTCTATATAATTTTTTAGCGACCAATTGGCCGATTGTTGTTTTTCCTACACCCATGAATCCGATCAGGACGATATTTCTTTCTCTTACTGGGATGGCTCGTTTAGCGTTCATCTTCGGCGAAATCCTCCTAAGGAATGAAATTTTATATTCATTATATGCTTATTTAGCGAATATTTATATAGATACAGGCTTTACCGGTCAAGCTTATAGTGCGCTTTGTTGTTTATCCATTTTTGCCTGAATGACATTCATTGTACAACATTTCTGCAGGTATTTTAATACTTCGACGCAAAAAAGCATTAAAACCTTCCGCCTTTATTGTTTTTCCAGCTGACTCTTCGATGGAAGGGTCTTTTTCTGTATGATGAATAGGAAGGGAGAAATGGCGATGATCATTTGGATAAACGGGGCATTCGGTTCCGGAAAAACACAAACAGCCTTCGAATTGCACAGAAGGCTGAACCCATCTTACGTGTATGATCCCGAGAAAATGGGTTTTGCGCTGCGCTCCATGGTGCCGCAGGAGATCGCAAAGGACGATTTTCAAAGCTATCCCTTATGGCGGGCGTTCAATTACAGTTTGCTAGCTTCTCTGACAGATACATACCGCGGCATCATTATTGTGCCTATGACGATTGTACATCCTGAATACTTCAATGAGATCATCGGCAGACTCAGACATGAAGGCAGGATCGTTCACCACTTTACACTAATGGCTTCAAAGGAAACCTTATTAAAAAGGCTGCGCACCAGAGCAGAAGGAAAAAACTCATGGGCCGCCAAACAAATTGACCGCTGCGTTGAAGGTTTATCATCACCCATTTTTGAGGACCACATTCAAACAGACCACCTGTCGATTCAGGATGTGGCAGAGAACATTGCCGCGAGAGCCGAACTCCCATTAGATCCTGATATGAGAGGCAGCCTCCGAAGGTTCACCGACAGATTAATGGTAAAGCTGAATCATATCCGCATCAAATAAAGCTTCTGTACACGACAAAAGCCCGCTCCGAGAGCGGGCTTTCTTCAACTTATTTCCACCAGTCATCAAACATAGACGCCGGAACCTGGCGTTTATGTTCAGTCATGCTGTAGCGTTTTTCCAGCGCTTCTGATACTTTCGCAGATACTTCTTTTCCTTCGAGATAATCGTCAATCTCGTCGTAGGAAATGCCAAGCTCTGTTTCATCCGACTGCTGCGGTTTTTCGTCGAGCAGATCGGCAGTCGGTTCTTTTAAGTATAAGCGTTCCGGTGCACCCAGCTCTTTCAGCAGGGTTCTTCCCTGGCGCTTCGTCAAGCCTGTCAGCGGCAGGAGGTCTGCTCCGCCGTCACCGTACTTCGTAAAGAAACCAGTCACTGCTTCAGCAGCATGGTCTGTTCCTAACACAAGAAGGCCTTCCTGGCCGCCGATCGCGTATTGCGCGATCATTCTTGTTCTTGCTTTTACGTTTCCTTTATTAAAGTCAGTCAGCTGATCGCCTGTTTCCTGCTGATACTGATCAGAAAAAGCGCTGACTGTTGATTTAATATCAAACTTCCATGATTTATCCGGCTTAATAAACTTTAAAGCAAGCTGGGCATCGTCTTCATCCTGCTGTGTGCCATGCGGAAGACGGACCGCGATAAATTGAGCGTCTCCGCCCTCCTCGCGAATGCTCTCCACCGCAAGCTGAGCGAGTCTTCCCGCAAGTGTTGAATCCTGGCCTCCGCTGATTCCCAATACAAAGCCTTTAGCACCGGTTTTCTTTACATATTGTTTTAAAAAATTGACTCGGTCCTCAATTTCTTGCTTTGGATCAATTGAGGGCTTCACATGTAACTCACGCATAATCTTTTCCTGCATGCTCATCCCAATCATTCCTCCTGTACATTTTCCCTTGTTACTGATCATTTCCCCAAATCAATGAAAATGAATCATGACTGTTATGTATCCCTATTAAATATAGCACAGGTCTTCATTCACAGTGAACAAGAGAGATCAGCTGACTTCAACCCGTATGGATGTCACACTGTCGCCATTGCATTTCCCTTTTTCAATCGGGCAGGAAGAAAACGCGACAATTAAATCCATCTCCGCCCTGAGCCTTACATAATCTCCAGCATTCGAAAGCGGCGTTTCCACAGACAGATTCCCTTTCTCATCAAGGACAGTATTCATAAAAATCGCAAATGGGTAATGCATGTGAGGCTTCGGTACGCCAAACTGCTCAAGCGCACGGTTCATATTGTCATAGCACGTATCCTGAAACTCATCCTTTTGCTTCCCATATAAGAGCCTGTTCATATCAGGACGGCAGGCGGGCAGCAGCAGATCATGCTTGCCGACCGTATCTTCAATCAGGGTTAACATCGGCTTATACAGGTTGGAGTAGAGATGGTCGTTGACCTTCACATGAATGGAGTGATTGGCATCTATCGTCGCTCCCTGATCAAGGTGTTCATAAAAATCCTTGGCATGGTATGCGACAAAATCAGCCACCTGCTGCCCTTCTACATCAACCACCTTTAAAATCTGCCCCTTTTTCAGCTTCAGCCCAAGCCCTTTTTTCGGCTCCACAATATATTGCTGTGTCATTGGTTTGCTCCTTTTTTCATTAGTATGAGCGTCCGCTTCCTTCTCCATGTAAAAAGAGGCAAAAATCCGATGTATATAAGCTTCGGACAGATCACAATCTAACCTTAGATAAAAGGGGTTGAATAAATAATGAGCCAAACAAAAAAAGACCAGCCAAAAGGGAATCTGGCTTGGTGGCAGCTGTCACTGATCGGAGTCGGCTGCACGATTGGAACAGGCTTCTTTCTCGGTTCCAGCATCGCAATTGTAAAAAGCGGTTTTTCCGTTCTCCTTTCATTTCTGATCGCAGGAATCGGTACGTATTTTGTCTTTGAACAGCTCGCCAAGCTGTCGGCGAAGCAGCCGGAAAAAGGTTCGTTTTGTGCGTATGCCCGAAAAGCATTCGGCAAATGGGCAGGCTTCAGCAACGGCTGGGTGTACTGGTCATCAGAAATGCTGATTACCGGAAGCCAGCTGACAGCCATTTCGCTATTTACGAAGCATTGGTTTCCTCAAGTGCCGCTTTGGGTGTTTGCCTCAATCTACGCGGTACTGGGGCTCCTTATTATTTTCACCGGCCTGTCCGTCTTTGAAAAAACAGAAAACGTGCTGGCAGTCATTAAAACAGCTGCTATTTTTATGTTTATTGTCATTGCCATCCTGGCATTATGCGGTATCCTGTCCGGAGGAAATCATGGCATACATGTTCCAAATAAGACGAGAGAGTTTTTCCCATACGGCGCCATGGGGCTGTGGACAGGTTTAATCTACGCGTTTTACGCTTTTGGCGGAATTGAGGTCATGGGGCTGATGGCGGTTCACTTAAAAAAACCTGAGGAAGCATCTAAATCAGGGAAACTGATGCTGGCGACGCTGGCGATTATTTATATCATTTCAATCGGGCTTGCTTTGCTTTTGGTTCCGTTACACGCGTTTACTGAACAGGACAGCCCGTTCATTACATCATTAAAAGGATATAACCTTGAGATCATCCTTGATATATTTAACGGGATTTTCATCATTGCCGGGTTCTCGACCCTTGTCGCTTCGCTTTTTGCCGTTACGACATTGCTTTGTACAATGGCCGATGACGGCGACGCGCCGAAATGCTTTACTCTAAAGGAAGGCAAAAAAATATGCTGGCCGGCACTTGGGCTGACGTTTGCGGGGCTTGTCCTCTCCATTATTCTGTCGTTAGTGCTGCCTAAAAACATTTATGAGCATATGACAACAGCTGCGGGGCTTATGCTTTTATACACTTGGCTGTTTATCCTGTTCTCCAGCAAAAAGCTGACTGATCCCGAGGGCATGGGAAAAACGCAAATTTATTTAGCGATGGTTCTGATTGCTGCGGCTGTGTCCGGTACATTGTTTGAAAAATCAAGCCGGCCCGGTTTTTTCGTCAGCATAGGTTTTCTCGTGATCATCGCCATCGTTACCTTGATCTATCAAAAAAAGCAGGGTCATAAAGATCGCCCTGCCAGTCCTTGATTTATTTCATTTTGTTGAACATGTTCTTTAAATAAGAAAACGGGCACTTCGATACCTGTTTTTCGTCATCACGGAGGAAATACTGCTTCCATTCACGATTATCCTTTCCTCCGTACCAGCCTAATTGCGAGTGAATCGGAGCCTGATCATAGGCCTCTAAACGAGATCGGATCAGCCTGCTCATGTTACGGCCAAATGCAGTTGATCCATTTAGGTCCTCAAAAACCCACCTTGGCTGAAACGTGATCATAAAAAAAGGAAAGCTCCGGCTTCTTCTTGCCTCGTGCCCCGGTGTAGCGCACAGAATGAAATACGGCTCGCCGTCAAAACAAAACTCCCATTTATAATGCTCAGGATCGGCCGGAATGTCTTCCGGCCATTCTTTTTCGTCTTGATGACTCAATCTATTTAAAAAGCGCCAAAACAGCTCTTCATACGCTTCAATCGAATAATGCTCCGCCAAATCTTCCGGTGTATCAAACAACACAACGAGGGATGCGTATTTTCCCGTGTCCCGCGATATCTTGCCGTACTCCGCAAGCAACGGAGCCAGTTCCTCCGCTGTACGGTTTTCCCGCGGATCTCCGGCAAAAGCAATCCGAAGCTGATCAGTCAGAAACGCCTGGCGTCCGGGAATGCACGGAAACGTATCCGCGTCGTCCGCCAGAGTTTCTGCCAGCAGCTCAAAAGCGATTCTTTGCCATTCAGGAAGCTCTTCCTGAATACGTTCCAGAAAACTTTTGGTGTAAATCCCATTCACCATTGATCCACCTCCAGTATCATCTGGATACTATATTAAAACTGGAAGCGGCAGGTGACTGTCCTTCATGAATCAGCCCAATAACTGTTTGATGCCCTGATAACCAAAGTAAAAGCCAAACACGAGGAGGGATACACCGGCGATTCCGGTCAATCCTCTCAATAGCTTTTCATGAAGCAGGTTTCTGAACGTACTGGCTGTGATAGCCATGCAGAAATCCCAGATTAAAATGCCGATCATGATGCCGGAGCTATAGATTAGAAGCTGATTCATATTGTAGGCCTCAGCTGTTTTCGCAAGAATGCTTCCGTAAATTCCAAGCCAAAAAAGGATGCTCAATGGGTTTGACAATGAAATGAGAAAACCCGATGCGAATGTTTTCCTGTATGACGGTTTCCCCCGCGAGCTTCGCACATCCATTGGTTCTCTGACGTTTTTCAGCGTTTCAATTCCGGTATAGGTCAGGACAAAAAAGCCGAACAGCCACAAAAACGTTTTCACAAATGGAGCGGTCAAGAACTGCGACAGCCCGAAATAGATAAAAAGCATGTACAGCCCATCCGCTGTCATGGCGCCTAAACCGAAAATCCATGCATGCCAAAAACCGTTTTTAATTCCTTTGTCTATTTGCGCCGCATTCACTGGCCCCACAGGCGCAGACAAGGACAGTCCCAGCACAATATAGCTCAAAAAAATGTTCACCGGCCCGTACTCCCTTCTCTTATGTAACTTGTACAATTTATTCGGGAACGGGCCAAGCTATGCACAAATTCACTTACTGTTTCAGACGTTCAAGCTCTTCCTCCATAATATCGGCTGCTTTGCCTACAAAACTGAAAATGAGTTCCAGCTCCTCTTCCGTATATTCGCGGCACAAATCCATCGTCGACTCAGACAGAGGACGGAACAAATCCTTTATATGTTTTTTCGAAGCAGTCAAAGGGATGATTACGACTCTCCTGCGATCGTTCGGGTCCTTTTCACGAGCCACATACCCCGCTTTTTCCAGCCGGTCAACAAGCGCCGTGACTGAACCCGTGCTGAGGCCGGTTTTTTTTCCCAGCTCTCCGGCCGTCATCGGCCCTGCTTCATTTAAAATGTCAGCTGATTTCAAATCGGTGGGAAACAGACCGAGAGCTTGAGCGGCTGCCTGATGAAACAGGACCGTTCTTGTGCCCAGTTTTCGAAAAAGCTGAACAGCAGTCTTTTCCAACTCACTTCTGGAATTTCTTGTTGACAACTGACAGTCCTCCCTATAAAATCGAGTTTATCTTGATAATCGAGATATTCAACAATCAAACTATTATCATGATATCAGAACTTACATAGAAAAGTAAGAGGAGGTAGAACAAATGGACACAACAACAGCAAAACAGGCTTCCACCAAATTTGTGGTCCTCGGTCTCCTGCTGGGCATCTTGATGTCTGCAATGGACAATACGATTGTTGCCACCGCGATGGGCAATATCGTAGCCGATCTTGGAAGCTTCGATAAATTTGCCTGGGTGACGGCATCCTATATGGTGGCGGTTATGGCTGGCATGCCGATTTACGGCAAGCTTTCCGATATGTACGGCCGAAAACGTTTTTTCCTGTTTGGACTTATTTTTTTCTTAATCGGTTCTGCTTTATGCGGGATTGCCCAGACGATGAATCAGCTGATCATCTTCCGGGCCATTCAAGGGATCGGAGGCGGCGCGCTCCTGCCGATTGCCTTTACCATTATCTTTGATTTGTTTCCGCCGGAAAAACGCGGAAAAATGTCCGGCATGTTCGGTGCTGTATTTGGATTATCCAGTGTTCTTGGTCCGCTCTTAGGCGCGATCATTACAGATTCGGTCAGCTGGCACTGGGTGTTTTACATCAATGTGCCGATCGGCGCATTGTCATTGTTTTTCATTATTCGCTACTACAAAGAATCTCTGGAGCACAGAAAGCAGAAAATAGACTGGGGCGGCGCGATTACCTTAGTCGTATCCATTGTATGCCTGATGTTCGCCCTTGAGCTTGGCGGCAAAACATACGATTGGAACTCCATTCAGATCATTGGGCTGTTTATTGTATTCGCCGTTTTCTTCATTGCCTTTTTTATTGTGGAGAGAAAAGCGGAGGAGCCGATTATTTCTTTCTGGATGTTTAAGAACCGCTTGTTTGCCACAGCACAGATTCTCGCTTTTCTGTATGGCGGAACATTTATTATTTTAGCGGTATTTATTCCGATTTTCGTTCAGGCGGTCTACGGCAGCTCGGCGACAAGCGCGGGCTTCATTCTGACGCCGATGATGATTGGATCAGTCATCGGAAGCATGATCGGCGGGATCTTCCAAACGAAGGCAAGTTTCCGCAATTTGATGCTGATATCTGTTATAGCTTTCTTTATCGGCATGCTGCTTCTTTCCAATATGACGCCTGACACAGCACGTGTATGGCTGACAGTCTTTATGATGATTTCAGGTTTTGGTGTAGGCTTTAACTTCTCCCTGCTGCCGGCGGCATCGATGAATGATCTTGAACCTCGCTTTCGGGGAACGGCAAACTCTACAAATTCATTTTTGCGATCATTTGGCATGACCTTAGGCGTCACCATTTTCGGAACGGTGCAAACAAACGTATTCACGAACAAGCTGACCGACGCCTTCAGCGGTATGAAAGGCTCAGCGGGATCAGGCGCTGCGCAAAATATTGGCGACCCGCAGGAGATATTCCAAGCGGGAACACGTTCCCAGATTCCTGATGCGATCCTGAATCGCATTATTGACGCGATGTCATCAAGTATCACGTATGTCTTTTTGCTCGCTTTGATTCCAATTGTCCTCGCGGCGGTTACCATTTTATTTATGGGAAAAGCCAGAGTGAAAACAACAGCCGAAATGACAAAGAAAGCAAATTAACATAAAAAAGCAGTACATGCTGGGCATGTACTGCTTTTTTCTATTACACTCCTAATCTTGCAAGAATGAACGTCCATATACAAATGATCAATAACAGAATCAGGCTGTACGCCACTGTCCTTTTAAACAGTTTAGATTCCTTGCCTGTTTGGCCGACCGCTGCGGCAGCGATGGCGATAGATTGAGGAGAAACAAGTTTCGCCATGACACCGCCCGCCGTATTTGCGGCTAACAGCAAGTCTGAACCCGCACCGATTTGCGCTCCGGTGACAACCTGCAAATGGCCGAACAAAGCGTTATTGCTGACAACAGAACCTGTGATGAACACGCCAATCCAGCCAAGAACAGGACTGACAAACGGGAACAGGTCTCCTGTGTTCGCCAATGCTAACCCAATTGAAGAGCTGAGCCCTGCGAAGTTGGCCAGATTGGCAAAACCCATCACGAAGCAGATCGTCATAATCGGCACCCACAGCTCTTTTCCTGTCTCCTTCAGGGAAGCAAAGGCATCCCGGGAGGAGAACTTTTTGCTGAACAGCCCTGTCACGATGACCGCCGCTAAAATCGCTGTACCAGTCGCTGACAGCAGATCAACTTTAAAGACTGCATCTAACGGCATGGCAGATGGCGCGATCGGTGGCATTTTCATAATTTGCTGATGCAGAAAAGGCATTTTGAACAGGAGCGTTGATTGATATAACAGTCCGCCTTCTTGGAAAAGCGCTTTGAAGGCAGGAAGGCTCCAGATGGTGATCGCCGCAGTTAAAATGTAGAAAGGAGACCACGCTTTCGCAATATCAGCGGCACGGTATGCCTTTTTCTCACCAGCATCGCCGGCCCCTTCCTCGCGGTAAATCTCTTTCGGCTGCCATTTGCGGAGGAAGAGGGCAAGCCCGCCCATGCTGAATAAGGCCGCCAAAATGTTTGCTAATTCCGGCCCGAGCACCGCCATTGTCAGTGTCTGAACCGCTGTATACCCACCGCTCACAACCAGAAGAGCGGGCCATGTCTGTTTGATTCCTTTCATTCGGTCTAATAAGAATACAAGCAGGAAAGGTATGAAAAATGAGATCATCGGCAGTGTCCACATTAATGTCCGTGACAGCTCAAGAGCAGACAAATCACCAATCTGCGCCCCTGTGATGACAGGAATCCCGATCGCCCCAAAGGCTCCGGAGGCGGCGTTTGCAATCAAGCAGAGCGCTGCCGCTTTTAACGGTTTAAAACCAAGTTCGACGAGCAGCGCCGCACTAATCGCAATCGGAACACCAAAACCGGCCGCGCCTTCTAAAAACGCGTTAAAACAAAAACCAATTAATAATAGCTGTAATCGTTGGTCAGGCGAAATGCCGGCAATGCTGGACCGAATAATGGTAAATTTCCCGGTTTTCACTGCGATTTTATACAGCCACACCGCCATCAGGACGATGTAGCCAATAGGCCACAGCCCGCTCCCAATTCCTAACAAAACAGAAGAAATCGCTTTTTCAACCGGCATATGAAATGCCAAAACGGAGACGAAGAAACTGACGGCTAGGGTAAGAAATGCCGCAAGAATGCCTTTCATTTTCAAAACAGTTAAAGCCAAAAGAAAAAAGAGAATCGGAGTGAGCGCCACAAGTGCGCTCACATACTCGTTTCCAAACGGATCATACAACTGCTCCCACATTGACAATCAGCCCTTTACTCTAAAGTTGCGGTTAGTTGACTTTTTGTTCTGCAAAATGAGGTTTTAAAATGTTTTTAAGGACGCCGGCGCTGTGAAGGAACTGTTCTTTTTCTTTCTCATTTAAGTTCAGCTCAGTGATACCTGCGATCCCTCCGCGGTTCACGACAGCCGGTACACCGATGTACACGTCATCTGCACCGTATTGCCCGTCCAAATATGTGCTGACAGTTAATATGCTGTTTTCATTATGAAGAATGGCTTTTGTAATGCGAGCAAGACTCATCGCAACCCCATAATAAGTCGCTCCTTTTTTCTCAATGATATGGTAAGCTGCGTTTTTCACATCATCTACAATTTGGTCCAGCTCCTCTTGTTTGTACGCATCGTTTTTCTCAACGAGTTCACTGACCGGCACACCGCCGACATTCGCGCGGCTCCAAACAGGAAGCTCTGTGTCGCCGTGCTCTCCGATAATATGCGCGTGCACGTTTTGAGGCGCTGCGCCAAAGTATTCGCTCAGCATGAAACGGAATCTCGCAGAATCTAGTGTTGTGCCGCTTCCGATCACCCGCTCTTTTGGCAGGCCGCTGAATTTCCATGTTGCGTAAGTCAGGATATCAACCGGATTTGTCGCGATTAAGAAAATGCCGTCAAATCCGCTCGCCATGACTTCACTGACGATGCCTTTGAAAATCTTCAAGTTCTTTTCTACTAATTCAAGGCGTGTCTCACCAGGTTTTTGGTTTGCTCCGGCGCAAATGCAGACAATATCAGCATCCTTGCAGTCTTCATATGTTCCGTAAGATGTTTTGACCGGTTGTGGCGCAAACGCCTTTCCGTGGTTTAAATCCATCACATCGCCCATTGCTTTTTCTTTATTTACATCAATGACCACAAGCTCATCTGTGATCCCTTGGTTAATTAACGCAAATGCATAACTGCTTCCAACAAAACCCGCTCCGATTAAAGCTACTTTATTTACATGTTTGTTCATCATTAATCATCCTTCCAGGGTATGTTTCTCTTTGATGTCTTTTTATTTGTGAAGTATTTCACATTTATATTGTGCAATACTTCACAAACTTTTGCAAGAGAAAAGTTTTGTCTGATTTATGAACAAAAAAGAAACCATCATAGATGGTTTCTTTCGGTAAGTCCCGTCTAGCATTGCCCTCAATGAGGAAGAGAACCGCTTAAACCCGAGTCATTATATAAACCATTTTGCACGTAATCAAAGCCAGGCTGATTCTGACCGGGCACTTGGGCGCTGCCATTATTAAAAATCACTTTGGCGTTGGTTGTATCCGTGTCCGCAGGCAGCGTCAGCGTGTAAATTCCATCTGCATTTTTAGTCATTGGTTTTCCAGGCCAAGATCCGGTCAATTCAATTGCCCGGCCCCCATCATGTTTATAGATATAAGCATTTACCTGGCTCCAATGATTCGGATTTTGATAGCCGATGGTTTTGGCCGAAGCTGGATCTCTTTTAACAAAGCTGTATTCCTCGGCCCTCGTTACACCATCACTGTTCGTTCCTTTTAACATGATGGTGTATGTTTTGCCAAATGGATCTCCTTTTCCGATTGTGAATTGATCTCCATCCTTAAACGCTGTCTCTGGTCCATTATTGATTTGATAAACGGCTTTTGTTGTATTCGCATCTGCACGCAGGGTAATCGTCAGTTGATCATTGAAAGAATGTGTTACACCTGTTTTGTAATTCTCAAGGAAAACATGAGGCGCTTTTGCAATATCATCAGGATAAAGCACAGCCACAGATCTGGCATTGATCGTGCCTGTCAGTTTACCATCATTCACTTGAAATGAACCCGCCCCAGCTTTATTATCATACCTGCCATTAGGCAATTTTGTTGGCGTATTGATAGAAACAGAGGAAGAACCTGCATTTGCCAGCACAACGCCATGTGAGCCGCGCTGATTCATAAATATCTGGTTGTTTCCATTCGGGTTCGAGAGTTCCTCAGGCTGTCCAGCCATCACATTGTGAAATCTATTGACCGCAGTGATAGCCTGATCTTCAAATAAAGCACTCCCGCGATCGCCTATTTGGCTTTTCCCCGGGAATCTCACACCATTTCCGCCTCCCTCAGGTCTGGAAAAGAAAAGAGGCGTACTGCCTGAACGAGAAGCTATCACCGCCCAGCCTAAACGGATATCATCATCGCTCATCCATGTCGACTCTTCATCATCATTGGCATACGTATCATGCGATTCTACCCATGTCACTAGCTTGTCCGCAGACACATCTGATGCATAGTGGGAGATATTCGACACGCCCAGATTACGATTCTTTAAAGCGGACCTTATGGAATGCCCATAGTTAGACGCTGTCACATTCATATAATTCGCATATGCAGCATCTCTGGAGGCACTATCCTGCAGGATTTCTCCGTATTGGAACTCTGCAGATGTATTTGTGATATTCGGCCAAAATTGACTGCCGTAACTCCCATCATCCGGAAGCTCTATATGTTTGGCGGCATCAAATCGAAAACCGTCTGCCCCGTCATTCAATGCTCTTTCTAAGAACCGTTTCAAATAGGACTGTACTTGTGTATTTTGTGTATTCCAGTCATACAGCCCGAGCAATGAATTCTGCGTGACATCCCATCGATCAGACCAGTTTTTAATTTGTGTGTTTCCATGTGTCCAGTTTGGAATACTCTTAATCTCATTGGAAATCGCGGCATAGTCACTGGTGGTATGATTGATGACCGCGTCAACAATGACCTTTATGCCATATTCTTCAGCGGCTGCACACATTTCTTTAAATTCTTGTTCAGTTCCTAAGTAACGGTTGCCAATTTGGTACGATGTCGGCTGATACAGCCAGTACCAGTTCGACATGCTTTTATCTCCTTGATTCCCTTCCTTGACTTGGTTAATCGGAGATGTCTGAATGGCTGTATATCCTGCATCATGAATATCCTTCATATTATGTTTTAACGTATTGAACGACCAATTCCATGCATGAAGAATGGTTCCGCTTTTGATCGACGGTGCTGTCAGCTCATTCGATTTGTTCGCCGTTTCAGCACTCGCAGCCGCCGGTCCTGCCAGAACCAAATGAAACAGCAATAAAAATCCAGCGAATAACGGCAGTAAAGAGGTTTTGAATCGTTTTGCAAACATTCTTGACACTCCTTATTTGATTTTTTGAAGAATTACTTCGGAGTCAAAAATCCCTCTTACTTCATTCTTCCGCTTCCTCCTTTCAAACTGATGTGAAGACTGGAGAATTTTGTTAACGCTTACATTTTAAATTATCACAATCACTCTATCAAAACAACTTGGCAGTGAATACAAATCAATGTTCCTATAAAAAAGCTGACCGAAACTGTGAATGCTTCCCTCGCTTTCCAAACAAAAAAGAAACCATCTATTTTTCAAGATGATTTCTTTTTTATTTCTTCTTTTACCGATCTTCTGTAAGCCAGCTTCACAATCACATACCGAAGCAGAAACAGAACGCCGCCGCAGACGATAAAAAGAAGAATCATTTTCAGCCAAGCGAAGAATGTATGGGGAATCCCCCTGTCGTACATCGTAAGCACCACTACCGCAAAGGCGACCGCAATTGATTCTATTCGCTGCTGCTTCACCCGTTTTTGCAGTTCTTCTTTGGTGTCTATTCTCGGCATGAGCATTCCGGATGCCGCAGCCCTGATGCAGTAATATAAGATAATGATGAACAAAAACACGAGGCTTGCAGCCCATTCTTTAAACGGAAATGCAAACATAATGCCGCGGATGATCACATCAAGCAGCGCAAATGCTCCCGCTATCATCCCAATCTCCGACCAGATTTTTTGTTCTTTCTCTTTTACTCTCTTATTTTTCCCATTCACGCCTGAAAGTCTATTACGCAGATTATTCATGACCTTCCTCCCGCACTTTTACGAATGGCTTATGGCTTACATGTTACAATAACAGCCTGCGCTTCTGCAATGAATAACTCAAAAGCCCGCCGTACAAGCCGGCGGGCAGCAATCGTTAAAACGGCCCCCAATTGATCATGACGCCGATCACGATAAAGACAAGCCCGATCAAGAACCAAATCAGAGCAAGCGGCACCATAAACCGCAGCCACTTGACATACGGAATACCGCTGGCGGCAAGCACCGCCATGAGAACGCCGGATGTCGGGTTCACACAGTTGACGACCCCTTCTCCAAGCATAACCGCCTCAACCGCAACCTGTCTCGTGATTCCCATCAAATCAGCGAGCGGCGCCAGGATTGGAATAAATACAACGGCTTCGCCAGAACCTGAAGAGATGAGAAAATGAAGCAGCGCACTGGCGATATACATGCCGATTGCCCCGGCAATCGGGCAAAATCCATCCAAAAGTGAAGCCAAAGCATTGACGACAGTATCGAGAAGCTTTCCATTTTCAAGGATAACGGAAATGCTTCGTGCCATCCCGACAATCAGCGCCCCGTATACAAGACTTTGGCAGCCCGTAATGAAGGTTTTGGCAATATCGTTCGCCGCAAGCCCGCCTATTAAACCGGCAAGGACAGAAATAAAAATAAATGTCGCAGCCATTTGGGAATCTGACCAGCCAAGCTTCAAAGCGCCGTATAAAAAGCCGACAAGTGAGAGTCCCGCCACAGCCAAAATCAGCTTATGGCGAACGGTAAACGGCACTGACTGATCTTCTTCTTTACCGGCTTCGCCCATTCCTGCCGCAGGGAACCAATCTGTTCCTAACACACTGGCATCTTTTGATTTTTTTAATTTTCTCGTATACAAATAGATATAAATAATAGAAGACAGCAAAAAACATATGTATATCACAACTCGCAGGCCGATTCCTGAGAAAAGAGGGAGTTCCGCGATTGATTGTGATAAACCGAGCGGTGATGGTGATAATATGGTGGAGTTAAATCCAGCGTAGCAGCCGATGTAAATAACAGCGGCTCCTGCGACTGCGTCCCATTTTAAGGATCGTGCCACAATGAGGCCGATGGGGATAAAACCGATAACTGAATTCACGACAATCCCGGTTGTTCCGAGAATGGAGAACAATGCGCCGACAATACAAATAAATAATAATTGCTTTGTGCGGAATTTGCTGATGACATTGTAAATCAGGCCATTGATGGCACCCGTTTTTTCTAGAATAGCAATGGTGCCGCCTGTGAATAAGATCAGAAAGATGATGGGTGCTGATCCAACCATTCCATCCTGTAGAGAAGTAAAAAAGCTGATCAAGCTGACCGGAGACTGTTCAATTGAATGATAGCTTCCCGGAACAGCGGTCGTGACATCCCCCTTTGTCACGCGGTCAAATTCACCCGCCGGCACAATATATGAAGCGATTGCGCAAATGAAAGCAATCATAAATAAGAGGACATAGGCGTCAGGCATTTTAAATGTCATACGTTTTTTCTTAGGCTGTGTTTCGGCTGCTGGCATACTCATATTTCGATCCATCCCCTCTGTTTGAAAATATTCATTATTCTGAATAGTAGCAATATGTGCTATATTATATACAGCCTATCTACCTGTTTCAATATAAATAAAGTAAAGAAGGTAAAAATTCATTCTGATAGAAGGAGGTATTTCTTACCATGCAAAAGCTTTCAGAAGACATGAAACAAACCATTATGGACATCTTCGAGCATCTGCACGCGAACCCTGAAGTCAGCTGGAAGGAATATGAGACAACTTCATTTTTGAAACAAAAGCTTGAGGATTTAGGGTGCCGGACGCGCACGTTTTCGGACTGCACCGGGGTTGTCGGCGAAATCGGCTCAGGCTCACCTGTTGTAGCGGTACGCGCTGATATTGACGCGCTGTGGCAGGAGGTTAACGGCACATTTCGCGCCAACCATTCCTGCGGACACGATTCACATATGACAATGGCATTGGGCACGTTAATGCTGCTCAAAAAACAACCTGAGCTTCCGAAGGGCACAATCCGTTTTATCTTTCAGCCGGCAGAAGAAAAAGGCGGCGGCGCCTTGAAAATGATAGAAGAAGGCGTGCTTGATGATATCGACTATTTGTATGGCGTTCACGTCCGTCCGATCCAGGAAACACAGAACGGCCGCTGCGCTCCGTCTATTCTGCACGGATCAAGCCAGCACATTGAGGGAACGATCATCGGGGAAGAGGCTCATGGCGCCCGTCCGCACCTCGGGAAAAACAGCATTGAAATTGCGGCATTTCTTGTACATAAGCTCGGACTCATTCATATTGACCCGCAAATCCCGCATACCGTCAAAATGACAAAGCTTCAAGCCGGCGGTGAAAGCTCTAACATCATTCCAGGAAAAGCATCGTTCAGCCTTGATTTGCGCGCACAGACCAATGAAGCCATGGAGGCGTTAATCGCCGAAACAGAAAGAGCCTGTGAAGCGGCTGCCGCGGCATTCGGCGCGAAGATCGAACTGCAAAAGGAGCACAGCCTTCCTGCGGCAACACAAAACAAAGAAGCTGAAGCGATCATGGCAGAAGCCATAACAGATATCATCGGGGCTGAGCGGCTTGATGACCCGCTTGTCACCACCGGTGGCGAGGATTTTCATTTTTACGCCGTGAAGGTGCCGAATCTGAAAACAACGATGCTCGGACTAGGCTGCGGGCTCCAGCCGGGGCTCCACCATCCGCACATGACCTTTGACAGAAATGCGATGTTCAACGGCATTCACATTTTAGCGAATGCCGTATTAAAAACTTTTCAAAAGGCTGATTCACCCGCTGCCGCTTACGTAAAATAACGCAAAAAAAGCAGCCTGACACAGGCTGCTTTTTTGATTACTTCTTCAAATCTTCAATTGAGTTGACATTTTTCATATATTGAGGAA
The DNA here is from genome assembly GCF_038050295.1 of Bacillus sp. FSL R5-0603. Classification (NCBI taxonomy): domain Bacteria; kingdom Bacillati; phylum Bacillota; class Bacilli; order Caryophanales; family Bacillaceae; genus Bacillus; species Bacillus sp. FSL R5-0603. The sequence goes on along the minus strand of NZ_JBBOYP010000001.1, from coordinate 239,422 downwards.
CAACAAGCCCCATCTTCACACCAGTCATACTGGTGCCAATATCATCATATTTGCCTTTATATTTAGCGGCGTATGCTTTATGGGTATTCGGCAGCCATGCGGAAAGGGATGCATCCGCACTTCCCGTTGCAATTGCAGTCCACATCGGCCCAGCCTCTACCTGAGTAAGTGTTACCTCATAGCCCAAGTCTTCTAAGACTTTGCCTATGACGTTTGTACTTGCAATCTCACTGTCCCACGCCACATAGGCAAGGTTGATTTTGTCTCCCTTCACCTTTTGAACGCCTTTTGTCCATTCGGCAATCTGATCCTTGTGTTTATTGACGTACTCAGCAGCAACTTTGGCAGGTTTCTCGCCTTCTTCCACCTTGATCATGATTTCGCCCATTTCGTCTTGCGTCCATTTAAACTGGCTCAGAAGCTTTGCGGCATTCGGCTGTTCTTTGCTGAAGCCTTTGCGTGTGATCGTATGGATTTCCTCTGCGCTGCCATAAGATTGTTTCGGATCATCGAGATATTTCAGCTTATATCTGGAGAACATCCAGTGCGGTGTCCATCCTGTAATGATAATCGGTTTCTTACGGTCGTATGACTTTTTAAGCGTAGCGGTCATCGCAGCACTTGACGCTGAAATCAATGTCCAGTCATTCAGGTCATAATCCTTCATCGCTTTGTCAGTCAGGGACATAATCCCTGAACCCGGGTCAATCCCGATGATGGTCTTATTCACTTGTTCTGCTGCGGATGCATTTTCATCGTTTTCTGAACCGCAAGCCGCAAGTGAGAGCGCCAGCATGGCGGAAACGCCGATGCCGATGATTTTTTTAAGCATCAGGCATTCCCCCTGGTTTTCTTCTTCACTTTAATATTTTGAGTAATACGGTCCAGGGTAATGGCAACGATAACGATGGCGATACCGGCCTCTACTCCGACCCCGGTTTTCAGCTGTGTAACGGCACTGTATACTTCAGAACCAAGTCCCGGTGCACCGACCATTGCGGCGATAACAACCATTGATAACGCAAGCATGATGCTCTGGTTAATTCCGGCCAAAATCGTTTTTGTCGCAAGCGGAAGCTGAACTTTAAACAAACGCTGAGCTGTTGTAGAACCGAATGCCTCAGTCGCTTCAATCAGATCCGCCGGCACTTGTTTAATACCGAGAACAGTCATGCGGATTGTCGGCGGCATCGCGAAGATAACAGATGCAACAACACCCGGTACAACACCGATGTTAAAGAAGAAAATCGCCGGCAATAGATATACGAAAGCAGGCATTGTCTGCATTAAATCAAGAATTGGCGTTACAATACGGCGAACCGTTTCTTTCTGGGACGCCCAAATTCCGATCGGAACCCCGACCACAATCGAAATAATCACAGATGTCAAAACAAGCGCCAATGTTTGCAGCATTGGGTCCCAATATCCCAAATAATCGATCAGGAGGAATCCAATCAATGTAAATAACGCAATTCCCCTTGTACTGATCCACCACGCAAGTGCGGCGAAAATAATCGTTAACAAAATAGATGGAATAAATCCAAGACCGGTGACAATTCCATTTACAAAAGCGGCCAATCCGTTTGCAATTCCGTCGAAAAATCCGCCAAACGTCATCGTAATCCAGTCAACAAAATGGTCAATGATATCTGCTAAAGGTATTCTAGGCAGTCTATCCATCTTACTTCACCTCCTGTGCAGAAGGATCTTGTGTTTGTTCGTCAGTGCCTTCAGCATTGATATACTCGTTATTGCCGGCAAGTGCGCCAATCAGCGCGCCTCTTACGACAATCCCTTTCATTCTTTGCTTCTCATCCACAACCGCAATTGGAATATTCGCATCGGACACAACGTCAAAAATCTCAGTCAGATACGTATTCTCTGGTACAGTCGTAAATTCTGTATTCAAGATGTCTTGAAGTGACAAATCAGACTCGGCCGCTTTTTTCGCATCAGACGCATAGATAACACCTAATAATTTCTTTTGTTTATCCACTGCATAAATTGAAGAAATTCCAAGGTTTTTCATCAGTGTCAATGCTACACGAGGCCCTTTATCAATCCGCACTGTTTCAGCGCGTTTCATAATGTGGCCTGCTGTGAGGACTTTAGACAAATCAACATCTTCGACGAATTTCTCAACATATTCGTTAGATGGATTCATCAGGATTTCTTCAGGCGTGCCGATTTGAACGATGTTGCCGTCCTTCATTAGGACAATTCTGTCGCCGATCCGCAACGCTTCGTCCAAGTCGTGCGTAATAAAGATAATTGTTTTTCCGACATTATCGTGAAGATCAAGAAGCTCATCCTGCATATCTTTACGAATCAATGGATCGAGCGCACTGAACGCTTCGTCCATCAGAAGGATGTCCGGATCATTTGTCAACGCGCGGGCAAGGCCGACACGCTGCTGCATCCCGCCGGAAAGCTGGTCTGGATATTGGTGTTCAAATCCTTCCAGTCCAACGAGCTTAAGAGACTCAAGCGCTTTTTGCTGCCGCTCTTGTTTGTCTACACCTTGAAGTTCCAGTCCGTATTCTGTGTTTTCAAGTATCGTTCTGTGCGGGAACAGAGCGAACTTTTGGAAGACCATGCTGATTTTCTTCCGGCGGACTTCCCGGAGCTGGTCTTTAGACATATTTGTTATCATGTCACCATCAATGTAAATATTTCCGGCAGTCGGTTCAATAAGCCGGTTTAACATCCGTACTAAAGTTGATTTACCGCTCCCTGATAGACCCATGATGACAAATATCTCACCATCATATACTTCAAAATCTGCCTGATTAACACCAACGGTTGATCCGGTTGCTTTCAGGATCTCTTTTTTTGTCTTTCCGTTGGCAAGCATTTGAACTGCCTTCTTTGTTTGTTTCCCAAAAATCTTAGAGACTTTCTCGACTTTTATCTTAATTGGTTTCTCATCTACACTCATATTTTCCCTCCATATTAAGCAATCTTTATTACCGTAACATTTATGTAACTTCCCACACAAACAGCATATTCTCTTTTATTCTGTACCATTTCTTTATAAACATCCATGTGACCACATGATCTTATTTATGCTTCTAAATGCTCTGTAATCCTCCTATATGATTGTATTTTACGGGTGATTTTTCGCCTATCTTTAGTTGAAAACGCTTTTATTGGAATTGAATTCCTCCTTCCTCTTATGACTTCCTGCTCCTTTACTGGAAAAATAAGTTGCTTTTCCAACACCCATTATGTATTATAGTTTCATGACTATGAAACAAACAGATGATCAAATCAGAGCGCAAATTTTTAAAGCACTGTCTGATGAATCAAGGCTTGCCATTATTCGTACGCTTTATGTCAGCGGAAAAGAACTCAGCTGCGGTGAAGTAGGTGAAAAGTGCAATATTGTCAAAACCACGGCATCTTATCATTTTAAAACGCTGCGTGAAGCGGGGTTGACGGCAACCCGGAAAGATTCGCGGACAAAATACGTCAGTCTGCGTGAAGACACATTTCAAACTTACCTGCCTGGCTTTTTGGAAACCCTCTAACAAAGGGTTTTCTCTATACATATCTGTTTCATAGTTTCAAAGTTATAAAACAATAGGAGTGATAAAATTTGAATCGCATTTGGCTTTTCTTCAGTGTCATGTTTGTCATTGGCACGGATACCTTTTTGCTTTCGCCGCTTCTCCCCCTTTTACAGAATCAGTTTCATGTCTCTACTGATTTGTCAGGCTGGATGGTCAGTGCTTATGCACTCGGTTATGCGCTCTTCGCTTTCATTGCAGGCCCAATCTCAGACCGGCTGAACAGGAAAACAGTCATGCTGTGGGGACTTGCAGGCTTTATCGTATCCACGTTTTTATGCGGCATCGCTCCCTCTTTTGCCGCCATGTGCCTGTTCCGTTTTGCCGCAGGCGTTAGCGCTGCGTTTGTGACGCCTCAAATTTGGGCGTCCATCCCAGTCATTGTCCACCCTTCTCAGATCATAAAAGGCATGGGGATTGCGACAGCAGGTTTGGCCGCTTCACAAATGCTCGGACTTCCTATTGGAGGGTTTCTCGCTTCCTTTACATGGCATACGCCATTTTTCATTTTGTCAGCGTGCTCGCTTATTCTTCTATTGATCCTGGCGGCGGTCATGCCTGATATCCGGCCTTCTGAACCATTGGCGCGCCCATCAATTGTCAACCCCTATCGGGAGCTTTTTTCATTGCCGAAAACATCGGTTATTCTGCTTGCCTATTTTCTGTTTCAAACCGGAAACTTCGCTTCGTTCAGCTTTCTGGGTGCTTGGCTTTCCGCGGATTATCATTTAACCGTGTCACAAATTGGCGCAGCTATGCTTGTACTCGGACTGGGAAATATGCTCGGGAGCCTTATCGGCAGCCGGGTTTCAGAAAAGCTGGGCGTGTTTAAAACACTGATCAGCGGGATGCTGCTAATGGGCGCTCTCTATTTCGCTCTTCCGTTCTTTCCAAACTTGTTTTTAGTAGAAGCCAGCTTTTTTCTCACGTTTTTTACAGCTGGCATCATCTTTCCGTTAATGATGGGTGTCTTTCAATCCATTGCACCAAATACGCGAGGAACCATCGCTTCCCTTTCCAATGCCGCTATGTATGCCGGAACCACTGTCGGTACAAGTATTGCAGGTTTTTTATATCAAAGCACACAGCATTTCGGAGCTGTCACAGGATTTACTGCCATTCTGTTCATACTTTCTATGACGCTCTACCAGGCAATCAGTAAAACCGGGAAACGCCAATCCGCAGCCCGGGCGCAATTGTAAAAAAAGCACCTCATTCAAGAGGTGCCTGAGATTGTTGACAAAATCCTAAAATGGTTTTCATTTTAGGATTTTGTCATCTTTTCAGCGTGATTGAAAACCCTTGAGGTCTAGGAAGGACGAGCATAGGAGCGGACATTCACAGGATGTGATGACGACGGCGTTTAGGCAGGACGCCTGAGAATTTAGCCGTTGATCCACTTCGCATTGAGCACCGAAGCGCAGTCCTGACAACGAATGCGAGGGTTTGTCGACACGCTGAAAGCACCTCTTTTAAGAGGTGCTTTTCCTATTCTAGCTCAGTTTGTTTCGTTTCTTTCCCCATAATCAAAATACAGGCAACCGCGAGTAAGATTGCAATGCAAAAGATTGAAAAGATGACCGAAAACGAAATATGACGGGCTGCGAGCGTCCCGACGAGCAAAGGCCCGAAGATACCGCCGATTCTTCCAAACGCCGCTGTTGTTCCTGAACCTGTTGCTCGAATCGCAGTCGGGTATTGCTCCGGAGTATAAGCATACAGCACGCCCCACGCACCGAGATTGAAAAACGATAACAGCATTCCAGCCGTAAGCAGAAGACTTAAGGAATCCGCTGTTCCGAAGAAATAGGCGCTTCCTGCTGTGCCAATCAAGTAAATGACGAGTATCCACTTCCGGCCCGCTTTTTCAATCAGCCATGCGGCAGAGAAATAGCCCGGCAGCTGAGCAAGCGTCATCAGCAGGACATATTCAAAGCTTTGAATCATGCTGAAGCCTTTCAGCAGCATGACACTCGGGAGCCATAGGAACATGCCGTAATAAGAAAACACCACACAGAACCAAACGATCGACAGCATTACGGTCGGCCGTATATACTGTCTTGCCCAGACGCTTTTTACATTCTCCCACACCGACCTCTTTTTGGCAGAAAGCGATTCATATTTCGGCGAATCAGGCAGACTCGTCCGCAGGTACAGCGCATAAAAAGCAGTCAGCGCAGTTAACAGAAGGGCAGCCTGCCAGCCGAAGCTTGGTATCACAAAGTAAGAAATCAAGGCCGCTGCGAGCCAGCCCACGGCCCAAAAGCTTTCCAAAAGCACAATCACTCTGCCTCGCTTTTCAGGCACAACCGCTTCCGAAACGAGTGTTGAAGCGACTGGAAGCTCGCCGCCAAGTCCCATACCAATCACGAAACGAAGGATTAGAAATGCCGATAAGCTCGTCACAAAAGCGGAAATGCCGCTTCCGATGGAAAAGCATAAAAGGGTGATGATAAACACTTTTTTGCGGCCGATTCGATCAGCAAGCAAACCAAACAAAAACGCACCCGCAGCCATGCCGATGGAATTGACGCTTCCGATCCATTTCATTTCCTCGGGCGACAGATTCCACTCTACATGGAGCGCGGCGATAATAAACGATAATATTCCGACATCCATTGCATCAAACAGCCACCCCAAACCGGCGACGCCCAGCAGTTTACGCTGGGATATAGGCTGTTGTTTTCCCATTGCCAACACCTCTGATATGCAAAATGATTACCGTTTAAGTTTACACCTGTCTTTACACATTGTCATTAACTAAATGATGTAATTGAAAAACCCCGCTTATGTTCCACAAGCGGGGTTTTTATTATTGCTGCAATGCTGCTTTTTTAATATTATCCTGAAGCTGTGCAATTCGTTTCGCGCCGTCTTCGCGGAGGCGTTTGTTTTCTTCCTCGATTTGTTTTGTTTCCTGCATGCCGCTGACAATCGTGTTCCAAGACGATTCGATCGTTTCAATATCTATGCTCGGTCTGCCGGCCATTCTGGCAATTTCAACACTTTGGCTCGAGATGTTTTCAGCATTTCGTTTCAGCATCTCGTTTGTCCGGCGGTCAAGCTCGCTCATGGAATCAGCCACAAGCTTTTGCCGCTTTACCGTAACAGCCTGAATAATGCCGTTTTTGAAAATCGGAATGGTAATGATAAACGCGGAGTTGATTTTCCCGATCAGCTTTGCATTTCCTCGCTGCAGGAGACGGATTTGAGGTGCGGTTTGAAGCGCCACCATCCGTGCCATGTCAAGATCATACACCCGTTCCTCAAGCGCCTGAATGCCGTTGCGCAATGTATCGAGCTGCATTTGCGCCAGCTGGTTTCCGCTTGCCGCTTTTTCCTCATATGAAGGAAGGATCGACTGCATCTCTTCCAGTTTCATCTGCCCGGCAACGACGTATTTTTCAAGCTCCATATAGTATTTGATATTGTTTTCATACATTTCATCGAGCGTGTAGTTCGTCTTCGTCATCTCATCTTTGTATTTTGAAATCTCAACGTGGATTTTTTCAATCTCTCCGCCAAGCGTCTGATACTTTTTAAAGATTTTTTCAATCATGCTGCCGCCGCGTTTGAAAATTTTCGCCATTAATCCCTTTGGCTCATCAAAATCATTTTTGTCAAAGCGGTCCATGATTTTCCCAAGCTGAGTCAGCATTGTGCCGGAGTCTGTCACGCTTGTTGTTTTCATCATCCCCAAGATGCGGTCAGAGAACTTGGATATTTCAACGGCCGGCTCCTTGCCGTATTCAAGCAGCTCCATTTGGTTTTTGACGTCAATTTGTTGAGCAAGCCGCTTCACTTCTGGTTCCTGACGGAGCTGAAGACGGATATCGTCAGCTTTTTGCTGGGAAATCTCTTCATTTTTATTGAGAACAAGCGGATTTTGATTTTCTGTTGTCATGCTTTTCTTATCTCCTTATTTTTGGGTAATGGTTCTGAAGAGCCTTTTTACAAGCGAAGGCTCTTTGTAGTCCTGCTGAAACACCATGTCATCCAGCCAGTGGATATCATACTGGTCCTCTTCAATAAACTGCTCAATATCCTGGTGTCCGGGCGGATTATAAATGATAATATCGATTCCGATTTCATTCAGGAACAGCAGGGCGGCAGCATCCGAACGCGTGAGTCCGCCGCTCATTTCCGTATGATATAAAACGAGTTTCGGAACGGTTTGCGCATAGTCGAACATTTGAATCAATTTCAGCAGATTAGCAGGCAGGTTTGTTGTTTGTTTAAACAAATAGATTTGAACATCCTTGACTTGTTCCTGATGCAAAGCTTTAAGCCGCGGGTGCCTGCACATTCTCGAAATCGTTTTGGCAATGGCAGTCTGAACGCCCGCCGGCAGCTGTTTGTACTGCCACACATTGCTTGCCATCAGCTTGTCCGGATCAATGTTCCCTTCTTGATCAAGTGCGTGGCTGTAGTGAAATTGATAGTTCGACTTTATTTCTTCTGTAAATGGAAAGCTTCTGACCATTTCTGTTTCCTGATAATCCGCTAGAGTATGAAGCCTGTTCCAATATTCCTTATTGTCTTTCGACACGCCCATAATTTTGGCGAATACATTCGGAATCTCAATGGAATGTTTATCTGCTTTGAAATTCGGCCGAATAAAGGCGCGTTCTTTCGTGATTAAAAACAATTCATCATAGGTCGTTTTCAGCGTAACGGACACCGGTGTGTGATCTCTGAACTGCCACGGCTTATACAGCATGGATTCCTCGTGATTCAGCACATGTTCAATTTCCTTTGTTGAGCGGTAAGCCACTGTTGATTTCCGGTCTGGTTTTTCTTTCGGAAACGGCTGAAGCTCCGAAACATCCGGGAGCTTTTCCGTAAAACTGAGCTCCTGCTTCGGGTCGACAAGCGCCAGCTGATCGGTTCCCGCCGGATGGAACAGCAGTACATCACAGCCGACCAGCATCAGATAATATAAGAAATAGAGCTGGCTTTTCGTCGCATCTCCATACCAAACAACCTTCGGCATCTCCCGCTCTATATCGGTTTTTTCCAGCCAAGGGTTCAGATGGTTTAAGGAAAACTTCGAGACATCAAGCAGCACTCTGCGAAAATCAGGATGATTCAGCCCCTTTTCATGACTGTCCGCAAAGGTATGTAAAAGCGTCATCAGCGCTTTTCTTAAATGACGGTGCATCAAGGGATTTGAGTGCTTCGCAATCAGCTTTTCCCCGTCCAGAAAGGCAACAAAACGGCTGACTGACAGCCCTTTTTCTTTCTGATTGATGGAATGAATATGCTGAAGCTTTTGAAATGTTTCCGGTTCGATTGTTTTATCAAGCGTTTCACTCAAAATCGTTATGCGGTCGTTTACAGACAGCTCATATAGCTCGTTATAGTAGTCCGTCTCATCAATAGGCGTGCCCAATATCTGACCGGCAAGACGAGAAAAAGAAAGGCCTTGTGCAGTTTCATAGTGATCCCGCTCCGGCAATGGCTGAAACAGCAGGCTTTTCCAATCCCCATCAGCCGGAAGTGCTTTATGAATGGTTAGTTCTTCTTGTCTCATCATATCCTCCTTTCCGGTTTGTCATTGAACGATATTTCGGTAACAAAAAAGGAAGGACATTGAACCTCCCTCCTTGTTTTGTTTTATTCTTCTTTTGAAGCGGCTGTTTGTTCGCGCACCTGCTTTTGTTTATTGATGTAGTGAATGATCAATGTTACCGCAAATGCAGCGATAATGATGATGAAGAATACAGAGTGCGGCATTTCGTAATGGAAAGCGCTCCCCGCCATTTTCAACGCGATAATGCCGATTAACACGAATGCTGTGTTTTCCAGCTCAGGAATTTTATCAATCAGCACAAGGAACACTTTTGCCACTGTACGCATCATTAAAATACCAAGCATACCGCCGATCAGAAGCACCCATACTTTTTCAGATACTGCAAACGCGGCCAGGATGCTGTCCACAGAGAAGGCAAGATCCATTAATTCTACTGAAATGACAGTCGCCCAGAAGATCCCGAACGTGCGGACCATCCAAGAGTTTTTCTTCATGCCGTCCGCTTCCTCTTCTTTTTCGCCTATCCAGAAGTGCTTAATGACGAGCCAAGCCAGGTAAAGCGCGCCAAGCACCTTGATCCACCAGAATTTAATGAGAAGCATACCGAGCCCGATGAAAATAAACCTGAAAATATAAGCTCCAAACAAACCATACGTTAACGCTTTTTTCCGCTGTTTTTCCGGCAGGTGTTTAACCATGACCGCAAGAACAAGCGCGTTATCGGCCGATAAAAGGCCTTCCAAAACAACAAGGGAACCGATCAAACCCCAGGAAACAGGATCAGTCAGAACTTCCCCCCACATTTTCCAATCGAAAAATGAAGCATACGTAGACAAAATATGATGTAAAAAGTCCAAGTTTTTTCCTCCTATTAATTTGAAACGGTGACTTCTCTATTTGTCACTCGCTTACACTTGCAAACCGTAATTCCGGCACAATGCAGCCAGCCCGCCGGAAAATCCGCTGCCGATCGCATTGAATTTCCACTCGCCGCCGTGTCTGTAAAGCTCACAAACGACAACAGCTGTTTCAATGGAGAAGTCTTCTCCCAAATCGAAGCGAAGAAGCTCATTCTGCGTTTCTTCATCCACAACGCGGACAAATGCATTGGAAACTTGTCCAAAGTTTTGGATGCGTGCTTCAGCGTCGTGAATGGTCACTGTGATGCCGATTTTCTCAATGTGAGCAGGGATTTTTGAGAAATCAACGATAATCTGCTCATCATCTCCGTCGCCCTCACCCGTGCGGTTGTCACCCGTATGGATGACACCGCCGCTCGGATGTTCAAGGTTATTATAGAAGACGAAATCGAGATCATTTACGCAGTTATCATGCGCATCAACTAAAAAGGCCGAAGCATCCAGGTCAAAATCGTGTCCGCCGGAGTACTTGTTTGTATCCCAGCCTAAGCCGATCACCGCTTTTGTCAGTCCCGGATTTGTTTTTGTTAAATCAATGCGCTGTCCTTTTGATAATTGAATGGCCATACTGCCTCTCTCCTTTCTGCTCTTCGTATTTGTCTTAACCGACTTGCAAACCGTAGTCTGTTGCAATGCGGGCAAGGCCGCCTTGGTAGCCTGAGCCGATTGCGGAGAATTTCCACTCGCCGTTATGTCTGTAAAGCTCCCCTGCAATGATTGCCGTTTCAATAGAGAAATCTTCTGCAAGATCGTAACGGATGAGCTCTTCATTTGTTTCTTCATTTACGATGCGGACAAACGCGTTTGATACTTGTCCAAAGTTTTGGCTGCGCGCCTCTGCTTCGTGAATGGTGATAACAAATGAGATTTTATCAATGTTTGCCGGTACAGCGCTGAGATTTACTTTTACATTCTCATCGTCGCCTTCGCCAGCACCAGTCAGGTTGTCGCCTGAATGAACGACTGAACCGTTGCCGCCTTCAAGCTGGTTGTAGAAAATAAAGTCGTTTGGAGATGCGCATTTGCCTGCAGCGTCTAACAGAAACACACTTGAGTCAAGATCAAAGTCGTGCCCGCCGTCATACTTGTTCGTATCCCAGCCTAAACCGACAACAACCTTTGAAAGACCCGGATTTGTTTTTGTTAAATCTACTTTTTGTCCTTTTGCTAATGAAATTGTCATGTTTCATCCACTCCTTTTCTTTTATACGTATCTGCTGATAATATCTTCTAATCTCGTATCGTTCGTGCCTTCACCAACCGCTGCAAACTTCCACTCACTGCCGCTGCGGTAGATTTCTGCTGTAATCAGGCTTGTTCTGCCGGCGTAATTGTCTCTCAAATTGTACTTGAGCATTTCTTCATGATGAGATTGATCAACTACGCGGATAAACGCATTTTGAATCATGCCGAAATCTTGTTTTCTTCTGACACAATCGTAAATGTTTACTACAAATACAAGCTTATCGATGTTTGCAGGCACTTTATCTAAATCTATCATAATTTGCTCGTCATCGCCCGCACCGTCACCCGTCAGGTTGTCGCCTGTATGCTGTACACCGCCGCAGCGGCTTTTCAGGTTGCCGAAATAAATCAGGTTTTTCTTATCGGTGAATTTTCCGTTTTCCAGCATCAGCACTGAAGCGTCACAGTCGATATTCGGACCGCCTCCGCCAAGCAGTTTGCTGAAGAATCCTCCGCCTGAGGACACTGGGTCCCAGCCGAGACCGACCATCAATTTTGACAGACCGGCTTTTCCTTTTGTTAAATCAATTCGTTGACCTTTTTCTAAAGAAATTGCCACACGATTCACTCCTACTCATCAAAATGTGAAGATAGTCACATTTATTTTTACGCTCACAAGGAAAATAAGCCGTAAATTACTAATATATACGTTTGTTATTATATCAAAGTTTCGTAAAAGTTAAGAATAATTGACGAAAAACCTCGAAAAAAAACTTCCATATTTGATATATGATTTGCAAATGCTATAAAGTGCGCTTCTTAAACAAACCATTTGACGCGGGCAAGTCATTTTGCCTATTCTTGTGTCACCATCTAAAAACAGACAGAAAGGAAGCGGCCTTTTGATTCATTTAAGCATACTTGATCAGGCACCTGTTTCTAAAGGAGAAAGCCCTGTGACAACTCTTCAGCATTCGGTTGAGCTTGCCCAATTAAGCGAAGAGTGGGGCTATAAGCGTTATTGGTTTGCCGAGCATCACAGCACGAAAGGACTGGCAAGCACAGCGCCTGAAATCATGATCGCCCGCATCGCAGCACAGACAAACACCATTCGTGTCGGATCAGGCGGCGTGCTTCTGCCCCAATACAGCCCATTTAAAGTGGCTGAAACCTTTCGCCAGCTTGAGGCCCTGTATCCAAACCGGATTGACCTCGGCGTCGGTCGTTCCCCCGGCGGCACGACAAAAACCAGGCTTGCATTAACGGACGGGGTGAAAAAAAGCTTAACCGAATTTAACAGACAGCTGCAGGATGTCTCTTATTTTCTAACAGATTCCCTTCCTCCAGACCATCCGTATGCCGGAATCAAAGCGGCGCCCCTTATTGGTACGGCACCCGAGCTATGGGTGCTCGGTCTTGGTGAAAACAGCGCAAGACGCGCGGCGCACCAGGGGATTGGATATGTATTTGGGCATTTCATTAATCCCGAGCGAGGAGAAAATGCATTCCGCATCTACCGGGAAAGCTTTCGGCCCTCAGCCCATTTTTCGAATCCGTCCGCACTGTTTACGATTTTTGTCATTTGCGCAAAAACAGATGAAGAGGCAGAAGAACTCGCATTAAGCCAGGATTTGTGGCTTCTTCGCGTCGGAAAAGGCTTGGACAGCCGCGTGCCAAGCATCGAGGAGGCGAAAGCCTTTCCCTACACAGCGTCCGATAAAAAACTCATAGAAGAAAACAGAAAGCGGATGGTGATCGGTTCTCCAACCACTGTCAAACAACAGCTGTTAGACCTCACAGGCCGCTACGAAACAAATGAAATCATGGTTCTGTGCAATGTGTTTGATTTTGAGGCGAAAAAAAAATCTTATGAGCGCCTTGCCGGATTGTTTCTATAAAAAAAGCAGTTTTCCCTAGGGAAAACTGCTTTTCATGTTATCGGCGCCTTTTTTTGCGCTGAGCTTCTTTTTTGATAAACGTCCAAACTCCCTGAACTGCAAATCCGATTAATAGCAAAACGATCAATAGAAGGGTAATAGACGGACCTGGCGGCGTCCCGAGCTGATAGGATGATGTCAGTCCCGTAAATACGCTGAATAATGAAATGAGTATGGCTGTAATGAAAACCATGTTAAAGCCTTTTGCAATTCTGATGGCGAAGGCTGCCGGCAATACGAGCAGGGCCGATACAAGAAGGACCCCGATGATCGGAATAATGACTGAAATCGCAAGGCCTGTGACAATACTGAATGACAACGAGAGAACGTTTGTATTGATTCCCGATGTTTTGGCTGTTGCTTCATCAAACGTCAGCAGGTAGAGCGGCCTTCTCAGTACGATAAAATAAAGCAGGATCAGCAGTGTGATAATACTGATAATATAGACCTGCTGCTGGTTTACTGTCACAAGCGATCCAAATAGGTATTGATCGATGCTCATATTGGCTGTGCCTTTGGAAAGGCTGATTAAAAACATCGCGAAGGACAAACCAGCTGCCATTAAGATGGCAATGGACACTTCTGAATAAGTCCGATACGCCCGCCGCATGTATTCAATTCCGATCGCGCCGATGGTCACGACGACTATGCTTGCTGCGGTTATATTGGTGCTGAGAAAAAAGCCGATGGCAACACCTGACAATGAGATATGTGAAAGTGTGTCAGCCATTAAGGCCTGTCTTCTGAGAACGAGATACACTCCTAGTATCGGAGCCATGACGGCGATCATGCCGCCTGCTAGAAAAGCTCGTCGCATGAATTCCAAGTCAAACATTTCCATCCGCCTTTTTCTCCTCTCTCTAATCGAATCACTTTATCTAAAAATTGCTGTACTTCGTTTTGTTCGTGAGTAACCATCACAACTGTGCGATTGTGATTTTTCACGAGGTGATGCATAAATTCGTAAAATCCTTTTCTGCTGTCGTAATCAACAGCTGTCGTCGGTTCGTCCAGCATCAGCAGATCCGGGTTGCTGGCGAGCATTCTGGCGATACAGATTTTCTGTTTCTGTCCGCCTGATAAATCACCGATTTTACGATGGCGGAGCTCCCACATTTCCACCATTTTCAGTGCTTTTTCTACTTCAAGATGATCTTCTTCATTTAAACGTTTAAACCATTTCCCTTTTGTATAGCGGCCTGACTGAACAAGCTCCAGCACCGTGCTCGGAAAGCCGGCATTAAATGAAGAAATTTGCTGCGGGACGTACCCTATGGTCAGGCGTTTCCCTTCTGTATTCCTTTTACTGATCGTCACTGTGCCTTCCCACGGTTTCAGCATGCCGAGCATTACCTTTATGAGCGTCGATTTAGAGGCGCCGTTTGGCCCAGTGATGCCGACGAACTCACCGCTTTCAATATCAAGTGATACTTTATCTAAAACAGGCGTATGGGAATAGCCGAAAACGATATCTTTCAATGAGACGAGATTCATGTTAATCTTCCTTTCTCACAAAGAAATAGTGTGCACCCTCCGGCGCACACTATCTTATGATTTAACCAATAGTGAATCTTTCAGGGCATCGAGGTTTTGTTTCATAATGTCGATATACCCTAAACCTTTATCCTGTTCTTCTTTGCTCAAGCCTTCCAGTGTATTCAGCACTTCTGTCTTCGCGCCGATTTCACTGGCGAGCGTATCTGCGACCTTTGAGGATGCAATTTCTTCAAAGTAAATGACTTTTACATTATGTTCTTTGGCATATGTTTTCAGCTTTGCCAAACTGGCTGCGCTCGGTTCTTGGTCAGGTGAAAGCCCTGCAATCGGAACCTGCTTCAAGCCGTATTCTTTTGCCAGATAGCTAAAAGCTGTATGCTGTGTGATAAATTCTTTTTTCTCCGCTTTTTTTGCGGTTGTACGATATAGTTTATCAAGATCCTGCAGTTTTGCAATATATTCTTTACTATTTTTCTCATAGTATTCTTTGTTATCCGGGTCCTGCTTCACGATTTGCGCCGTAATATTTTTAACTTCCTTCTGTGCCAGAACAGGGCTGAGCCATACGTGAGGGTCCATTGCATGACTGTGCTCATGCTCCCCATGATCATGCTCTTCGTGTTCTTCTTCAGAGCCTTCCATTAAATCAATGCCTTTGCTTGCATTAACGAAAACGGCATGGCCTTGGCCCATGCTTTTTTCAGTTGATGGAACCCATGTCTCCATGTATTCACTATTATAAACGAACAAATCAGCATCCTGAATGTTGGCAATGTCTTTCGGCGTCGGTTCCCAATCATGCGGTTCAACGGAAGATGGGATTAACAGATCCACATCGCCTTTGTCTTTTACAATTTGTTTTGTGAATTCATACATCGGGTAGAACGTTGTGACAACGTGCAGTTTATCACCCTTTGAATCCGCCGACCCTTTTGTTGATGAGTTGCCGCATGCTGCAACTAATAAAAAGCACGCTGCAATCACAAACAAACCGCTCCATTTTTTAAACATATCGTATATCCCCTCTTTTTCAGTAACTTTAAATCAAAATGATAACGATTTTGTAATCCTATATCATAATAAACCGAAGTCATTACGTTTTGCAAGAATAAATTTCATTTTCATTTATTCTTCCCGCCTGTAGAGCGAATATATGTACTAAAAAAACCCGGCTAAGAATGCCGGGCTACTTCAATCATTAGTTTGTTTTGTCCAGAAGATAGACCCTGCTCTCATAAGGCCGGAACACCATTTCGTCAGCAAGATCATCGTTGTTATAATTTCTGAGAAGCAGTGAGGCCTGAGCTTTGCCGCAGTTCTTAGGCCACTGAAAAACAGCCTGCTCTTTTGAAAAATTATTGACCGACAAAAGCTGCTGTTTACTGTTTTCTCTCATGTATACAAACAACTGCGGATCGTCCGGAAGCAAAAGATCAAAGCTCCCTTTCATGAGGTCAGCATACTGCTTTCTCAGGCTGATCAGCTTTTTGTAATAGATTAAGACAGAATCAGGATCTCCCTGCGCTTCCTCCACATTGATTGCGGTGAAGTTCGGATTGACCTTCAACCAAGGCGTGCCGTCAGTAAATCCGGCATTTTTGCCGCTGTTCCACTGCATCGGGGTCCGGGCGTGATCCCGGCTTTTGGCTAAGATCGATCTCATTACATCATTTGGATCATAGCCTTTTTCAAACACCCGTTTATGATACATATTGACCGTTTGGATATCTTTGTAGTCTTCAATCCGGGTAAACGGCGCGTTTGTCATCCCGATTTCTTCTCCCTGATAAATATACGGCGTGCCCTTCATAAAATAAAGTACGGCTGCCAGCATTTTCGCTGATGCTTTGCGGTATTCCCCATCGTCTCCAAATCTGGACACAATCCGGGGCTGGTCGTGGTTGCACCAAAACAATGTATTCCAGCCTTGATGTTCAAGCTTCTTTTGCCATTTTGTCAAAACCGATTTTAAATCAGAAAGCTCAAGGGGCTTCAAATCCCAATGTTCTTTTCCGGGCTGCTGATCAAGCTCCATATGCTGAAAGTGAAAAATCATATTCAGCTCATGCTTATCTGTTCCCGTATATTTCAGGCCTTCTTCCGGTGTGACACTGCCGACCTCTCCGACAGACATGACATCATATTGGGAAAACACTTCATCTGTCATTTCTTTTAAATAGTCATGGATTCGTTCGCCATTTGGCTGAAAAGGCTTCGGCTCTGCCTGCTGATTGATATAGTCCTCATACGAAGGAAGATATTCTTTCTTAGAAATGAGATGGAGCTGATCAATTCGCAAACCGTCGACCCCTTTATCGAGCCAAAATTTCATCATGTCATACACCGCCTGGCGAACTTCGGGATTTTCCCAGTTTAAATCAGCTTGTTTGACGGCATTCATATGGAGATAGTATTCTCCGGTGTGCTCCTCGTATTGCCAGACCGGGCAGCCATAGTCTGAGAGCCAGTCTGTCGGCGGGCCGTTCTTTGTGCCGGGACGCCAATAATAATAGCTGCGGTATTTGCTGTTTTTGTCCAGCTCCGCTTCTTTAAACCATGGATGCTCGACCGAGGTGTGATTTAACACAAAGTCCATCACCAGCTTTAATCCCCGCTGATGCACCTGGTCCAGCAGCTCGTGAAAATCGTCCATTGTTCCGTAAGAATCCATAATCGCCTTATGGTTTGTCACATCATACCCGTAATCAACATTCGGAGAAGGATAGATCGGGCAAATCCAAATCACATCTGCCCCGAGTTCCTTTATGTAGTCAAGACGGGAAATAATCCCCCGCAAATCCCCAATTCCGTCTCCATTGCTGTCCTGAAAGCTTCTCGGGTAAATTTGGTACACCACTGCATCCTTCCACCAGTCCGTTTTCATCCCGCAATCCCCCTGTTTTGTGTTCTATTCAAGCTGAGACGGATAAAGTGTCATTCCGCCGTCGACGAAAAGTGTTGTGCCGGTCACATAGCTTGCTTCCTCAGATACGAGCCAAGCTGCTGCTGCCGCCACTTCTTCAGGCTTTCCGAAGGCTTTCATCGGGATTTTTTTCAATTGTTTTTGCCTGCTCTCTTCCTTTTTCGTATCAACATTTGATTCTGTGGCAATGGTGCCGGGCGCTATCGCATTGACGCGGATTCCCTTATCCGCATAATTCAGCGCCAGCGTTTCCGTCATCATCTTGATGCCGCCTTTGGATGTGGAATACTGAACGTTTACAGGGCGCGGAATCTGCTGATGAACACTTGAGATATTCAGCACATTGCCCTTGATATTGTTTTTCATCATGTGGTTAAGTGCTGCTTTCGCTCCCAGAAAGGTTCCGGTAACATTAACATCAATCACTCTCTGCCAATCTTCAAGACTCATCTCATGCGGCATCGCCTCAACGCCGTTAAAACCGGAGTTGTTTACCATCACATCGAGCGTGCCGAAATGCTCTAAAGCTGTGTCCAAGAGCGCCTGAATCCCCTCTTCTTTTGACACGTCCGCCTCAACTGCGACGGCTTTCCCTCCGTTCTGCTTAATGATTTCCAGAGTTTCATCGGCTCCAGACGGGTCGCTGTGGTAGTTTACAACAACATTCATTTTCTCCTGTCCGAACCGTTCCGCAATGGCTTTCCCGATTCCTTTTGAAGAACCTGTCACAATCGCTGTTTTTCCGGTTAAATCTTTGTACATACTTGATATCCTCCTCTGATTTCTCACTATGCAGTGGAAAATACCCTGTTTTTCCGAGTTGAAAACAGCACAAAAAAAGCAGAGAACCTGTAGTTCTCTGCTATTCCCTATTGAAAACGCTGCTCGGCAAGCTTCTTTTTAATATTCATCAGCCTGCGGTAAAAGAAAGCGGCGGACTCGTAATGTTCCAGCTGATTGAAACGTTCCGCTGTATCATGCAGCAGATCTTCGGCGTCGGCAAGAAGCTGCCTGGATTCCAGCAGGTCAAAGCATTCTGTAAGCACGTTCAGGTCGCCGCTTCCAAGATACAGCTCATGAATGAGGCGGAATTTCGTCAAGTACATGTCATCCTCCCATTCAGCCGCGCTCTTTATCCCACGGTCATACGCCTCTACTGCTTTGTCGTATTTTCCCTCTTTACAGTAGATATGGGTCAGTGAAAATACAGCTTGAACAGCTTGCTGAAAGTTGTGCTCCTCAAAAATGGCGGCGGCTGTTTTGAAATAGCCCTCCGCTTCTTTGTAATCACCCAGACTGTACTTACAGTGTCCGACATTATAATAGGCAGCGGCGATCATGTATGCTTCTTCAAGCTGCCTGGCATGATCTAAAGCGCTGCACAAGTGGGTCAGTGCTTTTTCATGATGATACACATCGGTCAAATTTCCGGCGATGATAAATTCACACTGAACCCGGCGGCGACCGTACAGTTCATATTTCGTATAGATATCAAGCGCCTGGCTCGCATAATTCATGGAAAAATACGTTTGTTTGATGTGATAATACACTTCTGCGACTTTAAAAAGAAACTCAGCTTTTTCGATCTCATCCTCGACATACTCGAGCTTTTCCTCGGCATGTTTATAATGGTCGATCGCTAATATGAAATTTTTCTGCTTGAATTCGTACATTCCTCTGAAATAATAAAAGTAGTATTCCAGTAAGCCCGTGAGTTTTTGCTGATTGCTTTCAATTTCGTTCAGCATATCAGAGAACGGAGGCTTGGTGTCGCTGTCTTTCACCGGCATCAGCTTATCAAGCATGATTCGATGGCGGAATTCCATCAAAGAAAAATATAAAAGCAAGTCCTGGTTCTCTTCCATATCTTCTAAATCGTATTCAATCTCCTGCTTTAACGCTTCTGCTTGATCTGCTTCAAATGCGCGAATGAGCTTGTACCATTCATTCAGCTTTACTGCTACTTCTTCTGATGGAATCTTTGCTCTCATCGGTCTGCCTCCTTCCTCCTGCTACTATTTATGTTATATTTTATCATAGCTGTTCGCTTTTAGAGAGAGTCAATCACTTAAAAGCGTTAACATTCAGCACATCTTGAGAAAGTGAGACCGATATGAAGTTACCCGCAAAAACATTTGTTATCTTATGTATTCTATTTCTTCTAGATCTTTGTTTTAGTTATATTCGGCATGAATGGCATTCTCAAAACGCCTTGCAGGACATGCCTGTCCCCTCGGATCTTCATCCGATTGTGAAGCAGAATGCCGATGCACTCAAAGCCGCTGCAGCGAATAAAGGCATTAACGTCGTCATTACTGAAGGATTCAGGTCCTTTAAGGAACAAGATGAATTATATAAACAGGGACGTACAAAAAAAGGGAATATTGTCACCTATGCTAGAGGAGGGGAATCGTATCATAACTATGGTTTAGCGATTGATTTCGCCCTTCAAAAAAAGGATGGCAGCATCATATGGGATATGGAATATGACGGCAATCAAAACGGAAAATCAGATTGGCTGGAGGTTGTCGAGATCGCTAAGACACTCGGTTTCGAATGGGGCGGGGATTGGAAACGATTCAAGGACTATCCCCACTTGGAGATGATTCCTAACTAGACACCCCTCACAGCCTTTTCTTTTTCCTTATGTGCGCATCAATATAGGAAGGGTAAACCGGCTTATAGACAAGTTTGTAGTGCTGGTCACTGCCTGCTGTAAAATCAGGCTGCCATTCCAGCTTCACATCAAAAGCGGCTAAAAATGCTTCTCTCGCTTCTTCAGCGGAAACATCCGGCCTGTGATTTATCGCTTCCAATTGTTCAGGTTCAATATCAGGCGCCATAAAAGCGTCAATCAACCCAGTTTCCGGATTGACAATGATGCGGGCAGCGCCGAACCGCAGCGGCACTCCTTTATACCAGACAGAAAAATGGTTGCGGACTCTCCCTCTTTCATCAATTCGGACGGGATTCACCCTGAAAAACTCAGCCGCTCTCGGATAGAGGGCATACAAAAATTGAAGCGCTATCTCTTGGCATTCTTCCGTGGAGCATTGGCGGTTGTTCGGCCGCTCCATAAAAGAAAGCGCTGCTTTTAATTTTCCAGTTCTTTTATCCGTCTTCATTTTGATTGTGTTTTTATTTCTCGTTTCAAAATAGCTTCCTATGCTTAAATCCTTACGCTCCGGCGCAGCGCCCCTGCGCCACGTGCTTCCAATTTGTTCTCCAAAGTCTCTTTCACTGACTTTCTGCATATCAGAGGTAAAACCCAGCAAGGCAAATATATCAAGTTCTTCCTTGTTCTGAAGCGGCGGCAGTGGCGCCGTGTTTTCTATTCTTTCATCTGCGATATGCTGGTCGGGCACAATTTCGTCTACATCTGCGGGATAGCTGTATCCCGGAAGAATCGGTTCATATACGAGCCTTGGTTCCTGTTCGCCATCAATGACATCGTACATCAGCTCAAAAGACATTGTGTTTAAGTAATGGGACACAACCTTCTCTTTTGCTACAAATTCTGTCGGAACTTCGGCTTTATGCCCTTCCCCGTAATATAGAAAGTGGACAATCTGACCGCTTCGTGTCATATCAATTAAAAAGCCTGAATTGGGAATAGGAAGCCCCAGCTCCATTTTGGTATAGACAAACCGGATGTGCTGCCCCCGTTCTTCCTTGCCTTGAAAATGAAAATTCATAAAGGTGCCGGGATGGTTGGCAGCGGCAAACTGAAGAGCCGTCAGCTTCAGCTCGGCATCTGGAAGTTTTTTGTCTGTCTCGGAGCGGACAGTTGTTGAAAAGGTGAGCAAAGCGCCGTCATTTCTAAGTTCAACTGTAATGTGCTTTTCCGGATCTTTAGGGTCCTTCCAGATAAAATATGCCTGCCCGTTCTTCTTTTGCTTTTGGTCGTAATCTTCTATCTCAAGCTCATAATGCGTCGGTACATTTCCGATCTCCTGCGCCTTCTTTTTCAGCTGTTTATTAACCAATGAAGTCATCCCTTTCAAAGAGTCTACGACAAAGAGAATCCTGTTTATTATATAAAAAGACCTTTCTTCATTTAAAGTGAAGAAAGGTCCTTTTCTATTATTGTCATTGTTTTTCGAGATTCTTTCTGTTACTTTCATCACATACTCTCTTCTATATCCGAGGCAATTGCGTGACTTTTGGCTGTTTCACCATATGCTGAAGACAGCCTCTCCTGTATGTGCATCGATAAAATGCGGATACACCGGCCTATAGACGAGCCGGTAGCTGTGTTCTTCATTATCCCCGTACTCTCTTTCCCAGCCAAGCTCAACTTTAAAATGCTGCCAAAAGATAGACTTGGCTTGTTCAACTGAAATGGCCGGCACAGGATCAATGGTTGCCAGCTCATTTGGGTCAATATCCGGTCCCATATAAACGGTGATATACCCTGTCTGGCGGCTGACACAAATTTTGATCTGCCCAAATCGGATCGGAACTCCGTGACAATGCGCTTCAAATGTAAAAACAGCGACTGCGTTTTCCTCTTCATCCTTTTCGTCGTATCTGATCCTAAAATATTGATCGGTATTCGCAAATAAAGCAAACAGAAAGCGAAACGCGATTTTTTCGCACTCTGCCAAAGTTACTGTCAGCGGCCCTTTTTCCTCCATAAATGACATGACGCCTTCGAGTTTTCCGGTTTCTTTGTTATAGATGGTTTTCAGCACTTGATGAGTCCGTCCCTTAAACCAGCTGTCCATGCTTTTATCCGCCGGCTGATACACAGGGTCATCCGGATTCCGCCAAACGATTCCGATTCTCCCATCTCCCAAATCCGCTTCCCGCTCTTTGACAAACCCATTTTCAATACCAATCATGCTGTCAGGATCGGCCTTTTCGTAAATGCCCTCGAATAAAGGGAGAGGAAAGCTCTCAGGCTCCCTGTAATTATCGTCATCATCAACTCCTCCTTGTTCTTCTTGAACCAAATCCGCAGGTACGGTAATCGCCCTACATTCAGGCTCATACACCAAATGCGGCTGATCATCTCCATTTTTGTAAATAGAACGATGGAGAACCTCAAACAAAAGGTCGAACTCCACGTCCTTCTTGATAAAGGCAAGTGCCTCTTCAACATCCGCGATCCTCTTTGGCTTGATGATGCTGCCCGCTTCGCCGTAATAGCGGAAGTAGACGATCTCACCTGATAAGGAAACATCAGCCATAAATCCGCTCATGGGGAGAGGAAGCCCAGCCTCCATTTGAACATATGAAAATCTCACTTTATCGCCGTATGCACGGTCATTTTCTTCACGAACAAATGAAGAGAGTGCCCCCGGATGATGAGTCTCGACAAATTGGCGCATGATATCCTCTAGTTTCTCCTCAGACAGCCTTTCTCCGTTTTCAGGTTCAATATCACGGGAAAGGGATTCCAGCTCCCCGTCCGGTCCAAGCTCCACGATAATGCCGGTATTCTCATCCTGAGGATCTGCCCAACAAAAATGAGCTCTTTTATCATCACCGCCATAATCTTCAATTTCCAGTTTTAAGTGTGTCGGCACCCGGCCGATTTCCAGTGCTTTTTGTTTCAGTCCCTCTTTCTTCACAAAGGCAGCCCCTTTCATCCTTCTTATGTTCCTTCAACTAATCAAAAAGTAATAGTCTAAAATACACAGTTTTCTGAGTTTACCAGTTTTACCAGAACATTTTTCACCAAAAATAGGATGATGAACCTATTCAATATAAAAGCTAATAATCTTAAAATTAATTCCGTTGTAACTTTTTATAGGTCCATTCATGACAAAGGAGGGCGGAGTTTCCAGAAAATCCGGTGAAAACCGTGAGAAAAGAACTGATTTTTTTGGTTATATGATGCTAATCCATTCAAAAAGATCCATTTCTCAAAGACAAAAGACTCCCCTTTCCTAAACCATTTGAGGAGGAAAAATGAATGTTTCAGAAAAAAACGTACGCTGTTTTCCTAATTCTTCTGCTGATGATGTTTACAGCTGCTTGTTCCGGCAGCAAAACAAGCGCGGAGAAGAAAGAATCAGAAACAGAAAAAAGCTCAGATATAGCTCAAGTCAAAATCAAGGATGTCTCTTATACGCTTCCGTCTAAATATGATAAGTCCACTTCAGATGACCAGCTTGTGTTAAAAGTCAATGTCGCGGTGAAAAACACAGGAAAAGACCCGCTGAATGTAGACAGTATGGATTTCACACTGTATCAAGGTGATACCAAAATGTCTGACACAGACCCTGAAGACTATAGCGAAAAACTTCAAGGCAGCACGATTAACGCTGACAAATCCGTTGAAGGAAATCTTTTCTTCGTTGTAGATAAAGGCAAGCAATACGAGCTCAACTATACGCCGGAATCTTACGGTGATAAAAAGCCAAAATCAGTTACTTTTAAAATTGACGGAAAAGACAAAAAAATTCTGGCGACGGCAGATAAGCTCCAAGATTCTGCAAAAGCGTTATCAGCTTATGTTGATGTCCTTCTTTTCGGCAAAGATAACGCCGATTTCGAAAAAATCACTGGTGCTAACAAAAATGAAATTGTAAATGATTTCAATGAATCAGCCAAAGACGGTTATCTCTCAGCTTCCGGCCTTTCCAGCACATATGCGGACAGCAAAGCGCTTGATAATATCGTGAACGGCATTAAAGAGGGATTAAGCAAAAACTCTTCCATTCAGGCAAAAACGACTTCAATCTCTAAAGACGAAGCCATTGTTGAAGCCACAGTTAAACCTGTAGATGCATCTTCTCTTTCAGACCGTATCGAAGACAAAGTGAAAGACTACTACAGTAAAAACTCTAGTGCCAGCTATGAAGAGGCAGTGAAATACGCGCTTCAAGTCTATCCTGAGGAATTCAAAAAGCTTGGACCTGCTTCATCTGAAAAAACAGTTGAAGTGAAAATGAAGAAAAATGACATCGACCAATGGCAGCTTGATATGGATGATTACAGAGCAGCAGAATTAGTCGAAGCATTCATCAAAGAATAAAACACTAAAAGGAAATAGCCTTGACGGCTATTTCCTTTTTATTTAAAAATGTCGCTGATGAAATTCACTTCATCTTCGGTGAGTTCAATGTTCAAGGTTTTCAGGTTATCCTGTAATTGCTCAGGTCGCTTAGCTCCTGGAATAATGGCATCAATCGCCGGTCTCGTTAACAGCCACGCCAAGGCGACATGTGCCGTATCCGCTTGTTTTTCCTCCGCTACTGCTTTCAGCTTATCTACTTTTTTTAGATTGTGGATAAACGTTTCACCCTGAAATTGAGGTTTATCCTTTCTGAAATCATCAAAGACTGTGTCTTGCGTGAATTTTCCTGTCAGCAGTCCGGACGCAAGCGGAAAGTAAGGAATAAAGGAGATGCCTTGTTTTTCACAGTATGGAAGAAGCTCTTTCTCAGCATCACGCTGTATGAGAGAATATTCGGCCTGAAAGACCTCCAAATAGCCATCAGCATTAAAATCCTGCAATTGCTGATAATCGAGGTTCGAAGCGCCGATTGCTTTGATTTTCCCCTCATCCTTCAGCTCTTTCAAAGTGCCCGCCACTTCAGCGAGAGGTGTTTTTCCATCCGGAAAGTGAACATAATACAAATCAATGTAATCTGTTTTCAGCCGCTTCAGGCTCTTCTCGACCTCGCTGCGAAGAAACTCCCGGCTATTGTCTAATTCAATGCTGCCGTCCACTTCTTTATGAGCTCCTTTGGTGGCGATGATGAGCTCATTCCGCACGCCGCGTTCCTGTACGACTTCGCCGATTAATTCTTCAGATCGCCCCAATCCATATATAAAAGCGGTATCGATAAAATTGACGCCGCCATCCAATGCCGTGCGCACTAAATCCTTCCCTGTTTCATCATGTAGATTTGGAAATAGATTATGCCCGCCGACCGCATTCGCGCCGAATCCGATCCGCTTCACCTTCAGCTTCGTTTTGCCGAGTGTACGTGTTTGATCCATTGTTCCGTCTCCTTTGAAACCAATTTTGATGAAAAATAGTGCAGGGTCACTTTTTGTATTAGATATCCTTTTTCTATTTTCCTTCTTTTTTCAGGATATACAAAAAGGAGAAAGTGTATTTCTCCTTTCGCAAGTTTATTTTGGAAGAACCCATTTGTCTTTCAGGAAGCAGGCTCTGGCTAGTAAAAAGAAGATGGCGATAAGCACGGCGATGGTTCCTGACGTAGACAAAATGGCAGCCGGGTCAACCATCCCGAATAAAAGCTGTTTAAATAACGCATGCAGGTTCAGAAACGGGATGAGAAAGTATGATAAGTCAAATTGGTTCGGTGCCTTGCTGAAGATGAAAAACATCGGGAATACAGGCAAAAAGACGACGAGAGACATATAACTTTGCGCTTCTTTTACCGAGCTGGACATGATGCTGATGAAAAGCTCCATCGCAGATATCAGCAATGCAGAGAGCACAATGATTAAGGCTGAAGCGCCGATTACACTCCACATATGATCTCCCAGCTGGAAGGCCGTTTTTAAATTTTCGGTAAATAACACGGTGGACAAAATCAAAAACACCAAAGCCAATACACCTGAAGCCACGCCAAAAGTGGAAACCGCAAGCCACTTGCCGACCAGCATTTTGTTTCTGCTGACTGGCGTTAATAGCAGCGCCTCGATTGACTTCCGGTCCTTTTCACCGGCCATGATATCAAGAGCGATCGGCATTGCGCCGGAAACAATGGAAGTCAGAATCAGCATGGGCAGAATGGCGGAAAGCATAATAGCGGAAGTCCCTTTCTCCTCATCCGCTTCCTTTTGCTGAATCGTAAACGGCTGGATCACCGATTGATCAATATGCTTATTTGTTAAACGTTGCTGCACAATTTCATTTTTGTACTGATCTAAGGCAGACTGCACAAGCTGCATGGCGTTTGACGACCCTTGATCGATTGAATTGCCGTAAACATCAACCTTAAAAGGTGTCATGCTGTTGACATATGAGTCGAACTCTTTCGGGACGTTCAGATAGGCATCTGCTTTTCCTTCATCAACTGCCTCTTCAGGCTTTGCAAATGTTTTTACGCTGATTTCGTCAATCTCATTAATCTTGCTTTCCAGTGCGGGCGGAAGCGAATGGCCGACAGCCAGCGTGTACTGCTCCCCTTTGTCGGACAGCATGCTTTCATAAAAGAAGACAAGTCCAAGCATCATAATCATCGGCACTAAGATTGTGAGTAAAATCGTTTTTCTGTCGCGCAAAGCGTCGATCATTTCTTTTTTATAAATATGGCCCAGCATTTAAGAAATCCCCCTGACAAGCTTAGACATAAAGATGTAATTCAAATCCTCACTGCGCTCGCTCTCGTATAATGATTCAAGCGCTCCCCGGTAAATCACCTCTCCGCTGTGAATCATGATGACACTGTCACAGAGCGCCTGCACTTCCTCCATAATGTGGCTGGAGAAAAGAATCGTTTTTTGTTCTCTTTTCAGCTGCTGTATAAATTCGCGGAAGATGTTGCTTGACGTAATATCAAGCCCAGTTGTCGGCTCATCAAATAAAATGATGTCCGGATCGTGAATCAGCGCTCTGGCAATGGCGACTTTCTGCCTCATGCCTTTCGAAAACCCGCCCACTCTCCGGTTCATATAATCGCGCATGCCGAACCGTTTCGATAAATCTTCTATTCTTGCTTTGATCTCGTGGCGGTTCAGCCCATACAGCCTGCCGAAGTATTGGAGATTTTCTTTAGCGGTCATCCTGTCGTAAAGCCCGGTTTCTCCTCCGAATAAGACACCGATTCTTTTTTTGACTTCAGCCGGCTGCTTGACCGTGTCAAAGCCGTCTACTGTGATTACACCCTGTGATGGTTCAAGCAAGGAAGCAATCATTCTCAGCATCGTGGTTTTGCCGGCACCGTTTTCTCCGAGAATGCCGACGACTTCTCCTTTTTCAATTGTTAAACTTACATCTCGCACCGCTTTGACTACTTTTTTCTTATCCTGAAACCTGCGGCTGCAATCGGTCAGTGTAATCATGTCACAATCTCCCTTATCTTTATTTCTAGTAATGACTATATACGAAAAGCTGGATTAGTTGGATAAAGTTGTCGCGAAGAGTTCTTTTTATGTCGCGAAATGGGATAGAATAAAGATGATTCTATGTAACTAGGGGAATGATAATGGTAAAAGTCGGACTTGTAGATGATTATCGAGTAGATTTAGAGAAGCTGGAAGCGATCGTGTCCAGAATGCAGGACGTCGAAATTGTCTTTTCCACCGATTCAGCGAAGGAAGCCTACAGGCGGGTAAAGAACGGAGACATTGATCTGCTTCTTGCCGATATCGAGATGCCCCATATGTCTGGCTACGAGCTTGCTGATTTGATCAAATCCCATTCACTTGATGTGGATGTGATTTTTGTGACCGGCCACGGCGGTTATGCGGTTCACGCCTTTGACCTGAACGTCCATGATTATATTATGAAGCCGTACTATGCCGACCGTCTGGCCGCTTCCTTCGACCGGTACTTGAAAAAGAAAACGGAAACGAGTTTGAATGGGCGTATATTGATAAAGCAAAAGTCTGAAATGCACGTCCTGCAAAAGAAGGATATTATTTTCGCAGAACGGACGGGACGTTCGACGACGATTGTGACAACCGCCGAAGAGGTGCAAACGTATCAAACATTAAATGATATTAAAGGCGACCTGCCCGAAAAAGATTTTCTTCGTTCGCATCGTTCCTTTATTATCAACATTCATTACATAAAGCATTTTTCCGCTTATACTAAGCATTCATTCACAGTTTCCTTTGAGGGAACGTCTAAAAAAGCGATGATCACTAAGCAGCAGCTTGATTATTTTCAAAACTACTACTTTTGAGGAGTTCAGAACGTGATTACCCTTTTTCAATGTCTTTATCTGATTTTATTTAGTTTCATATGTTATCAGGTAGCTGCTGCTCTTTCACACAGCACAGCCGTCTCTTGGCTCACCGCTGTTTTAGGCGCAGCTGCTGCAGGATTGTACATTTGGAAAACGAAGCGGGTGTGGAAACACTGTTCCTCAGGGCTTTGTGCATGGATTGCCGTGATTCAAGTGATGTCGGCGGGAGTGGTGCTGATCGGCACAACCATCATGCCGGCATTATGTGTAATCGCGATATTTGCAGGGTGTGAAGGGCTCCGTATCGGACAGTCTGCTTTGCAGGCAAGGCTTTCTGATCAAATTGATAAGCTGACTCAGGCTGAACAGCACGCCAATCAAATGCTGATTGATGTCAGAAGCCGGAATCATGACACAATGAAACATATCACTGCAATCAAATCAGCTCAGCCCAAGGCAGATACACAAGCATATATTCAAAACTGGGCGGATCAATACAGTCAATATGACCGTTTTTTGAAAGGAGAGAACGCGTACGTTGCAGGGGTGCTTTATGATTTTTTAGAAAAAGCCCGCGCCTCGAATGTGAGTGTTTCGCTGCATATACATACACCGCTTTCTTCCCTTCCGTTTTCGCCTGCTGATCAGGTCAGCTTGGTCGGCAACATATTAGAAAACGCGCTCGACAGCGCGGCGGAGACCCGAGAAAAAGCAGAGATTAAACTGGAGACTTCACTGCGCAGCGGGCTTTATGTACTGACTTGTGAAAACAGCACTCCCGGGATGGACCCAAAAGTGCTCGATACAATTTATCAATCGTTTGGCCGCTCAACGAAAAACGGCGCTCATGAAGGCATGGGCACATATATCATTCAAAAACTGGTGAAGAGCGCTTTTGGCAGGCTGGATTTTACCTACCGCCACCCCATCTTCCGGTTAGAAATCAAAATTCCGTTTCAGAAATAAAAAAACCTTGAAAAGCCCGGCTTTTCAAGGTTTTTTTCATTATGAGGATAACGCTTGTGCAAAACGATCTGCTTCATCTTGCAGCGTGCTTTCAATTTCTTTGTAACGGCTGGAAATCGTTGATGCGCTGACGCCGTATTTTTTCGCCAGTTTAGCCTGGGAAACAGACGCGCCGTTAAGAGAAATCGCGTTTACATAATATTCAACTGCCGCAGCAAAAGCTTCCGGCTTTCTGATGACAGGTGATTTTTTCTCGCAGAATGTTTTCCAGATGTCAATAACAGCTGGGATCAATTCAGTCGGATACTCTTCCCCGCTCATGCCTTCTTCAATAGCCGCAGCGGTTTCTTTCTCCAAGTCGTTTGCCCACTCAACAGTGCTTACTTCCGCTTTCTCTGCTTGTGGCTCTTCATCTTTCTCAGCTAACAACGCGAACAGAACGTTGTTGAATTCCTGCTTCATGAAGTCCTCCGGCGTTTTGCCTTCCTTCACAGCGGCATCCGCATATTTCTTCACCTTGCTGATCAGCGCTTCTGTTCTCTTCACCGGGAAGATCGTGAACTGCATGAAGAATTCTGCTTTTTCCGCTTCGTGGATTGGGTATCCAAGAATCAGGCTTCCCACTGGAGGAAGGTCTTGATTGCTGGCGTCCATTTCCACTTCGAATTGTTTTGCCGTAATGACATCTTCAAAGTGAATGATGCCTTCCTTCAGGTCCTTCAGCAGCAATAAAGCAGGCGTCATGCTCTGCCATGATTCTACGATCTCACGCGTTTTCGGACGAGTGATCGAATCGCCTTTTTTCTGAAGGTACTCTTCGAAGATTGTCTTCTCACCAGCAAGCGGGTGGAAGAAGATTCCCCAGATTCCTAAGTTAAATACGCTGATGTCTTTCGTCTGTCTGTCCATAGCAGAAAGAAAATCATGCTGGTTGATAAAGCCTGAAATGCTTTCTCTATGTACTGTGAAGGCATACTCCACTAAGTCTTCCTGAATTTGTTTCGCTTCTTTTGCCGCTAGTTCCGCCGGGAAGTCGACAACTTTACTTCCGCAGCATTTTTTATATTTCTTGCCGCTGCCGCATGGGCAAGGGGCATTTCGTTTCACTTTTCCCACAATAAACCCTCCGAATTCTGTTGTAACTTTTCTATTTTAACAAAAATAACTTCTGAGGGCTTGGTTTCGGGCTAAAAAAGAATTTGGTAATGTGATAAGCTGGCTGATTATGCCAATTTACCTATGACATTTTCACCAACTTTTGTGATTTAAGGCTTATCACCTATTCCCACTTTAGGCCCTTCTTTTTTACAATCATTAGGTATTTATTTAACATTTTAAGGAGTGTTTCTATTGGAACTAGCTGGTTTCATGCTGCGCGCCTGCGCTCTTGTACTTGATGTAATCATTGCCGCAGCAGTGATTTTGGCAGCCGGATTTACGTTTGGCGATGGGTCCGCCGGTGTCATTATTGTCGCCATATTGATGCTGATTGTGTATCCTTTGCTGATGCCGCTGACAAATTGGAAGGGCACACTGGGCAAAAAAATCATCGGGCTGCAAATCGTGAGGGACGAAACACACGAGAAAATTTCTTTCCTACAGGCGATTGTCCGTTACATCATAGCGTGGGTGCATGTATTCTCCCGCCTGATCTATTTGACAGCCGCATTTACGAAGAAAAAACAAACCGTTCATGATATGGCGGCGAAAACCATTGTGCTAAAAGCAGAATAACCTTGAAGAATAGGACTCTTCAAGGTTATTTATCTCATTAGTTTGTATTCTGGCCCCCGCCGTTCAGCCCTTCTTTAATCAGGCTGTTGACTTGGCTGCTGTACAGAAGGCCGATGTGTCCAACGCCATGGATTTGAACGTTTCTCGCACCATCTAATCTTGATAAATAATTCATGACAATCATATCGGCACTGCTGTAAATAGATGTGTATAAAATCTTTTGATTTGGATCTGTTCCCGGAAGCGCCTTGCCTGTCGTCAAACGGTTGGCGCCGCCAAGCGTCACGACGTTTTCAACTTTATTTCCGCCGTCCAGATTTTTTATGTAGTAAAGTGTGTTCGCGCCCCCCATACTGTGAGCGACAATATCCACTTTTTTCGCACCCGTTTCATCTAAAACCTTTTGCACAAATCGTGACAATACCGGGCCATTGTTATAATTTGTGCCTGTCTTGTCCCAAAAATCAACTGCATACAGCTTGTCCCGCGACCAGCCCTGAGATACGAGATAGCTCTTAATTCCCGCAAAATTGAATGATGCCCCTCCAATACCGTGAACCATAACGACTGGATTGTGTTCAGCGGCTTTTGCTGACGGCTGCAACGCAAACAGCGATGTAACAGACAGCATCAAAATTGTTACAAGTGCAATGATCCTTCTTTTTATAAATTTCATAATATCCTCCTTTTTTGTAACAAATTCTCCAATTATATTACGTTACCAAATTAATTAAGTAAAGGGTAATTTCGGCTTATTTTTAAAGAAATTTTAAGATTCAGAGGTCATTATTGGTCCTAAAAAGCCAAAAAAAAGAAGGCTTATTCGCCTTCTTTTCTTCAATACTCATTGAAATAAGCTTGGATTTTTTGAGGATCATTTGTTTTGGTAAGCGCAAGCATCAGCAACATCCGTGCTTTTTGGGGGTTTAAAGAGTTCGATGCCAGCAGGTCCTTTTCCGCATAGTCTTGGTTTGGTGTGACGACACCATTTCCCGTGCGGGTAGAGCGCACCACTGTAACGCCTTTTTTGACTGCGCTGTCCGCCCCTTTTTCGGCTGCGTCAGATAAAGACCCGTTCCCAGAACCGGCAAATACAATCCCCTTTGCTCCGGCTTTTACAGCAGCGTCAAACAGGTAGCTTCCGTCATTTTGGTATCCATAGATAATGTCAACCTGCGGCAGCTCATCAAGATTAGAAACCGAGAAATCCGTGTCCTTCGTATGCTTACGGGTAATCTCATTATTAAAATAGATATCATCTGCAATTGTTCCGACGAAGCCCATTTCTTCTGATTTAAATGTATCTGTTGTGGTTGTGTTTGTTTTGGTGACATATCGGGCTGAGGCAATCCGGTCGTTAAGAACAACAAGCGTCCCTTTCCCTTTTGCCTCAGGGGCACCTGCCACTTTCACTGCATTGTACAGGTTAGAAGGCCCATCAGCGCTGATGGCTGTGGAAGGTCTCATCGAACCGACAATAACAACCGGTTTATCACTTTTCACGGTAAGATTCAAAAAATAAGCGGTTTCCTCCAATGTATCTGTTCCATGAGTCACGACGATTCCGTCTACATCATCTGAAGCGAGCAAGTGGTTGATGCGTTTCGCCAGCTTCAGCAATATTTTATTATCAATATTTGTGCTGCCGACGTTAACAATCTGCTCGCCGCTGACGTTTGCAATGTCCTTCATTTCTGGAACTGCCTCGATCAGTGATTCAACGCCGACAACACCTGCTTTATATTCAGTTGTTGAGGTTTTCGATTGATCGGCACCAGCTATCGTGCCTCCTGTCGCTAAAATTCCAATGTTTGGCAGATCCTTTTTTTCAGAGGCAGAAGCCGAAGAGACTTTTTGTGTCTGCGTTTTTTCTTTCAGGGATTCTTTTGTTTCAGGAGAATGTGAACATCCGGTAAAAACAAACAATAGTGCGGTAAAAAGTACGAGCATTCGTTGTTTTTTCATCTATTTCTCTCCTTACATCCATATGATGATTAATCATTGTACATTTTATCTATTCAGTCAAAAGATCAGTCAGCTTTTCTCTCAGTATTTTTTGTTGTCATATCCTTCTTTTTTTGTCTTTTCATACAATGAATTTTTCTTGACAATTGATGATTGAATCAAGATAATAGACCAGTCACTATATTTTTGATTGCAATTCAGTAAGGTGGGAATGTTATGAGTTATGGAGATTCCCGTGAGAAAATCCTTTCGGCAGCTACCCGGCTTTTTCAGCTGCAAGGGTATTACGGCACGGGGCTGAACCAGATTATAAAGGAAAGCGGCGCGCCTAAAGGCTCTCTTTACTACCACTTTCCCGGCGGTAAAGAACAGCTTGCGGTCGAAGCCGTGAATGAGATGAAGGAGTATATCCGTCAGAAAATCGCGGACTGCATGGAATCCTGCACCGATCCAGCGGAAGGCATTCAAGCCTTTTTGAAGGAGCTCTCCTGCCAGTTTTCATGTACGGAAGACATTGAAGGCTTGCCTGTGGGCTTGCTAGCGGCTGAGACGTCATTGAAAAGCGAACCGTTGCGCGAAGCCTGTCATGAAGCCTACAAAGAATGGGCCTCTGTGTATGAGGAAAAACTGCGGCAGACTGGCTGCAGCGAGAGGCATGCAAAAGAAGCCAGCACTGTGGTTAACGCGATGATTGAAGGCGGCATCCTTTTATCTTTGACGGCAAAAAACAGTACGCCGCTCCTTCATATCTCCAGCTGCATTCCTGACCTGCTGAAGAGATAAAAAAACGACATACTACATGCAGTTGATAGAGAGGGGAAATGATTTTGGAAACAACAGCTAAAGCATCTCAGCAATACAAAGTGATGCCGATTATGATTTCCTTGCTGTTGGCCGGTTTTATCGGCATGTTCAGTGAAACAGCCCTGAATATTGCGTTAACCGACCTTATGAAGGAATTGAACATTACAGCGGCAACCGTCCAATGGTTAACGACGGGCTACCTGCTTGTACTCGGTATCCTTGTTCCTGTTTCAGGACTGCTGTTGCAGTGGTTCACAACAAGACAGCTTTTTACCGTGTCACTTATCTTTTCAATTTTAGGTACATTAATTGCGGCGCTTGCGCCGAGCTTCTCGTTTTTATTAGCGGCAAGGATCGTTCAGGCACTTGGAACCGGTCTTTTACTGCCCCTAATGTTTAACACAATCTTGGTGATTTTCCCGCCTCATAAACGGGGCGCCGCAATGGGAACGATCGGTCTTGTCATTATGTTCGCGCCCGCCATCGGCCCAACTTTCTCAGGATTGGTTCTGGAGCACCTCAACTGGCACTGGATTTTCTGGATCTCTCTTCCATTCCTTGTGCTGGCGCTTGTGTTCGGTATCGCATATATGCAGAATGTATCTGAAACGACAAAGCCGAAAATCGATGTATTGTCTATCATCCTGTCGACGATTGGCTTCGGCGGCATTGTGTTCGGATTCAGCAACGCGGGTGAAGGCTCCGGGGGATGGTCCAGCCCGACTGTTATCGTGTCGCTGATTGTCGGCGTTGTCGGCCTTATCCTATTTTCAATCCGCCAGCTGACAATGAAGCAGCCGATGATGAACCTCCGTGCGTTCAAATACCCGATGTTTATTTTGGGTGTGATCATGGTGTTCATTTGTATGATGGTCATTCTGTCATCTATGCTGCTTCTGCCGATGTATCTGCAAGGCGGCTTAGTCCTGACTGCATTTGCATCTGGTCTTGTTCTCTTGCCGGGCGGTATTTTAAATGGATTTATGTCCCCTGTTACAGGCCGCTTGTTCGATAAATACGGGCCGAAATGGCTTGTCATTCCGGGATTTGTGATTGTCACAGTTGTACTATGGTTCTTCTCAAATGTCACGACCACTTCAACAGCTGTGCTGATTATCATCCTGCACACCTGCTTGATGATCGGGATTTCTATGATCATGATGCCTGCACAGACAAACGGTTTAAACCAACTGCCGCGTGAATTTTATCCAGACGGCACCGCCATTATGAACACGCTGCAGCAAATGGCCGGCGCTATCGGAACAGCGGTTGCGGTCAGCATTATGGCTGCAGGCCAGCATGATTATATGAGTACAGTTAAAAACCCTGCCGATCCGGCAGTCATCCCGCAAGCTTTGACAGCGGGTGTACAGCACGCATTTGTGTTTGCAATGATTGTTGCCATTATCGGTTTAATTGGCGCTTTCTTTATGAAGCGCGTGAAGGTAGATCATTAATATGAAAAGCCCCTGACTAGTGTTCAGGGGCTTTTTTATGTTTACTTGTGGATCGTTTTCGCCGCGATTTCATCAATCGCGTGACGCATTTCCTCCTTCGTATTATAAAAATGGGGAGCGAGACGGATAACATTTTCCCGCGGCGCGCAAATCACTTTTTTCTTTTTCAGCAACGCCGCCGTTTCCGATGCCCGCTCATCCCGGATCGCAACCATGCCTGGCTGATCCCCACCTTGTGCCGCCGCCAGCTGCAGGCCTTTTTCAGCGGCATATTGAACTGCATCGGCACAGATCGTTTTCACATGATCCCTGATATGAGAAACCCCAATATGATTCAGCAGCGATAAAGCCGCTGCAGCTGCGTATACGCTGATAAAAGCTGGGGTGCCCGTTTGAAAACGGCGCGCGTCTTTTGCATAAGCCCCATCAAATCCGCTCTCTCTGCCGAACCAAGCTGATGCTTTCGGCTTCAGTGCGTCAGCCAGTTCCTTTCTCACATAAAGAAACGCCACACCCGGTATGCCGAGCAAATACTTCCGGGTGCCTGCTGCCAGCATATCTACGCCCCATTCCTTCACATCAATGGGAATATGCCCGGCTGATTGATAAGCATCTACAAACAATAAAGAGCCCTTTCTCTGAGAAATCTCGGCAATCGCTTTTATATCCTGAACATAGCCGTCACGATAATGAACGTGAGGAACACACGTCAGTACTGTTTCATCCGAAATATGCGTTTCATATTGTTCAAGCGGCAGCACGCCGTCTATTGATGGAATGACGGATACGGTATAATCGGAGTGTGCCTGCCAAACATGAGGCACCGCCGGAAAATCCATATCTGTATATACAACGTGCTTCTTTCCAAATGCAGTTAAGGACGATGCTACAGAAACCAGTGCATCAGAAACTGACGGCACAATCGCCACTTCATCCGGTTCAGCCCCGATCAGCTTTGCAAACTCGTTTCTCGCAAACTCTGTTTTTTCGATCGCTTCTTTCCAGTTCGTCCCCATATACAGCAGGCTATCATGATAATCCTGGATCGCCCTTGATACAGGCTCTGCCAATGCGCTCTGAGAACAGCTGGCAAGCATCGTATGCGTCTGCAAGGTTGGGAATAACTGGCGATACTGCTGCGGCAAATGCTCCATTATGATTCACTCCTTTACATTATTTTGATGAAAAACCCATAAATAAACAATAGAATAAAAGAAAAAGGAGATGGGAGAATGAGAAAAAAAGTGCTGATCACTGGCTTTGACCCTTTTGACAAAGAAACCGTCAATCCATCATGGGAAGCGGCGAAACGGCTTAATGGCTTCGAGACGGAAGAAGCCATAATTACAGCGGAACAAATTCCAACCGTCTTTAGATCCGCTCTGGGCACTCTGCGCCAAGCCATTCAAACACATCAGCCGGATATCGTAATTTGTGTCGGCCAAGCAGGAGGACGGATGCAGATTACACCGGAACGGGTGGCGATCAACCTTGCAGATGCGCGAATCCCCGATAACGAAGGACATCAGCCGATTGATGAAGAGATTTCTCCAGATGGGCCCGCCGCTTACTGGACAGGGCTTCCCGTGAAACGAATGACTGCTAAGATGAAGGAACACGGCATTCCAGCTGCGGTTTCCTACACAGCGGGGACCTTTGTATGCAACTATTTGTTCTACGGGTTAATGGATCACATTAGCCGGACATCCCCACACATTCGCGGCGGTTTTATTCATATTCCTTACATTCCGCAGCAAACAATCGACAAAACAGCGCCGAGCCTCAGCCTGGACACGATTGTCCGGGCATTGAGAATCGCCGCTGTTACGGCCGCACAATATGATGAGGATGTGAAGTCACCGGGCGGTACACTGCACTAAGCGGCCGCCGCTGTTTCTTCCCTCAGCCTCTTTTTATAGACAAACGCCGATAGGGTGACACTCACTTCAAACAGGACAAGAAGCGGGATCATCACGAGAAAATCAGAAATAAAATCAGGCGGTGTAATCAATATGGACACGACAATCAGCAGAAAATAGGACAGCTTTCTCGCTTTGGCCAATCTGTAAGGATTTAAGATGCCTAGCCTTGTTAAAAACATCACCACCAAGGGCATCTCAAACAAGAAGCCGAACGGCAGGCTCAAATTCACCATAAACCTAAAGTAGCGGTCAGCCGTAAACATCGTTTCAAAGTGGCCGGAGGATAAATGAGTCAAAAAGCTGAGCACGATCGGAAACAAGACAAAGTATCCGAAGGAGATGCCCGCCAAAAACAACGCAAATAAACCTGGTATGTACATGAGCGTCACCTTGCGCTCCGTTTTCGTCAGCGCCGGTGCAACGAAACGCCACAGCTGGTACGCGGCAACAGGGATAGAAGCCGCAATGGCACAAATGCCGGAAAGCATCATATACACCCAGAGGATTTCACTCGGCCCAAGCACAGCCAGCTTTCCATCCAAATCCCTGATCAGCCAGTCATAAATGTCCTGTACGAACAAAAAAGCCGTGATGAGAAATAGAAAAAATGCCGCAAGGGTGACGATAATCCGGCGGCGAAGCTCTTCTAAATGCCCGATCAGATGGGTTTCTTTTTTATCCATTCAAAAAAGCCCTCCCTTTCATAGAAAAAGAGGCAGACCCGGTGTCTGCCTCATCAGCATTCAGCCCGCGTTTT
This sequence comes from Bacillus sp. FSL R5-0603, assembly GCF_038050295.1. Classification (NCBI taxonomy): domain Bacteria; kingdom Bacillati; phylum Bacillota; class Bacilli; order Caryophanales; family Bacillaceae; genus Bacillus; species Bacillus sp. FSL R5-0603. Next base: position 201,412 of record NZ_JBBOYP010000001.1, on the reverse strand, counting down.
TGTCCTGCTTTACCGCTGTCAGCTCAGCTGATTTCTCTTCTTTTTCATCACCAGACACAAGTGATTTTGTGGCGCTTTTAAATTCCAGCAGTGTCCGTCCGGCGGCACGCCCGATTTCCGGCAGCTTGGAAGGGCCAAAAATAATGAGGGCGATGACGAAGATCAAAATCAAGCCCGGTATTCCAATGTTTGAAAACATAATTTCCACTCCTTAATTCGTGATTTTTGCCCGCTTCTTAATCATTTGTTTTTCGTGGGCTTTGTTGTGCGCAAAGAAACGATCCTCTTCGACCTCATCGGATTGCTTCACCCCGCCTTGGATTGTTGTGGATGATACCTTTCTCAACCCAGTTTGGTCTTTCTGGTAAACGAATGAAGCCCTCGTGGAAATGGCTGCGCCCGGCTCGGTCACAAATGGCATCACCCGATAATCGGCTTTCCACTGGTGAGGCGTCACTGTACAGCGGACATATCCGCGATAGTCGTTAAAGAACTTGATGTGCGGATTTTCTTTTAAAATTTGGTCCGTATCCGCTCGCTTATCGGCTCCGTTCCCTCCGGAAGTGATCGAGGTTCCGACAAATTCGGCTCCGAATATTTTTGAACTTGTCTTCTCGAAATCGACATGCAAGTTTGATGCCCAGCTTGCGTGTACATCACCTGTCAGTACGACAACATTATTCAGATTTTTGCTTTTAATGAAATTGATCACCCGTTCGCGCTGAGCCGGGTAGCCGTCCCACGAATCCATGCTGTAGATCGGGCTTGCGCTTGTCCCGAAATTCCACTTGGCAAAGAAAATCTGCTGCGCCAGCACATTCCAGTGGGCTGTCGAACTGCCCAAATTGTTGAAGAGCCACTGCTCCTGTTCTTTTCCAAGCAGGGTCCGATTCGGATTGCGCGATTCATCAGAAGGCGGCTTATTGCCGTCGTTATTGGCTTGGTCGTCCCTGTACTGGCGGGTATCAAGCACATTGAAGGACGCCAGGTTTCCGTACGTAAAGTGCCGGTACAGCTGCATATCTGGGCCATTCGGCAAAGAGGAAATGCGGAGCGGCATATGTTCATAGTATGCCTGGTATGCTGCCGCGCGGCGGAGCACGAATGCTTCAACCGACTGTCCTTTTTCAGGTATTTTATTGGCATAGTTGTTTTCAACTTCATGGTCATCCCAAGTTACAACCCAAGGGAATGCCGCATGTGCAGCTTTAAGATTGGCGTCAGAACGGTATTGAGCGTGACGGTTCCGATAGTCTTGCAGCGTAATGATTTCCGCGCTGTTGTGCGTGCGGACATTGCCTGTTTTTGATACATATTCATTTGGGCCGTATTCATATATGTAATCACCGAGATGGAAGACAAGATCAAGCTTTTCCTTTGCCATATGCTTGTAGGCCGTATAATATCCGTGCTCATATTGCTGGCAGGAAGCAAATGCAAAGGTCATTTGCGGCACATTGGCGCCAGGGGCAGGCAGTGTTTTTGTTTTTCCGACAGGGCTTAGTTCATGGCCGGTTTTGAAACGGTAATAGTACACTTTGTTTGGCTCAAGCCCGTCCGCTTCCACATGAACGGAATGGGCAAGACTCGGTTTAGCCATTTCAGTGCCTTTTCTTACGATTTTGCGGAAATGCTCATCCTTTGCGACCTCCCATTTGACAGGCACGGCTTGCTTTGGCATTCCTCCGCCATTCAGCGGATCTGGTGCCAGGCGCGTCCAGAGCACGACACTGTCAGAAAGCGGATCACCTGACGCTACCCCTAATGTAAACGGATAGCTTGAGAATTTAGGCGCAGCATTTACTTCAAAGGCCCCAACCGACTGGGCAATCGTTAATCCAAGAGAAAGTCCTGCAATCTTCCCCGCTCCTTGAATAAATTTGCGGCGGTCAAACGTATTGTTTTGAAAGCTTTCCTCTTTCAGTTTCTGTACCCATTCATCAAAACGACTGTCGTATGCCATTCAAGATCCCCTCTCTCCTCATTGATCGTCTCCATTATAGGAAATCATTGTTAAACGACTGTGAAGAAGTGTGAACCGATTGTAAGCGCTGAACATTAAAAACAGGTCTTCCCTCACAAGCCTGCTGCTGAAACATGCCGAAAGCTGGCTGAATGACGCGTTTTCTGCATATCCTGTCGTTTGCAAGCCGCCCATTCGGACTATTTTTCTTCACATGATCTTAAAAAAACAAAAACACCGAGCCATTTCGCAGAATGGCTCAGTGCCTTATCAGTTATTTCGAAAACAATCTGCTGAAAAAGCCCTTCTTTTTCGGCTTTTCAGCAGGAGGCTCTTGTTCTCTTACAATCCCTTTTTCCTTCGCTTCTTTCAGCCAAAATGGAAATTCAGCAAGCAGAGCATCATAAAGCTCATCATCAGAAATGCGGTCAATCTCTTCGATATGCAGGAAGTTCGTGTTATCAATGACACGCCCTTCTAACGTATCCAGTTTATTGAGAAAATCAAAGTTTCCGTTTCCGATGCCGACAAACTGCCAGAACACCGGTTTATCAGAAGAAGCTTCAATTATCGGTTTGATTGACTTTTTACAGCCCCCGTCATTGATAAAAACAATGAAAGCAGGATACGAGCTCGGTTCCTCCGCAACATATTTGCGCAGCACGTCCTTCATGACTGGCGGCTCATCATTTCTGCCGAATTTATGCAAGCGGTCATTATTTAAAATTTCACGATCGACATAGCCCGAAAAATCCTTTTCTGAAACTGGCTTTAATCGGGAAAATTCATTATCATACACCCATACATCCAGCAAACCGTTATCATCAAACTGATCAGCCACTGCCAAAATCCGCTCCACCACATTTTGAACCGTCCCGTTTTTGTAGAGCGGTCTCATCGATCCCGTCATATCAAGAACCAGTCCAACACGAGCCGTCACCTTCGTTAACTGCTTTTTCTCCAGTACGATCTTTACACTTTTCTTTTGCAGGTCAATTGTTGCCATTCTGTCATCTCCGTCAGCTCTTTTTTCTTCGATTATCTCACAGGAATATTTTCCATTGCATCTTTTCAAAGAAAAACACCGTTCAATTTGAACGGTGTCCTGTCTCTAAAATGTGTTATATACATTTTCACACGTCTCCGCCGTCGGCTGATAAAAGCAGTGTGACTTAAATCTGGCCACAAACGGCTGGTTATACCACTGGGCTGGACAGTCTCCCTCCGGCCTGAAGTACCACAAACTAAATTTTGCCGGCCAGCGTCTTTCACCGTTAATCGACCGCCGTGCAAGAGCACGCTCGCTATCTCGCGCCCTTTGATAAAAATATCCATGAGTCACAGCCTCAAACGCGTGTGGCTGATAAATCATCTGCCTGATGGTGCGGAGGCCTTTAAAATCTGAGCAATTCGCCCGCAGCCGATTAATTCCTACGTTGCCGACAAGCAGCATCCCCTGCTTGCCTTCGCCTTCCGCTTCCGCTCTGAGCAGCCTTGCCATCAGATCGACATCCGCACTCGTTGCTCTCACGACCGCCATCACGTCACCTCCCCTTGATCTCTTTTCATCATATTTCATTACTTCAAAAGTGATGACGGAGGGACAGGAGAAGTTTTTAAATTTATTCATCTAAAAACAGCAAACATAATGGGCTGTTGGGCGTCAAAGCAGCGTCCGGTGCGATACAAGCTTCACGTTTCCGCTGTCGAAGCGCCGCAGCCTCAATTCCTGATTCACATCATTGACCCCTCCCCAGCAGATTTGCACCCGCCTCCGAAAAGAAATAAGGTTTAACTTTTTACATTTGAGGAATTATACATAACAAATCAAATGACAAAAGGAGGAATTGTAATGACACATGTGAAAGCGCTCGCGATTAAAGGTATTATGACGATTATTGTGTTGTATCTGGTGCTTGGTCTGGGCTTTGGTTTCACGTTTGGTGATACGCTGCTAATGACGATTGTGTTAGGGGTTATTTCTTATTTGCTGGGCGATCTTTATGTATTGCCGAGATGGAATAATATGATTGCAACTTTGGCTGATTTTGGCTTGGCCTTTCTTGTGATCTGGCTGATGGGCATGCCGCTTTCCCTGGGGATGACTGGCGGTGAAGTTGCGTTGGCGGCTTTATTCGGCGCAATCGTCATGGCAATCGGTGAATATTGCTTCCATTTCTATATGATGAGCAAAGAGATTGGCAAGAAGCATTATCTTGAAACAAGAACAGACTCATAATAGAAAGGCCGGTGCTGAAGCATCGGCCTTTTATACATATTGGGCGCCTTTGTTTACGCATCCTGCTTGTCCGCATTCCTGATCGCCATGTAGGAAAAGAACAATCCGAATGCCGCTAACGATAACGGGATATACACAACAGATGAAATCGAGAAGCCCGGACTTGTTGAACTGATGAGCATAACAATCACTACAGACGAAATGATGGTTGCCGGAACCGAGTGTTTACGCATCCCAAAAAAGATGGGAACTAAACTGGTTCCAGCGGCGCCAAAAGCGAAAACCGCCATTTTGACCGCCTGTTGAGAAATGATCTCGGAAGTAAGCTCTCCCGGTATGAAATGGTAGATCGAGTTCAGCCAAAAGAAACCGGCGGCTATGAGTATATTTGAAAGTAAAATCGTGATAAACGTCAGTCCGCCCGCGATCATGAGCTTAGCGGTGAGCAGCTTTTTACGGCTGATCGGGTACGTGAACATCACAAGAATGGTTTTGCTTTTATATTCCGAAATCACCAATTTTACGATCAGCACAGCGCCAAATACGATAAATACCGCTCTGACGAAGGTGCCGATGATGAGGAATGCTTCATCCGTACTTTGGAACGAAACCCCGCCCTCGGCTTTTTCGGAATAACTGATCAACCACATAAAGCCCATAATGATCACGTTGGCAATGAGGGCACCTCTGATATACCAGCCCATTTTCATTTTTCTTAATTCGATTCTGATCAAATTCATCAACGTGTCTCTCCTCCTTTACGCACTGATGCTATTGCCGTTGATCAATTTGATAAAATAATCCTCCAGCGACGTATACTTTTTGTTCATTGATTCAATGTCTACATCATTTAAAATCAATGCTTTGGATATGGCAGCCTGAGAGGCTTCAGCCTCGTAAATTCGAATCGTTTTCTCATTTAAAATTTTAAAGTTGGTTAATTGCAGCTCTTTCTCCAGCACAAAGCAGGCCCTTGTCTGATTCGATGTAACAAGCTCGATGTATTCAGTGTTCTGGCCTCTGACATCTTCCATTGACACCTCTTCAAGCAGCCTGCCGTCCCGAATGACGCCGATTGTGTCCGCGATTTGTTCGATTTCACTCAGCAAGTGGCTTGAGATCAGCAGTGTCATCCCGTACTCTTTGCTCAGCACTTGAAACAATTGCCTGATTTTTTTAATGCCGAGAGGGTCAAGACCATTCACCGGCTCATCCAGAATGAGCAGATCCGGCTTCGTGAGGATGGCACGCGCAATTCCAAGGCGCTGCTTCATTCCGAGCGAAAAGGTTTTGACGGGCTGCTCGTTGATTTGTTTTAAATTCACCATATCCAGCACTTCTTGAATGGCTTTTTTATTGTGGTATCCCATATATTCACAATGCAGATCTAAATTTTCTTGAGCTGTCAGGTTTTCATAAAAAATCGGATATTCAATCATGCTGCCGATGTTCCCCAGCACCTCATATGACGTGTGGGTGAACTTGTTCCCAAGAATGATGATTTCACCGCTTGTCGGTTTGACAAGACTCGTCAGCATTTTCATGATGGTTGTTTTCCCCGCGCCGTTCGGGCCGAGAAAGCCATAGATTTCACCTTTTTTAATATGCATGCTGACATTGGATACGACCTCTTTGCCCTGATACGTTTTGGTCAGCCCGTTTGTTTGTACGATATAAGTCAACTTTGTTTCTCCTTCCCTCTCTTTTCCTGTTTTCAATTGTAGCGGCGAGCCCTGTCATTTTTATTTCTCAAACCTTAAGAAATTCTTACGATTAATATGTCATGCGTTTCAATGTGATCGTAAATGCAGTCCGTTCGTACGGCTTGCTTTGGACGGATATGGTGCCTCCCATTTTTTCTGTAAGCCGTTTTGTGATGGTTAAACCCAGTCCGCTTCCTTGAAATGCTTTATTTCTGGATTCTTCAAGTGTGTACAGCCTCTCAAACACCCGCTGCTGATCGGTTTCACTAATCCCTTTTCCGCGATCCCATACGGTGATGGCGATGTTCCTCTCATCATAAGACAGCGTCATGCCGATTAACTTGCCGGCCGCGCCATATTGAATCGCATTGGACAATAGGTTTTGCAGGATTCTGTCCAAAGCCTCTTCATTCGCCTGCGCATACACCGGCGTATCCGGGATATCGATGGCTGCTTGAAAGCCTTTTGACTGAACAGCGTCATAATAGTGCAGGATATTTCGTTTGCATATGTCGTTCATATGTACTTTGGTGATCGGGATCTCTTTATCTTCAGATTCTAATTTCGCTAAATCAAAAAAGGAGTTGATCATCTGAATAAGTTCATTTGTTTTCTGGCGGAGCTTCCCCAGCAATCTTTCCCGCTCTTCGTCCGGCATGTTCGGGTCACTTTGAATGGCTTCGATATAACCGAGAATGACCGTTAACGGCGTTTTCAGGTCGTGCGACATATTGGTCAGCATCCGCTTCATGGATTGCTCTGTTTTCGCAAACCGGGCACTGATTTGCTGACAATTCTCAAGGAAAAGATTGATGTTAACAAGCAAGTCTTTGAGCGCATGATCGTCTGTAGGAAGCAAAATTTGTCCTGCCGAATCCCGGCTGAGCATGTAGCTAAGCTGGTCAGCCGTGTAAGCCAGATTCCCGTCCCGCTTCTTTTTCATTATGAATTGAATCACATTCAGACACGCCAGAGCGATGACAGCGGCCACCCATAGCACTGTCATTCTAAAACTCTCCTAATTTATAACCGATGCCCCATAGCGTTTTAATATATTGAGGGGAGGAGGGGTCATCCTCAATCTTTTCTCTGAGCCGCCGCATATGTACGTTAATGATGTTCTGATCATCAAAGTACTCTTCATTCCAAACGGAACGGTAGATTTGTTCTTTCGTAAACACTTTTTTAGGATTTGATGCGAATAAGCACAGCAGCTGCCATTCTGTTGACGTCAGCTGAAGCGGCTCTCCGTTTTTCAAAACGGAAACATTGTCTATATCTATCGCAAGCTGGTGAATCCGGATCACCTTATTCACAGCCGGCTCCTCTGCCGAATATTGCGTCGCCCGCCGTATCGCGGCTTTTACTCTGGCTGTCAGCTCAATCATCGAAAACGGTTTGGCGATATAATCATCCGCCCCAAAACCCAGTCCCAATGCCTTGTCTACATCTCCGTCTTTTGCCGAAATCATTAAGACCGGTATATTGCTTTTTTCCCGGATGATTTTCAGAAAATCCATTCCGTTCAGCTTCGGGAGCATGATATCAAGGAGGACCAAATCGTATGAATCCTGCTGAAACAGCCGGATGCCCTCTTCTCCGTCGAAAGCATGCACAATTCCAAAGCCTTCTTTTGTTAAATAATGATCCACCATTTCACTGATTGAGTGGTCGTCTTCTACAAGCAATATGCGCTGCATCTTCTCACCTAACCTTTACAAAATCAAAAAACACACACGTAATTACACTTATTGTAATTGAAAAACGTGTGTGTTTTATATAAATTATTCTTTTTTTCCTGTTTTCAGCTTCATGTATTCAAAGAATACAGCAGCGCATCCAATGACTTGAATAAGCCGGAGCCGTTCACCGAGAAATAAAGCTCCATAGAAAATCGTCAGGATAGGCCCTGCCATTGAAATGGCGGCGGCTCGCTGTGCCCCGATTCGTTTTATGCCCTCAAGCATTAGCACAAATGGAATCACAGTGGTTACGACTGCAATTACCGCGAACAAACCATACATAGAAAGCGGATATGCTGCCATTGGCGTATTCATGCCAGCCGCCGATTTTATCCCTGTGTAAAGCATCATGGCAGCTCCAGCAGCTGTCATCCCGTATGCATTGAGACGGATCCCCCCGATTTGATGGACGAGATGCCCGGAAAGGACAAGATAACCAGCATAGACGGCCGAAGATAACAAAATGAATACAGCTCCAATCATATTCGCCTGGAAAAGCTCAGCATTCCAGCCGCCCAGCGCCAAGAAAAGCCCAAACATGACCGCCAGAACTGCGAAAAGGTCCTGAATTGAGGACATTTTCCGGTCACGACACGCGGCGAATCCAAACACAAACAACGGATAGCTCATCAGCAATATACGTTCAACCATTGCGGATACACTTCCATAGGTCTCCTTTTTTCTTACCGTCTGGCATTGGAGGTCGGTATATTAAAAAAATCAGCCAAAACAGCGGAACAGCCAGCAGCTGCCTGTATAGCAGCACGGCATCTGGCTCAGCACCCATTTGGTATGCCCATTTTATCCAAATCGATTTAGACGCAAAACAAACTGTTCCGATCAGCAAAAAAATCGTACCTGCTGCGGCCTCACGAATCTTACTCTGCTCTTCTGCTCTCATCTCAGCTCAGCTTTTCTCCTTTACTTATTCAAATGCTTTTGGATAAAATCCAGAAGCGTATATCCTTGAGCAGTCAGAATAACACCTTTTCCGCTGCAGGCCGGGCAAGGTGTTCCTTCGATTTCTCCCGCTCTTTCACATTTAGGACATGCGACCTCAAGATCATCAGTTGCAATGACCATTTGATATCCTCCTTTCTAACTCATCTGCTATGCCACCACCAGCCATCGTCCATTGGCCGTCACCTCCTTTAAGAAACACAAAAAACCCACGTCCTATGCAAAGGACGAGGGTCTCGCGGTACCACCTTTATTAACAGCTATACAGCCGTTCACTCTAAGTACAGAAAACCTATGTTTCGATACTCCTCTCTTGGTAACGGGGAGAGAAACCCGGCATCGCCTACTATCCGTTCAGCAAAGCAATTCAGAAGCCCATTCGGCATCAGGGGAGGATCGGTTCACACCTGCCACCGACTCTCTGAACCTCCATTCTGATGCGTACTTGCTCTTCCTCACGATTGTTGATCCGTTCTATTATTTGTAGAGTTTATAATACTCGGTTCATGAAACGAAGTCAATTCTTAATCCGATGTTACACCGAGTGCTTCTAGCGCCATATTGATGTGTTCCTCCTGCTGTGTTTGCAGAGCTAGCTTGGCGATTTCCACCGGATACGCCGCCTGCATCTCTGAGATGTGTTCCTGCATTTTTGCCCATTTCCGGCCGCCTGCTTGATCATAGTATTCAAGCAAACGGGCAGTTTCTTTTTCTCCGAAAATGGTTTGATAAAGAACAAAATCCTTAGCTGGGTCAGCAACCTTCGCTTCTGTCCAATCCAGAAGTCCTGTGACACGTCCATTTTGATCGATAAGGATATGCGGCGGGTGGAGATCGCCGTGTATCAGTGCAGAAAAACCAGGCCAGTATGCATCATCATTTATCCACTTTTGCCATCTTTCCCAAAGCTGACTAGATACACCAAGCTTATTCTTCACATCAACCATAGAGTCTGCTGTCATTTGCCTGAAATCTTCTGGCCTTATCACTTCTATTCCGGATTGCCCAGCAGATATTTGATCCGTGCCATGTAATTCAGCCAGTATGCCAGCAAGTGTACGGACAAAATCGTCTGATGGCGGCTGATGATTCATATTCCAAACATATTGCTTTTGTTCCAAATCAATCCCGGCCGCCGGCGTTCCTTTTAACATTGGGTAAGCGATCAATTCCGGCGTGTGAATTCTCCAATCCGGCACATCAGCAGTCAGATTCGCGCGGAGAAAGGCAAGCGTTATGCCTTCTGCAGATGCTCTTTCCACAACATCACTTCGCCGCGGTTTTCGCAGCACCCATGGCATACCTGTGTCGTCCTTGGCAAATACAACTTGAAAGTCCATTCCGGTTTCATTCAATTGCGCGTTCTCAGAATGAACCGTCAAACCTTGGCTGCGTGCAAGCCCGACAATCTCAGTGATAAGCTGTTTTTCGTTAAGGTTTGTCATCCCATTTCCCCTTTCTCATGCTCCGACCTGCAGTAGAGAGAAGGGATGCTTGAAGGTACAAAAAAAGGGCAGGCACGCCACCCTCTTTTTCGATAACCATATAAGGGCTCATACATAGGCGGATTCATCCCGATTCTCTCGCATTCAGGCGAGAGTTGTTCACTATTGAATTCGTGTCACTCGGAATCTAATGAAAGCCATGCTGTAACCCCTCCGTTTCCTATACGTTAATTGTATTTTACAGCATATTCCATCTTCCCGCTATAAAAACATGAATCAAGTCACTGGAGCAGGATTAAACAAGCACAAATCATTATGAAGACCCCAACGGTCTGCCCACGTTTGTTTGCGGCCGCTTGCCACATCCAAAATCGTCCTGAAGATTTCCCAGCCTACGTCTTCGATACTGGCCTCTCCTGTCGCGATTCGGCCGGCATTGATATCGATTAAATCAGCCCAATGCTCTGATAAGGAATGCCGCGTCGATACTTTCAGCACCGGCGCAGCAGCCAGGCCATATGGTGTTCCCCTCCCTGTCGTAAACACCTGCAGATTCATGCCCGCAGCCAGCTGCAGGGTGCCGCACACAAAATCGCTTGCCGGTGTCGCCGCGAACAGCAGGCCTTTTTGCTCTGCTCTTTCACCAGGGCCGAGCACGCCGGAGATGGGGCTTGTGCCTGATTTCGCTACCGATCCTAACGCTTTTTCCACCACATTGGATAATCCGCCTTTTTTATTGCCTGGTGACGGGTTTGCGCTTCGGTCTGCGTCTCCCCGCCGGAGATAGCTGTCATACCACTTCATCTCTTCGATCAGCGATTGTCCGACCTCTTCACTGACAGCCCGCGGCGTTAATAAATGAATGGCATCACGCACCTCTGTCACTTCAGAAAACAAAACCGTCGCACCTGCGCGAACCAATAAATCAGCCGCATACCCCACGGCAGGGTTCGCCGTCACGCCGGAAAACGCATCACTTCCGCCGCATTGCAGACCGATAACCAGATCCGAAACAGGGCATGACACCCGGGTTCTGCTGTTCAGCCTGATTAACCGTTCCTCCGCCATTTCCAAAATGGATTGGATCATCGCCGCAAAACCTCGGTGATCCTGGAGTGATAGAATGTCATCATCATTTTCGGAGGCAATTCTTTCCGGGAGGAGCTTTTCACATCCCAATCCGATTACCATTACTTCTCCGCCGAAGTTCGGATGCTTCGCGAGATTTTGAATCGTGCGGATCGGAATGACAGCGTCGGGCGCATTGATCGCCACGCCGCATCCGTATTGATGATGCAGCGGCACAACGTCATCGACATTTGGGTATTTCGGCAGCAGCTCTTCTTTTATTCGTTTGACTGCATAATCCAAAACGCCAACAACACATTGAACACTTGTCGTGATGCCGAGAATATTTTTTGTCCCCGCACTGCCATCTGCATTTCGGTATCCTTCAAACGTGTAGCCTTCAAGAGGCGGCCGCGGCTGCGGCACTCTATTTGCGAGAGGAAGATCGTCTAACGCAGGAGGAGCGGGCATTCTCACGAGGGCTTCCCGTATCCAGCTCCCGCGTTTGATCGTCTCATCAGCAAATCCAATTACCTCTCCGTAACGCACGATCTCGTCCCCTTGATTGAGATCGGTTAGGGCCACCTTATGGCCTTGAGGAACATCCTCTTCAAGTACGAGCCCGCATGAGAAAACAGTCCCCTTTGGCAGTCCTCCATCATTTACAATAATCGCGGTGTTATCTATTTCATGCACTTTGATGTAAAGGGGCGCTTGGTTCTTCCTGAGGTTCATCGCCATATGAAAATCACTCCTCATATCTTAGTAAGCGTTTTCTAAATTGGTTTTAAAAAAACCGCAGCTCTTACGTTTCAACTGCGGTTGTTCACCATTATTTTTCATCCATTCCTTTTAGAATTTTGTCACGGACAAATTTCAGATGCTCATACATGTGGTAATGCGCTTTGTAAGGATCTCTTTTAGCAAGAGCGTCGTAGATTTTTTTGTGATATTCGACCGTTACATCTCTCTCCCTGTACGGAATTTGGCTGTCAATTTTCGCATGGGTGATTAAGAGGGACTGAATCATTCCCTCAACGACGGGGTTATTGGCGCTTAACGCAATAATTCGATGGAACTCTTTATCCGCTTCACCATAAAGATTGTCAGTGCTGTTGGCAATATCGTCGATCGTCTTCTGCAAACGCTGAAGCTCATCCCCATTGATTTTTTCCGCGGCAATTGTCACGAGTCCGAGTTCTAACGCCATCCGCGCTTCAATGATAGCCGGAAGATTATCAGTGGCCAAGGCAAGCATGACGGAAAATGGCTGCATGCCGATTTTATCGTTGAAATATGTGCCCCCTCGTGTTTTTCTCGTAATGACGCCCAGCGTTTCAAGTGAACTGAGTGCCTCCCGAAGCACCGGCCTGCTGACATGCAAAATGTCCATCAGTTCCATTTCTGTCGGCAATTTGTCTCCAGCCCTCAACTGTCCGCTCGATAATAAATGGACAATCCGTTCGATGACCTGCTTGGCTAATGTTTTCCGATTGACTGTATCGACTTTCAAATCCTCTAAACCTTCGTACACGAACAACTCTCCCTTCAGTTGTTCAATTGTAAGACAAAATAGCAGATATGACAATATTTACAATAAAACTTATCGCACAAGACACGGGCGCTTCCGGTCAAATTTCCAGTTGTTGATCAGGAATTGCATTGGGATCGCGTCATTCCGTGCGCCTAAATTCATTTTCCGGTAGATCTCATGCGCTTTTTCCACTTGTTCCATATCAATATCGACGCCTAGTCCAGGCTTATCCGGCACCTTGATACAGCCAGAGGAAATCTCAAAAGGCTGTTTCGTTAATCGCTGCCCGTCCTGCCAGATCCAATGGGTATCAATCGCCGTGATCCGCCCCGGAGCCGCTGCTGCCACATGGGTAAACATCGCTAGGGAAATATCAAAGTGGTTGTTGGAATGCGAGCCCCATGTCAAACCCCAATCATAGCACATTTGCGCAACCCGCACCGACCCTTGCATCGTCCAAAAATGCGGATCAGCCAGCGGTATATCCACCGCATGGAGCTGAATCGCGTGACCCATTTCCCGCCAGTCAGTCGCAATCATATTTGTCGCAGTCGGAAGCCCTGTCGCACGGCGGAATTCAGCCATTACTTCACGAGCAGAGTAGCCATTCTCATCCCCGCACGGATCTTCCGCATACGCGAGCACATCTTGCTTTCCTTTGCATAATGCAATAGCTTCCTCTAATGACCATGCCCCGTTCGGATCAAGAGTGATCCTTGCCTCTGGAAAACGTTTCGATAATGCGGTAACAGCTTCGATTTCCTCTTCTCCCCGCAGCACCCCGCCTTTCAACTTGAAATCCTGAAAGCCATAGCGCTCCTGTGCGGATTCGGCAAGACGCACAATGGCCTCCGGCGTCAGCGCTTCCTCATGGCGCAGACGGAACCACGCACAATCTGACTGCTCATCGCTTTGATACGGCAAGGTCGTCCGCTTTCGGTCGCCGATGTAAAAGAGGTAACCGAGCATTTTTACTTCATCACGCTGCTTCCCTTCGCCCAGCAAAGCCGCGACCGGTTCCTGAAGAAACTTTCCAAGCAAATCTAACAAAGCCGCTTCCAGTGCGGTGACGGCGTGCACAGTGGTGCGCAAATCAAACGTCTGGTTTCCTCGCCCTCCCCTGTCCTGATCGCCAAACTGCTTTCTGACCGTTTGCAATATCGCCTGGTACGCACCGATAGATTTTCCGACAACAAGCGGCTCTGCCAGCTCCAGTGTGCGGCGAATATGCTCTCCGCCAGGCACCTCGCCGACTCCCTGATTTCCGCTGCTGTCCGTTAAGATTACGATATTCCGGGTAAAAAACGGGCTGTGTGCTCCGCTTAGGTTCAGCAGCATGCTGTCATGTCCCGCAACAGGAATCACCTTCATTTCAGAAATTGAGGGAATATTCAATCTTTTCTCTTTTTGAACCTGCTCTTGTATCGGTGAACTCATGCATTTTCCTCCCTTTATAAAGCGCTTTCATAAATATTAGACAGGCAATGATTGATCGGGGTCTTGTTCTTGTTTCTTTAACACGACCCGTTTGATCGGCCCGACCAGCAGCAAATAGCTGAGGATCGCCGCAATCGCGTTAGCGCCGACAAACACAAGCGCGCCATTAAAAGATCCAGTGGCATTAACAATGTATCCGATAATAATCGGTGTTGTAATCGAGGCAATATTGCCGAAAGTGTTGAACAAACCGCCGCTTAATCCTGCACACTCTTTCGGAGACGTGTCCGACACGACAGCCCAGCCCAGTGCGCCGAAGCCTTTTCCAAAAAACGCGAGCGACATAATAACAACGACAAGCCACGCTGAATCTGTATAGTTGCAGACAATCATACTGCAAGACAGCAGCATGCCGGCAATGATTGGGACTTTTCTTGCAAAGGTCAGTGAACGGCCTTTTTTGAGTAAGATGTCTGACACAATGCCCCCAAGGACGCCGCCGGCAAATCCGCACAGCGCCGGCAGGGAAGCGACAAACCCAGCTTCAAGAATAGACATGCCGCGGGCCTGAACCAAATATACCGGAAACCATGTGAGAAAGAAATAGGTGAGAGTCGTAATACAGTATTGCGCGATGTACACGCCAATTAGCATGCGGTTCGTTAACAGCTGTTTGATATACGGCCATTTCGATTCTGTTTCTTGTTTGCTTTTACTGTCATCCATGGATATCAGCCCGCCGCCCTGTTCGATGTACGCAAGCTCAGCTTCATTAACCTTTGGGTGTTTTTTCGGTTCATACACCGTTTTTAGCCAGATGACAGCCAGAAGAATGCCCGCAATACCCATGACAACGAAGACGGAATGCCAGCCGAAAGAGTGGGTAAGCCAGCCCATTAAAGGAGAAAAAATGACGATTGCGAAGTATTGTGCTGAATTAAAAAAGGCTGAAGCTGTCCCGCGCTCGGAGCTTGGAAACCATGAGGCAACAACTCTGCCGTTTCCGGGAAATGAAGGCGCTTCTGATAAACCAACCAGAAAACGCAGTGCAAACAGCAAGATAATCGCTGTGCCGGCGGAGAAAAAGCCAATCGCCCCTTGCAGCAGCGTAAAAAACGACCAAAAAAAGATGCTTAACGCAATGATAGTCTTTGAACCAAAACGGTCCAGCAGCCAGCCGCCCGGAAGCTGTCCGATGACATAGGCCCAGCCAAAGGCAGAAAAGACATATCCCATGGCGACCGAGTCCAATCCCAAATCATGCTGGACGGAATCTCCGGTGATGGAAAGCGTCGCTCGATCCGCGTAGTTAATAGAGGTCACAAGAAACAGCATAAACACGATGAACCAGCGCACGGACGTTTTTTTGCCCGCCGGTGTAACACTCGCAAAGTCTTTTTTCATAGTATCTTCTCCTTTTCAAAGTAGAGAATCATATGCTGGCTGTGATAAAGCCGGGAAAGAGACGCACGCCTCTTTCCAGCACCATTACGGCTTCACAAAAACGGTTTTGATCGCTGTGAAAAAGTCCTTCGCTGCCTCACCCTGTTCTCGGGAGTGGGAGCTCGACTGCTTCATGCCGCCAAAAGGCGCCTGCAGCTCAACACCTGCGCTTTCTGCATTGATCCGAACCAGTCCGGCATCGATTTCATCAATGAAAGAAAGCATTCGGCCGATGTTTTCCGTGAAGATGGATGCACTTAAACCGAACTTCACATCATTGGCGATGTTCAGCGCCTCCTCCATCGAGTCCACCTTGATCAAGGCGATCACCGGACCGAAAATTTCCTCCTGGGCAATTGTCATCTCAGATGTCACATTGTCAAAGATGGCAGGCTGAACATAATAGCCGTTTTGATACTTTCCGTTCTCCAGCTTTTCTCCTCCAATTAAAAGGGAAGCGCCCTCCTGTTTGCCTTTCTCAATGTATGACAGGCAGTTATCAAGCTGATTCTTGCTGGCTATCGGTCCCATCCAGACATCCTCTTTTAAGCTGTCTCCGATTGTAATATCTTTTGTGCGATGGAGCAGTTTTTCTTTAAAGCGCTCGTAAATTCCGCTTTGTACGATGACACGGCTTGTCGCGGTGCATTTCTGGCCAGTTGAACGGAAGGCCCCTGTTATGACTGCTTCTGCCGCAGCTTCAAGGTCAGCGTCATCAGCTACGATGACAGGGTTTTTGCCGCCCATCTCAAGCTGATATTTGGCTCCCCTCGCTAAAGCGGCTTGCCCGATGATTTTTCCGACTTGATTTGAACCGGTAAACGTAACGGCGTTTACACCGTCATGCTCAGCAAGCCCCTGCCCGACAACAGAACCCGGGCCTGTCACCAAATTGATGACCCCTGCCGGGAGCCCCGCTTCTTCAAAGCAGGCAATGATCTTCGCGCATGTCACAGCTGTTTCTGTCGCCGGTTTGATGACAACGGTATTGCCGTATACCAATGCCGGCGCCATTTTCCAAATCGGAATCGCCACTGGGAAGTTCCACGGAGAAATCACGCCGACCACACCGAGCGGAACACGGGTGGTAAACATGAGCGCGTCTTTGTCAGTAGACGGAATGACGTCACCCGTTTTTCGCATGCCCTCTCCGGCGTAATAGCGCAGAATGGCAATCCCCCGGGCTGTTTCTCCCTTCGCTTCCGGCAATGTTTTCCCCATTTCACGCGTTGCACAGGCGGCGATTTCCTCCAAGCGCTGCTCCATGATATCCGCTGTTTTGTATAAGTATTGGCCGCGCTCAGCACCCGTCAGCTTTCTCCAAGCCGTTTTGGCTTCATTGGCGGCGGCGACGGCACGTTCCACATCTTCAGCCGTTGAATTCTGTACATATCCGACAATATCATTCACATCGGCAGGGTTTTCGACCTTGACCATATCGCCTGATTGAGACTTAACCCACTCTCCGTTAATAAAGTTGAGGTACGTGTTTTGTTCCGTGATCACAGACATGCCCATTGCCCCTTTCGTGTTTTTTCTGGTCAAACCGTCGCGGCTTTTTTCGGAAAACGGTCAGCCGCCTGCTTCAAAATTGCTTCCAATTGCTGATAATGATCTTTTTCAACCGGGCCGACAGGCGGTCTGGCTGTATTCCTTACATTCAAACCCATGATTTCCATACCGGCTTTAATCAAGGATACGGCGTAGCCTTTTCGTTGTTTGCGAATGTCGTTGATCGGCAGAATCACATGCCGATAGAGTTCCTTCACCAACTCGTCATTTCCGTTTTTCAATGCATCATAGAACATTCGCGAAATATGCGGGATATAATTTGAAATCGCTGAAGAGTAAGAGTGGAACCCGATCGGCAGATATGCCGGCATCGTCACTTCAGCCATCGGCATTCCGTTGAGCCATCCCAAGCGGTCGCCGATCGTATAGACGAGGTTGATATTCAAATCCATATTTCCTACCCCGTCTTTGACACCGACAAGCTGTTCACATTCGGTCAGACGTTTGATCTGTTCAACAGAGAGAACTGCGTTATCGCGCTGATAAAGAATCGCGTTCAAGTCAGTGCTTTCAATAATCGTTTTCGCATACTGGTACAGCCCCTCCTGTTCGCCATGCACCAAATACGGAGGCAGGATCAAGTAGCCATCGGCGCCTTTTTTCTCCGACAGCTGCGCCCAATCAAGCGCTGTGCTGAGGTTGCCGCCCACCCCCGTGTAGACCGGCACCTTTCCTCCGGCTGCCGAGACTGCGACTTCCACCATTTGCTCATATTCCTTCTGGCTGAGAGATTGGAATTCACCAGACCCGCAAGCGATAAATATCGCTTCCAAGCCCTCATTCAGCAAAAACTCAATGTTTTGAAAAAGAGCTTCTTCCTCCAGTTTTCCTTGTGTGTTAAAAGGAGCAACCGGAAAACCTAAAATTCCAGCGGGTGCTTTTCTGATACGGCTCATCAACATAACCTCCTGTTATTTGTGTATACAGCCTCTATCTGTAAGCGCTTTTATTAATTTTTCTTCCACATCCGCTCCTTCCCCATATATCCTTTTGTTTAATTGTAAGACAAATAAACAATAAGTCAATATCTTTATTTTCTGATATTTTATAAAAAAGCGGTGAATCACTGTCCGGCCGGGATTCTGCGCAGCAAAAAAACAGCCTGGTCAGCCGGCTGTTTGGTTTATATCTTTCTTTGTTTCATCGTCTCATGCAAAAGCTTTGCTTCCAAAAAAAACACGTGGATGAATTTTTTCATATTTATTCTAGCAGGTGCAAGGGGTTTTGCATCCTTGGATTGGAGTTCTTTCATTTTCTGGCTGACAACCGGAAAATCAAAGAATTTCGATGCATAGGTTTCAAATTTTGGATTCGAAAAATCAGTTGTGCCCAGTGAAGCAAAATGGTGCAGCGAATGAATAATCGCTCTGCGGATACGCTGCTCCGAGGCTTTCATTTCGCGATTGACTTCCGTCTGTGAGGCCCCTGCTCCCAGCTTCCGTACCGCTACTTGGGTGAATATTTGTTTTAGCGAAGGGCTTTGTTTTTCGTGCGGCTCGGATTGCTCGTGTTCTGCTAAATACTGCAGGACCGCCATGAGATCATGTGCGCCGCCTTCTCCCATCATGCCCAGCTCGGACAACAGGAATGTTCCTGCCTCTTTTAAACCGCTGTCACTCTTCTGCTGGGGACGCGCTTTCCGTTCAGTCCGATTGACAAGCCGGCTTAGAGAATGCTGAATGGCTCCAATCGAGTGTTCAAGCTCGATCCGCTCCTTCACCTTTTGGAGAACCGTGACAATTTCAATGCGGTTAATCGGCTTATGGATAAAATATTCGATGCCGAGCGAGTACGCTTCCCCGACCATTTCCTTCGCCTCCACTTGAGAGATCATTACGATTTTGCCGGAGTACGTATTCTGGATCTGACGAATCGTCTCAATGCCGTCTCTTCCGGGCATTAACAGATCGATTAATAAAATATCAATCTGCTTAAATTGCAGCATATGCCCTTCCACTTGGCTTCCGTCGTCTGCTTCACCAACAGCTTCCCCGAGATCTTCGTCCTCAATAATCTGCCTTAAAATTGACCGCACCGCACGGTCATCATCTGCAATAAAAAAACGCATAGCTTTCGGTTCACCCTTTCTGAATCAAATGCCGGACAGGCAGCCTGATGGCAAACACCACTCCCCGCTGCTGATTATCAAACGTGATATCCCCTTCTAGCTCTGTCACGATTTCCTTTACGTAGGAAAGTCCGATACCTGTAGAAGGCGTGCCAAATTCGTCATATTTTGAAGTAAAGCCCGGGTCAAACACAATGTCTCCGATTTTCTCGGAAATCCCGGGGCCATTGTCTTCCACCTGGAATTCTACCATACTCTCATTTGGCTTACGGAGCCTCAGGCTGACCATTCCCTCTTCATCCATAGCCTCTACCGCATTTGCTGTTAGATTATTAATGATCGAAAGCACGATAAATACGTGATATTCGTCATGCTCTCCCTCTATGGAGCAGTAAAAACCAATCTGCTTTCCTAGTGCTTCAGCGTACTTTTCATTCATTCGAATCACGAGCTGCAGCAAATCAGAAGCCCTCATATAATCTCTCAAACTCTCATTCGAAATCAGTTTTGAAAGCCCTGCGAATATTCGCTGGTTGTCCTTTTTCACTTCATGAATCTCTCCGGCCAGTCTCAGGATTCTGCCGCTCAGCTGAACATCCTTGCCCTTCATTTCCCGATAGAGCTGATACGAATCGTTTGTCACTTTCTCTGTCGTTTTCAATGTCTTTTTTAGGTGCACCGTTTCTTCATATAAATTGGAAACGATCATCAGCATGTGCTCGTGCTGCTGCCTTGTCTGTTTTTCTCTCGATTGTGTTTCATATAGCTTCAGCACACTATAAAAGCTCATCACAATAAATGTGTGAGAAATCGCAATCACCGCAATGTCAGTGATTTTCTCAGGCGTGACAACCGTATGAAAAATGAGAAATTGTACAGCCAGCTCGACACAATCTGACACAACTTCAATCATAAACCCAATGAAACCGAGCATAATCGGCCGTTCACGGAAACGATTGGCCTTTAATATGGAAAACAGACAGGCGTAAGTCATATAAAAGAAAAAGCCAGACGCTTGATCATACAGAATCGGAGTCAGTCCATTGTGTCCTCCGCCCCATAATTCCAGAAAGACGCGAAAGATGAAAACAGCCGCTCCAGTCAGAAAACCCGGCAGCACAGCGGGCACATGCCGCAACAATGATAAAAAGAAGAAAAAAACCGGTGCCCCAAAGCTGACCCGGAATTCTTCATTGAGGGGATAAAATTTCAGTTCACCGGCCAGCGGCACCGTAATCAGCATGAGGGCCAATATATATCCGTCTTTTTCAATAAACCGTTCCAGTTTTATGTTGATCACATCCTCGCTTTTAATTTTGGGGAATCGGGAGAAAACCTGCAAATTGCTTTTGACCCAGAACATGAGGTTTTTATAAATCTTACTGCTTATTTTCAAAATGTTTTTGTCGTATTTTGTATGATTCTGTAGTCTCCATTATACAGTAATTATACCTTCCGCTATTATGAAAGCGTTTAACGCCCCATTAGCCTTCGTTTTGATACACCTCAGTCCTTTAAGAAAAAAATCAGTGAGGAGGAATTCGATGAAAGAATTGATAAAAGAGCACCAGAAAGACATAAACCCGGCGTTACAGCTTCATGATTGGGTTGAATACTATCGCCCTTTTGCCGCCAATGGACAAAGCGCAAACTATATCCCCGCTTTAGGAAAAGTCAATGATTCACAGCTCGGCATCTGTGTATTGGAGCCTGATGGAACGATGATACACGCCGGCGACTGGAACGTCTCTTTTACCCTGCAAAGCATTTCAAAAGTGATTAGCTTTATTGCCGCCTGCATGAGCCGCGGCATTCCCTATGTGCTTGACCGCGTAGATGTCGAGCCGACAGGTGACGCCTTTAATTCAATCATTCGGCTCGAAATAAACAAGCCGGGAAAGCCCTTCAATCCCATGATCAACGCGGGTGCCCTCACCATCGCTTCGATTCTTCCCGGAGAATCGGCATACGAAAAGCTCGAGTTTCTTTACTCGGTGATGGAAACTTTGATAGGAAAACGGCCGAGAATTCATGAGGAAGTGTTCCGTTCTGAATGGGAAACCGCCCACCGCAACAGAGCGCTGGCCTACTATTTAAAAGAAACAAACTTTTTAGAAGCTGAAGTAGAAGAAACACTTGAGGTGTACTTGAAGCAATGCGCTATGGAGAGCACCACAGAAGACATTGCGTTGATCGGCCTGATCCTTGCTCATGACGGGTATCATCCGATTCGACGCGAGCAGGTGATTCCAAAAGATGTGGCAAAATTGGCCAAGGCATTAATGCTGACGTGCGGCATGTACAACGCTTCAGGCAAATATGCGGCGTTTGTCGGCGTGCCGGCCAAAAGCGGCGTCTCCGGCGGCATCATGGCGCTGGTGCCTCCAAGCGCCAGAAGAGAACAACCTTTTCAATCCGGATGCGGCATCGGCATTTACGGGCCTGCCATTGATGAATACGGCAACAGCCTCACTGGCGGTATGCTGCTAAAGCATATGGCGCAGGAATGGGAGCTCAGCATTTTTTAAATATGAAAAAAGAGGTGATTGTATGCAGCAAATCCTGGAACATATCGTCGGTATTGCAAATGATCTTTTGTGGTCAAAGCTATTAATTGTTTTGCTCCTTTCTCTGGGAATCTATTTTACGTTCAGGCTTAAGTTTTTACAGGTTCGCATGCTGAAAGAAATGGTCAGGGTATTAAGAGAAGGTGCTGCTTCCCGGTCAAAAAACAGCATTTCTCCGTTTCAAGCCTTTTGCATCAGCATGGCAGCCCGTGTCGGAACGGGAAATATTACGGGCATTGCTATCGCCATTGCACTCGGCGGGCCCGGTGCAATCTTCTGGATGTGGATTATCGCCATTATCGGATCAGCATCTAGCTTTGTGGAAAGCACACTGGCTCAGATTTATAAAGTAAAAGATGTAAACGGCTTCCGCGGCGGGCCGGCGTATTACATGGAAAAAGGGCTGAACAAAAGGTGGATGGGCGCGCTGTTCGCTGTGTTAATCACCTTATCGTTCGGTATCGTCTTCAACTCGGTTCAATCCAATACAGTCAGCCTTGCCTTTGAAAACGCGTTTGGCACAAACCGCCTGACATTGGGACTCATTTTAATTGCTGTATTCGGCACGATTATTTTTGGCGGAGTCAAGCGCATTGCAAAACTGGCTGAATCCATTGTCGTCGTATTGGCTGTCCTGTATATCGGAGTTGCGTTTTTCGTCATTTTCTCCAACATTACGCAGCTGCCAGGTGTGCTTGCGCTAATCGTGAAAAATGCGTTTGGTTTTGACCAGGCCGCCGGCGGGGCTTTGGGCGCGGCACTCATGCAAGGCGTCAGACGGGGAATCTTTTCAAACGAAGCGGGAATGGGAAGCGCACCGAATGCCGCTGCCACCGCCACAACAAGCCATCCCGTCAAACAGGGGCTGATCCAAGCTTTTGGTGTACTGACAGATACACTGGTTATTTGTACAAGCACCGCCTTTATCATCCTGTTTTCGGATGCCTATCATACTCCGGGTCTGAGCGGAATCGCCTTGACACAAGCCTCCCTCAGCTCCCATGTCGGATCATGGGCATCAGGCTTTCTCGCCATTCTGATTTTGTTATTCGGATTCTGTGCTCTAATTGGAAACTATTATTATGGCGAAACCAATATCGGCTTTTTGAACAAAAGCAAAAAACTGATTTTTGTCTACCGTATCGGCGTGCTGGCAATGATCGTGTTTGGCTGTGTTGCCAAAGTCCAGCTCGTCTGGGATCTTGCTGATTTGTTCATGGGTTTGATGGTCGTCGTGAATTTAATCGCGATTTTCTTACTATCAAAGGTCGTTTTTACGGCGCTGAAAGACTATACACGCCAGAAAAAAGCAGGCAAAGATCCGGTCTTTTATAAAGATGTGCTCAAAAACCATAATGGCATTGAGTGCTGGCCGGTTTCAGACAAAAAGACTGACACGCACAACAAACAAATATCATAAGAAAAGGGTGTTCAGACATATGGGCTGAACACCTTTCCCTTTTTGCGTTTATTGACAAACACGTAAGCCTCCATTACGATTTTCATATCTTTTTCAAAAAAATCTGAAAGAAGGCATCGGTACATTCTATGAATCCTATCCAACACATTTTAGATACATACCCGCTTATTGTGCTAGACGGCGCCATGGCGACCGAGCTTGAACGCAAGGGCTGTAATTTGAATGACAGTCTGTGGTCGGCAAAAATCCTGATGGAAGAGCCAAATCTGATTAAACAAGTACATACTGATTATTTCGCGGCAGGCGCCGATTGTGCAATCACCGCCAGCTATCAGTCTACATTTGAAGGCTTTGCCGCACGCGGGCTGAGCGAAGCGGAAGCACGCCGGCTCATCGAGTTGTCCGTCAGCATCGCAGCTGAAGCACGTGATGAATTTTGGTCGCTTAAAGAGAACCGTTTGAATCGGCCAAAACCGATCATTGCGGCTTCTATAGGCCCTTATGGCGCTTATCTTGCAGACGGGTCTGAGTATCGCGGCAACTACGCAATATCAGAAGATGAACTGATTGAATTTCATCGCCCCCGGATGAAGGCGCTGATTGAAGCCGGGGCTGATGTTTTGGCATGCGAAACGATTCCGTGTCTGACTGAAGCCAAAGCGATTGTTCGGCTGTTGAAGGAATTTCCTGAAACGTATGCATGGATCAGCTTCAGTGCTAAAGACGGCCTGCATATCAGTGACGGAACACCTGCAGCTGACTGCGCATCGTGGCTTGATGAACACCGCCAAATTGCAGCACTCGGCATCAACTGCACGCCGCTTCAGCATATCCCTTCCTTGATAGAGGAGTTAAAAAAGAACACGTCAAAACCGATCATTGTCTACCCGAATTCAGGTGAGCAATATGATCCGGAAACAAAAACGTGGAACGGCGCAGCATGCGCAGAATCTTACGGGGCGAGCGCCCGCACCTGGCATGAAAAAGGGGCGAGGCTGATTGGCGGCTGCTGCCGGACAAAACCCGAAGATATTCAAGAAGTTGCGGCTTGGGCCCGCTCTTTAAAAACAACTTGACTTATCGGAATAGTTTGTATATTCTAACTTAAAGCCGGTTCGCCGGAGTCTCGTGTCACTTTCTGACATGAGATTTTTTATTAGGAGGAAATAAATCGCTGATAGAAAGTTGGAAAAAGATGAACTCTGCCCACAACAAGAATGAGACAACCTTTCAGAGAAGTATGAAAAGCCGGCACCTCTTTATGCTTTCCTTGGGAGGTGTCATCGGAACCGGGCTGTTTTTAAGCTCTGGTTATACCATTCAGCAAGCAGGCCCGGCCGGAACGATAGTCGCCTACTTAGTCGGGGCCGGCATCGTCTATCTGGTCATGCTATGCCTCGGTGAGCTGTCAGTCGCCATGCCTGTGACCGGCGCCTTTCACACCTATGCAGCTAAATACATAGGGCCGGGCACCGGATTTACGGTTGCTTGGCTGTACTGGCTGACATGGACCGTGGCATTGGGATCAGAATTCACAGCAGCCGGCCTGTTAATGCAGCGCTGGTTCCCCCATACATCGGTTTGGATGTGGAGTGCCGTCTTTGCGCTGTTCATTTTCTTGCTTAACGCATTTTCGGTCAAGTTTTTCGCTGAATCAGAATTTTGGTTTTCCAGCATCAAAGTATTAGCCATTGTATTATTTATTCTTTTAGGCGGCTCTGCCATGTTCGGCATCATCCCGATCAAAGGCGGAGAAGCCGCTCCGATGCTATCCAACTTCATGGCGGAAGGCGGGCTTTTTCCAAATGGATTTGTCCCGATTTTGATGACGATGCTGTCCGTCAATTTTGCCTTTTCGGGAACGGAACTAATCGGAATCGCAGCCGGTGAAAGCGTTGATCCTGACAAGACAATACCAAAAGCGATTAAAACAACGGTCTGGCGTCTCTCACTCTTCTTTGTCGGAACAATTTTTGTGCTGTCAGGGCTGATTCCGATTCAAGATGCAGGTGTCATCAAAAGCCCGTTTGTCGCTGTCTTTGACAGAGTCGGTGTACCATACGCAGCCGATATCATGAACTTTGTTATCCTAACAGCGATCCTGTCAGCGGCTAATTCCGGACTCTACGCTTCTTCCCGGATGCTGTGGTCTTTATCAAAAGAAAAAACGCTTCATCCGATATTTGCAAAGCTGACGTCAAAAGGAACCCCTTTTAACGCGCTGGTGTTCAGCATGATTGGCGGCATTCTGTCGTTGCTGTCCAGCGTATTTGCGCCAGACACTGTATACGTTGTGCTCGTGTCGATTTCCGGTTTTGCCGTCGTTGTCGTGTGGATGGGAATCGCTGCTTCTCAATTCATGTTCAGAAAACGTTATATCGAAGCGGGAAACAAGGTTACTGATTTGAAATACAGGACCCCTTTGTATCCGTTCGTGCCGATTGCCGCGTTCCTGTTATGCCTGGCTTCCGTTGTTGGCATTGCCTTTGATCCGAATCAAAGAATCGCACTGTATTGCGGCGTTCCGTTTATGGCCATTTGCTATGCAATATATTATGTGAAAAACCGCAAAAGCCAGCCGGCTGCTGATATGACTCATTCAAAATAAAAAGAACCTGCCTTCGGGCAGGTTCTTTTTCGATTTTCACACTTCCACTGTCCAGTTAAACGGGCCTTTCACCTTGCCAAGCTGAATATCTGTTATCGTTTCATACAGCTTTTTTGATAGCTCCCCGATTTGCCCGTCTCCTACAATCACCGTTTTTCCATGAATGTTGAGTTCACCGACAGGCGTAACGACGGCTGCCGTGCCTGTGCCGAAGACCTCTGTCAATTCTCCGCGTGCAGAGGCCGCATACACCTCATCAATCGATATTCTCTCTTCACGAACCGGAATGCCCCAGCTTCGAATCAATTCAATCGCAGACGCACGTGTAACCCCGCTTAAAATGCTTCCGCTTAAAGCAGGTGTGACAGCTTCCCCGTTTATGACGAAAAAGATGTTCATGCTCCCTACTTCTTCCACATATTTCTTTTCGATGGCGTCCAGCCACAGTACCTGGTCATAGCCCAGTTCATTCGCTTTCCGCTGTGCCTGAAGACTGGCGGCATAGTTTCCAGCCGTTTTTGCAAACCCGACTCCTCCGTTGACCGCCCTCACATACTCATCTTCGACATAGATTCTAACCGGCTTCAGCTGATCGTCGCCATAATAGGAGCCGACAGGCGAAAGCACGATCATAAATGTATAGCTCCTGGATGCCTTCACACCGAGACTCGGTTCTGTGGCAATGACAAAAGGACGAATATACAGTGACGTTCCTTTTTCCTTTGGAACCCAATCTTTCTCCAGCTCAACTAATTGCGTCAATGCCTCAAGCACCAGCTCTTCGTCTAAAGGGGGCATGCTCATGCGCTCACACGATCTGTTCAGCCGTTTGATATTTTGATCCGGACGGAACAGCAGCACCCTGCCGTCGTCTGTTCTGTATGCTTTTAATCCTTCAAAAACAGCCTGGCCGTAATGAAAAACAGATGAAGATGGATCAAGCGTAAGCGGTGCGTACGGCGCAATTCTCGGATGATGCCATCCAATCCCCTCTTCGTAGTCCATCACAAACATATAATCTGTAAAATATTGTCCAAACCCCAAGGAAGACGGGTCGGGCTTTTCCTTATAATATACAGTTTTTTCTCGTTCAATAAGCTTATTCAATCTAATCAGCACACCTTTCACATAATTGTTTAAATATTCAGTCTTTTTAAAGCTGCAAAAAGTATACAGCCTTTCCTTTAATAATACGCCGCTTCACACCTATAAATTTCAGAATATTCTTTAGGATCATCAGCTATTATACACCACATTCATTGTCAGATGAAGCTGAAATTAAAGAAAAACAGCCAGTTTTATTCTGGCTGTTTGATTTAGACCGCTAAACAAAGGACGACAATGTGGCAAATCAGCAAAATATACACTGCGAACACTAATTGCCAATTGATCTTCCGCGCCCATGCAAACACCACCATCAAAACAGGCAGCATCACAGTCCCCGCCAGCTTGTTAACCGTCAGATTCGGACTGTTCGCAACATCATAATGAATCGGCATCTGCGTCGGCAGAGAAGGGTAAAATACAATTGAAAGGATGAATGCAGCAATCACTGCTCCCCACAGCACTTTTCCATTCGTCAATAAAAACATAGAACCACCATTCCCTTCTTAAAACACATTGCTTTATGAATGATATGACTGTTCTACGGTGAATTTCGTTCGGTCTCCCCGGGTAATAATTTGCGCATATTCCACCACTTCTTCATTTTTATCATAGGTAAGGGATTCTGATAAAAACGCAGGCGCTCCGACATTGGTTAATAAGTGGCCGCTGATCGTTTCATCCGTTAAAATCGGTTCGATCGATTCCGTGCCCCTGCTGATTTCAATATTGTATTTTGTCCTTAACAATTCAAACAGCGAGCCGGTGCATTCCTCCTGCACCAGCCCCGGTGCCGCCTTCCAGGGAATATATGAGGTATGATACTGCAAAGGTTCCCCCTCGGCGTATCTGACTCTGACAAGCTTGTTGACAGGTTCATTCTCTTTCATTTTCAAAAGCTCGGCAATGGAGTGATCGGCAGGAATCACAACAAGCTCAAGCACTTTTGATTCAGAACGAAGGCCTCTCATTTGTTCTGCAAAGCTCGTAATCTTATGCGGAATCGGCGTTTGTATTTTTGCCGCCGATACAAATGTCCCTTTTCCTTGAATTCTTTTAATATATCCCTCAAGCTCTAGCTGCTGCAGAGCCAGTCTCACAGTTGTTCTGCTGACATCATATTGTTCGCAAAACTCACTCTCCGTCGGCAGCTGATCATTCGCCTGATATTTGCCCGATTTAATTAACTCAATGATTTTAAACTTGATAACAGAATATAAAGCTGTCATTTCATTCTCCCCATTCTGTATGCATTCCGTTCTTTTTAATTGAGACCATAATACCATTTGCCATCCCAATATGAAAGATTTGTATCCTTCTTTTATAACAAATTTTCAGAAATTAATATTGACAGTTTGATAGGGCGGTGCTAAATTCGTAATGACAAGTATCATAAATTGGTCATAACAAATAAGGTGCTTGTCTATCTCTTTGAGGGGGTGTCACATGAAGATTCTGATCGCCGAGCACTACGAAGAACTCTGTAAGTTAAGCGCTGCCATTATTAAAGAACAAATACAAGCTAAGAAAGATGCCGTTCTCGGCCTGGCAACAGGAAGCACACCGGTCGGCTTGTATAAGCAGTTGATTTCAGACTATCAGGCAGGCGAAATTGATTTTTCAAAGGTTACTACATTTAATTTGGATGAATACGCTGGTCTCTCTCCATCTCATCCGCAAAGTTATAACCATTTTATGCATGAGCATCTTTTTCAGCATATCAATATGCAGCCTGATCATATTCATATCCCGCAAGGAGACAATCCGCAGCTTGAGGCGGCATGCAAAGTATACGAGGATCTCATCCGCCAGGCGGGAGGCATTGATGTCCAAATTCTCGGCATCGGCGCCAATGGCCATATCGGTTTCAATGAACCGGGATCTGATTTTGAGGACCGGACACGTGTTGTGAAGCTCTCGGAAAGCACGATACAGGCAAATGCCAGATTCTTCGGCGGTGATCCAGTGCTGGTGCCGAGACTCGCGATTTCAATGGGCATTAAAACCATCATGGAATTCAGCAAACATATTGTGCTTTTAGCAAGCGGCGAGGAAAAAGCAGACGCTATTCAAAAGATGGCTGAAGGTCCTGTCACGACAGAAGTACCAGCCTCCATTCTTCAAAAACACAATTATGTAACCGTTATCGCCGATTATAAAGCAGCTCAAAAATTAAAGAGTGCACCATGCTCATAAAACAATAAAAGGAGACTGTCATGTTTAAAAAGGCATTTCAAATTCTGCAGCAGCTTGGCCGCGCGTTGATGACTCCGGTTGCCGTCCTGCCGGCAGCAGGTCTTTTGCTCCGTTTCGGAGACAAGGATTTACTGAACATCCCTATTATAAAGGATGCAGGCGGCGTTGTATTCGATAATCTCCCGCTGATTTTCGCCGTAGGGGTCGCGATCGGATTAGCCGGCGGAGAAGGTGTAGCCGGACTTGCCGCTGTCATCGGATACTTAATTTTAACCGTCACCCTCGACAATATGGGAAAATTACTCGGCCTTCAGCCTCCGTATGAAGGAGCCGAGCACCTGATTGATATGGGGGTTTTCGGAGGAATCATCATCGGGCTTCTCGCCGCCTATTTATATAAGCGATTTTCATCAATCGAGCTGCATCCGGTCCTTGGATTTTTCTCTGGAAAACGCTTTGTCCCGATTATTACTTCCGTCAGTTCATTGGTGATCGGCGTCATTTTCTCATTCGTTTGGCCGCTGATCCAAAACGGAATTAACGCAGCCAGCAGTTTAATTGCCGATTCAACAGTCGGCCTGTTCTTTTATGCAACGATCTATCGTTTGCTGATTCCTTTTGGCCTGCATCATATTTTTTATACGCCTTTCTATTTTATGATGGGAGAATACACAGACCCATCAACAGGCAACACCGTAACCGGAGACCTGACAAGGTTTTTCGCGGGAGACCCGACAGCCGGGCGCTTTATGATGGGGGATTTCCCTTACATGATTTTCTGTCTGCCGGCAGTTGCTCTTGCCATTATCCATACCGCGCGTCCGGAAAAGAAAAAAATGATCTCCGGCGTGATGATTTCTGCGGCACTCACATCTATGCTGACCGGAATTACAGAGCCGGTTGAGTTTTCTTTCTTGTTCGTTGCGCCTGTGCTCTATTTGATTAACTCTATTCTTGCCGGCGTCATCTTTGTCGTTTGTGATTTATTCCATGTCCGCCACGGCTATACGTTCTCAGGCGGCGGAATTGACTACGTCTTGAACTACGGACTGTCTACAAACGGCTGGGTTGTCATTCCTGTCGGGATCGTGTTTGCTTTCATTTATTATTATTTGTTCCGATTTGCGATTCTGAAATGGAATTTGAAAACGCCCGGCCGTGAGACAGATGAAGACGGTCAGAATGAGGAGAAAACTCCAGTTGCAAAAGACCAACTTGCCTTTCACGTGTTGCAGGCCTTGGGCGGACAGCAAAATATCGCTAACCTGGATGCATGTATCACAAGGCTTCGTGTGACCGTTCATCAGCCAAGCCAAGTCAGAAAGGATGAATTAAAACGGCTTGGTGCAGTAGGTGTGCTGGAGGTCAACAACAACTTCCAGGCAATATTCGGAACCAAGTCCGATGCCTTAAAAGACGACATCAAAACAATCATGGCCGGAGGCGTCCCTTCCACCGCCGCCACGCTTGACACGGTAACTGACAAACAGCAGAAGTCCGATTCCGGTGAGACCTTTATTTATCCGATTAAAGGAGAAACAGTCTCTTTAGGGGATGTGCCTGATCAAGTCTTTTCAGAAAAAATGATGGGCGAGGGATTTGCGATTATACCATCAGAAGGAAAAGTCGTTGCCCCTGCGGACGGCGAGATCGTCTCGATTTTTCCGACAAAACACGCCATCGGCTTTATGAGCGCCGGCGGCACTGAAATCCTGATTCATGTCGGCATCGATACCGTCAAACTGAATGGGGAAGGCTTTGAAGCACATGTCACAAGCGGACAAGCCGTCAAACAAGGCGAACTGCTTCTCACCTTTGATCTCGATTACATCAAGCAGCATGCCGCTTCAGCTATAACACCGGTTATTTTCACAAATACCTCTGAAGAAGATCTAAAGCACATTCAAATGAAGTAAAAAAGTCCCCCCTGCTTCGGGGGACTTTTTCGCCAACATAATGAAAGCGCTATCAAAATAAAATAACTTGAAAAAAGGTGTTTGCATTTGAATCACGAATGATATGAATATGCCTACATTCTATCGTTCTAAAGGGGGATTCATTTGAAAAAATTAATCGCGTTTCAAATTTTAATCGCTTTGGCTGTCGGCGCGTTGATCGGCCACTTTTTTCCTGATTTCGGGATGGCACTGAGGCCTGTCGGGGATGGATTTATCCGCCTGATTAAAATGATTGTTGTGCCGATTGTGTTTTCTACCATTGTCATTGGAGCCGCAGGAAGCGGAAGCATGAAAAAAATGGGCAGCCTCGGTATCAAGACGATCATTTGGTTCGAAGTGATTACAACGTTGGTATTAGGGCTTGGACTTTTATTAGCGAATGTCTTAAAACCAGGTGTCGGGCTTGACCTCTCCCATTTGGCAAAAAAAGATATTCATGAACTTTCCGGCTACACAGACAAAGTTGTTGATTTCAAGCAAATGATCCTGGATATTATCCCTACAAACATTATTGATGTCATGGCCAGAAATGATTTGCTTGCCGTTATTTTCTTCGCCATTTTATTTGGTGTCGCCGCAGCTGGTATCGGCAAAGCTTCTGAACCAGTAATGAAGTTCTTTGAATCTACCGCTCAGATTATGTTCAAGCTCACGCAAATCGTCATGGTCACTGCTCCTATCGGCGTGTTAGCCCTGATGGCAGCTTCTGTGGGCCAATATGGCATTGAACTCCTCCTCCCTATGTTTAAGCTGGTTGGCACCGTATTCCTTGGCCTGTTCCTGATCCTCTTTGTCCTCTTTCCGCTTGTCGGTCTCATCTTTCAGATTAAGTATTTCGAAGTATTGAAAATGATATGGGATCTGTTTTTAATTGCATTTTCCACCACCAGCACTGAAACCATTCTCCCTCAGCTGATGGATAGAATGGAGAAATACGGCTGTCCCAAACGAGTGGTATCATTTGTCGTTCCCTCCGGCTTGTCATTGAACTGTGACGGCTCCAGCTTATATTTATCGGTTTCTTGTATCTTTCTCGCACAGGCCTTTCAAGTAGACATGACATTGTCCCAGCAGCTGCTCATGATGCTTGTGCTTGTGATGACCAGTAAAGGCATTGCAGCCGTACCCTCAGGATCGCTTGTAGTTCTTCTGGCGACTGCCAATGCTGTAGGACTGCCGGCTGAAGGCGTTGCCATTATCGCGGGTGTTGACCGCGTCATGGACATGGCGAGAACAGGCGTGAACGTACCGGGACATGCGATCGCCTGTATCGTGGTATCAAAATGGGAAAAGGCCTTCCGCCAAAAAGAATGGGTTTCCGCAAACAGCCAAACTGAAAGCATATAGAAAAAAAAGAACACCTCAATCCGAGGTGTTCTTTTTTTATTCAGCAGCAGCGTGATCTTCTGTTTCAATCGCTGCCAGTCTTGCGTTTACTTCTTCTTCTGTCATATTATGCTCTTTCACATACAGGTTTCTTGGGTTCGTGCGGCATTCGTGGCTGCAGCTGCGCATATATTTATACTCATTTTCCGGTGTGCATATCATTTTTTTATTGCAAGATGGATTTGCGCAGTTCACATAACGCTCACACGGTTCTCCTGTAAAGTAGTCCTTGCCGACAATCACATGCTCGACACGGTTGACAGGCACGCTGATTCTTTCATCAAATACGTAGCACTGGCCGTCCCAAAGCTTGCCTTGCACCTCTGGATCTTTTCCGTATGTCACGATTCCGCCGTCAAGCTGTGCTACATCTTCAAAGCCTTGCTTCACCAGCCATCCTGAGAACTTTTCACAGCGTACGCCGCCTGTACAGTACGTTAAAATCTTTTTGCCTTCAAGCATATCTTTATGCTCTTCGATCCATTCAGGTAATTCGCGGAAGGCTTCGATGTCAGGACGGACCGCACCTCTGAAATGGCCAAGGTCATACTCGTAATCGTTACGCGCGTCGATGACAATTGTGTTTGGATCCTGCATCTTCTCATAAAATTCTGCAGGCTTCAAATGCTGGCCTGTTGTTTCGTTCGGATCGACATCATCTTCAAGACGAAGCGTTACAAGCTCTTTTTTATGGCGGACGAAGATTTTTTTGAAGGCATGGCCTTCTGCTTCATCAATTTTAAATACCATGTCCGCAAAACGAGGATCAGCTTTCATTGTTTCCATATATTTTTCAGTCTGTTCAACCGTACCTGATACCGTACCGTTAATTCCTTCAGAAGAAACAAGGATACGGCCTAACAAACCAAGCTCCTTACAAAAAGCCAGATGCTGCTCTCTAAACGCCTCTGGATCTTCAATCGGAACATATTTATAGTAAAGTAATACTCTGTATTGTTTTTCCATGTTTTAAACACCCTGTTCAATTATAGTTAGTTGCTATGCACACTCTTACTATATCATACAGGAAAATGCCGCAAAGATGAACAGATCCGCCCAGACTGATAAAAATATCCAAGCTCTTACAAACCTAAGCGGCACAAGGGTTTCTCATGGCACACAAGTATTTTCCATTCATTTACTAATCGATGTAGTTATCTGAAAACTACCAAACAAAAGGTGCACTCCACCTGTTATAGCACAGAGGATACCGCTCACTTGATAATGACAGATGGCGTGATATGCTCCAGCCAAATGACACCGTCATATTGTTCCTTTAGGATCATCTGCTCTTCTGTGAATCCCCAATTAGGTTCTCTAGTCATTACGAGATAGATATAGAAAAAGTTTCCTTTTCCTGCCAACAAAAAAAGCTTCTCTGTTGAAAGAAGCTTTAGCTGGATTCTCTCATCACCTGATGAAAGTAAAACCGATACGTATTTCGTAAAAATGTCTCAACCGGAAGCTGCACCTCCGCTTGGTATTTGCTGATGATGAATGGAAACCGCTCGATTCCTTTTTCGCGCAAATTGTTCGCTTGTTCATCATCTATTGCCTTCTCTTGCAAAACCGCTTCAACGATCGGCCAGCACACTTCTCGCACTTGCCGCAGGACAGCTTCATCTCCGGTGTTCTGATAATCTGTAATCCAGCTGATGATTTGTTTCTCCATAAGTCTCACCTTTCTTCAAAAAAAGAGGCGCTGCGTTTATGCAAGCTCCTCTTTTTACTCTTCGTAACCTATCAGTTCTCCGACTTGGACTTCTTGGCCTTCTGCTAAATGGGCGGACGGCTGGAACGCGTCTTTTTCAAAAATCAAAATGACGGTTGACCCGAATGAAAAGTATCCCAGCTCCTCACCGATCTCCAATTCAGCACGGGTATTCGTCTGCACGATAGAATTAATATTCATCGCGCCGACAGGAATCATCAGGACATTTCGGCTGCCGCTATTCAGCTCGTACACAAACCGATAATTTTTCGACAGCACATCTTTCCCGTATTTTAAGCCTAGTTGATTTACCGGGTATGAGCGATTTCCGAGCTCGGCCAGCTTTTGATACCTGCAGCTGATCGGAGAATGGAAACGGTGATAATGCCTCGGGCTTAGATACAGCACGACGAAATATCCGCCGTTGTATTGATGGTCTGCGCTTTTACAGCCGGTCAGCTCAGCGAATGAGTAATCTTTTCCCTTCACCGTAAAGGTTTGATTCGGGTTGATGATTCCTACCGTCTGAACCACACCGTCAACAGGGCTGACCACCGCATGCGCCTCTTTTGACACAGGGCGCCGCTCCAGATTTATTTGACGAATGAACAATTCGGACAGCGATCCGTAATCAGCAGCCGTACCGTCCACATCATCCCAATTCAGCCGAAAATGTTTTGAGAAAAGCGGAATGACCGGTTTGCTGATTTTCGACTCGCAAAATCCTTTAATCAGATAGGATGACAGACGATGATTCGTCAGCTCTATCAATGATCGATACAGAATCTTTACAGCCGTATTAAACATGAATAATCCCTATAACCCTTCCGATTGTAATAAAAACAAAGCACCATAAAAAGGCGCCGATTGCCGCAAACGCAACATACGTTTTCAGATCCATTTTGCCGATCCCCGAAAAGTAGCACGTCACATGTCTGACGCCGGGAATAAAATAACCTAAAATAAGAGAATATGGACCGTATTTCTTCATCCATTTTTCCACTTTCATCATTCTTTTTTCTTTTAAGCCGACCCACTTGCCGTACTTGTCGATAAACGGGCGTCCAGCTTTTCTGCCAATCATGTAGCTGATCAGCATACCTAACAAAGCCCCGACAAAACTAATCAATATCGAAAGCTCATAATTCAATACATCGGTATGCGTGAAATAGCCAACAACGGTCATCATCACTTCATCTGGAATCGGCAATCCTACAATTCCTAATACCAGCATCAAAAAAATAGCGAGATAACCGTAATCCGCTATGAGCTGCTGAACTAATTCCATCTCCCAGACTCCAGGTTTTCTGCCGCATGTTTTTTAAAATGAGGGAATTTTATTTTACTCACCATCAAATATGAGAGTCCGCAAGTGCCGATTGCCAGAAGGATCGGGTTATAGGTGAAGCTTAGAATAACGAGACACATGCCCGCAAACGGAATCGGCATACCGATAAATGTCGGGAGCTTGCTTTGTTCAATGTTAAATTTAGAGAGGCGAAGCATTCCGCAAATGCTGTACGTCAATGCGCATAAGATCCCGATAAATGGCAGGGTATACAACGCGACACTGTAAGCAAGCATAGAAGGAGCCACTCCAAACGTAACCAGATCGGCAAACGAATCCAGTTCTCTCCCCATATCAGAAACGGCATTCAGCTTACGAGCAGCCATCCCGTCAAAGAAATCAAGGAACATGCCTGTAAAAATGAAAAGCACTGCTGAATGAATGTTGTGATATAGCAAGGAATGAATCGCCAGCAATCCGCAAATGAAGTTTCCTATCGTAATCATACAGGGGATGTAATTCACAGTGTAACCAAACCTCCAATTGTAAAACCATCTATATTATTTGACGATAGTGATCGAATAGCGTTACAGGAAAAATTTTTCTCCAATAAGCATGATAACATAGAATGCTCCCAAAAAAAGCAGCATTCAAATTCTATTATTATACAACATTTGTTACCTTTTGAAAAATGAATGCCAATCTTTTCATGTTCCTTACTATTTTATCCCCCCGCATAAAAAGGACAAGACGCGTTGATTGACGTACTCTGGCTGCTCCAGAGATAACAGATGTCCGGCGTTCTTTACGATTTCAGCCTGAATTCCCGGCACCAATACCGAAGCCCGCTCAAAGGGCATTTGCTGATGGTACATGACCTCGTGCTCACCGAACATCAGAAGTACCGGGACTTGTATCGATTTCAATTCCTGGTCTGTGAACACGTACGGAAAGCCGTTTTCTGTCGGCTTCAGGCTCCTTTGTTCCTCCTGCCATTCCACGCCCGCCACAATTTGTCTTTGCAGTAAAGGATGCAGATCATATCTGTTATCTGTGATCCACTTGATATATGATTCAGCTCCTCTTGCCCCTGTAAGCTCTGCAGCGTATTTATAGACATCCGGATGAAATGAAATAAACGCTTCAGCGGGACTCATAACAACCGCCCGCTCTACTCTTTCAGGCGCGCGGAGTAAGAAATTCACGATATGGGACCCGCCAAGCGAAAGGCCGGCCAGGTGTGCCGTCTCAAGTCCAAGAGAATCAAAGACATCTTTCATCCATTCTGCAAAATCAGCTCTCGTTTCCATGGCTGCTGATGGTATACTTTTATTTTTGTCTCCTATTATATCGACCGCATATGTACGAAATTGACGGCTCAACGCCGCGATATTCGGATACCACATCGCAGAGCTGAAAAGGCCTCCGTGAAGCAAAATGAGCGAAGGTGCGTCCTTTGGCCCACTTGCAATGATATGTGTTTTTCCAAAACGAGTAGAAACATAGAATGCTTCCGACTCAATCGGCCACAAAGAAAGGCTTTGATCATATGCCTGGTAAAAGCGCAGACCACTTTCAACCGCGGCAAACTGCATTGAATCTTGTATCATTTTCTTCTTTTTCCTCCGGGTTTGATTGATATAAAATAAGGGATAGCGCCCCTTTTGTCTCGTAAGAAAAAATACCTATTTCTTATTATCTCACATAATAAATTTCCAGTATATAGTTTGGTTTCCTGCAATAAATAAAAAAGGCAGTTTCCTTAAAATCAAGGAAACTGCTATTCTTTGAAGACTAATGGAATGGCATGATCTTTTTTATCCTCTGTTAACGAGATGTGATGGGTTACTGATGTTTCACCCTTCGTCAACGCGACTGAGTAATCGCCTTTTCTGCCGGTATCCCATTTTATATCTCCGTTTTTGTCTGTTTTACCGAGTATCTCGCCAATCTCTGTACTCGGCTCCTCATCTGAAGAGGGCGCTTTGACAATCGTCACTTGAACCCCTTCGACCGGCAGCCCCTTAGCATCCTCCACATGAAGAGTGACAGGAATAGTCGTTTCTTTTGGAGAAGAATGCGTCTGCGAACTGCACCCGCATAAAAACAAAATAGACATGAATATGGCTAGTTTGCTGTATTTATTGATTTGCCCAATATTGAATATTGTTGAATACATCGTTCGTCACCCTTGTTCCCAAGTTATATGACGATCCTCCGTTCGTGTGAATGGCAATAGCTGTCTGCCCTGTATCACTGTAGTTTCGATAAACAGGCGAGCCGCTTTGGCAGCCGTACGTATCGGTTGTATAGGTCAGCTTATACGTTTCAGCGGAGCGAATCGGCTTTGTATCAGACCACATCGTGCCAAATGTTTTGTCACACGGGAATCCTGTCACTGACGAGGAAAGGCCCACGGGACTGCTGCTGTTTGTAGTCCGGTAGCCGTACCAGCCAACCGTGTTTCCAGGAGAACCGTTTAATTTAATAGCTCCGTAATCATAATTGGTGTCTTTGCTTTCCGTCCATCCTTTGACGGAGTAAAACATCGTGCCTGAATAAGTACCGTACGGGTATGACGAACCATTGCGGCCCGGCGCGGCGGTTATCGTCGAAGCCCATCCATGATCCTGGCTGTACACACAATGTCCAGCTGTGACGACTGTATTTGGATTGACTAAAAATCCGGTACATCCATAAGTGCTTGAAGTGTTGGGATACTTGATTGACAGTTGAACGGTTGCTCTATATGGAAAAGATGTCGTGCTGGAGATTCTGGTGCGTTCATCAGTTCCGATAATGCTCGAAGGCTGTAAGGTTTGAATATTTTTCTCCAGTTCCGTTTGGCCGCCGTATAACGATTTACTTGTTTTTCCGGTTCCCTCATAAGGGGCGGAAACCTGTTCTGCTTTTGACGTTTGGTTTTTCGTAGCATCAGCTTCTTTACCGGTATTCGATACAGAAGTTTGCGGGTTCTCTGCCGCTTTTGCCGGTACGCCAAAAGATACCGCTGCTGCCAAAGCCAAACACAAAACCGTTAAGTAAGCGAACCATTGTTTTCTGAATCTTGGAACTAATTTCATTTTGTCATCTCCCTCCTTTAGTGTCAACCACCCGTATCGATGGAAGACTTTTACATTATAATCGGGTTTCTGATTCTTATGATAAAACTTTTACGGAGAAAGAAAAAAACAGGCCTTGTCCCATGACAAGACCTGCTCAAACTCTATTTTATCGTTAGCTGGTCCAACGCTTTCTTTGCATTCTCTCTTGCCGTTTCAACTGAATCAGCAGCAGAGAGCGCAACTGCCATACGACGTTCGGCTTTCGTTATCGGCTTTCCAAAGACGCGCACTTGAGTCTTTGGGACTGCCAGTGCGTTTTCCAATCCTTCAACAGTGTAATCCGCTAATTCTTCCGGCGCTTTGAGGGGCCTGCTGGCGCCAGGAGAAAGCTGTGTGATTTCTGTAATCGGAAAGCCGAGAACCGCCCGGACATGCAGTGCAAATTCTGACAAATTTTGCGTCACCAGCGTGACAAGACCCGTATCATGCGGACGAGGAGATACCTCACTGAAATATACCCTATCTTTCGCAAGGAACAGCTCAACACCAAACAGGCCGTATCCGCCAAGCTCATCCGTGATCGTTTTCGCAATATGCTTCGCTTCTTCTATTTGCTGCTCTGTCATATCATGCGGCTGCCACGATTCGATATAATCCCCGTCCTTTTGCACATGACCGATCGGCTCACAAAATGCCGTACCGTTAACCGCACGTACTGTTAAGAGTGTGATTTCTGATTCGAATGGGATAAACTCCTCAACGATCACGCGGCCGTTTTTCACCCGTCCGCCTTCCATCGCCGTCTCCCAGCAGCTCTCTAAATCCGCTTCAGAGCGGCAGATACTTTGACCTTTTCCAGAAGAACTCATCAATGGTTTAACGACACAAGGAAAACCGATCTGTGCTGCCGCTTGTATAAATTCATCATATGTATTCGCAAATTCATAGCCAGCCGTCGCAAGCCCAAGCGTTTCCGCCGCAAGCCGTCTGATGCCTTCCCGATCCATCGTCAGCTTGGCCGCACGGGCATTCGGGATGACGTGAAACCCTTCTTCTTCAAGCTTCAGCAATTCATCCGTCGCGATCGCCTCCACCTCAGGCACAATCAAATCCGGCTTTTCTTTCTCAATAATGGTTCTGATCTGCTCTGGGTCCAGCATATCAACGACATAACTGTTATGCGCGACCTGCATCGCCGGAGCATGCTCGTAACTGTCAACTGCCACCGTCTGTACCCCAAGACGCTGGGCTTCAATCACTACCTCTTTACCTAACTCACCTGAACCTAACAATAAAACCTTCTTTGATTGATACATCTTTGCCCCTCCTATCTGTTCCAAACCATTATAACTGAAATATTTGAAAAATAAATTTTTATTAAAAAAGATAAAATAAGAATTCATCACGAGTTGCATGATTAGAAGGCTTTCCACAAAAAAATGGCTGGCGAACTCCGCACATACCGTACAGTACCACCTGAAATCTTCAATATAAAAACTGAGATCTTGAAGCCACCAAGAATGGGTACGACAGCTGATTCCAGTAGATTTTATATCTGCGAGTAAAATGAATAATTAGAATCAGTAAAAAAGTACTGTTTTTCCTTGATTTCTCAGTTTGCGCTCCTTTCCTAAATTCACCATGGTACCATATTTACAGGAAAATTCAGGCGAAAGGACATGTATTAAATGAAGATTCTTGAAGTAAGTACGATTTTAGAAACTGCCGAAACGCGCCTTAAAGCCTACCAAACATTGAGAGAGCACATGGCTACATTGAAAAAACAGTTCAAAAAGATGGCAAACTTGGATGATGCCATGACAGGCAAAGGAGCTAACGCAATTAAAGCCTTCTATAAGGAACAAGCGACAGGGGCGGATCTGTGGCTGGACCTCATTGACATGAGAATCGCTTTTTTCAAAAATATTCCATCCGCTATTGAAGCAGCAACATTTGATGACGATGCATATATCGAGGAATCTTATCTCGATAACGAACTGTATAATGGTCTAGTCAAAGCAGACGGTATTATAGAGGCACAGCAAAAAGAAATTAAATCAATTCTGAATTCTATTGATGACATTTTACCGCTGTCCCTCTTTGACAATTCCACAGTCACCGATAAACTGGATAAAGCAGATAAAAAACGAAAAAAAACGATTACACATCTGCATAACCTTGATGAGAAACTGAACAGTGATTACGAGGCCTCCGAAGTTGTAGAACATGAGGTTCGGGCATTTTTCGAAGCGCTGACCGGTGCCACCAGCAAAGGCGGAAGTACCAACCCAATAAGTTTTAATGCAAAAGCCTTTCACGAAACAGATGTTTATCAAAACAAAGCGGATATACACAAACAAGCTCAGCAGTTCATCAAAGCAAAAAAACAGGAAGAAATCGAGTATCTCAAGAAAAAACTCGACAAAACTACTGATCCTGATGAATACCTGAAAGTTGCAGAAAAGATTGGCACTGACAACCTGAGCGCTGAGCAATTACAATATTATTCAAGCATCGTTCAAATGAAAGCACAGCAGCAAACAGGAAAAATGCTTGTCGAAGGAGGAAAAGGTGTAATTGTCGGGCTTTGGGATGCCGGAAAGGATATCGTTACCGGTGCATGCGACCTCGCAGTCGGTGCTTACGATCTTGCTATATGGTCGTATAGAGCACAGGGCAAGATGGGCATCGAAGAACAAGTCAAAGCCGGACAGGAACTCCAAAATATCATTTATAGCGCTCCCGAAACTTTTGAATACATGGTCGATTCATTTAAAAAATCTTGGAACGACAATATGGTTCATGGTGATGTCTATAGCCGCTCCCACTACATCACCTACGCAGTTGCTTCCCTTTTTGGCGCCAAGGGACTCGGAAAAGTGGCATCTGCAACAAAAGCAGGGAAATTCGTGACAAAAGAAACAAAGGCTTTTGTGAACGATCATAAATCTATAGCAAAGAACATTACTGAAAAAGCAAAACCTTATTTCAAATTGCCAAGTAACAATCAACTAGAATCTGCAATACAAGGAGTTGGGAACATTGAAAGCCCTATTCCGAAACTAGAGAAGGGTTTTGATAAGAAACTTGAAAACTTTGTCCAGATTAATAGCAGCGACCATAGCAAATCAGGTGGC
Organism: Bacillus sp. FSL R5-0603; assembly: GCF_038050295.1. NCBI lineage: Bacteria > Bacillati > Bacillota > Bacilli > Caryophanales > Bacillaceae > Bacillus > Bacillus sp. FSL R5-0603. Next base: position 159,798 of record NZ_JBBOYP010000001.1, on the reverse strand, counting down.
GTAGGACCAAATGAAAATTCTAAAATTACACGTGATATTAAAACCGTAGAGGAAGCACACCAATGGGGGAGCAAGTATTATGACGATTGGATTAAATCATTAACCCCAAGTGAACAAGAAGCAATTAAGCAATATACTGGTGATGATTATAAAAAAATAAATGATTATCTAAGAGGAATTAGTGATTCTTTAGATGGCATTGATTTAGATACAATCTATAATATAAAGAATGGGTTGGATAAAGCGCGAGTTCCACACAATTTACAAGTTTATAGAGGAACAGACCTAAGACCTTTAGAGTCATTAATTGAAATTAACAAATATGGAGACATTAATGCTGAATCATTAATTGGAAAGATTTTCAGAGACAATGGTTTTGTTAGTACAGCAATTGTTAAGGAATCATCCTTTGATCACATGGAAGTCTCATGGGAAATAAATGTTCCAGCAGGAACCAATGCAGCCTATCTCGGAAAGATAAGCCACTTTCCTAATGAAGCTGAGTTACTTTTAAATTTTGGGCAAGAGATGGTTATTAAAAGCGCACATGTTGATAGCAACAATAAGTTACATATTATTTTAGACTTAATTTAAGTGGGTGAAAAAATGAGAGGCAGAAGAATGATAGATAGATGGGAAGATGACAATAAGAGCTTTCTTAAACTTAATATAAAAAACAAAGTTCTTCCAACAATATACGGTGGCATTATAGGAGATATGTTAGGAGTCCCTGTTGAATTCAAAAAAAGAGGAGATTTTCATGTGCAGGATATGGTAGGATACGGCACCTATAATCAACCTCCTGGAACCTGGTCTGACGATACATCTCTGACCTTGTGCCTGATGGAGAATATGATTGAAAAAGGGAACATAAATGATTTAATGCAGAAATTTAAACTGTATCAAGATGAAGGTTACTGGACGCCGTATGGTGAAATGTTTGACATTGGCAGGACGACCGTTGAAGCAATTACCCGATTTAGGAAAGGTGTTCTGCCAGAAAAATGCGGCGGTCAGTCAGAATTTGATAACGGAAATGGAGCATTAATGAGAATTTCACCATTAGTGTTTATTTTGCATAAGGAATTCGATTTTGTGAAAAAAGCAGAGATGATCAAGAAATACACTGAAATAACCCATGCCCATCCGCGTGCTATAGTTGGTTCCATTATTTATGTTGAACTATTACTAAGGCTATATTATAACAATTCAATTGATACATCTTTAAGAGAAGTGAAAGAGCTTTTCGACGAGAATTTCAAAAAAGAACATATATACCATAAAGAGTTAACACATTATAAAAGAATTTTTGAAAAAAGCTTTTTGAATACACCAAGAGAAGAAATTCGATCAGACGGGTATGTCGTTCATACTTTAGAAGCGGCAATTTGGTGTTTCGGCACTACATCTTCATTTACCGAGGCTGTACTAACAGCAGTGAACTTAGGAGAAGATACTGATACTGTAGCATCAATAACAGGATCGATAGCAGGAATGTATTATAAGCTAGATGGGATCCCAGGAGATTGGTTAGAAAAAATAGCTCGTAAGCAAGATGTTGATAAATTAATAGAAGAATTTTATCAGTATTGTGCAGATAAAGCGATTATCGAGCAATATGGGGATATTTAGATTTACGTTAAAATACTTAATCATACAAGGTAACGAAAGCAGACCAATAACGGTCTGCTTTCTCTATTCCTAAACAGCAACATCATACAAGAAATCTCCCAAAATCATGCTACACTTAATCCAAGTCCACCACACCGACAGGAGGCATCCCATGCAAAATGAAACCCGCACACTGCAGCTTGACCCACACCTTCATATAGAAGCCTACCGTTTCAAGGGAATTATGCAAAAGTTCCCGAACCACTTTCACGATTATTATGTGATTGGATTTATTGAAAAAGGGCAACGGTATCTGGCCTGTCAGGATCAAGAATATATCATCAATCCAGGTGATCTTCTCCTCTTTAACCCTCGTGACACGCATAGCTGTGAACAGATTGACGGCCGGACGCTTGATTATCGGTGTATCAATGTCATGCCGGATATCATGGAGAAGGCGGTGAAAGAGATTACTGGCTCCGGGCATCTCCCTTATTTCTCCCAGCATGTGTTATTCCGCCATGAGCTGACAGCCAGCCTGCAGGAATTGCATATTTTGATATCCGAGGAAAAACAAGCTTTGCGTAAGGAGGAGCTGTTTCTTCATCTATTAGAGGAGCTGATCCGCCATTATTCAGATGTCACGTTCCTTAGCAGCGTTCCAGAACCATCAGACGAAGTCAAAATGGTTTGTGAATTTTTAGAAGAGCATTATGCCGAAAATGTCACACTCAATGATTTGAGTGAATTAACAGGCTGGAGCAAGTATCATTTATTGCGTTCATTTACAAAACAAAAAGGCATTACCCCTAATAGCTACATGGAAACAATCAGGATTAATCAAGCCAAAAAACTCCTTGAACAAGGAGTAAGACCGATTGATGCGGCATTTCAGACAGGATTCAGCGATCAGAGTCATATGACGAAGTTTTTTAAACGGCAGGTGGGGCTGACGCCGAAGCAATACATGAAGATTTTTGAAAAGGAGCTTCACAGATGAACATACAAAGAGAAACTTCGGGGCATATCGCAGCCATTGTGACCATTCTGATTTGGGGGACGACCTTTATTTCGACAAAAGTTCTGCTGGCTGACTTCTCTCCAATGGAAATATTATTTTATCGGTTTTTGATGGGCTTTATCGCTCTTATCCTCGTCCGTCCCAACATGATTCCGTTCAGAAATTGGCGGCAGGAGCTGTTGTTTGCCGGGGCTGGTTTATTTGGCGTAACCTTATACTTTCTATTAGAAAATATAGCTCTCACCTATACATACGCATCCAATGTCGGCATGATCGTGTCCATTATACCGATGATCACTGCGGTTTTGGCCCATTTTCTGCTCGAAGGCGAAAAACTGCGTCTGACTTTTTTGATTGGATTTGTCTCGGCACTGATCGGGCTTTTATTGATTACGTTTAACGGCAATGTGGTACTGCGTCTAAATCCGCTCGGAGACATCATGGCAGCCGGGGCTGCTCTCGTGTTTGGCGGATACTCGATATTCATGAAAAAATTAAGCGCTTACGAATACCACATCATCGAGCTGACACAGAGAGTATTTTTGTATGGCCTATTATTTATGGTTCCCGCTTTATTTTTGTTCGACTTCCATTTTGACCTAAGCCGATTTTCATCTGCTTCAAATATACTCAACATGCTTTTCTTAGGGATTGGCGCTTCTGCCCTGTGCTTCGCCACTTGGAATTATTCAGTCGGCGTGCTCGGAGCCGTCAAATCCAGTGCGTATATATACATGGTCCCGGTTATCACAATCGCCGCCTCCGTCCTGATCCTGCATGAAAACATGACATGGATCGCTCTTCTAGGAGGCGCCCTTACGCTTTTAGGCCTCTACATCTCGGAGATGAAACCGAAAGCGAAGCTGTTGGAAAACGGATGTAAAATGGATGCTTAACGGCATCCATTTTTTTATTTTGTCCTACGTTTGCCACCTATAAATGAACGCAATCTAACAAAGGAGGAATCGAAATGGTTGATGAAATGGTCTTAATCACACAGCAATGGCTGAACGATACGTACAGCGGCAAACATGGGTATAACCCTGTAGAAGAAAGCGGGAAAACTGGGTGGGATACGATCTACGGTCTGACTCGGGCGCTTCAAATTGAATTGGGTATCTCAGAGCCAGCCGATAACTTCGGGCCGACAACACAGCGCTTATTTAAACCTCTTAAACGCCAAGCTCCAGATTCAAAACCAAGCAACATGAATTTTATTTTACAAGGGGCTTTATGGTGTAAAGGCTTTAATCCCGGCGGTTTTACAGGCGTCTTTTACGAAAAAACAGAAAATGCGGTAAAAGAATTTCAAAAAGCTGCCGGACTGACAACACAGGATGGGATTGTCACCACGTTAATTATGAAAGCCTTATTAGACATGAGCGCTTTTAAGCTGGTGTCTGGGGGTGATTCAAGAATTCGCCAGATTCAACAAAACTTAAATCGGGACTACAATGACTATATCGGGTTAATGCCTTGTGACGGACTGTATGGCCGCGATACAAATAAAGCTCTTATTTATGCCCTACAAAAAGAAGAAGGCATGAGCACAAGTGTTGCCAATGGATTTTTCGGAAACGGCACCACAAGTTTGTGCCCTACTTTAACTCCCGGCGATTCAAGAACAGGATTTGTCTTAATTGTTCAGTACGCCCTCTATTGTAACGGAAAATCGTTCGATCCTGGTGAGTTTGACGGCAAATATGGTGTGGGTGTTGTTTCAGCTGTTAAAGCATTTCAAGAGTTCATGTGCCTGCCGCAAACAGGTTATGCAGATATGCCAACCATTAAAGCTTTATTATCAAGCTCAGGAGACACAACTCGCGCCGCTTCTGCTTGTGACACTGCTACAATTATAACCGCAGAAAAAGCTCAAACACTGCGGAATAACGGTTATAAAACGGTTGGCAGATATTTGACCGGAAATGTGCGGACAAGCAGCGGCCTCACATCAAAAGCCCTGACATCTAAAGAGCTTGCAGTTATTCTCGATGCCGGATTGAAGGTTTTCCCAATTTATCAAGACGGCGGCTATGAATCTTCTTATTTTGTCAAAGACCAAGGCACAAGAGATGCATATAGCGCCGCTTCTGCTGCTAGAAGATTAGGTTTTCCGTCAGGCACGACCATTTATTTCGCTGTCGATTTTGATGCATACGATTATGAAGTGACCGATAAAATCATTCCTTATTTCCAAGAGATTAAGTCAGCATTTACAAAAATGCAGACATTTCCAACAGCACCTAAGTATGAAATAGGGGTTTACGGACCAAGAAACATTTGTATCCGTACAGCAGAAGCAGGACTGACAAAGTATAGTTTTGTGGCAAATATGTCAACAGGATTTAGCGGCAATCTCGGCTATCCGATGCCAAACAACTGGGCCTTTGATCAATTTTATGAAGGAACCATCGGAAGCGGTTCTGGAAGCATCGGGATTGATAAAGACGGATTTTCAGGAAGAGACTCAGGTGCAAGCAATGTAAATCCGCCGTCTGATCCGGTATATGATGCAAGGCTGCGTACACTGACAGACATTTTATCTACCATTCCGGCTTTAGAAAATCTAACAAGTTTGGCAAACGCAATGTTTGAATTTGATACGACAGAAACCATTTTCACATCACCTGAGTTGGATATTATTCTATCAACTTCACTTCTGGCAACCATACCAAGTGAAGGTTCACCAAACACAATTACCATTACAAATGGTAAACCAGGTGCCTATATCACGGGTTTATTGGGCGACACTCAAACGTCTCTCACTGCGTCACAAATCGACTCTTATCAAAACCTTTTAAATAGTCTGAGCTTATCAGTACGCAACGGTTATTTGGAGGTTTACGTAAATCCAACAGCTGAATCTTTAAATATTCAAATTAAAATCTATACACCTGATATTCCAGTAGGTGACAATGTCACAACTGGACTAACGACTACGATTACGTTTAAAATAAAGACGTACAAGGGAATACCAGTTACGTCTCCCGAGAGTGAATTAGCGTTAGATTGGCCGTCTTATGATCAATATTTATTCCCTGTTGTAGGTGTTGCTGCACTTTTACTAATTGGGAATATAGGCAGTGATTTAACGAACAATAAAGGAGTCAAAGTAGCTACCGCATTATCTGCTATGTTACTGGCCATTTTTGCTTATTATACTAGCTAACTTTAATACAAAACTGCATGAACATAAGTTAAAATATGCTCATGCAGTTTTTTTAGTTTATCTATCGTCTTTTGGAGGTTTATCAAAAATGAAAAATGATCAAATAGTTTTTGAAAAAACAAAAAACATCGCTCATGATATCAATCAGATGCAAAATCAGCAGGAGATAATAGATTATCTTTTTCGCCAAGATTCTCTGACACTCAACCAGTTGAAGCACTATTATTCGGAACCTTCTCTTCCGCTTCAGTTTCTTGTGAAAGTAGCAGTTTTATGCATGTTTATATCTATGACTTTAGCTTCTTTCCTTTTCATCCAAGCAAAAGAAGTCTTCACCAATACTATTCTTTCAGATATTTCACCTGCAGTGTTTTCTATTTTTACAGTCATTTGTATTTTTATGACTTATACTAAAATCATAAAAAAAGGAAATGAAAACAAAGGAAAAGCATCCCTTAATCAACGATCTGAATTCTATGAGAAAAACAAGTTAATTAATGCAATACTTTATAAAAAATATAAAATGGATCAACAAAACATACAGGCTAATAAACATACTGCCTCTGATAATGAAGATTCAATGAATTTTAGTGCTGTATTGAATCATGTTCTTACAATTAGTAAAAATGATAAAGAGCTTTTGGGCTACTTAGATACAAGAGATAATGCTATGCTAAGCCAATTAAAAGCATATTTTTCAACTCGTCCATTTTCCCTTCCACATTATATGAGTTTGATGTTTTGCGGAAGTATTATTGTTGTCTATGCAACTTCTTTATTTTCAGGACAAATCAATTACATTGACATACCACACATTTTTATCTTTCTATTATTAATTATTTTCTTGAAAATCCTTATTGATTTGATAAAGCTTTTAAATATATCTAGAAAAGGACAATTACATACTGTTCTGCACTTTGCACAGAGAGCCGAATATTTGCGAATGAGAGGAGTTATAGATTTTATTCTAACTGAAAGATATAACAAAAAAATCATGTAGTTTTGTTTCATCCTTACTAAGAAATACTCAATTTTTATACTTTAAGAGATGTATATATTGAATGTAGACCACCATACATATAAAGAAACAGAAACAGCAACTTTATTTTAGAACATAAAAAGATGATAAAGAACTTCTTATTTTCCTAAACAAATATGATTTAATCATGCTGAATCAATTAAAGGTATTCTTTAGTGAACCACAGCTTACATTCAAACACACTTTCCAAAATCGTATGTACTGTGACATTAATAACGTTATACTTCTATTTTTTCAGCACTCGTTTTAATGAATTAATAGAATTAGCTGTACAAATGTTTTTTGCCTTGATCGGCCTTTTTTGGGTTTTTATTGTTTCCCCATTTTCAAGAAAAGTTCAAATTTCTGAACGCTTCAAACAAAAATCCGAAAACGCCCGCATAGTCGGTATGATCGACTTCGTATTAGAACAAAAATACAAAAAAAGCATCTCTGAATAATCCCAAATCAGAGATGCTTATCCTCTGCTCTCATCACTTCTCTACCACAGCCGCACTGTCACGCGTAACCGCCGCTGGCTCCCTCAGCATCACATTCATTACGCTTGCAAGCACGAGCATTCCAATCGACAAATAAAAAGCCAGTGTATACTCACCCGTTACCGTGTAGATGACGCCGGGCACATACGCACCTAGTGCCGATCCGATCTGATGGGCGAGTGACAGCCAGCCAATCATGAGGCCGATCGAGTAGTTTTGAAAGTACTGGGTGGCGAGCATTTGAGTCGGTGCTACCGTTGCAAAGTCCACTAATCCAAACAGAATCGCAAAGGCTAAAAGCAAGTAGGGCTCGTGGCTGTAAATAAGAATCACGATCGACAGCGCCCGCACCGCATATAAAAAGCACAGGATTTTCCGGCTGCTCCACCGGTCCGCTACAATTCCGGACAGCAAGATGCCAGCAATATTAAAGCCTGCCAGCAGACTGACAGCAGCACTCGTGACTGTCGTTGAAAAGCCATGATCATGAGAAAACGGAATCAAATGGGTATCCATCAGCCCCACGGTCGTAAATCCACAGATCAAAAACGGAAAAATCAAGAACCAGAATTGCCTCATACGAAACATCCCGGCCACTGAAAGAGCTGTTGTTTTGGGTGCTGTTTCTTTTTCTGATGCAGCCAGTCCGCCTATCGGCTCTGTATTCTTTTCTGAAGGATTGTTCCGCAGCATCAGCAGCGCAGCCGGAAAGACAATCACGATTAACAGCAGTCCCAACACCACAACCGTCAGCTTCCAGCTAAACCAATGGATCAACATGAGTGAGCCGGGAACGAGAAGCATTTGCCCCGCGCCAAAGCCTGCTTCCATGATCCCAAAGGCTAGTCCCCGCTTTTTGCTGAACCAATTGACGACCAATACACTTGCCGCCACATTCGATGCTCCGCCCACTCCAAGCGAGACACCCAGCCCATAAAGCAGAAACAGCTGCCAAGGCGAAGTCACTAGGTATGTTAAGAAAATGCTGACTCCTGTCAGTAACGCACTCCATGCCAAAACAGCCCGGGCACCCCATTTGTCCACAAGCCGACCGATCACAGGCTGTGATATGCCATAAACAATAAAACTCATCGTCGAAATCAGCGAGATGGTGCTTCTATCCATTGAAAATTGCCGTTCCCACGGCTCCACAAACGCACCAAACGACAGCCGCACCCCCTGAACCGCCAATAAGATCAAAAAGGTGACGGAGACGATGATCCACGCATAATGCAGTCTTTTCATGACAGCTCCAAATCCCACCGTTCTTCTGTCAGCTGCTGTCCCCATAATGGCGCTTCTTGTTTTACTTCACTTATCCTGAATCCAAATTTTTCATAGAGCGGACGAGCCTCAGCCATGGTGCTCACCGTCCAAAGGAAAATGCGGTCAAACTTCATGTCTTGGCAGTATGCAACCAGATGCTCCAGCAATTGCGTGCCGAGCCCCCTGCCCCGAAAATCCGCATCAACCAGAAACCATCTGAGCTGGACTGTCTTTTCATCATGCTTGACCAACCCGACAGAGCCGGCAAATTTCCCGCCGCTTTCCGCAATCCATATTTTTTCGATGTCAGCGTCAAATGTCTCCTGAAGATAAGCTAAAAACGTGTCATCCCAACCGTGAGCCTCCGCGTAAAATTGTCTTTGTTTCTCAATAAGGAGTTGAAGATCCTCCGAAAGAAAATAATCTCTAATCGATATCTCTGATGTTCTGGCAGAAAGCGACTGTGAAAGGATCGCTTCAATCTCTGCCATCGCCTCGGCAAGCCTGTGCTGCTCCTTTTGGTTGATTTCCTTCAGCATCAGTTCTACTTGTTCGTTGGCTTTCTCCTCCAGCTTTTTATAAATCGTTTTTCCTGTTTCTGTGACAAAAATGTAATGGTGGCGGGCGTCATCTTTGCTCCTCTGTTTATAAATCAAATCTTCTTTTTCAAACTGCTTCACAATCCTGCTGACATATCCCCGGTCAAGCCCCAGCTTATCCTGAAGAGCTTTTGCCGTACAATTAGGCGTATTATAAATCTCAAATAAAATCCGTGTTTCTGTTAAGGAAAACGGGCTGTCGTAAATGTGCTCATTAAGGAAACCAAGGACGTTTGTATAAAATCGATTGAACTTTCTGAATTTTAACCCGACAGATGATTCTCTTGTTTTCAAATCAATCCCCACTTTCTAATATTGTTGACTAAGGCAATTATAATCACATATAGTTGCTTTAGTCAACGATATGTCAGAAAGTGAGGTCTTTTTAATTTCCTAATTCCTTCCTTTTCCTTACCACAATCAATGTGATATACGATAAAGCCAGAGAAACCAAGCTATAGATAACAGCCCATCCCAAAAATGATTCATTAAAAATGGTAAAGGTGAGCACAAGAGAAATCACCAAACTAAGCATTGGCATCAGATACGGGTTTTTACAAATACAAGTCCCGACAATCGATAGCAGCATAATTCCTAACGGTAAAATAAAGAATGCGATATCTAATTCATCCACCTTTAAACAGCCTCCCTCCAGATTTTTATGTTACTAGTAAAAAAATATAATTTCATTTAGTAAAAGGATAATATTTACTTCCTTAAGGCCCAATTTGAAAATTACCCGTTTACATTCGCTCCGGACTATGATAATTTAAGAAAGCGCTATCATGATAAGTTAATAGCTTGGATGGAGATGAGGAGAGCCAGGAATCCAACCCCTTTTGACAAGGGGTGTTTTCTGGCTCTTTTTGTTTTGGGAAAGGAGGCACGCCACACATCCAGCACAAACAGCAAAGGGGGATAATTATTAATGCTTAATATATTTAAACCGGCTCCTCATATTGAGAGACTGGATGATTCAAAGATGGATGCGGCATACAAACGGCTCAGGCTGCAAGTATTCATTGGTATTTTCATTGGCTACGCAGGCTACTACCTGCTGAGGAAAAACTTTGCCTTTGCCATTCCTTATCTGCAGGAACAGGGATTTTCGAAAACAGAACTGGGTTTGGTGCTGGCCGCTGTGTCCATTGCGTACGGCTTCAGCAAATTCATCATGGGAATGGTGTCTGACCGCTGTAATCCGAGATATTTTCTGGCGACAGGCCTATTTTTATCAGCAATCGTTAATATTCTATTCGTTTCAATGCCTTGGGTGACTTCGAGCGTCACCATCATGTTTATTTTTATGTTTATCAACGGATGGTTTCAAGGAATGGGCTGGCCGCCATGCGGCAGGACGATGGCCCATTGGTTCTCCATAAGTGAACGCGGCACAAAAATGTCGATCTGGAATGTCGCCCATAACATAGGCGGCGGTATTCTTGCTCCGCTTGTCACTCTTGGGATCGCGATGTTCGTCACTTGGAAAAGCGTGTTTTTCTTCCCTGCCATCATCGCCATTATCATTTCTTTTTTAATTGTTTTATTGGTTCGTGATACGCCTCAATCCTGCGGACTCCCGCCAATTGAAGAGTATCGGAATGACTATCCAAAACACGCTTTTAAAAATCAGGAAAAAGAATTAACAACAAAAGAAATTCTTTTTCAATATGTGCTGAACAACAAATTTCTTTGGTACATCGCTTTTGCCAATGTATTTGTTTATTTCGTGCGATACGGCGTGGTTGACTGGGCGCCTACTTACTTAACAGAAGCCAAAGGCTTTTCTCCTGAAGACTCGCGCTGGTCGTATTTTCTTTATGAATACGCAGGCATACCGGGAACAATCTTGTGCGGCTGGATCAGTGACCGATTCTTCAAAAGCCGCCGGGCACCGGCAGGCGTTTTGTTTATGGCGGGTGTTTTCATTGCCGTATTGGTGTACTGGCTGAATCCGGCCGGCAATCCGCTCGTAGACAATATCGCCTTAATCAGCATTGGCTTCTTAATCTACGGACCTGTTATGCTGATCGGCCTGCAAGCGATCGATCTAGCACCGAAAAAAGCAGCCGGAACTGCAGCCGGTTTGACCGGATTTTTCGGATACATCGGCGGATCCGCTTTCGCAAACGCCATTATGGGCTTTGTCGTTGACCGTTTTAACTGGAACGGCGGCTTTATCATGCTGATCTCTTCCTGCATTCTTGCCATCGTCTTCTTGGCTTTGACATGGAATACAGGAAAACGGGCAGAGCATGTTTAAGAAAGACACATAAAAGATTAATAGTTTTCCAACACGCCGTTTACATCCGTTTTTTAATATGAAAGACAGGTAGTGCTTATCTATAAGGAGGAGAAATCATGAGAAAAAATAGAATACTGGCCTTGTTTGTTCTGTCGCTGGGCTTACTCTCATTTATGGTAACGCCAGTGTCGGCAGCGTCAAAAGGAAACCTGCTGTCACCTGACCGTATCCTGACCGTCGCGCACAGAGGGGCTTCTGGATATGTGCCTGAGCACACGATTCTGTCTTACGAAACTGCTCAGAAAATGAAAGCTGATTATATTGAATTGGATCTGCAAATGACAAAAGACGGGAAATTGATTGTCATGCATGACGAAAAACTGGACCGTACCACAAACGGAACGGGCTGGGTGAAAGACCATACGCTCGCAGACATTAAGAAGCTTGACGCCGGTTCTTGGTTTAATGAAGCCTATCCGGAAAAAGCAAAGCCGCAGTACGTCGGCCTTAAAGTTCCTACATTAGAAGAGGTATTAGACCGTTTCGGAAAGCACGCGAACTACTACATTGAAACAAAATCGCCTGACACCTACCCAGGTATGGAAGAAAAACTGATCGCTTCTTTGCAGAAACATAAATTACTGGGGAAACATTCTAAGCCAGGCCAGGTGATCATTCAATCGTTCAGCAAAGAAAGCCTGGTAAAAATCCATCAATTACAGCCAAACCTGCCGACCGTTCAATTGCTGGAAGCCAAACAAATGGCGTCAATGACAGATGCTGCCCTGGAAGAAATCAAAACATACGCTGTCGGTGCGGGCCCGGATTATAAAGCATTAAATCAAGAAAACGTCCGTATGATCCGCAGCCACGGCCTCCTGCTTCACCCTTACACAGTCAATAATGAAGCTGATATGCATCGCCTGCTTGACTTGGGAGTTACCGGAGTGTTTACGAATTACCCGGATGTGTTTCATTATGTGAAAAAATCCTATAAAAAGTAAAAAAAAAGAGCTTTGAATCTCCTTGGATTCAAAGCTCTTTTGATTTGAAAATATATTAAATGAAAAGCCGTCTTAATTTATTTAGTACGCGTTTTATGATAGAGGGTCTTTCTTTATAATAAACTGGCACTCTTTTCTTATAGTGCCCTATCGCAATTTCTACATTCTTTTTTTGTCTCAGCTGCTTTAAATCACTCTTAGAGACTGCGAAGCGAAAGTGGCACAACTGTTCGCTGCCACTGGATTTCTGAAGTATAACTTCAGGTTCATAAGTAAGAAATTTTGAAAATATAAGTTGAAAGCGGCTTGATTCATCCAAAGATACACTCGATGGCAAACTGAAATACCCTTTCACTTCAGAATCATTGTATGATAATGAAAAATTTTTAATATCAAGCTCTTGAGTTTTTAAGACAAAAGAAAGATTTCCCCATTTGGTTAAATAGGTAGACAATAATGTCCACTCTGTATGCTCTTTAGAAATAAATAAGGACTCCTTTAATAACACTGTTGGTTTTGCTCTCAATCTTACCGATTTCGTATAATCTTCGATCTTACTAATTAATCTTACATCCAATATGTCTCCTTCTTGGTTAAAACGGAAAAGGGACTGTATCGGGATAAAGGTATGAAAGTAGGTAACACGTTCCTTTTTCAAATAGTGGGACTCAATTTCTATTGGGTGGTGTTTTTCATAAATGTTTCTGAAGGCCGGTAATGTAATCCCTTCTTCTTGCTGACCTCTTAAAGAGATTTCAATAAATAAATTTTCGTTTGATGAATCAACGTGAGAATGATAACAAAATCCTTCCAGTAAAAGAGTGTTTTCTAAACGTTCTAATCTAGTTATTTCCCCTTCAAACTTATTAAGCCGATGAAAGGATATGGATTCATTTAACGCTAGTTCATAAGCCATTTTGGGTTTTGGATATACTTGTCCATGAAAAACCACCATATTGCCCGTATGTTTTTCCGCATACCAAAAGGCAATTAAATCCTCCATCTTACCTTTGTCAATCAACCGAATTAATAGCTTCTGCCTAGATGAAAATTGAGAGTAATAATCCAGATAATGATACTTATCAAGGACTTTCTTAAATGTATTGAATATATAAAGTTTGTCCTCTACTAAAAATGATCTTGAGATGAGCGCACTCAGTTCTACATCTAAAACTCTCTCCCAATATTGATGAAAGACCATTAATTTCTTATCCTTGTCTAGTTCTAATGCTTCAATAGCAGCCAATGTCTCTTCAATTCTAAGCATGAAAAGTTTACCGGATAAAGGTTTTTTCGTTAGTTGGACTCTTCCAACGGTCTGATGATTCGTCAAATAATAGCATTCGTAATCTTTAACCAATGCAATTGAATTTGAATAGGCATATGCCTGAATGATAAACGGCTGGTCCTCTCCCAGAGAGAAATGTTCCGGAAAACGAATATTATGTTTTTTCAACAAATCAAGTTTGAATAATTTCTGAGCACTCGTTGTAAAAAGAGCGTTTGAACCAAAAAAAGAAAAACAGTCCGGGTTTCTCTTAAAAATTGAAACAGGCACTCCTCTATTGATCCCTTCATAACGTCCTATGACAATATCACTTTGATATTCAAGAATCTTTTCTTCCATTCTTTCCAAAGCTTCAATCCCTAAATAATCATCTCCATCAACAAAATAGATATAATCTCCTGTAGCAATATCTATTGCCTTATTTCTAGGTCGACCAGGCGCTCCACTATTTTCTTGATGAATCACTTTTATGCAAGGATATTTACTCATGTATTCATCTAATATAGCACCACTCTCATCGGTTGAACCGTCATTCACACAAATAATTTCAAGTCTGTCTTGTCCGATAGTTTGATTTAACACACTATCTAAACATATTTTTATTGAGTTTTGGTCATTATATACTGGTATTGCAACTGAAAATTTCATACCTTCCCCCTATTCCTTTCGACGTACATATATATTTATCCTAAAAAACTCTTATTCACATTCAATAATTGGAATTAATGTAACAATAAAGAATTAATCATTTAACTAGACAATTTTACCACAAACCTATTTTTATACAGTATTTCCAGGAAGCATTTAAAGTAAATTTAAACAAACTTCATAAACACGGTTAGGAATGCTCCCGAAGATTAAACAATGAATCTGTTTTGAAGCCTGTTGTCTTGTGTTATTCAAGTAAACAGAAAAAACCTTGCGACAACTATCGCAAGGTTTTCTTCATATTTTATTCTTTTCCGGCAGCAGCTTCTGACTGTCCATTAAGCAGCTGAGAATTTATCTCTTTCGCATCCTTTAAGTATTCTGTCTGGTAGCCGCTCTTCAGCGCCCACACATAGAATACAAGTGATACCATCGCAATCAGAACCATATCCCAGCCATAATGAATGACATTCAGGCCGCCGAATTTATCACTGCCCAAATAAGAAATGACCATCATGGCCAGCAGATAAAACACCATCCAGACGCCGGCTTTGAAGTTTCGGCCAAACCCTTTCCATTTCGCCTTCGCCTGATAATAGAAATAAATCGGAAGACCGATCAGGATAATAAACAGAACCTGCCCTGTTAACGGCCAGCGCGCCCAATACAGCACCAGTGACGCAAAGATAAATCCAAGCGGCGCAATCACGTTTAAACCTTTTAAACGAAGAGGCCTGTACAGGTCTTTCCCCGTCCGTCTCAATGTCATGACTGTGATCGGGCCGGTGATATAAGAAATTAACGTAGCAACGGAAATAATTTCCGCTAATACGCCCCACCCTCTGAACAGGAACAAAAAGATGAACGACACAATCAAGTTAAAGAACATTGCTTGTCGCGGAACGCCGTAAATCGGATGAAGCTTTCCGAATATACTCGGCATGTATTTGTTTTTTTCCATTCCGTAAATCATTCGGGACGTTGTCGCCGTATACGTAATCCCCGTTCCAGACGGTGATACAAATGCATCCGCATATAACACAATAACTAGCCAGTTAATATTCAGCGCAATCGCCAGATCAGCAAAAGGAGAATTAAAATTCAGATGGCTCCAGCCGTGAGCAATATCAGAAGGATTCACAGCTCCAATGAAGGCGATCTGTAGCAGGACATAAATCACTGTCGCAACGAAAAGAGAGCCGACAACCGCAATCGGAATTGATTTCCCCGGATTTTTTGCTTCACCCGCCATATTAATCGGGCTTTGGAAACCATTAAACGCAAAAACGATACCTGAAGTGGCAACCGCCGTCAGCACACTTGCCCAGCCATTCGGCGCAATGCTTTCACCGCCAGTAAAGTTTTCTCCGTGGAATCCGACAAACAGCAAAGCTCCAATCGTAAGACCCGGAATAATAATTTTAAAAATCGTAATTAATGAATTCGCTTTCGAAAATAGATTGACTGTCCAATAGTTCAGCAGAAAATAAATGAGAAGCAATACAGAGGCAAATGCTAGTCCTTCCCCAGTCAGCGTTCCATTCTTCACCAAACCACTTGTCCATTTCGCCCATTCCCAAGGCCAAGAACTCATATATTGAACGGAGGCCACCGCTTCAACCGGAATGACGGACACAATCGCAATCCAGTTGGCCCAGCCCGCAATAAAACCGATAAACGAACCGTGTGAATATTGCGTATATTTTACCATTCCCCCCGCTTCAGGGAACATAGAACCTAGTTCACTATAAGAAAGAGCAATAAATAAAATGACGACCATTCCAATAACCCATGAAATAATAGCAGCTGGTCCTGCTATTTGAGCCGCACGCCAAGCCCCGAACAGCCAGCCTGAACCGATCATCGACCCGAGCCCGACCATCATGAGGGAAAACGTTCCCATTCTTCGATGCAATTGATTCATATCGTAAACACCTTTCATGTATGATGACATTCTCTTGCTAATTATATTATTATTCTGATTACTTTACTTTGTCAATATTTATCGAATTTTGACTGAAACTATAATAAGTCAATGTATATTACCTTCCAATACAGGAATGAAGTCACTAGTTTCTTCTTAAATGGAATTTACTGTTAATCCCGACGATAAAAACACAATAGGTTTAGCTATTTCCAAAACGGGAATGATACAGGAAACACTATTCTTAAAATAGAAAGGAGTATCACCATGAAACAAAAGCTGTTACTTTCAGGTCTCGCTGTTTCAACTGTCGGCATCACTTCTTATCTATTAAAAGACCCGTCAAATCGCCAAAAAGCAAGAGAATTCATTCACAGCATGAAGATGAAAATAACAAAACAGCCAGACATGGAAACGTTCCCAGTCGATAAAGCCGGCCACCCGGACCCGCAAGATATCGAGGACAACAAAATGGTATCAGAAGGCTCCATGTATCCCGTCCAATACTACGATGAAAAAAAGAAGTAATCAAAAAGCTCTCTTCGATAAAGGAAGAGAGCTTTTTAATTTAACTTTTTCGTCTGATTCCGCTCATTACAAAGCCGCTTTCAGGCAATGACGGCATTCTGGCGAGACTGTAATGCAGTGATTGTTCCGGAACATCGTATTCAATCTGATGGACGAGGAAATCCAGGCTCGCTTTCATGACTTCAATTGTAATGCCTTCCCCTGGACAGCGGTGGCCTTTCTCGGCGTGCCCCCCGCCTTGAGGAATCATATCAAACGGATTTTCTTCCCGCTCCGCAAATCGTTCCGGCCGGAATTCATCGGGATGATCCCATAGACGAGGGTCGTGGTTCGTTCCATATACATCGAGCAGCACCGATGTGCCCTTCTTAAACTCACAGTTATTCCATACAAAATCTTTTTTGACAAGCGCCCCTAAAAATGGGCCGAACGGATAATATCTGCGGACCTCCTGCACAAACATTTCTCTTTCCCGGCTGTTTCCAGACCGCAGCCATTCCTTATATCTCGGATGCTCATGAAGCGCCAAAGCTGAAAACACAAGAAAGTAAGAAATGGCGACAATAGGCCGCAATACATTAATCAGCTCAATGGCTGCCATACGGGAATCCAGCTGGCTTCCATCTTCTTGTGTGTGAAAAGCCATTTCATGCAGCGCTGTTCCGGGAGTCGTTTTCAGCAAGCCGGCACGAGCATCTTCAATCATGACTTCAATCCACTCTTCCGCACGCGGCCTTGCTCTTCTTCCCTTCCAATGCCGCGGTCCCACAGCACCGAACGCATCGACCATGTCAATGAAGTCATCCGCTCTCTCTTTGACTTCCGTTTCCTTCAACGGAACACCTGCCCAATAGCACGCTACCCGGCACAGGATTTCTTTTGCTTCTTCAAATAACACAACCTCATCTGCCTTCTCCCATCTTGTGACTGCTGCTTTCCACTCCTCTGTCATCAACTCAGCCAAACGTTTTTGATGCGGCGGTGTCATCAATGACAGAAAAAGCATCTTCCGATGGATATGCGCGCTGCCATCCATTCCCTGAATCGCATTAACACCAAACAGCGATTTCTGCACCCGCTTAGGCAAAGCGTTCTGCCGCTGGAATCGATCCGTATCATAAAACACCTTCGCCGCCTCAGCGCCAGTCATGCAAATAAAGTTTTTTCCCAACAAACGGGCCTGAAACAGATCTGAATTGTAGCGCTCTGTTCTGTTTTTAATAAATAAATACCCTTCCTTCAGCAGTGTCAGACTGTTATCGAGACTTTTGTCATGTGGAATCTGCTCATTCATCCGCTTACCCTGCCTTCCTTTTACCCTTTATTTTCACGTTATCTTCCGACTATAAACCCAGTAACAGTATTTGTTTACAAAACCAAATTTAAGCGCTTTTTGATTATTTTTTAAAGGAAGAACAAACGAAAGAGAGAAAAGGTAGTTAATCAAAACGAA
This sequence comes from Bacillus sp. FSL R5-0603, assembly GCF_038050295.1. Taxonomy (NCBI): domain Bacteria; kingdom Bacillati; phylum Bacillota; class Bacilli; order Caryophanales; family Bacillaceae; genus Bacillus; species Bacillus sp. FSL R5-0603. The sequence continues at coordinate 141,524 of NZ_JBBOYP010000001.1, read as the reverse complement.
GGGGAGAACAAAATGAAAAAATGGATATATGTTGTGCTTGTGCTGAGTATTGCAGGGATCGGCGGCTTCTCCGTCCACGCAGCATCATCTGCTCATGAAAAACACTTGAATGTCAGCAGAATGAATGTCGATGACGAATTCAAGGATACGGATGGAACCTTCATTCTTCACGATTTACAAAAGGATCAGACATTTGTCTATAACAGAAAACGGGCAAATCAAAGACAAACTCCGCAATCCACCTTTAAAGTCGTGAACGCTTTAATCGGTTTGCAGGTCAAAGCTGTAAGAGATGAATACGATGTTAAACGATGGGACGGGGTCAAGCGTGAATTCGAATCATGGAACCGCGACCATACGCTTGGCTCGGCCATGCGCGAATCCGCAATCTGGTATTATCAGGAATTAGCGAGAGATATCGGCGAGGAAAGGATGAAATCATGGCTTCATACACTATCTTACGGCAACGAGGATATCAGCGGGGGAATCGACCAGTTTTGGCTGCAAAGCTCGCTTACAATATCTCCGCTGGAACAAGAAACTTTTTTGGAGAAACTGGCTAAAGAGGAGCTTCCATTTGACAAGCCGGTAATGAAAACCGTCAAGCGCATGATGATTCAAGAGGAAGGTGATCATTACACGCTCTACGGGAAAACCGGAACCCGCCTGACTGATATGGGATTAGGATGGTTTGTCGGATTCATCAAAACAGAGCATGGCTCTTATGTCTTTGTCACCAATGTCGATGATTCCGGCACAAAAGCCAAAAACATCACCGTGGATATCCTGAAAAAGTATGGCCTGATCACATCCTAAATAAAAGAGCCCTGCACGGCAGGGCTCTAAATCTCATGCTCAAAACAATAATGATTCACAAGCTCTTCAATCAAATCATGATCGGGATATTCCCCGTTAAATTCAAATTCGATTTCTTCCACAAATTCTCCTTGATGGTACACATGGATGGCTCCGTTTTGACGGACAACGCTAAACTCCGGCTGAAATGTATATCCGCTTCGTTCAATTGCTCCCATTTCTTACCCGCCTTTCTCAAAGCAGTAATTCATACACCTCGTTTAATTCCTTGGCCCGTTTTTGATCCTGTTCATTCTGGGCATACTTAATTTCTTTTTCTAATACATGGTTCAAAAAAGACATTTCATTATCATCTAAGTCTTTTACAAATTCCTCTTCATTTGCATAACGCTTCGCCAGCATCTTCTTGCAAATACGCTGGCACACTTCATTTTCTAGATGATTCGAAAGTGATTCGCGCAAATAACCGAGTGTAACATCCATTTTATGAACACCTTTCCTTCTGCTATCTTTACCCTATAGCTTGCTAAAATAGGGAAAATCCATACGCGGAAAATAAAAAAAGAGACATCCGTGAATGTCTCTTTTTTATCGTTATTCTGCTGCTTGTTCGCTTTTTGTCAAATTGGCCTGCGTGCGTTTGCCAATCCCAAACACATAATAACTAATGACCACAAGCGCTAAGAAAATTACGCCTACAATCAGGGAGATACGAGTATCATCGTTAAACCACATACCAACCAGAACCATCAGCAAGAAAGCAATCGTCAAATAGTTTGTAAAAGGAGCAAACGGCATTTTGAATGGATGTTTATCTAATGCAGCACCCTTCGCTTTTCTGAATCCGATATGGCTGATCAAAATGATAAACCAAGGAATCATCCCTGGGAGCACGCTTGCGCTGTATACATAGACAAAGATCTTCGGCGGAGCGATATAGTTCAGCACAACACCGACAGCCAAACCGATCAGCACCGCAATTGTGCCATACAGCGGCACACCATTGCGTGAAATCTTCGTAAAGAATTTCGGTGCTTGTCCATTGACACCCAGTGTATACAGCATGCGGCCCGCGCTGAAAATACCGCTGTTACAGCCGGACATTGCCGCAGTAATCACGACAAAGTTAATAATGCCGGCCGCTGCCGTAATTCCGATTTTCGAGAACGTAGACACAAACGGACTTCCGAGTGAGTTGAGCTCATCCCAAGGATACACCGTCACGATCACAAAAATAGCGCCAATGTAGAAAATCAAAATACGCCAGATAATACTTTGAATCGCATTTCTTAGCGTGTTTTGCGGGTCCTTCGCTTCACCCGCTGTAATCCCGATCAGCTCAACTCCTTGATAGGCCGCAATGACAAGAGACAGTGCAAAGAAGAAACCTGAGAAACCTCCTGCAAAGAAGCCCCCGTGAGACCACAGGTTCGACAAACCGATCGCATCTCCGCCGTTGCCAAAACCGAAGAAAATAATTCCGATTCCCGCAATAATCATCAAGATAATCGTGACGATTTTAATCATCGCAAACCAAAACTCAAATTCCCCAAACGACTTAACAGAAATTAAATTCGCCGCACCAAGAATCACCATTGCCACGATACCAGGTATCCAAGCAGGCAAATCCGGGAACCAATACTTCATATAAGAACCTACAGCGATAATTTCTGACATGCCGACTATAATCCACTGGAACCAGTTGCTCCATGCTGTTATATAACCTGCCATCGGATGAATATATTGATGGCCGAACGTCGCAAAAGAACCTGTGCTCGGCTCGACATACAGCATTTCACCCATCGCACGCATAATAAAAAAGATAAAAATTCCGCATATTGCATAAGCCAGAAGGACAGATGGGCCAGTCCATGAAATCGTACTGGCAGAACCCATAAACAAGCCAACACCGATTGTACCGCCCAAGGCGATCATCTGAATATGGCGCGCGCCCAGGCCCCTCTTTAATTCTTTATTTGCCACTCCTCTTCCTCCTCCTAACAAAATACTCATAAATGAGAAAACAGCAGACCTGCTTGCCTTCACATGAATCAGTGATAACAATCAGAAAATTCAAACTTAAAATTGTTATATAATCTCCTAAATTACTTATTTCATCATAATAAATTTCTCTGGAAAATACAATTGTTTTTTTCAGGTAAACACCTTTGTTCAGAGTTTTGAATCGTTCACTTCTTTTAAAATCTTTTATATAAAAATAATAAAATTATTTGAATATTTAAATTAATACACCCCTTATATTCTCATAAAAAATAAGCTGTTCTACATGAACAGCTTACCTAATAATTCACACCCGTTTGACGCTTTAATGCTTCAAGCCACCCGGTATCTCCGGTCCCATAGCTCTTGCTTTGTCCCACATCTCTCAGAGATCCATTGCTGTAATCAATTGATAGGATGAATTCCGGAATGGCATTATACCCGGCTTCCGCGATTTTACTGAGCTCTGAACGATAGTAAGATATAGCATAAGAAGCCGTTTGCTTCTGCGCTGGATCTTTTTCAAGCTCTTCCCTATATACATCTATTAAATCACGTCCATCAGGCGTGACATACCGCCCATCAATCACTTCTAAATCCTTCAAATGGTAGCCTGTAACTTCATACATCTCACGAGCAGCCTGATACTTTTGATAGGCCTCTTCGGAAAATTGTGTTGAATCACTGCTTTGGCTTTTCATGATGTGCAAAAATAGCTCTTTGCTGTTGTCTCCAGATTGCAGCACTTGCTCAATTTGCTTGATCAGATCCTGATCGTCTGTCCCGCTCACCCGCACCTGATAGTCAATCGGTGTGATTGTAAACGTCAGCTCTGTCCCCTCTGGAATATGAATATGGTTTCGATTCAACAGCACTTGCAGCTGCTGGTTAACCTGTCCCCGCTGATACACCTTTTCATTCTCAGCTTCCACTTCCCCATGAAATGTGACATTCCGAAACGCAGCATCCTGGAGGTTATAGTTTTGGGCCTTGCCTTTGAATAGCCATTCTGTTTCATTATCGTAAGCGGCCTGTCTTTCTGCAGCTGACAGATCACTTCTGAAATAAGGAGACTTTGAATTTTGGTACTTATCCTTAATATAGCCTAATGGATCAGACTTTGTTTTGTTAATCGCATTCATCCTGCTGTATTTTTCATCTAGTATTTTGGTTCTGATATCACTCTCAGATTCATAGGGGTTTTGGGATTGAATCACTGTTTCTTCCCCTGTGTCTGTCACTGTTCGATCATTCGCTGATCGATACACTTTGCTGAACGTCCCGCTGTTTCCCGCCACGCCGGTTTTAGAATAATTGAACTGATTGATTTCCCCAGTTGAAGATTGTGACTTAAGCCTGCTGTATGCCTTTTCCAGAACTGCCGCTGGATTTTCAGTCGCATTCTCCCGTTTGGCAGGCGCATTCTTGCTCAATATGTTCTGTGCCATCAGCTGAGTGCGGATAAATTGCCGATTCAGACGCATTGAATTCCCTCCCGAGTATTCTCTCTTATTCCTTTTTATCGGCAAAGATAATGTATATATTAACCTCAAAAAACATTTATTTACACCTAAATCATTATTATGTATGATGGAAATAAAAGGAGGTTGTTTGCATGGTGAAAAAATGGCTTATTCCATTCGCTGTTATGCTGTCTGTCTTATTCACCTTTACGTATTCGGCATCAGCTGTCGGAGTCACTGCTATCACAGGAAACAATTCATTTGATACCGCAATGCCGATCGGTTATTGGAAATATAAAAATATCGATACAACAATACTGGAAGCTGGTCAAGATGAAGCCTATTTCACTTTTACGGCTAATAAGGGAGAAAAAGTATACGTGAGGAGTACATACCAGAGCGCGTATACAGGGATGAAAATTGAAATTTATGATAAGAATAGAATACCTGTTTCTCAAGGGACAGAAGTCATTAACCCTAATACGTTTTCTTCTTTTATTTATGCAAATGCAGACGCCCAAAACACGACAGATACCTTTTATGTGAAAGTGTCACGAGGCACCTATACCGGAAACATGTATTTTACACTTTCAATTGAAGACCGAATCAAATCAGGCAGCGGAACATTCCAATTCAGCGGCGTTGCTGAAAATAAAGGAAATACAAGCCTTAGCCCCTCAGGTTCTGATTCCAGCGTGATCAAGGTTGATTTAACAAACCAATCCGGGATACCGCGTGATGCCATTGTAACCAGAGTTCAAACCACCGCCACTCAAACACCAAGCCAGGGAAATACACGCCATCTGATCATGACGAGCGAAAACAACGAATGGCGCCGTGCTCTTGTAAACAGCTCGACTTCAGGGTCTTATGATATCTCTTTGTCAGATCAACTCAGTGTGGCAAAGGTATGGAGTTTTAAATATAATACATTAGCGACAGCCAGATCGACGATGAGCAACGTAAAAGCAAAAATAGATTATGAATACGACGTGACAAAGCAGTTTTAACTTATACCGAGCCGGTTATCCGGCTCTTTTTTATTCTCCGTCTAGAAGGTAAACTATAGTCAGTACAACCAAGGGAAGTGCAGACATGGCATTAAAACTTCTAAAAAAACTGCTTTTTGACCGCCCTCTAAAGAACGGCGTTATCTTAAATCATCAATACAAAATCGAAGAGTGCCTCGGTATGGGAGGCTACGGTTTGGTTTATTTGTGCACCGATATCCTAACTCAAACACCTTATGTCTTAAAACAGCTTCGGCCGACAAAAGCCAAAAAGGAAAAAGAGAAAGTCCGATTCCAACAGGAAATAAAACTGCTCAAAAGCATTCACCACCCGCAAATTCCGGGCTTCATAGATGAGTTCATCATAGACGGACAGGCTTATTATGTCATGCAGTTCATTGAGGGAGAGAATATAGAAGAATTATTATTTTTTCGAAAACAGCCGTTCACAGAGCTTATGGCGTTACAACTGATTTCGCAGCTGCTTGAGATTATAGAATACCTGCATGATCGCCTTATCTTCCACAGCGACATCAGAACGCCTAATATCATCATCAATGACGGCAGGCTCTGCCTCATCGATTTCGGCCTTGCCAAACAATTGACTCTTGAAGAAATGGAGGAAATAAAGGTACGAAAACAGGATGACTTCTTCGATCTCGGAGAAACGCTATTATTCCTGCTGTACTCTCAATATAAAGGAAAAAAGAAGAAAAACGGCACTTGGCTGGAGGAATTAACACTGACAAAGGAAGTAACCTTGCTGCTGAAAAGATTATTGGGCATTGAGGAAGAGTATCAGCACACCGCTTCTATTCGCGAGGATCTAAACCGGGCCATTCAATCGGTCACATAAAAAAACCCTTGTCCCAAAAGCGGAACAAGAACTTTTTTTGGATTAACTACTGCTGTAGCTCCGGCGTTTGTAACGATGACTGCCGCCATAACGGTCGTAGTGTCTTCTTTTGCCCGAGCTGCTGCTGTTGCTGCGATAATGTCTGCGCCGGCTGCTGCTGTAATGCCGATGTCTGCGATATCGGTCACTAGAACTGCTTGAGAGGTACTTAATCGTTTTGATGATTTTTTTAAACATATGATGTTCACCCCATTTCTTTCTCCCTATTATATAAATTTTATAGGAGAAAGAAAAACATCAGCAGGGTCACTCTTTTGAAAACAAGAACTCCGTTCCGTTATCATTTGTATGCAGCTCATAAGTAATCGCAAGCAGCCTGCATGTATCCTCAATAATATTTAACCCGAGTCCCTCACTGCTCTCATTCCGATCAAATCCAATACCGTTATCACGAATAAAAACATTGCCATGTTCAATCGTGACTTCCATCTTTTCAGCTTTTGAATGCTTTAACGTATTTTGAAAAATATTATCAAACAGCCTTTGCATCCATAACGCGTTGCTCATCCATCTCACATCTTGATCTGCCGGCTTATAGTGCAGCTCAATCCCACTCATACTGTATAAATAATCCCACTTTTTCACCGCTGTTTCTAATAGCTCGTTTAGACGCACTTCTTCATTTACAATATAAGAGCTTTCCAGCGTCTCAGCGGAATATAGATTGAATTCATTGGTTAATTCCGAGATATATTCGATTTGCTGATACAATGATTCGAATACAGCCTGACCATGACATTGGTCTTCCAAATAAAATAACTGCAGCCTGAGAGCCGTTAAAGGTGTATTAATGTCATGCCGCAGTTTTTGCAAAAGCTCCTTTTTGATTTCCTCCTGCTGTCTCAGCTCCAGTTCACGATATGTCGTCCGTTCAATTAACAAATTGACCGACTTGATCAGTTCCCCGATTTCATCAGCACGCTTCACTTCAATTTTATCGGGCACCTTTTGATCACTCGCCAGATGCCGAATGGTTTGATTCAATAGATTGATTTTATGAAGCAGAGAATGAATCGACTTTGAAAATAAAAAAGCTAACAATAAGAGTGATATCAAAAATACAACGATCATTGCCGGGTACGCAAACGACCTGTGAAAGGGCATACCATGATTCATCGGTTTAAACATGCTGTCATAAATCATCGACATCAAAACACTGACCGCCAGCAATAGCACCGGAACACTAATGACTGCCGTAAACAATAACAACTGATATTTTGTCTTGAGCTTCATTTCTTCACAACGGTATTCAGCCGATACCCTTCTCCATATATATTTTCAATCATCTCACCCGCTTGATCATTGATTTTAGCTCTGATTTTTTTAATATGCACATTGACAATATTCGGGTTTCTATCTTCGAGCTGCCATAGATATTCAAAGAAATGTTCCTTTGTCAGGATACTGTCTCTATTTTCATATAAATAAAAGAAAATTTTCCGCTCAATCGCAGTAAACAATACCTCATCATGCAGGCTTTCATTGAACACTTTTTTCGTTACCGCATCAATATACAAATGTTTGATTTGCGTAAAGGTGCCATAATGATGCTCAAGCATATTCCTCATTCTTAATAGCAGCTCTCTCGGATCAAAGGGCTTTACCATATAATCCTCGCCGATCTGCAAACCTTGAAGCTTGCTGTCCATATCATTACGGGCCGAAAGAAAAATAACCGGAATGCCCAGCCCCAGCTCTTTGATTTTTGCAGACATTTGATACCCGTCTTCACCCGGCAGCATCACATCCATAATGACCAAGTCCACCTTCTGAATCACCGAAAGCACATCCGCTCCATCTGTTTTCCATATCACACGATATCCCTCACGCTGCAAAATCTTTTGCAGCAATTCACCAATCATCACATCGTCTTCAACGATTAAAATATGATAACCCTTCATCCTAGCGAACCTTTCTCATAAACTCCATGGAAAGTTTATATATTTGATCAGGCTGATATAAATAAATACTGTGTGTTCCCCTCAGTTCCTTTATATCGGCAGTATTGAATTGAGCCGCAAACGCTTCATAGTCTTTTCGGTTTTGTATAGCATACTTTGAATGTCTATTTTGGTCAGAGACCGCATCTAAAATCAAGACGGGAGTCTCCTTTGGTGCCGGCAGATTCACAGATTTGCTGCCGTTTTGGTAAGACTGTAAAAGCTCATGCTCCATATCTGCATTAAAAAATTGCTTAAAGTTAATGGCTTTATAGATTTCTTTTTCTTCATCAGTTAAAAACGACTGCCGAATCACCTCAGGATTATATACAGCGGAAGGCATAAACCGATGAAAACCAATCGAGGTTAACAGGTGGAACCCTCTCACTTTCAAACTGTCAACTCCGCTCAATTTATACGTGATGTACTGCTGGGGCAATCCAATATCCATCGCAATAATGGCCTTGATTTCCTTAGGATATTTCTGTGCCCAATACATCGCTTCAATCCCGGATATCGAATGAGGCATTAAAATATAAGGAGGCTTATTTCCGCTTTTCATAAGCGCTTTCCTCGTCTGTTCCAATACTGTATCAATATCTCTGTCATCGTGAGACACTTCACTGTATCCATAACCTGCCCGATCTACAACAGCAATCTTATTTTCTTTTGAAAACTTGCTGTACAACCCCTTCATTTCATAAGCAGGCGCAGCAATCCCCGAACCGGACATAAACACAAATGTATTCTTCCCGCTTCCCTCTTGATACACATTCATCTTTTTACCGTCAACATCGACTACTGTGCCTTTACCTTTCAGCAGTGCCGCCTCCTTATTTAGCTGGAAATGGTGATAAATAAATACCGAGACGCATACAAGCAAAACCAAAGCAGCCAAGCTGACAAAAACAATTTTTAGGACTTTCCATAATGTTTTCATATGATGCTCCTTTCACGTGATACTGAAAGGATACAATATGAAAATAAATTTCTGATTAACTTTGGAACAGTTTTATTTTCACATTTGACTTTGCCCTTACGGAAAGGTGTACATTTGGAGCATAGAGGTGATCACTCGGCTATCGATCGGCGAATTTTCAAAGATATGCAAAGTATCAACAAAAACACTGCGATACTATGATGAAATCGGACTCACCCACCCAGAAGACATTAATCTTGAAATCGGAAGGTCTATCCGCAAAGTCCGAGAATTTCTAATACGCAGCCTTCTCCAACCGAGAACGACATTGAGAAGGCTACCGCTTATATCAATCTTTCACAAAACATAATTCAGGGGTATTTAATCTATTTATTCCTATTTATTCACACAACAAAGTCACCACAAAGCTTTTTTCTCTTCTTCCTGCTCGATAAACAGATAATTTTCAGGACGGGCCAAAACAGAAAAAAGTGCCAAAAGCAACTTCCAACCTCGAAGCGGACTTCCGCACCTAAACTTCAACACTTCTCCTTCTGCTAAGTTAAACCTCAATATTTGGCTTGTACACCAATCAACTTTCACTTGAATAACATGTTCACCAGGCTGCAAATCAATTCGCAGCCTCCCTCCATCTTTGATATTTCCCATCTCAGCCCCATCAATTAGCACTGAATACTCTCTCATTTTGTTGATGTACTGCGATGTCCTGCTCATTTCAATGTACGTCTTTTGATTCACGATGACACATCCTCAAAGTAATGATCTTACAGGCGAGAAGCGCTAGAACCCTTCCGCCATACCGTTATTTCCCTTCCTAGTATATTATAACTTGCTGTGCTTCAGCTCTCCGTCGGCAAAAATCCCTTTCAGCTCCAGTGTGCCTTCTACTTGAGCTTTTTAAAAAAACACCCGCTTGTATAACGAGCGGATGTTAGATCTTTCGAAATTATTGATTGATATCTTTTAGCGCTTGTTTCGGTTGCGAATTGAAAATCAGCAATGATGCAATAATGGCAATCATAACCCCTAACGCACCAACCCAGGTAATCGAGGCCAATGATACGTTTTCCACAAAAACCCCTCCTATACCTGCGCCGACCGCCATGGCGAATTGCATCATTGACTGATTCATGCTAAGCAAAACACCTGACATTTCCGGTTCTATTGTAGCTAAGTGAAATTGCTGTGTCGGACCGGTAGACCATGCGGCAAACGACCATAATATGAGAATCACCATCACTCCGATATAGGAATGAGTAACAAGTGACAGCAGAATCAGTGTGACGATATGCAACGTCATCCCGCCAACGAGTGTAAAGGGCACTCCCCATTTATCGGTGCTATATCCCCCAAACTTTGATCCAACCAAACTGGCAATTCCAAATATAAGCAAAACACCGCTAAGCAACTTGCCGTTTATACCTGAGATGTTCAAGAGATACGGTGACAAATAAGTGTAAGCAACAGAATATCCCCCGAGCCAGAAGAAAGTGATTGATAATCCCATAGTCACTTTCCGTTTCTTAAAAAGAGCAAGCTGTTGAAGCAAAGGCACAGGTTTATCCCCTTCAGTATGCGGAAGAGTAAAGAATATAACGACCATCGCGATCAATCCCAACAAAGCAATGGCACCAAATACAGACTTCCAGCCTAATGCTACCGCTATCATTCTTCCAAGCGGAACACCTATGATTAAAGAAGCGGTAAATCCCATCACGACCGTAGCGATGGCACTGCCCTGCTTCCCTTCCGATGCAATCTTAGCCGCAATCGTTAATGCGGTGACAACAACCACACCTGCTCCCATCGCCATAATGATCCGCGCTGCAATAAACCATCCATAACCAGGCAGTACAAAAGCCAGGACATTACCGAACACAAACAAACCTAGGGCATACATCATCAATTTGCGTCTATCCATACTTGCTGTCAACGCCATAAGTACGGGTGTAGAAAGAGCATATACAAGTGAAAAAATGGTAATAAGCTGGCCCGCGGCAGCCAAAGTGATCCCGAGAGTATGAGCAATTTGATCCAAAATTCCGGAAATGATGTACTCTGAGGTTCCAACTAAAAAACTGACAATGGCTAAAATATAAATTTTCCAAGTGTTAGACATAAAACATTCACTCCTTAATTATTAATAAACATATCACGAATTATCGATATGTTATTATAAAAAATAAACACATCGTAATATGTCGATATGTATGGTGTAAAAATAAACATCTTTTGATGTTTATTTTTATATCTCTGTTTTAAGAAAGTCAGCAAGTTTCCCAATGGCTTCTTCATCTCTTTTGTAATATGTGTACTTTCCAATACGCTCCGCCTTAATCAAGCCGGCTCTTAAAAGGATGGTAAGATATTGAGAAGCTGTCGATTGCGTCATTTTCAATTTGTCTGTTATTTGACTGACACATACCCCGATTGTGTTCATATCAATCCCTTCATGGGGTGCAAAATGACGATCGGGCTCCTTCAGCCATTGTAAAATTTGCAGCCTTGATTCATTTGATAAGGCTTTGAATACTTCAATTGGTTCCATATCGATTATTATATCGTTATATTCCGATATGTCAATGCGTTTTTTTGGATATATTTAATTGAAGGTTTATCTCTGACTAATTCCGTGAAATGAAACTGAAGACAGCATATCAATTTTGTTCACCGCTTAAATTTATCATCAAGCTTTACGAAATTGGTCTCATAATCATGTCACTAAACACTTGGGGGAACCCGGCAGGTGACAAGGATGTTTTCAAATATTGTTCAAGTGACTAATCACCAGCATCAAATTCATGTATTTAAAAAGATGTAAAAAAACATCCGCTCATAACAACAGCGGATGTTAGATCTTTCGACAGGAATAACATGACAGTGTACTATGAATTGACATCTCTTTATGTCCGCTTAGGATATGAATAAAAGTTATCAATGATACCATAATTGTAAAACAAAAGAAGCGGCAGTTCATTATGTTCAATTCACAACCAATTCCATACCGTTAAAACATTTATTTTCTATAGATTATAAGACCTTTTCCAAATTTTTCTCTAGATCATTACATAATTTAAACACCATCACTCGTTCACCTGTCCGGGAGCTTAAATCAGTATGAAAACTTTTCACTTTTTCTCCGGTTATTTTTAAGATAATATCCTTAAGGCCTTCTATACCTGATTCGACTAACTCCGAACGAGTTTGTTTGATAGATAACATACCCTCTTTTGATCCACAAACTACATATTCGGCTGGTGTTAAAATCCCTTTTAAATTGACGATGATCATGTCCCGCAGTATATCAGTCTTAACAGATACAGACCCCCGCCCAAGATAATCCTTCTCCCATTGAGTAATGGACTTACTGATCTCTGATTCAATAGAACCCTTCGACTTTTTCATATCTAATACATCTCCTGAGCAAAAAAATTGGCATATTCTATTTGTGATTTCGTCTCATTAATATTCTCTTACAACATATCCTTCATATACACCTTCAATATCCAAATCAGTTTTACCGTTTCTTGTGACCACTATCATTTTGGATAACATATTTTCTTCCATCATAGAGTGGACGTGCAAAAATCGAACATTTCCTGAATGGGTTTCCTCAACTTCTTCATAAGACTTTAGATGATAAAAATCAATTGCTTTTCTAATTAGTTTTTTCATACATTCCATATTTTCACGATCAAACGAGTTCATTTCCTCTATTGTTTTCGTGACAAAATCAGTTAAATTAGCGCTCATACAATCTCCTTAGAACTGCTTTCTCCATATATGGGTGCGTTAGAAGTTGAACCTGCATTTCATCATGACAAGCAATGATCAGGTAAGGCTTGACCTGTTTTAATAGCTGGATCCTCCACAATTGAGGGTTCTCCATCCTTATGATGAACGAATAAACCTCTAACTTTAACATATGACGGCACTAGGGGGTGATGTCGAATCATATCAACACTTTTTTCAATGGTGTCACTGCTATTTTCATTTAGCCATTCATCGACCGTACCACCTAAAAATTCAGGCTTGCAATTTTGAAAGAGATAATCCAATGTTTGTATTTTATCTTTCATTGTTTCAAGTTGAGTTAGTCCATTACCTGCGGAAGTCTTCTTATCTTTTGTTCCTACTACAAAAATCTCCTCAACATCTTCCTGGTAAATCGCAAAAATAACAGACCTCATGATTTCTCCATAAGGATGTGAAATACTGGCACCATAGCTTTGTATAGTCAACATATTCTCTGCAGAAGTGTTAGTCGCTTCTTGTAAAATAGGCTCCAAACCGTTTTCAATATCCGTCAAAAATAATACTTTTTTATTTTGGTTTACATTCATACAGCACACCTCTTCCTTATGTTTATCATTTTTATTTTGAATAACAAATCCATTTGATAAATGCTTAGATTCATCATTACCAGCTTTCCCAACATCCTTCTGGATCAATATTAGCCAGTCGGACCCATCCATTTTGAACTTTTTGCAGAAATGCTGAGTCATGATTTAATAACCGTTCTACATATTCTCTAGGTGCTTGGATGAGTATCAATAAACGAAGAGGAGAATGATAGGCCTCGTGATCTGATTCCATGACGGATTGCCAAGGCAGTCCGGCTAACAAGTCGCTTGCATTCCCCTGCATAACGCCGAGACCTGCAGTAACGGTTTGAGTTGCTTTATTTCCGCTGCCATAATAATGAGGTGCTACCGTTGATGCGTAATATTGTAAATTAATCCATTGGGCTACAGTTCCAGGTCCTGCAATAATATTTGCTAGGAGTTCACCGCTTTCATCCTGCTTCCAATCATAATTATGGAGAAAGGCTCTGCCTTCCAAATCACAATCCTGAGTTAGTTCACGTTTACCGATAATAAAGGCGGCATTACGAGCCAGTCCCCATTCCGGACGTATCTCACTCCAATCTTCCGCAAATCGGTTTGCCTCAGCCTTCGGATTTTTTAGCTTCGATTGGAAATTCGGTAATTGGGCCAGACGTTCTGCGTTTACATGATGTCTCACTTTCGGCATAACAGCTTCAATTTGTTCAAATGCTTCTTGTGCAGCTTCGGAAAGCTCTGGTACATAAAGCCAATGTAATTCATCCACCGTTGTATTATGTTCAGCTGCCGCAAAAACCGTATCCTCAGGGATTTTAATTCCTTCAGTTAAAAGAGCTTCTCGTACCTCTGATAGATTACATAAAGCAGCTAAAACTCTTGCATTGAATCCACCAGCCGCTCCACCGCAGGCACCACAATCAAGGGCTGCGGAATAAGGATTATTAGTACTTTGACTGCCATGCCCGCAGATCACGACCAAGGGTGCGATGTTCTCTGTTAACCCCATCATTTTTAATGCTTGGCGAGCATAGTTCACTTTTTCTTCATCAGTAAAACCCACAGGTATTTCTGCCTCTGTAGCATCATGATGAAGCGAGAGTTTTGTATCAGGTTTGCGTAACCAAGCCTCACGGAGATTACGAATGAAACGACCCGCCTTTCTTGGCACAAAGCTACGGGCTGCCATTTGCAGAGTAAGCCAAGGTCCGCTTAGCTCAGGCAGTAGTAAGCTCGAAAGCGCATTCTGCTTCATCGTTTTAAAGGTATGGCTTAAAGAATGAATTGCTTGCTTCCGTTGATTGTATTTTTTGAATACATCCTCATCTGCGAACTCTTTTATTTTATTTTGCGGTTTTTGTATGATCGGCAAGGAAGCATGACTGTGTTTACTGCCAAGTTCACAAGTTGCAATCGGCACCCCGAAAAAACCAGCAATACCAATCGTTTCAAACGGGCCTTCTTTTTCTAGTTGACGACGAAAAGGTTCTGATCGTACATCGATGCAGAATGCTAATTGAGCTAATGCAGATTTTTTACCGCCGGTTTCACGTTGTTTCGAGATGATCTTCTGGCTTAATCGATCAGTGTACGTTTGTTCCCAAGCTTCTAACCAAAGTTTCTTGCGAAGTTTCTCATCAAAGCTGTAGGCAAATGATAAATATTCGTTTTGTTCAATGGCCGTCATCTGTGACCATTCTTCTAATGTAAGCCCACCCCAATGAATCCAAGCTGCTATAAGGGGAGCAATTGAAATTGTTTTCTTAGATCGTTCATTAGTCAAAGGTAAATATGGCTTTATAAGAGCCCACTCCATGGATATTCGAACCGCTAAATATTCTGTTAGGAGTGCATGTTCGTGGCTCGATTGTTGGGAGCGCCAAAGCATCATCCCTGCCCATCCAGGTAATGAAAGTAAATGACCTTCAAGATAAGTCTGGATTTCTGACTCTGGGATTTCTAGTGCGAATAAAGCTTCCTGTAAAGCCAAATGTGCCTCTTTCGGCCAACCCTTTACCCTTTCTCGCTGCTTTTTGCTAAGTGCTGGATCATATTGAATGAGATGCTGCCAAGCACGATAGAAACCTTCCTCACGATTAGGCATTGTCCAGCCTGCTTGAGAGTCATCAAGATATAATTTACTCCACTTAATGACATGATGATCTAGTATATTGACTAGCCTTTCACCATCTTGATTCTCTATATACGAACTTAGTGGCTGCATAAACACATTCTCGATATGATCCAATCCACTACATTCACCTACTAATTTCTCCAGCTCTTGTGATGATAAAAGGTCGGAAGGCAGGGGATCTAACTTTAATGCAGCATGACAAAATCGCTCTGCCACGTCCCGTGGGATGTGATAGGAATGTGAATCAAGCCAGCGCTGCAGCCCCATTTCCACAAAATCTTCATCAATCTCACCTTTATTCTTTGCTGAACGGATCATAGACGCACTAGGGTATATATCAACATCACGAGTGTTTTTCAACCAACTTGCAACCTGATCAAAAGGTTGGTTTTCAAGTCCCATCCACGGATTACGTGCAGCAAATGTAGAAATAGGCCAAAGTGGTGCAATCACTCGGCTGGCAGATGTAATGAAAACGTTAAGATCCCTTTCTTGAACATCAATATCTGTATCTATCTTTTTTACATTATCTTTCGTTAATACGGATGTAATGCCCATCTCAGATTAGCTCCTTATGAAATATATTGTTTAAGGTAGTCTGGGTGACTCTCTACTGACTTTGGTTTTGCTTCACCTAATCGAACTAACCAAAGATAGAGTACCGCGAAAAAAACGGAAGAACGATGACGAGCAACCCACGTACCTAAAGCACTGCCAAATAGTAAGAGACATACGACAATCATGACAGCTGACATTGGAGGTTGAACACTTTGAAAAATGGTTGTATGCAGCCACTTATAGAAAAGGTTATGAATGATAAAATATACGAGGGCTGCTCCTCCTAAAACAATTAAGCCGGCAATTCGGCCAATTCGGCCCTCTCCAAAAGCGACAAGCTGAGTCCAAGAAACGGACAATGACCACCCTAAGATCAGCGCACTGATTAAGTGATACCCGTCTCCAGGAGCAGTGAGCCAAAAAGCAACACCTATAACTAAGGATAAAATCCAACCAGCCATGACCCATAAATAGGATGTTCTTTCATTAGTGCGAGCCGATACTTCATGACGCCCTACTGCTGAACCAGCTTGTAGAAACAACGTAGCTTTGAATAAACCATGTAAAATAAGATGAATAATGGCTGCTATATAGGCGCCTAATGCACACTGAATGAGCATAAACCCCATTTGTCCAATCGTGGAGCCTACTAACTGGCGTTTATAATCAACCTGGACTAAACTAATTCCAGTTCCAATCAATACAGAAATGCCAGCAAGCAGAAGTAAGATAATCGAAGCGATACCACCATGAAATAGAGGTGAAAATCGAGTTAGTATTATTCCTCCAGCATTTACTAAACCTGCATGCATAATTGCAGAAACAGGGGTTGGAGCAACAATAGACTCAACCAACCATCTTTGGAATGGCCATTGAGCTGCAGGAATGATCACCGCCAGTACAATCAATAGCTGAATCCCTGTTCTCTCCCATTCTCCCAGCCCAGCTAAACTTTCATTTGTTACAACCAATGATAACTGCCATTGACCTGTGGCATGAAAAAGCCACATCATCGCAAAAAACAAAGAAAACCAACTTAACAAAAATAACCGGCCAGAAATTTTAGCTGCTTCACTAGCCACTTGCCAAGCACTGTTTAACCTTATAAGTAAGGTTAAACCAACAAGAGTTGCTCCCCAAAATAGAACCATCAAGCGGAGATCACCACTTAACCATGTCATTGAAGCAGCTCCTGTTGTGAAAGTAAAAAGCATAAAATATTTTCGATAAGATCGATCCCCCATTAAGTAACGTACAGAAAAACGCTGAATGATGAATCCAATTGCAAGAACAAAGAAAGTCATTAAACAAGCTAAGGAATCTAAGTGCCAAGGGCCAACATTTCCACTCACACCACTATTGGCAAGAATCAGTAAGGAAACCAAAAGTGGTAAAGCCAAGATCCCAATATGAATGCGAACAAAACTCAAGGGTACTCGCGGATGTAAAAACAATAGTCCACTAATCCCAGAAGCCATTAGCATAATAAAAAATAATGTTAATAATGATGACAAACTCAGCGAAACTAACATTCTAAATTCTCCCTTTTTTAAAACTCATTATTGGTCAAAAGACCTTTCAATCAGATCATATTTGTTTATTATTTATTTCAATTTTTATTTATCTCTATTTTTTTCCAACAAAAAAGCCGACAACTTCAAAATTTCAATGATTATGTTAGATCATTGAATCCTGAAAATTGTCGGCTTCACTTCAACTAACTTCAGCGAAGTTTTTTGAAGTGCTACCTTATTATTGGTCTTTACTTTATGCTATGTTTTCATTTCCTTTAATATAGTCCTGATTATCAAATAAATCGACTTATGTTTCTCTTCCTTTTTTATTAGGATACTTTTTCATCCTGTCAATATTTAAAATGAAATATGAAAAGAATGCTAAAGGCCTACATATTTTAAAAGGAAAAATAAACATCTACATCAATTATTAAGTTACGTATAAGATATGCTAAATTTTAAAAGTTGTCAAGTTTATCAGTAAACTGGTCTTTACTTTCCTCTAAAAGAATCCAACCCATTATAGATGATTCACTTTCAATGAGGAACATCCATTTCAGATGAAGCTCGCTTTTCCAGATCGAGGAGCAGTGTCTTCATTTCGAATCCGCCCCGATAGCCAGTTAATGAACCATTCTTTCCTATTACACGATGGCACGGTACAGTAATTAATACCGGATTAGCCCCAATAGCCGCACCTACAGCACGAACAGCTGCTGGTTTATTTATTTCATTTGCAATGTCGGAATAGGATTTCGTCTGTCCATAAGGAATTTCACAAAGTGCATTCCAGACTGCTAACTGAAATTGCGTACCTACGTACTCAACTGGAACAGTAAAGTTTTTCCGCTTTCCTTCTAGATATTGAGTGATTTCAACGGCATAGGGTTCAAGCTTATCATCATCTTCAACAAGAAGACTTCCTGGAAAGCGTTTCTTAGCCCATTCGAACAATTCCTCGATTGGTTTGTTCTGTGAACCTACAAACACAAGCCCCTTTAAAGTTGAAGCAATATAAAAATTCCAATCCTTGAACATTAGTAAAGACCAATAAAGGGTTGGTTTATTCTTTGTTTCCATTGTACGTTTCCTCCATTTTACTCATTTGACGAAATTGTGCTGGTGTCTGTCCAGTTTTCTTTTTAAATAAAGTAATAAAATAAGGCGCATTAGCCATACCCACACATATAGCGATATCTCCAATCGCTTTATTTGTCTGAATCAAATACTTTTTAGCCGCGTGTACTCTAACTTGTTGTATATACTCAACCAGCGTAATGCCTTTAATCTTTTTAAATGTTCGATGCATATGATACGGACTCCCATGACAAATATCTGCTAACGATTCTAGCGTTAATTTTTCTGTGAAATTTTTATCAATGTATTCAGTAATTAAATCAACCCACTCGCGATCAGGCATTTTTTCATTAGTGGGCTTGCAACGTTTACAAGGGCGAAAATTTGCGCGGAGAGCTTGTTCTGCGTTTGGAAAAATACATACATTTTCTTTTTTCGGAACGCGAGATTTACAGGATGGTTTACAGAATATCCCTGTCGATTTTACAGCGTAGAAAAATTGATTATTGTACGCTGCATCATTATTTATAATTGCTTCCCACTTTTCATCTGTTATCATTTCTACATCATTCGAAATTCTATGATCATGGCTCTCTTTATGTCCGTTATTGATACTATCCGGCATTTATCTCACCTCTCCTTACATGGCTCATCTAATTCATTTTGAATTGAATCCCAAATTAAATTTTCGACACGCGTTTTTTATATCTTGAGCCATTTTTATATACTCCCGTTTAGCATTCTTGATAACTACACTATAACCTCATAAATAGAAAAAAATAAGGTGGTTAGAATGTAATAGCAAGATAACAAAATGAGTAAAGATGATTATGTGATAAACTAATTTCAACCAGCGTGAGTTTTCTTATAATTATTTAAGATAAGGAGAAAGAAAAAGTGACATGGCATGAAGTCAATGATGTTATTGTCATTACATTACCTGAAATTTTCGACATGAATGCGAACCTTGGCTACCTAACCAGGGAAAAAAATGAATGCATGTATGAAATAGAGAACAATATCATTACAAAAGTTATAGCCATTGGGGAAATTCGGTCCTTAGTGCAGGTAAGCGTAATCAATAATAAACAAATGGTTGTTCAATTCCTAAACGATTCTAGACCTGTTGAGCCGTGGAAACGGGAAGAGATTGTAAAATATATTCATGAATGGTTTGATCTTGATAACGATTTAACACCATTTTATGAAATGGCAAAAGCAGATCCATTACTTAAAATGCCTGCCCGAAAATTTTATGGGTTGCGAGTTATCGGCATTCCCGATTTATTTGAAGCTTTATGTTGGGGAGTTTTAGGACAACAAATTAACTTAGCCTTCGCGTACTCCTTAAAGAAGCAATTTGTAGAAGCATTTGGCGATTCTATTGAATGGAATGGTAAAAAGTATTGGGTGTTCCCACCGTACGAGCGAATTGCACGGTTAACCCCTACCGACCTGGCAGATATTAAAATGACGGTAAAAAAAAGTGAATATATCATTGGAATAGCCAGATTAATGGCAAGTGGAGAATTATCGAGGGAAAAATTAATGAAAATGAACTTTAAAGATGCTGAAAAAAACTTAATGAAAATACGAGGAATCGGTCCTTGGACAGCCAATTATGTTCTAATGCGCTGCCTTAGGTTCCCGACAGCTTTTCCAATCGATGATGTGGGTCTAATTCGTTCGATAAAAATATTACGTTATATGAATCGAAAGCCTACGAAAGATGAAATCTTAGAAATATCGTTTTCATGGAAAAAATGGGAGTCATACGCTATCTTTTATTTATGGCGTGTCCTTTACTGAATCATTTCAACTTAAACCGGAATGTACTCAATAAAAAAAGAATGAACTTTAAAACCTAATCCCACAAGTACATTGTAAGTGCGACTTCTAGAATTCTTTGCCTTTATTAATTGACAATAAAAAACACGTTATCATTCCAATAGGCTCTTCGGTTTTCGGATTTTAGCATGCTTTATTCCAACTGCTGTCAAAAGCGTATCTTAATGAGGAACTGCTCTCTTATATCTGTATTAACATCAGAAAACTCAGTTAGGCAAAAGTCTTAATGCCTTTTAACCTCGTTGACCGACCTAATGAGGAAACATCTTAAATCTATAGCCATGGCCGATCGATAATCGGGTTCTGTACCATCACCTTCTTTAATCCATTTTTCCACTGTAGACGTTCTTTCTCTTTTGGACATAAAAACACCCCTTTAGACAATCTTATCCAAAGGGGTTAACATTTTTACTCCACAGTAACACTCTTCGCAAGGTTACGCGGTTTATCAACATCACAGCCGCGATGCAGTGCAGCATAGTAAGCGATCAGCTGCAATGGAACAACAGATACCAACGGAGCAAGCGCTGGGTTTACTTCCGGCAGTACGAATCTGTCATCCGCATCGTCTAGGCCTTTCAGTGAGATGATGCATGTGTTTGCTCCGCGAGCAGCAACTTCTTTGACGTTTCCGCGGATGCTTAGGTTTACGTGCTCTTGAGTTGCCAGTGCGAATACTGGTGTTCCTTGTTCGATCAAGGCAATCGTTCCGTGCTTTAGCTCACCGCCGGCAAAACCTTCTGCCTGGATGTAAGAAATCTCTTTCAGCTTCAGTGCGCCTTCGACACATACGAAGTAGTCAAGGCCGCGTCCGATGAAGAAAGCATTTCTGGATACAGTCAGGTATTCACGAGCGATCATTTCCATTTCGTCTTTCTGGTCGCATAGAGCTTCCATTGCGTTTGCAGCGATACCGAGTTCTTTGACGAGGTCAAATCCGATATCGATGCCGTTTTTGTCAGCAGCCACAGAAGCAAGAACCGCAAGAACTGCGATTTGTGCAGTGTATGCTTTGGTTGACGCAACAGCGATCTCAGGGCCTGCATGAAGCAGCAATGTATAGTCAGCTTCACGAGAAAGCGTTGATCCAGGTACGTTTGTGATTGTCAGGGCTTTGTGTCCGAGCGCTTTGACTTGAACGAGAACCGCGCGGCTGTCTGCTGTTTCTCCGCTTTGAGAAAGGAAAATGAAGAGCGGTTTCTTAGACAGAAGCGGCATGTTGTAGGAGAATTCACTCGCTACATGCACTTCAACCGGCACGTTTGCCCACATTTCAATATATTGTTTACCGACAAGTCCTGCATGGTAGCTTGTTCCGCAGCCGATGATATAGATGCGGTCCGCTTCCGCTACAGCGGCAGCGATATCGCCAGGCACAGACAGCTTGCCGTTTTCATCTTGATACGTTTGGATGATTTTGCGCATAACAACAGGCTGCTCATCCGTTTCTTTCAACATGTAGTGAGGGTACGTGCCTTTTTCGATATCACTGGCATCAAGCTCAGCAATATAAGACGCACGTGTAATCACGTCACCATCAAGGTTTTTGATGACGACTTGATCATCAGTAACAATAACCATTTCTTTATCCATCAGCTCTACGTATTCGTTGGTTACTTGAAGCATCGCCATCGCATCAGATGCTATAACGTTGAATGTATCTCCAAGACCTACTAATAGAGGGCTTTTGTTTTTCGCTACAAAAATCGTTTCTCTGTTGTCGTTATCGAATAAAGCAATTGCATAAGAGCCTTTTAACAGTGTAAGTGTTTTGCGGAACGCTTCTTCTGTCTCAAGTCCTCCATTGACGAATTGCTCGATTACTTGAACGACTACTTCTGTATCGGTGTCACTTTTGAGCTCTACATCTTGCAAATACTCTTGCTTCAGCTGAACATAGTTCTCGATCACGCCGTTGTGAACAAGTGTAAAGCGGCCCAGTGCGCTTTGATGCGGGTGAGCGTTCAGATAACTTGGTTCGCCGTGTGTCGCCCAGCGAGTATGCCCAATTCCGGCTTTCGCTTCTACATTGGCATCCACAACTTCACGAAGATCTGCAATGCGTCCTTTTTCTTTGAACACATGGATTCCCTGTTCGTTGGCAACAGCAATACCAGCAGAGTCATAACCGCGATACTCAAGCTTTTCTAACCCTTTTAATAAAATTTCCTTCGCATCAAGCTGACCGATATAACCTACGATTCCACACATATTTTTCTTCCTCCTAAGATTGTAAAAGGAGACGAAGAAAGTCAAATTTCAAGGGGACTTTCAATCGTCCCCTCCTACATGTTTTTTGGAAGATCATGTGATTTCTCTTTGTTCAAGGAGTCACCCCCTTGGTTTGAAGAAATCCTTACGGCTGTGATCTGCATACTCAGCCGGGAGGCATCCGCCGAAAATTCGATAACCTCCATCCTCGTCAACTAAGCCTTTTTCCGGGCGCTTAGTTCGGGCGCTATAATTATAGGTAAAACAATAATCCCGTCTTCTTTTCCTATTGAGAAAATAAGAACAAGACAAGCTTGATTTTACAACATGTGGCATAAACGGTCAATTGTTTTTTAAACAACTCTGCCGTATGTCTCACAATTATCTTATGTAAACCTCGCTTGTCTTGTTCACTCTCTGATAATAGACTTCGTTACTCTAATCCCATTTCTGACCGGACGACTTCAACAATGCGATTGACATACTCATCGCACAGCTCTTTCGTCTTCGCTTCAGCCATGACACGGACGAGCGGTTCAGTTCCTGAAGGGCGCACCAAAATCCGGCCGTCGCCGTTCATTTCTTTTTCAACTTCAGAAATAACTGCTTTTACTTTTTCATTTTCTTCAACTTTATATTTATCAGTCACTCTCACATTGACTAACAGCTGCGGGAACTTCTGCATTTCAGCTGCAAGCTCTGACAGCGGCTTGCCTGTTGCTTTCAAAGTGTTCATCAGCATAATAGCAGACAATAATCCGTCCCCTGTCGTGTTGTAATCAAGGAAAATAAGATGTCCTGACTGCTCTCCGCCGACGTTGTAGCCGTCTTTTTTCATTGCTTCTACTACGTAGCGGTCGCCGACAGCTGTCTGTACGCTTTTGATGCCTTCTTTTTCGAGCGCCTTATAGAAGCCAAGGTTGCTCATCACGGTTGAAACCACTGTATCATCCTTTAACCGGCCCTCTGATTTCAGGTGTTTTGAGCATATGTACATGATTTGGTCGCCGTCTACAATATTTCCTTTTTCATCGACAGCAATCAGGCGGTCGCCGTCACCGTCGAACGCAAGACCGAGATCCGCGTTTTTCTCTTTGACAAACGCGCTGAGCGCTTCGGGATGAGTCGAACCGACGCCGTCATTAATGTTTAATCCGTTCGGGGAAGTCCCCATTGTAGAAACATCTGCATCTAAATCAGCAAACAGGTGTGTCGCCAAGGATGACGTTGCGCCATGGGCACAGTCCAATGCCACATGAATGCCTGTGAAATCTTCATCAGCTGTCTGTTTTAAGAATTGCAGATATTTTTGTCCGCCTTCAAAATAATCGTTTACAAGTCCAAGGTCTGCTCCGACAGGTCTTGGCAGCTTATCCTCAGGTTCGTCCATCAGGCGCTCAATTTCAGCCTCCTGTTCATCAGAAAGCTTAAATCCATCTCCCCCAAAGAATTTGATGCCGTTATCCTGCACTGGGTTATGAGAAGCGGAAATCATGACGCCCGCCTCTGCATCCATCGCTTTTGTCAAATAAGATACACCTGGTGTAGAAATGACACCTAGGCGCATGACTTCTGCGCCAATGGATAAAAGTCCGGCGACAAGGGCTCCCTCCAGCATATGGCCGGAGATGCGTGTATCGCGGCCTATCAGCACTTTTGGACGTTGTTTGTCTTTTGTCAGCACATAACCGCCGAAACGTCCGACTTTAAAGGCCAGCTCAGGTGTAAGCTCACTATTGGCGACACCTCTTACACCGTCTGTTCCAAAATACTTGCCCATTTTATAATCGCTCCTTTTTTATTCCGATGAGGATTGTGAATTCGCAGTGGATTCATCCTCATCCTGATCTTGGTTTTGATCTTTATTTTCGTCTTGGTTTTGATCGTTGCTGTTTTTATCAGTGTTCTTTGTATCTTCTTGCTGATTGTTCTTTTGATCATTTGTTTGTTTATCTGTGTCATCCTGGTTCCCTGATGTATTGCTGCTATTATCATTCGTTGATGTATTGCTTTTCTTAGACGTCAGCTTGATTTTGGCGTTTTTCCGCCCCAAGGACCAAGTTACATTCTGTGGCCCGTTCACTTCAAGCTTCACGCTATGCTCCCCGTCCTCTAAATCTGAAACATTCACATACAATTCAATATCTGATTTTTTCAGTTTTTTTATATTCGCAGGAGAGCCTTTAGCCGTTACGTCTATCGCTTGTGAGTCAGGATCAAGAAATTCAATGTTTTGTGAGCTGCTCAGCCCTACAGTCTTGATAGGGACATTCTCGAACTTCTGATCCGCTTCACTATCGACTTCTATATGCAAAGTCACCTTTGACGGTGAGATTTTTTTGACACCGTCAGGAAGCGGAATATCTGCCTCGATATCGGAATCCTTGTTAATTTTACTTAAATCTAAGCTGACGCCGTCAATAAATTCAAGAGAATCCAACACATCCTGTGAGCCGTAAACCGTTACCTCACTGGGGCTGGATTCAATATTCGCTATGCTGACACCGTCAGGAAGGCTTCCTGTCCGTTCAATTTTAAAGGGCACTTTTTTACTCGGGCTTGTCACCGGAACGGTAATCTTGATCACCGAGGGCTCCACGTCGACAGGAAGCGCGTTTCCGTCTTTATCATAGACAGTCACTTTCGCTTCCTTTTCAATCGTTTCATCTGCGTTTTCCAAATTCACTGAAGCTTTTACAAGAGAAATATTATCGATGACATTTTTCGATCCGGTAATCTGCACATTTTTCGGACTGACAATCGGCTGCTCCGGAGAATAGCCTTTTTTCATCTTGCTCTTGTTGTAGTACTCCACTTCTACGGGAAAACTTTTGGTCGTCCGTTCCTGAATGGTCACTGTCGTAACAGACGGATTAATTGAGATTGTCAGCCCATCCGACACGTTTTTGGCCTTAAGCTCAACCTTATGTGTGCCGGTTTTCAAATGTTCCATATCGGCATATATTTCAAAGTTCTTGGTCTGCCGAGCCTTTTTCACGGCGCTTGTCGAGCCTTTTATCGTGACATTAACCGTTTGCGGAACACCCGTCACGACGTAATTTTCATCATCATAATACGCTTTAACCGGAATATCAGTCAGAGTTGCTTCATCAGTTGTTGATGTCGGAAAGAAAGATTCACCCGGTTTTTTTGGAGTCGGTGCTTGGTTGCTGTTAACCGCCACATAAAGCAAGAGCGCGAAAAGCAGAGCAATGATTTTCACAGCCCAGCGGTTGTTTAAGAATTTATCCATTTTTCTTGCCCCTCCAATACCAGCGGTTAGAAGAAGTGTCTCTGGTGTTTTTCTTAAACTCGGCTTCAAGCATTTCTTTCAGCGCTTCTTCTGTAAGCTCTCTGTGAAGGTCGCCGTTCTTTGCCACACTGACGCCGCCGGTCTCTTCAGACACAATAATCGTCAAACTGTCTGTTACTTCACTGATACCGACTGCCGCTCTGTGTCGCGTGCCCAGTTCTTTTGAAATAAACGGGCTCTCAGAAAGCGGCAGATAACAGGCGGCCGCGGCAATTTCATTATTTTTCATAATCACCGCACCGTCATGAAGCGGGGTGTTTGGGATAAAAATATTGATCAGCAGCTCAGAGCTGACTTTGGCATTCAGTGGTATGCCGGTCTCAATATAATCCCCCATTCCAGTATCCCGCTCAATGGTAAGCAGGGCGCCTATACGGCGTTTCGCCATATAATTGATCGCTTTTGTAATGGCCTCAATCGTTTTCTGCTGCGCTTCTTCAACAGGCGTGCCGCTCCTCGAAAAAAAGCGGCCGCGGCCTAGCTGTTCAAGCGCTCTTCTCAGCTCAGGCTGAAAAATAATAATAATTGCTAAAAATCCCCATGTTATCGCTTGGTCCATCAGCCATTGAAGTGTGCTGAGGCCCAAATATTGGCTGGCCATACGAACAAGCACGATGACTACAATTCCTTTTAACAGCTGAACCGCTTTCGTGCCGCGTATCACCATAATCAATTTATATATCACATACCAAACAAGGAGAATATCAACGGCATTGCCGAGGTACTGCAAAAAAGGGATATCCTCAAAAGCCATTTCCTCGTCCTCCAAGATTTCAGTCATTTCGTATTTTGTGTTTTACGGGTTACGCATATGTACTTTACATAGCGAGCCCATTATACCACATTTCGATTTAGCAAGTGAAATGTGCCAGCCCTCTCAGCCCGCAAAAAAAGAGCAAAGCGGCTAACGCGCTTTACTCTTCTCCGTTCGGACTGAATGCATCGAGTACACTTTTCCCCGCAGACTTCATCTTGTACCATGTCCAGTCGAATAATTGATTGATTTCTTCAATCTGACCGGTGACTTGTCCAGCAGAGGCCATATACTTTTCGCCGTTTACGACGGTTACATCCCCGTCTATTTTGCCTTTAATAATCAGCTTGCCGTTTTTAACAGTGACATCACCTTTGACCGTCTCACCTTCTGGCACGGTCACAGTATGGTTATGAACCACAAGATTCGGCTGCTTGGACACGCTGAAATTGTGGTCATTATGCCAGCTGTTAAAAAAACCCCCGCCCATCAAAATGATGAATACCGCAGCAGCTGCGATAACGGGATGGGTTCTGAACCATCTTTTCACAGAAGCTCTTTTCTTCTCCTTAGGCAATTTTGCCATGACATTAGCGGTAAAATCCGCGGGGGCTTCGACATGCGATGTGCTCCGTACGAGCGCTATGGATTTCTCCATCTCGTAAAAATGCTTTCTGCATTTCTCGCATGTCTCCAGATGTTCATTCAATACGTGTTCATCTTTTGGAAGGATATCTCCATCAAGATGCATATGCATAAGCTGCACAATTTGTTCAGGACAGCTCATTTCATCACCCCACTTAAAGATCCCTTAATTGTTTTCTAAGAGCCTCTCTGCCTCTGTGAATTCGCGTTTTCACAGTCCCCACAGGAATGTTTAGAATCTCCCCGATTTCAATTAATGAGAGTTCGTCAATATACTTTAATACGATGACTGTTCTGTATTTGTCAGGAAGCTTTAAAATTTTCTGCTGTATCGTGTTTGAGAGCTCCAGCGACACAACTGCATCTTCAGGCAAAACACCATCTGCGGCGATTTGAGAATACATGGTCAAGCCTTCCGTACCAGCAACTTCTGCATCGAGGTAATAATCCGGCTTCTTTTTGCGAATGCGGTCAATGGTCAAATTGGTCGCGATTCGATAAAGCCAAGTTGAAAATTTCCGGTTAATATCAAAACTGTCGATATTAACGTACGCTCTGATGAAAGCTTCCTGTGCAATATCCTCCGCCTCATGCACATTGCCAAGCATACGGTAGCAAAGCTGATAAATTTTATCTTTGTAAATATCTACGATGTCCGCAAATGCATCCTGGTCGCCTTTTTTGACTTGTTTAATTCTTTTTTTAATCATCATTTCCATATTTATCTAACCTCTGCCTTCACCGGTCTGTATGTATACGAGCTTCGTTTCAAAAGGTTTCAATTTTTTTATAAAATAAGTTTATCAAATTTTTGGCAGGGTGTAGATGGTAATTCGTGAATAAACTACCTTAACATATTTTTAAAATTATTATACAGACTGAACAGTTAGAAGTTGGAATGATTTTTCCGAAAAGAAAAAAGACACCTTTTGATCAAAGGTGTCTGTGACTGGGCTAGCTGGATTCGAACCAACGCATGACGGAGTCAAAGTCCGTTGCCTTACCGCTTGGCTATAGCCCAATAATGGTGGAGGGGGGCAGATTCGAACTGCCGAACCCTGAGGGAGCGGATTTACAGTCCGCCGCGTTTAGCCACTTCGCTACCCCTCCACATAAATTTTTGAAAAAACAGTGCCGGCAAGAGGACTTGAACCCCCAACCTACTGATTACAAGTCAGTTGCTCTACCAATTGAGCTACACCGGCAAGATGGTGGAGGATGACGGGCTCGAACCGCCGACCCTCTGCTTGTAAGGCAGATGCTCTCCCAGCTGAGCTAATCCTCCAAATGGTGACCCGTACGGGATTCGAACCCGTGTTACCGCCGTGAAAGGGCGGTGTCTTAACCGCTTGACCAACGGGCCGTTGTGTTCTCGTCGAGCTGACAAAAGTTATTATATACAGGTCACCCCCTGTTTGTAAAGAGAAAAATTAAATTTTTTATTTTCAAACTTTTTAACTCCTTTTTTAACTGAAAAAGCCTCCCAACTAAAGCCATTTATTTTATGATAGAGACAAGCAAAGCAAGAGAGGAGAAACCAATATGATACTAGTCAGTTCTTGCCTTGGAGGCATTGAATGCAGATATAACGGCTCTCACGCAGCGTCGGAGATAATCAGAAAACTCGTCGATGAAAAGAAAGCAGTCATGGCTTGCCCTGAACTTCTCGGCGGCTTCTCTACCCCACGCGAACCCGCAGAAATCATAGGAGGCACTGGCGAGGATGTCCTCAATGGAACAGCGAAAATCGTGACAGCTTCAGGAGAAGACGTCACAGAACTATATATGGAAGGCGCCGCGAAAACATTGGCTTACGCAAAAGAAATCAACGCTTCTGCCGTCATATTAAAAGAAAACAGTCCATCTTGCGGAAGCGGTTTTATCTATAACGGCACATTCTCTGGCAAAAAAATCACCGGCAACGGAGTAACCGCCGCATTGTTAAAACAAGCGGGCTACTGCGTCATTTCGGAAAACGAGCTTGACGACATCTTGTAAGGAGGCCACCCCATGACTCAAGACATTTCTTTATCCTTCTATAAGCCTGAACACTTGCCCGAGCTTCAATCATTCACGCTCACCAACGATGACAAACGCTTTACCTCCCTCCCGAAAGAGGTGCTGTCTCAGGCTCTGGGCATACAGGACCGATACCCGGTTGTCATCTTAAAAGACGACCTTCCAGTCGGTTTTTTCATTTTACATGCATCAAAAGAAACGCTTGCTTCTTATTCTAACAATCCATTTGCTTTACTGCTCAGCTCCCTGTCTTTAAACGCTGTGCATCATGGAAAAGGCTATGCGAAAAAAGCCATGCTTTTGCTTCCCGCTTTTGTGAGCGGATATTTTCCATGGTGCGACGAAATCATCTTGGCCGTCAATCATCTGAACATACGCGCAAAACACCTTTATATGAAAAGCGGGTTCCTTGATAAAGGACGGAGAAGAATCGGGCCGCTTGGAGAACAGTTGATCCTTCATCATTTCTTATAGTCTTGAGTGAAATAAAATTTCAAAAATTTAAAAACATAGTTGAAATATCATAACAGAAATGAATATACTGAATATTGAGATATATCATTTTAAAACAGGGGGCATCCTCATGTCAGAACCATTAAACCTTCACCGTCTTACAACGGAATCACGCAATAGCCAAACAGTTGAAATCCACAAAGCAAACACTCTCGGCATCCTCAAAATGATCAACAACGAAGATATGAAAGTCGCTGCAGCCGTTCAGGAGGTTCTCCCCGACATCAAAACAGCTGTAGACTGCGCATATGAATCGTTTCAAAATGGAGGCCGGCTCATATATACAGGCGCCGGCACAAGCGGCAGACTCGGCGTCATGGATGCTGTTGAATGTCCTCCCACCTACAGCGTAAGCCCAGATCAGGTCATCGGAATCATGGCTGGAGGCCCCAAAGCCTTTTTACAGGCAGCAGAGGGCATTGAAGACAGTGAAGAAGCAGGAGCTGAAGATTTAAGAAACATACAGCTCACTTCAAATGACACCGTCATTGCCATCGCAGCAAGCGGCCGCACACCCTACGCCGCAGGCGCCCTAAGATACGCCCGCAAAGTCGGAGCACACACCATCGCCCTTACTTGCAATGAAAATTCCGCCATCAGCAAGGATGCGGATCACAGCATTGAGGTTGTCGTCGGACCTGAGGCCATTACAGGATCAACACGTATGAAAGCCGCAACCGCTCATAAAATGATTCTAAACATGATATCTACCGCTGTAATGGTCAAAATCGGCAAGGTTTACGAAAACTTGATGGTAGACGTCAACGTCAGCAACAAAAAACTAAAAGAACGCGCCATCAGCATCATCCAAAGCCTTACAAATGCTTCATACGACACGGCCAGGCACACCCTGGAACAAGCCGATCATCACGTCAAAACAGCAATCGTCATGCTCAAAACAAGCACAGATCAGAAACAAGCAAAGACATTACTCGATGAAGCAAACGGTTTCATTGACAAAGCAATCGAACATTACCATCCATGATAAGGAGAGAACTAGAATGGCCACAGGCGGTTTAGCGATCATCCAATCAATGAAGCATAAGCTCCCTCCATCCGAGCGCAAACTTGCAGATTATATCCTAGCCCATCCTCACAAAGCAATCGAAAGCACCGTCAACGAAATCAGCGCCTTAGCCAATTCAAGTGACGCTGCCGTCATCAGGCTCTGCAAATCACTCGGTTTAAAAGGATTTCAAGATTTAAAAATGAGAGTAGCGGGCGATCTGGCAAAGCCTACGTTTCAGGGCTACCGGGATATTGTTCCCCACGAGCCGCTGCCCTCCATTTCCGAAAAGACGGCCGGCAATGCCATTCAAGCCATTCAGGATACTTCAGACCTGATGGACTACAAAGAGCTTGAACGAGCGGTTTCTCTGCTTCTCAAAGCTCATACCGTGCATTTTATCGGCCTCGGGGCTTCCGGCATTGTCGCCAAGGACGCCCAGCAAAAGTGGCTTCGCATTCATAAACAAGCAACCGCGTTTACAGACACTCATCTTGTGGCATCTTTAATCGCAAATGCAGATAAAGACGACATCGTAATCGCCATTTCGTTTTCAGGAGAGACACAGGAAATCATTGAACTGTTCGCCATGGCTAAGGAAAAAGGCATCACAACGATCAGCATCACACAATTCAGTCAGACATCCGTCTCCGCACTGGCTGATGTCCCATTGTATACAGCCCATTCCAATGAAGCCTTGATTCGAAGTGCGGCCACTTCCTCCCGCCTCGCCCAGCTTTTTATAATTGATGTTTTGTTTTTAGGCATGGCGGCTGAGCAGTATGAAACGACAACCGGTTATATCGATAAAACGAGAGCAGCCATCCAATCTATGAGAAAAAAATAAGGCATCTTGAAGGGGAGGGGTTTTAATGAGCAAAGAAAATAACTACCATCATCTCGCACAGAAAATCCTTGAGCTATGCGGAGGAAAATCCAATATTTCTTCATATACGCATTGCATGACACGCCTGCGCATTACGCCTTACGATGAAAGCAAAGCAGATGCTCAGGGTTTAAGAAAGCTTGACGGCGTATTGGGGGTCGTTGAAGCTGAAACCTTACAAATTATCCTCGGCACAGGAGTCGTCAATCATGTTATAGCTGCTTTCTCAAAGCTCGTGTCAGCAGAAGAAGGTGCCGATGTCAAAGAAGCAGCGGCCAAAAAGAAAGCCGATATCAATCGAAAAAACGCCACTCCTTTTAAACTTTTCTTGCGTAAAATTGCCAGCATTTTTATCCCTCTTATTCCCGCTCTAGTCGCTTCCGGTTTAATTACTGGGATTACCAAAGCAATTATTCAAGCAGGCTGGCTCTCTGCAGACTCACAAATTGCGGTTATCCTGACAGTCATCGGATCAGGGCTGTTCACTTATCTCGGCATTCTCGTCGGTATTAACGCTTCGAAAGAATTTGGCGGGACACCCGCACTTGGGGCTTTGGCCGGGATCTTGATTATCAATCCGGAGATCGCAAAAATCAGTTTATTTGGAGAAGAGCTTCTCCCGGGCAGGGGAGGTCTGATCGGCGTCCTTTTCGCAGCCATTTTCATTGCTTACACCGAACAATTTATTCGCCGTTTTATTCCTCAATCACTCGATATCATTGTCACACCCACCGTTTCACTGTTAATCACCGGAATCGTAACGTATGTCGTATTTATGCCTTTAGGCGGATTCATTTCTGATGCTATTACATCCGGCCTTCTGTCCATCCTGGACATCGGCGGCATCGCTGCAGGCTTTATTCTGGGCGCAACCTTCCTTCCTCTCGTCGTAACCGGACTGCATCAAGGCTTGACGCCTGTGCACATGGAACTGATCAATTCAATTGGCAATGATCCTCTGCTCCCTATTTTGGCTATGGGAGGTGCAGGACAGGTAGGCGCGGCCTTTGCCGTTTTCGTGAAGACGAAAAAAACAACACTGAGAAAAGCAATCGCCGGCGGGCTTCCATCGGGACTGCTCGGCATTGGTGAACCGCTTATTTTCGGAGTCACGCTGCCGCTTGGCCGTCCGTTTTTAACAGCATGTTTAGGAGCTGGAATCGGCGGCGCCTTTCAAGCTTATTTTCAAGTAGCCACCATTGCGATTGGTGTCTCCGGACTGCCGCTTTCTTTTCTAGTCCTGCCTTCGCAAATCATCCTGTATATCGTTGGGCTCTTTATTTCCTACGCGGCCGGCTTTTTATTGACCTATGCATTCGGATATAAAGATGAAATGGCTTCTCAGTTCGATTAAATTGTTTCTGTATTAGGGATAGTAAACGGGATAGAAGCACAGAAAGGGGCTAGCCTGTGAAAACAAAGACACTGTTCATATTCAGTGCCATTTTAACCCTATCGATATTTGCGCCAAATGAAACCTTCGCACAAACAGCAGACAACTTGATTGAGCCGAAAACCATAAATGCAGAAACTGCACAATTCTCGACGAAGAAGCTAAGGAAGGTAGATCAGATGATAGAACGGGATATTGCAGCAGGATTTCCAGGCGCCGTTCTTGTGGTGGTGAAGGATGGGCGCATCATAAAAAAAGCAGCATACGGCTACAGTAAAAAGTACGAAGGATCAGAACTGCTGCGCCGTCCGGCCAAAATGAAAACCCGCACGATGTTTGACTTAGCCTCAAATACAAAAATGTACGCAACAAATTTTGCATTGCAGCACTTAGTCAGCCAAGGAAAACTTGACGTCTATGAAAAAGTTTCTGCATATTTGCCGGGTTTCAAGGATCAGCCGGGTGACCTCATAAAAGGAAAAGACAAGATACGTGTCATCGATGTCCTCCAGCACCAATCAGGACTCCCATCAAGCTTTTACTTTTACACGCCGGAAAAAGCCGACAAGTACTATTCCCAGGAACGGGACAAAACGATTGAATATTTGACGAAAATTCCGCTCGATTATCGAACTGGGACAAAGCACGTATACAGTGACATTGGATATATGCTACTCGGATGTATTGTCGAAAAACTCACCGGTAAACCGCTTGATGTCTACACGGAGCAAGAGCTCTACAAACCGCTGAGGCTGAAGCATACCTTATACAATCCGCTGCAAAAGGGCTTTAAACCGAAACAGTTCGCAGCTACTGAACGCATGGGCAATACACGTGACGGCGTTATTCAATTCCCTAACATCCGCACAAACACGCTGCAAGGAGAGGTGCATGACGAAAAAGCGTTTTACTCAATGGATGGCGTGTCTGGGCATGCCGGATTGTTCTCAAATGCAGATGATATGGCCATACTGCTGCAAGTTATGTTAAACAAAGGTTCATACCGAAACATTTCTTTATTTGATCAGAAAACAGCCGACCTGTTTACAGCACCTTCAGCAACAGATCCAACATTCGCTCTTGGCTGGAGAAGAAACGGAAGTAAAAGCATGGAATGGATGTTTGGCCCTCATGCCAGCGAAAATGCTTACGGGCATACCGGCTGGACGGGGACAGTTACAATTATTGATCCAGCATACAATTTAGGCATCACATTGTTAACAAATAAAAAGCATACACCAGTTGTTGATCCAGAAGAAAATCCCAACGTCTTTGAGGGTGACCAATTTCCAACAGGCAGTTATGGAAGTGTCATAACCGCGATTTATGAAGCGATGGAGTGAATGATTAGACGATAGGAGGAAGTTTCTATGAGACCTGTCTTTCCGCTTATCCTTTCAGCCGTTCTCTTTCTTTCATGCTTTTACGGGGCCAGACAGACAGAAGCCTCTGCATCCAAACGTTCAATTGATGCCAATCAGATTGTCAATCGTATGTCGTTAGATGAAAAACTCGGCCAGATGCTGATGCCTGATTTTAGAAATTGGCAAAAGGAAGGCGAGTCCTCTCCGCAAGCCCTTACAGAAATGAATGATGAAGTCGCCAGCCTCGTCAAGAAATATCAATTCGGAGGCATCATCCTTTTTGCAGAAAATGTAAAAACAACAAAACAAACTGTCCAGCTGACAGACGATTACCAAAAGGCAAGTCCAAAAATCCCGCTCATGCTGAGTATTGATCAGGAAGGCGGCATTGTAACGAGGTTAGGGGAGGGCACTAATTTCCCAGGGAATATGGCGCTGGGCGCAGCCAGAAGCAGAATCAATGCGTATCAGACCGGCAGCATCATCGGGAAAGAGCTCTCTGCCTTAGGCATCAATACAGATTTCAGCCCTGTCGTGGACATTAACAATAATCCTAATAATCCTGTAATCGGCGTACGGTCATTCAGCTCCAATCGAGAACTGACATCACGCCTCGGTTTATACACGATGAAAGGGTTGCAGCGGCAGGATATCGCGTCTGCCCTCAAACATTTCCCGGGACATGGAGACACGGACGTTGACAGCCATTATGGACTGCCGCTCGTTTCCCATGACCAAGAACGGCTTCGTGAGGTCGAGCTTTATCCTTTCCAAAAAGCAATTGATGCTGGTGCTGATATGGTGATGACAGCCCATGTTCAATTCCCTGCCTTCGACGACACCATATACAAAAGCAAACTCGATGGATCGGACATTCTGGTTCCAGCTACACTTTCAAAAAAAGTGATGACAGGTCTTCTTCGTCAGGAAATGGGCTTTAATGGTGTGATCGTTACCGATGCACTCAATATGAAGGCAATCGCAGACCATTTCGGACAGGAAGAGGCTGTGGTCATGGCCGTAAAAGCTGGTGTCGATATTGCATTAATGCCAGCCTCAGTCACTTCAATGAAAGAAGAACAGAAATTCGCACGTGTTATTCAAGCTTTGAAAGAAGCCGTGAAAAACGGGGATATTCCTGAACAACAAATCAACAAATCAGTTGAAAGAATCATTTCCCTGAAAATAAAACGCGGCATGTATCCAGCGCGAAAAAGCGACAGTACAAAAGAAAAAATAGCCAAAGCCCAAAAAATCGTAGGAAGCAAGCAGCACCTGAAAGCAGAGAAAAAAATAGCTGAAAAAGCAGTAACTGTATTAAAAAATGAACAGCACACTTTGCCGTTCAAGCCTAAAAAAGGCAGCCACATCTTAATTGTGGCACCTTACGAAGAACAAACTGCTTCAATCGAACAAACCATTCACGATCTCATCAAGCGAAAGAAAATCAAACCCGT
The DNA here is from genome assembly GCF_038050295.1 of Bacillus sp. FSL R5-0603. Lineage (NCBI taxonomy): Bacteria > Bacillati > Bacillota > Bacilli > Caryophanales > Bacillaceae > Bacillus > Bacillus sp. FSL R5-0603. Next base: position 105,403 of record NZ_JBBOYP010000001.1, on the reverse strand, counting down.
ATCTGTCGACAAAATGAATTTTGCCAACCAAATATTTAATGCCGAGCATGCAAAACAAGTAAAAAAGGCTGATTATATCATAACCGGCTCCTATGTCGTCAAAAATGACCCTGTCGTCAACGACGGTGTCATCGACGACACAATATCAGATTCAAGCAAATGGGCCACCGTGTTTCCGAGAGCTGTCATGAAAGCCGCACTGCAGCACAACAAACCATTTGTCTTAATGAGCCTGCGCAACCCCTATGACGCAGCCAATTTCGAAGAAGCAAAGGCACTGATTGCAGTCTATGGCTTTAAAGGATACGCAAATGGCCGTTATCTTCAACCTAATATTCCGGCCGGAGTGATGGCGATATTCGGCCAGGCAAAACCTAAAGGCACACTTCCAGTTGACATCCCATCAGTCACGAACCCGGGGGACACCCTTTATCCATATGGCTACGGATTAAATATCAAAACGGGAAAACCGCTTTAATTAAGGAGGGACACATGAGAAAAACAATATTCGCTTTTCTGACAGGGCTCATGATGTTCGGAACGATAGCAGCTGCCTCTGCTTCACCCGATTCAAAGAATCAAACGGCTAAAAAACCTAAAGTCCAGACTGGTATAGACACGCTCTTGCCAGACTATAAAAAACAGCTCAAGGGAAAACGTATCGGACTGATCACCAATCCAACCGGAGTAAACGCATCTCTGAAAAGCAGTGTCGATATTCTTTACGAGAACTCAGATATCAAACTGACAGCTTTATTCGGCCCTGAACACGGCGTCCGCGGTGACGCCCAGGCTGGAGACGAAGTAGGCTCTTACATTGACGAAAAAACCGGGGTTCCCGTATACAGCCTCTACGGAAAAACGAAAAAACCGACTCCAGAAATGCTGAAAAATGTCGATATTCTAATGTTTGACATTCAGGATGTCGGGACCCGTTTCTACACGTACATTTATACAATGGCATACGCAATGGAAGCCGCTAAAGAAAACGGCATTCCATTTATGGTGCTGGACCGTCCGAATCCTCAAGGCGGGAATCATATTGAAGGACCAATCTTAGAACCTGAATACGCCTCATTTGTCGGATTGTATCCCATTCCATTGAAGCATGGGATGACGATAGGCGAATTGGCTTTACTGTTCAACAAAGAATTTAGTATTGATGCCGATCTTACAGTGGTAAAAATGAAACACTGGAAGCGAAAAATGGATTTTGACGATACCCGATTGCCTTTCGTCCTCCCTTCGCCTAACATGCCGACGGTGGAAAGCACATTTGTTTATCCTGCAACCGGGCTGATTGAAGGAACAAATATATCCGAAGGGCGAGGGACAACAAAGCCATTCGAATTGATCGGAGCTCCCTTTATCAAAAGCACAGAACTTGAAGAAACATTAAACAGCCTCCATTTGCCGGGCGTTACATTTAGGGCAGCATCCTTCACACCGACGTTTTCTAAACATCAAGGAACGCTTTGCCACGGTGTGCAGCTCTATGTGACAGACAGAGATAAGTTTGAAGCTGTTAAAACGGGTCTTTCAGTCATTAAAACCATACACGATCTCTATCCTGAGGATTTTGAGTTCCTGTCAACAGGATCATTCGATAAACTGGCAGGCAACGGCTGGATCAGGACAAAAATTGAAAATGGAACTTCGATTGAGAACATCATAAACAGCTATGAAAAAACACTCCAACAATTCAGCAAAACAAGAAAAAAATATCTCATTTATTAGAACGTAAGCATCGTATGTTACACGTGTAACATATTCTTATCGAACGAAAGACCCTTACTTTTACACACGAGTAAGGGTTTTTTCATGCTAAAAATCCACTCGCTTTATATAGGAAAACTTTCATTTATTTGGTACAATTTTTATTGAAAATGATTATCAATTGAAAGCTTCTGAAAAGGTGGTCTACTCGTGCAAAATGCAGTGATTTATCAACCGGTACAAATTGAATATCTAAAAAAGACAAGTGATCTCTTCTCAGAACAGCAATTAGCCGATTCATTCGTGCTGATTTTTCATTTAAAAGGAAACGGCTATATTTCGATCGGAACAAACACCAATCCTCTGCAAAAAAAGACACTTTATGTTTGTCCGCCTAACGATACCTTTGGCTTTACGCCAGCAGCCGATGGACATATAGATGCCTGTCTGATCAGGCTTCAAAGCTATATCAAGGAAACCGGACAAGATATTTTCACACCGTGCACAGAATCGGAATTAGCCAACCTGAAGCTTATGAATGTTTCACATATCGAAAATCTTGCAGTCCGGCTTCAAGAGCTTGCCGCACTATGGAATGAATCGTCTCAGCTTTCTCAGCTAAAATGTGGGATTGAAGTACAAAGCCTGATTTATGACCTCTTTACTGCCAGTTTATCTGATCAAACGGATACACATTCAGCAATCGAAAAAACAAAACACTATATCGAAACCCATGCCGATACAAAAATCACGCTTGCCCAGCTGTCGCAAATGGCAGGAATCAGTGCCAAACACTACAGTGAAAGCTTTAAAAAATGGACAGGACAGAGCGTAACAGAATTTATTACGAAAACACGAATCACAAAGGCAAAACGGCTCATGGCAAAATCAAACTGCAAATTGAAAGAAATCGCACACCAAACCGGTTATCAAGATGAATTTTATTTCAGCAGAATCTTTAAAAAATATACAGGCTGTTCACCTACAAGCTATATGAAAAAACGCCGAAAGAAAATCGCCGCATACGGAAGGGGCACAATGGGCCATCTCATCCCTCTTCACCACATACCTTTTGCGGCCGCTCTGCATCCGAAATGGACGTCTTACTACTATCAGCATTATTCGACAGATATACCCGTCCAGCTCAGTGCATACCGGTTTAATGAAAAGTGGGAAGAAAACCTGTACACGTTATCACAGGCAGAACCAGATGTGATTGTCAGCATGGATTCTATTTCTCCAGAAGAACAAGATCGCCTGAATCGCATCGCAGAAGTCATGTACCTTCCTTCAGAAGAAAGCTGGAGAACCCACTTTCTGCAAACTGCCTCATTTTTAAAGGAGGAGTCCGAAGCAGAAAAGTGGCTAGCGGATTATGACCAGCAGACAACAGCCGCCAAAAAAACACTTCAGCACGTTCAAGGGCTGCGTTTTCTCTTTTTGAGGCTGCATAAGCAAAACTTCTATCTGGCACATAACCGAAGTGTCCGCGAAGTTTTCTTTGGGGATTTAGGATTCAGCTCGGCAACAACGGCTGACACACCTTCAGAACAAGCGATTTCGTTAGAAAATATCGCAAATTACCAAGCTGACTGTATAATGCTTTTTCTTTTTAAAGAGCCGGAGACCATAGCTTACTACCAGCAATTACAGCAGACAGAAGCATGGCAAAACCTAAGCGCGGTACGGAATAACCGTGTTTATCTTCTATCCCTTGACCCGTGGAATGAATACTCAGCTTGCGGGCACGAACGCATCGTTCAGCAAACTGTTTCTTTATTATCCGGAGATTGTCCATGATAAATCAGGAATTTGTCCATGGTGTTATATCTGTTCATTCTCTATAATTCCAATTGATAATAGTTATCAATTGAACAGGAGGCTCTATAGATGAAAAAGATATCTCTTACCTTATTAATCTTGCTTCTCGCTCTGACGGCGGCAGCTTGCGGCAGCAAAAATGAATCAACTGCCAGCAAGGCAAGCGGCACAGCATCTGAGAAGAAGAAAATTGAATACCTTGATAAAACATATGAAGTAACTGTACCGACAGACAAAATCGCCATTACGGGAAGCGTTGAATCAATGGAAGACGCGAAATTGCTTGACGTTCATCCGCAAGGCGCAATTTCATTCTCCGGCAAATTCCCTGATATGTTCAAAGACATCACTGATAAAGCCAAACCAACCGGAGAAAAAATGGAGCCAAATATTGAAAAGATTCTTGAAATGAAGCCAGATGTTATCCTTGCTTCAACAAAGTTTCCGGAAAAAACGCTTCAAAAAATCAGCACAGCAGGCACGACGATCCCAGTTTCTCATATCTCTTCAAACTGGAAGGAAAACATGATGCTGCTTGCCCAGCTGACTGGAAAAGAGAAAAAAGCAAAGAAAATTATTGCAGACTATGAACAGGATCTAAAAGAAACAAAAACAAAAATCAACGATAAAGCGAAAGATTCAAAAGCGCTTGTCATCAGAATCAGACAAGGCAACATTTACATTTACCCTGAACAGGTGTATTTCAACTCCACACTATACGGTGATTTAGGCCTTAAGGCGCCGAACGAAGTAAAAGCTGCAAAAGCGCAAGAGCTGATTTCATTAGAAAAATTAAGTGAAATGAACCCGGACCATATTTTCGTCCAATTTTCTGATGATGAAAATGCAGACAAACCTGATGCCTTAAAAGATTTAGAGAAAAATCCAATCTGGAAAAGCCTTAAAGCAGTCAAAGAAGACCATGTGTATGTCAACTCAGTGGACCCTCTCGCACAAGGCGGCACAGCTTGGAGTAAAGTCCGTTTCCTGAAAGCGGCTGCTGAAAAATTGACACAAAACTAATTCAGAGTAGGTTTTTGTATGTATTCAAAACAGTGGACACGTATCATATTGATTACTTCTCCATTCGCTATAGCGCTGTCACTTTTGCTTTCAATCCTTTATGGGGCAAAGCATCTTAGCGCAGATATTGTTTTTACATCTCTTATTCATTTCGATCCGGGAAACACAGACCATCAAATTATATGGCATTCCCGGATTCCAAGGGCTGCCGGCGCTCTGCTCATAGGGGCAGCCCTTGCTGTTTCTGGAGCGCTTATGCAGGGCATTACGCGCAATTATTTAGCTTCGCCATCCATTATGGGTGTTTCAGATGGTTCAGCGTTTATCATTACGCTTTGCATGGTTCTGCTCCCGCAATCATCTTCGATTGAAATGATGATATACTCTTTTATCGGCTCAGCGTTAGGAGCTGTGTTAGTATTCGGCCTTGCCGCCATGATGCCAAACGGATTTACCCCCGTGCAGCTCGCCATCATCGGCACAGTCACAAGCATGCTGCTCAGCAGCTTATCAGCGGCCATGTCGATTTATTTTCAAATTTCTCAAGATCTCAGTTTCTGGTACAGTGCCAGACTTCATCAAATGAGTCCAGATTTCCTGAAGCTTGCCGCTCCGTTTTTCCTGATTGGCATCATAATGGCCATTTCTCTCAGCAAAAAGGTGACCGCTGTATCATTAGGGGACGACATTTCTAAAAGCCTGGGGCAAAAGAAAAAAACCATTAAAATCATGGCAATGCTTTCCGTCATCATTTTAACCGGCAGTGCCGTAGCGCTGGCCGGAAAAATTGCGTTTGTCGGGTTGGTTGTTCCGCATATCACGAGATTTCTCGTCGGCTCTGATTACAGCAGGCTGATTCCGTGCTCCTGTATTTTGGGCGGAATCTTTTTAACCCTGTGTGATCTCGCAAGCAGATTTATCAACTATCCGTTTGAAACACCGATTGAGGTCGTAACATCCATTATCGGCGTACCTTTCTTCCTTTATTTAATTAAACGAAAAGGAGGGGAGCAAAATGGCTAAAAAATATGCATTGTTCATCGCTTTGATTCTTGTTGTCAGCTATTTCAGCTTAACGAGCGGATCATTTTCTGTTCGTCCTGCTGAGCTGCTCTCCACTCTTTTTCAAATCGACCCGAATCCGCAGTATGAAATTTTGCTGTTCGATTTAAGACTGCCGCGGGTTGTCATGGCTGCTATTATTGGACTCGGTCTTGGCATTGCAGGCGCTGTTATCCAAGCCATCACGAGAAACGGGCTTGCTGATCCTGGAATTCTCGGAATCAACGCAGGGGCAGGAGCCGGCATTGTAGCGTTTATGCTCTTATTCCAAGGCCAGAAGGAAGTGACATCCATAGCTGCAGCGATGGGAATGCCGCTCTTTGGATTGATAGGCGGGCTCACCGCGGCGATCCTGATTTACATATTTGCATGGCACAGAGGCAATTTAGATTCAGGAAGAATTATTCTGGTAGGGATTGCGATTAATTCAGGATTCAGCGCCCTGTCTTTGTTTTTATCTTTAAAAATGGACCCGCAAGACTATCAAATGGCCATGGTGTGGAAAAACGGAAGCATCTGGTCTGCCAACTGGACGTATATTACAGCCGTTCTCCCATGGATGCTGCTGTTTATACCGATTCTTATCGGCAAATCCCGCCTGCTCGACACCATTCGTTTTGATGAAGACACAGTCAGAAGCCTCGGCATTTCATCAAATAAAGAAAAAACCATCCTGCTCGTAGCCTGTGTAGCAATCATCAGCGCCTGTGTCTCCGTAGCGGGAAGCATGGCGTTTGTCGGCTTAATTGCTCCCCATATCTCACGGAGACTGGCTGGCGTCGAACATCGCTATATCCTGCCACTGAGCGGTTTAATCGGGATGCTTCTTGTGATAAGCGCAGACTTTGCCGGAAAACTGTTTTTTCAGCCCGCAGAAGTGCCCGCAGGCATCATTTTGGCGATCCTCGGAGTTCCTTATTTCTTATATCTGCTTTTCAAGCAAAAAAAGGGGGAGAATGCTTGAAAGGATCTCTTTCAGAACACAAAGCCGGCAACAGGAGGTTCACGCTGTACCTCCCTCCTTCCTACAGCACAGACAGCGGGGAATTTCCTGCTGTTTATGTGCAAGATGGCAGTTCTTTGTTTCACGACGAAATTGAATTTTTAGAAAGCATGTTTCAACAGCAAAGGCTCCCTGAACTCGTGCTGATCGGTATCGAACCCGAAAACAGGCTAAATGAATACACACCTTGGCCGGCTGCATCACTCAGTGATCGGTTCACGGACTTCGGCGGAATGGGATATCACTATCTGTCTGATATAACGAACCAGTTCATTCCGCTAATCGAAGAAAACTGGAACGTCACCAGGGAACCGCAGTCAAGAGGAATGATCGGTGCCTCATTAGGCGGCCTCATCTCAATGTTCGCCTTATTAAAATATCCGTCAATGTTCGGGAAAATAGGCTCTATATCAGGTTCATACTGGTACGAGAACGCAGCGGAAACCATTCATATATCTTCTTTAAAGCCCGGCACTGCACGTGTTTTCATGTCTGTCGGGAGTGAAGAAGGCTGTGAAAAACAATCCATTCAGCGACATATGCTGAAAAAAACAAAGCAAGTTCATCAAAGTCTAAAAGAAAAAGGCTTCACTGAAGACCAGTTGTATCTTTCAATTGAAAAAGGAGCGGTGCACCACCGCAAGTATTTCTGCAAACAGTTCATCAATGCGCTCGAATGGCTATACGGAAAAAACCGCTCAACCCTATGAGCGGTTTTTTTATGCTTTCTGCAACATTGGTTTTAATTCAAAACGATTCAGCATATAGCCAAACAAAGCAGCCAATATCTGCTGAAACAGCATGCCGATCACAACAGGAACGGCAACCTGAGACGGGAAGAACGTAACGGCAAGAACTGCGCCGGCACTAATATTCCTCATGCCTCCCGTAAATATAAGAGAGACTATTTCCTCTTGGCGCCTTTTCATCATTTTTCCGATCAGCCAAGCAGCGGCATAGCCTGTTAACGCGATAAAGAATACCGTTACAGCTATTCCTGCAAATCTCAAATCAATGGATTTGAAATAAGGAGCAATCGCTGAACTGTTAATCGCAATCACTGCCATCAAGCAAAGCTTTGAAAAAGGCGACAGCGCACTGCTCACAGACGCAGTTCTTTCTGGAGATGACATCTGATTAAACAGCATGCCCAGAAAAGAAGGAATCACGACCATTACAATCAGACCTTTCATCATTCCCCACACATCCATATGAACCTGAGCGCCGGCCAGCAATGAAAGACTCAGCGGTACGATTAGCGGTGACAGCACAGTATCAATTAAAATAATCGAAAGTGTCAAACCGACATTCCCTTTGTACATCGCTGCCCAAATCAAGCTTGTAATCCCCGTAGGAATCACAACAGCCAATGTTAAACCGGTAATCGTCAAAGGATCACCTTTAAATATAAGATGGCCGCTGCCCCAAGCAAAAAGCGGCATGAAAATATGAAGAACGAATAGTGCAAGAATCATAGGGAGAGGGTGAGACAATGCATGTCTCAAAGATTGAAAGTTCGCGCTTAAACTGCCTGCAAACGTAATAAAAGCAAAGATCCAAGGCACAGCCCATTCATACCCATTTAAAAATTGAGACAGCAGCACGCCCAGCATCACACTAGTCGGCGTCAACAGCGGCATCACTCTCCCCAATACACGGTTCAGCTTTTGAAGCATCATATGCAAGTCCCCTATTTAAAATTTCTCTTCTCTCTATTATATCAATGCTGCTTAAGTGTATGTTATATAAAAAAGCCCAGATCTCATTAATCTGGGCTTCTCTATTTTATGCCATCTGTTTCATTAGAGATTTACTCGCTTTATTCAAACCTTTTAACTCAGCTTCAATGCCTTGTTCCTTAAACTTCGCAACAATCTTATCAAGTGCGGCCGCACCAGAATCGTCCCATACGTGAGCTTCAGTTAAGTCAATCACAACCCGCTCAATATCCTCTTGATATATAAACGCATTTGCAAGATCCGTCACTGACGCAAAAAAGATTTGCCCCTTCACTTGATACGTTCTAAGCTTTTGATCCTCTGCATGAGAAACGATTTTCAGCTTCGAGATTTTTGCCACAAAGAACACGGCACTTAAAAGAACACCGACAAATACACCCTTAGATAAGTCATCTGTTACAACAACCGTAACCACAGTCACAACCATGACAATCGAGTCCGTGAGCGGCGCTTTTTTGAGACCTTTTAAAGAAGACCAATCAAATGTGCCGACAGACACCATAACCATTACAGCCACTAACGCCGCCATTGGGATTTTCACCACGACATGACTTAACACCGCAATTAAAAACATCAGAAAAGCACCGGCAACAAATGCTGACAAACGTCCGCGACCGCCCGCTTTTGTATTAATGACAGATTGTCCGATCATAGCGCAGCCTGCCATTCCGCCAAAGAATCCAGTCACGATATTCGCAATTCCCTGTCCGCGGCTCTCTTTATTTTTATCACTGTCCGTATCCGTCATTTCATCAATAATCTGCGCTGTCAGCAAAGATTCAAGCAACCCGACAAACGCTAAAGCAATTGAATAAGGAAAAATAATTTGCAGTGTTTCAAAGGTAAACGGAACATCAGGGATTAAGAAATGAGGCAACGAACTAGAAATATTGCCCATATCACCAACCGTCCGCACATCCACATGAAAAGTGACCGCAATAATCGTCATCACAATAATCGCCACAAGCGGAGACGGAACAGCAGTCGTAAACCTTGGCAGCACATAAATAATAACCAACGACCCGGCAAGCATCGCATACATGCTCCAAGAAGCACCTTCAAACTGGGGAAGCTGCGCAGAGAAGATAAGGATCGCCAGCGCATTCACAAACCCGATCATCACAGAACGCGGGATGAATTTCATTAATCTTGCAATTTTACTGATACCTAAAATCACCTGAATAATGCCTGTCAAAATCGTAGCCGCAAATAAATACTGAAGCCCATGATCAGCAACCAGCGACACCATAACGACTGCCATTGAGCCTGTCGCAGCTGAAATCATGCCAGGTCTGCCGCCAAAAATAGAAATAATAATGGCTATACAAAATGACGCATAAAGACCGACCATCGGATCCACACCCGCTATAATAGAAAAGCCAATCGCTTCAGGTATTAACGCTAACGCAACTAAAATGCCAGCAAGAATGTCTTTTCGGATATTCCCGAACCATTGCTGTTTTAATGTAAAACTATTATTCAAATATAACGACTCCTTTTTAGTAAAAAATAAATCCGCACCATATCTATTGTATTGGGAGCTTTTTTTATTTTACGGGAGAAAATGAAAAGAAAAACGACCGGGGAGTACGGGGAAACGTTGAGTATATTGTATTGAGGCAAGGAGTTGTCATACAAAGAGTATCATAATAAATTTTTATCAATTACGCAAGATGAATGCTGAAGAAAAAAATGGCTCAAATATAGTCTGAGACATTTTATCATATCCGGATGAAACCAAGAATCGTTTTAATGACAGTAATATCTTTTCTCTCATTTGGCAACCCGAGCCTGTTTCCGAAAAAATAACCTATCATCATTATCTCAGGCTGATAAATATGAGCGGCCTCATTTAACTCTGTATTTTGGCAATCAATAAAACAGCTTTTGCAGGCTTAGGACTTATTTATGGCCGGCATGTTCGCCATTATCTTAATTATCACCAATCAATTTTATCATGGAAAAACAGAACAAACGACAGGCATGCTGCTCGCTGCCAATGGATTGGCGGCTCTATCCTGCCAATTGCAGTCGGATGGAGTCTGGATGAGTCTCCCGTACAACCTGCATTTTGATTATTTATGACTCTCATGTTGATCATGCTGGGGATTGTATTGAGATTGAAAGTATTAGAAAACTTAAAAAGCAGAAGCTTGATAAAATGGATACTGATGAAAGCAAATCGGCACAGATATAAAATAAAAAACCCAGCTCAATGAGCTGGGTTTAAGCTTGCTTGGCGGCGTCCTACTCTCACAGGGGGAAACCCCCGACTACCATCGGCGCTGAAGAGCTTAACTTCCGTGTTCGGTATGGGAACGGGTGTGACCTCTTCGCTATCGCCACCAAACAAATTGAGAGTGTTCTCTCAAAACTAGATAACAGGTGTGACATCATGCAAAATGTGGTTAAGTCCTCGATCGATTAGTATCTGTCAGCTCCATGTGTCGCCACACTTCCACCTCAGACCTATCAACCTGATCATCTTTCAGGGATCTTACTTCCTTGCGGAATGGGAAATCTCATCTTGAGGGGGGCTTCATGCTTAGATGCTTTCAGCACTTATCCCGTCCGCACATAGCTACCCAGCGATGCCCTTGGCAGAACAACTGGTACACCAGCGGTGCGTCCATCCCGGTCCTCTCGTACTAAGGACAGCTCCTCTCAAATTTCCTGCGCCCGCGACGGATAGGGACCGAACTGTCTCACGACGTTCTGAACCCAGCTCGCGTACCGCTTTAATGGGCGAACAGCCCAACCCTTGGGACCGACTACAGCCCCAGGATGCGATGAGCCGACATCGAGGTGCCAAACCTCCCCGTCGATGTGGACTCTTGGGGGAGATAAGCCTGTTATCCCCGGGGTAGCTTTTATCCGTTGAGCGATGGCCCTTCCATGCGGAACCACCGGATCACTAAGCCCGACTTTCGTCCCTGCTCGACTTGTAGGTCTCGCAGTCAAGCTCCCTTGTGCCTTTACACTCTGCGAATGATTTCCAACCATTCTGAGGGAACCTTTGGGCGCCTCCGTTACCTTTTAGGAGGCGACCGCCCCAGTCAAACTGCCCACCTGACACTGTCTCCCCGCCCGATAAGGGCGGCGGGTTAGAAGGTCAATACAGCCAGGGTAGTATCCCACCGATGCCTCCACCGAAGCTGGCGCTCCGGTTTCCAAGGCTCCTACCTATCCTGTACAAGCTGTACCAACATTCAATATCAGGCTGCAGTAAAGCTCCACGGGGTCTTTCCGTCCTGTCGCGGGTAACCTGCATCTTCACAGGTACTATAATTTCACCGAGTCTCTCGTTGAGACAGTGCCCAGATCGTTGCGCCTTTCGTGCGGGTCGGAACTTACCCGACAAGGAATTTCGCTACCTTAGGACCGTTATAGTTACGGCCGCCGTTTACTGGGGCTTCAATTCGCACCTTCGCTTACGCTAAGCGCTCCTCTTAACCTTCCAGCACCGGGCAGGCGTCAGCCCCTATACTTCGCCTTACGGCTTCGCAGAGACCTGTGTTTTTGCTAAACAGTCGCCTGGGCCTATTCACTGCGGCTCTCTCGGGCTTGCACCCTAACAGAGCACCCCTTCTCCCGAAGTTACGGGGTCATTTTGCCGAGTTCCTTAACGAGAGTTCTCTCGATCACCTTAGGATTCTCTCCTCGCCTACCTGTGTCGGTTTGCGGTACGGGCACCTCTCACCTCGCTAGAGGCTTTTCTTGGCAGTGTGGAATCAGGAACTTCGCTACTATATTTCGCTCGCCATCACAGCTCAGCCTTATGGGAAACGGATTTGCCTATTTCCCAGCCTAACTGCTTGGACGCGGATATCCAATACCGCGCTTACCCTATCCTCCTGCGTCCCCCCATTGCTCAAATGGTGAGGAGGTGGTACAGGAATATCAACCTGTTGTCCATCGCCTACGCCTTTCGGCCTCGGCTTAGGTCCCGACTAACCCTGAGCGGACGAGCCTTCCTCAGGAAACCTTAGGCATTCGGTGGAGGGGATTCTCACCCCTCTTTCGCTACTCATACCGGCATTCTCACTTCTAAGCGCTCCACCAGTCCTTCCGGTCTGGCTTCACAGCCCTTAGAACGCTCTCCTACCACTGTTCGAAGAACAGTCCGCAGCTTCGGTGATACGTTTAGCCCCGGTACATTTTCGGCGCAGAGTCACTCGACCAGTGAGCTATTACGCACTCTTTAAATGGTGGCTGCTTCTAAGCCAACATCCTGGTTGTCTAAGCAACTCCACATCCTTTTCCACTTAACGTATACTTTGGGACCTTAGCTGGCGGTCTGGGCTGTTTCCCTTTCGACTACGGATCTTATCACTCGCAGTCTGACTCCCAAGGATAAGTCATTGGCATTCGGAGTTTGACTGAATTCGGTAACCCGGTAGGGGCCCCTAGTCCAATCAGTGCTCTACCTCCAAGACTCTTACCTTGAGGCTAGCCCTAAAGCTATTTCGGAGAGAACCAGCTATCTCCAGGTTCGATTGGCATTTCACCCCTACCCACACCTCATCCCCGCACTTTTCAACGTGCGTGGGTTCGGGCCTCCATTCAGTGTTACCTGAACTTCACCCTGGACATGGGTAGATCACCTGGTTTCGGGTCTACGACCACGTACTCATGCGCCCTATTCAGACTCGCTTTCGCTGCGGCTCCGCATCTTCTGCTTAACCTTGCACGGGATCGTAACTCGCCGGTTCATTCTACAAAAGGCACGCCATCACCCGTTAACGGGCTCTGACTACTTGTAGGCACACGGTTTCAGGATCTCTTTCACTCCCCTTCCGGGGTGCTTTTCACCTTTCCCTCACGGTACTGGTTCACTATCGGTCACTAGGGAGTATTTAGCCTTGGGAGATGGTCCTCCCGGATTCCGACGGAATTTCACGTGTTCCGCCGTACTCAGGATCCACTCAGGAGAGAACGAAGTTTTGACTACAGGGCTGTTACCTCCTATGGCGGGCCTTTCCAGACCTCTTCATCTACCTCGTTCCTTTGTAACTCCGTACAGAGTGTCCTACAACCCCAAGAGGCAAGCCTCTTGGTTTGGGCTAATCCCGTTTCGCTCGCCGCTACTCAGGGAATCGCATTTGCTTTCTCTTCCTCCGGGTACTTAGATGTTTCAGTTCCCCGGGTCTGCCTTCTCATATCCTATGAATTCAGATATGGATACCACTCCATTACGAGTGGTGGGTTTCCCCATTCGGAAATCTCCGGATCAAAGCTTGCTTACAGCTCCCCGAAGCATATCGGTGTTCGTCCCGTCCTTCATCGGCTCCTAGTGCCAAGGCATCCACCGTGCGCCCTTTCTAACTTAACCGTTAAAAAGAATCACTATGTGATATCTTGTATTACTAATTGAATGTGATGTCTACTGTTATCTAGTTTTCAAAGAACACGTTTCGAAGGAATGATCCTTCAAAACTAAACAAGACAGGGAACGTTCTGTTTATAAGACCCAAGGTCTTATATTCCGTATAATATCCTTAGAAAGGAGGTGATCCAGCCGCACCTTCCGATACGGCTACCTTGTTACGACTTCACCCCAATCATCTGTCCCACCTTCGGCGGCTGGCTCCTAAAAGGTTACCTCACCGACTTCGGGTGTTACAAACTCTCGTGGTGTGACGGGCGGTGTGTACAAGGCCCGGGAACGTATTCACCGCGGCATGCTGATCCGCGATTACTAGCGATTCCAGCTTCACGCAGTCGAGTTGCAGACTGCGATCCGAACTGAGAACAGATTTGTGGGATTGGCTTAACCTCGCGGTTTCGCTGCCCTTTGTTCTGTCCATTGTAGCACGTGTGTAGCCCAGGTCATAAGGGGCATGATGATTTGACGTCATCCCCACCTTCCTCCGGTTTGTCACCGGCAGTCACCTTAGAGTGCCCAACTGAATGCTGGCAACTAAGATCAAGGGTTGCGCTCGTTGCGGGACTTAACCCAACATCTCACGACACGAGCTGACGACAACCATGCACCACCTGTCACTCTGCCCCCGAAGGGGACGTCCTATCTCTAGGATTGTCAGAGGATGTCAAGACCTGGTAAGGTTCTTCGCGTTGCTTCGAATTAAACCACATGCTCCACCGCTTGTGCGGGCCCCCGTCAATTCCTTTGAGTTTCAGTCTTGCGACCGTACTCCCCAGGCGGAGTGCTTAATGCGTTAGCTGCAGCACTAAGGGGCGGAAACCCCCTAACACTTAGCACTCATCGTTTACGGCGTGGACTACCAGGGTATCTAATCCTGTTCGCTCCCCACGCTTTCGCTCCTCAGCGTCAGTTACAGACCAGAGAGTCGCCTTCGCCACTGGTGTTCCTCCACATCTCTACGCATTTCACCGCTACACGTGGAATTCCACTCTCCTCTTCTGCACTCAAGTTCCCCAGTTTCCAATGACCCTCCCCGGTTGAGCCGGGGGCTTTCACATCAGACTTAAGAAACCGCCTGCGAGCCCTTTACGCCCAATAATTCCGGACAACGCTTGCCACCTACGTATTACCGCGGCTGCTGGCACGTAGTTAGCCGTGGCTTTCTGGTTAGGTACCGTCAAGGTACCGCCCTATTCGAACGGTACTTGTTCTTCCCTAACAACAGAGCTTTACGATCCGAAAACCTTCATCACTCACGCGGCGTTGCTCCGTCAGACTTTCGTCCATTGCGGAAGATTCCCTACTGCTGCCTCCCGTAGGAGTCTGGGCCGTGTCTCAGTCCCAGTGTGGCCGATCACCCTCTCAGGTCGGCTACGCATCGTTGCCTTGGTGAGCCGTTACCTCACCAACTAGCTAATGCGCCGCGGGTCCATCTGTAAGTGGTAGCCGAAGCCACCTTTTATGTTTGAACCATGCGGTTCAAACAACCATCCGGTATTAGCCCCGGTTTCCCGGAGTTATCCCAGTCTTACAGGCAGGTTACCCACGTGTTACTCACCCGTCCGCCGCTAACATCAGGGAGCAAGCCCCCATCTGTCCGCTCGACTTGCATGTATTAGGCACGCCGCCAGCGTTCGTCCTGAGCCAGGATCAAACTCTCCGACAAAGTAGTTTGACTGACTACGCACATCGCTGTGCGATTTATAAAAAATGAATTAACAGGTACGTTTTGTCTTGTTTAGTTTTCAAAGATCATTTTGTTCACTTCGTTCAAGCGACTTTATTATTATAACTCGTTGACTCAGTGAAGTCAATAACTTTTTTTGAAGTTCTTTTTTTCGTTATCGCCTTGTTTAGCGGCAACGAATAATAATATACCACCTAGTAAATAATAGTGCAATAGTTTTTTTGAAGAAATACTAAGGAATTTAAAAAGAGCGGCATCCTTTCCCTATGGAGGATACCGCTCTTTTTTATTAGCGTTGTCTCATTTGCGGGAATAACAGCACATCGCGAATAGAAGGGGCATTCGTCAGCAGCATAACCAGACGGTCGATACCGATGCCTAAACCTCCTGTTGGCGGCATACCGTATTCCAGAGCTTCAACAAAGTCTTCATCCATTAAATGAGCTTCATCATTACCGGCTTCACGCTCTTTTAATTGCGCTTCAAAGCGTTCTCTTTGATCAATAGGATCATTCAGCTCTGTAAACGCGTTGGCATGTTCACGGCCAACGATAAACAGCTCAAAACGGTCTGTAAAACGCGGGTCCTCAGGGTTTTTCTTAGCAAGAGGAGAAATTTCTACAGGATGCCCGTAAATAAACGTTGGCTGAATAAGCGTTTCTTCAATTTTTTGTTCGAAGAATTCGTTGATGATATGCCCTACTGTCATAGAATCTTTAATTTCTACACCATGTTCTTTTGCATATTCACGCGCCTGCTCAACAGTAACCTCTTCCCAGAAATCAACGCCGGTCGCTTCCTTGACTGCGTCAACCATATGGATTCTTTTCCACTCCGGTTTAAGGTCAATTTGCTCTTCCCCGTATTGAATCGTAGTTGTGCCAAGCACTTCTTGGGCGATATGAGCGACAAGGTTTTCAGTTAAGCTCATGATATCTTTATAATCCGCATATGCTTCATATAACTCAATCATTGTAAATTCAGGGTTATGGCGTGTAGAGACACCTTCGTTACGGAAAACACGGCCGATTTCATATACTTTTTCTAAACCGCCGACAATTAGACGTTTTAGGTGCAGTTCGATAGCAATACGCATATAGAGTGGAATGTCTAACGCGTTGTGGTGAGTGATAAACGGACGTGCAGAAGCTCCCCCAGGAATGCTGTGCATTGTAGGTGTTTCTACTTCTAAGTATCCATGATCATCAAGGTATCTTCTCATAGCTTGAATGATCTTGCTTCGTGTAATGAACGTATGTTTGCTGTCTGGGTTTACGATAAGATCCAGGTAGCGCTGACGGTAGCGCTGCTCAACGTCTTTTAAACCATGGTATTTGTCAGGAAGCGGACGAAGCGCTTTTGTCAGCAATTCAAAGGAAGTTGCTTTAACAGACAATTCGCCTACATTTGTTTTGAAGACTTTTCCGGTTACGCCGATAAGATCACCGAGGTCAGAAGACTTGAAGATTTCATATTGGTCGTCACCGACACTGTCTTTTCTTACGTAGATTTGGATTTGGCCTTCTAAATCCTGAAGATGGGCAAATCCGGCTTTTCCTTTGCCGCGTTTTGTCATCATGCGGCCTGCGATTGTAACTTCAATCGCTTTTTCTTCTAACTCTTCTTTGGTTAGATCTTGATATGCCGAAATAACTTCTTGAGACTGATGAGTTCTTTCAAAACGTGCGCCGAATGGATCGATGCCGTTATCTCTCAGCTGATTCATTTTATCGCGTCGGACTTGCAGCTGATCATTCAATTCTTCATGGTTATGCTCTTCTTGACTCATTGTTATCACTCCATTACAGATATTGTTTCATGAAAAAAGCAGAAAAACTGCCAGCGTAAAACTAGCAGTGAGCAGCAAATAGAGGTGAGTATTATCCTACTTTTGCATTTTGAAGCTCTTTTGCCTCAACTTCAACCGTAAATGCATCTAAAAGCTGTACAAACTCTTCTCTCGTCTCGCAATGATTGATTTCATTACGAACGTTCGCATTGCCTTTCACGCCTTTCAGATACCATGCAGCATGCTTTCTCATTTCTCTTACCGCTACGTTTTCACCTTTTAAGTCAATCAGGCGGTCAAGATGCAGTTTGCATACGGCCATTTTTTCGCGTACTTGCGGCTCTTCTTTTAATTCACCTGTTTCAAGATACTGAACCGTACGGTAAATCATCCACGGGTTGCCCAATGCAGCGCGTCCGATCATGACCCCGTCTACTCCTGTCTCATCGAGCATACGCTTAGCATCCTGCGGTGTCTTAACATCGCCGTTTCCGATAACCGGAATCGATACTGATTGTTTTACTTCTTTGATGATATCCCAGTTTGCCGTTCCTTCGTACATCTGCACTCTCGTACGGCCGTGAAGCGCCACTGCTTTACCGCCCGCACGTTCTACAGCCTGTGCATTTTTCACTGCGAAAATGTGGTCTTCATCCCAGCCCATTCTCATTTTCACTGTAACTGGTTTATTAACAGCATCCACTACTGCAGAAACCATTTCGTAAATCTTATCAGGGTCGAGAAGCCATTTCGCACCCGCATCGCATTTTGTAATCTTCGGCACGGGACATCCCATGTTAATATCAATGATATCAGCAGTTGTGTTCTGGTCTACAAACTTCGCCGCTTCCACAAGGGTTTCCTTTTTTCCTCCGAAAATTTGAAGGCTGAGTGGTTTCTCACGTTCATCGATATAAAGCATACCCATTGTTCTTGCATTGTTGTAAAGGATCGCTTTGTCACTGACCATTTCAGCGCATACCAATCCGGCTCCGAATTCCTTTACAGTCAATCTGAACGCAGAGTTGCAGACACCAGCCATAGGTGCGAGCACAACCCGGTTTTTCAATTGAATATCTCCGATTTTGAACAATTTTTCTCCTCCTTTCATTTGTTCTATTTTTCTGGCGGCGCCAATTCGTCCGCACTTATATTTAAAACATCTGCTGCATCTTGAATGATGGCAGCTGACGGCAATCGGTTTCCGCGTTCAATTTCGCCGAGAATAGAAACTGATATACCTAATGCTTTTGCAAATCCTTCTTGAGTATAACCTTTCAGCTTTCTGAATGCACGAATTCGTCTACCCCAGATTTCTGCTTCCATACTCTTACACCTTCTTGGTCTGTTTCGGCGCTTGTAGCCTCTTTTTCAACCTGCTGGCAAATTTCCGCAAGCGGCGCAAGGACAAACAAACGCTCATACATTCTCGGATGCGGAACAATTAGTTGCTCTGTTTCAATATTTTCACGATTAAATAACAAAATGTCAAGGTCTGCCGTCCGCGGCCCCCATCTTACTTCCCTTGTTCTGCCTAATTCATTTTCTATCTGCTGCGTCAGTTCAAGTAGTTCAAAAGGGTTCAGTGATGTCTTGATTTCAACAGCCATATTCAAAAATTGAGCTTGATCTTCGTATCCGACCGGGTCAGTTTCGTAAATAGACGACACTTTAGTAACTGTCACCGCAGCATGCTGATGCAGTAAAGCCACTGCTTGCCTTAAATACGTTTCTCTATCTCCAATATTAGATCCAAGTGCAATATAAGCTATGTTGTTCATGACTTTTTTCTCGTGATTTCAATTGCTACTGATTTATAGTGTCCGGGAATTGGCGGGTCTGGCTTAATCACTTTCACCGTACATTGCTGAACCGGCTGAAATTTTTTGAGAACAGCGTCAGTAATACGTTCTGCCAGTGTTTCCACCAATTTCACAGGCGCCCCTTCCACGATATCCTTACATACGTGATAGAGCTCAGCATAGTTGATCGTTTGCTCAAGGTCGTCTGTTTGTCCGGCTTTGCTTAAATCCAGCTCAGCGGTTAAATCGACTTTAAACCGCTGGCCAAGTTTGTTTTCTTCCTTGAACACACCGTGATATCCGTAAAACTCCATACCTTCTACATAAACTTTATCCATGGTGCACCCCTCCCTTATTCAGCATCGCGTCCATCATTTTCGCCATTCTGGCAATTTGCTTTACATCATGGACCCTGACAATGTCACAGCCTTTTTGAATGCCGAGACACACAGTCGCGCCTGTGCCCTCAGCCCGCTCCTCAGGCGGAAGATCCAGAACACGTCCGATGAATCTTTTTCGGGAGGTTGCCAGAAGAACCGGATATCCCAACCCGCTGAAAATCTCCAGTTTGTTCATCACTGCCAAGTTATCGTGATAGGTTTTCGCGAAGCCGATACCGGGATCAAGAATAATGTTCTTCTCCTCTACTCCGGCCTCAACAGCAATTTTTACACTCTCCATTAAGTCCGACAGCATATCCGGCAATAAGTCATTGTAGTTTCTTTCAGGTCGGTTATGCATGAGAACAATTGGAACATTATGTTCAGCTGCAATGGAAGCCATCTCCGGATCATGTTTGGCTCCCCAAATATCATTGATAATGGATGCGCCGGCTTTCACTGCTTCATCTGCGACAGAAGCCTTGTACGTGTCTACAGAAATAGGAACACCAAGCTCTTTCGTAATCCGCTCAATCACCGGAATGACTCTGGACATCTCCTCATCCTCAGATACGCACTCAGCGCCAGGCCTTGTCGATTCCCCTCCGATATCAATGATATGGGCACCATCATCGATCATCTCTTTTGCGTGCAGCAGCGCCTTGTCCAAGCTGTCATATTTTCCACCGTCCGAGAAAGAGTCAGGCGTTACGTTTAAAATTCCCATCACCAGCGTCTTCTCTTTATATGATAAAGCGCGGGGCTTAGTGTGGATTACTTGTGTTTGATCTATTGTGTGCTGCGCCATGCTCTTCCTCCCTTTTCATGAATCATGTTCTTTATTTCTTTTTTGTATAACAATTGAAGAGCGGAGGTTGCTTCTCCGCTTTGGCTTCCATAGTTTACTTCTTCTATTTTAGTAAACGGGATGATTTCAAGAACCGAGTTCGTCATCCACGCTTCGTCAGCTGTCAAGAGAGCTTCTAGCTCATATCGGCCCGTTTTGAGCTCCAGGCCGATGTTCTTTGCATTTTCAATGATAAAACGTCTCGTGACGCCGTCCAGAATACCGGTATCAAGCGATGGCGTATAGATACAACGACCTTTTCTCCAAAAGACATTAGATATGATACCCTCTGCAACAGCTCCATCCTCCGTTAAGAAAATTCCCTCGACACGCGGATCATTTCCAATTTCCCGTTTCGCATACATATTATTTAGATAATGATGAGATTTTAACCGGAACGATCCCTCAGGAGTGTTTCTCCGTATCGATAAAACCTTCCCTTCTTTTTGCAAAGGAAGACTTTCTGGTTTCAGCTGATTCACAAAGCATAAAACGGTCGGCTTATCGTACGTCTGGGCGACAAAGCCTTTATCGCTGATTCCCGCTGATATGTTCAGTCTGACGCGGGCATTGCCATCCTTGATATCATTTAGCTTAAGCAGCTTGTCCAGCATCTCAAGGATCTCATGCTTTGAAACAGTATATTCGATTTGCAGATCCTTAAGTGCGCCTTCAAGCCTTTCTATATGCCAATCAAGCAAAAACGGGCAGCCTTCGTAGAGCCTGAAGGTTTCGAAAACACCGATCCCATATAAAAACCCATGGTCAAAAGGAGAAAGAACTGCATCTTTCTCCTCCATA
Organism: Bacillus sp. FSL R5-0603; assembly: GCF_038050295.1. Classification (NCBI taxonomy): domain Bacteria; kingdom Bacillati; phylum Bacillota; class Bacilli; order Caryophanales; family Bacillaceae; genus Bacillus; species Bacillus sp. FSL R5-0603. The sequence continues at coordinate 84,347 of NZ_JBBOYP010000001.1, read as the reverse complement.
TACCGGCCGTTCACATATATCATCACGCAAAAACTTCCTTGCGATATGTCTCAATAAAATTTCTGAGCATTTCTTTCCCAAAGGAGGTCATAATAGACTCTGGGTGAAATTGCACGCCCTCTATCGGGAGGTCATTGTGGCGAATAGCCATGATTTCTCCTTCTTTCGTTTGTGCTGTTACTGTAAAACAGCTTGGCAGCGTCTCAGGTTTTACGATCAGCGAATGGTACCGCGTCGCAACAAGGGGGTTTTTCAACCCTTCAAAAATGGTTTTGCCGTCATGCTCGATATCCGAGGTTTTCCCGTGCATAAGCCGCTCTGCCCTAACAACGTCACCACCGAACACTTGTGCGATGGACTGATGTCCGAGACATACACCGAAAATAGGAATTTTCCCTGCGAAATGTTTAATTGCTTCGAGGCTGATTCCCGCCTCATCAGGGCTGCACGGTCCGGGAGATATCATCAGAAAGTCCGGAGACAGTTCTTCAATTTCTTCGATTGTGATGCTGTCATTGCGTTTCACAACCAGCTCTTCCCCAAGCTCGCCCAAATACTGTACCAAGTTGTACGTGAATGAATCGTAGTTATCAATCATTAAAATCATTTCTCCGCTCACCTCATCTAATTTTTGTCTCTTCTTTGCTCAGCTCTAATGCTCTTTGCATCGCAAAAGCTTTTTTGAATGATTCCTTGTATTCGTGCTTCGGAACAGAATCAATCACAACTCCTGCGCCGGACTGCATAAATGCCTGCCCTCCGGTTGCATAAATGGTTCGAATGACGATATTAAACTGCAGATCGTGATTATATCCAAACCACCCTATAGATCCAGTATAAAGCCCTCGGCGTGTCGGCTCAAGTTCTTCTATAATTTCCATCGTTCTTACTTTCGGTGCACCAGTAATGGTTCCTCCGGGGAATACAGCATGAATAATATCTACAGCATCATACCCATCCCGCAGTTCACCTTGGACATTAGACACAATGTGCATTACATGCGAGTATTTTTCAATTGCCATGAATTCATTTACGCGCACAGACCCGTAACGTGATACTCTTCCTAGATCATTTCGCTCAAGATCAACCAGCATGACATGTTCCGCGCGTTCTTTTTCATTGTGGATCAATTCGTTTGCAAGCGCCTCGTCTTCTTCATTTGTTTTCCCTCTGGAACGGGTGCCCGCAATTGGTCTCGTCTCTAATAGCTTGCCCTTTTTGCTGACAAGCAGTTCAGGCGATCCGCAAATGATTTGGAAATCAGGTGTTTCTAAATACGCCATATAAGGAGAAGGATTTACTTCTCTCAAGGTTTTGTAAATTTGATATGGGTGGGCAGACAGTGACTGTGACTGCCTTATTGATAGATTGACTTGAAACACATCTCCGCTGGCAATGTATTGTTTGATTTTCTCTACAGCTTGTGAGAACCCATCCTCGGTAAATGGCGCCGCGAAGGAACCATCTGTTTCAGGCTTCATCTCTCGCGAAGAGACAGCGGGAAGCTCAGTCAGCCACATCTGCTCTAACTCAGATAGCTTCACATCCGCTGTTTCCTGATCAGAACCATTAACATGAGTAATCAGCCATAGAGACTCTTCTTGATGGTCATAAACTGCTATATCATCAAAAACAAGAAAATAAATATCTGGTGTTTCTAGATCATCTAACGAGAGCATTTTAAAATTTTCAATGTACCGTGCGTAATCATAGCTGAGAAACCCGATTGCCCCGCCTTGAAAGTCAGGGAACTCATGATTCGTTTCTGTTTCCAGCGTTTTAAACCAGCTGTGGAAGGCCCGTAATGGATCACCTTCTTTAAACAGCATCTCATCACCATGCTTAATTGTAGTTATTCCGTCTTTTCCTTTCACAGTCGCAATTGGATCAAGACCGGCTATACTATATCTGCCGCCTCTTGCACTTTCGAGAAGTACATGATGTTTTCGGGATTGCGCAAGTTTCTCAAATTGTTGTAAGAATGAGTCTTTTTGAAAAGGTATTTTTTTGCCTGCCGGTCTGCGTTGTGCCATTTGTATCATTCCTCTATTTTCTTTTTTACTTGTTTTTAATTGTAAAGCAATGTTGTTAGTGAAAAAAGTGAATTTCTCTTCCAAGAATAACATTCGTCGCAGACATGGCATATTTGATGCACGAAATATAAAAAAACTCCCGGCGGACCGGGAGTTTTGGCTTTTTTTAATCGAATTGATACAGCGGCGTGCTTAGATAACGTTCGCCGTTACTTGGAATGATGGCCAATACTTTTTTGCCTTTTCCGAGTTTTTTTGCTACTTGAAGAGCAGCATAAATTGCCGCACCTGATGAGATGCCTCCGAGAATTCCTTCTTCACGTGCAGCTCTGCGGGCATATTCGAATGCTTCTTCATTCTTCACAGGGAAGATTTCATCATATACTTCAGTGTTTAAGATGTCCGGCACGAATCCAGCTCCGATTCCCTGAATTTTGTGGGGGCCTGGTTTTCCTCCTGAAAGCACTGGGGAATCTGACGGTTCAACAGCGTAAATCTTGATGGAAGGGTATGCTTCCTTCAGCAATTCGCCCGCTCCCGTAATCGTTCCGCCCGTTCCGATTCCGGCTACAAATGCGTCAAGCTGATCATCACCGAATTGCTCAACGATTTCTTTACCCGTTGTTTGGCGGTGAATTTCTGGGTTAGAAGGGTTGTTAAACTGCTGCGGCACAAAGTATCCGTGCTTTTCAGCAAGCTCTTCAGCTTTCTTAATGGCACCTTTCATGCCTTCCGCGCCAGGAGTCAGCACAAGCTCAGCACCGTATGCGCGAAGAAGGTTGCGGCGCTCCATGCTCATTGTATCAGGCATAACCAAAATGGCTTTTAATCCTTTAGCAGCAGCAACCATTGCAAGCCCGATTCCTGTATTTCCGCTTGTCGGTTCAATGATTGTATCACCGGCTTTTAATTTTCCTTCTTTTTCAGCCGTTTCAATCATGGCTAAACCGATACGGTCTTTTACACTGCTTCCAGGGTTCATGTATTCAAGTTTTAGATATACATCCGCACTGTTTTCATCTGCAAGGCGATTTAATTTAACGATTGGCGTATTCCCGATTAATTCAGTAATGGAGTTTGCTACACGTACCATTCTCGACACCTCAATTTCCGACTATTTGTATTGGTATTATGTATATAATCTATCAATTTCAAAATTTTTTGTCAATCACTTAGTACTTTTTTCTCCATAAAACCAAGATACATCGGCTTCTTTCCAAAGTGTCTTAACTGTCGCTTTATCGCCTAGCTGATCCATTGCGATTTGCCGTCTGATCTGGTCTTTTACTTCATCAAATGAGAACGTTCTTGCCTTTAGTTTTTCTTTCAGCTGGATAATGGCATATCCATTGCTGACCTTTATTGGTTCCTGAGACCATTCATCCTCTTTGAGTGTTTTCGCCTCTTCAATGTATGCTGATGGAATGTTGTCTGATGCCTCTGTGACAAAACCTAAATCTCCGCCGTATGGTGATGTATATCTGTCAGTGGATCTTTCGGCAGCGACAGCTTCAAAGCTTGATCCGCCTTTGAGTTCTTTCAGGACTTCTCTCGCTTCTTCTTCATCTTTTACAACAATGTGCCGAATTCGATACGAATCATCAAACTGATATAGTTCCTTATTTTTATGATAGAATGATTCCAGTTCTTTGTTTGAGATATCGATATCCCTTGTTAATAATTCTTCAAGGAGGATATTATAACGAATTTGGTCTTTCCACTCTTTCTCCGTCGTATGTTCATCTTCGTAAAAGGAATTATTGACCGCTTTAATCAGCAAAAACTCACGATCAACTTCGCTTTTGGATATTTTAAGGTTGTTCTTTTTAGCCAGCTGCTCAACAACTCGGACATTGATCATATCTTCAAGCGTTGACTTACCATACTGATCTTCCATTTCTTTCAGCCATTCTTCTCTTGTCACACTCTTGCCTCCGATAGTCGCAATAGACTCACCGGATGACGATGCGCCGGCTTGGGATTTCGTCAGCGTATATGCAACAGCAATACAGCAAACCAACAGCGCCCCTAAAATAATGGTCCAGATTGTTCTTGATTTCAAACCTGCTTTCAGCCCCTTTTCTCAAATTAAAAACCCGCTAAAGAGCTTAGCGGGTAGTTTGGTCACGAAGCCCTTCCAGCTCTTCTTTTGTAAATAAGTACTTTTCATTACAAAAATGGCATACTGCTTCGGCTTGTCCATCTTCTTCTATCATATCTTGAATTTCTTTTTTGCCTAGTCCTAAAATGGCTGTTTCGAACCGTTCTTTTGAACAAGGGCAATGGAATCTGACAGGCATCGTTTCCAAAATCTCAGGTTTCTCGCCTAGGACTTCTTCTAAAATTTCTTCTGGTGTCAGCCCTTTTTGGATGAGCTTAGAAATCGGCTCTACTTGAGATAGACGCTGTTCAATTTTTGTGATTGTTTCATCATCTGTTCCCGGCATCAGCTGAATAATAAAGCCCCCTGCCGCAAGAATGGTATTGTCAGGATTCACGAGCACACCTACGCCCACTGATGAAGGAACCTGCTCAGATGATACAAGATAGTAAGTGAAATCCTCTCCTAATTCTCCTGAAACGATTTCTACTTGTCCTGTGAAGAACTCGCGCAAACCTAAATCTTTTACGACACTTAACGTTCCGTTTGTTCCAACCGCACGTCTGACATCAAGCTTGCCTTGTTCATTTAAATCAAAATGAACTTGCGGGTTAGAGACATAGGCTCTGACTTCTCCTTTGGCATTGGCATCAGCTACAATAGCTCCGATCGGACCTCCGCCCTCGATTTTCACAGTCAGCTGATCATCGCCCTTCAGCATAGCGCCGAGCATAAGTGAAGCTGTCATTGTGCGGCCTAGTGCAGCAGATGCTGTCGGCCACGTACCATGGCGTCTCTGCCCCTCATTTACCATATCAGTCGTTCTCGCTGCATAAGCCCGAACTTTTCCGTCATACGCAAGTGCTTTTACTAAATAATCCATTACTAAACCTCCTATACACTTCCTACGCGGTTTCTTTCATAAATCAATTCCAGCCCTTTTAGGGTTAAGAATGGATCAACGATGTCTATACAATCTGATTCGTTCGCAATGAGCGGCGCCAGGCCTCCTGTCGCAATGACCTTTGGTTCCTGTTTTGCCTGCCATTTCATTCGCTTAACGATTCCTTCCACTTGGCCGACATAGCCAAATAAAATCCCAGATTGCATCGCGCTAACAGTGTTTTTTCCGATAATATTGTCGGGCCGGGTGATTTCAATACGCGGAAGCTTTGCTGCACGCGAGTAAAGCGCCTCTGTCGAAATTGTAATCCCAGGGGCAATCGCCCCGCCCATGTATTGTTTGTTTTCATCAATATAGCAGTACGTTGTGGCGGTTCCGAAATCGACAACAATTAATGGATTGCCGTATAAGTGTATCGCAGCGACAGCATTTACGATTCTGTCTGCCCCCACTTCTTTCGGATTGTCATATTTTATATTTAAACCGGTTTTCATACCTGGACCAACAATTTGCGGCTCGATATGAAAGTATTTTGTGCACATTCTTTCTAACGCAAACATAATTGGCGGCACTACTGATGAAATAATAATGCCATCTATCTGTTCAAACATAAGCCCGGAGTGATCAAATAAGGAGCGCAAAATCATCCCAAACTCATCTTCTGTTTTATGCCTGCTTGTTTCTATACGCCAGTGATATTCTAATTTTCCATCATGATATACACCAAGTACAGTATTGGTGTTCCCCACATCGATAACCAGTAACAACCTCTATCACCACTTTTGAATAGTTTCTCTACTTTACTTTTTACAAACATTCTACAATACCATACACGATTAGCGGCTCATTTGTAAACAAATCGATACCAGAATTGGATGATTGTAAAAGCCGCACCTGAGCCCATCATTTACATAAAAAAACTGCCAGCGTCAGCCGGCAGTTTTTTTAGAAAGAAAGCGAATTACTCTTTCGTATCGTCTTTCTTTTCTTCTGTTTTTGTCAGAATGTTTACTTTCACATCATCGTTCTTTTCATCATCTGAGAAATTACGCTCAGGTAATGTTCCATGATCGATAAGGTGTTTGATCTGTTCAGCGTCAAGCGTTTCAACTTTCAGAAGCGTTTGGGCAATCAATTCAAGCTTGTCACGATTTTCAGTCAGGATTTGTTTCGCACGCTCATAACATTCTTTGATGATGCGCTGAATTTCCTGATCAATTTCGTAAGCGATTTGATCACTGTAATTCTGTTCGTTGTTGAAATCACGGCCTAAGAATACCTGGCCACCCTGAGACTGTCCAAATTGCAACGGTCCCAGTTTTTCTGACATACCGAATTCCGTAACCATTCGTCTTGCAATATTCGTCGCACGCTGGAAGTCATTGTGCGCCCCTGTGCTGACTTCACCGAAGATAATCTCTTCAGCAACACGTCCGCCCAAGAGACCGACAATTTTATCAAGCAGCTCCGGCTTTGTTTGGAAATAACGGTCTTCTCTTGGCAGCATAACAGCATAACCGCCAGCCTGGCCCCGAGGAACAATCGTTACTTTATGAACCATATCTGCCTCATCTAAAACGAGACCGATAACGGTGTGTCCGCCTTCGTGATAAGCCACGATATTGCGTTCTTTCTTGGAGATAACGCGGCTCTTCTTAGCGGGTCCGGCAATTACACGGTCCGTCGCTTCGTCAATATCACGCGCATCGATTTTTTTCTTGTTTTGACGAGCCGCTACAAGCGCAGCTTCATTCAAGAGGTTTTCTAAGTCAGCGCCTGAGAAGCCTGGTGTTCTCATGGCAATTGATTTTAGGTTAACCGTTTCATCCAGCGGTTTGTTTCTCGCATGGACTTTCAATACAGCTTCACGGCCAATGACATCTGGGCGGTCCACTGTGATTTGACGGTCAAAACGTCCCGGACGAAGTAAGGCTGGGTCCAAGATGTCCGCACGGTTCGTCGCAGCAATGATGATAATTCCTTCATTAGCGCTGAATCCGTCCATTTCAACAAGCAATTGGTTTAGCGTCTGTTCACGTTCATCGTGTCCACCGCCGAGACCAGCGCCACGCTGGCGTCCGACTGCGTCAATTTCATCAATGAAGATCAAACAAGGCGCATTCTTTTTCGCATTTTCAAACAAGTCACGCACACGGGAAGCACCGACCCCTACAAACATTTCAACGAAATCAGATCCGCTGATGCTGAAGAAAGGTACGCCGGCTTCTCCTGCACAAGCCTTGGCAAGCAATGTTTTACCGGTACCTGGAGGTCCGACTAAAAGCACGCCTTTTGGTATTCTGGCGCCGAGCTCGGCAAACTTGCGGGGATCTTTCAGAAACTCAACAACTTCAACAAGTTCTTGCTTTTCTTCGTCAGCCCCTGCAACGTCTTTAAATTTGACGCGTTTCTTTTCCTCTGTATACAGCTTCGCTTTACTCTTGCCAAAGTTCATGACACGGCTGCCGCCGCCTTGAGCCTGATTGAGCAGGAAGAAAAACAGAATAAAGATAATGACAAATGGGATGATGGTCGTCAGGAACGTCACCCATCCGCTTGTTTCTTGCGCGGGCTCAACCTTTACGTCTGTCTTTTTCAAAGCGTTAAATATCTGGTCTGCTCCCTTTCCTTCAGGAACATGAGTCAAAAAGTATTGATCTTTGTCGTAGTTTTTCAGCTGCCCTTTTACCTCATAAACACCTCTGACAGGCTGAACCGATACGCTATCAACTTTCCCGTCATCCAGGTTTTTGATGAACGTACTGTACGACATATTTTCTGTTTTCGGATTTGAGGTCTGGAAGTAGCTCACAACCCCGATTACTACTAATAAAATAAGTAAATAAAAAATGGTATTACGGAAGACCCGATTCATTCCTTACCTCCTCCCACAGTAAGCACAACTATGTTCAATAGTACCATAGAAAATCATTCCAATACAAACAATAACCATCTCGGAAGCAGGCTGCCGATCATCTTTCATAAACTGCCGGTTTTAACACTCCGATATAAGGCAGATTGCGATAGCGCTCAGCATAATCAAGTCCGTAACCCACTACAAACGCGTCAGGAACTTCAAAACCGACAAAGTCTGCTTTGATGTCCGCTTTTCTTCCGCTTGGTTTATCCAAAAGGGTAACAATCTTAATTGATTTTGCTTTACGGTATCGGAAGAGCTCTACGAGATAACTTAAGGTTAACCCACTGTCGATGATATCTTCAATAATTAAGATGTCCCGGCCCTCTACAGATGTATCCAAATCTTTAATGATTTTTACTTCTCCAGAAGAAACCGTAGAATTTCCGTAGCTTGATACATCCATGAAATCCATTTCCAAATATGTATCAATATGCTTGATAAGATCCGCCATAAAAGGAAGTGCTCCTTTTAACACACCGATTGCCAACGGAAATGTATCTTGATACTCGCTCGTTAATTCTGCACCTAACTCTTTTACTTTCTTTTGTATCTCTTCCTCTGAGATCAGTACTTTCTCGATATCATGTTTCATCATGATTTTGCTTGCCCCCTACACTTTTCATGCTGTCTATATTGTAATACAATGCGGTCGCTGTTTGGAATCACAAGATCTTCAAAAATTGATTTTTTCAAGCCAGGTATCCAGATAATTTCACCGCTTGCGTCCGTCACAATCGGCCAGTTGTCTCTTTCTTGGAGAGGCAGTTTCTTATCAATAAATATATCCTTTACCTTTTTTGAGCCGTTCATCCCTTTTAGTTTGATCCGGTCTCCAGCTTTTCTCGTCCGGATTGTTAAGGGAAACCGCACCTTTTTTTCACTTGTGATAAAAACAGCATTCCCATGTTCTTCAGGCGAGTCCGCATAATGCTTTGCCTCTATCAGATATCCATTAGGGAGTACTGCCGTTTCATCAGCAGCTCCGCTAATTTGGTATTCAAAGGGAACATTTTTGCACTGCCATTGTTCAAATGTAAACAAACATGTCTGATATGATTTGACCACCTTCAGTCCTTTCGGAAAGTCCAGTACTCCTGAAGGACTGCCATTTTCCGCCCAATCGAGAAACTGCTGAATGTGATGGGCTGAAAAGGATGATGGAACGTTTTCATAAAGATAGTTTAATATTAGTTGAACTCCTCTTCTTTGTAAAGGCATCGGGAGGGCAAGCAATTGAGAGGAATTGATTTCAACTGATGTATTAGACTGGCTTGTGATTACTTTATTCATTTCATCTTTCGTTAATGACTGTAAGAATTGCTCATCTTCCGTCAGTGCTTCACTCACTTTCTGAAACCTTTTATGCACATCCGGAGATTCCTGCTTCAAAAACGGGAGCACTGTTTTTCTGAATCTGTTTCTTGTGTAGTCATCTTTGGCGTTGCTTTCATCCGTCCGGTAGCTCAAGCCGTTTTCACGGCAATAGTGAAGGATCTCTTCCTTTGTAATGGGTAAGAACGGCCTGATGATCCGCCCCGTCCCAAAACGTCTAACCGGCTGCATTCCCGCAAGTCCCGTTCCAAGCGTACCCTTAGCCAGTTTCATAAGCATTGTTTCAACCTGGTCATCACCATGATGCGCAAGAGCCAGATAGTCCGCTTGGTGCTTCGACATGATTTCCTCAAAAAACTGGTAGCGGCAATCGCGTGCTGCAGCCTGCTTATTGAGTCCTTTTTCCTGTGCATATGCGGTTACATTGATTTGAGCCGTTTCGCACACGAGCTGTTCAGCTTTACAATAAGCTTGGACAAAACGCATGTCCTCCTCGGATTCCGCACCTCTGAACCGATGGTCAACGTGAGCTGCAATAACATTCGCTGAACGGCCGCATAACGTATGCAACGCGTGAAGAAGAGCCATTGAGTCCGGACCGCCGGAAACGCCTACAATGATTGTCGCCCCTTTTAACGTAAGATTGTGTTTGTTTAAAAAATCTTTGACACTTTTCACAATGTCCTCCTCACAATGAGCAGGTATTTTAAAGATATTCATATCCTAACACTTTCAACCCCTCCAAGCAAAGAAGAAGCATAGGCTCTGCAGTTTGCGCCATTCAGATTAAGAAAAAGATAATATAGGCGAAATAAAGCGCTAAAACACTGATCACGATAAGCGTTGTTTCAAATAACCCCCCCGACTTAGCCGGTTTCTGTTTTGGGGTATATCGCGTCTTCGTTATTTTTCCTTGGCGCGGTATTTGCTGTCTTTGTCGTGTGGCAGGCTGCGGTGATGCTTTTATAGGCTGTTTTCTTTGTGATGCTTTTTGCCCCGCGTCTAGCATATCCTTTTTCATTTCATCTGCGGATTGATAATCTCCGTTCAAGGCTGAAAAAAGCGCTTTTTTATACTTTTGAAGCAGCGGGTTTCCTTCGATGAGAGACCTAAGCTGTTCTTTGGGCTGGTTCGTTTTCTTAAATTCTTTTTTATGCACACTGTTGATCATAATCATGGCAACTGCGAACAGATCATAGGATGGCTCTGCCTTTCTTGTTCCATACCCCCAATAGCCTCTGTCATAAAACTCCGTATACTCTTTTATCGCCCGGCCTTCCTTTGTCGTGCCGCCCACATCAATGCAGCGGATCCTTGCGGGCGGACCAGTTACGATCAGATTATCAGGTTTAAGATCGCCGAATATCCATCCTTGCTGGTGAAGCACCGATAAGCTGGATAACAGCTGAATCATTAATACAGGTATCCACTCTGCTCCTTTATCACTGACATACTTCAAAAGCAGCGGCCCTTTTATGTATTCCATTGCATAAAATGAAACTTTCGTATTGGCACTGGGAATATAGGCATCATCCGTATCAAAAAAAGAAGGCCCCATCGTAACGGACTGGGCCTTTGAGAAAGATTTCAAGACATTCACTTCAGAAGTAATAGACAGGCTGTCATCACTCACCTTTAAGGCAACATGTCCATCTGATGTTTCTGCCAAATACACAATTCCATTGGCCCCTTTACCAAGCTGTTTACGCAATGTATAAGTGTTTCCATTCCACTTGCCTTTGATTGTCGTACCCGGCTTGAGGCTACATGCCAAACTCGTCAAAGCGTCGTTCATCATCTACCAGCATGCCCCTTCTTGAGCGTATTTTTTCAAACTGCAGTGTCGCTTCACGAATCGCCGGACCTGTCGGCGTGATGCCGCCTGTCGAAAGCTTTGCAAAGAGTGTGGAAAGAGATTGCAGCTTCGGTGTCCAGTTCAGCACAAGCTCGACCTCTTGTTTTTTCCCGGGAAATATACACATCGCAAATTCGTTATTCCCGATTCGGGAATTGAGGCTTACAGACAAATCAATCAGCGCCTCTTTTACTGTTGGAAGCTTTGGCGCCATACTTGCACTTGTATCAACAAGAACCAAAACCTGAAGATGCACCGTTTCTCCAAGCTCGTCTACCACTTCCATGACTTCGCCGCGTTTTTCCGGAGAAAGCTCTTCCATTTCCACATTCTTTCCGAGAATCTGTTTCAGTTCTTGATTGACTACACCTTGTAAGGTTTGCGTCATCGCTTTTTTTGTTACCATTTGAACAGTTTGTGAAAGCTGAGATGCATAAACGACTTGGTGCACGCCTCCTCCGGCAAGTGCAATCCCTTCGACTTCCTTCATTGCCTCAGGGTCAATTTGATTTTCTTCCATTATACCAATGACATTTACCGTAATCCCCTGCTCTTTAGCAAAAGCAGCCATTGCAAGCGGGTCTTCCCCATGGTTTGAGCAGCCATCCGTTATCAGCAAAATTTGATTTAAATGTCCGTTGTTCACATTCATTCCTCCTGGAGAATACGAGGATTCTCAGATTCATATATTCCCATCTTCGCCAGAAGAAATTTGATTTATACGGAAGCGTTATGAAATTTCTTGTTTGTTTTGAAAGATTGCCGGAACAGGAATGGATGCCCACTTCGGTGTATTGTGATCAATCCGGACGACAACAACAGTCATATCGTCCTCAATTTGGCCGGATCTTGTGCGGATGACTTCTTCCATAAGCAAATCGGCAATCTCCTGCGGGTCATTTGTTTTCAACCCTTTCATTTTACGTTTCATCCATAAGTCGTGATTTTCCACATGCTTAGGCCCCTCAAAAATGCCATCACTCATCATAATTAAGAGGTCACCCGCTTTCAGCTGTTCACTCACAACCTCCACATCAAATTCATTAATAATACCGATTGGCAGATTGCTCGCTTGAACTTTCATGACCTGGTCACCACGTTTGATAAAGCTAGGCGTCGATCCAACCTTCAAAAATTTACAACTGGCATCTTGAAGATCGATAATAGATAGGTCAAGCGTGGAATATATTTCGTCAGTTGTCCTTAGAGACAGTATGCTGTTGATCGTTTTAATTGCTATTTTTTCATCAATTCCCGATTCAAGGATTTTTTCAAGAAGCTTGATCGTTTCATTGCTTTCAAAGTGCGCTCTTGCGCCATTGCCCATTCCGTCACTGATTGCTGCAGCATATTTTCTGGCTCCAAGCTCCATCATGCTGTAGCTGTCGCCGGAGACAAGGCCGCCGCCCTTCGCAGCGTGAGCAGCTCCCGTGGACACCCTGTATGATTTTGTTGATCCAAAGGCGACATGGCTGTATCCATTCGGATGCGGAGAGTGCTGTTCGGCTTTCACAAGAATTTGTTCTTCCAGAATGTCAGAAAGCATAGGAGCAATGATTTTTTCACTTTCTCCATGTCCGCTGAACGGAATGGTCATTTCAATATCGATATTTCCTTGTTCAAGACTATAGATCTCGACATGCTGAATCTCAATTCCGAAATGCTGAAGCGCTTCTATGATTTGCTCTTCCTGCAGAAAGTGCTGTTCTCGCTCTCTTTTTATTTCCCGAGAAAAGTCGGCCATAACCTCAGAAACGCCTAAAAGCTGTTCAGCAACAAGGCGCCTGCTGTCTTGGACTTTTTTCTTGAGTGTCAAATGGGCATGATGATGTGCGAGCTCATCCTCAATCAGCTCTTCAACCTGCTTGGATTTAGAACAATACTGTTGAAACTCTTTTTTCAGCCTTCGGTTTGATGCATATTCTTTTTCCTCTGTTTCAAGCATAACTTGTTTCATTAAGTCATATGTTTTATCAAAGTTCTGTACCCAGCACCTGTTTTTCTTGTAGCACGTCTGACAGGAATGCTCCGTGATTTTGCTTAAGAACAGATCAACTTCGCTGTCATCTGTCTGTTCGTCTGATGCTTGGTAAAAGGTTGCAAAGCTTTCAGACAGCGCGTGAAATACATTGGAGAACTGGTCTACCTTCTGAGCAGTGACATCACGGATTTTTCTAGCGTATTGCTGTTGCTCTTGAAGATGCTCGACAGTTCCCGGAATATATCTCGCCACTTTCCTTGTAATAGATTGAGGTGTGAGCAAAAACAGGCCGACTGCGATTAATGACTCATAGAGCGTTGTCATCAGACCGGCAGAGCCTTCACCATATAAAGATATAAGAAGCGATCCAACGATCAGACCGATTGCTGCACCCGCTTTTTTTCCTTCCTTCAGCAAACCGCCCAATAAACCGGAAAAAGCAAGCAGACTCATTTGATATAGGTTTCCGATATTCGCCAAGCCAAGAATCAGGCCGGTCACAACACCAACCGTACAGCCAATGCTTGCTCCGCCAATAAAGGAAAAACTCAATACAACATAACGAGCCAATATATGTTCTGCCTGCATCCCTTGGTAGGACAAGCCAGCCAGCCCCGTTAAAACAGAAGCTATAAGAATCATAAAGCAAATGATTTCCTCTATTTTTAATGATTGTTTCACTTTTTTCACAGTAAAAATCGGAAGGCTCTGAAGGAAAATCAGTGTTAAGATAAACGATAGTCCAGCCTCAACGATAGCCATTACATAATCATAGGTTGTAAATACGCCATTTTGGGCATAAACAAACCCGGCTCTTGCTGCAGCCATGGAGAAGAACACGACAATCGGGAGTGCTTTTACACGATCGTCGGTAATGAAGGCAGCCACTTTAGAAAATACGAAGAATGCCAGCAATGCCGCCAGTATGAGCAATGAGTGCTTTGGAGATATGGTCAGCGCACCTGCAAGCACAGCCAAAACCGCATAAAACGCTTTGTCTCTTCTGATGAGAAGCATCGCTCCAAAGAAAGGAAGTGCGAAAGGAAGCACCTCGGATAATATGAAAGCCCGTCCAAGCAAAAATCCGATGACAACATAAATGAATCCTTTATAGAAAAACAGTGAATGCAAATGATGAGTCACCAGCTTCGTGCCCCTGTTAAAAAACGATTGGAGTTTTTCCAAAGCTTGTCCCGCCATTGGCCCGTTCACTCTTCTTTCTGCTTTTTCCATTCCTCTCATCTCCCACCTGTTATATTCGTTGCCTGTCATTATAGCGAAAGCACAGATAGGATTTTGTCAAAAGAAGGTAACAATACCAAAGAAATCTTCGACGGTTTCTGCCTTGATATTCGTTTATGAAAAGAATTTCCGGAATGTTGTCTAAAAATGAAAAAAATCGGCTTCTGCAAGAGAAACCGATTTTTTAGGATGACCCGTACGGGATTCGAACCCGTGTTACCGCCGTGAAAGGGCGGTGTCTTAACCGCTTGACCAACGGGCCAAACAAATATGGTAGCGGCGGAGGGGATCGAACCCCCGACCTCACGGGTATGAACCGTACGCTCTAGCCAGCTGAGCTACACCGCCATATTGTTTTGTGCTTCTAAGCACAAGTTATATAATACAAAGGTTTGTCTCTTTCGTCAACAGAAACTTTAATGTTGTAATTTTCTGACTCTTATAGAGGGTGAGGATAATAAAAAAGCATCCGTCGGGATGAACGGATGCTTCATTTATTTTATAGAAAGCAGCAAGTTATCCTCTTCTTGCTCCGCGCCCTCCACGTTTTGATTCCGTATTGCGTTTTAAAGATGACAAGCGATCTTCGCTGTCTTTTAAAAACTTATTCATTTTCTGTTCAAAAGATTCTTTCGGACGGAAATCATTTCTAGGTCTGGCTTGCGGACGGTCTTTAGCTTTTTTAATAGATAAACCAATTTTCCCGTCTTTTTCAACGTTGATGACTTTCACTTCAACTTGGTCGCCGACTTTTAAGTGGTCGTTAATGTCTTTGACATAATTATCAGCTACCTCACTAATGTGAACGAGACCGGTTGAGCCTCCAGGCAATTCAACAAACGCTCCAAAATTTGTAATACCTGTAATTTTCCCTTGCAACTTGCTGCCAACTTCAATCGACATAAAAAAAGTGCTCCTCCTTAGGCTTATAAAAAGATCGTTTGCTTAATTATACCTAAATAAAAATTTAAGTGTCAACAAGGCTACTTGCTCTTCTTCTCCACATTGAAGATAATTTCTCCGTCTCCAGACATGAATAAGTCCCTTCTGGCAAGCTCTGTGACGTAATCCTCATCCTTCAATTTGGATATTTCTTCTTTTAAATCCGTTTGTTTTGTCTTTAAACTTTTCAGTTCTTTTTCAAGCTGTTCTTTCTTTTCTTCTTTTGCACTAAGGGAAGATGTTTGGGACCAGACAGAGCTTGCCAGCACAATTGCCGTCAGGAATACTAGGGCGCCGAACACAGTTAACCGTCTGTACAGCCCTTTGCGTCTTCGTTTCTTCAGCTGATTTTGCCGTTCTACTTGTTCTTTATAGTCGTTTTGTATTTCAGTTATCGTTCGTTCCCTGGAAAAATTCAAACCAGACGGTCCTCCTTTCATTTCTTCAAAAACCGTGTAATGGTCGTTCTTATGGTTATCAATAGTTTCTTCTTCTTTTTGAGAAATCCTGCACCTTTTTCAAAATAACGTCTAAAAGTTAGACGCATTTTCACAGGAAGAAGTTTCAAACATTGTTTCGCGATAAAACGGATCGGAAAACACAGAACCATGACTATTTTATATAGACACAGCAGGAGAAAACCTATCAGGCTGTATGTTTTCTTGAATAAAAATGCCGCCAGCCAGATGATCGCTCCGCATGTCCATACAATAGGACGAAATAACACGTGCTGAATGAGTTTTTTGAAGAATTGATAAACAGAAACAACAAGGTAAATGAAGAATTTCAGTATTTTTATATAGATTCGTTTGCAAAGGCTCTGATACGTCGCAACGCCCAGCAGAACCGCTAAAAAGATGTAAATCCTGAATTCTCCCTCATTTACATGAAGCAAGACATAAAAGAAAAGCAGCCCTTGCACAATCCAGAAAAGAATATCATGAATAAATAATAGCCATCTGGCTGTTTTGGCACGAATGACAAAGAGCCGGTATGTATCAAGCGAAGCACCAAGCCAGAGACCCATACCGGACATCGCCAGCATTGTATAGAATTGTGTCGTCAGCGTCATTTAAACAACTTGCTAAAAAACCCTTTAGCTTTATCCCCTTGTTGTTCGTCTAAGTATACTAAATCAAATACCCTGCCTTTTATCGAAACAATCCCTTTTTCCACATCAAGATTTTTCATCTGCAGGTTTTGGCCTCTGACGGAGAGCATTCCCATCACCGTTTCCAGCAGGAATTCTTCGTTATCAAAACTCTCCACATGCTTAACCCCAGAAATATCTAAATGCTTCCGGCCTTTCATTGTCACATCATGCTGTTCCGGAACAGACGAAGAACCTTTTTGATCATAATATGAATTCATCTATTCAGCCCCCATATCCTCGATACTTTTAGCATTATTACTGCATTGTATGAGGTGGGGGATTTTTTTAGAACAAGCCTATTCGCCGAGTTTTTCTTCTTTTAGAATCGTGTACATGTTTGCAGCTTCTTCTTTTTTCGTCGTGTCTTTCAATTCATTAACCTGAACCGTTACAAGCTTTTGGCCGAAGCGGACCGTTAGTTCATCTCCCGGTTTTACGTCAGAGCTTGCTTTAGCTTGGTTTCCGTTAATAGAGATTCGTCCTTGGTCAGCTACTTCCTTCGCTAGTGTACGCCGTTTGATCAGCCGTGATACTTTCAAAAATTTATCTAATCTCATATCTATGATCTCCTCTCAGTTTCTTTCGCTTCATTCCACAGTTTGTCCATGTCCTCAAGGGACATATCAGCCAACTCGACTCCCTCTTCCTTCGCTGTTTCCTCAATGTACGAGAACCGTCTCCGGAATTTGTCATTAGTCATGGTCAGCGCTTCCTCTGGCTCTATTTTGTAGAAGCGGGCTACATTCACCAGCGCGAACAAAATGTCGCCAAACTCAGCTTTAAGATTGTGTTCGTGAGGAGCTTCAGAAACCTCAGAAGAAAATTCCTTCATTTCCTCACTTACCTTTTCCCAAATATCGCTGACGTCTTCCCAGTCAAAACCGACCTTCGCTGCTTTTTTCTGCAGTTTAGCGGCTTTCGAAAGAGCTGGAAGAGTTTTCGGCACGCTGTCTAATAAGGATGATTCGGATGTGTTTTTTTCGGCTTTTTTTATGTCTTCCCAATTTGCCAAAACATCGTTTTCATCCTGAACCTTAACATCTTTAAACACATGGGGATGTCTTCGGACCATTTTTTCACTGATTCCTTTTATGACATCATCAATTGTGAAATAACCTTCATCTTCACCAATTTGCGCGTGAAGCAAGACCTGAAGCAAAACGTCGCCAAGCTCTTCGATCATATGGTCTGTGTCTTCTTCGTCAATAGCTTCGAGAAGCTCATAACATTCTTCAATCGTGTACTGTTTTAATGACTGATGCGTCTGCTTTTTATCCCACGGACATCCATTAGGTCCGCGAAGCTCTCTGATGATGCTTCGGAACGTGGAGAATTCGTGATAAAGCAGCTTCTCTTCTTTAATCGGCGGAATATACACACTTGTTAAGTTGTTCAAGGCGACATTGCGGTCCAGCTCAAATAATGGCACTGTCCTGATCTCCTCGCCACGGCTGCCTGCTGCAGTCACAATGACGACCTCATAATCATCAGGCAGCTTCTCCATCAATGTCAGCTTGACTTCAGAAGCCGTCATTTGGTCGTAAACCTGACATATGATCAGATGATGTCTGAGCTCAAGCTCATCCGCGGACAATGTGCCGGCATCCACAAATTGAAAACCTTCAATCGGGTCAATTTGCAAGGCATTGAATGTGGCATCAAGGAAACTTTGTCCCCCCGCGACTTTCACTTGAACGTTTTCCTTTTCCTGCCGCTCCGTCAGCAGCTGAACTGTTTTTTCTGCGACAAAAGGGTGTCCCGGCACAGCATAAACCACGTCCTCACGCCGCGCCGCTTCAAAGAGGATATCAGCAATTTCTTCATATACCGCCTCGAACTGATCATGTTTCTCATATATATCATCAAAGAAACGGATGTTCTTCGTTTCTTTTTCAAGCTCCTCAATTAAAGGATGATCCTTGGTTCTGACATACAGCGTATCTGCCTTCGTCAGCAGCTTGTGTATACCAATTGTCAACTGGTCCATGTCTCCGGCACCAAGTCCCACGACTGTAATTTTACCCGCCATTTTGTTCTCTCCTTCTCATGAATTTGCTTAACTTGCTGCCGAATGGCACACTGTTCAGCTCTTCATCTGTAAATATTCCCAATCTCATCATACAATAAATAAACACCGCGCCACCAATGGCAACAGCAGAAAGGCTCTCAATCACAGCCACTCCTCTTCCTGTTGCAGGAAACAAGAAAGTCCATAGACGCGTATACGCAAGCAAAACAGCTGACATCAAAAGAGCAGATCCAATAATCGGAATCAAAACGCCTCTAAGCTTATCGAGCCATTCCTTTTGCCGAAGCTGATACAAGTTAAGGCCGGCGACAGCCGCAAAGGAAGCCGCTGTCGCAAGCGATGCGCCTTCAATCCCATAGCGCGGAACCAAAAGAGTGTTTAACACCCATTTCACTGCAACACCCGCGCCCACCGCTATCGCAGGAAAAACTGTGTATCCCGCTCCCTGTAAGACTGCCGCTGCCGTTACCGCCAAGGATGCAAATAAAATGGAGCAGCTAAATACTTGTAACGCACCTGTGCCTTCTCCATTTTGAAACAGCATGATATTCACCGGCTTAAGAATGCAAATCAACCCAGCCGATGCGCCTGTACCGAGCACAAGGCATAGTTTCAAAGATGACGTGATTTTTTCTTTCATGATCTTCAGCTCTTTGTTTTTTACAGCCTTAGAAATATACGGAACGAGTGACGTCGCAATGCTTACCGCGAAAATTGAACCGAGTTGCAGCAACGGTTGTCCCCGATCATAGATCCCCTTTAGGCGTTTTGCTTCTTCGCTTGCCTCACCATCCGAAAGCAATGCATATAAATTCAAAGCATCAACAAGCTGGATAAACAAAAGCAGCAAACTGCTTACACAGATTGTAGCCGAATATAAAAGCAGTTTTTTCGTCAATTCTTTTGTTGTGATGACATTTTCGTTTTGCCTATCCGTTTGGTTGTCTCTTTTCGTTTTGAACCAAAAAAACCCCAGTATCACCAATGCAACCAAACTTCCGGCAAGAGAGCCTGAAGCGGCTGCCGCTCCCGCAGTATAAAGCGAGGCTCCCTTTTTCACGAGCCAAAATGATAAACCCAAGAGCACCGCAACACGCAGAAACTGCTCTGTCATCTGTGATAAGGCTGAAGGGAGCATTTCGTGCCGCCCCTGAAAACCGCCTCTAAGCAACGCGACAAATGGGAAAAGCAGAAACGCGCATGCGGCCACTTGAATTAACACGGCTAGATGCGAATCTCCCATAAAGAGTGCAATAGGAACAGCACCCAGATATAAACAAAGAAATAATAAAATACCGATTAAAGACAAAAATAATGCTGATATTTTTAATATGGTGTGATGATTTTTTTCACTATAATCATTCATCAACTTTGAAATAATGACTGGAAATCCTGATGTGGACAGCATGACCGCAATACCAAGAAAGGGATATACCTGCTGATATATATAAAATCCAACATCGCCGACAATGTTTTGAAACGGGACTCTGTAAACAGCGCTTAAAATTTTTGTGATGACGCCTGCCAGAATTAAAACAAAAGCCCCCTGCCAAATCCAATGCCGTTTAACGCCTATTGAATCGTCCATCCAAAAGCTCCTTCCCAACGTCAGGGGCAATACGGTTCACGTATTACCGCGGCACAAATAAAAACGAGGTTATTATACCACATCCCAACCCTTGGATTCCTTTTTCGGCACGCATGAAAAAGAACAGCGTCCCAAGGAGAGCTGTTCTTTACATACCTATTTTCGAAGAAAGGAATAAGACCTACTGTTCCATTTGACGAGCCAAAAATCCAGCTGCTGTTTCAACGGCTTTATGCTCTACTTCGCCCATTGTCTGATCTTTTGAAAAGATTACCACAGCACCTATCGGATCACCGTTCGCCACAATTGGGCCGACAGTATAAGAATTCATGTCCTCATCAATTCCATTCACAAGCTGTACTGATTTCGCATCACTCTCAAGCACGGAGCTGCGCTGATCCATTGTTCTTTCCAGCATTTCGCTGATTGACTTGTTTAAGTAATCTTTTTTGGAGCTGCCGGACACGGCAATATATACATCACGATCACAAATCAGCACTGAATGGCCGAGGCTGTCGTAAAGCGCGTCTGCATACTCCTTTGCAAAGTCTCCAAGCTCACTGATCGGAGAGTACTTTTTCAAAATCACTTCTCCGTCACGATCTACAAAAATCTCAAGCGGATCGCCTTCCCTGATTCTCAGAGTTCTTCGAATTTCTTTAGGAATCACGACCCGACCTAAGTCATCAATACGACGTACGATACCGGTTGCTTTCATCTCTGGTGCCTCTCTTTCATTTGATGGTATATACATGTGGGAAAGACCTAAAGCAGTTACTTTATGTACCTTCCGCCTCGCTTGAAATTAGTATCCGTCACATCAAATGTAATATACACCAGAGAGTAACAAAATTTACGTTGATGAAATGGTTTGCTTTTTCACATCTTTTAAGCCCTTCAGCATGCCCAGCACGGTGTCGAGCCATTCATCAGCACTACGGCCTTTCGTCTGTATGGAGATTTTGAGTTTTTTCCCTTCCATTCCCAGTCCGATTTGTCTGCCATATTGATTGCCAAGCTCAAACAGCTTCTGCCCGTCAATTTCAGCACTTGCTTCTTCAGAAATTGTCAATCTGACAGCATCTTTATCCTGCTTAATCAGCTCGACACGTTCCTGTCTCGCATAGACCTTCATTTCTGCAACAGTAAACAAGTATTCGACTTCTTTTGGATAGTTTCCAAAGCGGTCGATCATTTCATCTTGAAGCTCATTCTTCTCTTCGATTGTCGCCACAGACCTGAAGCGTTTATACATATCAATTTTCTGTTTGCCGTCTTGAATATAAGTTTCCGGAATATACGCATCAAGCTCGACATCAATTTCTGTTTCAAACTGCTCTGTCTTCGCTGTGTCTCCTTTACGCTCCTCAATGGCCTCCTTCAGCATTTGTGAATAGAGGTCAAATCCGACCGAATCGATGAAGCCATGCTGCTGGGCACCAAGAAGATTCCCGGCTCCGCGAATCGTTAAGTCACGCATTGCGATTTTAAAACCGGAACCTAGCTCTGTGAATTCTTTAATAGCCTGCAGCCTTTTTTCAGCCACTTCTGTCAGCACTTTATCCCGGCGATACGTGAAGTACGCATACGCCACACGGTTAGAACGACCGACACGCCCCCGCAGCTGGTAAAGCTGAGAAAGACCCATCTTGTCAGCGTCAAATACGATCAGCGTATTGACGTTCGGGATGTCCACGCCAGTTTCGATAATGGTTGTGCTGACGAGAACGTCTGATTCTCCTTCAAGAAAACTTAGCATAACGGTTTCTAATTCATTTTCTGTCATTTTCCCATGCGCATATGCTACCTTCGCGTCAGGGACTAGCATTGAAATTTCATCCGCTTTCCGCTCAATGTCCTCTACCCGGTTGTACAAGAAATAGACCTGGCCTCCGCGTGCAAGCTCACGTTCAATCGCCTCTCTGACAAGAGCGCCGTTATATTCCACAACATACGTCTGTACGGGGAAGCGATTTTCCGGCGGAGTCTCGATGACTGAAAGATCCCTTACGCCAAGCATAGACATATGCAGCGTACGCGGAATCGGCGTTGCAGTTAACGTTAATACATCAACATTGGCTTTTATTTGCTTGATTTTTTCTTTATGGGTTACACCGAAACGCTGCTCTTCATCAATGATGAGGAGCCCTAAGTCTTTATACACGACATCCTTTGATAAAAGCCGATGCGTCCCGATGACGATATCAACCGTTCCGTTTTTCAGCCCTTTGATTGTTTCGTTTGCTTCTTTTCTCGTTCTGAACCTGCTGAGAAGGCCGATATTAATCGGATAGTCCTGGAAGCGCTCTTTTATGGTTTCATAGTGCTGCTGTGCCAAAATTGTTGTCGGAACGAGCAGAGCTACCTGCTTTCCGTCACCGATCGCCTTAAACGCGGCACGTATGGCAACCTCTGTTTTACCGTAGCCCACATCTCCGCACAGCAAGCGGTCCATCGGACGTTCTCTTTCCATGTCTTTTTTGATTTCGTGAATAGAACGGAGCTGATCCTCAGTCTCTTGATAAGGGAAAGCCGATTCGAATTCACGCTGCATCTCATGGTCAGGAGAAAACGCATAGCCCTTGCTCGCTTCTCTTTCGGCATACAGCTTAATTAAGTCATCAGCAATATCCTGAACGGATGTCTCTACTTTTTTCTTGACCCGCTTCCATTCACTACCGCCTAATTTATACAGCTTTGGCTCTTTTCCTTCGGAGCCGACATATTTTTGCACCTGATCAATTTGTTCTACAGGAACGTAAAGCTTGTCACTGCCCTGATAATGTATATTTAAATAGTCTTTATGAATGCCGTTGATTTCAAGAGTTTCGATCCCCAGGTATTTTCCGATCCCGTGATTAATATGAACGACATAATCTCCAATTTGAAGCTCAGAATAACTTTTGATGCGCTCTGCATTGGTAAGCTTCTGTTTTCGCGGCTTCTTCTTTACACGGTTTTTGAACAGTTCTTCTTCCGTGATAACGGCAAGCTTCATTAACGGCAGCTCAAATCCCGATTGGAGCTCGCCTTCCATGATATAGACCTGTCCCTGAACAAGCGCTTTTTTGCTGTCTGTCGTGGCAGCCTCGATATCATAATCAGCCAAAACAGATGACAATTTCTGTGTACGTTCCTTGTTTGCTCCTAAGAACACAACAGTGAAATTTGATTTTTTAAAACGCTCCATTTCGCCCGCAAGTACGTTCATTTGGCCATGGAAACTCTGCATTTGCCGGCCTGACACATTGACGATATTTTGCGGGCTCGTATGGTGTACATGCCGCAAAAATAAAGAGTAGTACAGCAGAGGCCGTTTTTGCTCAGCCACTATTTTTTGGAAGCTGAATGACAAACGAATGTCATGCAAAATCTTCCCTTCCTCAAGAAGATTTGTTATAAACTCCGCTTCTTCTTTTTGAAGCTGTTCTTCCATCTCATGAATCCGACTGACTTCATCCAAAATCAGAAGTGTATTATCAGGTGTATAATCTAGTAAACTAGCAGGCTTTTCATAGAAATATGAGAGATACTTCACGAGCTCCTGATCTGTCTGGCCTTCAGACAAGCGTTCTTTATCATGAGAAATATTCGCATGAAGTATTTCTTTTTGTTTGTCAGCCTTTAATTTTTTCAGGCTCGCGGCAAGACCACTATCGATTTTCTCCATCGCCCGCGCTTTTTCTTCCGGTCTGATAATTAATTCCTTCGCGGGACCGATATTGATCGAGGTAAGGGTCTCAATTGACCGCTGATCATCTGAATTAAAGCTGCGGATTGAATCCACCTCGGTGTCAAAAAGTTCAATTCTCACCGGATTCTCTGAAGTCAACGGATAAATATCAATGATTCCCCCGCGAATACTGAATTCCCCGGGCGCAGAAACCATATCAGACCGCTCATACCCTACCTCTACTAGCCGTGAGGCAAGCTGGTCAGGTTCGATATCATGGCCTACTTGAATGAGCATCTGGCTGCTTTTCCACACCTCAACAGGCGGCAGCATTCTTCTGATTGCCGCTACCGGAGCAACGACAATTGGCGCTTCTCCATTCGTTAGTCTATTAATGACATCTAATCGCTGCGCCCGCAATTCAGGGCTTGCAACTGCGATTTCTGATGAAATGAGTTCATTGACGGGGTACAAAAGGACAGACCGATCCTCTAGAAGTGAAGTCAGATCATCTGTTACTTTCTGGGCTTGATATAAGTTATGGGTGATGAGAAAGATAGGCTTATTCGTTTCATTAGCCAGAGCAGAAGTAAAAACAGAACGCGCGGAACCCGACAGACCCGCGAGCAGCTGTTCCTTCAGGCCCTCGTGTAAACCGTTGATGATGGATTTAAAGTCATCGCTTTCTTTTATAAAGGTTTGAATGTTGTCCATATGGCCCCTCCTCTCTGTTTCCTGCGAGAACAGAAAAACGCTTTGGTCTAGTGTCTACACCAAAGCTTTTTATTGAATAAATGTGTGATATTCGTGGTAATGCGGATTTCGGTCAAGCGCCTCTTGGCAATCTTCACATATCGTCAAAACATGGACATCTCCATTTTCTTTATAAGAAATCATATCGTTTCTTTCCTCATTTGTTAAGTGCTGAAATCCAAGTGAGTCTGTCGATACCATTGAAGATTCGAGACTGCCTACTTTCACTCCGCAATGACGACAATAATAATGCAAAGCCATACAAGGGACCTCCTGATGAAAAAGTCATTTTGGTGTAGTATGGACTTTGTTGTTACATTTTATACCTTTGCGTTAAATTCGTTCATGACTTCTAAAAACGGTTTACTCAAAGAAGCCTCACAAGCCTTCACAGATTTATCAACCGCTTCTTCGATCTCAGGTGCCTCCTCCTTGGTAAAGGAGCCTAACACATAATCAACGACCTTCATGCCGTTTACAGGCCGGCCGATTCCGATGCGGATACGGTCAAACTCGGATGTTCCAAGATGCTGGATCAGTGATTTGATGCCATTGTGCCCTCCGGCGCTTCCTTTCGTTCTTAAACGGATCTTGCCAGTCGGAAGGTCAAGGTCGTCGTAAATGACTGTCAAATCTTCGTTATCGACATCATAGTAGTCCATTAAAGGCCGCAAACATTCTCCTGATAAGTTCATATATGTAAGCGGTTTAACAAGTAGAACCTTTTTGCCGGAAACAAATCCGGTTCCGTATAATCCGTTAAATTTATTTTGATTCAGCTCTATATTCCATTCCTTTGCAAGCTGATCTATCACCATAAATCCGACATTATGCCGTGTATTTTCATAGTTCTTCCCCGGGTTTCCGAGACCGGCAATCACAAGCATGGCGAATCCTCCCTTAGTCACATAACTCCCGTCTTCATAAACGGGCTATAATTCTTCTCATTCTAGCACAAAAGACGTAACCGCGGGAGGGTTACGCCTTAAGCTATTATTGTTCGTTTTCACCTTCTGGCTGAGCATCGGCAGATTCCTCTTCATCGACCTCAGCTGCTTCCTGCTGCTGCGGAGGAAGGATTGAAGCCACAACCTCATCTGATTCATGATTAAAGGAGTAGTCACCGCCAGCAGGCAAATCCGCAATCGTCAGTACTTCATTTACATCGAGGCTTGAAATATCAGCCTCAATCGTTTGCGGAATGGCTTTTGGCTTGGCCTTTACAGTAAGTGCATATAACGGCTGCTGCAGTACGCCTCCGTTTTTCACTCCAATGGCTTCTCCGGTCAGATGAATCGGAACTTCCACTTCAATGTCCTCACTCATATTAACTACTTGAAAATCAGCATGAGTGACTTCATTTTTCAGCGGGTCCGTCTGCAAGTCTGTTACCATGACTGAGTGTTTTTCTCCGCCGACCTCAAGCGTAATGACTGCATTTTTGCCTTCGTCCCTAAGCGTTTTGATGAGCTCCACACTGTCTAATGACACAGGTTTGTTGCCCGTATCCTTCCCATATATGATACCTGGAACATGTCCTGAAGTACGGATATTCCGAAGAGACGAACGAGTAAAGTCCGTTCTTTCTTTTGCCGTTAAAGTTGCCATATTCAGCACCATCCTATTGTCGTTTTAGTTGTCCTATTACAAACAATACCCATAACGATAAGGATTTAAACCTCGAAAAATGGTTTAGCTGAACAGATAGCTGACTGATTGCTGCTCATGAACGCGAATAATCGCTTCGGCCAGAAGCGGTCCGACTGAAAGCTGCTTAAAGCGTTCAATTTTCTTTTCTTCAGGAAGCTTGATGCTGTTTGTCACAACAAGCTCTTTAATTGTTGAATTATTAATCCGTTCAACCGCAGGGCCTGATAGTACAGGGTGTGTACAGCATGCATATACTTCTTTCGCTCCGTTTTCAACGAGCGCATTAGCAGCAAGTGTAATCGTACCTGCAGTATCAATAATGTCATCGATGAGGATAGCAGTCTTCCCTTCGATGTTACCTACAATATTCATGACTTCCGCCACGTTTGGACGCGGACGGCGTTTATCGATAATCGCAATTGGCGCTTTTAGCCGGTCAGCCAGTTTGCGGGCACGTGTCACACCGCCATGGTCTGGTGAAACAATGACGATATCTTCAAGATTTTTGCCTTCAAAATATTCTCCTAAAATCGGAACACCCATTAAGTGGTCAATCGGTATATCAAAGAATCCTTGAATTTGCGGCGCATGCAGGTCAAGTGCAATCACACGAGTCGCACCGGCTGTTTCAAGCAGGTTAGCGAAAAGTTTAGCTGTGATTGGCTCACGGGATCTTGCTTTTCTGTCTTGACGCGCATAACCGTAATAAGGAATAACAATGTTAATCGTTTTTGCAGAAGCGCGTTTTAACGCATCTACCATAATCAGCAGTTCCATAATATGCTCGTTAACGGGGTCACTTGTAGACTGGATGATGTAACAATCACATCCGCGAATACTTTCTTCGATATTAATTTGGACTTCCCCGTCACTAAATCTTGTGACAGAACATTTCCCTAATTGAACTCCAACTATATCTGCGATTTCTTTTGCAAGCTCTGGATTCGAATTCAAAGAAAAAATCTTTAAATTCTTATCTCCGTATTGATTAGACATGGATAAACCTCCGAATTTAGGATTATTTTTTATGAATATTTTTCACATAATCGTCTTTATTTACTTGTCTCGCTCTGGCAATAGCAAGTGCTTTTCCAGGTACATCTTCCGTAACAGTTGAACCTGCCGCCACATAAGCGCCTTCTCCGACTGTGACAGGGGCAACCAAGTTGGAATTGCAGCCGATAAACGCGCCATCTTCAATTTTTGTCAAATACTTATTCTTTCCATCATAATTGACAGTAATTGAACCGCAGCCCAGGTTTACATCAGTGCCTACCTCAGCATCGCCGACATAGCTTAGATGAGATGCCTTGCTTCGGTCTCCGAATTGAGTCTTTTTAATTTCTACAAAATTCCCGATCTTCACTTCATTCCCGATGACAGAATCAGGTCTGATGTGAGCAAAAGGTCCTATGTTTACATCATTCCCCACTTTACTGTGATTGACTACCGATTGTTTAATAACCGTACGGCTGCCAATGGCACTATTCATAATCTCCGTATGAGGGCCAATAATCGTATCTTCTCCGATTTGCACCTCACCTTTAATCACAGTTCCAGGGTAAATCACAGTATCGCTTCCGATAACAGCGTCAGGAGAAATATACGTATTCATCGGGTCAATCAACGTCACGCCATTTTGCATATGCCGTTTATTAATACGCTCTTTCATAAATTGTTCTGCCTGAGAAAGAGCAACTCTATCATTAACTCCGAGCGTTTCTTGGAAATTACCAGTCTGGTAAGCGGCAACAGTTTCGCCTTCATTTTTAAGAATCTCTATGACATCCGGCAAATAATACTCGCCTTGGGCATTATCATTAGACACCTGATCAATAGCCCGAAATAGCGCTTCATTGTCAAAACAATACGTACCGGTGTTGATCTCAGTTACAAGACGTTCTTCTTCAGAGGCGTCCTTATGCTCAACGATTTTTTGAACCGCTCCGTTTTCGCTGCGAATAATGCGGCCGTATCCGGTTGGATCTTCTGCAACCGCAGTTAAAATCGTAGCTTTTGCTTCTCT
Source organism: Bacillus sp. FSL R5-0603 (assembly GCF_038050295.1). Classification (NCBI taxonomy): domain Bacteria; kingdom Bacillati; phylum Bacillota; class Bacilli; order Caryophanales; family Bacillaceae; genus Bacillus; species Bacillus sp. FSL R5-0603. Next base: position 56,165 of record NZ_JBBOYP010000001.1, on the reverse strand, counting down.
TTGTGTATGTTCTTTCAGCATCTGTTCCATCGTCTCTGCTGTCAAAAGCGGCGTATCTCCGCAAATGACAATTGTGACGCCTTTTTCGTCAGCAAGAAATGGCTGTGCCTGTTTTACAGCATGAGCAGTGCCAAGCTGTTCTGCTTGAAGCGCGTACTCGCTTTTATCACCAAGCTGCTTTTTCACTTCTTCCGCACCATGTCCGACAATCGTGACAAGCTTTGATAAAGATAATTTTAAGGCTTCGTCCACGACGTGCTCTACCATAGGCTTACCGCAAACTGGATGAAGGACTTTATAAAGCTTCGATTTCATTCTCGTTCCTTGTCCAGCCGCTAAAACAACTGCAAACCGCTTATCCATTTATTGGCCTCCAATATCCCTTTTATCCATAGAAAAATATATCCTAAATATCTTCTGATTTCAAGGAGACTTCATGAAGTGCAAGAATTTTCTATTGAGTGCAACTAAGTTTGAAAAATCAGAATTAAAAAAGGACCGCCGGCAAAAGGCTTATGTCAGCCCTTTCAGCAGTCCTTGCTTTTTGGTTATTTTTTAAGAAGCTCCAGCTTCTTCGAATTCTAATGCTTCAGTGTCACCCAGACGATGATACTCATTTAACACGGCATCTTGAATCTTTCCTCGCGTGCTTGAATTAATAGGATGAGCAATATCGCGGAACTCTCCATCAGGGGTGCGTTTACTCGGCATCGCAACGAAAAGACCATTGTTTCCATCAATCACACGAATATCATGTACAACAAATTCGTGATCCAGCGTGATGGATGCAATCGCTCTCATGCGACCATCGGTATTCACGCGGCGTAATCTTACGTCAGTAACTTCCACAGTAGTTCACCACCTTTTCCCTATATAAAAGCATTAGTGTATCAATTCCACGATTTTTTCTGAAATCCTGCTCGTTTTTAAAATATTTTTTGAAAAAATAGGATATAGTTACACAATTAGGTCATAAAGCTTTCATTTCGGGCATAAGGTAAATAAAAAAGTGATCCCGGGCTCTCCCAGAATCACTTTTCTTATTATTTCACCAGTGCAATAACTTCAATCTCGACTAACGCATCCTTCGGGAGTCTCGCGACTTCAACACAAGATCTCGCCGGTTTGTGAGTGTCAAAGTATTGTCCGTACACTTCGTTTACTTCCGCAAACTGTTCCATATCCGCGATAAATACAGTTGCTTTTACAACTGTTTCAAAAGAAGCACCCGCTTCTTCCAGAACCGCCTTTAAATTGCTGAATACTTGATGAGTCTGCTCCTTAATATCGCCGTTCACCATTTCGCCTGAAGGAGTCAAAGGGATTTGGCCTGAGCTGTAAAACATATTGTTGACGATAATCCCTTGTGAATAAGGCCCGATTGCCGCTGGGGCATGTTTTGTGTGGACTGCTTTTGTCATGATTCTGTCTCTCCATTCTTTAAAAGATTGTCTTTAAAAAAACGCAGAAAATTGCCATTCTGAATTTCAATGGACTTCTCTTTCATGTTGATGGTTGAAAGAGTAAGAAGTGACATATATTCGTCAACAAGACGTTCATCTACTCCTTCGGCTTCAACTAAGACGCCGATTCCTGCCACATTTGCGTTAAACTCATCCAACAGGTTAATCATACCATTAATGGTGCCGCCAGCTTTCATAAAGTCATCAATAATGAGTACGTTTGAACCCGTTTTCATGCTTCTTTTCGCAAGTGACATTGTTTGAATGCGGTTTGAGGAGCCTGAAACGTAATTAATGCTGACTGTGGAGCCCTCTGTTACCTTATTGTCTTTACGAACGATCACAACAGGCACATTCAAATAGCTTGCAGCTGCATACGCAAGAGGGATGCCTTTCGTGGCAACGGTCATGACAACATCAATTTCGCGCTCTGCAAACACGGAAGCAAACAGCTTCCCTACCTTGGAGAGTACAGATGGCTTTCCTAAGATATCCGTTAAATATACATAACCGCCCGGAAGGATACGCTCAGGATTTGCCAGCGACTGTCCAAGTGTCTGCACAAACTCTTCAGCTTCAGCCTGCTTCATTTTCGGAATATATTTAACGCCTCCGGCAGCTCCAGGAACAGTAAGCAAAGTACCAATCCCCTGCTGTTCAAAGGTTTGTTTAATAATTGTTAAATCTTCACTGATCGATGATTTTGCAGATTCATACCGCTCAGAGAAAAAGGTTAGCGGTATTAACTCGTGCGGATGGGTTAACAAATAATTTGTTAAGTCCACCAATCTGCCGCTGCGACGAAACTTCATGAACTTACCCCCAAAATCCGAATATTTTAAGATCAATATAACTTAACATACGGATTTAATCAAGAGCGTTCTGTTCACCGATCATTCTCACCGCATAAACTTGATCGCAGAAGCCTCTTAACCCGTTATAAATTCTCTGCACCTTCGACTCATACTGAACCAGTCCAAACACTGTCGGGCCGCTCCCGCTCATTAACACGGCATCTGCACCAAAGCGTTTCATCTGGTTTTTGATCATCGCAACTTCAGGATGCATATCGAGCGTAACAGATTCAAGCACATTGCCTAAACGGCTGCACATCTTCTGAAAACTCTTTTCTTCTATCGCCTCGATCATGCCTTGTACATCGGGATGCTCTATACCATCCAGTTTCAACGCTCTGTACACTTCAGCAGTTGAAACACCGATTGTCGGCTTCGCTAAAATGACCCAGCAGTGCGGAGGCGTGCTGATATGTTTAATTTTCTCGCCGCGCCCTGTTGCTAATGCAGTTCCGCCATAGACACAAAATGAAACGTCAGAGCCAATTTCCGCTCCAAGCTCAGCAAGCGTTTCCGCAGACAGATTTAAATTCCAAAGTCTGTTCAGCCCTCTGAGTGTCGCCGCCGCATCACTGCTTCCGCCGGCAAGACCGGCAGCCACCGGAATTACCTTCGTAATCATGATGGAAACTCCCTTTTTCACGTTGTATCTGTCCTTGATCAGCTTGGCAGCCTGATAAGCTAAGTTTCTTTGGTCATCAGGCACAAATCGGTTGTGGGAGGAAACCCTCACTTCATCCTCTGCAAGCTCCGTCAATTCAATTCGATCAGCTAAATCAATTGTCGTCATGATCATTTCGACTTCATGATAGCCATCCGGGCGTTTTCGGGTGACGTCAAGTGACAGATTGATCTTAGCTGGCGCTTTTTCTAAAATACGCATAGCTTTCACCTACTTCTCCATCTAAACATAAGTATGAACATTGTATCACATTTGAAGTACAGGATGAACATATCCATATTCAGCCCATTATGTATTTATATCCAAAATAAAAAAACCAGGGAACAGCACGTCCCCCGGGTCACATCCTTATCGGTTATTCTGATTCTGAGCCATTTGCTGTTCGGCGATTTCTATAGCGCGCTTTACCATGTTACCGGCATCGCGAGCCCGAATTTCGCCCCAGCCGCCATTTTTTACTGTGTCATAAAAACCAAGGTCTTTAGCAAGCTCATATTTAAACTCATCTGACATAACTCCACGACGTCTGCCCAAACGAAACAACCCCTTTTTTAGAAGTGATAGCCATTCGTGCACGTCACGATAATATGTGACTGTTTTATCTTTTGTTAAATCAGATGGAACTTTCGTTAAAATTATTGGAAACCAAAAAAGGGCAAAACAAAAAGCAGTAAACAAAAGGTTCACTGCCCGTTAAAATGCCACTGAGCTTGCGGCGTCATCATTAAATGTCAGCTCAACAGTCTCAGTCAAAATATCAGCATAACTGTATGAAACTCTTTCAAACGAGTTCTCGTCTTGATCTAGTTGTATCACAAAAACAGAAGGGTACGTCTCAGCTAAAATGCCCGAACGCTCAATCGTTTTTCGGCGGCCACCGTTTGCTTTTAACGTCAGCCTTTTACCTAAATTCCCATCAAGCGATCTTTTAATATCGGACAACGTCTTCGCCATTGCATCCACCTCACTACATTTATTGTACAACACGAGCCCATTTTTGTCAAATAAAATTTAAATTATATCAACGTTAACAAGACGTTGTCAATAAAATTATTTTGACAAAATTCTATGATTCCTCAATTATGTTCCGCAAGTTTCGGTAAATTATGTATCATTATGTAAAATAAAAAACCCGCATAGCTCTCCTATGCAGGTTTTCAACTGTTAATTGGACTTATAAGGCATACCAATTCTCAGAACTCCTCTTGTTTCAATACCTCCAAGCCCTTTCTCTCTTGTCAGCGTATTACGGAGCACTTCCCATACATTAATCCGTTCCATAAACGGCGTAAAGCTGATCTTCGCGACGATATATACCGGATCAAGCGCATGAATATTGACTCTTGACGGTGAACTCGCAAAATTCGCACCCGCTCTGATGAGTGATTCAAAATGGGATTGGCAGGCCCCCGCAAAAATAACAAGCTGATCTAAGTGAGGGATCTTTTTTCGGGCTGTTTGAACTGTTTCAACAAAGTGCTTAGAATGTCTGTACGCATTCAAATCATCAATACCGCCCTTTTGCTTCGAATACGCATCATGCCCTGTGATCACCAGGATATCAGGTCGATATTTGTCGAGCAATTCTTCAATAGAAGCAGACATTTTCTTTTCATGGCAATGGATGCCATAGACCGGCACTCCAATTTTTTTATAGACATTCAGGCATTTTTTCAGATATGCTTCGTCACCATCCAGATGAAGCACTTTGCCCGGCATATGGAAATAATGCTCCTGATGCTGATATTGGCTTGTCGCATAGTACTCTTGCTTTTCTCTGAGCAGCTTATAATCCTGGCGGAGTAATTCGAGCGACTCATTCATTCTGCTCTCATCTTTCTTTTTCCGCATCATCTGCTCATCCTTTTTCACTGCCACCAGATCAGAAAAATCCGAATCAGCAATCAGCCTGACTTCATCTCCATGCAAAATGGCAATTGAATTTCCTTTGCTTGTTTGCTCTATTCCTATAATTCGAAACAAAACATCCATCTGATAGGATTTTCTGGCTACCATATCCCCTATTTGAAATTGCACGTTCCTCACTCCACACATAGACTAAGCCTCATCATGAAAGAAAGAGCCTTGAGAAAGCGCCTTTTTTCGCTGAGTCCAAGTTTTTCTTATCATTGAATGAAAGGTCCTTCTCTAGCCTATGTAGCGGCAGTCCATGTGGTGCGCAAAACAAAAAGCCCTTTTAGAAAAGGGCTTTATACAATCCGTTAGACAGCGCTGCGAATTCCTCAATAGACAGGGATTCACCTCGGCGCTTACCGTCAATATTTGTTTCTTCGAGCACTTGCTCAATCGTTGATTTTTGCGCTTTTCCTTCAGGCAGATTGTTAACTAAGTTATTGAGCAGCGTTTTACGGCGCTGTGCAAAGCTTGCCTTGATGAGCTGAAAGAAAAAGGATTCGTTTTCCACGTCCACTGCCGGGCCGTCTCGGAGAATCAGACGGATGACTGCGGAATCGACATTAGGCTGAGGAACAAATACGGTTTTCGGAACGATCATCACCGTTTTGGCTTCTGTATAAAACTGCACCGCGATTGAAAGTGAGCCGTACTCCTTAGATGAAGGATCAGCCGCCATGCGCTCAGCCACTTCTTTTTGCAGCATGACCACAATCCCTTTCAGCGGAAGATGTTCTTCAAGCAGTTTCATGATAATCGGTGTTGTTACGTAATAAGGAAGGTTGGCAACTACCATGATCTCATCACAATCTTGAAATTGTTCTTCAATGACTGATTTGACATCAGCCTTTAACACGTCCTGATGAATGACAGTGACATTTTCGTAAGGTGACAGTGTATCCTTCAGAATCGGCAATAATCGCTGGTCAATCTCAAATGCCACGACCTTTTTCGCCCGCTTGGCAAGCTGTTCGGTTAAAGCCCCGATTCCCGGGCCGATTTCAATGACACCTGTTTTCTCAGTCACTTCCGCGTGATCAACAATTCTGTTTAAAATGTTCGTATCAATTAAGAAATTCTGTCCTAAGCTCTTTTTAAAAGAAAAACCGTATTTCTTCAGTATCTCTTTCGTTCTAATCGGTGTCGCAATATCTTTATTCATTCTGTTCCTCCCGCATAACGGTATCGAGCGCACTCATAAAATCACTTTTTTTAATTTGAAACATTTGCAGCCGTTTTTGAAGCTGTTTGCCATTTGTATAGCCGATTTTCAACAGATCACCCAGTCGTTCCCGGCGGCGTTTGGCCGCAGGCCCGCCTATTAGTCCGGCATGAATCAAATCCTCAGCTGAAATGTCACTCGGCTGCGCTTCCATCTCCTCATGCACATTTTCTAAACATGCCCTAATGCTTTCAACCGATGCATGCTCTACACCAATTCCCCGCTTGTTTTTAGGTTTGGCAAGATGTTTTGGCAAAAATGCATGCTTACAGCCGGGTACAGCCTCTGAGATGGTTTTGCGAATCTTCTCTCCCGGAAAGTCCGGATCCGTTAAAATAATGACGCCTCTGGTCTTCTGGGCCAAACGGATTTGGTCAATCACATGATCATCGATGGCTGAACCATTTGTTTCAATTGTGTCTGCATCAACAGCCAATTTGATGCGGGCCGTATCGTCACGCCCCTCGACCACAATGATCTCTTTAATTTTCATTATTTCCTCCAAGACAAAATAAAAACTTTTGTATATTCATGAAACTTTTTCTTATATCGAGCGTCTAATAAGCAGAAAATGCACTTTGTCTATTATAACGAAAAAAACAGAGGGCGCAAAACCCTCTGAATACATAAGTATATATTAATTTAAGATTTTAATTTTGACTGTTTTATTTCCCCATCGGTACGCCGATGATTTCTCTGGGAAAAAGACGTCTATCTTGTTCCCTTTAATCGCTGAACCGGTATCTGCAGCAATGGCATATCCATAGCCTTCCACGTGGACTTTGGAGCCTAGCGGAATGACATTTGGATCCACAGCGATGACTTTGGCATTCGGATTATTTTTTAAATTGACGCCTGTCGCTGTATGTCCTGAACAACCGCTGCAGCTTGCCGTATAAGCCGTAGATGATACAGTCATGACTTTGCCTGTTGATTCATCGCTGCGGGACACAACTGTTTTTGAATCACCTGAAGCACTGACCGTTTCAACTTTTGGACTGCTTTGCTTTGTGCCGACAGCAATTACTTTATCTTTGCTTTGTTCAGCTGTTTCTTCTTTAACAAGCTCTCTGGACACTTCTTTACCGTTTTCTTTAACGACTTCGAAATGTTTTTTTAGCTTGCCTTCTTTTCCTTTTTGGACGACCTTTTCTTTCCCTTTTTCAAGAGAAGCGTCTTCTTGCTTTTTCACATCGAACGCAATCTTCTCTTCAACTACATCGGTGACCTTTTCGATACGAGTAATTGTAATATCAGCCTTTCCTTTCGTCAGCTTTGCATCTAACGCAGGCTTGATTTTATCTTCGTCTTTTATGTTCATCTTTTGCTGTTTTAAAAAGTCAGCGACCGTAGTCGAAGTCGTCCAGATCTTCTTTTGTTTCCCTGCATCATTCACAGTAACCTGAAATGCGGGCTCTATGTTAATCTTCATGTCTTTCGAAATATCTGTATCTATTGCGGGATCAATTTGATCTTGTTCTTTCACATCAACATCTTGTTCGTCCAGTAATGCACCGACCGTTTTTGCTGTTGACCATAACGTCTTTTCTTCCCCGTTTATTGTAAGCTTCACAGGTTTTGCAGCCTCATACACAACGTCCATGTCTGCTGTTATCTTTGTCTGTTTAGCAGGTGTGATCTTGTCTTCGTCTCTTGTCTTGATATCAAGCGTGTCCAAAAGATCACCGACTGTATTTGCATGTGTGCGTATATGTTTCTTTTTGCCATTGATAGAAACTGAGACTGATTGTTTCGTCAGCTCATGAGCCGCGTACGCAGTCCCGCTTCCTGCCAAAAGCAAACAAGCAGCAACCAGAATGACTTTGCTTTTGCTAAGCTTTACGGAAAACAGCTTTTTCATTTTTTGTGTGATGAAAAACGCCTCCTTCTCCTCGGAGAGATTATATAGAGTATCTAAAAGGCTGTCAACCCTCCCTTCTCTTTCTCCCAAAAGCTCAGTGTCCTCTTCATTATCCTGAAATACACTGAGAAACGGAAGAAAGACTTGTCGACAAACCTATCCTATGAGGAGAAGAAAGCATGTAGAACTTTTATAGAAAAACGCTGTAAGGGACAAGCTCTTACAAAACCCGCTAGCGTTTTTTGTCAGTTTATACGGAAAAGTCTTTTCGCATTTTCAGTCGTGATGGAAGCAATCTCTTCAAAGGTCATTTCTTTTAATTCGGCGATCTGTTCTGCCACATATTTCACATAGCTTGGCTCATTTCTTTTCCCGCGGAAAGGGTGCGGTGTGAGAAACGGGCAGTCCGTTTCAATCAGCAGCCGGTCATTGGGAATTTCCTTCACTACTTCCTTCGGTTTCTTCGCATTTTTAAATGTCACCGGTCCCCCAAATGATAAATAAAAATTCATTTTCATGCATTCTCTTGCCACTTCCGCACTTCCTGTAAAGCAGTGCATGATTCCGCCCACAGCTTCTGCGCCTTCCTCTTTCAAAATGGTCACGACATCCTCCGTTGCATCACGGTTATGAATGATAATAGGCAAATTGACCTCTTTCGCTAAGGCGATTTGTTTTCTAAACACCTCTTTTTGAATATCTTTAGGTGATTTATCCCAATGATAATCCAGTCCCATTTCCCCTATCGCTACCACTTTCTCATGAGCAGAAAGCTCTTTAATCCACGCTAAGTCTTCCTCTGTCATGTCAATAGCGTCAACAGGGTGCCAGCCAATGGCTGCATAAATAAAATCATATTCCTCAATCATTTCCATCGCACGGGTAATCGTCGGACGGTCAAAACCAACTACGACAATTCGTTCAACTTTTTCAGCTTTTGCCCGTTCAATAACCTCTTCAAGATCAGTATCATATTGTTCTGCATTTAAATGTGCGTGTGTGTCAAACAACATAAGTGAAAAACTCCTTTCTTGTCGAAACACAAAAGGTGTTCGACGAATTGTTACACGTGAAACACCTTTTGTTTTATCATTATTTAATTCTTGTGCCTTTTGGTAACGACTGATCGATAGACACGACCTTTAAAACGCCGTCTGCTTCTCCTGCAAGGATCATACCTTGAGAAAGCTCTCCTCTGAGTTTAACCGGTTTTAGATTTGTTACACAAACGAGTTTTTTTCCAACAAGCTCTTCAGGCGTATAATGCTTCGCAATACCGGATACCACTTGGCGCTTTTCAAAACCAAGATCAAGCTGCAGCTTCAATAAACGGTCTGCTTTTTTCACTGGCTCTGCCTCAATGACCTCAGCTACGCGAAGCTCTACATCCATGAATTGATCAATCGTAATTTCAGGTAAACGATCGACCTCTTGCGGCTCTTCTTCTTTTGTTTCTTCTTTCGCTGGTGCCGAACCTTGCATTTTCCCTTTGATGTAAGCAATTTCTTCTTCTGCCTCTAAACGAGGGAACAATGGCTCGCCTTTTTGTACTTTTGTATCTTTCAGCTGGCCGAAAGTTGTAATGCTGTCCCAAGCTTTTAAAGATTCATCAGTAATGCCCAGCTGCTCGAACATTTTTTCAGGTGTTTTTGTTAAGAATGGCTGAAGCAGTACCGCTGAAATACGCAATGATTCAGCGAGATGATACATAACTGATCGCAATTCTTCTTCTTTTGCCGGATCTTTCGCAAGCACCCATGGAGCTGTCTCATCAATGTATTTGTTTGTGCGGCTGATGAGCTGCCATAAAGTCGAAAGTGCTACCGAGAACTCCATATTTTCCATTGCTTTCTCATAAGCTTTCACTGTTTCTTCAGCAACAGAAGTGAGCGTTTGGTCAAATTCCGTAACAGCACCTTTGTAAGAACCAATTTGTCCGTCAAAATACTTATTGATCATCGCAACAGTACGATTCAATAGATTTCCTAAATCATTCGCTAAATCATAGTTGATTCGCTCAACAAATCCTTCCGGCGTGAAAACACCGTCTGATCCGAACGGCACTTCGCGAAGCAAGTAATAGCGAAGTTCGTCTAAACCATAGCGCTCAATTAATGTAACCGGATCTACAACATTTCCTTTTGATTTCGACATTTTTCCGTCTTTCATCAAAAGCCAGCCATGCGCGAATACTTGCTTTGGCAGCGGAAGATCCAGCGCCATCAGCATAATTGGCCAGTAAATAGTATGGAATCGTACAATCTCCTTACCGACTAAATGAACATCGGCAGGCCAATATTTTTGATAAAGCTCATCATTTTCTGTATCATAACCGAGTGCTGTTAAATAGTTAAATAGTGCGTCAATCCAAACATATACAACATGCTTTGGATTTTCCGGCACCTTCACGCCCCAATCAAAAGTGGTACGTGATACTGCCAAATCCTCAAGTCCAGGTTTGATAAAGTTATTAATCATTTCGTTTTTGCGTGATTCTGGCTGAATGAATGTCGGGTTTTCTTCATAGTATTTCAGAAGACGATCCGCGTATTTCCCCATGCGGAAGAAATAAGATTCCTCTTTGATCAATTCAACTGGGTGACCGCTGTCAGGGCTTTTTCCGCCGATGACCTCTCCCTTTTCATTCCGCTCAATATCAACGAGCTGAGTTTCCGTGTAGAACGTTTCATCAGGGATGCTGTACCAGCCTTCATACTCATCAAGATAGATGTCCCCGTTATCAAGAAGCTTCTGAAACACCTTTTCAATGACAACTTTATGCCGTTTTTCTGTCGTGCGGATAAAGTCGTCGTTTGAGATTTCAAGCTGCTTCCACAGTTTTTGAATATCTGCCGCTGCGCGATCCACATACTCCTGAGGTGTAATGTTTTCCTGTTCAGCTTTTTGCTGGATCTTTTGTCCATGCTCGTCCGTTCCCGTTAAATAGCGAACATCGAACCCTTTTAATCTTTTGTAACGTGCCATTGCATCTCCCGCGACTGTCGTATATGCATGGCCGATATGTAATTTTCCGCTCGGATAATAAATCGGTGTTGTAATGTAAAATGTATTGTTTTCTTGCGGCATCTTGAAACCTCCTAATCAGAATGTCAAAAAGCTCCCGCCCAAAGGACGAGAGCGGCGATAAGTGCAAATCATATATGAATATTATTTATATTTATCCTTTATCTATGATACCATCTTAGCCTTTAAGATCAAGAATATATACATACACCCTGAAAAAGAATAATTAAAATTAAAAATCTTTAATGAAAATAAAAAAAGTCTGTTCGTGTCGAATTTTGTCGTATATAATCAAATGAAATAAAAAACTTTGGTTCGAAAGTCTTGATTTAAAAGGATTTTTAGTAGGATAATAGCTTTATTAAATATTTATAAAATGCTGTTATTTCGGTAGTTTCTAAGACATTACTGACTATAAGAACTAATTCTTACAATCAATAGTAAACAAAATGATTGACGATTATTGGAAACCTTGTTATGCTATGAAGGTAAGGATTTTGTCGAATAATGACGAAGAAAAATATAATTTAAACAAATAAGTATCTCTTGGGAGGAGAATGTTTATGAAATCTACTGGTATTGTACGTAAAGTTGATGAATTAGGACGTGTAGTTATTCCTATCGAACTGCGTCGTACTCTTGGAATCGCAGAAAAAGATGCTCTTGAAATCTATGTTGATGATGAAAAAATCATCCTTAAAAAATATAAACCAAACATGACTTGCCAAGTAACTGGTGAAGTTTCTGATGATAACCTTAAACTTGCAGGCGGTAAATTGGTTCTTAGTAAAGAAGGCGCTGAGCAAATCATCAGCGAAATCCAAAACCAGCTTCAAAACCTTAAATAATCATTTCTTGTACAAAAAACGTTCTTGTTATGACACAAGAACGTTTTTTTATTGCTTAATATGGTAAGCATCGTACACTTCACGCTTTGGTACATTGCGATCGACTGCTGCTTTTTTAATGGCTTCTTTAGACGTAGCGCCTTTCGAGATGTAATGCTCGACATGTTCTTTCGCAGTGAGGGTTTCCCACCATTGTTCTTCCTCATCTGCCTCTTCATTATTACTTCCTTCTACGACAAGACAAAACTCGCCGCGTATCTGATCCTCGTTTGCCCAACCAATGACCTCAGATATGGTTCCTCGGATAAACTCTTCATATTTCTTAGTGAGTTCACGTGTTACAGCAATTTCCCGATCTCCTAATATCTCTGCCATCGCTGACAAGGTTTCCTTCAATCTGTGAGGCGCTTCATAAAAAATGATCGTTTCCCGCCGTTTTTTAAGGGCTTTAAGCTCCTTCTTCTTTTCTTTTTTCTGTCTGTTGAGAAAACCGTAAAAGAAAAAAGGCTGCGGTACAATACCTGAAGCAATAAGAGCTGTTAATGCAGCATTTGCTCCCGGCAACGGAACAACATAACCGCCTATATCCGTAAAATCCTTTACAATTTCCGCTCCGGGATCAGAAATCGTCGGCAGACCGGCATCACTGACAAGAGCAATGTTTTTTCCCGATTTTAGCCATTCAATAATTTTGTGCCCACTGCTTTCTTTATTGTGTTCGTGATAGCTGACGAGCGGTGTTTCAATTTCATATACATGACAAAGCTTTTTCGTTTGCCTCGTATCTTCCGCAGCAATCGCATCCACTGATTTCAGCGTGTCGATCGCCCGGAATGTCATATCCTCTAGATTTCCGATTGGGGTTGGGACCAAGTAAAGAATCCCCATGTCCGACTTTCCATTAAAGCTCATTTGGCGCCTTAACATATACAGCCTCCTTGCTGTTCCGCTTTTCTTCTATATAAAGCTCTTTTTTCTTCCGAGTTAGTTTTTTGAAATAATATTCCGCCTGCATAGCTTCCCGCTTTGTTGAAAAGCTCTCGGCAAAAATTAATTCAACCGGACGTCTTACTTTTGTGTACTTTGCGCCCTTTCCATCGTTGTGTGTTTTCACTCGTTTATGAAGATCGTTGGTATACCCGGCATACCAGCTATTGTCCTTACATTTCACGACGTAGAAGAAATGGTTATTTGTCTCCATATAAAATGGTCCTGATTTCTTTTGTATATTCATTTTGTTCATCATAAACGAATAAGGGAGGAAGAATTTTTAAATCCGGGCGCCCGCCTTTGATACCTTCAACCAAAATGGTATTGGCTTCTTTCCCTTGCTTCGGATAGACAAATTGTACACGTTTTGGCTCGATTTGATAAGCCTTCATCAGTTCAAAAATCTCCAGAAGCCTTCCCGGCCGGTGAACAAGAGCTGCTTTTCCCCCTTGCTTGAGCAGCTTGCTGCTGACTGAAATGACATCCTCCAATGTGCAGTGGATTTCATGTCTTGCAATTCGGAGATGCTCGTTCATGTTTTGTTCAGTTTGTTTCGGCGTTTTAAAATACGGCGGATTGCAGGTGACAACATCATATCGATTATGTCCAAGTTTCTCCGGCATGTTTTTCAGGTCATCATGTATGATCTGGATCTGATCGTCCAGCTTATTATACTCCACGCTGCGAACGGCCATATCATGCAGCCTTTCTTGTATTTCGACTCCCAGAATGTCTGCTTTTGATCTTGTACTGAGCAGCAGCGGCACAATACCATTGCCGGTGCATAAATCAACGATTTTCCCTTTTTGAATCGGAACGTACGCAAATTTGGACAGAAGCACAGCGTCCAACGAAAAAGCAAACACTGTTGGGCTTTGTATGATTTTCATGTCCTCTGCCAGCAAATAATCTAATCTTTCATCATCATGTAATGAAACCATCTTCTTATCCTTTCAGTACCTTTGAAAAAGGCTCCCGTCTTATGCGGAAGCCTTTTCCCTATTTTTTATTTAAGAATGACAGACAGAAAAGACAATCCTCTTTTCGAACACTTCCATAGTGGACATTGCAGATATGAAATCCTTCTTGATACAGACGTGCCAGATTATCATATCCTTCCCCTATATCAGTTTGCTCTGTCTTCTGTGTTTTTGATTCTTTTTTATCAGCTTTGAACTTTTCAATCTGCTGCGTCGTATCGTCCAGCCGTTTGCGCAAATGCTTGTTTTCAAGCTGTAAATGATGATTTTCCTCAATCATCTCACCGATATGCTGCTTTAAATCCCCCAGCTGCCTGTACAGTGAGCCAATTTGTTCTTCTAAGTTAATGACTGTATCAAATAACTCTTTTTTATCCAAGGTTCCACACCTCGTTAATCTGTGGTTTGTGCGGATACGACGCCCTCTTCCAAGAGCTCTTCCCAAGTATATTCTATCACTTTTTCACGGTTTATCAGTTCCACCTGAAGCACCCGTTCCAGAATATTTAGTCCGACGACCTTCGCGGGACCGTTTGCTGTCGTAATCATTTCTCCTATATCCGGAAGCTGTTCTTTTGCCGTCTCATACTCATCGTTCTCATATTTTAGACAGCACATCAATCGTCCGCAAAGACCCGAAATCTTCGTAGGATTTAAAGACAAGTTCTGATCCTTGGCCATTTTAATGGAAACGGGTTCAAAATCTCCAAGGAACGTTGAACAGCAAAGCATTCTTCCGCAAGGACCGATTCCTCCGAGCATTTTTGCCTCATCCCTTACTCCGATTTGGCGCAGCTCAATTCTTGTCTTAAAGATAGAAGCCAAATCCTTTACAAGCTCTCTAAAGTCGACTCGGCCGTCAGCAGTGAAGTAAAAAATGACTTTATTGCGATCAAACGTGAATTCAACATCGACCAGCTTCATATCCAAGCCATGCTCAATCACTTTCTTTTGGCAGATATCAAATGCTGATAGTGCTTCCTGTTTATTTTCTTCTACAATGAGAAGATCGCGCTCGTCAGCCACACGTATCACTTTTCGAAGGGGAAGCACCACATCATGCTCATCCACCTGTTTATTTGCAATTACGACCTGGCCGTACTCAACGCCTCTGACAGTTTCTACAATTACGCAGCTGTCATGTTCTATATGAAATCCATTCGGATCAAAATAATATATTTTACCCGCTTTCTTAAAGCGGACACCAATTACATTGTACAAGCTTATCCCTCCTGCAACATTAACACCAAGTGCTCCATTAATCCTTGTACATTCACATTGGAATGAAGCCGTTTCTTTGCTTCTAAAACAGCAAGTATCTGATTCGTAACGCTTTGTTGTGTTGATTGTAGCGCATGCTGTTTTATTGATTGGAATAAGTCTTGATAAATCAATTTATCTTCATTTCCTATTTGGATGGACAACACATCACGATATATCAATAAGAGCATATCAAGACCCATTTCTTGATGGGTTTTTTCTTTGAAAAAGGGCATCCATTGATCTTGAATAAAGAAAAAAGCATGTCCTTTCCGCTGGTGTAGGACTTCATACAATTTTATCACTTTCGCTCTAGACTCTGCAAACTCATCATTTCGACTTAATTCGACTGCTTCTGCTACATTATTGGTCATGTTGGCCAGAAGCCTTGCCATATGAGGCGAGACGTCCTGTTCGATCAGTCTGTCTTCAATTGCTTTCGGCTGCAAAGGCTGAAAAGGAAGGGTTTGGCATCTTGAAATGATGGTATCCAATAACCTTTGGGGCTGCTCAGTGATGAGGACGGCCATTGTGTCTTTGTTCGGTTCTTCTAAAAATTTCAGCAGGCTGTTCGCCGCATTTGCTGTCATTTGATCTGCGTGCGAAATAATATACAGCTTTTTATGCGATTCAAGTCCTGTCTTAGAAAACTCTTCTTGGAGCGCTTGAATTTGCGCCTTTTTGATTGATAAGCCATCAGGCTGAACAAGATGGAGATCAGGATGGTTCCCTGACTCTATCCGTTTACAGTTTCGGCAGCTCTCACAAGGCTCCGCGCCATCCTCCAGACAAAAGAAGCTTTTTGCAAGAAGCAGCGCGGCATCAAGCTTGCCTGTTCCTTTTTTCCCCTCAAACAAATAAGCGTGTGATAGTCTGTCCTTCTCAATACTATTATATAAAAGCTTCATCACTCTGGGCTGAAGCTCTTTCATTTCCTTCCAGGATATTGCCATTGTATCACTCTCTATGTGTAAAGGTTAATCAATAAACCTTTTATTTCGCCAATACGCTCCAACAAATCAATTGCCGGTTTTTCCTGATCCATCATCTCTTCCGTAAGCTGTATCAATTTGTCATCTATTTCTTTCACAAGTCCCAGCGTTCTGCTGTTCCCGTAAAGGTCAAAGCTTTTCGATGTTTCATGTGAAAGGCCGCTGTCCACAGCTTCTTTGACAAAACGTTTCACAAGTCCTTTAAATCTCGCTAAGTCTTTAAAATTCCGAGATTTCGTTAGCCTTTTTCCGAAGGCTTCTATATCAGATAACAGCCTGGTAAGCTGATCAAGCTTCATTTTGCTGCTTTGGTTTTCCATTGATGTTTTAAACGATGCCGTGATCTCAGATGTTTTCACAGAGGGAATCTGCTTATTATCTATAAATGTACGTATATCTTTATTAATTTTCACAGTTTCAGATCCTTAAAATTGATGAAATTCATCGACTGGAAGGACAAATACTGTCGCTCCGCCAACTTCAACTTCGACTGGATAAGGGACATAGGAATCAGCATTTCCTCCCATTGGAGATACAGGGGCAATCATCTGATCACGTTTCTGCCCGTTTTCTTTAATGAGACTCAACGCTTTATTGACGCGTATATCCTCGACACCGATCATAAACGTCGTATTGCCTGATTTAAGAAATCCTCCTGTCGTCGCAAGCTTTGTGACTCTGAAGTTGTGATCCGTTAAGGTTTTCAAAAGTCTGTTGCTGTCCTGATCTTGTACAACTGCCACTATCAATTTCATCTGTGAAGGCCTCCTTTAGATTGGAAACAACGTGATCTCGTTTACATTATTATATCAACTATTGGGAAACAGGTCACAATTGAATTTTTTTCAACGCTTCATCGATCACCTTTAGAACATCCTGAACGACGAGGTCTTTGGATTGCCCGGCATCAACTGAATGAAATCTTTCCGGAAATCGCTTCATCAGCTCTTGATAACCTTCTTGTACTTTTGTATGAAAGTCCAGTTTTTCTAAATCGAGCCTGTTTTTCTCCCGTGAGCCGTTTGCGTAAATACGCTTCAGTCCTTCTTCCGGATCAATTGAAAAATAAACCGTTACATGGGGCATCATATCTCCAATGGCAAATTCATTAATGGACAGAACCTCATCAATTCCAAGTCCTCTTGCATATCCTTGATACGCAAGAGAACTGTCTATGAATCTGTCGCAAAGAACGATAAACCCCTGTTCTAAAGCAGGTTTTACTTTTTCAACTAAATGCTGGCGTCTTGCAGCCGCATATAAGAGAGCTTCTGTTTTTGGGTCCATTAATGTATTGTTCTCATTCAGAATAACCTCTCGAATTTGTTCTGCAATATCTATTCCGCCTGGCTCTCGAGTTGCCATAACCTGAAGGCCTTCTGCTGTCAGTATGTTTTTGATTTCCTGCAGAACAGTCGTTTTTCCTGCACCTTCAGGACCTTCGAATGTAATAAATAAACCGCTCATGATTTCTCCTCTTCTATATAAACAAGTAGTTGTTTCTCTTTGATTTTCATATTCCCTTGAACATGCGTTTTCATGCTGATCAAGCGGCTGAGCTTTTGCACACTTTCTTTTGTTATTCTTTCTCCCGCCATAATCATCGGGATACCCGGAGGATAAGGGATGATATCTTCTGCATTCAGCCGGCCAGCTGCTTCCTCAAAGTCCACATATTCTTTCTTAAACGAATGTAAGACCTTTTTTGGATAAGGCAAGACAGTAACAGGCTGCACTCCCCATTCTGCAGAAACAAACGCCTGATCCGGAGGCGTTTTCTCAATCTCTTCATCGATGCTTCTAATGGTTTCAGCGTTTATTCTCCGTTTTCCTCCCAATGGGAGAACGAGCAGAACTTGATTTTCATCAGCAAGCTCAGTGAATATGTTGGCACGCTCTAATATGCTTTGCAGCGTATAGCCAGAATGCCCGCGTTTTGAACGAATTGTGAGCTTCAGCGGGTCCGTGATGATCAGTGGATTAGCAGGGTTAACAGCTTCTGCATTTGTAAGTGAATCAAACGTTTGTTTAAGTGTTTGTATCCGCTGCAGAATGTCAGAAAGCTTTTGTTCTTCTATAATATGCTGTACATAAGCGCGGGCAATATCTAACGAAGCCATAATCGGATAAGACGGGCTGCTGCTTTGTAATCGGTTTAAATACTCTGCCACCCGATCCCTGTTAATCCTGCAGCTGGTGTTGAGATGCAAATAAGAACCCATCGTCATGGCAGGCAACGTTTTGTGGGCCGACTGAACAACAATATCTGCCCCCATTTTTAAAGCTGAGACCGGAAAAGGCTCACCTAAAATAAAATGTGCGCCATGCGCTTCATCGACCAAAACAGGAATCCCATAATGATGGGCTTCAGTAATGATCTCAGTCAAATCAGCACTATGTCCGTAATATGTCGGATTGGTCAGTACTAAGCCTTTCGCATCTGGATATGCTGCCAGGGCCTCTTTAATTGTTCCAAGCGGAACATGCGTAGGCACATGCATCGCTGAATCAACGTCAGGTGCAAGATAAACCGGCTCAGCACCGGCCAAATCAACAGCATGAAATACAGATTTATGACAGTTTCTTTGAACCAGAATTGTATCACCAGGTTCACAAACAGATAAAATCATCGCTAAGTTTCCGACAGTCGTACCATTTACCAGAAAAAAACTTTCCGCCGATCCATATAATTGGCTGACAAGCTCCTGAGCTTCCTTAATCACCCCGGAAGGATGATGGAGATCATCCAGTCCTGCCAGTTCAGTTACATCAATGGTGAGAAGCGGATCGAATATTGACTTAGCGTCATCAAAAAAGACATCTCCATTGTGATGTCCCGGAACATGAAATGAATGAGAATTTCTTCTCGCATGTTGAATTAATGCTTTATATAAAGGTGTGTTCATGAAAACAATCCTTTGAATGTGTCTTCTTACACCTTATTATATCGTGCCTCTGACAGAACTTAAAGCCAGACTTACTGGTAACTATCTTTCCTTTATTGTAAGCAGCTTTTGCTTCAGGTCGCCTTCCATCATCATGAGCTCTTCTTCTGCCTGACGGCGTTTGATTCGTCCTTCTTCTTGTATAGTCAGTGTTTCTTCAAGCGTGCTTATTAAGCTTTCCTGCACCTTCTTCAAGGTATCTATATCAACAAGGCCTCTTTCATTTGCCCGTGCAGTTTCAATTGTATTGGTTTTTAAAAGCTCCGCATTTTTCAGCAAAAGCTCATTGGTTGTATCAGATACTTTCTGTTGTGCATCCACTGCATTGCGCTGCCTTAAAAGCGTCAGTGCAATGGCAACTTGATTTTTCCATAACGGAATCGCTGTCACAATGGATGACTGAATCTTTTCAGCTAACGCTTGGTTTGTATTTTGAATCAGCCTGATTTGCGGTGCACTTTGAATTGTAATTTGCCTGCTCAGCAACAAATCATGAACTCTTTTATCTAACCGGTCAGCAAATTGAATTAAATCATTCACCTCTTGAACGGCCATTTGGTTATGATCACTCGATTCAGCCTGTTGCTTCAGTTCAGGAATTGTTTTCGTTTTTAATTCCTCCAGCTTCAGTTCTCCTGCAGCAATATAAACATTCAGCGCGGCAAAATATTCTTTATTTTTTTCATATAACTGCTCTAACAGCTTGTTGTCACTGATTAAAGCATTTTTAGAGTGCTCCAGCTTCAAGCTGATTCTGTCTATCTGCACGCTGGTCTTTTGGTATTTAGACAGCATCTCTTGAAGAGAACTTGATACTCTTCCAAACATGCGTGCCAAAAAACCCTTTTTCTTAGATTGGAGATCATCAGGATTTACTTGCTCCAGCTTTTTCATCAGCTCTCCAAGTATTTCGCCAATCTCCCCGACATCCTTCTTTTGAACATGATTAATCATATCATGAGAAAAGTTCAGCAGTTTAGATTGAGCTTGTGAACCGTATAAGACAATGCTTTGCATATTTTTATGATCAATCTGTCCAGCAAGCTGAATTGCTTTTTCCTTGTTTTCCTCAGGAAGAACATCAACAAGCCGTACTTGCTCTTTCTCTGCTTTTACAGCCTCCGAACCTGGTATCTCTATGTTACCACCAAAAGGATCTGCCAATAATTCATCTATATGAAGGTCGCTTTGGTCTCGGTTCATCGCTCTTACCCTCTTCCCTTATTTCTTTAATGAATGTTTTGCTGCGTCTAATTCAAACTGCAACTCGTCAATTTCATCACCCATTACTTGAGTTAAATCTTCCTCTAAACGCTTGGTCAATTCAGTAAGAGTGATGCGTGTCTCACTTAACGACATCGACAGTTCTTTGCTTTTTTTTGGGTGAGATGATAGAAAAGCATACTTCTCTGTCAATTCAACAACCGAATCGAGAGTTTGATAAAAAAATCGTTCTGCCTGATAAAACCGCTTTGGCTCTTTTTTGGTGAGGAGATAAATCCTTCTCACAATCCTTAGCATTTCTGCATTTTGCTTAAACATTTGAATGCTTTTAGCCTGAAACAAGGCTTTCCTAAGACGGATCATTTTCTGCCTTGCTTCCTCTAAGTTTTTCTTAATGTAAGCATACTCTCTTCCTGTCAATTCATGCTTTTTAAGAAATAACCGTCTTGTATTCCAAATGCCAGCTATATATACGGCTGCTCCAGAAGCAAGCCCATAAACAATAGATAAAAAAAGCGACTGGTTTAAACCAAAAAAGCTCAATATTCCAATGAAAACAAAAGTCGCACTGCTAGTTAAACTCCACATCAAAAAGTGAAAAAATCTCTGCATGAGATAATCGACTCCTGTGTCTATACTCAGTTTTAATATTATTATCTACTACGTTCAATCCTTAAACAAGTTTCATCTTCTTTTTATTATTAAGAGTACAAAAAAAGACCTTTTCAGGTCTATGAATATAATGGCGGTGTATGAATGCTCTTTAGTTTTTTTACGTAAAACGCATAGTCAGGATCAGAAGTTGATGTAGAAATTACTTTTCTCTCACAATCTAAGCATATGAATTTCGTATAAAGATGAATGCCTCTATTCTTCTCTTGATCACAAATCACACATGTATGATTA
>NZ_JBBOYP010000001.1:0-32500 GCF_038050295.1 Bacillus sp. FSL R5-0603 | reverse complement strand
TCAACGTGCGTGGGTTCGGGCCTCCATTCAGTGTTACCTGAACTTCACCCTGGACATGGGTAGATCACCTGGTTTCGGGTCTACGACCACGTACTCATGCGCCCTATTCAGACTCGCTTTCGCTGCGGCTCCGCATCTTCTGCTTAACCTTGCACGGGATCGTAACTCGCCGGTTCATTCTACAAAAGGCACGCCATCACCCGTTAACGGGCTCTGACTACTTGTAGGCACACGGTTTCAGGATCTCTTTCACTCCCCTTCCGGGGTGCTTTTCACCTTTCCCTCACGGTACTGGTTCACTATCGGTCACTAGGGAGTATTTAGCCTTGGGAGATGGTCCTCCCGGATTCCGACGGAATTTCACGTGTTCCGCCGTACTCAGGATCCACTCAGGAGAGAACGAAGTTTTGACTACAGGGCTGTTACCTCCTATGGCGGGCCTTTCCAGACCTCTTCATCTACCTCGTTCCTTTGTAACTCCGTACAGAGTGTCCTACAACCCCAAGAGGCAAGCCTCTTGGTTTGGGCTAATCCCGTTTCGCTCGCCGCTACTCAGGGAATCGCATTTGCTTTCTCTTCCTCCGGGTACTTAGATGTTTCAGTTCCCCGGGTCTGCCTTCTCATATCCTATGAATTCAGATATGGATACCACTCCATTACGAGTGGTGGGTTTCCCCATTCGGAAATCTCCGGATCAAAGCTTGCTTACAGCTCCCCGAAGCATATCGGTGTTCGTCCCGTCCTTCATCGGCTCCTAGTGCCAAGGCATCCACCGTGCGCCCTTTCTAACTTAACCGTTAAAAAGAATCACTATGTGATATCTTGTATTACTAATTGAATGTGATGTCTACTGTTATCTAGTTTTCAAAGAACACGTTGGTGGAGCCTAGCGGGATCGAACCGCTGACCTCCTGCGTGCAAAGCAGGCGCTCTCCCAGCTGAGCTAAGGCCCCGTTATATAAGATGGTGGGCCTGAGTGGACTCGAACCACCGACCTCACGCTTATCAGGCGTGCGCTCTAACCAGCTGAGCTACAGGCCCATCTTAACTTATTCAAGGAACAAAGTTCCTTCAAAACTAAACAAGACAGGGAACGTTCTGTTTATAAGACCCAAGGTCTTATATTCCGTATAATATCCTTAGAAAGGAGGTGATCCAGCCGCACCTTCCGATACGGCTACCTTGTTACGACTTCACCCCAATCATCTGTCCCACCTTCGGCGGCTGGCTCCTAAAAGGTTACCTCACCGACTTCGGGTGTTACAAACTCTCGTGGTGTGACGGGCGGTGTGTACAAGGCCCGGGAACGTATTCACCGCGGCATGCTGATCCGCGATTACTAGCGATTCCAGCTTCACGCAGTCGAGTTGCAGACTGCGATCCGAACTGAGAACAGATTTGTGGGATTGGCTTAACCTCGCGGTTTCGCTGCCCTTTGTTCTGTCCATTGTAGCACGTGTGTAGCCCAGGTCATAAGGGGCATGATGATTTGACGTCATCCCCACCTTCCTCCGGTTTGTCACCGGCAGTCACCTTAGAGTGCCCAACTGAATGCTGGCAACTAAGATCAAGGGTTGCGCTCGTTGCGGGACTTAACCCAACATCTCACGACACGAGCTGACGACAACCATGCACCACCTGTCACTCTGCCCCCGAAGGGGACGTCCTATCTCTAGGATTGTCAGAGGATGTCAAGACCTGGTAAGGTTCTTCGCGTTGCTTCGAATTAAACCACATGCTCCACCGCTTGTGCGGGCCCCCGTCAATTCCTTTGAGTTTCAGTCTTGCGACCGTACTCCCCAGGCGGAGTGCTTAATGCGTTAGCTGCAGCACTAAGGGGCGGAAACCCCCTAACACTTAGCACTCATCGTTTACGGCGTGGACTACCAGGGTATCTAATCCTGTTCGCTCCCCACGCTTTCGCTCCTCAGCGTCAGTTACAGACCAGAGAGTCGCCTTCGCCACTGGTGTTCCTCCACATCTCTACGCATTTCACCGCTACACGTGGAATTCCACTCTCCTCTTCTGCACTCAAGTTCCCCAGTTTCCAATGACCCTCCCCGGTTGAGCCGGGGGCTTTCACATCAGACTTAAGAAACCGCCTGCGAGCCCTTTACGCCCAATAATTCCGGACAACGCTTGCCACCTACGTATTACCGCGGCTGCTGGCACGTAGTTAGCCGTGGCTTTCTGGTTAGGTACCGTCAAGGTACCGCCCTATTCGAACGGTACTTGTTCTTCCCTAACAACAGAGCTTTACGATCCGAAAACCTTCATCACTCACGCGGCGTTGCTCCGTCAGACTTTCGTCCATTGCGGAAGATTCCCTACTGCTGCCTCCCGTAGGAGTCTGGGCCGTGTCTCAGTCCCAGTGTGGCCGATCACCCTCTCAGGTCGGCTACGCATCGTCGCCTTGGTGAGCCGTTACCTCACCAACTAGCTAATGCGCCGCGGGTCCATCTGTAAGTGGTAGCCGAAGCCACCTTTTATGTTTGAACCATGCGGTTCAAACAACCATCCGGTATTAGCCCCGGTTTCCCGGAGTTATCCCAGTCTTACAGGCAGGTTACCCACGTGTTACTCACCCGTCCGCCGCTAACATCAGGGAGCAAGCTCCCATCTGTCCGCTCGACTTGCATGTATTAGGCACGCCGCCAGCGTTCGTCCTGAGCCAGGATCAAACTCTCCGATAAAGTAGTTTGACTGACTACGCACATCGCTGTGCGATTTATAAAAATGAATTAACAGGTACGTTTTGTCTTGTTTAGTTTTCAAAGAACTTTGTTTACCGCTCGTTTAAGCGACTTTATTATCATAACATTTACCGCCGCTACTGTCAACAACTTTTTAGCATTCCCTTTTCAAAAAGGCTGTTCGTCATCAGCGACGTATATTAGAATAACACCTTCAGTTGTCTAAGTCAATACATAATATCAATTAAATGATAAATTGCTTAATAACGACTAACGCAGCTATTCCGGGTATCCCTAAAATTCCGCTGATAGCTGTTGTAACCAGATTAATCGGCACATGAATGCCAAGACTGCCGCCAAACATATTTACACAAACCAGAAGCAAAGCGCCCGCCACAAATTTAACAGCTGTGATGCCAATCCACTTTAAAGGCTTTGCAGCTGAACCTGATAAAAAAAGAAGAATAACCAGTCCTAAAATAATCCCAATAATAAAAATAGGCTCCATGAATCTTCTCATCTCCTTCGCTTGTTCTAGTACAAGCTTATGAGAAGATCCAGGAGTTTAGACCACTTACTTCCACCGGCTGATTTTTAAATTTCGCTGCTTCGCTTCCCTTAAGTAAAAAAAATACTTCGCTTCAGCTACTTTCAGTTCGTATAACACTTCAGCAGACGGTTCTAAGCTTTTTTCAACCAGCTTTTTTTGCCTGTTCCACTCTTCCTTTTGCTTAAAAAGCTGCTCGGTTAGTTTTTCATCAAACTCTCTTCTTAATGTTTTCTTGCGAAGAAAACCCATGGATCGCTTTTTCCTCCTTACAATTCACGTCTTCCTTCAAGTGCTTTAGAAAGAGTGACCTCATCAGCATATTCCAAATCACCGCCGACGGGCAGTCCGTGGGCAATACGGGAGAGCTTAATACCAGACGGCTTGAGGAGCCTTGATATATACATCGCCGTTGCTTCCCCTTCTATATTAGGGTTTGTCGCGAGGATCACTTCTGTCACTTGATCATCCTGTAATCGTTTTAACAATTCTGGTATTTTAATATCCTCTGGTCCGATGCCGTCCATTGGAGAAATAGCGCCGTGAAGAACGTGATACTGTCCGTTGTATTCCTTCATTTTCTCCATAGCGATAACATCCTTAGGGTCTTGCACAACACAGATAACAGACTTATCCCTGCGCGTATCTTCACATATATAGCAAGGGTCCTGGTCTGTAATATGCCCGCAAACTGAACAATATGTCAGGTTGCGTTTCGCATTTACTAATGCTTTCGCAAAATCTAATACTACATCTTCTTTCATACCTAGAACAAAAAAAGCCAGACGAACCGCTGTTTTCGGTCCGATCCCTGGCAATTTCATAAAGCTGTCAATCAGCTTTGATATTGGTTCAGGATATTGCATGTTCTTTTATCCCCCTAGAATAAACCTGGCATGTTCATTCCCTTTGTAAATTGACCCATTGTTTCGTTTGTGATTTCGTCAACTTTTTTCAAAGCTTCATTCGTTGCAGCAAGCACTAAATCTTGAAGCATATCAATATCTTCAGGATCAACGACTTCTTCTTTGATGATAACATCCAGGATTTCTTTTTGGCCGTTTGCTTTTACTGTTACCATACCGCCGCCTGCAGTTCCTTCAACAACCTTTTCTGCAAGCTCTTCTTGAGCCTTCGCCATGTCCTTTTGCATTTTTTGCATTTGTTTCATCATTTTTTGCATATTACCCATTCCGCCACGCATAGCATTCACTCTCTTTCATTTTGTTAGTCTTTTATTTCAATTAGATCCGCTCCAACAAGCTTTTTCGCTTCGGCAATAAGCGGGTCTTCTTCAGCCGGTTCATTTGATCCTTCATTTTCCTGCTGATGATCTTCTAAAAATTCTTCTCTTATTTTACCCCATTGTGCTTCTGGAACGCCAATCAAATCCATTCTTTTTCCGAGCATCGATTCTAAAATCTGCTCAAGATTAGTCCGGACTCCGTTGTTATCCTCAGCGACCATTTTACAATGAATTTCATATTTGAATTTCAGAACAAATGCCGCCGATCCGGCAGCCACAGGTTCACTGTCATTCAGCAAAGCGGCATGTGATACTTTGTTTTGCTGTTTGAGATGAGCAAGAAGCTTGCCCCAACTGTTTCTGAGCAGATCAAGATCCGGTCTTGTGGCTTCCTTCAAAATCTCATGAATTCTGCCTACTGGCGCTTTGTAATTGGATTTCCCGCCCTTTGGCACACGCGGCGCTTCTTTTTTCGGGCTTTCCGCAGCTGCTTTTATGCCTGTTGTTTTGAGCCGCTCTACTTCCTGTTCGAGCTGCTGGATTTTTTTCATCAGCATATCCACTTCCGGGAGATCAGCAGCAGATTGATGTGAGGTTTGGCAAATCTTCACAACGGCCACTTCGAAAAAGATACGCGGATGATTTGTCCATTTCATTTCCTGATGGCTCTTGTTCAGAATATCAATCATTTCATATAGGGCCTGAGCCGGAATTTGTTCACTTAGTTCCCGGAACGTTTCATCGACTTTTACTTTCTCAAGCACTCCCTCTAAGCCAGGGGCTGTTTTGTACAGCAGCATGTCCCTGAAATAGAAAATCATATCTTCTATCAGCTTAGCTGGATCTTTTCCTTGCTGAAGCAATTCATTTAATGTTTCCAGTGCGTCAGAAACGTTTTTATCATGCAGGGATTGTGCAAGCTTCCCGATATATAATTGAGAAACAGCACCCGTAATTAAAAGCGCATCTTCGACTTTCAGGATATCGCCGCTGAATGATATGGCCTGATCAAGAAGGCTCAGGGCATCCCTCATCCCTCCGTCTGCAGCACTCGCGATGATATCCAGCGATCCTTCCTCCACTTGCAGCTGTTCAGCATCAACAATTTTATTCATGCGCCCTACAATCGCTTGGGAGGTAATTCGTTTAAAGTCAAAACGCTGACATCTAGAGATAATGGTTAAAGGAATTTTGTGCGGTTCAGTTGTTGCTAATATGAAGATACAATGCTCAGGCGGCTCTTCTAATGTTTTTAGTAATGCATTAAAAGCGCCGATAGAAAGCATATGCACCTCATCTATGATATATACCTTATATGTGACGGCCGATGGGGCAAACTTCACTTTATCCCGAATGTCACGAATCTCATCAACACCGTTATTAGAAGCGGCGTCAATTTCTATGACATCGGATATTGACCCGTTTGTTATCCCTTTACAGGCCGCACATTCGTTGCATGGCTCATCAACAGGAGCATGTTCACAGTTGACAGCCTTAGCAAATATTTTGGCTGCACTGGTTTTTCCGGTTCCTCTTGGCCCGGAAAACAGATAGGCGTGAGAAAACTTTTTTTGCAAAAGGGCATTTTGCAGCGTTTTTGTAATGTGTTCTTGTCCGACCACATCTTCAAAGCGCTGAGGCCTGAATACTCGATATAAAGCTTGGTAACTCACGGGTTTGCCCTCCTCCGTTATTCATCATTCCCATTATACATGAACCTTGTTTCGATTCCAAAAGCTCTTTTTACATAACAAAAAACTCACCTAATGTTAGGTGAGTCTGAAAATTTGATGATTGATTTACCGTGCACCTTCTGTCGATTCGCTACCCTAAGCGTTACTTAAGCAGTTAGCTCGGCCCAGGCAACCCTGCGGCACATGAGAGGTTTCACTTAATGCTGCTTCCTTCCGGACCTGACATGGTTCATGAATTCCCATTGCGCAGGACCCAAACGTCAACACCACTTACTTAAGGCAGGCCTTAAAGTAAACGAACCTCGAGAAGGGATTCGGCCCTGCTAGAGCGGATTGCAGGTACAGGGCACCGCTACCTCCCCGCTTAGCACGGCAAAATAAATATCAAATTTTATGTTGCATCTATTACGATGCACACTTAAGTATATCTGTTTCCCCTAAAAATTGCAACCGTACTATTCAGACAAGTTTTTCCTGGCGGCTTTCTTCTTTTTTCTTAGTTCTCTGAAAAACGCACTGAGCATTCCGCCGCATTCTTCCTCAAGTACACCGCTCACCACTTCAGCCTGATGATTAAAGCGTTCCTCCTGAAGAAGGTTCATTAGCGTACCTGAACACCCGCCTTTCGGATCAAATGCGCCAAAAACCACTTTTTCTACTCGAGAAAGTACGACGGCACCAGCACACATTGGACAAGGCTCAAGCGTCACATAAAGAGTCGCACCTTCCAGCCGCCATGTTCCGAGTGTCTTACACGCTTCATCAATCACAAGCATTTCTGCATGGGCAATAGATCGTTGCTCAGTCTCTCTTAAATTATGTGCACGCGCTATAATTTCATCATTAACGACAAGCACCGCACCTATTGGCACTTCACCTTTCTCTTCAGCCTTTTTCGCTTCTTTAATTGCTTCTTTCATATAAAGTTCATCTTGTGTCATAAGGATAAGCTCTCTTTTCAAAGTTTTTTCATCGCCTAAAAAGGCTACATATTAACTATAACTGAAACGGAAAGGAGACTGTCGATTGTCCAAAGCAGATACAGCCCTTCTCATTGTAGACATGATCAATAATTTTGAATTCGATATGGGAGAAACCCTCGCTAAAAAAACAGAAAAAATCGTTCCTCATATTTTATCATTAAAGGAGCACGCGAGACAAAATGAATGGCCGATTATTTACATCAATGATCATTATGGACTTTGGCAAGCTGATATTAAAAACATTCAGCAAGAATGCACAAATGAAAGAAGCAAGGATATCATCACAAAGATAGCTCCGGAAGATGCTGATTATTTTTTAATCAAACCGAAACATTCCGCTTTCTACGAAACTGCACTTCACACCCTTCTTACTGAGTTGCAGGTGAGACATATTATCTTAACAGGTATAGCCGGCAATATATGTGTGCTGTTTACCGCTAATGACGCTTATATGAGGGAATACAGCATCACGATTCCTAAGGACTGTATCGCGTCAAACAGTGACGAAGATAACGAATTCGCCTTAACTATGATGGAGAATGTTCTTTTCGCAGAAATTACGACGGAAGAACAAATTACAGAAAAATAAACATGATCAGCGCTTTTCTTTCATACATTGATAGCGATATGAAAGGAGGCGTTTTTCATTCAAATTTATGTGGTAAAACAAGGCGACACTCTTTCTGCTATCGCTTCACAATACAGAACAACCGTAAGTGAGATCACTGAATCGAATGAAATACCGAATCCCGACAGCCTTGTTGTCGGACAAACCATTGTCATTCCAATAGCTGGCCAGTTCTATGATGTGAAGCGAGGTGATACCCTGACATCTATCGCCCGGCAGTTCAATACAACGGCAGCCGAGCTCGCAAGGGTTAACCGCATCCAGTTAAATACCGTGCTTCAGATTGGTTTCCGTTTATACATCCCACCAGCTCCTAAACGAGACATCGAATCAAATGCTTATTTGGAGCCCCGAGGAAATCAAGTCAGCGAAAATCTCCAGCAGGCGGCCAGAGAAGCGTCACCCTACTTAACGTACCTTGGCGCATTCAGCTTCCAGGCACAGCGTAACGGAACCTTAGTCGCACCGCCTTTAACGAATTTAAGAAGCATTACAGAAAGTCAAAATACAACATTGATGATGATTATAACGAACCTAGAAAACCAAGCATTCAGCGATGAACTTGGCCGGATCCTTTTGAACGACGAAACTGTAAAAAGACGGCTTCTAAATGAAATAGTCGAGAATGCCAGAAGATATGGCTTCCGTGACATTCATTTCGACTTTGAATATTTGCGGCCCCAGGATAGAGAGGCTTATAATCAATTCCTCCGCGAAGCAAGGGATCTTTTTCATCGAGAGGGCTTAGAAATTTCTACGGCTCTTGCTCCTAAAACAAGTGCAACACAGCAGGGCAGATGGTATGAAGCTCATGATTACAGGGCACATGGCCAAATTGTCGACTTTGTTGTTCTCATGACATATGAATGGGGCTATAGCGGCGGGCCGCCTCAAGCGGTTTCTCCAATTGGACCTGTCCGTGATGTCATAGAATATGCTTTGACTGAAATGCCTGCGAACAAAATTGTCATGGGCCAGAATTTATATGGATATGACTGGACGCTGCCATATACAGCAGGGGGAACTCCAGCAAGAGCAGTAAGCCCTCAGCAAGCCATTGTCATAGCTGATCAGAACAATGCTTCCATTCAGTATGACCAAACCGCTCAAGCTCCTTTCTTCCGCTATACTGATGCAGAAAACAGAAGGCACGAGGTATGGTTCGAGGATGCCCGCTCGATTCAAGCAAAATTCAATCTGATTAAAGAGCTGAATTTAAGAGGCATCAGCTATTGGAAGCTGGGTCTTTCCTTTCCACAAAACTGGCTGCTGCTGTCTGATCAATTTAATGTTGTCAAAAAGACGTTTCGATAATTTGGAAACGTCTTTTTTTCATGGGGGCACCCAAGGGTTGTGATACAATATGAAGGTCGGTAACTGACGCACGTTTTTCAGATATAAGGAGGATTCCGATGAATACAGCCCCTTTTATTGCAATAGAAGGTCCTATCGGGGCAGGAAAAACAACTCTCGCAACGATGCTCTCACAAGAATTCGGATTCCCTATGATCAATGAGATTGTAGAGGATAACCCGTACCTTGATAAGTTTTATGACAATATAGAGGAATGGAGCTTCCAGCTCGAGATGTTTTTTCTTTGTCACAGATACAAACAGCTTGAAGACACCAGTGATCACTTTTTAAAAAAGGGACAGCCTGTAATAGCTGATTATCATATTTATAAAAATGTGATTTTTGCGGAACGCACCTTGTCTCCACATCAGCTGGAAAAATACAAAAAGATATATCACCTGCTAACGGATGATCTGCCAAAGCCGAATTTCATCATTTACATAAAGGCCAGTCTGCCTACATTGCTACACCGCATTGAAAAACGCGGACGCCCCTTTGAGAAAAAAATTGAAACTAGCTATTTGGAGCAGCTGATTTCAGATTATGAAGTCGCCATCAAGCAGCTGCAGGAAGCAGACCCTGAACTTACAGTGTTAACCGTGGATGGTGATTCAAAGGATTTCGTTTTGAATAAGAGCGACTTTGAACGCATTGCCGCCCATGTAAAGGAGCTTATCGTATGAAGGAACATCATATCCCTAAGAATTCAATTATTACAGTAGCAGGAACAGTAGGTGTCGGAAAATCGACTTTAACGAAAACTTTAGCTAAACGGCTTGGATTTAAAACATCTTTGGAGGAAGTCGATCATAATCCATACTTGGAAAAGTTCTATCATGATTTTGAACGTTGGAGCTTTCACCTTCAAATTTATTTCTTAGCTGAACGCTTCAAAGAACAGAAAACAATTTTTGAAGCCGGCGGAGGTTTTGTACAGGATCGTTCGATTTATGAAGATACAGGAATTTTCGCAAAAATGCATGCTGATAAAGGGACAATGTCAAAGGTTGATTATAAGACTTACACAAGCCTTTTCGAAGCAATGGTAATGACACCGTATTTCCCACACCCAGATGTGTTGATCTATTTAGAAGGAGATCTGGAGAACATTTTAAACCGGATTGAACAACGCGGCCGTGAGATGGAGCTTCAGACAAGCAGGTCTTATTGGGAAGAAATGCATACACGCTACGAGAACTGGATAAGCGGTTTTAATGCCTGCCCTGTTTTAAAACTTCGCATTGAAGATTATGATCTTCTGAACGACGAAAACTCGATTGAAAATATTGTAGATCAAATTGCTTCAGTTATTCATGATAATCAAAAAAAGTGAATCTCAGTCGAGATTCACTTTTTCTTTAAAATAAAAAATCCGCCGCACCGAATGCAACGGACAAAACAATCTCCAATATATGCTTGTGTTTCATTAGAATTAAAATCAATATGGCGGAGGAAGAGGGATTCGAACCCCCGCGGGCTTTGACACCCCTGTCGGTTTTCAAGACCGATCCCTTCAGCCGGACTTGGGTATTCCTCCGTATCGACAAGACTTACTATATCACGTATGTTCTCGTGTGGTCAAGCATTTTTAAAAACTTTTTTTGTTTTTATGAAAATGCCGTGTTTACATAAGCAAAAAGGCGCACCTTGTCAGGCACGCCTTTCCATAATTTACGGTTTCATTACTTCTCTATTCCCCATATAAGGACGGAGCACTTTCGGAATCACAACGCTTCCGTCTTCCTGCTGATAATTTTCTAAGATAGCGGCAACTGTTCTTCCAACCGCCAGTCCTGAACCGTTCAGTGTGTGTACATGCTCAGGCTTGCCTTTCGCTTCACGTCTAAAACGAATATTCGCACGTCTCGCCTGGAACGCTTCGAAGTTGCTGCAAGAAGAGATTTCTCGATATGTGTCTTGGCTTGGAATCCAAACTTCGATATCGTATTTTTTCGCAGCCGTAAAGCCTAAGTCACCCGTACACATGCTCATGACACGGTATGGAAGCTCAAGCAGCTGAAGAACCCGTTCTGCTTGGTTTGTAAGCTTCTCTAATTCTTCATAAGAATCTTCAGGCTTCACAAACTTTACAAGCTCAACTTTATTAAATTGGTGCTGACGAATTAATCCGCGTGTGTCACGTCCTGCTGAACCAGCTTCAGAACGGAAGCAAGCACTGAATGCCGCATAGTTGATCGGCAGGCTGTCACCTGAAAGGATTTCATCGCGATGCATGTTTGTAATCGGCACTTCCGCCGTTGGAATTAAGAAATAATCTTCTTCTCTGATTTTAAATGCATCCTCTTCAAATTTAGGAAGCTGCCCCGTTCCCGTCATGCTTGCGCGGTTTACCATATATGGCGGGATCACTTCAGTGTAGTTATACTCATCCACATGCAGATCAAGCATAAAGTTATAAAGCGCACGCTCCAGACGAGCACCTAAGCCTTTATAGAACACGAAACGGCTTCCTGTTACTTTGGCAGCACGTTCAAAATCCAGAATACCCAGCTCATCCGCAATATCCCAGTGCGGCTTCGGCTCATAAGCAAATGAAGGCTTTTCACCCCATTTACGCACTTCTACGTTGTCGTCTTCTGTTTCACCGACAGGTACAGACTCATGCGGAATATTCGGGATTGAGAGAAGGATTGTATCAAGCTCAGCTTCCACTGTCCGTAATTCTTCATCAAGCTTTTTAATTTCCTCGCCGACTTCACGCATTTCTTTAATAATGTGATCCGCGTCTTTTTTCTCACGCTTCAGCACAGCAACCTGCTGAGAAACTTCATTTCGTTTTCCTTTTAACTCTTCAACCTTGCCGATAAGCTCTCTTCGTCTATCATCCAGCGCCTCAAACTTATCAAAATCAGTTAAGTCTTCGCCTTTGTGTACAAGCTTTGCTTTAATTTCTTGAAAATTTGCTCTCAGCATTTTCGTATCAAGCATGCGAAACACTCCTTTTTTTATTGATTTGTCGAAAATAAAAAGAGCCCTCATCCCCATAAAGGGACGAGAGCTCTCGCGTTGCCACCCTGATTGAAAACAAATCAAAGACTCGTTTTCCACTTTCAAACATAACGGTTATCCCGTAAATGCCTACTTGTTTCAGCATTTCGCTCAAGGATGGATTCAGACAGCATCTTTCACCGATTCGCACCAACCATCGGCTCTCTTAGAAAGAGAGGCTTCCTACTAGTTCCTATCAACGCTTTTCGATCTTTATTTGTGCTTATAATGTACTATAAGTTTCCACAGCTTTCAACTGTTTTATACAAGTGCCTTTTGCTTATATTCCTCAACCATTTCAACAAACAGCTGTGTCACTCGGTGATCTTCTGTCAGCTCCGGATGGAATGAGCAGCCAAGGAATTGCCCCTGTTTCGCGGCTACAATACGACCATTATGCTCCGATAGAACTTCAACATTTTCACCAGCTTCTAAAATATGCGGAGCACGGATGAATACCCCTGTAAAAGGCTCGTCCAAGCCTTTAATTGTTAAATCAGCTTCAAAGCTGTCAACCTGCCGGCCAAATGAATTACGTTCTACAACCACATTCAGAAGACCTAAATGAGGATTATCTGAACCGGCAATTTCTTTTGCTAATATAATTAATCCGGCACATGTTCCAAACATCGGTTTGCCCTGAGCAGCGAATTCACGAAGCGGCTCCATGAATTGATACGTATCGATCAAACGGCGCATCGTCGTGCTCTCACCGCCCGGCAAAATCAACCCGTCAACTTCGTTCAGCTGCTCCGGACGTTTTACGACAAGACCAGCCGCGCCGCATGCTTCAATCGCATGGATGTGCTCTCTAACTGCTCCTTGAAGTCCTAGTACACCTATTGTTAACATGTCAGCAGCGCTCCTATGTTCTTACCAGCCGCGTTCTTGCATACGCTGTTCTGGAAGTAAGTTTGAGATTTCAATCCCTTTCATTGCAGTACCAAGCTCTTTTGACAACTCAGCGATCAATTTGTAATCAGTAAAGTGAGTTGTTGCTTCCACAATTGCTTTCGCAAATTTAGCAGGGTTGTCTGATTTGAAAATACCAGAACCAACAAATACTCCGTCAGCACCGAGCTGCATCATGAGAGCAGCATCAGCTGGAGTTGCTACACCGCCAGCGGCAAAGTTAACGACAGGAAGCTTGCCGTCTTTTTTAATTTGAAGAAGAAGCTCGTAAGGAGCACCTAGATTTTTCGCTTCTGTCATTAGTTCATCCTCACTCATCGCAACTACTTTGCGCACTTGAGCGTTAACTTTGCGCATATGGCGAACAGCCTCGACAATATTACCTGTTCCAGGCTCACCTTTTGTGCGAAGCATAGAAGCACCTTCCGCAATACGGCGTGTTGCTTCACCAAGATCACGGCAGCCACAGACAAAAGGAACTGTGTATTCATTTTTATTTAAATGAAATTCTTCGTCAGCCGGCGTCAGAACTTCACTTTCATCAATATAGTCAACACCCATAGCTTCAAGCACACGCGCTTCAACAATATGTCCGATACGCGCTTTTGCCATTACCGGGATAGATACTGCATTCATTACTTCTTCCACGATTGTAGGGTCAGCCATACGGGCAACTCCTCCAGCCGCGCGAATATCTGCTGGCACACGTTCTAGCGCCATTACAGCGACAGCTCCAGCTTCTTCAGCGATTTTCGCTTGTTCCGCATTGATGACGTCCATGATGACGCCGCCTTTTTGCATTTCTGCCATTCCGCGTTTTACACGTTCAGTACCTGTTTGAGCCATTTCTTGGTCCCCCTAATCAAGGTATAGTTATATGATTTCTAATCCTTATTGTATCCTAGAAATCCAATAATTCATATGGATATATACTATTTTATTCGGTTTTTAGCGCTTTGAAAATCATTTTTTATTAAAAATTGGGTTTTTTCAGTATATTACGCGAAAGAGCCCTAACATCCATCAGAGCTCTTTCAATTGATTAAAACCAGCCGGTTACCGTATCAACAATGCTTCCCCAAATTCCGGCAAAAAATCCGCCGATACTGCGCATTGTCAAAACAAACCAGTTTGCTTTTTCTACATTTTCTTTTGTAACAAGGTCTACGCCAGCCAGATCGCTGTTAAGGAATCCGTAATCCTTTTCATCACCTGTGTATTCCGCAGTCAGCTTCCCAACCTTGGTTCCTTTTTTCACAGGAGCAGTTAAGTTGTCTTTATTCAGTGTGACCTTCGCTTTGTAATTCTTTTCTTCACCATTTTTGACAGGAAGAGAGAACGCCTTGTTTGTCACAATGCCTACTTCTTTCTCTTTACCCTTATCAACTGAAATTGTTTTATGGCCTTTTACTTGATCGCCTTCAGCATAAATTTCTTTCATGGAGAAATTGTCGAAAGCATAATCAAACATTTTCTTCGTTTCATCGAAACGGCCTGTATGAAGGTTGCCCTTTGCGTTTAAAACAACAGTGATGACACGCATACCGTTGCGTTCAGCTGTTCCTGTAAAGCATGAACCCGCAGAGTCAGTAGAACCTGTTTTCAGTCCGTCTACAGTCGCTTTTTTATACTCGCTGACAAGCCCCTTCAGCATAAAATTCCAGTTCGGCATGTCCATTTCATCATCGGTGCCTTCTCGGAATTTCGTTTTGGCGATACTGGAAGTCTCCAGTATCTCAGGGTAGTCAGTAATCAAGTGATCCGCAAGAATCGCCATATCCTTTGCAGAAACTTCACTTTCTTCATTTACGCTTGTCCCCTCAGGCTGATGCCCGTGAAGATCTTTGTTTTCAAGACCTGTTGCGTTAACAAATTTGTAATCTGTTAACCCTAGTTCTTTTGCTTTTGCATTCATTTTTTCAACAAACTTAGTTTCAGAACCTGCAACGATTTCTGCAATCGCAATAGCAGCAGCATTTGCAGAATAAATTGCTGTAGCTTGATATAATTCTTTTACTGTGTATTTCCCGTCTTTCCGAAGAGGAACGTTTGATAAGCTGTTATCTTGGGAAATTTCATACACATAGTCATCAGGCGTATAGGTTTGGTCCCATTTCACTTTACCTTGATCAATTGCTTCTAATAACAGATACTCTGTCATCATTTTTGTCATACTGGCAATTGGCAGTCTCTTATCTGCATTTTTACTGTAAAGAATTTTACCTGAAGAAGCTTCGATCATAATAGCAGCAGATGCATTGATATCAATTGGATCGCTGGCTGCTTTTGCTTTTGACATTGGAGCCAGACACGTGACAGCTAGAGTTAACACAACCAATGACATCAGTAGCTGTTTACATTTCTTGATGTTCAATCGTACGACCTCCGTATTTCATTTTCTTCATCTATAATTAAGCCGTTAAGGACATTTTCAATGCACAACAGTATAAATTTTATCATAATCAGTATAAAAAAAATAGACAGAGTCAGAGACCCTGTCAAATGTTTTTAATTTGTAACAATTTATTATGAAATTGTATAGTTAGGTGATTCTTTTGTAATCTGTACGTCATGCGGATGGCTTTCGCGAAGTCCTGCGCCAGTCATGCGAATGAACTGAGCTTCTTCTCTTAGCGCACGCAGATCTTTGGACCCGCAATACCCCATACCAGAACGAAGGCCTCCGACTAGCTGATAAACGGTTTCTTCAACTGGTCCTTTGTAAGGTGTGCGTCCTTCAATTCCTTCAGGAACAAATTTTTTGTTTTCTTCTTGGAAGTAACGGTCTTTACTTCCTTTTTCCATTGCAGCAACTGATCCCATGCCGCGGTATACCTTAAATCTTCTGCCTTGGTAGATTTCAGTTTCACCAGGGCTTTCTGATGTGCCTGCAAGCAAGCTTCCGAGCATAACAGCATGTCCGCCGGCTGCCAATGCTTTAGTGATATCGCCAGAGAATTTAATCCCACCGTCGGCGATGATTGTTTTGCCGTGTTTTCTTGCTTCAGTCGCACAATCATAAATTGCTGTAATTTGCGGAACACCGACGCCGGCTACAACACGTGTAGTACAAATTGAACCAGGCCCTATTCCAACTTTGACAACGTCTGCTCCAGCTTCGATAAGCGCTCTTGTCGCTTCAGCTGTTGCCACGTTTCCAGCAATAATGTTTAATTCGGGATACGTTTCACGGATTTTTGTGACTGTGTTTAAAACGCCTTGAGAGTGTCCGTGAGCTGTATCGATAACAATCACATCAACATTGGCTTCAACAAGCTTTTTGACGCGAGTCATTGTATCGCCAGTTACACCAACTGCCGCGCCAACGATCAGGCGGCCGTGAATGTCTTTAGATGAGTTCGGGAACTCAATGACTTTTTCAATGTCTTTAATTGTGATAAGACCTTTTAATTTATTCTGGTCATCTACGAGAGGAAGCTTTTCAATTTTATGTTTCTGCAAAATCTTTTCAGCTTCATCCAGAGTAGTTCCTACAGATGCAGTAACTAGCTCTTCTTTCGTCATGACGTCGCTGATTTTCATTGAGTAGTCAGAAATAAAACGAAGGTCACGGTTTGTAATAATTCCAACAAGCTTCTGGTCTTCTTCGTTATTTACAATCGGAACACCGGAAATTCTGTATTTCCCCATCAAATGCTCCGCATCAAATACTTGGTGATCAGGAGTTAAAAAGAAGGGATTTGTGATAACGCCGCGCTCAGAACGCTTTACTTTATCAACTTGTTCAGCCTGCTGTTCAATGGACATATTTTTGTGAATGATGCCCAAGCCGCCCTGTCTTGCCATTGCAATTGCCATTGCTGATTCTGTTACAGTGTCCATACCTGCGCTGATGACAGGAATATTTAGCTTTAACGTTTTTGTAAGTTCTACAGATAAATCCACATCACGCGGAAGTACCTCAGACTTTG
Source organism: Bacillus sp. FSL R5-0603 (assembly GCF_038050295.1). Lineage (NCBI taxonomy): Bacteria > Bacillati > Bacillota > Bacilli > Caryophanales > Bacillaceae > Bacillus > Bacillus sp. FSL R5-0603. The sequence continues at coordinate 15,503 of NZ_JBBOYP010000001.1, read as the reverse complement.
CTGGTACAAGCAGCACATCGTCAAACGTTAAGCCTTCTTTTGAAAATTTACTTTCCCACATTAGTAAATCCCCCTCTTTTCGGCAAAATATTATATGTAGATTATCAACTAGCCAAGAGCATGTCAAGGAAGCGGGAAAGAGTTGAAATATTTAGATAACAGAAAGGATTAAGAAATATACATGACATATCATGAGTGGAAAGACTTAGCGCTATTTTACTCCGTTGAATCAACCCAGAAATTTCTAGAAAAGGTTTATACCTTAAACGGTATTGACGATGCGAAAAAAAACTCTTTTAAGAACAGTGAACGGTTTATTTATTTCTTAAAGCATGCCGAATCGTTTTATAAACAAGCCGCATATTCTCCCTTAGAAATCAAACCGATTCTTTTATTTTATGGAATGGCACAGCTTATCAAAGCATGCTTAATTACACGTGATCCTCATTATCCAAGCCATACATCAGTACTGGCACATGGCGTAACAACAAGAAAACGAAAGAAACAAAATTATTGTTTTAGCGATGATGAAGTGAAAATACAACGAAATGGCCTATGCATACATTTTATGAAACATTTATTCGGACAATCGGATATAGTAGATGAACGGTATACCATGAAAAAATTATTAATGACCATTCCAGAACTTAGCGATATTTTCTACTTTCAGCAGAAAGAACGATTTATGACAAAAGTTGAGAAGGATAAGAACGAAATTTTTGTACCGGAGGAAGTAGTAATCAATTACAAAATGTCTGATTCAAGGTTTGCTGAATACATGTCCCATCATTATCAATGGTCTTTTACAAAAAATAATGAACACGGGCTGCTGTTCGAGATTTCACCACAAGACAAGGAGCCATGGACATCGACCAGCTTATTGTTTGACATGGAAAAGAACCAATATTATATCCCTTCTCAAAGGGAGCAATTTCTGAGGCTTCCCGAAATGACAATTCATTATTTGATTTTGTACAACGTTGGGATGATTGCAAGGTATGAAACAGAATGGTGGTATGAGTTATTAACACAGCATATAAGTGATGACTACGTGTTAATTCAGCAGTTTTTATTAGTAACAGAAAAGAAATTCCCTAAATACGCTTCACAGTTTCTTCTTCATTTTTAACAAACAAAAAACCCAGCTCATTGAGCTGGGTTTAAACTTGCTTGGCGGCGTCCTACTCTCACAGGGGGAAACCCCCGACTACCATCGGCGCTGAAGAGCTTAACTTCCGTGTTCGGTATGGGAACGGGTGTGACCTCTTCGCTATCGCCACCAAACAAATTGAGAGTGTTCTCTCAAAACTAGATAACAGATGTGACATCATTCAAAAATATGGTTAAGTCCTCGATCGATTAGTATCTGTCAGCTCCATGTGTCGCCACACTTCCACCTCAGACCTATCAACCTGATCATCTTTCAGGGATCTTACTTCCTTGCGGAATGGGAAATCTCATCTTGAGGGGGGCTTCATGCTTAGATGCTTTCAGCACTTATCCCGTCCGCACATAGCTACCCAGCGATGCCCTTGGCAGAACAACTGGTACACCAGCGGTGCGTCCATCCCGGTCCTCTCGTACTAAGGACAGCTCCTCTCAAATTTCCTGCGCCCGCGACGGATAGGGACCGAACTGTCTCACGACGTTCTGAACCCAGCTCGCGTACCGCTTTAATGGGCGAACAGCCCAACCCTTGGGACCGACTACAGCCCCAGGATGCGATGAGCCGACATCGAGGTGCCAAACCTCCCCGTCGATGTGGACTCTTGGGGGAGATAAGCCTGTTATCCCCGGGGTAGCTTTTATCCGTTGAGCGATGGCCCTTCCATGCGGAACCACCGGATCACTAAGCCCGACTTTCGTCCCTGCTCGACTTGTAGGTCTCGCAGTCAAGCTCCCTTGTGCCTTTACACTCTGCGAATGATTTCCAACCATTCTGAGGGAACCTTTGGGCGCCTCCGTTACCTTTTAGGAGGCGACCGCCCCAGTCAAACTGCCCACCTGACACTGTCTCCCCGCCCGATAAGGGCGGCGGGTTAGAAGGTCAATACAGCCAGGGTAGTATCCCACCGATGCCTCCACCGAAGCTGGCGCTCCGGTTTCCAAGGCTCCTACCTATCCTGTACAAGCTGTACCAACATTCAATATCAGGCTGCAGTAAAGCTCCACGGGGTCTTTCCGTCCTGTCGCGGGTAACCTGCATCTTCACAGGTACTATAATTTCACCGAGTCTCTCGTTGAGACAGTGCCCAGATCGTTGCGCCTTTCGTGCGGGTCGGAACTTACCCGACAAGGAATTTCGCTACCTTAGGACCGTTATAGTTACGGCCGCCGTTTACTGGGGCTTCAATTCGCACCTTCGCTTACGCTAAGCGCTCCTCTTAACCTTCCAGCACCGGGCAGGCGTCAGCCCCTATACTTCGCCTTACGGCTTCGCAGAGACCTGTGTTTTTGCTAAACAGTCGCCTGGGCCTATTCACTGCGGCTCTCTCGGGCTTGCACCCTAACAGAGCACCCCTTCTCCCGAAGTTACGGGGTCATTTTGCCGAGTTCCTTAACGAGAGTTCTCTCGATCACCTTAGGATTCTCTCCTCGCCTACCTGTGTCGGTTTGCGGTACGGGCACCTCTCACCTCGCTAGAGGCTTTTCTTGGCAGTGTGGAATCAGGAACTTCGCTACTATATTTCGCTCGCCATCACAGCTCAGCCTTATGGGAAACGGATTTGCCTATTTCCCAGCCTAACTGCTTGGACGCGGATATCCAATACCGCGCTTACCCTATCCTCCTGCGTCCCCCCATTGCTCAAATGGTGAGGAGGTGGTACAGGAATATCAACCTGTTGTCCATCGCCTACGCCTTTCGGCCTCGGCTTAGGTCCCGACTAACCCTGAGCGGACGAGCCTTCCTCAGGAAACCTTAGGCATTCGGTGGAGGGGATTCTCACCCCTCTTTCGCTACTCATACCGGCATTCTCACTTCTAAGCGCTCCACCAGTCCTTCCGGTCTGGCTTCACAGCCCTTAGAACGCTCTCCTACCACTGTTCGAAGAACAGTCCGCAGCTTCGGTGATACGTTTAGCCCCGGTACATTTTCGGCGCAGAGTCACTCGACCAGTGAGCTATTACGCACTCTTTAAATGGTGGCTGCTTCTAAGCCAACATCCTGGTTGTCTAAGCAACTCCACATCCTTTTCCACTTAACGTATACTTTGGGACCTTAGCTGGCGGTCTGGGCTGTTTCCCTTTCGACTACGGATCTTATCACTCGCAGTCTGACTCCCAAGGATAAGTCATTGGCATTCGGAGTTTGACTGAATTCGGTAACCCGGTAGGGGCCCCTAGTCCAATCAGTGCTCTACCTCCAAGACTCTTACCTTGAGGCTAGCCCTAAAGCTATTTCGGAGAGAACCAGCTATCTCCAGGTTCGATTGGCATTTCACCCCTACCCACACCTCATCCCCGCACTTTTCAACGTGCGTGGGTTCGGGCCTCCATTCAGTGTTACCTGAACTTCACCCTGGACATGGGTAGATCACCTGGTTTCGGGTCTACGACCACGTACTCATGCGCCCTATTCAGACTCGCTTTCGCTGCGGCTCCGCATCTTCTGCTTAACCTTGCACGGGATCGTAACTCGCCGGTTCATTCTACAAAAGGCACGCCATCACCCGTTAACGGGCTCTGACTACTTGTAGGCACACGGTTTCAGGATCTCTTTCACTCCCCTTCCGGGGTGCTTTTCACCTTTCCCTCACGGTACTGGTTCACTATCGGTCACTAGGGAGTATTTAGCCTTGGGAGATGGTCCTCCCGGATTCCGACGGAATTTCACGTGTTCCGCCGTACTCAGGATCCACTCAGGAGAGAACGAAGTTTTGACTACAGGGCTGTTACCTCCTATGGCGGGCCTTTCCAGACCTCTTCATCTACCTCGTTCCTTTGTAACTCCGTACAGAGTGTCCTACAACCCCAAGAGGCAAGCCTCTTGGTTTGGGCTAATCCCGTTTCGCTCGCCGCTACTCAGGGAATCGCATTTGCTTTCTCTTCCTCCGGGTACTTAGATGTTTCAGTTCCCCGGGTCTGCCTTCTCATATCCTATGAATTCAGATATGGATACCACTCCATTACGAGTGGTGGGTTTCCCCATTCGGAAATCTCCGGATCAAAGCTTGCTTACAGCTCCCCGAAGCATATCGGTGTTCGTCCCGTCCTTCATCGGCTCCTAGTGCCAAGGCATCCACCGTGCGCCCTTTCTAACTTAACCGTTAAAAAGAATCACTATGTGATATCTTGTATTACTAATTGAATGTGATGTCTACTGTTATCTAGTTTTCAAAGAACACGTTGGTGGAGCCTAGCGGGATCGAACCGCTGACCTCCTGCGTGCAAAGCAGGCGCTCTCCCAGCTGAGCTAAGGCCCCGTTATATAAGATGGTGGGCCTGAGTGGACTCGAACCACCGACCTCACGCTTATCAGGCGTGCGCTCTAACCAGCTGAGCTACAGGCCCATCTTAACTTATTCAAGGAACAAAGTTCCTTCAAAACTAAACAAGACAGGGAACGTTCTGTTTATAAGACCCAAGGTCTTATATTCCGTATAATATCCTTAGAAAGGAGGTGATCCAGCCGCACCTTCCGATACGGCTACCTTGTTACGACTTCACCCCAATCATCTGTCCCACCTTCGGCGGCTGGCTCCTAAAAGGTTACCTCACCGACTTCGGGTGTTACAAACTCTCGTGGTGTGACGGGCGGTGTGTACAAGGCCCGGGAACGTATTCACCGCGGCATGCTGATCCGCGATTACTAGCGATTCCAGCTTCACGCAGTCGAGTTGCAGACTGCGATCCGAACTGAGAACAGATTTGTGGGATTGGCTTAACCTCGCGGTTTCGCTGCCCTTTGTTCTGTCCATTGTAGCACGTGTGTAGCCCAGGTCATAAGGGGCATGATGATTTGACGTCATCCCCACCTTCCTCCGGTTTGTCACCGGCAGTCACCTTAGAGTGCCCAACTGAATGCTGGCAACTAAGATCAAGGGTTGCGCTCGTTGCGGGACTTAACCCAACATCTCACGACACGAGCTGACGACAACCATGCACCACCTGTCACTCTGCCCCCGAAGGGGACGTCCTATCTCTAGGATTGTCAGAGGATGTCAAGACCTGGTAAGGTTCTTCGCGTTGCTTCGAATTAAACCACATGCTCCACCGCTTGTGCGGGCCCCCGTCAATTCCTTTGAGTTTCAGTCTTGCGACCGTACTCCCCAGGCGGAGTGCTTAATGCGTTAGCTGCAGCACTAAGGGGCGGAAACCCCCTAACACTTAGCACTCATCGTTTACGGCGTGGACTACCAGGGTATCTAATCCTGTTCGCTCCCCACGCTTTCGCTCCTCAGCGTCAGTTACAGACCAGAGAGTCGCCTTCGCCACTGGTGTTCCTCCACATCTCTACGCATTTCACCGCTACACGTGGAATTCCACTCTCCTCTTCTGCACTCAAGTTCCCCAGTTTCCAATGACCCTCCCCGGTTGAGCCGGGGGCTTTCACATCAGACTTAAGAAACCGCCTGCGAGCCCTTTACGCCCAATAATTCCGGACAACGCTTGCCACCTACGTATTACCGCGGCTGCTGGCACGTAGTTAGCCGTGGCTTTCTGGTTAGGTACCGTCAAGGTACCGCCCTATTCGAACGGTACTTGTTCTTCCCTAACAACAGAGCTTTACGATCCGAAAACCTTCATCACTCACGCGGCGTTGCTCCGTCAGACTTTCGTCCATTGCGGAAGATTCCCTACTGCTGCCTCCCGTAGGAGTCTGGGCCGTGTCTCAGTCCCAGTGTGGCCGATCACCCTCTCAGGTCGGCTACGCATCGTCGCCTTGGTGAGCCGTTACCTCACCAACTAGCTAATGCGCCGCGGGTCCATCTGTAAGTGGTAGCCGAAGCCACCTTTTATGTTTGAACCATGCGGTTCAAACAACCATCCGGTATTAGCCCCGGTTTCCCGGAGTTATCCCAGTCTTACAGGCAGGTTACCCACGTGTTACTCACCCGTCCGCCGCTAACATCAGGGAGCAAGCTCCCATCTGTCCGCTCGACTTGCATGTATTAGGCACGCCGCCAGCGTTCGTCCTGAGCCAGGATCAAACTCTCCGATAAAGTAGTTTGACTGACTACGCACATCGCTGTGCGATTTATAAAAATGAATTAACAGGTACGTTTTGTCTTGTTTAGTTTTCAAAGAACTTTGTGTACTTCTCTCGAAGCGACTACTTAATAGTAACATTTTTAGTTAACTAGGTCAATACTTTTTTAAAAAAGTTTTTACTAGTCATAATGGTCATGCTTGTGTCTTTAAAAAGACAACAGAAATGATTATACCATAATTTTTATGACTGTAAAGGGTTATGACACAAAAAAGCGCAGCTATTTCAGCTGCGCTTTTTCTCACACTTCTTCTTGTTCTTCTTCATTCTCATCTTCTTCGTTTTTCTCTACTAAAGCTACTGTAGCAACATGCTCTTCTTCTGCCATTCTGATGAGACGCACACCTTGAGTGACACGTCCGGTGATGGAGATATCATTGATGTCCATTCTGATGAGTACGCCGCTAGCTGTAATAATCATTAGATCCTCTTCACCTTTAGTAGCTTTCACTGCTACTAGTTGGCCGTTGTTCTCGGTGATTTTCGCTGTTTTGAGTCCTTTTCCGCCCCGGCTTTGGGTTCTGTACTCTTCAGCCGGAGTTCGTTTTCCGTACCCTTTTTCAGTTACGATAAGGACGTGTGATTCTTCCTCTAATATCTCCATGCCGACAACAACGTCGTCATCCGTCAGGGTGATGCCTTTTACGCCCGCCGCAGTTCTTCCCATCTCCCGGACATCTGTTTCAGGGAAACGGATCAGTAAACCGTTTTTCGTTCCAATGATGATTTGTTTTGTGCCGTCAGTCAGACGTACACCCATCAGTTCATCATCTTCACGAAGACTCAGAGCAATTAGACCATTGTTTCGGATATTAGCGAATTGAGATAGCGATGTTCGTTTTGAAACCCCATGCTTTGTAGTGAAGAAAAGGTAAAGCTCCGCATTAAATTCCGTGACTGGAATAATCGCGTTGATCCACTCACCTTTTTCTACCTCCAGCAGGTTAATAATCGGGATTCCTTTTGCCGTTCTGCCGTATTCAGGGATTTCATACCCTTTTGCACGATACACTTTCCCCTTGTTCGAGAAGAAGAGAATCGTGTCATGAGTTGACGTAGAGATCAAATGTTCAACGAAATCATCTTCGTTTGTTCCCATACCTTGTACACCTTTTCCGCCCCGTTTTTGACTGCGGTAAGTTGATGCAGGAAGACGTTTGACGTATCCGTTGTGCGTCAGAGTAACTACGATATTTTCTCTCTCGATGAGATCTTCATCTTCAATTGTCTCCAGTCCAGAAGTGACGATCTCAGTACGTCTTTCATCGTTAAAACGCTCTTTGATTTCCGTGAGTTCTTCACGAATGATCTCAAGCACTTTATATTCATTTGCCAAGATGTCTTTTAGCTCTGCAATTAATTTAACAAGAGATTGGTATTCTTCTTCTATCTTTTCACGTTCCAGTCCCGTTAAACGCTGGAGCCTCATGTCAAGGATCGCTTGTGCTTGCTTCTCTGTCAGTGAGAATTGTTCAATTAAACCTGTTCTCGCAATTTCAGCCGTTTGAGAATTACGGATAAGGGAGATAACTGCATCGAGATGATCCAGTGCAACTCTCAATCCTTCCAAGATATGAGCTCTCGCTTCTGCTTTACGTAATTCATAAGCAGTACGGCGTCTAATGACAACTTTTTGATGGTCAAGGTAATGCTCCAGGCATTGCTTAAGAGTTAAAACTTTCGGCTGGCCATCAACAAGTGCAAGCAGGTTGATGCCAAAAGATGTTTGTAGAGCAGTTTGTTTGTACAGATTGTTTAAGATGACATTTGCATTGGCATCGCGTCTGATTTCAATGACAATTCTCATACCTGTACGATCTGACTCATCACGCAGATCTGTGATACCCTCTATCTTTTTGTCCCTTACGAGATCAGCAATTTTCTCAATTAATTTCGCCTTATTTACTTGGTAAGGTAACTCTGTAACGATAATTCTTTCTTTACCCGAAGATGTTTGTTCGATCTCAGCTTTTGCCCGGATCGTGATAGAGCCTCGGCCTGATTCGTATGCTTTCCGGATACCGCTGCGTCCCAAGATTTGACCCGCAGTCGGGAAATCAGGCCCTGGAATGACTTCCATAAGCTCTGGAATGGTAATGTCCGGATTCTCACTGACAGCAAGTACACCGTCAATGATTTCTCCCAGCTGGTGCGGAGGAATGTTTGTTGCCATACCTACCGCAATGCCGGCAGCACCGTTCACGAGCAGATTCGGGAACCTTGAAGGCATAACGACAGGTTCTCTTTCTGACCCGTCATAGTTATCCTGGTAATCGATTGTGTCTTTTGTGATGTCGCGAAGAATCTCCATTGAGATTTTAGACATTCTTGCTTCTGTATAACGCATGGCCGCCGCTGAGTCTCCGTCAACAGAACCGAAGTTTCCGTGACCGTCAACGAGCATATAACGGTAGTTGAAATCCTGAGCCATTCTGACCATGGATTCATATACCGCTGAATCACCGTGCGGGTGGTATTTCCCGATAACTTCTCCAACGATACGCGCGGATTTTTTATAAGGCTTGTCACTTGTCATGCCTAAATCATTCATTGCATACAAAATCCGTCTATGAACCGGTTTTAAACCGTCTCGAACATCTGGAAGAGCACGGGACACGATAACGCTCATTGCATAATCCAAGAAGGACGTACGCATTTCCTGACTGATATTTATTTCACGAACTTGTGGTGTGTTTTGTTCACTCATTAAAAAACCTCCCTGAAGTATCACATGAAATATGTGGGAGTAGATTGTCCATTATGACCTTCAATACGATTTCACTATTCTCCATTATATCAATAAACTTATGATTATACACATTAAATTGCTAGAATATATAGGTATTGCAGGCATTGCTGCATCTGATCTTGTTCAGAAAAAAGCCTTATTTCTTATTGGAAATAAGGCTTTTTATGATTAGATGTCAAGATTTTTAACGTATCTCGCATTCGCTTCTATGAAGTTTCGGCGCGGTTCTACCTTGTCGCCCATAAGCATTTCAAAAGTCTCGTCCGCATCCATTGCATCTTCAAGAGTTACCTGAAGAAGTGTTCTGGAACTAGGATCCATGGTTGTCTCCCATAGCTGGGTAGCATTCATTTCACCAAGACCTTTATAGCGCTGCAGTCCAGGCTTAGGCGTTTGAGGAAGAGTTTTTAACAGCTCTTCAAGCTCCTTGTCATTGTACGCATATTCAACACGTTTCCCCTGTTGAACCTTGTAGAGCGGCGGCTGCGCAATGTACACGTAGCCATTTTCGATAATTTGGCGCATATATCTGTAAAAGAACGTTAACAGCAGTGTTCTGATGTGCGCGCCGTCAACATCGGCATCTGTCATAATGACAACTTTGTGGTAACGGGCTTTCTCAAGGTTGAAGTCTTCCCCAATACCTGTGCCGAGCGCTGTGATCATAGAGCGAACTTCGTTGTTAGAAAGGATTTTATCCAGTCTGGCCTTTTCAACGTTTAGGATTTTACCTCTAAGCGGCAAAATGGCTTGGAAATGTCTGTCGCGTCCTTGTTTAGCAGATCCTCCGGCAGAGTCACCCTCTACGATATATAACTCGGAAATGCTCGGATCTTTTGAAGAGCAGTCCGCTAACTTACCGGGCAGGTTTGAAATTTCCAAAGCACTCTTACGACGTGTTAGTTCACGGGCTTTTTTCGCAGCCATTCTTGCTCTTGCCGCCATTAAGCCTTTATCGACAATTTTTTTGGCTGCATCTGGATTTTCCAGCATAAATGTTTCCATCGCCGTAGAAAATAACGTATCGGTGATCGTCCGTGCTTCTGAGTTGCCCAGCTTTGTTTTCGTTTGGCCCTCAAACTGCGGATCAGGGTGTTTGATTGAAATAATCGCTGTCAGCCCTTCCCTTACGTCATCTCCGCTTAGGTTTGGATCATTTTCTTTAATAAGCCCTTTTTTTCTGGCGTAATCGTTGATAACACGAGTCAGGCCCGTTTTGAAGCCAGCTTCATGGGTACCGCCTTCGTACGTGTTAATGTTGTTTGTAAACGAGTAAATGTTGCTTGTGTAGCTGTCATTGTATTGCAAAGCCACTTCAACCGTAATGCCGTCCTTTTCGCCTTCAATGTAAATCGGCTCTTCATGGACAACCTCTTTAGAGCGGTTTAAATACTCTACATAACTTTTAATTCCGCCTTCGTAATGGTATTCATTTTTGCGCTCTTGTCCTTCACGTTTATCTTCAATCGTGATGTTTACACCCTTTGTTAAAAAGGCTAATTCACGCACGCGGTTGGCAAGCAGATCATAATCATACTCGGTTGTTTCTGAGAAAATTTCAGGGTCCGGGACAAAATGTGTCGTCGTTCCTGTATGATCCGTTTCGCCAATGATTTCAAGGTCTGTAACCGGAACTCCGCGTTTATAGGTTTGGCGATGAATTTTACCGTCACGTTGAACCGTCACATCAAGCTCTGTTGATAGTGCGTTTACGACCGACGCACCTACACCGTGTAATCCTCCGGATACTTTATAGCCGCTTCCGTCAAATTTTCCTCCGGCATGAAGCACCGTCATAATGACTTCTACCGCAGGACGGCCCATTTTTTCATGAATACCGACTGGAATACCGCGGCCATTATCTACAACCGTGATACTGTTGTCTTTTTCGATTTGGATATTGATATCCGTACAATAACCGGCGAGGGCTTCGTCAATACTATTGTCGACAATTTCCCATACCAGGTGGTGAAGGCCTTTGCTGTTTGTCGAACCGATATACATCCCCGGTCTTTTACGAACAGCTTCCAATCCTTCTAGTACCTGTATCTGATTTTCATCATAACTGTTTTGCTGCTGTTCCATAGCCACGTCATTCACCTACACTTTTCTAAACGATATATTCGTGAAAAAAAATTTCTAAGAATCTATTTCAAACATAAATTGCGCACGTTTTTTTAATGTGCTGGAAGATAAGGGAGAGTAATATATATTCTGAACCGTGACTACGATAGATTTGGGCGTGCCGTTTACGGAAGGCACCACCTTGTGTTTCTGTTTTTTCAGAAATTCTTCAACAATAGGCGACATGTTGGCTTTAAAGTCAAAAATGCCGACAATATCTCGTGTTGAAACCACAAAGTCATCACCTAAATGAATATACAATTGCTCACCTCATTTCTTCACTTCACTAACGCACCATTTTGCACACGGAACATTCCTGCTTGACGTAAGGTTTCGTGATCAATGCCATCAACGCTTGTCGTTGTGACAAACGTTTGTACACGGCCTTGGATCGTATGAAGCAAGTGTGACTGGCGATAATCATCCAGTTCACTCAGTACATCATCCAATAGTAAAATGGGATATTCTCCGATTTCTTCATGGATCAGGTCAATCTCCGCCAGCTTAAGGGACAACGCCGTCGTTCGCTGCTGTCCTTGAGAACCATACGTCTGCACATCGCGTCCGTTCACATAGAAAAGAACATCATCACGATGAGGCCCTGACAGCGTCACACCACGCTCAATTTCTTTTTCTCTTAATTTAGAAAACGCTTCTTGATAGCTATCTCCCATTTTCGACAAATCTAGGGGATCTGATACATCAAGAGCTGTATGGTATTTCAGGGTCAGTTCTTCAAGTCCTCTTGAGATGCCTGCATGGATGGGCTGCGCCCATTTCTCGAGCTGTGCTGTAAACTGCAGGCGTTTTACGACGACTTTTGCTGCAACTTCTACAAGCTGATCGGTCAAAACATCGAGCATCGTCCGGTCAGTTTGTTTTCTTGTTTGCAGCTGTTTCAAAAAATGATTCCGCTGGGAAAGGATTTTCTGGTAAAGAGAAAGATCATGAAGGTAGACGGGAGAAACCTGTCCGATTTCCATGTCAAGAAACCGCCTTCTCACTTGAGGGCTTCCCTTTACAAGATTTAAATCTTCCGGCGCGAACATAATGGTGTTGAGGGCCCCGACATACTGGCTGAGCTTTTGCTGTTCAATATGATTGACCTTGCCCTTTTTACCCTTTTTGGAGATGACGAGCTGCATCGGGACCGCCCCGTTTTGCTTCATCACTCTTCCCTCTATTTTAGCATAGTCTTTGTCCCACCGTATAAGTTCTTTGTCATTTGATGTCCGGTGCGATTTCGCCATGGACAAGACATAGATCGCCTCCATGAGGTTTGTCTTCCCCTGGGCGTTTTCTCCGATGATCACATTTACTTTATTTTCAAATTGAAGTTCAGCATGGTCGTAGTTGCGGTAAGATGTCAGTTCTAAGTTCTGGATATACAATCAGTGTCACCCGCTTTAATTGACGACTTGAAATGAACCAAATCCTTCAATCTCTACCACATCTCCAACATACAGCTTTCTGCCCCGGCGGTTGTCCGGCTCATCGTTCACAAGCACTTCATGCTCGCTTAAAAACCACTTCGCCATACCGCCAGACTGAATCACATCGGCTAATTTTAAGAATTGTCCGAGTGTAATCATCTCTGTATCAATTGAAATCGGATTTGCCATTATATCGACCTCTTTCAAATATCACTAATATCTAATTGTACTAAAAAAAAACGAATTAGGGAAAGGGAAAACTTGTCGGAGCAGATACCGAATAGAAAAGCTGCCGACAGGTCGGCAGCAGTGTATCGGATTAATAGGTTCTGACAGGGAGGATAAGCTGTACAATCGTTTCATCATTCGGCGTGCGAATTAAGAAAGGTCTCATTGCGCCTGTAAAGCTTACGCGTATTTCTGCTCCTTCAAGCACCTTTAGTGCATCCAGCATATATTTTGGACTAAAAGAGATATTTAATTCCTCACCTTCAACTTGATCCGCAGCAATTGCTTCCACAACTTTACCGATTTCCGGCGAATTGGAAGAAATTTCAATGGATTCAGCCGGTTTTGCGGACAGTTTTACAACGTTGTTGCGTCCCTCTCTAGCTAAAAGAGATGCACGATCAATGGCCTGAAGGAATTCTTTTGTGTTCACAATGATTTCTGTTTTGCTGTCTTGCGGAATCAGGCTGGTTGTGTCTGGATAATTCCCGTCCAGAAGCCGTGAGAAGAATAAGACGTTTTTCGCTTTAAACAGAACTTGGGTTTCTGTGATGACGATATCTACAAGTTCCTGGTTGTCATCTAAAATCTTGCTGAGTTCAGTTAAACTTTTTCCCGGAATCACGACGTTATAAGATCTGTCTTCTGGAATATCAAGTTTTGCCTTTCTTAATGCAAGACGGTGGCTATCCGTTGCAGTGCATAATAATTCACTTTGCTCCACTTTCCAGTTTACACCTGTCAAGATAGGGCGTGTTTCTGAGGTGGACACTGCAAATACTGTTTGTCTGATTAGATTTTTTAACAAATCAGTTGGGATCTGAATCGCATGATGCTCTTCAATCTGCGGCAAGTGCGGATACTCATCAGCATCCAGTCCGTTTAGATTAAATTCAGCTTTACCAGAACGGATAATCGTCAAATATTGATTTTGGACTTCGATTTCTACAGTTGCCATCGGCAATTTTTTTACAATTTCACTAAAAAAGCGAGCCTGTAAAACGATGCTTCCGGGCTGTTCAATAGTGACGATTTCTTTATCTCCTTCTTCTTTAGGAATGAAGGATTCAATAGAAATATCTGAGTCACTCCCTGTAAAGGATACTCCATCATCTGATGCAACAATTTTAATACCAGTCAGAATGGGAATCGTGGTTCTGGATGAAACTGCTTTTAATACATCTTGGACACTTTCAACAAGACGATCTTTTTGAATCGTGAATTTCATTTTTATCCTCCTAACGGATAATGTATTAATATATATATTTATAAAAAAATAGTAGAAGTAATAGTAGGGCCTGTGGATTTGTGGATAAGTTGTGAAAAAGACAGGAAACACAGCCTATCCACATGTGGACAGACTGTGTATGACTTCCGAAAAGTTATTCACACTTTCCCCGATTGATCCCCGGTCCTGCTATTTAAGCTGTTCTTTAATTTCTTTTACATGCTGCTGAAGCTGTTCATCATCTGCCAGCAGTTTTGAAATTTTTTCATGCGCATGAATAACGGTCGTATGATCACGTCCTCCAAACTCTTCACCGATTTTAGGAAGAGAGGAATCAGTCATTTCCCTTGATAAGTACATGGCGATTTGACGCGGAAAAGCTACTGACTTTGTCCGTTTTTTTGCTTTGAAATCCTCGAGTTTAATATTAAATTGCTGGCCTACTACCCTCTGAATTTCTTTTATCGTAATGACTTTCGGTTTTGAGGAAGGAATAATATCTTTCAACGCCTCAGCGGCCAGATCAGCATTAATATCTTTATTAATTAAAGATGAATAAGCGACAACTCTGATTAATGCTCCTTCGAGTTCCCGAATATTGCTGTCGATTTGATTCGCGATGTAAAGCATAACCTCGTTCGGAATATCGAGGCCTTCTGCTTTGGCTTTTTTTCTTAAAATTGCAATTCTCGTTTCTAGATCAGGCGGTGTGATATCTGTAATAAGTCCCCATTCAAAACGTGAGCGCAATCTGTCTTCAAGTGTCGGAATTTCCTTTGGCGGTCGGTCGCTTGAAATGACGATTTGTTTGCTTTCTTCGTGCAATGTGTTAAATGTATGGAAAAATTCTTCCTGGGTTTGTTCTTTCCCCGCTAAAAATTGAATATCATCTATCAAAAGCACATCAACATTTCGATAGCGATTGCGGAAGTCGACGGCTTTATTATCTCGGATAGAGTTGATGAATTCGTTTGTGAATTTCTCAGAAGACAGATAAACCACTTTGGCAGAAGGATTATGATCTATTACATAATGGCCGATCGCATGCATTAAGTGCGTTTTCCCTAAGCCGACGCCCCCATAGATAAATAAAGGGTTGTAAGCTTTCGCGGGTGCTTCCGCTACTGCGAGGGAAGCTGCGTGTGCAAATCGGTTTCCAGATCCGATGACAAAAGTATCAAAAGTATATTTTGGATTGAGCATATTTTGAGGAAAATCAGATGTATCTTCTTTGACCGCTTTTTTGACTTGCGGTTTCGGCATAAAGTCCTCAACATCTTGATTTTGAGGAATGACAAACTTAATGCTCAATTCTTCCCCGGTTAATTCATATATAGTATCTGCAATCAGATGCAAGTATCTGGACTCCAGCCAGTCTCTGGCAAATTCATTGGGAGCCGTGATTGTTAATGTATCGCCTTGCAGTGAGTGGGCTTTGGTTGACTTCATCCAAGTCTCAAAACTCGGTTTGCTCAACTTTTTTTCGATTTGAGCAAGGGCTTGGTTCCACAGGTCTAATATATTTTCCAT